>CAWDVS010000027.1:0-85088 GCA_963805805.1 uncultured Actinomycetota bacterium | reverse complement strand
CCGCTGCTCTGACCAGCTGAGCTACCGCCCCGCGTATTACGTGACCCATTAGAGCAGAGTCGGCGACCATGCCGGGCGCCGCGACGCGGCCGGCCGTCCTGATCTGGCGCCCGGTCAGCGGGCGCTGAGCTGCATCTCCATCGCGTGCTCGACCAGCTTGATGAGCGTGGTCTTGGTCGAGTTCCGGCCGCGGGCGTCACACTGCATGATCGGGACCCGCGGGCTGATCGACAAGGCCTCCTGAACGTCCTGGACAGCGTGCGGGAAGTCGCCGTGGAAGCCGTTGATCGCCACGATGAACGGCAGCCCGGCCGACTCGAAATAGTCCACCGCCGGGAACGAGTCCGCCAGCCGGCGGGTGTCGACCAGCACGACGGCGCCGATCGCGCCCTGGATCAGGTCGTCCCACATGAACCAGAACCGGTTCTGACCGGGGGTGCCGAACAGGTAGAGGATCAGTCCCGCGTCGAGGGTGACCCGGCCGAAGTCCATGGCCACAGTGGTAGTGGTCTTGTCCGGGGTGTGGCTCAGGTCATCCAGGCCGTCGCTCGCCGTGGTCATGACGGCTTCTGTGGTCAGCGGCGTGATCTCCGACACCGAACCGACAAACGTGGTCTTGCCGACGCCAAAGCCTCCGGCGACGACGATCTTCACTGACGTCATCGCGGCGTCCGGGGCAGTCATGCCAGGGACGGCCCTAGAGCTTGCGTAGTCCACTGAGCACCCTTTCAAGCAGGTTGACGTCCGGGCGACCCTGCGCGTGGTCGATCTGGTGAACCCGGACCAGTCCTTCCATCGCCATATCAGCGATCAGCACCCTGGCGACGCCGAGCGGCATCCGGAGCACAGCGGAGATTTCCGCTACTGACCGCCAGTCACGGCAGAACCCGAGAATCGCCTGACACTCGGGACTGAGCACGGACAGGTCGCGCGCCTCGTAGTGAGACGCGGCCACCATGGCTTCGATTTGCAGTTGATATCTCGGCTTGGTCCGGCCTCCAGTTACCGCATACGGCCGGACCAGCGCGCTGCTCTCCTCTGGCCCACTGCGGCCAGCTGGCTCGCTGCGCCAGGGGTCACCGCGATCGGCGAATCCAGCGCCGAAGTCGAATCCGGGGCCTGACAGGTCATCGCGATCACCGGGATACAGGCGTTCGCCCGAATCCCAGTCATCGCGCCCGGCGCCGAACACGGCAGTCTCCCGTCACTATCGGCCGCCCTCGCCCCAGCCTGGGACGCCGCCGCGTACATCCGGCGTCAGGGCGCTGCCGACCCGTTCGACCAACAACGCCATTTCATACGCAACAAGGCCCATGTCGCAATCGGCAGCCGCGAGCACGGCGAGGCTGGACCCGTCGCTGATGGCCATAATGACCAGCAAGCCGCGCTGCATCTCTACGACGGTCTGGTTGACTGCACCGCCCTCGAAAACCCTCGCAGCTCCCTGGGTGAGGCTGGTGAGACCGGAAGTGACCGCTGCGAGCTGATCCACCCTGTCGGCGGGAAACCCGTGCGAGAACGCCATCGGCAGGCCATCCGAGGAGACCACGATCGCGTGCGCCACTGAAGGCACCCGCTCTACGAAGTTCGTGATCAGCCAGTTCAGGTCCTGGGCCGGACGCACAAGCGGACTCACAGGCGCTCCTTCCTCTCACGGCAGGCGCTTCGGGCCTCTTGTCCCGCATACGCCTCAGTAGCTTCCGGCGGCGCTGGGCAGCGCCGCCTCAATCCGTCGTTCACCATGAGCATGCCAGCAGGTCGCCTCGTCATCATCAGGAACCGTCTTCCCGATCCGACCCATTATCGTCGCCAACGGCAGCAGCCCGGCCTGCTCGGCTACCGCGCTGGAAGCTCGCGAGCCGCTCTCGGGTCGCCGCGGCCGACCTCGGCGGCGCTGGTGCGGCGGCTTCCTGGCCCGCCGCGCCCGGTACCAGGTTCGCCTGTGGCACCCGCTTGGGCAGCCCGGCCGAGGTGGTGCCGCCGGTCGCGGGCGAGCTGACGGCGGCCGCCACTTCCCAGCCGCGGTCGGACGGCGTCGCCCAGGCGACCTCCGGCTCGGGCGCCGCATCGTCGGCGGGCTCGGGGGACTCGGGCGACTCGGTCGCGGCGGCCGCGCCGTCAGGCCCGGGCCAGCCGCCCATCGCGCTGCGGCCGCGCCGGAACCAGTCAGACTCGACCGCCTCGAAGATCGGCAGCCTGTGCTCAGGACCGACGTGCTCCGCCGGCGGGATGACGACGTCCCCGTTGGAACCATTGCCGCTGTCGCGTCCGAACGCGGCGGGCTCGGGCCGGCCCTTGGCCGCGCCGGAGACGGCCGGCTGGCCGAGCTGGACCGTCGGCGGGGTCAGGTCGACCGCGGGCAGCGGGCTCGTCGAATGCGGCTCGGCTTCCGGCTGCTCGGTCGCCGGCACCGTGACCGTCCCGTCCAGGGCACCGTCGTCGGGACCGCCCGGCTCGGCCGGCCGCGGGCTGGACCGGAAGGCCGGCAGCGGCCCGGTCGTGGCCGCGGCGCCGCCGGCCCGCAGCGGGTCACCCGGCATGGGACCGGCTCCCGGTACGCGACGGACCCCGAGCTTCCCGTTCCCTTGCTGGGCGTCCGTCTGCACCGACGCGTACTGGGGCGGACGGGTCCCGGAGATCTCCTCCTCCAGCGGAGACATCACGTCTTCCACCGTGGCCGGGACCGCCATCATCGCCGCGCCCGCGGCCGATGGCGCCTCGAACCGCCGGCCAGGGCCGGGCTTGTCCGCCTCGTGGCTGATGACCTCGTCCGGGAGCCAGACCAGCGCGGCGAGGCCGCCGTCGGCCGCCGGGCGCAACCGCACCCGGATACCGTGCCTGGCCGCCAGCCGCGCGACCACGAACAGGCCCATGCGCCGGGACACCGCGACGTCGACCACGGGCGGGTTGTCCAGCCGCCAGTTCGCGTGCGCCATCTCCTCGGCGCCCATGCCGACGCCCTGGTCGGTGATGTCCAGCAGCACGCCGCCGCTGCTCAGCAGGTGACCGGCCACGACCACGGGGGTGTCGGCCGACGAGAACGACGTGGCGTTCTCAGCCAGCTCGGCCAGCAGGTGCACGACGTCGTTGACGGCGTGGCCCCGCACCGAGATGCCCGGCTGCACGTTCAGCGTGACGCGCTCGTACTGCTCGATCTCGGAGACCGCCGCGCGGAGCACGTCCACCAGGGCCACCGGCTGGTTCCAGCGGCGGGTGGCCTCGTGGCCCGCCAGAACCAGGAGGTTTTCCGAGTTGCGGCGCATCCGGGTGGCGAGGTGGTCCATCTGGAACAGGCTGGCCAGCCGGTCCGGGTCCTGCTCGCCCTGCTCCAGGTCGTCAATCAGACGGATCTGCCGCTCGACCAGGGACTGGCTGCGCCGGGACAGGTTCACGAACATCGCGTTGACGTTGCCGCGCAGCGCGGCCTCGTTGGCCGCCAGCCGCAGTGCCTCGCGGTGCACCTGGTCGAACGCGCGCGCCACCTCGCCGATCTCGTCAGCGGAGTCCACGTCGATCGGCTCGATCTCGGACGGAACCCCGGCCCCGTCCGAGTCGCTCATCTGGCGGACCGTCTCGGGCAGCCGGACGCCGGCCACCTCCAGCGCGCCGGACCGCAGCCGCCGCAGCGGCCGGACCATCGACCGGCCGACCACGGTGGTGAGCAGGAGCGCCAGCAGCAGCACGATCAGGACCGCGGCGCCGACGCCGGAGGCGGTGATGATCGCCTTGTTCCGCAGGCTGGTCGCCCGGGAGATCGTGTCCGACACCAGCCGCGCCTCAACGACCCGCATCTCGTCCAGCGGGCCGTTGGTGAACGCGCCGATCACCTGGGTGGCGGTGTTCGGCGCGATGCTGAGCGCCTGCCCGGTGGACGCGAAGTCGATCGCCTGCGCCTCGTAGTGGCTGGCGAGGTCACCGAGGAGTCCGGACACCGTCCGGTTGTAGAAGGCCAGCTGGGCCGGGGTCGCGGAGACATTGAACTGCTGCAGGTCGGCCTGCTCGTCCGACTGCGCCGAGGTCAGCGCCGTCAGCACGCCGGGCGCGAACTCGTTCAGCGAGTACGCGTCCGACAGCAGCGCCTGCTGCTGGGAGGTCTCCTCCCGGATCCGGGAGACCAGCCCGAGCGCGCGCACGTTCGTGGCCAGCTGCTGGTCGCCGGCGCTCAGCGCGATGTCGTCGTCGATCGCCAGCAGCGAGTCGATCAGGTTCGTGTACTTGGTCAGCACCGACAGCGCCGGCAGCTGGGTCTGCAGCGCCGCGGTCCGCAGCGCGGCCAGGTCGGCGAGCGCGCCCTTCGCGTTCTGCGCCTCGTTCTGCACCTGGGCCGGGTAGCCCGCGCCGATGTCGGCTACCTCCCGCTTGACCGTCCGCACCCAGGGGTTCGTCAGGCTCTGCTGGGTGATCGGGGTCTGCAGGAGGTCCGGGTTCGCCTTGCCGTAGGCCAGCCGGCTGCTGGCGTTCGCCGCCTGCGCCTCGGCAATGTACTGAATGGTCGCGTCCCGCTCGGATTCAAGGTTTCCGGCCAGGGTCGTAACTGCCGAACTCAAATTCGCCAGCTGCACTACTCGCTGGTAAGTAACGGCGTTTTCCCACGACGAGACGATGTAGGTACCGCCCAGGACCACGGCGGTCAGCGTCGGGATGATGATCAGCAGGAGCAGCCGAGACCGCACGCGCCAGTTCTTGAGGGCACGACGGGACGCCTGGACCGCAGGCTTGGCCTGCTCAACTGCGGGGGGTGGAGCCAGCACTGCACTGGCCGGGCGGCCGGCTGGCACGCCGCCTGCCGCCGGGGCGCCAGCGCGCGCCTTCTTGTCTCGGGACGGCACAGTCTCTGAACCCCTCACCTGGTGGCCGCTACGCGGGCGCGAGCCGTGACGGTCCGTGACACTACCGGCACGACGGTCCTCCCAGACATAACTCTCTGCATCGGGTGCAGTCACGCCGCCAGGCGCAACTCTATCGGGTAGTAACCGGGTAACGTGCGCCAATACGTACACGAACCGGAAAAACCGATGTAACGTGACGTTTGCCCTGTCACCTGGCAGCAATAGGGTACTCTCTCCCGCATCGTCCGTGTTCAGAAAACTGTCCGGATGCCCTCCGGATCTCCGGACGAAATGCACCAAAGAGTACCTGCGCCCGAGGAGAGTCATGAGGCCTGACCCGGCCGGCAACTGGTTGCTGTCCCGGCGGCTGTTGCTGTCGTCCAGGCCGGCCCGAGCCCGCAGGCGCGCGCTGCTCGCGGCCGCCTCCTGCGCGGTCGCGCTGCTTGCCGCGGCGTGCTCCGCCGGCGACACGGGCATGGGCGCGGTGTCAGGCACCATCACCATCGCGGCCGCGCCCGGCATCGACGACGCCCCGCTGTGGCTGGCCCAGCAGAAGGGCCTGTTCGCCGCCGCCGGGCTGCACGTCGTGATCAAGGATTTCGGCAGCCAGAGCGAGGAACTGGCCGCGGTCGAGAAAAACCAGGCCCAGATCGCCGCCAGCGACTACGGCAACATCTTCGCCCAGCAGCAGGCCCAGCCCAACCTCAAGCTGCTGGCCGACGGCTATGACGCCGGAAGCGCCTCGGTCGAGATCCTCAGCCTGCCGAAGTACAAGGTCAGCACCGCGCTGAACCTGGAAGGCGCCCCTATCGGGCTGCCCGGCGACTCGGCGGTCGGCACCACCTCGACCGGCGTGCCGGAGAGCCTGTACGTGGCCGCCGCCCGCGAGGTGATGTCCAACTACCTGGCCAGCGGCGCGGACGTCCTGACCTGGCTGCGGATGTCGCAGCAGCAGGAAATCAAGGAGCTGTCCACCGGGCGGCTGCACGCGATCCTGCTCACCGAGCCGTACATCTACGACGCCGAGGCGACTCTCGGCGCGACCCCGGTGCTGGACGTATTCAGTGGCGGAACGGCCACCCTGCCCATTTCCGGCTACGTGGCGACGAGTTCCTGGGTCAAGACCAACGCGACCGCGGTGGCGGACTTCCAGTCGGCGATCGAGAAAGCCCAGACCGACGCCGGGATGACCGGGCCCATCCAGCAGGTGCTGCCCAAGCTGCCGGGCGCCGGGATCAGCACCCAGGAAGCCAACATGGTCAGCGTCGGCAGCTACCCGACGACCACCAACATCGGGGCGCTGCAGCGCGTCACCGAGCTGATGACCACCGAGTCGATGTTGTCGAAGTCCGGGTCCATCGCGATCAGCTCGATGCTGGTGCCGCGCAAATAACCCGTCAGGCGGTCCGGCTCAGCCCCAGCTGCCGGGCGATCACCATCCGCTGCACCTCGGACGTGCCCTCGCCGATCTCCAGGACCTTGGCGTCCCGGTAGAACCGGGCCACCGGGAACTCGTTCATGAACCCGTAACCGCCGAAGATCTGGGTCGCGTCCCTGGCGTTGTCCATCGCCGCGTTCGAGCCGACCAGCTTGGCCACCGCCGCGTGCTTCTTGACCGGCTCCCCGGCCACCAGCCGCGCGGCCGCGTCGTACCAGGCCAGCCTCGCGGTGTGGGCCCGCGCCTCCATGTCCGCGATCTTGAACTGGATGGCCTGGTAGTGGCCGAGCTCATGGCCGAACACGACCCGTTCCCGCACGTACCGCAGGCACTCATCCACGCACCCTTGCGCCAGGCCGGCCGACAGCGCCGCGATCGCGACCCTTCCCTCATCCAGGATCTGAAGGAACTGGGCATAGCCCCGGCCGGTCTCTCCGAGCAAATTCGCGGCCGGGACCCGGCAGGACGAGAACGACAGTTCCCTGGTGTCGGACGCGCACCAGCCGACCTTGGAGTACTCGGGCGCGACCGTGAAGCCGGGGGTGCCCGGCCGGGATCATGATCGCCGAGATCTGCGGCCTGTCCTCCGACCTGCCGGTGATAGCCAGGGCGGTGACCACCGAGGTGATCGACGTGCCCGAGTTCGTGATGAACGACTTCGACCCGTCGACCACCCACTCGTCGCCGTCCAGCCGGGCCGTGGTCCGCATGCCGCCGGGGATATCCGACCCGCCGCCGGGCTCGGTCAGCCCGAAGGCCGCGAGCCGCTCGCCCTGGCAGAGGTCGGGCAGCCACTGGTCCCGCTGCGCGCTGCTGCCGAACCGGAAGATCGGCATGGCGCCGAGCGCGACCGCCGCCTCCAGCGTGATGGCCACCGATGAGTCGACCCGGGCGAGCTCGTGCAGGGCCAGGCAGAGGGCGAAAAAGTCGCCGCCCATTCCGCCGTATTCCTCCGGGAAAGGCAGCCCGAAAAGGCCGAGCTTGCCCATCCTCGCGATGATCTCGTAAGGGAACTCGCCGCGTTCGTAGTAGCCGCCGATGACCGGCGCGACTACCTCCCTGGCGAAGTCCTCGACTGTGCGGCGGAGCGCCTCGTGCTCCTCGTTGAGCGTGAAGCCGACCATACCCGCGATGGTACCGGGCAGCGCCGCAGGTCAGCGCGCCGTGACGGCGGGCCGCCGGGCAGCCTGCCCGAGCCTGGCACCATTGGGCACTCCCGGCACGTTATTGTCTCGTCCGGAAAGCTCAGATCTCCCAGCCGGTGACGCGGTCCCCAGGAGGACACCATGGCGACGCTTACCTGTCCCAACTGCGCGGCCAAGGTGCAGCCGGAAGATCTGATCTGCTTCACCTGCGGAGCCAACCTGCCGCGGTCCGCTACCCGTGACGAGACGCCCGCGCCCACCACCGTGATGCAGGAGTACCTGCGGCCAGACGACCGGGCCAGGGCCATCTCCCCCACCGTCCTGCGGCTGGCCTTCCCCACCGGCAACGTCGAGGTGCCGGCCGGAACGTCGCTGCTGCTCGGCCGGGATCCGGCCGAGTCACTGGTGGCTGCCGCGTTCGCCCGCTACGAGAACGTCTCCCGCCGGCACGCGACCGTGACGATGGACGACAACGGACACGCCAGCATCAGGGACGAGAACTCCACCAACGGCACGTTCGTCAACGGCGACCGGGTGCTGCCGGGTACCGCGGTCCGGCTCGCCGACGGCGACGTGGTCCGGCTCGCCGCCGACGTCGCGGCGGACGTGCTGCTGCCCCGGCAGATCGCCGACCCGGCCTCGTTCAGCCGCCCGGACTAGCCGTCCCGGCCCTGGTCAGCCGCGAACCACGGCTGGCCAGGCCCGCCGTCGGCGAACCAGGGCCGGTACGGGTCCCGCGGCCCGGTGCCGCCGACCGCCCGGAGGCCTGGCCGGCCGGCCGGCGACCCGGTCCCGTCCGGCCCGGGCTCGCCGGACTGCTCCTCGCCGTCCGGGCCGGGCTCCTCCAGGTCAGCGTCGGACCCCGGGTCATCGAGCCCCGCCTCCTCGGCCGCTACGTCGTCGCGCTCCGGCTCACCGGCCGGGTCGCGCGGGCTGGACGGGTGGGCGTCCGGGAGCCGGGACAGCCGGCCGGCCAGGTCGTCCCGGTCGCCATCGAATGATCCGGCCCCGGGCCGGTCGGCGGCACGCATGGGCCGATTGTGCCGCAGCATGACCGCGCCTGTCCGGGTCTGCCGGTCACCGCCGCGCCACGTCCCCGTAACCTGAGACAGTGCGGAGGCCCTGTCCATGATCGATCTTGAGCTGAGCTGGCGGCAGGCGGGCATCGCGGCGACGGGACTGATCGTGGCGTCGGTCGCCATGCGGGCGACGAGGAAGCCCCGGCTGGCCTCGATCGCCGTGTTCACCCAGGAGTCGGGCCTGATCCTGGCGTTGTTCGCGCTCTGGCAGCTCGCCGGGTCGCTGGCCAGCGTGAGCCCGGACGGTGCCCTCGCCCGGTCGCGCTGGATCTGGCACTTCGAACGGGTCGTGCACCTGCCCAGCGAGACGTCCATGCAGAAGGTGATCCTGCCTCACCCGCTGGTGGTCCAGTTCTTCAACCTGTACTACGACTCGCTGCACTTCCCGGTCCTGGTCGCGACCCTCATCTGGCTGTTCGTCCGGCACCGGGACCGGTACAAGCGGCTGCGGACGACGCTGGTCGGGCTGACCGGCGCCTGCCTGCTGGTGCAGCTCATCCCGGTCGCCCCGCCCCGGATGCTGCCGGCGACCGGGATGGTCGACACGGCGATCAAGTATCACCAGTCGGTGTACGGCAACACCGCCGGGTTCGACCCCGACCAGCTGTCCGCGATGCCGTCGGTCCATGTCGGCTGGGCCATCCTGGTGGCGCTCGCGGTCATCACGACGCTGCGCAGCCGCTGGCGCTGGCTGGCCGTGCTCTACCCGGTGCTGACCACGCTGGCTGTCATCGTGACGGCGAACCACTTCTGGCTGGACGGCATCGTGGCCGGGCTCATCCTCGTCCTGGTGCTCGCGGTCCAGACCGGCACCCGCACGCTGTACGCGCGCCTGCGGGCACCCGGGGCCGCGCCCGCCGCGCAGCCAGCCGACGCCGCGCTGCCGGAGGCACTCGGCCGCGACGGCTCTGACGGCTCGGTGGCCAGTCGCACCAGCCACTAACCAGCTAGTCGTCGCTGACCACGAGGCCCAGGGTCGCGGCGAGCACCGGCGCCAGCGCGACCAGCTGGCCCGTGCTGACGATCGCGCCGCGCAGCGACTGCGCGTCGATGATCAGGCCGAGCTCCGCGCCGCGCAGGTCCGTTCGCTCCAGCCGGGCCCGGCTGAGGTCAACCCGGACCAGCTGCGAGCCGGCGAACGTGCAGCCGGTGAGCTCGGCGTCGGCGAAGTCCACGTCGCGCAGCACGCAATTCTCGAAGCGGACGTCGTGCAGCCGGGCGGCGCGGAAGTTCACCGAGTCGAGCTTGCAGCCGCTGAAGACCACCCGCCGCAGCTCTGACCCGTACAGCTGCGCGCCGGCCAGCGACGATGCCAGCACCGTCACGTCCAGCCACTCGCTCTCGGACACGTTCGTGCCGGTCAGCCGCAGGTCGCGGATCCACACGTCGCGCAGCCGGGTGCGCTGCAGCTTGCCGCCAGTCACCGACACCTTGCTGAAGGCGCATTCGAGGAACCGCGCGCTGGCCGCGTTCGGCTCGTCGAAGTCGGCCCGCTCGAACAGGACGGTGTCGTAGTCGCCGCGGGCCGCGAGGCCGCCCTCGGCCGGCGTCAGGTGCGCCGCGAACGGCAGGTCGGTCAGCTCCGGCAGGTCCGCCATGGTCACTCTCCGCTCGTTCCGAGGAAACGCCGGACATCGCTGGCCTCGGCCGCGAGCGCAGCCGGAACACCGGCCGGAAGCTCCCCCATCTGCTCCAGTGCAACCGCGCCCTCGGTCCATGACCAGATGCCCGCGGCCTTGCCGTGCACGAGCGCGAACGGGCGGAACAGGCCGTTCACGGTCACGATCTGCCCGTACGGGCCGACGATGTCCGCGCGGGACTCCCAGCCGAGCAGCACCGGGTCAAAGCCACCGAGCAGCTTCGGCGCTGGCAGTTCGCCGGGGTCGCAGCCGGCCGCCAGCTCGGCCAGCCCGTCGGCGCGCTCACGCAGCTGCGCGGCGATGCCGCGGAGGCCGCGGCGCGCGTCGCCGAGCGACAGCCCGGCCCACTTCGCCAGGTCGCGGTCGCTCGCCGGACCGTGGCCGGCCAGGTACCGGCGGGCCAGCTCGGCCAGGTCCGCGTCCCGGTTCGTCGTCTTGGGCGGCGGCCCCAGCCAGTCCCGGACCAGGGCGTAGCCGTGCTGGGCACCGATCATCGGCCCGCGAATCGCGACACCGCGCTGGCAGGTGAGCATCAGCAAGTGCAGCGCGCAGTTCCCGTCCAGGCCCGCGGACGTCAGGTGGTCGCGGATCTGCAGCCGGGTGCGCGGGCCCTCGTCGGCCAGCGCGGCGGTGATGACCGCGACGGCCTTGTCGGCCTGGCTGGCGGTCACGCCGGCCGACGCGAGGTTGCGCCCGCAGGCAGTCTCGTGCTGCGGGCGGACGGTCAGGCGATGCAGCAGCCAGTAGTCCTCGCTGCGGATGAGGTGCAGTGTGCCGCGATTGAGCCAGGTGATCAGCAGCGTCCGGTCGGCGGTCAGCGCCTTGTCCACGTCGGCGGCCGTCAGCCCGGTGCTGCGCGACCTGATCGTCAGCCGCGCGCCGCGCGGATCCTGGCCCTGCACGGCCAGCAGCCGGCCGACGACCTCGACCGCGCTGCGGGCGGGCGGCCCGGCCAGCAGCTGCGCCGCGAATCGCCGGGCCGGCACGTCGGGAGCGGCGGGTCCGGTCGGCACGCACGCCATCATGACACGAGCCGCCGACGGTCAGCTGCGGGCCGGAGCGCGCACGCGCGACGGCCAGAGCCAGATCCGGCCCGCTGAAGGCTGGGATCGCGGTGTACGAAGCGCTACGATTTTCCGTTATGCGAGGGATCGGCGCAGGCAGGCGCGCGCTATGAGTGACGGCGCGATTGAAGCGCCGGCGAGCGGGGCAGCCGGGCAGCCGCCTCCGATGCCGGCCGTGCCGGCCTCGGAGCTGTACCGCGGTTCGCCCCGGCTGCTGCGCGTTTCCGGGGTACGGCACAGCATCGGCTGGCAGGACCACCGGACAGCCGGTCCCGGCTTTGTCGTCGTCCGGCTGACCCGGCTGGACGCGATCAAGATCGTGTCCCGGTTCCCGCTCACCCCGGACGGCTGGGCGAGCGCGTGGCACGCCCTGGCGGAACTAGACCCGGACGCGGCGGCGCCAATTGGCGCGACTCTCGCGGCCAGGGCGGAGCGACGCAGATCGGCTGAGCTTGAGAGCAGCACGATCCGGCTGCGGTCCATGACGTATGACGGCGGCTCTGGCGGCGCGCCACTGGTCCGGGGCCAGGCCTACGATCTGCGCTTCCTCCGCGACCGGCTGACGATCTACCAGCCGGGGACGAGTGCCGCCGTGACCGAGCTGGCCTACGGCGAAGTCGAAGCCGCGGACGTCGCCGGGTCCGACCGCGGCCAGTCCGGCGCCGCGATGATCGGGGTGGTCTCGGCCGTCGCCCTGGGCGGTGCGCTGATCGGACTCGTCGTAGCCGGGGTACTCGGCCTGTTCCTGGGCGCCCTGATCTTCGGCCTTATCGGCGGGACTGTGATGGCCGTCGCGAACACGAGCAAGGCGATCCTCCGGCTGGCCGGCCCGGACTCGGAGTTCTTCTTCTCGAAGGCCGGCCAGGACCCGGGCGCACTGCGAATCGAGCTGTCTCAGCCCTTGCTCACCATCGCCGGCGCCCGCAGCGGCGGGCCGCCGGCCCCGGCCGAGCCCGCGCTGCCGGACGCCGCCGCGCCCGCGCCGCCGGACGCCGCCGCGCCCGCGCCGCCGGACGCGGGCACGATCCCCGATCAGCTGGCCAAGCTCGCCTCGCTGCTGGCCGACGGACTGCTCTCGCGGGATGAATTCGAGCAGCTCAAGGCCAGAGTCATCACGCAAGCCTAGATACTTAAGTCGCGACTTGACTATTAGCCGGACGGTCCGGCATACTCAAGTGCATGCTTAACCAAACGGCGGACCTGGACCGCGTGTTCCAGGCACTGGGGGACCCCGGCCGGCGCGTGATGGTCGAGCGGCTGAGCCTGGGCCCGCTGTCGGTCAGCGAGCTGGCCAGGCCGATGGCCATGTCGCTGGCCGCGGTCGTGCAGCACGTCCAGGTGCTCGAGGCGTGCGGGCTGGTCCGGTCGCAGAAAACCGGCCGCACCCGTACCTGCAGCATCAACCCCGGCGTGCTGCAGTCCGCCGAGCAATGGATCAGCGAGCGGCGCACTCAGTGGGAGCGCAGGCTCGACCGGCTCGGCGACTTCCTCACCGAAACCGCCGGCAACCCAACCGAGGAGAACCAATGACGACCCGCTCTGCAACCCATGGCTCGTTCACCATCGAGCGCACCTACCCGGCCGCGCCGTCGCGGGTGTTCGCCGCCTTCGCCAGCCTGGAAGCCAAGGCCCGCTGGTTCGGCGCCGCGGACGAGTCCGGCGCCGACCACGAGCTTGACTTCCGGATCGGCGGCCGCGAGCGGCTGGCCAGCAAGCACGGCGACGCGACCTACACCTTCGACTCGGTGTACTACGACATCGTGCCGGACGAGCGCATCGTGACCGCGTACGAGATGTACGCCAACGACGACCGGATCTCGGTGTCGGTCGCCACGGTCGAGCTCACCCCGGCCGGCAGCGGCACCCATCTCGTGCTGACCGAGCAGGGCGTGTTCCTGGACGGGCTGGACAAGAACGAGTACCGCGAGCACGGCACCGGCGAGTTGCTCGGCAAGCTCGGCGAGCTGCTGCGGGCCGAGGCTGCGGCCAACTAGGCGCGGCGGCTGGGCGCGGCGGCGGTCCCCGGCGGGACCGCCGCCGTCTCGTCCTCAGCCGGCCGGGTGGCCGCCGTCAGACACGTACACCGCGTCGCCTTGCACGTAGGTCGCGAGCACGCCGACGGTGCCGATATCCGCCGCCGGCCCCGCGAACGGGTCGCGGTCGAGCACCACCAGATCGGCCAGCTTGCCGGTCTCGATCGTGCCGGTCTCCGCGTCGAGGTGGTTCACGTAAGCCGAGCCGAGCGTGTAGGCCGCCAGCGCCTCGCCGAGCGCGAGGCTCTGCTCGGGCAGGAACGGCTCCGCCTCCGGGCCGGCCGCGCCGTGCAGCGCGCGGTTCACCGCGACGTGGATGGCACGCAGCGGATTCGCGCTGCTGACGGCCCAGTCGCTGCCCGCCGCCAGTCGCGCGCCCGCCCGCAGCAGGTCACCGAACACGTACTGGCGGCGGGTCCGGTCCGGCCCGATGAACGGGATGGTCAGCTCGTCCATCTGCGGCTCATGCGCCGCCCACAGGCCCTGCATGTTCGCGGTGACCCCGAGCGCCGCGAATCTGGGCACGTCATCGGGGTGCACGACCTGCAGGTGCGCGATGTGGTGGCGGTGATCGTTGTACCCGTTCATGTACCGCGCGGCCTCGATCGCGTTCAGCGCCTCGCGCACCGCGCGGTCGCCGATCGCGTGCAGGTGCACCTGGAAGCCGGCCGCGTCCAGCTGGGTCACGTAGTCGCGCAGCGCGACCGGGTCCACGTAGGACAGTCCGCTGCCGTGCGCGTGGCAGCCGGCCGGATCGTGGTAGGGCTCCAGCATCCCGGCGGTGAAGTTCTCCGCGACGCCGTCCTGCATGATCTTCACGGTATTGGCCCGGAACCGCGGTGCCTGCCCGCGCTCGCGCCGGGTCAGGATGTCCGGCAGCTGCTCGCCGCCCCTCCCCCGGTCCCACCACAGCGCGCCTTCCACCCTGGCCGTCAGCTGCCCGCTCGCGGCTGCGGCCAGGTACACCGGCAGCGGATCGGGGCTGCCGAGATAGTCGCCGACGATCGCGTCCTGCCAGGCGGTGATCCCGCGCGCGTGCAGGTGAGCCTGGGCCGCCAGCAGCCCGGTGAGCCGCTCGTCCAGCGTCAGCTCCGGCACCAGGTTGCCGACCAGATTCGCGGCCCCCTCGTGCAGCGTGCCCTGCGGGCCCGCCGTCGGCGTCCCGCTCGATCCGGCCGTCCACCGGGTCGGGCGTGTCCTTGTCCACTCCCGCGAGTTCGAGCGCCCGGGTGTTGGCCCAGGCCCCGTGGCCGTCCCGGTTCGACAGGTAGGCCGGCCGGCTGCCGGTCACCTGATCGAGGGTGCCGCGGTCCGGGGTGCCGCCGGGAAACCACTCCATCCGCCAGCCCGAGCCCGCGATCCACTCGAGCTGCGGGTTGCGCTCGGCGTAGCCGGCGATCCGCGCCAGCGCCTCGGCCAGGCTGGTCGCGCCCATGAGGTTGCAGCCGATCATCGTGATCCCGGCGAACGCCGGGTGCACGTGCGCGTCCTGGAAGCCCGGCAGCAGCGCGCGTCCGCGCAGGTCGACGACCTGGGTGCCGGGGCCGATCAGGTCCCTGAAGTCGCGGTCGCCGGTGTCCCCGAGCCGGTCGATCCGGCCGCCGGTCACCGCGACCGCGCTGGCAGGCGTCCCGTCCGCGGCCGTCGCGAGCGTCATCTGGCGGCCGGAGGCGTCGGCGGTGTAGATCGCCCCGCCCGCGAAGACCAGGTCTGCCTGCTGCCCCATCGGATCCGCCTCTCGCGTCGCGCCTGCGCTAACCCTAGTGAGCACGGGCGCGCGGGCCGCGCCGGCGGCCTGGATCCGGGGCCGGGCGCTACCAGGTGCCCCAGGCGAGCGTCGGCGCCGGCAGCTCCGGCGGGGTGCGGAAGGCCGGCGGGCCCGTCGAGATCGAGCGCGCCGACGGGCGAGAGCGCCGCGGCGTCCCGGCGGGTGAGCGCAGGCAGGTTCCACTTCTCCTCGACCAGCTTCAGCACCGAGGTGTGATCGAAGACGTCGGAGAGCACGCAATCCTTCCGGGCATACGGCGACACGATGACGGCCGGGACGCGGACGCCGTAGTGGTCATAGTCGCGGCGGCGCGTCGACGAGCTCCTCGGCGTGCCGGACGTAGCCGGGAAACAGTACCTTGAGGACGCTGCGCAGCAGCGACGGGTGCGCGACCAGGCTCCGGCCGGGCACGTCGTCCGGCGGCACCGCGGGCGGCGGCGGCACGTGGTCGTAGTAGCCGCCGTGCTCGTCGTAGAGCCAGATCAGCAGCGTGTCCGGCCAGCCCGGCCCGTGCATCACCCGGTTGATGACCTGCGCGGCGAAGCTCTCGCCCTTGCGGATGTCCTGCGGGCTCTCCTCCGAGAACTCGGTGAAGTCGGGATCCACGATGCTGAACCCCGGCAGCGTGCCCGCGTCGGCAGCCGCGAAGAACTCATCCAGGCTCTGGATGTGGGTCATGTACCTGGCTACGCCGAGCGGGTAGACGTCGGCGGTGAACTGCAGGTCGCGCTGGAACTCGCGCGGCGCGCGCCGGAACGGCTGGCCCAGCGATGTCAGCTGATGCCGCGCGCTGCGGCGCTTGTAGCCGACGCAGCCGGCGGAACTTCGACTGGTCCGCGGCCACCGGGTGATAGTCCGCCCAGGAGATGCCGTGCGCGGTGAGCAGGTCCAGGATGGTGCCCGCGGCGGGCTGGTCGAACAGGTTCACCGGCAGGTCGTCGAGCAGGCCGTTCGCGGTCCCGGCCAGCAGGAACCTGCGGTTGGGGAACGTCGGCCCGAGGCACGAGCTGAACCAGCGGTCGGCGAGCGGGAAGGTCCGGGCGAGGCCGTGGTAGAAGGGCAGCTCGCGCTCGGTCCAGTACCCCATCGGGATGGTTTTGTCGGCGGCCGGCACGACCCGCTCGGTGGCGGTGACGAACCCGTCCATCTTGCCGTCCGCCCACTGCAGGTGGCTGGCGCACCAGCTCTGGCACGGCACCCCCTCGTGCTGCTGGGTCGAGCCGAGCGGGTAGGCCCGGACCTCGCGGCCCGCGGCGTCGGGATTCGCCGCGTCCGGCTGGCCGTCGGCCCCCGCGGGCAGGCCCTCGCCCCGGCCCAGCGTGCCGAGGTAGTTGTCGAAGGAGTGGTTCTCCATCATCAGCACGACGATGTGCTTGATCTTCGGCATCAGGTCGGTGCCCGGCGGCCGGGACGGGTCGGGCCGCTGACCCGGCTCGATCAATGGCCGGCGGGCGCGGCGGCCCGCCGCCTTCCGGTCCGCCGTCTCCCACACTCGTGTTCCCGGCATGAACTGCGGCGCTCCCTCAGTCGCGACGATGACTCGATCCTGGCCGCGAGCCACCCGGCGTGCCCGGGGCAGGTACCCGGCGCCCGCGGTGGCAAACCGGGTCACCCGCGGCCAGCCGGAACGTCGCGGGAGGCGGTCGCTTGGATACGCTCGAAAGCAGGAGTCTGGCCGCCCGGCTCGGGCAGTTGCGGCGATGACCGGAAGGAGCATTCGGATGGCGCATGCGTCCGAGGCCACGGTGGCGCCGGTCGAGTATGCGGTCGCGGTGGACCGCTACCTGGCCGAGGCTGGCCTCGGTCCGTCCTCCCGGCGCGTCTACCGGATCTCCCTCACCAGCTGGGCCTGGCCGCTCGTGGGCAAGCTCCCGCCATCGGGCCGGAGCAGGCGGCTGGCCAGGCCGCCGGCGGTCCCGCTGGCGCTGCTGGATAACGCGGACGCACGCGGGAAGCTCGCCGCGGCCGTCGCGCACCGGGCCGCGAGCGCGCAGGCCAGGACGCTCAACCGGGAGCTCTCCGCGCTCCGCAGCGCCGTCGGCTGGTGGCAGCGCAAGCACTGGATCGAGACGGACCCGACCGCCGGTCTCCAGCAGACCGCGAGCCTGCCGGTCGCGCTGGCCCCGCTGACCAGCGCTCAGCGCGCGGCGCTGTTCCAGGCGCCGGTGGGGCTGCGCGAGCAGGCCCTGTGGCACCTGCTGCAGGACACCGGCGCGTCCGCCGAGTCGCTGCTCGGCCTGGACGCCGGGAGCATCGACCTCGGCGGCGGCCAGGCCAGGCTGCCCGCCGGCGACCTGCTCCGGTTCGAGTCGGCGACCGCGGACCTGCTCAGCTGGCTGCTCGCGGGCCGCCGGGCCGGCCCGGTCTTCCGCACCGACCGGCGCGCGCTCGCCGGCACTCCGGCACGCGATGTGTGCCCGTTCACCGGCTGCGGGCGGATGTCCTACCGGCGGGCGGCGGAGATATTCACCGACTGGACCAGGCCGCTCGACCCGGCCGGCCGCGGCTGGATGCTGCACCAGCTGCGCCCGCAGAGCCCGATGCTCGCGGCGGGCGGGTCAGCTACAGCCCCGAGCCGGCCGCCAGCTCGAACGCGGTAAACGGTGTCGGTCCGACCTCGCCGACGGTGATCTGCGCACCGGCCGGCGCCACGTCCTCGATCGCCGCCCGGAACTCCTCGGCCTGGTCGGCGTTGTTGGCGCCGACGACGAGGAACCGCCACCGGCGCACCACCGCGTAGCCGTCCGCGGCGAGCCGGTCCGCCAGCGCCACCGAGTCGCGGTGCGACGGCAGCTGCACCCGCACCTCGTACAGCGCGACGCCCGCGGCCAGCGAGTCGCGCGTCTCCGCGGCGTCCAGCCGGGCTCGCTCGGCCCGGATCGCGGCGTCGCCGGACGGCAGCGGCACGTCGGCTGGCTCCCACTCTTCCTCAACCGGATGCCACCGGTCGGTGGACAGATCCGCCGTCATGCCGTGCCCGGCGAGCAGGTCGCTGACGGCCTGTCCCGCCGCCGCGGCCGCGTCCTGCGAGTGCGTGTAGAGAAACACCAGCTCGCTGTCGTCCGAGCCGAGCGCGACCCGGCCGCCGAGCCGCTGCTGCACCTCGTCCTCGACCTGATGCGCGGTCAGCGCGGTCACTGCCTGCTTGGCCGTGCCGGCCTGGTGCAGGTGCACGACGACCCGCCAGTCGTTGCTGTCCGTCTCGGCTCCGCCGCCGGTCACGCTGCTCTCGCCTGTCACGTGCGCGACTCTACTCCCGCTGCGGGCAGCAGCCTGATCTGGCCTTCGCCCGTGTCCATATGGCACAGTGCGGCCATGACCACTGCTAGCACCACATCCGGGACCGTTCGCGGCGAGCTGGCCGACGGTGTCATCAGATTCCTCGGCATCCCGTACGCCGCCAGCCCGACGGGCCCGCGCCGGTTCCGCGCCCCGGCCCCGGCGGAGCGGTGGGACGGCGTCCGCGACTGCCTCGCGTTCGGGCCGACGCCGCCCAAGCCGGACTACGCAGCGCCGTTCGATCAGATCCTGCCCGAGCCCAACATTCCTGGCGACGAGTGGCTCAACCTCAACGTGTGGACCCCGGACCTGGCCGGGTCGGCACCAGTGCTGGTGTGGATTCACGGCGGAGCGTTCAGCAATGGCAACTCCGCCGTGCCGATGTATGACGGCCACGCGTTCGCCCGCGACGGCGTCGTCATGGTCAGCATCAACTACCGGCTCGGCGTAGACGGCTTCGCCCTGTTGCCCGACGCGCCCCCCAATCGCGGCCTGCTCGACCAGGTCGCCGCCCTGGAGTGGGTGCGCGACAACATCGCGGCGTTCGGCGGCGACCCGGCGAACGTGACGATCTTCGGCGAATCGGCCGGCGGGATGAGCGTGTCGACGCTGCTCGGCATGCCGCGGGCGCGCGGGCTGTTTCACCGGGTAATCGCGCAAAGCGGTGCGGCCCAGGCCGGCGCTGACCCCGCGGACGCGCGGCTGGTGACCGGCGAGCTGAGCGAGGTCCTGGGGCTGGCGGCCACGGCGGCCAGTCTGTCGGCGCTGGACCTGGACAAGGTCGTCGCCGCCCAGGCCACGGTGCGGGACGCGATGGCCGCGGCCCCCGATCCGGCCCGGTACGGCCCGAGCGTCGTGGCGTGGTCCATGGCCTTCGTCCCGGTGATCGACGGCGACATCCTGCCCGTGCACCCGCAGGCGGCCATCGCGGCCGGCCACGGCGGGGACGTGCCGTGGCTCGCCGGGACCAACACCGAGGAGTTCCGGCTGTTCTTCGTCCCGCCCGGACTGGCCGCGATGGTCACCGAGGAGACGCTGCCCATGTTCACGGGCGCGGTTGGCATCGACGCCGCCGTCACCGCCCGGTACCGAGCGAACCGGCCGGATGCCAGCCCCGGCGACGTGTTCTGCGCCCTCATCACTGACCGGTTCTTCCGGCTGCCGACGTTCGCGGCCGCGCAGGCCCGGCTGGCAGCCGGCGGGGCGGCCCCGACCTACCTGTACGAGTTCGGCTGGCGCAGTCCCGTCCTGGACCTGGGCGCCGCGCACGCGGTCGAGATCCCGTTCGTCTTCGACAACCTGGCGGCGGCCGACGCCGCGGGCCTGCTCGGCGCCGCCCCGCCGGCCACGCTGGCTGCCGACCTGCACGCGACCTGGATCAGGTTCGCCACCACCGGCGACCCTGGCTGGCAGCCGTTCGACCCGACCTGCCCGGTGATGACCTGGGACGGCGACCGGGCCGAGGTCGTGCTCGACCCCCGCGGGGACGAGCGCCGGAGCTGGCCGGGAGCTAGTTAGCCGCGGCAGTCCGGACGGCGATGCACACTAGAGGTATGGAGCTGATCCCCCGGGAGTACGTGGCCCTGCCGCGCGGCGGCATCAAGCGGGTGTACTCCGTCGTCGAGACGGACGGCAGCGTCGCGCTCGGCGATCACGGTGCCTGGCTGGCCAGCCGGGCGAAGCGGTGCGCCTGCGGGAGTGTCTGCCTGGGCTCGGGCCAGACCTGCGGCCGGACCGAGTGCATCGCGCAGCTGGCCTGCGGCTAGCGCGCCCGCGCACCAGATCCGGCAAATCGTGGTAATCGCCCTATCGGCATAAACTCACCCATGAATCCGACGAACAACGGCGGGGTGGTCGATGGATGCCGAGCCGGGCCTGCTCGAAAGCCTGCGGAAGGCCGTGTCCGCGCTGCCGGACGACCACGGGCTCCGGCTGCACCTGGCCAGTCAGCTGCTGGCGGCCGGGCTGCGCCCGGAGGCCGTCAGCCACCTCGGCTCGGTCCTGCAGGCCGATCCGGCCAACGCCGTCGCGCTGACCATGCTGGCGGACCTGGGCTCGCAGCCCGCCGCGGACGCCGAGCCCGGCACCGCCGAGCCCGGCACCGCTGAGCCCGGCGCCGCTGAGCCCGGCGCCGCTGAGCCCGCCGAGCGCCGGCCGCCGCCCGCACCAGCCCGGCCAGGCCGGGTTCGACTGGGCCCGCGCCGAGGCCGACCTCGGGGCCGTGCTGCCGCCCATGTTCGTGACCGCGGACGGCTCGGCCGCCGGGCCGCAAGCGCCGGCCAGCCCCGATGCGGGACGTCCGGCGCTGTGCCTGGCCGACGTGGCCGGCCTGGCCGAGGTGAAGGACCGGCTTGAGGCCGCCTTCCTGGCCCCGATGCGGAATCCGGAGCTGCGCCGGCTCTACGGCAAGAGCCTGCGTGGCGGCTTGCTGCTGTACGGACCGCCGGGCTGCGGCAAGACGTTCATCGCCAGGGCGCTGGCGGGCGAGCTCGGCGCCAGCTTCATCACGGTCTCGTTCGCCGATGTCATCGATATGTACACCGGGCAGAGCGAGCGCAACATCAAGGAGCTGTTCGCGACCGCCCGCAGCAGCGCGCCGGCGGTCCTGTTCCTGGACGAGATCGACGCGCTCGGGCAGCGCCGCAGCCAGCTGCGCAGCGCGCCGATGCGGAGCGCGGTCAACCAGCTGCTGCTCGAGCTCGACGCCGTCACCGGCGGGAACGACGGGGTGTTCGTGCTGGCCGCGACCAACCACCCGTGGGACCTGGACAGCGCGCTGCGGCGGCCGGGCCGGCTGGACCGTACCCTGCTGGTCCTGCCGCCGGACGCCGCGGCGCGAGCAGCCGTGTTCCGGTTCCACCTGGCCGGGCGGCCGGTCGCGGGCATCGAGCTGGCAGCGCTGGCGAGTCGCACCGAGGGCTATTCGGCGGCCGACATCGCGCACATCTGCGAGTCGGCGGCCGAACTGGCCCTGCTCGACTCGGTCCGGACCGGGACGGCCCGCATGATCGGCCAGGACGACCTGGTCGCGGCCGCCGGCCAGATCCGCCCGTCGCTGCGGCCGTGGTTCGACGCCGCCAGGAACGTCGCTCTGTACGCCGGAGAAGGCGGCGGGTACGACGAACTCGCCGCGTACCTTAAGCAGCACAAAATGCTGTGACCAGCCACGACGGCGGCGGACCCGGCCCCGGCGGCGGTATGCGGGGACCGGATCGGGCCGCGGTCATGATCGAGCTCGGCCGCTTCGCCGACGCGATCCGGGCGCTCGGCCAGGTACTGGCCGCGACGCCGGACGACGCGCGGGCCTGGTGCCTGCTGGCGCGGGCGTTGCTCGGCGGCGGCGACCTCGCCGCCGCCGTCGCCGCCGCCCGCCGGGCCAGCGCGCTCGACCCGGCCTCCGACTGGCCGTACCGGATAGCCAGCACGGCGCTCACCGGCCTGGGCCGGCCCGCGGACGCGGTGGGCGCGGCCCGGCAGGCCCGGCTGCTGGCGCCGTGGGCCTGGCGGTCGCACGTCTGCCTGGCCCAGGCCGCGGCCGGCGCTGGCCAGCACGAGCTGGCGGCCGAGGCGGCCAGGGCCGCGCTCGCCATCGCGCCGCAGGAACCTGACGTCCATGTGATCGCGGGGAAGGCCGCGCTGGGGCGCCGGGATCTGGCCGCAGCGGTGGCGAGTCAGCGCGCGGCGCTGGCGCTGGATCCGGCGCACGCCGGGGCGGTGAATGAACTCGGGTTGATTAGCCTGCGCGCGCACGACCGGGCGAGCGCGGCGGGTTATTTCGCGCGGGCGGCGCGGTCAGAGCCTGGCTGCGCCGTCTTCGGCCAGAACGCCGCGCTGGCGCTGGCCGGGATTGCCTGGCTGGTCGCGGCCCAGGCGGCGGCCGCGGTGCTGCTGGCCGCCGGTGCGGCCGGATTCGGGCTCGCCGGGCAGCCGGTGCTGGCCGTGCTGGCGGCGGTCGGCGCCGGGCTCATGACCTGGCGCCCGATCGCGTCGCTCGCCAGGCTGCCAGTCCCGGCTCGCCGGCAGCTGGCCCGGTCGCTGCGGGCCCGGCCGCAGCCGGGCGTCTGGCGCTGGGCCAGGCCTGCCCGCGGGCAGGCTGAATACCAGCGCTGACGCCCTAGCGGCGTGCTCGCGCTCCGGCAGCGGTCGTGCACGGTCCTCACCTGGAATTCCAGGTTAGGCAGCGCACTCCCGGCAAACCGGCTGGCCACCGCGATTGTCAGCAAGCTGGCTGCGGTGGTGTACAAGGAAGCAGCTCGAGCACGTGAACTCGTCTGCCTGCCGCGGGATCACCCGGAACGAGAGTTCCTCGTTCGAAAGATCCGCCCCCGGCAGCTCCAGCGACTCGGCGATGTCATCAGGGTCGATGTCGATCGCGGTCGAGGACTTGTCCATCCGCCTCGCCTGCAGTTCCTGCAGGCTGTCCTCGGTGAGCTCGTCGTCTGTCTTCCTCGGGCTGTCGTAGTCGGTAGCCATCTCGGCCCTAACCCCTCCATCTTCACTAACCCGTTCGCGCGGTTGTAACGCTCGGGAGCGCTCGGTTGTGCCCGAATCCGGCGGGGAATTCTGCCACGTCCGGGCTCGCGGTACACCTACCAGGCCCGGGCTTACTGAGCGTGTCGGCGCGACCGCCCTGGATTTGGTGTTGTTCCGGGGCATTCTTGCCCGGCGTGATCGATCCACTCCCCGGCACGCTGGTTTACCGACGAGTAACTTAGCCGATTCGGCACACCGATCCGGACAAAAGTGCGTATGGTACGAACCGCACATCCGGTGCCACAGCGTACGAGCCTGTCCGGAGCCCGGCTATGCCACAACAAGCGCCGCTGCAGCCCGGCGACCCCAGGCGGGTTGGCCGGTACCGGCTCGCGGGGCGCATCACCGGGCTACCCGCGGACGGCCCCGTTTTCCTCGGCAGCAGCCCGGACGGAGCCGAGGTCACGATCTCGGTGCTGCGCAGCGACTGGACGTCGGACGCCGCCGGGCGGGACCGGTTCGCGGCCGAGGCGGCCGTCGCCAAGCGGGTACCGCCCTTTTGCGCGGCCCGGATCCTGGACGCCGGCCTCGACGGTGGCGACGCGTACCTCGTCAGTGAGTACGTGCCCGGCCGGTCCCTGCTGGAGATCATCTCGGCCAGCGGGGTGCTGCCCGAGGCCGACCTGGGCCCGGTAGCGATCGGCATGGCGACCGGACTCGCGTCCGTACATCAGGCCGGGCTCGTGCATGGCAACTTCGGCCCCGAGTACGTGATCATGACCTCGTCCGGGCCGCGGGTGGTCGAGTTCGGCATCACGCCGCCTTACGGGTCGGCCACGCCGTCCGCGGACATGCTGGCCTGGGGCCAGACAGTCATGTTCGCCGCCGCCGGGCGGCCGGCCACGGCCAGGGCCGATCTCGATGTCCTGCCCGGCTACCTGCGCGGTCTCGTCCTGGACTGCCTCAGCCCGGACCCGTTCGCCCGGCCGTCCGCCCGCACCGTTGTGATCGCGCTCATCGGCCAGGAGAACGTCAAGGCCGGCGTGCTGGCCGAGGGATCGCACCGGTCGGTGCCCGGCAGCGGCTTCCGCCCGCCGCCGGTCCGGCCGCGGGCACAGCACGAGGTCCGTGCGCCCGAGCGCGGGCCGGCTGGCGCCGCGGCCGGCCCCGGCGCTGGCTACCCACCGCCTCAGCACGCTGGCGGCCCGGACCGCGCCCCCCAGCACCCCGCCGGGCCGGGCCGGGCGCCGCAGCACGGCGGCGGCCAGCACGGGAGCGGCCAGCACGGGAGCGGCCAGCACGGGAGCGGCCAGCACGGGCGGCACGGGAGCGGCCAGCACGGGGGCCCGCAGGCGGCCCACGGCACCGGGCCGCGACCGGCCAGCCGGCACTCCCGCAGCGCCGCTGACCTGCCCACCGCGCCGACCCGAGCGGCGCGGCAGCCGGGCGAACCCCGGCCTGGCCGCCGGAGCCTGCGCGCCGGCGCGCTGGCCGCGGTGGCCGTCGTCGCCATCGCCGTCGTCGTCGTGGTCGTCCTGCGCGCGCTCGGCCAGCACGGGCAGCCGCACGCGGCCGGGAACAAGAGCACCCAGCGAGTGACCGACCGGACGCCGGCCACCTCCGCGCCCGCCAGTCCGACCGCGCCCGGCAGCCCGGCCGTGACCGTCACGACGCCGGCCGGATTCGCCGGGGCCTGGTCGGGTGCGGTCCAGCAGCCGCCGAACGACACCTACGACGTCGCGCTCACGCTGCACAGCGGCAGCCCGGCCGCCCGGGTCAGGTACCAGACCGCCGGGGTGGCGGCCTTTTCCTGCGTGCTGAACCTCACGTCGGCCTCGCACCAGAAGCTGACGTTCACCGAAACCGGGCAGGGCAACTGCACGGCCGGGACCGTGACGCTGAAGCGGACGGGCAGCGCCGTCTCCTACACCTTCCGCGGCGGCGGCTTCGTCGCCACCGGCAGCCTGACCCGCGGCTAGCCGTCTCCCCGGTCCGCCGCCGCGGTCAGCGCCGCGAGCACGTCGTGCAGGTCCGCGAACAGGCCCGGGCCGGCTGCCAGCGTCATCGCCTCGCCGGCGGGCTGGCCGTGCAGGCCGCCGACCTCAGCCCCGGCTTCCCTCGCGATGAGGCCGCCGGCCGCGCCGTCCCAGGCGTGCAACCCGGCTTCGTAGAAGGCGTCGAGCAGCCCGGACGCGACCGAGCACAGGTCGAGGGCCGCCGATCCGGCCCGCCGGATATCGCGGACGCGGGGCACCAGCTGCGCGACGACGCCGCCCTGCGCGGCCCGCTGCCCGGCGGCGTAGCTGAATCCGGTCCCGACCAGGGCCCGGGCCAGCGGCACCCCGCTGGTACAGGCCAGCCGGCGCGGAGCCGGCTCCCACGCCGAGTGCAGCCAGGCACCCCCGCCGAGCGTGCCCACGTAGGTCGCGCGCCGCAGCGGGGCGCACACCACGCCGGCGGTTACGGTCCCGCCCACCTCGGCGGCGATGCTCACCGACCAGTCCGGCAGCCCGTACAGGTAGTTCACGGTGCCGTCGAGCGGATCGACGATCCAGCGGACCGCCCCGTCGCCGGTCTGGCCGCCCCGGTCTGGCCGCCCTCCTCCCGAGGATGGCGTCCCCCGGCCTGGTGTCCAGGATCCGCTTCCTGATCAGCTCCTCCGCGGCCCGGTCCATCTCGGTGACCACGTCGGTGGGGCTTGTCTTGGTCGCCACGACCCGGACGCCGCCGTGCTGCTGCAGCAGCAGGTCGCCCGCCTCCTCGGCCACGGCCCGGGCCAGCTCGGCCAGGGCTCCGGCCGCCGGCGCGGCGGTCACCTCGCCGTCCCGCTCATCGTGGCGCCGGTCGCCGGCCGCGCGGCGCCACGCCCGCAGCAACCGTCGGGGCAGACGTCGTGGCCGGAGCCGAGGCGGCCGAGCGCGAGCGGCGCCGCGCCGGTCAGCCGCTCCCGCACCAGCTCGCTGATCATCGACACGAACCTCGGGTCGGTGCCGGGCGCGGCGGCCCTGGCGAAGGCGAGCCCGTGCGCGGCCGCCGTCTGCGCGGCCTCGACGTCGAGGTCGAACCTGACCTCCATGTGGTCGCTGATGAAACCGACGGGCGAGACGACCACCGCCGTCGCGCCGGCAGCGGCCAGGTCGGCCAGGCAGTCGTTGATGTCGGGCTCCAGCCAGGGCTGCGCGGGCGGCCCGCTGCGGCTGGAGTAGGCCAGCCGCCACGGCCGGTCGTAGCCGGCCTCGGCCGCCACCAGCCGGGCCGCCTCCGCCAGCTGGGCCGGGTACGCGCCGCCGGCCGGCCCGCTGGCAGCCGCCATGCCCGCGGGAATGCTGTGCGCGGTGAACACGAGCTCGAAGTCCCCGGCGGGCAGCGTGGCCGCGGCCTGCGCGACGGCGGCGGCGTGCGGCTGGATGAAGCCAGGGTGATTGAAGAACTGCCGGATCTTGCCGATCCGGGGCGCGTCCGGCCCGGCCGCGGCGCGCGCCTGCTCGATGTCCTCCAGGTACTGCCGGCAGCTTGAGTACGAGCTGTACGCGGAGGTGACGAACGCCAGTGCCCGGCGGACGCCGTCGGCTGCCATCTGCGCGACTGTGTCGGCGAGATAGGGCTGCCAGTTCCGGTTGCCCCAGTAGACCGGCAGGTCGATGCCGACCGCCTGGAAGTCCTTCTCGACCGCGGCCAGCAGGTCCCGGCACTGCTGGTTTATGGGACTGACGCCGCCGAACAGCTGGTAGTGCTCGGCGACGGCCGCCAGCCGCTCCGGCGGCACGTTGCGTCCCGCCGTCACGTTCCGCAGAAACGGCAGCACATCCTCGGGGCCTTCCGGCCCGCCGAAGGACACGAGCAAGAACGCGTCGTACGGGGCCATGTCCCTATCCAATCAGGATGCGGCCGATGGCCCGGACGGCTGGCTAGCGGTAGTCGGCCGCGTACTCGGCGGCCAGCGCGAGCACCTCGCGCACGTACCAGTTCGCGTGGTTGTAATCGAAGATGGCCTGCGACAGCGCCTGGCCGCCCCCGGCCGCGCCGTCGGCGCACAGCATGCGCGCTGCCGACGGCACCGCGTCGTACGGGTTGAGGATGTTCGGCGGGCCGGTGTCGCCGAAGCCATCGGTGCCCCAGACCGTCCACGTCGAGGGCAGGAACTGCATGGGCCCCATGGCGCCCGCGGTGGACGGCCCGACGTTGGTGCCGTCCGCGCTCTCAATCTGGCCGATGGCCGCCAGCACCGTCCAGGACAGCCCCGGGCAGTACAGCGCCGCCGACGCCTTGAACAGCTGCAGGTAACTGGCCGGCCGGGTGCCGGGCGCGACCGTCGCCAGCGGCAGCTGCCTGCTGCGCAGGACCTCGATCCGGCCGGTCGGGCCGAGGACCCGCCGGACCGCCTTGGTCAGCGCGGTCAGCCCGGCACCGGGCGCGCTGATCAGTCCGGCCACCTGGCGGACCAGCCCGAGCTTGCGGGACGCGGGCACGTTGACCAGCAGGTCCACGCCGGTCAGCCCGAGCTTGGCCGACATGCCGTACGTGACGGTCTGCGACGTGGAGCCGACGAGCTGGTATCTCGCGCCGGGCCGCAGGCCGAGCTTGGTGCCGGCCGGCTGCGCCGCGACGAAGTCACCGCTGCTCAGGGCGGACCAGAACGCCTGGTCCGAGGCGGTCGCCAGCGGCACCCAGGACCGGAACGTCGCCGGGTTCACCCCGATGACGCTGACGCTGCGGCCGCCGGCGGTGATCTCCGCGCCGTCGAAAGTGATCATGTCGCGGACGCCGACGATCTTCCTGAGCCGGGCGATCTGCGGCTTGGTCAATCCCTTGGGCGCCACGATCAGCAGGTCGGGCAGGATGATCTGGCGGAACGCGCTGGTCTGCGTGCCGCTGGCATGGCGCCCGGCCTGGCCGGCCTGGACCGGGACCATGGCGGCCTGGTACGGACCGAGCTTCGCGAGCGGAGCGGCGGGCACGGCCCTGGCGGCCGGCCCGAGTGACCGGCCGGGAACCCTGGTGGCGGCCGCGGGCATCCCCGCGTGCACGGCCAGGCCCAGCATCGCGACGACGCCGACGGCGGCAATCCCCTTGCCGCCCTTGCCGCCGGGCAGGCTGACGCCCGCGACGACGTCGAGGGCCCGCTGGCTGAACCGTCTCATAGCTATAACAACCCTAACTGCCAGCCCGCGGCCGGTGAAGAAGCCGGCCGGCGAATGGCAGGCGAACTAACGGTGACGCTCAGTGATGCCCGCAGCTAGCCCTCGGTAACCACTCCTCCGCCAGGTACTGTCTTTGCGGAGGCACAACTAACTCATGAGTCAGGCGCAGGCCGCGGTCGACGCGGACCCACCAGGCCAGCCAGCGGGCCCGCCGCGCCGGACCGGGTACCTGGACCTGCTGCGGCTGCCCGGCGCGGCGCGGTTCTCGATCGCCGCCGCCGTCGGGCGCACGCCGATGGCGATGTTCGGGCTCGGCAGCGTGCTCCTGCTGCGCGCCACGACCGGCCAGTACGGGCTCGCGGGCACGATCGCCGGAGCCGGGTCGATCGGCTACGCGGTGTCGGCGCCGCGCCTCGCCCGGCTCGCCGACCATTTCGGCCAGCGCCGGGTGCTGCAGCCGATCGTCGCGATCTTCGCGGTCGCCAGCGTGGTCTTCGTCACCTGCGCCGAGTTGCACGCGCCGGTCTGGGCTTTGTTCGTCACCGGCATGCTGGCCGGCTCCTCGATGCCGTCGCTCGGCTCGATGGTGCGGGCCCGGTGGAGCCACGTGCTGGCGGGCTCGCAGGCGCTGCACTCGGCGTTCGCGCTCGAGTCGGTCGCCGACGAAATGATCTTCGTAGCGGGCCCCGCGGTGGTGACGCTGCTCGCCACCAAGGTGCTGCCCGCGGCCGGGGTGCTGGTCTCGATGGTCGTCTGCCTGGTCGGCACGCTGCTGTTCGCCGCCCAGCGGCGCACCGAGCCACCGCCCGAACCGGCCGGGACCATGCGGCCGGCCGGGACCCGCCGCAGCCTGCCCGGCGCCGGGCTGCTGACCCTGTTTCCCTGTTACCTGTTCCTCGGCATGATGTTCGCCTCCATCGACCTGTGCACCGTGGACTTCGCCCAGATCCAGGGCTACAAGCCGGTCGCCGGACTCATCCTCGGCACGTACGCGCTCGGCAGCGCCGTCGGCGGCCTGTGGTACGGGGCGCGGACCTGGCGGGTACCGCTGGAGCGCCGGTTCCTGTGGACGCTCGCGCTGACCGTTGCCGGTGTCGCCACCTTCTGGGCTCAGCCGAACCTGGTGACGCTCGACCTGAGCATGCTGGCGGCCGGGCTCACGATCTCCCCGACGCTGATCGCCGGCTACGCGCTGACCGAGCGGCAGGCCCCCGAGCCACGCCGGACCGAGGCCATGACATGGCTGTCCTCCGGCATCTACGTGGGGGTAGCGATCGGCTCCGGCGTCTCCGGCCACCTCGCCGACGCGTACGGGCCGCGGCCCGGCTACCTCTTCGCGGCGGGCTGCGGCCTGCTCGCCGTGACCACCTGCCTGCTGGGACACCGAAGGCTGCGTGCGACGACTGTGGCAGGAGCGGCACAATAGGGCGATGGTGATGGGACGTCGCAGGGGCCCGATAGCGCAAAGCTCCATGCTGTGGCACAACTGGGCAGGCAACGTTACCGCCAGGCCCCGCCGGGTCGCGCAGCCCGGCTCGGCCGAAGAGGTGGCGGCAGAGGTCAGCCGCGCCGCCGCCGACGGCCAGCGCATCCGGATGACCGGACGCGGTCACTCGTTCACGCCGGCCGCGGTGACCGACGGGGTGATGCTGCGGCCCACTGGCCTGCGGGCGATCAGGTTGATCGACAAGGTGGCCGGCACCGTCACCGTGGAGGCGGGGTGCCCGCTGCAGGCGCTGAACGCCGAGCTGCTCGCCCGCGGACTGTCGCTCGCCAACATGGGCGACATCCAGGTGCAGACGGTCTCGGGGGCGACCCAGACCGGCACCCACGGGACCGGCCGCGACCTGGGCGGGATGGCCGCGCAGATCGCCGCGCTGGAAATGGTGCTGGCCGACGGGAACATCGTCACCGTGTCCGCGGACTCCCCCAGCGGCGGCCTGAAGCTGCCAGGCGAACTCGGGGCGGACCTGTTCGACGCCGCCCGGGTCGGCCTCGGCGCGCTGGGGATCGTGACCGCCGTGACATTCCGGGTCGTGCCCGCGTTCCTGCTCCAGGCCCGCGAGGAACCGATGACCTGGACCAAGGTGATCAGCGAGCTCGACGAGCTCACCACGGAAAATGAGCACTTCGAGTTCTACTGGTTCCCGCATAGCGAAGGCTGCCTCACCAAGCGCAACAACCGCACCGACGGCCCGGCCAGCCCGCTGCCCCGGTGGCGGTACGTGCTCGACGACGAGTTCCTGTCCAACACGCTGTTCGGGCTGACCTGCAAGCTCGGCCGACGGGTCCCGCCTGCGATCCCGGCGGTCAACTCGGTGGCCGCCAGGGCGCTCGGCACCCGCACTTACACCGACGCCGCCTACAAGGTCTTCACCAGCCCGCGCCGGGTCCGGTTCAAGGAGCAGGAGTACGCCGTGCCGCGGGCGGCGCTATCAGACGTGCTCGGTGAGGTGAAGTCGCTGATTCAGCGGCGCGACTGGCGCATCAGCTTCCCGATCGAGGTCCGCGTGACGCCGCCCGACGACCTCTGGCTGTCGACGGCCTACAAGCGCGACAGCGCGTACATCGCGATCCATGTCTTCCATCCGTCGCCGCACGAGGCTTACTTCACCGAGGTCGAGTCGATCATGACGGCCGTCGGCGGCCGGCCGCACTGGGGCAAGATGCACACCAGGGACGCCGAATACCTGGCCGGGGTCTATCCGCGGCACGGCGACTTCGTGGCGCTGCGGAACGCGCTGGATCCGGAGCGGCGGTTCGGCAACGACTACCTGACCCAGGTGCTCGGCGCCTGAAGCCTGCTGGCCCGGCGGGTCCGGTCCCCGAAATCGGCGCGGATAACGGCCAGCCGGGCGGGTCAGGGGCAGGACCGGGGCTGCGAGACAATCGAAGGCGTGCGATTCCTCAGCGAGCCAGCGCATGATCTGGCCTACAGCGACGTCTTCCTGGTGCCGAACCGCTCAGCGGTCGGATCACGGCTCGACGTCGACCTGACGGCCAGGGACGGCAGCGGGGCGACGATCCCGGTCGTCGTCGCCAATATGACCGCGGTGGCCGGCCGCCGGATGGCGGAGACCGTGGCCCGGCGCGGCGGCATCACCGTGCTGCCGCAGGACATACCGGCCGACGTGGTCGCTGATGTCATCGACTGGGTCAAGTCGCGAGATCTCGTGCACGACACGCCGCTGACGCTGCGGCCCGCGGAGACGACCGGGCACGCGCTCAGCCTGCTGCCCAAGCGGGCGCACGGAGCGATCATCGTGCTGGACGGCGACGGCCGTCCGGTCGGCGTGGTGACCGAGGCCGACTGCACCGGCGTCGACCGGTTTACCCAGCTCGACCAGGTGATGTCGACCGAGCTGCTGACCCTGCCGGCCGGCACCGACCCGGAGCGCGCCTTCGGGCTGCTGCACGACGGCCGGCACCGGCTCGCCCCGGTGGTCGACGCGCATGGCCGCTGCGTCGGCATCCTGACCAGGACCGGAGCGCTAAGGGCCACGCTCTACCAGCCCGCCACCGACGCCGCCGGACGACTGCGCATCGCCGCCGCGCTCGGCATCAACGGCGACGTTGCCGGCAAGGCCAAGCTGCTGCTGGACGCCGGCGCCGACCTGCTGGTCGTCGACACCGCGCACGGGCACCAGGACAAGATGCTGGCCGCGCTGCGCTCGGTGCGCGAGCTGAGCCCCGCCGTCCCGGTCGTGGCCGGGAACGTGGTGACCGCCGCCGGGGTCGCGGATCTGGTCGAAGCCGGCGCGGACATCGTGAAGGTGGGCGTCGGGCCGGGCGCGATGTGCACCACCAGGATGATGACGGCCGTCGGCCGGCCCCAGTTCAGCGCCGTGCTGGAGTGCGCGGCTGAGGCGCGGCGACTGGGCCGGCACGTCTGGGCCGACGGCGGCGTCCGCTACCCCAGGGACGTCGCGCTCGCGCTCGCCGCGGGGGCGTCCTGCGTGATGATCGGCTCGTGGTTCGCCGGAACCTGCGAGTCGCCGGGCGACGCGTTCCGCGATGCCGACGGCCGGCTGTACAAGGAGAGTTTCGGCATGGCCTCGGCCCGCGCGGTGCGGCTGCGCGCGGCCGCCGACTCGCCGTTCGAACGGGCCAGGAAGGGGCTGTTCGAGGAGGGCATCTCCAGCTCGCGGATGTACCTGGACCCGCAGCGGCCGGGCGTGGAGGACCTGCTGGACACCATCACGGCCGGCCTGCGCAGCGCGTGCACGTACGCGGGCGCGGACAACCTGGACGACTTCGCCGACCGGGCGGCCGTCGGCATCCAGGGGGCGGCCGGGTACACCGAGGGCATGCCGCTGCCGACCGGCTGGTGACACATTCCGGCCGGTGATCATGGCGAGGACACTTAAGATGATTTGGTGCGCTCTGCCCCTCGTCTGCTCGCGTTCGCGGCCGTAGCCGGCGCGGCCTGTGCCAGCCTGGTCGCCGGCGTGCTGCCCGCGCAGGCGGCCAGCCAGACCGCCGGGGCCCGGCACCGGCCGGCCAAGGTGACCGCGGCTGCGGCGGAACTGGCCAACGCCGGTACCGGCCAGGTCATGTGGACCAGGAACATGAACACCGAGCGGCCGATCGCCAGCATCACGAAGGTGATGACGGCGCTGGTCGTGATCGGGGCCGGTCCGCTGAACCGCAAGATCAAGGTGACCCGGGCCGCCGAGCAGTACGGGCTCGGCTACGAGCCGAGCGAGGCCGGCCTGCACCCGGGTGACGTGCTGACCACCCGCCAGGTCCTGGAGGGCATGCTGCTGCCGTCCGGCAGCGACGCCGCCTATCTGCTCGCGACGACTTACGGGCCGGGCTGGCGGGCCTTCGTCCGGAAGATGAACACGCAGGCCCGCAAGCTCGGCATGACCAGGACCCACTTCGCGAACTTCGACGGGCTGCCCTGGCCGTCTGAGCACAGCACGTACTCCACGGCGCACGATCTGATCCTGCTGGCCAGGGCCGCGATGAAGCTGCCTGCGTTCCGCCAGATCGTCGGGCAGCGCAACCACTGGATCGGGGCGACCAGCCAGCACCGGCACTACTACTGGACCAACACCGACCTGCTGCTGCGCCGCTACCGGGGCTCGATCGGGATCAAGACCGGGTATACGGCCGGGGCCGGCTACTGCCTGCTGTTCGCGGCCAGCCGGAACGGGACCGAGCTCATCGGCGTCGTACTCGACAGCACCAAAACCGACGCCCAGACCCGGTTCACGGCGGCGGCCAACCTCTTGACCTGGGGTTTTGGCATCGCCAGGCCCGCGGTGACCGCGGGCTGACGCCGGCCGCCAGGGTTCAGGCTGGTCAGGCGACGACGTCCGGCGTGACGGCGGCCGGGCCTGGTATCCCGCCTGCGATCACCGCGGTGTGCCCCCACCGGCCGATCCGGTCGACCAGCTCCCGCGGCGCGGCCGTCTCCGCGTGCCCGTAGCCGGGCACGATCCACAACTCCTTGGGCTGGTGCGCGGCCTCGAACAGCTGCTCGGCGTGATCGACCGGGAAGTACTCGTCCTTGTCCCCGTGCACGATCAGCAGCGGGGTGGGCGCGATCTTGGCCGCGGCGTCGGCGGGCGGCACCGGCACGACGTCCCAGCGGCCGCCGGAGATCCGGGTGTGCAGGACCATCCGCGCGACCATGCGGCCGAGCCGATTCTCCACCGCCCAGTGCACCCGGCGCATGGCCGGCGTGCCGCGGTAGTACCAGCGACCGGGGCTGCTGACGGAGACGACCGCGTCCACGCCGCCGAGCAGCCCGGCGTGCCGGAGCACGATCGAGGCGCCCATGGAGAAGCCGACGGCCACGACCCGCTCGTAGCCCAGCTCGCGGGCGTACCTGATGGCCACGTCGAGGTCCTGGATCTCCTTGTCACCGAGCGTGGACTTGCCGCCGGACCGGCCGTGGCCGCGGAAGTCGAAGGCGATCACGCCGCCGTACCGGTTCAGCCGCCGCGCTACCTGCCAGCTGGCGTTCTGGCTCCAGTAGAGCGTGAACCCGTGCGCTACCACGAAGGCCACCTGGCGGTCGCCGGGCACGTGCACCGCCTCGATCGGGACCCCGTCCTCGGTTACGAGCGTCACGGCCTTCGGCACCGGAGTGATCATGTCCCCAATTCTGCTGGACGTCGGGCACCAGGCCGACCCGGGCTCTTCCGCCGCCCGGCGCAGTGCGGCAGTCTGGTGCATGCCTCGCATTCCCGTTACCCCGCCGGAGGGCGCTCCATGCCGCTGCTCGACCAGCTCATCGCTGCGATCAAATCTGCCCAGATTGAGGTAATCGACCTGACTGCCCGTCTTGAGGCGAGTACGCCGATCATCCAGCTGCCGCCGCCGTTCGGCAACACGGTGTCGTTCCAGCTCGAGGAGATCAGCAGGTACGACGATCGCGGCCCCGCCTGGTACTGGAACAACATCGTGACGGGCGAGCACACCGGCACCCACTTCGACGCCCCGGTGCACTGGATCACCGGCCGCGACGGCGCGGATGTCGCCCAGGTCCCGGCCACCAGCCTGCTCGCGCCCGCCGTCGTGCTCGACTTCACCGAGCAGGCCGCCAAGGACCCGGACTTCCTGCTGGAGCCCGCGCACATCCAGGAGTGGACCGACGAGCACGGCCCGCTGCCGGAGGGCGGCTGGCTGCTGTACCGCACCGGCTGGGACGCTCGGTCGGCCAGCCAGGCGGAGTTCCTGAACGCGAACGAGACCGGCCCGCACACGCCCGGCGTGTCGATCGAGTGCGCCCGCTGGCTCGCCGAGGAGGCCCCGGTCATGGGCATCGGCGTTGAGACGGTCGGCACCGACGCCGGCACCGCGCACTCGTTCGACCCGCCGTTCCCGTGCCACGCCTCGCTCCTCGGCGCGGGCAAGTACGGCCTCACGCAGCTGCAGAACCTGGCCGTTGCTGCCGGCCACCGGCGCGGTCGTGATCGCCGGGCCGCTGCCGATCATCGGCGGGTCCGGCAGTCCCGCCCGGGTGCTGGCGCTGGTCGAGCGGTCCTGATGCTCGTTCACGATGCCGTGGCGGCCGCGCTGGCGGACCTCGGCGCCGACACCATCTTCGGCGTCGTGGGCAGCGGGAACTTCATGGTCACGAATGCGCTGGTTGCCCGCGGCGCCCGGTTCGTGGCCGCGCGGCACGAGAACGGCGCGGCGTGCATGGCCGACGCGTGGGCGCGCAGCGCCGGACGGCCCGCGATTCTCAGCCTGCACCAGGGCCCCGGCATCACGAACGCGCTGACCGGGATCACCGAGGCGGCCAAGAGCCGCACGCCCATGCTCGTGCTGGCCGCGGACGTCAGCGCCGCGGCCGTGCAGTCCAACTTCCGGATCGGTGTCGAGGCGCTCACCCGCGCCGTCGGGGCCACCCCGGCGGTGCTGCACTCGGCGAGCCTGGCGATCGACGACGCCGTCCGGGCGTACCTGACGGCGGCGCGGGACCGCCGGACCGTGGTGCTCGCCATGCCGCTGGATGTGCAGGCGGCCGAGTGCTCCTGGCCGGCCGGCGGCCCGGCCAGGCCCGCCGGATCCGAGCCGGCCGCGCCGCAGCAACGGCAGGTCGAGGCGCTCGCCGCCGCGCTGCGGTCGGCGCGGCAGCCGGTGTTCGTCGCCGGCCGGGGCGCCCGCAGCGGCGCTGCCCGGCAGGCGCTGGAGCAGCTGGCAGATCAGTGCGGCGCGCTGCTGGCGACGTCGGCCGCGGCCAAGGGCCTGTTCCGCGGCAGCCCGTGGGACCTGGACGTGAGCGGCGGCTTCGCCTCGCCGCTGGCGGCGGAGCTGATCGGCGGCGCCGACCTGATCGTGGCCTGGGGCTGCTCGCTCGGCATGTGGACCACCCGGCACGGCAGCCTCATCGGCAAGAACGCGACCGTCGCGCAGGTCGACATCGAACCGCGCGCCATCGGCGTGCACCGGCGGGTGCGTGTCGGCGTCGCCGGCGATGTCGTGCCGGTCGCCCGGGCGGTCGCCGCCCTGGTCGGGTCAGCGGACGACGCCGGGCTCGCGGGCTACCGCTCCGACCCGCTCCGCGAACGGCTGACGCGCGAGATCCGGTGGCGGGACGTTCCCTACGAAGACGATGGTGACGACGAGCGCATCGACCCGCGGACGCTCACGATCGCGCTGGATGACCTGCTTCCGGCGGAGCGGACGGTGGCGATCGACTCGGGCAACTTCATGGGCTACCCGAGCATGTTCCTGTCGGTACCCGACCACGAGGGCTTCTGCTTCACCCAGGCCTACCAGTCGATCGGGCTCGGGCTCGCGTCCGCGATCGGCGCGGCGATCGCCCGGCCGGACCGGCTGACCGTGGCCGCGCTCGGCGACGGCGGCGCGCTGATGGGGGTCAGCGAGCTGGAGACAGCGGTGCGGCTCGGCCTGGCCATGGTGATCGTTGTCTACGATGACGAGGCCTACGGCGCGGAGGTGCACCACTTCGGCCCCGGCGGCCATCCGCTGGACATCGTCAGGTTCCCGGCCACCGACATTGCCGCGATCGCGGCCGGATTCGGCTGCACCGGGGTCACGGTCCGGTCGGCGGACGACCTCGAGCCGGTGCGCGAGTGGCTGGACGGGCCGCGGTCGGCGCCGATCCTGATCGATGCGAAGGTGACCGCCGGCCGGGCCTCGTGGTGGCTGGAAGAGGCGTTCCGCGGCCACTGATCCTCCGCAATCCACGCTGTCGCGCCCCGGCACCCCGCTGCCCGTTTGACAGCAGGTAGTGGTCTGCTGTTGCTCTTACCGCAGCAGACCACTATCTGACGTCGCTGAGTCCGCCGCGACTTTCTGGTGCGGTAACGGCACGTGTGTGCCGCCTTGTCTCACGCGTATCGCGAATGAGATTGCATCTCGCACTGGCATTCCTGTACAACTTGTCGCACCGCTACTCACAACTCACGGTAGCCCCGGCAGCACCGCCAATACAAAACGGACCCCCAGGGCGTTGCTGCCATTCCTGCATTCGATATCTCACGAAGAGGTGCAGAACTATGTCAGACCACATTTCCGGACGCCCGGCCCACGCCTCAGACGACGGCCTGTCCTGGGCAAAGAGCTCGTTCAGCTTCGCCAACGGCGACTGCGTCGAGGTCGCGAGCCTGCCCGACGGCGGGGTCGGAGTCCGCGACAGCAAGGACACCGCGGGCCCAGTGCTCCGGTTCACCGCATCGGAATGGGTGGCATTTATCGCCGGCGCCCGGAATGGCGAATTCGACCAGCCGGGCATTCAGTAGGACGTTCTGCCCCCGATGAACCGCGACTGTGCGTGGATCGGACAGCCATAGGTGTCCGGATCACGCACAGTCGGGTTCTGGGCGTAGCGTCGCGGCGACCGCGACGGTTAGGAAGGACATGGTAAAGGCGCCGCCCGCCGCGTCGACGGCCGCGCCGATCCCGGCGAGCAGTTCTGCCTGAACTGCGGCCGGGAGCTGGCTGTGGCCGCCGAATGTCGGCACTGTGTCGAGCCACTCTGCCCTGGTGTAAGGCCGCGACCAGTCGAACCGCCACCGCTCGGGCGGCCCGAACGCTCCCGCCCGCCAGATGCCGTCGGCCGTCGTGGCGCACATCGTGTCGTAGGCGGTCAGCGCGGGCCGGGACAGGAAAGCCCCGAGCGGCGAGTCCGGCAGCACCCGCCGGTAGACGTCGGCGAACGCCGCACGCAGTTCCGCCGGCGGGTCGAACACGTTCCAGAACACTGCGAGCTGGCCGCCGGGACGCAGCACTTCGGCGGCCTTCGCGGCGCCAGCGATCGGGTCCACCCAGTGCCAGGCCTGCGCCGCGATCACGGAGTCGAACCGCTGGCCGGCTGCGTCCCAGTCCTCGAACCTGGCCACCTGGACGTCGAAGCCGCTGGTCCGCGCCACCTCGGCCATCCGCGGGTCCGGATCTACCCCTAGCACCCGGCAGCCCTTCGCCAGGAAGAGCCGGGCCGAGATGCCGGTCCCGCAGCCGACGTCGAGAGTCTCCGGACCGGGACTCGCAGCGACAACCCGGTCTATCAGGGCAGCCGGATAGCTGGGGCGGGTCCGGTCGTAGCGCCCGGCGTCGGCGCCGAATCCCTCCGCCAACCGCCGCTGCTCGTGCACCACCACCGACGGCTGCTCGGCCGGACCTGGCTGCGAACCCGGCTGCGGATCCGGTGCTGCTGCGGTCATATCGCCAGATTAGGAAGCCAGCTGACGCCGGTCGACCGCGTTCGCGCACAGCGTCAGCGGCATTGGCGCACAGCGTCGGCGGCATTGGCGCACAGCGTCGGCGGCCGCCCCGCGGGAGACAGTGCCTCCGCGGAGCGGCCGCGAGCCGGATCGGGCAGCCGCTATGCGTCCTTCATCGCGGCGGTCTCCGGGTCTAGCTCCTTGTCGCCGCTGCCGTTGTACGCGGCGTGGTGATGCGGCTCCGGCGACGGCTCACCGGGAATCTCGCCGAAGTCAGGCTCGGCCTCCGGCTCCTCGTTCGGATAGGCAACCTCGCCGTGGATCGCGATGTCGCCGGCGATCAGCAACGCGTCCGGCATCCGCAGCGGCGTGAAGAACTTGATCACCCGCAGGATCGCGTAGGTAACGACGCCGTCCCAGACGATGACGGTGAGCGCGGCCAGCGCCTGGATCAGTAGCTGCTTGGGGTGGCCGTGGAATAGCCCGGCGGTTGTGATGTTCGGGTTCTTGCCGAGGCCCAGGTAGACGATCATGTGCGGGTCGGCGAGCAAACCGACGAGCAAGCCGCCGATCAGGCCCGCGAAGCCGTGCGTGTACACGACGCCGAGCGCGTCGTCGACCTTATTGAACGGCCAGACCTTGCGCGGCAGATAGCCGAACAGCGCCCACACGATCGCCGAGGTCACGGCCCCGATCACGATGGCGCCGACGCCGTTGACGTACCCCGCCGCCGGGGTGATGCCGACCAGGCCGCAGATCATGCCGTTGACGCCGCCGAGGAACGTAGGCTTGCGCTCCTTGCCGAAGCCCATGTCCATGATGATCCAGGTCATCATCGCGACGGCGGTGGCCAGGTTCGTGTTCACGATCGCGGCGGTCGCGTCCGCGCCGGCGAAGTACGGGTCACCGCCGTTGAAGCCGTTCCAGCCGAGCCACAGGATGCCAGCCCCGACGGCAACGAACAGCAAGTTGTTCGGGACCGCCTTTTGCCGGTCCCTGGCCAGCCGCGGCCCGACCATCGCCGCCGCGACGAAGCCGGAGACGCCGGCCGCCAGGTGGATGACGTAGCCACCGCTGAAGTCGAGCGCGCCGTGGGCCGCCCAGTAGCCGCCGCCCCACAGCAGGAACGCGTTCACCGCATAAGCGAACGTGATCCACAGCGGCACGAAGATCAGCCAGACCGTGAACTTGATCCGGCCGATCACGCTGCCGATGAACAGGATGGGCGTGATCGCCGCGAAGACGAACTGGAAGTAGACCAGCGAGCCTTGCGGGAACCTGAAGTTCGGCAGCAGGCCCTTGAGCGCCGGGATGACGGCTTGGGCCTGCTCCCCGGACGCACCGACCACCTGGCCGGGCTTGCCGAGGAGGCCAGCGCCGAAGCCGGTGATCCAGGGGCTGCCAAAGCCCATCTTGAATGCCCACAGCACCCACACGATGAGCGTCAGCGCGAACGCGCTGAACACCATCATCATGGTGTTGATGGCCCATTTACGCTGCACGATCCCGCCGTAGAGGACCGCCAGGGCCGGGATGCTCATCAGGCCGACCAGCGTGGCCGCGGTCATCTGCCAGGCGTTATCCCCCGGGCTGAGGAAAGCTGCATACGGGTTCACTCTTCGCCTCCAGAAGGCTGAAGCGAAGGGCTGCCGGGTTGCCAGGCATCGGCGACCAGCACGGTTCCAGGCGACCGCTTCGGGTTCGGAGTTCGTACGGTCTATGTCTCCCATGCGCTCGTTTCCGGCACGTTTCCTGACCGTTACGCCGGCCATACAATGCCGGGCCGCCCGGCCGCGCGTGTAAAACCTTTGTTTCGCAAGGTGATCAAACGACCGCGCGGCCCGCTAACGGGGTGACAATTGCGCGCGAGAAAGCGGGTTAGCTGGTACCCGCGACCAGTTCGACCTCGAAGCCGTCGGCGTTCTCGAGGTAGGCGGCGTAGTGGTGCTCGCCGCCCGCGTACGGGTGCAGGTCGGTGAACATCAGCCGCCAGCCGTGCAATAGCGCCTCGGCGACAAGCTCGTCCACGTGCCTGCGGTCGGCGGCGAAGAACGCGAGATGGTTCATCCCCGGCCGGCACCGGTCGTGCCGCCCGGCGGTCCTGGCCGGCGACTGCTCGACGACGATGTAGCTGTGCCCGGCGCCCCAGCTGCGGCCGCCCGGCCAGTCCTGGTACAGGCGGTAGCCGAGGGCGCCCAGCAGCCACCCCCAGCTGTGAATCGCGCGGTCGAGATCGGGCACCCACAGCTCGATGTGATGGATCGCCCCGGCCGCGGGCGCCGTCTGCGCCGGGTCCGCGCCGGCCACGGCGGTGCTGCTCTCCGGCGCCGGTCCGGCCGCGCCAGTGCCCGCGGGCCCAAGGTCAGCCGGGTCAGACTGGTCCGGGGCAGGAGGCGTCTGAGCCTGCTCGACTTCTGCCTCGGTGTCTGCCATGACGCTGTCCTCGGTGATCCCCGCCCTGCTCAGGTGGCCTAGAGATTACTCATCTAAGCACCTTCGCTGCCCCTTACGGCGTGAATTATAAGCAACCTCACATTAGGGGGATTCGAGGAACTGCTGAATCTTGCTCATCGCGTCCCGCCAGTGCTCGGGATCGGCCGCCCGGCGGGCGTACATCCCGGCCACCTCCGGGTGCGGCAGGATGAGGAACCGGCCGTCCGCGATCCCGGCGATCACCGCCGCGGCGACCGCCTCCGGCTCGATCGCCGCGTCCGCCAGCAGCCGGGCGCCGGGCTCGCCGGCCCGCGCCAGCATCGGCGTCCGCACGCCGAGCGGGCAGATGGCCTGCACCGTGATGCCGCGGTGCGCGTAGCTGAAAGCCATCCACTCGGCGAAGCTCAGCGCGGCGTGCTTCGTGACCGAGTACGGCGCGGTCCCCGGCATGGCCAGCAGGCCGGCCGCGGACACCGTGCAGATCAGGTGCCCGCTCCCCCGCTCCAGCCAGTCCGGCAGCAGCAGGCGGGCGGCACGCACGTGCGCCATGACGTTGACCTGCCAGGAGTCGTCCCAGTCGGCCTCGGATGCCTCGGGCCCGCCGAGCCGCGCGATGCCCGCGTTGGCGCAGTACAGGTCGATGGCGCCGAGTTCGCGGCGGGCCGCCGCGATCAGCGCGGCGACGCCGTCCTCGCTGGCCGCGTCGCCCGCCACCGCCGAGGCCGCGGGTCCGCACGAGTCCGCCACGGCCGCGGCCGCCGCGGCGTCGATGTCGTTCACGATCACGCGCGCGCCCTCGGCGGCCAGCCGCCGGCACAGCGCCGCGCCGATCCCGCTGCCTCCGCCGGTGACCACGACGCCGGCGCCCGCCACGCTGTGCATCTACGACACTCCGGGCATCTACCCGGGTCCGGGCAGGTCAGCCAGCACTTCGAGGGACGCCCGGTGCGCGTCGGCGGTGCCCAGCGCGAGCGAGTCGGCCTTCGCGCGCTTGAGGTACAGGTGCGCCGGGTGCTCCCAGGTGAAGCCGATCCCGCCGTGCAGCTGGATCGTCTCCTGGGCCGCCTTCAGCGCCGCATCGGAGCACGCCGCCTTGGCCAGCGCGACCGCGAGCGCGGTCTCCGGCCCGGTCCCGGCCGCGAGCCAGCCGGCCGCGTTCCTGGCCGCCGCGCGCGCCTGCGTGACCTGCACCCACAGGTCGGCGAGCCGGTGCTTGATCGCCTGGAAGCCGCCCACCGGCCGGGCGAACTGGTGCCGTTCCTTGCACGTAGCCGACGGTGGTGCCCAGGCACATCTCCGCGAGGCCGAACTGCTCGGACGCCAGGATGCCCGCACCGGCCAGCAGCCCGGCCGCGACCGCCTGCTCGGCCGCGGGGCCGACGGCGACCTGCCGGGCCGGCGCCTGGTCCAGCCGGATCTCGCACAGCTGCCTGGTCATGTCCAGCGACACCAGCGGCCGCTTGCCGACGCCGGGCGCGCCCGCCAGCACCGCGTACAGCGCGTACGGGACGCTGTCGGCCGGGATCAGCAGCACGTCGGCCGGGAGCGCGTCGGCGACCGCCGTGACCGTGCCGGTCAGCCGGTAGTCACCGGGTCCGTCGCCGGGCTCCGGGGCGTCCAGCCGCACGGTCGGCTCCGGCCGCTGCTGCCCCGCCGCTGAGTACGGCCGGGATGCGAACGGCACCGCGAGCGTCGCGGTGATCGTGCCGCTGGCGAGCTCGGGCAGGAACGTCGTGTCCCCCGCCGCGAGCAGCGCCGCGGTCGCGATCACCGCGCTGCCCAGGAAGGGAACGGGGGCTACTGTCCGGCCCAGTTCCTCCGCCACGACCGCGGCCTCCCGGTACGAGGCTCCGGCCCCGCCGTGCTCCTCGGGGATCAGCAGGCCCGCGCAGCCGACCTCCGCGGCCAGCGTGTGCCAGAGCTTGTCGTCGTAGGTCTGGCCGGTCTCGGTCCTGGCCAGGACGTCGCGCCAGGCGGCCTTGTCGTCCAGCAGGCTCCGGACGGCGCTGCGCAGCTCGGTCTCGGTCTCGGTGTAGAGCAGGTCGATCGAGCGCGGCGGGCGGCCCTGGCCGCTCGCGCCGGGCCCGAGCTTCACGGTCGTCTCGCGCGCAGTGTCTTCGGTCACCGGGGCAGGTCCTTCCACGGCCCGGTGTCGACCCTGGCCTCCTTGGGCAGCCCGAGCACGCGCTCGGCGATGATGTTGCGCAGGATCTCGGAGGTGCCGCCCTCGATCGAGTTGCCCTTGGCCCGCAGGAAACGGAAGCCGGGGGTGCGGCCGAAGAAGTTCGCGCCCTCCGGCCTGCGCATGGTCCAGTCGTCGTAGAGCAGCCCGTCGGTCCCGGCCAGCTCGACCTCGAACTCGGAGATCTCCTGGTTGAGCCGGGCGAAGACCAGCTTGGCGGCCGATCCTTCGGGACCGGGCTGGCCGGCGGCGAGCTGCTGCCGGAGCCGGATGCCCGCCAGCCGGGCCACCTCGGCGTCCGCCCACAGCCGCAGCAGCCGGTCGTGCAGGCCGGGCGTGCGCAGTTCCGGGTGCTCGCGCCAGGTGCGGGCGGCTCCCGCGATCATGCCGCCCTCGCGCGGCATCGCGTTTCCGCCGATCGAGACCCGCTCGTTCATCAGCGTGGCCATCGAGACCTGCCAGCCCTCGCCGACGCCGCCGATCCGGTCCGCGTCGGGCACCCTGGCGTCGGTCATGAAGACCTCGTTGAACTCCGCCTCGCCGGTCGCCTGCCGCAGCGGCCGGACCTCGACCCCCGGCTGCTTCATGTTCAGCGCGAAGTAGGTGAGGCCGTTGTGCTTGGGCTGGTCCGGGTCGGTCCGGGCGACCAGCAGCGCGCGGCTGGCCATGTGCGCGGAGGAGGTCCAGACCTTCTGCCCGTTGACCACCCACTCGTCGCCGTCCCGGACCGCCCTGGTGGCGAGGCCCGCGAGGTCCGAGCCGGCGCCGGGCTCGCTGAACAGCTGGCACCAGATCTCCTCGCCGGTCCACAGCGGCCGCAGCCACCGCTGCTGCTGCTCGGGCGTGCCGTGGGCGAGGATCGTGGGCGCGGCCATGCCGAGCCCGATGCCGTTGCGCTCGGGGTGATTGCCGGGCGCGCCCGCCGCCTCGAAGTCACGGTCCACGACGCCCTGCAGGGTCCGGGACAGGCCCTGGCCGCCCAGGCCCTCGGGGTAGTGCACCCAGGCCAGCCCCGCGTCGAACCTGGCCCGGAGGAACTCCAGCCGGTCGGTCCCCTGCGGGTCGTGGCTCGCCAGGAACTCCGCTACCTGCGCGCGCAGGTCGTCCGCCGTCAGCACGGCCTGCTCCTAGCCCGGTTTCCGTAGCACAGGGGGCCGCCGGCCACGTAGATCACCTGGCCGGACACGAAGCCCGCGCCCTCGCTGACGAGGAACGAGATCACGTGCGCGACGTCGTCCGGGGTGCCGACCCGGCGGACCGGGATGCTCGTGGCGGCGGCCTTCTGGAACTCCTCGAAGCCGATGCCGATCCGGGCCGCGGTGGCCGCGGTCATGTCGGTGGCGATGAAGCCGGGCGCGACGGCGTTGGCGGTGATGCCGAACTGGCCGAGCTCGATGGCCAGCGTCTTGGTGAAGCCCTGCAGGCCGGCCTTGGCGGATGAGTAGTTGGCCTGGCCCCGGTTGCCGAGCGCCGAGCTGGAGGAGAGGTTCACGATCCGGCCCCACTTGCCGTCGACCATGTACTTCTGGCAGGCCTTGCTCATCAGGAACGAGCCGCGCAGGTGGATGCCGAGCACGGTGTCCCAGTCGTCGAGCGTCATCTTGAACAGCATGTTGTCCCGGATGACGCCGGCGTTGTTGACCAGCACGACCGGGCCGCCCAGCTCGCCGGCGATCTTGTCGACGGCGGCCTGCACCTGGTCGGCGTCACTGACGTCCGCGCCCACCGCCAGCGCCCTGCCGCCCGGCGCCGGTGATCGCGTCGACGGTCGCGCCGCAGTCGCCTTCCTTGAGGTCGAGCACCGCGACGGCAAACCCGTCAGCAGCCAGGCGCCGGGCCGTGCCCGCGCCGATGCCGCGGGCCGCGCCGGTGACGACGGCTACTCGCTGGGACGCCTCTGACATGTAATCCTCCTGCTGAGCTGTGCTAGTCGATGCCGTGCTAGTCGGTGCCGTGCTGCGGTGCTGGGGTCTAGCTGTACTTCTTCAGTTCCCGGCGGGCCAGCGAGCGCTTGTGCACCTCGTCCGGCCCGTCGGCCAGCCGCAGCGTGCGGGCGTGCGCCCACAGTGCGGCCAGCGGGAAGTCCTGGCTGACGCCGCCGGCGCCGTGCGCCTGGATGGCCTTGTCCAGGATCCACTCGGTCATCTGCGGCACCAGGATCTTGATCGACTGGATCTCGGTGTGCGCGCCCTTGTTGCCCGACCGTATCCATCAGCCAGGCCGTCTTGAGCACCAGCAGCCTGGCCGCCTCGATCCGGACCCTGGACTCGGCGATCCAGTCCTGGATGACGCCCTGCTCGGCCAGTGGCTTGCCCCAGGCCACCCGGCTCGTGACCCGGCGGCACATCAGCTCGACCGCCCGCTCGGCCGCGCCGATCTGGCGCATGCAGTGGTGGATCCGGCCCGGCCCGAGCCTGGCCTGGGCGATGGCGAAGCCCTCGCCCTCGCCGGCGATGACGTTCTCGGCCGGCACCCGGACATCGGTGAACACGACCTCGGCGTGCCCGCCGTGCGTGCCGTCGGTATAGCCGAAGACGTTCATGCCGCGCTTGATGTCGACGCCGGGCGTATCCCTGGGCACCAGGATCTGCGACTGCTGCCGGTGCCGCTCCGCCTCCGGGCTGGTCTTGCCCATCACGATCAGGATCTCGCAGCGCGGGTCCATCGCTCCCGATCGACCACCACTTGCGGCCGTTGATCACGTAGACGTCGCCGTCTCGCACGATGCTGGTCGCGATGTTCGTCGCATCCGACGAGGCGACGTCCGGCTCGGTCATGCAGAAGGCGGACCGGATCTCGCCGTCCAGCAGCGGCCGGAGCCAGCGATCCTGCTGTTCCTTCGTGCCGAACTCGGCGAGGACCTCCATGTTGCCGGTGTCGGGGGCCGCGCAGTTGAGCGCCTCCGGCGTCAGGAACGAGCGGCCGCTCAGCTCGGCCAGCGGAGCGTACTGGAGGTTCGTCAGCCCGGCGCCCTCCGGGTGATGAGCCAGGAACAGGTTCCACAGCCCGCGATGGCGGGCCTTGGCCTTCAGCTCGTCCATCACCGGCGGGCGCTCCCAGCCCCGGCCCTGCGCCGCCAGCTTGGCGGCCTGCTCCTCGAAAATCTCCTCGGACGGGCAGGATGTGCTCGTCGATGAATGCCTGGAGCTGACCGCGGAGTTCCTCGGTGCGCGCGTCGAATGCGAAATCCATCTGCAGCCTCCATGCGGCCAGAACGTGTTGGCACCGGCGAGTCGGGACAAGACTCTACCTACCGGTCGGTACGGGCTCCACGCTACGGTGCTCGCATGGCGCTGGTCGAGACTGTCCGAGGCCCGGTTGACGTCGACTCGCTCGGCACCACGCTGATGCACGAGCACGTGTTCGTGCTGAACGAGGAGGTCCGCCGGAACTACCCCGGCGACTGGGACGAGACCGCCCGGATCGACGACGCCGTCGCCAAGCTGACCGCGCTGGCCGCCCGCGGCGGCCAGACCATCGCCGACCCGACGGTGCTCGGGCTCGGCCGCGACATCGGCCGGGTCCAGCAGGTCGCCGCCAGGGTGCCGGTCAACATCATCGTGGCGACCGGCCTGTACACCTACAACGAGGTCCCGCTGTACTTCAAGTTCCGCGGGCCCGGCGCCGGCGGCCTGGACCCGATGGCGGCGATGTTCATCGCCGACATCACCGACGGCATCAGCGGCACCGGGGTCAAGGCGGCGTTCCTCAAGTGCGCCATCGACGACCAGGGGCTGACTCCCGGCGTGGAGCGGGTGCTGCGCGCGGTCTGCCGGGCGCACGCGGAGACGGGGGCGCCGATCACCGTGCACACCCACCCGCACTCGGGCACCGGCCGCGACGTGGTCCGGATCTTGCAGGCGGAGGGCGCGGATCTCACCAAGGTCGTCCTCGGCCACAGCGGCGACAGCACCGACCTGGACTATCTGACCGAGCTCGCCGACGCGGGCTGCCTGCTCGGGATGGACCGCTTCGGCCTCGACCTGATCACGCCGTTCGAGCAGCGGGTGGACACCGTGGCCGCCCTGTGCCAGCGCGGCTACGCCGACCGGATGGTGCTGTCGCACGACGCGTCCTGCTACATCGACTGGTTCCCGCCCGAGGCCGTGCCGAGGTTCGCGCCGAACTGGCACTTCGAGCACATGTTCGCTGACGTGCTCCCGGCCCTGCGCGAGCGCGGCGTCAGCCAGGAGCAGCTTGACCTCATGCTCGTGGCCAACCCGCGCCGCTACTTCACCGGGTGAGGCCCGCGCGGGCCGGGCTAGTGCCCGCGCGGGCCTTCGTCACGCGGTTCGCCTGCGGCTGATCAGCGCCCAGATGATGAACGCGAACAGGGCGACCTCGATGATCGACCAGACCGGGAAGAACGGGATGGTCAGGAACGCCGCGACCGCGCCGAGCGTCGCCAGGAAGACGCCCACCACCCGCGCCCAGACCATGCCGAGCAGGACGCAGAAGCCGGCCGCGAAGATTACGCCGCCCAGGATCAGGTGCGTCCAGCCCCAGCCCTTCGTGCTCCAGTGGTAGACGTAGTTGGCGTTGTAGGTGAAGAACCCGCCCTTGATGACCATCGCGAGCCCGTTCAGGAACGCGATCGCGCCGCCGATGATCATGAGCGTGCCGCCCAGCACACTGCCGGCGATCGAGCCGGGGCTGGACCGCTGGCCGGTGTGCCTGGCCTCGTGCGGTGCCATCTCCTGGCCCTGGCCCTGCTGGTAGGCGTACTGCTGGCCGCTTTCGGCCGCCTGCCCCCGTGAACTGCTCATGCTGACGCCCCCTTCTCACCGAGAAGATCCCGAGCAGCAAACGTAGGAGCGCCGTCCTGGCCCGGCATCCCCCGCACCGGGTGATCCTCAGCAGCCCTGGTCCGGCGGCCGTGCCGCCGGGTGGCTAACGCGACATACCGGGTATTAGGGACTTAGTTCGCTAGCCGTGCGACCCGCTGGCGGCGGCGGTCCTGCTCCCGCCGGGCACGGCGGCGAGCTGGGACATGAGCCCGGCGAACTCGCCGAACGAGAGGCTCTGATCGGCGTCGGACAGGGCCTCGTCGGGCGCCGGGTGGACCTCGATCAGCAAGCCGTGGGCGCCGGCCGCGCGGGCCGCCCAGGCCATCGGCGCGACGTACCGGCGCAGCCCGGTGCCGTGACTGGGGTCGACGATGATCGGCAGGTGCGAGCGCTCGCGGACGACGACGACCGCGGACAGGTCCAGGGTGTTGCGCGTCGCGCTCTCGAACGTCCGGATCCCGCGCTCGCAGAGGATGACCTGCTGATTGCCCTGCGCCACGATGTACTCGGCCGCCGCCAGCCACTCCTCGATCGTGCTGGACAGGCCGCGCTTGAGCAGGACGGGCCGGTCCAGCCTGCCCACCTCGCGGAGCAGGTCGAAGTTCTGCATGTTCCTGGCCCCGATCTGCAGCACGTCGACCTCGCGGGCCAGCCGGCGCACCTGCTCGACGGCCATCACCTCGGTCACCACCGGCAGGCCGGTCTCGCGCCCGGCGCCGACCAGCAGGTCCAGGCCGTCCCAGCCCAGCCCCTGGAAGGAGTAAGGCGACGTGCGCGGCTTGAAGACGCCGCCGCGCAGCACGTGCCCGCCCTGATCCCGGACGAACTTCGCGGTGGCGAAGATCTGCTCCTTGCTCTCCACCGCGCAGGGCCCGGCCATCACCACGAAGCCGTCGCCGCCGACCAGGACGTCGCCGACCTGGATGACCGTGTCCTCGGTGCGCGCGGCCCGGTCCACGAGCCGGTACTGCCGGGACCGGCCGGCGGCGGGCGCGGGCCGGGCGGCCACCGCCTCCAGTTCCTCGGCCGGAGATCCCTCCGCCGGGGCGTCGTCGAGGCTGCCCGGGTAGGCCGAGTGGCGCAGCGCCTTGGCCGGGTAGCTGCCGAGCACCTTGATGTACTGGACGGCGGCCCGGAGCTCTTCCAGGGCCGCGGCCGTGCGGGGCTCGCTGACGTTGCCCTCGATGTCGACGAAGAAGAGGTACTCCCACGGGCGGCCGGGCCGGGGCCGGGACTCCAGCTTCGTCAGTGAGTGCCCGCTGCCGGCCAGGATCTGCAGGCAGCGCAGCAGCGCGCCCTCCTCGTGCCGGGTGACCATGATCAGGCTCGTCTTGCAGGCGATCCGGGCATCGACCGGCGTCGCGGCCAGCGACAGCACCACGAACCGGGTGTAGTTGTCGGCCGAGTCGTTGATCCCCTGCCGCAGGATGACCAGCCCGTGCGCCTCGGCGGCCTCGGCGGAGCCGATGGCCGCCGCGCTCAGGTCGGTGCCCGCGGCGACCGCGGCCATCGCGCCGGCGGTGTCGAAGTAGCTGGTCGGGGTCGCGTTCGGCAGGGACCGGAGGAACTGCGAGCACTGCTCCAGCCCCTGCGGATGCGAGAGGATCTTGCTGAGCGACTGCAGCGGGACCTCCTGCAGCGCGGCCAGGCAGTGATCGACCTTCCAGGTCTCCTCGCCCACGATGAACAGGTCCCGCTCCCGCAGCAGCGCGTAGACCTCGTTGATGCTGCCCGCCGTCGTGTTCTCGATCGGCAGCACCGCCAGGTCCGCCGCGCCCGCGGCCAGCGCGTCGACCGCCTCGCTGAACGTCTCATAGCCGGTCAGATCGCCCTGCGCACCGCGGCTGGCCAGGTACTTGCGGGCGGCGGCGTCGCTGTAGGCGTTCGTCGAACCCTGGAACGCGACCCGCAGCCGGGCGCCGTCGCCCGTCGCGAGCTGCCGGGCCTGCTGGGCGACGGAGTCGCCGATCAGCTCGCGGAAGATCGTCCGCACCAGGCTGGCCGAGACGCCCAGGTCCCTGGCCGTGGCCTCCACCGCGGCGAGTACCGCGCCGCTCCCGGTCGGTGTCCTGGATGGCGCCCGAGCCCTGCTGCTTGACCCCGGCGATGTCGGAAATGATGCGGCCGCGCTGCGCGATGAGGCTGACGATGCCCTTGTCCACTTCGTCCAGGCTGGCCCGCAGGTCGCTCAGATCCGCCTGCTCGGCGTCCGCCGGATCGCCGGTCTCGCTCATTTCCACTGGACCTTCATAGCACCACTCGTCACACCGGGGCTTAGATGGGAGGCATGAGAATCGCAGTCATCGGCACCGGCAACATCGGCGGAACCCTCGGCGAGCGGTGGCGCGCCGCCGGGCACGACGTGACGTACGGATCCAGGTCGGCTGGGAACGAGGGTCCCGGTGGTGCTCCCGTCGTGCCGGTCGCGGACGCAGTGGCGGCCGCCGACGTGGTGCTGCTCGCGGTCCCCGGCGGCGCGGCCGCCGAGGTCGTCCGCGCGAACGGCGCGGGCCTGGCGGGCAAGGTCGTGATCGACGCGGCCAACCGGATGGGCCAGCCCGAGGTCAACAGTCACGCCGCCGTCGCGGCCGACGCGCCGGGCGCGCACTACGCCCGCGCGTTCAACACGCTCGGCTGGGAGAACTTCGCCGACCCGCTGCCCGGCTCGCAGCTCTTCTTCGCCGCCGACCCGGCCGCGCGGGCGGCCACCGAGGAGCTGATCAGCGCCGTCGGCCTGGAGCCGGTGTTCGTCGGCGACGCGACGGCGGCCGGCACCGTCGACGGCCTGCTCCCGCTGTGGTTCACGCTGATGCAGCAGTACGGCAACCGGAAGCTCGCGTTCCGGGTCGTGCGGTAGCCGGCGTGGACCTGGAACGGTGGCTGACCAAGGCGGCGGCGGCGATCGGCGACTGGCAGCGCGGCTTCGGCGAGTTCGAGCGGCATGAGTCGCTGCACGTCAGCGACGCGGATTTCGACGCTGCCTTCGCCGAGCTGGCCGGGCGGCTGACCGACAACTACCCGTTCTTCCACCCGTCCTACGCGGGCCAGATGCTCAAGCCGCCGCACCCGGCGGCGGTGGCCGGCTATCTGGCCGCGATGCTGATCAACCCGAACAACCACGCCCTGGACGGCGGTCCGGCCACGGCGCAGATGGAGAAAGAGGTCGTCAGCCAGCTGGCCGGCATGTTCGGCTTGCCCGAGCACCTGGGGCACCTCACCACCAGCGGAACGATCGCGAACCTGGAGGCGCTGTACGTCGCGCGCGAGCTGCATCCCGGCCGCGGGATCGCCTACAGCGCGGAGGCGCACTACACCCACGGCCGGATGTGCGGCGTGCTCGGCCTGGCCGGGACCGCGGTGCGGGCGGACGAGGCGGGCCGGATCGACGTCGCCGAACTGGACGCGCTGCTGGCCAGGGGCCAGATCGGCACCGTGGTCGCGACCGCGGGCACCACTGGTCTCGGCGCCATCGATCCCGTGCACGAGGTCCTGGCGGTGGCGCGGCGGCACGGCGTGCGCGTGCACGTCGACGCCGCCTACGGCGGGTTCTTCACGCTGCTGGCCGGCGCGGACGGTCCGGCCGGGCTCGACCCGGCGCCGTGGCAGGCCATCGGCCACTGCGACTCGGTCGTGGTCGACCCGCACAAGCACGGGCTGCAGCCGTACGGCTGCGGCGCGGTGCTGTTCGCCGATCCGGACGTCGGGCGGTTCTACCTGCACGACTCGCCGTACACGTACTTCACCTCCGGCGACCTGCACCTCGGCGAGATCAGCCTGGAGTGCTCGCGCGCGGGCGCGAGCGCGGCGGCCGCGTGGCTGACGTTCCGGCTGCTCCCGCTGACCACCGCCGGGCTCGGCCAGGTGCTGGCGGCCGGCCGCCAGGCCGCGCTGGCGTGGGCGGAGCGACTGCGGGCGTCGGCGGTGCTCGACCTGTACCAGCAGCCCGAGCTGGATATCGTGACGTACTTCCCGGCCCGGGTCGCGCGGCCTGGCGGCCATCGACGCGGCGTCGGCGGCGATGCTGCACCAGGGCATGACCGACCCGGAGGCGCCGGTGTTCGTGAGCACGCTGCGGGTCACGGCCGGCGCGATGGCGATGCGGCATCCCGATGTCGTGGCCGACGCCGACGGCGCCCGCATCCTGCGCAGCGTCCTGATGAAGCCGGAGTCGCAGACGTACGCGGCCGGGTTGCACGCCCGGCTGGAGCGGCTCGCGACGGCGGTTCGGAGACCGGGGCTAGACCGGGAGCTAAGGAGCGGCCGGAATCGGCGGCGCCCAGCGCGGCCGCGGGATCAGGCAGAACGGATGCCCGGCCGGGTCGGCGAGCACGCCCGGCGCGAGCCGCGTCGCACCCAGCGCCAGCACCCGCGCGGTGGCGTCGTCGACGTCCTCCACCATGACGTCCAGGTGAATCTGCTGCGGCACGGCCGGATCGGGCCAGGTGGGCCGGCGGTAGTCCGGGCGCGAGCTGGAAGCCGAGCCCGGAGGTCGTGTCGCTGGCGGCGACGACCGTGAAGTCCGCGCTGCGGTAGGTGACGGGCAGGCCGAGCAGCGCGGAGTAGAACTCCGCCAGGCCCGCCGGGTCCGGGCAGTCGATGATCGTGTGATGCAGGCGTCCGATCATCGCCACATCGTCGCACCCGGCCCGGCCGCGGTGCGATCTGGCGCCCGTGCGACCGGCACCGCGCGGCCGCGCCGCCCGGCCCGCCAGGCGCGATTGGTCAGCGCAGCAGCAGGCGGCTCAGCCGCCGGCCAGCCAGCGCCAGGCAGGCGACGCCCATCACGGCCAGGTACGCACGTGCCACAGCAGCCCGGGCGTCACGAAGCCGAGGGTCATGCCGCGCAGCAGCGCGATGCCCTGGTACAGCGGGGTGACGTCGACGAACAGCTGGAGTGGCCGCGGGTACACCGCGAGCGGGTAGAAGGTCGTCGAGAACAAGAACATCGGCAGCGTCGCCAGCATCACGAACTCGAAGTGCTGCCAGCTGCGGAAATAGGTGGTGGCCGCCATCCCGGCGGCGGCGAACGCGAACCCGATGAGCAGCGCGGTCGGCACCGCGAGGATGGCCCAGGCGGAGTGGATCAGCCCCATCGCCGCCATCACGAGCATGAACGCGACCGCGTAGAAGCCGCCCCGGATCAGCGCCCAGCCGATCTCGCCGAGCGCGACGTCGCCGCTGCGCATCGGCGTGGCCAGCGCCGCGTCGTAGAGCTTGGCGTACTTCAGCCGGAAGAAGACATTGAACGTCGAGTCGAGCACGGCCCCGTTCATCGACGAGGTCGCCAGCAGCGCCGGGGCCACGAAGCTGGTGAACCCGATCAGGTGGCCGCCGGGGCCGGCCACCTTGCCCACCAGCGCGCCGATGCCGACGCCGATCGACAGCAGGTAGAACAGCGGCTCCACGACGCCGGACGCGAACATGAGCCACATGTGCTTGTAGGCGCGGGCGTGCCGCTCGATGAGGTGCGCGCTGCCGCGGCCGCCGAGCGCGCCCCGCCGGGCCGCGAGCAGCGGCGCGGGCAGGATGCGGAGCGACAGTGTTTCAAACACCCGAGATCGCAGCCGCTCGGCCACGGGCTGGTCAGACATAGAGCCGCCGCCGGTAGGTCCGCGCGCCGGCGTAGACGCCCGCAGCCGCGACCGCGACCAGGTACGCGACGTGGCCGAGTGCGCCCGGCAGCGTCGCGGTGCCCAGGCTGAGGTCGCGGCACAGCGCGACCCCGTGCCAGAGCGGGGTGATGTAGGCGAGCGGCCGGATCCACTCCGGCAGCTGCGTCACCGGGAAGAACGTGCCGGAGAACAGGAACAGCGGGATCATCCCGAACCGGAACAGCACGGCGAAGCCCTGGTCCTTGTCCCTGGTCACCGCGTACGCCTCGACCGGCGCGGCGAACGCGAGGCCGGTCAGCACGCCGACCGGCAGGGCGGCGATGAGCCACGGCGACCCGGCCGCCCCGAACGCCGCCATCGCGACCATGAAGATCGCGGTGTTCATCGCCAGCCGCATCGTGGTGAACAGCAGGTGGCCGTGGAACAGGTCGGCGGGCCGCAACGGCGAAGCGGCCGCCGCCTGGTAGGTCTTGAGCCACTTGACCGAGGCCAGCACCGGGTAGGTCGACTCGCCGATGGCGGTCTGCATGGCCTGCGCCGCGAGCAGGCCGGGGGCCAGGAACGCCAGGTAGCTGACCCCGCCGAGGCTGGCCGTGCCGTGCTTGTCCACCAGCGTGCCGAGGCCCAGCCCCATCGCGCCGAGGTAGAGCAGCGGGTTGAGGACGCTGGAGTAGATGGTGCCGCGCCAGGTGCGCCGGTAGTTGACCAGCCAGAACATGAAGGCCCGGTAGGCCATCACCCAGCGGCTGGCCAGCCGCCGGCGCGGCGGCCGGCGTGGCGAGAGCCGGGGCCGTCATCCGTCCTCCAGCCGCCTGCCGGTCAGCCGCAGGAAGACGTCCTCCAGCGTGCTCCGGCGGACCAGCGAGGTGAGCGGCTCCAGGCCCAGGCCGCGCACCGCCGCCAGGGTCGCGTCCCCGTCGGCTACGTACATCAGGATCCGGTCGGCCAGCACCTCCATCCGCTGGGCCGGCACGTCCGCGACCTTCTGCCCGGCCTGGTCGTGGTCGTCCGGGCGGAACCGCAGCTCCAGCACCTCCGGGGTCGAGTAGGTGTCGATCAGCTCCCGCGGTGAGCCCTCAGCGGCGATCTTGCCGCCGTCCATCACCACCAGCCGGTCGCACAGCTGCTCGGCCTCGTCCATGTAGTGGGTCGTGAGGATCAGGGTCACGCCCTGCTGCTTGAGCCGGAACAGCCGGTCCCAGACCACGTGCCTGGCCTGCGGGTCAAGGCCGGTCGTCGGCTCGTCCAGGAGCAGCAGCTCCGGCTCGTTGATCAGCGACCTGGCGATCGTGAGCCGCCGCTTCATCCCGCCCGACAGCGGCTCGACCTGATCACCGCCCCGGTCGGTAAGCTGGACGAAGTCCAGGAGCCGGGCCGTGCGGTCGGCGATCACGTCCCTGGGCAGCCCGAAGTACCGCCCGTAGATGAGCAGGTTCTCCCGGACCGTAAGCTCGACATCGAGGGTGTCCTCCTGGGGCACCACGCCGAGCCTGGCCCGGATGGCCGGGCCCTGGGTCACCGGATCCAGGCCGAAAATAGAAAGCTTGCCGCCGGTCGGCGGCGAGACGCAGCCGATCATGCGCATCGTGGAGGATTTGCCTGCTCCGTTGGGCCCGAGGAAGCCAAACGCCTCGCCCCGGCGCAGCTCGAAGTCGATCCCGGCGACAGCAGTGAAGTCGCCAAAGCGTTTAGTCAGGCCAGTTGCGGTGACGAGTATGTCGGGGGCGGGCACGCCCGCGACACTACCGGCCAACCAGGACAGTCCAGAACTGAAATTTGCCCGGGCAGGACCTAAGAACCCGCTCAAGCGGCAAGGTAATGATCGGGTAGGCGGTAGTCTCACATGGTCACAATGAGGCGGCTAATGGCAGGCGGACGGTCGGGAGGCGTGGTCCAGGCGTGAGCATGATCAGCGAGCTGTACAGCCGTTTCAGACACCTGATCCACGAGGGCGGCAAGTTCCTCGTGGTCGGCGGCATCGGGACGGTCGTCACCTTCGGCATCGCCAACGCCCTGCACTCCATCGGCCACTTCAAGGCCATCACGATCGCGACGGTCATCGCGACGATCGTGACATACCTGGGCAACCGCTACTGGACCTTCAAGCACCGCGAGAGCAAGGGCACCACGCGCGACAGCGTGATGTTCTTCGTCCTCAACGGCATCGGCCTGCTCATCTACTACGCCTGCGTCGGCCTGGTCCAGGTGACCGGACTCAGCCAGAGCGGCGGCAAGACCGCGAAGGATCTGTTCTGGTACAACGCGGCGCTCGTCGTCGGCACCGGCCTGGGCACCCTGTTCCGGTTCTGGTCGTACCGCAAGTGGGTCTGGACGATGCCGGGCACGTCTACCGCGCCGGGCGCCTCCACGTTCGGCGAGCTCGCCGAGCCGCAGCCGCACCACCACCACCACGCGGGCACCGCCGGGCCGCCTGAGCAGGAGCACCTGGACCCGGTGACCACCGCTGACCCGGCCGTGCCGTCCCGGCCGGTCGGCGCCCACCGCCGCCGGTAGGACCGGCCCGCAGCGGCCGGCCAGCAGCCGCCCAGCGGATGAGCTAGCAGCCGCCTCGGACCGGCTAGCAGGTACCGTCGCCACGACCGGCGAGCAGGTCACGCACCGGGATCCGCAGAGTAGGCGTCTGCCTGAGCCTGCGTCAGCGCGCCGGTCGCGACGAGCCTGCCCATGACGTGCTGCTCCCGGGCCGTCGCGCTGGCCGGGGACCTGACCGGGTCATCGGCGGTCGGCGCGTACACCAGCCCGGCCAGCAGGGCCGCCTGCGGCCAGGACATCCGGTCCGGCTGCACGCCGTAGTACCCGCAGCTGGCGTCCTGCAGGCCGTAGTAGCCGTGGCCGAAGTAGACGACGGCCGCGTAGAGCCGGAGCACCTCGGCCGGGCCGTAGCTGAACCGCAGCTTGACGGCCAGCGCCGCCTGCTCCAGCTGAGCCTTCACGCCGGCGTCGCCCGGCGTGTACAGCTGCTTGGCCAGCTGGGCGTACAGCGTGGCGCCGCCCTGGTCACCCTTGCCCGTCACCTGGCCCAGCAGGAACCGGCCGACGGCGAGCGGGTCGAGGCCGGGCTCGGAGTTGAACCGGTGATCCTCGGTCGCCTCCAGCGCGGCCGCGAACCTGGGCGGGACAACCGCTCCCGGGTACGGCGCGTGATGGATCTCGTCCATCCGCTTGGCCAGCTGCCTGGCGTTCCCCACCGACGGCGTGACCAGCAGGAGCACGCCGAAGGCTGAGGATCCGACGATGATCAGGGCAATCGCGGCCTGGCCGGTGCGGATGGCGATCCGCGCGGCCCGGCGCTGGCGCCAGGGCAGGCGATTCGCGGCAGGCGGCACCCCGACTGCGTTCGCTGATCTTGATCGTCCCCATCGACATTGCCTAACGACGCCGGGTCTCGTGAAGTGCCTGACGGCAACGGCTAGCTGTGTCCGCCGCACATATACCCGCAGGCCAGCAGCGCTAGCCACGATCGCGGTGCAGGTCAGAGGGTGCCCGGACGGCGAGAGGGGCGGGATGCGGCCGCGCTCGCGGGCCGCCGGCCGGCCCGGGCCACGGACCAGCCCCCTCTCCTCGACGCCCGCGGGTACTGACGTCCTAGAACTGGCCGGTGCGCGGGTCGGCCGACGGTGTTCAGATACTAGTACCGGTTAGTCCGATTTAGCTATAATAGTTATGTGGCTGATATGCACGATTTGAGTGCTCTGGAGCAGGCGGCCGCGATCCGGGCCGGCGACCTCAGCCCGGTGGATCTCGTCACGCACTACCTCGCCCGGATCGAGAAGCTGGATCCGTCCCTTGGCGCCTTCGTGACGGTCACCGCGGAGCAGGCGCTCGAGCAGGCCCGCGCGGCCGTCGCACTGGCCCGGTCAGGCGTAGCCGACCTGCCGCCGCTGCACGGCGTGCCGACCGCCATCAAGGACCTGACCAGTACCGCCGCAGTCACGACCACGCTGGGCTCGCGGCCGTTCGCGCGGCACGTGCCCGATACCGACGCGCACGCGGTCACGCTGCTGCGCGCGGCCGGGACCATCAGCCTCGGCAAGACGAACACGCCCGAGTTCGGCCAGGTCTGCTACACCGACAACGACATCGCCGGCCCCGCGCGCTCGCCGTGGGATCAGCGCTGCAACGCGGGCGGATCGAGTGGCGGCGCGGCCGCCGCGGTCGCGGCCGGGCTGCTGCCGTTCGCGCACGGCAGCGACGGCGGCGGATCGATCCGGATCCCGGCCAGCGTCTGCGGTCTCGTCGGCCTGAAGCCGTCCCGCGGCCGGGTCAGCTCGGGGCCGGTCGCCGCCGACGCGCCCGGCCTGTCGATCCAGGGACCGATCACCAGGACAGTGCGGGACGCGGCGGCGATGCTGGACGCCCTTGCCCACCCCATGCCCGGCGATCCGTACTGGGCGGCGCCGCTGGCGCCGGGCGAGACGTTCCTCGGCCACGCCGGCCGGGAGCCGGGCAGATTGCGGATCGGCCGCTACGCCGCTACCGCCAACGGGACGACGCCGGATCCGGCCTGCGTGGCCGCGTGGGAGGACGTCTCCGCGCTGCTGGCCTCGCTCGGGCACGAGGTCGAGGACATCGAGCTGCCCTTCCCGGCCGAGGTCGCGCATTGCTTCAACCACATCTGGGGCGTGAAGTCGCTCGACCATGAGCTCGACCCGGAGCAGGAAGAGCTGCTGCGGCCGGTCACCCGGGCCTGGCGCGAGTACGGCCGGACGATCTCCTCGCACGAGTACAGCGCCGCGGTGAACACGATGCAGCTCGCCGCGCGCCGGGCCGTCGTCGCCACGGCCGGCTACGACGCGGTCCTGACCCCGACCCTCGGCCTGCCGCCGCAGCCGGTCGAGTTCTTCGCCGAAGCAGGCGACGTCATGGCGAACCTGCGCCGGCAGGGCAGCTTCACCCCGTTCACCGCGACGGCCAACCTCACCGGTCAGCCCGCGATCAGCCTGCCGTTGCACTGGAGCGCCGATGGCGTCCCCATCGGCGTGCAGCTGGTCGGCCGCCCGGCCGGCGAAGGACCGCTGATCGCGCTGGCCGCGCAGCTGGAGGCGGCCAGGCCGTGGGCCGGGCGCAAGCCCGCCTGCTGGTGAACGTCAGGCGGCGGCTCAGGTCCGCAGACCGCCGAGCAGCAGCTCCGCGTACTGCTCGGCTACCTGCCGGGCGGTGAGCGCGCCGTCCGGACGGAACCACGAGCCGAGCTGGTTCACCGCGCTGAGGTAGTAGTGCACGATCACGTCGGCGGACACCACGGTGCGGAACACCCCGGCCGCCATGCCGTCCTCCACTAGTCCGCGGAACATGTCGTGGTACGCGCGCCGCTCGGCCCGGACCTGCGTCTGCCGGTCGTCGGGCAGCATGTGCAGCGAGCGGAAGAACACGATCAGCTCGTCGAGGTTCGCGAGACTGCTCTCGACCACGTCGATGGCGGCGTCGCGGAGCCGGTCATCGGGCGTGCCCTCGCCCTTGGCGATGTCGGTGAGATGACTCATCTGCATCGTCAGCAGCTGGTGGTAGACCTCGTAGAGCAGGTCATCCTTGGAGCCGTAGTAGTGGTACATGGCGCCCTTGGTGACGCCCGCGGCGTCCACGATGTCCTGCACCGACGTGCCCTCGAACCCGTGCCGGGCGAAAAGCCTGGTCGCTACGCGAAGCAGTCGTTCCTTCACCGGCCGGCCGGCGTTAGGGCGCGCACCGCCGGCGGAATCCTTTTGCCGCACCGCCATCTCGCACGCTCCGGTTGTTACTTGCCGGCTGGCCCCATACCGTCCGGTCGGTCCTTACGTTAGGCATCCAATTGATGCCTGGTCAACATCCGGGCCGGCCGCGCCGCGCGACCCGTCAGGCCTGCTCCCCCGCGGCCAGCCGATCCAGGTGAGCAGCTACCTCCTGCACCCGGTATCCGGGCCGGTGACGGCGCGGACCGGTGCCGCCCTGCTGCCAGGGCAGCGGACCGGACAACGGCCGGTATTCCAGGCCTGCTGCCGCCAGCCTGCCCAGGTGCGCACCGACCCGGTCGCGCAGCGCAGGCTGACCAGCCGGGCCCGCGTCCAGCCACGCAGACGGCGCGCCAGCCCACGCGACGTCGGCCAGCGCGCATGCCCTCGGGAAGATCATGTACTCTAGCGCGCGCCCGTCCCGGATGTATTCCGTCCAGGACTGGAATTGGGTCCCGAGTATGCGCACCCGCGCGCCGTCGGGCCAGTCGGCCGGCACGGGCGCGAAGCTCGCCACGTTCTCGATCGTGATGGGGCCGCCGATCGCGACCGGCTCGGCTTCGCCCCGTTCCTGGTAATAGTCGAAGTAAGTCGGGACCACCGGGTTGACGACGACATCGTGGCCGGCCAGCGCCGCCGCCCGCGCGATCGGCAGCCCGCGCCACGCCATCACGATCGTGTCCGGGCGCAGCCCCGGCCCCTGGCGGCCGACGGTGCTGGTGAACCCCTCGTCCCAGACCACCGCGCGCGCGCCGAAGTCCGCGGCGAGCGTGTCGGCGAGATCGCGCAGGAACGCAGCGTGCAGTTCCTCCGCGCTCGCCAGTCCGCGCTCGTGCTGATACGCGGTGACCTGGGCGTCGTTCCGCCAGCGGTCGAGCTTGCACTCGTCGCCGCCGATGTGCACGTAGCGGGCGTCGGTGGCGTCGACGATCTCGGCCAGGATGGCGGACATGACGGCGCGGGCCTGCGGCACCGGCGAGACCAGGTACGGCAGGATGCCCCAGTCCGGGCTGACCTGGTAGCCGCCCGCGGGCGGCTCGCCCGCGCCGAGCTCCGGCAGGGCGGCCAGCAAGGCGGCGCAGTGGCCGGGCAGGTCCACCTCGGGCACCACCGTCATCATCCGGTCGTGCGCGAACGCGGTCAGCTCGGCGACGTCGGCCAGGGTGTAATAGCCACCGTGCGGGATCTCCTCATAGACCGGCGGCTGCTCGGAGTTCAGGCTGATGCGCGTGCGCGGGCGGTGCGAGCCGATCTCGTGCAGGGCGGGGTACAGACGGCTCTCCACCCGCCAGCCCTGGTCGTCGGTCAGGTGCAGGTGCAGCCGGTTCACCCGGAGCGCGGCCAGCGCGTCGATCAGGGCCAGCAGCTCGCGCTTGGTGACGAAGTGGCGGGCGACGTCGATGTGCGCGCCGCGCCAGGACAGCGCGGGCGCGTCCTCGATGACGGCGGCGGGGAGGTTCCACGGGTCCTGGGCTTGCGCGCGGACCGTCGCCGCCCGCCAGGCGTCCGCAGGCAGTAGCTGGCGGATCGTCTGGGCTGCGTAGAACGCGCCCGCCGGATCGCCGGCCACGATCGTCACGCCGTCAGGGTCGATGGTCAGCCGGAAGGACTCAGATCCTCGCGCCGCGTCGGTGTGAACGGTGACGGCCGCTCCGGTTGCGCCCGGGTAGTCGGCGGGCCACGGGATCGCGGCGAAGACCCGTTGCACCGCCGCTGCCGACCGATCCGCGCCGCCGCCGTTGCCGGCGGTGACTTGTGGTGGGGATGCGAAGTTCAGGAGGCCCGGCCGGGGCTGGACGGAGCGGGGGTACGGAATCAGGGATTCGAGCTGCTCTTCCATCGCCTCGCACCTTAACAGCGCGTGCATGGTGCGGGACTGAGGCGGCTTGGTACTCGGCCTACCCAGCCCGGTCCTGTTGGATTCAGCCAGTTGATCTTGGCAGGACGTGACTGTCGGATCCCTGGCCTACCGTCCTGAATGGGGGCGACTCCGCGAGCATCTCGACCGGGCCGCAGAAGGGATCTCCAATCGTGCCCTTCAAAGTCCGTGAGATGATCAAGATCATCGAGGCCGACGGCTGGTACTTGGCGACCATCGCTGGAAGCCACCGGCAGTACAGGCACCGGCTTAAGCCCGGCCGAGTGACAATAGCTGGCAAGCTCGGCGCTGAGGTGCCACGTGGAACCGAACGAAGTATCTGGCGGCAGGCGGGCCTGGAGCGGAGGGCACCATGACCAGCTATGCGGTCGTAATCGAACGGGCTGGTGACGGCGGGTACGGTGCGTGGTGCCCGGACCTTCCCGGCTGTGTCGCTCTGGCCGATACCGCAGAGGCTGTCCTGGTGGAGATGCGGCAGGCCATTGAGCTGCATATCGGCGGTTTGCTTGAGGACGGTCAGCCTGTCCCCCATCCATCAACAGTCGGGGCGACTGTGATCACTCTCGACGCAGCCTGACCCGCGGCGGTCGTGTGCACGCGTGCAGCCACTAGAGGCTTCCCAATTCGATCTTGATCTGCTGCGGGCAGCATGCCCGGCGAGAGACTCTTGCGCCCAGGTTGCGCTAAGGTGTGTACGCCCGGCGTGCCACACCTGGGCGGCTAGTGCCGGGACGTAGCGCAGTTTGGCAGCGCACTTGACTGGGGGTCAAGGGGTCGCGGGTTCAAATCCCGCCGTCCCGACTGGTAGAGGCAAGTTTTCGATTGTATGTACGCGGCCTAGGGAGCCAAACGGGGAGCCAATCGCTGTTCGGCATGACCCCTTGATTGCCGTCAAGGAGTCATAGGTCGATATTCGATCGCCAGCCGTGTACGCCAGTAGCGGTCTGAATCCCTTTGGCGTGTCCGGAGACAGCAGTAGCCCACGGGCCGTGTACCGGGAAACTAACAACGCCTCGTTGTGGGGAGTCGACCGTCCGTTTTTCAGTGAACCACGCTTGCTAGCGCTGACCAGGCGCGATATCGCTGTATGGAGTGACTTCGGCGCATATTGGGCGTACCCATCCGGAGCGTTCGCGTAGATACCGTCCGCGCCGCGCGGCCAATCGCTACACCCTACGCACCGCGCAACTTTCTGTGCCTGTGCCCTAGGGCGCCCCGCCCAATTCTCGCTCAGGGCCTGAGGCGCCACGGAACACCTATATTAGGACGCGATTGGCCCTGCGCCTGCCGTGAGCATCGATGTGCGGAGTGGCGTTGTGTCAACCCGTCAGCGTCGGCGCGTTAGCCGGAGGGATCAGCGTCGCGCTGAATCAAGGGTGATCCGGTCGCGCGGTTGCGAACTCGAACAGTGTTACAAGGCTCCGGGCGGAGCCCTCCTCCCATCTTTTTGCTACCCGCGCGTGCGGGAAGACGCGCCTTCCGCCGTCGAATTCGACGCCGGGTGTCTTGTAGTGCTCGTCATAAACCCAGTGCCCGCGGCCCGCATTGACGAGCACCTGGCCAAAGTATGCCCCGATCACCCGGACCATTGCCTCTCTGATCTCCGGGCCTGCCAGGGGCCAGGGAGTCAGGCTGTCTATCAGCTCCTCAAGGATCGGGAGGGAAGCCTCGGTGCCGTCCAGCTGGAAGCCGCTCTTGACCGCGAGCCGCAGGCATATCTCGGCGTCGCTACTCATCTGGGCGACGAATGCAGCCGGGGCAGTGTCAGCCGGGTGCACATCCGCGGAACGGCTCGTGTCGTTCGCGGTGTCCCTGGCTCGCGGCCGGGATCGTGCCCTGGCCCAGGATCGGCCGTTGCGCCCACGCACCGCTGGCGAACTTCTCCGCGCCGAGCGCAGCCAGGGCCGCCTCGATCCGCTCATCGAGGTCGGCCGGCGGGTCGAGCGGATCATCGTACAGGTAGGCGATCGCGCCGTTCGGCACCGTCCGCACGCGTGACCAGGGTGCGCGCTGGAACGCCGGCGTGCCGATGGCGTCCAGGTACCGGCCGGAAAACACGTTGGCCCAGAAGACGCCCGGCAACCGGTCGTTGATAGTGCCCTTCACATGCTGGCGGCGCTGCTCCGTCTCGAGGTCCACGCAGGCGTGGCCCAGCATCCCTTCTGCTAGCAGTACCTCGGCGATGCCGACCAGAGCGTTCACCCGGGCGGCCCCGGACGGCCGGACCGTGAGGTCCACGACGTTCACGCTCCCGCCGCCAGGCACCGTCGGACGGCACGCAAAAAGATAAGCCATCGCCTTGTTCCCCCGCGCGACCAGCCCGCGGCACGGCATCTCCAGCGTGACCGGCGGTTCGGTGAGCAGGCTGTGAACGACTTCGCAAGAGCACGGACGCCGGACCGGTTCGCGGTCGTCTATCCGCTGCATCGGGAAGCCCGCCGTCGCCATCACCTCAAGCACGCCGCACAGACGCGAAGGCTCGGTCAGCACCTTGTCGAAGGCCATCAACAACGCCCACGAGTCCGTACTCATCCGTACGGCTCGAACACGCCCGGGGCTTCCCGCACGAGAATCTCGCCTCCTGTCCGCACGATCGCCCGTTCCAACGGCCCTGAGACTCTGGTGCCTGGACCAACGACAAGGTTAACGGCCTGTGCGGCGAGGCCCGGCCAGGCGCAGAGTCGCCCGCGCCGGACTCCGCGCCGCTCGCGGCATGAGCGTGCGGTCCATTCGGTGGCGCTGGCTTTGGACGTCGGACCCGCAACGCTAGCTAGACTGGAGAGTGGCTCTCACACATAAAGAAGTATTCGAACGTTACGTGTATGCCGGTGCGATCACCCGGAACCCGGACGCGATCGCCGCGATGTTCACTGAGGATGGCGTTTACGACGCGCCGCTGGTTGCTGACGGCCATCCGCTGCACGGGCTCCTGGTGGGCCGCGATGCGATCCGGACCGGAATTGGCGTGTATCACCAGCAACCGACCTACCAGGCCACGATGAACCTGGAGCGGTCCGCCTACGTCCTGCACGACACCCCTGATCCCGACGTTTTCATTGCCGAGATCGACGTCGCGTTCGACGAACCCGACGGGCAGCGGACGAGGATGTCGCTCGTGCAGATCTTTCGCCTCCGCGACGGGCAGATCGCCACACTTCGCGACTACTTTGCGGAGCTGCCATCCGTCGCCTACGACGGCCACTCGAGCTGATCCCTGCGGTCAGACGGCCGACCAACACGTCATCGAGGCGACTGGTCGCCCGCTCTCTCCTCCGCAGTCATCGGCAAGATCGCCCACCGGAACCGCGCCCGCAGCGGCAGAGTCGCGCACGGCTACCGTAGCCGTGTGGATGAAAGAGCCCTGGCTGCGACCGTGGCCTCGTGCAAGGACTTGATCGACTCGCGCTTTCCCGCTGACGGGGACAACGGTGCCGCAGCGATGCTGCTTGCGGATGGGACCATCCTCACCGGTACGGCGCCGGATGCCGTGAATGCTTCCGTTGAGGTTTGCCACGAGATCGAGCCCTACTGCGGGGCCTACGGTGCGCTAGTGGGTCTGGCTGGCTGGCGAGGTAATCGGAAGCTCGATAAGGCGGCCAACGACAGCCACCGAATGAACAACTAGCTGTAGCTAGTTTGTGCGTGCACTAGTACTCCAGCCGTAGATCGTGATCTTGATGTACTGGCGCGTGATTGCGATGCGGGATCATGGGTTACGTGGCGCATGGTCGTATCAAGGTCGATTGCCTGGCTGGGCTGCGTGGCGAGCCGGTGGTCCGGTTTGCTGGCGGCCCCGGAGATATGGCGGTGCTGCGCGATGCGTTCGATCGGCTCGCGGGCGGCGACCTGGCCGTCGTGGTGGAGGGCCTGGAACTGGCCGGCCTGTCCTCGATTGAGTTCCGGCAGGGGCCTCGCGGCGGCCTGCATGCGCCGGCACCCGGTCGGCTGGTCTTCGATGGTGACCGCGATCAGTGGGAGACCCGGGCGCGCCTGCTGGATCCGCTGACGCAGCCGGCCAGCGGATTCCAGCACTTGGATTACGAGCCGGGCGGAGACTTGGGCGTGGTCGTCACCACCTATCCCGACGGCTCTTTCTAGTGCTCCCGGCAGCGGGCAGCGCCTCACGGGTCCTGGCCGGCTTGCCGCTGATAGTGGCATGCCTGGGCGGTATGCTGGTGCCGCCTGCGCCACGCTGACCAGCGCACCAGGTGCCGGATCCGGCGCTTCCAACGCGATCTGCGCACGCTTGCCACCGACCAGGGCCAGGCTGCTCTCGAAGGTCCCCTGCTGCCCTACGCGCTGCACTTCGGCATGGTTGACCGCGACCGACTGTCCCTGGTCAGGTTCGCGCACGCCTGGGTCACCGCGTTCGCGGGCTTGCCCGGCTGGCACCAGCAACCTGCCAGCCGACCCGACTTCGGCGAGCCAGACGCCATCGACAAGCCCACCATCGACGAGCAGATGATGGATCCCAATATCGGCATGGGGATCTGGCTCACCGGCTGGGGAACCTAAGCCAAACGCGGCATAACAGCGCGTTCATGCGTGCGCCGACACTGACGACTGGCAAGCGGACGATCAGCCCGGCTAGGGGCGACAACGTGCACAGCCGATGCAGTCGAATAGACAGAAGTATCGTCCTCCATACTCAAGTGACTGTGACACGCCGCCGCTGATTGTCAGGACCCTCGCCGAATGCTCAGCCGACGCAGAAGTCATGCTCGGCATCCGCAACTCGAGCGTAGGTTCCACCAGCGCCACGATTCAGGCAGCCGAGAGCTGTTGTGCCCCACAGAATTGCCTAGCTCCACTTGACGTGCGACAGATTGGCGTCGCTTGATGCGCGACGCGCCCCTAGCGTTCGTTTCTGCCGTCCAGCCTGGCGCTATCGGAGGCTGCTGGCTGTTGGTCCGCAGCGGCGATCGCCATACCGATGAAGGCTGGGTCGAGTTCCACGACTACCTGGTCGCCTTCCCGTCGCCCGTGCTGGGCGAGGGCAAGCCCGATAAGAGCGAGCGTGCCAGCGTGGTGACGCAGACTGCGCTGGTGTTCTGATTCCGGCGGTTCTGGTGTGCTGCTGTCCTCGCGCTCCCATGCAGCGATGGCCAGCCGGGCAAGGTGTCCTGGCAGCCGCACTTCGACTTTCGGCAGGGCGGCCTGGGTGAGGCAGCGGCCGATCTCAGCCAGGATCTGTGCATCGCGGTCGTAGCCGTGGGTCATGGGTTCATCCTGGCTGGTGCCTGGCTGCGTAGAGGGAGGCTTTGTGCCGCCGGATATCACGGCTGCTGGTCCGGGCGGCGGTGATGGCGGTGCTGTCGTCGACGCTCACCCGGTAGGTGTCAGGCTCGATGGTGATCCCGGCGGTCTTGCCGGCATGCGGGAGACCGACCTGGATGCGCTCGCCGCCGATCATGATGACCCCGGCTCGATACTCGCCCGCCGCACGATCTGGAGCTGGGGAAGCTACGGACGGCCGGGCTGGCTCGTTAGCTGTGCCATCGGCTTCAACCCGAAACGAGTCCGTTAACATCTGGCTGTGTTCCGGGGCTTGCGTCGATGAGCATCGACAAGCATGGGCTTGGTGACTGGTGGCCGCGCCCGGCCCAGGCTGCCGCCGGCGGGCTGGATCACCTTCCCGCGGATCAATGGCCGGTGCTGGCCGCGAAATGGCTTGCGGCCGGGTTCGATTCGGCGCCGCTGCGCCGGCTCGCGCAGCTTCACACCGGAGAAACGCCGGCTCGCCGCCCAGCAGATCGGCGCAAGTCCGCTCGCCGCGATGGCAACTGGAATCAGCCACCGGGGCTCGGCCAGCCGCTTCCCGCAGAAGCCCGGCGGCCCCTGCACCGGTACCGCGTCACTTTGGAGGCGATGGAGCTGATGCCCGAGGTGCTGCGGTCCATCGGCTTCGACCCTGCCCCGGCCAACGAGGAGTTCACCGCCCGCTGCCAGCAGGCCCTGGATATCGTGCAGCACGACCTGGACGCCACCGGCTACGGCCAGTACCAGATGCGCGCACACATCAGCGAGGGCTGGCCCGCCATCGTGTTCGCGGCGTTGCCCGGCGGCTCGTACTGGAGCGGAGGCGCGGGCATGGCCCGAGGAGAGGACGGTCCGTCGCTGCTGGCCAGTGCGGCCGACTCGGTGTCCGGAGTGCTTAAGGAGATACCCGAGATCGAGTGGCCGGTGTGCGCCGTCCACGGCGGTCATCCGGCCTGTATCTGGGACGGCGAGGACCCCGTCGAGATCGTCAAAAAGGTACCGTGGTGGCGGTGCACCAACACCGGGCATCTGCTCGCCCCGGTCGGCCAGCTCACAGCAGAGATTGCCAAAACGCCATGACCCCTCGGGCGCGGGTTACGGCGCCGGGCGTATCGCCGTCTCGTGGCGACGGCGCCTAGCGCTAGTGATGCCCGAGAGCACATTCCGCCACGCGGTACACGTCGACATGCCTGATCTCGCCCTTCGGCTGACCCTGGCCGAGAGTCACCGGGTGGCAGCCAGCGCGGTCGGGTAGATGCCCCGGCTTAGCGCGGTGGGCCCGGTGGCTGGACGGGCAGCGTGGCTATGGCGGTCCACCAGTCTGGTGGATCAGCGTCCAGCCGCAGCCCTGTGAGTCGCTGCAGCGTGTCCCGTTCCCTGGTGGTGGCACGACTGACGACACCTAGCGAGGCCCCGCAGTCGTGGAACCAGAACCGCGCGTGGTCTTCCGGGATCAGAGAGTTGAGGCCAGTGACCAGCGCCGGGCTGAGGTAAGGGCCTGGGTTCGGGAGCATGATCTGGTGCTCGCGGCGACGCAACCAGAATGACAAGACGACGTCTCCGTCGTCGGTCCAGTGCTCTTACCAGTCCCGAAGCGAAGCGAATTCCTGGCCGGCCAGGGCGGTCAGGGCGGTCAGCGTCTGCTCGTGCGTACGATCGGCAGGCCGGATGCCGGCGTCTATTTCTTCGGATCAGGTGCGGCCGTCATCGAGGAGCAGGAGCCGCCAGTACATGTCCTCGGCGTTCAGGGGGATATCTTCCCGCTGATGGCACTACCTTCGTTCTTCATCGGGAGCCTCCGGGGAACGCTTGGCTCGCTTGTCCTGTGAGGACTGAAATGAGACGGCGTCCCCGGCGGAGGCCGGACGCCCGCGAGGGTGTTGTCCCGCGAGGACTGGTCCATCAGCATGGCGCAGCGCCTCCATCGTCCCTGACTGGCAGCGGCGAGAGGAGCTGGCGTGCTTGGCGTGGGCATTGACTGGGCCGAGTCGTTCCACGACGTGGCGCTCGGCCGACCCGGCGAGGGAGTGATTGATCAGTTCCGCATCCGGCACGGCCCGGCTGGGGTGGACCGCCTGGTAGCCCGCTGCCTGGAGCTGGAACCAGACCCGGCAGAGGTACGGGTGGGCGGGCCGGTCAACCCCGCCGTGCTTGCCTGTGGCTTGCCCCGCCGAGCGGGGTAGCTCCTTGCGCCGAGCAACAGGCGACCGATTCGCCGGGGCACTTCCCGTGTCCTCGGGCGGATTCGAACCGCCACTGCCGACGTCCTCAACGTCGCCCTTCCTGCCGTTGGGCTACGAGGACTGGCGAGCCCCTGACCCGATCGAACGGGTGGCCTCGCTTTGCGAGAGCAGCGCTCTGACCAGCGGAGCTATATGGGCATGTCTTTTTTAAAACGGTATAGTTCAGGGGTGGCCTGCCGCGCTTCTGGCCGCGCCCCGGTGAGACTTCCGGCGACGGCCGTAACCTCCCGCAGATACGGCACCGGCCCGCCTGTGCCTCCCGGACCGCAGGCCTCAGGTCGAGGAAACATCTATCACGCCGAAGCTTCACCGGCATGATCCTTCAAGAGGAGAAGCGGCCATGACGGAACGTGACTTTCCGATAGCGGACCCGCCGCCCGATCCTCGACCCGAGGTCATCCAGGCCGTGTACGACGCGCTGTTGTCGATGGACCCGGCGAAGCTCGACGCCCCTTGAGCATCACCAAGCGCCCATCACGCCGATCGAGCGCAGGCGCGCGGAGGAACTGTTCGCGTCCGCGATGCTTGCCGACGATGCCCATAGGGACCGGCGGGCAGAGGTTTGGCATGTACTTGTCGCGCGGCAGTGGGAGTCGTCACCAACCTGGGCGCAGCTCTTCGACGACCTCACGCCCGACCGGGCCGCCCGGCTTGGCGAACTGTATGACGTTCTGCCGGACGGAGCTCGCGTCGAGTACGACGTGAGATACGGGGGGCCCCCGGAAGCCGAGCCGGGTGGCCCGGCGCGGAAGCCGGCCGGAGAAGACGCCCGGTGGCGAAGCGCCCGCACGCTCACCGACCTCGGCGAGCTCACCGCCCAGTTTCTCGAAGGAAAGCTGGCCCAGACACCCAGCCACCGCGGGCCACCGGACCCCGAGACCAATGACCTGATATCGCTGCTGGCCGCTGTCAACCGGGCCGACTTTGTCACCCGGCATTGGCAGGCCGCCGAGCTCCCAGCTGACGGCCGGGAACAGCGCGCCGCCGTCTCGGGCTTCGCCGACGACGAGACATTCACCCGGCTAATGACCTCGGCCGCGGGAGCCGACCTGATCATCTCCGCAGCCCGCGCCGCCGAAGATGACGGCGGCCCGATGTACTGCATCACCCGCGAGTACGACCGCGAGAACACATGGGACGGCGGAGCCCGGAGTTGCCAGAGTCTCCGTGACGACCACGCGGGCAGCTGCCATCCCGACGCCGTTGACGCACTCATCCGCGCCTGGCAGATCACGCTCATCGACCCGCAATGGGGACGCAACGACCACCTCTGGCCAGTACTCGACCGATTTGCAGCCAGCTGGCCCCAAGTCCCCTCCTGATTAGCCTATGGAGAAGCAGCCCGCCCTACGATCCCCCCATACCATTCCTCGATCCTGGCGGACCTTGAAGAGTCGGGCTACCTGACCCGGCACCGGCAAGGTCGGCGTAACCGCTATGTCGTCAGCCCGGCTAGGTCATTCCGGCACCGCTCGCAGGAAGGCCGCAAGCTCGGCCCGATGCTGGAGTTGCTCGCTCAGCCGCCTCCTTCAGGTGCGCGGATGACGACGACCTGGACCTCCGCCAGCCGCCGAGCCGGTGGTGACGGCGAGATCATGGCCGAACAGCACGGCTCGCCGCGGCCGGATCTTGTTGTCGCGGCCGCGAGCCGTCAGAAGGCGCGTGATCGCGCCGCAGCGGCCGCCTTCGTTTGGGAAGTTCGGGCTTGAATACGCGTTACAACTATTGGCTCATTTCGGTCAGCGCGTCCTGGGCCAACTGGCGGACTCGTTGCCACTGCTTGCTTTGATGAAGCGCATTCTCCGTCCAGTGCGCGGCGTTAGGGGAGTCGGGAGGTCCGCTGAATACTCCAAGCTCATCATGAAGCGCAGTGATCGCATTCTGGGCGTGCTCCGTGAGCAGGCCGGCTCGACGAAGGAGCGCTAGCCAGCCAGGCACTTCATCGTCGAGCTGTAGCGCTAGTTCATCTACGGGAAAGCCTTTCGCATGTAGCCAAGCCACCTGGGTTTCAGCCGGTGCGGCGAGCATCTCCACGCTGTCTTTGAGAGCGGCGAGCATCTCTTCGTCGCTTGCGCCTGGCATGATCTCCTCACAGTGCCTCGATGAGAGTCCCTGGTGGGTTCTCAGGGCAGTTGTATAGCAGGTCGATGATCGGGTCGTCATCTCCGAACGGATCCTCCCCGCCGGGGGCGGTACCGAATGGTCCGCAGCCAATACCATAGGCTTCGAGGCAGCCGTTGCCTCCTGGAGCTGGGTTGGTGGCGTCCGGCGGAGTTTCGACCCAGTCCCGCGTTACGCGGGCCGCCGCGTACGCCCTGGCGCACGCTGGCGAGGGCTTCACCATCCCCATGCTGGCGGCAGCGCTTGACTGCTCCGAGGAAGTCGCGGGTTACACCCGGTCCGAGTTGGAGCGCCAGCTCGCAGCCTCGCCGATCCAACTCCGCGACATCGGCTGGGCGCCCACCGACGCAGATCACCACCACAGCCGCCACCTATACTGCCTGGCGCCGCGATGACCACCACCGCGGGTGGCAAAGGTGCCTGCGGACCCAGCCTGTCAGATCGCGACAAGTACCCTGACTGCTCGCACGATCGCGCTGCTGGCCGGCACACCGCGTCGCGCGGCTCAGCGGCGCCTGGGCCACCCGGACCATCCGGACGGCCAGCAGCGCCGTTGCGGGTTCCTGTCTTGGGCAGCACGGTGCGTGACAGTCATACCCGGCCAGCCGGCGCGGCCGCGCCGGAGTGCCTGGGCATCCTGGACGAGCAGGTAGCCGCCTAAGCCGAGGTAGCAGGCGCCGACATCGGCCGGGAGTTCCCGTCGCACCTGGTTCATACGAAGGGGGCGAGGATCTCGTCACGCGCAGTCATGGCTGAAATCTTCCTGGCAGGCCAGCTGCGTCGGCGATGCGCGCGTCGGTGAGGATCGCATACAGGTAGGAGGGCCCTTGTAGATCCTGAAGTTGCCCTGGACCATCGATCGGTGACCGCTCATACGCGCGAGCAAAGTGTGAGCGCGGCAGTTGGCGGTTGGTCGTACTGGGCACCACACTGTTGCCGGATATTGCATAGCGGAAAGGCTGCCCTCTCTTCTGGTGGAACGTCTCTCCCTGCAGAGCCACGATCCGATGCCACACCATGTCGAAACTGGTCATTTCTTGCTTCCCTTCGAGCCTTGAGCCGTGTTCACCACCAGCTTGGCTGCAAACAGGAGGTACTTGTCTAGTCTGGGAATTACAAAAATATGTAGTAACAATGGTAAATCCTAGCAATTGGGTTGGCAATAAGGGTCGGCTTGTTACACCTGGCTTATTGGGGAATTGGCATCTCCTCGTGCTCTGCCGAACTTTCAACCGGGTTCTTCCCGACAGCATGAATAGAGCTCGATGAGGAGACGGGCGGGGCTGCCCATGCTCATGCGCGAGGTGGGTTCCTCGAGGAACGTGCAGGCTCGCCCCGCCCCGGTCTTGCGGCTGCCGCAGCGGGCGGCAGTGGTCATTGCACGGTGCTCACGCGGCCTTCTGCAGTGATGTTTGTCCGGCCGCGATGGCCGGATCCCAGCGGACCTGCCGGGTGATGACGACGTGGATCCAGCGCAGCTGCGCTGCGGCACAGGCGGTGCGGGCTTGCTGGCGGGCGAGCCGGTTGTCCTCGCGGGTGGTCAGGTGCGCGAACTTGGCGGCCATCACCAGGTTGTTCGGCAGCGCAGCCCAGACCGCCCGCCACGCGGCCACTCGCAGGCCGGGCCGGCAGATCGAGAAGCTCAAGGCAGCATTGGGTGACCTGAACCCAAGATTCACAGCTCAGCCTGACCCCGCGAATGTTGGGCGACGCGGCCCTTGGTGTGGTCGGTCAGCGGCGGCGCGACCGGGATGCGGCCCTTGGTGTGGTCGGTCAGCGGCGGCACGACCGGGATGCGGCCCTTGCTGTGGTCAGTCAGCGGCGGCGCGACCGGGATGCGGCCCTTGCTGTGGTCAGTCAGCGGCGGCGCGACCGGGATGCGGCCCTTGCTGTGGTCAGTCAGCGGCGGCGCGACCGGGACGCGGCCCTTGGTGTGGTCAGTCAGCGGCGGCGCGACCGAGGTGCGGGCCGGGGGTGCGGTGTGGTCGTTTGCCCGAGCTGCTATCTCGCGATTGCGCCCTGCGCTGCTTTCATCAGATTCGCGCATCTGACCCGCCAGTTCTCTCGCGCAGACGCCCTTGACCCGCCATGATCGCCGGGCGTCTTAGCTCTAACGGGAACGCGGACTGGTCCATCCGACTCCGTGAGTTTCCTGCAGTCGTGCCACACAGTCGCATAGCCGCGGGAATGCGAGGGCTTCTAGCCTGGAACCGTGTCCGGCTACGGCCTTCTCGGCCTGGCCGCGCGGCACCCGTGGTGAAGTAGGTCTCGCTCATCCAGGACGACCGCGAAGACTTCCGTCCGCTGGGATGGCATTTCGGCGGCTGGCTCATCTGCACCGCGCAGCCGTCTCCGTACCGCGTGGAGGGACGTGCGACGCCGACGGCCGACGTGCTCGCCGGCATCTGCTGCGACCAACACGGCTGGGCGCGACGGAATGCCAGCAGTGGGCCTCCTACTTGTCCTCCTGCGCACGGCTCCCTAGAGCTATTCGAACAGGTGTTCCTGACGATTCGCAGGCCGTTGTCAGAGATCCTTAAGGGCGAAAACGGGGAGCCAAACGGGGAGCCAAACGGCGGCAGATGCTCAGCGGGCCCGAGCGACGTCTTGCCGCGTTAGCGCTGGTCAAGGGCTCATGGGGCTACGGTCAGCGGCACCCGGCATCGGCAAAATGGTGACTGGGGGTCAAGAGGCCGCGGGTTCAAATCCCGCCGTCCCGACTGGTAGATCGACTTTTTCGACCGTATGTGCCCAGCCTAGTAGGGCAGCAGCACTTCGGTATCGGCGTGGCGGCGTGACGTGGTGAGGGCTGTTTCGTGATCATCTGGGTGTGAGTGTGCTGATGGATCGCGCTGCGGCCGTCGCGCCCGGTGTAGGGGATGTGGATCCGGTCGGCTGGCTGGATTGTCTTGAGGAGTTGTTCGGCCGGGTGCTGGCGCCGGCGTTCGTGCGCCGGGAGCCGCGGCTGCGGGCCTGGTCGTATCTGCTGGGACTGGCCTCGGGGCTGGAGCGCAAGAACGGCTGGACTCTGGCGGAGTTCGCTGGTGATGCGACGCCGGACGGGATGCAGCGGCTGCTGAGTGCCGCGGTCTGGGATGGGGATGGGGTCCGTGACCGGCTGATGGGTTATGTCGCGGCTGAGCTGGGTGATCCGGGCGGGGTGCTGATTGCTGATGAGACCGGGTTCCTGAAGTCCGGCCGGCAGTCGGCGGGGGTGCAGCGCCAGTACACCGGGACGGCAGGGAAGATCACCAACTGCCAGGTCGGGGTGTTCCTGGCCTATGCGGTGCCGGCGGCGGGCACGCGGGTGCTGGTTGACCGGGAGCTGTACCTGCCGAAGTCGTGGACGGGGGATGAGCAGCGCCGCGCGGCGGCCGGGATCGGCGAGGATACCGAGTTCGCGACCAAGCCGCAGCTGGCGCAGAGGATGATCGGACGGGCGATCCGGGCCGGGCTGCCGTTTACCTGGTTCACCGCGGACGAGGCCTACGGCGGCAACGGGCCGTTGCGGGACTGGCTGGAGAAGAACAAGGTCAGCTACGTGCTCGCGGTGGCCTGCGACCATCGCGTACCCGCTGGCGCCGGCCGCATGATCCGCGCTGATCAGCTCGCCGCGAAGGTGCCGGCCCGCGGCTGGCAGCGGCTGTCGTGCGGGCCGGGGTCCAAGGGCGAGCGGCTGTATGACTGGGCGCTGTGCCGGGCGGGCCGGGGCCGCCAGCTGCTGGTCCGCCGCTCGCTCACCAGCGGCGAGCGGGCTTATTACCTGTGCTGGTCGCCGCGGCACCCGACAATGGCCGCTCTGGTCATGGCCGCCGGTGCCCGGTGGGCGGTGGAAGAAGCGTTCCAGGCGGCCAAGAACGAGACCGCGCTGGACCACTATCAGGCCCGCAAGCACATCGCGTGGTACAGGTACGTCACCCTGGCGATGTGCGCCGCGGCCTGGCTGGCCGTCTGCGCCGGTGGCAGGCCCCCGCCCGCAGCGGGCTCCGGCAGCAGGCCCGGTGACGGCGACCGGGCCAGAGAGGGGGCTGCCAGCCTGTGGACAACTTTCCCCGCCCCGGCCGGACAATCGCGGTAATCCGGTCACCAGCGGGCAGGAATGCCGCCTGACGGTGAACGAGATCCGCCGCCTGCACGCGATCCTCTGCCGCCCCGCGCATCCAGTCAGCCATCACCTGCGCTGGTCGGCGTGGCGGCGCCGGCATCAGGCCCGCGCCCGGCACTGCCACTACCAGCGGCGACGGCTGCGGCAGTGAAGGTCGCGCTGGCTAGCCGGCGCGCCGGCTAGCCAGCGGGCCGCTGCGGCGCGACGATCCCGGCATGACCACCGCTCCCAAGGCCATCGCCCAGCCCGACCGTCATGTCCTGGCCCTGCCGGAGGACTGCGACTGCGGCATGTGCACCCCCAGCTGGATGCGGCGGCACGGCAAGCAGAAACGCTACTCCGAGCCGGTCAGCCTGGCCGACGCCATAGACCGGGAAGACCGCGCGGCCTGGCCGGTCATGGTCGCCCAGCACGCCGCCTGCCTGATCGCGCTGACCAGCGCCGCCGCCCGTGCCATGACCACCGACCCCGGCGGCGAGCTCGGCGCGCCCGAGATCGGCCTGCCCGTGCTCATGTTCGCCGGCGAGCTCGCCGCCGTCGTCCAGCCCGGCGAGCACCGTGACCAGCTACCCGACAACCTCGTCGCAGCCAGCGAGCAAGCCATCACCACCGCGACCCTCACCGCCGCCGGATGCCTCGCCGGCCTGGTCGACGCCATCCAGGCAGTATCGGCACTAGCCGGCTAAAACCAGCACCGCGACAGCCCGACAGCCGACATCACTAAGTGCTGCTGCCCTACTAGGGAGCCAAACAGGGAAGCCACTCCCCTTCGGCATGACCCCTTGATTACAGTCAAGGAGTCACAGATCATCTGATGGCAGCCTGCCTCTTAGATCGTGAGCCCCAGTTGCAAGACTTTAGTCATCGGAAGGTACCCGCATAGCTCCTGATCTCGCCCATGCAGTGATCCCGGCTGCATCAAACCGTCCGTCGCGCACCAGGCCCAGACGACTGAATCGGCATAGCCGGGCTACCCGAAGTGCTGTCCAAAAAATGCCGGGACCATCAGCGCAGGCCTGTGCCAACGTGCTGCACGTCGCCGAACATGCGGATCTCGCGCACACCGTCCTCGACCTGGGCTGCTCCGCCGGGAACGAAGCCATACTTGCGGGTAGAAGGCCTGCGCGGGGATTGGGATCAGCGACCCAAAGTGCCACCGACTCCGCGGAGTCGAGGACGGCATCCAGCAACGCCTGGCCCGCGCCCGTGCTCGCCGCCAAGGTTCGGCGGTCAGTCCAGGCCCCAGCTTGTCCAGCTCGAGGGCAGCCCGTCCGGCGTGATCGCCAGCAGGACCCGCAACTCCTTGGCGAGCGCCTGCAGATGCTCCTCGTCATTCGGAACGGCCATCCCGTGCTTTTCCCTGATGGCACGGAACCGCGGTAGCTCCGCCTCGAGATCCTCGCGGATCTCGACTGTGGCCGGGACCAGCACAGCGCGGAAACCGGTGGAATCGTCGATCAGCAGCTGCGCCCGCCGGTCCCGGCTGAAGATCGCGTACTTCACCCGATCCCGCGTGGTCGAGACGTAGAACCGATGCCCGTCCCAGTAGAACCAGTTCGGGCTCAGATGCGGGCGCCCGTCGCGGCGGATCCCGGAGACGACGACATTACGTGGCTCAGCCAGGAACGCCTGTATCTTGTCGATGGATGCCATCTCCCCACGTTATCGGGCGACGGGCCTGACGAATCGGCGCATCGCTTGAGTGCGGCATGCCTGCGTGGTCGGTGCGGTGGGACGCTGGTCGCGTGGAGGAACGCGCGATCCAGTTCGATGTCCCCGGGCTGGCTTGGTCTGCTGGCGCGCCGCAGCCGTTCCTTATCTGGTCGGAGCAACGGACGCTGATCGGGTTCTACGCCCGAGGCGAGGATGCCGAGCAGGCGGATAGTGACGCAGTGACTGTCGCGGAACTGGTCGGATGCACTGCAGTCAAGTTCGGGTTTCCCACTGACGAGGTACTTCATGGCCATCGGCTTTACGACACTGGCCTGGCCCATTACGAGCTGCATGAAGTGGACAACTCCGCCTGGCTCATCGAGTTGCGGGCGATCGAGGCGGTTCACGAGCATGCGCCAGAAGTGCCGTTCGAGAACGCGCGCCACTATGTGCTCACTTTCCACGACTCGACGCTCGAAGCCATCGCTCGCGATGTCAGGCTCCTCGGCAGCTACGCCACACGCGCCGAAGCGGTCCAGCGAATGACATCGCTGGCGGGCCTCGGCTAGAAGCGCCGGCCGTGCGGTCACGCGCGAGCCCCGGCGCGTTAGTTCGCATCTGATTCCGCCGAGCGTCTGCTTTTCAGTGAACCGCGCGAACCCGTGCTGACCAGTCATGATGGCTCCAACGGCTGGACTTTCGCGCGTATCGGGCGTGATCGGCATCGCCGAGGGCTTGCTCGTGCGAGGGTTGCCGACGCCGGAATTCCCTGATGGCCGCCATCAGCGCGCATCATCTGCCACGCGTGGCGGCTTTTGGAGATGCACAGAGCCTTTTGATTCTGGGTCCGCGCCGTGGAGCGCCAGGTCGAGGGCCTGGTCGAGGCTGAGCGCCCGTTCCTGGGCGCGGGTCTGCTCGAGCTGCTCATTCCCCAGGTGCGCGCGGGCCTGGTCGAGGCTGTCCTGGCGGTAGTCCGCGTCGTCCTCGTCCCACGGGATGCCCGCCCGGTCAAGAAATGCCTGCGCGACTCCGTGGATCCGGCCGGCCAGGGGCCAGTCGCTCAGGTCGCCGGCCAGGTAGGCCAGGCCGAGGCAGGCGCCGGCCATGTCCCTTTAGTCGCCGGTCCGGCGGCTCATCCGCAGCGCCGCCTCGAGCATGGACCGCGCGCCGTCGGTGTCCCCCTCCGCGCGCAGCACCAGGCCCATATTCCCCATCCGGCTGGCTTCTTCCAGCCCGATCCGCTGGTCGGCTTCCGCGGCGGCTTCCAGGTGCGCCCAGGCAGCGGGAATGTCCCCGGTGAGGAGGGCGTCCCAGCCGGCGTTGGTGTGCAAGGCACTGTTGTAGCGGATCATCGTCCATAATGCCGAGGGCGCATGACTATTTCGGTCGGGCGCCTTCGAGCGCTTCCGTCGAGCGCCATCACGGTGCTCGCGGAGCCGTCCTGGGCGGCGCGCGGCGTCGGACGCGGCTGGCTCGTTTGGATCGATCTGGTCGGCTCGCTGACCTTAGGTTGAAGCGGGCCTGGCCCGCGCGCGGGCGTTTTCGTGGTGGGGAGCAGCACGGCTGCTGACGGCGGTCACCGTGGTCCGGCCGTTCAAGGTCTGGAGTAGCGGGCGAGCAGGGGGATGAGGACCTGGGCGTTGGGGCTGCCCCAGCCGGTGACGGGATCCCAGCCGGGTGCGGCCTGGTAGCCGGTGATCGTGGTAGGGGGGAACTGCACCGTGTTGGTTCCCGCGGTGATGTCGTGGAAGGCCTGGTGGTAGCGGGGACTGCGGGCGATCTGGTATATGGCCGGGTTAATGAAGCCCAGGTGGCGCTTCGCGTACTGGTCGGCCAGCGCGATCAGCGCTGCCCAGATCGGAGCGCTGGCGCTCGTCCCGCCGTGGCTCTGGACCGTGTCCTGGGTTCCGTTGCTGAAGACGACCGCCACGCCCGTGCGGTCGCTGGCATCGGCGGACACATCGGGAACCCCTCGGGTAGCGCGAATGCCGGGCACGCCGGCCTGGTAGCCGGGCCGCATGAACAACTGGCTGAACCCGCCACCGGAGGCCTGGAACGACCCGCCCTCGTCTCCGGGGTTTCCGGATGCCAGGCCCCACGCCGTCTCGCCGACCCAGGCGCCGGTGGCACGGCTGGCCGTCAGGCTAGTGCCCCCGGCGCTGAGGACGAGCGGATCGGAGGGCAGCAGGAGGACCCCCTTGGCTGGGGCAGCAGGCGCGGTGCCGGTCAGCGCCGCGTAGAGATCGCACTGATAAGCCGCCGCTCCTATATCGCCTGACGCGGCGACTACCGTCATGCCGCGGTCGACCGCCGCCTGGAGCGCCGCGTTGACGCCGCGGGCCTGAGCGTGGCTTACGCACTGTTCGCCGCCGATCTGTCCCGCGGCGCTGATCGACATGACGGCACCGAGGGCAGGGCCCAGCCGGAGCTCGGCGACGGCAGCGGCGACCGCGTCCGGAGTATTGTCCAGGGATGTTGACGGCAGCAGGAGGATGACGAGGGTGGCGGCCGGGGCGAGTGCGTGCACTAGCTCCACGTCCAGCACTTCCTCCCCGAAGGCAAGCCAGGGATACCTGGCGCCGGCGAGGGTGGACACGACCCGCATCCGCGCAGCCCGAAGGTGGAACAGGTCATCGAAGCCCGCCATGTCCTGACGCAGGTCACTGACCACGGGCGGGTCCAGATGCGACTCGGCCAGCTCGGGCAGCACCACCGTCTCGCCACGGCCGTCGATCCCGCGCAGCAGTAGCGGCTTCACGCCGTAGGCAACCTCGAGCTGCTGGGGCGAGTAGCAAGTGGCCGCATCGCTGCAGTGTGCTGCCCCGACCGCGGCCCCGGCGGCCCTGCCCGCAGTTGCCTGCGGCGGGCTGACGCTTGATGAACAGGCCGCGGCCAGCGTCATGGTCGCGACCAGGGAGAAGGCCGCGGCCCCACCGAGGAGATGCGTTCGCCAGGTCATAGTCGCACCGTAGGCAGTGAGGCAGCGCGAGCGCATCGCGCGTGCGAGTGAATGCTCCGTACATCGCGAAGGTGACCCGCATCCCTCATAGGGTCATAGCCGGGTAACCGCCGGTGGCGGGCTATCTAGGCGGCACGAGAGGTAATTCGGTCGACCGCCGCTGGGCAGTAGGCGCCTGGCTGAGGCCACGTCCATGGAGGTGGTGTATGAGATGGCCACCTCGAGATCTATTTCTATCTAAGCACCAATAGCATCAATAGTCACGCTAGTTTCCTCGCTGCCGTCGGCCTTTTGCGGTGCCTTCTGGCTCGCGGCGAGGATTTCGGGTCCCATATAACGGCGTGCCTCGATCCATTCGTCGTTCTGCTCGGCAAGTACGGCACCGACAAGGCGGATGATCGCATCGCGGGACGGGAAGATCCCGACGACGTCGGTCCGCCTCCGTATTTCCTTATTGAGGCGCTCCTGCGGATTGTTGGACCACACCTGACGCCAGATCTCGCGGGGGAACGCGGTGAACGCCAGGATGTCCTCGCGTGCGTCGTCCAGGTGCGCGGCGGCGGCCGGGAACTTCGCCTCCAGCGCGGTGACGACCTGGTGCTGCTGGGCGCGGACCGAGGCGGCGTCGGGCTGCTCGAAGATGGTGCGGACCAGGGTCGATACCCAGGGCTGGGCGGACTTGGGCACCCTGGTGGCCAGGTTCCGGGAGTAGTGCGCACGGCACCGCTGCCATGCCGCGCCGGGCAGCACCGAGGCGATCGCGTCGCGCAGCCCGTGGTGGCAGTCGGAGGTGACCAGCTGCACCCCGGACAGGCCGCGGGCGGCCAGGCCGCGCAGGAACGCCAGCCACCCCGCGCCGTCCTCGGAGGAAGCGACGTCCAGGCCGAGGATCTCCCGCTTCCCGTCGGCGTTGACGCCGGTCGCGATCAGGGCGTGCACGTTCACCGTCCGGCCGCCCTCGCGGACCTTCTGGGTCAGCGCGTCGATCCACACGAACGCGTACGGGCCGGCGTCCAGCGGCCGGGACCGGAACTGCGCGACCATCTCATCCAGCTCCGCCGCCATCACGCTGACCTGCGACTTGGACAGCTTCGTCACCCCGAGGGACTCCGCCAGCTTCTCCACCCGCCGCGTCGAGACGCCCAGCAGGTAACTGGTCGCCACCACGGTGGCCAGCGCCCGCTCGGCCCGGCGGCGGCGCTCCAGCAGCCACTCCGGGTAATAGGTGCCCTGGCGCAGCTTCGGGACCGCCACCTCGATCGTCCCGGCCCGGGTATCCCAGTCCCGCCGCCGGTACCCGTTGCGGGAGTTCACCCGGTCCGGGCTGACCTCCCCGTACCCGGCCCCGCACAACTGCTCGACCTCGGCGTCCATCATCTTCTGCGCGAAGCCCCGGATCATCTCCCGCAGCAGATCAGGACTCGCCGATTCCAGCGTGTCCTCGAAACGCGTGCCAGGAACCGGCACAATGTCACCCACGGCCATCTCGTTCTCCCCTTCGTCGGACTAAGCACTTCGAAGGATCACGAGGTGGCCGCCTTACGTCACGCCGACACGCCCGCCGAGGACGAAACAGTCACAGCCGATCAGCACCCCATACACCACTCCCGTGGACGTGAACCTGGCTGATGTGGATCTCTATCTTGTTGCCTGGCAAAGGTAACGGAGTCCCTGGCGCATGTAAGCTCGCGGGTTCGTATCCAGGGCTGCCGCCCAGGCAGGATCGCGCTCGCTGCGGAGTTGCTGGAGCCGTCGGGATGGCGCCGTTGACGTCCCAGGCGTAGGTGGCGGTGGCGCTGCCGGTGGTTTTGGTCGCGCGCAGGCCGTCGCCGTTGTAGGTGTAGCTGGTGGCGGTGCCGGCGGGCGGGGTGCAGCTGGTCAGCTCGTCGGCCTGGTTGCAGCCGTAGCTAGTGGTATTGCTGCCCGTGGCGGCGGTGGTGCGGTCGCAGCGGGGGGTTGTAGCCGTACGTGGTGGTGGTGCTGCTCTTGGTGGCCGTGGCAAGCTCGCTGGCCGCGTCGAAGGTCTGGCTGGTTGCGCCGAGAGTAGTGGGGTCGCCGGCGTGCTTTGCTGCGGGACAACCCGAGATCCAGGGTCAAGGTTCCGCCCTGGACGGTCAATCGGTAGCCCAATCATCGAACTAGACCTGCCAGAGAGCGACGCCTGCCGCCCGGAGCGCGCCGAGCACTCCAAGCCAGGTCGGGCGCCCCCTCGAGTCGGCCATTGGTAGTCAGGGGCGCCGGTGCCGCTGTGCGGTCCGGTTTCCCCATCCCCCTTTCAATCCGTACGTGCGGTTTTCCCGCATACGGCTTACCGGTGATCTTCTGGGCATGGTTACGCTGCCTTCGGATAGCGGATGGTGCCGCGCAGCCGGTGCAGGCCGTGCCCGTTGAACCATTCTTCCGTCCATGCTTGTGACTGGCCCGCGTGCAGATTGCGGCCCCGCTTCTTGACCATCAGGCCGCGGAGGCGCTGCACGACGTACCGGTCAGCCTGGCGGAACTTGCCGGCGGCGTTCCCGGTGCGGAAGTAGCTGCCCCAGCCGCGCAGGACGGGGTTGAGGTCCGCGATCACGTCGCGGATATCCGTCCCGGCGCGGTTGCGGCCGGTGCGGTCCCTGATCTTCGCCCGGAGCCGTTTCATCGCCCGTTGCGAGGGCCAGCGGTGCAGGTAGTAGCGGACGATCCGCTTCTGTTCCCACAGCCTCCCCGACATCCGGGCGTGAAAGTGGCAGCCGAGGAAGTCCAGTCCCTCCCGGCCTTCCCGCAGGTCCACTACTTTCGTCTTGTCCGGGTGCAGCTCCAGCCCGAGACAGGCCAGGATGTCCCTGACCGCGTCCAGGGCCGCCCCGGCCTGCGCCTTGCTGCGGCACAGCGCCACGCCGTCGTCGGCATAGCGCACCAGTTCCCCCAGCTTGCGCCGGGAGAACTCGGTGTCCAGGACGTGCAGGTAGATGTTGGCCAGCAACGGGGAAATGACCCCGCCCTGCGGCGTGCCCGCGACCGTCCGCTGGAACTCCCCTTCTGCCATCACCCCTGCCTGCAGCCACAGGCGGACCAGCTTGAGCATCCGCCGGTCCGACACCCGCCTGGCCACCTCGGCGAGCAGCCGATCGTGGTCGATCGTGCCGAAGAAGTTGCGGATGTCGAACTCCGCGACAAAGACGCAGCCCTCGATGAACCCGGTACGGAGCCGTTCCATCGCCTGCGTGGCCGATCGTCTCGGCCGGAACCCGTACGAGCACGGCTTAAAGCCCGCCTCGAAAATGGGTTCCAGCACGATCTTCGCGGCCTGCTGGGCCACCCTGTCGCGGACCACCGGGATACCCAGCGGCCGCTTGCTGCCATCAGGTTTCGGGATGTCCACGCGCCTGGCGGGCGCAGGACGGTAACAGCCTGCGCGCAGGTCAGCCTGAAGCTCGCCCAGCATGCGGCGAACCCCGTAGTCCTCCTGCACGAAAGCCAGGGTGACCCGATCCACCCCGGCCGCACCGCGATTTACGCGGACGCGGTCCCACGCCGCCCGCAGAACGTCACTTCTGCAGACACGGTCATACAGGGCGTGGAACCGCCGCTCCTCTGACTGCTTGGCCGCAGCCCATAGCCGGCGCTGAAGTCGTCGCACGTTCCCGAAGGACGCCGGCCCGATCACCGGCTCACCGTCCAGCAGTACAGCAGGATCAGCCCTGCCGGGGTGATTGGACCGGGCGGTCCCGGTCATGCCCTGACGCGTAACCTCGTTACCGGCGAGATCAAAGTGAGGGCCCTTCCCTCCCGGCGCGTTATGCTGCACGCCGATCAGCGGTACTACGACCCCCTCGGACTCCCGCTGCGCTCCGGGCGACTTCACCATCGGCTTATACGCCCGGTCTTTGCCCGACGCAGGCTACGCAGACGGGTCTCTCCTGTTCCGGCCCAGACCATGCACACGTGCCGCCCTCCGTACCCCGGCAGGACCCGGCGAGCTGACCCCGGAACAGGGCCCGCCAGACATGGCCTTCGCCGTGACATGAGCGGCTCGGCTCCCGCATTGTAAGTTTGACGAGGCTGCAAGGTTCGCTTCACGCTACGGCCCGCGTGCTTGCTCCCTCCAAAGAGGCTCTTGACACCCCGCTCAGCCCGCCGCCTCTCAACGACGAACCGGGGCCTGCTACCGGGCACTCCGGTGTCTACCCGGACGGGACTTCCACCCGCAGGCCTGGACCAGCTTCCAGGACGCAACATGGCGCCACCTTAGGGGCCAGTCGTGCCGCGAGTTACCAGCGTGACAGCGCGGGCGTGGCGTGCTCGGGCGCCGGCTGGTCTTGCCGGTAGCCGAACAGGGGAATCAGGCTGGCGTCGCCGAAGGACCAGACGCGGCTGATGCCCGCGCTGGTCACCGTGAGCACGCAGATGCCGTACGGCTGGAGCTTGCCATTCCGGCCCCGGCTGTAGGTCGCCGCGGCGGGCTGCCCGTTGGCGGTGGTGAGCCAGCATGCGCCACTCGCCCCGCGTCCCGAGTACGTGGTTGCGTAGGAACGGCACGCACGTCCTTCGCCCGGCAAACCAGGTGCGCAGCGGGGTCGCCTCCAGGACCGCATCGTGCACCAGCAGCCGCTCCAGCGCCGCGGCGTCGGCGTTCTCGAACGCGGCGATGTACTTAATCCAGCAGGGCCCTGGCCTCGGGCCAGCCCGGCTCGGCGATCTGGTCGGCCGCCGGGCTCACCTCCGCCAGCTCGGGCCGAGCCCGTTGCAGCGCGCTCTTTACCGATGCGATTGTCCTGCCGAGCATGACGGCGACCTCGGCGGCGGGGAACTCCAGCACGTCCCGCAGCACCAGGACGGCGCGCTGGCGGGCGGCAGGTACTGCAGGCTCGCGATCAGCGCCAGCCGCAGCCGCTCGCGCGCGGCCACGATGGCGGCGGGATCGGCCGACTCCCGGGTCACCAGCGCATCCGGGACCGGCTCCAGCCAGGCGACATCGGGATCCGCGGCTTCGGGCGGCGCCTGCGGGTCGGGCTCGGATCGTACCGGCCCATGGCAGCACCCGCCGGTCTCGCCTGGCCAGGGCCGTCAGGCACCCATTGGTAGCGATCCGGTACAGCCAGGTGCGTACCGAGGACCTGCCCTCGAAACCGCCGTAGGAGCGCCAGGCCCGCAGGTACGTCTCCTGGACCAGATCCTCGGCGTCCTGGACCGAGCCGAGCATGCGGTAGCAGTGCGCGAACAGCTCCCGCCGCAGCGGCTCGGTGTCCTGGACGAACGCGGAGCTATCTTGCACCGGTCACACCGGCCTCCCGAGGAAGGCGGCGAGCTGATCGGCGACCCCGGCACCGGCAGGCGCCTGCGCTTCGGGTCCGAACGGGGCTAGGCCGTCCGGCCCGCGGGAGTCGTCGGTGATCGCCATCCGCGCCTGGCCGAGCAATTGCTCGGCGAGCTCGGGATCCAGGTCGGCCGGATGCCCAGCGCACGGGCCAGATCCAGCCGTGGGCGAACTGATCGAGCGCTGCCATACCCCGCACGGCGGCGCCAGGGCTGCCGAATGGCAGCCGGACCATCCGGTCCGCCGCGCCCTGGCCGCGAATGCCGCCCGCGCGATCCGGCCGCTCTCCTGGTAGGCCGCGACGAAGTCGCCGGCCGCGTAGTCGGCCTCTGTGTCGTCCAGGTGGCCGTCGAGCGCGGCTGCCCACCAGCGCGCCGTCCCGATGAAGTGATTGATGAGCGCGCGAACGTTCCACGACGCGCAGGGCGTCGGCGCGTCCAGGTCAGCGGGCTGCACCTTCGCCAGGATAGCCAGCGTGGATTCCAGGGCCCCGTCCAGTTCGGTCATGTGCGCCATCCTTGTCGTCTGGCCCGCCAAGTGCCTACTACCAGGAAGACTCGGCCCGGGCGAAAAGGAACCGGTCGCGCCTCCAACGGACGCCGGAACCGGACATCATACGCAAACTATCAGCCGTCGGCAGCCACCAGGTGGGTTCCCGCCGGAACCGACGGCGGCCAGGCTGGGGTTTCCGCAGCGGCACCGGTACCAGCCAGGCGGCACCGCGCGCCTCGCCAAGCTCAATTCCGGTGAAGATCGTGACGGACAGGCGCGCGCGTGGGACGCGCTCGGCTGA
>CAWDVS010000026.1:0-389364 GCA_963805805.1 uncultured Actinomycetota bacterium | reverse complement strand
CTACACGCCGGAAGGCGCGATGCTTGTCGATGGATGCCTGATCGATAATGTGCCGCTGGCACCGATGCATCAACTAAAAAGTGGCCCCAATCTGGTTGTGCATTTCGGCGAGCCGGCGCCTGAGCTGTTTGATGTCGCGTATGATGCGTTACCCGGACGGCTCGAACTGCTAGCGGCAATTCTGATGCCGTTTCGTAAGAAGCTGCTTCCAGCTGCGCCGAGTGCCGTCAACGTGCTGTTGGCGAAGCCTCGTGGCGCATCAGCGCTACGATATGTTGCCGACCAGGCACCGCTCGATCTGGTAATACGCCCGCCCTGTCCGCTCGGGGATCGATGTGACGGACTTCGACCGCCATACAGAGATTTTTCAGGCGTCTTACCTTCGGCTCGACAAGCTATCGTGACGCTTGAAGCAGAGGGCAATCCGGCATTGGCCGCTATCCTCGCTGCCGGAAAGCCAGCAACAATGCGAGGTGCCGAGCTCGTCGAGCTCGCCAGTAATGGTCTAAGCTGAATTACGGGTGCGTCTCGCCGTCGATTTTGCCGATTTGGCCGCGCCTCGGGATCGGCCTGCGGATTATGGATCAGGCCCAATGTCCGATCCAGGGTCCAGCCTGTGTGAAACGACCCGCAATGATATGATTCTCCTGTGGTTTGCCGGGAGGATTCGATGACGCGCTTTGTCGTTGGCGAAGACCGCAGTCAGAGCACGTTGTTTCCCGAGCGAATGGATGACTATTTAGGGGAGGACAATCCGGTTCGAGCGGTCGATGTCTTTGTCGATGAGCTTGACTTGGCGAAGCTGGGCTTCGGCGGTGTTAGCCCGGAGGCGACGCGGAAGGCCAGCCTATCATCCGGCGACCTGTTGAAGATTTACGTCTACGGATACCTCAATCGGGTGCAGTCGAGCCGGCGTCTGGAGCGGGAATGTCAGCGCAACATCGAGCTGGTTTGGCTGACCGGACGCCTGATGCCGGACTTCAAGACCATAGCCGACTTCCGCAAGGACAACGGCGAGGCCATCCGCCGGGTTTGCCGCGAGTTCGTGGTGTTGTGCCGCCGTCTTGAACTGTTCAGCGAAGCGAGCGTTGCGATTGACGGCAGCAAGTTCAAGGCCGTCAACACGCGGGATCGGAACTTCACCGAGGCCAAGATGCAGCGCCGTCTGGCGCAGATTGACGAGAGCATTGCCCGTTATCTCTCGCAGCTCGACAGTGCCGACCGTCAAGGGGAAACGGTACCGGAAGCCAAGATCACCCGGCTCAACGAGAAGATTGCGACGCTGCGCAAAGAAATTCAACGCCTGAACGCTCTGAACAGCGAGATGATGCAGACCGAGGACAGGCAGATATCCCTGACCGATCCCGATGCACGCTCGATGGCCACGAGTGGCCGAGGCAGCGGGATGGTCGGCTACAATGTGCAAAGTGCCGTCGACACCAAGCATCATCTCATTGTTACCCATGAGGTCACCAACGTGGGGTCTGACCGGGGCGGACTATCCTGTATATCTGAGCAGGCGCGTGCAGCGATCGGTTCTGAGGCCATCGAAGCTGTAGCCGATCGCGGGTATTATAGCGGCGAGCAAATTGTGGCCTGCGAGCAAGCCGTCATCACAGTTTATCTGCCGAAGCCGATGACCTAGGGTCTCCTCGCCAAAGGCCGCTACGGCAAGCAGGACTTCGTCTATATCGCGGCGGACGACGTCTATCTTTGCCCCGCCGGCGAGCAGCTAACCTATCACTACACCAATGAGGAAGAGGGCAAGATCCTACGTCGTTATTGGACGACTTCCTGTCAGGCCTGCGCGCTGAAGAGCAAGTGCACAACAGGCAAGGAGCGGCGGATCTCACGATGGGAGCATGAAGCCGTCCTTGAGGCTGTGCAAGCACGGCTCGATCGGAACCCAATTAAGATGCGAGAGCGCCGCCAAACTGTGGAGCACCCCTTCGGTACGATAAAGTCCTGGATGGGGACCACACACTTCCAGATGAAAAAGCTCAGGAACGTCGGTACCGAAATGGCGCTACACGTCCTGGCCTACAATATGAAAAGGGTAATCAGCATTCTGGGCGTTGGTGGTTTGATGGAGGCGATCCGGGCCTAAGCCAAGCACGGCCTCACCACGTCGAGCTTGCCTGCCCAAAAACTCCCGTTTCCACACACGCTGGGTCATTAGCGTAGGTTTGACCGACGCCGCTGACTTCCGCTTTGCCGCGATGAACGGACTTGTCCGCTGCTGCCACTTTCGACATTTGCCGCCGTACTGAGAGAAGGCTTCCTCGTCGTGCGTCTGATGAGCGTCTCGTCAGATTTCAGATATCGCCGCCACGGTGCCAACCGGAATCCGGCTGCGAGACAAACGGTTCGACGGGCACTAGCTCGGTTAATGTTTCGCGTTCGGCGACATCGCTGCGTCGCTGCAACATATCGACGGCGGCCGCTGCGGACAGGTCGCTGCGCGAATTCCAACTAAACCTGGCCCGTCCGGAGACGGAAGACGCAAGGCCGAGAAAAATGGCGTGAGCGGCTCGCGCGGCGCGGCCTCGATATAGCTGATGGATTTGAACTTACGTCGGACCGCTTGGGCCTTGTACTGCGCCAGCCGCGGATAAACCCTCTATCGCCGTCGCCGGTCGGCGTGACATCGCCCTGATTGCCGATAATGTTTGCGTTCGCCGCGAAGCACCATAAGCTGACTACTTTTTCCGAAATGTTCTCACGCTGCGCCGGCACGCGGAGGCGGGCAATCATGTCGGCGCTCATGATCTTTTCGGCATCGTCGGGTAGCTGGCGTTCAGCGCGGCGGTCGTCATTTCGGCAGTTGCCACGTCGCGCGCTAGTTCCAGCAACTTCTCAATCGCTGGGCCCGCCTCTTCGCGAATACGGCGTGCCAAGGCCTCGTTGGCCTTGCGCTGGGCGTCGGCACGCTTCTGCATCTCGGCGGCCTGAGCCTGTCGTTCATCCTCACCTGCAGCCGTCTCCAGGCGTGCAACCAATTTCGTGAGGCGGTCAACCTCGGCTACCGCGGCATCGCGCTCGACGCGCCAAGCTGCGAAGGTTGCCGGACTATCCGTGGCCTCGAGCTCGCGCGCCATGATTTCGTCAAGGGCGGCGTTTGCCGCGGAGAGGTCCTGCTTGGACGAGTCGAGATTTCGCGGCTTTCATTTTCGTTTTGACTAGCATTTACTTTTCCTTTGATCTGAATGAAGGGCGCCGCGCGACCGAGGGATCGCGCGGCGCAGGCGAGCGGCGACTGTGTCTGAATCAACACCGCCCGGCGATTGATTGCGATAATTGATGGCGGCTATTGCTTCGTCCCACGAGGCAGCGATCTCCCGCTTTTCCGCTCGCTCATCGCGCATCCGCTGCACCGCCGACTCCACGCACCCGGGGCAGTCGCTCGGTGACTTCGATAAATCGTGCGTAATCTGCAACAGACGTTGGCAGGCCGGGCAGTCATAGGGCGATTTGCTAAAATCGTGTGCGATCATTTTGCTTCTCGTCACTGAGCGTGAAACCAAAGTCGTTCTTAGGGCGGCTTCCCGTCCACTTTTCAAACGCTTACATCGCTTGCGGCGACGGACTTAAACGCTCAAATCGCTTGCGGGGTGCCGAGAAACTTTAAGAGCCGCGACTTCGAGACGTGCCAGCGCGCGCCGAGCTCATCGCAAAACCCTTCTCGCCATCGATCGCGTTCTTCCGACACCAGGCGCCGACGGTCGATTTGGCCCGGCGAGCCAACGCCGCAGCGGCGCCCGCCTCTATCAGATCGGTGAGCATCTCGAGATGTTCGACCGCCTGTGCTGGCGCGACTGGCGGCGCATCCGGTGCCCGCGCCAGCTTCAGGCCGCGAAGAGCATCGATCGCCGCCTCATGTGTCGCTATCGCCGCGTCTATGTCGTGGTCGGTCATTGCTTGGCCTGCGGCGATAGCACGTCGGCGGCAATTGCGGCCGCGGTCGGGTCGTCGCCGGTGTCGATTTCCATCAGGCGGAGCGACATGGCATCGAGGAATTCTCCCTCGATCTCTTCGATCTTACGGCGGTGGGCGGGGTCGGCGTGCTGGAGCCAGAACGTCGTGACCTTGCGAATGAGCAGGCCGGCGCGGGCGACGTCTTCAACGGTAGCGCCGGGCGCGAGGGCGCGGTCGATCGCGATGTCGCGCGCGCCGCCGATGATCGCAAGTGCTTCAGACAGTTTAATCTTCGACATCGTCGCCTCCCGCGTCATCGACGACCGGCCGACCGGCTTTGGCGTTGCGCGCCATGCCCTCCAGTCGCGATTTGCATCGTTCAATCGCGCCGCTGAGGTGGCCCTGAATATTCCCGCTGCGGCAAGTCTCGCGTGGAAGCCGCGGCAACCCCGGCAAGCTCGCCGCAAAATGCATTGATGATCCCGGCGACGCAAAACTCCACATCTTCAACTAGGATCAGCTCGCCCCGCTCCTTGGCGACGCGGTTTTCAATCTCTTGGGCCTTCGCGGCGCGGATGCGGCCCATGCCGTCGTCGGCTTTGATGGCGGTGATGTACGCCGGCACCGCTTGCCATGGATTTAACCTGCGATTGTCGTCTCTGTCATTTCCTTTTTTCCTTTTTCCAAATTGCTGACCCAGCACTAATGGCACGTTCCCGATCCGTTCGCAATAGTGTTAGTTGACAACTAACAAAGACGGAGGTCATTAAATGTATAAGCGTATCCTGCTCGCTTACGACAGATGAATAGAAGGACGCACCGCCCTTCGTGAGGGTGCGCTCTTGGCGCGTCAATGCGACGCTGAGGTCTTTCTCTTATCTGTCATTGTCGATCCCAGCGCATTTCTGTTGGCAGCGGCGGCCCACGCTGGAGCGCCTGTTCGAGACAGAAGATGCCTTTATGGATGTTCTAAATGAGGGCGTTGCCCGACTGAGGCAGCTAGGTTTCGATCCTGTCTCAAAGCTGGTGAGAGGTGAGCCCGCCGCCGAAATCGGGAACTTCGCAAGGCAAGTCGGTGCCGACCTAATCATCGTGGGTCATCGCCGACAGAGCGCGTTTGACCGCTGGTGGTCGGGCCCCAAAGGGGCCTGTAGATCATATATTATGCCGATTGCAGTTTGCTGGTTGCCCGCAATGTCATCGGCGACATTGAAGACATGAAGGCCGCGCTTTCTGCGAGTGGCCAAACGAGAGATTAAGCCACCGCGAGTAGAAGTGTTCCTAGCTATCTTTCCTGAGCGTCGTCATAATCGAATGATACCAATTCGTCGAGCAACGCCTTAGCCTCCTTTAGGTCGAGCGTGTCGAACCCTTCGGTAAACCACCCATAGACCGGAGCGAGCAATTCCCGAGCTTGCTGCGGCCTGCCCTGGTCGCGCCAGAGGCGGGCAAGGTCGCACCGTCGCAGTTCAAAGAACTTTGCGTTTTGTCGCTGCGCCACAGCAATGGTATCGCGAAGCTTATCTCGGCGGCAGCGCGATCTCCCGTCAGCTTCGACAAAACCCCTCTTAATCGAAGCATCTCGCATTGGTACCATCCGACATGTGTCGTCTCGATCTGGCGATCGACTTTATGATGCGCAAGCCCATCATGCGGCTGCCCAACACAGCGACAGGCATCACCGACATGATGAGATCAAGACCTCCGACGTGGGTGCCAAGGTCCGATAGCCAATCGGTGATGAGGAGTAGTCCCTGTTCTCCGCGCCCTAACACGGCCAAGCACCAGCCGCGGCACACCATCCCTCTCTTGTGCCAATAGGCCAGTTCTCGTTCCGCGGTCAGGGCCGACAACTTCATCCGCGTAACTCAACAATAACGAGGGCTCCGAGTGCGCAGACCATTCCGCCGCCGATCCCATAGGATGTGCGCTAGGGTCGGCGCATGCGGAATACGCGCGCCTCGGCGATGGCCTCATCGCTTCGCATGCGCGCTTAATCGGGGTAACCACTCGCCCCAACATTTCCCGCCCCAAATACCCCAACAAGGCAACACGCGTATCGACCGAGGTCATCTCCCTGTACAGGGATCGTTGTGCTGGATCGTAGAGTTCAAGCCCCTGTTCGAGGTGGGCACGTGACGTCGGAAAGTCACCAAGCTGTAGCCGTGTTGCTCCGCTCGCCCGATGGCCCACTACGCGTGCAACAACATCACCTTGCAGTTCGCCGAGCTTCAACATCTCTGCCGCGAACTGTTCCGCTCTGTTTAAGATCGGCTTTCGAGTAGCAATTAACCCACTGTCCATAGAGGACGGGCAAGATTTTGCGTGGGGGCTTGAGTTCGTCGCAGAGCTGACGCGCACGAGAATATGCCTCGCCCGCAGCCTGCGCGTGAAATCCTTGCGTCTGGAACAGGACGCGACCAGAGTGATCTGAAGGTCAAGTTCAAGCTCGCGGCGGCGAATGTCGTCGCTTAGCCAAGATACCAAGCTTAACCTTTTTGGCAGGAGCACTTCGGCTTCAAGCATGGCCGAGCGCTCAAGTGCCTGTTCGCCTGCTTTGAGCCAATAGCCGATCGCTTTCTCGTATAGGGCTGCCTCTGCGCAGTGCTGAGCCATAGATTGCGTTCTGCGACGGCGATTTCCGGGAAATGGCTCTCCAGCGCGCTCGCAATGCGGCCATGCAGATGCTTGCGGCTGCTACGCAGCATGCTGCTGTACGCCGCATCCTGCACCAGCGCGTGCTTGAACAGGTAAGTTGCGTGCGGCGGAACACCCTGCCGGAAGAGCAGTCCAGCGGCAATAAGGCGGTCCAGCGCGGATGCCAACTCTGCTTCCGGTTTGCCGGCCACAGCCCTTAGGAGTGCGTGCGAGAACTCCCGACCGATTGCGGCTCCGATTTGCGCGACTTCTTTTGCCGAGCCGAGCCGGTCGAGCCGCGCCATCAGTGAGGCGTGCAGGCTGGCAGGCACTGCCAGAGCCGACGGCGGAACAGCGGAGGCGGTCTGGCGTGCGGCGCTTTCGCTCTCGGCTTCCAACACCGCCTTCGTCATTTCCTCGACGAACAGCGGTATCCCATCAGTGCGCTCGACAATGTCGCGCCTAGGTTCGCGCGGCAGCGGCTTATTGCCGGTGACGCGGTCGATCATGGCGGCGATTTCGCGCTCCCCAAGCCGGTTAAGGGTGAGCGCGGTACGTGAGGCCGTCCAATCCACGGCGGCTCAAACTCTGCTCGGTACGTAACAATCAGCAACACGCCAAGGGTTCTGATCCGGTCCACGCTCGACCAAGGCTTCCAGGCTCGTGGGGTCAATCCAATGGGCATCCTCAAAAATCATCAGAACGGGATTGGAGCGCGTCAGCGCTTCCATTGCGCCGTCAGCGCTTCCAGCGTTTTTTGCCGCCGCTGCTCCGAGGCCATTTGGAGCGTTGGGTAGCGTCCGTCGTTCGGAAGCGACAGCATTTCGGCAAAGAGTGCTGCGTCTTGGGGTGGCGTAGAACTCTGCGCCAGTACGGCATCGAGTTTGTCGAGCTTGGCTTGCGGAGTGTCGTTATGCGCAAATCCCGCAGCGCGCTCCATCTGGCTGATGATTGGATAGAGTGCGCTGTCGGTGTGCTGCGGGGAGCAGAAATAGCGTAGCCGCGTGTGTGGTTCCGCAGCAAGACGTTCCAGTATCGCTGCCGTCAATCGAGACTTGCCGATGCCAGGCTCGCCGGAGAGCAACACTACTTGGCCTTCGCCGGTCTTTGCTTTCGACCAGCGCCGCAGCAGCAATTCGAGTTCTTCCTCCCGGCCGACGAGAGCAGTCAGGCCGCTCCCGTGCAGAGCCTCGAAGCGGCTTTCGACCGAACCCGGTCGCAGCGCCGCCCAGGCCCGCACCGGCCCGGCAATGCCCTTGAGGTCCTTTGACCCGAGGTCCTCAAGCTCGAACAGATCGCCAAGAAGCTTTCGTGTGCCTCGGCGATGACCACCATGTTCGGTTCGGCGATCGCCCTGCAAGCCGCGCCGCGAAGTTCGGCGTCTCGCCGACGATTCCGCGCTCCTGCGCCTCCCCGATCCGATCAGATCACCGACGACGACCATCCCGTGGCGATGCCGACTCGGGTTTGCAGGGGAACGGGGCCTTGAGCGCAGTTACCGCCGCTACCACCTCTAAGCCCGCCCGCACCGCACGATCAGCGTCGTCTTCATGCGCCTGCGGGTAGCCAAAATAGATGAGAACCCCGTCGCCCATAAACTTCGCGACGAACCCACCGAAACGCCGCACGGTCTCGGCAACGCATTTCTGATAGGCTGAAATCATCTCGCGCAGGTCCTCAGGGTCCATGCGGGCGGAGAGTGCCGTCGAGCCGACGAGGTCCCAGAACATCACCGTGACTTGGCGGCGTTCGGCGGTGTCCTGGGCCTTCGGCTTGCGCTCCGCGGTTGGCTCGTGCTTGCAGACCCGCGGCGCCGAGCTCGCCGATCGCGCGCAGCATCTTCCGCCGATGACCGAGCAGCGACGCCAATTCTTTCAGGTCTTGATCGGTAAGGTGCCGGCAGTACCGAGAAATCAATTCGGTTTTCGGCAAAGCGCTGCGAATACTCGGACATGCCGAGCTTTTCGAGCCAGTCCGCAATCTCCTGCATCGCGGCCCCGCGTTATCCGAGTTTCGGAACGAGGATGACAACGAGCCTACCACGGCGGCTCATTCATCGGTATAGACGGACCGGTTCTGATCGGGCTGGTTGTGCTAGTCTGCCGGGGCGTCATGGCCGAGACCCGGAAGCTCGCAGCCATCTTAGCCGCCGATGTTGTGGGCTATTCAGCGCCTGATGGGCGAGGATGAGGATAGGCACGGCAAGGGCGGTGCGCGAACATCGCGAGGCTGACGACCCCAATCGTGCAGAGCATGGTGGGCGGCTGGTCAAGACGACCGGCGACGGCGTCCTGGTGGAATTTCCTCGGTGGTCGCCGCAGTCGATGCGCCATTGCCATCCAAAAACAAATGGTGGAACGCAACGCCGGCGTTCCTCGAGGGCCGCATCCTCTACCGCATGGGTATCAATCTCGGCGATGTGGTCGAGAGGCGACGATATCTTGGGCGACGGCGTCAATATTGCCGCCCGCTTGGAGAGTATCGCCGAGCCGGGTGGTGTTTGCATCTCCGGGTCGTCCTATGTCAGGTGCGCGGCGCGGATCGAAGCGGACGTCACTGATCTCGGCGAACAGAACCTCAAGAATATTGCGCGGCCGGTGCGGGCTTATGCGCTGAAAACTGGCTTGGCAGTACCGGCGCTCGCGCCACACGCCTTCGCAACCGAAAAATTAGGCCCGCCGCGCCTCTCCATTGTGGTGCTGCCCTTCGCCAATCTCGGCGGCGACCCAGCCGCTGGCGCTGCGCCCTGTACTCAAAGCATGCTGTAAACAGCGTATCCTAAGATCATGATCCAGGTCGCTATAGCAATCGACCCGGCGGCCACATGAATTGAGAGCCGGAGGCGCTCTTGCATTTGGCACTCCCTCCACTTGGGACAACTCTGTCTCGCGGGCGCGGCCATCTGGGCGCACACGTAGCCAAAATCGAGCTAACGAAACATTGCCAAATAGCGGCGGAGCGTTGGTATTTGTCGGGTTGTTCCGCGATCAGTTATTTCACGACGCGACGCCGACTACATTGTGAGCCGCCAGAGGCCGCCTGATACCCTTGAGCGTGAACTCACCCACCGGCTCAACTATGACAGCCTTGTTAACTGCGGCGCCGGGCTCGTTCGGGCCGGTCGAGCTCGACGACGAGCTCGTCGCGGCGGCCCAGATGGCGGGCCAGGCCGGCGCCGTGGCCGCCGGTTCCCTCGATCGCCCAGGCCCGCAGGCCCGGATGCTCGTCCGCGAACTCAACCAGCGTTTCATAGCCGCCAGGGGTTGCCGCGACGGTGACCTCGGCGAGCACGGCGCCGGTCCTGGTATCCACCGCTGCGGCGCTGTGGGTCGCGATGTGGGTGTCGACGCCGATGACCACGTCGGCGATCTGCGAGAGACTATCCATTGCGTTGCTCCTTTGCCCGGAGGGACGTAACCGGTTCCGGTCCGGACGGAGGCAGGCAGGACTGTGACGGGACACGCCGCCGGCGCACACCGGCGGCGGTCAAGCTCCTGATCAGGCCAGGCGCTCCGACGGGCCGGGGCCGGCAATCACGAGCGGACAAGTCACGGACAGGGCACGAAGCCAGTCAGGAGTGAGGGTCACGCCCGCGATCACCGATCCACAGCCCAGCAGCTTTCGCAGAGCTGCGAGGCAGATCCTCACAGTCAGGGTGTCGGAGTTCCGGCCCGAGCGCCGGTCTCGCGACGCTGACGTGTGCATTCCCATGCTGCGCCCTCACGCGCCTACGCTCAATGTCCCGCGCTTACCTGTATTGACCTCGCCGTTGTAGGGCCGTTGTAGGGCCACCCCTAGGGGCACACACGGTTCCAGAGGCCGCCGGGCGCACGAATTCGTTGCGCGGCCTTCAGGATGGGCCGATGATGGGCATCGATGAGCGCTGTGTTGATCACCGGGAGTGCCGGGGCCGGGAAGTCCGCAGTTGCCACCGTGCTGGAACGGCGGGGCATGGCCTGCATTGACGACGATGAGGATCCCTTTCTTTCACGGTTCGTCGACCTGACCGGTGCGGTGGTGGCAGAGGAGCCCGACCAGCCGGGCTCGGCCTGGCTTTCCCGGCATCGGTGGGAATGGGACCCAGCCCGGCTCGACGAGCTGATCCGCGCCACGGAACCTGAGACGTTGTACCTCTGCGGGGGCGCGGACAACCAGCTGGAGCTGGCCGATCGCTTCACTCAGGTGTTCTTGCTGCAGATCGACGAGCCCACCATGCTGGCCCGGCTAGATGCGCGCGAGGACGACGAGTGGGGCCGAGCTGGGGACTCTCGCGAGTACATTCGCCGCCTCCTGCCGGGATACCAGGATCGTCTTCGTGACTTCGGAGCGGTGGTCATCGACGCCAGACAGCCCCTCGACCAGGTGGTGGACGCGATCCTCTCCCGCCACCCTGGCTAACCCGGCCGCAAGGCAAGCTCGGACAGCTCCTGCTTCGCCCCCGTCCTCCTCGTAGGCGCCAGAACCAGGTGAGTGGCTGCCAGGTCTAGAGTCGGCGCAGCCGATCGCATGCGACGCGACCGCAGGGAGCGCTCTAGACGCGGTGGCCGCGATCCGGACAATCGAGAGCGAGGAAGACGGACGCTCCGGCTCTGCTGACTATGGCTGTTGGATAGTGCTCCCCTCGGTGGGACGGCGCAGGCGTGCGCGGGGCCCCCAAGGCCAGAGCGCGGCGCGGGGAGCGCCGGACGCGGCGCCGGAGGCGCCGCCTTGATCATAGGAAGGCGCTATTCGGCAGTGCGGGTCGGTAACCGGCGGGTCGTCTCGGAGCGCGTTCGTGATATCCCTCAGATCGTCAGTCCTGATCCGCGAGCGGGCTGGACTGGCCAACGTGCGGCTCCACGATCTTCGGCACACTTGCGTGACCCTGCTTCTCGACCTGGCGTCCCACCGCACGTAGTCCGCGAGATCGTCGGTCATTCGGCAATCGAAGTCACGATGAGCATCTACGCGCACGTCTCGCTTGATGAGAAGCGCAAGGCAATGCTGAAACTCGGGGAGGCGCTGACGTGACCCCGTTGCCGTCACGGTTGCCGTCAAATGCCCGCTCCGGCAGATGGGCCGCAGCATATGGGCTGGTGAGAGTGGTGGTCAGGGGCGGGGTCGAACCGCCGACCTTCCGCTTTTCAGGCGGACGCTCGTACCAACTGAGCTACCTGACCGAGTCACGCGCCATTCCGAGGAATGGCGCGGGATCGAGCGGTCCTGACGGGATTTGAACCCGCGACCTCCACCTTGACAGGGTGGCGAGCACTCCAAGCTGCTCTACAGGACCCAGTTGTACTGGCCGGAACCAGGTGCCCCCAACGGGATTCGAACCCGTGCCGCCGCCTTGAAAGGGCGGTGTCCTAGGCCGCTAGACGATGGGGGCTCGACGATCGTCGCCTTGCCCGTGGCGTCCGCCGTCGGGGACCGCCCCAGCATAGGGGACGGATGGCACTACCGGCAAAGCGGCTTCCCCGGCCGCGACTCCCGCCTTCCAGCATGCCCTCTGAGCAGGGATTCTCAACGCCGTTCCGGAGCCTCAGGTGCCGTCCTTGCTAATGATCTTCTCGGCAATCGAGACTTCGGCGCCCGCCTCGGGCACCAGCAGCCAGGCCGCGAGGTAGATCACGACGCCCAGCAGCCCGAGCGCGGTCAGCACCGCGAAGATCGCGCGCACCAGCGCGACGTCGAGCCCGAAGTAGTCCGCCAGCCCGGCGGCCACTCCGGCCAGCCAGCGACCCTCGATCGGCCGTACCAGCTTCTTGCCGGCCAGATTGGTCATAACGCCATCATGCCGGAACCCCGGCCCGCCTCGTACCCCCGCGGGCGGGAACATACGCTAGCGACGAGGACCAGCAGAGAGGACCGTCATGCCGCGCTCCACGGACCCCGCGCCCACTGACCTGCTCCGGATCGACGATGAGCTGGCGGATGAGGAGCGCCTCGTCCGGGACACCATCCGCAAGTACACCGGCGACCGGATCCTGCCGAACGTCGCGGACTGGTTCGAGGCGGGCACGGTCCCGAAGGAGCTGTTCCCCGAGCTCGGCGCCCTGGGCGTGCTCGGCATGCACCTGACCGGCCACGGCTGCGCGGGGATGTCGGCGATCGCCTACGGGGTGGCGTGCCGGGAGCTCGAGGCGGCCGATTCGGGCCTGCGCAGCATGGTGTCGGTGCAGGGATCGCTGGCAATGTTCCCGATCTGGAAATACGGCAGCGACGAGCAGAAGGACGAATGGCTGCCGCGCATGTCCGCCGGGCAGGCCATCGGCTGCTTCGGGCTCACCGAACCTGACCATGGCTCCGACCCGTCCGGGATGCAAACTCGTGCGACTAGGAACGGGGCGGACTGGATCCTCAGTGGTTCGAAGATGTGGATCACGAACGGGTCGGTGGCCGACATCGCGGTGGTATGGGCGGGCACCGACAACGGCATCCGCGGGTTCCTGGTCCCCCGCGGCACGCGCGGGTTCACCGCCCGCAACATTCACAAGAAACTGTCGCTGCGCGCCTCGGTCACCAGCGAGCTGCACTTCGACGACGTGAAGCTACCCGCCACCGCGGTGCTGCCTGGTGTCACCGGGCTGAAGGGCCCGCTGTCGTGCCTGTCCGAAGCCCGGTACGGCATCTTGTGGGGTGTCACCGGCGCCGCCAGGACCTGCTTCGAGACCGCCGCTGAATACGCCAGGACCCGGGAGCAGTTCGGCCGCAAGATCGGCGGATTCCAGCTCACCCAGCGCAAGCTCGCGTGGATGCTCGCCGACCTCCAGCGCGCGCAGCTGCTCGCGCTGCAGATCGGCCGGCTGAAGGAGGCCGGGACGCTGACACCGGAACAGATCAGCCTCGGGAAGATGAGCAACGTCCGCACCGCCATCGACATCGCGCGCGAGGCCCGCACCATCCTCGGCGCCAACGGCATCACGCTGGAGTATCCGGTGATCCGGCACGCCAACAACCTGGAATCCGTCCTCACCTACGAAGGCACTGAGGAGATCCACACCCTCGCCCTCGGGCAGGCCATCACCGGAATCCCGGCCTACAGATAGCCACTGGGCGTGGCCGGGGACGCTGTCGCGTCCCCGGCCACGCCCAGTCGGGTTAGTCAGGCCGGTGCTAGAGCTTCTTGCACTGGCCGGTCTTGCCACCCTTGGCGATGTTCGGCTGACCGTGCGAGTCACCGAACGTCGGCGGCGGGAAGTTGTTGAAGCAGCTCAGCTTCCCTCCGATGACGTTGCTCGCGATCTCCGGCGAGTCGAACGCGATACCTGGGATCGTCGTGTTGGTCAGGTTCGCGCTGACGCTGACGGTGCCCTTGATGTGGCTGCGGAAGAGCCCCATCCAGCAGGTGTGGTTGCCCTGGTAGGTGAGTTTCCCGCCCACCGAACCGTCTTCGAACGTGAAGAAGTCCGGCGTGCCAGTCAGGTCGAGCTGCGAGCAGTCGACATTGTTGGAATAGTCCTTCTCGCCGATAGCGAGGTAATTGCCAGCGACGGAGACGTTATGCCACGACATCTCGAGTGCATTGTCGGCGTAGACGAAGCCCTTGACGACGTCGGGCGTATTCGTCGTGCACGGCGGTCCGACCGACTTGATATTGCACCCGAGCGTGACGATCGCGTTGGTACCGGCGTAGAAATTGCCATCGTCGATGAAGGTACCGTTGGTGGCCCCGTTGAACTTCGCGTCGTGGGCGACCCGGAAGTCACCGTTGATCTCCACGGTGCCGAAGTCCGTCAGCCAGCAGCTGCCGATCACCAGGATCGAGATGTACACGCCCGGCTCGATGGGCCCGGACCTGCAGTCCAGCTGCCCGTACGGCACCAGGTCGTGTGGTGCGCCAGTGGCGGCCACCGCAGGACTAGCGACTATCGTCAGGCCGGCCGCGGCCAGTGCCAGCGACGACAGGCGGGCCCGTCGTCTTCTTGTGATCCTCATACAGCTCCCCAGGATGTATAGGTTCCGCGCTTTGCAGGAAGACCCCGTTATGGCCGCCCTGATAGCTGGGCATCGTGACCGTCCCCCGTTGTCACGTCGCCCGCCGGTCTTGGGGAATTTGCAGCCATAAAATGACGGCTTGGCCAAACCCCGTTGCCAGGCACGCTCACAGTATTACTGAGCGTGACCAGCCTAAGACTACGGAGCCAAGATTTGCGGCAAGAACGGGTACGCTCTGTAAAATGAGGCCAGAAGTCTTATGGCGAAAGCCGCGAGTCAGGCACTAGCAGCGATCCTCGATGCGGTCGCTGCCGGTCACTTCCCGGCATCGGATGGCCGGGTAACGATCCTGTCGCAGGTATCTGCCCGTGATGCCGGGGTCATCGCATTCGCGGGGCACTCGGTTATTTTCGCCGATGCCGATCCGACCTGGGTGGCGCGCCAGCTCCCGGACGGCGACCTGGCCGCCCCGATGAGCCCATTGTTCCTGGCCGCGCTCGGCGCGCGGACCGGACGGGTTCCGCACGCGACCGACATCCTCACCTGTGCGCCGGCGCTGCCCGGCGCACCCGACCTGGACCTCACCGCCGAGGCCGATCCGGGACACCCGCGGATCGTCCGCGCCCGCGGCTACCGGGACGAGATCCGGGCCTGGCAAGCGCCGGGCGGCGTCGTCCTCATCGGCCGCGGTATCGCCGGGCGATGGGAGGTCGCGGTGGAGGTAGACGAGGACCAGCGCGGGCGCGGGCTCGGCCGGTCCCTCGCCCTCGCCGCCCGGCACCTGGTACCCGGCGGCGAGCCGCTGTGGGCCCAGATTTCGCCCGGCAACGCGGCCAGCGTCCGTGCCTTCCTCGCCGCGGGCTTCCGGCCGGTCGGTTCCGAGGCACTCCTCACCCCTGCGTGAGAAAATCGCGCGGTGGCTGAAGCCAGGGCAACTCCGCAGGCACAGGCCAGCCCGCAGGCCGGCCTGCTGCGGGTCCTGATCGCGCTCACGCTGCTCAGCGGGCTAGTGGACGCCGTGTGCTATCTCGGGCTCGGCCGGGTCTTCACGGCGAACATGACCGGCAACGTCGTCGTGATCGGCTTCGCCGCAGCCGGCGCGCCCGGCTTCTCGATTCCCGCGAGCCTGACGTCACTGCTGGTGTTCCTCGTCGGTGCCGTGGCGGGCGGCCGGATCAGCCAGCATCTGGGCACGCGCAGCCGGGCGCTCGCGGTCGCGATCTGGTGCGAGGCAGCGTTCGTCGGCGCCGCCGCCGTCGTGGCGTTCGCGGCCAGCACGGTCGCGGCCGGCTGGGGCCGCTACACCACGATCGCGATCCTGGCCTTCGCGATGGGGATCAGGAACGCGGTGATCCGGCGGCTGGCGGTGCCCGACATGACGACGACCGTGCTGACCCAGACCCTCACCGGGCTGGCCGCCGACTCGTTCCTCGCGGGCGGCCGAACACCAGGGCCGGGCGGCGCATCGCCGCGGTCGTTGCCATGGCGGCGGGAGCGGCCGCGGGCGCTTGGCTCTACCTGCATCACGGCGCGGCGCTGCCACTGGCGATCTCGGCCGGGGCCGCCGCCGTCACCGCCATCGCGTTCTGGCTCAGCCGGGCTGGCCGCAGCCTGGACCCGTCCTGATGCGACGATGACGAGCATGACGCAAGCTCCCGAGGTGACCGACAACCGCGAGCTGTCCCGGTTCGAGATCCGGATCGGCGACGCGCTCGCCCTGCTGGCCTACCGCCGCCGCGCGGACCGGCTCGTGCTCGTGCACACCGAGGTGCCGGAGGAACTCGGCGGGCGCGGGCTGGCCGGCGCGCTCACCCAGGCGGCCATCGGCACGGCCGCGGCCGAGGGCCTCACCGTGGTGCCGCTGTGCCCGTTCGCCCGGTCCTGGCTGGAGCGCCATCCGGACGCCGCTGCCAAAGTCAGCATCGACTGGGGCGCGCCCGGATAAGACTAGGGAGCACGCGGCTCAGAGCGGAGCGACCAGGAGCGTCTGCAGGCCCGTGCCCGCCACACCCGAGGCGTCGGATAGCTGAGTCTCGGCCAGGCCCGTTCCCTGCCCGCCCATGGTGGTGACGGAATCGAGCAGCAGCCACTCGCCTTCCGGGTCGCGCTGCAGGATGACGGTCAGGTCGACGTTGATGAAGAGGAACTTCGCCGGGTCCAGCGTCATGCTCAGCCCGCTGCCGGAGTCGGCGAGCAACAGCGTCCGGCCCATCGGCGTGAGTTCCTCGCCCGCCAGCAGCGGGACGAGCGGTCGGCCCCACGCCTGGCACGGCCCCATGGTGGCGAAGTCGCCGGAGACGAACTTCCACTCCACCGCCGACAGATAGCCGGCGGTGTGGCCGGTGCCGGCGAAGTACGGCTCCCAGGTGCCCGCGGGGATGCCCGGCACCGGCTGGCCGGCGCCGATGACCGGTGCGTCTCCGGATTTCGCGATCCGCCAGCCGCGGGCGATCAGCACCTCCTGATCGTCCGCCGCCAGCACGGTCTCCAGCAGGGCCACCCGGCGGCCGGGCCGCACGGTCCGGGTGCGGACCGTCAGCGTGCCGACCGGGACCGGGCGCAAGATGTCGACGGCCACCCTGGCCAGCCGCATCTGCTCGTCCGGCTCGTGCAGCTCCATCGCCCGCGCGGCCAGCGCGGAGGGCGGCCCGCCGTGCTGAGCGTCCGGGCTCCACGGCCCGGCCGTGGCCGGCGTTGCACGATAGGCGCCGGGTCCGGCCGGCTCGAAGAAGACGGTATGCACGAGCCGGATGTTACCCGGAGGTACCGTCCGGCAGACTGCGGCGTGCCCGCCGGTCGCCGAGAGCCGCGTTAAGAGCACGAAGGCCTGGGTAGCGCAGCCCGCCATCAACTGGAGGACGGTCACATGAGCCAAGGTGCGGACGGCGTGCAGGCGCCTGTCTACCGCGCGCAGCAGCCAGGACGAGCGATCGCTGAATCGCGGGCTAGACGCACGGCGCAGGGATGCTCGGCGCGCCGCCTGATCGCGCTGTATGGCGTGGCCTGCCTGGTCGCCTGCGCGGTGATCGCGATCGCCGGCGCCGTCACGGCGTGGCTCGCGGCCTGATCGTGGGCATCGCGCTACTGGCGGCGGCCGGTATTGCCGCGCTGTCGGCCGGAGCCGCTGCAGCGGGCCACTCCGCCGGTGCCGCAGGAAGCGGCCGAGAGCGTCAAGGCGGACGTCGAGGAGATCAAGGAAAGGACCCGGCGATGAGCGCCAGCGGAGAGCCCGCCGCCCGAGTACGCGGCGCCCGCCGCGAGTCAGGCCGCGTCGAGTGCGAGCGAGCCCTGCTCCAGTTCCCGGCGACGAGCAGGAACTGCAGCGCGAGATCGAGCGAACCCGAGAGCAGCTCGGCGACACCGTCGAGCAGCTGGCGGCCAAGGCCGACGTGCGGGCCCACGCCAAGGCGAAGGCCGCGGAGCTGACCGGTCGCCTCCGGAGCGCGGTCGGCCAGGCCAAAGACCGAGCGGCCGCGGGCGGCGGCGCTACGCGACAGCGTGGTGCCCTGATAGCGGCGGGCGCGTCCGTCCTGCTGGGCGCCTATCTGCTGCGGCTCTGGTGGCGGAATCGATGACCAGGCCCGAGAGCAGGAGCCCAAGCGGGCAGGAGATCCCGCCGCAGACCAAGCACGCGCCAGGACCGGACTCGCCGCTTGAGCTCGGGACGGGCGGCTGGCGGGACATCCTCAAGCGCAGCATGAAGGAGTTCAAGGCCGACCGGTGCACGATGACGGCCGGCAGCCTCGCCTATCACTGGTTCCTGTCGCTGTTCCCGGCCATCATCGCGCTGCTGGGCCTGACCAGCCTCATCGGCATCGGATCCGGCACCCTGGAACGGCTGGCCAACGGGGCGAACAAGGCGCTGCCCGGAGAGGCAGCCACCGTTATCAAGGACGCGGTCACGTCGGCGCAGGGTCACGCCGGCCACGGCTCGCTCACCGTGGTCATCCTGGGCTTGGTAGTTGCGATCTGGAGCGCATCGGCGGGAATGGCCTGGCTCGAGACCGGCCTGGACACCGCCTACGACGTACCCGAAGACCGCAAGTTCCTGGCCAAGCGGCTCTACGCCGTCCCGCTGATGCTGGCCACCGCCGTCCTCGGCGGTCTGGCCGCCGCCCTGATCGTGTTCGCCGCGCCGCTCGGCTCCGCCATCGAGGGTCACGTGGGCCTGACCGGCACTGCGTTCGTCGTGGCGTGGACGATCGTCCGCTGGCTGGTCACGGTCGTCCTCGTCACGCTGCTGTTCTCGGTCTTCTACTTTCTCGGGCCGAACCGGAAGACACCGCACTGGCGATGGGTCAGTCCCGGCGGGCTGCTGGGCTCGGCGCTCTTTCTGCTCGCGTCCGTCGGATTCTCGTTCTACGTCTCCAACTTCGGCAGCAACAGCTACAGCAAGACCTACGGCGCGCTCGCGGGCGTGGTCATCCTCATCTTCTGGCTCTACCTCACCGGCATCGCGGTGCTGCTCGGAGCCGAGGTGAACGCCGAAGCCGAGCGGCAGGCCGCCGCTGAGGCCGGCCACCCGCGGGCCAGAGCCAGCGCGCAGCGAATCCAGAGCGCCACCTGACCAGAACGCGAGGACTTGAGCGCCGGCGTCAGGTCTGCAGCCAGGCCGCGTAGAAGATGGCGAGGCCCACCGCCACGCACAGTCCGGAGATCAGCCAGAACCTGATCACGATCGTCGTATCCGTCCAGCCGCTCAATTCGAAGTGAAACTGCAGCGGCGCCATCTTGAACACGCGCTTCCCCGTGCCGGTTCTCATCCTGGTCACCTTGAAGACGCCGATCTGGATCACGTCAGACATCGTGATGATCACAAACAGGCCGCCGAGAATCCCCAGCAGCAGCTGGGTCTTGGTGCAGATCGCCAGCCCGGCCAGCACCCCGCCGAGAGCCAGCGACCCGGTATCACCCATGATGATCTTGGCGGGCGGCGCGTTCCACCACAAGTACCCGATACAACCGCCCATCACCGCGGCCGCGACGACCGCCAGGTCCAGCGGGTCGCGCACCTGGTAGCACTGACGGGCCAGCAAAGCCGTGCAGTCGTTGCGCTCCTGCCAGATCCCGATCAGCACGTACGCGGCCAGCACCACGATCGTCGATCCGGTGGCCAGTCCGTCGAGGCCGTCGGCGAGGTTCACCGCATTGGACGCGCCGACCGTCATGATGACGGCCCAGATCACGAACGGGAGCGTGCCGATGACCGGACCGATGTCGCGCAGGAACGATAGCCGCGCGTCGGCCGGGGTCAGGTCGAACAAGTCAGGATGCTGCAGTACTTCCAGCCCGAATACAGCCGCGACGACCACCTGGCCAGCCACTTTCGCCCGGCTGCGCAGTCCCACGCTGGTCTGCCGAAAGATCTTCAGGAAATCGTCGATGAACCCGACCAGAGCGAAGCCGGTCATCAGCACCAGCACCAGGACGCCCGACGCGGTCACCCCGGTGTGGGTCAGCGCATGCCCGGCCAGATAGCCGACCACAGCGGCGGCGACGAAGACCGCGCCGCCCATCGTCGGTGTACCGCGCTTGCTCTCGTGCGACTTGAGGCCCTCGACCCGGATGGGCTGGCCGTAGCCAAGCCGCCGCATAAGCCTGATGAACAGCGGCGTTCCGAGCAGGGCGATGACCAGCGCTACGGCGCCGGAAAGGATGATCGTCTTCACCGTCGCGGATCCCCGCAGTTATTCGCCGACTGGCGCTTTCCCCACGAAGGCTGTTTCACGGTGAGCAGATTATCCGAGAATGTCCGCGACCTGGGAAGCCTGGATAGTGAAGTTGGTCGTCAATCCAACGCTGTAGCATCGACGCAGCGGCGAGCAGGCCGTCTTCGATCGGCCGACTGCGGCGGGCACGCCCGGGACGCCAGCGCGGCGGATGGCCGGAGGGAGCAAAACCGCAGGTCACTGAGCTATATTCGCTCGGGGTGTTAGCTCAATGGTAGAGCAGTGGACTTTTAATCCATTGGTTCTGGGTTCGAGCCCCAGGCGCCCCACCATCCCGCCAGCCCGTCCTGCGCCTCCGGCTGAGCGGGTGACACGCTGGCTAGCCAATGTCGCGCAGGTTGCGAACGCGACATCTGAGTCCCGGGATTTTCTCGAGCTTTCGGTCCACCGTCACCAGTTCGGCATCCAGAGACTCGGCCAGCGCAACACACGCGGCGTCGTAAGGCCACGCGTTCTCGCGCAACTCCCAGATCCGAGATAGCAGCGGAACGTGACCGTACCTCTTCAGGCTCATCCGGGCGACGACGTCGAGGGCGCGCGCCGCCTCGTCCGCTGGCAGCTTGCGACCGCGGACAAGCCCGCGCAGAGTCGACGCGCACTCTAGGTCCACCGAGTGCGGGGCAGCCAGCGCCTCTCCCGCCATCGCCGTCCGGAGCCGCTCGGCCACGTCGTCAGAGCCGACCAGGAACTCGACTAGGGCGGAAGTGTCGAGGACGATCACCCGCGAGCCTCGCGCATCTCCGCGATGGCTGCGGTCACATCATCAGCCGTGACCAAGGATCTGGCCGCGATCGCGCGAGCTTGCTCGGCTGCCTCATCTGGCGTCAGCAGAGCAGCTTCTCGTTCCAGCAGCCGGAGGACATATGCCTGCAACGACTGGCCGGAACGCGCCGCTCGCACCTTCAGAGTCGTGAGCGTGCCGTCCGGAACATCGCGAACGTGAATGATTGCCACGCAATCATTTTAGTAGCAGAGAATGCACGTTGCAAGCAAGCACAGCGCCCTAGGCGATCGCGGGGGCAGCCGGCGTCAGCTCGCGAGTTGGTTCGCCAGCATCGCGATGCCCTTGCCCCAGGCGATCTGCTGGCTGGCCGGCAGGTACGAGGTGCCCGACTTGGTGTGATCCACCATCGGGTCGGCCAGGTACCGCTCCTTGCCCTGCGGGTCGATGAAGAACATGAACGAGGAGTGGATGACGTCGGCGTTCGGGTTGGGGGCCGTCTACCTCTACGCCGTACGCGTGCCAGATCGACTTGAGCTCCGGCACGGCACCGGTAAGGAAGTGCCAGGTCGGCACCGTGTTCAAGTGCTGCTCGTCGGTGAACGCCGCCATCTCCGACACCTTGGTGTGGTACTCGTTGACGTTCACCGCCAGGAACACGACCCGGGCGCGCGCGGCCGGGGTCAGATCCCGGTAGGCCTCGATGAACTCCTGCGAGACGATCGGGCAGATGTCGGTGCAGTGCGGGTCCATGAACTCCATCACCACCGCCTTGCCCTTCAGCCCGGCCATCGACATCGAACGGCCGCCTTGGTCGGTGAGGGTGAAGTTCGACGCGGCGACGTGCGGGATGGGCGATAGCTGCATGAGGTCGGCCGTCCTGGTCGGCACGATCGCGGGGATGCCACTGGGCCGGATGACGTTCGCCTTGTCGTGCTGGCTCACCTTGAGCGCAACCACGCCGATCCCGATGCCCAGCCCGAGCGCGGCGACCAGGATCCCGGCGACGACCACCCCCGGCACCCGCCGGCGCGGCTGCACCGGGGCCGGAGCGGTGTCCTCCATCACGCGATCCACGTGCAGCAGGGTAATCCCTGCGCGCCGCCGCGCGGCCACTGGCCCAGCCGACATTCTTGTCATCATTGCGTCAGGGCCGGCCGAGAGTACCCGAACCGGCGGCGACGAAGGAGGTACCGTAGGCAGCCACGGAAGGGGGCCGATGAAGGTATCGGCAGTCGTCGCGCAGACGCGCGTCACCTGGGATATTCAGCGGAACCTTGCCGCGATTTCGGCCGCCTTGGCCGGAACGAGGCCGGGCGAGCTGGTAGTCCTCCCCGAGGCCGCGGTGTCCGGGTACGACGATGACCTTTCCGGGCTGGGCAGCCTCGATCCGGAGACGGTCCTGGCCGGCATCGACCGGGTCGCGGAGCAGGCGCAGATCCGGGGCATCCACATCTTCTGCGGCAGCCTGCTGCCCGAGGACGACGGCTGGTCCAACGCGGCCCTGTACTTCGCCCCGGACGGCTCGCGCCAGGTCTACCGCAAGATCAACCTGGCGACACACGAGCGCGGGCGGCTCGTCCCCGGCACAGAACTGCCCGTGATCAAGGTGCACCTCGATGACCAGCCGCTGCTGGCGGGCATCCAGCTGTGCCGCGAGATCTCTTTCCCCGAGCAGTGGCGCTACCTCGCCGCCGCCGGCGCCCAGATCTTCGTCTACCTCACCTACGCCGCGAACCCGGCCTGGCCAGCCGGCGTCTGGCGCAGCCACCTGATCAGCCACGCCGCCGCCAGCCAGCGGTTCGTGCTCGCGGCCAACGCCGCTGACCCGCGCCAGCACTGCCCCAGTGCGATCATCTCGCCCCGCGGCGAGGTGGTCGGGGAACTGGCGCCCGCCCAGGCGGGCCTGCTGCGGGCCGGTCTCGACACCGACGAGTGCGATGACCGGCTGCTCGGCCAGCGGCGCGAGGACCTGCTCCCGACGGTCTACCGCGGCGGGGCACGATAGCGGCCTGGAGATGCCCCGCTCGCGCCGACGACGCGAACTGCTGACCGGTCAGGGCCGGACGCCGAACGACGGCCGGCCCGGCGGCCCGCCGCGCAGCACCGCATAGGCGTCCTGCACCCAGTCGCACAGCAGCGGCCGGGTCTCGCGCGGGTCGATGATCTCCTCGATGCCGAAGCGTTCCGCCGTTCGCATCGGATTGCGCACCGCGTCCATCCGCGCCCGGATCTCCGCGAGCAGCGCCTGCGGGTCCGCCGACCGCTCCAGGTCGGCGCGGTAGGCGGCCTCGATGCCGCCCTCGACCGGGAGCGAACCCCAGTCCGCGGACGGCCACGCCCAGCGCCGGGTGAGCCGGTGCCGGTTGACCAGGCCCGCGCCGCCCACGCCGAACACGCGCCGCACGATGATCTCCGCGCCGGGCACGCCGGCCTGATAGACCGCGCTGATCGCGCGCACCCCGGACCGGATGGTGCCGCGCTGCTCGGCCCGGGTGCCGATGAGCAGGCCCGGCTGGTCGGTGAACGTGACGACGGGCAGGTTGAAGGCGGAGCACAAGTCAGCGAGCCGGATAAGTGCCTCCGCGCCTTCGACCGTCATGCAGCCGCCGGACATGTACGGGTCGCAGGCGACCACCCCGACCGGGTGGCCAGTCCAGCCGGGCCAGCGCGGTGACGACCGAGCCGCCGTACTGCTGCACCTCCAGGACCGAACCCGCGTCGAAGACCGCGGCCAGGATCGGCCGGATCCGGTACGGCTGGCGCCGGTCCCGCGGAATGGCAGCCAGCAACTCCGGCGCCTGCCGCCCGGCCGGGTCTGCGGCGGCGGCCACCGGCGGCAGTTCGTAGACACTGGGCGGCAGGTAGGACAGGAACGCCCTGATCAGCTGGAAAGCCTCGGCCTCGGAGGCGGCGATGAGGTCGACCGCCGCGTTCCTCGCATGCACCCTGGAGCCGCCGAGCTGCTCCTTGTCGACGTCCTCGCCCACGCCGGAGCGGACCACCGGCGGTCCGGCCACGAAGAGCTGCGCGGTCCCCGCGACCAGGATCGACAGGTGCGCCGCGCACAGCCGGGCGGCACCGAGCCCCGCGACCGGCCCCAGGCCCGCCGCCACGACCGGCACCGTCGAGAGATTGTCGACCACGTAGTTCCAGCCCGGATTGACCGGCACGTAGGTGTGCCCGCTGGTCTCCAGCGTCTTGACGCTGCCGCCCCCGCCGGTGCCCTCGACCAGCCGGATGATCGGCAGCCGCAGCTCGTTCGCGAGCTGCTCGGCGAAGATCTGCTTCCCGGCGATGGACGCGTCGGCCGCACCTCCGCGCACGGTGAAGTCGTCCCCGCCGACGACGACCTTGCGCCCGCCCAGCAACCCGGTCCCGGTGACGAAGTTGGCCGGAATGAACGACGCGAGCTGGCCAGTCTCGTCGTAGCTCGCCGCGCCGGCCAGCGCGCCGACCTCACGGAACGAGCCCTCGTCGAGCAGCAGCGCGATCCGCTCCCGGACGGTGAGCCGGCCCGCGTCGTGCTGGCGCTTGATCTTCTCGGGCCCGCCCATCTGCTCGGCGAGCTGCTGGCGGCGGCGCAGCTCGTCCAGTTCCGGTTGCCACGTCATGCAGTCAAAAGGTAATCGACACCGGCGGCCGCGAACAGGTGTCACTCGGGCCGTAATGCCACCCGGTCGGGCATCTCGGCCAGGTCCAGCTCGCGCATCTCCCGGCTGACGCTGGCCGCGCCGCGGCCGGCCCGCCATTCGCCGTACCCCATCGCCAGCAGGCTCGGCACCAGATCGGTGGACCGGCGCACGACCCAGGCCGTCCCCTTCGTCGCCAGCCACGCGAACTCCATGGCCTTGGTCGGCGGCGGGTTGCCCGGCTCCGGATCGGGCCGCGGACCGACCGCGCACCCGGTCGCGGCCAGTAGCTCGTGAAAGCGGCGCGCGATCAGCCGGTGCCCGCGCTCGCTCGGGTGCAGCCGGTCTACCGCCCACATGCGCGGGTCGTAGGCCTCCTCGTCGCTGGCCGCGTCGAAGTGCAGCGTCCCGAACCGGGCGGCGATCTCGTCCATCACGGCGTTGATCTGATGCGCGCGCTGGGCCAGCGGCCGGGCGAGTACGCCCGGCATGCCGAGCATGCGGCCGGGGTCGGGCAGCCGCATGGTCAGCACCTGGGCGCCGCAGGCCCGGAGCGCGCCGATCGTGTGCGCCGCAGCGGTGCCGATTCGCTGCGCGTCGAAGTTGGGCCGCAGCGTGTCGTTGACGCCGACCACCACGCTGGCGATGTCCGGCCGCAGCTGCAGTGCCTGCGGCAGCTGCACCCGCTCGACGTCGACCGAGCAGGCGCCGTTGCCGGCCACGATGTGCAGCTCGGGATCGACGAGCCCGTCGGCCAGCAGCGCGGCCCAGCCGCGCCAGGCTCGCTGGCTGCGGCCGGTGCCCTGATCCTCGACCCGGACCGGGTCGCCGACGCCGAGCGTGATCGAGTCGCCGAGGGCGACGAAGATCGTCATGCCGCCACCTCTTCTCGCTGCGTGCCGTCCGCCGTCACGATCGCTGCGGTCGTGCGCTGGCTGGCCCTGGCCGCCAGGACCGCCGCGTAGTGGCCCAGCAGTTCGTCGCACAGGATCGGCCAGCTCCGGTCGGCCACCATCGCCCTGGACGCGCGGCCCTGGGCGGCGCGCAGCTCCGGATCGGCGGCGAGGGTCGCCACCGCGTCCGCGAGGGCCTGGCCGTCGCCGGGCGCCACCAGGAACCCGGTGACGCCGTCACGCACCAGGTCGAGCGGGCCGCCCGCGGCCGGCGCGATGACCGGCAGCCCGCTCGCGGCCGCCTCCTGCAAGGTCTGGCCGAAGGTGTCGTGCGGGCCGCTGTGCACGAAGACGTCGAAGCTGGCGTAGATGGTGGCCAGGTCCTCACCGCCGCGCTGGCCGAGGTAGATCGCGTCCGGCACGGCCCGCCGGATCGCGGCCTCGGCCGGGCCGCTGCCGACGATGACCACCCGGACCCCCGGCAGGGCGGCGATCGGCGCGAGCAGATCGACGCGCTTCTCGGCGGCGAGCCGGCCGACGTAGCCGACGATCAGCTCGCCGCCCGGTGCCAGCTCCGCCCGCAACCGCGGGCTGCGCTTGGCCGGGTCGAACCGGACGCTGTCCACGCCGCGGGCCCAGATCCAGACTCGCTCGACGCCGTTGGCGTCCAGGTCGGCCGCCGTCGCGGTGCACGGCGCGAGGTTGCGGTCGGCCGCGTTGTGAATGGCGCGCAGCCGCCGCCAGGCGATCGACTGCCCGATCTGGCCAGTGTGGTACGAGCGGGCGTAAGCCGGCAGATCGGTCGCGTAGACGGCGACGATCGGGACGCCGAGTCGCTGCGCGGCCGAGCAGCCGCCAGCTCCGAGCACGAACGGGCCCGCCAGGTGCACTAGGTCGGCGGCATGATTCTCGATGGCCGCCCGGACCGCCCGGCCGGGCAGACCGACCCGGAAACCGGGATAGATCGGCAGACCGACCGACGGTACCCGGGCAACCGGGAAGCTGAAGGTGGCATCGGGCCGGTCGGCCGCTGCGGCCGGCTCGGGTGCGATGACCAGTGGCTCGTGGCCCCTGCTCACCAGGTGCTCGGCGACGCGCACCGCGGTGTGCGCGACGCCATTGACATCGGGCGGGAAGGACTCTGTCACATACGCGATTCGCACGCCTCACACGTTGCGGCACCCGCCTGCCGGAATTACCGGCTAGACCATGACACCAGGGCGAACTGTAAGTGACATCTCGGAGATGCCAAACGCGCAGGTCAGGTGGCCCGAGCTGGCCTCCCCGCCAGACGTCACGGCGGGGCGGCCAGCTCGAGCCGGCCGGCCTACTTCACGCCGACGAACGCCTGCTCGATTGCGGTCAGGTCCGGCGTGCCGAGCCCGGTACCGGGGTTGTAGATCGCGTGTGCAGTCCCTGTGTAGTAGATGTTCGTGTTGCTCGATCCGGTCGCGTCGAGCGGGCTGAACGGCGAATGGGCCGACCGGGCCAGCCGGTAGATCTCCGGGTTCCAGAAGCCGGTCCGGCGATTCAGCAGCGAGTCGATCACCGCGGCCGCGCCGTTCAGCTGCGGCGCGACGAAACTCGTCCCGCCCCAGCCCGCCTGCAGGCCACCGTAGTAGAGCAGGTAGCCGGTGTACGGGTCACCGTCCGCCGACAGGTCGGGCACGACCCGGCCCTTCCGGTTGACGCCCTTGATCGCCTTCGGCGCGGCCTTCTTCCGGGCCCCGCCGGTCCACGCGGCCCAGGCCTTCGGCTCCTTCAGGGAGGTGCCGAGCACCTTCTTGAAGTCAATCGGCTTCAGGTACGGCACCGCGTGATAGGTGCTGATGCCGGGCACCTTCGACTGATACGAAGGCCGCGCTTCGACCGCGCTGTAGCCGCCGGTGCTGCCCTCCACGAGATTCTTGGCCGCGGTCCCCTCGTTCGGGAAGCCGAGATTGAAGAAGGACGGCCACTGCCAGTCCCAGCCCCACGCGCGCTGCGCGCCGATCGTCACGGTCTTGGTGTCGGTCAGCGCGACGGTGCCCGCCAGCGTGGTCGCGCCGGCCGCCGTCGTCCACGGGCTGTCCGACGTGCTCTGCACGGACAGGTTCGTGCTGCCCAGATCCGCCGAGGCCGCGTAGGCGCCCGCGTCGCCGGACGCGCTGAATGAGCTCTGGCCTTGCGCGGCCAGCTCAAGGAAGAACTCGTCGCTGGCCTTGATCAGCGCCGGCGACGACTGGCCCGCCCTGTCCTCGGCCGCCAGCACCGTCTCCGACTCGCCCCAGCTGCAGGACACGGTGCCCGCCTTGTTCTGACTGGCGGCGGTCGCGTACGCGTCGATGCCGCCGAGGTCGGAGTTGGGCGCCTGGTACACGACGATGTTCGCCTGCGGCGCCACGCCGCCGGACTGCTCCACGTCCAGCGTCGACTCCTGCGAGTCAAACTTCGCGCCGAAATGCGCGCCGCCGTCGACGTTGTCCAGCGTGATCCGGTTCGGCTTGGCCGTGATGCTCACGTCGGACCAGAACTTGGTCGCGTCCGCCGGGTGCATGGCCGCGAACGTGATGATGCCCAGCGTCTCGCCCTGGCCCTGCGCCTGCGTCTCGACGGCGGCGAGCTTGTACCGGCTCTCGAAGTCCTGCGGCGTCAGCTCCGGGTCGAAGATCGTCGCGGCCTGGGCCGCCGCCGCCTTCGCCGCCTTGACCGGCTTGACGACCGGAACGTGCACGGCGTCGCTGGCCTTGACCGGGTAGGTGTCCAGGCCGACGACCGCCTCGACGTAGCTGGCGATCGACTTGGGCAGCTTGGGCGCGTCGCTATTGGCGGTGAACGTCACCGCGGGCTGCGCCGCGTGCCCGGCGCTGGCCGGCACCGCGGCGCTCCGGTACACCGACTGGGCCACCGCGAGCGCGTGATTGAACGAGCCCGCGGTCCCGGTCGCGGTCACGTCCAGGCGGTCGGCGTACGCGCGGGTCTTGAGGTGAAAGCGCCTGAGGTACTTCTCCAGCGCGCTGATCCGGCCGGTGGTCTGGCCGTAGCTCCGGGCGAACTGCCCGACCGTCAGGAAGTGCGAGTAGATCCCGTTGCCGCCGACCTTCCGCTCCAGGGCGGCCTCGTTCCGCATCTTGAGCACGAAGGAGACGGTCTCCTTCTTGCTCGCCCTGACCGGGAAGACCGGCTTCGCGTTCAGCCCCGCGGGCGTGACGCCCTGCGGCACCGCGACCATGTCCGGAGTGGCTGCGACTGCCGGTGCCGCGGTCAGCGACATCAGCAAGAGCGGGGCGGCCGTGCCGACCGCAAGGACTACCCCGGCGATCCGCCGGATTGACCTGCGCGCTGAATTCAAGAATCTCGTCCTTCGTGTTGCGTCCCGTGGCCCCCGAGTACGCGGCCGCCGCGCCCGTTGCCAGCCGTGACGATCGGGCCGTAAAGGCAGGACACTATTACGAATCCGATGCTCAGTCCCGAAGCAGTCATTACCGTTCTGCAAACCGTTATATGAGCTTCACTCCGGCGCGCCCGCGGGCGCCGCGGCCAGCACCTCCGGGTAGTGGCGGATGTTGCGGTTCCACCCGGTGCTGCTGGCGCCCTGGCCCACGAGCGGAAGCGCGGTTACCCGCCGAACCTGGCGAAATCGGCGGCGAGCTTGGCCAGGTTCGGCGTACCGAGGCCGGTCGCCGGGTTATAGACCGTACCCTTGGCGCCCGAGTAGAAGATGTTGTCGTTGCGCGCGCCGACCGTGCGCTCGGGCCGGAACGGCGAGCTCTTCGACCGGGCGAACCGGTAGAGCGCCGGGTTCCAGAAGCCGACCCGCCGGTGCAGATAGGAGTCGAGGACCGCGGCCGACCCGTTCAGCTGCGGGGCCACGAAGCTCGTGCCGCCCCAGCCGAGCTCGATGTGGTTGCCAGGGAAGCCGCTGAAGTACTCCTCATAGCCGGTGTACGGGTCAGCGTCCGCCGAGAGGTCGGGAACCACCCGGCCGTTGGCCTTGCCGGTGATGGTCGCCGGCGGGGTGGTCGTGCCGCTCACGGCGTCCCAGGCGGTCCACGCCGTCGGCACGACCAGCGGCGAGCCGGGCGCCTGCGCGAAGTCGCCCGGGGTCAGGTACGGCACCGCCGTATAGCTGCCGATGCCCTTGATCCGGCGCTGGTATCCGGGCCGCACCTCGGCGGCGCTGTACCCGCCGCCACCGCCGACGACGTCCTGGGTCGCGAACTGCCCCTCGGAGCTGCACTGCTCGAACGTCGGATTCGTCGAGGTGCCGGTGTTGCACAAGAACAGCGAGTAGTACGGCCACTGCCAGTCCCAGCCCCAGGCCCGCTGGTCGGGCACCCGGACGTTGACCACAGTCGAGTTCGTCTGGCTGAACACCGGGATCGTGCCGGGCAGCGTGGTCCCGCCCGCGGCGGTCGTCCACGGGCTGTCGGCCGCGTTCCCCACCGAGAGGTTCCTGCTGCCCAGGTCGGCGGATGCGGTGTAGGCGCCCGCATCGCCGGACGCAGTGAAGTTGGCCTGGCCCTGGGCCGCCAGCTCCAGCAGGAATTCGTCGTTCGCCTGGATCAGCGTGCTGGGCTCAGTGCCGGCCACGTCGCCCGCCGCCAGCAGCGTCTCGGATTCACCCCAGCTGCTGGACAGGGTGCCAGCCACGTCCTGGCTGGCCGCCGTCGCGTAGGCGTCGATGTTGCCGACGTCGCTGTTCGGGGCCTGGTACACCACGATCGAGGCCCGCGGCGCGAGCGCGCCAGACTGCTCGACGTCGAGCGTGGTCTCGTCCGAGCCCAGGGCGGCGCTCACCCGCCCAGCCCCGCCGTCGATGTTGTCCAGCCTGATCCGGTTGCTCTTGGTCTTGATCTTGACGACGCGGGACCAGAAGTGGGTGGCGTCGGATGCCCGCATGCTCGCGAGCGTGATGATGCCGATCGTCTGCCCCTGGCCCTCGGCGCCCTTGCGGTACAGCGGGGTCAGGTCGTAGTCCTTGGCGAAGTCGGCCGGCTTCCGGTTGCCGGTGAACGTTCCGTTGGCGGCCCGGCCCGGCTCGGCCGTCTGGGTGCGGACGGCGCCGCTGCTGAACAACGGGTAGTTGTCCAGCCCGACGATCGTCTCCACGTGCTGCGCGATCGCTACCGGCAGCAGCGGCGCGTCCTTGGCCGCGTGGAAGGTCACGGCCGGCCGCGCGGCCTGACCGTCGTGCGCGGGGACGGCCTTCGTCCGGAACTCGCCCTGGGTCACCGACAGGGCCTTGTCGAACTCGCCCGCGGTGCCGGTCGCGGTGACGTCCAGGGCGTCCGCGTAGGCCTTCGTCTTGATCTTGTAGCGACGCAGGTACGTCTCGAGTGCCCGGATCCTCGACTGCGGCTCCCCGTACCACCGGGCGAACTCCGCTACGGACGCGAAGTGCCGGATCCCGGCGTTAACCCGGCTCTCCAGCTTGGCCTCGTTGCGCAGCTTGAACACGAACGAGACCGTCTCCCTGGTGCTGGCCTTGACCGGGAAGACGGGCGTCGCGTTCACCGCGGCGGGCGTGATGCCCTGCGCCACCGCGGCTTTGGCCGGATTCGCGGCGCCCGCCGGCGCCGCGGTCACGGCCAGCATGACCATCGAGCCCGCCGCGCCGGCGGCGAGCAGGCGCGCGGTCGCGGCGGGCGTGAAGATCTGCGTCACGATCTGATTCCTTTGGCTTGCCCCGTAAAAGCAGCACAATAGTGTGAATCAGATCGCAGACGCCTGAATTATGACTACAGCGATGAAACCGTTATAAGGCGCTCTTGACCCTCGGCCGCCGCGGCGGGGCACCCGCCCGTCCGTGGCCGGCCGATCGCTGGCCGGCCGCTCCCGCGGACCGGGCGGCCCCGGACCGGGCGCTGCCAGACCGGCCGCCGCGGGCCGGGTAACTCGCGCCCCGCCGCGGCCGGGCCGGAGCGTCCGCCGGGCGCGGCCGCAGCTCGCGCGCGGGCGGCGGCGGCACGGGCGTGCCCGTGGTCGCGATCTCCCGGACTGCCGGGTGATCCGGGAGCACCTGCTCGTGCCGCTGCGGCTGCACCCCGGCGGCCTCGTGCAGCCGGCTGATGTCCCGCACCTGCTCGCGCTGCGCGAGGGTGACCACCAGGCCCGACTCTCCGGCCCTGGCCGTACGGCCGGACCGGTGCAGGTAGTCCTTGTGATCGTTGGGTGGGTCGAAGTGCACCACCAGCTCGATCCCGTCGACATGGATGCCGCGGGCGGCCACGTCGGTCGCCACCAGCACCCGCGGGTGACCAGTGGCGAAGGCGTCGAGGGCCCGCTGGCGCTGGCCCTGGCTGCGGTCGCCGTGGATCGCGGCCGCCTGCACGCCGGCCCGGTCCAGTTGCTTGGCGAGCCGGTCCGCGCCGTGCTTGGTACGGACAAAGAACAGGGTGCGAGCTGGCCGCCCCGCCATCGCGGCAGCGACCGCGACCTTGTCGGCCGGGTCCAGCACCAGCATCCGGTGCTCCGCCGCGCCGCCCGCGACCGCCTGCGGCTGTACTGCGTGCAGCGCCGGATCGGCCAGGTAGGACCGGACCAGGCCGTCAACGCCCCGGTCGAGGGTAGCCGAGAACAGCAGCCGCTGGCCGCTCGCCGACGTCTGATCCATGATGCGGGTGACCGGCGGCAGGAAGCCGAGGTCGGCCATGTGGTCAGCCTCGTCGATCACGGTGACCCGGACATCGGCGAGGGTGCAGGCCCGGCGGTCGATGAGGTCGAGCAGCCGGCCCGGCGTGGCCACGACGATGTCGGCCCCGCGCCGCAGCCGGTCGATCTGACGGCTGATGGACACACCGCCGTAGACGGTCGTCACCAGGAGACCGACCTGGCGAGCTATCGGCTTGAGCACGTCGGCGACCTGCTCCGCGAGCTCCCGGGTCGGGACCAGGATCAGGCCGTGCGGCGCCGTGGGCCGCGCGCCGTCGCCGGCCGCGGCGAGCCGGGAGATCATCGGCAGGCCGAAAGCCAAGGTCTTGCCGGACCCGGTCTCAGCCCGGCCGAGCACGTCCCGGCCGGCCAGCGCGTCCGGCAGGGCCCGGGCCTGGATTGCGAACGGCTCGGTGATTCCCTGGGCGGCCAGGACGCGGACGATGCGGTCGTCCAGCCCCAGCTCGCTGAAGCTGGCCGGCGGCGGGGCCGGCCGCTCGGCGGCCGCGCCCAGCGCACGATCAAGTTCAGTAGCCGGGCTAACCGGCGGCTGCGGACGCGACTGCGGCCTGCGGCCGGCCGGCCGCCTGCCGGGCTGGCCCCGGCGGGGCTGACCCCCAGCGGGCTGGCCGCCGCCGGACTTGCCGCCACCGGAGTAGCGGGTATCCGGAGAACGGCCCGACTGGCCGTCGGCGGAATCGCGAAAACGGGCAGGCGCGCGCCGGCGCCCACGAGGTTGAGGCATGAAGTAATAGCTCCGTCGCTATGTCAGGGCCGCGACCGGTCAAGACGTCGGCGACGGCGCAGCCAGAGGCACACCGAAGAAGCGAACAGCTCGCACAGGCGACCGCGCAGGCAATGAGCCCGCGGCAGGTGGCGCGGAAAAATGCGCCGTAGTGAGCCAACAGTATCAGCTGCCACTTTGTTCCCCGCCGCCCGCGCGCCCGGAATACCGACAGCGGAATGCCGGTGACCTGGGATCTGCCGCCCGCCAGAGCTATCCTGCTGGGCATGGACACGTCTCCCGTGTCTCCCGACGACATCAGGGCCGCCGCCGAGGTACACGAAGAACTCGGCCCTGAATACCATGACGCGGTCGTCGCCTCGTTCGTCGACCGGGTGGAGCGCGAGGTCGACGCCCGGGTCCGGGCCCGGCTGGCGGCGATGCACCAGGCTGAGGTCGCGCCGGCACACCGGGCGGAGGTCACCCCGCTGCGGCGCGGGACGCTGCTGAAGGGCATGGCCGCTCGGCGCGGGCGCGGGCGCGCTCGTTGCCCTCGCAGCGACTGGCCTGGGCAGCGCGCACCCGAGCGTGCACCTGCCGCACTTGCGGAGCCACCAGCAGCCGGGCACCATTCACCTGCTGCCCGTCATCATCCGATCCAAGATTGGGCCGGGCTTTCCGCCGCCACCCCAGCGGTGGATCACGGTGCCGCCGCCGAAATCCTGACCGGGCTCAGCGCCACCAGGGGCGGCGCCGCAGCGCGGCGAGCCGCGCGGCCGGGCCGGTGACCGCGGCCGAGTGCGAGGCCAGGTGGCTCAGGTGATCGGCCACCCACAGCGCCTCCGGATGGTAGTGCGCCGGCCCGACTCTGCACGCCGCCACGTCGACCGGATCGGACGGCGGTACCTGCGGGCTCTGCCCGCTGCCCGGTAGCCCTGGCTTCGACACCTCGGCGGCGATGGCGACGTAGAAGTCCGCTAGCTCGCCGGTCTCGCGGCGGAGCCCGGCGCGGACCGCGGGCCCGACCGGGTGCTCCGCGGCCGGGCCGCGGGCAGCTTCGAGTCCGGGCAGGCTCGCCAGCGAATGCGCGGTCAGCCGCAGCCGCAGCGCCGACATCGTGAGCGTCCTCAGGTCGTCCTTGGCCAGCCGCTTGGAGCCTTGCTCGGTCAGGTAGGCCCGGACGGCGTCATCCAGCCGGATGTTCGCCGCGGCGGCGCCGGCGACCATGTCTCCGGAGCGCTTCATCCCGCCGAGCACCCAGGCCGTGGCGTCGGTCAGGTGCGCGGCCCCGGCCCGGAATGCGTCCGCCAGGTTGTCGGCGACCAGCACGGACGCGCCGCGCGGCCAGAACAGCGCGCCCGCCACGAGGCTGACCGCACAGCCGATCGCGACGTCCTCGACCCGGAGCAGCCCGACCTGCCAGCCAGTCGGCACGAGCAGGTTGAACAGCACGACGACGGTGACGGTGAAGGCCGCCTGGCCGACGACGAACGGCGCGGTGCCGGGTGTGTACCCCGCGACGAGCACGGCGAGCACGAGCGCCACCCATAGCGCGGCCGGGCTGGTGCCGATGCCGACCAGCAGCGCCGCGCCCACGACGAAGCCGAGCGCCGTGCCGCCGAGCGCCCGCAGCGCGGTAGACCCGGTGGCACCGGCGCTCGTCCGCAGCACGGACAGCGTGCCGAGCACCACCCAGAAGGCGTGCTCGACGTTCGTCATCTTGGCGACCAGGACGGCGGCCGCGATCGCGACTGCGCCCCGGACGCTGTTGCGGAACCAGACCGAGCGGATGCTGGCGTCGGCGGCGATCGTGCGCGGCCCGTGGCGGCGGCCGCCGCCACGGGTGCAGGGCGCCGGCACCGGCAGCCCCGTCGGCACCGGAAGCTCCGCAGGGTGCGGGCCGGGTCAGGCGAGCCAGCGGTGCCGCTGGGCCGCGATGCCAGCCGAACTGGCCCGGCCGGCCGCGATCAGCGTGTCTGCCGCCGCGGCCGACGCGGCGATGCCGATCGCCTGAGCGTGGAAGGCGTGGTCGGCCATCAGCCGCACGCTCGCGGGTTCCCCGGTCAGGCCGCGCAGGTGCATCGCGCTGGCGAGCCGCGCCTGCCAGACCCGCTCGGGGTTCGGCAGTTCGTCGCGGCCGTCCAGGCACTCCGCGCAGGCCGCGAGCGCCGCGGACGCCTCGGCGAGCAGGTCTATGTCCGGCGCCGCAGCGCCGGACAGGTCCAGGTGCCCGTCCACCGCCTCGCAGGTCAGCGTCGTGCACCACTCCAAGAGGCTGATCAGGCTGACCAGGGCCTGATCCGGCGCGGCGAGCCCGGTCGGCCGGTAGGGCGTGCCCTCGTACAGCGACACCAGTTCGTGCTTGGCGGCCAGCGCCGCGTCCAGCCCCTCCTGGGTCGCGACGCCATCCACGGCCGCCCGCAGGTGCGCCGCGACGGCGCGGGCCAGCTGCGCCGCGCACTGCCGCAGCCGGTCACCGGGAGACCGCGGCGACAGGGTCAGCACCGCGACGGTGCTCACCACCGAGGCCAGCCACCAGCCGGCCAGCCGGTCTCCGATCGCGGCGATCCCGCCGGGCGAGGTGACCGCGATGACGTAGGCGAGCAGCACCCCGGTCACGCCAGTGGCGGCGTAGGGGCCGATCATGCCGCCGAAATAGATCGCGAACGCGACCACGAGCGTGACCACGGTGGCGAGCCACGCCGACCCGCTGGCCAGCGAGCCGAGGACCACACCGATGCTGCCGACGACGGCGAGTCCCAGGTGCGCTTCCGCCTTGTTCCGCCGGCTGCCGCCGAACGTGGTCAGCACCAGCGCGGCGAAGCTGCCGAACACGGCGAACAGCGCCACCTGGAGGTTGCCGATGATCTCGAAGCTCAGCCAGAGCATCACCGGCACCACGATGGTCGCGCGGAGCGCGCGCATCGCGGCCGCGACCGACCAGGTCGGCCGCAGGGACCTGACCGTGAGGCGCGCTGGTGCTGGCGCCGGCGGACCGGCCGGGCGCGCCGTCATCAGCGCAGCAGCAGCCGGGCTGCGAGTTCCAGGTGGTTGGCCACGTCATTGGCGGAGGCGCGCCGCGTCACCCAGGCGACCAGATTCGACAGCCACACATCGCCGATGACCCGGGCGATCGCGCGCTCGTCGGCGGTCGGCTCACCGTCGTGCATCGCGGTGGTGAGCAGATGCTCCATCAGCCGGGCGACGATGTTGACCTCGCTGGCCGCGCTCGGGTCGGCGAACATGAACGCGCGCGTCATCGCCTCAGTGATCATCGGATCGCGCTGCATCGCGCGCGTCGTGCGGCCGAGCACGTACAGCATCCGGTCGTATGGCGTGTCGCCGGGTATCGGGGCTCTATCCAGCTTCTCCTGAGTCCGCTCGAACTCCCGCGCCAGCGCGGACACCAGCAAGTGAATCTTGGACGGGAAGTACCGGTAGAGCGTGCCCAGCGCCACGTCCGCGCGCTCCGCGACAGTGCGCATCTGGACGGCCTCGTACCCGCCCTTGGAGGCGAGCGCGAGGGTGGCGTCCAGGATCCGCTTGCGCCGCTCGCGCTGCGCGGTCGAGCCCAGATCGGGCTCGGCCGGAGCCGCGGCCGGCTCGGCGGTACCAGTAGAGCGCGTTCTAGGCGTTGCCATGGCGGCCTTTCATCCGATACTCCCCCCGCGACGGCGCCTGGGCCGGCGGGAAAGCCGACGGCCAGGCCGCTTCGGTCGCTCCCGTCAGCCTAGCAACGGGGCCGCGCCAGCCCCGGCCATGACCGCCTGGCTGATTCCAGGTATAACGTGTTCTAATTTTGTGTGCCAGCCGCGGAGGTGGAAAGTTGCCGATTGCCAGCACCGACGAACAGTTCGCGCTGCAATCGTCGATCCGCGAGTGGGCGAAGCGCGCCGCGACCATCGAGGTAGTCCGCGGCCAGGAGACGACGGGCGCCGGGGCCCCGGACGCGGATTCGCAGCGCTGGGCGAGCCTGGCCGAGCTCGGCTTCTTCGGCATCGGCCTGCCCGCGACCGCGGGCGGCGCGGGCGGCACGACAGTGGACCTCGCCGCGGCTCTCGCGCAGGCCGCCGAGTGCCTGATCCCTGGCCCGGTGCTGCCGACCGCGCTGGCGGGGCAGCTGCTGGCCGGCTGCCCGGACCGGGCCGCGGTCCGCGACCACCTGCCCGCGCTCGCGGCCGGCCAGGTCTGCGTCGCGGTCGCGCTCGGCCCCGGCAACCTGACCGCCGAGCCGCAGCCCGGCGGCGGCCTGCTGGTGCACGGCAGCACCGGACCGGTGCTCGGGGCTGGGACGACCACACACCTGCTCCTGGCTGCGACGATCGGGCCGGGAACGGGGGGTCGCCCGGCTGATCGCAGCCGCCAGGATCGCGGTGACCCGCAGCCCGGCCCGACCGCCTGGTTCCTGCTCCCGGCCGGGCAGCCGGGCATCACGGTGACCGCGCGGCCACCTGCGGATTTCTCCCGCTCGCTCGCCGACATCGCCGCGGCCGCCGTGCACGTCGCACCGGACCAGCTGCTGCCCGGCCTGACCGACGCGCGGGTACGCGACCTGGCCGCCGCGCTCGCGGCGGCGGAGGCCGCGGCGGTCGCGGGCTGGTGCGCGCGCACGGCGGCCGAATACGCCGCGATCCGCCATCAGTTCGGCCGGCCGATTGGCTCGTTTCAGGCGGTGAAGCATCTGTGCGCGCATCTTCTGTGCCGCGCGGAAACCGCCTCGGTGCTCGCCCGGGACGCGGCCCGAGCGGCCGGCGACGAACCGGGCGCGCTGCCGCTCGTCGCCGCCGCGGCGGCCGCGCACACCCTGGACGCGGCGGTCGCGAACGCCAAGGACTGCATCCAGGTGCTCGGCGGCATCGGCTTCACCTGGGAGCACGACGCGCACCTGTACCTGCGCCGGGCGGTCAGTCTGCGGCAGTTGCTGGGCGGGACGAGCAGCTGGCGCGTCCAGGCCGCGCGGCTCGCCCTCGGCGGTGCCCGCCGGGAGCTCCCGCTCGCCGGCGACCTGGACCCCGGCGGCGACCTCGCCGCGGCCAGGCGGGCGGCCAGGCAGGTCGCCGAGTCGGTGGCGAGCCTGCCAGCGGCCGACCGGCACCGCGCGCTGGCCGACGCGGGTTACGTGGCCCCGGCCTGGCCCGCGCCCTACGGGCTCGGCGCCAGCGCGGCGGCCCGCCTGGTCATTGACGACGAACTCAGCACGGCTGGCCTGGCCCGGCCGGACATCGGCATCGGCGGCTGGGCCATCCCGGCCATCCTGGGCCACGGCAGCAAGGCGCAGCAGGACCGGTTCGCGGGCCCGACGCTGCGCGGCGAGATCACCTGGTGCCAGCTCTTCAGCGAGCCCGAGGCGGGATCTGACCTCGCGTCGCTACGCAGCCGGGCCGAGCGGACCGACGGAGGCTGGCTGCTGACCGGCCAGAAGGTCTGGACGTCGCTGGCCCGCCAGGCCGACTGGGCGATCTGCCTGGCGCGCACCGACAGCTCCGCGGCCAAACATAAGGGCATCACGTACTTCCTGGTGCGGATGGACTCACCCGGCATCGACATCCGGCCGCTGCGCGAGATGACCGGCCGGGAGATGTTCAATCAGGTCTTCCTCGACCGGGTGTTCGTGCCTGACGATTGCGTTGTCGGCCAGCCCGGAGACGGCTGGCGGGTCACCCGGACGACGCTGGCGTCCGAGCGGGTCGCGATGGGAGCGGGATCGTCGGTCGGCGCGGCCGTCGAGGGCCTGCTCGCGCTCTGCCGGGCGCTCGACCCGGAACCGGACCCGGTAGTGCTCGACCGGGTCGGCGCGCTGATCGCGGAGGGTATGGCCGTGTCCCTGCTCGACCGGCAGGCCGTCCTCGCGCAACTGCGCGGCGACGACCAGGGGCCGCTGGCCGCCGTGCGCAAGCTGGTCGGCGTGCGGCACCGGCAGGAGGTCGCCGAGACGGCGCTGGAGCTGTCGGGTCCGGCCGGTGCGGTAGCTGCAGAGGCGGGTGGCGGAGAGGAGGCCGCGGTGCTCAGCGAGTTCCTGCTGACCCGGTGCCTGTCCATCGCGGGCGGCACCACGCAGATCCTGCTGTCGCTGGTAGCCGAGCGGCTGCTCGGCCTGCCCAGGGAGGAGACGCGCTAAATGGACTTCACCCGTGGCGAAGCAGAAGTAGCGATCTCCGGGCTCGCGGCCCGGGTGCTGGCCGCCGCGGGCCGCGACGGCCCGCCCGATACCAGCACCACAGCCACTCGCACCGCAGCCACCGGCACCGTCGCCACCGGCCCGGGCACAGCCGGCCCGGGCACCGTCGCCGAGCAGACGGCCCTCTGGGACGCCGGTACCTGGAAGGAACTGGCGCAGACCGGGCTGCTGGCCGTCGCGCTCCCGGCCGCGGCCGGCGGCGACGGCCTCGGCGTGACTGAGGTAGCCGCGCTGCTCACTGAGGTGGGCAGGCGCGCGGCCAGGGTCCCCGCGCTGGCTACACTCGCCCTCGGCGTACTGCCGGTGACCAGGTGCGCCGCGCCCGACGTGCAGCAGCAGTTGCTGGCCGGCGTCGGGTCGGGCGAGACAATCCTGACGGCGGCGATCCGCGAGCCGTCCGAGCCGATGCCGGCCCGGCCCGCGACGGTCGCCGAGGGCACCGGCACTGGTGTCACCGGCACTGGGCTCGCCGTCAGCGGGGTCAAGCTGGGCGTGCCGTACGCGGCCGAAGCGCGGTGGATCCTCACGCCCGCCCGGATGCCGGACGGCGGCACCGCGGTCCTGGTGACGGAGGCGGGCACTAAGGGCCTGACCTGCCAGCGGACGCACACATCGACGGGCTCGCCCGAGTACACGGTCCGGTTCGACCGGGTCGCGGCCCGGCACGTGCTGCCCGCGGGCAGCGTCGCGGAGCTATACCGGCTCGCCGTGGCGGGCGCCTGCTGCGTCGCCGACGGAGCGATCGCGGGCGCGCTGGAGCTCACGACCGCGTACGTGAAGTCGCGCGAGCAGTTCGGCCGGCCGCTGGCCACTTTCCAGGCCGTCGCGCAGCAGATCGCCGATGTCTACGTGACCGCGCGCATCCTGCACCTGGCCACGGTCTCCGCGTGCTGGCGGCTCGACGGCGGCCTGGACGCGGCGTCCGACGTGGACGTGGCCGGGTACTGGCTGGCCGAGCACGCGCCGATCGCGTTGCGCACGTGCCATCACCTGCACGGCGGCATCGGCATGGACATCACGTATCCGCTGCCGCGGTTCAGCGCGCTCATCACTGACCTGGTCAGCCTCGTCGGCGGCGCCACCTACCGGCTGGACCTGCTCGGCGCGCGGGAAGGAGCCTGACTGATGTTCCTTGACCTCACCGATGAACAGCGCGGCCTGCAATCCGAGCTGCGCGCGTACTTCGCCACGCTGATCACGCCGGACGAGCGGGAGCAGATGCTGACGCAGCGGCACGGCGCGGTGTACCGCGACGTCGTCCGCCGGATGGGCCGCGACGGCTGGCTCGGCGTCGGCTGGCCGGCGGAGTACGGCGGCCGCGGCCTCGGCCAGGTCGAGCAGCAGATCTTCGTGAACGAGGCCGCGCTCGCCGACATCCCGCTGCCGGCGGTGACGCTGCAGACCGTGGGCCCGACGCTGATGGCGTGCGGCAGCCAGGAGCAGAAGGACTTCTTCCTGCCGAAGATCCTGGCCGGCGAGCTGCACTTCGCCATCGGCTACACCGAGCCGGAGGCGGGCACCGACCTCGCGTCGCTGACCACCCGCGCGGTCCGCGACGGCGACAGCTACGTCGTGAACGGCCAGAAGATCTTCACCACCGGCGGGCACGACGCCGACTACATCTGGCTCGCATGCCGCACCGACCCGGACGCACCCAAGCACAAGGGACTGTCCATCCTGATCGTGGACACGAGCGATCCTGGCTACTCGTGGACGCCGATCATCACCCACGACGGCGCCCATCACGTGAACGCGACGTACTACGCCGACGTCCGGGTGCCGGTGTCGATGCGGGTCGGCGCGGAGAACGGCGGGTGGCAGCTCATCACCGCGCAGCTGAACCACGAGCGGGTGATGCTCGGGCCGTCCGGCCGCATCGGCGTGCTGCGGGCCCAGGTGCGCGAGTGGGCCGCGACCCACCAGGGCCCGGACGGCAGCCCGCTGCTCGCGCAGCCGGACGTCCGCCGGGCGCTGGCCAGGGCCGGCGCGGCCGAGCGAGTGAACGAGCTGCTCAACTGGCAGGTCGCGGTCACCGAGACGGTCGACGTGGCGGACGCCTCGGCGACCAAAGTGTTCGGCTCGGAGCAGGTGCAGCAGCTGGGGGCCGAGCTGGTCGAGGTGGTCCGGCGGCACGGCGACCTGGCCGACGAGCAGACCGCGGAGCTGGCCCGCTGGCTCGACGTGCAGACCAAGCGCAACACCGTGATGACATTCGGCGGAGGAGTCAATGAAGTGCAGCGCGAGCTTATTGCGATGGCGGGCCTGAAGCTGCCGAGAGTGCCGCGGTGATGCCAGACACAGCGACGCCAGCCACAGCGGGCCAGCCCAGCGGGGCCAGAGACGGCGGCGGCAGACCGGATCGAGGCGGTCGCCCGCGAGGTGACCGCGCAGGGCGCCAGCAGCCCGCGGTTCGCCCGTGACCCGGTCAACATGGCGGCGATCCGGAACTGGACCGACGCCATCGGCGACACGAACCCGCTCTACTCCGACGCCGCGTTCGCCGCCGGGACCGGGCACGGGCAGCTCGTCGCCCCGCCCGCGATGGTGCAGGTCTGGACGATGCCAGGGCTGGTCCATCCCGCCGCCGGGGGCCCGGATCCCCTCGGCCAGATGATGACCGTGCTGGACGAGGCCGGGTACGCCTCGGTCGTCGCGACGAACTGCGAGCAGACCTATCACCGGTACCTGCGGCACGGCGAGCTGCTCGCGCTGCGCAGCGAGCTGGCCGGCGTCAGCGGCCCGAAGCAGACCGGGCTCGGCGAGGGCTGGTTCGTCACTACCAGGAACACGTGGTACTCCGGCGATGAGCCAGTAGCCACGATGAACTGGCGAGTCTTGAAGTTCAAACCGCCTGAGGCCGCTGACAGCGATCGGGCCGCGCCCATTGCGGCGGGGCCTAATGCGCGGGGTCCGGGGGTCGTCCCCCCGGACGCCAGCCGGCGGACCCGCGGCTTGCCGCGGGTCCAGGGCTCCGCTGCGGCCGCCGTATTCGCCCGATACCGAGTTCTTCTGGGCCGGGACGAGGATCGGCGAGCTGCGCATCCAGCGCTGCGGGGCCTGCGGCGCGCTGCGCCACCCGCCGGGGCCCGCGTGCCTGTCGTGCGGCGCGACCGAGAAGCAGGAGTACCAGCTGGCGGCCGGCACCGGCACCGTCTACAGCTACGTGGTGCACCGGCACCCGCCGGTGCCGGGCAAGCAGCTGCCGATCGTGATCGCCCTGGTCGAGCTCACCGAGGGCGTCCGGATGCTGGGCGAGCTGCACGGGGTCAGCCCGGACCAGGTGACCGTCGGGCTGCCAGTCCGGGTGGCGTACGCGCGCATCGACGATGAGCTGGTGCTGCCCGGCTGGCGCGCGGACACCAGCGCGCGGCCCGGCGCGCTGCCCGAGCTTGAGCTGCGAGTGACGCCGACGCTGGTCGTCTCGACCGCGATCGCGACCCGCGACTTCTACCCGGTGCACCACGATCACGAGTTCGCGGTCCGCAGCGGCAGCAAGGACATCTTCCTCAACATCCTCACCACGACCGGCCTCGTGCAGCGGTATGTCACCGACTGGGCAGGCCCGGAGGCGCTCGTGCGATCAGTCGCGATCCGGCTCGGCGTGCCGTGCTACGCCGGCGACACGCTCACGTTCTCCGGCCAGGTCACCGGCGACCGATGAGGGTGACCAGGTGATCGCCGTGACCGGCGCGTGCAGCCTCGGCGACCACGTCACCGGCACCGTGCGGATCACGCCGGGTGGCCCGGCATGATCTCGGGCGCCGCCGCGATCGCGGGCATCGGGGCCACCGAGTTCTCCAAGGATTCCGGCCGCAGCGAGCTGAAGCTCGCGGTGGAAGCGGCCCGGGCCGCACTGGACGATGCCGGACTCACGCCCGCCGACGTGGACGGAATGTGCACGTTCACGATGGATTCCAGCGCCGAGGTCGCGGTCGCCCGCGAGCTCGGGGTCGGTGACCTGACGTTCTTCAGCCAGATCGGCTACGGCGGCGGCGCTGCGTGCGCGACGGTGCACCAGGCCGTGCTCGCGGTCGCGGCCGGGGCCGCCGAGGTCGTGATCTGCTACCGATCGCTGAACGAGCGGTCCGGCCGCCGGTTCGGCCAGGTGGCGGTCGGCGCGGTGCAGGGCGCGACCACGGGCAGCATCGACGCCGGCTGGCACTACCCGATGGGCCTGGCCACGCCCGCCGCGACCGTCGCGCTCGCGGCCCGCCGGTACATGCACGTCTTCGGCGCGACCAGCGCCGACTTCGGCACCATCGCGGTGGCCGACCGTAAGCACGCCGCGACCAACCCGGCGGCGTGGTTCTACCAGCGGCCGATCACGCTGGCGGAGCATCAGGAGTCGCGCTGGATCTGCGAGCCGCTGCGATTGCTCGACTGCTGCCAGGAGACAGATGGCGCAGTGGCAATCGTCGTCACCAGCGCGGCGCGAGCCCGTTCCCTCGCAAAGCCCGCGGTGCTCATCCAGGCCGCAGCCCAGGGCAGCGGCCCGAACCAGTTCACGATGACGAGCTACTACCGCGACGACATGACGGGACTGCCGGAGATGGGCGTCGTGGCCCGCCAGCTCTGGCAGCAGTCCGGACTGGCGCCGGCCGACATCCGCACGGCGGTGCTGTACGACCACTTCACCCCGTACGTGCTGATGCAACTGGAGGAGCTCGGCTTCTGCCCGCACGGCGAGGCCAGGCACTTCATCGCCGACGGCGCCCTGGAACTGGGCGGCCGGCTGCCGCTGAACCCGCACGGCGGCCAGCTCGGCGAGGGCTACCTGCACGGCATGAACGGCATCGCCGAGGCGGTCCGCCAGGTGCGCGGCACGGCGGTGAATCAGGTGCCGGGCGACGGGCCGGTTCTGGTCACCGCGGGCACCGGGGTGCCGACCAGCGGCCTGATTCTCGGCCCGGCCTGACCGGGCTGCTCGCACCGGTAACGGGCCGGGCCGGTTGCCCTTCTTCGTGCCGAAACGCGGGGACTAGGCTGCGCTTGTGGATGGCGACGGGGTGATCGACGGGCCAGCTCAGGCCGCCGACGACAGCGACGAGACCGAGCAGGCAGCCGCGCCGCCGCCAGCCAGGAAACGCATGTCCTGGCTGACCGAGATGGTCGTGCTCGTGGTCGTCGCGCTCGTCATCGCGCTGACCGTCAAGACCTACGTCGTGCAGCCGTTCAAGATCCCCTCGGCGTCGATGGAGGACACCCTCCTGATCAACGACAAGGTGCTGGTCAACAAGCTGGTCGGGCACATCAGCCAGATTCACCGCGGCGACATCGTGGTGTTCAACGGCGCGGGCAACTGGGATCCCCCGGTGCGCCTGAGCGGCAACCCGCTGGACCGGATCTACCGCAACATCCTCGGCCTCTTCGGGGACGACTCGGGCCAGGTGGACTACATCAAACGCGTGATCGGGCTGCCCGGTGACCGGGTCCAGTGCTGCGACGCGTCCGGCCTGCTCACCGTCAACGGCGTCGCGCTGCACGAACGGGACTACCTCTACCCCGGCAGCGAGCCGTCGGCGATCAAGTTCAGCATCGTGGTGCCGTCAGGACGGCTCTGGGTCATGGGCGACAACCGCGAGGATTCCTCCGATTCCCGGCTGCACGACTGCGCCGTCAGGGGCGCGAGCTGCGAGCCGTGGGACCGGGACGGCACGGTGCCCGAGAGCAGCGTGATCGGCCGCGCCATCATGGTCGTCTGGCCGCTGAGCAAGTTCAAGGTCCTGTCGGTGCCGTCCACATTCAGCCAGGCGATGCCGCTGGGCTCGGGCGGCCTGCTCGCCCTGCCGCTGGCCCTGGCCGGGCGGCGGCTCAGGCGCCGCCGTCCGCGGCGGCGCTCTCGGTAGCCAGGCCGCCAGTGGCGAGGCCGCCAGTGGCTAGACCCTCCGTGGTGGCGCGGCCGGCCGCGTCGATGGCAGCCAGGTACCCGAACGTCATGGCCGGCCCGATGGTGGCGCCAGGACCCGCGTAGCTGCGGCCCATCACCAGCGCGCTGGTGTTCCCGGCTGCGTACAGGCCCTCGATCACGCTGCCGTCGGCCCGCAGCACCCTGGCCCGCTCGTCGGTGCGCAGCCCGCCCTTGGTACCGAGATCACCCGGCACGATCTTGATGGCGTAGTACGGCGGCTGCGCCAGCGGCGCCAGGTTGGGGTTCGGCTTGCAGTTCGGGTCGCCGTAGTAGCGGTCGTAGGCCGAGTCACCGCGGCCGAAGTCCTCGTCCCGGCCCGCCCGGGCGAAGTCGTTGAACTTCTGCACCGTCTTGGCCAGCGCATCGGCGGGCACTCCGATCTGGCCGGCCAGGTCGGCCAGCGAGTCGGCCCGGAACACAGCGCCCGACTTGAACCAGCGGCGCGGCAGCGGCTTGCGCGGCGGCATGCCCGTGAACACGTACCGGTTGCGGTACCGCTGGTCGGTGATCATCCAGCAGGGGATGTGCGGGTTGTCCTCGGTGTGCTTGTCGTACATGGCGTGCACCGCGTCGACGTAGGGCGCTGCCTCGTTGACGAACCGCTCGCCGGCGCCGTTGACGAACATGCAGCCGGGCAGGCTGCGCTCGGCGAGACAGAACACCGGGCCGCCGGTCAGCGGGAGGGACGGTCCCCACCAGGCGTCGTCCATCAGCTCAAGCACGCCGCCGGCGGCTTCGCCGAGCTGGATGCCCTCGCCGGTGTTGCCCGGCGAGCCGACGGTCCAGTCGGTGCCGATCGGCGCGCGCTGGTACTTCGCGCGCATCTCCGCGTTCTGCTCGAACCCGCCGCTGGCGAGCAGGACGCCGGTGCGCGCCCGCAGCACGACCGGCTCGCCGTCCGGACGGGTCACGGTGACGCCGGTGACCTTGCCGTCCTCGATCTGCAGCGCGGTCATCGTGGTGCTGAGCCAGACCGGCACGTCCGCCGCGGCCAGGCCGGCCCGCAGCCCGGTGATCAGCGCCTGGCCCATGCTGAGCAGCCGCCGCTTGCGGACCTTCGTCACGATCATGCGGCCGGTCACCCGCGCCGTGGTCCAGATCGCGCGCGGGTGCGAGGTACCCAGGCTCATCCACCGGTAGTTGGCCTGCGTGACCGTAATCCCCGCGGGCGCGGGCAGGTAGGGCGGGCGCAGCCGGGCCAGCTCCGGGCCGAGGATCCGGCCGTCGATCGGTACCGGCTCGATCGACCGGCCGCTGGCCTTGCCGCCCGGCGCCTCCGGGTAGTAGTCGGAGTAATTCGGCACCCACGCGAACCGCAGCGGCGTGTTCGCCAGCACCATGTCCAGCATGGCCGGGCCGTGCTCAAGGAACGCGGCGCGCAGGCTGGCCGGCGTCTCTTCGCCGGCGACGTGGGCGAGGTAGGCGCTCGCCGCGGCAGGCGTATCGGTGATGCCCGCCCGGCGCAGCACCGCGTTGCCGGGAATCCAGACCCCGCCGCCGGACCTGGCCGTGGACCCGCCGAAGTATTCCGTCTTCTCGATCACGACCGCGCTGAGCCCGCGCAGCGCCGCGGTGAGCGCCGCCGTCAGGCCGGCCGCCCCGCTGCCGACGATGACCAGGTCGAACTCGGGACCGCCGTCTGCCATCAGATCTCCCTGTCCAGGCCGCTACGTCGTCCATAGTAGAACACGTTCCAGTTTTGGCCAGGGCTCCGGCCGGGCCGCGGCCAGCACAGCAGCTGCGAGTACGCGCAGGCGGTTGCGTCCGACCGCGAATCAGACTAACGTCTGGACACATGTCCGACTCGTTGGCGACGGAGCCTACCCGCAGGCTGCTCACGCCGCGGCAGGCCGACACCGTGCACCGGCTGACGGCAGCTGGCGTGCAGGAGGTACGAGCCTCCGGCTACGAGAATCTCAGCATCAGGGACGTCGCGCGCCGGGCCGGAGTCGCGCCCGCGACCGCGTACACGTACTTCGCCTCCAAGGATCACCTGCTGACGGAGATCTTCTGGCGGCGGCTGAACTCACTGCCGCCGGTCGAGCCGGCCGGGCCGCCGGACCGGGACAAGGTCGTCGCCGTGCTGCGTGAGCTGGCGCTGCTCGTGTCCGCGGAGCCAGAGCTCGCGGCCGGCTGCACCGCGGCGATGTTCGGCAGCGAGCCCGACGTGCGCCAGCTCCGGCTCTACATCGGCGTCCGGATCCACCAGCGCATCGAGGCCGCGGCCGGTCCTGGCACCCCGGCGGCCCGGCTGCTCGAACTCGCCTACTTCGGCGCCATGGTCGAGGCCGGGCTCGGCTACACCACGTACGAGCACATGGCGGACCGGCTCGCCGAGGCCGTCGAGCTGATCATGGGGTAACGATGACGACAGCGGTCAGCTTCAGCCCGTACGACTACCAGATCCAGGACGACCCCTACCCGGTCTACGCCAGGCTCCGCGACGAAGCGCCGCTGTACCGCAATGAGGAGCTGGACTTCTGGGCGTTGTCCCGGCACGAGGACGTGGCCGCGGCGTTCCGCGACCCGGTGCAGTTCTCCAATGCCAACGGGGTGTCGATCGACCCGTCGGCGTGGGGGCCGCGCGCCCAGCGCACCATGTCGTTCCTGGCCATGGATCCGCCGCGGCACACGCGCATGCGGGCACTGGTGGCGCGCGGATTTACCCCGCGCCGGGTCCAGGACCTCGCCCCGCGGGTCAGCGAGCTCGCCCGCAAGCACCTGGAGCCGTGCCTGGAGCAGGGCACGTTCGACTTCGTCGGCGACTACGCCGGGCTGCTGCCCATGGACGTCGTCTCCGAGCTTGTCGGCGTGCCCGAGCGGGACCGGGCGGCGCTGCGCCCGCTGGCCGACGCGCTGCTGCACCGCGAAGACGGGCTGGCCGCCGTGCCCCGCGCCGGGGCCGAAGCCGCCCTGCAGCTGATCGTCTACTTCTCCGATCTGGTGACCGAGCGCCGGTCCCGTCCGGACGGCGGGACCGGCGAGCCGGACCTGACCTCGGCTCTGCTCGCCGCCGAGATCGAGGGCGACCGGCTGACCGACGAAGAGATCATCGGCTTCCTCTTTCTGATGATCGTCGCGGGCAACGAGACCACCACGAAGCTGCTGGCGAACGCCGTCTACTGGGGCTGGCGTAACCCAGCCGAGCTGGCCGGGCCGATGACCGATCCCGGACTCACGACGGCGTGGGTGGAGGAGACGCTGCGCTACGACTCGACCAGCCAGCTGCTGGCCCGGACCGTGACGGCGGACTTCACCGCCTACGGCCAGACCGTGCCGGCCGGCCACCGGATGCTGCTGCTCATCGGGGCCGCGAACCGCGACCCGATGGCGTTCCCGGATCCGGACGTCTACGACCTCGGTCGCGATACCTCGAGCTTCATCAGCTTCGGCGCTGGCCGGCACTACTGCCTCGGCGCGAACCTGGCCCGGCTCGAAGCCCGGATAGCGCTCAGCGAGTTCACCCGGCGGGTCAGCCGGTTCGACATCGACGAGCTACGCGCCGAGCGGGTCCACTCCGCGAACGTCCGCGGCTTCGCCAGCCTGCCGATGACCGTCGGCGTGCGCTGACGATGCCACGATTCGAGCCGCACCCGCAGCGCCGCACCGCAGTCGTGACCGGCGCGTCCTCCGGGATCGGCGCCGCCACCGCGATCGCGCTGGCGACGGCCGGGCACCCGGTCGCGCTCGGCGCGCGCCGCACGGCGCAGTGCGAGGAACTCGCCGCGTCCATCCGGGCGGGCGGCGGCGAGGCGATCGTCGTCCCGCTGGACGTCGCCGACGACGACTCGGTGCCGGGCTTCGCCGCGGCCGTCGCCGACGAGCTCGGCCCGGTCGAGATCCTGATCAGCTGCGCCGGGGACGCCGCGGCCGGGCTGGTGCACGAGCTGGATTCCGCCGAGTTCCTCCGGCAGGTCCAGGTCAACCTCGTCGGCGCGCACCGGCTGGTGGCGGCCATCGTGCCGGGCATGGTGGCCAGGCAGCGCGGCGACGTCGTGTTCATCTCATCCGACGTCGCCCGGACGCCGCGGCCCCGGATGGGCGGCTACGTGGCCGCGAAGAACGGGCTCGACGGCATGGCCCGGGCCATGCAGATGGAGCTGGAGGGCACCGGGGTGCGGGTCTGCCTGGTGCGGCCCGGCCCGACGATGACCGGGATGGGCATGACGTGGGACGCCGGCACGGTCCAGGCCGTCCTCGACGACTGGGGCCGGTGGGGTCTGGCCAGGCACCCGAACTTCCTGCGGCCCGCCGACGTCGCCGCCGCGGTTACCGCGTCGTGTCGATGCCGCGTGGCGCGCACCTGACGCTGCTGGAGATCCAGCCCGAGGCGCCCGTGCGGGCCCAGTCAAGGCAGGCACAGCCATGACGCTGCTGGAGCCCCGGCTGGTGTCCGGCGGCGACCGCGACGGTCACCTGGAAGAGCTGCGGCGCGATCCGATCGAGCTGATGCGCCGGGTCCGGGCGGAGTGCGGCGACGTCGGCCGCTTCGACCTGGCGGGCCGGCCGGTCATCCTGCTGTCGGGCGCGGACGCGAACGAGTACTTCTTCCGGGCCCCGGACGAGGATCTGGACCAGGCGGGCGCGTACCCGTTCATGACGCCGATCTTCGGACCGGGCGTGGTCTTCGACGCCTCCCCCGAGCGGCGCCGTGAGGCCCTGCACAATCAGGCGCTGCGCGGTGACATGATGCGCGGGCACGCGCAGACGATCGCGGACGAGGTGACCGCGATGGTGGCGGGCTGGTCCGCCGCGGGCGAGATCGACCTGCTCGACTGGTTCGCCGAGCTGACCATCTACACCTCCTCGGCCTGCCTGATCGGGACGAAGTTCCGCGACCAGCTGGACGGCCGGTTCGCCGCGCTCTACCACGACCTGGAACGGGGCACGGACGCGCTCGCGTTCGTGGACCCGTACGCGCCGATCGAGAGCTTCCGCCGCCGGGACGCGGCCCGGGCCGGGCTGGTGGACCTCGTCGGCCAGATCATGGCGAGCCGAGCCGCTTCCGGGCCGCCCGCGCGCGGCGACCGGGATCTGCTCGACGTGCTCATGTCCATCCGCGACCCGGACGGCGCCAGCACCTTCAGCCCGGACGAGATCACCGGCATGTTCATCTCGATGATGTTCGCCGGCCATCACACCAGCTCCGGCACCGCCGCGTGGACGCTGATCGAGCTGCTCCGGCATCCGGCCGAGCTGACCGCGGTCGTCGCCGAGCTGGACGCGCTCTACGCCGGCGGCGCGGAGATCTCGTTCCAGGCGCTGCGGGAGATACCCCGGCTGGAAGCTGCCATCAAAGAGGCACTGCGGCTGCACCCGCCGCTGATCCTGCTGCTGCGGGCGGCGACCAGGGAACTGGAGGTACAGGGCTACCGGATCCCCGACGGCGCGCTGGTCGGCGCGTCACCGGCCATCTCGAACCGGATCGCGGCGGACTTCCCTGACCCGGACGCGTTCGCGCCTGAGCGCTACGCGCAGCCGCGGCAGGAGGACCTGATCAACCGGTGGACCTGGATCCCGTTCGGGGCCGGCCGGCACCGGTGCGTCGGCGCGAACTTCGCGCTGATCCAGCTGAAGGCGATCTTCTCGGCGCTGCTGCGGGAGTGGGAATTCGAGCTGGCGCAGTCGCCGGAGACCTACCGCAACGACCACTCCAAGATGGTGGTCCAGCTCGCGCGGCCGTGCGTGGTCCGGTACCGGCGGCGCGACGGAAGGTAGGCCGGCATGCTGCGAATCGAGATCGACCTGGACCTGTGCCAGGGTCACGCCATGTGCGAGCTGGAGGCCCCCGCGGTCTTCGCCGTGCCGCGCAAGGGCAAGGTGACGCTGCTCGATCCGGCCCCGCCGCCGGCCGAGCGCGCCGCCGTCGAGGCGGCGGTCCGGTACTGCCCCACCCAGGCGCTCAAGCTGCTCGACGACTGACGAGAGGACCCTGCGATGCCGACCTTCCCGCGCGCCGAGCTGGACGAGATGGTGCAGCGCTGGCTGGATGCGAACCGGCGCTGCGAGGAGGCGGGCGACTGGCGGCCGCTCGCGGACATGTACACGGCGGATGCCACCTACGGCTGGAACATGGGGCCGGGCGAGGAGTTCATGGCCGTCGGCCGGGACCAGATCCGCGACATCGCGCTGGCGCTGGAGATGGGCGGGCTCGACGGCTGGTCGTACCCGTATCAGCGGGTGCTGATCGACGACGTGCAGGGCGAGGTCGTCGGGTTCTGGAAGCAGGTCGCCGACGCGTCCCGGCCCGACGGCAGCCGGTACCAGGTGGCCGGGATCGGCGGCAGCTGGTTCCGGTACGGCGGCAACTGGCAGTGGTCCTGGCAGCGGGACTTCTTCGACCTCGGGAACGCGACCGCGCTGTTCCTGGAAATGATCAAGGCCGACGTGCTGTCGGACGGCATGCGCCGCCGGATGGAGCGGTCCACGTCGGGCGAGCGGCTGCCCGGCCACTTCCGGCTGGGCGGCGGACCCGTCCCGCTCTGGTAGCGGCCCAGTCACGCAAATGGCCCTGGTGATGTAACCCCATTTCCGCTGAGATATAGGCATCATCCTGGACTTCAGGTGATGTGCCCTCACGGGGCCTTCTCAGGGGAATGAGGCGGGTACATGTCCAGACTTCGGCGTGCGCTAGCAATCTCGGCGGCGGCCGGCGCGGTCGTCGCGTTCAGCGTCGGCCCCGCGCTCGCGCAGCCATCGGCCGGACCGACGGTCTCGATCGGCGTCAAGTCACTGATCCCGAAGACGTACGGCGACACGTTCACCGCGTTCCACGACGGCAAGTACTCGCATGTCACTGTCTCCGGTGCCGTGACCGGCGGCACCAGCGGCATGGTCGCGCAGCTATTCGCCCAGCCGTTCCCGTACAAGAAGGCGGCCGCCCCGGTGGCCGGCCAGCAGCTGGTGCTCGGCAGCACCAGCCCGGAGAACTACAGCTTCACCGCGACGCCGGGGATCGCGACCAGGTACTCGGTCGAGATCCTGCCGAGCACGACGGTCAGCACCCCGGTCGCGGCGACCTCGGCCGCGAAGACCGTCTACGTCGCCACTGACCAGAAGGTCACTGGCCTCAAGACCTGCAACCGGGCCGGTAACGCCCGGTCTGCCACGAGACCATCCACATCTACACCCGGGTGCCCGCCTCGGCCCGCAGTGGCGGAGAGCAAGAAGAAGCTGTACTTCTACTTCGGCATGAAGCTGTCGCGCACGAGCATCCCCAAGCCGCCGGTCTGGCTGAACCTGGACCGGTCCGCGAAGATCAGCAAGGCTAAGAAGATATCGGCGACCGAGTTCGAGCAGACCGTGAAGTTCTCGTTCCGGATCGGCAACGACGGCTACCACTTCCTGTTCAACTTCTGCTCCAAGGCGTCCGAGTCCTCGGACGGCGTCAACCTCCCCGGCAAACACCACTGCGGAGCCAGCCGGGTCAGGCCGAGCTGGTTCCTCGGCTGATCCGCGGCTGATCGCGGCGGCCCGTCCCTGACCTCAGGGGCGGGCCGTCTGCGTGTCCGGGATATGCGGGGTTCCGTCACGCATCGGCGGGAACTGGAACGTGGCCGCCGTGGTGCCCCTGGTCATCTTCGTGATGTCGGCCTCGGGGAGCACCTCGGTGTCGTCGTCGATGATGACTTCCCAGCGGCACACGGGCACCCGGCCAGCCGGCACCCGCGGCGGCCGGTGCACCGGGCGGATCCTGGCCCTGGGGTTCACCGCCTGCGCGGTCACGTCAAAGGTTCCGTCCTCGATCGCGTGGCACATGCTGACGACCGGCCGCTCCCCCCAGGGCTCGACATCCAGCAGCGCGCCGCAGGACCGGAGCTGGAAGAAGCCGTGGTGCTCGTCCACGACCTCGTATTCGACGTCCATGTAGTGCTGGGCGAAGCCCGGATCGAGCTGGAGCTGCTTGAAGATCGCCGGTACGCCGTCACCCTCGATGTTCATGATCCGGCGGATCCGCTCGGTGTAGACCGGGCTCGCGCCGCGCCACTCCTCGATCGCCAGGTCCTCGACCGCCTGCTGGCCGTAGCGCAGCCCGACCGCCGCGAACACCGACCGGTCGAGCAGCTGGGCGATCAGCGCGAACTCGCGGACCAGGCGGACGAGCGCTTCCTTGGACAGGTCCTCATAACGGAAGTCGGGATCGAAGTCGCCTGAATAATCCTTGCGCTCAGCCACGTTCTGAACTGTAGTCTAGACACATGTCCAGCACAACGGACGCTGCCTCGGGCCAGCCTGGCTTCAGCGGCCCGGATTTCACGGGCAAGGTGGCGATCGTGACCGGCGCCGCGCAGGGCATCGGGGAGGCGTACGCGCGGGCGCTCGCGAATGCGGGCGCCGCCGTCGTGATCGCCGACATCAGCGCGGATGCCGGGCAGCAGGTAGCGGACGACATCTGCGCCGGCGGCGGCACCGCCGCGTTCGTCCGGACCGACGTCAGCGACCCGGAGTCCGCGCAGGCGATGGCCGCGCAGGCGGCCGACCGCTACGGCGGCATCGACTACCTGGTGAACAACGCGGCCATCTACGGCACTATGCAGTTCGACGTGCTGGTGTCGGTGGACTGGGACTACTACAAGCGATTCATGGGCGTGAACATGGATGGCGCGCTGGCCTGCACCAGGGCGTGCTACCGGGCCATGGCCCAGCGGGGCGGCGGCGCGATCGTCAACCAGTCCTCGACCGCGGCCTGGTTGTACTCCAGCTTCTACGGACTGGCCAAGGTCGGCGTCAACGGGCTCACCCAGCAGCTCGCGCACGAGCTCGGCGGCCTGGGTATCCGGGTGAATGCGATCGCGCCGGGCCCGACCGACACGGCCGCGACCAGGGCGGTCGTCGGCGACGCCGCCCGGGACATGGTCAAGTCAATCGCGCTGAAGCGGATGGGGCAGCCCGCCGACATGGTCGGCGCGTGCCTGTTCCTGCTGTCGGACGACGCGGCCTGGATCACCGGGCAGATCCTCAACGTCGACGGCGGGCAGGTCTTCCGGGCATGAGCGATCCGGTCTCCAGTAATGTCCGCGGGGGGCCCGGGGGGTCGCCCCCGCGGGTCGGCACCGACGCTGTCCGCGGGGGGTCCGGGGGTCGTCCCCCCGGGTCGGCACAGTCGGGTTCGTGGGGCTCGGCCAGATCGGCCAGCCGATGGCGGCCAGGCTCGCGGACTGGCCCGGCGGCCTGATCGTGCACGATGTGCGGGCCGCCGCCATGGCGCCGCTGACCGCGGCCGGGGCGACCGGCGCGGGTGACGTGGCCGAGGTCGCCCGCGCGGCCGACGTCGTCTGCGTGATGGTCCGCGACGACGACCAGGTCCGGGACGTAGTCCGGCAGGCCGTCGCGGGCGCGCCCGCGATCGTCGCGATCCACTCAACGATCGGGCCCGGCACCGCCGCGGCGCTGGCGGCCGAGTTCGGGCCGGCCGGCCTGGAGATCGCGGACGCGCCGGTCAGCGGGGGCTTCATGGGCGCGCAGGACGGCCGGCTCGCGGTGATGTTCGGCGGATCACGGGCGGCCTACGACCGCTGCCGTGAGCCGTTCGGCCGGTTCGCCGACCTCATCATGTACATGGGCGAGGCGGGCGCGGGCACTTCGGCCAAGCTCGCTCGCAACCTGCTGCATTTCGTCGCCTTCACCGCCGCGGCCGAGGCGCAGCGGCTGGCTGACGCAGCCGGCCTTGACCTGCGCAAGCTGGCCAGGGTAGTGCGGCACTCGGACGCCGTGACCGGCGGCGCGGGCTCGATCATGCTGCGTCCCACGACCGCGCCGATGCCGGAGTCCGATCCGCTCTGGCCGGTCCTGCAGCACGTGCGCGCGCTGGGCGAGAAGGACCTCGCGCTGGCCCTCGACCTCGGCGCCGCGCTCGACGTCGACCTGCCGCTGGCGCGGTACGCCCTGGAGCACTTCGGGACCGGACTCGGGCTGCCGCCAGGCACCGGCGGGCCGCCGGCTGACAGCTGAGGAGGAGTTGCGGGATGCGCTTTGGCGTCGTGTTGTTCACCAGCGACCGCGGCATCACGCCCGCGCAGGCGGCGGCCGCCGCCGAGGCGGCCGGGTTCGACACCTTCTACGTGCCCGAGCACACGCACATCCCGGTCCGCCGCGACGCGCTGCACCCGCGCACCGGGACGCAGGAACTGCCGGACGACCGGTACATGCGCACGCTGGACCCCTGGGTGTCGCTGAGCATGGCGGCGGCCGTCACCCAGACCATCCGGCTGGGCACCGCGGTCGCGCTGCCGGCCGAGCACGACCCGATCTCGCTGGCCAAGACCATCGCGTCGCTCGACCACCTGTCCGGCGGCCGGGTGCAGCTCGGCGTCGGTTTCGGCTGGAACACCGACGAGCTGACCGACCACGGCGTCCCGGCCGGCCGCCGGCGCACTGTGCTGCGCGAGTACCTGGAGGCCATGCGGGCGCTGTGGACCGAGGAGGTCGCGAGCTACGACGGCGAGCACATCCGGTTCGGCGGCTCCTGGGCCTGGCCGAAGCCCGCGCAGCCGCGGGTGCCGGTGATCGTCGGGGCCGGCGGCACGGAGCGGACCTTCAGCTGGATCGCCAGGTCGGCCGACGGCTGGCTGACCACGCCGGGCGAGGCGGACCTGGCGGCGAAGGCAGCGCTGCTCGCCCGTACCTGGCGGGACGCGGGCCGGGACGGGTCGCCGCAGGTGCACGTGCTGGCCGGCAAGCCGGACCCGGACACGCTCGCGCACTGGCAGCAGATCGGGGTGACCGACGTCGCCTTCGGCCTGCCGGACCGCTCGCCCGAGGACGTCGTCGGCTACCTCGGCCGGCTGGCGAGCCGGGTCGGGATCGCGCCTGCCGGGGCCCGCTGAGGTGACCGGGACAGCCGAGGACGCGGCGCCCGCCGCAGCTGCTGATCGACGGGCAGCTGCGCGGCGCGGCCGGCGGCGCCACCTTCCCCATCCTCAGCCCGGCGACCGGCACGGTCATCGGCGCGGCGCCGGACGCGGCGGACGAGGACTGCGACGCGGCCGTCGCGGCCGCCCGCCGGGCGTTCGACGAGACCGGCTGGTCGCGCGATCCGCGATTCCGGGCGCACTGCCTGCGCCAGCTCAAGGCCGCGCTGGACAGCGAGTACGAGATCCTGCGTGACATCACGATCGCGGAGGCCGGCGCGCCGCGGATGTGGGTGGACGGGCCGCAGCTGCGGGCGCCGATCGACGGCCTGGACTACCTGACCGGCCTGCTGGAGACGTACGAGTGGGAGCAGGACCTCGGCCGGGCCGACGCCGCTGGGCCTGCCCGCCAGCCGCCGGCTGTACCGGGAGGCGATCGGCGTGGTCGCGGCGATCACGCCCTGGAACTTCCCGAATCAGATCAACCTCGCCAAGCTCGGGCCCGCGCTCGCGGCGGGCTGCACGGTGATCCTGAAACCGGCCCCGGACACCCCGTGGACCGGCGCGGAGCTCGGCCGCATCGTCGCCACCCGGACCGACATCCCGGCCGGCGTGGTCAACGTGCTGACCGCCAGCAAGGCCGGAACCGGCCGGCGGCTCACCGAAGACCCGCGGGTGGACATGATCTCGTTCACCGGGTCGACCGCGACCGGCCAGGCAGGTGATGGCCGCGGCCGCGCCGACGCTGAAGAAGGTCTTCCTGGAACTCGGCGGCAAGTCCGCCGCGGTGGTCCTGGACGACTATGACATCGCCGCGGCCGCGTCGCTGACCGCGTTCACCGCCTGCATTCACGCGGGTCAGGGCTGCGCGCTGACGACCCGGCTGATCGTGCCGCGGGCCAGCTACGGCGACGCGGTCGCCGCCTGCGCGCAGACGATGCGCGGCGTCACGGTCGGCGATCCGGCCGACCCGGCGACCGTCTGCGGGCCGGTGATCTCGGCGGCGCAGCGCGACCGGATCGAGTCGTACCTGGCGGCGGCCGTGGCCGACGGCGGCGCGTTCGCCTGCGGCGGTGGCCGGCTGGCCGGGCGGACCGCGGGGTACTGGATCGAGCCGACCGTCATCAGCGGCCTGGACAACCGGGCCCGGGCGGCACGGGAAGAGATCTTCGGCCCGGTGCTCGTGGTGCTGCCGCACGACGGCGACGCCGACGCCGTGCGGCTCGCCAACGACTCGCCGTACGGGCTGTCCGGCGCGGTGTTCGGCGCCGACCTGGACCGCGCCCGGCGGGTGGCCGGGCGGCTGCGCACCGGCACCGTCGGCATCAACGGCGGCGTGTGGTACGGACCCGACGTCCCGTTCGGCGGGTACAAGCAGTCGGGCATCGGCCGCGAGATGGGCGCGGCCGGGTTCGAGGAATACCTGGAGATCAAGGCGGTCGCGGAGCCGGCATGAGCGAGATGGACATGAACCTGGCCGATCTCGTCGGCGCGATAGCGACCGCGCTGCCGGACCGGTGCGCGCTGGTCTGCGACGGCGAGCGGCTCAGCTACCCGGAGCTGATGGACCGAAGCAGCCAGGTCGCGCAGTACCTGATCGGCGCCGGGATCCAGCCGGACGAGACCGTCGGCCTGTACCTGCTGAACTCCGTCACCTACATCGAGGCACTCCTCGGCTGCATGCTCGCCAGGGCAATCCCGGTGAACATCAACTACCGCTATACCGGGAACGAGCTGTCGCACCTGTTTGGCGGCGCCCGGCTCGCGGGCCTCGTGGTCGATGCCGAGCACGCCGCCCTGGCCGCGGCGGTCGCTCCCGGCTGCCCGTCGCTGCGCACCGTCCTGATCGCCGGCCGCCCGGCCGAGCCGGCCGTGTTCCCCGGCTCGGTCCGGGTCGCGGACTTCGCGACCGCGACCGCGGCCGCGCCCGGCCCGGCGGCCGGACAACGGCCGCGGCGGCGACGACAAGCTGATCATCTACACCGGCGGCACGACCGGGCTGCCGAAGGGCGTGCTGTGGCGGCACGAGGACTTCTACTTCTCCGCGCTGGCCGGCGGGAATCACTACGGGCCGCCCCGGCTCAGCGTCGCGGAGGTCGTCGCCGCGGCCGCCGAGGTGCCGTCGGCCGGTTACGTGATCACCGCGCCGATGATGCACGGCGCCGGCACGTACACGCTGTTCTCCGCGTTCCTGCTCGGCTCGAAGGTCGTGCTCAGCCGCCGGTTCGACGCCGCGCAGACGCTGCGGCTGGTCGCGGCCGAGCGGGCGATGGCGCTCGCGGTCGTCGGCGACGCGATGGCGCGGCCGCTGGTGGACGAGCTGGCCGCCCATCCCGGCGAATACGACCTGTCCTCGCTGTTCATCTTCGGGTCCGGCGGCGCGCTGCTCTCGCCCAGCGTGCGGGCGCAGCTTCAGCGGCTGTACCCGGACCTCTACATCACCGACCGGTTCGGCGCCTCCGAGACCGGCACCGACGGCCAGCTCGACCGCGGCGCGGACGGCAGGCAGCGGCTCGGGCACAGCGGCAACATCCAGGTGCTCGACGACGCGCTGCGGCCGGTGCCGCCAGGGGGGACCGGCCGGATCGCCAAGTCCGGCCACGTGCCGCTGGGATACCTCGGCGACGACCAGGCCACGCGCGCCACGTTCCCGGTCATAGACGGGGTCCGGTGGGCGCTGCTCGGCGACCTGGCCAGGGTCGATGAGGATGGCTCGATCGTCGTGCTGGGCCGGGGCTCGACCTGCATCAACACCGGCGGGGAGAAGGTCTTCCCCGAGGAGGTAGAGCAGGTACTGAAGGCGCACCCGGCCGTGCTGGACTCGGTCGTCGCCGGGGTCGCGGACGAGCGGTTCGGCGAACGGGTGGCCGCGGTCGTCGCGCTCCGGCCGGAGGCCGCGGCGAGCGCGGACGGGCTGCGCTCGCACTGCCGGGAGAGCCTGGCCGGCTACAAGGTGCCCGCCAGGATCGAGTTCGTGCCGGTCGTGGTGCGCTCGCCGAGCGGGAAGGCCGACTACCGGTGGGCCCGCGGCGTGCTCGCCGCTACCGCGATTGGGGGCCAGCCGGACGGCGGGGCTCACATTCCCCCGGCTTAGCTCGCATAGGCGTGAATTGGCCGCCAAGCCCCATCGACACGGCGGATGCCAACAGGCCAGGATGATCTTCTTTCGGTCAGTATTGGGCAGCTCACTGAGCGTAACGTTGCTGGCGCTCTTCGCAGATCACAAAGCATCAGGCAGGCGCATAGGGGATAGCGGTACATGCGCCCGGCCGACACTCGCGATGTTCGTTAAGGGGGCAAGGCAACAATGCGCTTCTCGCTGCGTAGACCGGTGGGGCTGGCGGTCGCCACAACTGTCGTGATGGCTGGGTCCATCACCGCCGGGGTGGCACTCGCCAACAGCTCGGGCAGCGGCGTCATCAATGGCTGCGTCAACGACTTCACCCACGTACTGCGCATCACCGATCACTGCACCCGATTCGAGCGGCCGATCTCCTGGAATCAGACAGGCCCGTCTGGTGGCCCATCCGGGCCGGCAGGCCCCTCGGGTCCGGCCGGACCGTCCGGGCCGGTCGGTCCTTCCGGTGCCACCGGACCTTCAGGCGACATCGGCCCCTCCGGCGCGGTTGGACCCTCCGGCGCGGCCGGTCCTTCCGGTCCCACCGGACCTTCAGGCGACATCGGCCCCTCCGGCGCGGTTGGACCCTCCGGCGCGGCTGGACCATCCGGCGCCGCGGGGCCGTCGGGTCCGGCCGGACCGGCCACCAACGCGACCGTCGTGCAGTCGAGCGGACCGGTCACGCTGACGCCCGCCAACACCCCGGTCACGGTGCTGAGTCTGCCGCTGTCACCGAGCAGCTCGACTCACTACGTGATCTTCGCGAACGTGGGTCTGCGGGGAGCCCGCTTTGGCGCCACGGTCACGTGCACGCTGAACGCCGGCGGAGTCCTAGACACCGAGGTCAACCAGGGGCTGTTCGGATTCACTCGCAGCCAGCTGGTGCTCTCCGGCAGCGCGACGCTCTCGGGCGCCACGACGGTCACGGTCAGCTGCAGGTCGAGCAACCACAACATCGTGGCTACCTCGGCGAACATCACCGCGATCGAGGTGGGGTCGCTGAGCTAGCTAGCGCCAGCGCACCGGCCGCGGGCCGCCACCTCTGGCTGAGGTGGCGGCCCGCAGTTCGTCTGCGCAGGGTTACCCGGCTAGCTGGTGACCTTGACGCTCGACGTCGTCGCCACGCCGTTGGCGAAGCCGGCCAGGTGCGCGGTGACCCGGCAGCTGATCTTCTTGCCCTTGTCCGCCTTCGGCAGCTTCAGCGACGACTTAGTCGCGTGCTTGATGACCTTGCCGTTGAGCAGCCACTGGTAGGTGAACTTGGCTCCGCGCGGCCAGGTACCGGCCTTTACCGACTCCACCTTGCCCACCTTGTGCTTGCCCGAAAGGCTGGGCTTCTTGGACGGCTTCAGCGCCTTACCCAGGCTCACCGTCGCCGACGTGCTGGTCAGCGCCGCGCTCACCGGACCAGACCCGTCGTGCACGGTGGCCCGGCAGGACAGCGCCTTCTTGTACGCCGAGCCGGGTACGACGATGCTCGCGCCGGTCCCGATGCTCGCGCCGTTCGCCAGCCAGGTGTAGCTCGCGACCACGCCGAAGTCGAGCCTGCCCTCGCTGCACGTCTCCTTCTGCCCGGCCTGATGCGGACCGGAGATCGCCGGCACCACGGCCACCGGGTTCACGGTGTACGCGAGCGGCAAGGACGTCGACCCGTTGAAGTCCGCCCCGTCAGTCGGGGTAAACGTCGCGGTGATGTCGGTACCGCCAGGCGCGCTGGGCAGGAGCGACGTGGTGCTGAGCGACGCCACGCCGCTGGAGTTGACGGCGACCGCGGCGCCCACGTCGAAGCCATCCTGGAGGAACTGGACCATGCCGGCCGGGTGTGAGCTGTCCGCCGCGGCTTCCGTGGCGGTCAGCGTGACCGAGGCGTTCTGCTGGGCCGAACCCGACGGGCTGGCGCTGACCTCGGTGGTCGTCGCCTGGGCGGACGGACCGGTGTCCGGGTAGATCTCCTGCCACGTGCCCGCGGTCGGATTCACCATGACGTCCGCGTCCCAGTAGCTCGACGTCCCGGTACCGACGCCGCCGGGGCCCGACGTGCTCACCCGCAGCTGGAAGACGTTGGCGTAGCCAGCCTGAGTCTGTACCGTCGCCGACTGGATGAACGTCGCCAGGTTGGCGTCCGTGGCGCTGAGGGTGACGAGCGGATTCGGGTTGCTCTTCAGCGTCCCCGGCGCGGTCGCGCTCGGGAAGGCCGTAGCCGAGGAGCCGAGCGCATTGAACCAGTTGCCGGTCGGTGCACCAGGGGTCGGCGCCGCGAAGGTCAGCGTCGCCTTGGTGCCGCCGGTAGTGTCCGCGCTCGACGCCAGGGCGAAGTCAAACAGGTGGCTGAGGTTATTGCCGCCGAAGACCTGCTGCCCGGCCGCATTGAAGAACTGCAGGGTACCGATTGCTTGCGGGTCGGGCTCCCACGGCGGCGTGGTCGCCGCCGACGCGGGCAGCGCCAGCAGGGGCAGCGCTACGGCTGCCATGGCAGCGACGGCGCCCATCGCGACGGATCTATTTAGTCGCACGGTTAGGTGTTCCTCTCAGTGGTCTTCTTTTGCACCGCTGGCTTGCGTGATCCGTCAGCCCGCCGCGCGCCGCCGCAGCCTGGAGAAGACCATGAGGCCCACCCAAACCAGGACGAACGCCCCCACCCCGATTCCGGCCAGCGCGACGCCGCTGATGCCGGCCGGAGAGTCGCTGGCCGCGAGACTGGATGCACCGTTGGCGGCTGAGCCGGTGGCGGACGATCCGCCGGACGACTGGCCGCCTGACCCGGTCGTGTTCGTGCTGCTGCCCGCGACCGCGCCCTTCGACTTGCCGGCCTGGCCCGCAGTCTCTTTCTTGGCGAGCTCCTTCTTCGGCAGCGAGACGGTCTCCATCGACAAACCCCGGCCCTGGCTGCACGACCCCCCGCCGCCCTCGACGAGAGTCCAGTTGGCGCCGCTCACCCGCAAGATCGCCGCCGCGTAGGGGGTCTGAAGCTGCGGCTTGTCCTTGGCCGTGTACATCATCCGGACCTCCAGCAGCCCGTCCCAGTGCTCGGGATAGGCCTGCGTGAAGCCCAGCAACGGCTGGTCGGCGTTGGTGGCCTGGACGACCGGATGGTCGGGATTGCTGAAGGCGGACCCGCCGGTCAGCAGGCTCCCGCTCCAGTCACCCGGGTCCACGTACTGGATGGGCTGGTAGGCCCACAGCGCGGCCCGCCCGCCCGCACCGCCGTATCCGGCCGGCGGCTTGGCCGACGAGATCGCCTTCCAGGCAAACGGCACCGTGTCCAGACTGCCCGAGGTGACCGGCTGGTTGCTCCGGTTGCAGAACGTGATCCAGCCGTCGATGCCAGGGTCGGTGAAGGGCACCTTGCCCGTCGCTGGCGACGGACGCGGACGCGAACGGCGCGGCCACCAGCAGCCCGCCCAGCGCCATCGCAGTAACGGTGACCGCCGCGCGCGCGCGGCGAGCAAAGGGGCTCATGACTTCACTCCTTCTGGGGTTTGCTTGACGCTCGCGCGGGCGGACTTTGGCGACCGGACCAGCCGGCGCCAGTTGCGCACGATGATGAAGACGAGCAAGGCGATCACGATCCCGAGCAGGATCCAGGGCATGGTCCACACGGTCACGCTCGCGGTCGAGACGTGGATGCCCGGGTTGACGTCGCCCCGCAGGCCCTGCGGGGCGAGCCGGACGGTGGCGGTCACCCAGACCTCCGGCAGCACAGCCGGTACCCGGGTCTTGACCTGGTAGGAGCCGCCTGGCAGCAGCAGCGGTACTGGCTTCAGGCCGGCGGCGTGCCGGGATGAGCCGAACAGCCCGTGCACCCGGACTTGCTGGGTAGCCCCCAGCAGGGCGTTGCCGGTGTTGCGGACGGTGTACGAGATGGTGACGACGCCGGTGGCGAACGGATTCAAGCTGCCGGAGTAGCTCGCGTGGAAGTTCTCGATGCTGAGGCGCGGATGCAGTGGCCCGCTCACCCGGACGATCACCCTGGTGGCGATGCGCTGCTCCAGCTTCAGCTTCTGGCTCTTGCCCTGCACCACGCCGTTGATCGAGACCATGACGGCGCCCGCGTGATCGCCAGGACTGGCGTTGGCCGGCACCTTCAATGCGGAACGGTTCGATGATCGTCGTTCGCGCGGGCACAGTAATCTGCAACGCCGTCTTGGTCCCGATGTTGAGCCACGCGCCCACCTGCTTGCGCGCCGCCGACTCCGTCGCATAGACGAAAGCGCCGGTCGGCCCGCTCTGCGCGTCCGCCGTGTACACGTTCAGCTTCAGCGGCTTCGTCGAGAAATTGACGATGGCGATGTGGTCCTCGAGGATGCCGCCCGGCGACGCGTCGTAGGTGAAGTACGGCCGGCCGTCGAGCTTGGTGGCTGAGGCGGGGCCGGCCCCGAACTCGGCCGGGGCGGCGGCCTGGGCGGTGGCGGCGATGGAAGCCGCCCCGCTGGTGCTCTGGGCGGCGCTCGCCGCGACTGCCGGCCCGGCGCCAACGAGGATCAATCCCGCCATGAGGGACACAAGGAAACGCATGCGGCAAGTGAATCCAGTCAAATCGAAGCCGTCGCAAATACTGGGTGAACGTAGGCCGACGAGGACGCGGTTAACCAGGCAACTTGCCGGCCGCGCACACGGCGCGACGGGGCGGGCAGAGGGGTCGCCTCTGCCCGCCCCGAGCTAGCGAGTTAAGCGCTGGCTGCGCTTAGCCCACGGTGAAGGTGATGGTGCCCGTGAACAGCCCCGGCTCGGTGGACGTCGGAGCGATCAGCGTGAGCTGGCCGTTCAGAGTGTCGGTACCGAGGCCCGCGGTGGCCGTGGCGACGGTGTGCGCCGTGCCGCCGAGACCGCTGTTACCCGCGCACGGCGCCGCGACTGCCGCCGCCGGGACCGGGTTGTTGGTGGCCGTGACGGTGCCGGCGAAGCCAGGACCGGGGGTGCTGACGACGCCGGTCAGGCCAACGTTCTGACCACAGATGGTGCTGCCCGGGTTGGAGCCGCCATCGGTCAGGTTGCTGGCCAGAGCCGTCACCGTCCACGGCAGGTCGCCGGAACGGTTGTCGACCACGGTGATGTTGTTGAACGCCGTCGCGGCGCTGGTGAACTCGGTCAGACCTGAGTTCAGCGCCAGGGTGCCCAGGTTCAGCGGGTTGGCGGCGGTGTACGGGGTAGTGATCTTCAGGGTTCCGACCGGGATCGTCGCCTCGATGTTCTGCGTGTCGGTGCACTGCGAGCCGGTCTGGGCGCACGCGCCCGTCTGCGGAGCCTGCAGGACGAAGTTCTGCGCCGCCGACTGCGAGGTCTCGAACTGAGCCAGGCTGGTCGGCGTGAACTTCGCCACGACCGAGTGCGACCCCGCGGCCAGGCCGGCCGGGATGTCGAACGCGGCCGTGCCCGTGGCGTCGGGCGTCACCGGCGTGGCGTTGAGCGGCGTGGCCGAGCCGTTGTCAAACCACGACACGGTTCCGGCCGTGACCGGAGTGGCCCCGGCGGTGACAGTCGAGCTGAGCTTGACATCGTCGCCGGCTATGCCGTCCTGGGTGACCGTCAGGGTGGTCGCCGTCGGCGTCGCCGGCGGGTTGACCGTCAGCGTCGCCGTGCCCGTCGAACCGCTGAAGTCGGCGGTGTCGGTGGGCGTGAACGCCGCCGTCAGGTTCTCGGTACCGGCCGCTGCGAAACTGGTGGTCATGGTCGCAACGCCGCTGCCGTTGACCGCCACGGAGCCAAGATCGGCCGCGCCGTTCTTGAAGTCCACCGAGCCAGCCGTCGCCGGCGCCTCGGTCGCGGTCAGCGTGACCGTCTGGCCGGTGTTGGCCGGGCTCGGGTTAGCCGTCAGCGTGGTGGTGGTCGGGGTCACGCTCGCCGGGTACTCCTGAGTCCAGGTGCCTGCACTCGGGTTGACGAGGATGTCGGCGTCCCAGTAGGCGGAGGTGCCGGTGCCGACGCCGCCGGGCCCGGACGTGCTGACCCGGAGCTGGTAGACGTTGGCATAGCCGGTCGCCGTCTGTGCGGGAACCTGGCCGAGGAAGCTGGTCAGGTTTCCGTCCGCCGCCGTCAGGCTGACGACGGGATTGGCGGTCGTGCCGATCGGGGCCGGCGCAGCCGCGTTCGGGAAGTTCGTCGCCGCCGAACCCAGGGCGGTGAAGAAACTGCCCGTCGGCACACCGGGCGCGGGTGCCGCGAAGGTCAGCGTCGCCTTGGTGCCAGCGGTGGCATCCGGGCTCGACGCCACGGCGTAGTCGAACAGGTGGCTGAGGTTACTTCCGCCGGTCACGACCTGACCGGCGGAGTTGTAGAACGTCAGGGTCCCGACCGCTTGCGCGTCGGGCTCCCAGGGCGGAGTCGTCGCTGCGTTGGCGATGCTTGCCGTGGCAGCGAGAACCCCGCCGGCGATCGCCAGTACCGAAGCACTGGAGATCGCCCGGCGGAGGTTCAGCTTCATAGCGAGAGATACCTTTCTGTTCTCTGGGAGAGAGGAAGACTCGTTCTGCGTGCTATGAGGACGGGGACTTGAGAGACAGCCCGCCGGCCGCGTTGGCTCACGGACCGCCGACGGTCGGGACGTACGCCGGGACGATGCCCGCCGCGGAGATGTCTGCCTGCGCCGCCGCAGTCGCCATGAACGGCGGACCGCCAGGGCCGTAGGTCACGCCACCGACGGTGACGCAGCCGGTCTGGCCGGACAGGCAGGGGTTGTACAGCAGCGTCCGCACGGCGTTGAGGGTGCCGCCCGGCTGCCACACCGTCGTCGAGGTGACGTCGGCGTCGCGGAAGTAGACGTACAGCGGACGGGAGACGTCAAACAGCGCGTTGCTGTCGGACGGGGTTCCGGTGGTGATCAGCTTCACCGAGGGGCTGATCGTGTTGCTGGCCGCAGCGCACGCTGCCGGGCTGCCGGCATTGATGGCGTTCAGGGCACAGCTCGCGTCCCTGAAGTAGCCGCCGGCCCCGTTGGCGGTACCGTTGGACAGCAGGCCGAGGAACAGGTTCAGCCGGCCGCCGGACATCGGCTCGATGGCGTCCGCCGGGCTGGACTGCGCGGCGATCGCGGTCGGGTCGTTCTCCTCACCGGTGACGACGCAGGAGCCCGGCGTCGTGAGCCCGATGTCGGCCAGGAAGGTCGAGCGGGTACCGGATCCGACCTGCGGGATAACCGGGATGATGGTATTGCCGGACGTACCGCCGACCGAGGTCCACGTCGTGTCGGTGCACGAGTAGATCGCCTTCAGCTGCTGCGCGGACAGCGGCACGGCGTTCGTGGTCTTGGCCGCCAGCATCGCCAGCGGGTCAGATCCGACCTGGATGCTGTCAAAAGCGCTCGACAGCGGGCCAGCGCCCGACGCGCACGTCGGACCCTCACACGCGGATGCCCGCGCGAAGGTGATGAAGTGGCTGGGGTCGTTGGCGATAGCCTTCGCGCCCGCGCCCGAACCGTTCGGCCGCTGGACCGGGGAGACCCCGGCCCGGATCACGATCGTCGGGTTGAGGGTGCAGGGCTGGTCGGCGTGGGTGGTCGTCTGGTTGCCGGTGCCCGCGGTGCCGCCGTCGCCGGGAGCGCACTGCCCCGTGCCGACACCCTGCGGACCGTACGCGAGGCGAGCGTTGGCGTCCGCGGTCGCGTCGAAGTTGATGAGCTTGAACTTGTTGCCGCCGGTGTTGTAGCCCGGGTCGCCGAGCTGGTCACCGTCGGCCGCGAAGTCGACGAGGTACTGCAGGGTGTCCGATCCCACCCCGACCACGTCCTTGTTCGTCGGCGCGTAGTCCGCGAATGCGGGCTGTGCCGCCATGCCCGCCACCCCGACGAGCATTCCCGCGACCGCAAGACCCGCTTTGAGCCTGCCGTATCGCATGCTGCCTGGCCTTTCCGCCCTGGTAGGGCGTGTAGTGCGAAACTTCCGCAGTGACCATCGCAGTCGCGAATGCCGGCGAAGGGCTTTTCAAGTGAATGGACGGTTAAGGAGGGACAGCTAAGAGCACGGGCTCTCACCTGCGATTACGGCGTCAGAAATAACGCAGGCGTTTACGCCAGGTTCGGCAAAAGCAGGATTGCGTAGCTCGTCGTGAGCCACAGCAATGCCAGCACGGCGGGCACGCCGACGAGCCAGAGCTGCCAGCCGGTCCACCGGGTGTAGGCCCAGGCCAGTCCCGTGGTTACCAGCAGCAGCGCGGCGAGCCACAAAAACACCGGGAGCAGCGCGCCCGGGTCACCGGCCAGATAGCCGTCGATGGCCGGCACCGCCGCGGGCTGGCCGCTCGGAGTCGGCTGGATCTTGCCGATGACCAGCGTCGCGTCGGCATAGATGACGTGATCGGGAGCCCAGCCCTTGCGCCATCCGGCGCCGGCGCTGGTGACCAGGGTCATGCTGGCCGACCCCAGCTGCTGCGCGGTCGGCACCGGGTCACCGGGACCGCGTACGTCAATCACTCGATAACCGAAGACGCCTTGCCCGGTGGTGATGGCAATAATTGCGCCGGGCCCCAGTTTCTGCACATTCGCGAACGGACCGCCGAAGGTCACGCTCCGGCCGAAGATTTGGGAGTTCCCGGCTTGGCCGGGCAGCGGCGTATCGGGCAGATGGCCGGGCCCGCTCGCGAGATCCTCGGCCGATGTCCCCTCGACGATCACCTGGCTCAGCCCGATCGCCGCGACCTGCATGTACGCGATCGGGGTGCGGGCCGCGATAACGCCGCCGAGCGGGACGGTTGCCTGGGCGAGTTCGTATCGGAGCTGGCTGTACAGCACGCGCTGGCTGTGGCTCTCTTGTATGCCAGAGAAAAAGACCGCGTAGAGCACGAACCAGATGCCGAGCACGGCGAGCCCGGTCAGCATCGCTACGGCCACCGCGGCGGGGGCTGGCAGCGGCACCGGCACCGGATTCGGCCGGATGACAGGCTTGTCCGCCGGCGGCGGCGCGGCTGGCGGCTGCTGCACCGCGAAGTCGGTCACTGCGGCTCCGTGGGCCGGGTCAGCTGCCAGGCGCCATAGGCGATCGTGGCCCCGATCAGCGCGATCAGCAGGATGAGCGGGATGATCGCGCCCGACAGGGTGGAGCGGGTGAGTGCCGTGGTGTCGATTTGCTGCGGACTCTTCGTCGCAGGCGTGGCCGTCTTCGTCTGGATACCCGAGGACGGCACCGGGGTGCCCGAGGTGATCCCGGACGTCGGCTGGCTGGTTCCGGACGTCGATCCAGACGGCGAGGTCGGCGTGGGTGACGGTGACGGCGAGTGGGACCGGGTCCCGCCCGGCAGGCTGCCATTCAGGTTTGGCACCTTGGCGTTCTGCGCGGCGACGTCGGACGCTGCTGCCCTGGTGTACGCCACCATCTTGGCCGCGCTCGCGGCCGTGAGCGGCAGGTAGCCCGGCGGCAGCTGGCCGACGCCCAGGCCCGCACGCTGGCCGGAGCCCGCCACGAAACTCAGAAACTGCCCGTACTCCTTCGCCAGCGATTTCGGCAGGCCGTGGGTGGGCAGGTCGGTCGACACCAGCATCACGCCGGGGTACGCCGCCCGGCCGGCCGTCGACGTGCGCATGCTCGCGTACGGCACCGTCCATGTCCCGGCCGCCTTGTCGGGCACCATGAGCTTGAGCGCCGCGCGCAGCGAGCCGTCGGAGGGAGCGACGAACGTCCGGCCGACGGCGGATGTGAACTTCGCATCGGACGCCGACCCGCCGTGCGTCTCCAGGGATGCCGTCTGCAGGTCGAAGCGCCGGGCGTCGGCCAGGCTGGTGATGCCAAAGATGAACGTCTCGCCGGGAAACTCGCGGCCCACGGCCTGGGTTGACGAGAATGCCCCGGCCGCGTTGCAGCCCACTTGCGAGTCGCTGACGTTGAACTCGAGATCGAGCGTGATCTGGGCGATGGCCTGGACCGGAGAGGCCACCAGGCCGAGGTACGGAGAGGGCGACTGCTGCAGACACGGGTTGCTGAGCTGAACCGACGGCGCCAGGTACGTGTCGAGCAGCGACCACTGGGTCACCGGCAGCTTGATGCCCTTGTACTTCGGGTTGACGACCATGCCCCACGGATCGGGCTTGCCGTTCAGCCAGGCCCGCGCCTCCGGATCGGCGTTGATGTAGGAGGTCAGCGCCCACATCAGGTCGGAGTCGCCGGACATCGCCAGGATCGTCGCGGGCGACACTCCGGCGATCTTGCCGATGACGGCGGACGGAATGCCCGGGTTCAGCGCCTGGAATTCCGGGTCTTCGGCCATGTTCAGCGGGTTCGGCTGATGGGTCGACGGGTTCTGCAGCGCCGTGTCGTCGTGCTGGACGCCGGTATCGCCCGGGTAAGACTCGGTCAGCAGCTTGGCGAGCAGGCGCGCGTCGAGTCGCACCGTCGTGTAGGGCTTGCCGAACTGGTTCACGATGTCGAACACGATCGCGAACCCGGTGAGCGCGGTCGGGGCCTGGACCACGTGTGCGGGGAACGGGATCTGGGCCGGTGCTCCCTGGAACACCGCGTCGGTCTGCCCGGCCCCGAGTTGCTTGGTGAGCACTGCTTGCTGGAGCTGGCTCTGCGCTTCCGGCTCGCCGAGCACGACCTGCTCGATCGCGTGCAGCTTGGAGTTCAGGCAGAAGTGCGGCGTCCACTGCTGCGTGGCCTCGAGCATCAGGTAGGAGCCGTAGATCTGCAGCGGCGACGAGGCGCTGGCGAGCGAGCACGCCGGCAGCGCGGGGGCGAACTTGAGCGGCACGAGGATCCGGTTCTGCCAGTTAGACGCGCTCCACCAGAGCTGGCCACTCACCGCCAGGGCCTCCTGGCCACTCTCGCCCGCCGGCCCCATCTGGCCCAGCGTGCCGGCGTCGGCGCCCTCCGAGCACAGCGCGAAAGCCTGCGCGGCCAGATCGGACGGCGGGCGCTCGGCCGGGGCCAGGCTGTGGGCATCCGGGTCGCAGCTGATCCCCATGATCGGGATTACCGCCAGCGCGCACGGGACGGTACTGGAGCACCCCAGCGACTGGTTGGTCTCCGCGGTGGTGATGCGGAACGCGGCCGATCCGTCGCCGCCGAGGTTCGTGACGCCGTAAGTGGTGTTGCCCGGAGCCAGGGCGTTCACGACGTTCTGCGCCTCTGGCGGCAGCCCGGCGCAGCCATTCGGGCCGATGTTGTACTGGTGCCCGCCGAGGGCGACGAACGGCAACCAGTACTGGGTCCCGGTCGTGGCCGAACTGCACGCGGCGGGCGGCTTCGCCGGGACCCCCACCGACGCGGCGCGGTTAGCGGCCGGGGCGTCCAGGTCGAGGCGGTAGGGCGGGAACGGGAAGTTGCCTACCTGCGAGTTGTTCGGTACCGCGGGCTGGACGCGCTCGGCCGGGGTCTGCGTCCAGCACGTCTGCGGGGTGATCAGGTTCTTGCCGGCGGTGGCCGTCGCCGAGCCCCGGCACATCATGAGTACGACCGGGTACTCTTCTTCCGAGCCCAGCTCGGAGGTCGGATCCTGGGCGATGTCCCCGGTCGGGTGCGCGCCGCTCCACGAGACGTTGATCTCCTGGCCGTCGCGCAGTCCCGTCGTCGGGCTCACCGTCGCGGAGACCGTCCGCGTGTCCGCCACCTGGATCTCGCCGTCGACGAGGTTGACCCGGCTGATTTTCTCGGTTTGCTTGAACGTGCCCGCGGCGGCCGCGACGGCCGTCGGCTTGGCCACGGCCGGCCCGGCGCCGAGCGCGGCCCCCAGTACCAGCGCGGCCAGGGCGGTCAGCAGTCCGAGGCTGGCGAGCCGTCGCGAAGTCAGCCGCATTCTCCTTCGCCTGCTCATGCGCCCGGCCCCCGCCCGGAGCCGCCGGGCTGGCGCGACTGACGGCGCCTAGCGATGATCGGCGGCAATGCGAGCAGCAGCAGCACTTCCAGTCCGGCCAGTGCCGCGAGCAGACCGCCGTAGCCGCTGCCCTCGGACGAGGCCAGCGACGTGGGCGTGCCGACCAGGGACTGGCTACCAGTCGTAGTGCTGCCGCCGGGGGCGGTCCCACCGGTATTGCCGGTCGTGCCGCCGGGCGCGCCGGAGTTCGTACCGGTGCCGGTGGAAGTGCCGGAGGACGGGCCGGTCGAGCCCGTGCCCGTCGGCGACGTCGAGGTCGGCGAGCTGGACGTCGGCGCCGGCGGCTTGCCGCCGGTGGGGTTGCCGATCGCGCCGATGCCGACACTCGGCTGACACGGACCCTGACCGGACTTGTCGCATGACGCCGGCTCCGGGGCAATCTGAGCGAGGAAGTTCCCGTTCGGGTGCCCGGCCCAGAACGTCGGGTTGTGACACTGGGTCGCGATGTTCAGGTTGGCGATCTGGACGTGCTTGTCCGCGGTGTGCAGCTTGGACATCTGCGCGAAGCTCGCCTGGGCCAGGTTGATCGGCAGCGGCGAGTAGCCGAGCTTGCCCATCTCGGACTGGCCGCCGCAGATGTCCCAGTCGATGAACTCGGCCAGCGCCTGGCGCTTGGGGGTTGACATCCGCTGATCAGTCGACGACGTCGGGATGATCATGTAGGAGTACGAGGACATCGCATAGGCGCGCTTATCGGGGTTCGTGTAGACGTTGCCGAGCTGCTCGAGCAGGTAGTTCGGGGAGGTCTTGTCCTGGTTGATCTGCGCCTTGGTGAGCGCGACCGCGACGTTGTACTGCGTCGGCGCGGTGAAGTAGCCGGCCTTGTTCTCCAGCAGCGCCGTCGGCCAGCCGTTCACGCAGCCGGAGCACTGCGTATTCAGCGCGTAGGAGTACTCGTCGAATCCGATGGCCCCGTTGCCGGCCGCGGTGGTCACGAAGTTGACGACACCGTCCGAGCCGTTCTCGGCGATCTGGTTGCCCGACCGCGGCCAGTACTCGGTGAAGTCCTTGCCCGGCGCCGCGCCGAGCTCGTTGGACGGGACCTTGGCGAACGCCCGCCACATGCTCGTGAACTCCGTGTCGAGGTAGAGGGTGAACTGGGCGGTGGACCCTGAGCCTTCGGAGTGCACGACCGGGATGATCGGCGTCGACGGCAGTTTCGTGACTTCCGCGCCGCCGGTCAGCCAGAAGTGGCCGTTGTTGTCCTTGGCGATCGCCGGGTCGTCCCAGTTCGTGATCGCGCCGGTGAAGATCTTGGCGAGCGTCTGGCCGGACAACCGCAGGCTGTCCACCAGGTGGCCGGCCACCCGGATCTGGTACGGGAACGACGTGCCGCCCGCGACGATCGGCAGGTAGACGTACGGCCGGCAGTTCGAGGGCGGGTTGATGTTCTGGCACGCGCTGTCGTTGGTTCCGGTCAGCGGGTCGGTGCCCTGGAAGCCGATGTCGCTGACGGCGAAGTCGTTGGTGTAGTTGCGGAAGTCCGTGCGCCCCTGGGCCGAGCCCGAGTCCGTGAAGACGACCTGCAAGCCCTCGCTGCCCTGGACGTTGTAGATCCAGGCGTTGACGGCGTTCGCCGACCAGCTCGAACCCGATCCGTTGATCTGGGCGGTGGCGGGACGGGCGGCCGCGGCGGCGGGAGCAGCCTGGGCGGTGCCCGCGCTGACGAGCGGGACCACAGTGAGCGGGATCGCGGCGGCAAGGGCAAGCAGGCGACGCATGGCAGATCCTTGGGATGCGTGGGGTGGACGCGAAGGAAGAAGACGGCGGGATCGGTACGCGCGGGCGCTCACCGGCGGGCCACCTTGCTGCGCGCCAGGAACCGGGCGGTGACGAACAGGATCAGCACCATCGCCAGCAGGACGACGCCGGCGCCGAAGCCGCGCTCGATGTAGTTCGGCTCGCCGCTGCGGACCGCGGTGAAGATGAACAGCGGCAGCGAGTTCATCGGGTTGTTGAACGGGTTGAAGTTGAGATACGTGGACGCGCCGGAGGTGATCAGCACCGGTGCGGTCTCGCCGACGGCCCGGGCCATGCCGAGGATGACGGCGGTCGCCAGGCCGGATCGCTGGGTAGGGATGACGACGCGCCACACGGTCGACCACTGGGTCGCGCCGAGGGCGAGGCTGGCTTCCCGCAGCCCACCCGGCACGACCCTCAGCTGGACGTACGCCGTTCGGGCGATGATCGGCAGCATCATCACGCTGAGAGCCACCCCGGCAGCGAAGCCGCTGCGCTGGAAGCCGAGGGCAATGATCAGGAACGTGTAGATGAACAGTCCGGCAAGGATGTCGGGCAGCGCGGTCATGGCCTCGACCACGGTGCGGACGGCCTTGGCGACCGGGCCGCCGACCTCGACCATGTAGATCGCCGTGCCGAGGCCGAGCGGCAGCGAGATCGCGGTGGCGATGCCGAGCTCGATCAGGGTGCCGACGATCGCGTTGAGGATGCCGCCGTGAGTCAGCGCGCCATCCAGGCGCCCTCCCGACGCGGACTGGGTGAAGAAGTTCAGGTGGTGGACCGCCGTCCAGCCCCGCTTGACGACGAATCCGACCGACGAGACCAGGGCGACGCCGACGATGCCGGCCGCGCCGGTGATGACGGCCGTCCACAGCCGGTCGACCACGATGTGCCGCGGGTGCACCAGCGCGGTCACGGCCGCGAACATCACGACGTAGACGACGAACCAGGAGATCACGAAGCCGGTCGTACCGCTGAACGGCAGCAACTCCTCGTACAGCAGCCAGGTGAGGCCGAGCGACCCGACCAGCGAGCCGGCCAGCGTCAGCCAGTAGTCGCTCGTGCGCTCCGTCACCGCCCGCGGCCGGTCCCACCGGCCGTCCGCGTCACCTTGACTGGGTCCGCCCGGCTGGATCTCGGGCGGCCCGGTGCTAGTGAAGGTCGTCATGGCGGTCAGATCTCCGTGAGGGCGCCGCTGCGGCCGCGGTTGACGATGATCGCGGCGATCGTGTTGATGACGATGGTGATCGCGAACAGCACGAAGCCGGCCGCCAGCAGCGCGGACAGCTGTTCGGAGGTCGCATCGCCGAAGTAGTTCGCGATCAGCTGCGCGGTCGTGATGCCGCCGTTCTCCAGCGGCCGGAACTTGACGTCTGTGCTGGGCGCCAGGATGAGCAGGACGGCGACCGTCTCGCCCAGTGCTCGGCCCAGGGCCAGCATGGTGCCGCCGACGATGCCCCCGCGGCCGAACGGCAGCACCACGGCGCGGATCATCCCCCACCGAGTCGAACCGAGCGCGTACGCCCCTTCCCGCTCGCTGAGCGGGGCCTGCCGGAACACCCCGATCATGACCGCGCACGCCAGCGGGATCACCATCATCGAGACGACCATGCCGGCGATGAACGGCGACGAGTCGTATGCGCTCAGGGTGAAGACCGGGGCGCGCGGGTTGCCGCCCACGACGTGGAAGAGCGGAATCCAGCCGAAGTACTGGTTGATCCAGTGCCCGATGTAGAGCGCGTGCGGGTTGATGAGGAAGACGCCCCACACGCCGTACAAGATGCTCGGGATCGCCGCCATGAGGTCGACCATCGACACCAGGAACGCCGCGCAGCCAGGCCGGCGCGTACTCGCTGATGTACAGCGCCGTGCCCAGGGCGAGCGGAAAGGCGAACACGAGCGCGATGAGCGCGACCTCGACGGTGCCGAGCAGCACCTCGGAGATGCCGAGGATGTTCAGTTGCGGGTTCCACTGGTTCTCGGTGAAGAAGCGCAGCCCGTAGTGGCGCAGCGTCGGGATCAGCTGGTAACCCAGGAACACCGCCGATGGCGCACGGTGACGATCAGCACGACCACGCCGATGCCGGTCGAGCCCCATCGGAACACGCGGTCCGCGACGCTCAGGGACTTGCGGATCGCCCGCGGCCGGTCGTCCGGCTCGGGCGCGGACCCGGTCGCGCCGCACGTCGATGAGCGTGGTCATCCGAACCGGCCGTGCACGTAGTCGGCGGTCCGCGGGTCCTTTGGCTGCTCGAAGATCTCCTTCGTCGGGCCGGACTCGACGATCTGGCCGGGCGTGCCCTGCTCGGCCAGGAAGAACGCGCACTGCTGGGATACCCGGGCCGCCTGCTGCATGTTGTGCGTGACGATCACGATCGTGACCTGGTCGCGCAGCTGCGCCGATCGTCTCCTCGATCCGGCGGGTCGAGGTGGGGTCGAGCGCGGAGCACGGCTCGTCCATCAGCAGCACGTCCGGCTGCACGGCCAGCGACCGGGCGATGCACAGCCGCTGCTGCTGGCCGCCGGACAGCGAGCCGCCGAGGTTGGTGAGCCGGTCCTTGACCTCGTTCCACAGCCCGCCCCGGCGCAGGCAGTCCTCGATCAGCGCGGCCCGGTCCGCGCGGCTGACCCTGGTGCCGGTGAGCTTCAGGCCGGCGACCACGTTCTCGGCGATGGTCATCGCCGGGAACGGGTTGGGCTTCTGGAACACCATGCCGATGCGCTTGCGCGTCATCGTGATCGGGTTGCCCGGCCGCGTAGATGTCCTGGCCGTTCAGCCGGACCTCGCCGGCCAGCTTGGCGGAGGGCACGAGCTCGTGCATCCGGTTGAGGATCCGCAGGAACGTCGACTTGCCGCAGCCCGACGGCCCGATCAGCGCGGTGACGGTGCCCGGCGGCATCGACAGGGACACCCGCTCCAGCACCTTGTTCGTGCCGAACCAGGCCGACACTCGATCGGCGTCCAGGTGCGCGCCGGTCGCGCTGACCGGATAGCACCGACGTGTCGCCCGCGTCGATGACCGGCGTCGCGACCGTGGTCACGATCTCTCCCTCAGTCACAATGCCGAGCCAGAAACTCGCTCAGCGCCCACCCACACCGCTCCGAACCCCCTCCAGACAGCAAGAAAGCGCGACGATGTCGCACGCCGCCCTCGCTACCGTCCTGTTACGCGTGATGCCGCCCGGCATTGCCCCCATAAGAGCGCAGGCGGCCACTTGATAGGTGCCTACCGGCGAAACAAAGGATGAGTACTTGGTGAACGCCAGAAAAAGGGTCTTCCCAGGTCTATATCGCAGGTAAATCTCTCTGCCGCTGCCGCGGGCACCGAGGTAGCTTTCTCGTGGTGGCCACGGCAGTTCCAGGGCAAGGGGAGGATCTGATGACCGGCAGACCGCGCCCGCCGGCCCGCCGATTCCGCCGGACCCGTATCTCCGCTTTCGTGGCCGGTGCGGTAATAGCAATTATTGCGATATCGGCAATGGCATTCGCCGCCAGCGGGCACGGGGATAATCACAAGGCAGCTAATCGCCGTCTATGCGGCCGCGCCTATAAGCTCCCGAAACCCATTGCCCGGCAATTCACCTTCCATGACCCTGGCAGCGGCGGCGTCCGGGGGCTGGCGTTCTGCGGCAACGGCTCGTTCCTCGCCGCGGCCGACGCCAACGGCCACGTCTATCTGTGGTCGATGAGCACCCACCGGACCGCCTGGACCCTGCGCGACCCGCGCGGCCGGGCCGTCAACGCGGTCGCCTACCGGCCCCGCACCTCGACGCTGGCGACCGGTGACGCGGCGGGCTCGGTCTACCTGTGGCGGCCCGGCCGCGGCCGGCCCCGACGGCTGGCCGACAAGGCGAGCAAGGGCGTCCGCGCGCTCGCCTTCAGCCCGAACGGCGCCCTGCTCGCGATAGCGGACGGTAACGGTCACACGTATGTCTGGACGATGCGCACGATCCGGCTCGTGGCGGTCCTGTCGCGATCCGGCCAGTAAAGGCGTCACCAGCGTCGCGTTCGCCGCGGACGGGAAGACCATCGCGACCGGCGACGCGAATGGCTCTGCCTACGAATGGTCCCTGAGCCCGGCCTATAAGCCGCGGCTAGCGGCCAGCACGCGGGACGCGGCCAGCCGGGGCGTGCGGGCCGTGACGTTCCGGCCCGGCATCAGGACCAAGACCGTCGCGATCGCGGACGGCAACGGACGTGACTACCTCTGGACGCCGGGCAAGTCCCCGGTCAGGGTGCTCACCGACCCGGCTACCGACGGCGTCAATTCCGAGCGCTTCACGCCGAACGGCGCCGACCTGGTCACCGGCGACGCCGACGGCCACCTCTACTTCTGGGCCCTCTCGCTCGCGAAGGTCGTCGAGTTCCTGCCCACGCACCGGGCCCGGGGCATCCGCGCGGCCGCCTTCAGCCTCGACGGCAGGCGGGTCGCGGCCGGGGCCGCCGACGGGACGATCTACGTCGCGGACACCTCCCGCATCGGCATCAGCGTCGCCTTCAACCACGTCCGGTCCGGCACCTAACGGCGGTGAAGGCATCGGCACCACCGGGCCTTTCACCGCCAACCCGGCGTCTTGACCGCGGACGGGATCCCCTCGGCCGCCCAGGCGGCACCCGGCGGCGGCACGCGGACCACCCGCAGGCCGTCCCTGATCCCCGCGAGCGGGGCGGTCCGGTAGAACCAGTCGCTGGCCGCCATGCACCGGATGCGCCGGTCGAACGAGTGCGACGACCTGGCCAGGATCTCGTCACCGAGCACGAACGACCAGTTCCACCGGTTCTGCGTCAGCACGTGCTGCGTCTGCAACTGCGGCAGCAGCTCCAGCAGCCTGGCAATGCCGAGCCGGCACGCCGCGGCATCGGCGAACCCGGTCCTGGACTGACCGCCGACCCGGTTGTTGCGGGACAGCAGCCGCCAGTGCACGTCATCCCTGACGCTGAAGATCTCAAAGTGCGCGGGTCCCGCCTGCCGTGGCGCGCCCGCTTCCCCTCCGCTCATCACTGCTACAGCTGCCGCGTGGGCACGCCGAACTGGCCCCTACACACATCGCACACGGTCCGCTCCCGCTCCTAGTGAACCCACAGGCCTCTGCGGTCAAACCTGACCCGGAGGCCACCCCGTCGTCATTGTGATTCGAGTAGCGCAAAGGGGCAAGAGGGCAGTAGCTGCACGACAAGTAACGTCAATGTACATTTGGTAAACAAAGGCACTCTGATTCACGGCCGCCTGATGGCCGGCGCTGACAGCCGGATCGGCTACTCGTAGCTGACCGCTACCTGCGGGGTCAGCGCCACCGACTGACAGGCCAGGATCAGGCCTTCGGCCAGGTCGGCATCCTCGAGCACTTCGTTGTGCGCCATCTCGACCTCGCCCGACACGAGCTGACAGGCGCACGCCCCGCAGATGCCCTCCCGGCAGGAGTACGGCGGATCCAGCTCGGCGTCGATCAGCACATCCAGCATCCGGGTACCCGCGGCCCACGGCAGTGATCGGGTCTGCCCGTCGAGGGTGACCGACAGCATGGCCGAAAGGGCGCCGTCGGCCACCGGCACCGGCGCCTCGAACGGGTTGTCCTGCAGGGACAGGAACCGCTCGACCCGCACGCCGCGCGGCGGCACGCCGACGGCGGCCGCCGCGTCCTTGACGACGGTCAGGTACGGATCCGGACCGCAGGCGAAGATCTGGTAGCCGGCAAAAGGGCGCAGCAGCGGCTGGAGCCCCTCGGACGTCGGCGTGCCCTGGACCGAGTCCAGCCAGTGCACCACCAGCAGCCGCGACCCGGCGGAGGCAGCGAGGTCGCGTAGCTGCGTTCCGAAGATTATGGAGTTCTCATCCCGGTTGGCGTAGACGAGGACGATCCGGCCGCGGCCGGACGCCAGGGCCGACTTCAGGATCGAGATCACCGGCGTGATCCCGCTGCCGGCCGCGAGCAGCAGGAAGTCGCCGTCCAGCGCAGTGGGGGTGAACGTGCCGGCGGGCGGCAGCACGTCGAGCGTCATGCCGGGCTTGACGTTGTCCGCGATCCAGTGCGAGGCGTAGCCGTCGGGGGTGCGCTTGACGGTGACCGCGTGCTTGTCCCCGGTGAGCGGCGAGCTGCACAGCGAGTAGCAGCGCGCCACCGAACCGTCCCGGTCGCTGGGAATGCGCAAGCGTGAGGAACTGGCCCGGCTGGTAGGCAAACGCGGCGGCCAGCTCGGGCGGGACCGCGAAGACGACCGAGCAGGCGTCGCTGGTTTCCGGGATCACCGCGTCCACCCGGAGCTGGTGATAAGTGCGGGCAGGGCTCACGGGCCGGTCAACCAGGGCGGCGACACTGGCAGCTGGCCGTCCAGGGCCGCGGCGTCGATGCTCGCGCGCATGCTCGCGCAGCGCTCGATCAGCGGGGTCTGCTCCCCGGCGGCCGCCCGGCGGGCGAACTCGGCGCACTGGCGCAGCGCGGCCGCATCCCACTGGACGCTGGTGTGCTGCACGCTGAACTTCGCCGCCAGCACGGCCGCGCCGCACGCCGCGCACTCGACCTGGCAGTAGCGGGAGAGCCGTTCGTCCGGGCGGGCCGCGCCGCCGGGCAGTTCCTGCCAGTCGCGGGCTGGCCGGTCCTGGGCGCGCGGGCGGGAAACCTGCACGGCGCCTGCCTGCTGGCCGGTGTTGGCCACCGCTAGCCGTTTCCGGCCTCGACGGCGCCCGTGCTGGAGACGACCGTGGCGGGTACCGCCGCCGTGGCGGCGGCCGCCCGGGCCAGATTGGCGGCGACCTCGCCCTCCCACGCCTCGACCGCGCGAGTGGTGTCGATCTCGAACTCGTGCCGCGCGACCATGTCCGCCGGGATGTCGGCCACGTCCAGGTAGAACTGCTCGTACCAGCGGCGGAGCTGGTATACCGGGCCGTCGTCCGCGCACAGCAGCGGGTTGTCGATCCGGCTCTTGTGCACCCAGATGTCCACGTCCTGCTGGAAGCCGAGGCCGACGAACTTCGCGAACTTCAGCGCCACCTTGTCGGCCTGCTCGGCGGTCAGGCCCGGCAGCTTCTTCACGATCACGCCCCACTGCAGGATGAACTTCTCCGGCGTCACGGGGTAGTGGCAGTTGATCAGCACCGCGTCCATCGGCACGCCGTGGTAGTCGTAGCTCAGGTAGTCGATCATGTACGAGGGCCCGTAATACGACGCCTCGGAGTGCAGGCCGATCGCGCTCGCATCCGGATTGGCGGTCCCGTTGCCGTTGCCGCTCCTGGCCTTGGCCGCCCGGCCCGACTCGGCGTCGATATCCGGCCGGGACCTGGTGTCGAGGTACTGGGAGGCGACGTGTCCCTCGAAGACGTTGCGGAAATAGGTCGGGAACGCGAAGTGGATGTAGAAGAAGTGCGCCATGTCCACGACGTTGTCGATGACCTCGCGGCAGTTGGCGTCCACTTCCAGGGTGTCCCACGTCCAGCCCGACCACTCGCCTGAGTAGGAGCCCTCGATCCGCGGGATCGTGACGTCGGCCGCGGGCGCGTTCCCCTGCGGGTCGTTCCACACGAACAGCTGCTTGTTCTGCTGCAGCGTGCGCCAGGACCGGGTCCTGGCCGTCGGCGGGATCCGGCGCGAATACGGGATCTTGGTGCACTTACCGTCCGCGCCCCAGTGCCAGTCGTGGAACGGGCACGCGATGGAGTCGCCCTTGATAGTGCCGCGGCTCAAATCCCCGCCCATATGCCGGCAATAGCCGTCGAGCACGTGCAACTCGCCGCTGGTGTCCGCGAACACGACCAGCTTGGTCCCGAACGCCTCGATCGCATGCGGACTGCCATCCCGGAACGGCTCGGCGAGCCCGAGGCAGTGCCAGCCGCGGGCGAACCGCGTCGGCGGCGCACCAGCATCGATGCTCCGCACTCCGATCCGGTCACTCATCCGTTCCTCCTGAGTACTGGCCGGTCACGGGTGTGGCTAAGCCACGGTGTTAGCTATCCCTGGGCTGGGCCGCAGCTCATCCCGTGCCTGCTATCCCTAGAGTAGAACATGTTCTAGTCTAGGGGTATTGTTCAGCGCGCTAGAGTCACCGCCATCAGGAGGTTCCCGCCCGTGGTTGAGACAACCGTGGTTGAGACAGCCCCGTGGCCCAGGCCGCACAGTGGCTGAGATGGTCGGGCACGAGGTCCTGGCCGGCCTCCGCGAGCTGCTGCCGTCGCTGCGCGAGCGCGCCCAGGAGGCCGAAGACGGCCGCGTGATCCCGGCCGATTCGATCAAGGGGCTGCAGGAAACCGGGTTCTTCCGGCTGCTCCAGCCAGTCGCGTTCGGCGGCCTGGAAGCCGACCCGCTGACCTTCTATACCGCGGTCCGGCTGATCGCGAGCGCGTGCGGATCCACCGGCTGGGTGGCCTCCGTCCTCGGCGTCCACCCCTGGCACCTGGGCCTGTTCACCCCGGAGGCGCAGCAGGAGGTCTGGGGCGCCGATCAGGCGACCCGGATCTCGTCCTCGTACGCGCCGACCGGCAAGGCGGCCCGTACCGACGGCGGCCACCTGATCAGCGGCCGCTGGAGCTTCTCCTCCGGCTGCGACCACGCGTCCTGGGTCTTTCTCGGCCAGATCGTGACCGACGCGGAGAACCGGCCAGTTGACTTCCGCACGTTCCTGCTGCCGCGCGCTGACTACGCGATCGAGGACGTCTGGGACACGGTCGGGCTGCGCGGCACCGGCAGCAACGACATCGTGGTGAGCGAGGTGTTCGTGCCCGAGCACCGGTCGCTGAGCTTCATCGACGTCACCAAGCTCGCCGTGCCCGGACAGCAGCTGAACGCCGGCCCGCTGTACCGGCTGCCGTACGGATCGGTCTTCCCGTACTCGATCACGACGCCGGTGATCGGCATGGCCACCGGCGCGTACGAGGCGCACGTCGCCTACACCAAGGAGCGCGTCCGGGTCGCCTACGCCGGCCAGAAGGCAGCCCAGGACCCGCACGCCCAGGTCCGGGTCGCCGAGGCCGCGGCCGAGATCGACGGCGCGTGGCTGGCCCTGGAACGCAACTTCACCGAGCTCATGGGGTATGCCCGGGCGGGTCAGCCGATCCCGATCGACGTCCGGCTGCGGGTCCGCCGCGACCAGGTGCGCGGCACCGGGCAGTCGATCCGGGCCGTGGACAAGCTGTTCGAGAACTCTGGCGGCCGGGCGCTGAAGTCAGGCACCCCGATCCAGCGGTTCTGGCGCGACGCCCACGCCGGCCGCGTGCACGCCATCAACGACCCGGAGCGGGCACTGTCGATGTACGGCGGCAGCGAGTTCGGGCTGCCGGTCCCGGCCGACGCGATGTTCTGAGCCAGCGCGGGGCCAGCGTCGCGAGAGAATCGGGCGAACCCAGAGTCGGTCTAGACACGAAGGAGCGCGATGACCGTCACGTCCGCGCTGACGGCGGAGTCGACCAGCCACGTCGTGGACATCGGCGGCCTCCCGGTCCGGTACCACGACGCCGGCCCAGTGGATGCCAGCACGGGCACGGTCGACGTCGGGACCGGACCCGGCGACGCGGATACGGTCGTGCTGCTGCACGGCGGCGGCCCCGGCGCCTCGTCCTGGAGCAACTTCGGCCAGACCATGCCGGTCATCGCCGGGCGCTACCGCACCGTGATGATGGACCTGCCCGGCTACGGCCAGACCGCTGCCCGGCCGGCCACCGGGCACTTCTTCACCGTCGCCGCGGAGGCCCTGGCCGGGCTGCTGGACCACCTCGGTATCGGCAAGGCGCACCTCATCGGCAACTCACTGGGCGGCGGCGCCGCACTGCGGTTCGCGCTGAACTTCCCGAAGCGGGCCGGCCTCGTGCTCATGGGACCGGGCGGGCTGACCCTCAACGTGCTCGCCCCCGACCCGACCGAGGGCGTCCGGCGGCTGATGGAGTTCGGCGCGCCGCCGGGCCCGAGCCGGGCGAAGATGGCCGCGTTCCTGCGGATCATGGTGCACGACCAGGCCCTGATCACCGACGAGCTGATCGACGAGCGATATGCGCAGGCCAGCCAGCCGGCGGCGCTCGCGGCCATGGTCGCCATGGGGGCGTCCTTCTTCGGCGAGCACGCCGAGGACGGCATGCTCTGGCGCGAGGCGCACCGGGTCAAGCACGAGGTCCTGCTGATCTGGGGCCGCGAGGACCGGGTGAACCCGCTGGACGGCGCGCTGATCGCGCTCAAGCAGCTGCGCAAGGCCCAGCTGCACGTGTTCGGCAACTGCGGCCACTGGGCCCAGCTGGAGAAGTTCGACGAGTTCAACGAGCTGACGCTGCGGTTCCTGACCGGGGGCTCGCGATGACCGCTCTCATCAGCTCGCTCGGCTACCTGCGCATCGAGTCGGCCGACCCGGCGGCCTGGCGCGAGTTCGGCACCAAGATCCTCGGCTTGACCGAGGGCCGCGGACCGGATCCCGAGGCTGTCTACCTGCGGATGGACGACTTCCCGGCCCGGTTGATCATCGTGCCAGGAACGGAAGACCGGCTGCTCGCCTCCGGCTGGGAGGTGGCCGACCAGCAGACGCTCACCGAGGTGGCCCGCATCCTGTCGGCCGCGGACGTCCCGGTGAAAGCCGGCGACGAGGCCGAGCTCGCCGACCGCCGCGTCGGCGGGCTGCTGCACGCCGATGACCCGTCCGGCAACGCGCTGGAGATCTTCTGCGGCGCGATCATGGACAACCGTCCCGCGGTGAGCCCGTACGGCACCAGGTTCGTCACCGGCGACCAGGGCCTGGGCCACGTCGTGCTGCCGGTGCTCAGCGACACAGAAACCCTGGCCTTCTACACCGACCTGCTCGGCTTCCGGCTGCGGGACTCGATGCGGATGCCGGGCGAGTTCTTCGGCCGGCCGGGCGGCCAGGTCTGGATGCGGTTCCTCGGCTGCTGCCCGCGGCATCACTCGCTGGCGCTCGCGCCGATGAGCCCGGCGGCCGGGATCGTGCACCTCATGGTCGAGGTGGCCACGCTCGATGATGTCGGCCGGGCACTCGACCGGTGCACGCGGCGGAAGGCGCCGATCAGCTCGACGCTCGGGCGGCACGCCAACGACCTGATGGTGTCGTTCTACGTGCAGACGCCGAGCGGCTTCGACATCGAGTACGGCACCGACGGCCAGGTCGTCGACGACGGCACGTGGGTGAGCCGGGAGTCCACCGCAGTCAGCCTCTGGGGCCACGTGTTCAGCCCCGGCCATGCGCACTGAACCGGCGTGAACCCGGACGCCGCCGCGCGGACCGTCCCGGCCGGACGGGACACTGGTGTCATGGAGCTGCCGTCCTCGGGACCTGACTCGGAGCGGTTTCGTCAGGTACTCGGCCATTTCGCCACCGGCGTCACGGTCATCACCGGAGCACACGAGGGCGAGCCGGTCGGCTTTGCCTGCCAGGCCTTCGCCGCGCTCTCGCTCGACCCGCCGCTGGTGCTGTTCTGCCCGGGCAAGCTGTCCGGAACGTGGCCGCGCATCGCCAGGACGGGCGAGCTCGGCGTCAACGTCCTGGCCGCGAGCCAGCGGGACCTGGCCCGCAAGTTCGGCGTCACCGCAGCGGACAAGTTCGACGGCGTCTCCTGGTCACCAGCCGGGAACGGCGCGCCGATCCTGCACGGCGTCCTGGCCTGGGCCGCCTGCACGGTGGAGGCCGTGCACGAGGCGGGCGACCACTTCATCGTGATCGCCCGGGTCAGCGAGCTAGGTGAGTGCGTCAGCGACGACCCGCTGCTGTTCTACCGGGGCCGGTTCACGCTGTCCGCGACCACGGACGGGGACGCCCCGCCGGAGGTAGTGGACACGTTGCTGGCCTGGCCGCGCTACGCCGACTGGATGTGAGCCCTGGGTTGCTACGGCGCCTTGCGCTGGGCGATGGCGATCAGGTTGCCGCAGGTATCGTCGAACACGGCGGTGATGACGTCGCCCATGTCCACCGGCGGCTGGGTGAACCGGACGCCGAGGTCCAGCAGTCGCTCGTACTCGGCCCGCACGTCCCGCACCGCGAACATCGTGATCGGGATGCCGTCGTCCAGCAACGCATCCTGGAACGGCTTCACCGCCGGGTGCCCGGCCGTGCTTCAGCAGCAGTTCCGGGCCGTCCGGGTCCTCCGGCGACACGACCGTCAGCCAGGAGAAGTCGCCGACCGGGACTTCCGTCTTCTTCGCGAACCCGAGGATCTCGGTGTAGAACCGCAGCGCTTTGTCCTGGTCGCTGACGTAGACGCTGGTGAGCCCGATCCGCATGGCCGCCCTCCTGCTCGCTGAGGCGAGTCTAGGCAGTCCGCAACACGCACTGGCGACGTACTTTCTACTCGTGACCTCGCGGACGCCGTTCGTCCCCATTTGTGGACACCGGAAGACCGGAACAGAAGAAAGTCCGGGCGGCGGTCTACGCCTCGGCAGTGACGGCGGACGGCGCGGTGTCCGCGCCATCCGGCTGCGCCGTGCCATCCGGGGACCCTGCGCGGTAGCGACTGAAGGCGGGCAGCGCCAGGCCGATGAGCACGGCGCCGGCGATCGTCGCGAGGCCGCCGCTCAGCGCGCTGATCACCGGCGTGGTGAGCGATCCGAGCGCGCCGGCTTCCACGTTGCCGAGCTGGCTGCCACCGGCGCCGACGACGTAGTCGGCCGCGGTGACCCGGCCGCGCAGTTCGTCCGGCGTCGTCTGCTGCACGATCGTGCCGCGGAACACGACGGTGAACATGTCCGCCGCCCCGGCCACGGCGAGCAGCGTCAGGGTGAGCCACAGGCTCGACGCGAGCGCGAACCCGGCGAACGCGGCGCCCCAGACGCGCGACCGAGCACAGCATCGCCCGGCCCTTCCGGCTGATCGACCCGACCGGGCCGGACAGCGCCGCGCTGACCAGGCCGCCCACGCCGATCGCGGTGGCGAACAGGCCGAGCGTGCGCGGGTTGCCGTCGAACCGCTCGGCGTTGATGGCCGGGAACAGTGCGACCGGCAGCCCGAAGACGGTGGCGTTGAGGTCGGCCAGGAACGCGCCGGCCAGCACCTTGCTGCGCAGGACGAAGCGCACCCCCTGCACCGACCGCCCGCGGTCCGAACTGCGCCACCGCCGCGGTCGGCCGGCAGCCGCAGCCCGGCGATCCCGTAGATCGACCCGGCGAAGGTGCCGACGTCGATGACGATAGCAGGCCCGCAGCCCGAGGTGCGGCGCGGCCGCGATCAGGCCAGCCAGCGCCGGGCCGATCGTCAGCATGAGCTGGAACCTGATCCGGTCCAGCGCCATCCCGGCCGGCAGCAGCGCGGGCGGGAGCAGGGCGGGGATGAACGTCTGCCGCAGCGGCGCCATGATCGCGAACAGCGCGGACTGCACGACCACGAGCGCGTAGAGCAGCCAGACCAGCCGCAGCCCGGCGAACGCCTGCGCCGCGAGCCCGGCGGACACCACCGCCGATCCGACGCTCGCGAGCAGCGCGAGCTTGCGCCGGTCCATCGCGTCGGCGAGCGAACCGCCCGCCAGCCCGATCGCGATCGTGGGAATCATCTGCGCCAGCCCGAGCCCGCCGACCGCGAACGACGACCTGGTGATCTCGTAGACCTGCAGCGGGATAGCGAAGCCGGTGAGGGCCGAGCCGACCGAGGACAGCGTCGAGCCGATCCACAACCGGCGGAACGGCGGGCGATTCCCGCAGCGGGGTGACGTCGGCGAGCAGTCGGCGCAGGCGCGGCATGGACCTGATTGTAACAGTGCTTATATAAGTGCTGTTACAATGCTTGCATGGCGGCTTTCGAGGACCCCACGCTGCACAGCCGGTGGCGGCCACTGCGCCTGCTGCAGGACGCGATGGACGCCGACATCGCCAGGGTCTACGCCGAGGCGCAGGTCAGCGGCGTCAAGCCGAGCTGGGTGCTCGAACTGCTGCGGCTGCACGCGCGCGGCCCGATGACGATCACCGAGCTGGCCGAGTCGGTGCAGCGGACGCACTCCGCGCTCAGCCAGAAGGTCGCGGCGATGCGCGCGGCCGGGCTGGTCCGCACCACGACCGGCGCGGACGGCCGGACCAGGACGGTGACGCTCACCGCGAAGGCGCGGGCCCTGGCCGAGCGGTTCGCGCTCGAGTGGCGGGCGACCGAGGCCGCCGTCGCCGAGATCGAGGCCGAGATCCCCTACCCGCTGAGCCAGGTCGTCACCGACATCGAGGCAGCGTTGCGGCGCAAGAGCTTCCACGACCGGATCGCCGAGCGACTGGCGGCGGATCCGGCCTGGGCTGAGGCGAACCGCTAGGAGGCGTCCCGCAGCACGTTCTTGAGGATCTTGCCGGTCGGGCCCTTCGGCAGCTCGGGCAGGAAGCGCACCTCGCGCGGGTACTTATAGGCCGCCATCCGCTCCTTGCAGTACGCGATCACGTCCGCCTCGGTCAGGTCCTCGAAGCCGGGCCGCCGGACCACGACGGCCACCACTTCCTCGCCCAGCCGCCCGTCTGGCTTGCCGATCACCGCGGCTTCGGCGATGCCCGGATGCGCGAACAGCACCTCTTCCAGCTCCCGCGGGTACACGTTGTACCCGCCGCGGATCACCAGGTCCTTGGCCCGGTCCACGATGAAGTAGAAGCCGTCCTCATCCCGGTAACCCAGGTCGCCGGTGTGCAGCCAGCCGCCCTTGAGCGCGGCCGCGCTCGCCTCCGGCTTGCCCAGGTAGCCCTTCATCACGTTGTGGCCGCGGATCTGGATCTCGCCGATGTTGTCCTGGCCGGACGGCATCGGCTGGTCCTGCTCGTCGGCGACCCGCATCTGGACTCCCCAGATCGGCTTGCCGACCGACAGCGGCCGCCGGTCGTCCGGGCGGTTGAACGACGCGGTGCTCGCCGTTTCCGACAGGCCGTAGCCTTCCAGCACCCGGATGCCGAGCTTGTCCTCGAACCGGGCGAGCACATCCTCGGGCAGCGACGCCCCGCCGGAGACCGCGACCCGCAGCCGGGACAGGTCCCGGCCGGTCAGGTCCTGGCTCGCGATGGCCTGCAGCATCGTCGGCACGCCGGCGATCACCGAGCACCGGTCGCGCTCCAGCGCGTCGATCACCGCGCCGGGCTCGAACCGCGGCACGATCGAGAGCCCGCTGCCGTACCGCACCGCGACGTTGACGACCGAAGACAGCCCGAACACGTGGAAGAACGGCAGCACGGCGAGCGTGACGTCGTCTGGCTGCGCGCCGAACAGGTGCCCGGAGACCGAGCAGTTCATGTACAGCTCGAAATGCGTCAGCTCGGCGCCCTTCGGCTTGCCGGTGGTGCCGCTGGTGTAGATCAGCACCGCGGTGTCGTCGGCGTTGGTGGCCCGGATGTCCCCGCCCGGTGTCACCAGGTCGGCGGCGCTGATCAGGTCCGCGAACGGCTTCAGCCCATCCGGCAGCGGGTCGGCGCTGAAGCTGACCAGGTAGAGCGGGACGCCCTCCAGCTCGCAGGCCTTGGCCGCCTCCTGGTGCATGCTGTCGAACCCGATCATGACCGAGGCGGCGGAGTCGGACAGGTGGTACTCGATCTCCGGCGCCTTCAGCAGCGGGTTCAGCGGCAGCAGCACCATCCCGGCCTTCAGCGTCCCGAAGTAGGCGACCAGGAACTGGGGCAGGTTCGGCAGCTGCAGGCCGACCACCTGACCGGGCTGCAGGCCGCTCTCCAGCAGCCCCGCGGCGAACCGGCCGGACTGCTCATCCAGCTCCCGGTAGGTCGTGGCCGAGCCCATGAACGTGTGCACGGTGGCGTCCGGAGTCGCCAGCGCGGTCTCATTCAGGATGGTCGCCAGGTTGAAGCTCACAGCTACTCCCGTCACTCCAGCCGCGCGAGGTCTTTCCGGGCAATGTCCGTGAGACATACATTAAAGATGTATCAACACCTTGCCTAGGGCAGCGAAGCGGCAGGCAGGAGCCCAGCATGGCCACTACGACGAGGGCGCCGGGCGGCGCCGGACCGTCGATCCCGCTGTACCTGACCGAGCCCGCGCGCGGTCTGGCGGATCTCGCGTTCCTGCCGCTGGCCGCGGGCTGGCTGGCGTCCGCGCCGCGCGGCGACGAGCACGGCGTGCTGGTCCTGCCGGGGCTGCTCGCCTCGGATATGAGCACCACCTTGCTGCGCCGGTACGCGAGCTGGCTTGGCTACGACGTGCATGGCTGGCAGCTGGGCCGGAACGTGGGCCCGACGTCGCGGGTGCTCGATGAGCTCCCGCGCGAGCTGGCCGGTCTAGCCGAGCGGACCGGCGGGCCGGTCTCGGTCATCGGCTGGAGTCTCGGCGGCATCTACGCCAGGGAACTGGCCCGCGAGCACCCCGAGCACATCCGCCGGGTCATCACGCTCGGCAGCCCGTTCGCGCTCACCGACGCGCGGCAGAGCCGGGCCGATGGCGTCTACCGGCGGCACAGCTCGCAGCACGCGGCCGGCCGGGTCCCGACCCGGGACCAGCTGGCCCAGCCGATCGCGGTGCCGTCGACGGCGATCTACTCCCGCCGGGACGGCATCGTCTCGTGGCCGACCTGCATCGAGCCGGAGACCGCGCTGCACGAGAACGTCGAGGTCCGCTGCGGCCACCTCGGCTTCGGCGTGGACCCGGCCACGCTGTGGGTCATCGCGGACCGGCTGGCGCTGCCGCCCGGACAGCAACGTCCATTCCGCCCGCCGTCGCTGCTGCGCGCGCTGTATCCGCCGCGGCGATGACACCCCCCGTTCCCCGCTAGAACCCCCCGCTGAGGAGTAACGCGCAATGCAGCAGCTGACCGGACTGGACGCCGCGTTCCTGGCATTAGAGACCGCCAATGCGACCGGTCACGTCGGCGGCGTCTGCGTCCTGGACCCGCGGGACGCGCCGGAGCCACTGACGCTGACCCGGCTGACCGCGGTGCTGGCGGACCGGCTGCCACTGGTTCCGGTGCTGCGGCGCAGGCTCCTCAACGTGCCGTTCGGGCTCGACCAGCCGTACTGGGTCGACGACCCGGACTTCGACATCGAGTACCACATCCGCGAGATCGCGCTGCCGCGTCCCGGCTCGGAGGCACAGCTCACCGAGCAGGTGCAGCCGGCTGCACGCGCGTCCGCTCGACCGCAGCCGGCCGCTGTGGGAGATCTACCTGATCACCGGGCTGGCCAGGAAGCGCGCCGCCGTCTACACCAAGATCCATCACGCGGCGATTGACGGCGCGTCCGGCGCGGAGTTGCTGACCGTCCTCCTCGACCTGAGCCCGGACGGCCGGGAGTTGCCCCCGGCCAAGCCGTTCCATCCAGGCCCGCCGCCCGGCCCGGCGGCACTGGCCGCGCTCGCCGCGACCCGGCTGGCCTGGCGGCCGGTGCAGATGGTGCGCCTCACCAACGAGGTGATGCGGGTGCTGCCCACGCTGGCGCCGACGGTGAACGCCATGGTCGGCGGCATGCTCGGGCTGGACCGCGGGGACGGCGGCGTGATCGCGACCGCGACCGGCCGGGCGCCGGCGACGCCGTTCAACAAACCGATCACGCCGCACCGCCGGCTGGCCGTGCGCAGCGTGGACCTGGCGACGGTCAAGACCGTGAAGAACGCGTTCGGAGTATCGGTCAACGACGTCGTGATGGCGATGTGCGCGGGCGCGCTGCGCCGCTGGCTGACCGACCACCAGGCGCTGCCGGACTCGCCCCTGGTCGCGATGATCCCGGTCTCGATCCGCGATCCGGCCAGCAAGGGCGCGATGGGCAACAAGGTGTCCGCGATGCTCGCCTCGCTGCCCACTCATGAGGCGGACCCGGCGCGGCGGCTGCTAACCGTGCACGCGGCCACAGTGGCCGCGAAGGCGCAGCAGGCCGCGATACCGCAGGGCCTGGTGGACCAGATCAGCGACTTCTCCCCGCCGGCGCTGACCGCGCGGGCGGCCAGGGTGGTGTTCGCCACCGGAGTGCTGCACCGGCTGCCGCCGTTCAACCTGTGCATCTCGAACGTGCCCGGCCCGAACGTGCCGGTCTACCTCTGCGGCGCCCGGCTGCTGGCGCACTACCCGGTCTCGGTCATCACCGACGGGCAGGGACTGAACATCACGCTCGTCGGCTACCTGGGCCAGCTGCACTTCGGCCTCGTGGCCTGCCGGGAGCTGATTCCCGACATCGAGACGCTGGCGAGCTACCTGGTCGACGAGCTCGAACTGCTGCTCAAGGCCGCCGACCAGCTCACGGCCGGCTGACTCGGCCCGGCCTAGGCCCCGCCGCGCGTGCCCCAGCCGCGCGTGGCCCGGGGCGCGTGGCGATGGCCCGCGGCGCAGGTCAGGCGGGCGGCGGGACGGTGAGGGGCGGGCTGGTCGCCGCGCCGTGCACCTTGGTGGCCAGCAGCACGGCCTGCAGTTCCTGGCCCTGCCGCTTGGTGGCGCTGATGGCGATCGTCACCTTGCCGTTCAATGTTCAGGGTCGCCTGCTTGAACGTGACCCAGGTGCCGTTCTGCAGGACCTGGAGCAGCACGACATCGCCCTTGCGGGCGGCTGTCGTGCTGACGGTCACGTAGTCCTTGACGCCCTGCGGCCCCGCTCTCAGCGTGGCCGAGATCGACGGCGTCACCGTGATGACGACCACCGAGCTTCTCGTGCCGCTGGCGTCGGCGAGCCGGAACCAGGTATTGCGCTTCAGCACCGGGGTGGTGAACGACACCGCGCCTTGCGCGCTGGTCTGCGAGCGCCCGACGAAGACCCAGCCAGGCCGCCCGACCACGTGCGCCATGAGCCGGACGAAGACCCCGCCGTCGGCGGTAGTGCCGCTGGTCAGCATGCCGTTGATGGTCGCGGACGTGCCCGCGGGCACGACCGGGCTGACCGCCTGGGCCGAGAGCACGGCCGGTCCGGCGGACGGCGAGGTGGACACGCTCGCGCTGGCCGACGGCTGCGTCGTGCCGACCGGCGCACCGGACTGCGGCGTCGCCGAGCGGGTGCCGGACACCGACGGGGTCGGGTGTGGCCGCAGGCTGGACGGAGAGCTGCGGTGCCCGCCGCCGGGCGTGGTGCGGTGCTGGCGACCCGGTCGGGCTGGTGGATGCGTGCCGGTGCCCGGTGTCCGGCACGCCGAAGTAGTGGAATGCCTGGTAGGCGATGTGCTGGACCGGGGCGGGCAGCACCTCGCCGTAGGCCGCGGCGGCGAATCCGCCCACCAGCGCGGTGGCGCCGACGAGCGCCACCCGCAGCCGCGGGAACCCGCCGCGCGCCCTGGACAGCCTGGACGGGCGCTTCGGTGGCAGGCCTCCGCCGCCGCCCGCCAGGACGCGGGTGGGCGGATCGAGGGCAGCGGGGACGCCAGCGGCCGGCGCCGCGCCGGACCCCGGAGCGGGGACATGGGCACGGAACATCGCCAGCGCCGCGGGCTCGCCCGCCAGTTCGGCGGCGGTGCCGTCCGACGTGAGCGTCCGCAGCAGCTGCTCCAGCCCGGGCTCATCGAAGCCGAGCTCGTCGGGATGCAGTCCGCCGGGAAGATCCGAGGTCACGTGTCCACCTCCTCCAGCGTCGAGTCGGTACGGCGCAGCGGCTGGATGCCCGCCCGGACGGCCGGGTCATCGGCCAGCGCCTTCAGCCCGCGGTGCAGGGCGACCCGGACGGCACCCGCCGACTTGCCGAGGATCCTGGCCACGTCCGGCGTCTCCAGGCCGGCGATCACCCGCAGGGCGACGACCTCGGCCTGATCCCTGGACAGGGTCCCCAGCAGGGCCACGGCCCGCCGGACCGAAATGCCGTCCAGTACCTGGTCCTCGACCAGCTGATGGTCGGCCAGGATGTCCAGTCCCGTGCTCACCGGCGTCGCGGGCCGCCGTGATCTGGCTCGCGCCGCGTCGATGGCCCGGTGCCGGCCGATCGTGAACAGCCAGCGGCGGAAGTCCTCCTGGCCGCCGGAGAACCGGGGCAGGTCGCGGACCACCTGCAGCCACGTCTCGCTGGCGACGTCTTCGGGGTCGTCGCAGCCGATGACGCGCAGGAACCGCAGCAGCGGCGGCTGCAAGGTCCGCCAGAGCCGCAGAAAACCGGCCTCGTCGCCTGCGGACGCCCTGGCCAGGGCTTCGTCCAGCTCACCGGTCTCACTCGCCATCGCGCCATCAAGGGTCGCACAACGGCGGGCATGCCCTGGACATGTCTGCGAAACCAGGACATGCCCGCCGGTGCTCACTCCGAACCGGGCCTAGGAGACCGCGGAGATAACGATCACCGAGCTCCGCGACCGGGCGAAGTTGCGGTTACCGGGGAACCGCAGCTGGAAGGTCGCGCCCTTGGCGACGTGGTACACGCGGAACCGGACGAAGCCGTGGAAGCCAGTGCGGGCGTGCTGCACCTCGTGCCAGCGGCCCTTCGGGCCCTCGCGCCACAGGTTGACCCGCACGCCGGTGACCTGGCCGGCCGGGCGTGCCGGGCGTGGTCAGCTGGCCGACGATGTGCGCCGTGCCGAACGGGTGGTGCTTGTTCACGTGCACGGGCTTGGCCGAGCCAGTCAGGATCGTCTGGGTCTTGACCTTGTGGTGCGCAGTCGAGGCATCGGCCGTGGCGGCCACGCTGCCCAGTGCGATACCGGCCGCTGCGACGACCGTGCCGAACCTTGCCACGAGGGACTTGGAAACGCGCATTGTTCTCCTTCAGGTTGGGCCTCGGTCGGGCGTGAGGCCGTGACAACACCGACTACAGCGCCAGCCCTCCCGCAGGCGTTACTCAGCCCTGGGCGCGCTACATCACCGCAGCTCAGGCCCGTTTACGGAGAATCGGATTACGGGCGGTCGAGGACGGCGGCCGCGATGCGCTCGACGTGCGCGCCGGGCGTACCCAGCAGCCGGGCCGAGCCGTGCGCGCGCTTGAAGAACCGGTGCGCCTCGTGCTCCCAGGTCATGGCGATCGCACCGTGCAGCTGGATCATCTCGGCCGCGACCTCGCTGAACGCGTCCGAGCAGTACGCCTTGGCCGCCGCCGCGCGCAGCTCCAGGCCGGGCTCGCCGCGCTGCGCCGCCACCGCGGCGGCCCGGACGAGCGAGGTGGCCGACTGCACCAGCACGTGCAGGTCCGCCATCCGGTGCTGCAAGCGCCTGGAAGCTCCCGATCGGCCGGCCGAACTGGACCCTCGTCTTGGTGTAGTCGACGGTGATCTCCAGCGCCCGCGCCGCGGCCCCCGCCTGCTCGGCGGCCAGCGCGATCGCGGCCAGATCTCTGGCCCGGCCGAGCGCGGCTTGATCGCCGATCCGGGTGCCGGCCGCGGCGGCGAACCGAATCGTCGCCAGCGGCCGGGTCTCGTCCATCGTGGTGCACCCGGTGACCGTCACCCCGGCCTGGCCGGGCCGGATCTCGAGCAGTCCGGTACCGCCCGCCATCCGGACCGGAACGAGCAGCACCGTCGCGCCGGCCCCGTCCAGCACGAAGTGTGCCTCGCCGTCGGCAATCCAGGCGCCGTCCGGTGCTGACGTCGCCCGGCAGGCCACCTCGGCCGGGTCCCAGCGGCCGGACGCAGTGGTCCAGGCCACGGCCGCGACCTGAGAGCCGTCGGCCAGGCCGGGCAGCAGCCGGGCGCACGCGTCCTCGTCACCGGACCCCAGCAGCAGTTGCGTGGCCAGCACGGCCGAGCCGAGCATCGGCGTGCTGGCCAGCGACCGGCCCAGTTCCTCCTGCACGACGCCCACCTCGGACGGTCCGGCCCCGGCCCCGCCGAACCGCTCCGGTACGGCCAGCCCGGCGACGCCGATCTCGGTGGCGAGCCGGTGCCAGATCCCGGCGCTGCCGTCCGCGCCCGGCCGGTGGCCGGCCAGCACCCCGCGAACCGCGGCCCGCAGCGCCTGCTGCTCACTGGTCTGCGGCACGGCGTCAGCCGTCCGCGCCGAGCGCGGCCAGCACCCTGGCGCGGTGCCCGGCCTGGCTGCCCCAGGCCGGGCCGAGCGCGCGGACCTTGGTCAGGTAGATGCCGGCGTCGTGCTCTGCGGTGTAGCCGATCGCGCCGTGCACCTGCAGTGCCGTCCGCGCCGCGCGGTTCGCGGCCTGCGCGCAGGCGACCTTCGCCGCGGACACGTCCCTGGCTGACTGCGGCTCCCGGCCGCCGAGCGCGATGGCCGCCGCGAATACCAGCGGCCGGGCGAACTCCAGGCCGATGGCGACGTTTGCGAGCTGATGCTTGACCGCCTGGAAGCTGCCGACCGGCTGCCCGAACTGGACCCGCTGCCGCGCGTGCGCCGCCGCCAGCTCCAGCAGCGCGCGGCCGAGGCCGAGCAGTTGCGCGGCGCACGCCAGCGTCCCGAACTCCACCGCCCGCTCGATCGACGCCCGCACCTCGGGGCCCTGGGCCACCTGCTCGACGGGCGTTAGCTCGGAGAGCGTCCGCGCCGCGTCGACCGAGCGCCAGACCCGGCCGGGTGCGGCCACCGCGAGCTGATCGCCAGCCGCGAAGAGGATAAGGTCCGCCGCTTCGGCGTCGGCCGCGTACGGCAGCAGCGGCGGAGCCGCCAACGTGGCGAGCCACTCGCCCGACGTCAGCTGCTCAAGCCATCTTTTCACGGGAACCGACGCCGCAAACTGGTCTGAATCGGGTGGCGAATCTGCCGTTGCCCGTGAAAAGAGGGCGGCTAGCGCTACCGGGACGGCGGCGACCGACTCGGGGACGGGGCCGGGGATCGCGTGGTGGCCTAGTTCCTCGCAGGCGATGACCAGGTCGGCGGGATCCGCGCCGAGCCCGCCTCGGTCCGCGGGCACCATGAGCGCCGTGACGCCCGCCTCCGCGAGCGACCGCCAGATCTCCAGGCCCGGCTTCCGGTCCCCGGCCGCCCATGACCTGGCCGCCGCCGGGCCGTCCGCGGCCGAGAGCAAGTCGTGCAGGCTAGCGGCGAACTGCTGCTGCTCACCGGACGGGGCCAGGTTCATCGCGGCAGCCCGAGTACTCGCTCGGCGATCAGCGAGCGCTGGATCTCGTTGGTGCCCGCGTAGATCGGCCCGGCCAGCGCGAACAGGTAGCCGTCCAGCCAGGCTGAGTCCTCGGTGCCTTTCAGCTCGGCGGCCGAGCCGAGCAGATCGAGCGCGGTCTCGTGGATGGACAGGTCGAGTTCGGACCAGAAGACCTTGCCGAGGCTCGCCTGCGCACCGCCCGCCGCGCCGTTCGTGCCGCCAGCCGGTGCGGCCGCTCCGGGTGGCTCGCTGGCGAGCTGATAGCCGTAGAGCTGATAGGCCCGGGCGGCGATCCACGCGTCGGCGACCCGACCGGCGATCCCGTCGTCGGGCTGGCCTGCCCGCGCCCACAGTCGCGCGAGCCGCGCCGCCGCCGCGGTGAACCGGCCGGGGCTGCGCAGCGGCAGCCCGCGCTCGTGGCCGACCGAGCTCATCGCGATCCGCCAGCCGTTGCCGGGCTCCCCGATCACGTCACTGTCGGGCACGTAGACCTCGTCCAGGAAGACCTCCGCGAAGCCCGGCTCGCCATCGAGCTGCGGTATCGGCCTGACCGTCACGCCGTCGGCCCGCAGGCCGAACATGAGGTAGGTCAGGCCGCGGTGCCGCTCTTCGTCCGGATCGGAGCGGAACAGGCCGAAGGCCCGATCCGCGAACACCGCGCGCGAGCTCCAGGTCTTCTGGCCAGACAGCAGCCAGCCCCCGTCGGTGCGGCGGGCCCGGGACCGGAGCGCGGCCAGATCGCTGCCGGCGCCTGGTTCCGACCACGCCTGCGCCCAGACCTCGGTCGCGGCCGCCATCGGCGGCAAGATCCGGGCCTTCTGCTCGGCGGTGCCGTGCGCGAGCAGCGTCGGCGCGAGCACGAACAGGCCGTTCTGGCCGACCCGGACCGGCCCGCCCGCGGCGTGATACTCCTCCTCGAAGACCAGCCACTCCAGCAGCGAGGCGTCCCGGCCGCCGTACTCGGCTGGCCACGAGACCGCCGCGAGCCCGGCCGCGGCCAGCCTCGCCTCCCACTCCCGGTGCAGCGCGAACCCCTCAGCCGTATCCACCGACGGCAGCGGGCTGGCGGGCAGATTCGCCGCGAGCCACGCCGCGACCTCCGCCCGGAACTCCTGCACGGGCGGGTCGAAGTCCAGGTTCACCCCGAGGCCTTCTTCATCGACCGGGCGTCCATGCCCGCCAGCGAGTCGGCCCCGGTCTCCGCGTTATGCGCGTGCGCGACATGGTGCAGCCCGAACACCGAGTCCATGCCGTTGCGCATGCCCATCTGGTCTTCGCACTGATTCACCGCGCGCTTGGCCAGCGCGAGGCCGAACTGCGGCATCCTGGCGATCTTGCCGGCCAGCTCGAACGTGGCGTCCGCCAGCTCTGACCTTGGCACCACGCGGCTGACCATGCCCAGCTCGTACGCGCGCGCCGCGCTGAACCGGTCCCCGGTGAACAGCATCTCCTTGGCGAACCGCGGCCCGAGCACCCAGGGATGCGCGAAATACTCCACGCCCGGAATGCCCATCCGCACCACCGGGTCGGCGAAGAACGCGTCGTCGGCGGCCACGATCAGGTCGCATATCCAGGCGAGCATCAGGCCGCCGGCGATGCAGGCGCCCTGCACCATCGCGATCGTCGGCTTCGGCAGTTCCCGCCAGCGCCGGCACATACCCAGGTACACCTCCATCTCCCTGGCGTAGCGGTTGTCGGCGCCCGGCTTGCCGACGTGATCCCACCAGATCACGGCCTTGCGCTCGAACGACGTGTCGATGTCGCGGCCCGGCGTGCCGATGTCGTGCCCGGCGCAGAAATGCTCACCCGCCCCGGCCAGCACGATCACCGCAACGGCGTCGTCGTTCGTGGCTCGCTGGAAGGCCGCGTCCAGGGCGTAGGTGACGGCGGAATTCTGCGCGTTCCGGTATCGCGGCCGGTTCAGGGTGATCACCGCGGTGGCATCCAGGACCTCGTAGGTGACCACGTCATGCTCGTCCGGGGCCGCCCCGTTCCGGTCTGCCTCGGTCGGTGCTTGCTCGGGGGGACGACCCCCCGGATCCCCCGCGGACATAGTCATGGGGACTCCTCCCGGTTGTGTTCCGCTTTCAGTTGCCGCTTGAGCGGCTTGCCCGCCGGATTGCGCGGCAGTTCGGTCCAGAACTCGACCTGCCTGGGCACCTTGAAATTGGCCAGCCGCTCCCGGCAGTAGCCGATGACCTCGTCCGGGGTCAGGGTGTGACCGGCCCGGGCGACGACGTAGGCCTTGCCGACCTCGCCGAGGCGCTGGTCGGGGACGCCGATCACAGCCGACTCGGCGACGCCGGGCAGCCTCGCGAGTACCTGCTCGACCTCGGCCGGGTAGACGTTGAAGCCGCCGCAGATGTACATGTCCTTGAGCCGGTCGGTGATGACCAGGTTGCCGGCCGCGTCCAGCTTCCCGATGTCGCCGGTGTGCAGCCAGCCGGCGGCGTCGACCGCCTCGGCGGTGGCGCGCTCGTCGTCGAGGTACCCGAGCATCACGTTCGGCCCGCGCACCAGGATCTCGCCCGCGCCCGCCTCGTCCGGGCGGGCGATGGCAATCTCGAAGCCCGCGGTGGCCCGGCCAGACGTGGTGGCGACGAGCTTCGGGTCATCGCCGGGCCGACCCATGCTGACGACCACCGCCTCGGTCAGGCCGTACGCGGTGAGCACCGTGTCGAAGCTCAGCTCGGACTGCATGCGCTCGACGAGCGCGACCGGGACCACGGCCGCCCCGGTCACAGCCAGCCGGAGGCTGCTCAGGTCCATCCCGGCCCGGGCCGGGTGGTCCAGGATCGTCTGGTAGATCGTCGGCGCACCCGGCAGCACGGTGATCCGCTCGGCCTCGATCAGCCGCATGGCCCGCTCCGCGTCGTAGACGAGCTGCGGCACGATGGCCGCGCCGGCGAGCAGGCAGACGAGGATCCCGGCCTTGTACCCGAAGCTGTGAAAGAACGGATTCAGGACCAGGTACCGGTCGCGCGCGCTGACCTGACCGCACTCGGCCCAGGCCCTGGCTACGTTCAGCGACTGGAAGTGGGCGCTCATCGCGCCCTTGCTCCGGCCGGTGGTGCCGGACGTGAACAGGATGTCGCTCACGTGCTCCGGCTCGACCGCAGCAGCGCGCTCGGCCGCGAGGCCCGCGCGGCCCGCGCCCTCCCGCTCGAACTCCGCCCAGTCGAGCGCGGCCGTCCCGGCCAGCGCAGGCAGCTGCGGGTCACCGCCGTCGACCGGGATCCTGACGATCAGCTTCAGCTGACCGAGCCCCGGCCCGGCGTCCTGCTCGCGGGCCGCTGCGCGCACCGCGGCGAGCCGGTCGGTGCCCAGGAAGGTGCCCGCGACCAAGAGTGCCCTGGCACCGCTGCGGCCGATGACGTCCAGCGCCTCGGCACCAGTGAAGCGAGTGTTGACCGGCACCAAGGTGCAGCCCGCGCAGAGCGCGCCCAGTGCGCCCAGCACCCAGTGATGCGTGTTCGGTGACCAGATCGCGACCCGGTCGCCCGGCTCCAGTCCGTGCCCGATGAACGCGCCAGCCACCGCCCGCACCCGGTCGTGCAGCTGCGCGTAGGTGAGCCGCGGTCCGTCCGGCTCGGCGATCGCCGGCCGGTCCCCGAACAGGCTGGCTGCCCTGTCCACGGCCGCCGGGATCGTCAGCTTCACCTGGCTCCTTCAGTGCTTCCGGAAAATCAGTGCTGCCGAAATCAGTCCGCTGCCGAACCTGCCAGGCAAGCAAGTGCTTGGTCGGTAGGTAGAGCCTACTTTGCGGCACCAGCGCGTGGCCAGACACGGGCACACAAGCAAGTGCTTGGTAGGGTATGAGCCCGCGCGCGGCAGGAGGATGCCGGTGGAGCTGACCGCCGAGGACGAAGAGTTCCGGCAGCGGGCACGCGGCTGGCTCGAGCAGAATCTGGCCGGCGAGTTCGCGGCGCTTCGCGGCCAGGGCGGGCCCGGCCGCGAGCACGAGCACTTCGAGCAGCGCCTCGCCTGGAACCGGCTCCTGGCGGCGAACGGCTGGACGTGCCTGTCCTGGCCGGCCGAGTACGGCGGCCAGAATGCGACCCTCGCGCAGCAGGTCATCTTCCATGAGGAGTACGCCCGCAGCGGCGCTCCGGCCAGGGTCGGCCACATGGGCGAAGAACTGCTAGGCCCGACCCTGCTCGCGTTCGGGAGCCCGGCGCAGAAGGACCGGTTCCTGCGGCCGATCGCCGAAGTGCGCGAGCTGTGGTGCCAGGGCTACTCCGAGCCGGGCGCCGGTTCCGACCTCGCCTCGCTCAGCACCGCCGCCCGCCTCGACGGCGATGAGTGGGTGATCACCGGCCAGAAGGTCTGGACGTCGCTCGCCACCGAGGCGGACTGGTGCTTCTTGCTGGCGCGGACCGAGCCGGGCTCCAGCCGGTCGGCCGGGCTGTCCTACCTCCTGGTGCCGATGCACCAGCCGGGCATCACGGTCCGGCCCATCCGTCAGCTGACCGGCACGTCGGAGTTCAACGAAGTGTTCTTCGACGCCGCGCGGACCCCGCGCGACCTCGTCGTGAGCGAGCCGGGCGACGGCTGGCGGGTCGCGATGGCCACGCTGGCAATCGAGCGCGGCGTGTCCACCCTCGGTCAGCAAGTCGGCTACCAGCGCGAGTTCGACGCCCTGGTCGCGCTTGCCCGGCAGACCGGCGCCGCCAGCGATCCGGCGTTGCGGGACCGGCTCGGCCGGGCCTGGATCGGCCTGCAGGTGATGCGCGAGCAGGTCCTCGCCATGCTCGGCAGTGACGCGGACCCGGCGGCGGGGGGCGCCTCGGTCGTCAAGCTGCTCTGGTCGCGCTGGCATCGCGAGCTCGGTGACCTCGCGATGGACGTGCTCGGGGCGGCCAGCATGCTGGCCGAGGGTCCGCCGTATGACCTGGACGACTGGCAGCGGCTATATCTGTTCAGCCGGTCCGACACCATCTACGGCGGATCCGCGGAGATCCAGCGCGGGATCATCGCCGACCGCGCTCTGGGCCTGCCCCGGCAGGCCAGGGGCTAGCCGAGCTGAGGAGCAGACCCATGACAGCCGTTGTTCCGGAGCCGCCCGCGGGCCGCGACCTGCTGGCCGGCAAGGTCGTCGTGATCACCGCCGCGGCCGGGGCGGGCATCGGCTCGGCCGCGGCGCTGCGCTGCCTCCAGGAGGGCGCCCGGGTCCTCATCAGCGATCAGCACGAGGCCAGGCTCTCCGCCCGCCAGGCCGAGCTGGCCGGGCAGTTCGGCGCCCGGGTCTGGTCGCTGCCCTGCGACGTGACCGACGACGACGCGGTGCGCAACCTCATCGACGGCGCGGTGAGCCACTTCGGCCGCATCGACGTGATGATCAACAACGCCGGCCTCGGGGGCACCAAGTCCATCCTGGAAATGACCGACGCGGAGTGGCTGCGGGTGCTGGACATCACCCTCAACGGCACGTTTCGCTGCACCCGCGCGGCCCTGCGGCAGCTGGTCGCCCAGGGCCACGGCGGGGCCGTCGTCAACAACGCCTCAGTCCTGGGCTGGCGCGCGCAAGACGGCCAGGCGCACTACGCGGCCGCGAAGGCCGGGGTGATGGCGCTGACGAGGTGCGCGGCGATGGACGTGGCCGGGCAGGGCATCCGGGTCAATGCGGTCGCCCCGAGCCTGGCGACGCACCCGTTCCTGGCCAAGGTTATGAGCGAGGAGTTGCTCGCGGAGCTGGCCGGGCGCGAGGCCTTCGGCCGCGGCGCCGAGCCATGGGAGGTCGCCGCCGTGATGGCGTTCCTGGCCAGCGACTACGCGTCCTACCTCACCGGCGAGGTGATCTCGGTGAGCAGCCAGCACGCGTGAGACCAGGGCCGGTCAGGGCCGCGGCCCGGCTGTATCACAGATCGCGAGTCGGCAGTGCCTCTTCCTGCCATCCACCAGCCCCGTCCGGCGCCACGTGCCAGCCGCGCTTGCCCGGCTGGATGCGCACCGCCTCATGCAGCTCGGTGCCCAGGTAGTGCAGCCCGACCCCGTCCTCGCTGGCGTACCCGGCCGGGAACGTCCCGGCCGCGACCATCTGCCGGTAGGTGTCCCGGCGCGGCTGGGCGCTGAAGTCGTCGTGCACGCCGTTGCTGTAGGGCAGCAGGCCGATCCCGTCGGTGAACGGGTCAAGCTCATCCCGGAAGGAATCGGTGGGGCCGCCGAGGTGCCAGCACAGACTGCCCGCGCTGCCGCCGGACAGGACGACCCCGGCCTCCCAGCAGTCCCGCATGACCTCGCGCAGGCCGTGCACTCGCCAGACCGCCATCAGGTTGGCCACGCTGCCCCCGCTGACGACGATGACGTCCTGGCCGAGCAGATGCGTGCGGATGTCGGGGACGCTCGGCTGGGCGAACAGCGTCAGGACCGAGATCTCGGCGTCTACCCCGGCAGCCGCGGCCGCGGCCGCGAACGCTTCCACCGCCTCGGCCGAGTCGCCGACCGCGGTCGGCACGAAACAGACCCGCGGACGGCCGACTGACTGGGCCAGGTCGATCGCGTGCTGTACGAGCCGGAATCGCTCCTTCGGCGTCGCCTCAGTGCGCTGGATTCCGGAGTAGGCAAAGATCTGGCGTGGCCTCGGCACGGACCAAGCGTAGCCAGAGCGCGTCCGTTCTCACCGCCGAGGTGATCTCGGTGCGGTGCAAGCGCGTGTGGCTAGCGGGTCGTCGATTTCGGCTTGTGCGACTTCGGCGGGTGCCGGTGGGCGGGCGCGCAACGGGTTACGCACGGGCCAATCCGGTAGACCAGCATCCCTCCGACGGTCTGGTATTGCAGTCCGAGCCGGTGCAGCTTCCAGGCCCACACCGGCTTCCAGGCTTGCTCGACCAATATCACCTGCACATGCGCGGCCTTGAGGTAGGCGAAGAATCGCGCGTCGATCTGTCGGGTCGAATGGGCCAGGTCCTGGACCTGGCCTGGCAGATCAGTGCGCGGCGTGATCGCCATGTTGATGTAGCCGCCCGCTATTCGCATATAGAAGTCCGTGTCCGCCTGGAACAGCATCGCGGCGTTCCCGCGGTGCGAGATCACGATCACGGTTTCGCCCGGCTTGATGAAGTGCCGGTACTCGCCCGTCGCGAAGAAGGCTGGGACTCTGGCGTTCGCCGGCGGGGTCCCGTCGCCGATCGTCGGGACGTCAGCGAGGATCGCGAACACCGCCAGGAAGCCCAGCAGCCAGCGGACTAGCCGTAGCCACCCGGCGCGCAGCGGTGCCGCCAGCCAGGTCGCGACGAGCAGCGCCAGCGCGAGACCCCCGAGCATCATGAACCGGTTGGGGAGCGCGCTGCGCGCGACCGGCAGCAGCCACAGCCGTGCCCACGGCACATGACCGACCAGAGTCGTGCCGACGACCAGATGCGGACCAACGGCCAGGGCGACGATGACGACGAACATGGTGACGACGAACCTGGTGATCCGGCTCGACCAGGTCGCGATAGCCACCGCCAGTACGATGATCAATGCCGGGAGGCCGACGTAGCCCGCGAAGGAGCTGGGCGGCAGGGTGCTGGCGTAGTGCGTCAGCGAGGCGTTGTTGAACGTGCGGTCCGGCCTGGGCACGATCAGATTGGCGACGTCAAGCCCGGTGATTGCAGGCGACCGGCTGAATCCCTTGGGGTAATGGTGCAGCGCGTAGAGGAGGTACGGCGACGCGGCGGCGATGGCGAGGCAGTAAGCGACCGCTAGCTGCCGCGCGAGACTGGCCACTAGCGGGCGGCCCGGCCGCGCCGCTAGCGCGTAGCCGATCGGCAGCGCGATGGCCAGCAGGACGGTCAGTTCGAAGAACGTCTCCAGGAACATGAACAGCTGGGTCACCAGGAGAATCGCCATGATGCCGATAAACCAGGCGCGGCCCAGCTTCTTGTCCCGCCAGAGGAGCACGACGTACACCATGAGCGGCGGCAGGACATTCCAGATCAGGTTCAGCTGGCCGGCCGCGCTGTGGTTGATCTCGTAAACCGAGAATCCGTAACACGCACCGCCGAAAAGAGAGGGCCAGAACTTCCGGGTCAGTCGCCGGCAGGTTACAAATGCCGCCCAGGCTGATACTGGCGGCCCGAGGACGACTAGAAGGTTAAACGCCGCGGCCGGGCCGGCCAGCAGAGTGAGCGGGCTAGCGGCAAGCGCGAGCGGCGGGACTGTCGTCGTCCAGGCCAGGTTGAACCCGTGCGGGGCGCCGAGTTGGCTGGTGAAGAACGGATTGATGCCGTGCCCGATGGCATATGGCCACCAGCGCAGGCTCCAGAGATAGAAATTCGGGTCCATGCTGCTGCCCTGGCTGAGCTGCACCGTCCCGGCGTGCTCGACCAGCTGCAGCCCCCAGCCGAAGATCCACGCGGCCAGATAGACCGCCAGCGCGATGAGTCCCTGGAGCCACGGAGACAGCGCCCGCAGGCGGACTGACCACGGGCCGGCTCCGGCGATGGGCGGGATGGCGAACGTGACGACCCGCCGCTGATCAGAGCCCTCGTGATCGGGCCCCGCCGCATCGCTCATGGCGGCCTGCGTACCGGCAGGCTCACCAGGCATCGTCCGCACCCCGGAAGGCGTTCTCACCTGGTGGGCACGAGCGGCACGCGGCGCTGGCCTGCCGCCGTGTCCCCGCCGTGCCCCCGGCCGTAGTCCGGGGGGCCGTCAAAGCCCCTGGCTTCGCGGATCAGGTAAAGCGGCCGGCCCCTGGCCTCGTCGTAGACCCTCGCCACGTACTGGCCGACCATGCCCATGACCATGAGCTGAATGCCACTGAGAAACGTGATCGCCACCAGCAACGAGGTATACCCGGCGACAATGTGCGCCGCGCCCGAGAGCTTGAGCAGAATTGCCACTACTCCGTAGCCGAGCGACGCGATCGCGAGCACGAAGCCCACCGTCATCGCGAGCTTCAGCGGCGCGACGGAGAATCCCACGATGCCGTTGACCGCCAGCTTGACCATCCTGCGCACGGAGTACTTGCTCTTCCCCGCGTGCCTGGACTCGCGATGATAGGGGACGCCGACTTGCCGGAAGCCCACCCAGGAAAACATCCCCCGGACATATCTGTTGTGCTCACGCATCGACAGGAACGCGTCCAGCGCTTTCCGGTCAACGAGGCGGAAATCACCGACATCTATTGGCTGGTCGATTTCAGCCATCCGGCGGAGCATGCTATAGAACATCGAGGCAGAGAGCTTCTTGAACTGAGTCTCGCCGTCGCGATGCTGGCGGACGGCGTAGACGACCTCGTATCCTTCCTGCCATTTCGCCGCGAGCTCGAGAATGACCTGCGGCGGGTCCTGAAGATCAGCATCCATCACGATGACCGCCTGCCCGCGGGCAAGATCCATTCCGGCCGTGATGGCGAGCTGGTGCCCGAAGTTCCTGGACAACTGGACGATCTTGAACCGACCGTCTTCGTCGTTCGCCTCCGCCATCAGCCGGTAGCTAGTGTCGCTGCTCCCGTCGTCGACCAGCACTGCCTCCGCCGGGCCGTCCAGCTCGTCCATGACCTCGCGAAGCCTTTTGACTAGCTCCGCGAGAGATTCTTCCTCGTTGTAGATAGGCACAACGATGGAGTACTTGACGAAACTCATGGCGGCCTCCGCGCCCCGATCTCGGCCATCCTCACCCAGCCTCGCAGTTGCCTGCCCGCTCGAGGGGCCGCCAACCACCGGCAGTCGTGAGGATACCGCCAAATTCGCACCTCTTGCGCAGCTATGGGGACCATCCACCTGACTAGGCCGGCGATTTTTACCTCCAGTTGGGGGGCACCAGGGAAAGTCAGCGCTTCGGGTCCGAAGCTACTTCCGGGCACGAAGCATCAAAGAGACGCCCGGCATAGTCTTAACTGGCAGATATCGCTCGGCGGTTATGACACCGGTCAGTAGCAGGTTCAGCAGCGGCGGCACCTCATCCAGGTCACTGCCAGCGGCCGATTTGCGGCGCAACGCCACGACCGGCCGGAGCAGGACATTCCAGCTCCACATCCGTTCGATGGTCAGGCCGGCCTTCTCCATGAGGGCAGCCAGTTCGGGCCCGGAGTACCGGCGCACGTGACCCACCGCTTCGTCGTGCGCGGACCACAGGGCCATGTCGGACGGCACTGCGATGAGGGCAGTCCCGCCTGGCCGCAGGATTCTCGCGATCTCCGTTGCGGCCAGATAGTCCTCTTCGATGTGCTCCAGCACATCGAAGGCAGTTACCACCCCGCAGGCATCAGATCTGACCGGAAGGTCCCTGGCGTCTGCCCGGACGACGTCAACGCCACGGGAGCGGGCGACGTCGGCTACAGATTCGGAATATTCGACGCCTAGCGCATGCCAGCCGTGCTCCTTGAGCACCCTGGTATTGCCGCCGCCGGCCGCCCCGATGTCGACCGCCAGGCCCGGACCCGGCGAGCGCCGGAGCAGGCGGTGAAGGATGGCGCGCCGCTCCTTGTACCACCAATGGCGATCTTCGATCGAGGTCAGCAGCTTGAGTTCGGCGGCGTCCATGGCTCCTTATGTCCTACACTCGCGATCCGCCAGCGGCGGGGGTTGGCCAGCCCGGACAAACTCCGCGATATCCTGCCCGGCACCTGCATTGCCAACGAACCGTCGGCTCACCACCGGATCTTCCCGGGCGGGACAAGAATAGCCCAGTTCAGCCGCTGCCCATCCTGAAGCCCAACCGGCAATCCCAGCCGGCCCGCGCGGCGTGGGGCCGGCCGGACGACCGGCGACGGCCTGGTGGCTAGGCCGACTTGGCGACCGGTTCCTCCTCGGCTCTGTCAGCAGCGGCGGCCCGGCCCTCAGCTGGCCCGGTCGGCCGGGGCTTCGGCTCGAGGTAGGGGTACTGCCGCAGCCCGGTCTTGTGCAGTCGGTACTGGAGCGAGGTGCGCAGCACCCCCAAGCCGTATTTGATGCTCCGGCGCAGGTTGATGGAGGAGGCGTCCTCCTGGTAGCGGGTCGGGCAGGACACCTCGCCGATGCGCGCGCCCGCCACGACCGCCTGGGCGATGATCTGGTTGTCGAAGACGAAGTCGTCCGAGTTGCGCTCGAACGCCAGGCAGGCGATCAGCGGGCTGCTGAAGGCCCGTAGCCCGGTGTGGTACTCGGACAGCTTCTGGCCGAGCATGATGTTCTCGACGAGGGTGAGCAGCCGGTTGGCGACGTATTTGTAGACCGGCATCCCGCGCGCGACCGTGTGCTGGGCGAGGATCCGCGAGCCCAGCACCATGTCGTACTCGCCGTAGGCGATCATCGAGGCCATCGCCGGCACCAGCAGCGGCGAGTACTGGTAGTCCGGGTGCACCATCACGATGATGTCCGCGCCCAGCTCCAGCGCCCGGCGGTAGCAGGTCTTCTGATTCCCGCCGTAACCGAGGTTCTTCTCGTGCTTGATCGGCACCAGCCCGAGCTTGTGGGCCAGCTCCATGGTCTGGTCGGTGCTGTTGTCGTCGACGAGCACGACCTCGTCGATCACCGCGAGGTCGAGTTCGGCGACTGTACGCGACAAGGTCGCCGCCGCGTTATACGCGGGCATGACGACTGCAACTCGGCGTCCGTTGAGCATAGCGGGCAGTATATGGTGCTGGCGCTGAGAAATTAGGGCAATCAGGACAGCATGAGTTACCTGGTTCCGGCGCCGGAACACGCGGGGGCGGAAACCGGCTACAGCCGCTCGATGATCGTCGCCGTCGCCATCGCGCCGCCCGCGCACATGGAAACCAGGGCGATGCTCGCGTCCCGCCGCTCCAGCTCGTGCAGCGCCGTGGTGAGCAGCCTCGATCCGGTGCTGCCGACCGGATGCCCGAGCGCGATCGCGCCGCCGTTCACGTTCACCTTGTCCGGGTCGGGCTCGTGCTGGCTCATCCAGGAGAGCACCACCGAGGCGAAGGCCTCGTTGACTTCGAAGATGTCGATGTCGGCGATGGTCATCCCGCTTCGCTTGAGTACCCGCTCGGTCGCGGCGACCGGGCCGTCCAGGTGGAAGTAGGGCTCGTCGCCGATCAGCGCCTGGGAGATGATCCGCGCTCTCGGCCGCAGCCCCAGTTCGCGCGCCCGCTCTTCGCTGACCAGCAGCACCGCGGCCGCGCCGTCGGAGATCTGCGACGAGGTGCCCGCGGTGTGCAGCCCGTCCGGCAGGACCGGCTTCAGTCCGGCCAGCCCCTCGAGTGTCGTTGCGCGCAGGCCGCCATCCCGGTCCACCATCCGCGACTCGCCCGTCGGCTTGCCCTCGGCGTCCAGGACCGGCGCCTTGACCGGCGTGACCTCGCGGTCGAAGCGGCCCTCGGCCCAGGCCCGCTGCGCGTTCTGCTGGGAGCGCAGCCCGAACGCGTCCAGCTCCGACCGGCCGATGCCACGCCGGCGGGCGATCCGCTCGGCCGCCTCGAACTGATTCGGCATGTCGATGGCCCAGGACTCAGGCCGGGGCGTGCCGATGCCGGTGCCGATGTTGGCGCCGAGGCCGACCCGGCTCATGGCCTCGACGCCGCAGCCGATCCCGACGTCGATGGCCCCGGCCGCGATCAGCCCGGCGATCAGGTGCACGGCCTGCTGCGCGGAGCCGCACTGCGCGTCGAGCGTCTGGCAGCCGGTCTGGATTGGCAGGCCGGCGTGCAGCCACGCGGTCCTGGTCACGTTCCCGGCCTGCTCGCCCGCCTGGGTCACGCAGCCGCCCGCGATCTGCTCCACCGCGGCCGGGTCGATGCCCGCCCGCTCGACCAGTGCGGTCTGCGCCGTGCCGAGTATCTCCGCCGGATGCAGGCCGAACAGCGCTCCGCGCCGCTTCCCGATCGGGGTCCGGACCGCCTCGACAATTACCGCAGTACCCACATCCGCTCCTCCGCTTTGCCAGCTCCCATAGTAGAACGTGTTCTTGAAATTTCGAGACCTCGCCCATTCACCGCAGGCTCCGGGCATGCTTGAATCCCACTAGAACACGTTACAGATCCCGGCGGCCCGGACCCTGGAGGCACTGGCATGGCTGAGCAGCAGCTAGCGCCCGGCTTTGACCTGACCGACCCTGACCTGTATGCGCACCGCGTGCCGCAGGAAGAGTTCGCGCTGCTGCGTCGCTCGGCCCCGGTCCGGTGGAACCCGCAGCCGCGGGACATGGGCTTTGACGACGACGGGTTCTGGGCCGTGACCAAGCACCGGGACGTCGTCGCGGTCTCCAGGGACTCCGAGACGTGGTCCAGCTACGAGAACTGCGCGATCGTCCGGTTCCCGAGCGGCAACACCCGCGACCAGATCGAGCTGCAGCGGGTGATCATGCTCAACATTGACCCGCCGCACCACACGAAGGTCCGCGGGATCGTGTCGCGCGGGTTCACGCCGCGGGCCATCAGCAACCTGCGCGACATCCTGCACGACCGGGCCCAGAAGATCGTCAAGGAGGCCATCGAGAAAGGCTCGGGCGACTTCGTCACCGACGTTGCCTGCGAACTGCCGTTGCAGGCGATCGCCGAGCTCATCGGCGTGCCGCAGGAAGACCGGCACAAGCTGTTCTCCTGGTCCAACGAGATGGTCGGGTATGACGACCCTGAGTTCGAGGGCGACGGCGAGGCCGCCTCGGTCGAGATCCTGAGCTACAGCATGGTGATGGCCGAGGACCGCCGGGCCTGCCCGCGCGACGACATCGTCTCCAAGCTCGTCAACGCCGAGATCGACGGCGACCAGCTCACCTCCGACGAGTTCGGGTTCTTCGTGATCCTGCTCGCGGTGGCCGGCAACGAGACGACGCGCAACGCGATCTCGCACGGCATGCTGGCGTTCCTGGAGAACCCCGAGCAGTGGGAGATCTTCAAGGCCGGGCGGCCGGAGACGGCGGTGGACGAGATCGTCCGCTGGGCCACGCCGGTGACGGTGTTCCAGCGCACGGCCACCACGGACACCGAGCTCGGCGGCCAGGAGATCAAGAAGGGCCAGCGAGTCGGGTTGTTCTACCGGTCCGCGAACTTCGACGAGGACGTCTTCACCGAGCCGGAGCAGTTCGACGTGCTGCGCAGCCCGAACCCGCACGTCGGGTTCGGCGGCACCGGCGCGCACTACTGCCTCGGCGCCAACCTCGCCCGGCTGGAGATCAGCCTGATGTTCAACGCGATCGCCGACGCGATGCCCGACATCAGCAAGGCGGGCGACCCGCAGCGGCTGCGGTCGGGGTGGCTGAACGGCGTCAAGCGGCTGCCGGTCAGCTACCGCTAGCTTCCGGGGCAGAGTTAAGGGGTCATTTCGGCCCCGAACTCATCGTCGCAATCAGTCCGGCGTGTCCGCGACCACCCACATCGAGAAGTACTGCGACCCGCCGCCGTAGGCGTGGCCGAGCGCGGTCCTGGCGCCGGCCACCTGGTGCTCGCCGGCCTTGCCCATCACCTGCATCGCTGACTCGGCGAACCGGAGCAGCCCGGAGGCGCCGATCGGGTTGGAGCACAGCACCCCGCCGGACGGGTTCACCGGGATCGAGCCACCGATCTCCGTCTCCCCCGACTCGGTGAACTGCCAGCCCTTGCCCTCGGGCGCGAAGCCCAGGTTCTCCAGCCACATCGGCTCGAACCAGGAGAACGGCACGTAGATCTCGGCGACGTCGATCTGCGCCAGCGGGTTGGTGATGCCGGCCAGGTGCCAGAGCGCCTTCGCCGCGTCGGCGCCGGCCCGCGGGTTCACGTTGTCCTTGCCGGAGAACATGGTCGGCTCGGTGCGCATCGACGTGGCCCGGATCCACGCCACCGGCCCCGCCGACGCTTCGGCCGCGGCCTGGTCGCCGATGATCACGGCGCACGCACCGTCCGAGGACGGGCACGTCTCGTCGTACCGGACCGGGTCCCACAGCATCGGCGAGGCCTGCACCGACTCCAGCGTGATGTCGGGCTGCCGGAGGTGCGCGTACGGGTTCTTCGCGCCGTTGCGCCGGTCCTTCACCGCGACCATGGCGCCGACGTGCGTCGGCGCGCCGCTGCGGCGGATGTACGAGCGGATGTGCGGCGCGAAGTACCCGCCGGCGCCGGCCAGCAGCGGCATGGAGAACGGCGGCGCGATCGACAAAGCCCACATGGCGTTCGACTCGGACTGCTTCTCGAACGCCACCGCCAGCACCCGGCGGTGCCGGCCGCCCTGGACCAGGCTCGCGGCTACGTTGCCGGTCGCGCCGCCGACCGAGCCGGCTGTGTGCACCCGCAGCAGTGGCTTGCCGACCGCGCCGAGGGCATCGGCGAGATAGAGCTCGGGCATCATGACGCCCTCGAACAGGTCGGGCGCCTTTCCCACCACGACCGCGTCGATGTCGGTGATCTCCAGGCCCGCGTCGGCCAGCGCGCGGTCGACCGCCTCGCGGCACAGGCCCGCGATCGAGACGTCGGGCCGCTTGCTGCGGTGCTGCGTCTGCCCGGTCCCGAGGACCGCGGCCCTGTGTTTCAAACCACCGGGCTTCAAACCACGGGCTTTCATCGCGCCTCCAGCACGCACACGAGGTTCTGCTGGAGGGCCGGGCCGCTGGTCGCGTGCCCGAGCGCGCGGCCCGCTTCGCCGCCGATGATCGACCGGGCGGCCCAGCCGATGCGCGCGAGCCCCGCCGCGAACATCGCGTTGCCCGCCAGCACTCCGCCGGACGGGCTGATCCTGGTCTTCTCGTCCAGTCCCAGGGCCTCAGTGAGCACGATTTCCTGGTGCGAGAACGGTGCGTGCAGCTCGGCGACCTCGGCCCCGGCCGCGCCCGCCGCCTGCGCCGCGGCCGTGGCCGACGGCGCCGCCAGCAGGTCACGCCCGCCGAGCGAACCCGAGTCGATCCGGTGCTCGAAGCCGGTGATCCAGGCCGGCCGGGCGCACAGCTCGCGGGCCCGGTTGCCAGCAGCGAGGATCACGACGGCCGCGCCGTCGGTGATCGGCGCGCAGTCATGTGCCCGCAGCGGATCAGCCAGGTACGGCGCGGCGAGCAGCTCGTCCGCCGTCACCTGGCCGGCCAGCTGGGCGCGCGGGTTCCCGGTCGCGGCGGCCCGGCTGCGGACGGCGACCGTGGCCATGTCCTGCTCCGACCACCGCCCCGCCTCGATGCCGAGCCTGGCTTGCAGCGCGGCGATGCTCACCGAGTCCGGCCACAGCGGCGCGACGGTGTACGGATCGAGCTGGAGCGCCAGTACCCGGCGCAGGTTCCCGGCCGAGGACTTGCCGAACCCGTACACGAGCGCGGTGTCGACCTCGCCGGTGAGGATCTTGACCCAGGCTTCGTAGAGCGCCCAGGCGCCGTCCATCTCGACGTGCGACTCCATCACCGGCGGGAAGGCCCCGATGGCGTCGACCGCGGAGACGAACGAGAAGGCCCGGCCCGCCAGGTAGTCCGACGAGCCTGAGCACCAGAAGCCGATGTCGGTCTTGGCGAGCCCGGTCTGCGCGAACACCTCGTGGAAGATCGGCACCAGCATCTCCACGCCGTTGGTGGTCCCATCGGTGTGCCGGACGTTAGGCGCCTCGGCGAAGCCGATCACCGCGACGTCTCTCATCGGCTGTCTCCCGCTCGCCTTCGGGGCGCCAAAAGGCGGCGCCTTCCCTCGTCGCGAACACCGCTCCTCAGTCCAGGACGCCGCGGGCGCCCCATCGGCTCGCTCGGAACCAGCGGTGATCCACTCATCGGGCCCGGCGGCTGTCTACAGGTGGTGTGCATAGGACTCATAGGGGGTGTCCGGCTCCCCGGTCGGCTCGAAGTGGCTGATGTTCTCCGCCGTGGTGCCCCACTCCTCGCGCGGCTTCCACACCGCCTTCACCCGCATGCCCATCCGCACCTCGTCCGGCTCGCAGCCGAGGATCAGGTGCTGGAACGCGATGTCCGCGCCGTCGAGCAGGACCGACGCGGCGACGTACGGCGACGGCACCCGCTGGCCCTGGAACGGCACGTTCACGACGCAGAACGTGGTGACGGTGCCGACATCAGGGAGCTCGACGTCGGTCGTGGTCGGCACCCCGTCGACCGGGCAGGCGCCACGCGGCGGAACGTAGACCTTGCCGCAGGCCGGGCAGCGCTGGCCGATGACCTTGCCCAGGCTCAGGCCGATCAGGTAACGGCTCTCTTCCGCCGACGCGCTGTGCTGGATGCGCAGCCGCACCGGCGTGATGATCATCGTCACCGGGTCGCCGAGCTCCGACGCACTCGTCGGGCAGCGGCTCCGCGCCGGCCGGCAGCGGATCGAAGCACTCGATGTCGCGGATGTGGCCGGCTCGCTCGGCCGCCCACCGGGGCCGGACCCGCATGCCGCTGTGCATGGCGTCCGCGGACCCGGCGTCGACCGCGTGCAACAGCCCGGTGTCCGCGCCGTCCAGCCGGATCAGCGCCCAGGCGAACGGGCGGTCGAGCGGCTGGCCGTCGACCGGCACGGGCTGCCAGGACCAGGTGAGCACGGTCCCGGCCGGTCCGACCGGCACCAGCTCAGCCGGCGGCGCGAACGTGACCGGGTCGTATTCGGCCGGCGGGACGTGCACCCGGCCGTCGGCGCTGCGTGAGCCCAGGATGCGCCGGCGGCCAGTCCGGTCATGAACTCACTCAGCACCGGTCCGAGCGATCTGGTGTAGTCGAAACTGGTCTCGAGGGGAGCACTCAGTGGCCCCTCGCGGAGCGTTATGTCAGGCACCGTCACGGATCAAAGTGAAACACGTTCTAGCTCCGGACGCCAAGTAGGCGCTGGCTGGACTGTCAGCGGCCCTTGAACTCGGGCTTGCGCTTGGCCGCGAACGCCCGTGGCCCCTCCTTCGCGTCCTCGCTGCCGAACACGGCCATCCCGAGCTTGGTCTCCAGCGCGAACGCGTCGTTCTCGGCCATGCCCTCGGTGTCGCGGATCGTGCGCAGGATGGCCTGCACCGCCAGCGGGCCGTTCGCGGCGATCATCTCCGCGATCTCCAGCGCCTTGGCCAGCGCCTGGCCGTCGTCGACGACGTGCCCGATCAGCCCGATCGCCTGCGCCTCGGCGGCGCTGATGTGCCTGCCGGTGAGCAGGATGTCGGCCGCGACGGTGTACGGGATCTGGCGCACCAGCCGGACCGCCGACCCGCCGAGCGGGAACAGGCCCCAGCGCGCCTCGGACACGCCGAACCTCGCGCTCCGCCCCGCGACCCGGATGTCGGTGGCCTGCAGGATCTCGGTGCCGCCCGCGATGGCCGGGCCCTCCACGGCCGCGATCAGCGGCTTGCTCAGCCGGCGCCCCTTGAGCAGCGGCTCGATCACGGTCGGGTCGAAGGCCCCGGACCGGAACGAGTCACCGGGGTGGGACGCGGTCATCGCCTTCAGGTCGGCGCCCGCGCAAAACGCCCCGCCCGCCCCGGTGAGGATGCAGGTCCGGATGTCCGGATCCGCGTCCACCCGGTCCCAGGCATCCTTCATGATCGCCATCATCGGGCCGCTGAGCGCGTTCCTCGCCGCCGGCCGGTTCAGCGTCACGATCAGGACGTGACCGCGCTGCTCGACCAGCGCGTGCGGCTGCTCCGGATCGGTCGAGGTCACGGCAGTTGACCTAGCACGGGCGAAGCAACCACGGGTCTCCTTAGCGCCGAAGGGGTTGCCCGGAACGATAACACGTTCTACTTTCTTACCCATGGCGCTGAACATCGCAGACCTATTCGAGCATGCAGTGGACGCGGTGCCGGAACGCCTCGCGATTGCCTGCGGCGACAAAACCATCAGCTACGCCGAGCTCGAAGAGATGAGCAACCGGACCGCGCACTGCCTCGCGGCCGGCGGCGTCGGGCCCGGTGACCACGTCGGCATGTACGGCCGGAACTCGATCGAATTGGTCGCCAGCTTCCTGGCCTGCTACAAACTGCGGGCCATTCCGGTGAACGTCAATTACCGCTACGTCGAGGCCGAACTCCGCTACCTGTTCGGCGAGGCCGAGTTCAAGGGCCTGGTGCACGACCGGCAGTACGCCGACAAGGTCGCCGCGGTGCTGCCGGACTACCCGGACCTGGGCGTCGTGCTGGTGATCGACGACGGCAGCGAACTGCCGCTGCCGCCGGGCGCGGCCGACTTCCACGCCGTGATCTCGGGCCTGCGCGCCGACCGTGACTTCGGCGAGCGCAGCGCCGACGACATCTACATGCTCTACACCGGCGGCACCACCGGATACCCCAAGGGCGTGCTGTGGCGGCACGAGGACGTCTGGCGCACGCTGGGCGGCGGGATCGACTTCACCACCGGCGAGCGGCTGGCCGATGAGTGGGAGCAGATCCGGCGCGGCACGGCCGGGCCGACCGGGATGGTCCGGCTCGCCACCGCGCCGCTGATCCACGGCAGCGCTCAGTGGGGCACGCTGCCGGCCCTGTTCTGCGGTGACACCGTGGTGTTCGTGCCGCAGTTCGACGCGCACGCGGTCTGGCAGGCGGTGCAGCGGCACAGGGTCAACGTCCTGATGATCATCGGCGACGCGATGGCCAGGCCGCTGATCGAGGCCTACCAGGAGGAGGAGTACGACCTCTCCTCCGTGCTGGCGATCTCCAGCAACGCCGCGCTGTTCTCCCCGAGCGTCAAGGAGCAGTACCTCGACCTGCTGCCGAACGTCGTCATCACCGACGCCGTCGGCGCGTCCGAGACCGGGTTCACCGGCCTCGGGTACGTGTCCGCCGGGAACAAGAAGGCCGAGGGCCCGACCGTCACGGCGGGCCCGTCGACGATCGTGATCGACGAGAACAACCGCCCGGTTGGCCCCGGCGACATCGGCCGGATCGCGCGCGGCGGCCACATCCCGCTCGGCTACTTCAAGGACCCGGTGAAGACGGCCGCCTTGTTCGCCGAGGTCGACGGTGCTCGCTACGCCGTCCCCGGCGACTGGGCCCGGGTCGAGGAGGACGGCTCGTTCACCCTGCTCGGACGCGGCAACACGTGCGTGAACACCGGCGGTGAGAAGGTCTTCCCCGAAGAGGTCGAGGGCGCGATCAAGTCCTTCGAGCCGGTCTTCGACGCCCTCGTGCTCGGCGTGCCCGACGAGCGCCTCGGCCAGCGGGTGGCCGCCGTCGTCCAGACCCGCGACGGCCAGGAGCTCGACCGGGCGGCGCTGGAGGCGCACCTGCGCACGAAGATCGCCGGATACAAGCTGCCACGCTCGGTGTGGCAGGTCGACAAGATCGGCCGGACGCCCGCGGGCAAGGCGGACTACACCTGGGCACGCGAATTCGCCGAGCAGCGGCTAGCGGACGCGGCCGGCCAGCAGCCCGCTACCGGAACGTCGCAGCCGACCCAGACTCAGCCAGCCTGAGGCACTCGGGCGGCCGGGGGAGGATCTACTTATGCGCACCGCGCTCTGCGACCGGCTCGGCATCGAGTACCCGATCTTCGGCTTCACCCCGTCCGAGCACGTCGCGGCCGCCATCAGCCGGGCCGGCGGACTGGGCGTGCTCGGCTGTGTCCGCTTCAACGACGCGGCCGAGATGGACAAGGTGCTGGACTGGATGGACGCCAGTACCGACGGCAAGCCGTACGGCATCGACGTGGTCATGCCGGCCAAGATCCCGGCCGAGGGCGCGGCCATCGACCTGAGCAAGCTGATCCCGGCCGGGCACAAGGAATTCGTCGAGGCCACGCTGCTCAAGCTCGGCGTGCCGCCGCTGGCGGTGGACGCCGATCGCAGGGACGGCGTGCTCGGCTGGTTGCACTCGGTGGCGCGGGCGCAGGTGGAGGTGGCGCTGTCGCACCCGGCCAGGCTGATCGCGAACGCGCTCGGCTCGCCGCCGCCGGACGTCATCGAGAGCGCCCACGAGCGCGGCATGCTCGTCGCCGCGCTGGCCGGCAAGGCCGCGCACGCGCGCTCGCACGCGGCCGCCGGGGTGGACATCGTGGTCGCCCAGGGCTACGAGGCCGGCGGCCACACCGGCGAGATCGCGAGCATGGTGCTGATCCCCGAGATCGTCGACGCCGTCGGCGCCGACGTCCCGGTGCTGGGCGCCGGCGGCATCGGTTCCGGCCGCCAGCTGGCGGCGGCGCTCGCGCTCGGCGCCGCCGGCGTGTGGATGGGCTCGGCCTGGCTGATCACGCAGGAGTACGCGAACCTGTCCCCGCTGCCCGGCCTGAAGGACGCGCTGCTGGCCGCCACGTCGTCGGACACCGTCCGGTCCCGGATCTACAGCGGTAAGCCCGCGCGGCTGCTCAAGAACGCGTGGACGAACGCCTGGGAAGAGCAAGGCGCACCCGACGCGCTGCCGATGCCGCTGCAGAATCTGCTGGTGGCCGACGCGCACCAGCGGCTGATGCAGTCCGGGCGGCCGGATGTGGTCCCGATGCCGGTCGGCCAGATCGTCGGCCGGATGAACGAGGTCAGGCCGGTGGCTGACGTCATGGCCGAGCTCGTCGCCGGCTACGAGCAGGCCGTCGCCGGGCTGCCCGACCTCGGCTGAGCAGCTACTCGCCGGTCGCCCCGTCGATCTGCTCCCGGATCAGGTCCGCGTGCCCGTTGTGCCGGGCGAACTCCTCGATCAGGTGCGCATAGACCCAGCGCAGGCTGATGGGGACGCGCTCGCGCGGATGCAGGAACGTGTCGTCGAGCGACCGGCCGGCGACGGCCGCGTCGGCCGCGTCGCACTCGCTCGCGAAGACCGCGAAATCCGCCTCGGCCCCGGCCGCGGTGGCCAGGTCGAAGTCGCCGTCCGGGTATTCGTCAGTCCAGTAGCGCGGAGCCAGGTCTGGCTGCACCGGCGACGCGCACCCGCAGCCAGACGCGCTGCACGTCGGACAGGTGCCGCACGAGCCCGAGCAGGGATAGCGACGAGCCGGGGATGGGCCGCGCGGCGAGCTGGTCACCGGTGAGCCCGCTGCATTTCCACCGCAGCGTCTGCCGGTGATAGTCGAGGAAGTCCTGCAGCGAGGTGCGCTCGTCGGCCACGTAGAGCGGGTCCGCGCGCGTCGACGGCGGGTGCGGTCCAGGTCATGCCGGCCTGTCCTTCTTCGGGAGCTTGCTGACGATCGCGTCGTAGGAGGCGTCCACCGCCTCGAGCAGCTCGTCGTCCGGGATGCCTCCGCCGAACGTCAGCGTGTTCCAGCCCGAGCGGCCGATGTAGGCCATCACGCTGGCGTCATCCGGGTAGCGGTGCAGCCACTCGTCGGCCGCTTCCCTGGACGGGCCGCATTTCAGCCCGACGCCGGTGCCCGAGCCCAGGAACGCGAAGATCTTCGTCCCCACCTTGGCCACGACGTCGCCCTCCCACGGCTCGTCCGGCCACGCGCCGGGCTTGGCCAGGCAATAGGCCAGCAACTCCTCGAACGTCACGTCCGCTCCTTTCCTGCGCCCCGCAGCCTGTCACCGATCGCCGCAGTTGCGCTACCTTGACCGGAGTGAGCCTGGTGTTACCCGTTGCCGCCGCCGTGCTCGCCGCGGGCTGCGGCCGGCCGGCGAGCCAGGCGGTGCGCGCCTACACCCAGCGCACTATAGGTCCGCTGCTGCTGGCGCCGCCCATGGCCCTCCTGGCCGGGCTGGCCGCCTGGCTGGTGCACCCCGGCCTCGTCGCCTGCGCCGCCGCCTGGCTGGCCATCTGCGCGGTGCCGCTCGCCGTCATCGACGCCCTCGCGTTCCGGCTGCCCGATCCGCTCACGCTGGCGGCCCTGGGCGGGATCGCCGCGTTCCTGGTCGCGGCCGCCGCGACCAGCGGCGACTGGGCGGGGCTCGGCCGGTCCGCGGCGGGCGCGGCGGCACTCGGCGGCCTGTTCCTGGCCCTCGCGCTCGCCCGGCCAGGCTCGGCCGGCCTCGGCGACGCCAAGCTCAGCGTCAGCCTCGGTGCGCTGGCTGCCTGGGCCGGCTGGGACGTGCTGCTGGCTGCGCTCCTCGCGGCCTTCGTGCTCGCCGCGGGCTACGGTCTGTGGCTCATCGTCAGCAAGGGCGCGACGCTACGGGCGCGGCTGCCGTTCGGGCCGTTCCTGCTGGCCGGGACGCTGGTGGCGGTCGTCGCCGCCAGCCACTAGCTAGGTGCCGGGTCCGGCGGCGACGGCGTTGACGGTGAGCACGTTGTACTTGTGCACGCAGGCGAATCCGTTGTACGGAAGGCCGACCGCCGAGGTGAGGTTCGGCGGGTACACCTTGATACCGCTCGCGGTCGTCAGGCCGCACGTCCCGGCCGGGTAGTTCTGCGCGTTGACAATCTTGATCAGCGCGCTCGCGACGGCGCCGGGATCGAGCGTGACGACCTCTTCGGTGCTGGCGTGGTTCCGGACCGCGCCGGGGCCGACCTGCACGGCGTAGGTCTCGCCGGTGAACGAGACACCGGGGAACCCGTAGAGCGTGCAGGTGCGAGACGAGACGTTGGTGAACTGAATCGGGATTATCTGCGACCCGGCCGCCGCGTTGCCGGGACCGAGCGTCACCTTCAGCGCGTTGAACTGACAAGCCCCTGGTCCGGCGACCGCCGGGCTGGCACTGGCCGGGGAGGACGCCGGGGTGGACGCCGGACTGGTCGCGGGCGCCGTCGTCGTCACGGTGACAGTCGGCGCGGGCGCCGGACCCCCGTTCGAGCACCCGGCGATCAGCAGCGCGCCGACCGCCAGCGCGCCCGCGGCGGCAACGGGTGAACGCATTCGCACCTCACTCGGAAATGGCTGCGAGCAGCAGAGCAGACGGCGTCAGGGCTAGTCAACCTCTTTGACCAGAAACAAAGTATTAGGCCACGATCACGGACTATCAACCCGCGCGGGCAGTTTCGCGCCGCGCAGGTGTCGGCGCCGGCCGACCGGGTAAACACGACCCTTGAAATCGCACGACTGATATCGCACCACGGGCCCCCACGTCCCATTTGTCCGCACCACCGGCAATTAGGGAGGCTCCGGTGACCAGCAACCCGCGTAACCCGCTGCCGGGCGAGCAGCCACGGGACCCGCGCTCCGGCTCCGGCCAGCCGACCCAGGGACGGCCAGCGTCGGGCCAGCCGGCCTCGGGCCCAGCCGGCCAGTTCGCGATCCGCGGCCGGGACTCAGACCATGGACCGGCCGCGGCCGGGCGACCCCGCCGCGGCACCGGCGCCCGAACACCAGGCGCAATGCCCTGTTCATCATCCTCGGCCTGCTCGCGGTCGTCGGGATCGTCACCGGCTTCGCCGTCGCCAGCAACAACACGACGCCGACCGCGGTGCACAACCCCACGATCATCCGGCCGCGCGCCCGGCCGACGGCGCCGGTCAAGACCGGGCACCTGCTGGCGACGTTCAACGGCGTGGGCGCCAAGACCTCAGCGCCGTTCCGGGTGACGAACCCGTCCTTCGTGCACTACGGATTCAAGTGCGCCAGCGGTACGCACTCGTTCTCGGCCAGCATGGCGACGACGACCGGCGGGAACCGCCAGTCGATCGCCAGCACCTCCGGCGCCGGCACCAGCCAGGCCACGACCGTGCACCCGGCCAGCACCGGCAGCAGCTACCGGATCTCGGCGAACTCGGCCTGCCCGTACTTCATCAGGGTCTACTCCTCCAGGTAGCCCGGCTGCGGCTGGCGGCGCGCCCGGCCACCGGATGCGCCGCCGTCGCGCGGGTCAGCCAGCCCGGCAGTCGATGACGAGCTTCATCGGCGGGTCCGCGAGCGCGGCGACGGCATCCGACCGCGGCACCACCGCCGACGTCACCGGTGCCGGATCGAAGCCCGCGGCGACGAGACCGAGCACCGCCGGGATGGCCGGACGGGCGTGCACCCGGCCGGTGTGCAGCGTGCAGCACCTGGAGTACATCGCGAGCATCGGCAGCGCCGGGTCTTCCAGATAGATCGACACGCTCGTGCACGTGCCGTCGGGCGCGGTGCTGTTGAGCGCGCAGCGCAGCCCGTCGTGGCTGCCGCTCGCGTCCACGGTGACCGGGAACGATCCCGCCTTCCGGCCCGGCGGCCCGTCGATCACCTCGGCCCCGAGCGCGGCGGCGAGTTCGAGCCGGCCGCCGTCGGTATCGAGATACGCGACCCGCCCGGCCCCGAGCGCGACGGCCAGGCCGGCCGCGTACAACCCGATCGACCGGGCCCCGGAGTCGCCACCGACGATCAGCACATCGGCGCCCGGCTCGGCCGCGAGTTGCGGACCGACCGCGCGCCACGCGTCCGCGATGTTGTCGCTGGCGCTGGCGACGGCCAGCGGGTCCACGCCAGCGGGGAGCGGGACGAGCATCGCGTCGGCGTGCGGCACGACGGCGAGATCGGCCGCCAGGCCGCCCCATTCGAGACCGCCCATGACACCGAGGCCGTACGTGGACATCCGCGGGTGCGCAGCGCAGTTCCCGGTCCGGCCCCGCAGGCACGGCGGGCACTGGCCGCAGGAGATCTGGAACGGCACCACCACGAGGTCGCCCGGCCCGACGGCGGCGACCTCCGGGCCGACGCGCACGACCTCAGCCACCGCCTCGTGGCCGAACGGGTACGGGCCGGCCAGCGGGTACCGGCCAGCCAGCACGGCGACGTCAAGGTCGCAGGTCGCCACCGCCACCGGCCTGACGACGGCGCCTCCGGGGCTGGCCAGGTCCGGCTCGGGAGCGTCCTCCCACCGCACCTGACCCGGGCCGATCAGCATCAGCCGCTGCATGCTTGCCTCCGGTTGTCGCGCGCCCCGGTTACCGACCCGCCTTTGCTCGGCAAAGAGCCTATTCAGCTACGAACCGGTCGCTTACTATCGCCCTGGCACCGGGCAGCCGGCCTGGGCGCCCGGTCTTTGCGCCAGGACTCCCGGCGCGCCCGGCTCGTTGGAGGACCCATGCGTCCGCGACCGTCGCCACCTGCCGTCCCGGGCGCGCTGTCACTGGCTGTCGCCGCCGTAGCGGCCGGCCAGCTGCTCCTCGCGGCCGGGCCCGCCGCGGCCGCCATCCCGGCCCGCCCGGACGCAGGCGCGCGGGCCGCCGCAGCCTGTCCGGCGAAGGCCAGCTCCGCGATCGGCGCCGCGCAGGCGGATATCGACGCGATCGCGGCGGGCCCCGGCTGCACGGTCCTCGCCGCCGGGACGATGAACCTGTCCAGATCAGTGCTGTTCTCCTGGACCGGCAGCGGGTGGCGGCGGGTAGCCAGCGTCGCCGCGAACTCGACCAACCTGTACGCGATCGCGGCGCCGGCCACCGGATCCACCTGGGCCGTCGGCTACACCTCGCACGGGGTCGCCGACCAGACCCTGGTCCTGCGCAAGACCGGCACCGGCTGGGTCACGGTGAAGACGCCGGATCCGGCCGGCTCGGCGGGCCTCAACGACCTGTACGGGGTGGCGTCCGCCGGGGCCGGGGCGTGGGCGGTCGGCTCCCGGTCGGTCAGCGCGACCGCGTACGGAGTCCTGATCCTGGGCTGGAACGGCTCTCGCTGGGTGGTCGCGCGCGTGCCCAGGGTCGCGGGGGCGCAGGACTCGGTCCTTTTCAGCGCGGCCGCCATCTCCTCGTCCAGCGCCTGGGCGGTCGGCACGGAGGTAGTCGGCTCGGCCGCCCGGCCGCTGATCGAGCGGTTCCAGCACGGGCACTGGGCGATCGTGGGGTCTCCGGCGGAGCGCGGCGAGCTGGAGTCGGTAGCCGTCGTCTCGGCGAAGAACGCCTGGGCCGTCGGCTACCGGACCGCGGGGGGCACCACCAGGACCCTCGTCGAGCACTGGAACGGCACGAAGTGGTCGGCCGTGGCCAGCCCGAACGTGGCGAAGGCCGGCGGCCAGACGGCCGCCAGCCAGCTCCGGGCCGTCGCGGCGCGCTCGGCTCGCAACGTGTACGCGGTCGGGGTCGCGCAGGCACCGGGCGGCACCGAGCTGACGCTGCTGCTGCACTGGAACGGCCGCGCCTGGACCCGGGTCGCCAGCCCCGACCCAGCCGGGTCGGGCGGGGTCAACGAGCTGCAGGGGGTGGCCGCCGGCGGCTCGGCCGGCTTCTGGATCGCCGGCAGCTACCGGTCAGGCGGCGTGCTGCACTCGTTTGCCCTGCACCGCCCGTAACGGCCGGTGACGTCCCGGCTGTCCCAGCAGTCACGGTAGACCCTTGACGGATCCTTTACTTCGGGTTTGTATGGCACCCGTTCGGTTTACCCACCCGCTCAGAAAACCGAGGTTGTCGATGGGGCCATCAGGTTTTATCCGAAACAAGCTGCTCGTGGGCATGGTCGCCTGCGGCACGATCGCGGGGCTCGCCGCCGTGGCCGGCCCGGTGGCCGCCCAGGCGGCTACCGGCAGGCACACGCTGCCCGGCAGCACTCCGCGGTGGCTGCACTCCGCGCACAAGCTCGGGGCTACCCCCTCCGCGCAGCGGATCAGCTTCGGCATCGTGCTCGGCCTGCGCGACCAGGCGGGCGCGGCGGCGCAGCTCAAGGCCATCTCCGAGCCGGGTTCCGCGCAGTACGGTGACTGGCTGTCCAACAAGGCCTTCGACGCCAAGTACGCGCCGGCCAAGGCGAGTGTCAGCGCCGTGCGGGGCTGGCTGCACGCCCAGGGCTTCGGCGTGACCAAGACGCTGCCCAGCGGCATGCTGGTCGAGGCGACCGGCACGGCGAAGCAGATCGAGAAGACCTTCGGCACCTCGCTGCACTCCTACAAGTACAACGGCAAGACCGTGCGGGCGAACTCGACGGCGCTCAGCCTGCCGGCCGGGACGCCGGCCACGGTCCAGCACGCGATCGTCGGCGTCATCGGCGTGGACCAGGGCACCGCGCTCAAGCAGCCCGCGGACACGCTGCCAGGCCCGCCGGCCGGGGCCCGGTACGGCGTCCAGCCCTGCTCGAAGTACTACGGCCAGAAGACCGCGACTGCTCAGCCCGCGGTCAACGGCCAGCATCGGCCGTACGTGGTCTGCGGTTACGTGCCGCAGCAGTACCAGCGGGCCTACGGCGAGTCCAGCCTGCTGAATCGCGGCATCAACGGGCACGGCGTCACCGTGGCGATCACCGACGCGTACGCGGCGCCGACGATCTACCAGGACGCCCAGCAGTACAACCGGGTGCACAACCAGCCGCGGTTCCGCCGCGGCCAGTTCTCGCAGATCACTCCCGGCGCGGACGGCTACGGCTTGGAGAGCGAGTGCGGCCCGCAGGGCTGGTACGGCGAGGAGACCCTCGACGTCGAGGCCGTGCACGCCATGGCGCCCGGCGCCAAGATCGTCTACGTCGGCGCCGCGGATTGCGGCAGCGGCCTCGACGACGCCTGGGCCGCCACGATCGACAACCACGTCGCCGACGTCATCACCAACTCCTGGACCGACGGCACCGACGACATCAACCTGCTCGGCACCGACTACGTGCAGTTCTACGAGCAGTTCTCGCTCGAGGCGGCGCTGACGGGCATCACCGTCAACTTCTCCAGCGGCGACGACGGCGACCACACCGCTGGCGGTACCGACCCCGCGGCCAAGACCGTCGAATTCCCGGCGGACCTGCCGTACGTCACCGGCGTCGGCGGCAGCTCGATCCTGATCGGCCGCCACGGCCAGCGCGTGGCCGAGTACGGATGGCAGAGCGCCTACTCCTCGCTGACCAACGGCGCCTGGGGCCCAGCGGCCTACAGCTCCGGCGGCGGCGGCGGAACCAGCGTGCTGTTCAGCCAGCCGTTCTACCAGGCGGGCAACGTTCCGGCCGGCGTCTCTGAGGCCAACGGCAGCACCCCGATGCGGGCCGTCCCCGACATCGCGATGGCGGGCGACCCCAATACCGGGTTCGAGGTCGGTGAGACCCAGGTCTTCCCCGACGGCACCTACTGGGATCAGTACCGCATCGGCGGCACGAGCCTGTCCTCCCCGCTGACCGCGGGCGTGGTGGCGGTCGCCGATCAGATCGCGCGGCACCCGCTCGGTTTCATCAACCCGCTGTACTACCAGATGCTCGGCACCAGGGCCCTGGATGACACAGTGGCGCCGAAGTCGCCTGTCACCGAGGTCCGGACGGACTTCGCGAACCTCCTCGACAGCAGCGGCGGCTATCTGTTCCGGCTGCAGACCGTCGACGTCCAGACGTCGACCCTGCACGACACGCCCGGCTACGACAACGAGACCGGCACGGGCACCCCGAACGGCCCGGCCTTCTTTGCGGCCGCGGCGTTCGCGTCCCACCACCGGCACCACCGGTAGGCGCTCACAGCGCGCCATCTGGCTAATGTGCGGACTCTGGGGGCTGTCAGCCCCCAGAGTCCACACGTTGCTGGTGCAGCGATGATGGGGTGATGACGCTGCGCACCCCTTTCACGGATAAGTTCTCGTTGCGCCATCCGATCGCGCTCGCGCCGATGGGCGGAGCGTCCGGCGGCGCGCTCGCGGCGGCCGTGTCCGAAGCCGGCGGCCTCGGCCTGGTCGGCGCCGGCCGGCCAGACCTGCCCTGGCTGGACCGCGAGCTGGCGATCGCCGCCGCGGGCACGACCAGGGCCTGGGGCGTCGGCTTCCAGAGCTGGGCCACCGACGCTGGCGACGCTCGAGCGCGCGCTGGCGTACCGGCCGGCCGCGGTCATGCTGTCGTTCGGCGATCCGCGCCCGCTCGCCGAGGCGGTCCTGGCGGCGGGCGCGGCGCTGATCGTCCAGGTCGTCGATCTGGCCGAGGCGCGGCAGGCGATCGAGATCGGCGCCGATGTCATCGTCGCCCAGGGCACCGAGGCGGGCGGCCACGGCGGGCAGTGGTCGACGCTGCCGTTCGTCCCGGTCGTGGTCGACCTGGCGGCGCCGGTGCCGGTGCTCGCGGCCGGCGGGATCGCCGATGGCCGTGGCGTCGCGGCCGCGCTCGCCCTGGGGGCCGCGGGCGCCCTGCTGGGCACCCGGTTCCTGGTCGCGCTCGAAGCGCTGGTGCCGCCGGGCGTGCCGAAGGCCATCATCGAAGCCAGCGGCGAGCAGACCGCGCGCAGCCGGGTGTCCGACGTGGCGCGGGGCGCGCCCTGGCCCGCCCGGTACCCGGCCCGCACGATCCGCAACTACTTCTTCGATCAGTGGCACGGCCGGGAAGAGGAGCTAGCCGCCGATCCGGCCGCGCTGCAGGCCTACCTGGACGGCATCGGCCGCGGCGCGCTGCCGCCGGACCCGGTCTGGGCCAGCCAGGCGATCGACCTGATCACCGGCGTGTCGGCGGCCGCCGACATCGTGGCGGCGCTCGGCGCGCAGGCGGAGCAGGCGCTCGCCGCCGCCACGCGTCACTGACCGCCCGTAGCTGAGCCGCCCGTGGTTGAGTCAGCCGTCGTTGAGCCAGCCGTGATCGAGTCAGCCGCCAGGCCCGCGCTCGCCAGCGCCCCGCGGACACTGCCACCGGCGGCAGCGAGCGCCGGGGCCGCCACCGCCGGCTCCTGCCCGGACAGCAGGCACAGCAGCGCGAGCCGCAGGTCGCCGTGGCAGCGGCTCAGTTCGGCCCGGCAGGCCGACTCGTCCGCCCCGGTGGCTTCCATCAGGATGGCCAGCTGGCGACCGCGCAGCTTCTCGTTGGTACTGGTCAGCGACACCATCAGGTTCGAGTACGTGCGGCCGAGCCGCACCATCGCGGCCGTCGACAGCGCGTTGAGCAACAACTTCTGTGCGGTCGCTGCCTTCAGCCGGGTCGAGCCGGCGATCGCCTCCGGGCCGGTGTCGGCCACGACGACGTAGTCGGCGAGCCCGGCCAGCGGGGCCGCGGGGTTGCTGCTGACCAGCACGGTGACGGCGCCCGCCCGGCGGGCGGCCCGCAGGGCGCCGGACACATACGGAGTGCGGCCGCTGGCGGTGATCCCGACCGCGACGTCGGCCGCGGCCACCGTGCTGGCGGCCTGGGCCCCCAGCGAGACGTCATCCTCCACGTCCTCGACCGCCGCGCCGAACGCGCGGTCGCCGCCAGCGTGGTGCGCGACGAAGACGTCCGGGCTGAGGCCGAACGTCGGCACGACCTCGGCGGCGTCGAGGACGGCCATCCGGCCCGACGTCCCGGCGCCGAAGTAGTGCACCCGGCCTCCGGCCCGGACACACTCGACGACCCGGTCGACGACCGCGGCGAGCACCGGCCGGGCGCGCGCTACCGCACCGGCGACAGTGGCGTCCTCGGCGTGCAGCAGCCGCAAGACTTCCTCGGTCGGGACGATGTCGATGTCGGCCGTTCTCGGGTTTCGCTGCTCGGTCCGCGAGACCGCCGGCGCGGCCGGCCCACCGGGCCCCTCCGGCTCAGTTTCTGCTGGCACCAGCCCCTCCTCCGCTGCCACGATGCGCAGCGTAGGTCTCCTCTGCCGCAACTGCGCTGCCCGGCGCTATCGGGTCGCGCGTGGCGGTCGCTGTCGCCAACGTTGCGTAGTGAATATCCATGCAAGCTTGTTTGGATGTCAATAACTGACATAGTCATAGACGTGATCACCCGGCCTCTGACCCCGCCGGCCTGCCTGCGATTCTGCCCCGGGCACCGGGCTGGGTCAGGCCCGGAATCCACCCGCGGACTGTCGGTGCCCGGATAGAACGGGTCTGCTGGCTCTACCGGAAGGCGCTGTGACGTGGCTGGCCCGCCCGCAGTCCCGCGCGAGGTCTACGGCTGCCTGCTGGCCAGGTTCGACGGACCGCAGCCGCCCGGCTGGCTGCTCGACTGGCTCGACCGCGGGCTGGCAGGCGTGCTGCTCATGGCCCAGAACGTCAGCGGCCGCGACCAGCTCCGGTCCCTCACCAGCCAGCTGCGGGAGCACAATCCGCAGGTGCTGATCGCCGCCGACGAGGAAGGCGGCATCGTGACCAGGGTGGAGGCGGCAACCGGGTCGTCGTATCCCGGCAACGCGGCGCTGGGCGCGATCGACGACGTCGAGCTGACCAGGCGGGTGGCCGCGAGCATCGGCGCGATGCTCGCCGATCGCGGCATCAGCGTCGACCTCGCGCCAGTCGCGGACACCGACGCCAACCCGGCCAACCCGGTCATCGGGGTGCGGTCGTTCGGCGCCCGGCCGGACCGCGTGGCCGCGCATACCGCCGCGTTCGTGCACGGGCTGCAGGCGGCGGGTGTGGCCGCGTGCGCCAAGCACTTCCCCGGCCACGGCCGGACCGACGCCGACTCGCACCTGGAGCTGCCCTCGGTCGCCGCGACGCTGCCGGAACTGGCCGCGACCGACCTGGCGCCGTTCCGCGCGGCCATCGCGGCCGGGGTGGAGTCGGTGATGACCGCGCACGTGCAGTTCCCCGCCATCGACTCGGGGCCGGCCACGTTGTCCCGGCGGCTGCTGCACGACGTGCTGCGGACCGAGCTCGGCTTCGACGGCGTGGTGATCACCGATGCACTGGAAATGGCCGCGATCGCGGGCCGCGCGGACGGCCCCGTCGCCGCGCTCGCGGCCGGGGCCGACCTGCTGTGCCTGCCCGCCACCGCGGCGGCGCGGGAGCGGGCGAGGGACACCGTGGCGATCGCGCTGCGCAGCGGCGACCTGGCCCGACCGCAGGTGGAAGCGGCCGCGCAGCGGGTCGCGGCACTCGCGACCCGGGTCGGCCGGGTCCCGGCGGCGCCCGCCGACCCGGGGCTCGGGCTGGCCGCGGCCCGCCGGGCGCTGCTCGCCGACGGGCTGGCGCTGCCGCTCACCGGACCCCCGTACGTGCTGGACGCGGGCGGCCGGATGAGCACTCAGCTGGAGGACTCCGCCGCGAGCCTGCTCGGCCTGCTGCGCGGCCTCTGGCCGGGAACGTCAGGTGCCCGCCTGACCGGGCCAGCGGACCTGACTGGCGTCGAAGGCAGGATCGCGGCCGCGGCGGGCCGCCCGGTAGTCGTCGTGGTGCGCGACGCGCACCGGCACGACTGGCAGCGCGACCTGCTGCGCGCGGTACTCGCACTGCGCCCGGACGCGCTGGTCGTCGGCACCGGCACGACGCATGACCGCGGGCTGGCTGGGCGCGCCTACCTGGGCACCCGCGGCGCGAGCCGGGCCAGCCTGCTCGCCGCCGCGGCGCTGCTGGCGGGCCAGCCACCGGAGCAAGGAGCACCGCCGGCCGGACGATCATGACCAGCCAAGCGCAGACAGCGGCCGGGCTGCTCGACGACGCGGTGGCGCGCGGGGTGATCCCCGGCGGGGTCCTGATGGCCGGGATCGGCGCCGGGCCGCCCGCCGTGGTGCACGTCGCCGGCTATGCGCAGCGCGATCCGCAGGCAAGTCGCGCGCTGACCGCGGACACCGTCTTCGACCTGGCGTCCCTCACCAAAGTGCTGGCCACGCTGCCGTTGGTGCTCCGGCTGGTGGCGCGACGATCGGATCGGGCTCGACGAGCCGGTGCGCCGGTATCTTGCCGGGTTCACCGGCGCGGGCAAGGACCGGGTCACCGTGCGCCAGCTGCTGACGCACGTCTCCGGCCTGCCCGACCACCGCCCGTACGACCAGCAGCACTGCGATCCGGCCGCGATCCGCGCCGCCGCGCTCGCCGAGCCGCTGGTCGCGGAGCCAGGCACGCGTGTGCAGTTACTCCGACATCGGCTTCATCGTCCTCGGCGAGCTGTGCGCCGCGGTCGCGCAGTGCCCGCTCGATCAGGCGGCACGGGAACTGGTATTCGGGCCGCTGGGGATGACCAGCACCGGATACCGCCCGGCCGCGGCGCTCGCGGGCCGGATCGCCTCCACCGAGCCAGTCGGCGGTGTGGCCAAGACCGGCGTCGTGCACGACGAGAACGCCGCGGCGCTCGGCGGCGTGGCCGGGCACGCCGGGCTGTTCGCGACCGCGGCCGACGTAGCCAGGTACGCCGTCGCGTGGGCCGGGCCGGCCGATGACGACGACGGGCTGGCCGGAATCGGGATTCCGCGCTGGCTCCGGGCCGAGTCATTGCGCAGCCAGACCGACGCACTGGCGCGCCAGCAGCCGCCCGCACGGCGCGGGCTCGGCTGGGGGTTGCGCGCCGACCGATGGGACAACATGGGCGACGGCTGGCCGCCCAGCGGCGCCGGGCACACCGGCTTCACCGGCACCAGCGTGTCGATCGACCCGGTCACCGGCCTGTGGGCGGTGCTGCTGACCAACGCGGTCCACTTCGGCCGCGGGCCGGAGCATTCGGCCAAGCCGCTGCGCACGCAAGTGCATGGCCTGATCGCTGCGACGCTGCTCGGCCGCGTCGTACAGTGACGGCATGCCGCAACCTGCGCGGCGCCTGCCGTCGTCTGGCGCATCGGCGCACACGCCCGAGACCCTGCTCAGCCACGTCCGCGCGCTGATGCCCAACTTCGCGCCGTCGGAGCAGCGAGTCGCCGCCGCGGTCCTGACCGATCCCGCCGGAACGTCGGCCAAGACGATCTCTGACCTGGCCGCGCAGTGCCACACCTCGGGCAGCACGGTGATCAGGTTCTGCCGGGCCCTGGGCTTCGACGGCTACCCGGAACTGCGGCTGGCCCTCGCGGCCGCGGCCCAGGCGGCCAGCGCGGACTCCGAGCGCGAGGTAGGCAGCGACATCGGCCCGCGCGACTCACTGACGGAGATCATCAAGAAGATCAGCTACGCGGACGCGAAGGCGGTCGAGGAAACCGGCGCGCAGTTGCAGCCCGGGCCGCTGGGCGCCGTCGTCGACGTCGTCGCCAAGGCCAGGCGGGTCGACATCTACGGCATCGGCGCCAGCGCCTTCGTCGCGCTGGACCTGCAGCAGAAGCTGTACCGGATCGGTCACCTGGTCTACGCCTGGCCCGACCCGCACAGCGCGGTGACGTCGGCGGCACTGCTCGGGCCGCAGGACGTCGCGATCGGGATCTCGCACCGCGGCACCACCGAGGACACGATCGCGAGCCTGGCCGAGGCCAAACGGCAGCGCGCGGTCACCGTCGCGATCACCAACTTCCCCGGCTCGCCGATCGCGGCCGTCGCCGATCACGTGCTGACCACGGCGGCGCGGGAGACCACGTTCCGGTCGGGCGCGATGGCCAGCAGGATCGCCGCGCTCACGGTCGTCGACTGCCTGTTCGTGGCGGTGGCGCAGCGGAACTACAAGCAGACGCTGCGCGCGTTGGAGCGGACGTACGCGGCGGTGCAAGCCAGGCGCTAGCCGGGCACCGCGCACGCCTGCGCCCAGCCCGGCGCCCCGTTCCGTGGCGGCAATCCGCTCGGCCGGCGCTCAGCCAGGCGCGACCGCCGCGAGGGCCAGCCGTACCGCCCCGGCTACCGGCGGAACGTCCAGTGTCCGCACCCGGGCGCCGGGCAGCGCCGCGGTCACCGCGGCGACGGTGGCAGCCCGCAGCCGGTCGTGCCGCATCAGGCCGCCCGCGAGCACGACGGGCACGGCGCCGGCCGCGCCGAGGCGGTCCGCGACCTGCCCGGCGAGACCCGCCAGCGCCGCGGCTGTGGCGGCCGTCAGTCGCCCGCCCTCCGGGTCGGCGCAGTCCAGGACCACGGGCGCGAGCCGGGCCCACTGCCGCGGGGCCGGCTGGCGGTGGAAGGCGGCGCGCAGCTCGTCCAGGTCTGCGGCGCCGGCCGCCGCGAGCATGCTGCGGCCGAGCTCCCCAGCCGGGAGTCCGTGCGCGCGGCGCGTCAGCAGCGTCCGGATGGCGCGGCGCACCAGCCAGTACCCGCTGCCCTCGTCGCCGAGCAGGTAGCCCCAGCCGCCCGCCCACTCGGTCCGGCCCTGCCAGCTGCCGACCGCGATCGACCCGGTACCGCCGATCACCGCCACACCATCGGTGAGGCCGGCGGCCGGCAGGATCAGCGACGCGTCGTCGACCACCAGCACCCGGCCGCCGCGGGTCAGCGGGGCCAGCGTCGCGTGCAGGAACCCGGTCGTCTCGGGCCCGGTCCGGGCGCCGGCCGCGCCCGCGCAGACGGCGTCAAGGCTGCCGGTCAGCTCGGGCAGCTGGCCGAGCAGGTCGGACAGCGCCGCGCCGGCCGGCTGCGGACCGGCGGCGGTCACGCTCGCGCTGGCGGCGGTGGCCTCGGCCACCAGCGCGCCGTCGGCGACCAGCCGGGCCCGGGTCGTGCTGCCGCCGATGTCCAGGCCGAGAACCCGGCTCACTGTTGTCCGCACCGCCTCACCACGCGAGCGCCAGGCTCCGTAAATCGACCCCGGCCAGGAGAGCAGTCCGAGACTACGTCAGGGCTTGCGCGCGACCCCGCAGTAGAACGCCTGCGCGCCGTCGCTGTTGGCGACCGCGGGGTCCTCGGCGCCCCACTGGCCCACGTTGGCCAGGCCGGGCTCGGCGCCGGCGTAGGGCGGCACCAGTTCCAGGCCCGCGAAGAACCGCGCGATCTCGGCCTTGGTCCGCGGGTGGGCCGACTCGGTCGCCGCCTGGTACACCTGCACGCCGGTCTGCACTGACCGGGCCGAGAGCTTGTCGCCGGTGATGTGCGACAGCGCCAGGTAACTGCCGGGCACGACGGCCCGCATGTACCGGGCGACCAGGGCCCACGGGTCGGACGCGTCGGCGACGAACTGCAGCACCGCGGTCATCAGCAGCCCGACGGGCTGGCTGAAGTCGATGAGCCTGCGCACGTCGGGGTCGGCGAGCACGGTGTCCGGATCGCGCAGGTCGGCCTGGACCACCGCCGTCGTACCGTCGTCAGTCAGCAGCTCGCGCGCGTACATCAGCACCATCGGGTCCAGGTCCACGTACACGACGCGTGCGTCCGGCGCCACCTGGTGCACCGTCTCGTGCGTGTTGTTCTGCGTCGGCAGCCCGGAGCCGATGTCGATGAACTGCCGGATCCCGTGCGTCTGCGCCATCAGCCGCGCGGCCCGCCGCAGGAAGCCGCGATTGGCCGACGCGGCGTCGAGCAGATCGGGGTACTGCGCCAGGAAACGCTCCGTCGCATCCCGGTCCACCTGCAGGTTGCGGGTCCCGCCCAGCATGTAGTCGTACATGCGGGCCGGACTCGGCCTGGTCGGATCTACTCCGGCCGGAACCTGCTCCGCCTCGGCCATTCACCCTCCAATACGCGTCTGCGGATAAGTCTGGCACCTACCGAATGTGATTCGGAAACCAGCCCGCACTGGGTCCGGGCGCGGCCGGCCGCGATCAGGACCGCCCTGCTCGTTCCCTCGCATAGGCATCCAGCCGGGTGAGCTCATCCGCGAGGATGCCGCGCATCGCCCGCGGCGCGAACGTGCGCTCGAAGAAGCCGCCGATCCCGCTGGCGCCGTTCCATTCGCAGTCGATCCGCACGTTGGCGTTGTCGCCGGCGGGCATGACCGTGAAGGTGGTGACCGCGCTGGAGTTCGTGTCGGATTCGGTCAGCACCCGGCCGGGCTCCGGCTCGGCGATCTCGCTCCTGAACTGCCGGGTGCGGCCGCCGGCGGCGAGGTTGAAGCGGATGACTGTGCCGGCGCCGACGCCGCCGGTCTCGACCTCGAAGCCGCTGAAGGCGGGCGGCAGGAAGTTCGGGTGGTGCTCGCGCATGTCGGCGAGGTAGCCGTAGACGACGTCGGCCGGGGCGTGCACCAGTCCCTCGGTACTGGTCTGAACTTTGCCCATCGCGTGCTCCCTGAATTATCGGCGTACTCAGTCTGTCCCCGCGGCCTCCGGGTGGCTGCGGCCGGGGTGGCGGCCGGGGTGGCGGCCGGGGGCCTGCCGGGGTGGCCGGCCGGGCTGGCCCGCCGGGTCCCGATAATGCGGGGATGGAATTCTTCTGCTACCACCGCGACCGGCCGGGCTCGATGCCGCTGCGGGACGCGCTGCGGGAAGAACACTGGTCGTACATGGACGGGTTTGCGGCGCAGTTCATAGCCCGTGGCCCGACCTTCACCGGGGACGATGACGCGTTCATCGCGACCGGCAGCGTGCACATCGTCGACGTGCCCGATCCGGCCGCTGCTCGCGCCTTCGCCTTCGACGAGCCGAACTATCAGGCGGGCGTGTACCGGGACGTGCTGTTGCGCCGCTGGCACAACGCGCTGGGTCGCACCATGTGGGAGTTTCCGGGTGGCGAGACCGACGCCAGCCGCTACCTGGTGCTCGGGCTCGGCGCCGGGCAGGGCGCCGATCTGGCCGTGCCGCCTGACGCCGATGGGCTGATCGCGTACGGGCCGCTGCTGTCCGACAGCGGTGCTGCCTGGCTCGGCACCGCGGTGCTGGTCCAGGCGCCCGACCCCGGCGCTGCTCGCGCGGTGCTGACCGGTGATCGGTACGCGGACGTGGAGGTGCACCGCTGGGACTATGGCGGCCGATCATGACGGCCGGCCGCCGGTTGGCCGCCGGCCGGGCTGTCCTGGCGCCTGGGAGCAGCCGACGGCACTGAATCTCGGTTGACCGCGGTCCGGCGGCAAGAGAGATTGGCGGCTGTGACAGCGTCGGCTGACTTCCGGGTGCGCCGGGTCGGGTTCAGGTCCGGCACGGACGCGGAACTGACGGCCCTGCACGCAGTCGAGGCGCCGGTCGCCGCGGAGCGCGGGTCGAATCGGATGCCGCAGCCGATCGAGTCCTACATCGCCTTCGCCCGCGCGCTGCCGTCCGACTTCGATGACCACGCCTGGCTGGTCGAAGATGCCGACGGCACCCCGGCGGCCGCCGGCTTCTGCTGGTCACATGCCGCCGGTGACCCGCGGGTCATGGAGTGCGACGTGCTGGTGCGGCCCGATCATCGCCGCCAGGGCATCGGGTCCCGGTTGCTCGCCGCCATCTGCGACGCGACCTGCGGCGCGGGCCGGTCCCTGCTTACCTGGTCGACGTTCGGCACCGTGGCGGCCGGAGCGGAGTTCTCGCGCCGGGTAGGTGCGCGCGTCGGCCGGGTAAACCGCGCGAGCCAGCTGGTGCTCGCCGACGTCGACTGGCCGACGATCGAGACCTGGGCGAGCGCCGACCGGGCGCGCGGTCTTGGCTACCGCCTGCAGGTCATCGACGGGGTGTTTCCCGAGCAGCTGCGCGCCGACGCCGCGACGTTCCACCACATCATGCAGACCGCCCCGAACGAGGACCTCGCTGGCGGTGACGTGACCATCGACGCCCGGTTCGTCGCCGAGCTTGACCGGGCCCTGGTCGAGGCGGGCCGAACGCGCTGGACCGTATTCGTTCGTGACCCTGGCGGGGCCTGTGTCGGTGGCACCGAAGTCACCTTCGAGCCCGGCGATCCCGGCACTGCCTGGCAGCAGAGCACTGGCATCGACCCGGGCCATCGCGGGCTCGGTCTGGCCAAGTGGGTGAAGGCGGCGATGCTGGTGCGGATCCGGCGCCAGCGGCCGGACGTCGTCCGCATCCGGACCGAAAACGCGGGCTCCAACGCGCCCATGCTCGCGATCAACGGCGCCCTCGGCTTCCAGATCACCAGCACCCGGACGGAATGGCAGGCCGAAGCGACCGACCTTCTCTGCCCGCGCCGCTGACCGTGGCTTGACCGGTTATGACCATCGGCTCGGTCGTAGAGCATGGCGCGAAGATGTGCGTATCCTGAAGGCGGCAGGCACGCCTGCCGGATCCGAGTACGCCAGCCCGGCGCTGGCGTACCGCGCGGACAAGAGCGGCGCAGCCCTCGCGTGAGCTGTCATTCTCCTTCCATCGTGCTCACATCACGGTGGCCAGGCGCCGGGGCGACGCCACCGGAAGTGGAACACGATGTCTCACGACAAGATCAAGGAAGCAGCGCGCGTCCGCATGGCGGAGACTGGCGAGCCGTATTCCGCCGCCCGCCGCGCCGTCATCACCCAGCATCAGCCGGCTGCAAGCCCCGGCCACGGCCGCGCCGGCACGATGCTGCTGTGGATCAACGGCCCGTGCGGGGTCGGGAAGACCGCCGTCGCGGGCGAGCTGCGGCGGCGCTTGCCCGGCAGCGTGATCTGCGACCCGGAGCACGTCGGCTACGGCATGCGCCGCATGCTGCCGACGACGCTGCAGCGCTTCTGGCAGGACATTCCCGCCTGGCGGCACGCGGTTGTCGAACTGCTCGGCATGACAGTGACCGAGCATGATGGGCCGGTGATCGTCCCTTCGACACTGGTGCAGCCTGCCCACTTCGAGGACGTCATCGGCGGCCTTCGGGCCGAAGGCGTCGACGTGCGCCACTTCGCCTTGCTGGCCGAGCCAGCGACTGTGGTGAGACGACTGCGCGCCCGCAGCCTCGGCCTGGAACCGCGGACCCAGCCGTGGGAAACGGAAGTCCTGGGCGAGTGGCTGGAGCAGCTGAGCCGACCCGAGTGCGCCCAGCACGTCGACACCGACGGCAAGACGATCGCGCAAGTGGCGGATGTCATCTCGGAGTCGGCGGGGCTGACGATCGAGCCCGCCACCGCCGGGCCGGTGCGCACGTGGCTGACCCGGTACGCAACGACCATCCGGCACGCCCGCCGGGCCTGAGCGCCGCCCGATCGCGCCCTTGTCACGGGGCCGACTGCTGGCCGGCCGGGCGGCCGGCTGGCCGTCGGGTCCGGTTCCACCACAGCGAGAGCGCGAGTGCGACGGCGACGAACAGGCCGCCAATCCCGGCGAACCAGGCGGCGACGTCGAGGTGCTCGCGGATCAGCGTGAATGTGCCGGAGAGGTTGCCCAGGGCCGCCTTGAGCTCGTCAGCGTTCTGCGCACGGTAGAACCTGCCGCTCGTGATGCCCGCGATCTGCTGGAGCGCGCCGTAGTCGGCGACGAGCGGGCTGAGCCCGCCGATGCCGCCTGCGAAGCCGCCGCCAAACCCGCCGCCAAACCCGCCGAACTGCGCGCTGGTGCACTCCAAGGACGCCGGATTAGCGGTGCCGAATCCGATCGTGAAGACGCGCACGCCGCGGGCGGCGGCCTGTCGCGCGGCGGTCTGCGGGTCGACGCCCGCGTTATTCGAGCCGTCGGTGAGCACGACTATCACGTCGTGCGCGTAGCCGCGGGCACTAGCGGGGTGCGCACCGGTCGACGCGACCGAGGAGTCGACCTGCGCGATGGCGTCGAGCGAGGTCAGGATGCCCTGGCCGATCGCGGTCCCCTCCGAGGTGGACAGGCCGCTCAGGGCGTGCAGCAGGGAGCCTGTATCGGTCGTCGGGGGCACGAGGAGCCCGGCCGTTCCCGCGAACGCGACGAGGCCGATGCGCGGACCGCCCGCCTCGGACTTGATGAAGGCGCTGGCCGCGTTCTCAGCGGCGGTGATGCGGTTCGGGCGCACGTCGGTGGAGCACATCGAGCCCGAGACGTCGAGGGCGAGCATGATCGTGCCGGACGACGACGGGACCCGCACGTTTGCCTGCGGGCGCGCGGCCCCGACGCCGAGCACGGCCAGCCCGACCAGCAGCAACGCCGCGGGGATGATCCGGCGCCGGCGGCTGCGGCCAGGAAGGGCCGCGCGGACGAGTGCGATCGAGGTCACGCGCACTGCCCCGCGGCGGCGCCGACGCCGCGTCCACCACCAAGCTCCGATCACCAGCGGGACGGCCAGCAGGGCCAGCAATGCCCACGGCCAGGTCAGCGACATTCAGATCACCCGCCCCGACCGGACCACGGTGAGAACGGAGCCGGCCGCGAGAAGCACCAGGGCCAGGGCAGTGAACGCGCCCGCGAGCGGCAGCCGCTGGCTCGTGACCGTGAGCCGGAGCTTGATCGTCGAGGCGATGTGGTCCAGCTCGCTGGCATCCGAGACGGGGTGGTAGGTGCCGCGGGTGGCCCGCGCGATCGACTTCAGGGCGCCGGGGGCGAGGGCAGTGAACAGGTGATAGCCGTCAACGTCAACCGTGGTCCCCGCGGCGGTGCCGACCCCGACGGTGTCGATGCGCACACCCGCCTTCTCGGCCGCGGCGGTGGCCGTGGTCGTGGCGCTGGCCGGGCCCTCATCCTGGCCGTCGGAGAAGATCACGATCGTGGCCGACGGCCAGTAGCCGATGCTGGCAACAGTGCCGTCACGTCGGACGGGGATCGCTTTGCCGGTGATCGCGGATAGCGCGGCGATGATGGCCGAGCCCAGCGAGGTCCCGCCGGAAACCCGTAGGCGCCCGATCGCCGCCGTCGCCTCGGAGTGGTCACTGGTTGGCCGGTCGGTGATGAGCGCGCCCTCCTCGAAGGCGACGACGCCGACGTCGATGCTGCCCGGCTGCGCCGCGATGAACGACCGCGCCGCCCGCTGCGCGACCGCCAGCCGGTTCGGGGCGACGTCCTTGGCGCCCATGCTGTTGGACACGTCCACGGCCACGATGACGGTGCCTGCCGCGCGCGGTACCGGGAGCGATGCCGCCGGGCCAGCGACGGCGATCGCGAGCACCGCGATGCCCGCGATCGTCAGCCACACCCCGGCCTGCCGGGCGCGGCCCGGCCCGGCGACGCCGGCCGCCGCCAGCGCCGCAGCCCGCCGCCGGGAGACGGCGACGGCGCCGCAACCGAGGGCCGCGGCGACCAGCAGACCGACCACGAGCAGCGCGGGAGAGGCGAATGTCATGCGCGCCTGCGATCGGTTTGGGTGACGACCTCGATGAGCGAGTCGGCGAGGTCGTCCGCGGTGTTGATGCGATGCAGGAGCACCCCGGCCCGGCGCATGCCAGCGTCCAGCCGGGCAGCGCGCTCGCCGACGCCCGCCTGGAACCGTGCTCGCAGCATCGGGTCGCCGGAATCGACGATGAGCTGCTCCCCGGTCTCGGCGTCCTCCACGACGATCAGTCCGGCGTCGGGCAATTCGTCGTCGGCGGCGTCGGTGACGCGAAGGGCGACGATCTCGTGCCGTGGGGTCAGCCGCAGCAGGGAGCGTTCCCACTCGCCAGTGCCGATGAAGTCGGACACGGCGACGATCAGGCTGCGGCGCCGGGCGAGGCGCGCTACCGCGTCGAGCATGGCGGCAAGGTCGGTTGTGCTGCCGCGGCGGGAGTCGGCGGTGCGAGCGAGTTCGGCGCCGACGCGCAGGACGTGCCGGCGGCCCGTCCCTGGCGGCACCACCCGCACGATCCCGGTGTCGTAGAACAGTGCCCCGACGCGGTTCCCGCCCCGGCTGAACAGGTGAGCCAGGACGAGGGCCAGCTCGTCGAGCACGTCTCGCTTCCCCCGACCCGCCGCGCCCACCGCCATGGACGCCGAGCGATCGAGCACCAGCCACGCAGTCAGCTCGCGGTCCTCGTTGAACATGCGCAGGTGCGGCTCACCCAGCCGGGCGGTGACCTTCCAGTCGATGCGGCGCGCGTCGTCGCCCTCGACGTAGCCGCGCAGGCCAGCCAGGTCGATTCCGGGCCCGCGGTGCGCGGTCCGGAAGCCGCCCTGCACCCGTCCCTCCAGGCGGCGGACAACCCGCCATTCCAGGCGGAGCAGGAGACGTTCGGGCACGCTGCGCATGGGATCACCGGCTCTGCAGGACGACCTCGGGTTCGGGCACGGCATCCAGCACCCGGCTGATGATGTCGTCGGCGCTGATGTCGTCAGCAAGCGCCTCGTACGACAACACGACGCGGTGCCGCAGCACGTCCGCGGCCAGATCGCTGACGTCGTACGGCAGCACGTAGTCGCGGCCGCGCAGGAACGCGAGCGCCCGCCCGCCGACGACCAGCGCGATGGAGGCGCGCGGGCTGACGCCGTAGGTCAGGTAGCGCTTCATCTCGTCCAGCCCGGCCAGGGCCGGCGGGTCGCGGTCACCAGCCGGACGGCGTAGTCGGTGATGGCGGGGTCGACGTAGAGCTGCTGCACGCGCTCCTGCATCTTGATCAGGTCCTCGGGTGTCAGCATCGACCGGATCGGCTCAGCCGGGCGCAGCGCGCGGTCGACAATCGCGTGCTCCTCGGGCGAGCTGGGGTAGCTCACGAGGACCTTCATCATGAAGCGGTCGACCTGCGCCTCCGGCAGCGGGTAGGTGCCCTCCGACTCGATCGGGTTCTGCGTCGCCATGACCAGGAACGGCTCGGGCACCCGGAAGGTCTCGCGGCCGATCGTGACCTGGTGCTCCTGCATGACCTCGAGCAGCGCGCTCTGTACCTTGGCCGGAGCGCGGTTGATCTCGTCGGCCAGCAGCAGATTCGCGAAGACCGGGCCGAGCTGGGTCTCGAACTCACCGTTGTGCTGGTGGTAGACGCGCGTCCCGGTCAGGTCGGCGGGCATCAGATCCGGGGTGAACTGGATGCGCTGGAACTGCCCGCCGACCGCTGCGGCCAGTGACTTCACCGCGAGCGTCTTGGCCAGGCCCGGCACTCCCTCCACGAGCAGATGCCCGCCGGACAGCAGCGCGACCGCCATCCGTTCCAGCAGCACGTCCTGGCCGACGATGGTGCGCTTGACCTCGAACAGCACGCTCTCGAGCGGGTTCGCAGAACTGGCCGTACTCATCTGTCCCCTCCGGGTGGTTCGGCGGTCATAGCTGAGGTCCGGGTCCCGTGCCGCCCTTGCGGTCCTTGCCGCCGAGCGCGGAGCCGATGGGCACCGCGAACCCGATACCGGCGAAGGCGTCCTCGTGGGCCGGGTTGGCGATCGAGACGACGATGCCGATGACCAGGCCTCGCGCGTCGAGCAGCGGGCCGCCGGAGCTTCCGGGGTTGACCGACGCATCGAACTGGATGAGCCCGGAGTAGGTGCCCTCGGCAGTCTGCGCGGTCCGGTCGAGGCCGGAGACCACGCCGGCGGACACGCTGTCGGCGAGGCCGAGCGGGTTGCCGACCGCGACTACCGGCGCCCCGACGCTGGCACCACCGCCGAGGGCCGCCGGCACGATGACCTGCGGCAGCGCCGCCGGGCTGAGCACCGCGACGTCCACCTTGGGATTGGCCGAGACGACGGCCGCCGACGTCGTGGTGCCGTCGTAGAAGGTGACCGTGATCTTGGTGGCGCCGGCGATGACGTGGTTCGCGGTGACGATCGTGCCGTCATCGGCGACGATCACACCGGAGCCGAGCGCGTCGTTGGTACGGACGACGACCACCGACGGCCTGACTCGCTGATAGATGGCCGACACCGACGGGCTCGCGGTCGACGTGGGTTTCGGCGTTGCGGCGGGACTGGCGGCACTGGCCGCGCCGCGGCGGGTCGCGAGCACCGTGAGGATGGCGAGCACCGCGACCAGGACAACCGTGACCGCGAGGACGGCCGCACGCGGACGACGCGGGCCGCGGGTAGCCGCCGGGCGCGGGTCGGTGTCCGTGCACACCAGCAGGCTCGCGATCCATTTGCTCCACGCAGAGAACAGGTTGTCTTACCAGCATAAGAGCAGATCCTGAAGCTATGCCGAGGATGATCCGCAAGCACGATTGACGTCACGCCGCGCGCTCCGCCTGGGATGTCCCGCCCATCGGGGCGGTACAGGTGCTGCGTCCGGCCGACCGCGGCCCTTAGCTGGCCCTCACACGGACCCGCAGCCGAATGATCAGGCCAGCCGCCGACGGCGCGCATCGGCTAGTGGCAGCACGGCAACACAGCGCGCTGGTGGCAATGTCAGAACCCCGAGAGCACCATAGGACGGCAGCCGAGCGGCCCTGGCGCACCGGCCCATCTCGCCACCTATCTTCGGCCAGTCCAGCTCGCGTACCCACGGCAGCGGCATCCGCTCATAGCGCTTGCCATCTGCGAACGCCACATACAGCTTCGAGTTCTTGGGCGCCGAGCTGCCCGTCAGCACCGACGATTGTGCGTGGTCATCAGAACTTGGCACCAGCCTGTTGACATCGGTCTTCGAGCATGACACTGCCGTGCGCCGCGCACGGGTAGCGCTATCGGCGCGCCACGGTCAGGACGGTGTCTGGCGATACAGGGCGAGGGCCACAGTGATGCCTGCCCCGGCTGCGAGCACAAGAGTGGTCCGGGCCTCATCGAGCCGGCCAGACCTGATGGCCGCCTGCACGGCGGCGATGGGCCCGGTGGTGTAGGCAGCCTCAAGGTCTTCTGGCACATAGGCGACCCGGTCGCCCGGAAGACCGAGTCTGGCGATCAAGGTGTCAAGGAATCCTGCGGCGGAAGGGGCCGGGACTAGCAGGTCGATATCGCTCACGCCCATGCCCAGGCGGTGCAGGAAGCGACGCGTTGCCTCCTCAGCGCAATCGGCCAGGCGGGCATGGTAACCAGGTTTCTCGTCAATGACCATGTGGCTCTTGCCTCCTGCCCGCAGCGGCACGCGAAGCCCGCGTCGCTCCTGCCACACGAGCCCGCTGGCGAACAGATCTTGGTACTCGGGAAACGTCTCCGCGTAGAAGTCGCTGAAGCCGGCGATGCTGTCATCCCAGCCGAGGAGCATGGCGCCGCCCGTCGGCCGGAAGGGAGCAGATCGCGGATCTGTCAGCTGCGGATGAACATCGCTCGTCACGATCGCGCCAAGCTGGATGACGCCGGAACGCAGCAAGCCAGCCTCAAGCTGGATGGCGCTGATCACGCCGCAGGTGCCATTGATGAGGTCGAACGAGAACGTGCCGTGTCCATTGACAGGCGGCTGGCCCCGGTTGGCCCCGATGTCCTCCTGCACGAGGGCAGCGAGCGCGGGCTCGCCCATATTGTCTTCCCGGTAGACGCCGGCGTTGATCAGCATGTCGACATCTCCGGGGTCTTTTCCCGCATGCGCAAGGCAGGCAACGGCGGCCGCATCTGCGAGGCGCCGCGCAGTTGGCATGCGCAGCCCGCGGCTAGTCAGCGCGCTGGCGGCGACAATCCGTGCGCCCATAGTGGTCCACCTGGCTTTCGACGGTAAAAACCGCGATGACGATCTCGATGCCGGAGGCGAGTGCCAGCAGCATCACCTTGTCTCCCTTGTGCATTCGCTGCTCCACGAGGTACTTGTGGAGAGCCACGAACAACGTTGTCGAGGACGTGTTGCCGTACTCCTCCAGGTTGACAACTATGTGCTTCGGCTTGGCCCCGAGGCGCCGGGCGAATTCCTGCGCGCCCTGGCGGATGGCCCTGGCCGAGGTCTGATGCGGGATCAGGTAGTCGATGTCATCCAGGGCTATGCCGGCCTCGCCGATCACCTCGGCGACCAGCGGCGCCATGTCCTCTATGGCCACCTTCTGCAGTTCCCTGGACTTGGTGTACATCTGGGCGCCCGGCCCCGCGGTGCTGGGGAATGCGAGGCACAGGCGGCTGTGCTCGGCGAGAGTAGTGAAGCCGATGACATCGATGCCCGGTCCGCCAACGGGTGCCCGTTCCACGATCACGGCGGCACCCGCGTCACCGAGCGTGAGCGATGCCAGTTGCTTGCTGAACAGCGAGCGGATCTGCTTCGCCGCGTTCCAGCTCAGGTGGGAGATGTACTCGCCGGAAACCACCATGCCGCAGCTGATCTCGCCTCGGGCGATGAGGTCCTGAAGGACGAACACCCCGGTCAGCATGCCCGCACACGCGTTGGACAGATCGAAGTTCACGGCCTGCGTGGCGCCGATCGCCTGCTTGACCTGCAGGCTGAGCGGGGGCTCGAAGGATTGCCAGGACCGGGGCGTAGAGCGGGTGATGCTGGTGCTGATCAGCATCTCGATGTCGGGCGCCTGATGCTGCGAATGAGCCAGGCAGTCGCGCGCCGCCCCGGCGGCCAGGGTCAAGGAGTTCTCGCCCGGCCCTACGACATAACGCTCATGGATGCCCGTCAGCCGCTCGAGCTGGATCTTGGTGCGGTGCTTGGTCTGGTTCATCAAATTCTTGGTCGTCAGCTTCCCTGCGGGCAGTTTGACGCCGACGCTCTCGATCCGGCAGCCCCAGATGCCAGCAGAATCGCGCGACTCGAGCGCCAGCCAATGGCTCGCCTGGGTGCCGCGGGTTCCGGCCATTGGTCCCCCTCGTGCACCGATCGCGGCGCGCGCTTGGCGTTATCGTTAGGGATGAGAGTTTTCCGGCTCCGGGTGCCTGGCGATAGGGGCGAACGTCACTCCCAGACGGCTATCCGACCTGTCGATACCGCCATGAGCTTGGATAAGGAGCACAATCCAGAACAAGCTCCCGAGGGTGCCAAGCATTCGTTGTCCTACGGTCAGTACCAGCTGGGCTACGAGGTCTACGGCTCGGGCGACCGGGTGATCGTGTGGCTGCACGGTTTGCTGCTGGACGCTAACCTCAGCCGGGGCCTGGCCAGGACCCTGGCGGCGCAGGGCAACCGGGTCGTGCTGCTCGACTTGCTGGGCCATGGCCGCAGCGACAAGCCCCGCCATGCGGGAGCCCACCGGATGGACCTGTACGCCGGGCAGGTGCTGTGCCTGCTGGACGAACTCGGCGTAGATCAGGTGGTGCTCGGGGGTGTTTCTCTGGGCACCAATGTGAGCCTGCTAACCGCCGTGCAGGCACCCGAGAGGGTCCGCGGCCTGATTCTCGAAATGCCGGTGCTGGAGTGGGCCGTCCCCGCGGCAGCGCTCGTGTTCCTGCCGCTCCTGCTCGGCGTCCACTACGCCCGTGTCCCGCTGCGAGTGGTATCCCGGGCCGCCTCTCTCCTGCCGCTATCCCCGTTCGGCCCGTTCGGCTCGTTCATCAGTGCGGCCAGGTCGGATCCCGACGAAATCGCCGCCGTGCTGCACGGTGTTCTGCTCGGTCCCATCGCCCCGACCACCGACCAGCGCCGGTCGATCACCGTTCCGGCGCTGGTGCTGGGACACGGGATCGACCTGATCCACTCATTCAGTGATGCGAGAAACCTGGCGCGGCAGCTTCCTGACGCCCGGCTGATCCGCACCCGCACGTTCGCTGAGCTGTGGCTGCGGCCTGCCCGGCTGACCGCCGAGATCAGCGAGTTCCTGGACCGCGTCTGGGCGGACAGCGAAGCGCATGACCCGGACCTGATGGCGGGCGCCCAGGATCGTTAGCGGATCACGTAATCGCCGCGGCGCGGGCGCCGAGTGCGTGCTGAATCCCGGCCATAGTGCACGATTACGCCATCGGCGTCCAGGTACCAGCTCGCGCATCCGCCCTCGCTCCACACGGCGCGGCGGAGGCGGCCCCTCACGCCGGGTTAGCGGCAGGAGCTTTCGCTCCTGGTAGTAGCTGCCAGGACCTTCGACCCTGCAGCACCGGCGGGCACGGTGTCATGCTGTGCCAGACAACTAGGGCCAGGGAGGTAGCCGATTCGGTGCCTGCCAGAGAGACGGATCTTACAGTCGCGGTAACCGGTCCGACCGGTACGTTCGGCTTCGGCTTGATGCCCCTGCTCCAGGCAGACGACCGCGTGGCGCGAATCGTGGGCATTGCCCGGCGCCCGTTCGACCCGGTCGCATACGGCTGGACGAAGATGGTGTACCACCGCGGGGATGTCCGCGACCCCGGCGCCCTGCGTGCCGCGTTCGGCGATGCCGACGTGGTGGTGCATCTGGCGTTCTTGGTTACCGGCGCCGCGTCACGTGAGGCGATCCGGTCGGTCAACGTCGAAGGCACGCTGAACGCATTCCGTGCCGCGGCCGCGGCCGGGGCCCGCCGTTTTGTCTATTCGTCCTCAGTGGCGGCCTACGGCTTCCACCCCGATAACCCTGTGGGCATGACCGAAGACTGGCCGGTGCGGCCCGCCGCCCGGCTGTTCTACGCCCAGGAAAAGGCTGAGCTCGAGACCCTGTTGCGGGACGAGACCGCTGCTGGGTCAGGGCCCAGACCAGCCCTTTACCTGCTGCGTCCGTCAATCGTGGTGGGCCCGCACGCTGTGGGCGCGAAGGACCAGCTGCCCGGGCCGCTGGCTCCGCTGGCCCGCCGTCTGGGCAGGCTGGCTGGCCAGATTCCACTGCCGGTGCTGGTGCCGGCGCTGCCGCTGCAGCTGGTCCACGAGGAAGACACGGGGCAGGCACTGCTGCGGTGTGTCGTCGCGGCCGGACCGCCCGGTGCCTACAACATCGCCGCCGACGGGATCGTCACCGCCGCCGACATCGCCCGTGAACTCGGCATGCTCCCGCTGCCCCTGCCCGTGGGCCCGGCCCAGTTCACGGCCCGGGCGTTCGCCGCCCTGCCGTTCCTTCCGCCCATCGCGCAGTGGGTGGAGGCGGCCAGCCATCCGGCGATCATGGACACTACCCGGGCGAAGCGCGAACTGGGCTGGGCACCCCGCTTCACTGCGCTTGAGGCGTTGCGGGACACCCTGCGGCCGGGACGAGGTCAATGACAACGGCGTTCCCCGGGCCGGCGACAAGCAGGTTGATAAGCGGAGTGCTCCACCCGCAGCCAGTAAAGGGCGGCCGGTGGTACCGGCCGGCCAGGCGGCCGCCCTGCTCCAGGTGGAAGCCGGGCTTGGAGCGCAACGGCACGACGGCGTGAGTGGCGGTCCGGCATGAGGCGCCACCGAGCAACGTCCGCCCGGCGACGTGGACAGCAGCTATGACCGCGTCGACCGTGACTGTCGCGAAGAGCTGGCCCTCGTGGTCGACTCTGCCGATGACGGGAGAGTCGGGCACAATCTGGACGGTAGCGCTGTACAGGCTGGCGCCAAGGACTATCCGGCTGATCGTGGACTGGTCGAGGACGAGGTCGCCCGTGAAGAGGCCCGAGTCCGGGTCAGCCTGGACTGCTAGCGACCCGCTCACAGGCACGCGCAAGGAGTCCCTGCGGACTGTCAGAAATCCTTGTACCGCGTAAGTGATCTCGCGCATGAGCCTCCTCCCTCGTAACAGGCTGTCTGAGACTTACAGTGCCAGGACGTGCTCGCGCTCTCGCTGTTGAGAGTGCTGCCTGCGATAATAGAGACGGCCAGAGTCCCATGGTAAGGGAGAAGATCTACGGTTTGATTCCGTAAGGGGCTCCATCGGCCAGGCAAGACAGTATTGTCAAATGATCTTCGCGCCCCGGCGTGAATCGTTTTCGGGGGTCTATCGGCAATTTCGCGGGCGGATTCCGCAGCGCGGAACGGACTCTTCGCGAGCCGCGGTACTCGCAACTGCCAACGCAGTCATGGCTCGGACTCGCCGGCTCCGGCGCCAGCACGGCGAATACTGCCGGGAAGTCGCTGCTGAACTGCGGAAGCTGAGTCGCGGTCGGGTGCAGCCTGCCGCTGCACGGCTTCGACCAGAACCAGCTCCGGGCGAGATCGTCGCGCTGGCGCGTGGCTGCTGGCCTGGATCGCGATGCTCGCCCTGCCCGGCACCGCCCGCCGCTGGGACCACGCAAGCTGCGGCTGCGGTTGTTCTCCGCCGCCGACAGCCGGGCCACCAGACACAATCGGCGGCCGAAAACGCCGGCCAGCCGCAACTTCAGGCCGCCAACCCCCCAAGATCACGAAAATGCCGAGGCCAATACGAAGGACCAATGGCCCTGTTGGCTGCGATTGATAGCGATACGTTCGATGCCGAGGAGTGATTTTTCGTGCTGACGCCCGCCGTGACAGAGCGCGCCGATACTGGTATCGACGCCGAGACCCTCAAAATGACGCTGGACACGATAAAGGAATTCGTGACCAAAGCGATGCCGGAGGAGCGCCAGTTAGAGCTCGACCACGATGACGCGTGCCCGGAAGATTTGGTCCGAGCGATGTGCAGTGATGAGCTCGGCGTGCACCTGCTGTTCATTCCCGAGGAATACGGCGGGATGGGCTGTGACACCGTCGATGTCTACCGGATCTGCGAGCAGATGGCTCGCCTTGATCTCGGTCTGGCCACGAGCGTGTTTGCCACGTCTCTGGGCAGCGATCCGATTTTCGTGGGCGCGACCCCAGAACAGAAGAGCAGGTGGCTGGCCGATATCGCCAAGCACGGACTCCTCTATGCGTACGGCGCCACCGAACCGGAGGCAGGCAGCGACCTCGGCGCGCTGAAGACCACCGCGACACCTGTGGTCGAAGACGGGCAGACCATCGGATACCGGCTGACCGGCCGCAAGCAGTGGATCAGCAACGGCGGCATCGCCGACATGTACACCATCCTGGCCAGGGCCCCGGGCGGTCCATCATGGTTCGTTCTCGAGCGCGGCACGGATGGCTTCACCCAGAACCGGCCCGAGGACAAGCACGGCATCCGCCTGTCCAACACCGCGGCGTTGTTCCTCGATGGCGCTTTCGTGCCTGCGGAGAACCTCGTCGGCGGGGTCGAGGGGCAGGGACTCGTGCAGGCACAGATGGTGTTCGGCTTCACGCGCCTTACGGTCGCGGCCTTCGGTCTCGGCGGCGGCTGGTCGGCGCTCGACCGCGCCATCGCCTATTCGACTACGCGCATCCAGGCCGGTGCGCCGCTGTCACAGAAGCAGGGTTACACGCACAAGCTCATCGTCCCGCATGCTGTCCTGCTAGAGGCCGCCCGCTCCTACATCGAGTACACGGCCGCGCGGATTGACGCGGGTCAGGGCGAGAACGGCGCCCTGAACACCGAGGGAGCCATCGCCAAGTACCTTGCGACCGAGGCAGGCAACCTGGCCGCGGACGCGGCCATTCAGGCGCATGGCGGTTACGGATACACCCGGGACTACCTGGTCGAGAAGATCAAGCGCGACGTCCGCATCACCACGATCTATGAAGGCACATCCGAGATCATGGAGATGACGATCGCGCGCGACCGCTGGCAGCAGCACCTGAAGTCCGCCGGGCACTACTACAACGAGATCGCAGCCGAGCTCCGCGCGCTGCACGCGCGCCGCGCCGACGTTGGCGCCGGAACGGCGGCACTGGCCAGCGAGGCACTCGCCGGCGTGCTCGAAGCCTGCCGCGTCGGCCGCCTCACTCGGAGCCAGCACGTGCTACTTCGGCTCGGTGAGCTGATCGCCCACGCGGAGTGCGCCGCCACCTTCGCTGCACGCGCCGCTTCGGCCCTCGATGGCGCCCTCCCGGCCAAGGCCGACCACCGGTTCGACCCGGCTGCCCTCGCGGCAATGAGCCGGGTGTTCGCACGGAATGCCGCATACAAAGTGGCCCATGAAGGGCTGCGCTGGGTGATCGGCGCCAGCCAGGGCGCCGACACGGCGGGCTTCGAAACCGGCCTGCGCCTGGACGCCATACGCGCCGCCCAGGCCGGACTGCTAGCCGACATGGACAGCGTCGCTGACGCCCTCTACGGGCCACCCAGATCGCCGCCCCCGACACAGAATCGATCGTCATGAGCTCTGCAAGCAAGCCCGCTCCACGCCAGCCGCAGCCGGTCGCCATCGTCGGTATGGGGGCCATCATGCCGCAGGCACCTAATGCGGAGGTGTTCTGGCACAACCTCACCGAAGGCCGCTACAGCATCACCGATGTCCCAAAGGACCGGTGGGACCCGGATCTGTACTACGACCCTGACCCGCGGGCACCCGACAAGACCTACTCGCGCATCGGCGGGTGGGTCGGCGAATTCCCGTGGGATCCGATCGCCTGGCGGCTACCGATTCCGCCGAAGGTCGGCGACCAGATGGATGACAGCCAGAAATGGGCAGTCTCGGCGGCCCGCACGGCACTCCTGGACGCGGGCTGGCCGACCTGGAAGGTCGACCCGGCGCGGGTCGCCGTAGTGATCGGCAACGCGATCGGCGGCGAAAAGCATTACGCGAGCAACCTCCGCATCCAGCTTCCCGAATTCACCAGAGAGCTCGCCAGGTCACCAGCGTTCGCAGGGCTGCCCGCCGACATCCGCGAGCTGATCACCGCCGAGACCTCGCGGTCGTTCGGGAGCCAGTTCCCCGAGATCAACGAGGACACGATGCCGGGCGAGCTGGCGAGCATCCTGGCAGGCCGGATCGCCAACCTCTTCAACTTCCACGGGCCCAGCTTCACCACCGACGCGGCGTGTGCCTCCGCCCTGGCCGCCGTCAACGCCGCCGCAGAGGGGCTCGTCGACGGGCAATTCGATGCCGCGATTGCCGGCGGTGTGGACCGCAATATGAATGTCGCCGCATTCGTGAAATTCTGCAAGATCGGAGCGCTCTCCGCGACGGGGACACGTCCGTTCGATGCAGGCGCAGACGGTTTCGTGATGGCTGAGGGCGCGGCGCTGTTCGTCCTGAAGCGGCTCGCCGACGCCGAGCGCGACGGCGACCGCATCTATGCGGTCCTGCTTGGCATCGCGGGATCGAGCGACGGGAAGGGCAAGGGGATCACGGCCCCTAATCCGGCCGGGCAGCGCCTGGCGATCGAGCGTGCCTGGCGCAACGCCGGGGTCGAGCCCTCAACCGCGTCCGCAGTCGAGGCACATGGCACGTCAACTCGCGTCGGTGACGCCTCCGAGCTCGAAAGCCTCAATGCCGTCTTCGGCGGGGCCGACGTCGTCCCCGGCTCGATCGCGCTCGGCTCGGTGAAGTCGAACGTAGGCCATCTGAAGAGCGCCGCGGGCGCGGCCGGATTGTTCAAAATGACCATGGCGCTACATGAGAAGGTACTGCCGCCAAGCCTGAACTTCCGCGACCCTAACCCGAACGTCGACTGGCCGGCCTCGCCATTCCGGGTGAACACAGAGCTTCGCGAGTGGCGGATGCCGCCATCGGGAGTGCGGCGGGGCGGTGTCAGCGCGTTCGGCTTCGGCGGCACCAACTTCCACGCCGTGCTGGAGGAGTACATACCTGGCCGGCTCGACGAAACAGGGCGGCAGATGTCAGCACGCGCTGACCTGCACGCCACTGTTGGCGCCGGGATTCCGGTGCTCGCATCCGCCTATCCTCGCCCTGGCTCGACTGAGGGCTCCGGCGGCCCGGCCGCAGCGGACGCAGGCACGCCGGCGAGTGAAGGGGTCAAGGCCCCGCTGCGTGGCGCCCTCGTGGTGGGCGGTGAAACGTATGCGGACGTGGCCGCGCAACTAGCACATGTGCGTGGACGGGCTGCCCTCGGCGAGGCTCCGCCACCGCAGCCGCCGGATCCGGCCCTGGTCGGGGCCAGCGTCCGGGCCGCCATCGATTACGACGGCGCTGCCGAGCTCGCGGACAAAGCGGCGATGGCCGTGCAGGCGCTGACCAGCGGGACCGCCGCGATGCGGAAGATGTTGCGCGCGCGCGGCATCTTCGTTGGCCACGGCCCTGCGCCCAAGGTCGCCTTCCTCTATACGGGCCAGGGCTCGCAGTACGCCAACATGCTCGAAGAGCTGCGCGCGAGAGAGCCGATTGTGGCGCAGACGTTCGCCGAGGCCGACCGCGTGATGACACCGTTGCTCGGCAGGCCGCTCACCGACTACATATTCGTAGACCGCAATGACCCGTCAGCGGTCGCGGAGCTCGAGCAGCAGTTGATGCGGACCGAGATCACCCAGCCCGCCGTGCTGACCGCCGACATTGCCCTCACCCGGCTAATGCGCGCCTATGGCATCGAGCCCGACATGGTGATGGGTCACAGCCTCGGTGAATACGGAGCGCTAGTGACAGCAGGCGCCTTGTCCTTCGCCGCGGCGCTCGAGGCAGTCAGCGCGCGCGGCCGCGAGATGGCCAGCCTGGAGATCGCCGACCGCGGAGCGATGGCTGCCGTCACGGCCCCGCTGGAGGAGATCGAGCGGATCGTGGCCTCGGTCGACGGCTACGTGGTGGTCGCTAACGTAAACAGCACTCATCAGGCCGTCATCGGCGGCGCCACTGCGGCCGTCGAGCGGGCGATGCTGGCGTTCCAGGAGGCGGGCCTGACGGCCGTGCGCATTCCGGTCAGCCACGCGTTCCACACATCCATCGTGGCACCGGTCAGCGAGCCGCTCCGGCGGACGCTGGCACGGCTGCATCTGCACGCTCCCACGCTGCCGATCGTGGCCAACGTCGACGGGGAGTTCTACCTGGCAGAGGGCCCGGACGCGGAAGGACGAATGCTCGACGTTCTGGGCCGGCAGGTCGCCTCTCCGGTCCAGTTCGTGAAGGGCCTCAACACCCTCTACGAGGCCGGTGCCCGCGTGTTCGTCGAGGTCGGCCCGAAGCGTGCGCTGGCTGGATTCGCCGAGGACGTGCTCGGCGCAAAGCACGACGATGTCGTCACCCTGTTCACCAACCATCCTAAGAACGGGGACCTGTCTTCGTTCAACGCCGCCCTCTGCGGTCTGTACGCGGCCGGCTTCGGCTATCCCGGTGCGACACCAGCCGCGACCGCTGCCGCCAGGCCGGAGGCGGCCCGTGCCGTTCCGAACCTCCCCGCACCCCCTGCCGCCGAGGCAGTGGTGGCTCCTGATCGTTATTCCGAACTCGGCCACCTGCTGGCGGACTTGCTCGAGCGGAGCCGTCACATCCTCGCCGACGCTGACGGACCGTTGCCCGCCGTGGACGCGGCACCTGCATTGTCGCGGTACCCGTCTGAACCCGTGGAGCCGGTCGTCATTACCGGGGCCGCGCTCGGTCTGCCCGGCGTGGGGCACGTCTTCGACGATGAGAACGTCGCCCGAATCCTGTCCGGCCAGCAGTTCATCGATGTGATACCACGCCAGATACGCCGTGAGATGGTCGACAAGCACATCACCCGGCTGGTAAAGAGCGACCGCGGCGGCCCGGTCTTCGACATGATCAAGGGCGAGGACGACGTCATCAAGCTGGCGGGCCGTTTCGGCCCTCTCGATGCGGTTGAGGAGTTCGGCCTCGATCCCGACCGCGATGCTGCGCTCGATTCCTGCACCCGGCTCGCGATCGGCGCCGGCATCGACGCACTGCGCGACGCGGGCATCCCGCTAGTCCGGCATTACCACACCACCACGCTGGGGACTCAGCTGCCCGGCCCCTGGGGCCTGCCCGATGAATTGCGAGACGACACGGGCGTGGTTTTCGCCTCGGCGTTCCCTGGCTACGAGTCGTTCGCGCACGATATCAACTGTTACCAGGAGGACCGTTCGCGCCGGACGCGAGCTGGCGACGCTCACGGATGTGCGCGCCCGGATGAACACGGCGGACCAAGCGGCCGCCGAGGTGGACCGGCGCATCGCCGGGCTGCGGCACGAACTGGAGACCCATCCGTTCGCATTCGACCGCCGCTTCCTGTTCAGGGTGCTGGCGATGGGGCACTCGCAGTTCGCCGAGCTAATCGGCGCTCGTGGCCCTAACACTCAGGTGAACTCGGCCTGCGCCAGCACAGCCGTGGCGGTATCGGTCGCCGAGGACTGGATCCGCGCTGGCCGCTGCCGCCGGGTGATCGTCGTGTCGGCGGACAGCGCAGCCTCCGACGCGTTGCTGCCCTGGACTGGGTCGGGTTTCCTGGCTAGCGGCGCGGCGGCGACCGACGACGTCGTGGAGGACGCGGCGCTGCCATTCGATCGGCGTCGGCACGGGATGATTATCGGATCTGGTGCCGCAGCGCTGGTCGTCGAGTCCGCGGCGGCGGCACGGGAGCGCGGCATCCGCCCGATCTGCGAGGTGCTCGCTGTGGTGGCCGCCAACAGCGCGTTCCACGGCACCCGGCTCGACGTCGAGCACATCGGCCAGGTTATGGAGAATCTCATCCGGCAGGCCGAGCGGCGGGGCATCGACCGCCTCGCGATCGCGGGCCAGACGGTGTTCGTCTCTCATGAGACATACACCCCCGCACGGGGCGGCAGCGCGGCGGCTGAGATCAACGCATTGCGGCGGGTTTTCGGTTCAGCCGCCGACTCGGTCGTCATCACGAACACAAAGGGCTTCACCGGTCACGCTATGGGCGCGGGCATCGAGGAGGTCGTGGCCGTCAAGGCCCTTGAAACCGGCATCGTCCCGCCGGTCGCAAATTTCCGCGAGATCGATCCTGAGCTGGGCCAGCTGAACCTGTCGCGCGGCGGTGCCTATCCCGTCACCTATGCGCTTCGTCTCGCCGCGGGCTTCGGCTCGCAGATAGCGATGATGCTGCTGCGCTGGACCGCGCCAGCCGATGGCCGGCGTCAGGCGCCGACCGACCTGGGCTTCGCCTATCGCGTGGTCGACGACGTGACATGGCGCTCGTGGCTGGCGCGGGTGAGTGGTCGTCCGGATGCTCGGCTTGAGGTCGTGCAGCACCGCCTGCGCGTCACCGATGATGGTCCTGTCCAGGTACCCGCGGCCCCTGCCGATCCCGCGGTAGTGCCCGCAGCCGCGCAATCACCTGCTACCGCAGCTACCGACGTCGCGGTTGTCGCCGCGGCGAACGGCCAGGTGGCGAACGGCCGGGCACCCGCGGCAGAACCAGTGCCGACCATGGCGCAGGCAGCACCGCCGGCGCCAGCAGTTCCGGCGCCTGCTCTGAGTGTGCCCGCAGTGTCTCCGGCAGACCTGGTCGAGCAAACCGTGCTCGACATCGTTGAGGGCCTGACCGGTTATTCACGAGACCTGCTGGAGCCGGACCTCGACCTCGAAGCCGACCTTGGCGTCGATACCGTCAAGCAGGCCGAGGTGTTCGCGGCCGTGCGGGAACGGTTCGGCATCCCGCGCGATGAGAACCTCAGGCTGCGCGACTTCCCCACCCTCGCCCACGTCATCGGCTTCGTCCGTGAGCGGGCAGGTGACCGACGCACCGAACGGCTCGGCTCCGGAGCGCACGGGCAGCCTGCCACCGGTGACACCGGGCGAGCCGGCCGCCGCCGCCGCAGCCGAGCCAGCCGCTGACGCCGTCACCAGTCAGATCGTGCAGATCGTCAGCGAGATGACCGGCTACCCGGCCGAGCTGCTCGACCTCGATCTTGACCTCGAAGCCGACCTCGGCGTCGACACCGTCAAGCAGGCCGAGGTGTTCGCGGCCGTGCGGGAACGGTTCGGCATCCCGCGCGATGAGAACCTCAGGCTGCGCGACTTCCCCACCCTCGCCCACGTCATCGGCTTCGCCCGCGACGCGGACAGGTGACACAACCCGCCACCGCCGCGCAGCATGCCGCGACGGTGGCACCGGGCGGCCGCCGCGCCGAAGTCCCGGCAGAGCCGGCCGCGCAAGCACCAGCCGAGCCAGCCGCTGACGCGGTCACCAGTCAGATCGTGCAGATCGTCAGCGAGATGACCGGCTACCCGGCCGAGCTGCTCGACCTCGATCTTGACCTCGAAGCCGACCTCGGCGTCGACACCGTCAAGCAGGCCGAGGTGTTCGCGGCCGTGCGGGAACGGTTCGGCATCCCGCGCGATGAGAACCTCAGGCTGCGCGACTTCCCCACCCTCGCCCACGTCATCGGCTTCGCCCGCGACCGGGCACAGCTCGCAGCGGCCCGGCTGGCCACAACTCCCCGACGGCCCAGGAGGCACCGCCGGCGTTTCGGAGCACGCCCGCGTTCACAGGAGACATCGCCGCAGCCGAAGCGCTGCCGCGCCGGATTCCGATTCCGGTGCTGCGGCCTCCGATCGAGTGGTGCTCCCTCACCGGCGTGACCCTGGACGACACCAAACGCGTCATCGTGATGGCAGACAAGGGTGGCGTCGCGGCCGCGCTCGTCAGGCGCCTTGGTGCGCTTGGCGTGACCGCTCTTGTCCTGGAAGCCGGATCCGCAGCCGACGCAATCGACGCGCGGATGGGGACGTGGCTCGCGGACGGTCCTGTGCACGGCCTGTACTGGCTTGCGGCGCTTGATGCCGAGCCGCCCATTGAGGAACTCGACCTGGCCGGCTGGCGCGATGCATTGGCCAGCCGGGTGAAGAACCTGCATTCGGTGGTGCGGCGCCTGGATCGCGAGGGTCAGCTCGGACCTCGGGGCACGTTCCTGGTCTCGGCCACCCGCCTCGGTGGCTACCACGGCTATGACGAAACGGGCGCCATTGCACCTCTCGGCGGTGCCGTGACCGGCTTCACCAAGGCCTACCACCGTGAGCGGGCTGAAGTACTCGTCAAGGCCGTGGACTTCCCCGTCAGCAGGAAGACCGCGTCGCTCGCTGACGCGCTCATCGAGGAGACCCGGCGTGACCCGGGAGCAGTAGAGGTCGGCCGGGCAGACGGCCGCCGTTGGACCGTGGGCCTGCGCGAGGTCGCGTTCGGCGACGGAGCTGGCGGGCTAACCCTTGGAGCGAGAGCGTGTTCGTCGTCACCGGGGCGGCCGGCAGCATCGTGTCAGCGATCGTCGCAGACCTGGCTGCCGCCAGCGGCGGCACCTTCCACCTGCTCGATCTGAGTCCTGAGCCTGATCCTGCCGACGTGGATCTGGTTCAGTTCGCAACCGACCGGGATGCGTTCAAAGCAACGATCAGCGAGCGGCTCAAGGCAGGCGGACAACGGCCAACGCCCGTGCTGGTCGAGCGTGAGCTCTCCCGCTACGAGCGGCTCCAGTCCGCGCTCACCGCGATACAAGCCGTACGCGCGGCAGGGGGCGAAGCTCATTACCACGCACTAGACCTGACCGACGCCGAGGCAGTCGCACGGGTTGTCACGGACATCAGCGAACGGCACGGGCGCATCGACGTACTGCTGCACGCGGCCGGGATCGAGATCAGCCGCGGGATCGCCGACAAGGACCGCCGCGAATATGACCTCGTATTCGATGTGAAGAGCGATGGCTGGTTCAACCTCCTGCATGCGGCCGGCGACCTGCCGATCGGCGCGACCGTGGCTTTCAGCTCGGTGGCAGCCCGGTTCGGCAATGCCGGCCAGACCGACTACAGCGCGGCTAACGATCTGCTGTGCAAGATCACGTCGAGCTTCCGCCGGACCCGGCCGGGCACCCGCGGGATCGTCCTCGACTGGACCGCGTGGGCCGGCCTCGGCATGGCCACGCGCGGATCCATCCCGAAGATCATGGAGATGGCCGGGATAGAGATGCTGCCTCCCGAGGCAGGAATCGCCTGGATTAGGCGGGAGCTGACAGCTGGCCCGTTCCGCGGTGAGGTCGTCGTCGCTGGAGAGCTCGGCATGATGCTGCGCGAGCTTGACCCCGCCGGCGGCCTCGACATCGCCGCCGTCAGGACCGGGGCCAGACCGATGGCCGGATCCGTTACCTGCATGGGCGTCTACTCAGGGCTGACGGTCGAGACGACACTGGACCCAGCTAGCACAGCCGTTCCTGCATGATCACAAGATCGAATCCATCACGGTGCTCCCCGGGGTCATGGGCGCCGAGGCCTTCGCCGCAGTCGCGAGCCTCGCAGCTCCGGACCTGAACGTGGCGGGCGTTGAGCGAATGGACTTCATGGCGCCAGTGAAGTTCTACCGCGATGAGCCGCGGACGGTGACGGTTCGGGCGGTGGTCCGCAGGGATGGCTCCGACCTCGTGGCGGACTGCGCGATGGCTCTGCAGCAGGATGATCAAGGGGGACGAGGCACCGCGCTGGACAACGCATTTCACCGGCAGCGTCCGGCTCACTACGCAGGCGCTGCGCCCGGAGATTGATGACTCCCCCACCAGTGCTACTGCCGCGCGTGTCGGCCATGCCGACATTTACCGCGTGTTCCCCCATGGCCCCGCCTACCAGGTGCTCGACGAGGCGTGGCGCTGCAACGGTCACGTCGTCGGCCGACTAGCCGAGCACCTGCCCCCCGACCACCTGCCATCGGGAGATCCGACGACGACCGAGCCACTGCTGGCCGAGCTGTGCTTCCAGACGGTCGGTCTGTGGGACATCGGCCAGGCGGGGCGGCTGGCGCTGCCCTGGCATGCCGACCTGATCCGGACATTGCACAAGCCACGTGGCAACGGGCCCCTGCTCGCTCTCGTTCATCCGGTGAGCGACGGCAGTTTCGACTGCCGCGTCGTGGACTCGGCCGGCGACGTGCTCGTCCGCATCGACGGGTACCGTTCCATGGCGCTGCCCGGTGCGATTGCGGACGAGCTCCAGCGCCCGATACGTGCAGCTATGCGGGGCTGACGTGAGTTACTCGCGGCTACGGGAGCCGGCGTGACCACCATTCGCAGACTCGCCATTGTCAACCGCGGAGAAGCGGCGATGCGCTGCATCGCCGCGGTCGCGGAGCTCAACTCGGACTCCAGCGACCCTATCGCCACGATCGCCCTGTACACGCAGCCGGACTCAGCAGCGTGGTTCGTCCGGGAAGCCAGCGAGGCCGTGCTGCTCGGCCCGGCGACCTTCGCCGACCCTGACGGCCGCCGCAAGAGCACCTACCTCGATCTCGACCGGCTGATGACAGCGCTTGCAGAGGCGCGCGCCGACGCTGTCTGGGTGGGCTGGGGCTTTGTCGCCGAGTCGGCCGAATTCGCCCAACGCTGCGAGCGCGCGGGTATCACCTTCGTCGGCCCGTCCAGTGAGACCATCCGGCTCCTCGGCGACAAGGTGAATGCCAAGCGGCTTGCTGAGAGCGTCGGTGTCCCCGTCGTGCCATGGAGCGGAGGTCCCGTCCATGACGCCGACAGCGCGCTGCTCGCCGCGGGAATGCTGGGCTATCCGGTACTTGTGAAGGCAGCTGCTGGAGGGGGAGGCCGGGGCATCAGAGCGGTGGAATCCGCCGATCGCATGCGCGACGCGTTCGCTACCGCCCAGGCCGAGGCGGACCACGCGTTCGGTGACCGCACTGTCTTCATCGAGCGCAGGCAGGATGCCGCGCGCCACGTGGAAGTTCAGGTGGTGGCCGATGGCCATGGCGCGGTGTGGGCGGTCGGCGTCCGCGACTGCAGCGTTCAGCGGCGCAACCAGAAGGTCATCGAGGAGTCGGCCTGCACCCTGCTCGACAAGTCCGCAGAGAATGCGCTGCGCGACGCGGCTGTCCGGCTATGCGCCGCGGCGGGCTATAAGAGCACCGGCACGGTCGAGTTCCTCGTCGATCCGGCGACCCGGAAATCCCTGTTCATGGAGGTCAACACCCGGCTCCAGGTCGAGCACCCGGTCACCGAACTGACCACCGGACTCGATCTGGTCAAACTGCAGCTCCACATCGCGCAAGGTGGGCGGCTGGAGGGGAGCCCGCCGCTGATCCGCGGGCACGCCATCGAAGCTCGCCTCAACGCCGAGGACCCAGAGCACGCTTTCGCCCCGGCACCTGGCCGGGTGTCCGCGCTGCGGGCGCCGTGCGGCCCGGGTATCCGCGTCGACGCCGGCCTCGCGGAGGGCGACGAGATCGCGCCCGAGTTCGACTCGATGATCGCCAAAGTCGTCGCGTTGGGCCAGGACCGGCCCGAGGCACTGAGCAGGCTGCACCGCGCCCTTGCGCAATCGGTCGTCGTCGTTGACGGCGGGACCACCAACAAGGCCTTCCTGCTCGCCCTGGTTGACCGGTCTGAGATGCGTGCGGGCAGCTACGACAACCAATGGCTCGACCGGCTTACCGCCGCCGGGCAGCATCTTCCGCAGCAGAACCCCGTTGCGCTGCTGGCGGCGGCCATCGAGGCGGCCGACGTGGATCAGGCCGCCGTCCAGGCCAACTTCTTTGCGGCCGCGGCTCGCGGGCGGCCGGAATTGCCGGACAAGGTTGGGCACGCGGTCGAGCTGAGCCTGCGCGGCAACACCTACCGAATGCACGTTTACTGCCTAGAGCGCGGTGACTACCGAGTCGACACCGGCGAGGGTGTCATAGACGTGAATGTCCAGCGCCTCAGCCGCTACGAGCGCGCCGTGACCTGCCTCGGGCAGCGCCTTCGTGTCGTCGCCGATGTACAAGGGCCGAGGATCATCATTGAAGTAGGCGGCATACCCCACGTCATCACCCGCGACGACGGAGGTCACGTCCGCGCCCCGGCCCCCGCGTTCGTTGTCCAGGTCCTCGTCGCCCCTGGCGATACGGTCAGGGCCGGCGATCCGCTCATCGTGGTCGAGAGCATGAAAATGGAGACCTCCATCACGGCTCCTCTTCCAGGTACGGTCCACGCCGTGCTCGCCCGCGTCAACACACAGGTGGAGGCCGGCGCGTCATTGGTGCAGCTGCTGCCACCGGATCAGCCGGACCGTCATGCCACGGCCGGGCAGCGGTTCGATCTGGCTGCACTGGCAACCGGTTTCGGCGCGGACGGACACAACCCCGACGGCCATGGCGATCCTGCTACTCTTCGCGGCTACTTGCTCGGCTATGACGTCGACCAGGATGCCGCGCGGGCGCTGAGCATCAGGCAGGAGGCGATGAATACAGCTGCCGGCCCGGCCGACCCGGGCCTAGTCGGCCAGCAGCAAGAACTTCTCGACATATTCGCCGACATCGCCACGCTGGCACGGCGTGAGCCGGACGAGGCCGAGGATGAGCACGCCCACAGCGCCGAGGACTACCTGTTCACCTACCTGGCCGTTCTCGATCCAGAGCGCAGCGCGCTGCCGGCGCGCTTCCTCAGCCCGCTGCGCCGGGCGCTGGCGCGCTACGGCGTCACGTCGCTGCGGCGCACGCCGGAACTTGAGCACGCGCTGCTGCGCATGTACCGGTCTCTTGCGCGAGTCCACGTCACCGCGCCGGTCATCATGGCGCTCCTGGACCAGTGGCTGCACCGGCGCGACGCGCTGGTGGCTCTGATGACCGACGAGCGGCTCGCGGTCCTCGACCGTCTCGTCGCCGCAACGCAGGGACGTCATCATGAAGTCTGCGACCTGGCACTTGAGGTGCGCCGCAGCTACGTCGATGCGCCGACGCTAGGGCGCCAGCGCCACCAAGTGCATGCGGAGATGGAGCGGTGCATCGACGAACTCGCCGCACATCCCTCCGGAGAACGTCTCCGCCAGCTCACCGATCGCCTCATGTGGTGCCCGCAGCCAATGCGCGCGCTGCTGCGGGAAAGGTACCGCGACGCGGATGCCACCACGAGGATACGGCTGCTACAGGCACGGACCCTCCGGTACTACCGGATCCACGAGCTTGCTCAGATGAGATGCCACGCATTCGGCCCGCACCTGATCTGCCTCGCCAACTACACCGAGGATGGGCGGGACGTGCAGTTGGTCACCGGGTATGTGTCCATCGCGGACCTTGCCGGATTCGCCACTGAGCTGCGGGCGTTTCTCGCCACCCTGCCCCCGGACCAGCATGTCGTCCTGGATATCGAGTCCTGGCGGAGCGGCGAGTGGATGGATGCCGAGCAGATGGCCGCCGAGCTGGCCTCTTTGCTTCAGCGAACTGACTTCGGTCATATGCTGCACCGTCTCGACATCACGGTCACCACTGAGAGCGGCCCCGATCCGGAGGCAGAGCCCGAGGAGCACCTGCGCACCCTGCACTTCACCTTCCGCCAGGACGATGCGGGGTTCACCGAGGACCCGCTCTACCGCAATTTGCATCCCATGATCGCCGAGCGTCTCGAGCTGTGGCGGCTATCAAACTTCACTCTCCAGCGGATGTCCAGCGCCGAGGACATCTACCTGTTCCACGCGGTCGCCCGCGAGAACCCGAAGGACGAGCGCCTGATCGCAATCGCCGAGATTCGCGACCTCACCGCCGCCAGAGACTCGGGCGGCCGGGCAATCGGCTTCCCGCAGTTGGAGGGAGTTCTTGCTCAGGCGCTTGCCGACATCCGTCACGCGCTCAGCCGCCGGCCCCAGAAGCAGCGGCCGCTGACCAACCGGATCATCCTCTACGTGCGCCCGACCTGGGACATCGCACAAGGGACCTGGCGTGGCGTGGCCCACAGGCTGGCACCGATGGCCGCGGGCCTTGGCATTGAGAAGATCACGGTGAGGATCCGGACGGTGGATGCGGCCACCGGGGAAGGCCATGACGCTGTCCTCGACGTAGAGAACGTCGCCGACAGCGCGGTCAGCGTACGAGTCCGGCCAGTTGCCGACCGGCCAATCAGGCCACTGACTGAGTACAAGCAGAAGCTGCTGCGATCGCAGCGCCTCGGGTTTCCCTATCCGTATGAGCTCATCCGGACGCTCACTCCACCGCTGAACGCGCCCGCCGACTTCCCTGCTGGCGCGTTCACCGAGTACGACCTCGACGACAGCAGCGACGAGCTAATGCCGGTCGACCGGCCCTACGGCCGCAACGTCGCCGGCATCGTGGTCGGGGTGATCAGTAACTACACCCCGCTGGTACCTGAGGGCATGTGTCGCGTAGCAATTCTCGGCGACCCGACCTCGGGCCTGGGAAACCTCGCCGAGCCGGAATGCCGCCGCATTCTCGGGGCGCTGGCACTTGCCCGTCGGATGAGGGTTCCCGTCGAGTGGTTCGCGCTCTCCTCGGGCGCCCGCATCGCCTGGGACAGCGGTACCGAGAACATGGACTGGATAGCCGCGGTGCTGCGGCGCCTGATCGAGTTCACGCAGTCAGGCGGTGAGATCAACGTCGTGGTCACCGGGATCAACGTTGGTGCGCAGCCCTACTGGAACGCCGAGGCCACCATGCTCATGCATACGCGCGGAATCCTCGTGATGACGCCGAACAGCGCGATGGTGCTGACGGGCAAGAGCTCACTGGACTACTCGGGCGGAGTGTCGGCCGAGGACAACTTCGGGATCGGCGGATTCGACCGGATCATGGGCCCGAACGGACAAGGACAGTACTGGGCCCCCACCCTGGCCGACGCATGCGCCCTGTTGCTCCGGCACTACGAGCACACGTACATCGTCCCGGGTGAGGACTGCCCGAGGCGGGCGCCCACCAGCGACCCATTTGACCGGGACGTATGCCTGTCGCCGCACGAGACCGTTGCCGGGTCGGATTTTCAGCGCATCGGGGATATCTTCTCCGCCGAGCTGAATGGCGAGCGCAAGAAGCCTTTCGACATGCGATCAGTAATGCGCGCCGTCACCGACACTGATCATGAGCCGTTCGAGCGCTGGATGAGGTGGCGCGACGCCGAGAACGCCATCGTCTGGGAAGCGCACGTCGGCGGGTTCCCGGTCTGCCTCATCGGCCTCGAATCACAGACCCTTCCCCGCACCGGATTCGTCCCGGCCGACGGTCCGCCATCGTGGACATCCGGCACGCTCTTCCCGCAGTCCTCGCGCAAGATCGCCCGCGCCGTGAACGCCGCGAGCGGCAACCGCCCCCTGGTAGTCCTGGCGAACCTCAGCGGATTCGACGGCTCACCGGAGAGCATGCGCAAGTGGCAACTGGAGTATGGCGCGGAGATCGGCCGCGCGGTGACTAACTTCCGGGGCCCGATAATCTTCGTGGTGGTTTCGCGCTACCACGGCGGCGCCTTCGTAGTGTTTTCCAAGCGACTGCACGACGGCATGGTGACTGCTGCGGTGGCCGGCTCTTACGCGTCGGTGATCGGCGGCGGACCAGCCGCCGCGGTGGTCTTTGCGCGCGAGGTTAGCGCCAGGACTGACAATGATCCGCGAATCGTGACCGGGCGCGAGAAGCTCGCAGCTGGTCTGGCCGACGCCCGCGCAGACCTGCGGCATGAGCTGACCGTCCTCACTCAGGTAGTTCGGGCCGAGAAGCTCAAGCAAGTCGCCGATGAGTTCGACAGCATTCACGACGTCCAGCGGGCCAGGCGGGTGGGTTCGGTCGATGACATCATCCCGGCCGCTGAGCTGCGTCCATTCATCATCGAAGCGCTTGAGCGGCGGCTCGCGCCGACACCAGAGCGACCGCCTGCACTAGCGCCCGGCGCGGCCGCACTCCGCAGCGACATACCAGCTAGGGCAATGGCGGCAAAGCTATGCCAGCGGCCGGTGCAGCCAGGTATGCGAGGGAGACAGCTCGTCCAGCGGCGAGATTCCCTCCAGCGCCGCCGGCGGCAGGAGTTGTCCGGATGCGCATGCGGTAAGCACGAACGATCCGCTCCGCCGCCACCAGCCGCCGAAAGTGAGGCCCTCGACGGCACGGACCTGGAGCGGAGACCAGGCCCGCTCCGGTGGCGTCAGGTCTTCCACGGTCACCTCGACCGACCTGGTATCCCGGCGCAGGCCGGTGCGGAGCACTTTCAGCGCGCTCTCCTTGGCTGACCAGATGAGGTTGGCGGCGACGTCGCGAGCCGGGCCAGCGGCTGCGACCAGATCGCGCTCGGACTCCGTCAGGTAGTCATGCACGAACGCGTCGCTGCGCGCTTCCACGAGTTCCAGATCGCATCCGATCGCGGCAGGCCCGTCCGCAACCAGGCAGGCAGCGCAGCCTGCCCGGTCAGTAAGCGAGATGCCGCGGGCAGCAGGCTGCCCGCCAACGAAAAGCTCGGGTGCGCCGTCGCGGGCCGTGCGTCCTTCTATCCGCGCCAGCACGGCGTCATCGTCGGGCCAGCCGAGCACACGGCTCACGGCCAGCTTGAGGGTCCAGCGGTTGAGCAGGAAGTCCATGCGGCGCTTGGTATAACGCATGCCCTCCGCGTGGCGGCGCTCGGCCATCCGTTAGCCACCCGACTCCGCCGGGCAGCTTGCACTCAGCACGCGCGAGCCACGACGTCAGCACGTCAGAACCTTCGGCGCAGGGCAACTGCCCTGCTCAGCCGTGCCTCCGCCATCTGTTCAGCCGCCGCGCGCGGAGTCAGCGAGCCGCGGCCGGTGCGGTCCAGCAGTTCGCTCGTTGCTTCACGGATCTTCTCCTCGATTTCAGCGAATGCCTCGATGTGGCCGGCCCCGCGGAACTCGGCCGCTGCACAGATGACACCGCCTGCGTTCGCCACCACGTCAGGGACGCAGAGCACGCCGCGCTCGGCCAGTTCGGCCTCGGCCTCGCGGGTAACGGGAATGTTGGCTCCTTCAAGGATCACCCGGGCGTTGATCTTGCCGGCATTGTCCGTTGTCACGACGTCGGGCTGCGCGGCGGGAACGAGGATGTCGCAGTCGAAGCCGAGGATGTCATCTCGTGGCACAGATCGTACCGCCGGCGAATCCGGTGACCGAGCCCGTGGCCTGCTTGTACGCCGCGACGGCCGCGATATCGAGCCCGTCCGGGTTCCAAGTGGCACCTAGGATGTCCGAGACGGCGATCACGGTGGCGCCGCGCTCGCCGATTGCGCGCGCGGCGTTGCTGCCGACCGCGCCAAAACCTTGGACGACGACGCGTGCCCCGCCAAGATCAAGCGCCTTGGCTTCGGCTAAGACTTCGGCGCATACCGCCAGGCCGAATCCGGTCGCACCGAGCTCATCCAGCGGTATTCCCCCGAGCACACTGGGCAGGCCCACCGCCCGGCAGATCTCGTCGTGCACGTAAGCCATCGAGGTCTCTGTCGTACCCATGTCCGGCCCCGGAATGTAATCCGTGAGCTGCTCGATCGCCCGGGCAAAAGAACGGATCACCCGCTCGTGATCGGCCGGTGCCAAGTCCGGCGGTGCCGCTATGCCGGACTTCCCGCCACCATGCGGCAGCCCCACCACAGCGTTCTTGACTGTCATGGCACGCGCTAGCCGTGCTACCTCGGTGGCTGTGACACCGGGCCTCATCCGCACGCCGCCAATCGCCGGGCCCAGCGCGACGTTGTCGATGACAACGACCGCGTTCACCCCCGCAGGGAGGCGCAGGAAGACAACCTTCGCCGGGCCGAGGTCATCCACCGTCCAGCTTGCCGACATTCCAGCCATCACTGTCGCCCGCCTGCCAGTTATGGCGAGCTGGACCGGCCCGCCCTAGACACCCATGCTGTATCGCTCGCCCGCTGAATTTAAGAGCCATTGGTCCCGGAACACTTGCACGGCATCCGACGCGCGCCCGCTCATCCTGGCGTCGTTATGGAGCGAGCCAGAGGATCACCGGCAAAAACGTGATCGGCGTTCTCTGTTACTATCTCGCGCGCCGGATTACCGTCGAATCATGCTTAAGCGCGAGATCGTCTTGCCGCCAGAGCAGATGTATCCGCCTGACGAGTGGTGCGTCACCGAGGCGCGATACTCGGACGACTTTGCCGCTCGCGCAGAAACTGTCTTTTCGCTCGGCAACGGTTTCGTCGGCGTCCGCGGCAGCTTCGAGGAGGGGCGTCCGGCGTTTTCCCCTGGAACGTTCGTCAACGGCTTTCACGAGACGTGGCCGATCGTGCACGCGGAAGAGGCTGCCGCGCTGGCACGCAAGGGCCAGACGATCGTGAACGTGCCCGACGCGACAATACTGCAGCTCTACGTGGATGACGAGCCGCTGCTCGTGCAGACTGCGAACCTACTCAGCTATGCGCGGGTCCTCGACATGCGCGCCGGGACGCTAACGCGTGACCTCGTGTGGGCCACCGCTGCAGGGAAGCACGTGCGGGTCCGCTCGTGCCGGATGGTCTCGCTCGAGCACCGCCATCTGCTCGCGATTACGTACGAGGTGACGCTGCTCGACGGGCCGGCGCCAGTCGCCATCTCGTCCCTGGTTCTCAACCGCCAGGACAGCCGACTCCCCGGACAACACTACCCTGGCACCGGCCGCGCGATCCCCGCCTCGCGACGGTGCTGCCGCACCGCGTGCTCAACGCGCAGGCCGTCGAGTTGGCCGAGCAACGCATCCTGCTCGGCTACCAGACAACCAGCAGCCTGATGACGCTCGGCGTCGGAGTCGATCACGTCATCGAAACCGACTGCTCGTTCCGCGCGGTGGGTTCTCTCCACGATGATCTGGCCGAGATCACCGTCACGGCGGACGCGTTGCCCGGTGTGCCGATCCGGATCACCAAGTACGCGACCTACCAGTCGTCCCGACACGCTCCCGCGCCCGAGCTCGTCGCCCGGTGCCGCCGCACGCTGGACCGTACGGTCCGCGACGGATTCAACGCGCTCGTCACAAGCCAGCGCGAGAATCTCGACCGGTTCTGGGACCGCGCCGACGTGCGCGTTCAGGCCCCGCTCAATCCTGTGCGGCAGCAGCAGGCGATCCGGTGGAACCTCTACCAGATCGCGCAGGCGACATGGCGAGCCGAGGGCAGCGGCGTTCCCGCGAAGGGGCTGACCGGGCATGCCTACGAGGGGCACTACTTCTGGGACGTCGAGATCTACGTGCTGCCATTCTTGTCCTACACCCAACCGAGAATCGCCCGTAACCTCCTGCGTTTCCGCCACAGCATGCTCGATCGCGCGCGGGACCGGGCGCGCGAGTTGAATCAGCGTGGCGCGCTCTTCCCCTGGCGGACTATCAACGGCGAGGAGGCGTCGCCCAATTTCCAGCAGGGCACCGCCCAGTACCACATCAACGCCGATATCGCATATGCGATCAGGCGCTACAGCGCCGTATGCGGCGACGCACGCGTGCTCGCCGAGATCGGCGCTGAGGTTCTCGTCGAGACCGCCCGACTCTGGGAGGACCTCGGCTTCTACGACACCGACGGCCGGTTCCACATTCACGGCGTGACCGGACCCGACGAGTACACCACCGTGGTCAACGACAACACTTTCACCAACCTCATGGCACGGCTGAACCTCAAATTCGCCGCCTCCACCGTGCGCGAGCTGCGTGACCAGCGACCGGCTGACTACGCCGCGCTCGTCCGCGCAGTGACGCTGCAGCCCGGCGACGTGGAGTCGTGGGAGCGCGCGGCGGCAGCCATGCACGTGCCATTCGACCAGGAGCGCGGCATTCACCCCCAGGATGACGCGTTCCTCAGCCGAGAACTGTGGGACCTTAACAGCACGCCTCGCGACAAGTTCCCGCTGCTGTTGCACTACCATCCGCTGGTGATCTACCGGCATCAGGTGCTCAAGCAGGCCGACATCGTGCTCGCGATGTTCCTGCTTGGCGACGAGTTCTCCGCGGAACAAAAGCGCCGGAACTTCGAGTACTACGATCCCATCACTACCGGCGATTCGTCCCTGTCGGCGTGCGTGCAGAGCATCATCGCCGCAGAGATAGGCGAAGAGCGCCAGGCTCTCGAGTACTTCGACTACGCGCTGCTCATGGATCTGGCCGACGTCGCGGGAAACGCCTCGGACGGAGTCCACATCGCCTCTGCCGCGGGCGTATGGTCATCTCTGGTATTCGGGTTTGGCGGCGTCCGGGACTTTGACGGCCACCTGTCCTTCGCGCCCAGGCTCCCGCAGCGCTGGAACGAACTAGCCTTCTCACTGCGCTTCTGCGACCGGCAGATCCGGGTTCAGCTCACCCACGACGAGGAGCGCTACGTCGTTGACGATGGCGACCCGCTAGAAGTCACCGTCCGCGACGAGCCGCACCTGCTGAGCCCAGGCGCTCCAGTCGTGATCAAGCGGCTGCCTCGTGGCATGGACGTATCACCTCTATGAGCGCGACCCGATGCACTTCAGCCCGCGACTGTTCTATGGCGGTTTCGGTGAGGACGGTGGGCTAACGGATCTCACTATCGGCAGCCTGAGCGCTGCGGGCGCCGACGGCGACACGGCTGGGCTCTGCGGCGCCGTGGGCGCCACGCGCTGGTAGGAGCTGCCCAGTGGAGGCCGGGGGTCCGGTTGGCCTTTGTTCGGCCACAGCGCCATCGCCCGCTCGGCCTGGGCCGTGATCGTCAGTGCCGGGTTGACGCCCAAGTTCGCCGAGACGGCAGAGCCATCTGCGATGTGCAGCCCGGGATGCCCGTAGACGCGATGATAGGGGTCGACTACGCCGCTCTCCGGTGAGTCGCCGATGACGCAGCCGCCGAGCAAGTGCGCCGTCATCGGGATATTGACCATCTCGCCGACGCTGTTGAGGGGGAAGCCGCCGAGTCGGGCAGCGACCCGGCGCATCGCGTCGTTGGCGACGGGAATCCACGTCGGGCTCGGAACGCCGTGCCCTTGCCTCGAAGCAAGCTTGACCCGGCCGAGCCGAGTGCGTTTCGGGTAAACCGTGATCGAGTTGTCGAGCGTCTGCATCGTAAGCCCGATCACGGCACGCTCGGACCAGTGGCCGAGTCCGGCGTAGAGCGACGCAAGCTGCCCTGGGTGACGCGTCGCCTGCGCAAGCCACTTCAGCCAGCGGGGGACCTGCCCTCCCCCGTCGGTCATAATCGTGCTGAGCAGTCCCATCGCGTTCGAGCCCTTGCCGTAACGGACAGGTTCGATGTGGGTGTACTCGTCCGGGTGGATCGACGAAGTGATGGCCACTCCGCTGGGTGAAGTCCTGTTCCTTCCGGTCGCGCATTTTCGTCAGGGCGCCGCCGAGAGCCTCGGAGTTCGTGCGGGTCAAAACGCCTAGCATCGCGGAGGTCTCCGGCAGCGAGCCGGAAGCCTTCATCCTGTGCAGCAGCTGCTGCGTGCCCCATGTCCCGGCCGCGAACACCACCTGTCCGGCTGTGAATGAGCGTGCTGTCCGCGCGGCTCGCCAGGTGCCAGTACGCACTGCGCGCACCTCGTACCCGAGATCGTCCAGCGGGCGCACCGCGACCGCCGTGGTCTCGGAATGCACTGTCGCGCCGGCCTTCTCGGCCAGGTACAAGTAGTTCTTTACCAGCGTGTTCTTTGCGTTGTGCCGGCAGCCAGTCATGCACTCCCCGACCTCCAGGCAGCCTCGGCGGCTGGGGCCCGCACCCCCGAAGAACGGGTCGGCGGCCTCGACACCGGGCTCCTTTTGGCCTTCCCGGCCGAAGAACACCCCTACCGGCGCCATGCTGAACGTGGCGCCTACCCCCATCTCGGCGGCTACCGCCTGCATGACCTCATCTGCCGGCGTCATCGTCGGGTTCTGGATCACACCCAGCATGCGCTCTGCCTGGTCGTAATACGGCGCCAGCTCAGCCCGCCAGTCGGTGATGTGTGCCCACTGGCGATCACCGTAAAAGGCGTCCGACGTCGGTCGATACAGCGTGTTCGCGTATACCAGCGACCCGCCGCCAACTCCCGCGCCAGCCAGGATGATCACATTCCGCAACACATGGATCCGCTGGATACCCAAGCAGCCGAACTTCGGCGCCCACAGGAACCGGCGGACATCCCAGGAGGTGCTGGGGAAGTCAGCGTCCTCAAACCTGCGCCCTGCCTCCAGCACGCCCACTCGGTAGCCCTTCTCAGCGAGCCGTAGAGCAGTCACCGAGCCACCGAAGCCCGAGCCGATTACCAGCACGTCATAGTCCTGCGAACCAGTGGATCCACCCATCGCCCTCACCCCGTCCGCGAGCACGCGAAAGTCCATGGTGCGCCCGCCGGCCGCATGGCAGCAGGGCCGAAGGTCCCGCGGAGCCGAAAGTCTCCCAGGTCGGGACCATCGGCCATACCGGGCGCGGCTGAGCCGTGCCTACGATAACCCCGAAATGGCGACAGCCGGTGCGTTGCGGCGGTCGACCGAAATTTCGATGTGGTGTCATGGAGGTTGGGTCATGGAGGTGCTGAACTCGTTGGATGCGTCCTTCATTGACGCGGAGGACCAGGACCGGAACGCTTCGTTCGCGATTGCCTCGATCGCAGTTTTCGACGGACCCGCACCTTCGTACGAGGAGTTCCTTGCGGCGATTCGCCGGCGCTTGCCGCTGGTGCCGATCTACCGCAGGAAGCTCCGCAAGGTGCCGTTCAATCTGGGCCCGCCAGTTTGGGTTGATGACCCGAATTTCGACCTCCGCTACCACGTCCGGCAGACCGCCCTGCCGGCGCCCGGCGGTGACCAGCAGCTTCGCCGGCTGATGGCGCGGGTCATGACGCAGCGCCTGGACCGTGACTACCCGCTGTGGGAGTACTGGCTGGTCGAGGGGCTCGACCAGGGCCGGTGGGCGCTGATATCCAAGGTGCACCATTGCATGGTTGATGGCGTGTCGGCCACTGACCTCTACCGCGTGATCTTCGATGCTTCCCCTGAGCCACCACCGCTGCCCGACGTGCAGGAACGGCCCGTGCCGCCTGAGCCAACAGGGCTTGAGCTGGCCGCGAGGGCGGCCCTGGGCTCGACGCTGCTTCTACTGCAAGATGGCGGCGTGATCCAGCGCGCGCTGGCGAACCCGCAGGCTGCCGTCCGGCAGGCGACCCAAACGTTGCGTGGCGTCGAGCGCCTGGCTCAGGCACTGCCGCCGGCGGCCAGGTCGTCGCTGAGTGGTCCGATCGGCCGGCAGCGCCGGTACATGTGGGCCAGGGCATCGCTCGCCGACGTAAAAATGATCAAGAACATTCTTGGCGGCACCGTTAACGACGTCTTCCTGGCCGCGATCAGCAGCGGCTTCCGCGCACTGCTGCTGGCCCGCGGGGAAGAGCCGACACCGTCCATGATCCCGTCGCTGGTTCCCGTGTCGCTTCGCAGCGAGGGCGAGGAGAGCATTTACGAGAACCGGGTGTCAGCCCTTGTGGCTAACCTTCCAGTCGATATCGCCGATCCGGTCGGAGCGCCTTGCCGCGATCAGGACGCAGATGGCGGCCCTGAAAGAGAGTAACGAAGCTAAGGCCGGCGAGGCAATCGTTTCCCTGCGGCCGCTACGCGCCGTTCGCCCTGGCGTCGATGTTCGTCCGGCTCGCTTTCAGCCTTCCGCAGCGCGAGATCGTCACGGTCACCACGAACGTCCCCGGGCCGCAGCAGCCGCTGTACGGGCTTGGCCGCCGGCTGGTCGAAATCATCCCGTACGTCCCCATCGCCACTACGCTGCGCACCGGGATCTCTATCTTCACCTACTGCGGCCAGGTCACCTTCGGCATCACCAGCGACTACACCACTACCCCGGACATAGCCGTGCTGGCCGCTGCAATCGAGGAAGGCGTCGCCGAGCTCGTCAAGGCTGCCGAGAACTACACCCAGAATGTGCAGGCGGGCGAGCACGAGCACGCAGAAGGATCGACAGCTGGGCTGGCTGGCGAGGCTTCACCGCGAGCGACGGCCTCAGCGCCGGCGGTGGCTCCGACGGCCCACGGGACTTCGAAACCCGCGAAGAGCGCTAAAGCCCCGAAGACTTCGAAAGGGGCAAAGACCGCAAAGTCGGCAACGACGCCTCGCGGCGGCAAGCAATTTCCGTCCGGTCCGGCGGGGAGGCATCCGATCGCCGGCTAGCCCGGCTAGCCCGGCTAGGTCCGAAGAGGTCGGTTTGATTGAGCCAAGTTGCAGCTGGGTGTTGGTTATGCGGCGAGTCCGGCGTCGCGGATGAGGTCGTCGATTGCGGTCTGGCGGGCGGTCGCGGTGCGGCGGAGCCCATGGCGCGCCAGCCGCAACCTGGACCGATATTCAACGGAATGGTGTTCACCACCCGGCTGGCCGGCGGGAAGGGCGGCCGAAACGGCCTCGAGCACGAGCTGCGCCGCCTGGGCGTCCGGCGGAAGAACGGGAAGCCGAACCACCCCCAGACGCAAGCTAGGCGGAGCGGTTCTGGCAGACCCTGATGAAATGGCTGGCCGCCCAGGACCCCGGCCCGCCACCCTCGCCGACCTGCAGGCCCTGCTGGACGCCGCCGGGCAACTCGTCCAGCTGCTCGTCCAGGACCTGAACATCCGGATCACCCACGCAATCACCGGCGAGCTCTCCTCCGCCAGCTCACCCTCAACCCCGACCGCGCCTACCAGGCCACCGGCCGGCCGGCCGGCGCCAGGAATACGAAAACACCGCCGACCTAACGCAGGTTCGCGGTGTCCTCGATGTGTTGAGAGATCAACATGGTGGCAGGTGTTGGGTTCGAACCAACGTAGGCTGAGCCGACGGTTTTACAGACCGCTCCCTTTGGCCACTCGGGCAACCTGCCTTGGCGCCGTCCCACAGAACGGGCACTGTGAAGGATAGCGGAAGAGCGCCCGTTCTTCAGCACCGCCTGGCACGACCCCGCCATACCGACTGCCGCGCCATGACCGCCGGATGACCGGCACCGGCGATAACCTGGGCTCGTGGCATCTGAATCCTCATTCGACATCGTGTCCAAGATCAACCATCAGGAAGTGGACAACGCCCTGAACCAGGCGGCCAAGGAGATCGGCACCAGGTTCGACTTTCGCGGCGTCGGCGCCTCCATCTCCTGGTCCGGCGATCAGGCAGTCGAGATCAAGGCGAACAGTGAGGAGCGCGCTAAGGCGGTGCTCGACGTGTTCAAGGACAAGCTCGTCAAGCGCGCCGTCTCGCTCAAGGTCCTGGACGCCGATGACCCCAAGCTCTCCGGCAAGGAGTACCGCCTCCACGTCGGGCTCAAGGAGGGCATCACCCAGGACGACGCCAAGAAGATCTCCAAGATCATCCGGGACGAAGGGCCCAAGGGCGTCCGGGCCCAGGTCCAGGGCGACGAACTGCGGGTGTTCTCCAAGAAGAAGGACGAACTCCAGACCGTGCAGGGCCTGATCAAGGGCAAGGAGTTCGACTTCGCCGTCCAGTTCGTCAATTACCGCTGATCAAGCCAAAGATCTTGGACACTTTGCGTTCTGGCAGAACGCAAAGTGTCCAAGATCTTTTGGGGAGCCTCGTCGGCTAGTGGCTGACGACCACCTCGTGCCACAGGCCACCGTTCAGGTTCAGGTTGTTGCCGTGCGCCTGACCAGGGCCGCTATCGCCGACGTAGGTGTAGAGCGGCCGGCCGTTGTAGGTCACCTGCACGCCGCCGCCGGTCCGCTGAGTCGTTCCGAGCGTGCCGGTGACCCCGGCCGGAGCGTGCGCTGGGCCGGCCACCGGCGGCCAGTACTGCGCGCAGGTCCCGTAGCAGGTCGACTTGCCCGCCTTGTCCGGCGCGAAGGTGTACAGGGTTAGGCCCTTCGAGTTCGTCAGCACCTTGACCCCGCCGATCGTCTGGGTGCTGAGCGTCGCACCGCCGGCCGCTACCGGCGTTGTCCCGCTCGAGGCCGAACCGCCGGCCCCGGCCAGCACCACGCCGAGTAGCACCGCCGCGACCACGGCGACGACGCCCGTCGCGGGCAGGCCGTACCGGGTGAGCTCGGCCTGCCGGGGCAGCTGGCGCCCTCCTCCGGCGCCAGCCGCCCCGGTCCGCAGCAGCACGCTCTTGCCGGGCAGGGCCGCCAGCACCGCGAGCGCGATGAACGCGAGCACCTCGAAGATGCCGGCCCATATCCCGGCCGTGGTCCGGACCTCCTTGAAGCCGAACAGCCCGAATTGCACGGAAATCAGATACCCGCCCAGCGTCGACGCCGCGAACAGGGCGCCCGCCGCCGCGATCAGCCGGTCCCCGGTCGCCAGCACGAGCAAGCCGAGCCCGAATCCGGTGATGACCTGCAGCAGGAAAAGCCAGCCGATAGTCGGAATTGTTCGGTATCCGGTGAGATATAGGTCCAGGTGAATGGCCGCAGTGGCAATTAGCAGCCCTGCTCCGGCGATCCGCAGCAGCAGCCGCATGCCCGCACCCGAGCCTCTCGCTGTGTCCATGCCCGTTACCACGCCCCCCGTCAACTGGTGGTTCATCAACTAGCAAATCAACCGTGGGAGTATCCCCTTCAGCTGGGAGCATCAAGCGGGGAACTTGGCCCCGGCGGGCCGCGCGCCGACCCGCCAGACTGCCGTGCTGGGATAGGACCGGCCTACCTATGAGGGAGACGACACATGGCCGTGCCGCTTCGGGACCGGAAGGCGTGGCAGGCGCTCCGGCGCCATCACGCGGAGATTGGCGATCGTCACCTGCGTGACCTGTTCGCAGCGGACCCCGGCCGCGGCGCACGGCTGACGGCCGAGGCGCCCGGCCTTTACCTCGACTATTCCAAGAACCGGATCACCGAAGAGACAATCCGGCTGCTCGTCGACCTGGCGGCAGAATCGGGCGTGCCGCAGCACCGCGACGCCATGTTCCGCGGCGAGCACATCAACGTGTCGGAAGACCGCGCGGTCCTGCATGTCGCGCTGCGGATGCCAGCCAGCGCGTCGCTGGTCGTGGATGGGACGGACGTCGTACGCGAGGTGCATGACGTGCTCGACCGGATGACCGACTTCGCCAACCGGGTCCGCAGCGGTCAGTGGACCGGGCACACCGGCAAGCGCATCCGCAACGTGGTCAACATCGGCATCGGCGGCTCCGACCTCGGCCCGGTGATGGCGTACGAGGCGCTGCGCCACTACTCGGCCCGCGACCTGACGTTCCGCTTCGTCTCAAACGTCGACTCCACCGACTTCGTCGAGGCGACCAGGGACCTGCAGGCCGACGAGACGCTGTTCATCGTGTCGTCGAAAACGTTCGGCACGCTGGAGACGCTCACCAACGCCACCTCGGCCCGCGACTGGGTAGTCGGCCAGCTCGGCACCGAGGACGCCGTGGCCAAGCACTTCGTCGCCGTGTCCACCAACGCCGAGAAGGTCGCGGCGTTCGGCATCGACACGGCCAACATGTTCGGCTTCTGGGACTGGGTCGGCGGGCGGTACTCGATGGACTCGGCGATCGGCCTGTCCACCATGCTGGCGATCGGCCCGGAGAACTTTACCGAGCTGCTGGCCGGGTTCCACGACATGGACGAGCACTTCCGGACCACTCCCCTTGACCGGAACGTGCCGGTACTCCTCGGACTGCTTTCCTTCTGGTACGGGGAATTCTTCGACGCGCAATCAATCGGCGTCATGCCATATGACCAGTACCTGAAGCGGTTTCCCGCCTATCTCCAGCAGCTCACGATGGAGTCGAACGGCAAGCACGTCACGCTCGAAGGGCAGCACGTCGACTACCAGACCGGCGCGGTGTACTGGGGCGAGCCCGGCACAAACGGCCAGCACAGCTTCTACCAGCTGCTGCATCAGGGCACCAAGCTGATCCCGGTCGACCTGATCGGATTCGGCCAGTCACTGAACCCGCTGCGCAACCACCACGACATCCTGTCCTCGAACGTGTTCGCCCAGGCGCAGGCGCTGGCCTTCGGCAAGACCGAGGCGGAGGTACGGGCCGAGGGGACGGCCGAGCACGTGGTGCCGCACCGGGTCATGGAGGGCAACCGGCCGACGAACGTGCTGCTGGCACAGATCCTCACCCCGCGGCTGCTCGGCACGCTGGTCGCGCTCTACGAGCACAGCGTGTTTACCCAGGGGGCCATCTGGGACATTGACTCCTTCGACCAGTGGGGCGTGGAGCTTGGCAAGGCCCTGGCCAACCAGATCGCGCCGGAGCTGGAGAGCGCGGATGAGCCGGAGCTCAGCCACGACTCGTCGACCAACGCGCTGATCCGCCGGTACCGGTCACTCAAGCGCGGCTGACAACCAACGGAAGGCTGAACAATGGCAACTGACAAGCCGATGCAGCTCGGCATGATCGGGCTCGGCCGGATGGGCGCCAACCTCGTGCGCCGCCTGATGCGCGACGGCCATCGGTGCGTCGCCTACGACCGCAGTGCCGACGCGGTGCAGCAGCTGGAGTCCGATGGCGCCACCGGCGCGAGCAGCCTTGCGGACTTCGTCGCGAAGCTGGAGCAGCCGCGGGCCATCTGGATCATGGTGCCGGCCGGCGTCGTGCAGGCCACGATCGACCAGCTGCGCCCGCTGCTGGCCGAGGGCGACATCGTGATCGACGGCGGCAACTCCTACTACCGCGACGACATCGACCGGGCCAAGCAGCTCAAGTCGGCCGGGATCCACTACGTGGACTGCGGCACCAGCGGCGGCGTGTGGGGCCTGGACCGCGGCTACTGCCTGATGATCGGCGGCGAGCAGGGCCCGGTGGAGCACCTGGACCCGATCTTCAAGACGATCGCGCCGGGCGAGGGCAGCGCGGAGCCGACGCCGGGCCGGTCCGCGAAAGACACCACCGCCGTGCACGGCTACCTGCACTGCGGACCGAACGGCGCCGGGCACTTCGTCAAGATGGTCCACAACGGCATCGAGTACGGCATGATGGCCGCGATCGGCGAGGGGCTGAGCATCATCAAGCACGCCGACGCAGGCCTGCACGAGCAGGAGGAGTCCGACGCGGAGACCGCACCGCTGCGCGACCCGGAGGCCTACCAGTACGACATCAACGTCGCCGACGTGGCCGAGGTCTGGCGCCGGGGCTCGGTGATCGGTTCCTGGCTCATCGACTTGATCGCCGACGCGTTCGCCAAGGATCCCAACCTGGATAACTTCGCGGGCCGGGTGTCCGACTCCGGCGAGGGCCGCTGGACGGTACTGGCCGCTGTCGAGGAGGGTGTGCCGGCGTCGATCATCACCGCCGCGCTGTACGAGCGGTTCGAGTCCCGCGGGCTCGGCGACTTCACCGACAAGGTGCTGTCCGCGATGCGCTCGGAATTCGGCGGGCACGCGGAAAAGAAGGCCTGAGCACGTGGAGCACGAGCTGGAGGTATCGCCCGACGCCGCCGCGGTGGCCAGGCGAGCGGCGGTACTCGTCGCCGGGCTCGCCCGCGCCGCGGTGGCCGAGCGCGGCCGGTTCACCTTCGCCGTCAGCGGCGGCAAGACGCCATGGGCGATGTTCGGCGAGCTCGGCGGCGAGGACATGCCGTGGGCGGACACCGAGCTGTTCCAGGTAGATGAGCGGGTCGCGCCCGGACGGCGACCCGGACCGCAACCTGACGAACCTGCAGGCGAGCATCAAGGCCGCGCCCGCGCGCGTGCACCCGATGCCGGTCACCGACGCCGACCTGGCCGAAGCGGCCGCGGCCTACGCCACCGTGCTGCCGCAGCGATTCGACCTGATGCACCTCGGCCTGGGCCCGGACGGGCACACCGCCTCGCTCGTCCCCGGCGATCCGGTGCTGGACGTCACCGACGCGCTAGTCGCGGTGACCCAGCCGTACCAGGGCCACCAGCGGATGACGCTCACCTACCCGGCGCTGACCAGAGCCGACCAGATCATGTGGCTGATCGCGGGCGACGACAAGCGGGACGCGCTGGCCAAGCTGCTGGCCGGCGACGAGTCGATCCCCGCCGGCCGGGTACTTGCGACCCGCTCTCTCGTGCTCGCCGACGCGGCGGCGGCCGGGCAGGCCTGAGCCGGCTGTGTTCCGACCCTGGAGGACCTCACCATGACGACCGAGCACTTGCACGGCATGTCGCAGCACCCCGGCGACCACGTCATCGTCTTGTTCGGCGCGACCGGTGACCTGGCCAAGCGCAAGCTGCTGCCGGGCCTGTTCCACCTCGCCGTGGCCGGGCTGCTGCCGCACAAGTTCCGCATCATCGGCACCTCGCCGGCCAAGTACGCGATCAGCAACGAGGAATTCCAGGCGCACGCGAAGCAGGCCTGCCAGGACTTCTGCATCAGCAAGCCAGTCGGCGAGCCGTGGGCAGAATTCTCCAAGCACCTGTCGTTCGCCACGTCCGACACCGACGACTACGCCCCGCTCGTCGAGGCGATCAAGCAGGCGGAGAAAGAGATCGGCGGCTCCCCGCGACGGCTGTTCCACCTGGCCATACCGCCCGCGGCTTTCGCCTCGGTCGTCGGACTGCTCGGTGAGTCCGGGCTGGCCACCGATAGGTCCAGGGTGATCATCGAGAAGCCGTTCGGGTCCGACCTGGAGTCCGCGCGCGAGCTCAACAAGGCCGTCCAAGCGGTCTTCGACGAGTCGCAGATCTTCCGGATCGACCACTTCCTCGGCAAGGAGTCCGTCGACAACATCCTGGCCTTCCGGTTCGCCAACGGCTTGTTCGAGCCCGTGTGGAACCGGCAGCACATCCGGTACGTCGAGATCGACGTGCCGGAGACGCTGACGATCGCCGGCCGGGCCGAGTTCTATGACAAGACCGGCGCCTACCGGGACATGGTCGTGACGCACCTGTTCCAGGTGCTCGCGTTCGTGGCCATGGAGCCGCCGACCGCGCTGTCCGCCGACCAGTTGCGAGCCGAGAAGAAGAAGGTCTTCGACGCGCTCAAGCCGATCGACGTCAAGCACGTCGTGCGCGGTCAGTACGAGGGCTACCGCAAAGAAGACGGGGTCGCGGCCGACTCGCAGACCGAGACGATGGTCGCCGTGCGCGCCGACGTCGACAACTGGCGCTGGCACGGGGTGCCGTTCTTCCTGCGCTCCGGCAAGGCACTGGCGGCCGGCCGCCAGGTGATCACCCTCGGCTTCCACGAGCCGCCGCTGCGGATGTTCACGGCGCGCCGCAAGAGCGTCCAGCACGGCCGCCGGAACGAGATCGTCATCGACTTCGCCGACCCGGGCTCGATCTCGACCAAGTTCCTGGCCAAGGAGCCGGGCGCGGAGATGACGCTGAGCGACGCGAGCATGGTGTTCAAGTACTCCGACTCGTTCGCGTCCGCGAACGCGCTGGAGGGCTACGAGCGGCTGATCCTGGACGCGATGGTCGGCGACCAGTCGCTGTTCACCTCATCGGCCGGCATCGAGCGGCTGTGGGAGATCTCCGAGCCGCTGCTGCAGAACCCGCCGCCGGTCGAGCCGTACGCGCCGGGCTCCTGGGGCCCGGACTCGGTGAGCGAGCTCATCGAGCCCTTCCGGTGGCACCTGCCGACCTCAGGCTGAGACCTCACGCGCGATGTAGCGCGGCTATTGGCGCCCGCGCGGACTGTTCGAACGAACACCGAATGTGTTAGAACTGACGGCGTGGATGTGCGGGAACGACGCCAGGCCGTGATCGAGGCGATGCAGCGGGACGGCGAGATCCAGGTCCGGCGGCTAGCTGAGGACCTCGGCTGCTCGGAGATGACCATCCGGCGCGACCTGGACGCGCTGTCCCGCGACGGCGCCGTCCGGCGGGTGCACGGCGGGGCCGTCCGGGTGCTGCTGCGCATGGACGAGCCGCCGTACGCGCTGCGCGCGCTAGCCGGGACCGACGCCAAGCAGCGGATCGGCCGGGCTGCGGCCGGGCTAATCGAAGACGGCGAGACGGTGATCCTGGGCGGCGGAACGACGGCGCTGGAGGTAGCGCGCGCGCTGCGCGGCCGGTCCGTCACCGTGCTGTCCCTGGGCCTGCGCGCCCAGCTGGAGCTGGCCGACGATCCCGCCGTGCGGCTGATCGCGGCCGGCGGCGAGGTCCGGCCCGGCGAGCTGTCGGTGACCGGCGACCTGGCCGAGGTCGCGTTCGAGCGGCTGCGGTTCGACACGTTCGTGCTCGGCTGCTGCGGCATCGACGGCCGGGATGGCGTCACGACCCACCTGCCGGCCGACGCCAGGGTGCAGCGGGCCGCGGTGCGATCCGCCCGCCGGACCGTCGTGATCGCGGACGAGTCCAAGCTCGGCGTCGTCACGTTCGGCCACGTCTGCGGGCTGGACGCGGTCGAGTGCCTGGTCACGGACGCAGCGCCCGAAGCAACGGCCGAACTGGAGGCGGACGGCCTCGCGGTGACCCGTGCCTGAAGCGCGCCTCGATCCGCCCGGCCGCACCGTCGCGCCGCGGGCCGCCGTCGTCGCGGTCTTCTTCGCGCTCGGCGCGACCACGGGCACGTGGGCGGCGCGCATCCCCGCGATCAAGGCCGGGCTGCACCTGTCGGCCGGGACGCTCGGGCTTGTCCTGCTCGGTCCGGCGATCGGCTCGATGCTGACGATGCCGGTCACGGGCGCGCTGCTGGCCAGCGTCTCGCCGCGGCGGCTGGTCCAGATCGGCGTGCTGGCGATCAGCGTGATGCTGCCGCTGACCACGTTCGCCGGGTCGGCCTGGCAGCTGTTCGCGGTGCTGGCGGGCTGGGGCGCGGGCATCGGCACGATGGACGTCGCGATGAACACCGAGGCCGCCGCCGTGCAGGAGCACCTCGGCCGCACCACGATGTCCAGCTTCCACGCGGCCTACAGCGTCGGCGGTCTCGCGGGCGCCGGAGCCGGGGCGGTCGCGGCGGCCACGGCGCTGTCCGCGCGGGCCAACTTCACGATCGCGTCGGCACTCATTCTCGGCATCGGCATCGCGTGCGCGCAGTTGTTCGCGTCGCGCCCGGCCGGGCACGCGGGATCTGGGATTCCGCACCAGCGCCAGAGCCGGTGGCCGGCCTGGTCGTGGCCGCTCGCGTGCCTGGCGCTGATCGCGTTCGGCAGCTTCCTCGCCGAAGGGGCCGCCAGCGACTGGAGCGCCGTGTACCTGCACAGCTCGCTCGGCGCTGCGCCCGGTCTCGCGGCGGTCGGGTACACCGTCTTCTCCGTCGCCATGGTGGCCGGCCGGCTGGCGGGCGACCGGCTCACCGACCGGGTCGGCCCGGCGCGGCTGGTGCGCGGCTGCGCCGGGATCGCGTCGGTGAGCTTCCTGGCCGCCCTGCTCGCCGGGCGGGTGGGCGCGGGACTGGCCGGCTTCGCGCTGCTCGGCGTCGGCTTGTCCGTGATCGTGCCCAGCGTCTTCACCGCCGCGGCCCGGATCGGGACGCCGGGCCCGAACCTGGCGCTGGTCACCTCGACCGGATACCTGGGCATGCTCGCCGGGCCGGCCCTCATCGGCGGGCTGGCCGAAGCGGTCGGCCTGCCGTCCGCACTGGGCACGCTTGTCGTGATCACCGGCCTGACGGCGGTCTTCGCCGGCGCCGTCCGGCCGCGGGCACCGAGGGCGGCGGGCCGGGACACCGCCGCCAGCACCGCGGACACCGGGGCCGGCCGCGCCCGCGCCCAGCGAAACTGGCTGAGAATCTGCCGCTAGCCGGGCCCGGCCCGGTGTCCTAAGATCGGCAAAAATCGCCGGATAGACATCCCGCAGCGGAGCCCGCATCCATGACCGCTACCGTCGGCGCGCAGCTCAACGTTCTCGACCCGGTCCTGTACGCCGGCGACCCGTACCCCGCCTACCAGTGGCTGCGGGACGCGGCGCCCGTCTACTGGGATCCGGTCAACGAGATCTGGGCGGTGTCCCGGCACCGGGACGTGCTGGCGATCGAGCGCGACCCCGCCCGGTACAGCTCGGCCCGCGGCAGCCGGCCGCTCATCGAGATGACCGCGTCGATGATCAACCGGGACGACCCGCGCCACCAGCAGCAGCGCAAGCTGGTCTCCCGGCGGTTCTCCCCGCGCGCGGTCCGCCGGCACGAGGACCGGATCCGCGTCCTCGCCCGCGGGCTGGTCGCGGCGGCGGCCGAGAAGGGGACCGTCGACGTGGTCGAGGCTCTCGCCGCCCCGCTGCCGGCGATGGTCATCGGCGAGCTGCTCGGATTCGATCCGGCGCTCTGGCCCAAGTGCCGGGAGTGGTCGGAACTGACGATGAGCTCGGCCGGTTTCCGCAACGACGACCCGCGCCAGCCGGCCGGGTCGGCGGAGGCGGTCGCGGAATTCGTCGCGGCCTTCTGCGAGCTCGCGGCGGCCCGCCGGGCCGACCCGCGGGACGACCTGGTGTCCGCCTGGGTGCACGGCACCATCGACGGCGAGCCGCTGGACCTGCCGGAGCTGATCCAGGAGGGCCTGCTGCTGCTCGACGGCGGCGCCGAGACGACCCGGTCGGTCATCGGGCAGACGGTCTGGAACCTGGCCCGGTTCCCCGACCAGCGGCGGGTCCTGCTGGCCGATCCGGGCCTGCTGCGCACGACCGCGGTCGAGGAGTTCATCCGGTTCGCCACGCCCGTCCTGAACATGCGCCGGACCGTGACACGCGACCATGAACTGCACGGCCGGCCGCTGCGCGCGGGCGACCAGGTGCTGCTCATGTACGGCGCGGCCAACTCCGACGACCGCGAGTTCGAGGCGCCGGCCCGGTTCGACGTCACCCGCGCGCACAACCACCACGTGGCCTTCGGTTTCGGCACGCACTTCTGCCTGGGCGCGAACCTCGCCCGGCTTGAACTGCGGGTGCTGTTCGAGGAACTGCTCGCCCGGCTCCCCGGCATCCGGCTGGCCGCGGGCACAGGGCCGCGGTTCGCGCCCGGATACTTCACTCGCACCCTGCGCGAACTGCGGGTGGAATTCAGCCCCGTTCCCTGACCCGGCCGGGTTTGGTCTCGCGTCAGCGGGAAGAAGGCAGCACGCGGCCACTGGATTTCGCGCGCCGTGCTCCCCGGGTGCGGTCGCTACCCGGGATGCTCACTTGTGGTGATTGCCGCTGACGTGCCGTCTCAGGAGAACCGTCATGCCACTTGGGTACGACAAGCCGCTGTACCTCATGGCCTTCGATCATCGCGGGTCGTTCGAGCACGGTCTGTTCGGCGCCACCCCGCCGGTGTCTGCGCAGGTGCACGACCAGATCACGGCGGCCAAGGAACTGATCTTCGACGCGCATGTGCAGGCCCTCGCGGCGGGCGCGCCCGCGACCGCGTGCGGCGTGCTGGTGGACGAGGAGTTCGGGGCCGGCGTCGCCCGCCGGGCGAACAAGGAGGGCGTGCCGCTGGCCATGCCGGTCGAGAAGTCCGGCCAGGACGAGTTCGGGTTTCAGTACGGCGCGGACTTCGGCGCGCACATTGAGGAGTTCGACCCGACGTTCGCCAAGGTGCTGGTCCGGTACAACCCGGAAGGCGACCCGACCGTCAACCGCCGGCAGACGGCGCAGCTGGGCACGCTCAGCCGCTGGCTGCGCAAGCATGACCGGAAGTTCCTGTTCGAGCTGCTGGTGCCCGCCACGACCGCGCAGCTCGACCGGTTCGAGGGCCACCAGCGCGACTACGACCGGGAACTGCGGCCTTCGCTGGTCGTCGACGTCATCAAGGCGATGCAGGAAGCCGACGTGGAACCGGACGTCTGGAAGATCGAGGGCCTGGATGACCGGGCCGCGTGCGAGGCCGTCGTGGCCCAGGCCCGGTCCGGCGGCCGGGACGGGGTACCGTGCATCGTCCTCGGCCGGGGCGCGGACGAGGCCCAGGTCATCGAGTGGGTCAAGATCGGCGCCTCCGTCGACGGGTTCGACGGGTTCGCCGTCGGCCGCACCCTGTGGCAGGACGCGCTGAAGGACTTCCTGGCCGGGACGGCGAGCCGGACGGAGGCGGTAAACCGGATCGCACAGCGCTACCGGGACGTCATCGACGCCTATCAGGGCGCCGAGCCCGCGGGGGTGCACTGATGGCCAGCCCGGCCGTGAAACTGCTGCTGGCCGACGTCGACGGCACGCTCGTGACCCAGCAGAAGGAGCTGACGCCGCGGGCCATCGACGCGGTGCACAAGCTGCACGACGCCGGGGTCATGTTCGCGGTCACCAGCGGCAGGCCGCCGCGCGGGATGGCCATGCTCACCGAGCCGCTCGATATCCGGCTGCCGATCGCCGGGTTCAACGGCGGCGTGATCGTCAACCCCGACATGTCCGTCATCGAGCAGCGGGTGCTGCCCGAAGACCTGGTGGTCCCGGTGACGGACATGATGGGCTCCTTCACACTGGACGTCTGGCTGTACAGCGGCGCCGACTGGTACGTGCCGACGGCGGACGGGCCGCACGTCGACCGCGAGGCGTGGACGGTGAAGTTCCAGCCCGAGATCATGAAGGACGGGGTCAGCGGGCTGACCGGCAGCGTGGCCAAGCTGGTCGGCGTCAGCGACGACCACGACGCGGTGCAGCGCGCCACCCAGGCCGTGCACGACAAGTTCGGCGACCACGTGACCGCTGCGGCGTCGCAGCCGTACTACCTGGACGTCACCCACCCCAAGGCCAACAAGGGCGCGGTCGCGCAGTACCTGGCCGCGAAGTACAAGCTCGCTACGGACGACATCGCGACGATCGGCGACATGCCCAACGACGTGCTGATGTTCGCGCACTCCGGGCTGTCGATCGCGATGGGCAACGCCAGCGACGAGGTCAAGCGGGCCGCTCGCCGGGTCACGAGCTCCAACGAGGACGAGGGCTTCGCGCACGCGGTCGAGCGGTTCATCCTGCGCTGACCCGCCCGGACCGTCCGGCCTGGCTCAGTTCGCGGAGCAGAATCTCAGCGTGCGGCGAAGCAGCATCCCCGCCGCTCGCGCGGGTGTTCTTGCGTGAAGCCAACTGGAGCCCTCGGAGCGGCGATGGCCTGGCAGCCCGGTCACCCGGCGACGGAGCCGGCCGGCAGTGACACGGCGGCCGCGGCCGTCACCGAGCTTTATGAACAGACGGCGGTCGGCCTGATCCGCCTGGCCTACGTCATCCTGAGCGACCGGCAGGCAGCCGAGGACGTGGTACAGGACGCCTTCTGCGACCTCTACCGGCGCTTCGACCGGCTCGCGGACACCGACGCGCTGGCCCAGTACGTCCGTACTTCGGTGATCAACTGCTGCCGGTCGGCGCTGCGGCGGCGCTCGGTGCGTGCTCGCAAGGTGATGTACGAGTTGCCGTCGCGCTCGGCCGAGGCGGCGATGCTCGGTCACGAGGAGCGCGGCGACGTCATCCGGGCGGTCGACCGGTTGCCTGGCCGTCAGCGCGAGGCGCTGATCCTGCGCTTCTATCTCGACGTGTCCGACGAGGAGATAGCGAGGCTGATGAATAACGCCGGACGGCAGATCGATCATCGTTGACGCGCAAACCCCCAGGGCGGCAGCGATCAGGGCAGCGCTCAGCCCAGGCCACCGGAGCTGTTGCGCTACTCGGCCCGAACCGGCGCCCTGCAAGCGGTTGTCGGGACTCCGCCCGCGACGGCCGGCCTTGGCAGCCCGGCCCAGGTGATGTGGTCCAGCCCCGACGGCAGCACGATCCTGGCGATCGGATTCCTCGACGGCCACAGCGCCGGGCTGCTGCACGACGGCCGGTACACACCGATCCCGTGGTCGGCGCAGCTGCTGAGCGCCGCCTGGTAGCCGATCGCGGTGGATAACCGGCACCGACCGGATCAGGCCGAAGAGTTTGGGCCCGCAGCGGGCCTTAACTCTTCGGCTTATCTGGCTGGGCGCTAGCCCGCGCCTTCGGCGAGGGCTTTGATGCCCGCAAGCGTCGCGACCATGTTGGCGTGGTGCTCGGCCAGCCGCCGCCGCAGGATCCGGGACTCCTTGTCCGGCATCTGCTTGATCAACTCGCTGATGCCGCTCTCGCCCGGGCCCATCTGCATCCACTGGGTGATCACGGTGCCGTCGTCGTCGGGGGTCAGCGTGAAGCGCCACTGCGCGGCCGGCAGCTCGGGGTCGCCCACCGCCCAGCCGAACACCCGGCCGGGCTCGAACTCGCAGACGGTCGACACCGTGCTCCACTCGCCCCTGGCCGGGTGGTGATTGTGCCCGCGGAACTGGACGCCGAGCGCGGTCGCAGATGCACCGCCGAGCAACTCCCCGCCCTGGAACTCCGTGCTGAACCGCGCGGGCGTCGCGATGTCACAGACGAACGGCCAGATCGCCGCCGCCGGCGCGGCCACCCGCAGCGTCGCCTCGGTGGCCGGGCAGTCCGCGTACCTGAGCTCGGGCTCCTCCACAATGGACAGGGTAGCTGGCAGCGGCCCTGACGTGGAGGAAAGCGCATGCAGGTAGGCATCAGCGCGACCGTGACCGGGCCGGAAGACGCCGCCTTCGTCCGGGCGGCGGAGCGGCTGGGCGCGACGTCGGTCTGGGTGGCGGAGGCGTGGGGCCAGGACGCACTCACACCGCTGGCGTACCTGGCGCCGCAGACCGAGCGGATCGCCCTCGGGTCGGCCATCGCGCAACTCGGCGCCCGGTCCCCGGCGATGCTCGCGATGTCGGCGATGTCGCTGCAACTGCTGTCCGGCGGCCGGTTCCGGCTCGGCGTCGGCACCAGCGGACCGCAGGTCATGGAGGGCTGGCACGGCGTCAGGTTCAGCAAGCCGCTGGCCGCGACCAGGGAGACGATCGAGGTCATCCGCACTGTCACCGCGGGCCAGCGGCTCAGCCTGGACGGCGAGGTCTACCAGCTGCCGCTGCCGGGCGGGCCCGGCCGGGCGCTCCGCTCGATGCTGCCGCCGTCGCCGGTACCCATCTACGTCGCGGCGCTCGGGCCGCGCAACCTGGAGCTCACCGGCCAGCTGGCCGACGGCTGGATCGGGAACGCGTTCATGCCCGAGCACAGCGCCGTCTTCCTGGACCGGATCGCGGCGGGCGCGGCGGCGGCCGGACGGCAGGTCTGCGACCTGGACCTGGTCATCCCCGTCAGCGTGGAGTTCACCGACGACGCCGAGGCGGCAGCCAGGCGGCACGCCCGCGGCTACGCGTTCACCATCGGCGCGATGGGGTCACGGGACCAGAATTTCTACAACGCCGCGTTCACCCGGCAAGGATTCGGCGACGACGTCCGCGCCGTGCAGGAACTGTGGCTGGCCGGCCGCCGGGACGAGGCCGCCGACCGCGTCCCGCTCGCGATCGGCAGCCAGACCAACCTGCTCGGCCCGGCCGACGTCATCGCCGCGCGGCTGCGCCGCTACCGGGATGCGGGCATCAGCACCCTGCAGGCGAAGCTGACGGGCGACGCCACCGCCCGGCTGGACACGCTCGCCCAGCTCATCGACCTGGTGACGGACATGAACGCCGAGGCCAGCGGGGCTGGCTAGCGAGCCCCCTCGTCCCGCCAGCGAGCCCCGCTAGTCTCTGCCCGGCCCACCGGGCCCGGCCCCCACCGGGCCCGGCCAGCTAGGACGCCACCGGCCGGCGGCGCCGGTAGCCGGCGATGTCACTCGGGCTGGTCAGCCCGTCCGCGGCGCCGGCTGACGGCCCGGACAGAGTCGCCGCCAGCTCGGCGTACGCGCGCGCCCGGTCGTTGTCCTTCGCGTGCTCGGCGCACCGGCCGCCCGGAAGGTTCTCGCAGTCCCAGCAGTTGGCCGCCGCCAGCCCCGCGCTGCGGTATCTGGCCGCGTCCCCAAGCGCGGCCAGCACCGTCTCCATCTGCCGCGGGGTCAGCGCGACCTCATCCCGGCCCGCCTGCCGGGCCCGCCGCAGCAGTGACAGCACGCTCGCGGCGTTCCGCTTGTCCCACTGGACGAGCCTGGCCAGGAACTGACGGTCGCGGCCCTCCAGCGCGACCCCGGCCAGCGCCGACTGGAGATCCTCGCGGGCGGCCGCCCGGGCCGACCGGCCGGATGCGAGCTTTATCGCCGGTACAGCGGACGGCGCGGCTGGGCCGCATGCTGCCTGCTCGGCCGGAATCCGCCGGGGCCGGATGCAGGACGGCGTGGGAACGGTCATCTGCTGGCGGGCACCCCGTCCGTTCCCCGGATCTGTCATCACCGTGTGGCCTCCTCGTCCGGACCCGGTGGTCCGGCTGCCGGTCTGCGGCCCTGCCCCCCGAGCTACCCGCCAGAACTGCCGACGGCGGGTGATAGCAGGACTCCGCGAGTAAGACGCGCGGGGGTGCACTCAGGTTGACACGGCGCTGTCAGTCAAACACTGTGCGTAATCGACCGATGGCCGCCGGGCCGGGCCGTGCCCCAATGCGGTGAACCGCCCCGACTAGGCCCGCGTCATACAGAGCGAGCCTGCGAATTCACGTAGCTGTACTAGAATTTGTTTCTAGCCGCATCACGGACTGTTCCTGACCTGCGGTACCGCGAAGGTGGCTGGGACAACCGACGCCGTCGGCAAGGGAAGCCGGCGGCAAGGCTGTCAGGAAACCCTCGATAAGCATGCACGCCGTCACCGCGTCTGACACCCGGCCTCGGCGCGTGGAGGAGGCCGGGAGACTGTGACCAAGCAGGTCCAGCAACTCGATCGTGTCATTATCAGGTTCGCCGGGGACTCCGGCGACGGGATGCAGCTCGCCGGGGACCGGTTCACCCAGGAGACTGCGACCTTCGGCAACGACCTGTCCACCCTGCCGAACTTCCCGGCCGAGATCCGGGCGCCGGCCGGGACGCTGCCCGGCGTGTCCAGCTTCCAGCTGCACTTCGCCGACCACGACATCCTGACGCCGGGGGACGCGCCGGACGTGCTCGTGGCCATGAACCCGGCCGCGCTCAAGGCCAACCTGGATGACGTGCCGCGGGGCGCCGACATCATCGCCAACACCGACGAGTTCACCAAGCGGAACCTGTCCAAGGTCGGCTATCAGGCGAACCCGCTGGAGGATGGCTCGCTCGACGCCTACCAGCTGCACGCGATCCCGATCACGTCGGTGACGGTGAAGGCGCTCGAGGCCTTCGACATCACCCGCAAGGACGCCGAGCGGGCGAAGAACATGTTCGCCCTGGGCCTGCTGTCCTGGCTGTACAACCGGCCGGTCGAGGGCACCATGAAGTTCCTCAAGACCAAGTTCGGCAGCAAGCCCGAGATCCTCGCCGCCAACCAGGCGGCCTTCCAGGCCGGCTGGAACTACGGCGAGACGACCGAGGCCTTCTCGGTCCAGTACGAGGTCGCCCCCGCCAAGCTGGAGCCGGGCCTCTACCGCAACATCACCGGCAACAGCGCGCTGGCCTACGGGCTGGTCGCCGCGTCCCGGCGGTCCGGGCTGCCGCTCTTCCTCGGCTCGTACCCGATCACCCCGGCCTCGGACATCCTGCACGAGCTGTCCAAGCTGAAGCGCTTCGGTGTCCGGACGATGCAGGCCGAAGACGAGATCAGCGGCGTCGGCGCCGCGCTGGGCGCGGCCTTCGGCGGCAGCCTCGGTGTCACGAGCACCTCCGGCCCCGGCATGTGCCTGAAGGCCGAGACGATCGGGCTCGCGGTCTCCGTCGAACTGCCGCTGATCATCTGCGACATCCAGCGGGCCGGCCCCTCCACCGGCATGCCGACCAAGACCGAGCAGGCGGACCTGCTCATGGCCCTTTACGGCCGGAACGGGGAGTCTCCGGTCGCGGTGCTCGCCCCCTCGACGCCGGCCGACTGCTTCGAGACAGCGATCGAGGCAGTGCGGATCGCCGTCAAGTACCGGACGCCGGTGATCATCCTCTCGGACGGCTACCTGGCCAATGGCTCGGAACCGTGGCGGGTGCCCAGCGTGGACAAGCTAGCCCGGCTGCGGGACGAGTTCAGCTTCGCCAGTGCGCGGTCCCTCACCGAGGGCGAGGAGTTCAAGCCGTTCCAGCGGGACGCGACGACGCTGGCCCGGCCGTGGGCGATCCCCGGCACGCCCGGCCTTGAGCACCGGATCGGCGGCATCGAGAAGGCCGACGGCACCGGCGACATCTCCTACGATCCGGACAACCACGACCGGATGGTGCGGCTGCGCCAGGCGAAGATCGACGGCATCGCCGCCGACATCGCCCCGCTCGACGTCGACGACCCGGACGGCAACGCCAGGGTGCTGGTGCTCGGCTGGGGCTCGACCTACGGCTCGATCGGCGCCGCCGTGCGCCGGGTCCGGCTCGCGGGCGGCTCGATCGCGCAGGCACATCTGCGGCACCTGTCGCCGTTCCCGGCCAACATCGCGGACGTGCTGAGCGCTTACGACAAGGTGCTGGTACCGGAGATCAACCTCGGCCAGCTGGCACTGCTGCTGCGCGGCCGGTACCAGGCCGACGTGGTCTCGTACAACCGGGTCCGCGGGCTGCCGTTCCGCGCCTCCGAACTGGCCGACGTCATCCAGGATGTGATCGCCAATGTCTGAGACCGAGTTCCCGGAACCGCAGCATCGGTTCGGCTCGCTGACCCTGGTCCCGAAGGCGGACGAGAAGCAGTCGACCAAGGACTTCAAGTCCGACCAAGAGGTCCGCTGGTGCCCGGGTTGCGGCGACTACGCCATCCTGGCCGCGTTCCAGAGCTTCCTGCCCGAGCTGGAGATCCCCCGGGAGAATCTGGTCATCGTCTCCGGCATCGGCTGCTCGTCCCGGCTGCCGTACTACGTGAACAGCTACGGCATGCACTCGATCCACGGCCGGGCACCCGCCATCGCGACGGGGCTGGCCGCGTCGCGTCCCGACCTGTCGGTCTGGGTGATCACTGGTGACGGCGACGCCCTGTCAATCGGCGGCAACCATCTGATCCACTCGCTGCGCCGCAACGTCAACATCAAGATCCTGCTGTTCAACAACCGGATCTACGGTCTGACCAAGGGTCAGTACTCGCCGACCTCGGAGCAGGGCAAGGTCACCAAGTCCACCCCGTTCGGCTCGCTGGACACGCCGTTCAACCCGATCTCGCTCGCCCTCGGCGCCGAGGCCGGCTTCGTGGCCAGGACGATCGACTCCGACCGCAAGCACCTGACCAGCGTGCTGCGGGCGGCCGCCGACCACAAGGGCACGGCGTTCGTGGAGATCTACCAGAACTGCCCGATCTTCAACGACGACGCGTTCCTCCCGGTGACCGAGCCGGGCCAGCGCGAGCAGCGGGTGATCAGGCTGGAGGACGGGCAGCCGATCCGGTTCGGCGCCGACGCCAGCCTGGGCCTGCGGTTCGGTCGCTACGGCGCGCTGGAGGCGGTGCAAGCCGACGGCGCTGACGACGACTCGCTGCTCACGCACGACGTCCGGGCCGACCCGGCCTACGCATTCGCGCTGTCCCGGCTCGACAGCATCGACTTCGCGCACACGCCGATCGGCGTTTTCCGCGCGGTCGAGCGGGCCAGTTACGACGACCTGATGACGGCCCAGATCGAGTCGGCCAGGGAAAAGCAAGGCGACGGAGATCTGGCGGACCTGCTGGCGGGCAGCGACACCTGGCAAGTCGGGTAAGCGGGCGTGGCCACGGGGGGGTCCGGGGGGTCGGCCCCCCGGGTAGGCACGAGCGGCAGTTCCGGGGGCGATAGCCCTCGGAACGCTGCCACGGGGGGGAACCGGGGGGTCGCCCCCGGGGTACTGGGTCATCGGGGTCTGGGGTTCCCGGGGGGCACCGTCTCCGCCAGTAGTACGGCTGATGGCCAGCACGGGTCGGTGGCGGCGCAGACCGCCCCGGCGGGCTTGAAGCGATCGGACTCCCAGGACAAGGCTGTCCAGGTCGACCGGGCCGGGCCGGTCACCACCGTCATCCTGAACCGGCCCGCCGTCCGCAACGCGGTCGACGCGCCGACCGCTGCCGCCCTGGCGGAGGCCTTCGCCGACTTCGACGCTGACGGCGACGCGGCGGTCGCGGTCCTGTTCGGCGCCGGCGGGACGTTCTGCGCCGGCGCCGACCTGAAGGCCATGGGCACGGATCGCGGCAACCGGACGACTGAAGACGGCAACGGACCGATGGGGCCGACCCGGATGCGGCTGTCCAAGCCCGTCATCGCGGCCGTCTCCGGCCACGCGGTGGCCGGCGGCCTGGAACTCGCGCTCTGGTGCGACCTGCGGGTCGTGGAAGAAGACGCGGTGTTCGGCGTCTTCTGCCGCCGCTGGGGGGTGCCGTTGATCGACGGCGGCACCGTCCGGCTGCCGCAGATCGTCGGCATGGGCCGGGCCCTGGACATGATCCTGACCGGGCGCGGCGTCCCGGCCAGCGAGGCCTACGAGATGGGACTGGTCACGCAGCTTGTGCCCGTCGGCCAGGCCCGGCAGGCGGCCGAGCAGCTCGCCCGGCAGATCGCGGCCTTGCCGCAGGTCTGCCTGCGCGGTGACCGCGCGTCGGCGCTGGAGGGCGCGTCGCTGGAATTCGGCGCGGCGATGGCGAACGAGTTCCGGCACGGCCTGGCGACGCTGACCGACCCTGGCGTGTTCGAGGGGATCGCCAGATTCCGCGGCGGAGCCGGACGGGGCGGGGCGCCCGCGTGACGGCGGGCCGGCTCCGGCCGTTCGCCGCCGTCCTGGTGACCACGCTCGCGCTGTCCGCGGCCTGGGCCGTCGCCGCGCCGGGCGGGGCCCGCGCGGCGGCCGCGGCGCCCATCTGCCGGTCAGCCAGCAGGCCGCGGTTCGCGGCCTGGCTGTCGCGCGGCATCCAGCGGGCGCTGGCCGGCCGAGTCTCGCGGGTCGGTCTCACGGTCGCGGACCCGCACCTGGGCCTGTCCTGCGCGCTGCACCGGACCTCGCACTTCGACTCGGCTAGCGCGATCAAGCCGACGATCATCAGCGCGCTGCTCTACAAGGTGCACGGCCCGAGCCACCTGTCCGCGGCTCAGCACGGGCTCGCCTGGCGCATGATCACCCAGTCGGACAACGCCGCCGCGAGCGCGCTCTGGGACGAGGTCGGCGACGCCGGCATGCAGCGTTTCGTGGACGCCGCGCACATGAGGCACACCGTCCTGGACGACGCCGCGTGGGGGCTCAGCCAGCTCACGGCGCAGGACGAACTGACGCTGCTCACGCTGCTGACCACGCACGGCAGCGTGCTCAGTGACACCTCGCGCGGCTACGTCTTGTGGCTGATGTCCAAGGTCATCCCGAGCCAGCGCTGGGGCGTGCCAGCCGGCGCGCCGGCCGACGTCACCGTCTCGGTGAAGAACGGCTGGCTGCCCGACCCGTTCACGCGGCGCTGGCACGTCAACAGCATCGGCGCGTTCCGCAGCCTCGGCGCGTACCGCAGCCGTGACATCAGCTACCAGATCGTCATCCTGACCGACGGCAACCGGTCCGAGAGCTACGGCATCGGCACCATTCAGGCCGCCGCCCGGGTGATCAACCACGACATCGCGCGCGGCTGATTCGCCCGCCGCGACCGGGCCGGCCTATAGTGCGGCGTGACCATGCCAGCAGCGGCCGGATCGGCGACCGCCGCGCGGTCCGGGCGGCCGCGCTCGGCGTTTCCCGATTTCCGGTTCGCGCCCAATCTCGGCGGCCGTCCGGCCGTCTACGAACTGGAGAATCGCGCGCTGCACCGGGCGGGGCACGTGCTGTCGGCGATGCGCGGACTCGCGCCGTGGGCCGGCCGCACGATAGTCGACCTCGGCTGCGGCAGCGGCTTCTGGCTCCCGGTGTACGCGGCAGACGCGGCGAGCGTTATCGGCGTCGAGCCCGACCAGGTGCTGCTGGACGGCGCCCGGCGGCGGACGACCAGTACGGCGCGGGTGGAGACGATCGCGGGCTCGGCCGAGCACCTCCCGCTCCCGGACGCCAGCGCGGATGTCGTGCACGCCAGGTTCGCTTACTTCTTCCCGCCGGGCACGGATGCGGGCCTGGCCGAGGCGCTCCGCGTCCTGCGGCCGGGCGGCCGCCTGATCGTGGTCGACAACGACTACCGGTGGGGCGAGTTCAGCGGGCTGCTCGCCGCGTCAGCGACCCGGCCGCCGCATCAGACCGCGGCGCGCACCGACCGGTGGTGGGCCGAGCGCGGCGCCAGCCGGCACGAGGTGCGGTCGGAACTGAGGTTCGGCTCGCGCGCCGATCTCGCCGCGGTGCTGCACATCGAGTTTCCGGCCGAGGTGGCCGGCGCCTGGCTGGCCCGGCATCCGACCGCCACCGGCTTGAGCTACGGCTACGTCCTGTTCGCGGTGACCGGCTGAGGCCGGATGCGGTCAGCCGGCGGCGAGCCGCGCACGGACCGCACCCAGGCCACGGCCAGTACCCCGGCACACACGAGGACCGCGCCCGCGATCTGGACCAACGTCGGCCGCTGGCCGAGGATGACGGCGGCGAGCACTATCGACGCCGCCGGCTGCAGCAACAGCAGTAGCGAGGACAGCGCGGCGGGCAGTTTCGGCAGCGACGACGTGATGAGCAACCAGCCGCCGGTCTGGCTGAGCAGGGCCAGCGTGAGCAGCCAGCCGAACGACGCCCACGGCAGGTGGAACTGGAACCCGCCGAACGCGAAGCCCAGCACCAGCGCGCCGACCGCTGAGCCCGCGGTGGCGTCCGCCAGCGGGCCGGCTACGTGCCCGCCGGGTCCGGCCTTCTGCCGCATCAGCAGCAGGAACACCGCGTAGGTGGCGGACGTCGCGAGGCCGAATCCGATGCCAGCGGCCGGGTCCAGCCCGACCTTCGTGCCGCCGACGGCCCCCGACACCAGGACGACGCCGACGAAGACAACGGGCAGCATGGTGACGAACCGGCGGGCCGGCCGTTCCTTCAGGACCAGCCAGGCCAGCACCGCCACGAACAGCACCTGCAGGTTGCCGAGCACGGTCGCGACCCCGGCGCCGACATCGGCGATCGAGTGATTCCACAGCACCAGGTCAACCGCCAGGAACAGGCCCGCCAGCACGGCATAGAGGCGGTTCTCCAGCGGCCGGCTGCCGCGGCGGCGCTGTTCGGCGACCGCGAGCGGGATCAGCGCGGGCAGCGCCAGCGCGCACCGGTAGAACGCGGTCGTTGCGGGGCCGACGTGCGCCAGCGTCACCAGGATCGCCGACGAGGAAATGCACGCGGCGCCCAGCGCGGCGCGGACCGCCGGGCGACTCCCGGCGGCCCGCGCGGGCGGCGGGCCGGATGCAGTGGATGTCAGGACTGTTTCGTCGTACGGTACTGACATGAGTAATACTCTAGGCCGCCCGGCTGACAGTAGTCAAAGGCTCTTTGATGCTGACCAGCTCGAAGCCATGGCCGGGTGCACCGAACTCATCAACTCGGGCCGGTCTGCTGACGGCGCTCAGCTCGACGACGTCGAGGCGATCCAGTCGTTCGCAGACCGGTACGCGTTCGCCGGGTTGCCGGCCGGGCCACGCGACGTGACCTTGCTGCGCCGCTACCGCACTCAGCTCAACGAGATCGCCATCGCGTGCGAGGCCGGCGATCTGGACGCCGCCATCGAGCGGCTGAACGCGCTGCTGGCCCAGACCGGCGCGAGCCCGCAGATCGCCTCGCACGACGGTCGCGGTCCGCACATCCACGTGTCCAGGCTGGACGTGCCGCTCGCCAACCGCATGGCGGCGCACTTCGCTATGGGCCTGGCCTGGCTCGTCGTCGCCGGGCAGGCCGGGCGCGTCCACAGCTGCGAGTCCCCGGCCTGCAACGACGTCTTCGTCGACCTGTCCAGGAACCGGTCGCGCCGGTACTGCGACAGCCGGACCTGCGGCAACCGCCTGCACGTAGCCGCGTACCGGGCCCGCAAGCAGGCCGCCGCTACTTCGTGACCCGGACCGAGCCCCAGTTCTTGGGATAGAACGCCGGGAGGATGCCGTACCCCGGCTCGCCGCTGTTGGGCGCGGGTCGCACCCCGAGCGCCTGCAGCAGCCGGTCGAAGTCCAGCCCGACGCTGGTGGGGAACGGCCCGCCGCCGCTGATGCCGCCCGCGACGGGCAGCTGCGACTCGGCGGACTGGCCGTCCGGCATCGCCCAGCCGGTTTCGATGCCGTCACCGCCATTGAACATGCGGCCGATCATCGTGGCCGAGGTCACGCGCTGGCCAACCCGGACCGCGGGCCTGACGTCCTCGGCCAGGTAGACCTCCAGGCCGCGGGCCGGGCCCGCGGTGAGCTCGTAGGTGATCCAGCCGTCGCCGGGCCAGCCGTCGTTGTCGGCCGAGGCGTTCGTGATGACCGCATGGCCGATCGCGTAGACGGGACCGGAGCCAGCGAAGTCCGCGCCCATGTCGACTCGCTCCAGTACGAGGCCGGAGACCGCGCGCAGCGGGTTGCGGTACACCGGGGGCCGGCGGCGCTGCTTGCGCTGCGGCTGGCTGCGCCGGGCACCCACGGCGAGGTCGGGCTGGCCCGCCGATCCTGCGTTCGGCCGAGCGGTAGCCAGGTCAAAGCGCACGGGCTGCGGCGCCGGGCCACGCGCAGCCGCCGGGCCCGTCTGCGCGTGTGCGCTCTGGGCGGGCAGGAAACCGCGGAGTGAGATCGCCGCGGCGGCCGTCGCGACGGCGAGGGTTACGCCGACGACGGTCCTGGCGACTGCGGTGCGGGTGCCCGGTCGGCCTGGTAACCGGTTCGTTCGATGCGCGCCCGGTGCGGCGAGCGAAGTGACGGTTGCCTTCCGGTGCAGGCCAGTGGTTCTGGACACGGCGAGCCTTCGGATCGGGCGCTACCTTGGCGCAGCGGCCATCACCATGTGCTGGTCGGCACGACGCGACCAGCCACGTGCCGGTGCCGGACGGGATCAGGGTCCGAAGAGAGTCACTGTTCGTAACACACCATGCACGCTCGGTGCTATCGCCACTCACGATGCACCGGATTCGGCCGTCGTGGCGCTCGATTTACCAAAACCAGCACCGGCGTGTCGCGCCGCCCCGGTCGCTCGCGGCTGAACCGGGGAACGGGCTGGGACCCGCCCCCCGGACGACGGCTGGTGGCGAACTGCCCCGTTCCCTGACCGGTCAGATGACTCCACTACGCGGTCGTGCTAACTGGCCTATTGTCGTTAGCGAGCGAAAAGAAAGGACATTGCATGAAGGGCCTGCTTGCAAAATCTGGCGTAGCGGTACTCGGGCTTTCGCTAGCCGCAGTCGTGGTGCAAAGCGCCCCGCAGGGTGTCACTGCCAGCGGCAGGGCGCCGAGCGCAGCGGTCGTCGCCCAGGCAAGATCCAATTTCGTGAAGACCATGTCCGCTCACTCGACAATGGTGCAGAAGGGCGGCTGGGTCTCGCCCGGCGTCAAGCACTCCACGACCGTCAAGACGAAGAACGGCACCGTGTCCTCGATGCCGAGCGTGAACTGGTCCGGCTTCGCCGACTCGGAGACCACGGCGGGCAAGACAGTCACCTCCGCCAGCGGTGACTGGACGATCCCGGCGGTCCGGTGCCTGCCGCGGCCGTATCAGAACCAGGATGCGTTCCTCGCGAACTGGGTCGGCATCGACGGCCTCACCAACGGCACGGTGGAACAGCTCGGCACTGCCACCCAGTGCTTCGAGGGCGTTGAGTACTACTACGTGTGGTACGAGATGTACCCGGCCGGCACGGTCGAAGAAGGCACGACCGCGTGCATCAACAACAACGTGAACTGCCCCGAGCCGGGCGACCGGGTCAGCGCGTCGGTGACGGTCACGCCGGGCACCGGCGGCAACAACAACTACGTCCTCAAGCTCACCGACCACACCCGCCCGCAGGAGAGCTTCTCGGTCTCGCAGACGTGCGCGGCGACCACCTGCGTCGACTCGAGCGCTGAGTGGATCATTGAGCGGCCGGCCGTCGCTGCCGGACTTCGGTGTCCAGATCCTGCCGCTGGCCGACTTCACGTCGACCGGATTCACCCGCGGCAACCTGGTCGCTGGCGGCGTCTCGTCCAGCATCCAGGGCTTCAACGGTTCCGTCTTCAACATCTCGATGAACGACGACACCGACTCCTATTACCTCGACTGTGTGGGCCAGACGCAGCGACCAGGAACGCTGCTGCAGGTCACGCCCAACCAGTGCCCAGTCGTGGCCCCGCGTCATGACGGCCAGTTCTACGCGCTCTGGGATTCCGGCTTCTGATACCGGGCTGACCTCAGCGCTTGGTCATCGGGCCGGGCCGGCGAATGCGCCGGCCCGGCCCTGATCATGTCCGGGCCGCCTGCTGTGCGCGATCTTCCAGGATCTGCGCGAGCCTGCGCAGGTCGCTGCTGACGGCGGCCGCGTCCCGCTCGAACTCCGCGTCGCTCATTCCCGGCGGACGACGGAGCGTGAAGACCACCTCGCAGTCGGCGCCGTCGGCGATCACCCGCACCGGGTTGCTGACCACCTCTCCGGATGGCAGCGTCACGTCGTGATCGAGGATGCCGAACACGTTGGCGGGAGCGAAGGCGACGCCGACGCGGCCCATATCCGTCTCGACGAACCACGTCCCGGCGACGTTCTCGACCGAACTGCCGAGGCCGGGCGCCCATGCCGGCAGGTTGGCGGGGTCCGCCGCGTAGGCGTAGACCGTCGGCCGCGGGTCGCTCGATCCACTGCGCGATGTGCCTGGATTCTCTGGCCATGTCCCCACCATGCCAGCCGTTCGCGGTGCGGGTCTTGAACGAATCCGACGGGGACGCTGGTGACATATAGCATGAAACGGCGCGTCACTCGGTAGCCGTCGCCCGCCGGCGGCGAGCCGGTGGCCTGGCGGACCGGTGGGCTGGCGCACCGGTGAGCTGGTGCGTTGATGCGTTCACGGGCGGGCCGGAACCTGAAAGCGAGTTGACTCTGACAGCAAGCGTGCCCGGCCAGGCCCTGCAGTCCCGGCCAGCTCCGATGGCGCAGTCACCGGCACGGCGGCCGGCCGCGCACGCGATCCTCGGCGCCGCCTGCACCGCGCCGATGCCGATCCTGGTCGCGCTCGCGAACTCCGGGCCGGTGCCGACCGCGGTCTACCGTTGCGTGTTCGCGCTGCCGGTCCTGGCCGTGCTGGCGCTCTTCGAGCGGCGCCGCCGCGGCCGCCCGACCGCCGCTACCCGTGGCTACGCGGTGCTCGCCGGGCTGTTTCTGTCGGTGGATCTCGTGCTGTTCAACCATGTCATCACCGACGCCGGGGCCGGCGTTTCGACGGTGATCGGCAGCCTGTACCTGCCGTTCGTCGCGGTGCTGGCGTGGACCGTGCTGCGCGAGCGGCCGGATCGCCGCTACCTGCTCGCGCTCCCGGTGGTCCTGGCCGGCGTCGTGCTCGTCTCGGGCCTTCTCGGCGGGAGCAGCACCGGACCTGATCCGGCCGGCGGCGTCGCCTACGCGCTGGCGGCCAGCGCCGCGTACGCCGGCTTCCTCCTGATGATCCGGCAGACCGGCGGCGGGACGGGGCACGTGGCCGGCCAGCTCTTCGACGTCACGGCGGGAGCGGCCGCGGGCGCGCTGTTGTTCGGGCTGGTGTCCGGCGGCCTCCACCTCGCGCTGCCGTGGCGGTCGGTGTGGTGGCTGCTGCTGCTGGCGCTGATCGTCCAGGTCGCCGGCTGGCTGCTGATCACGTCGTCATTGCCCAGCCTGCCCGCGTCCCTTTCGGCGCTGCTGCTGCTCCTGCAGCCCGCGGTGGCGCTGGTGCTGGCCGCGATGGTCCTGCATCAGCGGCCGAACCTGCTGCAGCTAGCCGGCGCCGCGCTGGTCTGCTGCGGCGTGCTGTCCGTCAGCCGCTCGCGCTAGCCGCCCGCGGATCCTCGCGGTGTGGGATACCCCGGTGCGCTCGGGTAAGCGGGCTCAGGCCCGGCCGGTGAGCCGTCGCCCGAAGCGGCGCGCAACCTGCCGCAGGACCGCGCCGGTGCAGGGTCCGTTGAAGATCGCGAAGTCGTCGTAGTAGTACGCGCCTGGCCGCGCCGCCACGTCGGCAGCGGCGTCGCGCACAGCGGTCAGCTGGGCGACGGTCATCTGCAGCGGGGGCTCGTCCGGCTGGTAGCGAGTTCCGACCGGGTAGTCACGTCCCGCCTTGGTCGTCATCTCGATGTGACAGCCCATGACGTGCGTGACCGGCCGGGCCGCGGCCAGACTCGCGAGGCGATCGAGGCTCGCGGTGAACTCGGCCATCTCTTTCACATACAGCCGGCCTGGATAGACGGTGTCGCCGGTGAGCAGGAAGCCGGTCCACGGGTCGTAGATCGCGATAGACGCGGCCTGATGCCCGGGGATGCCGGTAACCGAGAGGACCCGCCCGCCGAGATCGAGCTCAATTACCTGTCAGGCCAGCTGGTGAAGTGCAAGGTATTCCTGCACCGCTTCCACGTCGCGCGGCACCACCGTGGTACCCGGCCGGCCGGCGAACTGCGCGTCACCCGCGACATGATCGCCGTGGCCATGAGTGTGCAGAACCACTAGTTCATAGCCGGGGCGATCGTGCTCAGTGAGCCATCGCCCCATCAGGTCATCGACGGTGGCGCGCAGCGGGAACTTCGCCGGCTCGCTGGTCGCGCCGGTGTCGAGCAGCAGCGCGTGGTCGTTGCCGAAGAAAAGGTAGAGGAACGGCGCCTCGAAATTGACCGACTTGCTCTGGCGCAGGATGTAGGTGTGCGGGTCGCAGGCGTGGATCTGGATCGGCGGGTCAGTGCCGCGGCGCGCGGACCGGGAGCCGTGGATCCAGCGAACATCGAGATCCGGGCTGGTGGGTGCGCCGGTAACGAAGTCGATCGTGCCAGTGTTTGTCACAAGTTCCACCTGTACGTGTTTCAGCTTCGGACTGGCCCGTACCGGCAGACCTGCACGCCGGTAGCGGCCGTCGCCGCGGAGATCAGCTTGAACCGCCGCGCCTCACCGTCGGCCGGGAAGAGCGTCTTGCCGCCGCCCAGCGTGATCGGCTCGATCATCAGGACCAGCTCGTCGACGAGTCCGGCGGCCAGCAACGCCCGGACGACTGAGAGGCTGCCGTAGACGAAGATGTCTGCGCCGGGCCGGTCGCGCAATTCTGCCATGCTCGTGGTCAGGTCGGCCCCGCGGATCAGCGACGCCGGTCCCCAGGTCAGTTCCGCCTCCGTCAGGGTGTCCGAGACGACGTACTTCTGAGCCGCGTTGATCCAGTCGGAGAAGCGGTCACCGCCGCGCTCTGGCCACGCCGTGGCCGAGACCTGGTACGTGCGCCGACCCTGGAGCAGCGCCTCGCTCCGCTCCGCGAATTCGCCGACGACTGCGCCCATGACCTCGGGATCGAAGAAGGGCAGCGACCAGCCGCCGTGCCGGAACCCGCCGCTTGTGTCTTCCTGCTGGCCGCCGGGGGCCTGCACCACGCCGTCGAGGCTGACGTACTCGCTCGCCACCACTCGCATCTCGTTCTCCTATCGGCAGAGACTCATGGCTCGCGTCCTGAAGGGACGCCGATCCCGATCGAAAGCCCGAAGTATCAGGCGGGATTCGTTTTCCGCTTACATGATGCTGGCATGCCGACTCACGTCCTGTTGCTGCGCGGAGTCAACAACCTCGGCGGCAGGAAGGTCGCGATGGCTGATCTCCGGGCGCTGCTGACTTCCCTCGGCCATACCGAGGTGGTGACGTATATCCAGAGCGGAAACGTGCTATTCAGTCCTCATCTGGAAGTCGGCTCGACGCCTGGAACAGACGCTGCGGCGCTAGCCGCTGACCTCGAGCGAGCCATCGCGGACGGGACTGGAGTACACGTCCGCGCCGTAGTGCTTTCCCGGCAGGAACTGGCGCGCTGCTACCGCGACAATCCATATCCCGGTGAGAGCAATCCCAAGCTGCTGCACGCGGTGTTCCTGCCCGAGGTACCCGGACCCGGTATGGCCGCCTGGGTCGCACGCGCAGAGCGGCACGTGCGGGCTGAGGGCAGCCGGGACGGGGCGATGGTGCTCGGCCGGACGGTCTACCTGCACACGCCGGACGGATATCCGCAGAGCGAGTTGCGCCGCATGCTGGCCAGGACGGGCGGACCGACGTCGGCCGCCGTGGCCGGAACAGCGCGCAACTGGATCACGGTCAGCAGGCTGGTCGAGCTCTGCGGATCCTGACGTGCACGCACAGCTTCCGGCCGATGGCACCCGAGGCTGCGGTCTAGCCGAAGGTGAAGCAGTAGACCTGGGCGCCCGGATCGAGGAAGGTGATCTCGAAGGTGCGGTCGGTGACGGGGCCGGGCTGGCGGATGAGCTGGTACACCCGCTGCTGTGTGAGCGTGCCGTTGCCGTCGCCATCGGTGTCGGACCCGTGCGCCTCGCCGGGTGGCTGTCCGTCGATTCCCACGCGGAATCGCACAGGAGTCTGTGGTGCGGCCAGCCCCATCACCAGGTTGAGGTCGCGGGCGTGGAAACGGTGGCTGAGTTGCCCGGGCGCGCCGAGCGTGGTCGCCTCCCGCCCCATGGTCGCCGCTCCCGACAGTGCCCACTGATTGAGCGCGAGCCGCGGCGGGGCGTCGTAGGCATGTTGCGTGCCTCGCACCGGACCGCCGGGAGACGCGAAGCCCTCGGTGCGCTCGTAGCCGGTGTAGTTCTCCGCTGACCGCAGGCTGGCCCAGTCGGCCGGAGCCTCCACGCCTGCCGGCGTCGACCGACACGAGCTCATGATCATGGTCGGTCGTTCCTGCCTCGACCAGTAGTTGCTGGATCACCAGCTCCGACTGCGGATATTCGCCCTCGCCGAAGTGATGATGCCGGATACGGCCCTGTGTGTCGGCGACGTAGAGCGCGGGCCAGTAGTGGTTGTCGAAGGCCCGCCACACCGCGTAGTCGTTGTCGATCGCGACCGGGTAAGTGATCCCCATCTCCCGCGCGGCCTGGCGGACGTTGCCGGCGTCGTGCTCGAAGCTGAACTCGGGGGTGTGCACCCCGATCACGGTCAGGCTGTGATCGGCGTACTTGTCGGCCCAGGCGCGGATATAGGGGAGCTGGCGGAGCCAGTTGACGCACGTGTACGTCCAGAAGTTGACGAGAACGATCTTGCCGTTCAGGCCGGCCGCGGTTAGCGGCGGCGAGTTGAGCCATCCGGTCGCACCGTCGAAGGACGGCAGCATGCCCTCGACCGGGAGCGGGGCCGACGACGGGTGTAGTCCGGCGGGTGCCGGCGAGCGTGCGGTCATGGCAGATCCCTCGTGGAGAGCTCGGATTCCGGGACAACGCTGTGCGGCCCGGCGGGCCGGGAGCCCCGGATTGAAGGCACCCGGATCCGCCGGGACAGGGAGGTACGCAGGGCTACCGCAGTGACCGGAACGCGGCGCGCAGCTCGTCGGCGAACAGAGCTGGCTCTTGCCAGGCGGCGAAGTGGTTGCCCCGGTCGAGTTCGTTGAAGTAGTTGAGGTTCGGATACGCGCGCTCGGCCCAACTGCGGGGAACCTTGTAGATCTCGTGCGCGAAGGTGCTCACGGCCGCCGGGACGGACACGTTCTTGACGTCGAAGAAGCCGACCTTGTTTTCCCAGTACAGCCGGGCAGAAGAAACCCCCGTGTTCGTCAGCCAGGTGAGCGTGACGTTGTCGAGCACCTGGTCTCGCGTCAGGTCGCCGACAGGGTGCCCGGCGAAGGCAGCGGCGATGTCCTGGTAGCTGTCCGCGTCGTGGTTGATCATCCAGGCCGCCAGGCCGACGGGCGAGTCCGCTACGCCGTACATCGTCTGTGGCCGCGTCCCCATCTGCACCCCGTAGCCGAGGCCACTCAGGTAGAAGGTGTTCAGCTGTTCGTACGTGCTGCTTTCCTCCTCCGACAGCCCCGGTGGCGGCGGGCCGCCAGCGCCCAGAACGTTCTGCGCCAGCGCCGTCGCAACGTCCGGCGGAACGACACCCGCCATGTTGCTGTGGATGCCGACCAGGCCGGGAGGTGCCTGCACGCCCATGAGGTCGGTGATGACCGCGCCCCAGTCGCCGCCTTGCGCTACATACCGCGTGTAGCCGAGGCGGTGCATCAGCACGTCCCAGGCACGGGCCAGATGGTCGGGGTCCCAGCCGAGATCTCGCGGCTTGCCAGAGAACCCGTAGCCCGGCATCGACGGGATGACCACGTCGAAGGCGTCCGCCGCGCTCCCGCCGTGCGCAGTCGGGTCGGTGAGCGGGTCGATGACGTTCAGCAGCTCGATGACCGAGCCGGGCCATCCGTGCGTGATGATGACCGGCAGCGCGTTCTCGTGGGGTGACCGGACGTGGATGAAGTGAATGTCCAGCCCGTCGATCTCGGTGATGAAGTTCGGCAGGGCGCTCAGCCTCTTCTCATACCTCCGCAAATCATAATCTGTCCCCCAGTAGCGGGCGAGTTCGCGCATCACCTCTTCCTGCACGCCCTGCGAGAAGTCGCCGACGAGTTCGGCGTCGGGCCAGCGGGTAGCAGAGATACGCCCGCGCAGATCCTCGAGATCCGCGTCAGGGACGACCGGGATCGTGAACGGCCGGACCGTCGTGGTGCCCGCCGAGGTTTCGGTCATTCCAGACATGTACTCCCCCTGGACGATTGCGTGGCCGATGCGGGAGAGGCGCTCTCAGCCGGGAGCCAGAGGCTGCCAGGCTGCACGGGCCGAGGATCATTGCCGGATGCTGGTATCGCCCGCGGATTACGCCTGCACTACCGAATCAGGCCCTGATCTTTAGCCCGTACCCACTCGCGAATCCCCGGACACCGAACCGGCCGGCAAATCAGGAAAGCCACCTGCCGCCGATCATGCGACGCGGTCATCAAGCGGGTCGAGCCGTCTTGCCATGAATCGTGATCCGGTATATCGTCTTCCGGAATAGCGGGTGGTCAGTTCCGGGTGACGGGGGACCGGGTGAAGCGGGTTCGGAGGCTGATCGAAAGGGCGCTGGACGCTAGGGGCGGCCCGGCGATAGCTCTCGTGATCGTGGCCATGGGCATCTTCGGGAGCGTCGCCGCGTTCGTCATGGCGGGAAACGCGCTGGCTGCCGAAGGAAACTACGCTGACCTCACCGGAGGCAACGGCGGTGCGGACCGCATGGGCTGGCTCGCTCTGTTCGGGTCAGCGATCCTGGCCTTCATCTTGCTGGCGCTGGCGCTCGCGATGATCTCCGCTGTCTTGATCCGCCGGAAGCGCTGATAGCCGGGCACGGCCCAATTAGGTAGATTTTGCTCCGGCCGGCCGACCATACTGCCGTGGTGATCAGCCACGGAACGGTCCGGTACTGGGACGATGACGAGGGCTTCGGGGTGCTCGACTCGGCCGACACCCCCGGTGGTGCTGGGCGCACTTCTCCGTGGTCGTCATGGACGGGTTCCGGACCCTGGCAGCAGGTGACCTGATCGCGTTCGAATTCGAGCCCGCTCACCAAGACGGCTATTCCTACCGGGCATTGCAGCTATGGCCGCCAGGTGTCGATACTGATACGCCGCTGCCTGAGCCAACCGAGCCGACAAACGGCGCCTGGACTACGCTGACCGTCGAGTCGCCGGACGGAACCGTGACCAACTACGGGCCGAACGATCCCGCGCCCGAAGGATTGACATGACCGGCAGTCAGATTGAGAACCCCGAGGATCAGGCTCTGCTGGACTTCCTTGCTGCCCAGCGCGACTCGGTCCTCGCGATCGTAGCGGGCCTTGACGAGGAGGCGTGGCACCGGTCGGTCGTGCCGTCGGGCTGGACGCCGGCCGGGCTGGTGGAGCACTTGGGCGGTGCCGAGTGGCACTGGTTCCAGGGAGTTGTCTCCGGCATAGTCCCCGAGCCGCCGCCGGGGGATGAGGATCTGCCGGCCTATGACCCGACGGCAGCGTTCGTCACTGACGAGCCCTCAGCGGAGATCATCCGGTTCTACCGTGACCAGTGCGCGAGCTCGGATGCGGTGCTGGCAGTGACACCGCTGTCGGCGCGGCCGCGCGGCAAGCACGGCGTTCCGGGCGAGGACGAGCCGCCGGACGTGCGGTGGGTCGTCCTGCACATGATCGAGGAGACCGCGCGCCATGCCGGTCACCTCGACATCGCCAGGGAGTTGCTAGACGGCCAGACCGGGCTCGGGCCGCGCTGACCGACATAACGCCTCGACCATGCCACCGCTGCCGCGCAGGCGCCAATCGCGGCTAAGCCGGCCTGGGTTGTTCGGCGCTGGCGGTGTCGGGGCGTGCCCGGCCTCTCCTGGCGAAGTACCGGCCGAGCGCGACTCGATCCGACGATCCCCAATCCGGTCGCGACCAGAGGCAGGACCTGATCGTAGTTGTAAGCAGTCGAGAATTTAGTCTGGCGGATGATGAGCGCTGTCACGCCGGCCTGGATCAGGAACAAAGCCGCCCACCAGTAGCTGATGACATACATTCCGGTGCGGAAGTCCTGGTAGGCGGTCCACATCTTGTCGAAGGTCGCCATGCCGTCATGGGTGCCGTCCGTGCCGTACCGCTGAGCCATATAGAAGACCAGCGGTTTCCGGGCCGCGAGGCACGAGCCCAGGAAGATCAGGCCGATGAGGGCGGTGGCCGCGCAGTCCTTGTAGAGCAGCACCTTGGGATTCGTGCTGCCGATGAGGGCGATGATCGCGGAGATAGCGGTAAAAGCGAAGATCGACGCCGAAGCGCCGCTGAACTTGCGCGCCTTGATCCAGATTGCCACCCCGCCCACGATCGGGCCGATACTGCCCACCAGGTAGCTGACAACGTCGCTCGCGCCTTGGCTTTTGGCCAGATGGAACAACCCGATGCTGCCGCCGATCTCCACCAAGGTGATCAGGGCGTTGAAGAGCATCCCTTTCTTGGCAGGATGGTCCTTGAGCCCTTGGGCAATCTCGTCATGCACCGTCGGCGCCGGGGTCATGTGCCAACGGTAACGCGAATCGCGGTCAAGGGCCTGGCGCCGTCCAAGCAGCCGATCGGGCCGGAGAGTCAGGAGGGACCGACATGCGGCGGCCGTCGCGCATGCTCGGACTTCTGGGGATATCACTGACAGAAGGTGTCAGGGGGTGGCGGCGAGGCTGTCTTCACGGTCAACGAGACGACACGGGAGGACAGATGTCCGAGGACGACGGTCGGCACGATTTCGACTTTGTGGCCGGCGTGTGGCTCATGCACCATCGCAAGCTGGTCGACGTGCTCGATCCCGCCTGCGACGAATGGGTGGAGTTCGAGTCGGTCTCGACCGGCGACATCCGGCTCTACGGGCTCGGCAACACCGACCGGATGCTGGTGCCCTCGTTGCCGCCGGACGGCCGGCCGTTCGAAGGCATGACGCTTCGGCTGTTCGACCCCGATGAGCGGATATGGAGGATCTGGTGGACGTCGTCGCGCTTCCCTGGCCGAGCTCGAACCGCCAGTCGTGGGACGATTCGCCGACGGCGTCGGGCTCTTTTACGCCGACGATGAGCTTGACGGCAAAGCGATCAAGGTCCGGTTCGAGTGGACGGACACCACCACCGACTGTCCGAAGTGGAATCAGGCCTTCTCGTTCGACGACGGGCTCACCTGGAAGCCGAACTGGTACAACTGGTTCACCCGGCTGTCCCGCTGAGCGTCGCGCCACCGGCGATCACTCGCAGCTCCAGATCGTGCTGCGCCGGAAGTCCGCCAGCAGGTCAGGCGCACGAGATGTGCCGCGCGGCCCGTCGTCAGGATTACTGCTCCCGCTGCACGCCCTCGACCGGACCGCTCGCGGTGACCACGCCGATCGGGCACGAGACACTCCGGTTCCGTGGTCGGGGCAGTAGCCATAGGGGTTCTTACTGCGCGACAAGTACCGCTGGTACCGCGGTACGCCAGCGCGGAAGCGCGCTGCGCAGTGCAACGACGGCTCGAGCGACCCGTCCCGACCTGCGAGTCTGAGCAGCTGGTCCGCGACTAATCCTGCTCAGCGCGCCCAGAAGCAGCCCAGCGCGAACTCCGCGACCTGGGTGCCGTCCGCGGTACGGTGACCGCAGCGACGTGCAGCTGGATTCACGACATAGAGTCCTTTATCGATGCGCCCGCGTTCAGCGTCGCGACCGCGGCGCCAGGCGCGGTCGATCATCCGGAGGTGATTCACTGCGCGTCATACCTCGGAGCGCGACTGGCCACCTCAGCGGTCGGCACGGTCGCCGATCGCGTACGTGCGAGTTTCAGAGGTTCGACCCGCGCTCATGGTCGAATTCGCGCTGCTCGACGGCTGCCCGCTGCGTCGCCTTCGGCGGCGTAACGACGGTCTTCACCCAGAAGCGCGTGAGCAAAGCCCAAGCTCGCCGGGACGACGCAGTGACGCGAAAGGCGCTGGTCTCGACCGTCTCCGGGCGGCGCGTTCGGCCTCATCGCCGGGCCTGCGCAAGCGGTGACCCATTCTGCAGGCAGCGGTCATGCTGATCGCTTTCGAAGTGCTGGTGGATCACTTTGCGCGGTCTCCTCGATGAGCATGCTTGAATGCGAGCGGTGCCCACGTCGAGGAGATGGTGACCAGCGTGATCGGCGCAGGAGAGGCTCCAGTCGACGGTGCCATCGACGCTCAGTACATGCTACGCCGGCTGCAACCGTCTCATGCGCACATCTATCGCGACGGCAGCCAGCCCCTTCGACCAAGCGTTGCGCGAGATCGCCACCAATCGCGCCAGTATCGGCGTGGGTTCGCGGTCTCCCGCCGGAACGATCCGCGACAATGAGTCGCCCGTGTTCGGTCACGTCGACCGTCTCACCGTGCCTGACCCGCGCCAGCACCTCACTGGTGTGGTGGCGCAGGTCTCTCAGGCCGACAACATGCGGGTCAGCAGCCATGGCTGAATGTACGTCAGGCAATTTTGTGCGATACACGGCGCAGTGACGCAGCCTTCCCAGCTCAATGCTCTCGCTGCACACCCTCGACCGGACCGCTCGCGGTGACCACGCCGATCGGGCACGAGACGCCGGTCCCGTGGTCCGGGCAGTAGCCATAAGGGTTCTTCTTCTCGGACAGGTACTGCTGGTGGTAGCCCTCAGCGAAGTAGAACTCCGTGGCGGGCACGATCTCGGTCGTGATCTCGCCGTAGCCGGCCTCGCTCAGCCGCTTCTGGTAGCTGATCTTCGACTCCTCGGCGATCGCCTGCTGCTCGGGCGAGTGATAGAAGATCGCCGACCGGTACTGGCTGCCGACGTCATTTCCCTGCCGCATGCCCTGGGTCGGGTTGTGTGACTCCCAGAACACCTTCAGGAGCGACGCGTAGGAAACCTTGTCCGGATCGAAGACGACCCGGACCGACTCGGCGTGCCCGGTGCGCCCGGAGCAGACCTCCTCGTACGTCGGGTTCGGCGTGAAGCCGCCCTCGTAGCCGACAGACGTCGACACCACGCCTGGCGTCTGCCAGTAGTCCTTCTCCGCGCCCCAGAAGCAGCCGAGCGCGAACTCCGCGATCTGCGTGCCCGCCGGGTACGGGGGCCGCAAGGACGTGCCCAGCACCTCGTGCACCGCGGGCACCGGCATCTGCTCGGCCCGGCCCGGGAGTGCCTCGGTCGCGTCCACCATCTTGGTCTTGTGCAGGCCGAATATGCTCACGGGGTCCTCCTAGTGCCGGTGCTCTCGTACCGAACGGCGCTCACTCAATGCGCCGGTACAGCCACCGTAACGAAGGTCGCGTGCGCCGGGATTCCCGGCCACCGCCCGCCGAACCTTTTATCGGCATAACGGGCACTTTGCGATGCAGTCGATGCGACCGCGACCGGTTCAGTGCCCGCTCTGCAGGTCGTTCAGGTTGATGACCGAACTGGACGGCGGAGCCTTCGGCTGCGGCACCGAGTTCCACTGCGAGTAACGGATCATGCCCTGCTGACCAGTGCCGGACTGGACCTGCAGCGGGTAGTGCTTGCTCTGCTGGCTGACGTCGACCTTCGCGCCAGTGGGTCCCTTGAGCACCCAGGTCGGCTGGCCGTTGACTGTGCCCGTCCCCGCCTTGGTGACCTTCGGCTGGCTGCCGCCCGGGTTCACGCCCGCCTGGCCGGTGAGGTTGGTCATCGTCAGCTGGCTGGTGAGCTGCCTGGCCTGCTGCGGCGGCAGCTGGAACCACTTGCCGCAGACGAGCTTGCACACCGCCGACGGCGCCTTGTACTGCTTGAGCAGGCCGGGAGTGACCTTGACGAAGACCTTGCCGGTGGTGCTGATCACGTTCAGGTTCGCACCGCGCTCGGTGATCGTGCCAGACATGTCACCAGTGCGGTTGATGCCCAGGTTGAGACCGACCGGCGCGCCGTTGTCGGACACCGAGCCATCGATGTGGACGCTCGACGCGGTCCGCACCGCGCTTTGCGCCGATGCCGCGAGCGACGCCGCGCTTGGCTCGGTGGGAGCACTGCTCCCGCAGCTGCAGACGGCTACGGCCGCGCCGCCAGAGAGGCCGAATGCGAGCAGCCTGAACGCGAAGTACATGTCAAATCCCCCGAAGGTTCCCCCGATACCGCACAGGCCCCGCGAGCCTGTTACTGCTAGTGCGGTTTACCCGGTTCGCTCGACAACGAACTCGCAGAGGGCCTCGAATGCTGCCCGGGCCGGGACATCGGGCAGTTGCTGGATCTCCGCCCTGGCCACTTCGGCCCACCGCCGGGTGTCGGCCCTGGCCATCTCCATGGCGGGATGCGCCCGCAGCAGTGCCAGCGCCTCCGCGTGCAGGAGCGGGTCGGCCAGATCGGGCAGGCTCAGCAGCTCGACCAGCCGCGCGTCGGCCGGGCCCGCTGCCCGCAGCGCGTGCAGCATCGGCAGCGTGCGCACGCCCTCGCGCAGGTCGGTGCCGGGGGTCTTGCCGGACTGGGACGACTCGCTGGCCACGTCGAGGATGTCGTCCGACAGCTGGAACGCCACCCCGAGCGCCGCGCAGGCGGGAGTCACCCGATCGGCGACGGACGCCGGGGCGTCCGAGAAGATCGCGCCGAACTGTCCCGACGTCGCGAACAACGAGGCCGTCTTCTCGTTGACGACGCCGAGGTAGTGGTCGAGCGGGTCCTGACCCGGCAGGCACCCGACGGTCTCGGCGATCTGGCCGCTGACGAGCCGGGCGAACGTCTCCGCCTGGATCCGGATCGCGTCCGGGCCGAGATCGGCCAGTATCAGCGACGCCTTGGCGAACAGGAAGTCGCCGGTGAGGATCGCGACCAAGTTGCCCCAGCGGGAGTTCGCGCTCGGGCTGCCGCGGCGGACGTTGGCCTCGTCCATGACGTCGTCGTGATACAGCGTGGCGAGGTGCGTGAGTTCCAGCGCCACCGCGGCCGGGACCACCCGGGGATCGCGCGGGTTACCGAACTGCGCGGCGAGCAGTACGAGGACCGGCCGGATCCGCTTGCCGCCCGCCTCCATCAGGTGCAGCGAGGCTTCCGAGAGCACCTCGTGATAGGCGCGCGCCGACTCCCTGAGCTGGTCCTCGACCAGCGCAAGACCGTCCAGCACGTCAGCCGCCAGCGTGGCGTCGGTGATCTCCACCGGGACAGCGGCAATCACATGGATCTCCTCGTCAGCTTGCCGGGGCCCCGGCATGCCAGTCGTAGCTGAGGCTATCGCCTAGCCATCCCCACGATATGCGCAAGCTTCGGCAAAGCCAGTTCCTGCTGGCGGCGGGCGACCGCCCTCAGCGCACGAACAGCTGGCTGGCTGCGTGGCTGGCGAGGTTCAGCAGCGGCTGCGGGACGATGCCGAGCACGACAGTCGCGACCGCGCCGACTGCGACCGCCAGGCCGGTGTACGCGCTCGGCCGCACGACGACCGGACCCTCGGCGGCCGGCTCGCTGAAGAACATCAGCACGATGACGCGCACGTACGGGAACGCCAGGATCGCGCTGCTGATGACGCCGACGATGACCAGCGGGACGGCACCACCCTGGATGGCGGCCCGGAACACGGCGAACTTGCCGGTGAAACCACTCGTCAGCGGGATGCCGGCGAACGCGATCAGGAACAGGGCGAACATCGATGCCACCAGCGGTGACCGCTTGCCCAGCCCGGCCCAGCTCGACAGGTGCGACGCCTCGCCGCCATGATCGCGGACCAGGGTCACGATGGCGAACGCGCCGATCGTCGCGAACCCGTACGCGGCCAGGTAGAAGAGGCTGCCGGACAGGCCCGCGCTGTTGGCGGCGACGACGCCGGTCAGGATGTAGCCGGCCTGCGCGATCGACGAGTACGCCAGCAGCCGCTTCACGTCGCGCTGGGTGAGCGCGATGATCGAGCCCACCAGCATGGTCAGGATCGCGACGCCCCACATGGCAGGCCGCCAGCTCCACGTGAGCTGGCCGAAGGCCACGTAGAAGACGCGGAACAGCGCCCCGAACGCGGACACCAGCGTGCAGGAGGCCATCAGCGCCGTGATCGGAGTCGGCGAGCCCTGGTAGACGTCAGGCTTCCAGGCCTGGAACGGCACCGCACCGACCTTGAAGAGCAGCCCGATGCCGAGCAGCGCGAGCCCGGCGTACAGCAGGGTCGTGGACGCGGTCGCCGCCTGCGCCGTGGACGCGATCGCGGACAGCTGCACCGAGCCGGTGTAGCCGTACAGCATCGCGACGCCGAACAGGAAGAAGGCCGACGAGAACGCGCCCAGCAGGAAGTACTTCATCGCCGCTTCCTGCGAGAGCAGCCGGCGCCGCCGGGCCAGCCCGCACAGCAGGTACAGCGGCAGCGACAGCACCTCAAGCGCGATGAACATCGTCAGCAGGTCGTTCGCGGCCGGGAACAGGAGCATGCCGCCGACCGCGAACAGCGTCAGCGGGTAGACCTCGGTGTGCGACAGGCCTGCCAGCAGGCCTTCGCGCTCCTCCGCGCTGCCGGGCACCGCCGCCGCCTGCGGCGTGAACGCGCTCACTTCGTGCGAGGACTCCGCGATCAGCAGCACGCTGACGAACGCCAGGACCAGGATCGTTCCCTGGATGAACAGGGTTGGCTTGTCGACCGCGATCGTGCCGACCGCGACCACCGCGCCGGGATGCCCGTGATCGAAGATCGAGTTCGTGGCCGCCAGCACGACGGTGAGCACGAACGCGCCCGCCAGGCCGCCGAGCGACAGCGCGATGTGCATGGTCCGGCGCAGCGCGCGCGGGGCGAACGCCTCGACCAGCACGCCGGCCGATGGCCGCGCCGAAGACGAGCAGCGCCGGGGACAGCAGGCTGTACTCGATGTGCGGTGCGGCGATCGTCGACGCTGCCGCAGCGACAGTCCCGGTCACGCCTTGCTCCTTTGCTTCTGGGTAACGAGCGCGTGCGCGCGGGCGGCCTGAGCCTGGGCGTGGGCGTGGTCCTGGCGGCGTGGTGAACGTCGCTGGTCGTGGAGCCGCCACCGGCGGTGAAGGCGTTAGCCGGGTGCGGCGGCGTCGGATCCGGCGAGTGCACCTGGACCAGCGTGCTGTTGACCGCCGGGTTGATGATGTCGATGATCGGCTTCGGGTACACGCCGAGCGCGATGATCAGCGCGATCAGCGGCGCGACCGCCCACAGCTCGCGGCCCCTGAGGTCCTTCATCGCCGCCAGCTCAGGCCGGACCGGCCCGGTCATCGTGCGCTGGTACATCCACAGGATGTAGATCGCGGCGAGAATGATGCCCGCGGTGGCCAGACCCGCGGCCACCTCGTACCGGGTGAACGTGCCCACGAGCACGAGGAACTCACTGACGAACGTCGACAGCCCCGGCAGCGCCAGGCCCGCGAGGCCGGCCACCAGGAACGTGCCGGCCAGCACCGGCGCTACCTTCTGCACGCCGCCGTAGTCCGAGATCAGGTGCGAGCCGCGGCGCGTCACCAGGAAGCCGGCGATGAGGAACAGCGCGCCGGTGGCGAACCCGTGGTTGACCATGTAGAGGGTCGCGCCGGTCTGGCCCTGGCTGGTCATCGCGAAGATGCCGAGCGTGATCAGGCCCATGTGCGACACCGACGTGTACGCGATCAGGCGCTTCATGTCGGCCTGGCCGATCGCCACAATCGCGCCGTAGAGCACGCCGATGACCGCCAGCACGATGATCAGCGGCGTGAAGAAGTGCGCGGCCGACGGGAACAGCTCCAGGCAGTACCGGATCATGCCGAACGTGCCGACCTTGTCCAGCACGCCGACCAGCACCACCGCGGCGCCGGGCTGAGCCGAGGTCGCCGCGTCCGGCAGCCAGGTGTGGAACGGCCAGAGCGGTGCCTTGATCGCGAACGCGACGAAGAACCCGAGGAACAGCCACCTCTGCGCCAGCGGGCTGAGGACGAGGTGGGTCAGCGGCCCGAACAGGAACGTGCCGGCGTGCCCGCCGTTGGTGGAGTAGACGTACAGCGCGATGACCGCTACCAGCATGAGCAGGCCGCCGAGGAGGCTGTACAGCAGGAACTTGACCGCCGCGTACTGTCGCTGGCCGACGCCGAAGCTGCCGATCATGAAGTACATCGGGATCAGCATGGCCTCGAAGAACACGTAGAACAGGAAGACGTCGGTGGCCGCGAAGACGCCGATGATCATCGTCTCCAGTACCAGCATCAGCGCGAAGTACGATTTCACGCTGCCGCGGGCGCGCGGCTTGACCGGGCCGGTCTCGCCGGTGGCCGACGGCGGCTCGAGCTGCGCCGGGTGAGCCTCGACGTCGTTCCAGGACGCCAGCACGACGACGGGCATGAGCACGACCGACATCAGGATCAGGACCAGGGCGATGCCGTCCACCCCGACCGCGTAGTGCACCCCGAACTGCGGAATCCACTGGTAGACCTGCTGGAACTGGAAGCGCGGCCCGCCGGTCTTGAACTGCACCGCCATCGCGATGGTGACGCCGAGCGTGGCCAGCGTGGTCACCAGCGCGATCCGCTTGACCATCAGGTCACGGGCGCCGCGGTCGGCGTCGCTGCCGGGCGCTGACCGGCCGGGGGTCGCCATGATCGCGACCGCGCCGACCAGCGGGATCGCGCCCGCCACCGTCAGCCAGGGGAATGTGCTCATCGTTCCGTAGCCTTATCACTAGAGCCGCACCAGCAGCAGCGCGCCGACCAGCAGCACGGCTCCCACCAGCATGGACAGCGCGTACGAGCGGACGAAGCCAGTCTGCAGCTTGCGCAACCGCCCGGAACTTCCGCCGAACGTGGCGGCGATCGTGTTGACCAGCCCGTCCACGCCGCGGTTGTCGAAGTACACCGACAGCCTGGTCAGCCACTGGCCCGGCCGCATCAGCAGTCCCTCGTTGACCGCGTCGCCGTACAGGTCCTTGCGCGCGGCGACCGTGACCGGGCTGCCCGCCGGCGCGGCGACCGGTACCTCGCGCCGCCCGTACAGGGCCCAGGCGATGGCGATGCCGACCAGCACCAGCGCCAGCGTGGCCCAGCTCCAGTTGCTGAAGGCGGCGCCGTTGGCCGTCGGGCGAGCCGAGCAGCAGCGGCCCGAGGAAACCCAGCAGCCGGTTGTTGATGTAGAGGAACGCGCCCGCGCCGACCGAGCCGATCGCCAGGACGATCATCGGCCCGGTCATGATCGGCGGAGCCTCGTGCGGGTGCACCTTCTCATCCCAGCGGCGCTCGCCGGCGAAGGTCATGAACATGACCCTGGTCATGTAGAACGCGGTGATGCCCGCGCCGATCAGCGCGGCCGTGCCCAGCAGGGCGCCGGACGTGCCGCCCTTGGCGAAGGCGGCGTCGATGATCGGGTCCTTGGTGAAGAAGCCGGAGAACGGCGGGATGCCGATGATCGCCAGGAAGCCGAGCCCGAACGTGACCGTCGTGATCGGCATGACCTTGGCCAGCCCGCCGAACCGGCGCATGTCGACCTCGTCGTCCATCTCGTGCTTGACCGAGCCGGCCCCGAGGAACATGCCGGCCTTGAAGAAGCCGTGAGCCAGCAGGTGCGCGATCGCGAGCACGTACCCGGCCGGCCCGAGCCCGGCCGCCAGCATCATGTAGCCGATCTGGCTCATCGTGGATCCGGCCAGCGCCTTCTTGATGTCGTCCTTGGCGCAGCCGATGATGGCGCCGAACAGCAGCGTCACCGCGCCGACGACCGCGACCGCCAGCTGTGCCCCGGCCGAGAGATCGAAGATCGGCGCGGACCTGACGATCAGGTACACGCCGGCGGTGACCATCGTCGCGGCGTGGATCAGGGCGGACACCGGGGTCGGGCCCTCCATGGCGTCCAGCAGCCAGGACTGCAGCGGCACCTGCGCGGACTTGCCGCAGGCGCCGAGCAGCAGGAGCAGGCCGATGGCCAGCACGACCCCGGAGCTGGAGTGGCGGACGGCGCCGTCGACCCCGGTGAAGTTGGTGGTGCCGAACTGCTGGAACATCAGCATGATCGCCAGCGACAGGCCGACGTCGCCGACCCGGTTGGCGATGAACGCCTTCTTCGCCGCCACCGCCGCGGCCGGCTTGTACTGCCAGAAGCCGATCAGCAGGTAGGAGGCCAGGCCGACGCCCTCCCAGCCCGCGTACAGGACCAGGTAGTTGCTCCCGAGGACCAGCAGCAGCATCGCGGCCAGGAACAGGTTCATGTAGCCGAAGAACCGGCGCCGCTCGGGATCGTGCGACATGTAGCCGACGGCGAAGATGTGGATCAGCGACCCGACGCCGGTGATCAGCAGCACGAAGCAGATCGAGAGCTGGTCCAGCCGGAGCCCCAGCGGGATCTGGAACCGGCCGACATCGATGAACTGGTAGACCGTCAGCTCGCGGACCCGGTCCGCGGACGAGTAGCCCAGCATCTGGAAGAAGGCGATGACGGCGTAGACGAACGATGCCACCGGCATCGCCACGCCGAGCAGGTGCCCCCAGGAATTGGTCCGCTTACCGCCGAGCAGCAGGATGGCCGCGCCCAGCAGCGGCAGCGCGAGCAGCAGCCAGGCCGCGTTCTGCGCCCCGGTCGCATGCAGGACTGGGAGGGTCATTGCATCCTTCCGTCAGTACTTCATCAGGCTGGCGTCGTCCACCGACGACGACCTGCGGGCGCGGAAGATTGAGGTCAGGATGGCCAGTCCGACGACGACCTCGGCGGCGGCCACCACCATCACGAAGAAGGCGATCACCTGGCCGTCGAGCGCGCCGTGCATCCGCGCGAACGTGACGAACGCCAGGTTGCAGGCGTTGAGCATGAGCTCGACGCACATGAACACCACGATCGCGTTCCGGCGCACCAGCACGCCGACCGCCCCGATCACGAACAAGATCACCGCCAGCGCGATGAAGTGCCCGGGGGTTACCACTGCTCACCTGCTTCCTGCCCGCCGTGGACCGAGCTCGCGCCCGCGCTGCCGCCGACCCCGGCCGGGCTCGCGGTGCCCGCCAGGTCAGCTGGGCCCGCCAGATCGTCCGGGTCCGCCGGGCGCGGTGGCAGCGGCGTGCTGCCGGGCTCCGGCGCCTCCTCGGCCGGCGCCAGGACGTGGCTAACCGACGTCCGGGCCTGGCTGCCATCGGGCAGCAGGGCCGGCATGTCGGCCGCGTTGTGCTGCGCATACGTGCCCGGACCGGGCAGCGGGGTGGGCCGGCCGCTGGCGACTCGCTGCCGGGCCAGCTCCCGCTGGGTGGGCTTGGGCGCGGTCCGCTCGCGGTGCGCGAGCACCATCGCGCCGAGCGCGGCGGTGATGAGCAGCGCGCTGGTGAGCTCGAACGGGAAGACGTACTTGGTGAAGATCAGGTGCGCCAGGGCGGTCACGTTGCTGTTGCCGAACTGCGCGGAGTTCTTCGCCGCCGGGCCGATCACCGCGTTGCCGACCACGAGCGCGAGCAGTATCAGCAGCGCGATGCCGCCGATGGCCGCCCACAGCCGCTGGCCGCGGATTGTCTCGATGGTCGAGTCGGCGGCGGTGATGCCGACGATCATGAGCACGAACAGGAACAGCATCAGTACGGCGCCGGTGTAGACGATGACCTGCACGAACGCCAGGAACGGCGCCCCGAGCATCGCGTACATGACGGCCAGCGACAGCATGACGACGGCCAGCATCAGCGCGCAGTGCACCGCCTTGCGCGCGAGGATCATGCCCAGCGCGGCCGCGACGGCCAGGATCGCGAGGATCCAGTAGGCGACCAGCCTGGTCGTCTCCGCGGCCGGCCCGGCCAGAACGATGTGCTGACTCATGCCAGCCCTCCCTGCTGGCCCGGACCGGGCTCACTCTGCTGGCTGGCGGCGAGCATGGCCCCGAGCGCGTAGTACTCCTCCTCGGTGTCACCGAGGCGCATCGGGTGCGGCGGCTGCTCCATGCCGGGCTGGAGCGGCGCGACGAGCTGCTCCTTCGTCCAGATCAGGGCCTCCCGGCTGTCGTCGGCCAGCTCGTAGTCGTTGGTCATCGTCAGCGCGCGCGTCGGGCACGCCTCGACGCACAGCCCGCACAGGATGCAGCGCAGGTAGTTGATCTGGTACACCCGGCCGTACCGCTCGCCGGGCGAGAACCGTTCCTCTTCGGTGTTGTCCGCGCCCTCCACGTAGATGGCGTCCGCCGGGCAGGCCCAGGCGCACAGCTCGCAGCCGATGCACTTCTCCAGCCCGTCGGGCCAGCGGTTGAGCTGGTGCCGGCCATGGAACCGGGGCGCGGTCGGCACCTTCTGCTCGGGGTACTGGACCGTGTCGACCTTCCGGAACATCTGCCGGAAGGTGACCCCGAAGCCCTTGATCGAGTCGAGGAAATCAGGCACCGGGATTCTCCTTTGCAGGTGCTCTCGTCCCCCGCGACCCCGGCCAGCACCGGCCCGCGACCGACCGCGCCGGCGCCGTGATAGTGCGGAAGGTCCAGCGGCGGGGTTGGGAACGAGGGAGTCCGTAGCGTAGTCGTGCCTTCGTGCTCGGCCAGCTCCGCCTCTTCCTCGGCCGCCTCGGCGGCCAGTCGCTCCCGCCGCTGGGCCGCGGAGTCCCAGCGCAGGAACAGCAGGACCAGGACCACGATGATCCCGCCCGCGATGATGTACACGCCGGGGCTGCCGCCCTGGCGGCGGTACACGCGCGCGGTCGCCACGATCAGCGCCCACGCGAGCGCGCCGGGGATGAGGATCTTCCAGCCGAGTCGCATCAGCTGGTCGTACCTGATCCGCGGCAGCGAGCCGCGCAGCCAGACGAAGAAGAAAAAGAAGACGCAGATCTTCGCCACGAACCAGATCAGCGGGTACCAGCCGGTGTTCGCGCTGGACCAGACCGAGATCGGCCACGGGGCCCGCCAGCCGCCGAGGAACAGCGTGATGGCGAGCGCCGACACGGTGATCACGCTGACGTACTCGGCCAGCTGCAGGATCGCGAACTTCAGCGACGAGTACTCGGTGTGGTAGCCGCCGACGAGCTCACCCTCGCCCTCGGGCAGGTCGAACGGCAGCCGGTTCGTCTCGCCGACCATCGTGATGATGTAGATCAGGAACGACGGCAGCAGCAAGATCGCGAACCACGAAGGCGCGTGCAGGATGGCGCCGAACAGGTGGAACGAGGATCCGTTCGCCTGCGCGGCCACGATCTGCGAGGTCGACAGCGAGCTCGCGTACAGGAACACCGGCACGAACGACAGGCCCATCGCGATCTCGTAGCTGATCACCTGCGCCGACGACCGGAGCGCGCCGAGCAGCGAGTACGGCGAGTTGGCCGAGTAGCCCGACAGCACGATCCCGTACACGCCCATCGAGCTCATCGCCAGGATCAGCAGCACCGCGACCGGCAGGTCGGTGAGCTGCAGCGGCGTCCAGTGGCCGCCGATCGAGACCTCGGGGCCCCACGGGATCACCGCGAAGCTGAGGAACGCCGGGATCATCGAGATCGCCGGCGCGATCATGAACAGCAGCTTGTCCACGCCGCGCGGGACGATGTCCTCCATCAGGCCGAGCTTGATGCCGTCCATCAGCGTCTGCAGCAGCCCGAACTTGCCGGCCCGGTTCGGTCCCGACCGCTGCTGCATGCGGCCGATGATGCGGCGCTCCGCCCAGATCGCCAGCAGCGTGCCCAGCATCAGGAACGCGAAGACCATCAGCACCTTGATGATGATGATCCACCACGGTGTCGTGACCGAAGTCGGCCAGCGTGGGGCTGTTCCGGTTGGGCGAAGCCGCAGCCAGGACCCTCATTCCGCGCTCCTCACCGAGACCTCGCTGCCGTGGCCGGCACCGAGCACGCCCCGGATCGCACTGCCCGCCGAGTTGGCCGGCAGCCAGACGACCCGGTCGGGCATGTCGGCGATCTCCACGGGGACTGTAATGACGCCGCGGCTGGTGGCCACGCTTACCTTGCCGCCATCAGCCGTCCCGGCCTCGGCCGCGGTCGCGCGTGACATCCGCGCCACAGCGGCGCGCGCCGTGCCCGCCAGGTTCGGTTCCCCGTCCTGCATCCGGCCGGCGTCGAGGAGATTATGCCAGGTGGCCAGCAGCATCACGCCCGGCACCTGTCCGCAGCGGCGCCGGCAAGACGCTGCGTCGGTGCCGGCCCGGGGGACGACCCCCCGGAACCCCCGCGGACACTCCGTCGCGTCGTTGCCGGTGCGTGAGCAGCTGCAGTTCGCGGATCGCGGTGGCGTTGTCGGGGAGGCCGAGGTGCACGTCCATGGCGTCCGCGATCGCGGCGAGGACCTGCAAGTCGGTGCGCGCGGCCGGGACGGCCAGCGCCGCCGGGAACGAGGCGGCCCGGCCTTCCCAGTTCACGAACGTGCCGGCCTTCTCCTGGACGGCCGCGACCGGGAACACGACATCCGCCCGGTCGGTCACGGCGCTGACCCGCAGTTCCAGGCTGACGACGAACCGGGCGGACTCGATCGCCGCCAGCGCCGCCGCCGGGTCGGGCAGGTCGGCCGGGTCGACGCCGCCGATCAGCAGCGCCTCCAGATCACCGCGGGCCGTGGCGGCGAGGATGCCGCTGGTCCCGTAGCCGGGGTCGGCGGGCAGCGCGGCCACCCCCCAGGCCCTGGCGACCTCGGCCCGGGCGGCGGCGTCGCCGATCCGGCGGCCGCCGGGCAGCAGCGTCGGCAGCGCGCCGGCCTCGATCGCGCCGCGCTCGCCTGCCCGGCGCGGGATCCACGCCAGCCGGGCGCCGGTCTGCTCGGCCAGCCACGCGGCCGCCGACAGCGCGCCCGGCACCTCGGCCAGCCGCTCGCCAACTAGGATCACGGCGTTGGGCTGGCGTAGTGCCTGCTGCGCAGCCACAAAGCCAGGCCCTGTGCTTGCCCCGGGGGGCTCCGCCCCCCCAGACCCCCCCGTACCCCCGAGCGCCTGCAGCACTGCGGTCTCGGCGCCGGGCGCGGTCGGCAGCAGCACGCCGGACATCTTCGCCAGCCCGAGGCTGGCCAGGGCGGCGATGGAGTACACGGTCGTCCGGCCCGCCCTGGCCGCCTTGCGCAGCCGCAGGAACACGATCGGGCACTCGTCCTCGGGCTCGAAGCCGGCCAGCAGCACGGCCGGTGCCCGCTCCAGGTCGGAGTAGGTCACCGGGGCCTGGCCCGCCACCCGGTCGGCGAGGAACTGCAGTTCCTCGGCCGATTCCGGCCGCGCGCGCATGTCGATGTCGTTGCTGGCCAGCGCCACCCGGGCGAACTTGGCGTAGGCGTAAGCGTCCTCGGCCGTCAGCCGGCCGCCGGGCAGCACGCCGGCCCGGCCGCGCGCGGCCAGCAGGCCCTCGGCCGCGGCCTGGAGCGCCTCCGGCCAGGACGCCGGCTGCAGGACGCCTGCGCTCGTTCCGGACCAGGGGCGTGGTCAGCCGGTCCGGCAGGCGTCGCGTAGGTGAACGCCCAGCGGCCCTTGTCGCAGTTCCACTCCTCGTTCACCTCGGGCGCGTTGCCCGCCAGCCGCCGGGTGACCGCGCCGCGCCGGTGGTCGGTGCGCTGCTCGCACCCGGCCGCGCAGTGCTCGCAGATGCTGGGCGACGAGACCAGATCGAACGGCCGGGCCCGGAACCGGTACGAGGCTCCGGTCAGGGCGCCGACCGGGCAGATCTGCACGGTGTTGCCGGAGAAGTAGGAGTCGAACGGGACGCCCTCGGCGACGCCCACCTGCTCCTGCGGGCCGCGGTCGAGCAGTTCGATGAGCGGGTCGCCGGCGATCTGGTCGGCGAACCGGGTGCACCGGGCGCACTGGATGCACCGCTCGCGGTCGAGCAGCACCTGGGCCGACAGCGCGATCGGCTTGGGGAACGTGCGCTTGGTCCCGTAGAACCGGCTCTCGCCCTGCCCGGTGGACATCGCCTGGTTCTGCAGCGGGCACTCGCCGCCCTTGTCGCACATCGGGCAGTCAAGCGGGTGGTTGACCAGCAGCATTTCCATCATGCCGCGCTGCGCCTTCTCGGCCACCGGCGAGGTGAGCTGGGTGCGCACCACCATCCCGTCGGTGACGGTGGTGGTGCAGGAGGCGGGCGGCTTGGGCTGCCCCTCGATCTGGACCAGGCACTGACGGCAGGCGCCCACCGGCTCCAGCAGCGGGTGGTCGCAGAACCGCGGGATCTGGATGCCCAGCATCTCGGCGGCCCGGATGACCAGCGTGCCCTTCGGCACCGTGATCTGGAACCCGTCGATGGTGACGGACACTCCGTCGGCTGGCTTGGCCAGCGCACCGCCGGTGCTGCCGGTGGTTTGTACGGTCATCGGGCCGACTCCAGGGCAAAGAGGGTCGATGCGGCCGGGTCGAACGGGCAGCCGCCGTTGCGCTGATGCTCGATGTACTCGTCCCGGAAGTACTTGATCGAGGACGCCACCGGCGCCTGGATCGAGTCCCCGAGCGCGCAGAACGCGCGGCCGGTGATGTTCTCGCAGATGTCGAGCAGCTTCTCCAGGTCAGCCTCGACTCCGTTCGGAGTGCTCGACTCGCCGTGCTCCAGGGCCCGCAGCAGCTGGACCACCCACCAGCTGCCCTCCCGGCACGGGGTGCACTTGCCGCACGACTCGTGCTGGTAGAACTCGACCCAGCGGAGCACGACCCGCACCACGCAGGTCGTCTCGTCGAACAGCTGCACCGACCGGGTACCGAGCATCGACCCGGCCGCGGCGACCGACTCGTAGTCGAGCGGCACGTCCAGGTGCTGGTCGGTAAACAGCGGCGTCGACGAGCCGCCGGGCGTCCAGAACTTCAGCTGATTGCCGTGGCGCATCCCGCCGGCCAGGCCGAGCAGCTCGCGCAGCGTCGTGCCGAGCGGCGCCTCGTACTGACCCGGCGTGGTCACGTGCCCGGACAGCGAGAACAGCCCGAACCCCTTGGACCGCTCGGTGCCGAAGCGGGTGAACTCGGGCGCGCCGTACCGCAGGATGTACGGCACCGTGGCGATCGACTCGACGTTGTTGACCACCGTCGGGCAGGCGTACAGACCGGCCACGGCCGGGAACGGCGGCTTGAGCCGCGGCTGTCCGCGGAAGCCTTCGAGCGAGTCCAGCAGCGCCGTCTCCTCGCCGCAGATGTACGCGCCGGCCCCGCAGTGCACGACCACGTCCACGGTCAGGTCAGAGCCGAGGATCCGCTCGCCCAGGTAGCCGGCTTCGTACGCCTCGGCGACGGCCAGCTGCAGCCGGCGGGCCACGTGCAGCACCTCGCCGCGCACGTAGATGAACGCCTTCTCGGCCCGGATGGCGTAGCAGGTGATGATGATGCCCTCGATCAGGGCCTGCGGGTTCGCCAGCAGCGTCGGAATGTCCTTGCACGCGCCCGGCTCGGACTCGTCCGCGTTTACCACCAGGTAGTGCGGCTTGCCGTCGCCCTGCGGGATGAAGCCCCACTTGTTGCCGGTCGGGAACCCCGCGCCGCCCCGGCCGCGCAGCGCCGAGTCCTTCAGCGCCTGGATGACCTGGTCCGGCTGCAGCGCCAGCGCCTTCGGCAGCGCCTCGTAACCCCCGGTGCGCTTGTAGGCCGCCAGCCGGAACGAATCCGGCTCGTCCCAGTACGCGCTCAGCTCGGGGATCAGGATGGTGCTCACTGCTTGCCTCCTGCCGCGCCGGGCGTCCAGCCCTGCTCCTTGGCGATGCGCAGGCCGGCCAGCGTGGGAGCGCCGGCCGTGTGCCCGTCGGCGGCCTGGCCGTCGGTGAAGCCGGCCAGGACCTTCGACGCCTGCTTCCAGGTGCACAGCCGGGGCGCGCCGCGGGTGGGAGTCACGTCCGCGCCCGTGCGCAGGCCGTCGACCAGCTCGCGCGCCGACCGCGGCGTCATGTTGTCGAAGAACTCCCAGTTGACCATCACGACGGGCGCGTAGTCGCAGGCCGCGTTGCACTCGACGTGCTCGACGCTGACCTTGCCGTCGGGCGTCGGCTCGTCGAGCCCGACGCCCAGGTGCTCGGTCAGGTCGGCCAGGATGGCGTCGCCGCCCATCACCGCGCACAGCGCCGTCGTGCACACGCCGACGTGAAACTCCCCCACCGGCTTGCGCTTGTACATGGTGTAGAACGACACGACGCCAGTGACGTCGGCCTCGGTGATGCCGAGCTGCCGGGCGCAGAACTCGATTCCGTCCTGGGAGACGTAACCCTCCTCGGACTGAACCAGGTGCAGCAGCGGCAGCAGCGCCGACCGCGGCTTCGGATAGCGGCCGATGATCTCGGCGGCCTGCGGTGCAAGCCGGGCGCGCGCTTCGTCGCTCAGCGCCATTACCTGTCCACGCCTCCCATCACGGGATCGATGCTGGCGACCGCGGCGATGACGTCGGCGATCAGGCCGCCCTCGGCCATCGCGGCGACCGACTGCAAGTTGGTGAAGGACGGATCCCGGAAGTGCACGCGATAGGGGCGCGTGCCGCCGTCGCTGACGGCGTGGCAGCCCAGCTCGCCGCGCGGTGACTCGACCGCGGCGTAGACCTGCCCGGCCGGCACCCGGAAGCCCTCGGTGACGAGCTTGAAGTGGTGGATCAGCGCTTCCATCGACTGGCTCATGATGTGCGCGATGTGGTCGGGCGAGTTGCCCAGGCCGTCGGGGCCGAGCGCCAGCCGGGCCGGCCAGCCGATCTTCTTGTCCTCGATCATGACCGGGTCGGTGCCGGTCGCAGCGCTGCCCGGCAGGCCGGCCAGCCGGTCCACGCACTGGCCGATGATCCGCAGCGACTGGTCCATCTCGTCCATCCGGACGATGTACCGGCCGTACACATCCGCCGTCTGCTGGGTCGGCACGTCGAACTCGTACGTCTCGTAGCCGCAGTAGGGCTGGCTCTTGCGCAGGTCCCAGGGCAGCCCGGCGGCGCGCAGGATCGGGCCGGTGACGCCGAGCGACATGCACCCGGTCACGTCCAGGTGTGCGATGTTCCTGGTCCGGGCCAGGTACACCGGAGCGGCGTCGAGCAGGGCCCGGATCTCGCCCAGCAGGCCCGGCATGACGCGCAGGTACTCGCGCAGCCGCTCGATCGCGCCGGCCGGCAGGTCCTGGGAGACGCCGCCGGGCCGGATGTAGGCGTGGTTCATCCGCAGCCCGGTGATGAGCTCGAACAGGTCGAGCGTCTTCTCCCGCTCGCGCATGCCGTACAGGAACACGGTGGTGGCGCCGAGCTCCAGCCCGAACGTGCCGATCGCGGTCAGGTGCGAGGAGATCCGGTTCAGCTCCATCAGCAGCACCCGCAGCACTTGTGCCCGCCGCGGTATCTCCGCCTCGATGCCGAGCAGCTTCTCCACGGCCAGGCAGTACGCGGTCTCGTTGAACAGCGGCGACAGGTAGTCCATCCGGGTGCAGAACGTGACGCCCTGCGTCCAGCTGCGGAACTCCATGTTCTTCTCGATGCCGGTGTGCAGGTAGCCGACGACCGGCCGCAGCTCGATGACGGTCTCGCCGTCCAGCGTCAGCACCAGCCGGAGCACACCGTGCGTCGACGGGTGCTGCGGGCCCATGTTGACGACCATCCGCTCGTCACTGGCCTGGAACTCCGGCGACTGCGCGGCCGCGACGACCTCGTCCCAGTCCTCGCCGCCGACGTGGTAGACCCGCCCCTCGGCCGTGTTGTCGCGGGTGGACGACCCCCCGTACCCCCCCGCAGATTCGGTGCCCGCGCTCACTGGTACGCCCTCCGCTCGTCCGGCGGCGGGATCGTCGCGCCGCGGTACTCCACCGGGATGCCGCCGAGCGGGTAGTCCTTCCGCTGCGGGTGGCCGCGCCAGTCGTCGGGCATCTCGATCCTGGTCAGCGCGGGATGGCCGTCGAAGATCACGCCGAAGAAGTCCCAGGTCTCCCGCTCGTGCCAGTCGCAGGTCGGGTAGACGTCCACCAGCGACGGGATGTGCGGGTCGGCGTCCGGCGCGGTCACCTCGAGCCGGATCCGGCGGTTGTGGGTGATCGAGAGCAGGTGGTAGACGGCGTGCAGCTCCGCGCCGGTGTCGGCGGGGTAATGCACGCCGGACACGCCCAGGCACATCTCGAAGGACAGCGAAGGCTCGTTCCGCAGCACCCCGGCCACGGCCAGCAGGTGCTCGCGCCGCACGTGCATCGTCAGCTCGTCGTAGCTGACCACCACCATCGGGATGGCGTCCTCGTAGCTGGCCCCGGCCTGCCCCATGGCGGTTGCCAGCGAGTCGGCCAGCTCGTCGAAATACGAGCCGTACGGGCGCGGGCTGGCGAGCTGCGGCGCGCGGCGGACTTGCAGTCCGCCGTAACCGGATGTGTCACCGGTGGTGGACGTGCCGAACATGCCGGTGCGCTGCACCCGCTCGGCGAGCCGCTCCTGCCCGGCGACGACGGCGGGGTCGGGAGCGGCGGGCTGCTGCTCGTTCTCGTTCGCCGGGCCGCTCATCGGGGCAACTCCGGACCGCGCTCGGGATAGGGCAGGTCTTCGGGACCATGGTCCGGCCGCGGCCGCCACGTCTCCTCCGGCCAGGACCCTGTCGCTTCAGCAACATTCGGGATCAGCGGCAGCCGCCGCAGCCGGGCCTCTTCCAGCTCGGTGATCTGGCGCTCGCGGTTCACCCCGAGCTTCATGTTCTGGATCTTGTCGTGCAGCTTCACGATGGCGTCGATCAGCATCTCCGGCCGCGGCGGGCAGCCGGGCAGGTAGATGTCGACCGGCACGATGTGGTCCACGCCCTGCACGATCGCGTAGTTGTTGAACATGCCGCCGCTGGACGCGCAGACGCCCATCGAGATGACCCACTTCGGGTTGGACATCTGGTCGTAGATCTGCCGCAGCACCGGGCCCATCTTCTGGCTGACCCGGCCGGCCACGATCATCAGGTCGGCCTGTCGCGGCGTGTTCGACGCGCGCTCCATGCCGAACCTGGCCAGGTCGTGCCGCGGCCCGCCGGTGGCCATCAGCTCGATAGCGCAGCAGGCCAGGCCGAAGGTGGCCGGCCAGACCGAGCTCTTACGCGCGTACCCGGCCAGCTTCTCGACCGAGGTCAGCAGCACGCCGGCGGGCAGCTTTTCTTCTACTCCCATGACTTAATCCCACTCCAGGCCGCCGCGGCGCCACACGTAGGCGTACGCGACGAGCACCGTGGCTATGAAGGTGACCATCTCCACCAGCCCGAAGAGCCCGAGCTTGTCGAAGTACACCGCCCACGGGTACAGGAAGATGATCTCTATGTCAAAGACGATGAAGAGCATCGCCGTCAGGTAGTACTTGACCGGGAACCGCATGCCCTGCGCGTTCTTGGTCGGCTCGATGCCGCACTCGTAAGCCTCGAGCTTGGCGCGGTTCCAGCGTTTAGGCCCCGAAATGGATCCCGCTACCAGTGAGAAGACCGCGAAGCCCGCGGCTAGGATGCCGAGGACCAGGATCGGTACGTAAAGGCCCATCGCGGGTTCACCCCCTTGTCCGGCTGACGGGCACCGTGGCCCTGGACGTTTTCTTCACTTCCGGCTACGCCGCCGGCGTCATCTTAGACACCGCGTTGATGAGCCGGTCGACGGCATCACCACCGCGGGTCTCGGTCAGGTTGCCAAGCAGTTTCATGGTGAAGCGCATCACGGCGGGCCGCTTCACCCCGTGCCTGGTGGCGAACTTCATGAACCCGGGCCGGCCGATCAGCTCCACGAACACCCGGCCGAGCGTGTAGTAGCCACCGTAGGCGTCCTTGAGCTGACGCGGGTAGGTCTGCAGCACCCGCTCCCGGTCGGCGGCCGTCGGCCGGGCCAGCGCCTGGGCGATCACCCGCGCCGCCAGCTCGCCGGACTCCAGCGCGTAGGCGATCCCCTCGCCGTTGAACGGGTTGACCATGCCGCCCGCGTCCCCGGCGAGCAGCAGCCCGTTGGTGTAGTGCGGAGTGCGGTTGAAGCCCATCGGCAGCGCGGCGCCGCGGATCGGCTGGGTCCGGTTCTCCTCGGCGAAGCCCCACTCGGCGGGCATCGCGGCCAGCCACCTGCGCAGCATGGCCCGGTAGTCGATCTCGCCGAAGCCGGACGACGTGTTCAGCAGGCCGAGGCCGACGTTGCTGGTGCCGTCGCCCATGCCGAAGATCCAGCCGTAGCCGGGCAGCAGCGAGCTGCCGTCCCAGAGGTCGAGCCAGGCTTCCAGGTACTCGTCGTCGTGCCGTGGCGAGGTGTAGTAGGTCCGGACGGCGACGCCTAGCGGCCGGTCATCGCGCTTGTGCAGGCCCATCGCCACCGACAGCCGGGAGGAGTTGCCGTCGGCCGCCACGACCAGCGGCGCGCGGAACTGCCGGCCGTCCTTCGTCCGCACACCCGCGATCCGGCCGGTGCGCTCATCCCGGAGCGGCCCCTCGACCGTCACGCCCTCTGCCACCTTGGCCCCGGCCTGGGCGGCGTGCCGGGCGAGCAGCTGGTCAAAGTCGGTGCGGGCGCGGATCAGCCCGTAGCCCGGATAGCTGGACAGGTCCGGCCAGTCCAGCTCGATCCGGCCGCCGCCGCCGATGATGCGCAGGCCCCTGTGCCGCTGCCAGCCCGCGCCCTCGGCGAATGGCACGCCCATCGTGGTGAGCGCCTTCACCGCGCGCGGCGTCAGCCCGTCGCCGCAGACCTTCTCTCTGGGGAACGTCGTCTTCTCCAGTACGAGCACGTCGAGACCGGAGCTGGCCAGGTGGTAGCCGGCGGCCGAGCCCGCCGGGCCGGCCCCGACGACGATCACGTCGGCCGACTCAGCCACCTGCGGAGCGCGCTGCCGCCCGGTCCTGGGTGCGGGCGTGCCCGACGGCGCGCCTGGCTGCCGCCCGGCGCCCGCGCGCGCGCCCGTGCCAGAACTCGTGCCTTGCTGGGGGGCCAAGTCTGGGGTGCCGGCGGGGGGTACTTGCTCGGTCACTGACCCGTCCTGACTGTCTTGTGAAGGTCTTCACAAGTCGCTTTCAACCGGCAGTGTAGTCCCGTCGCGTTCTGCGCCTTTCAGCCGCCCCGTCCAGGCTGGCCAGGTCCGTGCCCGCCCGCCGGGCGGCTCAGGCCGGGCGCCGCGCCTGATGCAGCGCGACCACGCCGAGGCTCAGGTTCCGCCAGGTCACTGCCGTCCAGCCGGCGGCGCCGATCTGGGCCGCGAGCTCCTGCTGACCAGGCCAGGCGCGGATGGATTCGGACAGGTAGTCGTACGCCTCGGCGTTGCCGGACAGCCGCCGCGCCAGCACCGGCAGGGCCCGCATCAGGTACTGCTCATACAGCGAGTTCAGCCGGGCCGAGGGAAGGTGGCTGAACTCACACACCACCAGCTTGCCGCCGGGCCGGGTGACCCGCAGCAACTCGGCCAGCGCCTGGCCGGTGTCGGCCACGTTGCGCAGCCCGAACGAGATCGTGACCGCGTCAAACGCGTCCGCCGCGAACGGCAGGGCGAGCGCGTCACCGGCCACGAACCGCAGGCTCGCCGCCGCGGCCGCGTCGGCCCGGCCGGCGCCCACGCGCAGCATCCCGAGCGAGAAGTCGCACGCCACGCACCGCGCGCCGGCCGAGATGAACGAGCGCGACGACGTGCCGGTGCCCGCCGCGAGGTCCAGCACCAGCTGCCCGGCTCTGGCGTCCACCGTCGCCGCCACGGCCTTGCGCCAGCGCCGGTCCATGCCCAGCGACAGCGCGTCATTGAGCAGGTCGTAGCGCTCGGCGACGTGGTCGAACATCGCCGAGACGTCGGCTGGCTGCTTGTCCAGCTGGGCGCGCGTCATGCCCCAAGCCTGGCATGGTGCTGCGCTAGCCTTGCGGGCGCCACCAAGAGGAGGGGCCTGGGCATGGACGCGCTGAGCATCGACGGGGCCTGGGTGTACACCCCGCGCATCTTCCGTGACGATCGCGGCTTCTTCACCGAGGCGTACGCGCTGGCCGAGTTCAGCCGCGACGCCGGTTACCCGCTCGACCTGCGCCAGGTGAACGCGTCGGTATCCCGGCTCGGCGTGGTCCGGGGCATCCACTTCACCGACGTCCCGCCGGGCCAGGCCAAGTACGTGTTCTGCCCGAAGGGCGCGCTGCTCGACGTCGTCGTGGACATCCGGGTCGGCTCGCCGACCTTCGGCCGGTGGGAGGCCGTCCGGCTGGACGAGACCGACCGGCGCGCGGTCTTCCTGGAGCACGGCCTCGGGCACGCGATCACCGCGCTGAGCCCGGACGCGACGGCCGTGTACCTGTGCACCAGCGCGTACGCGCCAGGGATCGACCGGGAACTGAACCCGTTCGATCCCGATCTGGCCATTGCCTGGCCTGGTGACGGTGCGCCCATCCTGTCCGACAAGGACCGGGCCGCGCCCTCGCTGGCCGAGCTGATGAAAGCGGGCACGCTGCCGGACTACGCCGAGTGCCAGCGCTACCGGGAGGAACTGCGGGCGCTGGCCGCGGGCCGCGGTTAACGGCCCTCTGCCGCCGCGAGCTCGGGAAAGGCGCGCCGCAGCGAGTCGGGCCAGGGCGGCAGCGGCGGCAGCCCGGCCTGATCCCACGCCGCGTGCCCGAGCACGCTGTAGGCCGGCCGCGGCGCGGGCCGGGCCAGCTCGCTGCTCGACGTCGGGGTCACCCGGCCGGGATCGGCGCCGAGCAGCTCGAACACGGCCCTGGCCAGCCCGAACCAGGTCGTCTCGCCGGTAGCGGTCGCGTGGTAGACGCCGGGCTTCGCGTCCGACCCGGCGAGCAGCAGGATCTGCCGGGCCACGTCGGCGGTCCAGGTGGGCTGGCCGTGCTGGTCGTCCACCACCGCGACGGTGTCCCGCGCGGCCTCAAGCCGGATCATCGCGGCGACGAAGTTCGGCCCGTGCGCCCCGTACAGCCACGCGGTCCGCAGCACGTACCCGGCGTCCGGCAGGATGCGCAGCACCGCCTGCTCGCCGGCCAGCTTGGTCCGCCCGTACGCGGTGCGCGGCGCAGGCTCCTCGTCCTCGGCGTACGGCGCGGTGCTCGTGCCGGCGAAGACGTAGTCCGTGGACGGCTGCATCAGCCGGGCTCCGACCCGCGCGCAGCCGGTCGCCAGGTTCGCCACCCCCGACCCGTTGACCGCGAGCGCGCGGTCTTCCTGTCCCTCGGCGTCGTCCACGGCGGTCCAGGCCGCGCAGTTCACCACGACGTCCGGGCATACCTGCTCCAGCAGCGCGGTCACGGCCGGTCCGTCGGTGATGTCCAGCGCGCCGCGGGCGACGCCGGTGACCTGCGCTCCCGTCGCGCGCAGCAGGGATTCCAGGTCCTGGCCGAGCATCCCGCCCGCGCCCGTGATCAGCCAGCTGGTCATGGCTTCTTCAGCGGCTCCCACCAGGACCGGTGGCCGGCGTACCAGCGGACCGTGTCCTGCAGGCCGGCCTCGAAGGCAGTCTGCGGCGCGTACCCCAGCGCCCGCAGGGCGGAGTCGTCGAGCGAGTAGCGGCGGTCGTGGCCCTTGCGGTCCTCGACGTACTCGACCCGGTCCCAGTCGGCCTCGCAGGCGGCCAGCAGCAGCTTGGTGAGCTCGGCGTTGGGCAGCTCGACCCCGCCGCCGATGTGATAGACGCGACCGGCCACGCCACGCTCGGCTGCCAGCTGGATGCCCCGGCAGTGATCGTCGACATGCACCCACTCCCGTACGTTCCCGCCGTCGCCGTAGAGGGGAACGGTGCCGCCGTCCAGCAAGTTGGTGATGAACAGCGGGATGACCTTCTCGGGGTACTGGTACGGCCCGTAGTTGTTGCAGCAGCGGGTCGTGACCACGTCCAGGCCGTGCGTGCGGTGGTAGGCCTGCGCGATCATGTCGCCGCCGGCCTTCGCGGCCGAATACGGCGAGTTCGGGTCCAGCGGCGCCGACTCGGTCCAGGATCCGGTGGCGATCGACCCGTACACCTCGTCGGTCGACACCTGGACCACGCGGCGGACGCTCGCGTCCAGGCACGCCTGCATGAGCGTCTGCACGCCCGCGACGTTGCTGGCAACGAACGGCGCGGCGCCGGTGATCGAGCGGTCCACGTGCGACTCAGCGGCGAAGTTCAGCACCAGCTCGTGGCCGGGGACGACGTCGGCCAGGACGCCGGGATCGCAGATGTCGCCGTGCACGAAGGTCAGCCGCGGGTGCCCGGACACCGGGTCCAGGTTGGCCAGGTTGCCGGAGTAGGTGAGCTTGTCCAGCACGGTGACGTCCGCGCCGGCGACGGCCGGGTAGCCGTCGGCCAGCAGTGTGCGCACGTAGTGCGAGCCGATGAACCCGGCGCCGCCCGTTACCAGGATTCTCATCCGGCCGTCCTCCGCGGTAGTGATCGCTGCCTCACGAGCTGATCTGGACCTTGCTGTGGTCGCCGAGCACGAGGCGGTGCGCCTTCGGCACCCGCGGCGCCGGGGTGATCTCCACGCCCCGGCCGATCAGCGACGCCTCGATCCTGCGCACTCCGCAGATCGAGGCTCCGGCCAGCACGATCGAGTACTCGATCTCGCTGTCCGCCAGCAGGCAGCCCGCCCCGACCGAGGTGAACGGCCCTACATAGGAGCCAGTGACCTGGCTGTCCGCACCGATGATAGCCGGGCCCACGATGCGCGAACCCTGCACGCGAGCGCCGTCCTCGATCACGACCCGGCCGATCAGCTCGCTGTCGGCGTCCACCTCGCCCCGGCAGGCCGGCTCGGCCGTCTCCAGCACCATCCGGTTGACCTCGAGCATGTCGGCGACGTTGCCGGTGTCCTTCCAGTACCCGGTGACCAGGCTCGACTCGACCCGCTGCCCGGAGTCGATGAGCATCTGAATGGCCTCGGTGATCTCCAGCTCGCCGCGCCAGGACGGCTTGAGCTCGGCGATGACGTCGTGCACGGCCGGGGTGAACATGTACACGCCCACCAGCGCGAGATCGCTCTTCGGCTGCTCGGGCTTCTCCTCCAGCCGGACGACCCGGCCCTGCGCGTCCAGTTCGGCGACGCCGAACTCGCGCGGGTTCGGGACCTGGGTGAGCATGATCCGGGCCGCGGGCCTGGCCTGACGGAAGGCGTCCACGAGCTCGGCGATGCCGCCGATGATGAAGTTGTCCCCGAGGTACATGATGAAGTCGTCGTCGGCCAGGAACTCACGGGCGACCTGCACCGCGTGCGCCAGCCCGAGCGGAGCGTGCTGCGGGATGTAGGTGGTCTTGATGCCGAACGCGGAGCCATCGCCGACGGCCGCCATCACCTCGGGCGCGGTATCCCCGACGATGAGGCCCACGTCGGTGACGCCGGCGTCCGCGATGGCCTCCAGCCCGTAGAACAGGACTGGCTTGTTGGCGACCGGGACGAGTTGCTTCGCAGAGGTATAGGTGATCGGCCGCAGCCTGGTACCCGCACCGCCGGCCAGGACGAGTGCCTTCATCATTCCAGCCTATCTAGGACGAACGGCCCCCTGGCCGCCCGGCCACAGGCTAGTAGGCGCCGGATCCAGACGAGATGGCGGACCACGTCTTCCAGAGGATCTGCAGGTCAAGCATCAGTGACCAGTTCTCCACGTAGCGCAGGTCGAGCCGGACCGACTCCTCCCAGGGCAGGTCGGACCGGCCGTTCACCTGCCAGAGGCCGGTGATCCCCGGCTTGACCGCCAGCCGCCGGCGCATGTGCAGGTGGTAGGCGTCCGTCTCTTCCGGCAGGGCGGGCCGCGGGCCGACCAGCGACATGTCCCCGCGCACGACGTTCAGCAGCTGTGGCAGCTCATCCAGCGACCAGCGCCGCAGCCAGGACCCGACCCTGGTGACGCGCGGGTCCGCCCGCATCTTGAACAGGACGCCGGCGCCATCGTTCTGCTCGGCCAGCAGGTTCTTGAGCGCCTCGGCGCCCGAGACCATCGTGCGGAACTTGTAGATGCGGAACCTGCGGCCATCGACGCCGACCCGGACCTGGCTGAACAGCACCGGCCCGCCGTCGTTCAGCTTGACCATGAGCGCGACCGCCGTCATCAGCGGGCTCAGCGCCGCCAGGGCCAGGCACGCGAGCGTTTTGTCGAAGATCGCCTTCACGGTCCGCGGGACGCCGCCGAACTCGGGGTGGTCCATGTAGACCAGCGGCAGCCCGGCGGCTGGCCAGATGCTGGTCCGCGGGCCCGCGATGTCGAGCACGGCGGGCGCCACGCACAGGCCGGTGCCGCTCTTTTCCAGCTCCCAGGCGAGCTCGCGCAGCCGCACGCCGCTCAGCTCGGGGCAGGACAGCACGGCCACGGTGTCCGCGCCGAAGTCGCTGGCGACCGCGGCGACCCGGTCCAGCCCGTGCACGGCGGGAATCCCGCTGATCTCGTCGGCCTCGGTGCTGCCGGCCAGGCACGCGGCCACGACCGTGAGCCCGTGGTAGGCCTCCCGGCGCAGCTGCATGATGATGTCCGCGACCACGTCCGGGTAGCCGGCGATGACGATCTTCTGCATGAACGCGCCGAGGTTGCGCAGCCGGTGCAGCCGTTTGCGCAGCGCGTACCTGGCCGCCAGGTCGAGAACTGTCAGGGCCGGGAACGCCACGACGACATAGCCGCGGGCGAGCTCCGCCTTCGCGGCGTAGGAGACGAACGCGACGCTCGCCATCAGGATGAGCCCGGCGTTCAGCAGCCGGCGGAACTCATTGGACCCGACCCCGATGAAGCGGGAATCGTAGCCGTCGACCATCGCCACGAGGCCGAGCCAGGCGAATGGCAGCAGGCAGCTGGCCACCAGGTAGATCCGGGCCGAGCTGCTATCGCCGAACCGGACGCAATACGCGAGCAAGCCGGCCAGGAGCGCGCAGAGGCCGTCAATGGCCATCGCCTTGCGCTGATAGCTCACTGTCCATTCTGAATGGCTTTGCCCGACAAGCCGAGCGGGGATAGCATCCCCGGCCCAGCGCTCGGTGACAGCCGAGTTACTTGCCAACCACAGCTCCCCTCCAAAGCCCGGCCCCGACTCCGGATCTCCCCAGCCCTGAGCCAGCCGCGCCACTGCTGCCGCCTGCTACGTCCTGATCAATCACAGAAAAGACGCCCAGCCAAAACGACTGGTTGACGAGCAATAGCGACAACTTTTGGCAGCCATGGGCGAGAGACCGGAGGGTAACGCAGAGTAGTCGTCTCTACCCAAACCCCGTTAGCCCCATGTCTGCGGATAGCCTATGACAGCTGCCCCTTGAACAAGGCTGATATCAGCATTCACACGCGTAACCGGTGAACAGGCTTTAGATCGCGACCGGCCGATAATGGACGAAGCCGGACAGACATAAAAGATCTTGGCGAGCCCGGCCGCGCCAGGACGCGGCTAGCTCGCCAAGATCTTCAGTGCTGGCGGCGGTGCTTAGTTGTCAGTGATCATCGCGGCGCCGACGGTGGCGCTGGTGGCCTCGTCGATCAGGATGAGTCCGCCCGTGAGCCGGTTGCGGGCGTACGGGTCGGCGAACACCGGCTGAGTGACACGGAGCGTGACCCGGCCGATCTCGTTCAGGGCCAGCTGCGTGGCCGTCTCGTCCCGGTGCAGCGTGTTGACGTCCAGCCGGTAGTGCAGATCGCGCACGATCGCCTTCACCGTCTTGGTCGTGTGCTTGATGATCAGACGGCTGCCGGGCGCGAGCGGACGGCCGTCGACCATCCAGGAGACCATCGCCTCGATGTCCTGGGTGACAGTCGGCTGATTGTGGGGCCGGCAGAACATGTCCCCGCGGGACACGTCCAGGTCGTCTTCTAGCAGCAGCGTCACCGACATCGGCGGGAACGCCTGCGCCACCGGGCCGCGGGCGGTATCGATCCGGCGGATGGTGGTGGTCAGGCCGGACGGCAGGTGCATGATCTCGTCGCCAGGCTTGAGCACGCCGCCCGCCACCTGCCCGGCGTAGCCACGGTAGTCGTGCAGCTCCGCGTCGGTGGCCTGGTGCGGCCTGATCACGTACTGGACCGGGAATCGCACGTCGATGAGGTTGCGGTCGGACGCGATGTGCACGTGCTCAAGGTGGTGCAGCAGCGACGGCCCGTCGTACCACTGCATGTTCGCCGAGCGCTGCACCACGTTGTCGCCGTGCAGGGCGGAGATGGGGATGAAGGTGAGGTCGGCGATCTCCAGCTTCGCCGCGAACGCGGTGAACTCCCCGGCGATCTGCTCGAATACCTCGGCGCTGTAGTCGACCAGGTCCATCTTGTTGATGGCCAGCACCAGGTGCGGCACCCGCAGCAGCGTGGTCAGGAACGCGTGCCTGCGGCTCTGCTCGGTGAGCCCGTTACGGGCGTCCACCAGCACGATCGCCAGGTCGGCGGTCGATGCGCCGGTGACCATGTTGCGGGTGTACTGGATGTGACCGGGCGTGTCGGCGATGATGAACTTCCGCCGCGGGGTCGCGAAGTAGCGATAGGCGACGTCGATCGTGATGCCCTGCTCGCGCTCGGCCCGCAGTCCGTCAGTGAGCAGCGCGAGGTTGGTGAACTCCTCGCCGCGCTCCTTGCTGGTCCGCTCCACGGCCGCCAGCTGATCCTCGAAGATCGCCTTGGAGTCGAACAGCAGCCTGCCGATCAGCGTGCTCTTGCCGTCGTCGACTGAACCCGCGGTGGCGAGCCGGAGGATGTCCATATGCCGGCCGTCAGGCTGCTCGGCGGATACCTCGGGCTGGTGTGCGGTCATCAGAAGTAGCCTTCCCGCTTGCGGTCTTCCATCGCGGCCTCACTGGCCCGGTCGTCGGCGCGGGTCTGGCCCCGCTCCGTGATCCGCGTGACCGAGATCTCGCCGATGACCTCATCGACGGTGGTCGCGGTCGACGCCACGGCGCCGGTGCACGTCATGTCGCCCACGGTGCGGTACCGAACCCTGGCGTCATAGACGGGCTCGTCCTCGCCTCTGGTGATGAACTCGTTGTCGGCCAGCAGAATGCCGTCACGCTCGAACACCGACCGGGTGTGGGAGAAGTAGATCGACGGGATCTCCAGCTGCTCTCTGGCGATGTAGTGCCAGACGTCGAGCTCGGTCCAGTTCGACAGCGGGAAGACCCGGATGTGCTGATCCCGGCTGATCCGGGTGTTGTAGATGTTCCACAGCTCCGGGCGCTGGTTCTTCGGGTCCCACTGGCCGAACTCGTCGCGGAACGAGAACACCCGCTCCTTCGCCCGCGCCTTCTCTTCGTCCCGGCGCGCCCCGCCGAAGACGGCGTCGAACCGGTTGTCCGCGATCGCGTCGAGCAGCGTGGTGGTCTGCAACCGGTTCCGGCTAGCCCACCGGCCGGTCTCTTCCACGACCTTGCCGGCGTCGATGGAGTCCTGGACGGACGCCACGATCAGCCTGGCCCCGACCTCATCCACCCGGCGATCCCTGAAATCGAGCACCTCGCCGAAGTTATGCCCGGTGTCGACGTGCATGACCGGGAACGGGATCCGGGCGGGCCAGAAGGCGCGCTCGGCCAGCGCCAGCATCACGATCGAGTCCTTGCCGCCGGAGAACAGCAGCACGGGCCGTTCGAACTCGGCGGCCACCTCGCGCATGATGTGGATCGATTCCGCTTCCAGGACGTCCAGCTGAGACAGCAGGTAGTCGTTGCGGGCCTGGGCCATCAGTGCAGCTCCGTGTCGGTGGGCAGCGGGTCAGCGTTCGCTGGCCGGCCGGGTCCGGTCGCCGCCCTGACGTCGCTTATCGCGGCGAGCAGGCCGGGCGCCAATCGGGCCGGGCTGATCAGGATATCCGGTACTGAGGGGTCGGCCTGGTTGTACTGCAGGCGTGACCCGTCGATGCGGGAGGTGTGCAGGCCGGCGGCCCTGGCCACGGCGACGGGGGCGGCCGAGTCCCACTCGTACTGGCCGCCGCTGTGCACGTAGGCGTCGGCCTGGCCGCAGATGACGGCCGCTGCCTTCGCTCCGGCCGAGCCCATCGGCACCAGCTCGGCGCCGAGGCGCTCGGCCAGCCGCTGTACGAACTCGGGCGGGCGCGACCGGCTGACCAGCAGCCGGATCGGGCCCGGATCGGCGGCCGCCGGCTCGCTCAGCCGCGGCAGGCCCGCACTTCCGGGCGCTGCGGCCGTGCTCAGCACCCGGCCCAGGGCCGGCAGCGCTACCGCGCCCGCGGTCAGCTCACCGCGCTGCCACAGCGCGACGTGCACGGCCCAGTCGGTGCGGCCTGGCTCGCCGAACTCCCTGGTGCCGTCGAGCGGGTCCACGATCCAGACCCGTTCGGCGCCCAGCCGGGCCCGGTCATCGGCGCCCTCCTCGGACAGCACCGCATCACCGGGCCGCAGCCGGTGCAGTTCGGCGATGAGAAACTCGTGCGACTGCTGGTCACCCGCGTGCCGCAACTCGTCGGCAGCGGCCCGCGCCGCCTGCGGATCGGGATCTGCGCTCGCGGGCCAGCCAGCCCGCAGCGCCAGCAATCGCTCGCCGGCCGCCGCCGCGAGATCGCGAGCGACAGCATCATCCAAGAGGGTAGTCAGGACACGCTCCCAAGTTGGTCAGCCGGTGTTAATACTAGCTATTTGGTAGGGAGCCCGGTCCCGGCTGGCTGGTGAAATGGGCCACGCCAGCGCCGCCGCTGCGGGCTCAATGGAACTGATTCTGCGCCGCCGCGAGTCCGCCGGAGAGCAGTACCTCGACGGCGTCGGCCGCTCGCCCGAGCAGTACCGGCAGGTCGGCACGCTCGCTGGCAGCGAAGTCCCGCAGCACGAAATCGGCCGGGTCCATCCGGCCTGGCGGGCGGCCGATCCCGATCCGCAGCCGGTAGTAATCCTTGGTGCGCAGCGACGAGGTAATGGAGCGCAGCCCGTTGTGTCCGTTGTCGCCGCCACCCAGCTTGAGCCGGATCGTACCGAACGGCACGTCTAGCTCGTCGTGCAGCACGAGGATCCGGTCATCGGGGATCTTGTAGAACGAGCGCAGCGCCGCGACCGGGCCCCCGGAGAGGTTCATGAAGCCCATCGGCTCCGCCAGGACTACCGGCACGCCGGCCAGCCGCCCGGTGCCCGCCAGTGCCCTGGACCGGTCGCGCTTGAGGCTGGTGCCCGCAGCGGCAGCGAGGGCGTCGCAGCACATGTAGCCGACGTTGTGCCGGTTCCCGGCGTACTGCGAGCCCGGATTACCCAGGCCGACTATCAGCCAGCGGTCATCGGCCATCGCGGGCTCATTCTCCGGAGCTGCAGGCTGGTCCGTCGCGTGGCGGCGCGGTCCGCGCCGCCACCAGGCCAGCACGGGGCTGGCCTGCCGCGCCTAGCTCAGCCCGATTCCTCGGCCGACTCGGCGGCTGTCGCCGCAGCGCCGCCCTCCGCCGAATCGCCGCCGGCCGCCTCAGCCCCGGCCGCCGCCGGAGCCTCGGGCTCCTCGGGCAGGCCAAGGTCGGCCTCAAGCTGCTCGGCCGTAGGCGCTGCGATGACGTGCAGCACCAGGGCGTCGGCTTCCTCGGCCAGGCTGGCGCCGGCCGGAAGCTTGAGGTCGCCCGCGTGCACGGCCGCCCCGACTTCCAGGCCCTCGATGTCGACCTCGATCGACGGCGGGATATTGGTGGCCTCGGCCTCGACGGAGATCTGCACCATCTGCTGGTCGAGCATGCCGTCGGGCGCGATCTCGCCGGTGAGAGCGATCGGCACATCCACGGTGACCTTCTCGCCGCGCCGGACGAGCAGCAGGTCAACGTGCTCGACCCAGCCCTTGATCGGATCCCGCTGCACGGCCTTGGGCAGGGCGAGCTGGGCGCCCCCGGGCAGGCCCTCCAGCCTGATCAGCACGTTGGCGGTGCGCATGGCCATCAGCACGTCGTGGCCGGGCAGGATCAGGTGCTCGGGCTCGGCGTGGTGCCCGTACAGCACGGCGGGCACCTTGCCGGCATTCCTGATCCGGCGGGAAGGTCCCTTGCCGAACTCGGTGCGCGGCTCGGCGTCGATACGTACCTCGGGCACTGTGGGGCTCCTTGCGATGACAGAAATCTTTGCGAAGTCTAGCCGATCTGGCCAGGCCGCTGACCGGGTCGCGCCAGCAAGCGGCGCGCTGGGCCCGGCGCGGGCCTGCGGCTCAGCTCTGGCCGTCGAACAAGCTGGTGACCGATCCGTCGCTGAAGACCTCGCGGATGGCGCGGCCGATCAATGGCGCGATCGATAGGACGGTGAGCTTATCGAACCGCTTGTCATTCGAGATAGGCAGGGTATTAGTCACGATCACCTCGCTGACCCGGGAGTTCTTCAGCAGGTCGACGGCCTGGCCGGACAGGACCGCGTGCGTGGCGGTCACGATCACCTGGCTGGCGCCCTGCTCGAACAGCGTGTCCGCGGCCTTCACGATCGTCTGGCCGGTGTCGATCATGTCGTCGACCACGATGCAGGTCCGGCCGGCGACCTCGCCGACGACCTCCAGCACCCGCGCCTGGTTGGCGATGTCCGGGTCGCGGCGCTTGTGAATGATCGCCAGCGGGCAGCCAAGCCGGTCGGTCCACCGCTCGCAGACGCGGACCCGGCCGGCGTCGGGAGCGACCACCGTCACCGACGAGACATCGAGCTTGTCCTGGAGGTAGGAGGCCAGGATCGGGAGCGCGAACAGGTGGTCGACCGGCCCGTCGAAGAAACCCTGGATCTGCGCCGTGTGCAGGTCGACCGCCATCAGCCGGTCAGCCCCGGCGGTGAGGAACAGGTCGGCCATCAACCGGGCGGAGATCGGCTCCCGGCCGCGGCTCTTCTTGTCCTGCCGGGCGTAACCGAAGAACGGCGCGACCACGGTGATGCGCTTGGCAGACGCCCGCTTGAGCGCGTCCACCATGATCAGCTGCTCCATGATCCACTGGTTGATCGGCGCGGTGTGGCTCTGCAGGACGAACGCGTCCGAGCCGCGCACCGACTCCAGGAACCGGACGAAGATCTCGCCGTTGGCGAATTCGAACGCCCTGGTGGGGGTCGGCTCGATGCCGAGGCACCCAGCGATCTCCTCGCCAAGCTCGGGGTATCCGCGGCCAGAGAAAAGCATTAGCTTCCGCTCGCTCGGCGCGGTCATGCCGCTCACTGTTCAGCTCTCCTTGCGCTCCTGTGCAGCCTGGCCGACGAGGTGCGCGAACGGACCCACCGTCGCGCCGGCCTCGATGACCGTTGACTCACACACTGATTTCAGCACGGTTGCGCCTGCTCCGACATAGGCAGCGCGCAGCAGGCAGCCCGGCCCGATGCTCGCGCCGGCTCCGACGAACGTATTGCTCTCCAGCTGGGTGCCGGGCCCGATCCGCACGCCGAGCTCGAGCTGCACGTCCACGTCGATCCAGGTGCTCGCCGGATCGATGATCGTCACCCCGGACGCCATCCAGTGCTGCAGCAGCCGCTCGTTCAGCACGCGTCGCGCCCTGGCCAGCTGCGCCTGGTCGTTGACGCCCTGGACCTCGTCAAAGTCCGCGCACAAGCTGGAGCCCACCAGATGCCCGTCCACCCCGAGGATGGCCGGCACGTCGGTCAGGTATTCCTCACCGGCCGCGTTCGACGTCGGCAGCCGCTTGATCGCGTCGGCGAGGAGCGCGCCGTCGAACGCGAAGATGCCGGAGCTGACCTCGGTGATCGCGCGCTGCTGCGGGCTCGCGTCGGCCTCTTCCACGATCCCGGTCACTCGGCCGGCCGCGTCCCTGATGATGCGCCCGTAGCCGGTCGGATCGGGCGCCTGCGCCGTCAGCACGGTGACGGCCGCGCCGGATGCCTCGTGCGCCGCGGCCAGCTGGACCAGGGTCTCGCCGCGCAGCATGGGCGTGTCCGAGAACACGACGATGACGGTTCCGGTCAGCACGCCGGTGGACTCGATCACGGTACGGACCGCGTGCCCGGTCCCCCAGGAGCCGTTGCGCTCCTGCACCACGAGAGTCGCGTCGGGGCAGTGCTCGGCGGTGTAGGTCGCGACCGGCCCGTGCGCGGCGCTGACGACCAGGATGGTGCGCTCAGCTTCGAGCTGGCCGGCCGCGGCCAGGACGTGCCCGAGCATCGCGCGCCCGCACACCTCGTTGAGCATCTTCGGGATGGCAGTCCGCATTCTGGTGCCCTCGCCCGCCGCCAGGATGATGACGGCAGCCGGACCGCTCGAACTCACTCGACTCGGCTCCTCAGATCTTGCGCTGGCAAAGCTGGGCACTGCGAGCGAGCCGCCCTCAGGCCTTAGAGCGGGCCGCCCTCGACCTGGGCAGAATACCGCCCGGTTGCCTAGCTTCGCCCGGCATGGGCGCGCCTCCGCACCCTATGCGCTGGTATTCGATGTCAGGAGAAGTACGGCAAAATGCCACCAGTAAGCGAATGCGTAACGTGCGCTCAGCCACTGCTGCCCCCGTTCCCTCGCGGCACCGGCCAGCCGCGCCCCGCGCGAAGACCCGGCCACATCCCCTTCTTCGCCCGGCTAGCCCTACCCAGGGAATGAGCAGCTTGACCGCACCCGGCGGTAATGGATTAGCGCCCGCTTTCGACTGTAGCCGCCGGTCCCGCGCCCGACCCCGCTGCCGCGCCGGGCGATCCGGCGGCATCGGCGCCAGCGCCGGCACTGGCCGGCCACGGCCGCACCGTCCGATCCGCGAGCTGAGGCGAACTGCTGCCCTCGGTCAAGCTGCCCGTCCCCGGTAGGCTGGACGCCAGGATCCGAACATTCCCGGGTCGTCTAACCAGGCAGGACTCGAGTTTTGGTTCTGGCAATGAGGTTCGAATCCATCTCCGGGAGCTATTCCGGCTTTCGGGCATATCGCCGGCCAGCACGCTCGCGGTCAGGTCGTTGAGCTTTGCGCCGCCATGGCCGCCGCGGCCCAGCCCTCGATCTGCCGGTACAGGTCCGTGCTGCGGCGCACGTCGATCATCAGGCAGCCGTGGTAGTCCGTCGCCAGTGTTCTTCCTGACCGTCTTCGGGTTGTGGCGCTTCAGCGTCGGCCGCCGGAACTGATCAGCGGGCAGGCCGGTCACGTCCTGCCAGAACTGCTGTGCTGCAGCGACGTCCGCGCTTTCGTGAATGTGCAGCGCGGCAGATCAGCCGGTCGCGGTCGACGCCCGGCAACGGCCAGGAACCGGAGGAAGAACGTGATCGAGCCTGCGATCGCTGTTGATGAAGGTCGACGCGGTCGCCGGCGGACGATACGGCTTGCTCTTCGCGCCCTCGCACCAGTATGCGATTGACCCGGCGATCAAGAATCTCCCGGTCGCTCAGCGTGCCGATCTCGGCGCGACGGCGCTCTCGAGCCTGACCTCGCCTTCGCGCCTCCCGGACGGTCCGACGGGCCGCGAAGTAGGCGGCTGTGGCCTCGGCGTTGCGCCGGCGCGACTCGGCGTAGGACAGCCGGCCCGGGCGCGGCAGGTCACGGACCCACAGCGAGACCGAGCCCTTCGACACCCCGAGCTCGGTCGCGATCTCGTCGTAGGTACGACCCTGCGCGCGCAGCTCCCGTGCCTTCGCGTGCAGGTCGTCCTTGGCCCGCGCGCGCAACGTCCATTCGGGCGGCGGCTCGCCGCGTAACGCCTTGCCCAGCGTCTCGTTGCTGCCGATGCCGAGGATGTCCTTGATCTCGGCGCGTGACTTGCCCGCTCGGCGGAGCGCTATTGCCTGCTCGCGGAGCTGGGGAAACCCCATTTTATTCGTCATATTCGAATTTTAGTGCGAGCCACTGACATTCGGCGGCCGAGGATCAGCCCTCGCTACCCGAAGGTGAAGTCGTAGGCCTGGACTCCGGGCGACACGGTCAGCACGAGTCTGCCGCTGCTGGAGGCGCTGGCCTGGAGGAGGGTGTACAGCTTGGGCACCCCGGTCACGTTGATCGTCTTTGTCAGTCGGCCGTTGATGGTCACGCCGACCGTCCCGTGCCCGCCGAGCACCAGGTAGATGTCCTGGGCGACGAAGCCGAGCTCTAGCTCGGCGGCCGGGCCGGCCGTGGCCTCCTGCGCGTGGTCGGTCCAGGTGCCGGACAGGCCCATGGCGCCCAGCGGCAGCGACTTGGGGAAGTGGTACGGGGCAGCCGCGTTGGGGACGACGTTGCTGCCGCCCGGCGCGAGGTATTGCAGCCGGTCGTAGCCGATGTAGGTCTCCGGGTTCATCTCCCCGGTCGGCGTCAGGTCGGGTATGTCCGTCGGGTGCACCAGCGCCACCCCCGGATGGGCGTCGGTGAGCAGCTGACGGATGAGCTGTTCGGTGCCCGCATAGTCACCCTCGCCGAAGTGGACGTGCCGCACGTTGCCCTGAGCGTCGATCAGGTAGTCAGCGGGCCAGTACTCGTTGTCGTACGCGTTCCAGGTGGCGAGGTCGTCGTCGACCGCGACCGGGTAGTGCACGCCGAACGCCGCCGCTTCGGTCCGGACGTTGGACACCACGTGCTCGAACGCGAACTCGGGGGTGTGCACGCCCACCACGACGAAACCGTCTTTGGCGTAGTCCCGGTACCAGGCCTCGACGTGCGGCAGCGTCCGCTGGCAGTTGATGCAGGAGTAGGTCCAGAAGTCGACGAGCACGACCTTGCCGCGCAGCTCCGCCATCGTCAGCGGCTTGCCGCCGGGAGTGTTCAGCCACGCGGTGATGCCCTTGAAGTTCGGGGCGGCCCCGCAGTCGATCAGCGTGGTGGCGTTCGAGTTGCACTTGGTCAGGGACGTGGCGTGCACGCCGGTCAGGCCGTTGAGCTGGTTGCGCACCGGCGCCGAGCCCTGCAGCGCCGTCGCGTAGCTCGGCACGTCCCGTTGCAGACCCTGGAAGGCGTTGGCCCAGATCGCGATCGCCATCACGATCAGCACCGCGCCGCCGACGAGCCGGACCTGCGGCGCGTGCCGGCGCAGGGCGCTGACCCGCTGCGACAGCTGTCCGCCGGCCAGCGCGACTGCGAGCAGCGGAACGGCGGTGCCGACAGCGAACGCGGCCGTGACGAAGACGGCGGTCAGCCCGACCCGGTGAGTCGCGCCGACGACCGTGATCGCAGCGAGGACAGGGCCCGCGCACGGCACGTACAGCACCCCGAGCGCCAGCCCGAGGACAAAGCCGCCGCGACTTGGCCGCGTGGCCCTGACCCTGGCGAACGGGCGCTCAAGCAAGTCACCAAGGGGCCGGATCAGGTAACCGAGCCCGACAAGGATCAGTAGCACGATCCCGGCGTCCCGAAGCGAGTCCGCCGGGAGGTGCAGCAGCGAGATGATCTCCGAGCCGGCCAGGATCAGCGCGCTGAAGCTCAGGGCGAGGCCTATCACGACCGCGACCGGGCGCCCGATCGCGCGCTGCGGCCGCCCGCCCTTAGCGCCCCTGTCGCGCCGGCGTCGGTCGCGCCGGCGACGAGCACCGCCGGCAGCACCGGCAGGATGCACGGTGAGACACCGGCCAGGAACCCGGCGACGAGTCCGATGAGCACCAGCCCGATCATCGGGCCACCCTCGCCACCATCACCGCGCGCCTCCGGCTTGCACGTCAGTAATTCGTCGCCGGCGACCCGTTAGCTTGGTCCCGGCGCACTCCCGCCGCACTCCCGGCGCACCCCCGGTGCAGCACCGGCCGCCGGCGACGAACCGGCGGCCACCCTCCGGCCGAGCCCACGTATCGCCCGAAATCGCATACCCCGGCCGAGCCGGGGTAGGGGCTATCGCACGGGCCATGACCTGCGACGCTTCGGACCGCAGCTGAATGCGCTGGACCCCGGTTGTTTGATGGGCCGCCAGTAAAATCTTGTCAGCCAGTTGCGCAACTTACGGTCTCGTAGGTTACGGTTACGTAAGCGTACGCATGGGCCCCTGCAAACGGTAGTGCGGAGCGTCATCCCACCAGTACCCGGTACGAGTGCCAGGCGAGGATTCGATGACCACAGTCACAGACACCACTTCCGCACCAGCGGTCCAGGGTCGGCGCCCGCTGAATGACCTGCAGGAAGAACCGAAGGGGATGGGCGAGAAGATCCTCGTCGGCGTCTTCGTCGCCATCCCGATGGTGGCCCTGGTCGCCGCCATCCCGCTTGCCTGGGGCTGGGGCCTGGGCTGGCACGACGTGATCATCGCGATCGCGTTCTACTACTTCACCGGCCTCGGCATCAGCCTCGGTTTCCATCGTTACTTCACCCACGGCTCGTTCAAGGCCAAGGAGCCGCTGCGGGTGGTCATGGCGGTCGCCGGCACGATGGCGATCGAGGGCCCCATCCTGACCTGGGTAGCCGACCACCGCAGGCACCACAAGTACAGCGACCGGGACGGCGACCCGCACTCGCCGTGGCGGTTCGGCGACGACTGGAAGGCGCTGGCCAAGGGCCTGGCCTGGGCACACATCGGCTGGCTGTTCGACAACAACCACACCTCGCGGGAGAAGTTCTGTCCCGATCTGCTGGCCGACAAGAGGATGGCCAGGATCTCCCGGATGTTCCCCGTGCTCGTGGCGGCCTCGCTGCTGGCGCCGGCGCTCATCGGCGGCCTGTGGTCCTGGTCCTGGCAGGGTGCGGTGACCGCGTTCTTCTGGGCCAGCCTCGTTCGGGTCGCGTTCCTGCACCACGTGACGTGGTCGATCAACTCCATCTGCCACACGTTCGGCAAGGAGGAGTTCGAGGTCAGGGACAAGTCGCGGAACGTCAACTGGCTGGCGATCCTGTCGTTCGGCGAGTCCTGGCACAACCTGCACCACGCCGACCCGACCTGCGCGCGGCACGGCGCGCTGCGCGGTCAGATCGACACCGCGGCCAGGCTGATCTGGTTGTTCGAGAAGGCCGGCTGGGCCTACGACGTGCGCTGGCCGGACGCCGAACGGCTCAGCCCGCGGCAGACCCGCACCCGCAGGCTGGGCGCTATGACGCGCAAGGCCGACCCAGAACCGATTCGCCGGGCGCAAGTGTGACCGACATTATGGGGTCGTGACCAATCAGTCGTCAGCTGCCGGCCGCAGGAGAATGACCGGTAAGGAACGCCGGGCCCAGTTGCTTGACATCGGCCGGCGCCTGTTCGCCGAGCGCGGCCTGGACGGCACCTCTATCGAGGAGATCGCCGCCCAGGCCGGCGTCTCCAAGCCGGTGGTCTACGAGCACTTCGGCGGCAAGGAAGGCCTGTACGCGGTCGTGGTCGACCGCGAGGTCGAGCGGTTCCTGACCATGGCGACCACGCTGCTGGAGGGCGAGGACACCATGGCCAAGTTCGAGACGGCCGCGGTCGAACTGCTGCGCTACATCCAGAGCAACTCCGACGGCTTCCGCATCCTGGTGCGCGACTCCAATCCCACCTCCGGTTCCGGCACGTTCGCCAGCCTGATGGGCGACATCGCCAGCCAGGTCGAGCACCTGCTCGGCGACGTGCTCAAGAAGCGCGGCTACGACCCGCGGCTGGCCCCGATCTACGCTCAGATGCTGGTCGGCATGGTCGCCTCCGCGGGCCAATGGTGGCTGGACGAGCGAAAGCCCAAGCTGGAAGAGATGGCGGCGCACCTGGTGAACCTGGCCTGGAACGGCTTGTCCGCGCTGGATCCCAAGCCACGGCTCTCGGGCGCGGCGCTGAGCCGTATACGCGAGTCCGCGCGGCAGGCCAAGTAGCGCCCGACGGGCTAGCCGGTCACGGCTTGCGCGCGACGACGAACACCCGGCGGAACGGGAGCACGGTCCCGTAGCTCTTGGCCGGGTAGGCGGCGAGCACTCGCTCGCTGTACTCCGCCAGGAATGTCTCCGCGTCCTGCGGGCCGAGCACCGACAGCACTGGCCGCAGACCGGTGCCCTTGTACCACTCGGTCACCGGGTCCGGGCCGGCCAGCACGTGCAGGTACGTCGTCTCCCACGCGTCGACCGCGAGCCCGAGGCCGGCCAGCACGGCGAGATAGTCCTCCGGCTCGCCCGCCTGCCGGTTCAGCTGGGCCTGCGCCAGCTTGTCGCGCCAGCGCGCCGAGCCGGCCAGTTCGCGCAGGACCGCGTGGCTCGGCTGGTCGAAGTTGCCAGGCAGCTGGAACGCGATCCAGCCGCCCGCCGGCAGCCAGGACACCCAGCGGGGCAGCAGCTCCAGGTGACCCGGCACCCACTGCAGGACCGCGTTGGACACGACCACGTCCACTGGCCGGCCAGGCTCCCAGTCGGCCACGTCTCCGACGGCGAACGACAGCCTGTCGGCCGCCGCGGCGTCCGGACCGGTCAGCCCGGCGCGCAGCTGCTCGGCTGCGATGATCATCTCGGCCGAGGAATCGATGCCGTCCACCTGGGCGGCGGGCCAGCGGCTGGCCAGCCGGGCCGTGAGCTGACCCGGACCACAGCCGAGGTCCACCACGTAGCCGGGCGCAACGGCGCCGATCCGGCCGGTCAGGTCGAAGAACGGCCGCGATCGCTCGTCCGCGAAGCTCAGATACTGGCCCGGATCCCACATGGCCTGACTCCATTTTCTCTCGACATCAAGATATTCAGCTCTTGTCTACTCCTGTCGAAGTCTTGATGTCAAGAGATATGCTGCGTGCCATGACATCCAATGCCCGGGGCGGCACAGCCGCGCCGCCGTCGCCGGTCAGCGATGAGGTCGATGACATCGTCGCCCGCTGGCGGCGAGAACGACCCGACCTGGACGTAGCCCCGCTCGAGGTGCTCAGCCGGGTGTCGCGGCTGGCCAAGCACCTCGACCGGGCCAGGCGGGCCGCGTTCGCGGCACACGGCCTCGAAGCCTGGGAGTTCGACGTGCTGTCCGCGCTGCGCCGGCAGGGCAAGCCGTATCAGCTCAGCCCGGGCGCGCTGCTGCGCTCGACGCTCGTCACGTCCGGCACGATGACAAACAGGGTCGACCGGCTGGCCGTGGCCGGCCTGGTGCGCCGGGACAAGGACCCGCAGGACAAACGAGGCGTGCTGGTGCAGCTCACCGACGCGGGCAAGGCCACGGTCGACGCGGCGATGTCCAGCCTGCTGGACCGTGAGCGGGAACTGCTCGACGGCCTGGATCGCAGGCAGCAATCGGATCTGGCCGCGCTGCTGCGGCTCCTGCTCGCGCCGTTCGATGCCGCCCCTCCCGACTAGCCCCGAGCAAGTCACCTCGCTCCGCGCCACCCAACACTGACGAGCCCCGAGCGAGCCTGACACTGCCGCCGACCCCGGCTCGGGCCAAACAGCATCAGGTCCGGGTTTGGTGCCATAAGAGTGACACCAAACCCGGACCTGATGCTGTTAGCCGGAGGAGCGCGGCGCCGTCTGGACTGAGGAGCGGTGTTTGCGACGAGGGACGACGGTGCCCAGGAGCGCCCCGGCGGTGAGCGGGAAGCAGAGCGGATTAAGCACCAGCTCTGCTGGGGCATGCTGGACAGGGTGCGGACGACGCGGATGCTGATCGGCATCGCGACCGCAAGCGTGCTGGCGCTGGCGGCCGGATGCAGCAACAGCACCGCACCGAAGTCACACCAGCCACCGCCGTTGCTGCCAGGCCCGCGGTTCTACCTATCGCTCGGTGATTCCCTCTCGCAGGGCGTCCAGCCCTCAGTACTCGGTCAGAGCCACCCCACGATCGGCGGCTACCCGAACAAGCTCTACGCGGTGCTGAGCGCCAAGCACCCGGACTGGCGGCTGACCAAGCTCGGCTGCTCCGGCGAGACAACGCGCACCATGATCCGCGGCGGGATCTGCCACTACGCCGAGGGCTCGCAGCTCGCCCAAGCGAAGACGTTCCTGCGCGCGCACCGCGGCCACGTGGGACTGATCACGATCGACATCGGCGCTAACGACCCGAACAACTGCATCATCGGCTCGGTGCCTGCCAGCAAGATCGTCAGCTGCATGGGCACCAGCATCAAGGGCACCCAGGCGGACCTGCACACGATCATGGGCAGCCTGCGCGCGGCCGCGGGCCGGGGCGTGCCGATCATCGCGATGAGCTACTACGTGCCCGAGCTGGCCGGCTGGCTGGACGGCCTCACCGGCAAGGAGATCGCGGTGCTGACCGAGCGCCTGGTCAGCGGCTACAACAAGATCCTGAACGGGATCTACCGGCACTACGGTGCGCGCGTGGCCAACGTCTTCGGCGCGTTCCACAGCGCGGACTTCGCTGACAAGGTCAAGCTGCCCGGCTTCGGGGTCCTGCCCAGGAACGTGGCCGCGATCTGCGAGTACACGTGGGCCTGCGCGCGCTGGCCGCAGGGCCCGAACGAGCACGCCAACGATCTCGGCTACGGCGTGATCGCGCTGGCGTTCCTGCTCGCCGACCCCCAGCTTTCCGGCTAGCCCAGCCTTCCGGCTAGCACCGGCTAGCCCAGCTGCCGGGCTTGACCCGGTCACCGGCCTGCTCAGCCGTCGATCTCCGCGGCCACCAGCAGCCAGCGTTCCTCTAGCGCGCTGCGCTCCTCCTCGACCCCGCGCAGTTGCGCGCCAAGATCCAGCAGCCGCTCGTAGTCAGACCCGCTGGCGGCCAGCTCGGCGGACAGCCGGGCTTCCTCGTCGGCCAGCCGGGAGATCTGCCGCTCAAGCCGGGTCAGCTCCTTCTGCCCGGCGCGCTGCTGGGCCGCCGACACCTTGACGTCGTCAGCTCGGGCCGGCGGGCTCGTGCGCGCCGCGTCGTACAGCTGCGCGTCCCGCTGCTTCGCCCGGACGCTGAGATATTCGTCGACGCCGCCGGGCAGGAACTTCAGGTCTGCCCCAGTCACTGCCAGCACCTTGTCGGTGACCCGCTCCAGGAAATAGCGGTCGTGGCTGACCACCACGATCGACCCCGGCCACCCGTCTAGCAGGTCTTCCAGCTCGGTCAGCGTGTCGATGTCGAGGTCGTTGGTGGGCTCGTCCAGGAGCAGCACGTTGGGCTCGGCCAGGAGCTGCAGCATCAGCTGCAGCCGGCGCCGCTCCCCGCCGGACAGGTCACCGACCCTGGTCCACTGCCGGTTCCCCGGCAGGCCCAGTCGGTCGAGCAGCTGGCTGACCGACAGCTCGCGCTTGCCGATCTGCGCGGTGTTGCGGATCTGCTCGGCGGCCTCCAGCACGCGCAGGTCCGGATCGACCGGCGCCGGCTCCTGGGTCAGGTAACCCAGCCGCACCGTCGACCCGGTGACGACGTGGCCGGTGGTGCGGACCGGCCCCTCGTCGGGGACCGGCAGCGTCCCAGCCAGCAGCCCTAGCAGCGTCGTCTTGCCGGTGCCGTTGACGCCGACGACGCCGATGCGGTCGCCCGGGCCGAGCTGCCAGGTCACGTCCGCCAGCAGCACGCGGTCCCCGGCCGCCGCGGTCACGTCCTCGAGCTCGATCACGGTTTTGCCGAGCCGGGCCGCGGCCAGCCGGTGCAGTTCGACCCCGTCCCGCGGCGGCGGCTCGTCCGCGATCAGCGCGGTGGCTGCTTCGATCCGGAACTTCGGCTTGCTCGTCCGGGCCGGCGGCCCGCGCCGCAGCCAGGCCAGCTCCTTGCGCAGCAGGTTGCGGCGCCTCGCGTCGATGGCCGCGGCGATCCGGGCCCGCTCGGCCCGGGCGAGCACGTAGGCGGAGTAGCCGCCGTCGTAGGAGTGCACTTGCGCCGCCGGCCACCTCCCACGTCTCCTCGGTGGTCTCGTCCAGGAACCAGCGGTCGTGCGTCACCACCACGTAGGTCCCGGCGAACTCGCGCAGGTACCCGGCCAGCCAGCTGATCGCCTCGATGTCCAGGTGGTTGGTCGGCTCGTCCAGCAGCAGCAGGTCATAGCTGCGGATCAGCAACGCCGCGAGTGCGGTGCGCCTGCGTTCCCCGCCGGAAAGCTGGCGCACCGGCGCACCCAGGTCGATGTCGCCGAGCAGCGCCTCGATCACCGACCGGCTGCGCGCGTCGGCGGCCCATTCGTGCTCGGGCAGCGAGCCGAACGCCGCCTGGCCGACCGTCCCGGCGAGCTGCTCGGCCTGGGCGAGGTGGCCGATGGTGATGTCCCGCGCCCTGGTCGACCGGCCCGAGTCCAGGTCAGCGGTGCCGGCGAGAGCGGCCAGCAGCGTCGTCTTCCCCGCGCCGTTGCGGCCCACGACGCCGATGCGCTGGCCCGCGGCGACGCCCAGCGAGACCCGGTCGAGCAGGACATGCTCGTGATAGGCCTTCGACACCTGCTCGAGGTTGACCAGGTTCACGACATCGCATCCTGGCGCAGGACCGCCGCGCCCGGCGCGGGCCCGCTGGCCCTGGCCACGGCCCGGCACACCCCGGCTCCGGTCAGCGACACCGCGATCTCGCGCGCGTGCGCCGCGCTCTTCGCCAGGAACGCGCACGTCGGCCCCGACCCGGACACGATCGCGCCGAGGGCGCCGAACTCCCGGCCGGCCGCGAGCGTCCGGCGCAGATCCGGCTGCAGCGACAGCGCGGCCGGCTGCAGGTCGTTACTCAGCTGCGGCCCGACCGCGGTGGCGTCGCCGGACCGCAGCGCCGTCATCAGCGCGGTGCTGAGCTGCGGCTCGACGGATCGGGCCGGACTCGCCGGTGCCCTTGCCTAGCCGGCGTCGACACCGCGGGCGGCCCGCAGCCGGTCGCAGGTCGCGTACACCTCGGGCGTGGACAAGCCGGTGTGGCTGAAGGCCAGCGCCCAGTGATAGGCGCCAGAAACCAGCGCCGTCGTCAGCTCCTCGCCCCGGCCGCGTCCGACCGCCGTGCCGCCCGCCAGCGTGAACGGGACGTCGCTGCCCAGGCGCGCGCCGATCTCGGCGAGCTTCGCCCCGGTCAGCCCGGTTCGCCAGAGCTCGTTGCAGGCCACCAGCGTGGCCGCGGCGTCGGCGCTGCCCCCGGCCAGCCCGGCGGCCGCCGGGATGCGCTTGCGGATGTCGATGTGTACCGCCGCGTCCCGGTCCGCCAGCCCGGCCGCCGCGGCGAGCGCCAGCGCGGCCTGCCAGGCGAGGTTGGTGTGATCCGCGGGCACGGTCGCCGCGTCCTCGCCGCGCACCTTGATCGACGTGCGGGTCGCGGGCGAGACGGTGACCTCGTCAAACAGGGAGACCGCGTGGTACACGGTGACGAGCGAGTGGAACCCGTCCGGGCGCGCCGGACCGACCGCGAGCTGGAGATTCACCTTCGCCGGCGCGCGGACGGTAACGGCAGCAGCCGACTCGGTTTCTGAGGTCACGATCTGATCATCATAGGCCGTGCTACCCGCTCACCACCGGGGCGCTGTGTTTCCCGCTCGTCCGCCGGGCGCCTCCTAGGCGGCGTCTTCCTTCGTCGCAAACACCGCTCCTCAGTCCAGACGCCGCCGGCGCCCCGGCGGCTCGCTCGGAGAGCCCGGTGTCACATGTCGCGGTCGACGCTGGTGCCCTGGCGGCTCGCTCGGGTCCGCAGTTCATGCGCTGCAGGGTCCGTCGGCACGCGCGGCGGCGATGCGGGCGAACTCGGCTATCCCCAGCGCCTCGCCGCGCAGCGCCGGGTCGACTCCGGCCGACCGCAGGATCTGCTCCGCGGCGACGGGCGAGCCGGCCCAGTTCGCCAGCGCCGACCGGAGGGTCTTGCGGCGCTGCGAGAACGCGGCGTCGATCACCGCGAACACCGCCTCCCGGCCGGCCTCCCCCGCCGCATCCGGTCCGCCGGGGCCGTGCCGGATGAGCTCGACCAGGCCAGAGTCGACCCTGGGCACCGGCCAGAACACCGCCCGCGGCACCGAACCGGCCCGGCGGGCGGTGCCGAACCAGGCCAGCTTCGCGGACGGGATGCCGTAGACCCGGCTGCCCGGTGGGGCGCACATCCGGTCCGCGACCTCGGCCTGCACCATGACGAGGGCGCGCGCCACCGACGGCACGCTGGCCAGCAGGTGCAGCACGACCGGGACCGCGACGTTGTACGGCAGGTTCGCGACCAGCGCGGTCGGCGGCGGGCCGGGCAGGTCCGTGACCCTGACGGCGTCCGCGGTCACGACGTCGAGCTTGGCCGCCAGGGCCGGCGCGCGCTCGGCCACCGTCAGCGGCAGCTGCGCCGCGAGTGCCGGGTCGACCTCGATCGCCAGCACCCGGCCGGCCGCGTCCAGCAGCGGCAGCGTCAGCGAGCCGAAGCCGGGCCCGACCTCCAGCACCACGTCCTGCGGGCCGACCCTGGCCAGCGCCGTGATCCTGGTCACCGTGCCCGCGTCGACGACGAAGTTCTGCCCGAGCCGCTTGGCGGGCTGGAGGCCGAGCCTGGCCGCCAGCTCCCGGATCTCGGTCGGGCCGAGCAGCTGGGCCGCGCCGAGCGACGCGCCGCCGGGGCTCAGGCCGGTCACCCGCCCGGCGGCGGTGCTGGCTGTGGCGGAGCCGCCTGCGGCGGGGCCGCCTGCGGCGGCCCGAAGCCGCCGAACAGGCGCTCCCCGGTCGCCTCGAGCACCGCGCACAGCTTGGCGACGTCCATCTGCCTGGCCGCGGCGATCGCCCGGATGGTGCTGGCGACCTGGGCCGGGGCGTTGGCCCGGCCCCGGTTCGGCACCGGGGTGAGGAACGGCGCGTCGGTCTCGGCCAGGATCAGCTCGGCCGGGACGGCGGCGGCCGCGGCCCGCAGCCCGGCCGCGTTCTGGAACGTCACCGTGCCTGCGAAGCTGAGCACGTAGCCCGCCGCGGCGCAGCGCGCGGCCAGCTCGGCGTCGCCCGAGTAGCAGTGGAAGATCACCTGCTCCGGCGGCCCATCCGCGGCCAGGATCGACAGCACGTCCTCGTGCGCGTCCCGGTCGTGAATCATCAGCGGCTTGCCGGTCTGCTTGGCGATGTCGATGTGCGCGCGGAACCACTCGCGCTGGACCTCGGGCCCGGCGTTGTCGCGGTAGTAGTCCAGGCCGGTCTCGCCGACGGCCCGGACCTGCGGCAGCGCGGCCAGGCGCGCGATCTCGGCCAGCACGCCCGCGCGCCCGGCCGGGTCGCGCTCGGCGCTCGCGGTCTCGTTCGGGTGAATCGCGACGGCGGCGAGCACCTCGTCAAACGCCGCCGCGCAGTCCGCGGACCAGCGCGCGGACGGGATGTCGCAGCCCACGGTGACGACCCCGGTGATGCCCGCCGCGCGGGCCTCCGCCAGCACCTCACTGACCGGCAGGTCGATCATGTCCAGGTGGCAGTGGCTGTCGAACGCCGTGGCCGGCAGCGGCTCGGGCGCGGGGGCGTGCGGCTTGCCGATGCCCGCGCCCGGCCCGAACCCGGCACCGGGCTGGGGCCGGCCGGTGGCCTCCGTCACGCGCCCCCCAGCCTGGCCAGTTCCTCGTCGATCACGCCGGCATCCAGCTTCGTGAACAGCGGGGCCGGCGCGGCCAGCGGCGTGCCCGGCCGGATCGGCGCCGACTCCCAGCGCGCCGCGGCGGCGGCGTAGTCCCCGGTGATGACCGGGTAGGCGGGCCCGTCGTCCTCGGTGACCTCTTCGATCCTGGGCATGCCGGACCACGGCCCGGTGCCGCCGAGCATCTCGTGCACTTTCTGCGAGGACCTGGGCAGGAACGGGGTCAGCAGCGTCTTGCCGTCGTCCACCAGCTGGAGGGCGACGTGGCAGATCGTGCGGGTGCGCTCCGGGTCGGACTCGCGCAGCTTCCACGGGGCCTCGTCGGACAGGTACTTGTTCGCTTCCGCCAGGGTCCGCATGATCTCGGTGCTCGCGGCCTTGAACCGGCACCGGCGGAGCGACTCGCCGACGGTCCCGAAGGCCGCGCGGGAGCGCGCCAGGAGCGCCTGGTCGCCCTCGGTCAGCGAGCCGGGCGGCGGGATCTCGCCGATGTTGCGGGCGGCGAACGAGACGGTGCGGTTGACCAGGTTGCCCCAGTTGGCGACCAGCTCGTCGTTGTTGCGGCGGACGAACTCGCTCCAGGTGAAGTCCGTGTCCTGGCTCTCCGGCCCGGCCACCGCGACGTAGTAGCGCAGCGCGTCGACGTCGTAGCGGGCCAGGAAGTCGCGCACGTAGATGACGACGGACCTGGACGAGGAGAACTTCTTGCCTTCCATGGTCAGGAACTCGCTGGAGACCACCTCCGCGGGCAGGTCCAGCCCGCCGAGCGAGCCCGGCGTGCCGCCCTTGGCGCCGCGGCCGTTGTAGCCCAGCAGCATCGCGGGCCAGATCTCGGCGTGGAAGACGATGTTGTCCTTGCCCATGAAGTAGTAGCCCTCGGCGTCGGGTGACTGCCAGAAGGCCCGCCACGCGTCCGGGTCGCCGTTGCGGCGGGCCCACTCGATGGACGCGGACAGGTAGCCGACGACCGCGTCGAACCACACGTAGATGCGCTTGTCGGGCACGTCGCGCCAGCCGTCGAGCGGAATCGGCACGCCCCAGTCGAGATCCCTGGTGATCGCCCGTGGCTGCAGGTCGCCGAGCAGGTTCAGCGAGAACTTCAGCACGTTCGGCCGCCACTGCCCGCTCTTGCTCTGCAGCCAGGTGCCGAGCGCGTCGGCGAACGCGGGCAGGTCGAGGAAGAACTGCTCGGTCTCGACGAACGCCGGCGTCTCGCCGTTGATCCTCGACCGCGGGTTGATCAGGTCGATCGGGTCCAGCTGGTTGCCGCAGTTGTCGCACTGGTCGCCGCGCGCGCCGTCGTAACCGCAGATCGGGCACGTGCCCTCGATGTAGCGGTCCGGCAGCGTCCGGCCGGTGGACGGCGACACCGCGCCGAGCGACTTGCGCGGGAAGATGTAGCCGTTCTGATACAGGCCGGTGAACATGTCCTGCACGACCGAGTAGTGATTGCGCGTGGTCGTGCGCGTGAACAGGTCGTACGACATGTCGAGGCCGTGCAGGTCCGCCGCGATCACCCGGTTGTAGCGGTCGGCGAGTTCGCGCGCGGTCACGCCCTCGGCGTCGGCCTGGACCTGGATCGGGGTGCCGTGCTCGTCCGTGCCGCTGACCATCAGGACCGGGTTGCCGGACATTCGCTGGAACCGGGCGAACATGTCGCACGGCAGGCCGAACCCGGATACGTGGCCGATGTGCCGGGGGCCGTTGGCGTACGGCCAGGCCGGCGCGGCGAGGATGTGACGGCTGGTCATGCAGCCAGCCTAGGGGAAGGACGGGCAGCCTCGGGGAGCCAGGCCAGCGCGGACGGCCCGGTCGGCGCCAGCCGGTCAGCTCCAGCGCACGCGCATCCCGTCCGGCCAGGATTTCAGCAGGTCAGCGTCGCCCGCCACGCTGACGCCCGCGGCGGCGGCCGTAGCTCTATTCCACAGGAGCAGGTAGAGCGCCGAGGCGGGCCCGGTGAGGGTGGCGTCGGCGCCCCCGCCGCCGCGCTGCACGCTCACGGTCCTGGCACCGTCCGGCGTGACCATGGCCTGCCATTGCTGCCCGGCGTCCGCCGCGACAACCTGCAACGTCCGCTGCCCGGCCGCGGGGTCCGCCGTGCCGCGGCCGAAGAATCCCATGATCAGCTCGTCGATGCCGTCGGCGGCGAACTCGCGCCGGGAACGGCGTCACTGCGCCCGCCGCCAGCTGGGCGTCGACCCGGTGGATCGCCGTCTCGTGGGCCTGCCTGCGGGCCCAGAACGCCAGCGGCGACGGCGCGGGCAGGAAAGTCCAGCACTGGACCGCCGGGTCGGCCGCCCGCAGCGTCTGGGCGAGCGCCCGGTAACCGCCGGTGAACCAGCCGAGCAGCTCGTCATCCGGCGGTCCGGCCGCGAGGACCTCGGCTTCCGACAGATCGTCCGCCGGCGCGGCGAGCTGCTGCCCGACGAAGCTCGCCGCCCACCGGTGCACGTAGCCCTGATGCTTGAGCAGGTCGCGAACCTGCCACGGGGCGCAGCTGGGAACGAGGGCGCCCAGGCCGGCCTGTCGCGCAGCGGCGGCCATCAGCTCGCCGTCGCGCTCGATCGCGGCAATGTGCTGGCTAATCTCCATGGCGGAATCGTGCCAGCCGGTGCTGTCAGTCCGCCGTCCGCGGCCCGCGGACGACCTCGTTGTACAGGTCCCGCCGGGCGAGACCGGACTCGGCGGCCACTTCGGCGATGGCGTCCCGGCGCTGGGCACCGTCCGCGACCCGCGCCGCCACCAGCGCGACCGCGTCGGCCATCGAGATCGCCGGGGCGGCCGGGGCGCCGTCGATGACCAAGGTGATCTCACCCAGCGTTCCCTCCCGGACGGCTTCGGCCAGCTCGCCCAGCGGACCGCGCAGCACCTCCTCGTGCGTCTTGGTCAGCTCCCGGCAGATGGCCGCCCGCCGCCCGGGTCCGAAGGCGGCGGCGAGCTCGGTCAGCGTGGCCGCCACCCGGCGTGGCGACTCGAACAGCACCAGCGTGCGGCGCTCGGTCGCCAGCTCGGCCAGCCGCCGCGCCCGGTCGCCGGCCTTGCGCGGCAGGAAGCCCTCGAACACGAACCGGTCGCACGGCAGCCCGGAGATGATCAGTGCGGTGGTGACCGCCGACGGCCCGGGCAGCACCGTGACGGGCACCCCGGCCGCCGCGGCCGCGGCCACCAGCCGGTAGCCGGGGTCGCTGATCCCCGGCAGGCCGGCGTCGGTCACCAGCAGCACGTCGCGGCCAGCCGCCAGCTCGGCCACCAGCGCCGGGGCGCGCCGGCCCTCGACGTCGTCGTAGTTGGAAACGATCCTGGCGGTGAGCCGGATGCCGAGCGCGGTCGCGAGCCGGCGTACCCGGCGGGTGTCCTCCGCGGCGATGACGGGCGTGTCCCGCAGAGCCGTCCGCAGCCGCTGCGGACGCATCCTGCGGCTGGCCGATAGGAACGGCGGCAACAATGAGCCGCCCGCCCCCCGCAATAGGCGGATAAGCTGGGCGTACGTCGGTGTGAGCTTCCATTTCCAGGCCCAGGCTAGTCGCGTCCGCCTCTAACATGGCAGTCGATGAACGCATATGAAAGCGTCGGCCCGACCGAGCTGGCCGAGGCCGAGTCGAGCGCCCCGCTGCCCGCCGCCAGGCGGACCGCGTCCGGACTGCTCGGCGCGTCTGCCGGGCTCGGCAGCACCTTCTGGGGCTGGGCTGGCCCGGCGCTGATCATGCTGTTCGGCGGGTTCATCAGGTTCTACCGGCTGAGCAAGCCCAACGCGGTCGTGTTCGACGAGACCTACTACGTGCCGGATTCCAGCTCGATCCTCCGGCACGGCGTCGAGCTGAACCACGTCAAGAACGTCAACTCGCTGCTGCTGCACGGCAACCCGAACTTCCTGCTCAAGACCGGCGAGGTCGTCGCCCACCCGCCGCTTGGCAAGATCATGATGGCAACGGGTCAGTGGACCTTCGGGCTGTCCCCGTTCGGCTGGCGGTTCTCGGTCGCGCTCATCGGCACCGTGTCGATCCTGATGACGGCCAGGATCGCCCGCCGGATGACCGGGTCGACGTTGCTCGGCTGCGTAGCCGGCCTGCTGCTCGCGCTCGACGGGCTGGAACTGGTGCTCAGCCGGACCGCGATCCTGGACATATTCCTGATGTTCTGGGTGCTGGCGGCCTTCGGCTTGCTGGTGATCGACCGCGACCGGACCAAGGCGCGGCTGGCCAGCGCCGCGGCGGCGGCCGGACCCTACCCGGAGAACGGCCCGCAGCTGGGCGTCCGGTGGGTGCGCGTCGCCGCCGGGCTGTGCCTGGGCGCCGCCGTGGCCACCAAGTGGAACGGCATCTGGTACCTGTTCGCGTTCGCCGCGCTGGCCCTGATCTGGGACCTCGGCGCCCGCCGGGCGGCCGGCTTCGACCGCTGGCTGCCGGGCGGGCTGCGCCGGGATGGCTGGTGGCTGCCGGTCTGGTTCGGGCTGGCGCCGCTGGTGGTCTACGTGGCTTCCTGGACCGGCTGGTTCTTCAACACCACCGGTTACGACCGGGACTGGGCGCCGCAGCACGGCAACCACACGCCGATCTGGTCCACGATCGATTCCTGGTGGCAGTACAACCACTGGATGCTGCAGTTCGGGCTCGGCTTGACGACGGGGCAGTCCTATAAGTCCAACCCGGCCGGCTGGCTGATCCTGGCCCGGCCGATCTCCTTCTACTGGGCCGAGCCCGCCTGCTCGGTGAAGGGCGGGTGCGCGTCCGAGGTCCTCGCGATCGGTACCCCGCTCATCTGGTGGGGCGGCGCGCTGGCCCTGCTGTTCTGCCTGAACTGGTGGGTCATCGGGCTCATCGGCGACCTGACGTTCAAGCGGGCGGCGACGCGGGACTGGCGGGCCGGCGCGGCGCTGCTGGGCGTCGCCGTGGGCTGGCTGCCCTGGATCTGGTTCGCCTGGCACGACAACCGGACCGAGTTCTATTACTACGCGGTCGTCTTCGATCCGTTCCTGGTGATCGCGATCACGCTCTGCCTGGGCCTGATCATCGGCCCGGCCCGGGCCGGGCCAGGACGGCGCGCGGTGGGCTCGGTCGCGGCGGGCGGCTATCTGGTAGCGGCGCTGCTGAACCTCGCCTACCTGTACCCGATCCTGACCGCCGAGGTGATCCCGTACACGGCCTGGCTGTCCCGGATGTGGTTCCGCCGGTGGATCTAGGGTAGCTGCGCGTTCTGCCCGCCCAGGGATAGTTGCTTTGCTCTGACATATCCGTCTTTACCTGCGGAAACTCCGCTCCGTAGCGGCGCTGTTACCCAGATCACGCATCCGGTTACCGGCGAGTTACGTCCTAGGGGTGTCGCCCTTCCCCCCGAGAGGAGCACAGCAGAGATGTTGAAGCGGATTGACCAGATGCCGGACCGCGACGAGCGATTCGAGCAGGACGTCGTCCCGTTCATGAGCCAGCTCTATCCTGCGGCGCTCCGGATGACGCGAAACCACAGCGATGCCGAGGACCTCGTGCAGGAGACGTTCACCAAGGCGTACGCGGCGTTCCACCAGTTCAAGCCCGGCACGAACCTGCGCGCGTGGCTGCACCGGATCCTGGCGAACACGTTCATCAACAGCTACCGGAAGAAGCGCCGGGAGCCGATCCAGGACCTCGGCGCCGAGTTCTCCGAGGACTGGCAGACCGGCAACGACCCGCTGACGCCGCCGGCCAGGTCCGCCGAGGCGGAGGCGCTGGAGCACCTCGGCGACTCCGACGTCCTGCAGGCGCTGCGTGACCTGCCCGAGGAGTTCCGGGTCGCGATCTACCTCGCCGACGTCGAGGGCTACCCGTACAAGCAGATCGCCGAGATGATGGGCACGCCGATCGGCACCGTCATGTCCCGGCTGCACCGCGGCCGGGCCCGGCTGCGCGCGCAGCTCGCGGGGCACGCGCCCCGGCGGACGCTGGCGACCTCAGCGCGCTAGCACAGGCCATCCCCCTAAGCGGCGCTCACGCTGGCCGGCTACCCCCCTGCCGTAGGCCATCGTCGCAGCGCCCCGCGAGGCCCCGTGCCTGCCTACCCCCCAGGCAGCGCGGGGCTTCGCCCTGTCCGGCCCGGGTCATCCACAGTGAGCGACTTAGCTGCCGAAGATGCGGTCGCAGGCGCGCGCGCCCGCCTTGCCGTCGTCCAGCGGGCAGAACTTCGCCGCGAACGCCTCGTACCTGGCCCGGTACCGCGCCGCCACCGCGTCCAGGTCGCCGAGCGCGGTCACCACTTCAGGCGAGGTCGCGAGCAGCGGTCCCGGCACCTCGGCCTCGAAGTCGAGGTTGAAGCCGCGCAGGTTGTCCCGGTAGTCCTCCAGGTCGTAGGTGTAGAAGACCATCGGCTTCCCGGTCGCGGCGAAGTCGCACATCATCGACGAGTAGTCGGTGATCAGCGCGTCGGTGACCAGGAACAGCTCGGAGATGTCCGGGTATGCGGTCACGTTCAGCATGAAGCCAGGCCGGACGTCCTCGGGCACGTCATCGGCCATCTGATGATGGCCGCGCACCAGGAAGACGTAGTCGTCGGCGAGCCGGCGGTAGGCGTCCTGCAGATCGAGCCGGAAGTCGAACCGGTACCGGCCGGAGGCGTAGTACTGGTTGTCCCGCCAGGTCGGCGCGTACATGATGACCTTCTTGCCGGCCGGCAGGCCGAGCCGGGCCCGGACCGCAGCGGCCTGCGCCGGGGCGTCGCCGCTGCACAGCACGTCGTTGCGCGGGTAGCCGGACTCGAGGATCTCGCCGTCGTAGCGGAACGCGCGGCGCATGTGCGGGGTGCTGAACGGTTGCGGCGATATCGCCAGATCCCACTTCGCGACGTCCCTGGCGAGGTGCTCGTTGTACTTGCTCCCGCTGATGAACTGCGGGTTCTCGACGTCGAAGCCGATCCGCTTGAGCAGCGTGCCGTGCCAGGTCTGGACGTACAGCTGGCCCTGGCGCTTCTCGAATCTGGCCGGCATGTCGTCGTTGGAGATGACGTACTTCGACCGCGCCAGCGCGTCCCAGTACGCCTCCGTGTTCGCCAGCACGGCCTTCGCCCCGTCCGGCACCGGCACCGACCAGTCGTTGACGACCCAGACGTGTTCCCGGTCGTCGCCGCGGCGGCGCAGTTCCTGGCTGATGCCCAGCGGGTTGTCGTTGCAGGACTTGCCCTTGAAGCTGATGAACACCACGCTGTCGCGCAGCTGGCGGCGCTGCTGCAGCGGGTAGTACATGTCGCGCAGCAGCTTGCGCTGGATCCGGCCCTGCCCGGTCACGCCGGGGACCGGCGCGACCACGAGCATGGGCAGGTCGTACTCGGTCGTCGTGAAGACGAAGTTCTTGTGCCCGAACTGGAGCTTGCGGTCGGTGACCTCGGCCAGCCGGGCGTGATCGTAGAACGGCACGACCGGCTCGGCGGCCGGCTGCCCGGCCGCGCGCATCTTCAGCGTCCAGATCCCGTCCCGCAGCGGCTGCAGGGTGCCGAACACCGGCAGGCAGGCGGCCGGGATCGGCAGCTCGAACCGCTCGCCGTCCCGCTGCACCGGCAGTACCTGCACCTCGGTGGCGCCGCGCCGGAACAGCATGGCCTGGAGATCCTGACCGGGCAGGTCGGCGAAGCTGCCGCGCAGCGTGAGCACGCCCGTCGCCGGACCAGGAGTGCGCGTCGATGACCGGGCGCAGCGAGCGGCGCACGATGATCACGTTGCCGTACCTGGTCTGCTCGACGGCCACCTCCTCGCGGCCGACGCCGAACCGCGACTCACTCGGCGCCGGCCCCGAAGGCCACCCGGATGCGCTCGCCCGCGGCCGGCTGGACCCACAGGTCCCACTCGGCCGCATCGACCTCCGGCCCGGCGGCCGTGGCGCCGGACGCGTCGGACGCGTCGGACGGGCCGCGGGCGGCTTGCAATTGGGCGGCCGGCACCGTGCCGGTCAGCCGCACCGGGCCGGCCCCGCCGTCCGGTGCTGCCCCGGCGACGGTCGTCATCGGCCTGGTGGTGGCGCCCCGCGGGGTGGCGAGCACGAGCTCGGCCGTCCGCTGCCCGCCGGGCAGGGCGACGTCCACCGTCACCGTCAGCTGGCCGTCGGCGAACTGCGCGCCGGCCAGTTCGGCGGGCGTCCGCACGACCTGCACGTGCAGACGCTTGCCCATCCACCGTGCGCCGAGCCGGTAGCCGGGCGCGACCTGCCGCGCGGCCGGCCGCTCGGCCGAGCCGGGCACCGGCGAGTGCAGCCGGGCCGGCCGCCAGACGCCGCGGCCCCGGACCAGGATGTAGGCATCCCAGTCCCCGGTCTGCCAGGAGCCCAGCGGGCGGAACCAGCGCGGGCTGATCTCCGCACGGAAGCCCGCCCAGTCGTAGTCGTAGCGCTCCTGCGCGGAGTACGTCTTGGCCTCGGCGTGCCGGAAGGAACTGGCCCGGACGACGACCGGCAGCCTGCCTTTGGTCCGCGGGCGGAGCAGAACGATCTTCGAGGTGTGCCGGCGCTTGCGGATGTCGATGGACGGGACGTAGGCGCAGCCGGAGATGACCAGGTTGCCGTTCTCCCAGCCGATGCCCTCGACCTTGACCATGGGGTCCAGCTCGCGCATCTGGGTGGCGTAGACGCTCGCCGGGATGCCGAGCCCGCGGTTCTTGCGGAACGGCAGGTCCGCCCGGACGCGGCCGTGCTCGCGCACGACCTGGACGGTCTTGACCGGCTGCGCGTTCAGGTAGCCGACGTACTCCAGCAGCTCGGTCAGCAAGTTCCGGGTGATCAGGTGATACGCGAGCTTGTGTGTGGACGGCAGCTTGCGCAGCACGCCGGGCTCCACCTGAGCCAGGTACTTGCCAGTCAGGTCCATGAACTCGGCCTGGTACTCGGGCGTCGTGCGGCCGAGGTCGGGCACGTACAGCCACAGGTCGTTGACGAGCGATTTGTACTGATGCTCGGCGACGAGCCGGGCGGGCTTGTGCTGGCGCAGGAAGTCGTCGATCACCGTGAGCGCGGTGATCCGGTCCCTGAAGTTCCTGATGCTGGTGCGCGACTGCGTGATCGACAGCGCGCCCTTGCCCCGCTCGCGCCAGTAGTAGATCGGCTCGGGGATGACGTCCACGGCCTTGGCCAGCACGTGTGCCTTCGTGATGAGCTGCAAGTCCTCCCAGACGACGCCTTCGGGGAACATCAGCTGGCGGGAGTCCCAGAACGACTTGCGGTACATCTTGTTCCAGACCGACACGTCGTAGAACAGGTCCTCGTTCCGGCTGATGTGCGTGCCGATCTGGCGCGTCTTGATCGCCTTGGCGTGCATGACCGACGGCGTCACGCCCATCGGCCCGGTCCGCAGCACGCCGCCGGTGACGAAGTCCGAGCCGGACTTCTCCAGCGTGTGCATCATGTGCTCGAGCGCGTGCGGCGGCAGCGTGTCGTCGGCGTCGACGAAGGACAGGTACTCGCCGGTCGCCCGCTTGATCCCCTGGTTGCGGGTATAGCCGGGGCTGCCGCCGTGCGGCACCTGGACGAGCTTGAACCGCGGGTCGGCCGCGGCCTGGGCAGCGGCCACCGCGGCGCTGCCGTCGGTCGAGCCGTCGTCCACCATCAGCACTTCGAAGTCGCTGATCGACTGGGCCGCGATCGACTTCAGGCAGTCACCAAGCAGATCCTCGTTGTTATAAAACGGGACAACAACGCTGATCCGGGGCACCGGCATCGGTGTATCTCTCCAGTCGTTCGCCGCATTCTCGCGGCCCAGGCTACCCCCGCGGACGCGGGTTCCCGGCCGTGCTCAAGCCGTGGCGGACGTGCCGTTTTACCGCGTTACCTCCGCGGTTACTCCCCGCGCCAGTTCGGCGCGCGCTTCTCGGCGAATGCCGCGGCGCCCTCCATGGCGTCCTTCGAGCTGAAGACCGGGGTGATGATCGCGCCCTGCCGCTCGAACGCGTCCGCGCTGTCCCAGTCGAGGGACTCCACGATCACCCGCTTGGTCGCGGCCAGCGCCAGCGGCGCGTTCTGCGCGATCCTGGCCGCCAGCTCCCTGGCGCCCGCCAGCGCCTGGCCGGCCGGCACGACGGCGTTCACCAGGCCCGCCGCCCGCAGGTGCGCGGCGCTGAAGTGATCACCGGTCAGGGCGATCTCCATGGCCAGGTGATAGGGGATCCGGGCCGGCAGCCGCAGCAGGCCGCCCGCGCCCGCGACCAGGCCGCGCTTGACCTCGGGCAGCCCGAACTTGGCCTCCTCGCTGGCCACGACCAGATCGCAGGCCAGCACCAGCTCGAAGCCGCCGGCCAGCGCGTAGCCCTCGACCGCGGCGATCACCGGCTTGGCCGGCGGCCGCTGCGCCAGGCCGCCGAAGCCGCGCCCAGCCACGATCGGCGAGTCGCCGGTGAGGAACCCCTTGAGGTCCATGCCCGCGCTGAACGTGCCGCCCGCGCCGGTGAGGATCAGGACCCGGACGTCACTGCGGGCGTCAAGCTCGTCGAGCGTCGCGGCCATGCCCTGCGCGACCGCGCCGTTGACGGCGTTGCGGGCCTCGGGCCGGTTGATGGTGATGACGGCAACGCCGTCGCTGACCTCGGTCAGCACAGGCTCAGACATCGCGGGCACGTCCTTCTCGGGCTAGCAGGGGCGCGGGGTGCGGACTGGTGCTACTTCGGCTGGAACCTGATCCCGCCGTCGAACCGGATGACCTCGGCGTTCATGTAGTCGTTCTCGATCAGCGCGCGCACCAGGTGGGCGAACTCCGCCGCCGTTCCCATCCGCTTGGGGAAGACCACCGGCGCCGCCAGCTTCGCCTTGAACTCGTCGCTGGCCGGGCCGCTGCCGTAGATCGGCGTGTCGATGATGCCGGGGCAGATCGTGTTCACCCGGACGCCGATCGCGGCCAGGTCACGGGCGGCGGGCACGGTCATGCCGATGATGCCGCCCTTGGACGCGGAGTAGGCGAGCTGCCCGGTCTGGCCCTCCAGGCCGGCGATCGAGGCCGTGTTGATGACCACGCCGCGCTGGCCGTCGGCGTCGGCCGCGTCGGTCTTCGCGATGGCGGCGGCGCCGATGCTCATGAAGTTGAAGGTACCGATCAGGTTCACGTCGATGACCTTGCCGAAGGCGGCGCGGTCGTGCGGCGACCCGTCCCGGCCGACGGTCCGCTGCGCCCAGCCGATACCCGCGCAGCTCACCACTACCCGCAGCGGCGCCCCAGCGCCGGCCGCGGCCTCGACGGCCGCGCGCACGGAGTCCGCGTCGCTCACATCGGTCCTGGCGAAGATGCCCCCGACCTCGTCGGCCAGCGCCTTGCCGCGCTCCTCGTTGAGGTCAGCGACGACCACCTTGCTGCCGGCCGCGGCGAGCGCCCGGACAGTTGCTTCGCCGAGGCCGCTCGCCCCGCCGGACACGATTGCTGCGGTTGCGTTGAGTTCCATGGCCGGGAGCATAACCCGCCGGATGCCATTCGCACCGAACGGGGTTCGGTTTGGCGGGCGGCGATGAATTGCCCGGAACCGGCGGATTCAGATCCGGGCCAGCGGCAGCACGAGCTGGCGCACGAACGCGCTCACCGGCTCCGGCCACGGGAAGGCCGGCCGCGCCGCGCGCAGGGTGACCGTGCCGTGCAGGGCAACCCAGACCGCGGTGCCGTCGGCGAGCACATCGGTGCTCGCGGACGCGCCCGCCGCGACGCAGCCTGAAATCGCGTCGACCAGCAGCGCGAACGCCTCCGCGCCGAGCTCCAGCACCGGCCGCCCGCCCGGCTCGATCACGACCGGACGGCAGTAGCTGGCGGTGGCCTCCGGCCAGCTTCCGGCGAAGAGCACTCCGTACCGCGCCGGGTGGACCAGGCCGAACCGGACGTACGCGTCGCAGCCGGCCACTAGCTGCTCGACCGGATCATCGCCCCCAGCTGCGACGCCGGCCCGGATGGCCTCGGCCAGCTCATCGAAGAGCCGGGCGACGACCGCGAGCACGATCGCGTCCCGGTCGGCGAAGTGCGGGTAGATGGACGGCGCGGCGATGCCGACCTCCCTGGCCACGGCCCGCAGCGTGACCGATTCCTGGGAGCCCTCCCGGTCGATCAGCGCGAGCGCGGCCGTCACTATCTCCTCGCCCAGGCGGCCGCCCTCGCCGCGCGCGTTGCGGCGGCGGGCCCGCTGGCCGTGATCCGAACCGGTGTCCATAGCCATGACTTTACACCTGTAAGTTCAAGTGCTTATACTTACAAGCGTAAGGTTACGACCGTAAGAATAACTCTCCCGAGGAGACCCGATGAGCACGAGCACCGCGAGCGCCAGGTGGCCGCTCGGTCACCCGAGGCGCCGGCCGATCTTGCTGGTCCTGTGCCTGAGCCTGCTGATCGTCGTGATCGACAACACGATCTTGAACACAGCACTGCCGACCCTGGCCAGGGTGCTGCCCGCGGGCACCAGCTCGCTGCAGTGGATCACCGACGCCTATACCCTCTGCTTTGCCGCGCTGCTCATTCCGGCCGGAGCGCTCGGCGACCGGTACGGTCGCCGGATCTCGCTGATCGGCGGTCTGGCGGTATTCGCCGCGGGCAGCGTCGCGGCGGCATTCTCGACCGACACCAGCACGCTGATCATCGCCAGGGTCGTCATGGGCCTGGGCGCGACATTCGTCATGCCGGCCACGCTGTCCATCCTCAACGCAGTGTTCCCGCCGAAGGAGCGCCCGCAGGCGATTGCCGCCTGGTCCGCGGTCGCTGGCGTGGGCATCATCCTCGGCCCGACGCTGGGCGGCCTGCTGCTGACGCACTTCTGGTGGGGCAGCGTGTTCCTGATCAACGTGCCGCTGGTCGCGCTCGCGATCGCGGGTGTGGTCCTGGTCGTGCCGGAGACGGCCGAGTCCGGCGGGCACCGGCTGGACTGGCGGGGCACCATCCTGATCGCGCTGGCGCTCGTCGCGCTCGTGGATGCCATCATCGAGGCGCCGTCGCGCGGCTGGACCGACGCGATGACCATGGCCGAGGCGGCCGCCGGGCTGGTCGCCATCGCGGCCTTCATCTGGTGGGAGCTGCGCACCCCGCACCCGCTCATTGACCTGCGGGTCTTCGCCAGCCGGGCGTTCTCCGCCTCGCGCCGCCGCCGTCACGATCATCTTCTTCGCCCTGTTCGGCAGCCTGTTCGTGCTGACCCAGTACCTGCAGCTCGTGCACGGCTACAGCCCGCTGTCGGCCGGCGTCCGGGCGCTGCCGTTCGCGCTCGCGATGGGCGTCATGTCACCGCTGTCCCCGGTCCTCGCTGCCCGGCTGGGCAGCCGGATCGTGATCCCGGCCGGAATGGCGGCGATGGGCATCGGCCTGATCGACCTGTCCACCGCGCAGGTGCACAGCAGCTACCCGCCGCTGGCGGTGGCCGTCGCCATCATGGGCGCAGGCATGGGCCTGGTCATGGCGCCCGCCAGCACCGCCATCATGAACTCGGTGCCCAGCCACCAGGCGGGCGCGGGCTCCGCCATCAACGACACGATCCGCGAAGTCGGCGGTGCCCTCGGCATCGCCGTCATCGGCAGCATCTCGGCCGCCGCCTACGGCGCCAGGCTCGGCACCAAGCTGGCGGCCGCGCACACGCCAGCCGCGGTGTCGCACATCGCCACCGGCTCGGTCGCCGCCGCGGACGCGCTGAGCCTGCGGACCGGCGGTGCCGCCGGGGCGCAACTGGCGGCTGCCGCGCACGCCGCGTTCGTGCACGCGATGAGCCTGGGGCTGCGGGTGGCCGCGGTCGTCGCCCTCGCGGCGGCGATCGCCGCCGTGTTCGCGCTGCCGCGCCACCGCGGGCTGCACGACCAGCAGGCGGCGTGCGCATCCTCGGCGGCTCTCGAAGTGGCCGCAGCGGACGAGCCGGTGCTGGCCGCAGCGGCCAGTTCCCGGCCGACCGGCTGACCGACGGCCGCCAGGACGAGGAAGGACGAGGAAGGACGAGGAAGGACGGCGGGACGCGCGGCGGAATCGGCCCGCCGTCCTTCCTCGTCCGGGCGCAACGGCGGGCCTGATCGCGGCGGCCGAGTGTCAGAGCCGTGCCGTAGCGTGTAAGCAGGTGGCCAGTCTGGGCCGCCTGCTTCCGGTACTGAGGGGCCACCACACATGAAGTCCAGACGCGGCAACCCGTGGGCCGTGCTGATCGTCGTCTCGCTCGGGTTTTTCATGACCCTGCTCGACCTGACGATCGTCAACGTCGCCATCCCCAACATGATCGTGAAGCTGCACGCGTCTCTTGACGACATCCTGTGGGTGATCAACGCCTACGCGCTGGTGCTGGCGGTCCTGCTCATCACCGCCGGCCGCCTCGGCGACCTGCTCGGCCAGCGCACCGTGTTCTTCCTCGGGGTCGCGCTATTCACGGTCGCCTCGGTCGCCTGCGGACTGGCGCCCTCGGCGGGCTACCTGATTGCCTTCCGGGGCGTGCAGGGCCTCGGCGCGGCGCTGCTGATGCCGCAGACGCTGGCGATCCTGACCATGGTGTTCCCGGCGGAGCGCCGCGGCGCGGCCTTCGGCGTGTGGGGCGCCGTCGCCGGCGTGGCCACGATCGCTGGCCCGACCCTGGGCGGGCTGCTGGTGACCGCCTTCGACTGGCGGTACATCTTCTTCATCAACCTGCCGGTCGGCATCGTGGTGCTCGGCCTGACCTTCCTGCTCATCCCCGATTTGCGGACCGGCCGCAAGCACAGCTTCGACGTGGCGGGCGTGCTGCTCGCCAGCGGCGCGCTGCTGGCTATCTGCTACGCGCTGGTGGAGGGGCAGAAGTACAACTGGGGCACGATCAAGGGGTTCATCTCGATCCCGCTGCTGCTCGCCGTCGGCGTCGTGCTGCTCGCCGTCTTCCTCTTCATCCAGGCCCGCCGGCAGGCGGGCGAGCCCCTGGTCCCGTTCGCGCTGTTCCGGGACCGCAACTACGCCCTGATGAACCTCGTCTCCGGGTTCATCTCCATCGGCATGCTCGGCATCTTCCTGCCGTTCAGCATCTACCTGCAGGACGTGCTTGGCTTTTCCGCGCTCAAGGCGGGCCTGACGATGGCGCCCGCGTCCGTCGTCGCGATGTTCGTCGCTCCGGTAGCCGGGCGGATGTCGGACCGGATCGGCGGCAAGTACATCCTCATGACCGGCCTCGCGCTGTTCGCCGGCGGCATGGGCGGCGTGGTCCTGCTCGCCGAGACCTCCTCCGCGTGGTACACGTTCCTCGCGCCTCAGCTGGTCGCCGGCGCCGGGATCGGCTGCACGTTCGCGCCCCTCACCACGATCGCGCTGCGCAACATCAACCCGATGATGGCGGGCGCGGCGTCGGGCGTGTTCAACACCACCCGGCAGGTCGGGACCGTGATCGGCACCGCGGGTGTGGGCGCCCTGCTGCAGAACCGGCTGGCCGCCGGCTTCGTGAGCCAGGTGCAGCAGCGGGCGGGTCAGCTGCCTGCCGCCGCCCGGCAGCAGATGCTCGCGCACTTCCGGGCAGCGGCCAAGAGCGGTCTGGCCGGCGGTCCGGCCCAGCACGCCAACGGCCTGGAGACCGCCATCTTCACCCACGGCTTCGTGCAGGCCATGCGGCCGACCATGGCCGTGCCGATCGTGTTCCTGGCGGCGGGCGCCGTCTCGTGCCTGTTCATTCAGCGCCAGGCGCAGGCCGCGGCCAGCCTCGGTTCGGCTGCCGTCAGCGAGCCGAGTTCGGCTGCCGCGGGCTAGCGGAGCGCCTGCGCGCGAGCCAGCCCGCTCCGGACGTGCCGAGGGTCCCGGACCGTGCGGTCCGGGACCCTCGCTGGTAGTGATCCGGCTAGCTCGCGGGCGCCAGCAACTCGCGCTGCCACTCGCTGCTGCGGTCGGCCGGATCGGGATCGAAGGGGAACCGGTCGGCGAAGGCCGGCCTGAGGTCGGTCAGCCAGACCGCGTCCGGGTCGTAGCGCGCGAAGAACGGCCGCCCGACCAGCGCCGGGTCGCGCGCCTGGATCATGTGCAGCGCAAATACCTGCTCCCCGGCGATCTCGGTGACCCCGTCGATGCACACCTTGCCAGGGGTCGCGGACATGGACGGGCCGCGCACGGTCCGGCACAGACCGGACACGCTGCTGTAGGCGTCCCTGAAGATCTCGGCCGCCCCCGCCAGCGGGACGGCGAAGTATCCCTGCGGCCCGGTATCCCGCTCCACGAACATGTAGTACGGCACCATCCCCATCCGCAGGTGCATCCGCCACATCGTCCGCCAGGTTTCCGCGTCATCATTGATGGTGCGGATGAGCGGCGCCTGGGTCCGGATGATCGCCCCCGTCGACCGGATGCGGCTGACCGCGGTCGCGACCAGATCCGGCTCGAGCTCGCGCGGGTGCGAGAAGTGCGCCATCAGCGCCAGCGTCTTGCCCGCGGCGCTGACCTGTTCGAACAGCCGGAGCGTGTCGTCGGCGTCCGGGTCGGAGACGAACCGCTGCGGCCAGTAAGACAGCGACTTCGTGCCGATCCGGATCGACTCGATGTGCTCCAGCCCCGGGTCAAGCAGCGGCTCGATGTACTGCCCGAGTACCCCGGCGCCCATGATCATGGGGTCGCCACCGGTGATCAGGACGCTGGTCACCTCGCGGTGCGCGCGCAGATAGGAGACCACCTTCGTCATGTCGTCGGTCGCCATCTTCAGGTCCGGCTCACCGACGAACTGCGCCCACCGGAAGCAGTAGGTGCAGTACGCGTGGCACGTCTGACCCTGTTTCGGGAAGATCAGGACGGTTTCCGGATACTTGTGCTGAACGCCCGGCAGCGGCTCCTCGGACATGGCCGGGATGTTGAGCGCGAGTTGCCCCGCTGGGTGCGGGTTGAGGCGCATTCGCACCACGCGCGCCGCGGCCTGGATCTCGCGGTCGGGCGCGCCACGCGCGAGCATGCCCGCTATTGGGCCTATGTCCTCCGCGGGCAGCATGTCGGCCTGCGGGAACACCAGCCGGTAGATCGGGTCGTCGGGCGCGGAGTCCCAGTCGATCAGGCGCTCGACGACGTACTCATTTGTCCGGAACGGCAGAACTGTCGCAACCGCCCGGGATGCCAGCCGGTCCGCCTCGCTGAGGCGGGTCCTGGCGATAAGCCGGTCCAGATGTTTGGCCGTGTATGCGCGGAAACCGCGCCCCTGAGCAGGGATAACCGGTGCTACCTGCTGTTCTGTCATGCAGCCTCCTCTGGCGCCCGCGCGGTCCCCGCGGCGCCCTGGTCGCGCATGATCTCCCCGTCATGCCGCCTGTAATGGCGTCTTCTTTAGTTGTTCCCAGGCTCAACCTGAGACGCGCCGGCGTCCCCTTTCGTTACGTCCAAGTCCAGGTAAAGAGCCCGTGATGAAGAAACGCTCAGGAACTCCCCTGAGTTGCCTGCAGTTTCTCGCGGGGACCCCCGAGTACCCAGCCGGCCGGTCCCGAAACTGGCGGGGACCCAACGCTACGGTAATGAATCCGAGCATGGGTAGCTATTACCGATAGAGCCAGACCACGGCGGAGGCCGCCAACTGGCACCGGCCCGTCTGGCCCTGCGGGTCCAGTGAGAGGCTTACGACATGCCGGGAAACGCGGCGCCCGACCTCATCCCCCGTCCCGGGGATAACCAACCCGGGGACAACAATCAGGGCGACGTGGAGCTGCACGCCAGCGGTCCGGTGCCTGCCTCACCGCACAAGCTCATCGCGGTGGACGCGATGGGCGGCGACCACGCCCCGGCCGAGATAGTGGCGGGCGCGGTCGAGGCCGCGCGCCAGCTGAGCACCCACATCGTGCTGACCGGCCGGCCTGGCCTGCTGCGGCCGCTGCTGGCCCGGCACGGTGCCCCGGCCAACGTGCACATCGTGCCGGCCGAAGACTCGCTCGCCATGGACGAGGGCGCGCTCGCCAGCTGGCGCAGGCCCCGGTCGAGCATCGCGGTCGCGTGCCAGCTCGTCCGCCGCGGCGAGGTCGCCGCGGTCATGTCCGCGGGTTCGACCGGAGCGATCGTCGCTACCGCGCAGATGCGGCTGCGGCCGCTGGCGGGCGTGACCCGGCCGGCCCTGGCCGTGGTCCTGCCCACGCAGCCGACCCCGGCCGTGCTGATCGACGCGGGCGCCATCGCCGACCCCAAGCCCGAGATGCTCGTGCAGTTCGCGCAGCTCGGCATCGCGTACGCGCAGACGGCGCTGCGCATCTCCGAGCCGCGGGTCGGGCTGCTGTCTATCGGCGCCGAGCCGGGCAAGGGCAACAAGCTGGCCCGGCGGGCGCACGAGCTGCTGCTGGCCGACCCGCCGCACGGCGGCCTGCCGATCAGCTTCGCCGGGAACGTGGAGGGCGGCGACCTGCTGGCGGGACGGGTCGACGTGATCGTCACCGACGGCTTCACCGGGAACGTCGCGCTCAAGACGCTGGAAGGGACAGCGGCGTACGCCGCGGGCCAGCTCCGGCACGCGCTGGCCGGCACCCGCACCGCCCGGATCGGCGCCATGCTCCAGCGGCGCGGGCTGCGCGAGCTGGCCGAGCGGCTCGACCCCGAGACCTACGGCGGCGCGGCGCTGCTCGGCCTGGAGGCCACGATCGTGATCGCGCACGGCGCGGTCTCGGCCAAGGGCGCGGCCGCGGCCTGCCGGCTGGCGGCCGAACTGGCCGACGGGCGGATCACCGAGCGCATCCGGGAACGCCTCGGTCCGGCCCGCCACTTCCTGCGCCGGCCGTGACCTGACGGGCTGCCGATAGGCTAGTTGGATGACCGACCCGGAGGCAGCACTCGGATTGCTGGTCCAGCGCGCGCTGGCCAGCCAGCTCGGTGCCGAGTACGCCGATGCTGACCCGCTGATCCGGCCGTCCGGGTTCGCCGACTACCAGTGCAACGCGGCGATGTCGCTGGGCAAGCGCGTCGGCAGGCCGTCGCGCGAGGTCGCCGAGCTCATCGTGGCGGGCCTGGCCGGAGCGCCCGAGATCGAGACGGCCGAGGTGAGCGGCCCTGGCTTCATCAACCTCACGCTGCGCGACAGCTGGCTCGCCGAGCAGGCGGACGAGCAGCTCGCCGATCCGCGGCTGGGTGTGTCCGAGGCCAGCCCGCGGCAGCGGGTCGTCGTCGACTACTCGGGCCCGAACGTCGCGAAGGAGCTGCACGCCGGGCACCTGCGCGCGACCGTCGAGGGCGACGCGATCGTCCGGGTGCTGGAGCACCTGGGCCACGACGTCATCAGGGCCGCGCACCTGGGTGACTGGGGCACGCAGTTCGGCATGCTCATCGAGCACGCGCTCGACGTCGGCGAGCAGGCGACGTACGACCAGCTCGCGGCCGGCGAGTTCACCGCCTTCTATCAGGCCGCCCGGGCCAAGTTCGACGGTGACCAGGGCTTCGCCGACCGGTCCCGGCAGCGGGTGGTGGGGCTGCAGGCGGGCGAGCCGCAGGCCATCCGGATGTGGCAGCTGCTCGTGGACGACTCGATGGCCTACCTGCGGCGGTTGTACGCCAGGCTCGGCATCACGCTGACCGACGCCGACATGGCGCCGGAGAGCTTCTACAACCCGATGCTCGCCGACGTCTGCACCGAGCTGGAAGAGCGCGGGCCTGGCGGTGATCAGCGACGGCGCGCTATGCGCGTACCCGCCGGGCTTCACCGGCCGGGACGGGACCCCGCTGCCGCTCATGCTGCGCAAGAGCGACGGCGGCTACGGCTACGACAGCACCGACGTGGCGGCCATCAGGTACCGGCTGCGCGATCTCGGCGCCACCCGGATCATCTACGTCGTCGGGTCGGAGCAGCACCAGCACCTGCTGATGGTGTTCGAACTGGCCCGCCAGGCCGGCTGGCTGGTCAGCCCGGCGACGGCCGAGCACGCGGTCGTCGGCCTGATGACCGGGCCAGGCGGGCAGCGGCTGCGGACCCGCAGCGGTGAGCAGGTCAAGCTCGCCAGCCTCATCGACGAGGCGGTGGAACGGGCCGAGAAAGCTATCGCCGAGCGGTATGACGACCCGGCCGAGCGGGCGCAGATCGCGGAGGCCGTCGGGATCGGGGCGCTCAAGTACGGCGACTTGTCCGTCGCCCGCGACTCCAGCTACGCGCTGGACTTCGACCGGCTGCTGGCCCTGACCGGCAACACCGGCCCCTACCTCCAGTACGCCGCCGCCAGGATCCGGTCGATCTTCCAGCGGGCCGGGCTGGATCCGGCCAAGGCGACCGGACCGGTGCTGCCAGGCACCCCGGCCGAGCGGGCCCTGGCCCTGCAGCTGCTGGGACTCGGCCGGGCGGTATCCGACGTCGCCGCGACCGCGGAGCCGCACAAGCTCGCGGGCTTCTTGTTCGACCTGGCCAGCGCGTTCACAACGTTCTACGAGCAGTGCCCGGTGCTCAGCGCCGAAGGCCCGGTCCGGGACAGCCGGCTGGCGCTGTGCGCGCTCAGCCTGCGGGTGCTGGAGACCGGGCTGGGCCTGCTGGGCATCCCGGCGCCGGAGCGCATGTAACTGCTGCGTTCCCAGCCGTCTCATGGGTATCCTGACGCTACATCCCAGCGTGTGGGGTAAAAGGGGCGGGCATGAGCAGTCAGATGAGCTGGTCTTGGCGCATTCTCGGCGGCGGCGCCGCGGCGTTGGTGTTGCTGGGCGGCGGCATGGGTGTCGGCGTAGCGCTGACCGGCGGGGCAGCGGCTGCGACCACCACGGCGGCGGCCACTCACCCGGCCGGCCAGCACCCGTGCGCGGCCAAGGCCACGCGGCAGGCTGCGGCGCGGTGCCGCCGGGTGCCAGCCGCCCAGCGGCTGCTGGGACACACCCTGCACGCCCAGCTGACCGTCAAGACGAAGACCGGGTACAGCACTGTCGCGTTCGAGCGCGGCACGATCGGGTCGATCGGCGGCGGCACGCTCACGGTCCGGGCCGCAGACGGCACGACGTGGACCTGGCACCTGCTGAAGGGCAGCGTGCTGCGGGAGAACGGCAGCAAGCTCGCGGCCAGCAAGCTGGCGGCGGGCGACCGGGTGCTGATCGTCGGCCCGGTCTCGGGCGGCGCCAACTACGTGAAGATGGCCCAGATCCGGCCGGCCAGCTAGCCGGGCCGACCCCGACCTGACCGGCGCGAATTGTGGTCAGACCGTAGTTTCTGGTGGGGAGCCAGGCAGCCCGCCTTCGGGGTAACCTCATGTCGCCGGAATGTCCCGGCATGCTCCGGCGCGCCCGGCAGCAGCAGACGTGGGGTGGGCTACGACGTCATGACACAGAACGACCGCATTCCGCAGGTGCTTGTCGTCGATGACGAGCCCAACATCCGTGAGCTTGTGCAGGTCGCACTGAAGTTTCACGGCTGCGCCGTCACGACGGCCGTCAACGGCAAGGACGCGCTGCGGCAGGCGGAGGCCGAGCAAGCCCGACCTCATCGTGCTGGACGTCATGATGCCGGACATGGACGGCTTCGAGGTCTGTCGCCGGCTGCGCGCAGCCGGCAACGAGGTGCCGGTGATCTTCCTGACGGCCAGGGACACCTCGTCGGACACCGTGACCGGGCTGGCGATCGGCGGCGACGACTACGTGACGAAGCCGTTCTCGGTCGAGGCTCTCGTGGCGCGAGTGCGGGCGGTGCTGCGCCGGGCGTCCCGCACGGTGACCGGCGAGGAGCAGGGCAGCGGCGCGGCGCTGCTGCGGGTGGCGGACCTCGAACTGGACGAGGAGCGCTGGACGGTGCACCGGAACGGGATCCCGGTCGAGCTGTCGCCGACCGAGTTCCGGCTGCTCGCCTTCCTTATGCGGCACCAGGGCCGGGTCCTGACCAGAGCGCAGCTGCTGGAGCAGGTCTGGGGCTGGGACTACTCGGGCGAATCCCAGATCGTCGAGACGTACGTGAGCTACCTGCGCCGCAAGCTGGACCCGCTCGGACCTTCACTGATCCACACCCAGCGCGGCGTCGGCTACAGCCTGCGCGCCGACCGCAAGGATCGGGCTGGCCAGGGCATCACGTGAGCGCGACCCGCAGGCTCTCGCTGCGGGCCCGGCTGCTCGTCATGCTGGTCGGTGTCACCACCGTCTTGCTGGTGGTGATGGGCACCGTCAGTTCTTACCTGCTCGCGCACCTGGTCGACGGCCAGATCAGCCAGGCTACCGCCGTGCTCAGGGAGCACATCGCGAACCTGGCCAAGGGCTGCCCGTCTACCTCCAGCCTGTGCCTCAACGCCTACTCGGCCGGCGACGCCGTCGTACTGGTCCCGCTCCAGCCGCGCCTGCAGGCCGTGCCGGTCACCTCCGGGTCGCTGTCCCGCCGCCTTACCGCCGCGGTGGACAGCCGGCTGGCGAGCGCTGACCTGCGCGGCATCAGGAAGCTCGCGCAGCAGGGCGAGCTGACCGCCGTCAGCGCCGCGGTCAGCGGCACCGGCTGCCCGGGCGGCCGCCCGGGCCGCGGGCCGGGCGCGCCGGACGCCAGATCGAGCTTCCCGTACCTGAACTGCGCGCCGTTCGTGATCGACTCCGCCCGGCAGATCCAGACCGCCACCCGGCTCGTGACGGCCGGCCCGGCGGGCCCCATCGCCCCGGCCAGCTCCCCGGCCCGGCAGGCGATCCTGTTCGTGGCCCAGCCCGTCAGCAACGACCCGGGCCTGGTGCGGGAGTTCATCGTCGCCCAGCTGATCACCGGGGCCGCGCTGATCACGCTGCTCGCGGTCATCGGCGAGTGGCTCATCGGCCGGGGCCTCGAGCCGCTGGACGAGATGGCCGCCGCCGCCAGCGAGATCACCAGCATCGGCGACCTGACCGCGCGGATGCCGGATGCGGACGACCAGACCGAGGTCGGACGGCTGGGCGCCGCGATCAACACGATGCTGGAGCGGATCCAGCAGGCGTTCAGCATGCGGCTGCACTCCGAGCACAAGGTCCGCGAGTTCGCCGCGGACGCGTCGCACGAGCTGCGCACCCCGCTGACGACGATCCGCGGCTACGCCGAGCTGTACCGGCAGGGCGCGCTCGGCCCCGACCAGCTGCCCAGCGCGATGCGCCGGATCGAGCAGGAGGCGCAGCGGATGAGCACGCTGGTCGCCGAGCTGCTGGAGCTGGCCCGGCTGGACCGCACCTCCTCGCTCGACCTGACCGAGACCGACCTCGCGGCCGTGGTCAGGGACGCGGTCGCCGACGCGGTGGCGGTGCAGCCGGACCGGCCGGTGCGCGCCGAGGCCCCGCCCCGGCTGGTAGCCGTCGTCGACGAGCCGCGGGTCCGGCAGGTGATCGCGAACCTGCTGGGCAACGTCCGGGCCCACACCCCGCCAACCACCCCGGTGGCCGTCCGGCTCGGCGCGATCTCCGGCGGCGTGCTGATCGAGGTCGCCGACGCCGGGCCGGGCATGTCAGCGCCGGACGCCGTCCGCGCGTTCGACCGGTTCCACCGGGCGGCCGACCGGGGCAGCTGGTCAGCGCCGGCCGAGCCCGGCCACGGGCCCGGCGAGCACAACGGCCACGGACCGGGCGAGCCCGGCGGTCAGCCGCCAGGCGGGCGCGGCGGTCAGCAGCCGGGCGGCAGCGGCCTGGGCTTGTCGATCGTGCAGGCCATCGCCACCGCGCACGGCGGCCAGGCCACGCTGGAATCCAGGCCGGGCAAGGGCACCAAGGTCCGCGTCTGGCTGCCGGTGCGGGTCGTCAGCTGACAGCGGGCTCCGCGTCGTCGTCGCCCGATCTCCTCCGACGGCAGGTGGTCGAACAGGTAGTACACCGCGAGCAGGCCGAAGATGATCAGCGCCGCGACCGGCGAGATCAGCGCGATGAGAGTGCCGGCGATGTAGCCGACGTTCCCGGCCGTGAACCGGATGGTCGACAGCCGCGGCGTTCGCACGACCCGGCGCGGGCCAAGTTCGTGCTGGTGCGCGCCAGGTAGATCCAGGTCGACGCGTAGCCGATCGAGATCGCGACCATGACCAGGCCGTAGGTGAACTGCCGCCACCCGGCCCCCCGCGCCGGTGGCGGTCAGGTGGTCGGCGACCAGCGCGGTCGGGAACGGGATCGCGACGACGCCCATGAGCAGGAACAGGTTCAGCACCAGGACCGCCCGGTTCACCCGCGTCACCGCCGACAGCATCGTGTGATGGTTCAGCCACATGATCCCGATGGTGAGGAAGCTGACCACGTAGGCAACGTAGGCACGCCAGCTGGCCGAGCAGCACCCCGACGGTCAGGTGGCTGCCGCGGGTGCGGTCGGCGATCGACAGCAGGTTGAAGACCAGCACCGTGATCGCGACCGCGAAGACGCCGTCGCTGAACGACTCCGCCCGCCGCGAGTCCATCTGGCCGGCCTCCCGTGTCAGGTCTACGCGGGCCCGCCCGGCCCGTCGGCCTCCGGGTTGCCGGCCGCCTGGCCGGACCCGTCGGCGCCGGCTGCGGCCCGCCGCGTGGCCGCCGCTGGCGGGACCGACGATGGCCCGCGCTGGCGGGCCGCCGCGACCGCGGCGGGCACCTGGACCGAGCGGACCAGGAGCTGCGCGACGTCGACTACTTCAAGCGACTCCTTGGCCTCGCCGGAGCTCTTCTTCGCCGCGACCGCGTCGCCGAGCATCACCAGGCAGTACGGGCAGCCGGTCGAGATCGTGTCCGGGTCGGTGCCCAGCGCCTCGTCGATCCGCTCGATGTTGATCCGCTTGCCGATCCGCTCTTCCATCCACATCCGGGCGCCGCCCGCGCCGCAGCAGAAGCCGCGCTCCTTGCACCGGTGCATCTCCTGCGCCTGCACGCCGGGCACCTGCTCCATGATCTCCCGCGGCGGGGTGAAGACCCGGTTATGCCGGCCGAGGAAGCACGGGTCGTGGTAGGTGATCTTCTCCTCGATCGGCGTCACCGGGGTCAGCCTGCCCTCGGCGACCAGCCGGGCGAGCAGCTGGGTGTGATGGATGACCTCGTAGTTGCCGCCGAGCTGCGGGTACTCGCGGGAGATCGTGTTGAAGCAGTGCGGGCAGCTGGCCACGATCTTGCGGACGCCGGCCTCGTTCAGCGTCTCGACGTTCTGCTGGGCCAGCATGCTGAAGACGAACTCGTTGCCCATCCGGCGGGCCGGGTCGCCGGTGCACGACTCGGCCGGCCCGAGCACCGCGAAGCTGACCCCGGCGGTGTGCAGCAGCTGCGCGACGGCCTTCGTGGTCTTCTTCGCCCGGTCCTCCAGCGCGCCGGCGCAGCCGACCCAGAACAGGTACTCGACGTCGTCGCCGATCGGCCCGTCGACCACCGGCACCTCGAAGTCCAGCTCGGTGATCCACTCGGTCCGCTTGTTGCCGCCCATCCCCCACGGGTCGCCCTTGTTCTCCAGGTTGCGCAGCATGGTCCCGGCCTCGGTCGGGAACGCGGACTCGACCAGGACCTGATGCCGGCGCATGCCGGTGATGTGGTCGATGTGCTCGATGTCGACCGGGCACTCCTCGACGCACGCGCCGCAGTTGGTGCACGACCACAGCTCGTCCGGATGGATGACGCCGTGGGCGTCCGCGTCGCCGATGATCGGCCGCGCGGCCTCGGCCTTGACCGCGTCCGGCAGCGCGGCGCGGGCCTCGTCCGACCCGGCCAGCAGGTAGGGCGCCTTGGCGAAGGCGTGATCGCGCAGCTCCAGGATGATCATCTTCGGCGACAGCGGCTTGCCGGTGGTCCAGGCCGGGCACTGGGACTGGCACCGGCCGCACTCGGTGCAGGTCGCCAGGTCCAGCATGCCCTTCCAGCTGAGGTCCTCGACCTTGCCGATGCCGAACACGTCCTCGTCCGGGTCGGCCTCCTCGAAGTCGAGCACCTTGCCGTTCGAGCGCATCGGCTGCAGCGGGCCGAGGCCGTCCGGCCGCCGGGCGAACAGCACGTTCACCGGGGCGATCGCGATGTGCAGGTGCTTGGAGTAGGTGACGAAGATGCCGAACGCCAGGATCACCGCGAGCTGCAGCAGGATGAAGGTGGTCTCGATCCCCATGTTCGCCGCGCCGGCCGGGTGCAGCCAGTGACCGACGATCTCCGACGCGAACGCGCCCTGCGGGTACGGGAAGTCGCCGGTGTTGATCTGCGCGCCGCGGTAGACCAGCAGCGTCGCGATGACCAGGAAGATGCCGAGCAGCACGAGCCAGGCCGCGCCGGTGTGCGAGCCGGAGAACCGCGATTCGCGGCCCTCGCGCTTGGGGTCGTTGCGCAGCCGGATGATCGCGAACGTGATGATGCCGACCAGCACCCCGACGGCGAACAGGTCCTCGACGAAGCCCACCCACGCCCAGGTCCCGATCAGCGGGATCGCGAAGTGCTTGCTGAACAGCGCGCCGTAGGCCTCGATGATCGTCAGGATCAGCACGATGAAGCCCCAGAAGGTCAGCGCGTGCGCCACTCCCGGCACCGACCACTGCAGCAGCTTGCGCTGCCCGATCACCTGGGTGACCTGGGTCTCCGCCCCCTGGGCCGGGTGCTCGCGGAGCGCCGCGATGCGCTCGGGCGCGGGCTGGCCGGTGCGGCCGAGCCGGAACAGCCACCACAGCCGGCGCCCGGCGACTGCGGCCGCGATCGCCGTGAGCACCAGGCCGATGATGATCCGCAGCGCCAAAGGGACCTCCAGGAACGGCGATTTGGGTGACAAGCGTACGGCAACACGTACGCGGCCAGTGAATACCGGGCACGCGGTTACTACCTACCCGCCCGTAACATACCGCGCGGGCCGCGCCGGTCAGCGCCGCCAGCCGAGCATGGTGCCGTACCTGATCGCCGGCTGGCCGAGGATTGACTCGAGGTAACGGGTAAGTCCCGGCCTGCCCGCGGCGTCGGCGACCACCGCCCGCGGCTGCCAGTACTCCAGCGTCTGCGTCACCGCCCGCGCCGAGGGCTGCGGCTCCGGCGCGCCGGTCCAGGCCTTGCCAAGCCACAGATAGTCCAGGTACAAGGTCAGGGCCGGAAAACCGCCGCCGTCGATGAAGGCGCTGGCCGGTCCCGTCCGGTCCCTCGAAGTAGCCGCCGATCAGCGAGATCCGCTGGCCTCCGCCCGCCTGCCAGCGCAGCGCGTCATCCAGCGTGGCGGTCGGGACGGGAACGACGAGTACCCGCGCCCCGGCCGGCAGCCGGAGCGCGCCGAGCGTGGTCGACCAGCCGCCGGCACCGGCTCGGCCGGCGCGGCCGCCAGCGGCCGCGGCACCAGCGGCAGCACCGCGACGGCGGTGACGGCGGCCACCAGCGTCCCGGCCCTGGCCCGGCTGAAGTCCTTGTCCCGCAGCCTCGTCAGCGCGCAGTCGATGCCGAACGCGAGCATGGCGGCGGCGGTCCCGTCGGCGACGATCGACAGCCGGTCCGCGAGACCCGAGCTCAGCACCGGCAGGTGCTCGAGCCAGCCCCACGGCAGCAGGATCCCGCCCGGATGCTGGGCGAGCGGGTCCCCCGACACCGAGAGCAGCGGGTGCCCGCCGACCGACAGCAGCAGCAGCACCGCGGTCGCCACCGCGGCGGCCCGGACCGGCAGCCGCCGCCAGAAGGCGATGGCCACGAAGAGCAGCACGACGATGAGCGGCACGCCCAGGTAGCCGAGGTACTCGGCCGGCAGCCCCGCGTACCTGGCCGCCGCCGCCGCGCTCGACCCGGTGTGCAGCAGCTGGGCCGAGTCGGGGGTGACGAATCCGGCCAGCGGGTTCTTGTAGAAGTCGACGTAGAAGGCGGTCCCGTGCTGGGTGAGCGGCCCGAAAAATTGCGCCCGCAGCGCCCAGCCCGCCAGCAGCAGCGTCACGCCGACGCCGGTTGCGAGCCCGAGCGCGGCCGGGCGCACGGCGCTGGCGACCTCCCTTGGCCGCGACGCCGCCAGCACGGCGACCAGCAGGACCGCCGTCAGGCAGGCCTCGAACAGCATCTCCTCGCCGATGAAGATCTGCGCCACGACCAGGACGCCGAGCCAGATCCCGCCGCGGACCGGGCGGGACGGAGCGCAGGCACAGCCGCAGCACCGCGTCGACGATCAGCGGCGGCAGCACGGCGAACTGGAGCTGGTAGTGGCCGATCGCCGAATGCGTCAGCGCGGGCGAGAACCCGTAGACGGCCCCTCCGACCGCCGCCGCCGGCAGGCTCACGCCGTAGCGGCGCAGCACGTAGAACATGGTGGCGGCCGAGCCCGGCGAAGCCGACCGTCATCAGGATCGTGAGACTGACCTGCGGCCCGGCCAGCACCGTGACCGGCGCGAGCAGGATGCCCGGCAGCAGGATCGTGGTGTTCCACATCATGCTGATGCCGACCGGCGCGTTCATCGCGGTGGTCACCAGCGCCGGCAGCTTGCCGTGCGCGACCGCCGTCGCCGCGTACCGCATGAACCAGGCGAACTGCGCGTGGTCGGCCGGGTTGCCGGCCACGGTGGCACTCGCGGGATGCGCCCACAGCTGCCAGGTCAGCGCCAGCGCGGCGGCGAGATAACCGGCGCAGACGGCCGCGGGCAGCCAGGCCCGCAGCGCTGGCGTCAGCCGGCGCCGCCGCATCCGCGTCGGCGGGCAGCACCGCCGATGTCACCGGCGCGCTCCCCGGCCGGCAGCCTGGCGGTGCTTACCCGGCGCGGCGGAAGACATAGACCCCGTCCTGCTCGAAGATCTGCCGGAACTGCGCCCCGTGTTCCAGCTGCTCCACAAACTGCTGCACGTTCGCCGGCGGCGGCTGCCAGTCGGTGCTCTCGGTGTCGAAGACCACGTAGGTGGTCACCGGGTTGTCGAAGTTGCCGAGCCAGTAGGTATCCGTCCTGGCGGCCAGCGGTGCCAGCAGGTCGAGGTCGGTCGATACCTTCGCGCCGGTCGGGACCAGCGCCATCGCGGCGTTCTCGGCCGCCACGTGCGGTCCGAGCGAGTAGGTCGCCGGCGTCCAGATCGAGCTGAGCGGGAACTGGAAGGCGAGCCCGGCCGCCAGCGCCAGCATCGCGGCCGCGCCGTAGTGCTCCAGGTTGCCGGCCGCGCGCCGGGCGAAGACAGCCAGCCGGGCGCTCATTAGGTCCTGGCCCCCGTCTTCATGGCCACCGTCCTCGGCCCGCGCTCTGGCGGCCTTGATCCTGGCCATCCCGTCGATCGCGGCGATGAACACGATCGGCATGACGGTCGCGTTGTAGTGCCAGTCGGTGCCCCAGTAGGCGGACTTGAGCGCGATGAAGCGCAGCGCGAGGCTCGGCAGAATCGCCAGCACCAGCGGCGAGCGCAGCGCCAGGAACGCGGTGGGCAGCAGGATCAGCGCCAGCGTCGGCAGCTTCGTCCCGATGCCGTTCGTGAGATGCGACCACAGGCCGCCGACCGAGAAGTTACCGCCCACGGGGCTGATGGCGCCGGCCTGGGACCAGTAAGAGTAGGTATGGTCGCCGCTGAAGTGCGGGATGATCACGAGGATGGCGAGCAGGGACCAGGCCAGGCCCCAGCCGGCCAGGATCAGGCCGGGTGCGCGGCGGCGGTAGCTGAAGGCGATGATCAGGCCGAGGGCGGCGAGGGTGAAGCCCTGGTCTTCTTTGACCAGGACCAGGGGCAGGGCCCACCAGATGGCGGCGCGGGTGCGGCCGCGGATGAGGGCGGACAGGCTGGCGGCGAGCAGGGGGACGGCGAAGGCGATTTCGTGGAAGTCGTAGTTGGCGAGTTGCTGCAGGCCCCAGGACAGGCCGTAGGCGGCGGTGATGGCCTGGGCGGCGCCGCGGGACAGGAGCTGGCCGGCGGCGCGGTAGACGGGGATGACCGACAGGGCGGTGAGCAGGGCCTGGGCGATCAGGAGGGTGACGGGGGTGGGGGCGAGGCGGAAGAAGGGGGCCAGGACGGCGACGATGGGGTGGAAGTGGTCGCCGAGGAGGTTGAAGCCGGGGCCGCGGATGTCGACGATCGGGGCGTGCAGGTGCGCGAACTGCTTGACGTACTCGGTGAAGATGCCCAGATCCCACGACGTCGGGTCACGGCGCAGGTACCGGAATACTGAGATGGTGGCGTACGCGCCGAAGACAACGCCGACGATCAGCCAGAGCACGGGATCGCGGCCGGCTCGGTCTGGTCACTGGTCGCGCGCGCCGCGACGCCGCCGGCTGCCGCGGTGCCGCTCGTCAGCGTGTCGGCGGACGGTGCCGGACCGGCGCGGACGGACTGAACTCGACATCAGCCGCAGCGCCAGCGGCCGGCTGGCGGACTGCCTCCTGGCCGGTGCTGCCCGCGATGCCGGCGAGGAAGGCGCCCCCGTCCGCGGGTGATCCGTCCAGCGGCAACCCGATCCTCCTGGTCGCTCTTATCTCAATGCCTAACCCAGACCCTCGGGTAGTGCAACCGTACCGGCACCGAGAGTGCGCTGCGGCGGCGAAGAGATCTTCTGCCACCCGGCCACGTCATGACCGGATTTGCCCAGAATACGAGGATTGCTGTGATCGGGGCCAGGACCGGGAATGCCCTCCAGCACGTCAGCGTTAGGCATCACTAGACAAAGTTGAGCGCGGCTGGACTCAAGTCATTTGCCAACGGGTGACGCGCGTGGCAGACTTGAGCCATCAAGACTCAATATTCAGCACTAGCAGCACAAGGACTAGACACATGGCACGTGCGGTAGGCATCGACCTCGGGACGACTAACTCGGTCGTCGCCGTTCTCGAGGGCGGCGAGCCCACGGTCATCGCCAACGCCGAGGGCTCGCGCACCACGCCGTCAGTCGTGGCCTTCGCCAAGAACGGCGAGGTGCTCGTCGGCGAGGTCGCCAAGCGGCAGGCGGTCACGAACGTCGACCGGACCATCCGCTCGGTCAAGCGCCACATGGGCACCGACTGGACGGTAGCCATCGACGGCAAGAAGTTCACTGCGCAGCAGATCAGCGCCTTCATCCTGCAGAAGCTCAAGCGGGACGCCGAGGCCTACCTCGGCGAGACGATCACCGACGCGGTCATCACCGTGCCGGCGTACTTCAACGACGCCCAGCGGCAGGCCACCAAGGAGGCCGGGCAGATCGCCGGGCCTGAACGTCCTGCGGATCATCAACGAGCCGACCTCGGCCGCGCTCGCCTACGGCCTGGACAAGGAGGGCGAGGCCACCATCCTGGTCTTCGACCTCGGTGGCGGCACGTTCGACGTCTCCCTGCTCGAGGTCGGCGAGGGCGTCGTCGAGGTCAAGGCCACCAGCGGCGACAACCACCTCGGTGGCGACGACTGGGACCAGCGGATCGTCGACTGGCTGGTCAAGGACTTCAAGAACAGCTACGGCATCGACCTGTCCAAGGACAAGATGGCGCTGCAGCGACTGCGGGAGGCCGCGGAGAAGGCGAAGATCGAGCTGTCCAGCTCGACCGAGTCGCAGATCAACCTGCCCTACATCACCCACTCCGAGCAGGGCCCGCTGCACCTGGACGAGAAGCTGACCCGGGCCGAGTTCCAGAAGATGACCTCGGACCTGCTCGACCGCTGCAAGGCGCCGTTCCAGCAGGTGATCAAGGACGCCGGCGTCAAGCTCAGCGAGATCGACCACGTCGTGCTGGTCGGCGGCTCGACCCGGATGCCGGCCGTCGTCGACCTGGTCAAGGAGCTCACCGGCGGCAAGGAGCCCAACAAGGGCGTCAACCCGGACGAGGTCGTCGCCGTCGGCGCCTGCCTGCAGGCCGGCGTGCTCAAGGGCGAGGTCAAGGACGTCCTGCTGCTCGACGTGACCCCGCTGTCGCTGGGCATCGAGACCAAGGGCGGCATCATCACCAAGCTGATCGAGCGCAACACCACGATCCCGACCAAGCGCTCGGAGATCTTCACCACGGCCGACGACAACCAGCCGTCCGTGCAGATCCAGGTCTTCCAGGGCGAGCGCGAGATCGCGGCGTACAACAAGAAGCTCGGCATGTTCGAGCTGACCGGCCTCGCGCCGGCGCCGCGCGGCATCCCGCAGATCGAGGTCACCTTCGACATCGACGCCAACGGCATCGTGAACGTCTCGGCGAAGGACCTGGGCACCGGCAAGCAGCAGTCCATGACCATCACCGGCGGCTCGGCGCTGCGCAAGGACGACATCGAGCGGATGATGCCCGACGCCGAGAAGTACGCCGAGGAGGACCGGCAGCGCCGCGAGGAGGCCGAGGTCCGCAACCGCGGCGAGTCACTGGCCTACACGACCGAGAAGTTCCTCGCCGAGAACGCGGACAAGGTCCCGGACGACATCAAGTCCGAGGTGGAGTCCGCGATCGCCGACCTGAAGCGCACGCTTGAGGGCACCGACAACGAGGCCATCAAGACGGCTAGCGAGCACGCCGCTCAGGTCAGCCAGAAGATGGGCACGGCGATCTACGCCCAGGCGCAGGCAGCGAACGCCCAGCCGGGCGGCGGCGCGGCCGGCGAGGAGGCCAGCCAGGACGACGACGACGTCGTCGAGGCCGAGATCGTGGACGAGGACAAGCCGGCCGACCAGGAGGGCGGCAACGCCTGATGAGTTCGCCAGAAGACCAGGGCCAGGGCCCTGTCATCCGAGATCGCAGGCGCATCGACCCGGCCACCGGCCAGGTCCGCCAGCCCGCCGGCGCAGGCTCGCAGCCTGGGTCCGGTGGCCAGCGGGGTCCTGCCGGGTCCGGCCCGCAGCGCGGGCCGGACCCCGGCCCGGACAGCAAGCGCGGACCAGCAGGATCGCAGCCGCGGCCCGGCCGGCACTCCGCGTCCACGCCGGGCGGCCCGCCAGCAGGTAACGGCGACGAGCGCTCGGCCGCGGGCAGCCCGCCAGGCGGGCCGGCCGACGCCGGCCCGGGGCCGGGGGCATCCCAGGGGCAAACCGCGACGATGCTCGCCGAGCGCACGGCCGACCTGCAGCGACTGCAGGCCGAGTACGCCAACTACCGCAAGCGGGTCGAGCGCGACCGGCAGGCGGTGCGGGAGCAGGCGCTGGCCAGCGTGCTCAGCGAGCTGCTGCCGGTGCTGGACGACATCGGCCGGGCCCGCGAGCACGGCGAGCTGTCGGGCGGCTTCAAGTCGGTCGCGGACTCGCTGGAGGCGATCGCCAGCAAGCTCGGGCTGACCGCCTACGGCGAGCCGGGCGACCCGTTCGACCCGACGCTGCACGAGGCGCTCATGCACGAGTTCTCCGCCGACGTCGACGAGCCGAGCTGCGTCAAGATCCTGCAGCCCGGCTACAAGGTCGGCGACCGGATCATCCGCCCCGCGCGGGTGGCCGTCGCCGAGCCCGGCGGTGACAGCGGCCAGCCGGCCGCGCCGGGCGACGGCGACGACGAGGACGCGCAGGCCGGAGCCGAAGACTAGACAGCACAGCGCACGAGAGAGGCCCGTTGAGCACCAAGGATTTCCTCGAGAAGGATTACTACAAGACCCTTGGGGTGGCTAAGGGCGCGTCCGCTGACGAGATCAAGAAGTCGTACCGCAAGCTCGCCCGCAAGTACCACCCGGACGCGAACGAGGGCGACGCGAAGGCCGAGGAGCGGTTCAAGGAAATCTCCGAGGCCTACAACGTCCTGTCCGACGAGAAGCGCCGCAAGGAGTACGACGAGGCGCGCACGCTGTTCGGCGGCGGGCCGCGGATGCCCGGCTCCAGCGGGACCACCGGCGGGTACAACTTCGATCTCGGCGACCTGTTCGGCAACACCACCGGCGCGGCCGGCAGCCGGCTGGGCGACCTGCTCGGCGGCGTGTTCGGCCGCGGCGGTGGCGGCACCACCACGCAGCAGGCCAGGCCGCGGCGCGGCGCGGACGTGGAGACCGAGACGTCGCTGTCTTTCAGCGACGCGATCGAGGGTGCCACCGTCTCGCTCCGGCTGACCGGCGAGGGCCCGTGCAAGTCCTGCATGGGCACCGGCGCCAAGGCCGGCACCGTGCCGCGGGTGTGCCCGACCTGCGAGGGCACCGGGCAGGGCAGCCGGAACCTCGGCAGCTTCGCGTTCTCCGAGCCGTGCAAGACCTGCCACGGCCGGGGACTCGTCGTCGACGACCCGTGCCCGACGTGCTCGGGCAGCGGCCGGGCGATGAGCACGCGCACGATCCAGGCGCGGATCCCGGCGGGCGTCGCGGACGGCCAGCGGATCAAGCTGGCGGGCAAGGGTGTGTCGGGCGAGCGCGGCGGCCCGAACGGCGACCTCTACGTGCGCGTGCACGTGGACAAGCACCCGGTGTTCGGCCGGTCGGCCCACAACCTGACCCTGACCGTCCCGGTCACCATCGCCGAGGCGTCGCTCGGCGCGGAGATCAAGGTGCCGACGCTGCACGGCATGCCGGTGAGCCTGCGCATCCCGGCGGGCACGCCGACCGGGCGCACCTTCCGGGTGCGCGGCAAGGGCGTCCGCCGCAAGGACGGCACGATCGGCGACCTGCTGGTCACCGTCAGCGTGCAGGTCCCGACGGACCTGAACGCGAAGGCCAAGGCCGGCCTGGAGGCGTTCAGGGACGCCACCGCCGGTCCCGACCCGCGCGCCGACCTGCTCCGGCAGGCGAACAGCTGACAGCACGAAAGGAGATGACATGACCAGCCAGTTCGAGCTCTCGGATGACACGCCCGTCTACGTCATCTCCGTGGCGGCGCAGCTGTCCGGCATGCACCCGCAGACGCTGCGCGCCTACGACCGGCTCGGCCTCGTCTCACCCGGCCGGTCCGCGGGCCGGGGCCGCCGGTACTCGCTGCGGGACATCCTGATCCTGCGCGAGATCCAGCGGCTGTCCCAGGAGGAAGGCATCAACCTCCAGGGCATCAAGCGCATCCTCGAACTCGAGCTCGCCGAGCAGCGCAGCCGGCTCCGGCTGGCCGAGCTGCAGGCCGAGATCAGCCAGCTGCGCGCCGAGCTGGAATCCACCAGGGCCGTCGCCGCCCGGCTCGCGGCCCTGCTGCGCAGCCGCGGCGGTGGCGGCACGCTCGTGCCGGTCCGCGCCGCCAGCGGCCATGGCGCGACCGCCGACCGCGGGCCGGCCGGAGACACGACGGGATCCGGCCAGGGCTCGCAGATGATCAACGAGGGGCGGCCAGCCGCCGCCGCGGGGCATGCCGATCCCGGCTGACTCCCGCCGACGGCTGCCAGCCGGCCCGCGATAGCCCGTTCCCATACCTGCACGATGTGCGTGGAGAGATAGTCATGGACGAAAAGCTGACGAGGAAGAGCCAGGAAGCGCTCGCCGAGGCAGCCAAGAATGCCGCCGCCGCCGGTAATCCGAACACCGACGGGCTGCACCTGCTGGCGGCGCTGCTGGAGCAGGAAGGCGGCACCGCCGACCCGCTGCTGCGCGCCGTCGGGGCGGACCCGGCGGCCATGCTGGCCGAGGTGAAGGGCCGGCTGGCCCGCATGCCGCAGGCCGCGGGCGCCACGGTCAGCGCCCCGCAGGCGTCGCGGCAGCTGCTCGCCGCGCTCGCGACCGCCAGCCAGCGGGCGAAGGAGATGCAGGACGAGTACGTCTCGACCGAGCACCTGCTCGTCGGCCTGGCCAGCGACGGCGGCGACACCGCCGCGCTGCTGAAGCAGGCGGGCGCAGGCCCCGAGCAGCTGGTGAGCGCGTTCGAGCAGGTTCGCGGGCACGCGCGGGTCACGTCCCAGGACCCGGAGGCGACCTACCAGGCGCTGGAGAAGTACGGCGTCGACCTCACCCGGAGCGCTCGGGAAGGCAAGCTGGACCCGGTCATCGGCCGGGACGCCGAGATCCGCCGGGTGATCCAGGTGCTGTCCCGGCGGACCAAGAACAACCCGGTGCTGATCGGCGAGCCGGGCGTCGGCAAGACCGCCGTGGTCGAGGGCCTGGCCCAGCGCATCGTGGCCGGCGACGTGCCCGAGTCGCTGCGCAACAAGCGGGTCGTGGCGCTCGACCTCGGCGCGATGGTGGCCGGCGCGAAGTACCGCGGCGAGTTCGAGGAGCGGCTGAAGGCCGTGCTGAACGAGATCCGCAAGAGCGACGGCCAGATCATCACGTTCATCGACGAGCTGCACACGGTCGTCGGGGCCGGCGCGGCCGAGGGCGCGATGGACGCCGGCAACATGCTCAAGCCGATGCTGGCCCGCGGCGAGCTGCGGATGGTCGGCGCCACGACGCTGGACGAGTACCGGCAGCGGATCGAGAAGGACCCCGCGCTGGAGCGGCGGTTCCAGCAGGTCATGGTGGCCGAGCCGTCGGTCGAGGACACGATCGCGATCCTGCGCGGCCTCAAGGGCCGGTACGAGGCGCACCACCAGGTGCAGATCTCGGACGCCGCGCTGGTCGCGGCGGCCATGCTGTCCGACCGGTACATCACCGCCAGGTTCCTGCCGGACAAGGCGATCGACCTGATCGACGAGGCGGCTTCGCGGCTGCGGATGGAGATCGACTCCCGCCCGGTCGAGATCGACGAGCTGCAGCGCGCCGTGGACCGGATGAAGATGGAGGAGATGGCGCTCGCCAAGGAGGCCGACCCGGCCAGCAAGGAACGGCTGGAGCGGCTGCGGGCCGACCTGGCCGACCGGCAGGAGCAGCTGACCGCGCTGGTGGCCCGCTGGGAGCGGGAGAAGGCCGGGCTGAACAAGGTCGGCGAGCTGAAGAAGCAGCTGGACGACCTGCGCGGCCAGGCCGAGCGGGCGCAGCGCGACGCCGACTTCGAGGCCGCCTCCCGGCTGATGTACGGGGAGATCCCGGCGCTGGAGCGAGAGCTGGAGGCGGCGGCCGCGGCCGCGGCCAGCGAGGAAGCCGAGCAGGCAGCCGGCGCCCCCATGGTCAAGGAAGAGGTCGGCCCGGACGACGTGGCCGATGTGGTGTCCGCGTGGACCGGCATCCCGGCCGGCCGGCTGCTGGAAGGCGAGACCGGCAAGCTGCTGCGGATGGAAGAAGAGCTGGGGCACCGGCTGATCGGCCAGGCCGCCGCGGTGCAGGCGGTGTCCGATGCGGTCCGCAGGTCGAGGGCCGGCATCGCCGACCCGGACCGGCCTTCGGGCTCGTTCCTGTTCCTCGGTCCGACCGGCGTCGGCAAGACCGAGCTGGCCAAGGCGCTGGCCGAGTTCCTGTTCGACGACGAGCGGGCCATGATCCGCATCGACATGAGCGAGTACTCCGAGCGGCACTCGGTCGCGCGACTGGTCGGAGCCCCGCCCGGCTACGTGGGCTATGACGAGGGCGGTCAGCTCACCGAGGCGGTCCGGCGCCGGCCGTACTGCGTGATCCTGCTCGATGAGGTGGAGAAGGCCCACCCGGAGGTCTTCGACATCCTGCTTCAGGTGCTGGACGACGGCCGGCTGACCGACGGCCAGGGCCGGACGGTCGACTTCAGGAACACGATCCTGATCCTGACCTCGAACCTCGGCTCGCAGTTCATCGCCGACCCGGCGCTGCCGGAGTCCGACAAGCGGGAGAAGGTGCTCGCGGTCGTCCGCGCCACCTTCAAGCCGGAGTTCCTCAACCGGCTCGACGACGTGATCATCTTTGACGCGCTCACGACGGCCGAGCTGACCGAGATCGTTGATCTGCAGGTGCGCAAGCTCGGGCAGCGGATCGCGGATCGCCGGCTCACCCTCGACGTCACCCCGCAGGCCAGGGAGTGGCTGGCGCTGACCGGGTTCGACCCGGTCTACGGCGCGCGACCGCTACGCCGGCTCATCCAGTCCGCGATCGGCGACAAGCTCGCCCGCGCGCTGCTGGCCGGCGAGATCGCTGACGGGGACACGGTCCAGGTGGACCTGGACGAGGCGGCCGACGCGCTGACGGTCAGCATGGCGCGGCCCGCGAATGCGACGCAGCCGGCCGGCGCGACGCCGCCCGCCGAACCGGGTCAGGCCTCGTCGAGCAGCTGATCGTATTCGTCCTCACCCAGGCCCAGATCGTTGCGGATCCGGTACCTGAGGCTCAGCAGCAGCGGCAGCTCGGAGGCGGCTCCGGGCTGCCGCGACTGGGCCGGCCCGCTGGCCTGGCCCAGGCACAGCTGGACCCCGGCCGTGGCCCACTCCAGCGCAGCTTGCAAGATCGCCGCGCTCCACCAGGAGCTCGGCGATCATGTCGCAGATTCTCGGGTCCGCCGGACCCTCTGTCTTGAGCCTGCTTATGATCGCCTGCGCTTCCGCCACGCGGTCGAGCTGGAAAAGCGCACGGGCAAGCGGAACGCGCGGATCCACGAAAACAGGACCGCCATCCGCCATTGCGCGGCGAAATCCGTCAACCGCCTCAGCCGGATCATCTGCCAGCAACCATTGCTCTCCGGCGCGCAAAAATGCCTCAGCCCGCGGCATACCGGTTGTCTCAGCGCCGGTTGCGGCCAGCATGGTCATCTGGCGCGCCGCGGCTGCATGATCACCACTGGCGGCTGCGTCGAATTCGAGCGTGTCGAATTCCTCTCGGCTCAATATGGGCACGCTCTCTACCGTACCCAGCGGTAGCTCATTGGACGGCTAAACCGCTCGACAATTGATGGCTTCGTGATCCGCGCGAATACGCGGCGAATCTGCAAATTGCACGCGGTGCAATTTCAGTGCCGGGACCGCTCCAGGGCGTCCCAGAATCCGCGCCGCAGTGCGTGCCTGACCTCGTCGTGCAGCAGCGAGTCGATCGGCAGCGCGGACCCCTGCAGCAGCCGCGCCTCCAGGTCCGAGGGCATCCGCGGCTTGCGGGCCAGCACCGCCTCGAGCCACAGCGCGGGCGCGTCCCTCGCGACGGCCTCGCCGAAGCCGAAGCCCTCCGCGTGCGCGGACTGCACAGCCTCACCCACGGAGATGGTGACTGGCGGCGGCGGCGCGGGCATCCCGCCGTAGGGCGGCACCGGATACGGGGCAGGCCCGCCGAACTGCCCGGCCGGCGGCTGGCCGCCGTACTGCACGCCCCGGTCGGGCGGGTACTGCATGCCGTTGGCGGCCGGGCCCGGCCGCTGCTGGGTACCGCGCGATGGCTCGGCCGGGCCGAGACCGTTCTGCTGGCCGCCCGGCAGCAACCCGCCGGATCCGGGCGCGAGCCCGCTGGCCGGCAGGAGCCCGCCGGACTGTCCAGGCCGCTGCGGACCCTGGCCCGGCGGCTGCTGGAGATGCAGGCCGCTGGCTGGCCGGCTCGGCTGGCCCTGCTGCCCCGGCCCTGGCTGGCCGAGGCCGCCACCCGCCGGTCCCTGCTGATAGGCCGGAATACCCGGCTGACTCTGACTGGTCGACAGGCCGTGGGCCGCGTGCGCACCCTGACCCGGCAGGCCGGATGACTGCGGCTGACCATTCTGGAACTGGCCCGGCTGGAACTGGCCCGGCTGGCCCTGAAGTGGCTGGCCCGGCTGGTGCTGCGCTGGCTGGTGCTGCGCCGGCTGGTGCTGGCCGGGCGGTACGCCCGGCTGGCTGCCCTGCCCATGCTGCCCGGCCTGCCCATGCTGGCCGATGGGATCCGGTTGCCCGTGCTGGCCCTGGCCTAGTTGTCCGTACTGGCCACCATGCGCCGGCTGCTGGCCCTGGGGCGGCTGCGGTCCGGGACCGCCAGGCAGCCCGGTCCCCGGCTGAGGGCCAGGTGCGGAGGGCCCGCCTGGCGCGCCAGGGACGGAGTGCAGGGCGGACTGCATGCCGGGCTGGGTCAGCCCGCTGCCCGGCTGCTGCCCGAAGCTTGCTGGCATGCCGTTCGGCCCGGCCCCGTTCTGGCCGGTGCCGTTCTGGCTCATTCCGGCCGCACCCGGCCCCGCCGCACCCGGCAGTGACACGTTCGGCACTGCCGCGTTCGGCCCGGAGCCGTTCGGCGCCATCCCGTTCTGGCCCGCACCGCCCGGCGTGGCTCCGTTCTGCGCCGGCCCGTGCAGGCCAACGCCGTTCTCCGGTCGGCCCAGGCCGCCATGCGGGAAGCCGCTGCCTGCGGCAGCCCCGGCGCGAGATCGCTCGATCCGCCGCCCTGTCCGCCGGAGAGCGGCGGGATGCCGTTCTGGCCGCTGGTCGCCGTCGGCTGGCTCAGACCAGGCAGCCCAGCGGCGTGCGCGCCCCGGCTCTGCCCGTTGCCCGACTGACCGGGATCGGCGCTGAATCCGTTCTGTCCGTAACCAGACTGGGCAGCCTGACCACGGCCCTGGTCCGGCAGCTGGAACTGCGCAGGCAGTACCTGCCGCTCGTCCGGCCGCGGCTGGCCGGCCGAACCGGGCAGCGTCTCGCCACCCCGGCCCGGTCCGCTGAACCTGGCCGGGTCCGGCAGCACCGGCTGCTGCGCGCGGCCGAGCTGGGCGGCCTGCGGCTGGCCGAGCCGGTCGAAGTCGGCTGCCACCGGCGACGGATAGAGCTGGGGTACCGGCGCGGCGATGGCCGGCTGCTCGCCTGACTGGATCGAGTGGACCGCGCCCGTGCTCGCTGCCCCCGTGCTGGCCGCAGCGGCGCCCGCCCCGGCCGGCAGCTCACGGAAGGTGCCGCTGCCGAGCGCGTCCGCGCTGACGGGCTCCGCGCCGGCGATGAGGTCCACGTAAGGACGCAGGTGCCCGGCGGAGAGGTCAATGATGTCGTCGCACTCCTGGCGCAGCGATCGGGAGATGGCCCAGTTCCCGTCGGCGCTGATGTGCAGCAGGATCGCGCGGATCCCTAGATCCTGGACTTCGGCGATCACCGGCGCGAGGTCTTCCTCGGCGCTCACGATGACCGCGTCGCTGACCGCGTGGTTGCGCGCGAGGGCGCACAGGTCCTTGCGGATCTCAGCCTCGACGCCTTCCTTGCGGTTCGGCCGCGCCTTGCTCAGCCGGAGCTTCACGCCGGGGACGTCAGCGAGCGTCTCGTGCTCCTGCGCGCGACCGCCCTCGGCGGCCGTGTCGTACCAGTAACACCGCAGCAATGGCAGGCCGGTACGGTCCCTGGACAGGCCGCCGAGCAGCTTCAGCAGGCCCGCGTAATCCCAGGAAACCGAGTCTCGGTTGCGGGTGCCGTGGACGGCCTGTGCGCCTTCGGCCAGCACATAGCCCGCGTCCACGAACAGCGCGCAGCGATCCAACGCGACACCGTCCTTCCCTTGCGCGTGACGTTACCAGCGCATGGCGGCAGCCGTGACACATAGCGCGGATCGCGGACGTATCAGCCGGGCCGGGTTTCTATCACCTGTTCCAGCATTTTGCCCCATTTAGTCGACCTGACTGGTTGCCGGGGTCAATTGGGCAGGCCAGAACGCCGCCAGCGCGCAGAAGCTACCAGGAAACGCGCGGTGGCCAGCGCGGCGGTGGGCGACCTGAAGACGGCTGGCAAGCGGGCTCGCGGGCGGACCCAGGGCGGGCTGACCAGGCAGAGTAGGCTCGGCTGCCGTGGCTGACCGAGATAATCTGCTCGAAATGATCAAGGAACTGGCCGTCGTGCACGGGCGGGTCACGCTGTCCTCCGGGCAGGAGGCCGACTGGTACATCGACCTGCGCCGGGTGCTGCTGGACGGGCGAGCCGCGCCGGTGGCAGGCCGGGTGCTGCTGGACGTGACCGAGAGCCTTGACTTCGACGCGGTGGGCGGGCTGACTCTCGGCGCCGACCCGGTCGCTACCGCGATGCTGCACGCCGCCGCGGCCAGGGGCCGCAAGCTCGACGCGTTCGTGGTGCGCAAGACCGAGAAGGCGCATGGCCTGCAGCGCCGGATCGAAGGGCCGGACGTCGCCGGCCGCCGGGTGCTGGCCGTGGAGGACACGTCCACCACCGGCGCCTCGGTCCTCACCGCCGTGGACGCGCTGCAGGAGGCCGGGGCCACGGTGGTCGGCGTGGCGGTGGTGGTCGAGCGCGGCGCGCGGGCCCGGATAGCCGACCGCGGGCTGCCGTACCTGCCCGCGTTTGAACTGGCCGATCTCGGCCTGACCTGAGCCCTCGCCAGCCGGAGCTGACGACGAGAGCGCCGGCGGCAACCGGGCCGGGGGCGGCGCCGACGTCAGCTATGTGACAGCGCCTGCACCGCGAACGCGCCGGCCGCTAGCAGGACCAGCACGGTCGCGCAGAGCGCGACCAGCGTGGCGTAGCGACGGCGGTCGGCGGGATCTGCATCGTGGCGACCCATGCCCTGAGACTAGAGCCCGCGAGCGCGGGCCGGGCCGTTAGCAGCCAACTCGCCCGCCCGGGTTGGGGCCGCCGGGTCACTCGGAGATACTTGGCACTGACTCACGAGGAGAGGATTTCGCGTCATGCCTATCGCGACGCCCGAGGTCTACGCCCAGATGCTCGACCGGGCCAAGGAGCGCGGTTTCGCCTACCCGGCGATCAACGTGACCTCCAGCCAGACTCTGAACGCGGCCCTGCGCGGGTTCGCCGAGGCCGAGAGCGACGGCATCGTCCAGGTATCCACCGGCGGGGCCGAGTACCTGTCCGGAGCCGGCGTCAAGGACATGGTGACCGGCGCCGTCGCGCTGGCGCACTTCGCCCGCACGGTGGCCGCGAAATACCCGGTCAACGTCGCCCTGCACACCGACCACTGCCCGAAGGACAAGCTCGACGGCTACATGCGGCCGCTGGTGCAGATCTCGGTGGAGCGAGTCGCGCGCGGCGAGGAGCCGCTCTTCCAGTCACACATGTGGGACGGCTCGGCGGTCCCGCTGGCCGAGAACCTCCAGATCGCCACCGAGCTGCTGGCTCAGTGCGCGAAGGCCCGCATCGTCATGGAGCTCGAGATCGGCGTCGTCGGCGGCGAGGAAGACGGCGTCGTGGGCGAGATCAACGAGAAGCTGTACAGCACCCCGGAGGACGCGCTCGCGACCGCGGAGGCGCTCGGCATCGGCGAGCAGGGCCGCTACATCCTGGCCGCCACCTTCGGCAACGTGCACGGCGTCTACAAGCCGGGCCACGTCAAGCTGCGGCCGGCCATCCTGAAGGAGATCCAGGACGCGGTCGGCGCCAAGTACGGCAAGGACAAGCCGTTCGACCTTGTGTTCCACGGCGGGTCCGGGTCCGACCTGGCCGACATCAGGGAAGCGATCGGCTACGGCGTCATCAAGATGAACGTGGACACCGACACGCAGTACGCGTTCACCCGGCCGGTGGCGGCGCACATGTTCACCAACTACGACGGCGTGCTGAAGGTCGACGGCGAAGTCGGTAACAAGAAGGCTTACGACCCGCGAACGTGGGGCAAGGCCGCCGAGGCAGCCATGACCGCGCGCGTCGTGCACGCCTGCGAGGACCTGCTGTCGGCGGGCACGAAGCTCGGGTGACCCGGCCGGATCGCGACAACGTGGAGTTCTGCCGTACGCGCCGTACGGCAGGACTCCACGTTGTTACCGGCCGGGTATCAGCTGCGCATGGCCTGCCGCGCTCGCTCCAGCCGCGCGGCCCGGGCGCCGCCCGTGGCGGCCGGCGTGAATTTCGCGAACTCGAACCCAGGCAGGCTGAACGCCGTGACGTCGAGGATCACGTGCGTCGTGACGGCCGCGTGGATCGCGATCACGTTCTGGATGGTCGAGGAGAACTCGGCGATTCCGCAGCTCACGAAGTTGGACAGCGTGGCCTTGGCGCCGAAGTTGATGGACGACGCGTTCGGCACCGAGCCCGCGCCTGACCACACGGTGAGGAAGCCCGCCCTGGTCGTGCCGGTGACCGTGAGGTTCGCGAACACGGCCTCGGCGAAGAACGTCAGGCTGTCCAGGTTGATGAAGATGGTCTTCCCGGCCCGCAGCCGGCCCGAGCTGTCCAGGTTGCCCGCGGCGTTGACGATGTTCTTCCGCAGCGACGCCTGCCGGGTGTCCAGCATCCGGTTCGGCGCCACCAGCGGCACGTAGACGTTCCCGGTCGCCTCGGTCAGGACCGGCGCGGCCGCGGTGCCGGTACTGAACGCGTGGGTGAACCAGAGGCTGCCGTCCGAGGTCGTGGTCAGATCGCCGCCGACCGTGGCCGCTGTGGGTTGCCCGCCGCTGGCGGCCGACGGAGTCAGCCGCAGGGTCGGGCCCGCGCCGTTATTCGACGTGTCGACGCCGGTGTTGGTGAGGATGAACGCGGGCGTGGTGTTGTTGGCCGCGTCCAGTTCGGTGGGCGTGGCCGAGGTGCCGGCCGAGTTGACCGTGTCCTGCAGGACCGGATCGCCCGACGCCGCGCTGGCGGGACCCGCCGCGGCCGCGGCCACGACGCCCACCCCGGCCACTCCGGCCGCGACGATCCCGCCCCGGCTCAGCAGCGCGCGCCTGGCCAGCGACCTGCCGTCAGCCGGCGCATCGTCGTCAGCCGGACTTCCCGTTTGTGTTCCTTGCATCGGCCTCATCTGCGCCATCTGGCCTGACCCCACTCACTCGTCTTGGCGGCAGCCGCTTCGCTTTCCCGAAGCCGCATATCGGGTTGTATAACTGCTTATTGAAATATCCGGGCCAAGGCGGCACAAGGGGAGCCCTCCCCATCCCTGGCCAGGCGCGATGGCGGGGTGGCCGGCCAATACAGCAGCCGCCATTAGCACGGCACCCGCGGTGCGGCAGGATGGCGGGATGATGCGCGAGAACCTGCTCGGCGGCCCGCCGGAGACCTTCATGCCTGCCAACGAGGACGCGGCCGCGGCGCTCGGGCAGCGGCGGATCCGGCCGAGGTCGCGGCGCGGTTCCCGGCCTACTGCGCCGCCTGGGCGGCGCTGGCCGAGCGAGCGCTGGCGGCGGGCGATGCGGTCAGCGCGTACGCGTTCGCCCGGACCGGCTATCACCGCGGCCTGGATCAGCTACGCCGGGCCGGCTGGCACGGGCACGGCCCGATCCCGTGGGAGCACGAGCCCAATCAGGGCTTCCTGCGCTCACTGCACGCGCTGGGAACGGCCGCGGCGGCGATCGGCGAGGACGACGAGGCGGCCCGGTGCGCCGAGTTCCTGGCCGACAGCAGCCCGGCGGCGGTCGCCGCGCTGCGGTCCTGACCGCGCGCCGGCCACTCCGGGCGCGGCAGACCGGCCCGGTCGGGGCCGGTGCAGTAGCATCTGAATGCAAGAGCCCCTTGCCGCGCTTGCCCGTCTGCAGTGTCGTCGGCCGGGGCTTTCGGTTGTTACGGGAGGACCTGTGACATGCCTGCCATCGTGATCGTCGGCGCGCAGTGGGGAGACGAGGGCAAGGGCAAGGCGACCGATCTGCTCGGCGACCGGGTTGACTACGTCGTCCGCTACCAGGGCGGTAACAACGCCGGCCACACCGTGGTCATCGGGGACGAAAGCTACGCCTTGCACCTGCTGCCGTCAGGCGTGCTGTCCGACAACGCGACCGCCGTCATCGGCAACGGGGTCGTGATCAACCCGGAGGTGCTGATCGAGGAGATCGACGGGCTCATCGCGCGCGGCGCCTGGCGTGACCGGCTGCTCATCTCCGCCGACGCGCACCTGATCATGCCGCATCACGTCGCTCTCGATAAGGTCACCGAGCGCTACCTGGGCAAGGCGCGGATCGGCACGACCGGCCGCGGGATCGGTCCCGCCTACGGCGACAAGGTGATCCAGGGTCGGGATCAGGGTGCAGGACCTGTTCGATCCCGGCATCCTGCGGCAGAAGCTGGACCTCGCGCTGCGGGAAAAGAACCAGATCCTGACGAAGCTCTACAACCGGCGCGGCATCGACGCGGACGTGGTGGCGCGGGAGTACCTGGACTACGCGGCCCGGCTGGAGCGGTACGTGGCTGACACCGGCCTCGTGCTCAACGCGGCGCTGGACGAGGGCAAGGTAGTCCTCCTGGAAGGGGCCCAGGCCACGCTGCTGGACGTGGACCACGGCACCTACCCGTTCGTCACCTCGTCCTCCCCCACCGCCGGCGGCGCCTGCGCGGGCTCGGGCATCGGCCCGACGAGGATCACCAGGGTGCTCGGCATCCTGAAGGCGTACACCACCCGGGTCGGCTCCGGGCCGTTCCCCACCGAACTGCACGACGCCCAGGGCGAGTGGCTGCGCAAGACCGGCGGTGAGTTCGGCGTGACGACCGGACGGCCCCGGCGGACCGGCTGGCTGGACGTCCTCATCGCCCGGTACGCCACCAGGGTGAACGGGCTGACCGACTACTTCATCACCAAGCTCGACGTCCTGTCCGGGCTGGACCGGGTGCCGGTGTGCGTGGCCTACGACGTGCACGGCACCCGCTACGACGAGATCCCGATGACGCAGACCGACTTCCACCACGCCACCCCGGTATATGAGTACCTGGACGGCTGGTGGGAGGACATCTCCGCGGCCAGGGAGTTCAGTGACCTGCCGAAGAACGCGCAAGCCTACGTGCGGGCGGTTGAGGACATGATCGGCGCGCCGGTCGCCGCGGTCGGTGTCGGCCCGCGCCGCGACCAGACCGATCCAGCTGCGCGACGTGCTCTAGCTACGACCCGGATCTTCGCGCAGTAACTGACTTCGATCTGGCCGGTCCCGATGGTCGGGTTCAGGGTGGCGGTGGCGCTGGCGTCCGCGAGGCCGGGCGGCAGCCGCAGTACCCCGGACCCGGCGTCGCCGAGCACCCGCATCCTGGTGCCGCCCGGCACGGTGATCATGGCGCTGCCCGAGCCGATCGCGACCGTCATGTCTTGCGGCGGGGCGCTGAGTCCGAGCCGCAGCGAGCCAGCCCCGACGACGGTCTCCAGCGTCTGCGGGCGCAGGCCGGCGCCGGTCACCGATCCTGATCCCGCGCTCGCCCACACCGGCCCGCTGACGTCGGTCATCGAGATGTTGCCGGACGTGACGGCCAGGTGCAGCGGGCCAGCCAGGCCGAGGATCCGGATGCTGCCGGGCCCCGCCGCGACGTTGACCGCCATCGCGACCGGCACGTGGATGATCAGCCGGACGGCGCAGTCCTCGAACACGTTCGGCCGCGGGCACCCGGCGGTGATCCGCATGGTGTTGCCGCGGACCGTCTGGTGTACGTCCACCGACGGCTTGCCGAACACCCACGACATTTCGCCCCCGACCGTGACCTGGGCCGAGCTGCCCGGCTCCAGCAGGACTTCGCCGGCCGGCGCCACCACCCGCAGGCTCGTGACCGAGTCCTTGTAGACCGCGGTCGGCAGCGGCTGGTTCTGGTGCACCGCCTTCAGCGAGAGCCGGAAGGCGACCGGCACCACGATGACGGTGGCGGTCAGCATTGCCACCAGGATCCAGATCCAGCGCCGCCGCGGCGGCGCGAGGACGGCCGGCGGCGCGGTCACGCGATCTCCAGGAACCGCAGCACGGCCAGTACGCGGCGGTGATCGCCCTCACCCGGATGCAGGTCCAGCTTGGTGAAGATGCTGTTGATGTGCTTGGCCACCGCGCTGTCGGTGATGACGAGCGTCTGCGCGATCGCGGCGTTGGAGCGGCCCTCCGCCATCAGCCGCAGGACCTCCTGCTCCCGTGGCGTCAGCCGGTCCAGCGGATCACTGCGCCGGCGCACCAGCAGCTGCGCCACGACCTCCGGGTCCAGCGCGGTGCCGCCGTCCGCGACCCGGCGCAGCGCGGCGACGAAGTCGCCGACGTCGGCGACCCGGTCTTTCAGCAGGTATCCCACGCTGCTGGTGTTGGCGGCGAGCAGATCTGCGGCGTACCGCTCCTCCACGTACTGAGACAGCACGAGCACGGCCACGTCCGGCCACTGGTGCCGGATCACCAGCGCCGCCCGGATCCCCTCGTCGGTATGCGTCGGCGGCATCCGCACGTCCGCGAGGACCAGGTCGGGCCGGTGGTGCGGCACCGCCGCGAGCAGCTCGGCGGCATCGCTCACGGTCGCGACGACGTCGATTCCGGCCCCGGCCAGCAGCTTGGCCAGCGCCGGCCCGGAGCAGGACTGAGTCCTCCGCGATCACGACCCGCATGGCAGCTCCACGGTGACGGTCGTCGGGCCGCCAGCCGGGCTGTCGATAGCGAAGCTCCCGTCCACTGACCGGGCCCGCTGCGCCAGACTCGCGAGGCCGCTCCCGGCGCCGACCGCCGCGCCGCCGATCCCGTCGTCGAGGACATGGATCTGCAGCACGTCGCCGGCCCGCCGCACATTCACCTCAGCCTTGACCGCCCGGGCGTGGCGCGCGATGTTCGTCAGGCACTCCGACACCACGAAATACGCCACCGCCTCCACCGTCGGGGTGGCCCGCGCGGGCACGTCAACCGTGACCTTGACCGGCAATGGAGCCCGCGCGGCGATGCCGGACAGGGCGGCGTCGAGGCCACGGTCTTCCAGCACCGCCGGATGCAGGCCGCGGATCAGGATGCGCAGCTCCGCCAGAGCTTCCTTCGCCTCGTCGTGGGCGTCCGCGATCACGCGCCGGGCCTCGGGCGGCAGGTCGGGGAGGTTCTCCCTGGCCATGCCGAGGTTCATGGCCAGGGACACCAGCCGCTGCTGAGCACCGTCGTGCAGATCGCGCTCGATCCGCCTGCGCTCGGTGTCCGCGGCATCCACGACACCGGCCCGGCTTTCTGACAGGGTCTCCACCCTGCGCTCCAGCTCCTCTGACCGATTCGGGCCGAGCAGAGCCCTGGCCACCCGGAGGTCCAGCCAGGTGACTCCGATAGCGGTGAACGGCGCTATCAGCAGGACGAGCCCGCCGGCGACAGTGATCACGGTCAGCGGCTTGGAGGACTGGAACTGATGAGCTGGTGTCAAGAACACGTACCGGTAGGCGAACGCGCTCACCATCCCGGCGCCGCCTGCCCAGGCGGCGAGGGTCAGCAGGCCGCCGGCCGCCAGCAGCGGGCCGGCCACCAGATGGTAGATCAGCTGCCGCCAGGTTGACTCCGCGCGCAGGCTGTTGGCCGCGCGTTGCAGCGGCGACGCGCCCGCAGCCGCCGGGTCACCCGGGATGTCGACGCCGAGCACGGCCCAGCACCGGTGCCGCTGAATGAAGGTCAGCGGCACGCGAACGGCCAGGACCAGCGCGACCGAAGCTGCCGCGGCGCAGATCACCACCGACTTGCTGCTGTGGACCGCGATAAGCACGGTCCACGGCGCGAGCAGCGCGCCGAGCGCGACCAGGTGCACCGGGATGCCCGCGATCGCGAACGTCGAGTCCCTGACGATCACCGCCAGCACGCGCAGCGGTGCGACCGCCAGCCGCCGGCGTCGCCGCCGAGCGGTCATCGTCGCCATGCAGACACCGTATGCGCCCGGCGAAGCGACCCGGTATGCACCGCGCACCCGTACCTGGGGTGCAGCTAGCACCACCCTGAACCCGGACTCGCGCGCTACTGACCGGGCCCGCGCGCGCCGGAAGGCTTGAAGCCAGTCCCCGACAGCCACTGAAGGAGCGTGACACCATGCTGATCGTCTCGCCGGACTGCGACGTGAGCTGGCCAGACGGCATGCCCGCGGCCAGCCCCTGGGCGGTCCGGCTCGCGGGCGGCGCATCCGCGTGCCCGGCCCTGGAGCTGTACGAGGCCGGCGACCTTCTCGATGTGATCAGCGCCACGAGTGTCGCCAGACGACTGCTGCGCGGTGCCCGGTCCGTCGTGACCGCGACGGGCCCGCGGGCGATCGCCTGGGGCCGGGTGCCGGCCACCGGGGCGCGTCCGCAGGCCTGGTTCTGCCCGCGCCGGCGGTACGGCGATCCGCAGGCCGGGGCGATCCTCCGGCCCGCCGCCTGGTGCTGGATCGCGGTCAACGATGGCCGGTTCAGCACGGTGACGGTCCGGACCGGCGAGGAGATCTGCCGGCGGCGGCTCGCCCGGTGCATCCCGTGCTGCTGATCCCGTCCCCGGCCAGCATTGCGCTACAGCCGGCTGGCGCTGCGCTGCGGCCCGGCGCGGCCCCGCCGCACCCGGTGTCCCCGCGTCGCCCGGCGACCTCGCGGCCCCCGGCGACGCCGCCAGGCGACGACGGGCGCCGCGCAGCTGCCGTGGCCGGTCCCCGGCGGCTGGCCGCCATCATGATCGGCGTCGGCCTGTGCCTGCTGCCGTGGCTGGCCTACCTGGCGGTCAGCCTCCCGGCCAGCCCGCGCGCCGCGCACTGGCCGGCCGTCTGGGCCGGCCTGGACGCGCTCGAGGCGGCCGGCCTGATCAGCACCGGTCTGCTGCTGCGCCGTGGCGACGCCAGGTACTGCCTGACCGCGGTCGCGACGGCGGCGTTCCTGGTGACCGACGCCTGGTTCGACGTGCTCACGGCGCCGCCAGGGGGTGACCTGCTGGAGTCGGCGGCCATGGCGCTGGCGTCCGAGCTGCCGGCCGCCGTCGTGTGCGCCGTCCTCGCCGTTCGCGGCCTGCGGCGGCTCGCCGCTGCGCCAGGGCAGGCCCGCAACGATAAGCTCAGCGGCGTGCGCGTACTGGTCATCGGCTCGGGCGGCCGCGAGCATGCACTGGCCAGGGCGCTGGCCGCCGACCCCGCCGTGGCGCAGCTGCACGCGGCACCGGGCAATCCGGGCATCGCCGCCCTGGCCGAGCAGCATCAGGTGGTAGCGACCGACCCGGTCGCAGTGGCCGATCTGGCCGCGTGGCTGCGGGCCGACCTCGTGGTCGTGGGCCCGGAGGCACCGCTGGTGGCGGGCGTGGCCGACGCCGTCCGCGCGGCCGGCGTCAGGTGCTTCGGGCCCGGCCAGGGCGCCGCGATGATCGAGGGCTCCAAATCCTTCGCCAAGGACGTCATGATGGCCGCCGGAGTGCCGACCGCCGCGGCCCGGACCTGCTCCACCGAGGCTGAGGTCAGCGCCGCCCTGGACGAGTTCGGCCCGCCGTTCGTGGTGAAGGCGGACGGCCTCGCGGCGGGCAAGGGCGTCGTGGTCACCTCGGACCGGCAGGCCGCGCTGCGGCACGCCGCCGCCAGCGGCACGGTTGTGGTCGAGGAATTCCTGGACGGGCCCGAGGTGTCCGTGTTCGCCCTGACCGACGGCACCACGGCGGTGCCGCTGCTGCCCGCCCAGGACTATAAGCGGGCCGGGGACGGCGACGAGGGCCCCAATACCGGCGGCATGGGTGCGTACGCGCCGCTGCCGTGGGCGCCGCCGGGCCTGGCCGACGAGGTGATGGCCGCCGTAGTGACCCCGGCGCTGACCGAGCTGGCCGACCGGGGCACGCCCTTCACCGGGCTGCTCTACACCGGCCTGTGCCTGACCAGCCGCGGCCCGCGTGTCGTCGAGTTCAACGCCCGGTTCGGCGACCCGGAGACCCAGGTCGTGCTGGACCGGCTCGGCACGCCGCTCGGCGGCCTGCTGGCGGCCGCCGCGGCGGGCGACCTGGGCGCTGCCCCGGCCCCGGTCTGGCGGGACGGGGCGGCGGTGGCCGTCGTCGTGGCGGCCGAGGGCTACCCGGCGGCCCCGGCCGCGGGTGACGTGATCGAGGGCGTCGAGGCGGCCAGCGCCGTCCCCGGCGCGCACGTCCTGCACGCGGGAACCGCGGTCGGGCCGGACGGGCGGCTCACGACCGCGGGCGGGCGCGTGCTCAACGTGGTCGGCTCCGGCCCGGACCTCGCCGCGGCGCGCAAGGTCGCCTACGACGCGGCGGCGCAGATCCGGATCCGCGGCGGCTGGTTCCGGGGCGACATCGCGGCCAAGCCCGCGGCGGGCACCAGTTCGGAGGAATGACCACGGGCACCGGGCCATGACCGGCGGCGGCGACCTGCCCCCAGCTGACCGCACCTCGGCACCCCCAGCCACGGGCGACCCAACCACGGGCGACCCAGCCACGGGCGACCCAACCACGGGCGACGAACCGCTCCGGGTCAGCACCCTGGAGATCTTCTTCGACCTGGTCTTCGCCTTTACGCTGACCCAGCTCACAGCCGTGCTGGCCAGCAGCCTGACCTGGCTGACCGTCGCCCAGGTGCTGCTGGTCTTCGGCCTGCTCTGGTGGATGTACGAGGGCTACGCCTGGCTGACCAACTCCCGCCCGCCCGCCGCCACGGCCGAGCGGCTGCTGCTGCTCGTGGGCATGAGCGGGTTCCTGGTCATCGGGATCGCGATCCCGCACGGCTTCGCCGACTACGGGGTCGTGCTGGGCCTGGGCTACCTGCTGGTAGTGCTCGTGCACTCCGGGCTGTACTACCGGGTCAACGCGAACATCCTGCGGATCGCGCCGTTCAACATCGCCTCCGCGGTGCTCGTCACGATCGCCGGGCTGCTGCACGGACCGGCGGGGACGGCCACGGCCGCCGGCTACGCGCTGTGGGCGACGGCCCTGGCCGTCCAGCTCGGCTCGCCGCTGATCGTGCACCCGGCCGGCCGGTTCGAGCTGCGCCCGAGCCACTACTGCGAACGGCACAACGCCCTGGTCATCGTCGCGATCGGCGAGTCCGTCGCCGCCGTCGGGATCGGCGCGGCCGACCCGGCCAGCGCCGGGCAGGTGAGCTGGCGGCTGCTGGCCGGGGCGGTGCTGGGCCTGGCTGTGGCCGCGGCGCTGTGGTGGATCGTCTTCGGCGGCGGCGACGAGGAGCGGGCCGAGCAGGTGCTCACCCGCGCCCCGGCCGACCGCCGTACCGCGCTGGCCCTGAACGCCTATTTCTACGGCAACATCCCGCTCCTGCTGGGCCTTGTCGCGCTGGCCGCGGGCGTGCTGCGCGAGGTCGTGCAGGCGGCCGGACGGCCGGCCCCGGCCGGCAGCACCCCCGCCAGCGCCGGGCAGGCCGCGGTGCTGGCCTGCGGCGCGGCCCTGTTCCTGACCGGCAACCTGATCGTCCGCTGGCAGCTCGGCATCGGGCCAGTCCGGCTGCGCCTGCTGGCGGCCGCCGCCGCCGTGGCAACGATCCCGGTGGGCGTCTACGCCGGCCTGGTCGCCCAGCTGGCGCTCGTCGCGGCCGTGCTCGTCGCCCCGCTGATCGCGGAGCGGCAGACCGCCGCCGGTCAGCCGGCCGCCCGGACCGCCGCGGCTGCGGATGAGGGCAATGGGGCAGGATAGAAGCCGTGATCGAGCGCTACACCCTGCCCGAGATGGGCCACGTCTGGAGTGAGGCGCACAAGTACGAGCTCTGGTGCCAGGTAGAGACGCTCGTGCTGGCCGCCCACGCCGAGGCCGGCACCGTGCCCGCGGAAGCCGTGGCGCCGGTGGCGGCGGCGGCCCCGCCGACCCCGGAGGCGGTGGCCGCGCTGGAGGCCGTGACCGGCCATGACGTGATCGCGTTCCTGTCCGCGTGGGCGAACAACACCACGCCCAGGGAGGCAGCCGCCTACGTCCACTACGGGATGACGTCCTCGGACCTGCTGGACACCGCCCTGGCGCTGCAGCTGGCCGAGTCCACCGACCTGCTGCTCGGCCGGTGCGAGCGGCTGCTGCACGTGCTGCGAGAGCACGCGCTGGCGCACCGGACGACGCTGCGGCCGGGCCGGACGCACGGGATCCACGCCGAGCCGGACGTGTGGGGACACCGGGTCGCCGACTTCGCCTTCGCCATGCACCGCTGCCGCGACCGGCTCATCCGGGCCCGCCAGTCCGTCGCCGTGGGCAAGCTGTCCGGGCCGGTCGGGACGTACTCCAACATCGACCCGCAGATCGAGTCCGAAGTCCTCGGCAAGCTCGGCCTGCGGCCCGCGGACGTGGCCACCCAGGTGGTGCTCCGGGACGGGATCGCCGAGTGGGTCAGCGTGCTCGCATTGATCGCGAGCGTCTGTGACGCCATTGCCATCGAGATCCGGCATGGTCAGCGGACGGAGGTAGCCGAGCTGGCCGAGCCCTTCGGGGCCGGGCAGAAAGGCTCGTCGGCGATGCCGCACAAGAAGAACCCCGTTCGGGCCGAGCGGATCAGCGGGCTGGCGCGAGTCGTGCGGGCACAAGTCGTTCCGGTCATGGAAGGTATCCCGCTCTGGCACGAACGAGACATCTCACATTCCTCCACCGAGCGGGTGGCGCTGCCGGATGCCGCGATCGCGACCGACTACCTGCTCGAGCAGACGACCGGCCTGATGGCCGGGCTGACCGTGGACGCCGCCAGGATGCTGGCAAACCTGGAGTCAAGCCACGGTCTCATCTACACCTCGGCCGTGCTGCTGGAGTTGGTCGCGGCCGGGATGTCCCGTGAGGATGCCTACTCGCTGGTGCAGTCGGCGGCGATGGACACGTGGCAGACCCGGGCCGCATTCCGGGATACGCTGCGCAAGCACGCGGCGGGCCGGGGCGTGCCGCTGGACGAGGAACGGCTGGACGAGATCTGCGCGCCGGAGCGGTACGTGCGCCGGCTCGGACCGGTTTTTGACCGGCTGGAGAAGCTTGCTTGACCAGAGGCCGGCCGACGCCGCGGCCGAGTGCAATTGCAGGCCGAAAAGGGTATCACCACGGCACGGTGGCACCAATGCTGGTAGCCCCAGCCGTCACTCTATGCAGGCGCTCAAGTACGTTACGTAACACTGTCGTCATGGTCTGGGGGGGTCAGTAGCGGTGGAATACTTGACGTCACGCGACGGGTCCGGCCGAGTGCTTGCCGAGACTCCGTCCACCTGGCCGGAAGTACCGGCGATGCGCATGGTCGGCCAGGTAGCCACCGGTACGGCGCACCTAGCTGACAGGAGTTCCATCGAGATGACAGCAGGCCCGCAGACCCGCTATCTCGTCCGCGGCGGCAATCCGCTGCAGGGGACTGTGTTCGTCCAGGGGGCCAAGAACGCGGCACTCAAGATGATCGCCGCCTCACTGATGGCGGCGAAGGGCCGCACCGTCCTGCGCAACGTCCCGGTCATCGAGGACGTTCGCCGCGCCGTCGAGCTGGCCCAGGCCGTCGGCGCGGTCTGCAAGTTCCACGAACCCGAGCACACTCTGGTCATCGACGCCTCCGACCTCACCAGCTCGGTGCTGCCAGAGGAGATCGCGCAGCGGTTCCGCGCGTCGGTCCTGTTCGTGCCCGCGCTGCTGCACCGGCTCGGCGAGGCGACCATCGAGGGGATCGGCGGCTGCAACCTCGGCCAGCGGCTGCTTGACTTCCACTACCGCGGCTTCGCCCGGCTCGGCGCCATCGTGGACGAGCGCGAGACGCAGATCCACATCAAGGCGGACCGGCTCCGCGGCGCGCACCTGTACCTGGACACGCCGTCGCACACGGGCACCGAGAACCTGATCATGGCCGCGTCGCTCGCGCCCGGCACCACGATCATCGACAACACCGCGCTCGAGCCCGAGGTGCTGGACGTGATCGCGTTCCTCACCAAGATGGGCGCGCGGATCTCCGGCGGCGGCACCGGCTTCGTCACCGTCGACGGCGTCGACGAGCTCACCGCCGTCGAGCACACGGTGATGGCCGACCGCATCGACGCTGCCGTGTTCGCGATGGCGGCCGCGATCACCGGCGGCGAGGTGAGCCTGGTGGGTGCGTCCCTGGAGCACTTCGGCGTCGCCCGCTGGAAGCTGGAGCAGATGGGCGTGGAGTTCGCCACCCACGGCGCGGTCGTCCAGGTGCGCCGGGATAAGCAGCTGCGCCCGATCAACGTGATCACCGACACCTATCCCGGCTTCGCCACCGACCTGCAGTCGCCGATCATGGCGGTGAGCTGCCTGGCCGACGGCACGAGCTACATCCGGGAGACCATCTTCGACGGCCGGTACAACCTGGTCGGCGAGCTGAACAAGATGGGCGCGAAGGTCGAGGTCGCCGGCAACGCCGCGCTGGTACACGGGCCGACGCCGCTGCACGGTACCGAGGTGATCGCGCACGACCTGCGCAGCGGGATCGCCCTGATCCTGGCGGGGCTCGCGGCCGAGGGCGAGACGATCGTCGCGCCCGGCTACCACATCGACCGCGGGCACGCCGCGATCGCCAGCCGGTTCTCCACCCTGGGCGCGGACATCACCGCCGAGGTCATCGGCTAGCTCTCACGGCCTTATTTCCGGGCGGGTCCGGGCCGGTTTCCGGCCCGGGCCCGCCCGGAACTATGTGTCAGCCCCTTTCCTGATCGCCGACTCTGGGTTACGAAGGAAGGCGGGGCCAGATCACCAGCTCGCAAGAGCCTGGCAGGGACTGAGCGCATGGCCGGCATGAGCACGGACGCACGGACCGGATACGAGGTGCGGGTCGGCGTCGTGGGTCCCAGCGAGCTGGTGGAACGCGCGATGCTGACCGGCCTGCCCGGCGCGCCCACCGCACACATGCTGCCGTCCGAGGCCGAACTCGGGCTGCACCGCCGCCTGGTGATGGCGCCGTACGTGCACGAGCAGGACGCGCCAGAGAAGGTGGCCCGGCTCGGCGCCGGCGTCAGCGCGTTACTGTTCGCCAGCCGCGTCCCGCTCGACTACGCCCGCCGCTCGGGCGTGCTGGCCTGCCCGGCCACCTGTATCCAGCTCGGCGGCACGCCGCTGTACGCGGCGCTGCAGCGGGCCCGCCGGGAGGGGTACCAGCCCGGCGCGGCGAGCTATGACGGGCTGCGCCGCGACGAGGTCGTCGCCGGGCTGTCTGACTCCGGCCTGGCCGCCGACGGCGCGCACGTGCACGAGCAGACCGCGGGCGCGGCGGCCGTCGCGTCGTTCCACGAGCGGCTGTGGCGGCTCGGCCAGACGACCGTGGCGTTCACGTGCATGGAACCGGTAGCCGTCCGGCTGGCCGCGGCCGGCGTCCCGGTGATCCGGCTGCGCCCCACCGACCAGTCCATCCGGGCCGGTCTCCAGGTCGCGACGCTGCTGGCCAGCCAGCATGTGCTGGCCGCGTCCCAGCTCGCCGTCGCGGTCGCCGAGGTGCCCGCGCTGCGGCCCAGCGCTCGGCGGCCCGCGCCGCGGCACGCTGTCCAGGACCTGCAGCTCACCGTGCACCGGTTCCTGGTCCGGGAGGCGCAGCGGGTGCAGGCCGCCGTCGCCCAGGCGGGCGAGCACACGTTCCTGATCCTGGGAACCAGGGCATCGCTCGCGGCCGCTGGTGACCCGCCCTTCGCAGCTGCCGCCAGGACCGCGCTCGGGATCGAACTCGACGTGGCCGTCGGGATCGGGCAGTCGGAGCACGAAGCCGAGGCGCAGGCCCGGCTCGCGCTCAGCCGCTCGGCCCAGCGAACTGACTCCGCCAGCGGCCGCGGCGGCCGCGCCGCCGGCGCCGCCCGCCCGGACGACACCGGCGAGCTGCCCGGTCTGGCCGACTTCGCCCGGCAGGTCCAGGACGGTCAGCCGCGGCCCGCGCGGCCCGCCGACAGCCTGAGCCGGATCCGCGCGCTGGAGACGCTGTCCCGGCTCGCGCAGAAACTGGCGGCGGACGCTTCGCCCGTCGTCGACGCCGAGCTGACTGGCCAGCTGCTGTCGGTGACGCCGCGCACGGCGCGGCGGCAACTCCGGGCACTGGTGGACGAGGGCCTGGCCCTGCCGCTGCCGCCGGCCCGGCAGCAGCACCCGGGCCGCCCGCGGCTCGAATACCGGCTCGTGCTGGAGAAGCTGGACCGGCGCACGGCCCTGTGACGCCGCGCGCCGCCCTCAGCGCGCACCCGCAGCTAGCGGGTGACCCGGATGTACGCGATCCGGCTCCGGCACGGCCGGGTGAACGCCGCCCCGCCGTACCTGACCTCGATGTCGCCGCTGTGGTATAGCCGGGCCGACTCGGAGAAGGTGCGGCGGCCGGATATTCTCACCCGCCCGAGGACGCGCCAGCGCCCGGACCCGGCCTGCCTGAAGTAGAGCACGACGGTCTGGCCTGGCTTCGTGCCCGTCCCGGTCAGCCGGCCGGTCACCTTGACCCGGTGGCCCGCCCTGAGCTTGCGCGGGCCGGCCGTGAACGCCGTGATGGCCGACTTCGCAGCCGGCGTCGCCCGCACGGCCGCGCTCGCGCCCGCCTTGTACGCGGTATCCGCCAAGGTGACAGTCCGGTAATAGTCCGGGCGGCCAGGGACCCGGACGGTGACGACCCGGCATCCGCCGCCCCGCCGTGTCGCCGTCGCAAGCGTGCGCCACGGGCCAGGCTTCGATCGCGCGTACTGGATGCGCATCGTGGGCAACGGCGCGGCCGCGTGCAGATACACCGGCTCGGACCGCGGGTTGCTCATGGCCACGCACGAGGTGAGCTGCACCCGGCCGCTGCCCGTCATGCGCGCGCCGAGCCGAACCGAGACCGGCACGTCCACCGGCACCACGGTGAAACTCGCCGCGGTAGCGTAGAACCACGTCGTATCCAGGCCGTTGCTGCCCACGTCCACCGTGTAGTGCTCGGGCAGATCAGCCCGCACCGTGAAGGTGTAGTGACCGGACTGGTCGGTGGTCGCGTCCCAGGTGTCGGCCCCGAGCGGCGCGAATGAGATCTGCAGGTTCACGGTGGTACCCGTGAGCGGCTGCCAGGTGGACCCGTTCTCGTAGCTCACCGTCCCGGCGAACGTCACCATTCCGCCCGACTTAACGACGTTCGGTGTGCGCGTCCCGGTCATTCGCGCCTGGTCCCGCTCGACCGTGATCGGCACATAGTCGGAGTAGGCCGGCGCGGTCGTTGCGTCCGGCGCGGCCCAGGCCTGGACGGATCCCGCGCCGAGCAGGGCGCCTAGCGGACCGAATCCGGCCTGCGCGGAGAACGAGAACGAGCCATCAGGAGCAGTGGTAGCCGAGGCGTAGGGCTGACTGTCGAGTTCGATCTGCTGACCTTCGACCGGCTGCTCAGAGCCGTCCGGGTACAGACCGGTGTCGGTGCCCGAGATCGTCACCTGCTGGCCGTAGGAGTAGGCAGCCGGGCTGACCGTGAGCGTGACGGTCGGCTGGATCAGGTACGCCAGCACGCCCGCGTCGGCGTCATCGGTCGTGTCGCCGCCCTGGTCGGCCGCCTTGACCTCGATCCGGTACGAACCAAGCGGCAGCTCGCCCGGCCCGCTGCCCGATGGGATCGGGGACTCGACCGTCCAGGTGGTGGCGCCCGCGCCCGTGGCCGGGCCACCGGTCTGGGTGAACCCGGTTACCGTCAGCGCCGGCGTCGCGGCCCCCGCCGCGTACAGGATCGCGGTGATGCTGGCCGGGCTGACCGTGGACGTGGCTTCCAGCCCGATCGACAAATCCCCCACGCTGCTCGCCGGACTGCTCGCCGACGTCACCGTGATCAGTCCCGATGAGGCCCGCGCCGCCACGGCCGGCACGCTCAGCCCCGCCGCCACCGCCATCGCCGCACCACACGTAACCAGGCGCCTACTGAACAGCATCAAAGTCCCCGTATTTTATGTTGCCGGCCGATCAGGATTATGGCCGAAATTAGGGGACTTAGCTAGATACGGAAGGTGTCAGCCGGGCCAGGGTCAGGATCGCCAGCGGGCGATGACGTCCCGGCCGAACCGCGCCATTTCCTCTCGCTGCGGCGAGAACTGCAGCAGCATCAGGCCGATACCCGCCTGCTCGTAGGCGCGGAGCCGGTCGGTGATCTGGTCCGGCGTGCCGATCAGGCCGCTGCGCAGGCCGCGGTTCGACACGCTGTACTCCTCCAGTGACACCTGCGACTCCAGCTGCGACCCGGCGATGAAGTCCTGGTAGGACGCGTACGCCTCCGGCGAGGACCGGACATCCAGGATCCTGCCCAGCTCGGCCTGCGCCTCGGCCTCGGTGTCGCGGCAGATCACGAATCCGGACACGCCGAACGTCATCGGCGGGCGGCCTGCCGCCGCCCGCCGCTCGGTCAGGTCCGCGACCTTGGCGGCGATCACCTCGGGCGCGTCGCCGTGCATGACGTACGCGTCGGCCTGCGCCGAGATGATCTCCTTGGCCTTCGGCGACTCACCGCCCATGTACACCGGCGGCACCCTGGACGGCTTCGGTTCGAGCACCGCACCGTCGAGCTGGTAGAGCGGGCCGGCGTGGGTCACGGTCTCCTCGGTCAGCAGCCGGGCGATGACCTCCAGCCACTCCTGGGTGCGCGTGTATCGCGCGTCGTGCACGTCGAACGGCGCGCCGTACTGCGCCGCCTCGTCCTTCCACCAGGACGAGACGACGTTGAGCGAGATCCGCCCCGGCGCGATGACGTCGAGGGTGGACAGCGCCTTGGCCGTCAGCGACGGCGAGTGGTAGTTCGGCCGCACCGCGAGCATCAGCTCCAGGGTGCTGGTGGCCGCCGCCACGGCCGGGGCCAGCGTCCAGCAGTCCAGCGACGGCGCGCGGTGGCCCTTGATGTCGTTCAGGTTCAGCTCGGCGATCAGCGACAGGTCAAACCCGTCCTGCTCGCTCTGCGCCGCCAGATCGCGCAGGTACGGCCAGGAGACCGGCATGCCCTCATCGGTCACGTTGCGCAGCCAGCCGCCGAAGATCGGCATCCAGTACCCGAATCGCATTCGAAGTCTCCTTAGATGTCCTGAGTTCGGCCCCGGCGAGTCTCAGCGTACGAATGCAGCCCGGCGGATGGCGCCGCGGGAGCCCTTGTCAGCGCTCACGCGGCCGCGCGAGTCCGGTCCAGCAAGCCGCCGAGGTAGGCCGCGACGGCCGGCAGCGCGGGCCTGGGCGCGACCGCCTCGATCTCGGCGTTGTAGTTCGTCGTCGTGTTGATGTCGTAGGTGACCAGGCGCCCGTCCACGGTCTCAATGAACTCAAAGCCGGCGATGCCGATGCCGTGCGCGGCGGCGAACTCGACGTACCGGCCGATGACCGGGTGGTCAAAATCGGCCCGCAGCGCGAACAGGCTGGGCTCCGCGGCCGCGGGCTGACCGTCGGCGCCGATCGCGCACGCGTCCGCGGGGCACAGCTGGAAGCCGCCGCGCGCGGTGTCCGCCGTGATCGCGTACCTGAACTCGCCGCCGACGATCTCTGCCCTGGTGATCCGCGGCTGCGTCGCCACCAGGTACTCCTGCAGCAGCGTGATCCCGTCCACGGGCGGCTCGTATTCTGAGCCCGCGAGGTAGCTCTCGAACTCCCCGTGGCTGTCGAACCGGCGCACCCCGAGGCCCTTGCCGCCCTGGTTGTGCTTGGCGATGAAGGGAACGGGGAGCGTCCGCGCCGCAGTCGTCAGTTCCGCGCGGCCCGCCACGGCCAGTGTCCTGGGCACGTCGAATCCCGCCGCGCGCAGTGCCGTGAGCTGCTCGACCTTGCTCATCTCCAGGTCCAGCACCCGGCGGCCGTTGACCACCTGGCAGCCGAACGACTCCAGCCAGGCCAGCGCGCCGCGGGTCTGGTCCTTGGCGAACGGGTGCCCGCGGGTGTGCGAGGACGCGCTCATCCTGGACCAGAACACGCCCGGCGGCGGCGCGGCCGCGAGGTCGAGCACGGCCTCGCCGAGCAGCCACTGCTCGTGCGGCACCCTGGCCTGGTCGAACGCCGCCGCCAGCGGCGCGTACCACTCCGGGTTCTCGTGCAGGACGTAGACCTTCATCCGGGCTGCCTCACCTGAGCTTGAGTTTCATGCCTTCGTGCGACGCGACGAAGCCGAGCCGCTGGTAAAACCGATGGGCGTCGGCCCGCGCCTTGTCTGAGGTCAGCTGGACCAGGGCGCAGTCGCGCCGTCGAGCCTCGTCGATCGCCCACTGCATCATCGCCGCGCCCAAGCCGGTGCCGCGCGTGCTCGCCGCGACCCGCACGGCCTCGATCTGTGCCCGCAGCGCGCCCCGGCGGGCCAGCCCCGGCAGGAACGAGAGCTGCATCGTGCCGACCACCTCGCCTGCGCGGTCCGCCACCATCAGGATGTGCGCCGGGTCAGCGTCGATTGCCTGGAAGGCCCGTTCGTACGCGTCTAGGTCGGCCTGGTCGCGCACTCCATCCCTGGTGGCACCCAGCTGATCGGCGGCGATCAGCCCGACGATGGCGGCGACGTCCGCCCGCCGCGCCCGGCGCAGCACGACCGGCGCCGGCTCGGTCGTGAGCACTGCCAGCTGTTCCACCGGCGCCCTACCGGCGCTGGCCGAACGTACGCGCGACCGCGAGGAACGCGTCGTTGGCCTCCGCGTCCCCGATCGTGACCCGGACGCCGTCGGGCGGGTACGGGCGGACGCTGACGCTGGCCTGATCGCAGCCGGCGCCGAACTCCTCGGTCAGGTCGCCGAGCGGCAGCCAGACGAAGTTGGCCTCGGTGGGGGGCACGGTCCAGCCCTGCCCCAGCAGCTCGTGCCGCACCCGGTCGCGCTCCTTCACCACGCTCTCGACGCGCTCCAGCAGCTGCGACTCGGCCGCTAGCGACGCGACGGCGGCGGCCTGGGCGAGCGAGTTGACGGCGAACGGCAGCATCGTCTTGCGCACCGCCTGCGCTACCGGCTCGTGCGCGATCAGGAAGCCGACCCGCAGCCCGGCCAGTCCGTAGGCCTTGGAGAACGTCCGCAGCACGGCGACGTTCGGCCGGTCCCGGTAGAGGGCCACGCCGTCGGGGACGTCCGGATCGCGGATGTACTGGACGTAGGCCTCGTCGAGCACCACCAGGCAGTCTTCTGGCACCCGGCCGAGGAACTCCGCCAGCTCGGCCCGCCGCACGACCGTGCCGGTCGGGTTGTTCGGGTTGCAGACGAAGATCGAGCCGGGTCCGGCCGGTGATGGCCGCGGCCATCGCGTCCAGGTCGTGCGCCTGGTCGGTCAGCGGCACCGTGATCGCCTCGGCGCCGGCCAGCTGGGTCAGGTACGGGTAGGCCTCGAAGGAACGCCACGCGAACAGCACCTCGGCGCCGGGCTCGCCGACGGCTTCGAGCAGCTGCTGGGCGATCCCGACCGAGCCGCAGCCCACCGCGACGTGCGCGGCGGGCACTGCGAACCGCTCCGCCAGCGCGTCGGTGAGCTGGCCGGCGTGGTTGTCCGGGTACAGGTTGATATACGCGGCGGCGTTAGCCAGGACCGCCTGCACCGACGGCAGCGGGTCGTGCGGCGACTCGTTGGCTGAGAGCTTGAACGACTTGCCCGCCGCGGCGGCGGGCGCCTTCCCTGGCTTGTAGCCAGCGAACTGGTCGAGTACCTGCCGGAACCGGGGTGACTGGTCGGACACCGTTGTCCTCCTGAGTTCGCTCGGGCCGCAGCCGGAATGCGGCGAATCCTGCCCTGTCCTCAGGTTATCGGGGCCGCAGCATGGGCGGATGCAGCAGGACAGCGCCGCCGCGCCGGTACAGCTGGGCCGGCCGCCCGCCGCCGGACGAGGTCACCGCTCCGGTCTCGACCAGGAACCGCTCCGCCCCGGTCACCTTCCGGTGGAAGTTGCGCGGGTCCAGCGCGGTGCCCCAGACGATCTCATAGACCCGGCGCAGGTCGGCGACCGTGAACTCCTCCCGGCAGAACGCGGCGCCGAGGGCGGTGTACTCCAGCTTGGACCTGGCCCGCTCCACGCCGTCGTGCAGGATGCGCTCGTGATCGAAGGCCATCTGCCCGAGCGCGCTGACCGGCCGCCAGCTCATCTGCGGCTGCTCCGGCGCGGGCAGGTCCGGCGCCAGGGCCAGGTAGGCGACCGAGACTGCCCGCCTGGTCGGATCGCGGTCCGGGTAGCCGTACGTGCGCAACTGCTCCAGGTGCCTGGCGGTGCCGGGCAGCCCGGCCCGCTCGGCCAGCACCCGGGCGGCCGCCGCGGGCAGGTCCTCGTCCAGCCGGACGAACCCGCCGGGCAGCGCGACCATCTCGGGGTACGGCTCGGAGTCGCGTCGCCAGACCAGCGTGCTCAGCTGGCCGTCGCGGATCGTGAGGATGACCAGGTCAACGCTGACCCCGATCCGCGGCACGCTCACGAGTGCACGCTAGCGTGGCCGAGTCCAAGAGGGCAGCCAGCCACACCTCTACGGAGTGCGCACTGTCTATCCGCCACTGACGAGTGGATCAGCACAGCGACGCTGCCATTAGCAGTACCGAATACGCGTCGGCCGCGCATTTGCGTGCAGTAGCGCTCATAGATGGCCTCGCCACCTTCGCTGCACGAAGGTCTCGCGGCTTCCCAACACTGCGTCGGTTAACGCCATCGTGTCGAGGATCGAACGGCCACACACAGCCAGCAGCTCGGGGCGAGAATCGTCCACGGCGAAGCGGCAGCCAGTTGCCTCGACCAGAGGCTGCAACGCCTTCGCGCGATACTCGGTCGTCGCGAACAGCACAACTGGCCTTTTTGACCAGGCCCGGTCTCCCGGATGCCCACGGCAACTTGCAGCCGGAACGATCCGCACAGTTGCAAGCGCGTAAACCAGGCCGGCCACTCCGAGTTCTAAGGAGGCAAGCGCTGCGCCTCCGTCGTCAGACACGAAGCTATCAAGCGCAGTTCGCTCATCTGCATTCAGTGTGTAGCCTTCGTAGCCATCCTCTGCGGCATGAGCCAGGCGATCGAAGTCCTCGGATGTAGCGGCCAAATTGCCGACGACTTCAGCGACGGCGCGCTCCTGTTTCGCCAACCGCCGGGTCTCGCTAACGGTAACTTCCTTGATCAGCCAGGTTCCGCGGAAGAAACTGATTCCCTCCTCGTTGATGTCCTGCGGTTTCGGCATCCAGAATGTGGCGGCGCCAGGGATCTGGACACTGCCAGGCAGCGACGATGCCGGGAACATATCGCTTCCCTTCCGGAACTTAAGTACACGTCACGCATATCAGAGCATGACGGACTGACAATCCGCGGTGACCTCTTGCCCTCGCTTCGGTCCTCCAGTGGCGCAAGGACCCACTACTCTGCATCCTGTGGCCGTCGTGTCGGCTGGTCTTGAAGGTGAAATTGTGCCAGGATCGGCATCGCACACCTGTTCGAGCAGTCGAACCTTCCGCCCGATGCTGCGAGGAGCGAGGACGTGTCAGAACTGACGTGTCTTGAGATCTGTGCTGGTGCTGGCGGCCAGTCGCGCGGTCTGGAACTCGCTGGATTTGACCACGCAGTAGCGGTTGAGATCGACCCGGATGCGGTCGAGACGTTGACTTTCAACCGCCCCCACTGGAACGTGGAGCAACGTGATGTCCGGCGCGTAGACGGCGCGCAATATCACGGCGTGGATCTGCTGGCGGGTGGAGTTCCGTGCCCGCCGTTCTCCGTGGCTGGCGGCCAACTAGGTGCTGCCGACGAGCGCGACCTGTTCCCCGAGGCGCTTCGCCTGGTACGCGAGGCCGGACCGGCGGCCGTGATGTTGGAGAACGTCAAGGGGCTAGCTGAGCGCAAATTCGGCGACTACCGGCAAGGCGTCATCAACGAGCTTGAGGGTCTAGGCTACGAGATCTATTGGCAGGTGCTCAACGCTTGTGAGTACGGCGTACCGCAACTGCGACCGAGGTTCGTGCTTGTGGCGATCAAACGCCGGTACGCTGCGCATTTCACCTGGCCGACCCCAACGAGCGTCCCTCCACGGTCGGTGAGGTCCTCTATCCGTTAATGGCAGCCAACGGCTGGCGCGGTGCCAAAGCATGGGCCAAGGGAGCCAACAGCATAGCGCCGACGATCGTCGGGGGTTCGCGCAAACATGGCGGCCCTGATCTTGGGCCGACCCGTGCAAGGGCAGATTGGCTCCGGCTCGGGGTGGAAGGCCGCAGCATCGCTGAGGATGCGCCCCCCGCGGATGCACCCGATGACTATGTGCCACGCCTCACCTGTGAGATGGTAGCCCTCATCCAGGGCTTCGATTCAGACTGGGTATTTAGAGGGCGCAAGACTGCCCGATACCGCCAAATCGGCAACGCGTTCCCGCCACCCGTCGCACAAGCAATCGGACTTCAGATTAAGGCAGCGCTCGACGGAGCACGATCTAAGCCGCTCCGCCTAGTCCGCGCGAGCTGAACCCTTCGTAACTCGCGATCTTCGCCTGGCCTCTTCGGCCTGGATGGCTTGTGATATGTTCGCCGGTCAATTGAGTCAGCCATGATTCGGAAGGTAGCCGGCAAGTAGGCACCAATCCCATAAGCGACTCGTACGTGCTACCACCGCGCGAGATGTTCGCCCAGCAGGTTGTAGTCGAGCAACCGCCCTTGGCCGGTAATCTCCGCCCAAGCGGCCTGTTGACCAATGTTATTCGAGGCCTGGACGGCCGCTTGGAGTTCGTCGAACGCGATGTGATAGACCGCGTCCACTTCGCCGGTCCCGCGGGCGATTGCGGCGAGACGGCTTGGCAGTGGTTCCGCCGTGACGGCCACCAGATGAGGAGTTCGGCCACGCCGGTGACGCACCATCTGGTTATTTTCATGCCGGATGTTCTGGACTCGGTCCGAGCGGATAGTCCACTTGCAGGAGACCGCTGCGTGGAGCAGTGGCAGGCCGTTGACAGTGGGCACACCATCGAGGCCGATCACAACGTCAGGCTTGATGAGATAGTCCTGGCCGATCGTCACCGACAGCGTCGGGTTGTCAACTACCAGCTGGTTGAGGTGCAGCAGGTGGACGTACTGGCTGTAGTCGGTAATCAGAGCACCGCGCCGCGCGGTCCACTGGCGTGAGTTATCGCGGATCTCCAACTCTTGCGCCAGATCACCACGAACTGCCTCCTCTAGCAAGCCACCGGGGCTTGGATGAGGCGAAGGCAGCTCAGCTCCGGTATGTGCACATAGCGCCTCAAGCATGGCTGCGCCGAGTTGCAGGCTCTCACGATTATCGATGTCGGCCTGGTTTGGGACCTGCTGCCACCCAAGCTTGTTTCTGCCGCCGCTGGGCTTCCAGCCGAGCAGGCCAAGAGCGAACTTCGGTGCTGCCACAAATGAAGACTAGACCGTATAGAAAGTAGCTAGATCTACCATTGACTGAAGCGCTGCCAGTCGCAATCGCATGCCTGCCGCGTCTAGCCAATTTCAATGGCTACTGCTAAGCGAATCCGCAAGTCTCCTGATGCTGATCTGCCGATTGGAAGACGGGCTGCCTACCGCCAGGTGGGCAACGCGTTCCCGCCGCCGGTCGCCAGGGCCCTCGGCCGCGCGATCGCGGCGGCCTTGCGGACCTAGCCCGCTGGCACGGCAGCACCCGCCAGTCCTGCCCTGCTCGGCAGATTCATCTCAGGTTAGAATTGGGCTGTGAACCGCCTCGGAGAGCTAGAGCGTGCCATCATGGACGTGCTCTGGGAGGCCGCGAACCCGCTGAGCGTGCGCGAGGTGAGCGGCCTGCTGACAGATAGGGACCTAGCCCACACGACGGTAATGACTGTGCTCGACCGCCTCGCCAAGAAGGGCTTCGCCCGGCGCGAGCGCAGCGGCCGGGCCTGGCACTACCGGGCTGCCGAGAGCAGGGAAGCGTACGTGACCGAGCTCATGCTGAGCGCGCTGGACCAGACGGGTGACCGCCAGGCAGCACTTGCCAGGTTCGCCCGCAGCGTCAGCGGCACCGAGGCTGATGCTCTACTGCGCGCGCTCGGGGCACTCGGCGAGGCCGCCGGGGGCTAGCTGTGTCCGCCGCAGTCCTCATCCTCGCCGCGGTCGCAACTGGTTGCGTTCTTTCTGCCAGCGTGCTCGCCCACGCCCGCTGGCCGCGCCGCTCACCCGCCGCCGGCATCCTGCTCTGGCAGGGCATCGGGCTGGGCTGGGGGCTGGCGGCAGTCGGCACGCTGCTCGGCATTGGGACGGCCGGCTACAGCACCGGCGTGGCGACCGCGGCGCTCCGGCGGGTCGCGGGCATCGCCGGCCGCTGGCCGGCGCACCCCGGCCTCAGCGCGCTCGCGGCCTTCCAGGTGCTCTGCCTCGCCGCCGGGCTCGCCCTGCTGGCCGTGCTGTGCTGGATCCTGGTGGCCGCGTCCGCCGCCGCGCTGCGGGCCAGGCAGCGGCAGCGGGTCCTGCTGAACCTGCTGGCGCACGGCGACCCGAAGGTGCCAGGCGCGCTGGTGGTTGATCACCCGGCGGCGACCGCCTACTGCCTGCCCGGCCTGCGCTCGGCGATCGTGGTCAGCGCGGGGACCCTGGCGCTGCTGGACGACCACGAGCTGGCCGCGGTGCTGGCGCACGAGCGGGCACACCTGCGGGAGCGGCACGACCTCGTGCTGCTGCCGTTCGCGGCGCTGCTGCGCGCGTTCCGCTGGGCCGCGGTGGCCCGGAAGGCCCAGCGTGCCGTGGCTCTGCTGATCGAGATGCACGCCGACGACCGGGCGCTGCAGACCCGGCCCGCCCGCGAGCTCGCCACCGCTCTGCTGCGGGTGGGCGCGGCCGGCGGTGGCGGTGTCCCTTCCGGCGCGCTGGCCGCGATCGACGCGGCTGACGGCGACGTGACCGCGCGGGTGATCCGGATCCTGCGCCCGGCCCCTGGCCTCTGCCCGGCCGCCCGCGTCCTCGCCGGGCTGGCCGCGGCAGGCGCGGTCGGGATTCCCGCGCTGCTGCTCATCCTGCCGCTGCGGTAACGGGGCCGCCCCCGGCGGACCGGCGACGGCCCCGTTCCCAGGCTGCCGTGCTATCTGCTGGTCGCCGTCGGCTGCGGGGACGGCCCCGGCTGCGGCCCGCTGGTGCACAGTTTGGCGGGCCAGGACTTGCTCACCCACAGCTGCACCGCGCCTGGCGCCCACGGGTCGGCGTCGGTCACGTACCAGTCGCCCGGAGCCGTGGCGCGGCCGACGTTCTCGCAGTTCAGCGACACCAGGTAGTGCGGCACCGCGACGTGCCGCGCCGCCAGCATCGCCAGCACCGCGCGCACCGTCTGCCCGGCGTAGGTCAGGCCGTGCAGGAGCTCACCCGGTGCGTTCGCCGCCGCCGTGGTCTCGTACCGCTCGCCGGGGCGGGCCGCGCGGCCGAACGTCAGGTCCGCGTGGCCGCTGAAGTTCAGCGGCACCCGGACCCCGACCGGGCACGCGGCCCCGCCGCCGCCGGTGTAGCACCGGCCGACCGCCGTGATCGGCTTGATCGCGGCGCTCCCGTCCGAGTACACCAGCGTCCCCACCAGGGACGGCGACGCTGGCACCAGCGTCAGCGAGATGTCCAGCCCGTACTTGGCGAACTCGGCCCGGAACTTACGGGCGTCGGCCAGCGGGTTCTTCACGATCACGTCGAGGTAGCCGCCGTGCTTGGTGACGGTCATGACCGCCGCCTGGGCGGGCGGCGCACCCACGCTGACCGGCCCGACCCGCTGGCCGGGGGCGCCGAGCGCGGTGACGATCAGGCCGCCCACCGCTAGCGCCGCCGCCACCGGCACACCGACGACCAGCCGCGTCCTGGCCCGGCTCCGGCGCCTGCGGGCACCGCCGGGCGCCCACGGCCGGCGTGCTGGTGATGTGCCGGCCGAGGTCGGCGAGGGTTTGCGCCGGCCAGCCGCGGCACGTCCGCGTCGCTGACCGGGGAGATCTGGGTGACGGGGTTCATGACAAGTCTCCGTTCGCCGCGAAAGCGCGGGCCGGTGCGTCAGAGGTCAGGCGGGCGCCGGGGCCAAGCTCGGCCACGAGCTGGTCCCGGGCCCGTGCGTCAGAGGTCAGGCGGGCGCCAGGGCCAAGCTCGGCCACGAGCTTGCGCCTGGCCCGGTGCAAGCGGATGCGGACCGCGTTGCGGGAGCAGCCGAGGACGGCCGAGATCTGGCCGGGGTCCAGGCCCTCCCAGGCGACCAGGGCCAGCAACTCCCGGTCGGGCTCTGGCAGCCGCCGGAACGCCGCCGCGATGGCCGTGAACTGGCCCGCGGGCTCGGCGGGCTGATAGCTGAGCGCAAGGTCGGACCGAAGCCGGTCGGCCAGCGCGAGCCGGCGGCGCGCGCCCCGCCGGAAGTTGGCCAGGGTCCGCCGGGCCGCGCCGTAGAGCCACAACCGGGCCTGCGGGCCCGGCGGGATATCGTCCAGCCGGCGCCACGCGGTCAGAAACGTCTCAGCGAAGACGTCGGCCGCGTCGTCGGTGCTATCGGTACGCCGCAGCAGGTAGCCGAGTATCGCCTGCTGATTGGCCGCGTACAGGTCATCAAAACGGCGCTGCCGGCGCACCGCGGGTGCATCGGGGGGTGATGGCACTAGTGCTCCTTTCGACACCGGATACATGTCCGGCGCGCCCGGAGCATTTCAGCGCGCAGCTAGTCGACGATCCTGATCCGCAGCCGGCGGAACCCGCGCCCCTTGTTCTCGATCTTGACGACCTCGATCTTGCCGATCTGGCTGGTGCTCGCGACGTGCGTGCCGCCGTCGGCCTGCTGGTCCAGCCCGACGATGTCGATGATGCGGACCTCCTCGACCTCCGGCGGGACGAGGTTGGTCGCCGTCCGGATGATGTCGGGCAGGGCGAACGCCTCGGCCCGCGGCAGCACCCGGACGTCGATCCGCCGGTCGGCGGCGACCTCCGCGTTGCACGCGCCCTCCACCGCGTCCCTGAACCCCTCCGGCAGTTCGGGCAGGTCAAAGTCCATCCGGGCCGTCAGCGGCTCCATGTTGCCGCCAGTCACCAGCGAGCCATAGTCGCGGAACACGACCCCGCACAGCACGTGCAGGCCCGAGTGCGTGCGCATCAGCGCGGTCCGGCGGGCGTCCTCGACCGCGCCGCGAACCGGCGTGCCCGGCGACGGGACCGGATCGCCGTCCGCCGGGATCAGGTAGAGGTCATCGCCCTTGCGCACGCCGGCGATCCGGGTCTGGATGCCGCCCCACAGCAGCACGCCCTCGTCCGGCGGCTGGCCGCCCCCGCCGGGGTAGAAGGCGGACCGGTCCAGGACGATGCCGTCCTCGGTGACCGCCAGGACCGTCGCGTCCCAGTCCCGCAGGGACTGGTCGTCGAGCTCGAGCCGGTGGGTGCGCCACTGCGTTTCCGTCATGGGCCCGAGCGTAGCGCTCGCTACCAGGGTCCGTAGGGCCCCTGCCTGGTGCCGGAGTTAGACCGGACGGTCCGCAGCTTCGGCCGGACGTCGACCAGGTAGATCGCCGCCGCCACGAACGCGATGATCGGCAGGGCCAGGACGCTGTTGAACAGGCCGATCTGCTGGGTCACGCCGCCGATCCCGATGAGCAGCGCGACGCCCAGGATGATCAGCCAGAGCGGCTTGGTCTGCTTGCTGGCTGCCACGTAGGCGTTCGCGGGGTGCCGCAGCGCGTCTATGAATGCCCACGCCTCGATCACGAATCCCACGACGATGAGCGCGTAGAAAAAGTATTGAACCGGGCCCCAGCCCGCGAAATCGAACACGGCTCAACGCTACCCGGTGCCCGGCCCTGGCGGGACCGGATGGGCGCCGCCGCCGGATTCGTCTTCGGGCTGGTCACCGGCCTCATGGCCAGCGTCAGGCGGGACTGACCGGGGCCGGCCGCGGCCGTGAAGCCGTCCTCGCCTGCCGCCAGATCCTGCCCCGCCGTCCAGGACCAGGCGTCCCTCGGGTCCTCGTCCCCGGCCGCCGCGGACGCCGTCAGGGCCAGCCGGGCCCGCGCGGTGATGGCCGCGGCCGGGCTGCGGTCGTGCGGCCAGACCAGGCCGGCCTCGTCCGGGTCCAGCCTGGTCTGATCGTCCGCGACGCTCGGCCGTCCCGGCCTTGGCCATCAGCGTTTCCTTGCGGAACGACTCGTAGATCTCGATCAGCATCTGCTTCTGCCGCTCGGTGAGTTCCTCGTCGGTCAGCACGGCCTCGCGCACGACCGAGCCTGGCGGCCGGTCCTCCAGCAGCCCGGCCTGCACGTAGAGAGCCTCGGCCGAGATCCGCAGGCCCTTGGCGATCTGCTGCAGGATGTCCGCGCTCGGCCGCCGCAGGCCGCGCTCGATCTGACTGAGGTACGGGTTCGAGATGCCAGCGGACTGGGCGAGCTGGCGGAGCGAGATCTTCGCCTGCTCGCGCTGTTCCCGGATGTAGGCAGCCGATGGCGCTGACGTTCACCGGACTCATGACCTCAGTCTCGCACCAGGTGCTTGCAAATGCAAGCGCCCAGCTAGCACGCACCGGTTAACGGCTGGGAACGGGGCCAACGGCGCTGCCACGGGCGGCGGGCCGGCTAGCTGACCGGCCAGATCGCCCGGACGGCGCCGACCACGCGGCCACCGCCGAGGACCGGGGTGTTAGCAAGCTCGGCCAGCTTCGCGGTGTCGGCGCCGGGCTCGCTCTCGGCCCCGAGCGCGCGCAGGATCGCGACGGTCACCGGCACCCGGCCGCGCCCGGCCCCGTCCTCGATCTTGAGGCCGCCGGCCCGGCCGTCAGCCAGCGCGAAGCCGTCCACGCCCTCGGCGCCGCCCTTCAGCAGCAAGCCGGGCACCGCGTCCATCAGCAGCCGCTCCGACCGGGTCGTGCCGGAGGTCCACTCGGGGTAGGCCCGCATCGCGTCCGCGACCTTGCGCTCGGGCGTGCCGTCGGCGGCCGTGACCACCGCCCGGAACGCGCGAGCCAGGCCGAGCACCGAGATGGCGAACAGCGGCGCGCCGCACCCGTCCACTCCGACCGCGGCCAGCGGCTCGCCAGCCAGGCGCGACAGCTCGTTCCCTAGCTGAACCTGGAGCGGATGGTCGGGATCGGTGTAGGTCGCGGTCGGCCAGCCGTTGACCACGCAGGTGGCGAGCATCGCCGCGTGCTTGCCGCTGCAGTTCATGTGCACCCGGTCGGCGACACCGCCGGCCAGGATGTGCGCCCGGCGGGCGTCCTCGTCCAGCGGCAGGTCCGGCGGGCACTGCAGCGCGTCCTCGGTCAGGCCCGCGCCGGCCAGGATCTCGCGGGCGCCGGTCACGTGGTAGTCCTCGCCGGAGTGGCTCGCCGCAGCGAGCGCGAGCAGCTTGCCCTCCAGCCCGAGGCCGAGCCGGACCATGGCCGCGGCCTGGATCGGCTTGTTCGAGGACCTGGGGAACACCGGCACGTCGACCGCGCCGGCGGCCAGCAGGACGCTGCCGTCCGCGGCCAGGGCGACGGCCGTACCCCGGTGCCTGGACTCGGTGAACCCCGACCTGACGACCTCCGCCAGGACCGGGTTAGCCGCGGTGATCGGGCACCCCGAGCAGCGCGCGCGCGTCGGCCGGGGACATCGCCGGCCGCTGGGCCAGTGCGGCCACCGCCGCGGCCCGCTCGACCAGCTCGGCGTTCGAGGTGACCGCCCGGCCGCGGGCGAACGTCACCGTGTCCTCCATGCCCACCCGCAGGTGCCCGCCGGCCGCCATCGCCGCGAGCAGCACCGGCAACGTGGTCCGTCCGATTCCGGTCGCCGACCAGGTCGCGCCGGCCGGCAGCGCCGAGACCGCCTGCACCAGCGTGGCCGCGTCGCCCGGCATGCCGCCGGGCACGCCCATCACCAGGTCGCAGTGCACGTGCCCGCCCGCCGGCGGCCCGAGCTCAGCCAGCAGCCGGTGCAGCGCGGCGATGTGCCCGAAGTCGAACAGCTCGAACTCGGGCACGACGCCGTACTCCTGCGTCTTGGCGTACAGCTCCTTCATGAACCCCCACGGGTTCATGAAGACATCGTCGCCGAAGTTCACGGTTCCGCAGGTCAGCGAGCACCCGTCCGGCCGCGCGTCCAGTACGGCGAGCCGGCGGGCGATACGGGTCGGTCACGGCGCCGCCGGTGGACAGCTGGACGATCAGGTCGGTCGCCGCCCGGACCGCGTGCACGGTGTCCTTGAGCCTGCCGAGGTCCAGGGTGGGCTTCGCGTCCGCGCCCCGGATGTGGATGTGGATCTGGGCAGCGCCGGCCGCCGCGCATTCCTTGGCCGTCGTGACGAGCTCGTCCAGCGTCACGGGCAGGGCGGGAACGGCTGCCTTCTCCAGCTCGGCCCCCGTCGGCGCCACGGTTATCAGGGTCGCGGACCGCGCGATCTTGGCTGCGTTGCCGTTGCTGGCGGCACTGTCCTTAGCGGCACTGTCCTTGGCGGCACTGTCAGCTGTCATGACCGGAGCACTGCCCTTCTTCGGTGATGCGGATGCACGAGGGCGCGGCAGCCGATCTGGCGCGCCGCGCCGCGTTGCTACCGCAGTCTATGTCGGCCGTTTTCGCCCGTGCTCGCCTAGGCCAGGCCCGCCCGGCCGCGCGTGCGAGAATCCCTCTCGTGCGAGCCGTCGTCCAGCGGGCCAGGTCAGCCGCCGTAACCGTGGACGGCCGGGTGGCCGGCGAGCTCCCGGCGCCCGGCCTGCTCGTGCTGGTCGGCGTGACCCACTCCGACACCGAGCAGACGGCGGCCGCGCTCGCCCGCAAGGTGTACTACCTGCGCATCCTGGCCGGGGAGCTGTCCTGCGCCGACACCGGCGCGCCGCTGCTGGTCGTCAGCCAGTTCACGCTGTACGCGGACACCGCCAAGGGGCGCCGGCCGAGCTGGTCGGCCGCGGCGCCAGGGTCGGTGGCCGAGCCGCTGGTGACCGCGTTCGCGGCGGCGCTGCGCGCGCTTGGCGGCAGCGTCCAGACCGGCGTCTTCGGCGCCGACATGCAGGTGGCACTCGTCAATGACGGGCCGGTGACGCTGATCCTGGAGCAGGCCTAGGCAGCTCTGCCCGGGCACGTCCCTGACGACCAGCGGCGGCGCACGAGCCTAGCTGTCGCTGCCAGCACTGTCGCTGCCAGCACGGGGTCGCCCGGATCTGGCCGCGCCGGCCGGCTCGCCGCCGGCCAGGTGCCGCCGGGCGAACTCCAGCGACTCGGCCAGGTCAGCCCGCCGGTCGTCGAGCGTCGGCGCGCGGTGCGTGCTGACCTCGAGCACGACGATGCCCTCGTAGCCGACCGAACCGAGCCAGCCGAGCAGTTCCGCGCACGGCTGGGTGCCGCGGCCGGGCACCAGGTGCTCGTCCGGCAGCCCTGGCTTGGTGCCGTCGCCCAGGTGCACGTGCGTGAGCCGCGGGCCGAGCTGCTTGGCCATCGCCAGCACGTCGGAGTCTGAGACCGCGGCGTGCGACACGTCGAGGGTGGCGTGCGGCACGTCCATCTCGACCGGGTTCCAGTGCGGGGCGTACGCGCCCACTTCCGTCTCCCCGCGCAGCAGCGGGTAGAGGTTCTCCACCGCGAACGCGACGTCGCCCTGCGGCGTCAGCCGGGCGATGCCCTCCTCGAACTCGCGCGCGTACTCGCGCTGCCAGCGGAACGGCGGGTGCACGACCACGACCTTCGCGCCGAGGGCGTCGGCCAGCTCGCGGGACTTCTCCAGCTTGCCCCAGGGGTCGCGGCCCCAGACCCGCTGGGTGATCAGCAGGTTCGGCGCGTGCACCGCGACCACCGGGATGCCGTGGTACTCCGAGAGCCTGCGCAGCACTTCGGCGTCCTGGCTGACCGGGTCGGCGGTCACCATGATCTCGATCGCGTCGTAGCCGAGGCGCGCGGCAGTCTCGAACGCATCCGGTGCCCGTTCGGGGAACACAGACGCGGTCGAGAGCGCGACCTGAATGCCTGTCACGGTCGTGACCTGCGCAATCGTGGCTCCTTCTGGCTGCTCGTACTGCCAGCTTATGCCGGTCTCCCCGGCGTGCTCGTGTCGGACACCTGACTGTCGGCGGGGCCAGGTACGGTGCGGGCATGGCGAAGACGGCGGCCGTCCAGTACGAATGCGCCGAGTGCGGCTGGCGGACCAGCAAGTGGGCCGGCCGGTGCGGTGACTGCGCGGCGTGGGGCACGGTCGCCGAAGCCCTGCCAGCCGCCGACGCGCTGCCCAGGCCCGGCGCCCGCGCCCAGCTCAAGGCCGTCTCCCCGATCTCGGCCGCGGTGCCGATCGGCCGTGTCGACGCCGCCGCGGCCAGGGCCCGCCCGACCGGGATGGACGAGCTCGACCGGGTGCTGGGCGGCGGCCTGGTGCCGGGCGCGGTCGTGCTGCTGGCCGGGGAGCCAGGGGTCGGCAAGTCCACCCTGTTGCTGGAGGCAGGCGCGCTGGCAGCGGCGCACGGCCGGGTCCTGTACGTCACCGGCGAGGAATCCGCCGCCCAGGTCAGGCTCCGGGCCGACCGGATCGGCGCGGTGAGCGACGCGCTCTACCTCGCCGCGGAGACCGACTTCGGCGCGCTGCTCGGCCACGTGCAGGCAGTGGAGCCGCGCCTGCTCATTGTCGATTCGGTGCAGACGATCAGCGCGGCCGGGATAGACGGCGTACCCGGCGGGGTCACCCAGGTGCGGGAGATCACCGCCGCGCTCACCGCCCTGGCCAAGCAGCGCAGCCTGTCGACCATGCTGGTCGGGCACGTGACCAAGGACGGCTCGGTGGCCGGTCCGCGCACGCTCGAGCACCTCGTGGACGTCGTGCTGCACTTCGAGGGCGACGCGCGCGGCCAGCTGCGCATGGTCCGGGCCGTGAAGAACCGGTTCGGCCCCACCGACGAGGTGGGCTGCTTCGAGCTCGGCGAGTTCGGGCTGATCGGCCTGCCCGATCCGAGCGGCCTGTTCCTCTCCCAGCGGCACGACCCGGTGCCTGGCACCTGCGTCACGGTCACGCTGGAAGGCCGGCGGCCGCTGGTCGCGGAGGTACAGACGCTGGTCTGCGAGGTCACGGCGGAGCCCCGCCGGGTCACGTCCGGGCTGGACTCGGCCAGGGTCGGGATGCTGATCGCGGTGCTGCAGCGGCGCGCGCACCTCGGCATCGCGCGGTACGACGTCTACGCGGCCACCGTCGGCGGGGTCCGGCTGACCGAGCCATCCGTCGACCTGGCGGTGGGACTCGCGATCGCGAGTGCGCGCAGCAACGTCAGCATCCCCGGCGACCTCGTCGCCATCGGCGAGGTCGGGCTCGCGGGCGAGATCCGGCGGGTGGCGGGGATACAGCGGCGGGTCGCCGAGGCCGAGCGGATGGGTTTCAGGCGGGCGATCGTGCCGGCCGGCTCTGATCTGCTGGCTGCGGCCAGCGCGCCGGGCTCGCAGCTGGAGATCCGGGAGGCTGCGGACATCCGGGCCGCGATCGCCGCGGCCATGGGCGGCTGACCGGCAGCAGTGAGCGACGGCGGTTAGACTCGCAGTCCGGCCAACGTGCGGTAGGCAGGTGCTGGCGGTGAGCGACGTACGGGATGAGCGGCGGCGGTCCGCGCTTGCGGTGGTCGCGCCGGGGACGGAGCTGCGCGACGGCCTGGAGCGCATCGTCCGCGGTAACACCGGGGCGCTCATCGTGCTCGGCTACGACCCGGCGGTGCAGGAGATCTGCTCGGGCGGCTTCGAGCTCAGCGCGGAGTTCTCCGCGACCAGGCTGCGCGAGCTGGCCAAGATGGATGGCGCGATCGTGCTCGATGGGGACGGCGGCACGATCCTGCGGGCCGGCGTGCAGCTCGTGCCCGACCCGAGCCTGCCCACCACCGAATCCGGCACCAGGCACCGCACCGCGGAGCGGGTGGCGCGCCAGTCCGGCTTGCCGGTGATCACCGTCAGCAAGTCGATGCGCGTGATCGCCGTCTACGCCGATGGCGACCGCTATGTGCTGGAGGACTCCGCCGCGCTGCTCACCCGCGCGCATCAGGCGCTCGGCACGCTGGAGCGGTACAAGTGGCGCCAAGATCAGGCCACCGCGACGCTGTCGGCGCTGGAGATCGAGGACCGCGCCACGCTGCGGGACGTCGCCGCCGTGGCGCAGCGGCTGGAGATGACCAGCCGGATCGCCGACGAGATCGCCGGATTCATGGTGGAGCTGGGCACCGACGCGGGACTGCTCCGGCTCCAGCTCGACGAGCTGACGGCGGGCAGCAGCCAGGAGCGCTGGCTGTTCCTGCGGGACTACGCGCCAGTCGCGCTCGCCGCCGGCGCAGGCCCATCCGATGACCGGCTGGCCCAGCCGGAGCCCGGTACGGGCGCCGGCGCAGGCCAGTGCGCCGACCGGCTCGCGAGCCTCAGCGCGGACGAGCTGCTGGACATGCAGGCAGTGGCTGCGGCCGTCCGGCCCGGCCTGGCCGACCACCTCGATCAGCCGGTCAGCGCCCGCGGATACCGGATCCTCGGCCGGGTACCCCGGCTGCCGGTCGCGGCAATCACCAGCATCGTGGACCGGTTCGGCGGCCTGCAGAAGATCCTTTCCGCAAGCGTGCAGGACCTGCGGGAGACACCCGGAGTCGACGCCGGCCTGGCATCCAGGGTGCGCGAGGGGCTCTCCAGGCTGGCCGAGTCGGCGCTGGTCGACAACTATCCCTGAGGCCAGCTAGCCGATCCGGAACTCCAGCGTGTTGCTGCTCGCCGAGCCGTCCGAGGCCATCGCCGTATAGCTGCCTGCGGCTGCCCTGGTGCCAGGGCCGGGGCAGCCGGGACCCGATATCTGACCGTTCCAGCCGATCGGTACGACCGTCGGCACGCCGCGCCGCAGGTACACCACGGCCGAGGCCTCGCCTTCCGCGCACTCGGCCGAACTCCAGATCCGCACTGGCCCCGCGGATATCTGCAGCCATACGTGCTTGGCGCCGATGTTGAAGGCGCACGTCTGGCTCGCCACCGACACGACGTTCACGGCGAACTCAGGCGACTGCCGCACCGAGTAGCTCCCCTGGCTGGAGTCGACGCTGAGGACGACGCTGGCCGCTGGACAAGGTCGCGGCGCGGTCGCGCCCGGCACCGAGCCGCTCTGGTGCCGTGTGCCGGCCGCCTGACTGCCGGCGGTCGGTTGCGTGTGCGCGCTGGGATGTGCGCTGGGTGACGGCAGCGTGCCGTGCACCGACTTGGTCGCGGCGCTGTCGGCGGCCGGCGCCGAGCCGCCCATGGCGCCCGATAGCGCCCACGTGACGAGAGCCAGGACGGATAGTCCGATCACCAGCGCGACGAACCGGCGGCGCCAGTACGTTGAGGCAGCGGGTCGCTCGGGCGCCCTGTTACCGAGCGTAGTCATGCCCATACGATGAGTATGCAAGAGTTCCGGCGCGGACTACGGCCAAGACCCGCCGGCCTGGCTGATCTGCACCGATGCAGCGCGGCGGCTCGCCACGGTTAGCGTTCTCGCGCCCCGAAGCTGCCCTTTGCCGGGGCGCGCCAGTTTCGCGACGGTGCGTGCCGATGAGACGATCGGGCGGTCATGACCAGTGCCTACGCGACCCCGGTGCGGGAGTGGTATGCGCGCAGCGCCCGCGACCTGCCGTGGCGTGCGCCGTACGCGTCACCCTGGTCGGTCCTCGTCAGCGAGGTCATGCTCCAGCAGACGCCGGTGAGCCGGGTGCTGCCTGCGCACGCGGCCTGGCTGGCACGCTGGCCCGCGCCACCTGCGCTGGCCGCGGCCACCCCGGCCGACGCGGTGCGGCAGTGGGACCGGCTCGGCTATCCGCGCCGGGCCGTCCGGCTGCACGCGAGCGCGCAGCTCATGGTCGCGCGGCACGACGGTCAGGTCCCTGACTCGCTCGCCGACCTGCGGGCGCTGCCGGGCGTCGGCTCCTACACCGCGGCCGCCGTAGCCAGCTTTGCCTTCGGCCAGCGGCACGCGGTGCTCGACACCAACGTGCGGCGGGTGCTCGCCCGGCTCGTGTCCGGGCAGGGCCAGCCCCGGCCCGCGCAGTCTGTGGCGGAAGTCGCGCTGGCCGAGTCGCTGCTGCCAGCAGACGGCCGCGAGGCGGCCCGGTGGTCGGTCGGCGTGATGGAACTCGGCGCGCTGGTCTGCACGGCGGCCCGGCCCGACTGCAGCCGCTGCCCGCTGGCGGACCAGTGCGCGTGGCTGCGGCTGGGGCGCCCGGCCGCCCAGCCGGGCCGGGGCGCGCCCGCCTACCACGGCTCTGACCGGCAGTGCCGGGGCGCGCTGCTGGCGGTCCTGCGGGCCGCCAGCGGTCCGGTGCCGGCCGCTGCCCTGACCGCGGCCTGGGACGACTCAGGGCAGCGAGCGCGTTCGCTCGCTGCCCTGATAGCCGATGGGCTCGTCAGCCGGTGCGCGGACGGATCATTCGCCCTGCCCGGTGACGGACCGGCTTAGTCGGAGGCGGTTGCCGTGGCGCCGCTGGCGCCCGCCTTGGACTCGACCGGGACCGGCGGAGCGTCCGGCACTTCCTCCGGCTTGTTGATGCCGCGGAAGACGAACTTGGCCTCCTCGCCCTCGCCTTCGGCGTCCACGATGACGATCTGGCCCGCCTTCAGCTCGCCGAAGAGGATCTTCTCCGACAGGTGGTCCTCGATCTCCCGCTGGATCGTCCGCCGCAGCGGCCGCGCGCCCAGCACCGGGTCGTAGCCCTTCGTCGACAGCAGCTTCTTGGCCGCGGGGCGGATCTCGATCCCCATGTCGCGGTCGCGAAGCCGCTCGTCCACCTTGCTGATCATCAGGTCGACGATCTCGAAGATCTCGTCCTGGCTCAGCTGGTGGAAGACGATGACGTCATCGACACGGTTGAGGAACTCAGGCCGGAAGTGCTGCTTCAGTTCCTCGCCGACCTTCGACTTCATCCGGTCGTAGGAGCCGCGCGGGTCGGCGGCCGAACCGAAGCCGACGCCGATGCCCTTCGAGATGTCCTTGGTGCCGAGGTTGGTGGTCATGATGATCACGGTGTTCTTGAAGTCGACCACCCGGCCCTGGGCGTCGGTCAGCCGCCCGTCCTCCAGGATCTGCAGCAGCGAGTTGAAGATGTCGCCGTGCGCCTTCTCGATCTCGTCGAACAGCACGACCGAGAACGGCTTGCGCCGGACCTTCTCGGTCAGCTGGCCGCCTTCCTCGTAGCCGACGTAGCCGGGCGGCGAGCCGAACAGCCTGGAGACGGTGTGCTTCTCCATGTACTCGCTCATGTCCAGCTGGATCAGCGAGTCCTCGTCGCCGAACAGGAACTCGGCCAGCGTCCTCGACAGCTCCGTCTTGCCGACGCCGGACGGACCGGCGAAGATGAACGACCCGCCGGGGCGCTTGGGGTCCTTCAGGCCGGCCCTGGTGCGCCGGATCGCCTGGGACAGCGCCTTGATGGCGTCGTTCTGACCGATGACCCGGCGGTGCAGCTCGTCTTCCATCCGGAGCAGCCGCTGCGACTCCTCCTCGGTGAGCTTGAACACCGGGATGCCGGTGGCGGTGGCGAGGACCTCTGCGATCAGTTCCTCGTTCACCTCAGCCGGCGTGTCCATGTCGCCGGCCTTCCACTCCTTCTCGCGCTGGTCCTTCTTGTCGATCAGCTGCTTCTCGGTGTCCCGGAGCGACGCGGCCTTCTCGAAGTCCTGGGAGTCGATCGCCGACTCCTTCTCCCGCCGCACGTCGGCGATGCGCTCGTCGAAGTCGCGCAGGTCCGGCGGCGCAGTCATCCGGCGGATGCGCATCCGCGACCCGGCCTCGTCGATCAGGTCGATCGCCTTGTCCGGCAGGAACCGGTCGCTGATGTAGCGGTCCGCGAGCTGCGCGGCCGCGACCAGGGCGTCGTCGGTGATCGTCACCCGATGGTGCGCCTCATACCGATCGCGCAGGCCCTTGAGGATCTCGATCGTGTGCGAGATCGTCGGCTCGGCGACCTGGATCGGCTGGAACCGCCGCTCCAGCGCGGCGTCCTTCTCCAGGTGCTTGCGGTACTCGTCCAGCGTGCTCGCGCCGATCGTCTGCAGCTCGCCCCGAGCCAGCATTGGCTTCAGGATCGACGCGGCGTCGATCGCGCCCTCGGCCGCGCCGGCGCCGACCAGGGTGTGGATCTCGTCAATGAACAGGATGATGTCGCCGCGGGTGCGGATCTCCTTCAGCACCTTCTTCAGCCGCTCTTCGAAGTCACCGCGGTACCTCGAGCCGGCCACCAGCGCGCCGAGGTCGAGCGTGTACAGCTGCTTCTCCTTGAGCGTCTCCGGCACCTCGCCCTTGACGATCTTCTGGGCCAGGCCCTCGACGACGGCCGTCTTGCCGACGCCCGGCTCGCCGACGAGCACCGGGTTGTTCTTGGTGCGCCGCGACAGCACCTGCATGACCCGCTCGATTTCCTTGTCCCGGCCGATGACCGGGTCGAGTTTGCCTTCGCGGGCGGCGGCGGTGAGGTTCCGGCCGAACTGGTCCAGCACAAGTGAGGTTGACGGCGCGGTCTCAGAGGGCGCGCCCGCGGCGGCGGGCTCCTTGCCCTGGTAGCCGTGCAGCAGCTGGATCACCTGCTGGCGCACGCGGTTCAGGTCGGCCCCGAGCCGCACCAGGACCTGAGCGGCGACGCCTTCGCCCTCGCGGATGAGGCCGAGCAGGATGTGCTCGGTGCCGATGTAGTTGTGGCCGAGCTGCAGCGCCTCGCGCAGCGACAGCTCCAGCACCTTCTTAGCCCGCGGCGTGAACGGGATGTGCCCGGACGGTGCCTGCTGGCCCTGGCCGATGATTTCCTCAACCTGCTGCCGGACAGCTTCGAGGCTTATCCCCAGCGACTCAAGTGCCTTCGCTGCGACACCCTCACCTTCATGGATGAGGCCGAGCAGGATGTGCTCGGTGCCGATGTAGTTGTGGTTGAGCATCCTGGCCTCTTCTTGAGCCAGGACCACAACTCGCCGCGCCCTGTCGGTAAACCTCTCGAACATCTCGTCGCTCCTCACAGAGCGGTAGGTGAGGCACCAACTTGCCTCGTCCCTTCCGCATGTTAGCCCGTGCGCCCGGCGACGCCTTGGCGTGCAATGCCGCACTAGTTAAAACGTTCCCAGCCAGCAGGGCGTTCATCCCATCCAACCTAGGCTGAAGAGGCTGTGTTCCCAGCTACGCCCCAAGCGAAAGCCCTGTCCAGCCGGCTTCGCTCGCAGCGAACGGAAGATGCCCGGGCGGCCGCTCACGCCGCGTGATCAGACGCCTGCGCGGCGCTGTTCAAACTGGTATACGAAAGATGCTGTTTATCTGACTAAACCGACTAGTCCGCCAACACCAGTGCATCGGCCGCCGAACACGACGAGTTAGCCGTGGCCGCATTACCGACAAAACACCCGGCTGCCCGGCCGTGCGCAGGACCTGCGGCCGCGCTGAGCCAAATCGCTGGGGCCATGCACGAGCCGCGGGCCGGGCCGAGCGGCGAGCCGGGCCGAGCGGCAGGGCCGGGGCCATCCAGAGGAGCACTATCGGGCCGGCTGGTCACGGTCTGGTCCGCACGACGACCGTGAGACGACGAGGCTGAGGCCCGGACAGCCGTTTCGTGTGGCTGTCCGGGCCTCAGCTCGGCGTCTGGGCAGATGCCAGATTGCGTCTGGCAGATGCCAGAAGTACTGACCCGCGCGAGCATGTCAGCGCCTCGGCCCCTGCTCGCTTCATCCCGGCCGCCGCGGGCGCTGGCAGCTGGCGCCCCTTGCGCGTCGACGCCCGCGGACCGGGCGGGCTCGCGAGCGTGGCCCGCGAGCCCAAGACGTCAGTGTGTTGCCTCGTATTCCTGAATGATCGAAGCCGGAATACGACCGCGCTCGCTTACCTTCTCGCCGCGCTCACGGGCCCACTGCCGAATTTCCGAGCTACGCTCGCGACCAGGTCCGGAGCGGGACTTACGACGCCGCGCCGCGCCGCCACTTACCCGGCGCGCATGCTCGATGTAACCGGCGAAGCTGTCGTGCAGTTCCTTAGCGTGTGCTGAGCACACGTCGATCTCGTATGCGGTGCCGTCAAGAGCGAACGAAACCGTCTCGTTCCCTTCGATCTCACCGTCGTGGGGCAGATCACAGACGACGGTCACCACGGTCTTCTGAACCATCATGCTGCCTTTCACTGAAGTCTTTTAGGCAGCCAAAGATATACCAGATCAGCGGCACTTGACAATTCAGCATTGCCGTTTAGGTATGGTTAGCATCGGTGCAATGAACAATCCGCAGGTTGACAGTAACGCTCCGTAATCAGAAGCAGCTACAGTTCGTCATCTTCATCGGCAGAAGAGCGCAGGCTCGCTTCGTTGTTAGCCAGCTGGCTCTGACCGGAAATCGGGGGCACAGCGGGAATATCCCGAGCTTCATCCATGTCGTCCGACCGCTTACGGCTCATCTCATGGCGCAGGAAGGCGCCGATCGCCAGCAATATGACGGCGCACATCAGCACCGGGGGCGTGAGCGCCGAGATGTCCTGCAGCACCGCTCCTCCCTTCTGCCGGATACGCCGGCCGTACCTGGCGGCCTGGCCGGGTCTGGACCTCAGGGCCGTGACCTGTGGGGATGGCTGCTGCGGGGGCCGTCGTGGCGGCTCTACGACGCCGTCGCGGCGAGTTCCGGCTCTCGCCTGCATTGTGCCGCACCGCGAGACCTGCTCGCGCCCGGGCGCGAGCAGGCCGGGCCCGCGCCGGCGGCCGCGCCGGCCTCGCCGCCGTAGCCGCATTGCCGCAATCCGTACGGATATGGCCCGGTCGACGCGCTCGATTTGAGGCCCGTCATTTAACCCGGCCGGAGGGGAAGTTCATGTCCGGCCGACGTGGCCGCTGATCACATCCGACATTCTCCAGGGCAGAACAATGCAGCTCCAGCGCATCTCGTGCATCTTGCACGCCAGGTGCGGCGCCCGGATACCGGCAGATCATCACGCCGAATGTGATCGGCGCACGCGGCCCATTACCATGCGCCAGCCCGGCGCGCTCAACTTCAGCGGGCTTTAAGCGGGGAATCACTATCGCATCCGCAGCAGCATGCGCGTGTTGCCCAGGGTGTTTGGCTTCACCCGGTCCAGATCAAGGAACTCGGCGACGCCTTCATCATAGGACTGCAGCAGCTCCGCGTAGACATCGGGTGTTGTCGTCTGGCCGCGGATCTCGGCAAAACCATGCCGCCGAAAGAAGTCCACCGCAAAGGTCAGCACGAAGACACGGCTGACACCGACATCCCGCGCCGCGTCAAGAAGTGCCAGCACTATCTCATTGCCGACGCCCCGGCCCTGATGATCCGGGGAGACCGCCACGGTCCGGATCTCAGCGAGGTCCTCCCACATCACGTGCAGCGCACCGCAGCCGATGATCTCGCCGTCCCGGCTCGCGGCCACCCAGAACTCCTGGACGCTCTCGTAGAGCGTGACGGTCGCCTTGTCGAGCAGTCGCCCGGACATAGCGTTGGCGTCCACGAGGGCGCGGATCGCGCGGACATCCGGCGTCCGGGCGCGCCTGACCGCGTAGTCCATCCTGGCCTGCCACCTCGCCTACCTGGGGTTCAGCACAGCATCGCAAACCCCGCCAGGCAAACGCAGTGCGGCCCCTGAATGTTCGCGTCCACTGACCGTTACCAGATCAGCACGTATTGTTGTGACGTGCAACTCGCGGGCTTATTGCCGCAGATCACGGGCAGATCACACGTCCCGCAGCCGGGTCGAGACACGCCGCCTGACCTGCGCCGATGTCGTCGGTGCAGGGCAAAACCGCAGGCCAGGCGGACTATGTATCCGAGAGGGTGCTACCCGACGCGATAATGCGGCGTTTTGATCTGGGCCCTTGTACATGGCACACCGGCCGCGTCAAAACTTTTGCTGTTTTGCCGCGCGGGGCTGCGTTCTCTATTAACCTGCATCGCTGTTACCCGTTTCAGTCGCCCCACCTCCCGGGGCACCTGTTACGACCCGCCGAGTTCCTGAGGCGCCAGCGCGCATCGGGGAGCCGGGGACCCACCGCGTTCCCGGGGTGAATCGGCTCGCCAGGCTGACCAGCCTGGCAGCCGTAGGGCTCCTCCGGCCCGAACCCGTCAGCTAACCCGGTAGGCGGCCTAGGAGAGGAGTCGCTAGGTGAGCAGCATGCCGTACGGCAGGCATGTACCACGACATTCGTCCGATCTTGCGAGCGGGCAGGCCGACGGCGGCGTGGGCCCGGTGGTCGCGTGGCGGCTGGCGGGCCTGGCCCGTGATTGGGGCGACTCTGACGTCGGCTCGACGGCTGCGGAGCGGCTGGCGCGCCGCCGTCGTATTGACGGGCACGCTGGCGGTCTGCGCGGCGCTCTTCCCCGGCGCCACGGCCCAGGCGAGCCCGTCCTCCGGCCCCACGCTGAAGCAGCTCCTGGCGAAGGCGAACAAGCTCTCCGAGCAGATCGACAACCTCAGCGAGCAGTACGACGGCCTGCAGATCCAGCTGACGCAGGCGAAGCAAGAGGTCAAGCTTGCCCGCGAGAACGCCGCCAGGGACGCACAGCTGCTCGGCACCGACCGGGCCTACATCAACGCCATCGCCGTCAACAACTACATGACCGGCGGGCTGAACCCCACGCTGCAGCTGCTGCAGACCGCGACCCCGCAGTCAATGCTGGACCGGGCGTCGATCATCACCCAGCTCGAGCACGAGGCGGGCGCCAAGGTCAACCTCGTGGCCACCGCGCAGGTCGCCGCCCAGCGGGCGCAGGCGGCCGCCAGCCAGGAGGAGCAGCGGGCCGTCCGGCTCAAGACCACGATGGCCGCGACGGTGGCCAAGATCCAGGCCAGGGAGAGCGTGCTCAACAGCCAGGCCTTCGCCCAGGCGACCGCGATCTTCCAGCAGACCGGGCACTTCCCGATCACGTCGGTGCAGGGAAACACGATCGGGGTGCAGGCGCTCAACCACGCGCTGACCAAGATCGGCGACCCGTATGTCTGGGCCGCGGCCGGGCCCAGCGAGTTCGACTGCTCGGGCCTGGTGATGTGGGCCTACGAGCAGATCGGCATCCATCTGATGCACTTCACTGGCGACCAGTGGAACGAGGGCGAGCACGTCCCGCGAAGCGAGCTGGAGCCCGGTGACCTGGTCTTCTTCTACCCGACGATCAGCCACGTCGGCCTGTACGTAGGCAACGGGCTGATGGTCGACGCGCCGTCGGCCGGCCAGAACGTGCAGATCCAGCCGATCGACTGGGCCAACTTCGTCGGCGCAGTGCGGATCATCGCCTAAGCCATCCGCGGTTCCCCCCGGGGCTGCCCGGCGCGACCTCACGGTCGCGCCGGGCAGTTCAGTTTGACCGGGGAGTTTCCGGTCGCCGAGCGGTCAGCCCGCCTGGGTGAGGTCCGCGGTGTTCCGCTCGTAGGTGAGCCGCAGCCCGATCAGCGTCAGCCATGGCTCGTAGGCGTCGATCACCGAGACCTCGTCGATGACGAGCGGCGCCAGCCCGCCGGTGGCGATGACCGTCACCGAGTCCGGATCGGCCGGGGCCAGTTCGGCCGCCATCCTGGTGGCGATGCCCTCGATCTGGCCGGCGAAGCCGAAGATGATGCCCGACTGCAGGGCCTGCACCGTGCTCTTGCCGATGACCCGGTCCGGCCTGGCCAGCTCCACCTTCAGCAGCTGAGCCGCGCGGCGGGACAGCGCGTCGACCGAGATCTCGATGCCCGGCGCGAGCGCGCCGCCGACGAACTCGCCCTTCTCGCTGACCGCGTCGAAGTTCGTGGACGTGCCGAAGTCCACCACGATGGCCGGGCCGCCGTACAGGTGCACGGCCGCCACCGCGTTCATGATCCGGTCGCTGCCGAGTTCGCGCGGATTGTCATAGCGCAGCGGCACGCCGGTCTTGACCCCGGGCTCGACGATCACCGCGGGCACGTCGCCGTAGTACCGGCGGCACATCTCCCTGAGCTCGTGCAGTACCGACGGCACGGTCGAGCAGAGCGCGATGCCGCTGATGTCCGGCTCGCTGAACAGGTTGCTCTGCAGCAGCAGGCCCTGCATCAGCACGGCGAGTTCGTCCGCCGTGCGTACCGGGTCAGTGGAGATACGCCAGTGCTCCACGACGTCCGCGCCGTCGAACACGCCGAGCACCGTGTTGGTGTTCCCGACGTCAATGGTCAGCAGCATGTCACTCCAGCAGGTCCAGCCCGATGTCGAGCACCGGGGCCGAATGCGTAAGCGCCCCCACGGCAAGGTAGTCCACGCCAGTCTGCGCAACCGCGCGGGCACTGTCGATCGTGATCCGGCCGCTGGCCTCGAGCTTGGCCCGGCCCGCGGTCAGCTCGACCGCGGCCGCCATGTCGGCCACGGAGAAGTTGTCGAGCAGGATGAGGTCGGCGCCCGCGCCGAGCGCCTCGGCCACCTGCGCCAGGGTGTCACACTCGACCTCGACCGGCACGCCAGGCGCCTGCCGGCGGACCGCGGCGAACGCAGCGCCGACCGACCCGGCGGCGGCCACGTGGTTGTCCTTCACCAGCGCCGCGTCCGAGAGTGACATCCGGTGATTGACCCCGCCGCCGCAGCGCACCGCGTACTTCTGCAGCGCGCGCAGGCCCGGCATCGTCTTGCGGGTGTCGCGGATTCGCGCGTGCGTCCCGGCCACCTCGTCGGCGAACCGCCGGGTCAGGGTCGCCACCCCGGACAGGTGGCAGAGCAGGTTCAGCGCCGTGCGCTCCGCCGTCAGGATCGCGGCGACCGGCCCGCCGACCGTGAGCACCTGCTGGCCGGGGCTCACGCGGGCGCCGTCCGCGGCGTCGTAGCCGATGCTCACCTCGGCACCACCCGGCCCGAGCTGGAACGCGGCCGCCGCCGCCGGCAGGCCCGCTACTACCCCGGCCGACCTGGCTATCAGCCCGGCCCGGCCACGGGTCGCGGCCGGCACGGTCGCGGCGGTCGTGACGTCCTCGCCGTCGGCCAGGTCCTCGGCCAGCGCCAGCTGGATCAGGCTCGCGACCTGGTCAGGATCGAGGCCCGCGGCCCGGAGCCGGCCGATCGTGTCGGCCGGGAGCACCGACGCAGTGTGGTCAGTCATCACTTGGCTCAGTCATCGAGGTAGGGCTCGAATACGGCCGCGAGGCCTGCCTGGCCGAGTGTCATGACCAGGTGCCCGCGCCACACATCGCGCGGGTCAGGGAAGTCCTCGCGCCAGTGGCTGCCGCGGGTCTCTTCCCGCGACAGCGCGGCGGTGGCGATCCCGGACGCGATCAGGTGCAGGTTCGTCGCCTGCCACGCGTCCGCGCCCGGCTTGTCGCACGCATACCGGCCCAGGGTGGCGAGCCCGCCGAGCGCGTCGGCGAGACCGTCGCCGGACCGCAGCACGCCCGCTCGGGCCGACATCAGCTGCTGCAACTGGCCCGCGACCGCCGGGTCGAGCAGCCCCGCGGGCCGCCGGTCCGCGGCCGGCGCACCCGACGGCGGCAAGCCGGCCGCGAGGTCGGCCGCGATCCGCTCCGCGAACACGAGGCCTTCCAGCAGCGAATTGGACGCGAGCCGGTTGGCGCCATGCACGCCGGTGCAGGCCGTTTCCCCGCACGCGTACAAGCCGGGCACGCTGGTCCGGCCGCGCAGGTCAGTCCGGACGCCACCGCTGGCGTAGTGCGCGGCCGGCACCACCGGGATCACCTCGGACACCGGGTCGATGCCGTGCTCGCGGCAGCTCGCCTGGATCGTGGGGAAGCGGTGCTGCCACACGTCCGCACCGAGGTGCCGGCCGTCCAGGTAGACGTGGTCGGTCGCGGTCTCCAGCAGCACGCGCATGATCGCCTTGGCCACCACGTCCCTGGGCGCGAGGTCGGCCAGCGGATGCAGTCCGGTCATGAATCGGCGGCCGCTGCGCGTCGACCAGGAACGCGCCTTCTCCGCGGACGGCCTCGGAGATGAGCGGCTGCCTGCCGTGGCTGTCCGGGCCGAGCCACAGCACCGTGGGGTGGAACTGGATGAACTCCAGGTCGGCCGCCTCGGCGCCGGCCCGCAGCGCCAGGGCCAGGCCATCACCGGTCGAGACGGGCGGGTTCGTCGTGGCGGCGAAGACCTGGCCGAATCCGCCGGTTGCCAGCACGACCGCCCTGGCGTGCACGGCACCGACGCCGTCTTGCTGCCCCTCGCCGAGGACGTGCAGGGTGATCCCGGCCGCCCGGCCGTCCGCGGTCCGGAGCAGGTCGAGCGCCAGCGCGTGCTCGATCACCCGGAGCCCGCCGCCGGCAGTCGCCTGCGTGAGCGCGGCCAGCAGGGCGCGCGAGATCTCCGCTCCGGTCGCGTCCCCGCCCGCGTGCGCGATCCGGCGGCGGAGATGCCCGCCTTCTCTCGTCAGGGCCAGCGGACCGGCCGGCTCACGGTCGAATTCGGCGCCGGTCGCGATCAGCCGCCGGACGGCGTCCGGGCCGTCGGTCACCAGCGCCCGCACGGCGGCGGTATCGCAGACCCCGGCCCCGGCCGTGAGCGTGTCGGCCAGGTGTTGCTCCGGCGAGTCGCCCGGCCCGAGCGCGGCGGCGATGCCACCCTGCGCCCACCGGGTCGAGCCGTCGTCGAGCACCGACTTAGTGACGAGCAGGATGCGCGCGTCCGGCAGGCTGCGGCGGATCGACAGCACGGCGGTGACCCCGGCCACGCCGGAGCCCACGACGACGACATCTGCGTCCAGCCGCCAGCCGGGCTCGGGCGCGAGTAGCTTGCCCGCGATCACGCCGCACCACCTGCGGCGGCGCCGGTCAGCTTGTCGAGGCCGGGCACGGGATCCTGCGGCCCGGCAACGTTCACACGCGCATTGTCGATCAGCCTGGTCGGGCCGACCCTGGCCGCGATCAGCAGGACGGCCGGCCCGGTGTAATCAGATCCGACCTCGGTGAGCCCGTCCGGCTCGGCCAGCACGAAGTAATCGACCTGTACCGGCGGGCTCGCCGCGGCGGCGGCTTCGAGGACCTGCCGGCCGGCCTGCAGGGCCGCCGCCGCGCCGCCGGCCGCCGCAGCCCGGGCCGCCGCGAGCGCGTGCGACAGGGCGAGCGCGCTGATCCGCTCGGCCGCGGACAGATAGCCGTTCCGGCTGGAGGATGCCAGGCCGTCCCCGTCCCGGTGCAATGGCGCGCCCGCGATCTGCACGCCGAGGTCCAGGTCGGTGACCATTCGCCGGATCAGGGCGAGCTGCTGTGCATCCTTCTCGCCGAACACCGCCACGTCCGGCTTGGTCAGTTCGAGCAGCTTCAGCACGACGGTGAGCACGCCGTCGAAGAAGCCGGGCCGGGACTTGCCCTCCAGCCGGCGGCCGAGCTCACCGGGGTTCACCGTGATGGCGGGCTCGGCCGGGTAGATCACCGCCCGGCCCGGCGCGAAGACGGCCTGCACGCCCTCGCTCGCGCACACCGCGAGGTCTTGCTCCAGCGGCCGCGGGTACCGGTCGAAGTCCTCGAGCGGCCCGAACTGAAGCGGGTTCACGAAGATCGAGACGAGCACGCTTCCGCCCGGCCCGGCGAGCTCGCGGGCGAGCCGCAGCGGCGAGCGGTGCCCGTCGTGCAGTGCCCCCATGGTCGGCACCAAGACCACCGGGCCGGCCAGTGCGGCCCTGGTCACGGCCAGCCCGCGCCTGGTCCTGGCCAGCATCGGGATGGGCGGGCCGGTCATCGGCGCGCCTCCGCCAGCACGTCGAGCAGCCGCTGTGCGTCCGGCGCGGCGAGCAGGCCCGAGGCCAGCGCCCGGGTCGCGGTCAGCCGGGCCAGCGCGAGATAGGCCGGCAGCGCCTCCGGCGCGGCCGCCGCCAGCGCGGCCACGTGACTGGCCACGGTGTCAGCGTCGCCCCGCGCGACTGGTCCGGTGAGCGCCGCGTCGCCCAGCCGCAGCGAATTGTCCAGGGCCGCGGACACCAGCGGCCCGAGCATGCGCGCCGGGTTCGCGACTCCGGCGATGGAGAGCAGGTCGCAGGCCTGGACGACTTGGGTGACGAGGTGATTCGCGGCGCCGGCCAGGGCCGCGTGATACAGCCCGCGGTATTCCTCGGCGATGAATACCGGCTCTCCGCCCATCTCCATGACCAGCACCTCAGCCACGGGACGCAGGGCCTCCGGAGCCGTCACACCGAAGCTGATGCCAGCCAGCCGGTCGAGGTCGTCCGGCCTGCCGGTGAACGTCATCACCGGATGCAGGGCGAGCGGGAGGGCGCCCGCCGCCGTCGCGGGTTCCAGCACGGCCAGACCGTGGCGCCCGCTGGCGTGGGCGATGAGGCGGCCCGATAGCGGCGCAGAGGTGGCCGCCAGGCCGGCCACGAGGCCGCCCAGCAGGTCATCGGGGACGGTCAGCAGCACCAGGTCCGCGACTTCGAACACCTCGGCCGGCTCGCGAACCGGGGTCCCCGGCAGCAGTCGTTCCAGTCGCTCGCGCGACGCCGCCGAGACAGCCGATGCCGCCACGACGCGGTGGCCGGCCCGGCTCAGCGCGGCGGCCAGGACGGTGCCGACGCGCCCGGCGCTCACGACGCCGACGCGGAGCTGGGCGGGGTGGGCCGGGCCGCCCGCCGGGTCAGATGTCATAGGCCGTCGGGTGCCTCGGCTGGTAGAGACCGATCTCGCCCCCGCCCGGCACCCGGATCGAGGTGCGGCGGCCGAAGCCCGCCGCAGTGACCGGAGCCGTGAACTCCGCTCCCTTCGCGGTCAGCTCGGCGATGGTCTGGTCGATGTCGTCGCACATCAGGTAGAACTCGTGCCGCCCGGATGGCGCGCCCGGTCCCGATTCGGGGTGTATGCCCAGCTCGGCGGGCGGCAGTTTGAAGATGAGCCAGCCGTCGTGGGCGTCGACATACGGCAGCCCCAGCACATCGCGGAAGAAGGCCCGCGCCTGCTCCGCCGCGCTGGCATAAATGACCGCATGCGTACCGGTTATCACCTGCGTCCTGCCTCCGATCCGGTCACTGCCCCTGCCTGAGCATCCTGCCTAACCCGGCCCGTCCGCGCGCAGCCGGGCCGGCGCCGGCGGTCATTGGTGCCAGGTCCAGCTGTCGTGGTAGGGACGGTCCTCGTCGTCCTCCTCCGGCGGCTTCGGGGCCTGGCAGCAGTGCTCCAGGTAGAGCGCGGCGGCCACGAGAGCGAGCGCACAACCGAGCGCGATGCCGGCCACTCGTGCGTCCCGCGCCGGGATCGTCTTATCCAGTTGCCCGAGCACGTAGGCCAGGTAGCCCGCCAGCAAGCCGGCGATGGCGGCGCCCGCGGCCGAGCTGGCTTTGGCCAGGGCGACGAGTCGGGCCACCGCGATCGGGGCAAGCGGCTTGCCGGCTATGCGCCCGGTCAGACGACCGCGCACGTTCCTTCCCACGACCGCCTCGCCGAGCGCAAGCGCAGCCAGGACGGGGATGGGACCGATCGGCAGCAGCGGCAGGCTGGTGAACGTGACCCGCACGGCCAGCCAGGCGCCGAGCGCGCAGAGCACGAAGATGCCCGCCAGCGTGCCAGGCCGGGTCATCTGCACGTGCGATCAGCCTCCTCCCCGGTCTCAGCAGGCACGGGCTCAGCAGGCAGGGTAAGGCATGCCGTGGCGTCGCTGAGCCGGTGCACGCCGTCGCGGTCGGGCGCAGCGGCCAGCAGCCGGGCGACGCTGCCGTAGCCAGGCAGCGCCGCATCCGGTGCCACATCCAGCCACGGGGCCAGGACAAAGGCCCGCTCGTGCGCACGGGGGTGCGGCAGGGTGAGCCGCGGATCGGCGCTCGTCTCAGTCCCGCAGGCGATGACGTCCACGTCCAGGGTCCGCGGTCCCCAGCGGACAGCCCGCACGCGGTGCCGGGCCGCCTCGGCCTGCTGGCAGCGGGCCAGGATCTCCATGGCGGGCATGGCGCTATCGGCCAGCAGCACGGCGTTCAAATAGTCGTCCTGCTCCGGGCCGCCGACCGGGGCAGTCTGGAACACGGCCGAGACGGCGGTGCACTGCAGGCCGCCGCCGCAGAGCACCGCCAGGCCCCCCTGCAGGTTGGCCAGCCGGTCGCCGAGGTTGCTGCCCAGGGCCAGCACGATCGTGCGGCCAGGGCCCGGGTCGGCCTGCCCCGTCACGCGCGGCTCCGGCGCACCGTTACGGCGATGTCGCTGACCTGGACGTCAACCGGCGCTTGCGGTTTGTGCACGGTTATCTCGACCTCCCGGACCGCCTCGTCGTCCAGGCAGGCCGCCGCGAGTCTGGCCGCCAGCGTCTCGATCAGCGCCACCGGCTCTCCACCCACGATCTGCGCGAGCCGGCTGGCGATGACCCCGTAGTCGGCGGTCTTGGTGAGGTCGTCCGTCGCCGCCGCCGGGGCGGTGTCCAGCCAGAGCACGGCGTCCACCAGGAACTCCTGGCCCTCGACGCGCTCGTACTCGAAGACCCCGTGCCGGCCGCGCACCCGCAGCCCGGAAATGGTGATCTTGTCCGTGGTCACCCGGCTGCCCCTGCCTGTTCCTGCTGCCAGCGAGTCGCCACCCGCACCGCGTCCAGGTTGCCCGGCACCACGTGCACGCGGACGCACCACGCGCCCGCGGCGGCCGCGAGGGCGGTCACGGCGATCGTCGCGTCGTCGCTGCCGACGAACGACCGCGGCTCGCCGCCCGGCCCGGCCAGCAGCCGTCCGAGGAAACGTTTGCGGGAGGCGGCGACCAGGACCGGGAAGGGCGCGTCGTACCCCGGCAGCCGGCCAAGCCGGGTCAGGTTCGCCAGCAGCGTCCAGTTGTGCTCGGCCAGTTTCGCGAACCCGAGGCCCGGGTCGACGATGATCTGCGCCGGGTCCACGCCGCGGCCGACGGCCGCGGCGACCCGCTCGGCCAGTTCGGCCCGGACCTCGGCGACCACGTCCCCGTAGCTCGCCGGGCCGTACATGTCCGAGCTGTGCCCGCGCCAGTGCGTCATGACGTACGGCACCCCGGCCGTCCCTACCACCTTGGCCATTTCCGGGTCGGCCAGCCCGCCGCTGACGTCGTTCACCATCTGCGCGCCGGCCTGCAGGGCGGCGGTCGCTACGGGCGCCCGCATCGTGTCGATGCTGACGTAGCAGCCGCTCGCCGCCAGCGCCGTGACGACCGGCAGCACGCGACCGAGCTCCTCCTCGACCGGCACGCGCTCGGCGCCCGGCCGGGTTGACTCGCCCCCGACGTCGATGATGTCCGCACCCTGAGCTGACAGTTCCCGGCCATGCTCGATGGCCGCGTGCGGGTCCAGCCAGGCACCGCCGTCAGAGAACGAGTCCGGGGTCACGTTGACGACGCCCATGACCACGCAGCGCGCCGGGCTGGGCGGGGCGTGCACGTCGCTGGTCATGAGGTTCAATCTAACGGCAAGGCGGTGTCACCCGGCGGCCCGGCCGGGCCGGTCGCGGCGCACCCGGGCAGGCCGGTCGCAGGCGCGCGGGCGTCAGCCGACCGATTCACGCCGGCGGACCAGCTCGCGGACCCGGCGTCGCAGCCGGCCGAGGCCGAGCAGGCGGGCGAAGCGCCGCAGGTCCACCGTCGGCCAGACGACGAACGCTTCGGCCTCCAGTGCGGCCAGGCCGATCCGGGGAGCGTCCCTGGTGTTCGGGAAGACCAGGAACCGCGGCACCCATTCCGGGCCCGAACTTGGCGTTGAACTTGTACAGCGACTCGATCTGGAACCACCGCGACAGGAAGATCAAGATCCCCCGCCAGGCCCGCAGCACCGGCCCGGCGCCGATGCGCTCCCCGCGCTCCAGCGCGGCCCGGAACATGGCGAAGTTCAGCGAGATCCGCCGCACCCCGAGCTGTGGCGCCTGCTTGATCGCCTCGACGATCATGAAGTCGTTCAGGCCCGGCTTGGCCGCGCGGTCCCGCCGCATCAGGTCCAGCGACAGGCCGTCGTCGCCCCAGGGCACGAAGTGCAGCAGCGCGCGCATCTCGCCGTCCTGACAGGCGGTCGCGATCACGCACCGGCCGTCGTACTGGCCGCCGACCCGGCCGAGCGCCATGGACCAGCCGCGCTCGATCGAGCTGCCCCGCCAGGTATCGGCCTGGCGGTTGATCCTGGCGATCTCCTCCGCGGTCAGGTCCTGCACCCGGCGCAGCTGGGCCGTGTAGCCCTCCTTGCAGACCCGGGTGTTCATCTGCCGGACGTTGCGCATCGCCCGGCCGGCCAGGCTGAAGTCGGCGACGTTCACGACTGCCTCGTCGCCGAGCTCAAGCGCGGTCAGGTCGCCCTCCCGGCACCAGATCTGCGCACCCTGCTCGCTGCAGCCCATTACCGCCGGCACCCAGGCGTGCCGGGACGCCTCGTCCAGGAACGTGTGGATCGCGCCGGGCCACGCCTCCGGATCGCCGATGGGATCGCCGCTGGCCAGCATCACGCCGGACAGCACCCGGTAGGCGACGCAGGCCTTGCCGGACGCGGACCAGATGACGTTCTTGTCGTTGCGCAGCGCGAAGTAGCCGAGCGAGTCCTGCTCGCCGTGGCTGCTGAGCAGCTGCCTGATGCCGTCGGCGTCGCCCGTGCTCATCCGGCTGGCCCGCCGGGCCGGGCGGAGCAGCATGAAGATCGCGACGACGACGGTGAAGATGCCAAGCCCGCTGGTGATGAAGCCGAAGTGATCGGAGCTGCTGTCCGACTTGATCACCACCGGTCCGGAGAATCCGGCCAGGTTCGCCACTACCGTGTGGATCCGGTCCCAGGGGCTGTAGTTCGCCGGCCAGGCCGTTGCGGCTCAGGGCGAGGTAGGCGAGCCCGATGAGGATGTCGGCGGCGATGAGGTAGCCCAGCACCCACAGTGCGCGCCACCGGGATCCGCGGTCGCCGAACGCGTAGAACTCGCGCCGGAACCAGATGAAGGCGACCAGCACGACGGCGGTCCCGATCGCGACGGCCGGCCGGATAGCGGGCCGGAGCGTGTGCAGCTCCAGGTGCCGCAAGATGAGGCCGAGCACTGTGTGCGCGACCAGCCCGAACGCGAGCAGCGCGACCGTAGCTTCCCAGGCCCGGCGCTTGCGCCGCCGCAGCCCGTGCGACACCATGACCAGCGCCAGGCCGATGATGAGGTCGGTCGTGCGCGTGACGCTGCCCAGGTAGTCGAAACCGTGGAAGCGATGCCGGGATCCAGGTGAGATGCCCTCGATGATGTAGACGATCCCGATGGCCAGCGAGAGCAGCCCGGCCACCAGGGGCACCCACCGCCGCTGCTGGCGGCGGTCGATCGGGCGCGCCGCGGAGCCGCCAGACCGCTCGCCGTCACCGATCGGTGGCGTTGCCGGGCCCGGCCCGCTTTGTTCTGTCATCTCGGACAAGTAGGTCAACCCCCGGCTCACGGGGCATCAGCGTAGTCATCGCCAGCTGCCGGCGGGACCAAACCCGCCATTCAATGGTGCGGTAATTACCTGCTGCCGGTGAGCAGGCTCATTGCCTCAGCTCTTGTGCTCTTAGAACTGAGGAAACATCCGCGGACGGCGGATGTCACGGTTTTTGCGCCTGGTTTGCGTACACCGCGCATAGACATGCACAAGTGCTCGGCCTCAATAATCACGACTACCCCCCGCGGCTCCAGCGTATCCATGAGGGCATCCGCGATCTGGCTGGTCATGCGCTCCTGGACCTGCGGCCGCCGGGCGTAGAGGTCGACCAGCCGGGCGAGCTTGGACAGGCCAGTGATCTGGCCCTTCTCGTTCGGAATGTAGCCGACGTGGGCGCGCCCGAAGAAGGGGACCAGGTGGTGTTCGCAGGTCGAGTACAGCTCAATATCGCGAACGAGCACCATCTCGTCGTGATCAGCGTCGAATACGGTCGTCAGCACGTCGGCCGGATGCATTCCGAGCCCGGCGAACTGCTCGGCATAAGCGCGGGCGACCCTGGCCGGGGTGTCCCGCAGACCGTCCCGGTCAGGGTCCTCACCTAGCGCAAGCAGAATCTCCCTGACCGCGCGCTCAATCCGCGGCAGGTCGAAGTCCTGGCTCAATGGTCCTCACTGTCGGGACTGCCATCAGCGGGGCCGCCGCCAAACGGATTGCCCCCGCCCAGCGGGCTGCCCCCACCGAGCGGGCTGGCACCGCCCAGCGGGCTGCTGCCGAAGCCAGACGGCGGTGGTGGCGGCGCGGCCGGGCAGGCCCTGGCTCGTCGCCTGTCCGTTCCCGAGCGAGCCGAGGTCGTTGGCGTCCGGCGCGGTCAGCGCCAGCTCCTTGGGCGTCAGGACCGGCGGCTTCTCCGACGGCAGCCGCTTGCCGTAGCCGGTGTAGGAGCCGCGGGTCGGCCGCACGTGCACCGGCGCGAAGATCTCCAGTACCTGGGTCCGCGACAGCGTCTCGTGCTCGAGCAGGTGCAGCACCAGGTCGTCCAGCACGTCCCGGTACTGGACCAGCACCTCCCACGCCTCGTCGTGCGCGGACTCGATCAGCCTGCGGACCTCGTCGTCGATCGCGGAGGCGATCTCCTCGGAGTAGTCCCGGCTATGGGACATCTCCCGGCCCAGGAACGGCTCGCTGTCGCCGGAGCCGAACTTACGGGCGCCGAGGCGCTCGCTCATGCCGTACTCGGTGATCATGCCGCGGGCGATCTGAGAAGCCTTCTCGATGTCGTTGGCCGCGCCCGTGGTCGGCTCGTGGAAGACCAGTTCCTCGGCGGTGCGGCCGCCAAGCAGCATCGCCAGCTGGTCCATCATCTCGGCGCGGCTGACGAGGAACTTGTCCTCGGCCGGCGCCGCGGCGGTATAGCCGAGGGCACGACCGCGCGGGATGATCGTGATCTTGTGAACTGGGTCGGCGTTGGGCATCGCGTGACCGACCAGGGCGTGCCCGCCCTCGTGGTAAGCGATGATCTTGCGCTCCTTCTCCGACAGCAGCACGCTCTTGCGCTTAGGTCCGGCGGTGACCCGGTCGATGGCCTCTTCCAGCGAGGACATCTGGATCTTGTTCTCGTTGAACCGCGCCGTCAGCAGCGCGCCCTCGTTGATGACGTTGGCCAGGTCCGCGCCGGTGAAGCCGGGCGTCCGCTTGGCGATGATGTCCAGGTCCACGTCCGGGCCGAAGGGCTTGCCGCGAGCGTGCACGCGCAGGATGCCCTTGCGGCCGGCCAGGTCCGGCTGGGCGACCACGATCTGGCGGTCGAACCGGCCGGGACGCAGCAGGGCCGGGTCCAGGATGTCGGGCCGGTTGGTCGCGGCGATGACGATGACGCCGCCCTTGGTGTCGAAGCCGTCCAGCTCGACCAGCAGCTGGTTCAGCGTCTGCTCCCGCTCGTCGTGACCGCCGCCGAAGCCGGCCCCGCGATGCCGGCCGACGGCGTCGATCTCGTCCACGAAGACGATCGCGGGCGCGTTGGCCTTGGCCTGCTCGAACAGGTCGCGCACCCGGGAGGCGCCGACGCCGACGAACATCTCGACGAAGTCAGAGCCCGAGATCGAGTAGAACGGCACGCCCGCCTCGCCGGCCACGGCCCTGGCCAGCAGCGTCTTGCCGGTACCGGGCGGACCGTAGAGCAGGACGCCCTTCGGGATCTTCGCGCCGATGGCCTGGAACTTGCCGGGGCTCTGCAGGAATTCCTTGATCTCCTGCAGTTCCTCGATCGCCTCGTCGGCGCCGGCCACATCGGCGAACGTCGTCTTCGGGGTGTCCTTGGTAATGAGCTTGGCCTTGGACTTGCCGAAGTTCATGACCCTGGAGCCGCCGCCCTGCATCTGGTTCAGGAACACCAGGAACAGCAGGAAAATGATCAGGAACGGCAGATAGCTGAATATCAGCGTCCAGAACGAGCTGCTCTTGGGCACCTTAACCGTGTAAACGCCCTTGCTGAGCGTGCCCTTGGCTACCTCGGCCTGGAGGGTGTTGGCCAGTCCCACACCTTGCGAGCCGACCCAGGACGCTTCCCAGTTCTGATTGCTCTTGGTGGTCAGCTGGATGGTCTGGTTCACGTCGGTCAGCGTGACCGACTTGACGTCGCCCGTCTGGATCGCGGCTACCGCCTGCGACGTGGACACCTGCTTGTACTCGGTGCCCGTGTTGACGAGCTTGTACAAGATCACCAGGATGACGGCGACGAAGAGGATGGCGAGCACCCAGCCGCGGAAAATGCGCTTCAGATCCATCGATGATCGGCCCACAGGTCCGGCCGGTCCCTCCTGACGAGCCTCGTGCCCCGCCAGCGCGGCGGGACTACCTTCGGTCAAGCGCGATTGCGCGGCTAAATCTTCCCGTAGCGTAGCGGCGGGAATACTCGACGGTACACCGAGCGAGCATTGACCGACACGCGGCCGGCTGCGCGGGTCAGTGGCAGCCGTCTAACGCCTCTTACCCAGGTTAACGAACTTCAGCGCTCAACTGGTTCCCTCGTTAGCTGAGGTTACCCGGCGGTTGCGCGATAGACGTGTTCCGCGAGGGTGCCGATAAAAGGCAGGTTCCGGTATTTCTCCGCATAGTCGAGTCCGTACCCCACCACGAACGCGTCGTCGATATCGAAGCCGGTGTAGGCGACGTCGACCTCCATCCGGACCGCGCTCGGCTTGCGCAGCAGCACGCACACCTGCAACGAGGCCGGCTCGCGGGACCTCAGGTTGCCCAGCAGCCAGGACAAAGTCAGGCCGGAGTCCACGATGTCCTCGACGACGAGCACGTGCCGGCCGCTGATATCGGTGTCCAGGTCCTTGAGAATCCGGACCACCCCGGACGACTTGGTGCCAGAGCCGTAGGAAGAGATGGCCATCCAGTCCATCTCCACCGGCGAGTGCATGGCCCTGGCCAGGTCGGCCATCACCATCACGGCGCCCTTCAGCACGCCCACCAGGAGCAGTTCGCGCTCAGCGTAATCAGCGTCTATCTGGGCGGCCAGTTCCCCGATCCGGTGATTGAGCTCATCGGAGGAAATCAGGATCTCTTCGAGATCCGCTCCCATATCACTGTCGTCCACCCGGTTCCTCCGATCTCGCCGCTGGGGTGAAAAGCAGCCTGCCATACCGCCGTTCGCACCGGATTCCGCCTGGCAGATCTGCTGGTTTCTGGCCGTGCCACGAGATCACGAGCGCGTCAATGCTGGCGACGTGCCGCTCGGAGAGCGCACCCGCGGGGCACCCGGCCGCCAGCGCCGCCGCGTGCAGGATGCGGTGCCGGATCGCAGCCGGCTGCGCCGCCAGGGCACCGACCGGCCACCCAGCCGCCGGGCCCGCTGGCGCCACCGGGTCGGCCGCGTCGTCAGGGCCTGCGGCGTCCTCGGCCTGAATCCGGTCGGCGGCGGCACGGGCGAGGTCGTCCAGGAACTCGGCATCCGCGCGCAGCATCCGGGCCGTCCTGGCCAGTCCCGCGGCGACGCCAGGGCCGAGCGCGGCCTCAAGCGCCGGGAGCAACTGCAGCCGGACCCGGACCCGGCTGAAGGCGGGGTCGGCGTTCTGCGGATCGTCCCAGGGCTGCAGCCCGAGGGCCGCGCAGGCCGCCCGCGTCTGCGCCCGGCGCAGGCCGAGCAGCGGTCGCAAGTACCGGCCGGTCCGCGCGGGCATCCCGGCCAGCGACCGGGCGCCGGACCCGCGGGCGAGCCCGAGCAGGACCGTTTCGGCCTGATCGTCGAGCGTGTGCCCGAGCATGATGGCTTTCGCCCCGGCCGCCTGCGCCGCGGCCTCGAGCGCCGCGTACCTGGCCGACCGGGCCGCGGCTTCCGGGCCCGGGTAACTCTGGCCGGGGTAGCCGCCCGCATCGCCGGGTCGCGGCACGCTGACGGCGGCCGCCAGCGCCGGATCGAGGCCCAGCCCGGCCAGGACGCCGGTCACCTTCGCCGCGACCTCGGCCGAGCCGGGTTGCAGGCCGTGGTCGATGACGATGCCGCCCGCGCGCAGGCCCGCCTTCGGCGCCTCGAACGCCAGCGCGGCCGCGAGCGCCAGCGAGTCGGCGCCGCCCGAGCACGCCGCGAGCACGAGGTCTCCGGGCTGCAGGGCGAGCGGCGGCGCCAACTCGGCTAGCCCCGACGCGGCTAGCCCGGCCGCGTCCGGCTCAGGCTCGGCCAGCCCAATTCGTCCGGCACCGGCCCGGGGACCCGCCGAGCGCGCGGCGGACGGCCAGCCGGACCGCCGCGACCGCCGGGTGCGGGCCCACGTCGCGCTCAGTCCGAGATGGCTGGCGGCTCCGCGCCGCCTACCCGCTCCAGCCAGCGCACCGGGCTGGTCAGCTCGTCTTTGGTGGGCAGCGTCTCCGGTGAGGTCCATACCTTGTTAAAGGTCTCCATGCCGGCCTGCGACACGACCTCCTGCACGAAGTGCGAGCCCTGCTCGTACTGCTTCATCTTGAGGTCGATGCCCAGGATGCGGCGGATCGCCTGCTCGATCCGGCCGCCCGAGCCGCGCCTGGCGCTGAACTTGGCCCGGATCTCGGCGACCGACGGCACGACGGCCGGCCCGACCGCGTCCATGACGTAGTCGCCGTGGCCTTCGACCAGCGTCATCACCGACGTCATCCGGTCGAGGATCTCCCGCTGCTTCGGCGTCTGCATGGCCTCGATCAGGCTCTCGCCGCCGTCGCCGCCGCGAACCGCGCCCGGCCACCGCGTCGGCGGCGGACCGCAGCCGCTCCAGGATCGAGGCCGGATCCAGCTCGGAGGCCAGCAGGAACTCGGTCATCTGCTGCTGCACGTACGGCCGCAGCCAGGGCACCGAGGTGAACTGGGTCCGGTGCGTCTCCTCGTGCAGGCAGACCCACCGGCGGAAGTCGTGCGGGTTGACGTCCAGTTCCCGCTCGACCATGACGATGTTGGGCGCGACCAGGGTGAGCCGCCCGGCGGGCGCGTCGGTGCCGGGCGCGTCCGGGTCCGGCGGCAGGAACAGCTCGTACTGGCCGAGTACCCGGCCGGCCAGGTAGGCCAGGATCAGGCCGGCCTGCATGCCGGTGACCCTGGAGCCGACCGCGGTGATCACGGAGCCCGGCTGGGGCATGTTCCCTTCGGCCATCCGCTGCACGAGCGGCTCGAACACGACCCGGAAGCCGTCGACGTTCGCCCGGATCCAGCCCGGCCGGTCCACGACCGCGACCCGGCCGTCGTCGGGCGAGCCCGGCAAGCCGGTCAGCTCGCGCACCGGCTCGGCCACCTCGTCGGCCAACTGGCGCAGCTCCGCGACGACCTTCCTGGCCTCCGCCATGCTGACCTGCGGCCCCGGCCTGACCCAGCGAACGCCAGTAGCGGTGGCGACCTGCCAGTCGATCATCTGTGTCGTACTCACCCCCCCACCGTACGTGGATAAGGCGGTAAGCGTGCTCCCGGGCTGTGCTTTGCCCGCTCAGCCCGCGGCGGGCGCGACGCTTCTGAGGTGCGTCGCCTTCCCTGAGGAGCGGGTCGCGAAAGGCACCGCTCCTCCAGGCGCCCAGGCGGTGAGCGGGCACCGGCGTCCCGACGGCTCGCTCGGGGCTCGTCGGTGATACGCGGCTCGGGGCGAGGCGACTTGCTCGCTCGGAGGACGGCCGCTTAGTCCTCGCGGCCGTGGGACACAACTACCGACAACCGCAGCCGGCGAGGGTGTTGGCGATGCTGGCCAGCGCGCCGCCGGCCGCGGGCAGGCTCTTCAGCTTGTCCGCCATGACCGCGAACGACAGCAGCTGCCCGTCCTTGGCGTAGGCGACGCCGGCCAGCGCGATCTGGGTGTCCAGGTTGCCGGTCTTGGCCCGGACCGTGCCGAGGGCCGGCCCGGCGGCGCCGTAGAAGATGCTGCCCGGCGCGTCCGCGAGCGTGCCGGAGAAGCCGTACACCGGCAGGCCGGTCAGCACCGATCGCAGCGCCGGATGGCTCGCGGCCAGCCCGATCAGCTGCACCAGCGCCGCCGGCGTGATCCGGTTGTCGTGCGACAAACCGCTGCCGTCGCTGATCTGCACGCCAGTTACGCCGAGCCGGCGCAGCACCGACGTCTCCGCGGCGGCGGCGCCGGCGAAGGACGGCTGCCCGCCGGTGGCCAGCGCGATGTGCCGCGCGAGGTTCTCGGCGATGACGTTGTTGCTCTCGACCAGCATCCACTGGATGACCTGCGCCAGCGGCGGCGAGCTGACACTGGCCAGTGTCGTCGCGCCGGCCCGGGCCCGCACCTGGGCCGGGATGCCGCGAACCCGGACACCGTCGGCGCGCAGGAACGCCGCGAACGCGGCCGCGGCCTGCTGCGCCGGATCGGTGGACCGGGGCCGGAAATTGCCGGGGTCGTCGGCGTCCTCGGGCTGGCCGGACGGCGTCAGCCGGCCCTGGTCGACTTCCAGCGGCGTGATGTCGGTGACGTTTCCGGTGGACGCGTCGTCGGCGGACCAGCCGGGGCCGAATCCCGGACCGGAGTAAAGAGAGGTGTCGTAGCCCAGCCGCACCGAGTGCAGACCCCGCCCGCGCAGCGCCGCCGCCGTCTGCCGCGCCAGCGCCTGCAGCGTGGCGGGCTGCGGGTAGTCACGGGCCGGCGGGCTGGCCGCGGCCAGAGTCGGGTCGCCGCCGCCGACCAGGACGATGCTGCTCGCCGTCCGGCCGGTGACGACGGTCGTCTTGAACCGCGCGTTCGCGCCGAGCACCTGCAGCGCGGCGACCGACGTGGCCAGCTTGGTGGTCGAGGCGGGCGTGTACCCGGTACCGGAGTTGAGCGAGTACAGGACCTGCCCGGTGGTCATGTCGGTGACCAGCGCACCGACGCTGCTGCCGAGCCCGCCCGAGCTCAGCAGCGGCGTGAGTGCGGTGGACAGACCGGACATCGTGACACCGGGCGGCGGACTCACTGATCTGGCCGGTCGCGGCGCTGAGCGCCGGACCCGAGCCGGCCAGCGGCGCCGACGGCGATGCTAGCCGCCCGCCACAGGGCCAGCCGGGGCGGCAGCATCCGCGCGACCGCCACACCCGCGCCGATAGTGAACGCGCACAGCAGGGCGGTCGCTGCCACCGCCATGCGGCTGAGCCGGCGCAACTGCGGGTCCCTTCGTGCGTGGGCATCAGCCCGGGACTTTACGGTCAGATTCGTGATGCGGCACCCGCGTCACCAAGCCAGAGCTACAGGGTAGACACTCAGCTAGGAGCGACGGAGATTCCCTCGATGCCCGGGAGCGGACGTGGAGTTCGATGTAGTTATCGAGATTCCGAAGGGGCAGCGTAACAAGTACGAGATGGATCATGAGACCGGCCGGATCCGGCTGGACCGGATGCTGTTCACCTCGACTCGTTACCCGGCCGACTACGGGTTCATCGAGGACACCCTCGCTGACGACGGCGATCCCCTGGACGCGCTGGTCATCCTCGATGAGCCGACGTTCCCCGGCTGCCTGATCCGCTGCCGGGCAATCGGGATGTTCCGGATGCGGGACGAGAAGGGCCTGGACGACAAGGTGCTGTGCGTCGCCGCCACCGATCCCCGGATGGCGCATCTGAACGATATAGCGGATGTATCGGATTTCGACCGGCTGGAGATACAGCACTTCTTCGAGGTATACAAGGCGCTAGAACCGGGCAAAGAGGTCGTGCCCGCTACCTGGGTCGACCGCGCCGACGCGGAGGCCCAGATCAACGACTGCCGTCTCCGCCTGGCGCAGAGCGGACACGAATAAGCCGGGGATGACCCGGCACAGAAACGGGCACGACTGGGTAATGCCGACCGTTAGAGGTGAGCGCGCATGAGCCAGGCGCACGATGCGCTGAGCGAGGCGCCGCTATTCGATGCCCTGAGCGAGGAAGACTCCCGGGCACTGCGGGCCATGGTCCTGGTCGTCAAGCTGAACCGCGGCGAGCGGCTGTTCGCCGAAGGCGACAAAGGCGACCAGCTCTACATCATCATCTCCGGCAAGATCAAGCTGACCAAGGCGGCGCCGGACGGCCGGGAGAACCTGCTGAGCGTGCACGGCCCGGGCGAGATGTTCGGCGAGCTGTCCCTGTTCGACCCGGTGCCGCGCACGGCCAGCGCGACCGCGGTGACCGACGCCGAACTGGCCGCGCTGGCCCACGACGACGTCCGGACCTGGCTGTCCAGCCGGCCCGAGGTGGCGATGCACCTGCTGCAGGCGCTGGCCCAGCGGCTGCGGCGGATCAACGAGGTCAAGGCTGACCTGGTCTTCACCGACGTGCCCGGCCGGGTGGCCAAGGCCCTGCTCGACCTGGCCGAGCGATTCGGCGTGCAGAACTCCGACGGCATTCAGGTCAACCACGACCTCACCCAGGAGGAGCTGGCGCAACTGGTCGGCGCGTCCAGGGAGACGGTGAACAAGGCGCTGGCCGACTTTGCCGCGCGCGGCTGGATCCAGCTGGCGGCCAAGTCCGTGCTGGTGATCGACGCCGACCGGTTGCGCAAGCGAGCCAGGTAGGACGCTTGCTAGCGTTCTGCGGGAACGGGCGGTAGCGCCATCCCGGCCGGCAGCTCGCCTCGGGCGTCCAGGTACTCCAGCTGCGCTCGCACCGACCACTCGGCGAACGGCCAGAGACTCTTGTCCACCGCCGCGTAGACCCGGGCGACGATCTCGGCCAGCGTCCGGTCGCCCGCGGCGACCGCCGCCTGCACCTCGGTGAGCCGCTCCGCCCGGTGGGTGAGGTAGTAGTCGAGTGTCCCGCCCGCGTCCGGCAGCAGCGGCCCGTGCCCGGGCAGCAGCGACCGGACCCCGGACTCTTCGACCAGCGCGCGCAGCCGGTGCAGCGAGCCGAGGTAGTCGGTCAGGCTGCCGTCCGTGCCGATCACCGTGGTGCCGCGACCGAGCACGGTGTCCCCGGTCAGGACCGCGCCGTCGGCGGGCAGGAACAGGGAGACCGAGTCGGTGGTGTGGCCGGGCGTGGCGATGACCCGCAGCTCGCAGCCGCCGTCGGTGAGCACGTCGCCCGCGGTCAGTCCCTCGCCGCCGAGCCGATGCTCTGGATCGACCGCGCGGACCGGGGCGCCGGTCAGTTCGGCGAGCCGCGGCGCGCCCTCGGAGTGGTCGAGGTGCCGGTGCGTCAGCACAATGGCGGTGATCCGCTGGCCGTGCTGGCCGGCGGTGTCGAGCACGCGCCGCAGGTGGGTCTCGTCGCCGGGGCCCGGGTCGACGGCGATCGCGGTCGCGCTGCCGGGCTCGGCGATCAGCCAGGTATTCGTGCCGTCCAGCGTCATGATCGACGGGTTCGGCGCGAGCACGCAGAACGCCCGGTCGGTGCGCGACCCGTCGACCGGGCCGGCTGGTGCCGGCTCTGCTGTCATGCCCGTGCTGCCATCACTGTGCTGCCACCACTGTGCTCCCAGTGCATCACCGGGCGTAGCCGAGTGCCAGACAGACCGGGCACGGTCAGCCAGACCGCGCCGTTGCGGAGCTGCAGTTCCGGGATGATCGGCGCGACCTGCCGGGGGCCGGTCAGCGCGGCCTCGCGGGTCCCGCAGTCGGCCAGCTCAGTCAGCGACACCCGCGTCGGCGGCATCAGCCTCAGCTCTTCGCGCTGACCGGCTGCCAGCGCCTCGGCCGGCTCGACCCAGGCCACCGCGGATGCCTCGCCGCCGACGTCCCTGGTGCGCTGGCCGGCCGGGAGCGCGGCGGCGAAGAACCGGGTATCGAACCGGCGCGGCTCCATCACTGGCGTGATCCACCGCGACCAGGGCCGCAGCAAGTCCGCCCGGAGTACCAGACCGCGCCGGGTCAGCAACCCGGCCAGCGATACGGACCGATCCAGCAGCGCGAGCCGATCGGCCTCCCACTCGTCGCTGGTGGTGTCCTCGACCACCGAGTCCACGGACGGCCCGGCCAGCAGCACGCCCGACTCCTCGAACGTCTCCCGCACCGCCGCGCAGACCAGGGCCCTGGCCAGCTCCGGCGGCGCGTCGAAGATGCGGCCCCACTCGGCCGCGTCCGGGCCGGCCCAGCCCAGCTGCTCGTCGGCGTCCCTGGGATCGACCGAGCCGCCGGGAAACACCATCGCTCCGGCCGCGAACGCCATCGACGCCTGCCGGCGGAGCATGTACACCTCGAGCCGACCAGCCGGGCTATCCCGGAGCAGCATCACCGTGGCCGCGTCACGCGGGGTGACGGGCTGCTGGTTCCCGGCGATGAACTCGCGAGCCTTTTCCGCTAGCGGCTCCGGCAGCCGGAAACCTGGAGCCTCATCTGGCACGTACGCCCTCCTGCGGTCAGTCGGTAGCCGGCGCTAGTCCCGGACTTCGGCGATCAGCTCGACCTCGACCGGGGCGTCGAGCGGCAGCACCGCCATCCCGACCGCGCTGCGGGCGTGCCGGCCAGCCTCGCCGAAGACCTCCAGCAGCAGCTCGCTCGCGCCGTTGACGACTTGCGGCTGACCAGTGAAGTCCGGTGCGCTGGCGACGAAGCCGGTGACCTTGACGATCCGCTTGATGCCGCCGAGGCCGCCGGCGACCGAAGCGGCCGCGGCGAGCGCGTTCAGCGCGCAGGTCCGGGCCATGGCGCTCGCCTCAGCCGCGCTGACTTCCGCGCCGACCTTGCCGGTCGCCAGCAGCTGGCCCGCTACGACGGGGAGCTGCCCGGCGGTGTAGACCATGTTGCCGCTGCGGACCGCGGGCACGTAGGCCGCGACCGGCGGCACCACCTCGGGCAGCGTGAGCCCCAGCGCGGCCAGCCGCTCCTCCGGCGTCTGCAGTTCCTCGCTCATGCTCTATCTCCCGCTCAGCCCTCGGGGCGCTTCTAGACGCCGCTCCGGCTCGCTCATTCCTTGACCCGCTTCAGGTAGGCGACGAGCTGCTCGGGATTGGGCCCGGGCACCACGGTGACGAGCTCCCAGCCGTCATCGCCCCAGTTGTCCAGGATCTGCTTCGTCGCGTGCACTAGCAGCGGCACAGTCGCGTACTCCCATTTCGCCATAGCGGAACCCTAGTGCAACGGCACGCTGCAGCCCCAGCCGAGCCAGCCCGGCTGGGGCTGTCGCTGGCTCATCCGGTTATGAGCCGCCCTGCTCCGGCTTGCCCGCCGCGGCAGCGCCGCCGCCTGGCTGCGTGCGGCCGGCGCTGTCCGGCCGTGAGCTGCGCGCAGGCTCTCGCGAGCGGGCTGCCGGGCGCGGCCCGCTCGCCCTTCTCGGCCGGCGACAGCTCAGGGATCGCGGGCACTTCGGGGATCTCCAGCGGGTCAGTGGTCGGGTCGGCGAGCTGCCCGACCGCCTTCTCCGGCAGGGCCACCTCCGCCTCGCTGTAGTCCCCCATCGACTCCTGGGCTGGCCCGGTGCCCGGTGCCGAGGCCGGGGTGAACTTGTCGAAGAACCGCAGCAGCTCCACCGGGATCGGCATGACCAGAGTGCTGTTGCGCTCGGCCGCGACCTCCACGACGGTTTGCAGCAGCCGCAGCTGGAGGGCGGCGGGGTCACGGGCCATCACGTTGGCCGCCGCGGCCAGCCGCTTCGACGCCTGGAACTCACCGTCGGCGGTGATGATGCGGGCCCGCCGCTCCCGCTCGGCCTCGGCCTGCCGGGACATCGACCGCTTCATGCCTTCCGGCAGCGAGACGTCCTTGATCTCGACCCGCTCGACCCGGATGCCCCACGGGCCCTCGGTGGGCTCGTCGATGATCCGGCGCAGCTCGCGGTTCACCGAGTCGCGCTCGGCCAGCAGCTGGTCCATCTCGGACTGGCCGATGATCGACCGGAGGGAGGTCTGCGCCTGCTGCGAGATGGCGAAGAGGTAGTTCTGCACGTTGATCGTGGCCTTGACCGGGTCCACCACCCGGAAGTAGACGACCGCGTCGACCCGGACGCTCACGTTGTCCCTGGTGATGCCCTCCTGCGCGGGCACCGCCATGGCCACGATCTGCATGTTGACTTTCTGCAGCCGGTCCATCACCGGCACGATCAGCGCCAGGCCGGGGCCCCTAGTGCCCTGCAGCTTGCCGTAGCGGAAGACAATGCCCTGCTCAAACTGCTGTACCACGCGCACCGAGCGGCCCAGCGTGATGAGGCCGAGCACGACCAGCACACCTATGACGACGAATACAGCTTCCATGCTGAATCATCCCTTTCGGCCCCGAGCGGCGCCCTATGTGATCCAGGGTAATGACGTTCGCCGGAACGGTGATAGTGCCGCAGGTCACGGCGGGGCCGGCCGGGCGGCTCCGGGGGTGGCGCCAGGCCCGGATAACCTCCAATCGTGACCTCACGTGACACCGACTGGGACGGCGTGCGGCTGCACGTCGTGACCGGCAAGGGTGGCACGGGGAAGACGACAGTGGCCGGAGCGCTGGCCCTCGCGCTCGCCACGGGCGGCAAGAAAGTGCTGCTCATGGAAGTCGAGGGCCGGCAGGGCATCGCCCAGCTCTTCGACGTCCCGCCGCTGCCGTACGCCGAGCGCCGGATCGCGGTGGCGCCGGGCAGCCCAGCTGGCCAGGGCGCCCAGGGCGGCCAGGGCGGCGACGTGTTCGCGCTGGTCGCCGACCCCGAGTCGGCGCTGGTGGAGTACCTGGAGCTGTTCTACAGCATGCGGCACGCCGGCACGGCGATGACCAAGCTCGGCGTGATGGACTTCGCCACCACGATCGCGCCGGGCCTGCGCGACGTGCTGCTGACCGGCAAGGCGGCGGAGGCGGTCCGGCGCAAGGACGCCCGCCGCAGCGGCGGCCGCAGCTACGACGCCGTGGTGATGGACGCGCCGCCGACCGGCCGGATCGGCCGGTTCCTGAACGTGACGGCCGAGGTATCGGGCCTGGCCAAGGTCGGTCCGATCCGCGGCCACGCCGATACCGTCCAGAACGTGATCCGGTCGCCGCAGACCGTGGTCCACTTCGTGACCGTGCTGGAGGAGATGCCGGTCCAGGAGACCCTGGACGGGATCGCCGAGCTCAAGGAGCTGGACGGCATCCGGCCCGGCGCGATCATCGTCAACATGGCCAGGCCGCTCGCGCTGCGCCGCGAGCAGCTGGCGGCAGCCGCCGCGGGCACCCTGGATGTGACCCAGCTGGCGCTCGGCCTGAAGGCGGCCGGACTCGACGACGTGGCCGGCCTGGCGGACGCGCTCGCCACCGAACTGTCCGAGCAGGCCAGGACCGCGCTCGGCCAGGACGTGCTGCTGGCCAGGCTGGCCGAGACCGGCCAGCAGCGGTACGAGCTGCCGTGGATCAGCGACGGCATGGACCTCGCGGGCCTGTACCGGCTCGCCGCGGCGCTACGCGCGCAAAGGGCGGCCTGATGGGCGCCGGGCCCGAGCCGCCGCAGCTGGACGTAGACCGGCTCATCGACGACCGGCGGAACCGGATCCTGGTGTGCTGCGGGTCGGGCGGGGTGGGCAAGACCACGACGGCCGCGGCCATCGGGCTGCGCGCCGCCGAGCGCGGCCGCCGGGTCGTCGTGCTGACCGTGGATCCGGCCCGCAGGCTGGCGCAGTCGATGGGCCTGAGCTCGCTCGACAACACCCCGCGGCTGGTGCCCGGCGTGGCCGCGGACAGCCCCGGCGGCAGCCTGCACGCGATGATGCTCGACATGAAGCGGACCTTCGACGAGATCGTCGAGGCGCACGCGGACCCCGGCCGGGCCGCGCAGATCCTGGCGAACCCGTTCTACCAGTCGCTGTCCTCCAGCTTCGCCGGCACCCAGGAGTACATGGCGATGGAGAAGCTCGGCCAGCTCAGCCGCGCGCAGGAGTGGGACCTGATCGTCGTGGACACCCCGCCGAGCCGGTCGGCGCTGGACTTCCTGGACGCGCCGCAGCGGCTGGCCAGGTTCCTGGACGGCAGGCTGCTCCGCCTGCTGGTCGCCCCGGCCAAGGTCGGCGGCCGGGCCTACCTCAAGGTGCTCAACGCCGGCTTCGGCATGGTGACCGGCGTGCTGACCAAGATCCTGGGCACCCAGGTGCTGAAGGACGTGCAGACCTTCGTGTCCGCGCTGGACACGATGTTCGGCGGGTTCCGCGAGCGGGCCGACTACACCTATCAGCTACTGCGCGCACCTGGCACCGCGTTCCTCGTCGTCGCGGCGCCGGAGCCGGACGCGCTGCGGGAGGCCTCTTACTTTGTCGAGCGGCTCGGCGAGGAGCGCATGCCGCTGGCCGGGCTGATCCTGAACCGGGTGCAGCGGCCGTCGGCCGCGCAGTTGTCGGCGGCCAGGAGCCTGGCGGCCGCGGAGACGCTGGAGGGAGCCGCCGGACCTGACGGCGGCGGCCATCCGCTGACGGTCGCGGCGCTGCGGCTGCACGCCGACCGGATGCAGCAGGCGGCCGCGCAGCGCCGGGTGGCCGAGCACTTCACCGCCGCGCATCCGCTGGTGCCGGTGGCCGAGATCCCGGCGCAGCCAGACGACATCCACGATCTGGACGGCCTGCGCGCCATCGGGAGCGCGTTCGGGGCCTAGCAATGGCCGACAGTCACACGACCACTACGCAGAGTTAATTGCCGGGACGCCGTTCGCCGGATCCGAATTTCTCGGGAATCAGCAAAGTGCGGCTGGACCTACGTCGTGGTGGTCACAGCGACGGCCAGCGGAGCGGCCCGTCAGCTGGCGACGAGTTCGTCCCCGGACCGCTCGTAGTGGTTGCGGGCGTGCTCCAGCAGATCGCGCCAGGAGGTGACGTCCGGCCTGCGGCGCAGCAGCGCCCGGCGCTCCCGCTCGGTCATCCCGCCCCAGACGCCGAACTCGATCCGGTTGTCCAGCGCGTCGGCCAGGCACTCAGTCCTGACCGGGCACCCGCGGCAGATCAGCTTGGCCCGGTTCTGCGCCGCGCCCTGGACGAAGAGCTCGTCCGGGTCAGTCCCCTTGCACGCGGCACGCGCAGTCCAGTCCGTGATCCACATGTGGCCCAGCTCCTCTGATCGTCACGCCCGCGGGTAGTGATCACGCCCGGGTTGCGTTCAGTTGCGGTCCGAAGCCGTCTCAGGGCGACCGGCTCCGGCGAGTGATGGTCGCGGAAGAGTAACTTACGGAAGTCCGGCGCGCAGCGCTAGACCCCAGCGGGTCCATTTCCTGTATAGCCCGCATGGGCTATACACGCAGAGGCGATATGTAGCTACACTGCGCAGTTTCTATGGCCAGTGGCTGTACCTGGACGACCATCGGGCTAAGCACATGCTGATACCAACCTGCCCGGCTACCCCCCGTCGGTTGCACAAATGTTGCGCGTCCGCTACCCCCTGGTTGCGGATCTGTCGCGGCCTGGCTGGTTACTGCCGATGCAGCGTAGCCTGGGCGGGTGCGAAACACCTGGCGCCGCGCCGGCGCGATGTACGGGGCCATCGGGCAGATCGTCTTGCTGACGATCGTGGCGGGTCTGCTAGCCGCTGGCATCACCCTGCCAGCGATCGCCATTGCCGGGCTCGCCACCCGTGATACCGCCAACACCTTCAACAACCTGCCGGTCGGGACCCTCGGTAACGTGCCCCAGATCTCGACGATGTACGACGTCGAGGGCAAGGCCATCGCCAAGTTCTACCCTGGCGACATCTACCGGGTGCCGGTCACCTACGACCAGATCGCGCCGATCATGCGGAACGCGATCGTGGCCATCGAGGACAGCACGTTCTACACCCAGGGCGCGCTGGACCCGCGCGGCACGGCCAGGGCCCTGTTCAGCAACTCCAGCGGCGGCCAGCTCCAGGGCGCGTCGACGCTGGCGCAGCAGTACGTCAAGAACGTCCGCCTGCTCCAGGCCGGCAACAACAAGGCCGCGCAGAGCGCGGCCATCTACCCGGGCTTCTCCCGGAAGATCACGCAGCTGCGGATCGCGGCCACCGTCGAGCACTCGATGAGCCAGAAGGACCTGCTGGCCGCCTACCTCAACGTGGCATTCTTCGGCGAGCAGGCCTACGGCATCCAGGTCGCGGCCGAGCGGTACTTCAGCGTCCCGGCCTCCAAGCTGACCTTGATCCAGGCCGCCGACCTGGCCGGCATCGTGCAGTCGCCGACCGCGTATGACCCGCGGCATCAACCCGGTGGCGTCCAGGACGCGCCGCGACGAAGTGCTCAACCGCATGATGCAGCTGCACTACATCAGCAAGGCGACCGCGACCGCGGCGGAACAGATGCCGATCAAGCTGAAGATGTCCGCCGCCCCGCTGCAGACCGGATGCTCGAGCCCGCTGGCGGCCAGGAGCGCGTACTTCTGCGACTACGTCGAGCACGTGCTCGTGAACCAGTACCCGCAGGTCTGGAACCAGATCATCAAGGGCACTGGCGGCCTGAAGATCTACACCACGCTCAACATGCGGGACCAGATCCGCCGCCAGCAGCCGCGGTGAACTACGTGGAGCCGCACTAGTCCACCACCTACAACCCGGGCCGCAACGCCGACACCGAGGTCCTGATGCAGCCGGGGTCCGGCGCGATCCGGGCCATCGCGATCAACCGCAAGTACGGCAACGGCCCCGGCGAGAACGAGGTCGACTACGCGGTCAACAGCGACTACGGCGGCGGCGCCGGCGTGCAGACCGGGTCCTCGTCGAAGCTGTTCACGCTGATCACTGCCCTGAAGCAGGGCTATCCCTTCGGGCACCAGATCAAGGTCATCTCACCGGCCGTCGTCGGCCCGTACTACGACTGCCATGGCGGCCTGGCCGGCGGCGGCGCCGGCGCACCGCCGGGCTACTTCCCGGTGGTCAACGCGGAGGGCAACACTCCCAAGGGCGGCGAGTTCTACCAGCTCTATAGCGGCACCGTCGGGTCGATCAACGTGTACTTCGCCCAGCTGGAGAAGCAGGTCGGCCTCTGCAACGTGGTCAAGACCGCCGTCGATATGGGCATGACCCGGGCCGACGGCAAGTCGCTGCTCAAGGGCGACAAGCCGCCGGCGGCAGCTACCAGTACCCGGCCGATGCATCCCGAGCTTCACCCTCGGCTCGGTCGACGTCTCGCCGATGAGCATGGCCGCGGCCTACGCCTCGGTCGCGGCCCGCGGCTGGTACTGCGCGCCGAAGGCGCTCACCAAGATCGTCACCAGCCTCGGGCCAGCAGGTAAAGCTGCTGCCGAACTCGTGCCACCGGGACATGTCGAAGGCGGTCGCGGACGCCGCCAACTACATCCTGCAGGGCGTGCTCGTGTCCGGCACCGCGGCGGGCCGCGGCATCGGCCGTCCGGCGGCCGCCAAGACCGGGACCGCCAACGGCGGCTACTACGCCGCCTTCGCCGGCTACACGCCGACGCTCGCCGGGTACGTGTCGGTCTTCAACCCGCTCAACCCGACCACCGGCGGCGCGATGCTCTACCCGCGATGCCTGCTATCGCGAGGTGCCAGCCGCGGTACCAGCTGAGCTGCCCGGGTCAGATGTACGGCGATAACGCGCCGGGTGCGACCTGGGAGTACACCTTCCTGCACGCCCAGCTCGGGCGCGCGATCCCGTTCGTCACGGTGCCGAGCAACTCGATCTTCTTCTCGCAGGGCCTCGGCAACGCGCCGAAGGCGGTCAACCAGCCCAAGAAGAAGAAGGGTCACGGTCCGGGCGGGCCCGGCGGCGGGCCGCCGCCCCAGATCTCGCCGCCGCCCACGCACTGAGCGGGCGAGCGCCGGGCGGGGCTGCGCGGCTCAGCCGTTGAGCTGAGCCCGCACGGCCGCCGCGACCCGGCTGCCCTCGGCCCGGCCCGCGACCTTCGGCGTGACTGCTTTCATGACCTGGCCCATTGCGGCCGGGCCGGACGCGCCCGTCTCCGCGATGGCGGCCGCGACCAGCGAAGCTAGTTCCCCATCGTCGAGCTGCGCGGGCAGGTAGCCCGCCAGGACTTGCTCCTCGGCGCGCTCGGCGGCGGCCTGGTCATCCCGGCCCGCGTCGGCGAACGCGGTCGCGGCCTCGCGGCGCCGCTTGGCCTCGCGGGCGAGGATCTTCAGTACCTCGTCGTCGGTCAGCTCGCGGGCCGAGTCGCCGGATACCTCCTCGGTGCTGATCGACGTCAGCGTCATCCGCAGGGTCCGGGTCCGGGTCTCGTCGCGGGCCTTCATCGCCGTGGTGAGGTCAGCGCGCAGCTGCTCCTTCAGTGTGGGCATGCAGTCCATACTGCCGGTCCCGGCCGGGCGGCGCGCGCCGGCGCCCCGGCGGGCGGCGCGGGCAGTCCGGCGCGCATGGCACCATGTGTGCATGCGCGCACGACGCCTGATCAAAGCGGCGGCCCTGGCCGGGGTCGCCACCTTCGGTTACGCCTCCGTGCTCGAGCGGAACTGGTTCGCCCTGCGTGAGTGCGAGGTTCCGGTGCTCGCGGAAGGCGTCGCGCCGCTTCGGGTGCTGCACATCTCCGACGTCCACCTGACCCCCGGACGGCACCGCCTGCTGTCCTGGATCCGGTCGCTGGACGCGCTTGAGCCCGATCTGGTGATCAACACCGGCGACTCGATCGCGCACCGGGCGGCGGTCGGGCCGTTCCTGGAAGCACTGGGGCCCTTGCTGGACCGCCCTGGCGCGTTCGTCTACGGGTCCAACGACCTGTACTCGCCGGTGTTCAAGAACCCGACCAGGTACCTGTGGCGCACCAGCGCGATGGAGCACTCCAGGGACCACCCGGACCTGCCCTGGGGCGAGCTCGGCGCGGGCATGGAGGCGGCGGGCTGGCTGAACCTGAACAACCGGCGCGGCCGGATCAAGGTCGGCGAGCATGACATCGAGGTGGCCGGCGTCCACGACTCACACATCAACCGGGACCGCTACGACCTCGTCGCCGGCCCGGCCGACCCGGCCGCCGACCTGCGGCTCGGCGTGCTGCACTCGCCGGAGCCGGGCAACCTTGACCGCTTCACGGCCGACGGGTTCAACCTGCTGCTCGCCGGTCACACCCACGGCGGCCAGGTCTGCCTGCCGGTTAACCGGGCCCTGGTGACCAACTGCGGGATCGACCGGGCCCGGGCCAGCGGGCTCAGCCGGCACCCCGCTTCAGGCGCCGCCGAACGTCCGTGGCTGCACGTGTCGGCGGGTCTCGGCACGTCGCCATATGCCCCGGTGCGGCTGTTCTGTCGGCCGGAGGCTACGCTGCTCACGCTGGTCCCGCAGATCAGCTAGACTGCTCCGGGCAGTCAGCGGGGTGTGGCGCAGCTTGGTAGCGCGCTTCGTTCGGGACGAAGAGGCCGCAGGTTCAAATCCTGTCACCCCGACCCAGGTCAGAGGCCATCTCCTCACGCGGGAGGTGGCCTTTTTCATGCCCGTACAGCAGCGAAGTACAGCAACGGCTACGAGCCGAGCTGCTTGCCTAGCCGCCGGAGCGCCTGGAGTGTCTTGGCGTCCGAGACCTCCGTATAGACGTTCATCGTCACGTCGATCTGTGCGTGACGCAGGATTCGCATAGCCACCCGAGGGTGCACGTCCAGTGCAGCCAGAAGCGTGGCGCAGGTATGCCGGGTGTCGTGGACGGTGATCAGCCGGACACCAGCTTTGGCGCACCGAGCCTCGAACCGGCGGTTGAAATTACGCGGCTCGAACGGTGTACCGGCCAGGGTGGTGAACACCAGGCCCGTCTCGATCCAGCGGCCGTCCGTCCCCTCCCTAGCCCTGGCCTGCGCTTGTTGACGCATCCTCAGCGCGGTAATACAGATGGCAGGAAGTGGGAGCCGGGCATCGGATGCCTCGGTCTTGGTCTCCCGGTGCAAGAGCTGGCCGCGAACCCGCTGAAGCTGCCAGCTGACATCCAGCTCCGCGTCTCCAGGTCCACCGCGGCCCAGGTCAGGCCTATAACTTCCCGGCTCCGCGCGACCAGTTCGTCGCGTCCGAGCATGGCCCACACGGGGGAGGCTAGGACTTGTTGCTGGCATCCGGTGGGCGTGATCGTTGACTCGGTGGCAGTCCGGCTATGCGTCCCGGCGGCGAATGACCCAGAAGGCAACGCCGATCAGGGCGGCTGCGAGGATCAGGAAGATGCCGGTCTCGATGCCCTGGAAGGCCCAGAAGCGGCTCGCTGGCTGGTAGGCCAGATATCCGCGGTAGCCGTGCGCAGCTAGGCAGGGCAGGGCGGCCTGGGGGTCGGGGTTGTTCCTTAGTGCCTGCTTGCACGCTGTGAGCGGTATCCCGTTGTAGTTGGGAACGGCATAGTCAAGCGCCGCAGGCCTGCCGTCCGGGCCAACGAAGCCCTGCCTGACTGGCAGGTACGACCCTGCCGGGGTGAAAGGTGCTGTGAGCTTGTAGTACACGGTGACCGGTGTCATGTAGCGCATGCGGAGCCACAGTGCGATGAATACCCGGATGCCTGCGAAGCCGGCCAGGGTGACTGCCAGTGCGGGCAGGGTGCGGCGCAGCAGCATGCCGGCGCTGATGCCGAGGGCCATGGCGAAGAGCGCGTAGGCGGCGGGCACGATGCCGGTGACGTCGAAGTGGTTGATCTGGAAGGCGGTGGCGTCCAGCGCGTTAAACGGCCGCGACCACCAGGTGACGATGGCCGAGAGCGCCCCGGCGAGGACGGCCGCGGCGAGCAGCAGCCATCCGGTCCTGACCATGAGCCAGCGCCGCCTGCTGATGCCCTGGGTCCAGGCGAGCTGGTGCGTTCCGGTTTCCAGCTCGTGCGCCACCGCCGGTGCGCCCCACAGCAGGCCGGGCAGTACCGGCACCGCGGCTGTCGCGAGAACGAGCGTCAAGGCAAGCGGGCTGCCCAGGGACAGGCCTGAGCTCGTCAGGCTGCCGCAGGTCCCGTTCCGGGAACACTGGGTCAGGGCTGAATGCCATACCCACGCCGCGTGCAGCCCGGTGAGGATCAGCACGACGGCTATCACGGCGAAGAGGGCGGCTGCGACCATGCCCTGGTAGCGGTACTGGCGCCAGGTGACCCAGGTCATCGGTCTCCTCCCACGGCTGAAAGGCGGGACGTCCCGGGGCTGGTGCGGCCGGAGTCCTGGTCCTGCCTCATGTAGGCGAGCACGATCTCCTCCAGGCTGGGTTGCTCCACGGTCCACGCGGGATCGATCACCGGGCCGTTCAGCCGGACCAGCATGGTGGTCTGCCGGACCGTGGTGTTCGCCTGCACGATGGCGTGCGACCGGCCGACGGGCGCCGTGTCCTTGCGTGGCCCCACCAGGATCCGGTGACTGTCCAGCAGCGCGTCGATGTCGCTGCACAGCTGAACCTGGGAGGAGGCCAGCAGGATCAGATGATCGCAAACCCGCTCGATGTCAGCGATCAGGTGCGAGGACAGCACTACGGTCAGGTCCCCGTCCGCTGACGCCTCGGCCAGCGTGGCCAGGAAGTCCTGCCGGGCCAGCGGGTCAAGGGCCGCGAGCGGTTCGTCGAGCAGCAGCAGCCTCGGCCGCTTGGCCAGCGTGAGCGCCAGGGCGACCTGCGCCCGCTGGCCCCCGGACAGCGCGCCTACGGGCCGGTTCAGCGGTATCCGCAGGCCGGTCAGCCGGGCCCGCACGGAATCGCCGTCCCAGTGCCGGTTGAGATGCGCGCCGAACCCGATGTGGTCCTGCGCGGTCAGCCGCCGGTACAGCGGGATGTCCTGAGCCAGGAATCCGATCCCGGCCAGGTAACCGGGGTCCTGGCCGGGCGTGCTCCCGAGCACGGCAGCCTCCCCCGCCGATGGCGCGCACAGCCCGGTCAGCAGCCGCAGCAGCGTGGTCTTGCCTGCCCCGTTGGGACCGACGAGAGCCGACATCCGGCCCGCCGGGACGCTGATCGTGCAGTCTCCCAGCGCGGTGACCCGGCCGTACTGCTTGGTCAGCCCGCGGGTCTCGATCGCGGCGGTCATGCGATGTCCTCCGCGGCGTCAGCTTGCAGGGCGGCCCGCAGCAGCGACTCAATCGACTCGTCATCAAGACCGGCAGCGCGCGCCTCACCCACCCACCCCCGCAGGGAACGGCCAAGCCGCGAGTGGGTGCCCGGCGGAGGACCCGGCGGCCGTCCCCGCACGAAAGTGCCCTGCCCGCTGCGCGCTTCGACCAGGCCCTCGCGCTCCAGCTCGCGGTAAGCCTTGAGCACGGTGTTGGTATTCACCACCGCCGCCGCGACCGCCTCCCGCACGCTGGGAAGCTGGTCACCTATGTCCAGCACGCCCATCCGCAGCGCCTGCCGCACCTGCTGGACTATCTGCTGATAGGGCGGCACCGCAGACCGCCCGTCCACCCGGAATCTGATCACCTTAGCGCTCCACTGTCTTAGGACAGTAAGACTCTATGACACGCCTCGGCCCCCCGTCAACGACCCGGTGTCCAACCCTCCAGCCAGACTGAGCGCGTACCACCTGCGATGGCTGAGCTGAGACCGCGAACTGCACCCAGGGATCATGGACGCGGGGCATGGGCGGAGTCACGGGATATACGCGGGATGGCGGCGGCCAATTGCAGAGCCTGGAGCGCTATCAGCGCAGGCCAGGAGCCTAATGATGGGCCGGGCAAGCCCGGTCTTGAAAACCGCTGGCCCGACAGGCCAGTCCTGCAGGTGTAAGTCGCGGGTTGCAGTTTGGGTTGCAGTTCACCGCCGTGCGGTGCCGTGCAGGCGGGACCGCACGGCAGCGTTGGTCCAGCTTGAACCGATCGGGACGGCTCAGCCCCGAGCTGCTAGTGCGGCGCACAGTACAGCACCGAAGTACAGCAACGGCCCCTTGCAGTCGCCAGCAACAACGACCGATAGCACACCGAGCTAGCTGGGATGACAGCCAAACGCCCAGCGGCGCCGCTAGTTCTGGACGAAGAGGCCGCAGGTTCATGTCACCCCGACCCTGTCACCCCGACCCTGTGTCACCCCGACCCAGGTCAGAGCCTGTTTCTCATCACGAGGGACGGGCCTTTCGTGCCGTGCGTCAGAGGTGCATCAGAACGCAGCGCCCAGGACTCTCGAACCTTGCCGTGAGCATCCGGCGCGAGGGCCCGCCCTGCCCTACTTCCCGCAGGGCGGCCCCGAGGTTGCCCAGCGCGCCGCCTTCATATCGCCGGTCACCAACACGAGGATTCGGCCAGCGCTGGCCATGAAAGGTTGTGGCTTTCCACGTTTATCTTCCCCGTTGCCGAGCGGCATCCTGTCCCCATAGGCGGACCCGCCGGGCACTCCTCTCGGCCGGCGGGCCGCTCGTGGAGAGGAACATGAGGTGCGCAATCGAACGGCTTTAATGGCTGCAGGATTCGCCGTGATCCTGGTGGCCGGCGGAGGCACGGCGCTGGCGGCAGCGGCCAGCAGCGGCCCGGTGGACTCCAGCGGAGTTATCTACGGCTGCTACACCAACGGCGCAATCAACGGCACGCACGCGATTGTCTTGCAGGACGCGGGGAGCAACTGCCCCAAGGGCACCACGTCCGTGAGCTGGAACGAGCACGGACCGGCAGGCCCGGCCGGAGCTACGGGTCCGGCCTGCCCGCAGGGACCCGCTGGTGAGACCGGGGCGATAGGCCCGGCTGGACCGGCAGGACCGCAGGGGGCGCCTGGTCCGGAAGGACCGCCGGGTCCAGCAGCCAGCCCGGCCGGACCGCACAGCGGCGGAGACACCGCGACCGGCCTGGGCTTCGTGGACTGCGGCAACTCCCTCATACGAACCGGCAGCAACAGCCCGTCTGACACCTGGTTTGTCGTCACCCGCCCTACCGGCTGTCCTAATTTGATGAGCATTCAGGTCAGCGGCACCGGCGACATATTCGACCTGTACGCCAACGAGCCCGTCGGCACCGCGCTCGGCACGGGGATGACGGATACTGCGGTGGACGCGGGCAGGTACTACATCGATGTCTACGGCGGTACCAGCGGGGAGTTCACGCTGAACATAAATGGCTGAACGATCCCATGCAGGCATGCCCAGCCAGGCTGGCAGCCCGTCCGAGTCGGGCCATGCCGCAGTCAGCTGCAACCGGTGAAGGTGGACCGCAGGCCTCGGCGCAGGCCATCGGTCGGTCTCGCGGAAACGTGGGCCCCAGTACGGGGCGCAGCCATCGCTGAGCGACGCTTCCCGTGTGCGTCAACTGGGCGTCAGGAGCGCGGATCGGGCTGGGTGGCCCTGGAAGACCCTGGGGCCTAAACGTGCAGGTCATGCGCGATGCGATGCAGTGACCTGCAGGCTTGTTCATCGTTCCGGACGAAGAGGCCGCAGGTTCAAGTCCTGGTACCCCGCGTGCGGTCCTTCCTTGGAAACATGATGGGGGTGCCCTCGGTCAGGGCCAAGGACTCCCATCTGGTGGAGAGCGTCGCCGGCTCGCCGTCGGCCAGGAATGTGTAGCGGGTGGCATCCCTGGATCTCGGGCAGCGACCCCAAGCCGCTGAGCCACGGCGGGCGTCATGGCGGCGCGCTCGCTGGAGCACCCCGATCACGGCGCCGACGCGCATGGGCCACAGCCGAGGCGCTGCACGCCGCGGCTAAGGCACTGCACAGCCCCATACTGCGGTGCGAGGCGGCTGGCTACGACCGAGCTGCCCGCGGCCCCTACAGCCGTGCACGCACCCGACAGAGACCGTGCTAGCCGTACCTCAGATCCGGGTGCGCGCACGGTCGAATTCTCGCTCACCGAGGGTCAGGATCGAGATGCAGGCAGCCGGAGTAGCCGGCGCCGAAGAGCACAGGAGGCATCGCGATGCGAAAGCCAACCGGACGGCCCGAACGCCAGCAAGGCGACGGGGCCATGCAACCACCGACCAGGCCGGCTCCGTCGATCGCCCGCAACATCTCCACGGAGTTTGGCCGGCGTCACGTCAAGGGCGTGGCGATCGCACGTCTGCTTGTCGCTATCGCAGCGGTGACCCTGGGGTCCATCTTCTGCGTTTCCGGGCACTGGTGGGGAGCGCTTCTGTTCATTCCGGCGGCACTGAACCTCTGGTTCGCCTACCTGATGCCAAGCTGGAAGCGGGCTCTCGATGCTGAGAACGCCCACCCCTAACCGGACGGACCGAACGCCAGCAAGGCGACGAGACCATGCAACCACCGACCAGGCCAGCTCCGTGGATCGCCCGCAGCACCTCCACGGAGTTTGGCCGGCGCCATGTCAAGGGCGTGGCGATCGCACGTCTGCTTGTCGCTATCGCAGCGGTGACCCTGGGGTCCATCTTCTGCGTTTCCGGGCACTGGTGGGGAGCGCTTCTGTTCGTTGCGGCGGCACTGAACCTCTGGTTCGCCTACCTGATGCCACGCTGGAAGCACGCTCTCGATGATTTGAAGAGCGGCCCGCGCGTACGTGAACTGGAACGATCTCGGGCGCTGGTCGTCGACGACGCGGCCGCGCGGCTGCGCCGCATCGAGCAGGATCTGCACGACGGTGCCCAGGCTCAGATGGTCGCCGTCGTCATGAAGCTGGGGCTCGCGAGGGACCATCTCGGAAGCGCGGTCGCTGAGAGCGGGCAGGGCGACCTGGAGCGGGCCCTCGAACTGGTCGACGCTGCCCGCCACGCAGCGATGGAGGCGATCACCGAGCTCCGCGACCTGGCCCATGGCATCCATCCGCCGGCTCTGGACGAGGGCCTGGGTGCCGCCCTCGCCGCCCTCGCCGCCCGCAGCGACCTCCCGGTCGAGCTGGTCCTCGACCTGCCCGAGCGCCCGTCTGCCGCGATCGAAGTCATTGCCTACTTCTGCGCGGCAGAGCTGCTCACCAACGCGGCCAAGCACAGCGGCGCCCGGCATGTCACGCTGGAGACGACGCACCATCCCGGCCTGCTCAGGCTGCGGGTCAGCGACGATGGCACCGGCGGCGCCCGCATCGAGGCCGGCAGCGGACTGGCCGGGCTCGCCGACCGGGTCAGGACCGTCGATGGCAGTCTGCACGTCGCCAGCCCGCCCGGGGGCCCCACGGTCGTCACCATCGAACTGCCCTCCCACGCGTGACCGAACCGGAGCCCGAAAATGCGCATCGTGATCGCGGAAGACTCCGCAGTCATCCGGGCGGGCCTCGCCGAGATCCTGGCCGATCGGGGACACGTGGTGGTAGCCGCCGTGGGCAACGCCGAGGACCTGCAATCCGCCGTAGACGAGCACCACCCGGACGCCGCCGTCGTGGACGTACGGATGCCGCCCGGCTACACCGACGAGGGCATCCGCGCTGCGATCGCCATCCGCCGCGACCATCCTGGCACTGGCGTGCTGGTCTTCTCCCAGTACATCGAGACCCGCCACGCGGCTAACCTTCTTGGCGCGGCATCTGGCAGCGGCGCCGCCGGCGTCGGATACCTGCTCAAAGACCGGGTCGGCGATGTCAGCGAGTTCGTGGAGGCGTTGAGCCGGGTGGCAGCTGGCGGCACCGCCCTCGATCCAGAGGTCGTAACGCAGCTGCTGCGCGCCAGCCGCCGCACTGACGGCCTCGGTGCCCTCACTGCCAGAGAGCACGATGTACTCGCGCTGATGGCCGAGGGAAGATCGAATGGCGCGATAGCCGATACGCTCGTGATCTCCGAGCGCGCCGTCGAGAAACACGTAGCCAACATCTTCAGCAAGTTCAGCCTGACGCCGTCAGGCACCGACCACCGGCGCGTGCTCGCCGTCCTCCGCTACCTGGCATCGGGACCCGCGGACCCGCTGCCGGGCCACACCGGCCCCCGCAGCCCCTGAGTCCGCGGCGCGCGCCATGAGGCATGCCCGTGCCGCACGTCATGCGGGCGTACCACGGTCACCCCAGCCTCAGCGAGTGCTGGCCGCCAGCTCTGACTGCGGAACCAGTCGCGCGGGATGTGACCATCGGTGTCCTGCAACGCGCACACCGGCAACTTCCGGCCGTGTACGCACTCAGCGTTCCATGCCGATAGGTCCGCCTGCCCGGCTGACCGTCAGCATTCGGGTCGCAAGGTCGATATCGCTCATCCGCAGCTCGGTGATCTCGCCCCAGCGCAGGCCGGTCTCGATCTTTGTCTCGGCCAGCAGCCGCAACATGTCGTCCGGCAACGCCTCCAGGACACGTCCGACCTACTCCGGTGTGATGATCGTGCGCGGCTTATGCGGAACGGGGGGCGTCTTCACACCCTTGCACACGGGTGGATGAACACGACCTGGTCGTTAAGGGCGGTCGTAAAGTTCGCGCTCAGCAGGACCTTGTTGTACCCGATCGTCATGGGCGTGGATCCGGTGTCCTTCATGGCCGCCACCCAGGTACGGACGTGCTCCCGACCATGATCGTGTGACCGTCATCTGACCGTGGACTCAGCGTGAGCGAACGGTATTCGCTGGACATCGGACTGTCCAGGTCCACCGCCAGGAGGCATCGGTGACATCCGGCCCAAGTTAGGTCACAATCAAAGGTGGGCGATCCGCAAGGCAGACGGAAATGAGAGTGTCATGAGCGACACGGAAGCCTCACTGCGGGCAGAGCACACCGAGCTGCGGCGGCTGCTGGAAAAGCACCAGTGGGCAGGGCTCACGCCCATCAAGTCGATCGGCTGCTGTCCGGAGTGTACAGGCGGGGCGCCTCCACACGGCAAGGGACACCGGCCCGGATGCGCTATAGCAGAAGCCCTGGCCAGAGAGCACGTCACCGCATAACGCTCGAAGCTAGTCCTGCCACTTCTGGCCTGCGTCGGGCACTGAAACACGGGCTCGTAATTACGTCGAGCGCTTCATGACCCTCTGCGAAGATGTGGCCGGTGGGATGGGAGGCGCTCGAGCAGTGGGGTGACGACGTCGTTCGCATCGAACCGCTCACTGGCGGGGTTGGCGTCAACGAGGTGTGGAGCGTGCGCGTCAACGGGCACCTCGCGGTCGGTCGGCTCGGCCAACGCAGCGACGCTGATCTCACGTGGGAGACCGACCTGTTGCGACACCTCGACCGTGAAGGGATGCCGGTGCCGGTGCCGATCCCCACCACGGACGGCCGGCACTTCGCCGCCGGTCTGGTGGTGATGACCTACGTGGAGGGCGAATCGCCCGAGACCGAAGCCGACTGGCGTCGCGTCGCCGACACACTCCGCCAGCTGCATCGGTTCACGCACGGCTGGCCCCAACGCCCGGGCTGGCGATCGTCGACCGACCTTATGCACGCCGCGACCGGGACGAGGGTCGACCTCGGCGCGATGCCGGCTGAGGGTGTCGTTCGATGCCGAGCAGCGTGGGCGCGACTCACCGGTCGCACGACGTGCGTCGTCCACGGCGACCCCAACCCGGGCAACATCCGCATGACCGCGGATCGCGTCGCGATGATCGACTGGGACGAGTCGCACCTCGACGTCCCCGACCTCGACCTGGCACTGCCGCACAACGCCGCCGGTCTCGACGACGACGCGTACGACATCGCCGCGCAAGCGCGGGCCGCATGGGAAGCCGCAGTCTGCTGGGACCCCAGCGGGACCGACCAGTTCGCAGTCAAGCGGCTCGCCGAAGTTCGAGCGGTCTGAGCAGCAGCAATCGACGGGCGCACCTATCGCTCCGCGATCGCCACGTCCGATGCAACGACCCCGCTGCGACCGCAGCGATGGCCGCGTGTGCGGCCATTCTTTTTGCCCTAGAGCGGCAGCATTAGCGGTACCACGGGCCTAGGAACGATTCCCCGCATTATGCCCCGTCCCCTAGCGATGCGGCTGGCAAATTTCTAATCCGTGCAATGTGCAGCCGTAACACCGAATGTCGTGGCGACGTATCTACCGTCTAGGGACAGCATCGGAAAGGACACGGAAGAGATGGAAGACATGGAAGAGATGGAGATTACCGGCTTCGGGTCAGTCAGCTTCGCCGACGGTTCGCAGATCATCGTGGCCGTAGCGGATGCCCGCGCAGTCCTCTTGACGTTCCCGCCATCAGGCGTCCCCGATGACGGTGACGTAGACACGTGGAGCATGACCCCCCGCATAGCCCTCTACCTCGCGGCGGCGTTCACCCGCGCCGCGAGCGCGGCCATGGCGGCCGACCCGGACAAGTCGGCCCGCAGACTGGCCGGAATCGCGAACGCGGCGGACGCGTCACTGCAGGCGCAGGAGGCGCTGATCGCCAGCGCGATCGCATTGGGCGAGGCGTCATGAGGCCCCACTACACCGCCTATTGCCGCGCGGCCGAAAACTAGCTTCCGGTTCTAGCGCTCCAGGTCAAGCGCCGGGGAGTTAAGGCAGGTCCCCCGCGATCCCCCCTCAGGTCGCGGGGAACCTGCCAGTCTCGTCAGCCATGGCCTGGCCGCCCGTTGCGAGCTAGGGCTCACCGTTGGTGATCAAGCACCAAGCGTCATCCGCCAGGCTCAGCTTGATCTCGATTGCCTGTGCTTGGGGCCGCGAGCCCAGCTCCTGCGGACGGAAGAACTCCCACCAGGCCCGTCGGCCGACGTGCAGGGCGTAGGCGTCTCGAGTGGCCTGCTGAAAGTCATCCCACGCGCTCGCCAGCGTCGCGCTCGTGTGCGACGAATGCGCGACCATATAGGCGAGCTCGGGGACAGTTGTTGTGAGATCATCGTTGATGGCGGATCCTTCAAGGATGCGTCGAACCTGCCCCCTGGTGAGTTCGCCCAGGAAATCAGCATCTTCGCAATCGCTGCTTAGCGAGGATACGTCGTCCGGGAATTCCAGGTCGTCCGGGAATTCCACATCGTCCGAGAATTCCACACTCGTCCGAGTAGTCCAGGTCGTCGGAGAATTCCAGATCATCCGAGAATTCCAGGTCGTCCGACGGGCCCACCGCGACAGGTGGTAGATCTGCCAACATCCGCTCATCCAGCTTGTCCCAGCGTGGCGAGCGGTGCCTGGGCTGATAGCCGACTCCCCGCAACGGGCGCCGGGCTAACCTGGGCATTGCGATCCGCTCGGCCCCCGTGCCGGGACGCTTAGCCGCGCGGCACCGTCACTGACCATGAATTCGGCTGCCATTCCAGGGCAGGAACGGATTTGGCTGCTCATCCGGGACGTCGAAGTTACCGCTGATGTCGAAGAGGATGGCGCGTACCTCGGTCGCCAGGTAACGGCGGTGACCGCCCAGGGTCCGGATGCAGCTCAGCTTGCCGGTCCTCGCCCACCTGGTGACGGTCTTGGGATCCACGCGGAAGGCAGCTGCTACCTCGGCCGGGGTAAGCAGCGGGGCCGTCTCGTTTATGGCTTGGCCTGAAGTCATTTCTCTTGTTCTCCTTTGTCGTGTTTTCACGGGCCAGAATGGCCCAGGTTCGCCAGGCTTCGAAGGAAGCCGGGCAAGGGAAGCGGGGCAAGCGAGGGTCTACCGATGGCGTCAGGCTGCTGATTCGACTGCGTCATCACGCTCGCGGGTGATCGCCGCCACTGGCACCCGCAAAGCACGAGCAATCCTGTGAATCGTGGCAGGCCGCGCGCTGCGCTTTTCCCGTTCGATATTCGAGAGCGCGGACTGGCTCATCCCGACTTTCCGTGCGAACTCGGGCTGATGCCAACCATCCTTCTCGCGAAGGCTGCGGATGGCTGCGCCGTTCTGGCGGAGCCTTCCTGCCCCTCGGCTTATCTGCACTCTCGGGGTGACGGTGACCGTTTGTGTCGTACTCATGCGAGATAACTTAAGGTCACGTCTCGTCCACCGCAAGCTGGTTGCGGACACTCATGGCCACTAATGGTCAGCGCTGGTCCCGTCAGTAGTATGTCAAGTAATGGCTGAGGGACTGCGGAGCCACCGGCCGACGACCGTCAATCCGCGTGCCGCGCTGCTTCAGTGTGAGGCGACTCGTGCCCCCGATGTCTGGGCGTCTGCGCTCACCTTTCTTGTGGACCGAGTGCATATCCGCAGGTAACGAAGCCACGACCCAGGCGTGCAGGGACCGAGACACGGCCGCGGCGGGACAAGGCCGGCAGACAGTAGTCGCCGAAGTACTGACCGTCAGACGACGCGCCGCTGCGATCCCGCACTGCGGTGTTTGCGCAGTCTCGATGTGGCAAGCTATGTCCAGAACGATCGGTACTCGGCTCCTGTGGATGGACCGTGATGGACACTTATCCGAACGACGCTTGGCGGCGCTTGGGCCGTATGCTCGAGCGGCGCAGGGGTGAGCTCGGCTACGGGTTCCGTCAGCGCGCCCGGTTCGCCAGGGAACGCGGCGGCGGAATGATCTCCGTGAAGACCATCAGCCGCCTGGAGAATGGTGAGCGGGCTTCCTACCCGGAGTCGACCGTCGGGACCGTCGAGGCGATGTACCAGTGGTCGCCGGGAAGCGTCGAACGCGTCCTGACCGGAGGAGAGCCCAACCCGCTCCTGCTAGGCCCGGCGCCGGACCGCAACCCCATCACGAGCCCCTCCGCCTCTCCTACGCCCGGAGAGCGGATGGCCACCTGGGTTTATGTGCGCATGAAACAGCGCGGTTACGGCGATGAGGTCATTCATCAATTTCTGGACGCTGAGGGCTTGCCCCGCGAGCCGTCTACCGTCTCGGCAGTCGGGCGTATCGCCAACGCGACGGGAGCAACTGCGGCGGAAGTCCTGGCTTTGCTGGGCATCGAGGACATCAGCTCACGCCGGACCCCGGGTCCGGTCGGAGGTGGCGAAGACAGAGCCAAGGCTGAGCCCGCCGCAACATGAGCGGCACGGTCTCAGGCACGCCTACGAAGAACGTCTGCTAGCGCCGGCCCCATCAGTTGCAGCCCCGTCCGCAAACAGCGCAGTACCGAGGCGCGGGATAAGGCACTAATCTAGCCAACCGGATCTGGCCCAATCTGCCGCCCGCATCGTCAGCCCTAAAGACATAGGCCGGAGGCTGACTGACCAGGGCGGCCTCGCAGCCATGACGAAACCCTCGCCGCCATGCGATCCACGCGTCAGGCACAATCCGGCCAGCTATGCCGCCAACCGTGATGAGCACGGCCGGCAGGGCCATGGCGATGGCTTGCTGAGTGCTGACAGCGTTCAGGGCCGACAGAGCTACCGTCACCGAGCTGAGGCCTAAACCCACCGCTGTAGTCCAGGCCGCTAAGCGGGCCCGACGCCAAGCGCCAACGGCCGGACGCAACTGCACCCTGCGCCACTCGCCGACCATATGCTCCTCCCCTTCGGGAGATCGCCGGTTCAACAAGAACCAGCTCCCCGGCAGCAGCGAGGCGCCCAATCCAGGTAACCGGTGGCGCCGAGACGGTTAGCTAATTGGGACTATAGAGGTACACGGCTAGACATCGGGGCGGCGACTCGCCGGTCAGTGCATATTGCGAAGTAACAATTGAATAGTTGGGGGCGCACGGTAAATTAGCCCGTTAACGTCCATGATGCGCATAACCGGCCTAGCCTGACTATTGGTCTTCAAGGCCCACGAGCCGCAATACTTCAACGACAACACCAATAGGACCTCTGGTCCGTCACACCACACCACCGCGGCCGCGGCGGCTCGAAGCTAGGGCCTGCCCTTGCCTTGGCGAGCGAAGACTGCTCGCCACCGTCTGCGCAGCGAACCAGCTCTCAATCCGGCCCGGAAGCCCTGGCGTTCCGCGGTCTCCGGATCGGACCCCACCGCGATTGTCAGACCGCCGAAGGTCAGAACGGCCGCCGGCAGGCCCAACATGATCGCCTGCTTCGTGCTGGTGTCGCCGAGGGCGGAAGCGACAGCAATAGCCAGCCCGACGACTAAGCCCGCGCAGGCAAACCACAACGCTCGCCTTGCTTTCCGTCCATCCCGACCGTCCGGCTCAACACGCTGCGGGGGCTCGGCGTCCATAGCCGTCACCTCCCGGGAGCTTTAAGGCCGAAATTAGCGAGGCGACGATATGCGGAAGTGTCTTCAATGATCCAAACTAACCTGACTCATAAATAGCCTTTACTACCTCGACTATGCTGGTCCGACAGATGATTTGCCACCGGCAAGTACCGGACTCTATAACAGCGACGAAGGTCGATGTTGCCGCTATCGCTGTTTTCGTAGTCAGACGCCGCCAGGGCGGCTATCCTCATGCCGCGTAACTGACGCGTCAGTTGGGGAGATCGCATCGAGGTGCTGTCACTGATGCACGAGATGACCACTGCGCCAGGTTGTTTGACCAGGTCAAGGTCACGTCGGTGCACGGCCTGGCCCGCATGCTCCCGCGGTACAACATCGGCAGCCAGTCAGCGAGATAGTCCCGTAACATCGGAGTCGAGGTCTTAACCGGATCGTACGCTTGCCTACCGCATGGGCTTTCAGCCACTTGTAGTGGACTTCCTCGCAGCTCTTCCCATACGCGCACTTGCGCTTACCGGTCTGGACGATAGGGACACCAAATCATTCGCCGCAGCAAGCGTTTCGGGCTGGACGGCAAGCCCGTCTTGATGTGTCGGTGTTGTGGCTACCGGCAGCCGTCGCGGATGGGACCCCGATCGGGCCTCCGGACCCCGGTCCGCGGTGGCGGCTGCGTCCGGCCAGCCGGAGCCTGGGCACGCGCCAGATCGCTTCCTAGCGGATCTGTGGGCCCGCATGCCACTGGCCGAGGACGAGAGGCCGAACGGCCGCAGGCACGCCAGTGGTGCTCTCGTACGACTTCCCGGCGCGGGCTCCCTGCTCGATCTTGCGCAGGCTCCGCGTGCGTGCGGGACCACCTTTCCTGGCTGCTGAGCCGTGATCAGGGGGTGAGCAGGCCGAGCGAGCCCGGCACCCCATACTCGATCTGCGCCGCAAGCTGGCCGTCAGGCATCCTCGTCGGCCCGACCCTCTTGTAGGGAGGGAAGTTTGAGTGTGCCTGCAGGATGGGTCTCAATGTCCCGATGTACTCCTGCGGTGACATCCGAGCGGCCGGGAATGCCACCGCCAGATCGACTTCACGGAACGGAACGCCCGAGCTGGCTCCAGGGCCGGAGTCATCGAAGGCCAGGATGTCGATCGGCTCCCGAGCGGCGAGAGCCTGGAGGGCGAGCAACAACCGCGAGTCGACCTGCCCGGTGGCGAGCGCGGTTTGGGCCGACGGCGAGGCCGTAACCCGATCGCTCTTCAGCAATTGCCTACCGGCCTGTAGCCGCGCCTGCAGGTCCTGGCTCAGCTGTCCCTCGTAGGCAGCCGCTCCGTTTTGGTCGATCGCATGGACGCTGATACCGCCGAAGCTAGCCAAGGCCGGAGGCGCGACATCGCGGCCGAGCCTGCGGTTCACCGCCCGGAAATAGCGCCGGAGCTGCGGGGTCAAGACGACGAGCTGGGCGTTCGACAGTGACTGCGAGGTCATTCCGACCTGGACTTCCTGGGCCGCGGGGAACCCTGCGGTCGTCAGCGCCGCGCACATCTGCGCATCGCACGCAACGGAGGTGCCCGAGGTCACCTGCTGGGTGATCCAGCTGGCCGCGGCCGTGCTCGTCGGGGGCAGGGCGACCGGGGCGGGGTTGGAACTGCCCGGGTTGGACGGGCTGACGGCTGGCTGCCCGCTGGCGTTAGGGGCCGGGGCGGTCCCGGCCCCGCCCCCGGCCACCGGGGTGGAGTGATGCAGGACCATTCCGATGGCCACCCCGGCCCCGCCGAGCACGATCGCTCCCGCCGCGACCAGCCCCACCGTGCGGTAGCGCGAGGAGCTCGGTGGCTTCCATCTGCCGCCGCCCCCGCCGGACCGCCTTCGTCTGGCCACAGCCAGCCGATCGAGCCCGGCGTCGGCTCGCTTGGGGACGTGCTGGCCGGCGGTGACCATGCGGGGGCCCGCGGGGCCGGCACTGGAGCGGGCGCTGGAGCGGGCGGCGCTGCAGCAGCCGGCGGTTCCGCTAGCCGCAGCGGCTGCACCGGAGCGGCGGGCTGCGCCGCAGGCGCCTGCTCCAACGGTGGTACCAGCTCCACCGGAGGGGCCGGAGCGGCCGGAGCGGCTGGCTCCACGGGAGGCGCCACCTTCATCCGAGGTACCGGCAGCGCCTGCGGTGCCAGCTCGGCCGGAGGCGGCGGTGCCGGGTCCGCGGCACGCGGCCAGTCGGGCTCCACGACCCGCAGGGCCTTGGCGACGCGCAGTGGTTCGTCGGGTCGCGGCGGCTCGGCCGGACGCGGCGGCTTGGTACCGCGTTCGGGCTTTGCCACCCGCTGCGGTAGCGACTCAGCCTCCGGGCCGGCACCGGACGGACTTGGCGCGCGACTGGCGCCGCGACTGCGGGGCGATCCGGAGTCTGTCACTCGCGGCATCGGCTCGGTATTCGGGTCGTCCTGGCGCCCTTGCCCGGCCTGCGCTTGCTCGGCATCAATCGCCGCCTTCATGCGGTTGAGCACGGACTCGGACAGCACCGGTTTAACCGACTGTCCGGGACCTTGACGAGCCGCACCTGGCTGGCGCCGCGACAGCGGCGCACCGGCTCCACTGTTAGCCATTGGACCCCCTCAACTAACGCCCGCGTCCAGGCGGGCGGGACTAGCCGTTGTGCCGAGTACTTCCGTACCGATACGTGACACCTGGCACCCGTTTCAGAAGACGCCGGGGAGCAACGCGGCCGTGCGGCTCCGGTAGGCGCGATAGGCCGGCAATGCCTGCAGCAGCACCTGCTCTTCCCGGACCGCCCGGTAGACCTGCAGACCGCACAGGGCAATCCAGAGCGCCAGGGCCAGGTAGCTGTTGACTGCGATGGCGATACCAAGCGACGCCACGAGTTCGCCGAGGTACAGCGGATGACGCACCCAGCGGTAGGGTCCCCGGACGACGATGTCGCGCGCCTGGGCGAGCACGGAGATGTTGCGGTCGAGGTAGTGCAGGGACCAGAGAGCCCAGGCCAGACCGCAGATCAGCAGCACGTCCGCGAGCGCCTGGCGACCCGGTCCCGATGGCGCGCCGGGCAGCAGCGGAAACGCGAACGGGAGCGAGGTACCGGTGATCGCCGCGGCGTGGGCAGACAGCGAACCGCTGGTTGCGACCGCCGGACCGCGCCGAAGGTAGCACCAGATGGCTAGCGTGTAGAAGGCGAGCATGAGCACGGTGCCGACGGACCGTAGCACTCCGGCGCCCGCGGTGTGGGCGCCGTGGCCCAGGCTGACGACGTCGGCAGCGACATCTATTGCGAACACCGGCACCATGATCAGCCTGCCGACGTCGAGCCGCAGACGTCCGAAGGGTACGGCCACGACGCCTCCTATCTGCCAAGGTGAAAGAGCGTATGAGAGATCTCGATAACGCCTGACCCGAGGACGACGACGAAGAGAGCTGGGAGCAGGCAGCCGATCAGCGGGAAGGTGATCTTGACCGGAACCTTCTGGGCTTGCGCTTCGGCTCGCTGCCGGCGCCGCACGCGCATTTCCCTGGCCTGCTCGCGCAGCACGCTGGCTACGGGGATGCCTAGTTCGGCGGACTGGGTCAGGGCCGAGACGAACGTACGAACCTCGGGCACGTCGGTGCGGTCGGCCATCGCGCGCATTGCCTCGGCGCGTGACTTACCGATCTGCATCTCCTGGAGCAGGCGAGCAAACTCGGCGGCCAGCGGCCCGTTGAGGTTGCGAGCGACTTGCGCGACCGCGGCGTCGAAACCGAGACCGGCCTCGACGCAGATCGTGAGCAGGTCCAGCCCCTCCGGCAAGGAAATCGCGAGCTGTTGCTGCCGCTTCAGCCCCGCGTTGTAGAGCAGCACGTTGGGCAGGAAGAAGCCCGCGGCCGCGCCGGCGCCGCCGGTCACCACGACGAGATCCGGATGCTTCACCCCGAGCAGCGCGCCGACCACTCCGAGTACGACGAGGCAGAGTACCTTGCTCGCCAGCACCCGATCTGGCGTCCAGCGCTCGGGGTTGCCCGCGACGTCCAGCCTGCGCTGCAGGGAAGAGCGGGCGGAGGCGGGCGACAGCAGGGCGGCCATGCCCGGCAGCCAATCCGGCAGTTGGAGATGATGAGCGCCGCTGCGGCCGCCGACAGTCCACGGGCGTACCGCCGGTCGATCGAGGCCAGCGCCTGGGTCACGCCGCGCTTCTCGCCGCGTTTCGGCATCAGCGCCACTATCACCGCAACGATTGCGAGCCCTAGCGCCGCGGTGCCCACGTAAAGGAGCACAGAACCCGCCATCTCAGACCTCGACCTTGATCATCTGGCGCATCAGCAACGCGCCAGCAACCTGTAGCAACACGGCGCCGCCGAGCAGGACCAGACCGAGATGCGTCGTGTAGAGCGGCCGCATATACGAGGGCTTGGCCAGAAACAAGATGGCACCGATCACCACCGGCAGTCCGACCAGAATGTAGGCCGACAACCGGCCGTCTGAACTGAGCGCATGCACCTGGCGGCGCAGGTATCCGCGTTCCCTGATGGTATGCACAGTTGTGGTCAGCACTTCGGCCAAATTGCCGCCGATGCCGCGCTGGATGCGAATCGCCATGACCGTCCACCGCAGGTCGTCTGAAGCCATCCGGTCCGCGATTGTCTCCATCCCGATTTCAAGCTCGGCTCCAAGCCGGGCTTCGGCCAGGGCGCGGGTAAATTCCGGGCCGGCCGGCGGCCCAGTCTCGCGTACGACCGCGTCCAGGGCCTGCTGGAGCGAGAAGCCCGACCGAAGTGAGCTGGCCAGCAGCTGCAACACGTCCGGCAGTTGCTCGGCGAACGCGGCGCGCCGCCGACGGATCAGGAAGTTCAGCAGCATCCGCATGCCAAACCAGCCGATCAGCGCTCCCGCCAAGACACCGATGATGAGTTGCCGGTAAGCCCGGTGAGCGCCGCTGCGATGACAACGGCCACGCAGCCGCCGAACAACACCCATTCGGCGGGCTTGCGCGCAACGGCCGCTAGCTCAAGGCGGCCCGCGAGGCGCTGCTGGGCGGCTGGGCTCATGAGCCGCGTGGTCACGTCGAGCGCGACGCCGTCGGACTTCTGCGCGGCGTCCGGATCGTCCTGGCCCGGATCCGCCCCCGGCCGGGGTCCATAGCGAGCTATCCGCCCGACCAGATCACGGTCCCGGCCAGACCGGGCCAGCGATCCGGACACGGTCACGACCAGAATGAACAGCGCAACGAAGATCGCGCCCAGACCGCCGGCGAGCGGCCAGCTCACCGCGTTCATCGTCGGTAGCCCTGCTGCTGGAAAATTCCCATCGGTACGTCGACCCCGCGGTCGGCCAGGCGGTCCAGGAACTTCGGGCGAAGTCCGGTCGGGCGCAGCACGCCGCGCGGCTGACCGAACTCATCGGTCCCGGCCTGGTAGTCGAACCTGAAGACGTCCTGGAGCACCACAACCTCGGTCTCCATGCCCTGCACCTCAGTGATCTGGGTGATGCGGCGCGAACCGTCCTTCAGCCGGGACTGGTGCACGATCAGGTCGATCGCGGAGGCCATCTGCTCACGGATGGCGCGCTGAGTCAGCTCGACATCCGCCATCATGACCATCGTCTCCAGCCGGGACAGCGTGTCGCGCGGGGAGTTGGAGTGAACGGTGGTGAGCGAACCCTCGTGGCCGGTGTTCATGGCCTGCAGCATGTCGAGGGTCGCGCCGTCGCGCACCTCGCCGACGATGATCCGGTCTGGCCGCATCCGGAGCGCGTTGCGGACGAGGTCGCGGATCGTGATCTCGCCGCGCTTCTCCAGGTTGGCCGGGCGCGACTCGAGCCGGAGCACGTGGTCCTGGCGCAGTTGCAGTTCCGCGGCATCCTCGATCGTGACGATCCGCTCGTCTTCCGGGATGAAGGCCGACAGCACGTTCAGCGTCGTGGTCTTGCCCGAGCCGGCCCCGCCGCCGACCACGATGTTCAGCCGGCCCTGCACGCACAGCCGCAGCAAGTCCGCTACCTGCGGGGTCACAGTGCCGAACTGGATGAGATGGCCGATCGTGAGGGGGTCAGCGGCGAACTTCCTGATGGTCAGCAGCGATCCGTCCAGCGCGACCGGCGGCACGACGGCGTTGACCCGGCTGCCATCGGGTAGTCGCGCGTCGACCATCGGACTGGATTCGTCGACCCGCCGGCCGACCCGCGCCACGATCTTCTCGATCGTGCGGCGCAGGTGCGCCTCGTCGGCGAACGAGGCGTCCACCGGGTACAGGCGGCCGCTCCGCTCCACGTAAATCTGGTCGTGGCCGTTGACCATGATCTCGGACACGGCGGGATCGCGCAGGTAGGCCTCCAGCGGCCCGTGACCGAGAATGTCGTCGGCCACCTCCAGCGCGACCCGCGCCCGGTCGGTTGCGGTCATGGGAGTCTCATCCCGCTGCAGCACCACCTGCAACGCCTGAGTGACCTGCTGCTCCAGTTCCCGCTGGTCCAGGTTGGTGTCGTAGAGCTTCGGCCCCAGCATCGCGAGCATCGCCTCGTGCACGCTGCGCTTCAGCGGGCCAAACGGATCCTCGTAGCGGGCGGTGCGCTTGGGCATGCCGCGCCGTTCGACCACGGGCCCGCTAGCGGGTCCGCGCTGGGAAAGCCGGTCGGAAAGGGTCATGCGACCCGCCTCTTCCGGGACCGGCCTTCTCCTCGGCCGCCGGTCGGGGTAGCCAGCAGATGCTGTTGCACGAACTTCATTACCGACTGACTGACCGGGTGACTAGGACTGGCCAGCATGATGAGGAACGCCCTTGTTCACTGAGATCGGTACGGCCCGGCTCGAGGGGATGTGCGCGGCGATGTTGGACCGCACCACCTTCCTGACCTGATCGGCGCTGATGCCTACCTTCGAGTCAGCCCGGTTGATCACCACCGAGCGGATCTGGCGCGGGTACGACAGCATGTCCAGTTGCTCCAGCGTGACCCGCAGGCTCTTCAACGCGGTCACGTCCGGCGTGGTGAGCAGCACGAGGTGCGATGAGACATCCATCGCGGTCAGGACGTGCTCGCTGAACTGGGGCGGCGTGTCGATGACGACGAAGTCGTACATGCGGCGCAGCACCGCCAGCAGCTCGCCGACCAGCCGGGGCGGGATCTTTTCCGCATCCCCTGGGGCGACGGGTGCCAGCAGCATCTCGATCCCGGGCTGGTAGCGGGTCAGCAGCGAGGCGGCGCCGGACTCGTCGAGGTGCCCGGCCATCGGCAGGGCGTCCAGGATCGTTCGCAGCGGGTCGAGCTGGACGCTGATCGCCACGTCGCCGAAGGCGAGATCGAGATCCACGATGCACACTCGGCGGACACCTTGCATGGCCAGGGCAATACCGAGATTGACCGCCACCGCGGTCTTGCCGCAGCCGCCCTTGGCGCCGAACACAGTGACGACCTGACCCGGCGCCGATTCCTCGTCCGTCGGCGGAGCGAGCATCCGCCGCGTCACCTCATAGGACCGGCGGCAGGCAGCGGCCATCGCCGCGTCGTCCCCGACCTGAACTACGTCGCGCACGCCGGACTGCAGCGCGCGCATCAGCAGCGTGACGTCGACTTCCCGGCGGGCCAGGATCACCCCGACCGCGGGCCGGGCCAAGCGGAGCGAGGCGGCGAACGCCAGGGCGTCGCCGGTCACGGCCCGCGGGCCGATGACCACCAGGATCTCGTGCGGGTCACCGTCGAGCAGTTTGGCGGTGGCGGCGAGGGTGTCCGCTCTGCGCACTTCCCCGTCGATGCCGGACAGCAACTCCCCGGCGCTGGACGCAGGCTCGCACAGTATGGGCACGATTCTCTCCTCGACTCAGGGCTGCTGCTGCTGCGGCGGCTGGAACAAACTGACTGGCGCCGCGAACGCCGTATGGGAACTTGGGCCCAGCAACGCCATGTAGGGCAGGCCTACCTCATCGATCAGGATGAGCCGCTCGGCATCGTCCTGATTCACGGCGAGCGTCACTAGCACCGACCCGGCCGGGGA
>CAWDVS010000025.1:0-339947 GCA_963805805.1 uncultured Actinomycetota bacterium | reverse complement strand
TCGCCATGCCGGCCTCAGCTACGGCGATGGCGAGTGGCGAGCACTTCTGTAAACTCGCGCGCACGCTGTGCCTGTCCGAAGGGACGGTACGCAAGCACCTGGAGAATACCTGCGCTCGCTCGGCTGAACGTCTCCTGCCGTGCCGAGGCGGTCACCTGCGCATTCCCCCAGCTGGCAGCCGTATAGGACTCCCTCCAGGTCGGGACGGCAGCGAATGAGGCGAGTATGGCGATGGCGGCGATCATCAAGGCGGCGGTGGCCTGGCCGAGGGCCGCGGCCAGCCGCCCGTTGCGGCTGTCGCCCACCAGCGGCGGCGCCGGGAGGTGAACATGACGACGATCAGGAACAGCGCTGCGGCGATGCCGTTGAGGATGGCGCCACCGGTGCAGGCCGGACTCGGCGAATCCCCAGCGATGCGGCCACGTCCCGGACCGTCCGGCCAGTCGACAAGATCCAGGGCACGACGGCGAAACTCGGGCGATACGGTCTCGGCACAGCTGATCCTCTGAGACTGCCGAGCACGCGGCGTCTCCCGACACGCGAGTCAGAGAACCGAGGAATGATCAGCGGGCAACCTCGCAACCGACTTCTCGCTCGAGGCAAGTGTCATGAGGCTGGTAGAGAATTGCGGTCGCGGGTCAGACTCAGAGTGTGGCGGTGGCCATGGAAAACACGGGCCAGGACGGAGCGCTCCGCGGCGGCAGGGCCAACGCCGATCAGTTCGGTCGTAACCGTCTGGTCAAGCGCCGCCGCCAGTTGCGCCCGCCTGATCACGCGCCCGGCGACTATCGTCGCGGCGAGCATGGCGTAGGCCCGGCACCAACAGGTGCCGGGCCTCGTCTGGCTGTTATCTCTTGGCAGGTCTGGCCTGCCAAAGGGCTCAGGCGGCGCGGACGCGGGTGGCCTGCGGGCCCTTGGGGCCCTGGGAGACCTCAAACTCCACGTGCTGGTTCTCCTCGAGGCTGCGGAAGCCGTAGCCGTCAATCTCGGAGTAGTGCACGAAGACGTCCGGTCCGTCGCTGCGGGAGATGAAGCCGTAGTTGGGACCGGACACCTGCACGCGGGCCGCGATGCTGCCTTCAGCGCGCGGCGTGGTCCTCGTCCGCGGCGGGCAGGTAGCTGTTTCGGTGCGGTAAGCAAAGCAGGCGGCCACTCACCTTCCCAGCGCCCACCGCAGATGACCTCCTGCAGACGCAGCCCACGCAGACCAGGCCCGCTCCGTACTGCACCTGCTGTACCCGCCACCGCAGCTCCGCAAGATCCTCCGCGTAACGGGCCTGGCGGGCCAGCTGGCAGTGCAGACAGCTCACCTCCACGAACCGCTGATCGTCGCCAGCTGACCACAGGCTGGCCGCCCGGTACCGGGCAGCTGGTCCCAGCGCGGCAAGGAGATCCGGGCTCGGTGTGCTGGGGAACCGCAAAGGGCCAGCACAGGGCGGCGCGCACCGCCTGGCTCGCATCAGACCGCGGCCGTCATTATCGTTGAGGGCCGAGACGCCAGGTCGGGGTTGGCGGCCGGGCCGCGATCCGGCCGCGGCACACTGGACGCGCGAGCGGAGGGCGGCCGCAGTGCATGATGAGCAGGCCAGTTCCCGCGCTGCTGAGAACGCGGCCGGGGCGCGCCCGGCCGCGCCGGTCCCGCCTGGATATCGCCGGGCTTCGAGCGGCTGCTGACGTCAGATGACGGGCGCGAGGTCCTCGTCCGGCCCATCCTGCCGAGCGACGCCCCTGGCCTGGGCGAAGCGATCAAGGCTGCTGACGCAGACACCATCCGCCGGCGCTTCCTCGGCGGCCGGCCGCAGGTCACTCCCGGCCTGCTGGCTCATCTGACGACCGTCGACTACACCACGCGATTCGCGCTGGTGGCCGTCGACCCGGTGAGCCAGCGGGGCGTCGGCATCGCCCGCTATGAGTCAGTCGGCCAGGGCGTAGCAGAGGTCTCCATCGCAGTCAGCCCTGCCTGGCGGCATGCTGGCCTTGGCGGCCACCTGCTGGCCTTGCTCGCGGAAGCTGCCAGGGACCAAGGCATCCGGGAATTCGCCGGCTCCTACTTTGCCGAGAACCGCCCGGTGGCAGCGCTGCTCCGCGAAGTAGGCGAGCATGGCCAGGTCACCGCGCACGGCATTGCAGAGTTCTCGGTTGCGCTCGCCGGTCACGTGCCACCAGGGTCAGCGTTGCCGGGTACCTCGCGATAGCACCGCCGCCATTCGCAGCATGCGGCCGGGCAGCGCGCCTTGATACTCCCTGGCATTGTGAAGGTCCGAGGTCGGGTAACAGCCGCACTCTGGCGGGCGGGCTGGTCAGGGGCCGGTGAGGACCACCTGACAGCCGCGGCGCCGGGCAGCCCTCGCCGCCGCTCGGTCTATGAGCCTGCGATCACTTAGCGTTACCCCGGCAGAAATGCCAGGCAGGTCAGGCATCGCTTGCCCTCGTCCGCGCTGCGGTCGTCCGCCGGATCGCCCGCCCAGGACCAGAGTCGCGCCGAGGTTCCTGCTGGGAGGAGAAGCGACAATCCAGGCATCCCCTGCCCTGAAGGCGGCAGACGTTCGTGCCGCACATGCGAACCCTTGGCAACCAGGCGTCTGACCGAGGAAGGCCGCTCAAGTATGCCTGCCGCATATCGGCGAGGCTGGCGTGGGTCCCATCAGGGTGGGACCATAGATGAAGCCAGGTCATGGCGATGCTGGAGAGAAGGCTGGCGTGTTCGAGGCTGCCGATATCCGGGAGTGGCGCGGCCACGATGTGGTTGACGCCGATGGCCACAAGATCGGCGAGCTGGAGGCCGTCTATGTGGACACAGTCACCGACCTGCCGTCGTTCGGCACGGTCAGGGTCGGGATGCCGACCCGGCACCGGCTGGCGTTCGTACCGCTGGACAGGGCGACGGTGGGGCCGGGGTACCTGAAGGTCTGCTACGACAGGAAACTAGTGAGGGCCGCCCCGTCGATCGGAACCGACGGCGAGCTGCCGGCGGCCGACGAGGAGGCGATCTTCAAGCACTACGGCGTGGCCTACGAGCCAGGCGCTGGCGGCGAGCGGCGACTGGCCCGCCGCTAGCAGGCTGGCTGAGCGGAGGACCGGAATGATTGCTCTGTTTCTGCTGATGGTGATCGCGGCGATCGCGCTGGGTATCGTGGGCGTTGTCGCGAAGGGCCTGCTGTACCTGCTGTTCATCGGCATTGTCATCTTGCTCGGCGCCCTGCTTCTGGCTGCGCTGCGGATGCGGCGGCGACCCGGCCGGCGCCAGGCGCGGTGATTCCGCGCGGCCCCGCCGTTGACGAGGCGTCAAACCGCGCTCCGCGCCGTCAGGGACGCCGGTGCGACGCCGTGCTTGACGGGCCCGCCGGCCGCCGAAGCACGTACGGCGCTTCGCCGTGTGATGAGCCCCTGCCGTCGTGTACCGATCCGCCGGTCGTGGATGTTGGCGTGCACCTGGCCGCGGAGTTCCCGCACCGTGGTGCCGCCGTGCCGCCATTGTGGGCGCTATCCCGTTCGCCCGGCGAAGACATCAGCTAGCGGGAGCGGAACCAGGATTAGTCGATGAGACCGAGGGCTCTTGCCCGGCTGACCGCCTCGGCCCGGCTGTGCACGCCGAGTTTCTTGTAGGCGCGCTCGGCTCGTTCTTTCGCCGCCGAGCGGGAGATCCCCAGCTTGCCGGCGATCATCGCGAAGGTGAGCCTCGCGGGCAGGTAGCGCAGGACCCGTGCCTCAGCCACGCTGATCGACGCTGCCCTGACGGTGGCGGCGCCTTCGGCGACCGCCTCCGCGGCCGCAGCGGTGATGAGCCCGGCAGCGGTCAGGGCCTCGACCGCTTCGTGGGCGGCTGCTTCTTCCACCAGCCCGGCGGTGACGAGCGCCTGGACGGCACCGGCCGCGGCAGCGGCGCGGACCGCTTCTGCGGCCTCGACCGCCTCGACCGCTTGGCTTGCCGCTGCCAGGGCGCGCAGCGTCGCCTGGGCCTCAGCCGCCTGCGCCGCCGCGATTCCCCGGACTGCTTCCTCACGCGCTGCGACCTCGGCACTGACGAGCAACCCGGCCCCGGTGGTGAGGAAGCCCCCGCCCAGTAGCGCGCCACCCGTCTCGGCTATCGCGTCCGACAGCGGCTGCGCCCAGCTGTGCTCGACGAGCAGGAACGCCAGTGCTGTACCGGGCAGCAAGGCCGCTGCCAGTGCCCGCGCGTCAGCCGGACCGAAGCCAGGCCCGGCCTCGTCGGCGGGTGACCTCAGCAGGCCATCGTCGCCAACAGGGACGACGCGCGCCAGGAGCGCGCCAAAATCCTCGTCCGCGGCCGTGGCCAGTTGCCGGATCGTGCCGTCCTGATCCTTTGCGACGAACAGCAGGTCGAGCAGGCGCAGCACCCCCCGGCCTTGCAGCCGGTCGACTTCCGCCAGGACCCGGCCCTCGAGGTCGGCACCGGTACCGAGACTCACGTGAATCACCTGCAACGGACCCGCCATTTGCCGGCCTCCTTCTCGTGACTACCGCGAATCATAGATCCGTCCGTAGCACTCGTGGCGTCAGAAATGGCCTGTAGCCGGGCACGTCATCAGGCCGTTGGCACCCGGGCACAGGACTCTCTCGCGGCTCCTGACCCCTTCCGGCCGTCAGCAGCGCGCGAAACGCCGATCGCCGGCACGCCAACGCCGCAGTGACCGAAGATCGCGCTCGGGGTCACCAGCTCGAACTTCGCCGTCTGTGCCGGCCGGCGGACCCGTCCTTCACCTCATTGGTGCCGGTTTCCAGGCGGGCCGGATCCTGCGTCCAGGTCTGGTGCCCGTCACTGCCGGCCACGTCATGACCGCGCCCGCACCCTGGATGGCGCCCGCCTCGAACACCGGCATCCCCACAGGCCCTGAGCCGGATGCGAGCCAAAGGTCCCCGCCCGCCAGGAGGAACGGCCCTGCGCAGCGGCGGCAGGACGCCGGACGCTTATTGCAGGAGACTATTTAGGAGCACATCATGGGTATCATTGCCTGGGTCGTTCTCGGCCTCGCCGCCGGCTTAATCGCCAACATGGTGATTCCCGGCAAGCGGTCGCAGGGTCTCATCCTCACCTGCGTGATCGGCATCTGCGGAGCGCTGGGCGGCGGCTGGGTCGCCACCAAGTTGTTCCACATCCACACCCTGCAGGGATTCTTCAACCTGTCCACCTGGCTCACCGCAATCGCCGGCGCTGCCGTCCTGCTGCTCGCCTATCACCTGATCAGCGGCCGGTCCGGCCGGTTCGCGCACCGCTGAAGACCTGCCCTGGGGCTGCTCCGGCTCACGGCGCAGCCCCGGGCGGCCCGCCCGCCGCCGGAGCGGACCTTCGCAGGAACACTACGGCAGCGCGGTCGGGGGCATCGGCCTGCTCGGCCTGACCTTGCTGCCGGCCGGCCCGCCGCAGCACTCGCCGCGGCCGTGAGGCGCCGCGGCCTCAGCCAGACCGCTGCCGTCAGCCAGGACCGCGACGACCTGCTCAACCAGCGCGAGGCGGCCGGCGAATACGCCGCCAGCGCACCGCTCGCGGGGCGGCAGCCACATCCCAGCCGGGAAGCCGCGGCTGGCAGCGCCTGTTCGGCCACCGGTCCGGCCACCCCCAGGCCGCCGTCCAGCCGGTCAAGACCCGCACCGCGCGGCCCACCGTCGGCAGCTCGCCGATGCGCTGCCCCCGCAGGATGATCCGCGAAAGGCAAGGTCGCGGTTCATCTCCTGAGCCGAGAAGGCCGCCTATCGCGATCCGGAACGAGAAGTACACCGCCACGATCGACGCCGGACCCTACCGTCAGGCGATATCCAGCATGATCCCGTAGGTCGCCGCGATACAACCGGCGTCCCGTGTTCCCGACTCTTATCGGTCATGTCCGCGTTGAGCTTGGTTCTCCGACCGCGTGCGCCTCCAGCACCGCAACCGCGATCGTTACCGGCCTGTCGTACTCGCACGGCACTGGCCCCGCAGCCGGGTCACCAATGCCGCGCGACTCCCTGTTGCCCTGTCAGACAGCCCTCTTGGTCCGCGCGTCCGACCGCGCAGTCACATGAGGTGAGCCCGCCACATGAGGTGAGCCCGCGCGGGCGACCGTGAGCTCGCCGTCGCGGACTGGCTCCAGGAGACGGCGGGCAGCCTCATGGCTGGTGGCCGGCCCACTCGGCTTGGCCCCGGAGCCGCGCCGTGGTGAGGGTGAGCCGGACCAGCCGGCTGTCATGCTCATCGCGGTCGCCGTGCCGGTGCTAGCTGGCCAGCAGGGCTGGTGGCACGCCGCTGATGGTGTTTGATCGTCAGGGCGGCCCTGGTCGGCACGGGGAGGCGGCGGTCACGTACGGGGGTCTCTGGCACGTCTGCGGGATCGGTGATGTGCCATTCACGGTGGGTCTGCCGGAGCGGCGGGCTGGGGGCCAGCTGCTTGTCGGCGAAATAGACCTTGGCCCTGGGTTCCTTGACGTTGTAGATCAGGCCCGCCCTGGACAGGAGCTGGATGATCCGCCAGGTGGCGTCGGGGCGCCAGCCGCGGTCGGGCCGGGCTCCGGCGGCCAGGGCGTCACCGTCCAGCGCGACCTTGCGGCCGTGCCGGGGGCAGGCCGGGTCGGCGTGGTGCCAGCTGTGGTTGCCCTCGCCGCCGGCCACGACAGCGACGAGGGTGTTGTTGCGGCTGTCGTCCGCCCGGTACTCGCGGCCGCGGCTGTCGGTCGCCCGGCTGCCCCACTTGTGGCAGACCGAGTTGACCAGGCCGGTGGCCGTCATGAGCGCTGCGGTGCGGAGCGCTCCGGCGATCAGCACCGCGTTCCACCCATACAGCGGGTAGAACGCCAGCGGCACCGCGAAGTTCACTGCGACCAGGAACGGGAAGGCTCGGCGCTGCCACTGCACCAGACGGTTCCCGGCCAGGTCCCGGTGCAGCTCGTATCCGGGCGGGCGCTCGTAGCCGAAGAGCAGCCAGATGCCCTGCGCCCATGCCAGGCCCTTGTAGCCGCGCCACTCTGAGTACTCGTAGGGCGAGTGCGGATCCCGGCCGGCGATGTCGGCGAAGCGGTGATGCGCGCGGTGGTTCATCGCCCATTGCTGGATGTCGCCTTCCATCGACATGCCACTGGCCACGGCCAGCACTAGCTGCAGCGGGAACCGGGCTTCAAACCCGCGATGGGTCCAGTACCGGTGGTTCCCGAGCGTCACGCCGAACAGCGTGAACAGGTACAGCGCCACCGCCAGCACCCACAAGCCGATGCTGGTGGGTGTGGTGAACGCGCGGTAGAGCGCCCACAGCGCGAAACCCGGCAACACCATTCCCAAGAGCACGATGTTGGTCCATACCGGCTTGCGCCGCCTGCCGTTCGGGTCGGTAATGAAGCCCAGTGACACGACGGCAGCCCAGTCGCGCCTGCCCTTAACGCGGGCCGACATGCTGATCAGCTCTTTTCATGAATCGCGGGATACGAATGCTCCGGGCGACCGACATGGCGATGGCCGTGACTGACAAGGCCAGGCCGGCCGGCGCGCTCGCGCCGTCACAGCCGCTTCATCTCCCGGAAGCGCTGAATGTCGGCCTTGCGCGCAAGGACCAGGCCGATGACGGCCACTCCTGCTGCCGCGACGATCCACCACTTCATCGTGATCCTCCACATTCGCCCGATGCCCTGTATCCACGGTGGCGCGGCCCGGAACGGGAAACCAGGGCCGTAAGCCACGGCCGAAGGTCCCGTTATCGCCAGGCCCGGCTCGGCAGTGCGGCTGCGGGCTGAGCTCACTCGGAGCTGCTCCTAGCGATCTCGCGCGCTGATCCTGCATCGAAGCGTGACGCGCCGCGGCTTCAGCGACTCCGACCGGCATCTGAATGCCTTTTCGCCGCGCAAGCCGTAGCAGGCCCGGATGAGGACGGCCGGTCACTGTGGCCAATCACCGCCACAAGCCCCGGCGTCGCGCCCGTTCGCCTCGAACGTCACGATCGTCCCCGCCTGCCTTGCGGCCTGCAGTCGAGGCCACGGCGGTGCGCAGCACGATCAGGGCCGTCCGCCACGACGAAGTTCATCAGCCGCACCGCGGGCAGAACGGTCACGGTGAAGATCAGCCGCGCCACCGGCACCTCGGCCAGCAGGCGCGGCGACCCGTCGCGGTCGCGAGGATGAGCGCCAACCGCATGATGCTGCGGATCAGCCGCGCAGCGCCTGCGCGGCCGGCGCGCTGGTGACTGGTCAGCATCCCGGCCATGTCCGCAGCCGCAGCCACTTCATTGAGCTGAACCGGGCGCCGGACGTGGCCGGGTCACGGAACAGGTAGCTGGCTGCGGCCAAGCGAGCTGACATACTGCCCGTCCCGCCGCTCCGCTGGGACAGCACATCGTGGCCGGGTGCCCGCCGGGTTACCGCGCTGCCGTGCCAGACCGCCGGCCGCGATTGCGCCTGGCCTGGCAGCAGGGTCCTTGGTCCCGGCGGATCCAGGAGACTGGCCCCTGCGATGGCATCACCCGGGCGCTCATAGTCGGTGCAGGTCGATGAGCTTCCAGCACCGTAGCTACCGGCCCGGCCCGGCCCGGCCCGATCACCGGCACCCTTGATGAGCCTCCGGTGACGTCCGAACCCGCAGCCATCTGCGCGCCGACCCGGCGCTATTCCGGGCGACCGTGCTGCTGCCCGGCCAGGCCAGCAGTCATCGCGGTCATCCCGGCAGCGAACGGCCGCCGCGCTGCGACGGCACTGCTGCTTTGTGGCCACCATTACCGCAAGTCACGGCAAGCGCTGGCAGCCAAGGGCGCGACGTTGCTGGATGCCATGGGCTATCCGCTGGCATCGAATACATGGCCCGAGCCAGCTAGCTAGCCATCGTAATCGCTCGGTCCTAGCCCAACGCGCACTCCGGCGCCCCGGCCCGGCGCGCCTGCCCGTGCCGGGCGTGAAGCCGCTGGCATGGCAGCCAACTGCGGCGGCAGCGGCCGTCCTGATCGTCGCCATCATCGCGCTCGTCGGCACGTACGCGACCCTGCCCAAAAAAGCAGCCCTGGCGCGCGCACCCGCCCGGCCGACCAGGTCGCGGTACATGAAGCGTGACCTATGCCGAGAGGGCTTCCAGGCGGCTGGACGGACTTCCCCCGTTCCGGGGACTTTCTGCCCTTCTCATTCGTCGGCCAGGACCTGATGGTCGGAGTAGAGGCTGCAGGTGAAAGGGCGGTCAGATGAGAAGGCTTATCGTGCTGTGTGCCGGGGTCGCGATGGCGCTGCCGCTGAGTTCAGGGTTAGCGATGGCCAGCCCCTGGGCCCGGGATGCCGGGCAGTCCCCCGCGGCGAGCCGGGCGCCCTATTGCGGGATCCGCTGGGGCAGCGGCGCCAAGACGGCGGGGACTATGGTGAGTTGCCCGGTGTCGGCAGTCCGGGCTGGACAGCACGCATGCTTCGACCGGCTGGTCATCGATCTGGGGGCGGGTAGGCGGCCGGGTTACCGGGTCCGGTACGTAGCGAAGATCATTCAGGATGCGGCCGGGAAGGTGATCCCGGTCCGCGGCAGCGCGCGGCTGCGGATCACGGTGCTCGCCCCGGCGGCTGCGGCGTTCCCGGTCGGCAGCCGCCACCTGGTGAAGGTGACTGGCTTCCGGACGTTCCGCCAGGTTGTCGGAGCCGGCTCGTTCGAGGGGATTACCTCACTGGGGCTGGGAGTGCGAGCCAGGCTACCGTTCCGGGTCTTTGTTCTCAGGGGCACCGGACACGGCTGGCGATTGGTCATCGACGTGGCGCACCTCTGGCTGACCAGGGTGCTGCCGTCGACGGTGCAGGTGCCGGGCCGGGCAGTATCAGCCGCGGCAACCGCCGGGCCGAAGCTAACGAAACGAAGTCCTAACCGAGGAGCCGGGTCATGACTACCAACTGGCCGTCTACCACCCCCAGGACCGTGCGCGAGGACACCGCGCCCGAGCGGACTAACACCCGCTTGCAGCCCGTCCGCCGTATCCTCCGGCCACAGAGGGGCACCGACCACCAGGTCCGGGTGACAATGCCCGCACCTGGTGGTGGCCGGCGTGCGATGAGCACGGGCGCCGGAATCTTCCTGATGACCGTCGGAGCCATCCTGCTTTTCGCCATCTCGGCGGACGCATCCCCAGGCTGGATCAACCTGCACATCGTAGGCCTGATTCTGATCATCGCGGGCGTGCTCGGCCTGACACTGCCCCGGGTCCGGCGTTCGCCCGGCCGCGATCTGCGACGCTGGGTCGTGCCCATGCTGTCTTCCGGCGAAGGGCCTCCTGCCGATGAGTTGGACCTAATCCGGAGACCTGGCGCTGATGGCGACGATCCTACGCTGGCGGATGAGCTGCTCGACCAAGAACACGACTCGCCGATCGAGACCGATGGGATTCCTTGGCCTGGCGAACCGGATTCCCGGTTGTGACCGCAAGAGGCGATCACGCGCCCAGGGCGTCTCCAGATTGGTGCCTTGCAGATCTGAACACTGCTGCTGGCCCACCCGCGCCGCCGCCGCACCTGCGGCCGTAGGGCACAGGTCGGAATGACCGCGTCGAACGAGGAAGGCCCGCTCGGTCCTGTCCACCACGACCAAGGCCGACGCTCACGGGTTAACCGCTGCCGTGCGCGCGGGCCGCGGGCAGGACGGCTGGCATGGCCGGGTCACCGTTGGTGTGCAGGACGACGGTCGGCCTGACCGGCGCCACGTTCGCGGCAAAACCAGGAACGAGGTCGCCGAGAAGGTCCGGGCGCTGGAACGGCAACGCGACCAGGGCACGGTCCGCAAGGCGGGCCAGATATGGACAGTCGGCCGCTGGCTCAGCTACTGGGTCAACAACATTGCCGCGCCGCCGCACGTCGCGGAGAACACCCATCTCGGTTACCGGGTGGACGTCCATAAGCACCTTGTCCCAGGACTCGGCGCACACCGGCTGGACAGACTGACCCCGGATCACATACAGCGCTTCTATGCCAAGATCCAGGCTGGCGCGCTGTCTCCGGGCCGGGCGCACCATGTCCATCGGACACTCCGCGCTGCCCTAAACGAGGCTGTCCGGAAATCCCATCTCAGCCCCAATCCAGTGCTGCTCGCCAAGGCACCGAGGTCCCATCCTGACGAGGTGGAGCCGTACGAGGTCGCTGACGTTCAGCGGCTGCTGGAGGTTGCCGCCCAACGCCGCAACAGCGCCCGGTGGGCGCTGGCTCTTGCGCTCGGGTTACGCCAGGGCGAGGCGCTGGGGCTCACCTGGGACGACGTCGCTCTGGACAAGAGCATGATCCGGATCCGGCGCTCACGGCTCCGCCCGCGCTATGCACATGGCCGCCGGGGCGATTGCGGCCAGACGCCCGGGCGCTGCCCGGAGCGCGAGAGCACGAGACCACCCCCGGCGCGGTGAAGTCCAGGGCCGGGAAGCGCACCATCGGCCTTCCATCGCAGCTCGTCGCCCTGCTCAGGGTCCACCAGGTCGAGCAGCAGCGGGAGAGGACCGCTGCGCGCCAGCTCTGGCATGACGAACGCTGGGTGTTCGCTACCGTGACCGGCCAGCCGATCAACCCGCGTACCGACTACAGCGAGTGGAAGCGCTGCTCAAGGACGCCGGTTTGCGCGAGGGCCGCTTGCATGATGCCCGCCACACCGCCGCGAGAGTACTTCTCATCCTGCGCCAGCCCACGCCGACCGTCATGTCACTCATGGGCTGGTCCAGCGAGTCGATGGCCGCCCGCTACCAGCACGGGACCGACACCCTGCGCAACCAGGTAGCCAGCCAGGTGGGCGAGCTGATCTGGAAACCTATTGCGGAACCCAGCGACCAGGATCCAGTCGTCGTGAGCCGCGGGTCGCTGGCGGCGATGCTCACGGCCGCAGTTGACTGCGCAGAGTGCCATCATGACCCCAGCCGCCGGACGGACCAGCTTCTAGCGGCGATCGCTGACGTGCGCTCCGCGCTCGCCGGTGCGCCTCGCGGGACCGCAAATGAGACCGAAACTGAGACCACAAGATGGCCGGACGCATGAGCTGCGACAACGCGCTCAGCGTCATCGCAGGTCAACAGCGGTGGAGGTGGGATTTGAACCCACGGAAGGGTTGCCCCTTCACACGCTTTCGAGGCGTGCGCCCTCGGCCACTAGGCGACTCCACCGCAGCAGAGCCTACCTGAGCGGGGCCGTCGGCAGGATCACTGCGCTCCTCCCGGCCGGCGGCGGGCGAAGAACTCATTGAGCAACGCGGTGCACTCGTCCTCGAGGACGCCGCCGAGCACCTCAACTGGTGGCCCTAGCCGCGGGTCGTGCAGCACGTCCCAGACCGATCCGGCGGCACCGGCGCGCGGGTCGGCGGCGCCGAACACCAGCCTCGGGATCCTGGCCGCCAGCAGCGCGCCCGCGCACATCGTGCACGGTTCGAGCGTGACGACGAGCGTGCAGTCCGCCAGCCGCCAGTTGCCGCGGTGCTCGCCGGCCGCCCGGATCGCCACGATCTCGGCGTGTGCGACCGGATCGGCCAGGGTCTCGCGCTGATTGCGTCCGCGCGCGATGATCGCACCGGAGCCATCCAGCACAACGGCGCCCACCGGCACGTCCTCGCCGGCCGCCGCCGCTTCGGCGAGCGCGGCCCGCATCGCCGGCTCAAACTGCGCCCGGTAGCCCGTCATCGGTGCACCAGTCCAGCCAGGCGAAGCCCGTTACGCGCCTATGGCGAAGTCGAGGGCACGCTCCAGTGCGGGACCGAACCCGAGCCGTCGCGCGATGCTGGCCAGCACTTCATCGGGAAATAGGTCCAGATTGCCGGAAAGCGCGCCTAGGTCCATCTCGTCCAGGCCCAGATCGGCGAAGATCGACATGTCCCCGGCCGGCAGCACCTGATCGAGATCCTCATCCTCAGGGACGGGTATATCCAGGTAGTCGAGAACCTGACGGGCAAGGGGCCAGTCCACCGACGCCGTCACGTCGGACAGGAAAACCGACACCTGGCTGCCGATCGCCCGGAGCGCGACAAAGAAGTCGTCTCCGACGGCGGTCAGGGCGATGGCGCCGCCTCTGCTCGGCTGCTGCTTCGTGGCCAGGATGAGGCCTTCGAGGTTGCCAGTCAGAGCGGCGGGAAGGACATCCACCTCCCAGACGTCATCTTCCCGGTAAACGACGACAGCGAAGTCGCTGGCGCTCATATCGGTCATCGACAACTCCGCAGCCTGGGTTCCAGAAGGGAAATGGTGTCAGACTCTGGGTTCTCGCGCATGGTTCTGGCCGCAGAGCGGGTACGCACCTTACACGACAAGCCCCTGCAGGCAAGGGCGCCGCGCGCCGGCGCGCCAGGGCGTTGCCGATCTTGTAAGGTTGCTTCAGTTGTGGCCATTGGTCAGCAAAATGCACTGGGCTATGCTGATGCCAACGGCGGAGACGAACTGCATGCTCACGGGCTGTAACGGCTAGCTTCGAGCGCAACTAGGAGGTGATCACGTGCTGAAGAAGGTCATTACATGGGCGATTGTTATTTTCATCATCTATTACCTCGCCACCGACCCGAACGGTGCGGCCGGGTTCCTCAAAAACGCGCTGCACGGGCTCCAGGACGCCGGGAACTCCATGTCGAAGTTCGTAAACAAGCTGTAGACCGATGGGACCGCAGACGGTATCCGGCATAGGTTCCGGCCTCAAGGCGCCGGTAGCAATCAACAAGTACCTGCTTCCTCGCGAGGTTCAGGTCGCTACCGTCCGGCAGCATCCCGCGGTCCTCATCCCGGCCAGCGCGCAGGCACTGCTCGGGTTAGTACTCGTCGGCGTGCTGACCGCCACGATCGCCGACGGCCTGGTGGCGGGCATCCTGTGGATCGCGTGGGGAGTGCTGTTGCTGCGGCTTGTCTGGAAGATCTTCAACTGGGCGGTCGACTACTTCGTCGTGACCAGCGAGCGGCTGCTCTATATCACTGGCTTTCTGACCAGGAAGGCAGCGATGATGCCGATGAACAAGGTCACGGACATGAGCTTCCAGCGGACTTTCCCCGGCCGGCTGATGGGCTACGGCGAGTTCATCATCGAGTCGGCGGGCCAGAATCAGGCCCTGGACCGCGTTCGGTTTATTCCGTATCCCGAGCAGCTTTACCTGCTGGTTTGTGGGATGCTCTTCAAAGACAGTGCATCCGACGATGACGACCTGTAAGGCTCATCAGTAAAGGGTGTGCTGGGTCCCCTTCCCCGGGGTTCGTGCGGCTGGATGGCACCTCGTGTGTGGCGTCCGGCCGCACGAGCTTATCTGGGCCAGGTCAGGGCCTACTCAGACGGTCACGAGCACGACGCCAGCGGCCGCGAGCAGCAGGCCCAGCCGCTGTGGCAGGCGCATCCGCTCGTTCAGCACGAACCGCGCGAGTAGCACCGTGATGCCGGGATAGAGCGAGGTCAGCACCACCGCCAGGCCGAACAGGCCGGCCCTGGTGGCGAGCACGTAGCAGATGTTCGCGGTGGCATCCAGGATCCCCGAGCCCGCCGTGGCCGCCAGCAGCCTCGGGCTGGCCTGGGTCAGGACCGGACGGGTGCGCGTCACGACGGCCGCGACCAGGACGACCGCCAGGCCGGCCACGCGGGCCGATGCTACCGGCCACAGCGCCCCGGACTGGCCCGCGTACCTGATGAACAGGAAGAACAGGCCGAACGTGGTGCCCGCACCGAGACCATAGGAGACGGCGCGCCCGTGGAACCCGGTGCCTGCCAGGAACGCCATGATCCCGCGGCGCCGTGGCTGGCCCGCCGACGGCTTCGTCTCGGCGGAGCTGACCAGCACGATCGCGGCCAGGCACAGGAGCGCTCCGGTGTACTCCAGCGCGGTCAGACGCTCGCCGCCGGCCAGGGCGAAGGCCAGCGGCAGGACGGTGGACATCAGCGCGGACACCGGTGCCACGACGCTCATCGGCCCGGCCGCGAGCCCGGCGTAAAAGATGATCAGGCCAACCCCGCCGACGGCGCCGGCCGCGATGCCCCAGCCGAGGCCAGCCGACCGGAGCGGATCGCCGGCCAGCAGCGCCGACGCGATCATGACGACCGCGCCCGCGCCGGCCGACAGCGGCAGCACCGCGAGCACGCGCGCCCGCCGGGTGGCGACTCCGCCCAGGAAGTCCGCCGACCCGTACAGCAGCGCTGCCGCGAGCGCGAAGATGGTGACCACGAAGACTCGACTCCGGTCGGTTCATAGGTCTAGACAGTTCACTATACTGACCGGGTTGAAGCCTCGGAAGGCGCCAACCGGACGCGCGGGAGCAACATGCCGACTCAGCCCGACGTGACCGCCGCGGTCGCCCGCGCGGTGCAGACGCTGCGCGCGGAGCGCGGCTGGTCCCTGGATCACCTGGCCGGCCGGTCCGGGGTAAGCAAGGGCGTCCTGGTCGCGATCGAGCAGGGCAAGTCCAATCCCAACCTGGCGACGCTGGCCCGGATCAGCGACGCGTTCGGCGTCCCGGTGACCCGGCTGGTAGAGACCTCGGGCTCATCCGGCGTCACGATCACGGATGAGAGCGCATTCCGCACGCTCTGGCACGGGCAGCACGGTGGCAGCGGCGTCATCGTCGGCGCCACCGAGGCTCCGTGGGCGGCGGAGCTGTGGTCCTTCCGGCTCGAGGCCGGCGAGAGCTTCGGCGGCGACGCGCACACCCCGGAGACCCGGGAAATGATCTGGGTGCAGCGCGGGACTGTCACCCTGACCATCGCCGGGCAGGGCTACCAGGTCGGGCCGCAGATGTGCGCCACCTTTCCCGGCGGTGTTCCGCACCGGTACGAGAACAGCAGCGAAGGCCGCGTCGACATGGTCATGATCGTCGTGGTGCCGCCAGCGGGCTGACTGGTGCGCCCGATCGGCCGATAGCGCGCAAAGACGGCCACAGTAGCGCTGCGTACGAGGCACGTTGCGCAGAGTCGCAACGGTTCCGGCGGCGAGTCGTTACAGTGGCGTCACTCTGGATTTAGCCGATCAAGATCGGACATGATGAGCATGGAAGTGATCGCCTTACTCGCGATGATTGCCCTCATCCTGATCGTCCTCGCGATGTACTGGCTGCCCAGCATCATCGGCTACTACCGGCGGACCCCGGACATTGTCAGAGTCGTGGTCACCAATGCCCTGCTCGGCTGGACCATCGTCGGCTGGCTGGTCGCCATGTTCCTGGCGGCGCGGACGTCCGCAGGCTCGCTCGGCAAGCCCTCTGCCTCCTGACGTCAGCGGGTAGCAGGCGGCGGATAGTACGCGACCGGACCATCCGTCACGACGTGCACGGGTGCCGGGACCGGCACGCCGCAGCGGCGGAACGTCACCAGCCGTATGTAGTTGGCCCGGCGCAGCGGCCCGAAGTAGCTATCCGGTCCGCTGAGCTGTTCGTCACTGGCTGGCATCTAGTTGCCTCCGTCTCCAGCTGGCGGCTCGCGCTACCGCTCGCCGCCCGTCCTCAGGAGACGAAACAGCCCGTGCCCTCGTGACGTCGACATCTGCTGTTCCTTGGCGTGCTCACGGCCAGTCGCCCCGGACAGCTTCGAGCACCGCCGCCGCGTACTCGGCGGGTGCTTCCTCCCAGACGAAATGGCCGGCGTCGATCGTCACCAGGCGGCTAACCGGCAACCGCTCGTCCAGGAAGCGCGCGTTGACGAGCGGCACTACGCGGTCGTGGCGGCCGGAGATGACAGTGACCGGCGTCGTGATCCGCGGCAGCAGTCCGGCGAGCACGGGCAGCTCGTCGGGATAGCTGCGGACGTAGCGGATCGATTCGGCGAACCGGTCACCGGCATAGCTGGTCACGTAGTCCGCCCGGACGTCATCGGGTATCCCGCCCGCGATCGTGCCTACGGCCGTGTCAACGACCGCGCGGGAGTCCAGCTGGCGGTACTTGTCGAGGTCGGGGTCGAGCACCCAGGAGGCCAGCGGCTCGCCGAGCTGAATCGGCACGGCGGTCGCGCCGGTGCCCACGATGACGCTGGCGAAGGCGTCCGGGTGGGCGGCCGCCGCGAACAGCGCCGCCGCCGTGCCCACGTCCGGCGCGACGATGTGCGGCCGGCCCAGCTTCGCATCGGCAGTCAGCCGGACCAGGAACTCGCCCATAGCCCGCGGTGCGAGCAGGTCATCCCGGCGCGCCGAAGCGCCGAAGCCCGGCAGGTCAACCGCGAAGAGCCGGGCGTGGCCAGCGAGCGACGCCCACGCGGGCCCGAACGCGTATACGCTCTCCGGCCAGGGACTGGTCAGCAGGACCGTCGGCCCCGGCGCATCGGCGCTGTCCGCGTACCGGATGCGGACTCCGTCCACGGTCCGGAAGAGCACTTGCGGCATCGTGAACGTCGGCATGACAGCCCTCCCCGAGTGTTCGGGCCGAACCCTCGCATCGGTAAGTGCCAGGCCATGCCCGCACCAACGCGAGGCCAAACGCCCGCCTGCGGACGGGCCTCGCGGGCTCGGATTGAAGCCCGTCGCGCCCGGCCAGGGCGCCCGTGACGCTGCTGATTTTCGGGTCAGTATCGGGTTATCTCGGCAGACTTCCGGTGTTAATCGCGGCGCTCGTCCTCGGCGCGGGCGCGTGCGGGGTCGGCGCGCTCGCGTTGCCGGGCGCGGCCGAGGCCGGACAGCCGGCGCACTACTGTGGCAACTGAACGCCATCGATGCCGGCTGCGCCAGGCGCGGACTATACCGATGGGGGCGCCGTTAACGTGTCCACCGACAGCAGCAGCGGCCCGGTCGTAATCGCCGGAGCGGGGTACGCGGGGCTGCACGTCGCCTTGCGGCTGACAACCAAGCTCCGCAACCGACCCGAGATAGACATCACCATGGTCGACCGGCACGACTACCACCAGGCGATTACCGAGCTACCGCGGGTCGCCGCCGGGACCCGCGCCGCCGACGCGGTGCGGATCCCGGTTCAGGACATGCTGGCCAAGCGGGTTCGCTTCGTCCAGACCGAGATCAGCGGGTTCGATCTGGCCGGACGGAACCTGCTCACCGGCGATGGGCCAATCGGCTGGGGGCGGCTCGTGCTGGCCCTGGGCAGCAAGCCCAACGATTTCGACATCCCCGGCCTGGCTCAGCGCACGCTCTCGCTCTACTCGGCCAGCGACGCCGAGCGTGTGTGGTCGGCGGTCACCGGCGCGCTGACGACCGCAGCATCCGCCACCGACCCTGACCAGCAGCGCCGCCTGGCGACAGTCGTGGTCGGCGGTGGCGGCGCCACCGGAGTCGAGCTCGCTGGTGAGCTGGCCGAGATGATGCCCGAGGTAGCGAAGGGCCACGGCCTGGCGCCCGACCGGCCCGCCGTGCTGCTGATCGAGGCCGGCCCGACGATCCTGGCCGGCTCTTCCCCGCACCTGATCGACAAGGCCACCCGGATGCTTGCTGACCTGGGCGTGCAGGTCCGCACTGAGGCAGTGGTGAGCGCCGCCACCCACGAAGGCTTCCGGCTTGAAGACGGCCAGCTCATCGAAGGCGGAGTATTCGTCTGGGCGGGCGGGCTGAAGGCGCCCGACCTGGTGGCCGAGTCGGAACTGCCGACCGGCCACAACGGCCGCGTCAAGGTCGACCAGTACCTGCGTGCGCTGGACCACCCGGATGTCTACGTCGCGGGCGATCTCGCTTCGGTGGTCGATCCGCACACCGGCCACGTCCTGCCCGCGCTGGCGCAGGTGGCGCTTGAGGAGGGCGAGACAGTGGCCCGCAATCTGGACGCGGAAGTAGCGGCCCGACCGCTGGAAGCGTTCTCCTTCAAGGACAAGGGTTTCGTCGTCTCGGTCGGACCGCGCCGCGGGGTCGCGGACATCGCCGGCATCACCACTGGCGGGCGACTGGCCCACCTGCTCAAGGACGCGATCGAGTGGGAATACCGACAGTCCGTCCGGCACCTGCGGGGCTGGGACCCAGTCGCCTGACCGCGCGGCCGGTCCGGCCCTAGCCGCGCTGGCCGGGCTGTTGTTCTGTGATCTGGTCATGGATCCGTTCTACGGGTCCGCGAGCGACAGCGAATCGGGTAGCTGCCCCATCTTTGGGCCAGGGAGCCGCGCTAGGACGCCATCGGGCGGGAACGGGAATGCGGCGGCGTCGGCAGCTGGCTCCTCGGCAAGGTCGGCCAGCAGGGTCTGCGCCGCTTGGCGCAGACCTGAGTGCGGGACGATCTCAAGGGCGGCTCGGGCGCGGCAGATCGTGTCGGTGGTGGCCGCGGCGACACTGACGCACAGCGCAGCCATTCGCGGCAGACCCCTGGACATTTCTGCTAATTCGTAGGCGTGCTTGGCGACGTCACCGTTCGTGACACTCATCCCGTCCTCCGCACCGCGTAGGCGATTGGTTGGCCTCAGCGTCGCCATCGGCTGTGACTCGGGTGAGACAGGGATCGTGAGCTGGACCAAGTACCCGAACGTCGCGGGAGAACTGAGTGCTGTAGCGCGGGCCGCCGATCAAACCCGACGGCTACTTCCCCGCCGAGGTGCTATCTGCTTGGTGGCGGAGGGCAAAGATGGCGGCCTGGACGCGGTCCTGCAAGCCGAGTTTGGTCAGGATGCTGCGCACGTGAGTCTTGACGGTCTGCTCGCCGATCGCCAGGTCCCGAGCGATCTGCCGGTTGCTGTGACCGCGGGCGAGCAGGCGGATTACGTCGCGTTCGCGTGGCGAGAGCGGCTCTAGCGGGTCTGGCGGCGGTGGACGGCGGAGCGCGTGGGTGAGGCGGGTCACCAACTCGGGGCTGAGGCTCGCGGTGCCGGCGGCGGCGGCGCGAACGGCAGCGATGACGTGCTCGGCCGAGGCGGTCTTGAGCAGGTAGGAAGTCGCGCCGGCGTGCATGGCGCGGACGAGGTGCTCGTCGTCGGAGGCGGAGGTGAGCACGACGATGGCCGGACGGCGCGGTGCGGAGTGCAGTGCCGCGAGGACGGCGTGCCCGTCCAGTCCGGGCATGTAGAGGTCGAGTAGCAGCACATCGGGCCTGGTGGCGGCGACGATGTCGATCGCCTGCCGCCCGTTTCCGGCTTCGCCTGCGATCTCGACGTCTGGTTCCTGACTGAGCAGGTAACACAACCCGTCCCGAACGACGCGATGGTCGTCAGCGATTACCACGCGGATGGTCATGGCATCGGCACCCGGACTGTGAGCGTTGCGCCGCGGCCAGGTGCGCTGTCGATGGCTAGGGTGCCGCCAAGTTCAGTCACCCGGTCACGGATGTGGGCCAGGCCGGAGCCCGCGTGCGGAGCGGCCGGGTCAAAGCCGGCGCCGGCATCGCGCACGGCAAGCTCGAGGTGCCCGTTCTGGCGGGTCATTGACACGGCCAGCCGGCGAGCGTTACCGTGCCGGACTGCGTTCGTGCATGCCTCCTGGGTGATGCGCAGCAGCGCGTGCTCGACTGGCGCGGGGGCGGTGATGTCATCCAGGCTGGCATCGATCGTCACGCCGAGCCGATCGTGGTAGGCCGCACAGATCTCCCGCAGAGCCGGGGCCAGCCCGGCACCGTCCAGGCTGGCCGGGCGCAGCTCGATCAGGAGCGCCTGCATGTCGCGCTGGGCGTCCTCGCTGATGCGCTCGATTGCCTGCGCCTGCTGATTCTCCGGGTCGGCCCTGCACATGCCGGCGGCGATCATCCGCAGTCCGAACAGATGCTGGGAGATCGCGTCGTGGACCTCCCGGGCGATCCGGGCGCGTTCCGCGGTCTGTGCGTCTCCGGCGGCACGCTGCCGTTCAGCCGCTAGCGCGGAGCCGAGCTGACGGGTCATGGTGGTGAAGTTGGCTTCCAGCCGGCCGACCTCGTCCTTGCCGGAGACGGGCAGGGTGACGGTGTAGTCGCCGTCGGCGACCGCGAGGGTGGCTCGTTCCAGGCGGCGGACCCGGCGGACGACCCGCCGGGAGGCTAGTAGCCCGAACAGCACACCCACCGGCACGATGACGATGAGCAGCGCGAAGGGACCCGACAGCAACTGGCTGGTTTCGCCGAGCTGCCGGAGCTCACCCCAGGCCCGGATGGGGCTGATGAACCGGGGCGACCACGGCGCCTGGACGTAGACATAGGCGACCAGTCCCTGCCCGGTGGCCGGCTGATTGCCGGCGGGTGCGCGGCGCACCGGCCAGACCGTCATCAGCACAGTGCCGTACGACGTGGCCACGCCGCCCGTCTTGAGGAAGAAGTGGGTCGGCCCGGCTGCGATGGCCTGTGCCGCCGGGACGGGCAGCTCGCTAGCCGCGGATCGTCCGGCCGGGTACCTGGATGGCGCGGAGGATGCGACGACGGTGCCGTCGGCAGCGACCGCGACGACCGCGGTGAGCGCCTGGCTGCTCCGGATCGGACCGGTGATCGCGGGAACGACCAACGTGCCGTCCGGCGCCTGCCGGGCCAGGCCCGGCTGGGCCGGCAGGCCGGCCTCACCGAGCACCATTCGGGCCGGGAGGCCGCCGGGATAGCGCTGGGCGAGTTGCTGGCCGTAGCTCTTCGCGGCGGCGTCCACCTGCGCCTGGAGCTGGGCACCATTTACCAGCGACGGCACCTGAAAGCCGAGCACAAGGGCCTCGACCAGCACCACGACGGCGAGCGTGACGAGGATGTAGGAGGCAATCAGCCGACCTGACAGCCCCCACGCCCTGCGTCTCAACCGGTCCAGCACGCCTGCAGGCTATCTCCGCTGAACCCGCTGGCTATCCCTCCAACGAGGGAGCAGCCCTACCTCCGGCGCGTGAAGCGCCCGACCATCGGGGCCTGGAATCTGGCTGCCATGAATCCGCAGTCACCTGGCCAACCGCGAGGAGGCCCGAGGTGAGCAACTTCCCGCTCCGAAAAGATCGTCCGACCGTGGTGATCGAGACACATGACCTGTCCAAGCGATACCGGCGGGTCAGCGCGCTGACCGAATGCACGGTTGCCGTGCCCGAGGGCCGGGTCTGCGCCCTGGTCGGGCCGAACGGCGCAGGCAAGACCACCCTGCTGCGGATGCTGGCCGGGCTGGCCAACCCGACCGGGGGCACGGTGTCCGTTCTCGGCGGCGCGCCGAGGCAGGACCCAGCGTTCCTCGCCGAGATCGGGTTCCTCGCCCAAGAGATCCCGCTGTACCGGCGGTTCACCGCCGAGGATCACATCCGGCTCGGAGCGCACCTGAACCCGCGCTGGGACGCGTCGCTGGTCCGTACTCGGCTGGCTGACTTCCGGATTCCGCTCGATCAGCGCGTGGGCACGTTGTCGGGCGGCCAGCGCGCCCAGGTGGCGCTGGCCCTGACGCTAGCCAAGCGACCACGGCTCTTGCTGCTCGACGAACCAGTCGCGGCCCTGGACCCGCTGGCGCGGAAGAACTTTCTCGCCGCGCTGACCTCAGCCGTGGCGGACTCCGGGGGCCGCCTGACCGTCGTGCTGTCCTCCCACCTCGTCACCGACCTGGAACGGGTGTGCGACCACCTCATCTTGCTCGCCGGGTCCCGGGTCCAGCTCTGCGGTGACATTGACACGCTCCTGGCGGAGCACAAGGTCCTGGTCGGGCCGCGCCAGGACACAGGGCCGATCGAGCGCGAGCACCAGGTCGTGCAGACGGTGACGACGGCCAATCTGTCCACCATGCTGGTCCGCCTTAACGGCCCGGTCACCCACCCCGCATACCAAGTCGAAGACGTGGCATTCGAAGAGCTGGTGCTGGCCTACCTGGGCATCGACGAGGCGTCCGCGCGCAAGCACCTCACGACGGTTGGAGAAGACTCATGACCTGGCTGGTCTGGCGCCAGTACCGCGCTCTGGGCGGCATCGCGTTCGTCCTGCTCGCCGCGTTCGCGGCCGCGACGCTGGCCGGCGGCTTGCAGATCGCGTCGCGCTGGCACTCCATGCTCGCCTCATGCTCGGGGCACATCGCCTGCCTGCAGCAACAGCAGCCGCTGCCGCCGCTAGTCAGCCAGTCGGTGGTTGACGCCTTGCTGCTGGTCGGCATCGCTGTGCCTGCCGTGCTTGGCATGCTGGTGGGAGCGCCCCTCGTGGCGCACGAACTCGAGGCTCGGACCAGCGATTTTGTGTGGACGCAAAGCGTCACTCGGACTCGCTGGCTTACTGCCAGGATCGGCTGGCTGATGCTCGCCGCCGCCGCCTGTGGCGGCGCTGTCGCCGCCTTGATCACCTGGTGGTCCGGGCCGGACAACACGCTCACTGTGAATGCTTTCCGGCCGGGCCAGTTCGACATCCAGGGCATCGTCCCCGTCGGCTACGCGGTGTTCGCCATGGCGCTCGGAATCGCCGCGGGCACGGTGACGCGCCGGACCCTCCCCGCGATCGCCATCGCGCTCGGCGGGTTCGCCGCGCTGCGCCTGGTGATCGCTGACTTCGTCCGGCCGCACTACATGACCGCGGTCACGCACTACTACAACCTGACCAGCTCGTTCACGCCGCGAGGCCAGGCCTGGCTCTATAGCCAGGGTGCCGTCAGCACCACCGGGCAGGTAGTGCCGCAGGGGTGGGGCGACCTGTATCCGGCGCTTCCGGCCGCCTGCAAGCGGGTGTTCAACGACACCCAGGGCGCGCCGTCAAAGTCTGGCATTACCTCGCTGAACCCCGTCTTTTCCTGCCTTCGAGCTCGTGGCTGGCGCGGGTTCGCCACCTATCAGCCCGCCAGCCGCTACTGGCCGTTCCAGAGCATCGAGGCAGGGATCTTCGTGGTGCTGGCCGCGGCCCTGATCGCGGTCACGTTCGTCATCGTCCGCAGGAGGGACGCATAAGCGCCGGTAGCAGACACCTCGGACTCCTCCTTGAGCCGGGCGGCGGTCCCTCGCTCCGCCCGCCACGGGCCGGGCTACGGAGTAAGCCGCTCCTGCGCGCGGTCAGGCATCCACTCCACCATGACGATCGTGGCGTCGTCGATCAGCGACCCGTGCTGGTGGTCGCTGATCGCGTGGTGCAGCCCGCGGATCATCTCCGGGGCGGGGGTGCCATCGTGGCTGTGCCGGATCACGAAGTCACTGAGCCGCTCGACGCCGAACGGCGTCCCGTCCGCCGCGCGCCCCTCGGTAATGCCGTCGGTGTAGAGCAGGATTCGATCACCCGCCTCGAGCCGAAGGCTATGTACCGGAGCTCGGTCGTCATCCGCGTCCGCTTCGCCCCGGGCGCCGCTGCCTTCGTCGGCCGCTGCCCACGCCCCCACTCGCTCCTGATGGATCCGGTCGATCTCGGACAGGCCCAGGGGCAGGCGCTGGGACCGGACTAGCTCCTTTACGGTCCTGTTCCTGCGGATCAGCAGCGGCGGAGGGTGACCGCATGGCAGCCACGTGAACAAGCCGGTCACGACGTCCAGGTGGCAGAGCACCGCGGTGACGAATCGGTACCCGCCGAACTGCGTGGCGATGGCGTGGTCAGCCAGCATGGCGATATCGGCCAGACTGCCGCCCGACCGCCGCGTGCTTCTCGACGACGCCATCGCCACGCTCGCCATCAGGCCAGCAGCGAGATCATGCCCGGTCGCGTCGAAGATGGCGACATGCATGCTGTCGCCGAGTAGCGAATAGTCGAAGGCATCACCGCCGACTGCGTAGGCCGGCTCCAGCGTCGCCGCGACGAGAACGCGGTCGGTCGCGAAGGTGCGGGGTGGCAGGTACGCCCAGACCATCTCTGCCTGCAGGGACATCGCCTGGGTCCGCCGTGTCTGTGCGTAGGTATCGCTGTACCCGGACTTGCTGACGATCATCAGTCCGGCCATCGAGGCGATCGCCCGGTAGGCATCCAGGGCGGGCCGGGTGACGTCGGTGACCTCAAGTTCCATGACACCGAGTCGCTCGGTCCCGTCGATCAGCGGAATCCACAGCCGCTGGAATGTCCCCGGCGACCCCTCAGCGTGCTGGATGCGGATGGAACGGTAAGCCCGCCCGGCGACCGTGCTGCCGATTTCCAGCGCCTCCGGGCCCTCGCCGCTGCCTCCGGGCAGCAACCGGAGCGAGCGCTGCTGCAGGTCAGACAGATAAATACGGACTGCGCGGATGCCAAGCGGCTCGGCCGCCTCGGCGATCGCCCCCGAAACCATCCCCGGCTCCAGAAGATGGGACCGGTTCAGCAGACTTATCACGATTTCGCCAGTCAGGGCCGCTACCTTCGAGTCGCCGCTCATAGCGACCAGTCTGCCCGCAGGATCCGCGCGCTAGCGGAGAAGCGTGGCAAGCACGCCGGCAATAGAGTCCCTGCTTACGTGGCGGAGGCTCGGGGATTTGAACCCCGGATGGGCGGGGATTTGAACCCCGGATGGGCGCGAACCCAAACCGCATTAGCAGTGCGGCGCCATAGACCGGACTAGGCGAAGCCTCCTGGTAGCCCTCACGGGCCGGCCCCTAGGGTACCGGGCCAGCACCCAGCGGGGCAAAGCACGGCCGGCGCCAGCCAGCGTGGCTGGTCAGCGGGCCTCGATCACCTCGTACTCGCCGGCGGCGTAGGCCTGCCGCATCTTGACCTTCGCGAACTTGCCCACGCTGGTCTTCGGCACCTCGGTGATGAAGGCCCACCGCTCCGGCAGCTGCCAGCGCGGGACCTGGTCGGCCAGGAACGCCCGCAGCTCCGCCGCGGTCAACGTGACCCCTTCGGCCGGCACGACGGCGGCGAGCGGCCGCTCGCCCCACTTCTCGTCCGCGATCCCGATGACGGCGGCCTCGGTGACGGCCGGGTGGGCCATCAGCAGGTTCTCCAGCTCCATCGACGAGATCCATTCGCCGCCGGACTTGATGACGTCCTTGGCCCGGTCGGTGAGGTTCACGTAGCCGAGCGGGTCGATCGTGCCGACGTCGCCGGTGCGCAGCCAGCCGTCCCGGAACTTGGCCGGGTCGTCGTCCTTGTAGTAGGCCCCGGTCACCCACGGGCCGCGGACCTCGATCTCGCCGACCGCCTCCCCGTCACACGGCACCTCGGTGCCGGCCTCGCCGATGAGGCGGTACTCCACCTGGCACATCAGCCGCCCGGCCGAGTCGCGGTACCGCCACGCCTCGTCCTCCGGCACGCCCGCGGGCGGGTGCGCGACGCTCCCGAGTGGCGACGTCTCCGTCATGCCCCACGCCTGCAGGATGCGGACGCCCAGTTCCTTCTCGTAGGCCTCCTGAAGCGAATGCGGGACGGCGGAACCACCGCACGGAACCAGCCGCAAGGAGGAGATATCCCCGCCGTGCGCGCGGATGTGCTGCAGCAGGCTGTTCCAGATGGTCGGCACCGCGCCGGCGATCGTGGGCCGCTCCGCCTCGATGAGCCGAACGAGCGGCTCGGGCTGCAGGAACCGGTCGGGCATGATCAGGCTGGCGCCGCTGAGCACCGCCGCGTACGGCAGGCCCCACGCGTTTGCATGGAACATGGGCACGACGGGCAGCACCCGGTCGACGTCGGAGAGGCCGAACACCCCGTTCATGCAGACGGCCATCGAGTGCAGGTGCATGGACCGGTGGCTGTAGACCACGCCCTTCGGGTTGCCCGGTCGTCCCGCTGGTGTAGCACATGGCCGCGGCCTGCCGCTCGTCCACGTCCGGCCAGTCGAAGGTGTCCGCGGCGGCGGCGAGCAGCGCCTCGTAGGAGTGCACCGGCCGGTCCACATCGGCCAGCTCGGCGGGCATCGTGAACTCCGTCTCGTCCTCGGCCGCGGTCACGATGACATGCCGGATGGCCGGGGCGTGCGGCAGCACCTGGGCCAGCAGCGGCACCAGGGAGCGGTCGACGATCACGACGTCATCGCCGGCGTGGTCGGCGATGTAGCCGATGACCTGGGGGTCAAGCCGCAGGTTGAGGGTGTGCAGGACCGCGCCCATGGACGGAATCGCGAGGTAGGCCTCGAGGTGCTCGGCGTTGTTCCACATCAGGGTCGCGACCCGCTGGTCTCCGTCGACGCCCAGGGAGCGCAGCGCGTTCGCCAGCCTGGCGGCCCTGGCCCCGGTCTCGGCGTAGGTCCGGCGGCGGATGCCATACGTCGTGAGGGTGACAACCTCACTGCTGCCGTAAGCGGTCGTGCCATGACGCATGATCGCTGTCACTGACAGCGGGACGTCCATCATCGTGCTGCGCATAGCGCAACCCCCAGGTGAGTTACGTGGGGTGCCGACGCCAGCCGGAGTAGCTGTGCCGGTAACCGCCCTGCCGTGGATAGTGCCACGGTATCGGCAAAACGTCAGCCCGTCAGCAGGCCGGTTACGGCCATAACCGGAGGTCGGCGTCGTCCCGGAGCTTGGCCACCGCGCGCGAAACTGTGCTCTTGACAGTGCCCAGGCTGACCCCGAGAACGTCCGCTACTTCCGCCTCGGTCATGTCCTCGTAGTAACGCAGCACGACCGCCGCACGCATGCGCTGCGGCAGCCGGTCTACCGCGCGCCGCATGCTGTCCTGGAGATCACTCGTGCCGGCGTGATCCGCAACCGCCTGATCCGGAATCTCGTCGGTCGGGTACTCCTCCACCCGCCGCCGGCGCCACCAGGAGATGTGCGTGTTGACGATGGCGCGGCGGACGTAGCCGTCCAGCGCGCCGCGATCCTCGATCCGGTCCCAGGCGAGGTACGTCTTGGCCAGCGCGGCCTGCACCAGATCCTCGGCGTCGGCGACGTTGCCGGTCAGCAGGTAGGCGGTGCGCAGCAGCGCGCGACTACGGGCGGCGACGTAATCACGGAAGCCGACGTCGTCGCGGCCGGCCCCGGCGAGGGCGGTTACGTCCGGGTCGGCGGCCACCTCGGGTTCGATCGGCGCCTGCCGCTGCTCGGGCGCCGCCAGCACGCCGTGCTGGACGATGCCGATGCTCAGCTCCCCGTGCCCGTTCCGGCTGCTTTGCCGCGCTTGCGGCACTTGCTGGTCGGGGACCTGCCGCGTCGCCGCGCGCGGTGCCGCCCCGGCCCCGCCGACACGCGCATCCGCCAGCTCGTGATCGCCCCCGACGCTCACACCACCAACGGTACCCATCACGCAGGCAACACAGTCGCTCACCCCACGTAACGGCGAGTCCGCGTACCGATATGTACACACTGGGGGCGACGGCAGCTGCTCGGGCCCATCTACGTGCGGTGTAAAGATCACCAAACCGCTTGACGGCGACCGTGGCTGGTACGCATCGTCTTAACGCTGGCATCCGAGGACCAGGAGGACCTAATGCCGACCGGGCAGCTAGCACGCGGCTGTTGTGACCGCTGCCCGCGCGCTGCGGACCGACCGCGTACGCTCGCGCCCTTACCCGGCGCGGCCAGCGCCGTGAGCGCCGGAGCCGCCGCTGTCTCCAGGCGCCGCCTGCTGAAAGCCGCCGTGTTCCCGGCCAGGGCCAGCCAGTCTCCGATGGCCGCCGCACCGGGTGGCGCCCACCTCGGCGGCGGGCCGCTGGGCGCATCGGCGGCGGCCGATGGGCGCGAGCGGCCGGCGCGCGGGCCGATGCTGAGCGGGGCGCGCTGGGATCTGATCCGGCCAGCGCCGGGTTTGCCGATCTCGGTGTGCTGCCGCGGGCCGTGTCGGGGCGGGTGCTGGAAGCAAGCCCGCAAGTGCTCGTGCTGGGCGACGAGAACGCGCAGCAGCGCTACGTCCTCACCCCCGACGCCACCGCCTGGCGCGGTGCGCTGTTAGAGCCCGTCGCGGTCCGGCCTGGCGATCACGCCGTCGTGCGATTGCATCCGTCGAGCCGTCGGGTCGCCGACCGGGTCTGGGCGAATATCGGGCGCGTCACCGGCATCATCGCCGAGCGTTCCGGCGGCACCCTGATCGTGGACGAGGGCGCGACCCGCGCGCGGCGGGTGGTGTCCATTCGCGAGCGCGCCTTCGGCCGGATCCAGGTCCGGTTCCCGACGCTGGAGCCTGGCTACCTGGTGGACATCATCGGCCTGCGCCGCGACGGCGAGCTTGACGGCATGATCCCGGCAACGTCACAGCCGGCCTACCCGGCCAGCAGGCTCCCGCACGCGCCGCTGGTCAGCGGCCACGTCCCCGACGCGATCAGCGGTTCGGCCACCTGGCACGAGCCAGTCGACGAGCCGCCCGGCGTCCTCGGGGTCTGCTACCCCGCACTCGATCCGGAAACTGGCTGCGCCGAGGACGCGGCGCATGGCCACACGCACGGCTATGCCCGGATGCCGTACCTGGCCATCGGCAGCGTGCTGCGGGTCAAGAACGAGTGCACGGGCCTGGACTGCATGCTGCCGGTTACCGGCTGCGCGCCAGTGGCCAGGCTTTTCAATGACCGGTGCGTCACGTGCGGCACGTCACCGCGGGGGCGGATCGCGGACTTGACGATGGCCAGTTTCGTCGCGCTCGGCGGCGAGCTCGACCGGGGCTGCTTCAACGCGACGATCACGATTGGCGAGTGACGTGCTGACTGCCATCCGCGAGGTTCAGCTCCCGGTGATCGCGGTACTCATGCTCGGCGCCTGCGCGGCCAAGCTCGCGCGCACGCTGCGCACCTGGTCGGTGGACGAGGGCCTGGGCCCGACCGCCCTGTTCCCGATGCGGATGCGCGGGCCGATGGCGGTGGTCTTCTGCGCAGTCGAGTGCGGCCTCGGCCTCGGCCTCATCGTGACCGCGGGCCGGGTCGGCAGCGGCGCACCCGCGGACTGCATCCGGCTCGGATGCGGACTGATGTTCCTGGTCGCGACCAGCGCGCTGCTGGAACTGCGCGCGACCCGACCCGACGTCGGCTGCGGCTGCTTCGGCGACTTCAGCACCGCGCCGGTCAGCATGCGCACGCTGGCCCGGTCGGCGCTGCTGTCCGCGGCTGCGCTCGCGACCCTCGGGCTGGCGCCGATCAGGCTGCCCAAGCCGGGGTCAGACACCGCTCAGCTGCTGATCATCCTGCTCGCCGAGCTGATCGTGCTGGCCGCGCTGTCGCCCGAACTCGGCGAGGCCCTGGTCCGGCTGGGGTATTCGGAGCCGTGCGAGCTGCGATCGCTGCCCGCCGACCGGACGATCGCCGCGCTGCGCCGGAGCAAGCAGTGGCGGCGGCACGCCGGCCTCATCACCGCGGACGTCCCCACCGACGTCTGGCGGGAGCTGTGCTGGCGGTACGTCGTGTTCCCGGCCCGCTGTGGCGAGCGGAGCGCCGAGATCGTGTTCGCGATCTTCCTCAAGCATCGCCGGCCAGCCATCCACGCTGTGATGGTCGACGCGGCCACGGCCGAGCAGATCCCCTGGCCGGTCGCGCCGGGCCGGCCGGGGGGCCCGGCGATGGGGGCGAAGGCGCGGCTCCGGCTCGCGCCCGGCTCGGGTATGCCGTTCTCTAGGGATATCTAGGATCCACCCTAGATAGGCCGATACAACGTCAGACGGCTGCCGCCCGGCGGCCGAGGATCAGGCCGGCTGCATGCGCAGGAAGCGGCCGAAGTGCGGCACCGTGAACGCGATGAGGCCGCGCTCGGAGCTATAGATCAGGCCTTTCTTGATCAGGTTGTCCCTGGCCGGGGACACGCTGGACGGCTTGCGGCCGAGTTCGTCCGCCACCTGGGCGGTCTGGACCGGGTCGTCGCCGAGCATGGCCATCGCGCGCATGTATTCGCGCTCGGCCGGCGTGGCCCGCTCGTACCTGCTGCCGAAGAAGCCGACGGCGAGTTCGCCGGCGGCGACCGGGGTCGCGACCGACACGTCGTGCGCCGTGACCGGACTGGCCGCGGCCACGTCCCAGGTGACCTTGCCGTACGCCTGCACGAAGTACGGATAGCCGTCGGCCGCCGCGTACAACGCGTCCAGGGCGCCTCGCTCAAAGTCGGCGCCCTCCCGCCGGGCCGGGGCCAGCAGCGCGATGTCGGCCGACTCGCGGTCGAGCCGGTCGATCGAGACGTACCGGAACAGCCGCTCCGAGTAGCTCTTGCTCGCCGACAGCACTGAGGGCAGGTGCGGTAGCCCGGCGCCGACGACGATCAGCGGCCCGTTGCTCTGCGACAGCTCATGACACGCGGCGCACAGGGCGGAGATGTCCGGGGCGGGCACGTCCTGCATCTCGTCCACGAACAGCGCGATGCCCACGCCAAGATCGGCGGCTACCGCCGCGGCGTCGGTCAGCAACTCGGTCAGGTCGACTTCGAGGTCACCGGAGTCGGCCCGGCCACGCGCAGCCGGCACGTCGATGCCGAGCTGAACCAGCGGCGCGCCCTTCACCGCCCGGACATCCCTGGCGGCGAACGCCTTGAGCACGCCCAGGAAGTTGTCAATGCGGTCGGGGGCGCGGTGCCGCGGCGCGAGTTCGCGCACTGCCATGTGCAGCGCGCTCGCCACCGGCCGCCGGATCGACTGGTCGGGCCTGGCCTCGAGCTTGCCGGTGCCCCACAGCCGCTGCATCGCCATCGACCGGAATGAGTTCAGCAGGACCGTCTTGCCCACGCCGCGCAGGCCGGTCAGCACCATGCTCCGCTCGGGCCGGTTGCGGGCCACCCGTTCCAGCACGATCTCGAACTGGCCGATCTCCCGGTCGCGGCCCGCCAGCTCAGGAGGCCGCTGGCCAGCGCCCGGAGCGTACGGATTGCGCACTGGGTCCATGGCACAGGAGCCTATGAGGCGATCTAGCGGATTCCCTAGATTGAGGTAGAGAGCGCTATCGGCGTGTCGCCGTCGGTGCTTTGCCCTGGTTTCCGGCAGCGGCATTGTGGCGAAGATCAACTTTGCAGGCTAGGCCTGACTTGTTTCCAAGATCATGGTTTGGGCCCGAAAAAGAGCCCGCCGGGCCGGCCAAGAGACGGGGCCATTAGTCCCTTGACGCAGTCCGGCGGGCGAACGCCCCGCGCCAACGGGTGCGGCCAAGGCGCGGTGCCTACTGTTGATACGGAGCCGCTCGCAGACCGGTTCAGTCAAGTTTCGTAAAAATCTTCCGGCCTGCGTCCGCTGCGACGGGGCTGAGGTGGCGGCGCCTCAACCGCGCGGTCCGGCCAAGGCGGCGCAGCCTCAACCGCGCGGATCCTGGCTGCGTCCGGCCGAGCCGGGCCGACGCCAACACTCGGTCCGGATCAGGCCCGGTCCGGCGGCGCCTGGTTCAGCCTCGCCAGGTAGGCGTTGTAGGCGGCGAGGTGTTCGTCGTCGTCGATGCCGCCGCGCGCCGGCCGGAGACCGCCCGGCTCCGCCGCCCTGGCGGCCGAGTCCTGCGGCAGGCCCTGGGAGGCAACGAGGGTGGCGAGGTTCTCCCGCCGGGCCAGCTCGAACCAGCTGCGCCCGTTGGTGGCGGCTCGCTCGTCCGTGCTCCACATCATGAAGACGAGCATCATCAGGCCGAACATGAGGCAGTCGCCCGCGATCCACATCACCGCGCCGCCGAGGTGCAGGTCGTTCACCGGGCTCGGCGCCCAGGCGGGCCGCGGGCCGGTCGGGATCCCGGGCGACGTGGCGCTGCCGTAGCCGAGGAACAGTCCGGTGAACGTGTCCACCGGCATGATGAGCACGAGCAGCACGAACCGGATCGGATACGACAGCCGCCACCTGATCGGCTCCCGGCCGATGATCGGCAGGAAGAACAGGTAGCCCACGAACAGGAACACCGCGTGCTCAAGGTTGTGCAGCGTCTGGTTCCGCTCGACCAGGTTCGCGGCGCTGGTCAGGTGGGCCAGCGCGATCGCGGCGGCGTAGGCCACCGCGCCGAAGACGGGCCAGGTCAGGAACGTCGCCAGCCGCGACCGGACGACACGCTTGGCCCAGGTGTGCAGCGGATTGCGGCTGGCGTGCAGCAGCAGCGTGATCGGCTGTCCGCCGATCAGCAGCGGCGGCGCCACCATGATCAGCATCAGGTGCTGCACCATGTGGTCCCAGTACAGCAGGTCGTCGTAGACGCCGACGCCGCTCTGGGTGGCGAGCACGAGGACGGCGAGCCCGGCCGCGAACATCGCGGTCCGGCGAGCGGGCCACGGCCGGGCCGGGTGACGGCGGGCGACCCGGACGACGCCCCACCCGTAGAGGCCGAGCGCGACTGCCACCGACGCGCTGACGACGGGCGCGAACTGCCACTGCGTCAGCACAGCCGACCAGCCGAACGGCCCGAGCATGCGGTCTCCTTCCGGACAGGAGCCTACCGGCCCGCGCCAACCGCGCTACCAGCTCAGCCGCCCCTCAGCTGCCCGTCAGCCGCCGGCTCAGCCGCCCGCCAGCCGAACGGCCAGGGCAACAGCCAGCGCCGCCGCACCGCTATCGTTGTCGGCGGAGGGTTCGCCTAGTGGCCGAGGGCGACGGTCTTGAAAATCGTTGTGGCGCGCGAGCGTCACCGTGGGTTCGAATCCCACACCCTCCGCCAGCCGCGATCTGCCTTAGCGGGCGAGTTCAAGCTCGGTCCGGCGGCGGGTGAATCCGTCCCCGACCGCGGCCGCTAGCTGCAAGAAGGCGTCCGACGTCTCCCTGGCCAGCTGATCCAGCTCCACCGACGCGCCCTGGTCCAGGTAGGGATCGTAGGGAATCCTGACCACCGCGCGGCACCTGGCCGCGAACTGCTCGGCCAGCACGTCCATGTCGATGCCGTGCCCGGCGGTGCGGCGCAGCGCGTTCAGCACGACGACGGCGCCCGCGGCGAGATCCTCGTGGCCGTGCGCGGCCAGCCAGTCGATCGTCGCGCCGGCGCTCCGGGCGCTGTCCACGGCCGGGGTGGTGACCAGGATGATCTGGTCCGCCAGCCCGAGCGCTCCGGTCATGGCCGAGTGCATCAGGCCGGTGCCGCAGTCGGTCAGGCAGACCGAGTAGAACCGCTCCAGCACCCCGCACGCGGTCCGGTAGTCGGCCTCGCTGAACGCCGCCGCGGTGGCCGGGTTCTGGTCCGAGGTCAGGACCTCCAGCCGGGACGCCGTCTGCGCGGTGAAGCCGCGCACGTCCGCGTACCGCTCGATGCTCAGCCGGTGTTCCAGCAGGTCCCGGATGCTAGTGCGCGGCTGCGTGGTCAGCTTGTCGGCGAGCGTGCCGCGGTCCGGGTTGGCGTCCAGCGCGATGATCCGGTCGCTGCGCAGCGACGCGAGCATGAGGCCGAGGGTCACGGTCGTCGTGGTCTTCCCGACCCCGCCCTTCATGCTGAGGATCGCCACCCGGTGATGCCCGGATCCCACCGGCGTCCTGGCCCTGGCGATCAGCTCCAGCCGCCGCCGCTCCAGCCGGCCCGGCGGCACCCGCACCAGCCCGAGCGAGCTGCGGTAGATCGTCCGGCGCCAGCCCGCCGACGGGACCCGCCGCCGCGGTCGCAGCAGCAGCTCGGGCGTGAGCCTGGCGACCAGCTCCGTATTGGTCACCGGGCGCAGGTCCAGTCCCGCGCCGTCCGCCGGGGCACGCTCGCCAAGTCCGGGCCGGGCATGAGTGCCGGGTCCGGCGCCCACGTCGCTCTCGTGCGCCGCCGCCCGCCGCTTGCGCCTGCTGACCGGATCGACCGTCCGCGACCAGGGAATGAGGTCCGGCTCCGGCTGACCGTCAGCCGGATCGCTCGCCGAGTCCGGCCGGTCCCTTTCGGCGGGAACGGGGGTCTCCGCGCTCGCCGCACCGCCAGACCCGGGCGGCCGAACTCAGGCAGGCGGGCTCAGGGCGCTGGCCGCTGGCTCAGGGCCGCCAGTCGCGGGCCCGCCAGTCGCGACCCGGCCAGGCTCTGGCCCGCCAGGCTCGGTGCCCGGCTCGGCGTCGTCCGGGCCGGTCGCGGCCGAACCGCTCGGCCGCGGACACCAGCCGCTGCGCACTCGCCAGCGCTGCCTCCATGGCCCGCTGCGAGTGCGGATCCCCGTGGTTGCGCTCGTCCTGGGTAGCGCGATCCTTGCCGTCATCTGTCAAGGTGTTCTCACACCCCTCATTCCCCCTGAGGCTCTGGTCGCCGGCGTACGCCGGGCCCCCGACCGATGGTTCGAGCCTAGCCAGCGGGAACCGGATTTGACGGCCGGAGGCGCCCATGCGAGCAGTAGTTGTGAGCCAGCCGGGCGGACCAGACGTACTGAAACTGGAGGAAGTTCCCGACCCGGCGCCGGCCGCTGGCGAAGTTGTCATCAGCATCGCCGCCGCGGGCGTGAACCGCGCTGACCTGATGCAGCGCCAGGGCTTCTACCCGCCGCCGCCGGGCGCGCCGCCGTATCCCGGCCTGGAGTGCGCGGGCCAGATCACGGCCGTGGGCGACGGCGTGACCGGCCTGCGGCCGGGCGACGAGGTCTGCGCGCTGCTGGCCGGCGGCGGCTACGCCGAGCAGGTGGCGGTGCCCGCCGTGCAGGTGCTGCCGGTGCCCGCCGGCCTGACCGTGGCCGAGGCCGCGGCCCTGCCGGAGGTCGCGTGCACGGTCTACGCGAACGTGTTCATGGCCGCCGGGCTGAAGCCAGGCGAGACGCTGCTCGTGCACGGCGGCGCGAGCGGCATCGGCACGATGGCCATCCAGCTCGCCCGCGCCCTCGGCGCCAGGGTGGCCTGCACCGCGGGCTCGGACGCCAAGCTGCGCCGCTGCCGGGAGCTCGGCGCCGAGCTCGCCATCGACTACACCAGTGCGGACTTCGTCGCCGCGGTCCGCGACTTCACCGGCGGCAGCGGCGCCGACGTCATCCTCGACATCATCGGCGGCGCGTACCTGCAGCGGAACGTCGCGGCGCTCGCGATCGGCGGCCGGCTGGTGGTGATCGGCCTGCAAGGCGGCGCGACAGCCGAGCTTGACCTCGGCACCATGCTCCGGCGCCGGCTCACCGTGCACGCCGCCTCGCTGCGGGCCCGGCCCGTCGCGGAGAAGGCCGTCGTGGTCGAAGGCGTGCGCGACGTGGTCTGGCCGCTCATCGTGTCGGGCCAGGTCAAACCCGTCATCGACACCGTCGTCCCGCTGGCGGAAGCGGCCAGAGCGCACCAGCTGATGGAGGCCGGGCAGCACATCGGCAAGATCCTGCTCGCCACCGGCGCCGGTTAACAGCGCGGCCGGCCCCGGATTCGGCCCTGGGCGCCGGAGCCGCCAGACTAGGAGGCATGAGCGAGCAGCCAAGCCCCGAGACTCATGACAGCCCGAAGGTCGTCGTCGTCGGCCCGGACGGCGTCGCGGTCGAGACCGCTATGGAGCAGTCGCGCGAGCGGCCGGTGACGGAGATGGTCGAGCAGCCGGCCAAGGTCATGCGCGTCGGCAGCATGATCCGCCAGCTGCTCGAAGAGGTCAGGGCCGCGCCGCTGGACGAGAAGAGCCGGGCCCGGCTGAAGGAGATCCACTCCAGTTCCATTAAGGAGCTGGAGGACGGCCTCGCACCCGAGCTCATCGACGAGCTGGAACGGCTGTCGCTGCCGTTCGCCGACGACGAGGTGCCGAGCGAGGCCGAGCTGCGGGTGGCCCAGGCTCAGCTGGTCGGCTGGCTCGAGGGCCTGTTCCACGGGATCCAGACCACGCTCTTCGCCCAGCAGATGGCCGCCAGGGCCCAGCTAGAGCAGATGCGCCGGGCGCTGCCGCCCGGCATGATGCCGCAGCCGCAGGACGGCGACGAGGCCCAGCTGCCGCGCACCGCTGGCCCCTACCTGTAGTCGCGTGCCAACCTGGGTCAGCTGTGCGGCTCGGCCGGGTGGCCGGACCTAGGCCGGCCAGCCAGCCAGATCAGCTGTGCGGCTCGGCCGGGTGGCCGGACCTGGCCGGCCAGCCAGCCAGGATCAGCTGTGCGGCTCGGCCGGGTGGCCGGACTTTCAGGCCGGCCAGCCAGGCCGCCGCGCTCTCGAACTCGGCGTCGGACTTCCCGGTCGGCGGCGTCGCCCGGCCGCCCGCCGCGGCCTGCGGGTAGCTGCCGAGGAACCGGACGTCGCTGCAGATCCGGTGCAGGCCCATGAGCGCCTCCCCGACGCGCGCCTCGGCGACGTGACCCTCGCAGTCGATGAAGAAGCAGTACCGGCCGATGCCGTCGCCCGTGGGCCTGGACTCGATCCTGGTGAGGTTCACGTCCCGGACGGCGAACTGGCCGAGGATGTCCATCAGCGCACCCGGGTGGTCATCGGCCAGGAACGCGACCACCGAGGTGCGGTCGCAGCCGGTTCGCGGGCCTGGCTCGCCGGGCCGCCGCACGCTCACGAACCGGGTGACCGCGTCGTCGCGGTCGTGCACGTCGGTCGCGAGCGCCACCAGCCCGTACAGGTCGGCGGCGAACACGCCGGCCAGGGCCGCGTCGAGGGTTCCCTCGGCCACCTGGCGGGCGGCGTCGGAGTTCGACGCCGCGGGCAGCCACTCCGCGTGCGGCAGGTTGGCCGCCAGCCAGTGCCGGCACTGCGGCTGCGCCACCGGGTGGCCGCCCACCCGCTTGATGCCGGCTAGCTCGGTGCCCGGCCGGGTGAGCAGCGCGAACTCGACCGGCACGAGCACCTCGGCGCAGATCACCAGCTCGGTGCCGACGGCGAGCTCGTCCAGCGTCGCGGTGACCGCGCCCTCCACCGAGCTCTCGATCGGCACGACGCCCTGCTCCGCCTCGCCGCTGCGGACCGCCTCCAGCGTCGCCTGGATGCTCGCGCACGGCAGCGCGTCCGGCCCGGCCGCGCCGCGCGTCCACGGCTCGCGGGCCCGCAGCGCCTGCACGGCGGCCTCGGTGAACGTGCCGCGCGGGCCGAGGTAGGAGAACCGGAACGTCATCTGGTCATGATCGCATTCTCAGCGGCGGCTCTGGTCAGTGAACCGCAGTCCGCGATCGAGCAGCCCCCGGTCGCAGCCGCACCGCCAGCGCGAGGGTCACATCCCTGAGCTGGGCGAGCCGGTGCAGCTGCGCGCGCCAGTCGGTGCCGGTGGCGCGGTGCGACAGCGGCACCTCTACCTCGGCGATCCGCAGCCCGCGGCGCATGACGTCGATGGTCATGCCGGTCTCGGCGCCCCAGCCGCGGGCCAGCGGCTCGGCCGCCGCGAACGCTGCCCTGGTCAGGCACCGCTGGCCGTTCAGCGGCTGAGCTGGCCGCCAGCCCACAGCGCGCTCGATCCCGGCACCCGCGGTCGAGGTGACGATCCCGAAGCCGCCCTTGCGCACCCGCTCGGCGAAGACCGCGATCGTCATGTCGGCCGCGCCGGCCCGCACTGGCTCCGTCAGCGGACCGGCCGCAGCCGCGCTGGCCCCGAGGTCGGCATCCAGGAACAACAGCAACCGGGGCGCCCGCTCCGGCTCGGCGGCCTCGATCCTGGCCACGGCCCGCGCGCCGGTCTCCAGCGCGGCGGCCTTGCCGCGCCGGCGCGGGTGCCGGACCACCTCGGCGCCAGCCTTCGCCGCGAGGGCGCCGGTAGCGTCGCGGGACCCGTCATCCACCACGACAACGACGTCGACGCCGGTCAGCCCCAGCGCGGCAGCCACGGTCGCGCCGACCCGGTCGGACTCGTCCCTGGCGGGAATGATCACGGCTACGTCGCCCGGCATAGCGGGGATGATAGTGCGCCGGGCTCGCTACTGCCCGGTGAGCTGGACCGGCTCCTCAAGCACGGTGAAGACCGACTCCAGGCCGGTCACCTGCAGCACCCGCCTGGTAGCCGAACCCGGCCGGGCGAGCACGCAGCTCACCGCCGCGCTCGCGGGCGTGCCGGTGCGCTGCCAGCAGGACGTTGATGCCGGTCGAGTCGCAGAAGTCGACCCCGGCCATGTCCACCACCAGGCTGACCGGGCCAGAGCCCAGCGCGGCCATGAGTTCCGACTGCAGCGTGGGCGCGGTGTAAAGATCGATCTCTCCCGTCACGGAGAGAACGGTGTGCTCCCCTTGAGATCGGGTCGTGACCTTTAGCTCCACGTCGCGCACACTACCTGGTCCGCCACGATCTCGGCTAGATGGCCCTTCTAGTGCGCCTATTTCGCCGTTTCTGTAAGAGCGAGACCGTAGATATGGCTATCTGTGCCACTCCCGCTGCTGACAGGGCGGGCCGGGGGCCGTACCGTGGAGTCATGCTTCGCCTATTGCTGCTGATCGCCGGCGCGATCGTCGCCGTCCTGGTCGTCGTCGCCATCGTGCACGCGCTGTTGTGGCTCGCGACACTCGCGCTGATCGTCTTCGCGATCGGCCTGCTCTTCGGGGTCTTCCGGATCGGCAGGCGGTCCGGCCGCCGCAGATAGCGGCAGCGGCTTCCTAAGCTGGCCGACGCCAGCTCTTCGGCGTTGTCCTGACTCTGACTCGCGGTGGCCGCGGCGGGCACGGGCGCGTCCGGCCAGCCGGTCAGCTGGATCGTGGCCGCCTCCGCCGGGGCGAGCCTGACGGTCTCCCGGAACAGCGACTCGCTGATGTCGGTGTCCGGTCGCGAGCTGGCGGGCGCGGGCTCGCGGCTGACCGGGCAGGCCATGCACCGCGGTCCGCCCCGTACGCTGCTGAGTTCGCTGCTCGGAACCCGGATCACGCGGATGCCCGCGTCCTCAAGGCGGGAGTTGGTGCGGGAGTTGCGCTCGTGGCTGACCGCGACCCGGCAGCCCACCGCCAGGATGTTGGCGCCGTCATCCCAGTGGTCTTCGTCGGCGGCCGCCTCGGTCCCGGTGTCCACGACCTGCAGCCGCTCGATCCCCATCGCCTGCGCCGCCGCCTCCAGGAACGGCCGCCGCCGGGAGATCCGCGGCCCGTCCGGGCCGCTGGTGATCGCGTGCGCGGTCAGGGTGTAGGCGACCGCGGGGTGCATGATGACCGAGTCCGCGTCGATCAGCGCGCAGGCGGTGTCGAGGTGACCGTTGCCGCCGCGCTGGCTCATGGGCACGGCCAGCACCGTGTGCGCGAGGCCGGTGTCGAAGAGGTTCCTGGCCAGCCGCTCCGCGGCCGCCGCGGTGGTGCGCTCGCCGACGCCGACCGCGATCACGCCGACGGACAGCATCAGCACGTCTCCGCCGTCCAGGGGCTCAAGCTCGGGCTGGTACAGCCACTTGATCCCGGCGAACCTCGGATGGTGCCCGTAGATCACCCCGGCCAGCCCGGCTTCGCGCCGCCGCCGCGGCGCGGCCATGCTCGCGACCGCGATCTGGTCGCCGATCCAGAAGCTCGAATCCCTGGTGAATACCAGGTTGGGCAGCGGATCCAGGACGAAGTCGTGCCGGTCGAGCAGCTCGAAGACGACGCCGTGCCCGAGCTTCAGCTCCGCGGGCGTGAGGCCGGCGACGAGGACCTGGGCGAGCGACTCCGGGCCGAGATCTTCCAGCTGCCCGCGCAGCTGGCCGCGCAGCTCGTCACCGAGACCCGCGTCGGCGACGGCCAGCCCGATCGCCTCGTCCCTGGCGCTCTGGTACTCCAGGCAGTCCTGGAGCAGCTGCATCAGGTAGAGGACCTCGGCGCCCTCGTCCCGCAGCACCTGGCTGAGGACGTCGTGCTCTTGCCGGGCCCGGCCGAGCCACGGCAGCGAGCGCAGCAGCACGCGATCCCGGTGCCGCGGGGTGAGCCGCTGCAGCTCTGGCCCCGGCCGGTGCATGAGTACGGTCCTGAGCTGGCCGACTTCGCTGTCGGCGCCAGTGGCCTGGGCCATGTTTCCCCCCGCGCGTGCTGCCCCCTTGGGGCAGTATCACCAGTTCGGCCCCCGGCTACGCACAAGCGCTGGTCAAGCCGGGATCGTCAGCCCGCCGGGCTCGTGAACCCGTTCCGGCACGGCATCGGCGGGCGCGGGCAGAACCGCCCAGACGGTCAGGCCCTGCGAGTCCGCGCGGACTCCCCAGGTCCGGGCCAGATACTCGACGATGTCCAGGCCGCGGCCGCCGAGGGCGGAGACCGACGCGTGCGCCGGATAGGGCCTGGTCGGCGCGCCGCCGTCGCTCACCGCGACCTCCACCGAACCGTTGTCTACCGCCCAGGCCACCTGCACCCTCGCCCCCGGCAGCGGCCGGGCGTGCCGGATCGCGTTGCTGAGCAGTTCACTGACCACGAGGACCGCGTCGCCCACCGCGGCGTGCACGACCCCGGCGGCGTCCAGGTCGGCGGTGAGCCGCTGCCTAGCCACCGCCACACTGGCCGGAGCATGAGGAAGGAGCACGGTGCCCATGTCCTCACCTCCCTGCATCAGCGCCGTCGGGCGGCGCTCCGGGGAAGACCCGTTGCGTGCGGGATGCCCCGGCGAGCAGGACCGGAAACGCTGCCGCGCCGCGGCCGTCAGGCCGCCGTCCGGCTGGTGATCTAGGCCCCGCCCGGAGTGCCGTCTACTCCAGGCGGGGCCAGCGCGGGCAGTCCCCAGCCCGCAGCCAGGACGCGGTCCCCCGCCCGGCGCCCCGGCCGGGCGGGAGGGAGGCGGAAAACGCCCTGACCCCGATCACCGGACGCCTTGTTTGCGAGCAAGATGTCCGGTTTCGTCAGCATACCAATAGAGAGCGGGTGGTCGCTTTCTATCTCTTGAGTGGCCGAGCCCGCTCAGCCGCCCCGGCGTAGCATCGCCTGCGTGCCAACGCCACCGCCACCGCCACGCCGCCGCACACAGCGAGAACGCCGGGAGACGACGATGGCGGCCGCGATCGATGCGACCATCGCGACCATCGGTGAGCTGGGCTACCACGGCGCGAGCATGCGCGAGATCTGCCGCCGGGCCGGCCTGTCGCAGGGCACGGTCACCCGGCATTTCCCGACCCGGCTGGACCTGATCGTGGCCGCCGCCGGGGAAGTAGCGCGCCGGCAGGCGGCCAGGTTCCGGGCGGGCCTGACCGCGGCGCCCGCGGGCAGCCCGGTGGCCGACGTGGCGATGAGGCTGCTGCGCGACGGCACCCGCACCCCGCTGAACGCGGTCTGGATCGAGTTGGCGGTGGCGGCCAGGACGACGCCGGACCTTGCCGCCCGGATCGGCCCGCTGATCAGCGACGTCTACGGCCGCACCCTGGAGATGGCCGGCCTGGTCCCGGCCACCGAGAGGCTCGATCCGACTGACTTGCGGACGCTGGTGCTGAGCCTGGTGCACCTGTTTAACGGCGAGGCGCTGAGCCGCATGGTGGTCCAGATGCCCGAGATCGAAGAACGGCGGCTGGCGGTAGCCAGCGAACTCCTGTCCCGCCTGCTGTCCGCCGCCGAACCTCGGCTGCCCGGCTGAGCGGCCGAACCGGCGCCGGTCTCACCGCCCGTCCGGGCCGACGGCATCGGCGAGCAAGCCCTCGGCCGCCAGCCCGCGGACCAGTCCGCGCAGGCCGGCCGAGAGCCCGGCCCGCTCGTCTTCGGTCAGCGCGGCCAGGATGCGCGCCTGCCGCGACCGCCAGCCCTGCAGGATCCGCTCCGCGACCTCCCCGCCCTGCGGCGTCAGGTACAGCCGGACATACCGCTGGTTGCCCTCGTCCCGGCCGCGCCGCAGCCACCCTTTGCGTTCCAGCCCCGCAGCCAGCCGGCTGACCGTGCTCTTGTCGAGACTGAGCAGCGCCGCCAGCTCGCCCTGAGCGATCCCGCGGGCCGACATAAGCTCGATCAGCGCCCTTGCCTCCGAACCGGACAGCGACGGCAGGCTGGCCGGATCGCGGGCCGGCGCCGGGCCGGCGGCAGCAGGCCCGGCGGCCATGCCGGGTGCGCCGGCTGCACTGGCTGGTGCCTGCACCGCGTACGCTGCATCCGGAGCTGACTGCAGGCCCGGGGGTTCCGGCTGCCGGTCCCTGCGGACGCTCGCCGAGCGCCGGGGACACCGTGCGCAGCAGCTGCGTGAGCAGCTGCTCCAGCTGGCCGTCATCGGGCACGTTGTTGTCCACAGCAACAGTTGTACCGCACAACTATTGCAGTGGTACAGTCTCGGCGTGAAAGTTGCCCCGCACAACTCACAGGCCCGCTGGAGCGAAGTGTGAGCGACCCGAAGACTCCACTCCGGGACCGGGAAGGCGACCGGCGGAAGCCCTCCGGCCGCCTGACGGCCGGCCTGCGCGCTCACGGCACCGGCCGGCTGACGTCCCCCGGCCAGTTGCTGGCCGGCGACGTGGGCGTCGCGGCACCGGACGCCGAAGGGCTCGCTCTGGCCGACTACGCGCTCCGGCACGGCCTGCGGCCGAGCGCCCAGCGGCCGACCATCCGGAACTACATCGCGCAGCTCTGGCGGCGTCGGCATTTCATGATCGCCTTCGCGACCGCACGCAATATCGCCATGTACACCGAGGCCAAGCTGGGCCAGCTCTGGCAGGTGCTGACGCCGCTGCTGAACGCCGGTGTCTACTTCCTGATCTTCGGCCTGCTGCTGCATATCAACCGGGGCATCCCGAATTACCTCGCGTTCCTGGTAACGGGCGTCTTCGTCTTCAACTTCACCCAGCGAGCCTTCATCTCGACCTCAGCGGTCATCCCCACCAGCCTGCCGCTCATCAGGGCGCTGCAGTTCCCGCGGGCATCACTGCCGCTCGCATACGTGATCATCGAGCTGCAGCAGATGCTGCTGTCGATGGTTGTGCTGGCCGTGATCGTGATCACGAGCGGGGAGCCAATCACCTGGTACTGGCTGCTCGTCATCCCGGCCCTGCTGCTGCAGACCATCTTCAACGTGGGCATCGGGCTCCTGGTAGCCCGGCTCGGCTCGCAGGTCAATGACTTCAGCCAGCTGCTGCCGTTCCTGATGCGGACCTGGCTGTACGTCTCTGGGGTGCTATTCAGCATCGGGACACTCAGCCTCAGGACGCACCGCTGGCTCATTGTCTTGCTGCAGCTCAATCCGGCGGCGCTGTACATCACCCTCGTGCGCAACGCCCTGCTGCTCAGCCAGCGGCTGAGCCAGCCGGGCGCCAAGCCGTACAACGCGGCCAGGTGTCATATCTGGAACACCCTGGGCCACCATGCCGGGGCGTCCACGCAATACCAGTACGACAGCGCCTACTGCCATCCCTACGCGAACCCGGACTACTTCTGGTACTACGGCGTCGGCTGGGCGGTGCTCGCCCTGCTGGTCGGCTTCTTCATCTTCTGGCGAGCGGAGACGAGGTACGGCCGTGGCTGAGCCCATGGTGGTCGTGGACGACCTGCACATCGTCTACAAGGTCTACGGGCCGGCGGTGATCGCGGCACCGCCGCGACGGTGCTCCTGCGCGTTCTCGGCCGCAAGACGCGCGGCTCGATCCGCGAGGTGCACGCCATCCGCGGCATGTCGTTCGTCGCCTACCGCGGCGACGCCGTCGGCGTCATCGGCCGGAACGGATCCGGCAAGTCGACACTGCTGCGGGCTATCGCCGGGCTGCTCCCGCCCGAGGCGGGCAACGTCTACACGACGGGGGAAGCGTCGCTGCTGGGCGTCAACGCGGCGCTGCTCGATGACCTCACCGGCGAGCGCAACGTGGTGCTCGGCTGCCTGGCCATGGGCATGTCGAAGCAGGAGACGAAGGAGAAGTACCAGAGCATCGTCGACTTCTCCGGCGTGGGCGACTTCATCGACCTGCCCATGAAGACCTACTCCTCCGGCATGGGCTCCCGGCTGCGATTCGCCATCGCGGCCGCCAAGAGCCAGGAGGTACTGCTGATCGACGAAGCACTCGCCACCGGCGACGCGGAGTTCCGGGTCAAGAGCCACGCCCGGATCCAGGAGCTGCGCAGCCAGGCCGGCACCGTCTTCCTGGTCGCGCACAACCTGGAGGAGATCGAGCTGACCTGCAACCGGGTGATCTGGATGGAACGCGGCAAGATCGTCAAGCAGGGCGAGGACGTCATCTCCATCATCGACGAGTACATCGCCGCGTCCGGCGGTGCCGCGGTGGCCAGGGACCCGGTGACCAAGGCCCGGATCAAGACCCAGACCCTGGACAGTGCCACCAGGTAACGGTGCTACCAGGTAACGGTGCTACTGGCCAACCGGGCCAGCAGCTAGCCAGCCGGGTCAGCTGATGACCCAGATCTCGCCCGGCTGGCTGTAGCAGTCGTTCTGGATCAGCTTGGCCCCGCTCGCCTTCGAGTCGGCCGGGTCAGCCAGGCAGAGCCCGGAGTGCGCGTTCATCAGCTCGCCGTTAGGTCCCCGCAGCCATTTCTGCGCGGTGCCGGTGCCGCACCGGGCGAGCACGATGGCGGCGCCGTGCAGCATGCTCGAGTTGGTCACGCTGAGGCATTTGCCAGCCGCCGCCAGCGTCCCGTTCGTCTCGGCGGTCCAGCGCTGGCCGGACCCGGTGCTGCAGGCCGACACCACGATCCGGGTGCCGCCCGTGCCGCTAGCGCCCGGATCATTCAGGCACCGGCCCGGCACCGCGGACAGCACCGGCGCGGCGGGCAGCACCCAGGACAGGCCCGCGCCGCTGCACGACCACTCCACCGCCTGCTTGCCCGCCGTCGCGCGGCCGCGGATGGACAAGCACTGGCCAGTGTTCACGTTGCGCAGGTGCCCCGCGGCCCCGTACAGCCACTGCTGCCGGGTCGACGCGCTGCAGGTCTGGACCGTCGCCTTGGCGCCGTTGCCGCTGCTGCTGCCGATCGCGAGGCACTTGCCGCTCTGCTTGAGCTGGCCGGCGCCGCTCAGGCCGCCACCCGGCCGGAACTCCCACTTCTGGCCGGGCTTGTTCTGGCACTTTTCGATCCGAGCCGGGCTACCCGCCGCGGCCAGGCAGCTCTTCCCGAGCTTCACCTCGCCCGCCGCTGGGTGGGCGGCCTTGAGCGACGGCAGCACGATGATGTCGAAGGTGGTGCTGCCCGACCCGAGGCTCGAGTCCGTCGCCGTGATGGTGATCGGGTAGACACCCGCCGCGGTCGGCACCGAACCCTGCAGGGTGCCACCCGAGTCCACGGACAGGCTGCCGGGCAGCCGGGACGGCGTCGTCGAGAACGTCGGCTGCAGCGGACCCGGCTCATAATTCAGCGCCAGGTTCAGCTTCGCCCCGGCCGCGGCGACGATGGGGCCCGGATCGGCGATCGTGACCTCGTGCGCCGAGTTCACGCTGAATGCCGCCGTCCCGGACGGCGTGCCGAGCCCGGTGGGCCCGTCGTAGCCCGCCACCGCGGTGCACAGGTACCGCCGGGCCGGCTCGCAGCTGCCATTCGCACCGCCGGCCACGTCGGTGCGGCCGGAGCTCGCCTGGTACGGATAGGCGGCCGGGTAAGTGCCGGGGATCAGCGCCCTGGCCGGGCCGCCCGCGGTGATGTCCGCGAGCGCATAGGTGGCCGCGATGATGGGAGTGGCCACGCTGGTGCCGCCCACGCTGGTCCAGCCGGGCGCCGAACCGCCGTAATCACGATCCTTGACGCTGTCGTAGATGGCGACGCCCGGCGATGGGTCAGCGTCGGCGGACACGTCGTTCATCGTCCGGTTCAGGCAGCCGTCAGGGGACCGGGCGTCCACGGTCTGCCAGGACGGCTTGGGCTCAAGCGAAGAGCAGCCCGATCCCGCCCCGCTCCAGGCCGTCTGGGACCAGCTGGCGCCGGATCCGACCAGGGTCGTGCCGCCGACCGCCGTCACGTACGGCGACGCGGCCGGGTACTGGGTGCCGTAGCCACCGTCGCCGCCGGCCGCGGTGATAGCAACCCCCGGCGCGTAGAAATCCGGGTCGAACTGGTTCTCGCCGATGAATTCCGCACCACTTCCCCAGCTATTGGTGACGGCATCCACACCGGGAATCCGAGACGCGGTGCGCTCCGCGATCGAGAGATCTGAAACCTCGGCGGAATCGGCCTCGAGCAGCACTATCTGACAGTTCGGGCAGGTTGCGGAGACCATGTCGAGATCCAGCGACTCTTCGAGTTCCCAGCCGCCGGAGGAATCATTCGCGGGCAGTTTCGTACCGCCGAATTCATTCTGGATCGAAAGGCAGCCGGACGCGATGGTGCAGGCCGGCAGGCCGAACTGGCTCCGGTACTGAGCGAGATCGCTGGCAGCGTTCGGGTCGTTGAACGCGTCCACGACCGCGATCAGCTCGCCGTTGCCGGGCTTGGCCGCCGCCGTGGTCAGGCCGTAGGCGGCCTGCAGGTCCTGCGGGTTGTACCCGTTCGGCGTCGCATCGGGCCCGGCGCGCCGGGCGCGCGGGCTGATCAGGGCCATGCAGGCCATCTGACCCGGCCGGGTCGGAGTCGCGCAGGCCTGCGTCAGTCCCGATCCTGGCGGGGCGATCTGCGGTCTGGCCACGAACTGGCCCGCCGCCGACATGGCCGGGACGGCCGGCGGCGCCGGGGAGCTGGCCGACGGGTGCGCGGCAGTGGCAGTGGCGGTGGCGGTGGCGGGCGTGAGCGCCGGCAGCGCGATCGCGCCGAGGGCGGCGACGCCGCCGAGCGCGGACAGGATCCGGATCCGCCGCGCCGCTAAGGCTGCCCGAGCGCGGAAGCGCATTGGCATTTATCCCTCCCCGTGGGCGGCATTCGGCCGGCGCGACCGGCGCAGCGAAACTTTCCGCCCAGATTTGCCAACAATAAGACCGAACCTCAATAGTCCATGCTCAGGAAATTCTCAGGGTTCCTTATGGATCTATTCGGTTATTGCGATCTCCTTTGCGCAGCCGACTATACCGGTGTCGTTCCGGGTGCATAGGTGAACTCGGCGACCGTGTCATTCTTTTGCGCCGGGCCAATTCCGCCCGGTGTCAGGACGAGGTGGGCTCGCTGGCCGGTCGCGGCTTGGGCAGCGCCGGGATCGGCCGCGGGGCTGGCGGCGCCGGAGCGCGCCGCAGGGTGAGCCGCATCGTGGTCCCGCCGTTCGGCCCGTCGCCGACCGCGATCTCGCCTTCCTGGGCCCTGGCCAGCCGCCGGACGATGAACAAGCCCAGGCCGATACCACCGAACCGGCGCCGGTCACCGGCTTCGGCCTGAACGAACCGGTCGAAGACCCGCTCGCGGTCCTGCGGCCTGATGCCGATGCCCTCGTCCTCGACCATCACCTCGATGTGATCGTCGCTGTAGGTGGCGCGGATGGTGACCGCGCCGCCTTCTGGCGAGTACTTGTAGGCGTTCTCCAGCAGCTGGCCGACGATGATGTCAGTGGCCATCGAGTCGCCGTGTGCCTGCGGCAGGTCGTCGGGCATGTCTACCGACAGCGTGTGCAGGTCGGACAGCGGCCGGAACGCGACCGCGGCCGCGCGCAGCAGGACGCCTACGTCGAACGGGCCGTTACTGACCGGCAGCTGATCGGCCCCGGCCCGGGAGCCGAGCAGCAGCTGCTCCACCAGCCGGGCGAGCGAGCCGGCCCGCTCGGCGATCGTCTGCACCGCGGACCTGCGGTCGGCGTCGTCCAGCTTGTCCCACCGGCTGGCCAGCGTCTTCGCGAACCCCTGGACCACGGTGATGGGGGTGCGCAGCTCGTGACTGGTGGTGGCGAGGAAGAGGTCTTTGGCGTCCTCGAGCTGCTTGGCCGCGGTGACGTCGCGGAAGTCGAGCACCTTCTCGTCCCGGCCGTCCAGCCCGGTGCACAGCAGGTCGATCCAGCGGCCGTTGGCCAGCTGGTGGGTGAGCTTGGCGCCCGGCTCGGGCAGCGGGAACGGCGGCCTGCGGCCCGCGGCGACCTCGGCCGGCAGGCCGGTCAGCCGGTGCGCGGCCGGGTTCCACTGCCGCACCAGGCCATCGGAATCGAGCACCGCGATGCCGTCCGCGCTCGCGTCGATGACCGCGCGCTCATGTGCGCGCTGCCGCCTGACCTCTTCGAAGGCCGTTACGTTCGAGAGCGCGACGCTGGCGTGGCCAGCCAGCAGCTCAAGCAGCTCAAGCTCGACGTGCCCGACCTTGCGCCCGCTGTACAGCGCGTACAGCGCGCCGAACGGGCGGCCCGGCCACGTGCGACAGGCTCAGCGTGATCGTGTGCAGGCCGGGCAGCGCGGCCCAGATCAGGTCGTCGAACCCGCCCGAGTCGCTGGTCGCCATCAGCACGGTCTTGCCCGACCGCATCAGCTGGCCGACGGTGCTGCTGGCCAGGTCGGCGGTCCGGCCGCGCAACTCGTCTGGCAGGCCGGAGAGACTGACCAGCCGCAGCTTGTCGCCCTCGATGAGGACGAAGCCGCCCGCGTCGGCCCTGGTCAGCTCCCGCAGGCTGGCGGCGATCCGGTCGAGCACCGCCTCCAGCTCAAGCTCGGCGTTGATGTCCGCGACGACGTCTCCGAGCCGGCGCACCACCCGCGCCCGCTCGGCCATGTAGTGCCGGACCGCCTCGTCGTCGCCGTTCTGGTGGCACACGTACACCCAGCCGGTGAACTCGCCGGCGCCGTCGGTCATCCGGCTCGCGTCGATACGCAGGTCCAGCTGGGTACCGTCCTTGCGGACCCGGCGGGTGGCGAAGGACACCTGACCGCCGCTGGCGACCCGCTCCAGCACCGCGTGGTGCTCGGCCCGCAGTTCCTCCGGCACGAACGGCGGTTCAAGCCCGACCACCTCGGCGGCGGTCCAGCCGAACAGCCGCTCGGCCGCCGGATTCCACAGGCTGATCGTCCGGTCCGGGCCGATCGCGAGGATCGCGTCGGCGGCGCAATCGATCACCGCGCGGGCAGTGCCGTCGATCCGTTCCCGGTCGCGCCGCGCAACTGCAAGCCTCCACGCCACGTGCCCCATGGTCGCATCCGCCGCCTGGTTGCGCTCGCGGAAAACGGCAAACGTGCCGGTAGCAGGGGTGCGAGGGGTCATTTATCCGGCGAGAACAGCGCTCCGCGACCGGCCGGCCAGCCCGGTAAAGTAAGGCGGCCAGGCCGGGAACCGGGTGCGGAGGATGCACGTCCAATGGGCATGACGTCAGATCTCAAGCAGGGTACGACCCGGTTGCTGGCCGGAGGCGCGCTGATCGCGGCGTGCGGGCTCGCGGCCGCCGCCTGCGGCAGCGCGGCCGCGCCGGCCAGCGGCGCGCACGGCAGCGGGACCACCTCCGGGGCCACCACATCGGCCGCGAAGGTGTCGCTGACGATCACGCAGACCGGCGGGTCCGGCGCTACCGCGAAGCACTGGACGCTGCGCTGCGAGCCGACCGGGGGCTCGTTCCCTGACCCGGCGGCCGCCTGCGCGAAGCTGACCAAGCTGCCCACCATCTTCGCCCCGTCGCCGCGCCACGTCATGTGCCCGATGATCATGGCCGACGCCCGCACCTACCTCGTGTACGGGACGTTCCTCGGCCAGAAGGTGCACCAGTCGATCGTCGACGGCGGCTGCACGCTGGCCCGCTGGAATCAGCTGAACCAGATCTTCAACTGAGGACCGGCTACTTCAGCAACCGGGACATCCGCCGGTCGGCCAGCGGCTTGCCGCCGGTCTGGCACGTCGCGCAGTACTGCAGCGCCGAGTCAGCGAAGGACACCTCGCGGACCGTGTCGCCGCACACCGGGCACGGCTCGCCGGCCTTGCCGTGCACGCGCAACCCCGCCTTCTTCTCTTTCTTCAGGTCGCTGGCGGCCAGTCCGTCCGACCGCCCGATCGCCTCGCGCAGCGTGCCCACGATCACCGCGTACAGCGCCTCGACTTCCTCGGCGGACAAGCTCGACGCGAGCCGGAACGGGGACATCTTCGCGGCGTGCAGCACCTCGTCCGAGTAAGCGTTACCGATCCCGGCGATGAGCTTCTGGTCCCGCAGCACGCCCTTGATCTGGGTGCGGCGCCCGGCCAGGATCGCGCCCAGCGCCGCCGGGGTGAAGTCGGCGTCAAGCGGCTCTGGCCCGAGCGCGGCCACGCCGGGGATGGCGTCGATGTCGGTCACTAGGTACACGGCCAGCCGCTTGCGCGTGCCTGCCTCGGTCAGGTCGAACCCGGACCCGTCGGTGAACCGCAGCCGGAAGGCCAGCGGCCCTTTGCCCGGCCGCGGCGGCTGCTCCGGCAGCTCCTCGCGCCAGCGCAGCCAGCCGGCCCTGGCCAGGTGGGTGACCAGGTGCAGCGGCCCGCCGCCGTCCGCCGGAGTCGCGGTGAGATCAAGGAATTTGCCGCGGCGCGCGGTGCCGGAGATCGTCGCACCGCGAAGCGCCTGCGGCGGCGGGTCATAGGTCTTCAGCACCGAGAACTCGGCGACGGAGGCCTGATCGATGACCCGGCCGACGGCGCGCTCGCGCAGGTCAGCCGCGAGCGCTTCTACTTCGGGCAGTTCGGGCACAGTATCGATTGTGCCCGCCCGGCCGGCCTGGTTTCACCCGGAACCGCAGGCCGCAGGTCCGGTCAGCCGGTCGCCAGCAGGCCGAGGAGACTCTCCTTTATGGCCGGCCGAGAGCCGAACACGAGCAGGAACTGCGCCTCCCTGGCCAGCCGCTGCGGATGCTCGCCGGTCAGGATGCCGCGGCTGCCCGCGGCAGCGACCGCGGCGCCGGCGGCCCGGAACGCGAACTCCGCGGCCGCCGCCCGGGCGGCCGGCATCGTCGACGGATCCGCGCCGTCCAGCTGGTCGCGGACGGCGCCGAGCTGGTCAGCTAACGCGGCCTGACCAGCGAGCTGGCAGCACCTGGCCGCGACGCCGAGCGCCAGCGACCCGTTGGGCCGCAGCCCTTGCCGATCCCTGGCCAGCCACTCGGCGTGCGGGAACACCGAGCAGACCTGCTCGTCGGTCACCGGGTGTCGGGTAAAAGTCAGCTCGACCGTCGCGGCGGCATTGACCGCCACCAGGTCCAGCCTGCGGGCGGTCAGGCTCGCGCCGGTCCGGGCCGGCACGAGCGCGGCCACGAGGTCCCCGTCTTCGGTCCTGGCCAGGGTGTAGAGCACATCCACCAGGCCCCAGCCGGTCACCCACGGCGCCGTGCCAGCCAGCTCGTATCCGCCCGGCACCCGGCGCGCGCGCAGCAGCGGCGGTCCGGGCCAGCCGCCGACCAGCGCCACCCCGGCCCGCTTGCTGCCCTGCACGAGCGGCCGGAGCCAGGCCGCACGCAGGTCCTCGCGGGGACAGGCAGCCACCGCGCGGACCGCGCCGTGGTGCTGCAACCAGACGAAGGTAGTGGCCAGGCAGCCGCCGGCCATGATCTCGATCACATTGCAGAAGGTGGCCGCGTCGACGGCCTGGCCGCCGCAGGCCGCCGGTCCGGCGATGCCGTACAGGCCGGCCGCGGCGAGCGCGTCCAGGTGCGCCGCGGGAATTGCCCGCGCCGCGTCCACCGACATGGCAGATGGGTACAAAATGGCCTCGGCCAGGTCCGTGGCCGCGCCCACCGGGTCTGCTGAGCTCATCCGCCGATCCTGCCAGAAGGCCCGGTCAAGCCGGGATCCGGTGACAACGGAGGCATCCGGCGCCTAAGCTGCGGCCAGCGCTATCGGTGGCGCATGAAAGACGGGCCCGGAGGTAGCTAACGGCCGCGGTATAAGCAGATGTGGGCGAGGAGGGATTTGAACCCTCACATCCTTTCGGACACACGGACCTGAACCGTGCGCGTCTGCCGTTCCGCCACTCGCCCTGGGCAGCAGTCAGGTTAGCACGTCCTCAAGCTGCCCCACATCGCCGATACGATCAGATACGGGCCGGGAGAGGAGGCACCAGGGTGGGAGTGCTGCAGCGCTTCGAGCATCGACTCGAGGGGATGGTCGAGGGTGCCTTCGCGCGCGCGTTCAAGTCGGAGCTCCAGCCGGTCGAGGTGGCCAGCGCTGTGCAGCGGGAAATGGACGACCGGGCCGCCATCGTGGCCCAGGGCCGGACGCTAGTCCCGAACGACTTCGTCGTCGAGGTCGCGGCCGATGACTACGAGCGGCTTGAGGTCTACGCCGACAGCCTGGGGATCGAGCTCGCGACGCTGGCCAGGGAGTACGCCAAGGAGCAGGGCTACTCCTTCGTCGGGCCGGTGCGCATGCGTTTCGCGGGCGTGCCCGACCTCACCACCGGGACGTTCCGGATCCTGTCCGGTGTGATCCGCGGCACCACGGTCGAGGACGGCGAGATCCGCAGACCGGCCACCGACCAGCCGCAGCCCTCGGGCGGCTTCCACGGCACGCCGCGGCTGCTGGTCTCCAGCGCCGAGCCAGGGCCGGACGGCAGCACGCAGCGCACCTTCGAGATCAACACACCCCTGATCATCCTCGGCCGGGGCACTGATTGTGATCTTCGTCTTGTCGATCCGGGCGTATCCCGGCACCACGCCGAGATCCGGGTGGAAGATGGCGACGTTGTCCTTGTGGATCTGGGTTCGACGAACGGCACGTTCGTCAACGGCCAGCCGGTCCGCAGGGTGGCGCTGACCGACGGGACCAGGGTGACGCTCGGCCGTACCACGCTCGTCTTCCGCCGGGACAGCGTCTATTAGCCGCAGCACGCGGTGCTGCTGGACAACTCAGGCAACCCGAGCCAGGCCGCAAGGACTCATGACCCGATGAACGCCCTCGATCTGACACTGATCAGGATTGGCTTCCTGGTCGTCTTGTGGCTGTTCGTTATCGCCGCCGTCGGGGTCATCAGGACTGACCTGTTCGGCCAGTCGTCGCCGCGCGCCCGGCGTCGCGCCGCGGCTCCCGCCCGGCCGCCAAAGCCCAGGCCGGAGCGTGCGCCCGCGCGGCCGCAGCGGTCCCCCAGGTCGGCACCGCAGCAGCTGCTGGTCACCGCGGGCACGCTGGCCGGCACCACTGTGGGGCTATCTGATCAGCAAATCACCATAGGTCGCGCCGGTGACGCTACCCTCGTCCTCAGTGACGATTACGCTTCGACCCGACATGCCCGGATCTTCCCGCAGGATGGTCAGTGGCTGGTGGAAGACCTTGGTTCGACAAATGGCACGTACCTGGACCGGCAGAAGGTCACCGAACCCACGCCTGTGCCGATAGGCGTGCCGATCCGAATCGGCAAGACAGTTCTGGAGCTGCGGAGATGACCGTCGCACTGCATTACGCGCTCCGCTCCGATGTCGGGTTGCTGCGAGAAGGCAACGAGGACTCCGCCTACGCCGGCCCGCGGCTGCTGGCCATCGCTGACGGCATGGGCGGACACGCGGCCGGCGAGGTCGCCAGCGCGGTCGCGATCTCGGCCATCGCACCGCTGGACGGCCGGGGCCTGACCGACAGCGCCGACATGCTCGACGCGCTGGCCGAGGCGGTCGCCTCGGCCCGGTCAACGCTGCACGAGATGAGCGAGGCGGACCCCGCCACCGAGGGCATGGGGACGACGCTGACCGCGCTGCTGTGGGCCGGCGATCAGGTCGCGATCTGCCACATCGGTGACTCGCGCGCCTACCTGCTGCGCGACGGCGACCTGTACCAGATCACCAGGGACCACACCCTGATCCAGTCCCTGGTGGACGAAGGCAGGCTCAGCCCGGCCGCGGCCGCGAACCACCCGCAGCGATCGCTCATCATGCGGGCGCTGCAGGGCAGCACCGACGCGGACCCGGACCTGAGCATGCACACGGCACTGCTCGGAGACCGGTACCTGCTCTGCTCGGACGGGCTCACCGACGTCGTGACCGACATGGCGGTGCACGCGACACTTGTGTCTGTCGAGGACCCCGAGCAGGCCGTGGAGCAGCTGATCAACCAGGCCATCAACAATGGCGGCCCGGACAACATCACCTGCGTCGTCGCCGACGTGGTCGACACGATGACCGGGCCGGTGCCGCCCAGCCGCGGCCACCAAGTGGTCGGCGCGGCCGCCAACCCGGACGCCAGGTCGCTGCTCAAGAGTCCAAGCCCGGCCGCCCTGAGTCCGGAGGCCGAGGTACCCGCGTCCGCGAACGGCTACTCGTCCCGCGGTGCTGCACGCCGCGGCTGCTGACGACGATCTCGATCAGCTGGATGACCTGCCCAGGCGCCGGTGGCCGATCGTGACGACCGTGCTGGTGGTCCTCGTGCTGCTGGTGGCGGGCGGCCTGTTCGGCGGCTGGCGATACGTCGAGGGCCAGTACTACGTGGACGCGGACGGCGGCCAGGTCAGCATCTTTCGCGGCGTGAGCCAGCCGATCGCGTGGATGCACTTCTCGTCCGTCTACAAGCGGACCGGCATCAGCTCCAGCGAGGTGCCGGCCACGCTCGAGCTGCCCACCAATTCGGGCACGCTGACCCAGGCGCAGCAGACCGTGACCACGATCCAGCAGACCTGGACCTGCGCGCAGGACACCAAGCTCGTGCAGGCCTACAACGCGCAGCAGGCGAAGTACGCGACGGCCCTGGCGGCCTACAACAAGCTGCCGTTCAAGACCAGGAAGAAGGCGCATAAGCCCGCGCCGCCGACGCTGCCAGAAACCGTCGATGCCGGCGTACTGCCCGGCCGCCCAGGGGGCCGGGTGACGGCGGCCGCGCTGCTGGACGAGCCCGTCCCCATGCCACGGGGCAGGCGCCGGACAGCGCTGCTCATGCTGGCCTTCGGGCTGGCCGTGGTGCTGCTCGCCTTCATCTCGTCCAGCCTGGGACTGAGCGGCAAGATCTCCGGGCTGCCGCTGTTCCTGCTGGTGTACATCGCGCTGATGCTGGCCGCGCACGCGGCCGTCCGGCAGTTCGCGCCGTACGCTGACCCGCTGCTGCTGCCGCTGGCGGCGCTGCTCAACGGCCTCGGCCTGGTGATGATCTACCGGCTGCAGGAATCCGGCCGGAACGGCAACCCCGGCCTGCTGGTCAGTGACCTGACCAGCTCGGCGACGACGACCCAGATCGTGTGGACCGCAGTCGGCGTGGTCGCCATGGTCGCCGTGCTGGTGGTGATCCGCGAGGCCAGGGTGCTGCAGCGGTACACCTACACGCTCGGCGCGCTGGCGCTGATCCTGCTGGCCCTTCCGGCGCTGATCGGCACCTCGATCAACGGCGCGAAGGTCTGGATCACCTTCGGCGGCTTCTCGGTCGAGCCCGGCGAATTCGCCCGGCTCGCGCTGGCCGTATTCTTCGCCGGCTACCTGGTCGCCAAGCGGGACGCGCTCGCGCTGGCCGGACGGCGGATCCTCGGCGTCGACCTGCCGCGGGCCAGGGACCTGATGCCGGTCGCGGCCGCGTGGCTGGCCAGCCTGCTAATCCTGATCTTCGAGACCGACATCGGCACGTCGGCCCTGTTCTTCGGGCTGTTCGTGGCGATGATCTACATCGCCACCCAGCGCACCTCCTGGCTGCTGATCGGCATCCTGGCGTTCCTGTTCGGCACCTTCATCACCGCGCAGCTGTTCGGGCACGTGATGGAGCGGTTCACCGTCTGGCTGCACCCGTTCGCCGGCAGCAATCCGGCCAACGGCTCGTTCCAGCTGATCCAGGGTCTGTACGGGATGGCCTTCGGCGGCATCTTCGGTACCGGCCTCGGCCAGGGCCAGCCGTACCACACCCCGCTGGTGCAGAGCGACTTCATCTTCACCGCGTTCGGTGAGGAGCTCGGCCTGGTCGGCGCTATGGCGCTGCTGCTGGTCTTCGGCCTGCTGGTGCAGCGCGGACTGCGGGCCGCCCTCGCGGTGAAGGACCCGTTCTCCAAGCTGCTCGCGGCCGGGCTCTCGTTCGTGCTCGCCTTCCAGGTCTTCGTCATCGTCGGCGGCGTGACCCGGCTCATCCCGCTGACGGGCGTCACCACGCCGTTCCTGTCCCAGGGCGGATCGTCGCTGGTAGCCAGCTGGCTGCTGATCGGGCTGCTGATCCGGATCAGCAACTCGGCCCGCCAGCCGGCCCCGCAGCCGATCCAGGACGAGGGCATGACCCAGGTGGTGCGGGCGGTATGAACAAGGCGATCCTGAGGATCTCGCTCGCCGTCCTGGCGATGTTCGTGCTGCTGCTGCTCAACATCAACTACGTGCAGGCGTTCGAGGGCGCTTCGCTCGCGAACAAGCCGCTGAACGCCAGGATCTTCGACGAGCAGTTCAGCTACCAGCGCGGCTCGATCCTGGCCAACGGCGACGGCACCGATCTCAAGATCGCGTACTCGAAGCTGAAGCAGCGCCAGTACCACCGGGTGTACCCGCAGGGCCCGGAGTACGCCCCGATCACCGGCTTCCACACGATCTTCAGCAACACCGGGGTCGAAGGAGCCGAGGAGAGCGAGCTGGCGGGCAACGACCCGCGGCTGGCGGTGCACAACTTCACCAGCCTGCTGACCGGCAAGAGCAAGCAGGGCGCGACCGTGGCGCTGACCATCAGCCCGACCGCGCAGAACGCCGCCTACCAGGCGCTCCAGCAGGACGGCGGGCACCAGGCGGCGGCGGTCGCGATCAACCCGAAGACGGGCGCCATCCTGGCGATGGCGTCGGTCCCGACGTTCAACCCGAACGAGCTGACCACGTTCGACGGCGCCACGCTGAACAAGGTCTACAACCGGCTGGCGCACAGCAAGGCGCAGCCGCTGCAGAACTGGGCCGTGACGCCGAACTATCCGCCCGGCTCGTCCTTCAAGGTCGTGACGAGCTCGGCCGCCTTCACGCGCGGCCTGGTCGCCAGCCGAGCCACTACCGTTCCGGCCCCGCAGCCGCTGAAGCTGCCGAACGGAAATTTGCTGAACAACGACGGCGGCGAGACGTGCTTCAACGGCAACCCGCCGATCATCAACGCCTTCGCGCTGTCGTGCAACACGGCCTTCGCCAAGCTCGGCATCAAGCTGGGTGCGCCGGCGCTGCGGGATCAGGCGGAGCTGTTCGGGGTGAACAAGACCTTCAACATCCCGTTCCAGGTCACGCCCGGATCCTTCCCGGCCGCGTCGGGCTGGACCGACCCGTCCTTCGCCGCCTTGTCGGCCATCGGCCAGTTCGACGACGAGATGTCGCCGCTGCAGGAGGCCCTGTTCTCCGCCGCGATCGCCAACGGCGGCACGCTCATGTACCCGTACATGGTGCAGCAGGTCATTGCCCCCGGGCTGGCCGTGATCCAGAACGCCGCGCCGAAGGCATTCAGCCAGGCCGTGTCCGCGCAGGTGGCGTCGAACGTGAAGGCGATGATGCTGCAGGTCACCCAGGCTCCGTTCGGCACCGCGCACGCGACCGCGGGCCCGCAGGCCACTGGCGGCATCACGATCTACGGCAAGACCGGCACGGCGGAGAACGGCGTCAACAACTCGGCCACCAACGACGCGGTTTTCACCTGCTTCGTGACGGGGCCGAAGCCGATCGCGATCGGGGTGATCGTGAAGGGCGGCGGGTTCGGCGCGGACGCGGCCGCCCCGATCGCCGTGCAGATCATCAAGGCATACGAGGCCCGGCAGTGACCACACACCGCCCTCGCGCCAGGACCAGGCCGTCCGGTCGGACCGTGCCGCCATCACCATCGGAATGTTCCCGGCCGCCTGGCTGCCACCCGGGCTTGTCATGCTGGCCGCAGCCCTCGATATGCAGGACGGTAACGTAAGTGCGAGACATGACTCAGCCACGGCTTCTAGGCGGCCGCTACGAGCTCGACGGCATCGTCGGGCGGGGCGGCATGGCGGAAGTGTTCCGGGCCCGCGATATCCGTCTTGACCGCATTGTCGGCGTGAAGACGCTCCGCGACGACCTGGCCCGCGACCAGACGTTCCAGGCCCGGTTCCGCCGCGAGGCGCAGTCCGCGGCTTCGCTCAACCACCCGTCCATCGTGGCCGTCTACGACACCGGCGAGGACATGGTGGGCGGCACGCCCATCCCGTACATCGTGATGGAGTTCGTCGACGGGCGGACGCTGCGCGATCTGCTGCGAGACGACCGCCGGCTGCTGCCCGAGCGCGCCGCCGAGATCACCGACGGCGTGCTCCGGGCGCTGGACTACAGCCACCGCAACGGCATCGTGCACCGGGACATCAAGCCCGGCAACGTGATGCTCACCCGCAGCGGCGACGTCAAGGTGATGGACTTCGGCATCGCCAGGGCCGTCGCCGACTCGCAGATGACCATGACGCAGACCGCGCAGGTCATCGGCACGGCCCAGTACCTGTCCCCGGAGCAGGCGCGCGGCGAGCGAGTGGACGCGCGCAGCGACCTGTACTCGACCGGCTGCCTCCTGTACGAGCTGCTGACCGGCAGGCCGCCGTTCACCGGTGACTCGCCGGTGGCGATCGCCTACCAGCACGTCAAGGAAGACCCCGTGCCGCCGTCCCGGGTCGATCCCGAGGTACCCGCGTGGGCCGACGCGATCGTGCTCAAGGCCATGCAGAAGGACCCGGCCGACCGCTATCAGTCCGCCGGGGAGATGCGCAACGACCTCCAGCGCGCTATGGCCGGCGCGCTGGTCGCGGCCCCGATGCAGACCGCGGCCTACGGTCCCGGCACCCGGCGGATGGGCGCGGCCACCCAGACCGTGGGCCGCACCGCCGCCATCCCGCCGTACCGCTACGGCCCGGATGACGGCGGACCTGGTCCCGACCAGCCCAGGCGCAAGGTCTGGCCGTGGGTCGCGGTGATCACGACGATCGTGGTGCTGGCCGTCGCCATCTTCGCGATCGTGTTCCTCACCAGCAACAACAACGGCGTCGGGGTGCCCGATGTGTCCGGCCAGACGCTGAGGCAGGCCGAGGCCAGCCTGGTCCAGAGCGGCTTCAAGATCGGGACGATCAGCCATCAGGCGTCGGCAACGGTCAGCAAGAACTCGGTGATCAAGACCAATCCGCCCGCGGGCGACAACGCCAGCAAGGGCAGCAAGGTCGGCATCGTCGTGTCCAGCGGACCGTCCACCGTCGCGCTGCAGAGCCTCATCAACCAGACCGTCGGCCAGGCCGAGCAGTGGCTGAGCCAGCACGGCCTCAAGGCGCGTGGTCAAGCCCAGCAGCCACGGCGCCGGCCGGGTCGCCGCAGAGCGTGGTGTTCAACCAGAATCCGCAGCCGGGCACGAACGTGCCGCCCGGCTCGACCGTCATCCTGTACGTCCCGCCGTCGTCGGTCACGATGCCGCAGGTGGTCAACATGAGCCGGGATGCGGCGATCAGCTTGCTGTCGGGCGCGCCCTACTTCCTGAACGTGACGACGTCCCCGTGCACGGGATCCCAGGTCGGCGCCGTCCCGACCGGCGACGTGTGCCAGTCCAGCCCGGTTTCGGGCCAGCAGGTCGTCCCGCACACCAATGTGGTCATCTACATCGAGCCCGCGCAGCAGACGTCGACCCCGACCCCGTCGCCGACCACGCCGACGCCGTCACCGACCTCACCCAGCCCGTCGCCGTCCGGCAACGGCCACTAGCGGCCGGGTGGTCAGCTAGCCAGTCTGGCCTGGGGCTTAACCCAGGCCAGACTGGTCGAACGGCAGGTAGATGGACGCCCACGGGTAGACGACGAACCACAGCAGCGCGGCCACGAGCAGTCCGAGTATCACCATCTGGACGGTCCGGGCGCCGGTTGCGCCGGGCAGGCGGCGCCAGATCCAGCCGTACATGACTCAGCCCTCGATTCCCTGCCCGCGCGGCAGCGTCGCGATGAGCACCCCGGTGACGATGACCCGGTTCGTCCCAGTCCACGGCGGGTCGCAGGTGATCAGCGTGATCAGCCGCTGGCTCGGACGCTGACCGGGGCGACCCGGCACCGCGGCGAGCATCGCCGTGTCGGCTGCGGACACCAGGACCGGCTTGGCCACGACCCGGTATTCATAGGTGCCGGCGACCGTCTCCACGTAGACCAGGTTGCCCGGCCGCAGGCTCGGCAGGCTCCAGAACGGGTTCCCGGCCGTCACCCGGTGCCCGGCCACGGCGAAGTTGCCCAGCTGGCCAGGCAGCGCGGTGCCGGGCACGTGGCCAGGACCAAGGGCCAGCTGCGGCAGACCGGTGCCCTGGACGACGGCGAACTCCCAGCTGCGGCCGAGGCGCGGGATCCGCATCAGCGCGAACGGCTGGCCGAGCCCGAGGTCGGCCGGGTCGCGCAGGATCGCCAGGTCAGAGCCGGAGCCCGAGCGCCACTGCTGGCCGAGCTCGGCCCTGAAGGTGTGCTGCGCGTTGCCGGTGCGGACCGAGGTGCCCCAGTACATATAGCCCAGGAAGCCCAGGACCACGACTCCGAGAGAGATCAGGAGCTCGCCAGTCAGCCGCAGGTAAGGCCGCACGCATCCTCGCAATCGAGTGAGGCTGATTACGGAGAGTGGCATTAGACTAGCGATGGGTAACGACGGCGGCAGGCAGGACGCGCCCAGCCGGCACCCGGATGGCCGCCAGCATCGCAGCATCCCGCCGGACCAACTACGCTTACCGCGACAGGCGCACTCGGGTCCCGCCTCCGGCCGCCGGGCCGGCTGCCCGGCACTCGGCCCCGAGAGAGATAGCAGCGAGCCGATCAGGAGACGACCGTGCCGAAGTCCCGCGTACGCAGCAAGCCGGTCTACACCCCGCCGTCACGGTCCGCCAAGGCCAAGGTCAGCCCGCCGTGGCTGGTCCCGGCGATGCTGGGATCGCTCATCGTCGGCCTGGCCTGGATCGTGATCTTCTACGTCAGCCAGCAGGACTTGCCGATCAAGGCCTTCGGCCAGGGCAACCTGGTGGTCGGCTTCGCCTTCCTGGTCACCGGCGTGGTGCTGTCCACGAAGTGGCACTGACCGCCGCCTGGACCAGCTACCCGCCTAGAACAGGCGGCCCCGATAGAACCCGTAGGTGGTCTGCAGGATCTCGTGATTGCGGATCACCACGACGGCGATCATGATCGCCATCATGGCCAGTGTCGCCAGTACCTGGATGACCGCGCGGTTTCGCCGGGGGGCATAGGCGAAGGCCGCCGTCAGCAGCCCGCCGGCGACCAGCCCGCCGATATGCGCCTGCCAGGCGATGTACGAACCGGCCAGGAAGCCGATGCCCAGGTTGAGGACGATCAGCATGACGACCTGGCGAGAGTCGAGGCCGAGCTCGCCTGGCCAGCACGAACCACGCGCCGAACAGGCCGAAGATCGCGCCGGACGCGCCGCCGGCGATCACGCCGGGCTGGACCACAAGGTAGAACAGGGCCGATCCGCCGAGCGCACTCACCAGGTAGACGGTCAGATACCGCACCGGGCCGAGCACTCGCTCGATGGCGGGCCCGACGAAGGACAGCACCCACATGTTGAACGCGATATCGACGATCCCCAGCCAGCCCGTGGGCGGGATGAACGCCGTGGTCAGCAGGCGGTACCACTGCCCTGACGCGACCCCGCCGCCATACAGGCCCCAGTCGTAGAACAGCTGATTGTGGGCTTGCTCGACCACGAAGATCAGGACGTTGATGGCGATGAGCGCCCAGGTCACCGGCGCGCCCGGCCATGGCCGGGACGGGGAACCGCCCGGTCGCCCGGCGGACGCCCTGGTTACCCGCCCGGATGCAGTCGACGCACTGGTGACCGACGGAGGCCGGTCGCAGACAATCGGGACAAGCCGGGCGCCCGCAGCGGACGCAGGAAACGTAGGTCTGGCGGCCGGGGTGCCGGTAGCACTCCGGGGGCGCCGGCTCGCTCAGTACTCCGGGTTCGCTCTGGCCGTCTTCAGGGGGGCTGACCACGTGGTTTTCGCCTACTCGTCCTCGCTGCGACCGATCTCAACGGACTCAATCACAACGTCCTGGACGGGCCGGTCGTTCCGCCCGGTCTGGACCCGGCTGATCGCGTCCACGATCGTGGCGCCGTCGATGACCTCGCCGAAGATCGTGTGCTTGTTGTTCAGCCACGGCGTCGGCCCGGCCGTGATGAAAAATTGCGAGCCGTTGGTGCCGGGTCCGGCGTTGGCCATCGCGAGCAGGTACGGCCGGTCGAACTGCAGGTCCGGATGGAACTCGTCGGCGAACTTGTAGCCCGGACCGCCGGTGCCGGTACCGAGCGGGTCGCCGCCCTGGATCATGAAGTCCGGGATGACCCGGTGGAAGATCGTGCCGTCATAGAGCCTGGCCTGCCCGGTCTGCCGGGTCACCGGGTTGGTCCACTCCCGCGATCCCTCCGCCAGTTCGACGAAGTTCCGCACCGTCTTCGGAGCGTGATCTGGGAAAAGCCGCACGACGATCGGCCCCTGGCTGGTCCGCAGCGTTGCGGTCAACGTGTTTGTCATACGAGGAATCCTGCCACGCCCGGCCGGCGGTCTGGCGATGCCGCCGCCTCGCGGGCCGCGATTGACCCGGTCAGCCGGGGGAAGAGGTCCGCGAGGGAGTTATTCCGGGAGGTTCAAGTGTCCCTTTTGACAAGAAAACCACCACCTAGCGGGTACGCCGCACTCGGCGCCCAAGCCAAGACCGCGGCCCGGCAGGCCGTTCCGGTCGCCGTCAACGCAAAGAACGCTGCAGCTCAGCAGGTTGCCCCGATCGCCAGGCATGCCGTGCCGCTGGCCCGCAGCGCCGGTCAGTCGGTCAAGCAGGGCACCGACGATGCCATCGCCTGGGCCACGCCGTACGCCGACGCGGCCAGGGCGTGGGCAGCACCGAGGCTCGAGCAGTCAGCCGTTGCGGTCAGCGAGAACCTCGCCCCGATGATCTCGGAGGCGCTGGTCACGGCGGCTCGCAAGATCGACACCAGGCCGTCGAAGCGGCGCCGGATCGGCAACGCGAGCCTGCTGGCGGCGTCCGTGCTGCTGATCGCCGCGGGCGCGATCACCGCGCTGAGCCTGCGCAAGCGGAGCCAGGACGACGGCTATACGGCCATGGACGCGGCGGACACGAGCGCGGACTCGGTCACGATCATCAGCGCGGACGAGGCCGAGCAGGACTGGATCGACCCGGACGCGAACGGGCACCCGGGGATCAGCTGAGCACGGCCGGCAGGGCTGCCGGATAGCGCAGCCCTGCCGGAGGCGCGTAACACCGTTGCCCGCCGCGCCGCATGACATCTGTCATGGCCGGTCCGGGACTGTCAGTACATGACGATCACGGCGCCGATGCCTAGCCTGAGCACATGAACCGCGATACGTCCGGCGTCGGCGACGAAGACGGGCTGCGCGGATACCGGCGGGCAATTCTCACCCTCATCATCGCTTTCGTGCTGCTCCAGCCGACGGTGCGCTTGCTCAGCCATCCGCTGAGCGCCTCGGGCTGGTTTCAGGTCACCACCGCCGCCATCCTGACCGGCCTCCTCTCGTGGAAGGTCTGGGTTAACAGCCCCGGCGCGCAGCGAACCCCGTGGCTGGTCCTGGCCGTCATCCTCGTGCTGGCCATCGCGCTGTTCGTCGCCGGCGGCAAGTCCGGCGACTGGATCCCGGCGCTCGCCTTCGCCGCGGCGATGTGCGGCCGCTACAGCAGCACCCCGATGCCCGCGATCGTCGCCTCAGCGGCCTGCGCGGGCGCCGGGCTGGCCATGGCTTCGGTCCATCAGTACAACTCCGGCGAGGCGTTCTCGGCCGTGGTCATCGGACCGTTGGCCGGCCTGTTCGCCTACGGTGCCGGGCGGCGCGTCGACACGCTGGGCAAGCTGCGCCGGACGCGGGCGGAGCTGGCCCGGGCAGCCGTGGCCGAGGAACGGCTGCGGATCGCCAGGGATCTGCACGACCTGCTCGGGCATTCGCTGTCGCTGATCGCGCTGAAGGCGGAACTGGCCAGGCGCGTGATCGGCACTGACCCGGACCGGGCCAGCCAGGAGGTGGCCGAGCTGGAAACCGTCGCCCGGCAGTCGCTGTCGGACGTGCGGGAGGCCGTCGCCGGGTTCCGGCAGCCAGACCTGGCCGGCGAGCTAGCCGCGGCCCGGCAGCTGCTGGACGCGGCCGGGATCGCCGTGGACATCCGGTCGGCCGACGCCGACGACCTGGCCCAGCCGGTCGACGCGGCTTTGGCCTGGGCCGTCCGCGAGGGCGCGACCAACGTCGTCCGGCATTCGCGCGCGACCAAGGTCTCGATCCGGGTCAGCACCAGCGACTCAGACGCCATCACCGAGATCAGCGACAATGGCCGGGCCGCGGCTTCGGAAGGGAACGGGGCGCGCAGTCCCGCCGCACTCACGGCGCCGGGCGCGGGCGAGCGTGCGACTGCCGACCGTCCGATCGCTGGACTCGCGCCGGCTGGCCAGCTAGCCGCGGCTGGTCCCGCAGCGGCCGAGCGAGCGGGCGGCCACTGGCCGCGCCCGGCCTTCACCGGGTCTGGCCTGGCCGGACTCGCGGAACGGGTGCGGAGCCTCGGCGGCGAGCTGGCCGCCGGCGCGGTGGAGCCGCACGGTTTCCTGCTGCGCGTGGTGGTGCCGCTCCGTCAGCAGGCATGAGAATGGGCGGATGACGGTGCGGATCATGATCGCCGAGGATCAGACCATGGTCCGCCAGGCGCTGGTCGCGCTGCTCGAGCTGGAGCCCGACATCGAGGTCGTGGCGCAGGCCGCGACCGGCGACGAGGCGCTCGCGATGGCCCGCAAGCACGGCCCGGACGTCGCGGTCCTGGACATCGAAATGCCGGGGGCGAGCGGGATCGAGGTGGCGCAGCGGCTACAGGCTGACCGCTTCGCCGGGAAAGTAGTGATCGTGACCACCTTCGACCGGCCCGGCTACCTGCGCGCGGCGATGGCGGCCGGTGCCAGCGGCTTCCTGCTCAAGGACGCCCCCGCGGCCGATCTGGCGGCGGCCATCCGGCAGGTAGCCGCAGGCGGCCGGGTCGTGGACCCGTCGCTGGCCGCGGCCGCGCTGGCGCAGGGCGACAGCCCGCTGACCGAGCGGGAGGCCGAGGTGCTCGCGGCCGCGGCCGGCCACGACGCGATCGCCGACATCGCCGCCAGGCTGCATCTGTCGAACGGCACCGTGCGCAACCACCTGTCCGCCGCCATCCAGAAGCTCGGCGCCCGCAACCGGGCCGAGGCGGTTCAGCTGGCCCAGCAGAAGGGCTGGCTGTAACCGATGCTGCTGGCTGAGGTGGAACGCACGTCCGCTGCCGTCGCCGCCGCGCCCGGCCGGCTCGCGAAGGTTGACCTCATCGCCCGGCTGCTCCAGGAGGTACCCGGCGACGAGATCACGGTCGCGACGTCGTTCTTGTCCGGCGACCTCACCCAGCGCCAGATCGGCGTCGGCTACGCGGCCCTGTCCGACCTCACCGGCGGCTTCGGTCAGGCGCCCGCGGACGGCCAGCGGCCCGAGTCCGCGCACGGCCAGCTGCCCGAGCCCGCGGCCACGCCGCAGCTGACGCTGACCGACACCGACCGGGTGCTCGGTCAGATCGGGCAGCTAGCCGGCCCTGGCTCACAGGCCGAGCGACGGGTGCTGCTGGCCGGCCTGCTGGCCCGCGCGACGGCACCGGAACGGCAGTTCCTGGTCCGGCTGCTGGCCGGCGAGCTGCGCCAGGGCGCGCTCGACGGCGTGATGACCGACGCGATCGCCAGGGCGGCTGGCGTCCCGGCCGCTGACGTGCGACGGGCCTATCAGCTCAGCGGCTCGCTGGCCGCCGCGGCCACCGCGGCGCTTGGCCCCACGGGCGCCGCCGCCACGGGCGCCGCCGACCGCGCGCAGGCGGCCGCCGCCGCGCTGGCTGCCGTGACGCTCCAGGTCGGCCGGCCGGTCGGGCCGATGCTCGCCGCGTCCGCGCCGACGGTGGCGGCGGCGCTGGAGCGGGTCTCGCCGGCCGCGGTGGACTGGAAGATCGACGGCATCCGGGTCCAGCTGCACCGCTCGGGAGACACCGTCCGGGTCTACTCCCGGACGCTCGATGACATCACCGCGCGGGTGCCGGAGATAGCGGCCGCGGCGCTCGCGCTGCGCGCCGACACGGCCGTGCTGGACGGCGAGGCCGTCGCGCTGCGGCCAGACGGGCGGCCGCGCCCGTTCCAGGTCACCTCGGCCAGGGCGGCCAGCCAGCCTCGATCCGGCCAGCCCAGATCCGGCCAGCCCAATTCCAGCCAGCAGGCACCGATCGCGACCCGCTACCGCTGAGCTTGTTCCTGTTCGACGTCCTGCACCTGGACGGGCAGGACCTGATCGACGTCCCGGCCAGCGAGCGGTTCGCCCGCCTGACCGCGGTCACGCCACCGGAACTGCTGATCCCGCGGCTGGTCACGGCGGACGTGGCGGAGGCGGAGCAGTTCTTCGCCGCCGCGATCGAGCGCGGGCACGAGGGCGTCGTGGTCAAGTCCGTCGACGCACCCTACGGCGCGGGCCGCCGCGGCAGTGACTGGATCAAGGTCAAGCCCCGGCACACGCTCGACCTGGTCGTGCTGGCCGCGGAGTGGGGCCACGGCCGGCGCCAGGGCTGGCTATCCAACCTGCACCTGGGCGCCCGTGACCCGGAGACCGGCGGCATGGTCATGCTCGGCAAGACCTTTAAGGGCCTCACCGACGCCCTGCTCAGCTGGCAGACCGAGCGGCTGCAGGAACTGGCCGAGCCGGCCACCGGCGGCAGCGGGGAGCGATACCGGCACGTGGTCCGGGTCAGGCCGGAACTCGTGGTCGAGATCGCGTTCGACGGCGTGCAGGGCAGCACCCGGTATCCGGGCGGGGTCACGCTCCGCTTCGCCCGGGTGCTGCGGTACCGGCCGGACAAGACGGCCGCGGAGGCGGACACCATCGACGCGGTCCGCGAACTGTGGCACCCCGATGATGAAGAGTGACGGCAAGTAACGCACAGTTAGACAGGCCGACTGGCCGCGGCGCTGGCCGGCCAAGGGTAAACACGCGACAAAGCTAGCTGAAAGCCAGGATTTCAGGCCTGGTCGGAGGGCTATCAAGGACTGCGTGCGTGGCAAGAGGAGATGGCGTTGAACCGGAATCCGCAGCCGGCCGCCCAGGCGGCCCGGCCGGCCCAGCCCCAGCGGGTGCTGGTGACCGGCGGGTCAGGCTTCCTCGGCTCGCACCTGAGCCGCAGGCTCCTGGCTCAGGGCCACGAGGTGCTGGTCGTGGACAACTTCTACTCCAGTACGCGGAAAAACGTGCTGGACCTGATCGGCGAGCCCCGGTTCGAGCTGATCCGGCATGACGTCACGTTCCCGCTCTACGTCGAGGTGGACCAGATCTATCACCTCGCGTGCCCGGCATCGCCGGTCTACTACCAGCGCGACCCGGTGCAGACGACCAAGACGTGCGTGCACGGCTCGATCAACATGCTCGGCCTGGCCAAGCGGCTCCGCGCGACGATCCTGCTGACCTCGACCTCGGAGATCTACGGCGATCCGGCCATGCACCCGCAGGCCGAGTCGTACTGGGGCAACGTCAACCCGATCGGCGTCCGGTCCTGCTACGACGAGGGCAAGCGCTGCGCGGAGACGCTGTTCTTCGACTACTACCGGCAGCACCAGCTGCCGATCAAGGTCGCCCGGATCTTCAACACCTACGGCCCGAGCATGCTGCCCAACGACGGCCGGGTGGTGTCCAGCTTCATCGTGCAGGCGCTGCGCGGGGACGCGCTGACCGTGTACGGCGACGGCTCGCAGACCAGGTCGTTCTGCTATGTCGACGACATGGTGGACGGGCTCATCGCGCTGATGAACTCCGCGCCAGCGGTGACCGGCCCGGTCAATCTCGGCAACCCCGGCGAGTTCACGATGCTGGAGCTGGCCAAGAAGGTACTGGCGCTCACCGGCAGCACCAGCCCGATCGAGCACCGCCCGCTGCCGTCCGATGACCCGGTCCGCCGCAAGCCCGACATCAGCCGGGCCATCGAGCAGCTCGGCTGGCAGCCACAGATCGCCCTGGACGCGGGACTCGAGCCCACCGTCGAGTACTTCCGGCGGGAGCTGTCCGCCAGCCGGTGAGATGCTGATCGCGGGCGCGGCGAAAGGGAACGGGTCGATGCGCACGCTGTGGATGGATGAGGACGGCTCCTGGCGCACGACGCTGCGCGGACGGCAGGTGCTCGGCGATCCGCGGATCAACAAGGGCACCGCGTTCAGCGACCAGGAGCGGCGCGAGCTCGGCCTCATCGGGCTGATCCCGGCCGGGCACATGACCCTGGACCAGCAGGCCGGGCGGGTGTACGCGCAGTACCTCCGGCAGGCCACCGACCTGGCCAGGAACGTGCTGCTCAACGAGGTAGCCGACCGGAACGAGGTGCTGTACTACCGGCTGCTCGCCGATCACCTCAGCGAGATGCTGCCGGTCGTGTACACCCCGACGGTCGGGCAGGCGATCGAGCACTACAGCCAGGAGTACCGGCGGCCGCGCGGCGTCTACCTGTCGGTCGACCAGCCGGAGCTGATCGCCGAGTCGCTGCGCGCGTCCGGCCGCACGACGGACGAGGTGGACCTCATCGTGGCCACCGACGCCGGCGCCATCCTCGGCATCGGCGACTGGGGCGTGGGCGGGATGAGCATCTCGGTCGGCAAGCTCGCCGTCTACACCGCGGCCGCCGGGATCGACCCGCGCCGCGGCCTGCCGGTCATGCTGGACGTCGGGACCGACCGGCAGAGCCTGCTCGAGGACCCGATGTACATCGGCAACCGGCACCCGCGGGTGGGCCCGGCCGAGTACGACGCATTCCTGGACCAGTTCGTCGCCGCCGTGCAGGAGGTGTTCCCGCGGGCGCTGCTGCACTGGGAGGACATCGGGCCGGCCAACGCCCGGCGGCTGCTGACCCGGTACCGGGACCGGCTGCCCAGCTTCAACGACGACATCCAGGGCACCGGCGCGGTGAACCTCGCCGCCGTCCTGGCCGCCGTCCGGGCCACCGGGATCGAGCTGCCCGGCCACCGGATCGTCATCTTCGGCGCCGGGTCGGCCGGGACCGGGATCGCCGATCAGCTGTCCGCCGCGCTGGTCGTCGGCGGGCTGCCCGACGCGGCGGCCAGAGACCGGTTCTGGGTGCTCGACCGGCACGGTCTGGTGCTGGCCGGCGACCCGGACCTGACCGCGGGCCAGGTCAGGTACGCGCGCAGTCCGGACGAGGTCGCCGACTGGCGCCGGGACGAGCAGCTCGGCGGGATCCCGCTCGCCGAGGTAGTGCGCCGGGTGCAGCCGACGGTGCTGATCGGCACGTCCGCGCGGCCGGGCGCGTTCAGCCGGGACATCGTGATCGAGATGGCCCTGCACGCCGACCGGCCGGTGATCATGCCGATGTCCAACCCGACCGAGCTCGCCGAGGCCACCCCGACCGACCTGATCACCTGGACCGGCGGGCGGGCACTGGTGGCTACCGGCAGCCCGTTCCCGCCGGTCGAGTACCAGGGCACCAAGTACGTCATCGGCCAGGCCAACAACGCGCTCATCTTTCCCGGTCTCGGGCTCGGCGCGATCGCGGCCCGGGCGACCGAGGTCACCGACGGGATGCTCAGCGCGGCGGCGCACGCGGTGGCCGGGCTCGTCGACAGCAGCGCGCCGGGCGCGCCGCTGCTGCCCGAGGTGCACGCGCTGCGGGACACGTCGCTCGCGGTGGCCGTGGCGGTGGCGGCCGCGGCCAGCGCCGACGGGGTCGCGCAGCGCGAGCTGACCGCGGACCTGGCCAGCCAGGTGCGGTCGCTCATGTGGCAGCCTGAGTACCGGCCAGTGCGACCCGGGTAACAGGGGCCGCATGCGCACCGGCGGGCGCTTCGGCCAGCCCCTGCTAGCCGACCTGCGGGCCAGCCGGTCCTATCTCGCGGCCGAGCTGAGCCAGTCCAGCTGGCTGGACTTCGGCGCGTTCCGCTGGCAGGACCTGGCGACCGGCCGCGCCGCCAGGGCCGCGTTCGGCGTCATTACCCCGCTGGCGATCGGGGTCGGCACCGGCCACGTCGAGGCCGGCAGCTTCGCGGCGCTCGGCGCCCTGCCGGCCGGCTTCATCTCCTTCCGCGGCGTCACCCGCAGCCGGGTGCTGGCAGTCGCGCTGGCGGCGGCCGGGATGGCAGTCTCGACGTTCATCGGCGCTGTCGCCGAGGCCAGCCATCCGCTGCTGCTCATCCCCGTCATCTTCGTCTGGGCCTACGCGGCCGGACTGCTGGCCGCGCTCGGACCGACGGCGCTCGTCGTCTCCTTGCAGTGGCCGGTCGCGCTGCTGATCGCCAGCGCGCTGCCACTCCAGCCCGCGGCCGCGGGCGGTCGCGCACTGCTCGTGCTGGCCGGGGGGCTGTGGCAGGCCATCCTCGTGGTCGGATCGTGGGCGGTCGCGCGCGGCAGCAGCGAGCGCACCGCGCTGGCCCAGTCGTTCCTGGCGCTGGCGCGGTACGCGGCCGACCTGGCCCGCGGTCAGCAGGATCCGCCGACGCAGGCCACGCTCGCGGGCCGCAAAGCGCTCCGCGACCCCAACCCGCTGATGCGCAGCGCGGCCCGGATGCACATGCTCGACCTCAATGAGGAAGCCGAGCGCATCCGGGCCACCCTCACCGCGCTCGGCATCGGCAGGCCGTCCGGGCTGCCGGGACCGGCCGGACGCAGCCTGCTGACCTCGGCCCAGTTCGTTCTCGGCGAGATCGCGGCGGCGCTGACCGGGCGGCCAGGGCAGCGCGCCGTCGCCCTGGTCGCGGCCCGGCGCGAACTGGCCGAGGCCGAGGCCGAATCGGCCGCACGGTGGCAGTGGGCCGGCGAGGCGCTGCTCACCCAGCTGCGGGCGGCCTGCCGGATCACCGAGCGGCTGAACGAGGCCGAACCGGGCCGGCGGGAAGCCGCGGCCGCGGGCGTAGCCGGGATCGGGCTGGCCCGGCTGCGGGACATGACGCTGACCCTGCGCGCCAGCCTCGGCACCTCGTCCGAGGCCGGGCGGCACGCGCTCCGGCTGGCCGTTGTCACGGCCCTGGCCGAGGTCATCGTGCGGGCCATCGGCCTGCCACACGGCTACTGGGGCGTGCTGACCATCTTCATCGTCCTGCGGCCGGACTACAGCTCGACCCTGTACCGCGGACTGCAGCGCGCCGCCGGCACGGTCGTGGGGGCCGGCCTCGGCCTCGCGACCGTGCAACTCGAGCGGATCGGACTCGGCGCGCTGCTGGCCGGCGTCGCGGTGTCGCTGCTGGCCGCGTACGCGGTGTTCACGGTGAACTACCTGCTCTACGCCGTGTTCCTGACCGACTTCGTGGTCGTCCTGCTCGTGCTGCTCGGCCAGCCGGCGGAGGCCACGGCGCTGGCCAGGCTGGCCGGTACCGGCATCGGCACCGGCCTGGCCCTGCTCGCGTACCTGTTCTGGCCGACCTGGGCGGGCAGCTCCGCGAGTGCGAAGCTCGCCCGGCTGCTCACGTTGCAGGGCCGCTACGCCGCCGCGCTGCTGCGCGCCTACACCCGGCCGGGCGAGGCCGGCTCGGCCGAGATCGCCAGCTTGCGGCTGGCCGTCCGCCGGGCGCGAATCGATGCGGACGCGTCGGCGGACCGGCTGGCCGGCGAGCCGGATCACCCGCCGATGACGGGCGAGCTCGCCCGGTCGCTGGCGTCGGCCACGCATCGGATCGCGCAGGCGACGATCACGCTCACCGCCACCCTCGCGGTCCAGCACGCCCGGCCCCGCCAGCGGCACGAGGCCGCACCGCCGGACACCGATCGCGCGCGAAATGGCCGCGAGCAAGCGCTGGCGCCGCACGACACCGCCCTGCAGCCGCCGCTGGACCAGCTCGCGGCCGACGTGGTGGCAGCCACGGACCTGCTGGCCGCCGCCCTGCAGCAGGCCGCGAGCGCCACGGCACCCCCGATGTCCGCGGGTGGTCCGGGGGGTCGGCCCGCCTGGTCAGCACCTGCGGGCGAGGTAGCGGACATCCCGCCGCTGCCTCAGTTGCGGCTCCGCCAGCAGCAGCTGTGGCAGACCCCGGAAGCCACGGCCGACGGCAGTCTTGACGCAGTAGACGGGGCGGCCCCGGCCGAGGCGGCCGGGCTCCTCGCCGCGACCGACGGCCTGGTGGACGCGATCAAGACGGTGGCACACGTCCTGCGGGCGGCCGGCCGCGCGGCGTAGCTGGCACTCAGGACGCCTGGCTCATGACCCAGGCGGCCGCCCTGGCCGCGGCCGAGACGCGCGCGACCCCGGCCGCCTTCGTCGCGTGCTGGTCGGAAAGGATCGCGAGCAGCAGCCGGTGTCCGTCGTGCTCGACCACCCCGATGCTGTTGATGACCCACACCTGCGGGCCGGCCAGCCAGCCACTCTTGACGGCACGCACAGTTCCCCGGCTGGCCGCTGCCGTCACGCCCCACTGCTGGTCGGGCTGCACGTCCTGCATCAGGCCCAGCACGTAATCGCGGCTCTGCGCCGTCAGCGGCGACGCCGCGGCGGTCAGGTCGGCGAGCAGCCGAAGCTGATCCGCGACGGTGGTCCTGGACCGGCCCCAGTTCGCGCCCGGACCCGGCGTGGTGCGGATGAGCCCGAGGCCGCTGATTCGCGGTCGCGACCGCGGGTCCGGCCCCCAGCAGCTGCCACAGCCTGGTGGCCGCGCCGTTGTCGCTGCTCTCGATCATGGGCACGGCGAGCTGCGCCTCCCGCGCCGATAGTGGCGTGCCGGCCTGCTGGTGTCGCAGCAGCAAGACGGCGAGTATGTCGGCCTTCATGACGCTCGCGGCCGCGAACCTGCGCCGGGCGCTGTAGAGCGCCTCCGCGCCGGTGCCTAGGTCGATCACGCCGACGGCGAGGTGCCCACGGCCACCGCGTACTACCGGCCGAAGCGCCCGGGCCAGCTTCCGGCTCAGGGCGGCCTGCCCGCCGGCGGTGACGGCGTGCCCCGTGCCGAGCGCGCCAGCGGCCGCTGGCTGGACCCGGTCACTCGACGTGGCGCCGACCGGCAGCACGCCGTCCGGCACTGCCGCGCCGGGTCGCAGCTCACTACGCTGCGAGTGCGCGGCGGTCATCGTCACGACCACGACGAACGCAGCCATCAGGGTGAAGACCAGCCCGAAGACGACCCGCTCCCAGGCGGGCAGCTTGCCCGCGTGGGACGGCCCGCGTCTCACCTCGCGCTCCGGAGCACAGCTTTCCCCCGCATGCCCGTAATGCTTGCCAGGCCCGAAATGCGTCTGCGGGAATTAACACACAGCGACTAGGACGAGCCTTATTCCCCCGGTTTTGCCACGTCTTCCGACGTCCAGACAATAGCAGAGCGAGAAAGCATTCCCGCAGGTCAAGTCGTGGCCGTAACCCAAAAGTTAGGTGCCCGAATTGCGCCTTCGCGGCAATATTTATGCTCTCATTGCCGATATTCAGCTGACGGTAAAAGGGAAATAGGTGCCGGGCGCGCGGCTACGCCGCGCGGTGCCGCGGGCCAGCCTGCTCCGGCAGGCCGCCCCCGGCCGGTCCACCCCGGTGATCGCCATGTAAGCGACCGCGGCCACGACCGGGACCAGCAGCACGATCGCGACCACCCCGCGGCCCCAGTCCAGGCCGCCGAGGGAGTGCGGCACCCCGAGCCAGTCAGCGATCGAAGCACCGAGCGGCCGGGTGATCGTGTAGGCGAACCAGAAGGCGAGCACCGAGTTCATCCCCAGCTTCCAGTGCGCGACCAGCGGGATGGCGATGACCGCCAGGAACAGCACGGCGGAACCGAAGAACCCGATGTGCAGGGTCACCGCGGTCAGGTCACCGAGCGCGGTGCCGAGGGCGAAGGTCGCCATCACGGTGGCCCAGTAGAACAGCTCGCGCCGCCAGGTGGTGATGCTGTGGATGGACAGCGTCCCCTCGGTGAGGTACCAGGCCACGAAGATCACGGCCAGGCAGAACGCGTACAGGCACGTCGTCTGCCAGTACGGCAGTCCGATGACGATGTGCAGGCCATCGGCCGCCTCGGTGCCGGTCACGGCCACGGCGGCGACCGCGAACCAGTACACCCAGGTCCGGTACCGGGGCACGGCGAACTGCAGCGCCAGGGCACCGGCCAGCAGGATCGAGCCGAAGGCGACCGCGACGGCGGTGCCGAAGCGCAGGTAGACGTAGTCGGCGAGGGCTTCCCCCATGCCGGTGGACGCGACCTTGGCGATCCAGAACCAGGCCGTGATGAGCGGCACCTTGGTCGCCGCCACCCGCAGCGGGCTGCTCGTCCTGCTCCGGACCTCGCCTGTCGCCATGGCGGCCAGGATGCCACACCCCGCGGCGTGGTTTGCCCTGCGTTTACGAGAGCTTTGATCCCTTCTGGCGAAGATCATCGATCGACTCGGTCAGCGCGGCGAACGAGGTCTCGGTGTCGGCGTCGCGCCCGTGCGGCGCGCGGAACTCCGCGGCGCTCAGGCACAGGTCGTCCAGCGGCCAGCGCAGCCGGTACAACTCGACCGCGTCCGGGTCCACGGCCCGGCCGGTCAGCCGCGTGTAGGCGGCCGCCTCAGGGCCGCCCGGCGTGAGCAGGTCCCAGAGGTCCCGCTCGGGCGGAGCGGTGCCCACCGAGTCCCAGTCGATGAGCCGCAGCTGCGACCCGGCGTAGATCAGGTTGCCGGAGTGCGGCTCACCGTGCGTCAGCACGGGCGGCGCGCCCGAGTTGGCGACCCGACCGACGAGGTCGTCGAAGCGGCTCAGGGCGGCGATCACCTCGGGCCCGCGCTCGGCCAGAATCGCCCTGGCCGGTTCGCCGAACGGGCCGTTCGTCCACGGCGAGCCCAGATCCGCGAGCGCGGCCGTCAGCGCATCCCGGCGGGCCAGCCGCGGCGGCCGGACCGGAGCGGCCGCCGGTATGCCCGCGGTGTGCAGCCGGGCCAGCATCTCGATCACGCGCAGCCGGTCCGCGACTCCCCGCGCGTCCTCCCAGTGGCCGGGGGTGCCAGGGACGTAGCCGAACACCGTGACGCCGAATCCGGGGCCGAGCCGGGCCACGGTGGCGCCGGACCGGGAGCGCACGGGCGCTACCACGAATTCGAGGCCCGTCTCGGCGAGCCGGGCCGCCGTCTCCATGGCCGGCTCCAGGTCCGCGCCGTACTCCTGGCCCAGGTCGCTGACGGTGATGAACCAGCGGGCCCCGGTCGGCTCGGTCGCTAGCCAGTGATAGCCGCCGAAGCCGACCGGCAGGTACTCCAGGGCTACCCCGGCGAGCGTCCACTGATCGGACAGGATCGCGGCCAGTTCAGCGTCCTCCACGCCGCCAGGTCGTTCGCGCACAGGCCGAGGATAGGGAGTGATCCGCCCGCGATGCACCCGATATTCCGGCCGCTGGGTCGAGACGGTCACGTACTCGCCGCGATCCGGCGGCCGAGGTGTCCAGCGACCCCGCCAGCGTGACTGGACCGTGGCTGGCTGAGTACCTGGGCCTGGCCGGAATCAGCCGCTGACGTGGCGGTCAGCACCGTTTTCTTAGCGGCAATCGCGGGTATCCGGCCCAGCACCGGGAGTTGGGCTCCGGGTAACAAAGTGGGGGGAACAATGGCACCAAGGACATCCAAAGCCGCTACTCGGCCGGCCGCCAAATCCGCGTCTCGCTCGCCGCGCGGCTCGCGCTCGACGGCGAGCCGGTCCGCCAGCGGCAACGGCCGGGCCCGCCGTCCGGCCAGCAGCCAGCCGTGGCTGCATCAGCGCGGCGCGCAGGTGCAGGAGTTCGGCACGGTCCGGCAGTTTCCGCTGGGCCTGTCCTACGACACGCGGATGTACTCGTGCGAGCGGCTCAATCAGATCCTGGCCGATACGCAGATCCTGTACGCGCTCTACAAGAAGCATCACTGGCTGATGCGCGGGCCGACCTTCTATCAGCTGCACCTGCTGCTGGACAAGCACGCGGCGGAGCAGCTTGAGCTCGTGGACCTGATCGCGGAGCGGGTGCAGACGCTCGGCGGCGTCGCCGTCGGCGATCCCCGGCACGTCGCGGAGATTACCTCGATTCCCCGGCCGCCGGATGGGGCCGAAGAGGTGCCCGCCATGCTGTCCCGGCTGCTCGAGGCGCACGAGACGATCCTGATCAAGGCGCATTCGGCGGCGGCCGATTCGGCGGAGATGGGCGACGACGCGACCAACGACGTGCTGGTATCCGACGTGATCAGGACTGGGGAACTGCAAGCCTGGTTCCTGGCCGAGCACCTGGTGGACACCCCGCTCGTGCACGCCTGACCGACGGCCCCGCCGGACCCGGAGGTCCGGCGTGGCCGCGGCGCCCCGGTGATCCCGGCCGGCCAGCCGGGATCAGGCCAGCGCCTGGCGCCACCGCGCCTCGTGCCGGGCCACGTAGCGGGCCGCCCCGCCCCAGTAGTCACCGTGCCCCTCGGCGTGCAGCCGGGCCCACGGCTGGGCGCCGGTCGCGGCACCGCGGCGAAGCAGGTCGTGCATGGCCTCGGTGCGGGCCGGCAACAGCGCGGCCAGCCGGGCGCGGTCGGCCGCGGCGAGCCGGTACCCGTCGGCCAGCGCCCGGACCCGGTGCGCGTCCGGGATCGGGTCGCCGCCGGCTTCCAGCGGCACGAATGCCCGGATCGCGTAGGCCAGATCCCACAGCCGCGACCCTGGCCCGGCACCGTCCCAGTCGATGAACACCCACCGCTCGCCCGCGAGCACCAGGTTCCACGGGGCGAGGTCGTGATGGCAGATCAGGTCTTCCCGGTCCGGCGGGATCGCCACCCACCACTGCGCGTCCGGCGGCGGGGCGAACCCCTCGCTCACGTCGTGCAGTTCCCGGATCAGGCCGCCGATCCGGTCCAGGCCGGCGTCGTCCAGCGGCGGCCGGTCCTGCGCGACGACGCCGTCCACGTACTCCAGCACGTGCCGCCCCGCCGCGTCGTGCCCGAGCGTGCGCGGTGCGGCGCGGAACCCGACCGTGTTGAGATAGCCGAGGTAGGCCTCGACCGCAGGCGTATGCGGGCCCGCGGACTTGCGGACCGTGTCCCCGACCCGTAGGACGGCACCGACGTTGCCGCCGGTCAGTTTCTGCTCGGCCGCTGGATCCATGCCTGCCATTCTGCGGCCCGACACACGCCCGGCTCGACCCGGTTTCCGGGCCCGCGCCGGGCCTTGCCGGGCACAATCGGAAGAGCAGAGGGACCTGGCCGCAGACGGAGGGGGTCGCGCTGACCGAGACGCTGGGGCCGTTCGCCCTCGACACCGTCACCGCCGGCGACTGCCGCAAGCTGGTACTCGACCTGCCCGACGACAGCATCGACGTCGTCGTCACCAGCCCGCCGTACTGGGGCCAGCGGCTGTCCGGAGGGAACGGGGTCGAAGCCGATCCGCGCGCGTACCTCGCCGAACTGACGGAGATATTCGCGGCGCTGCTGCCCAAGCTGAAGCCCGACGGCATCGCCTGGATCAACATCGGCGACGCGTACAACACGCCGGTGAACTGGCGGCTGGACGACAGCAGCTACAGCACGCTCGGCCCGGGCCGGTCCGGGCTGCAGCCGGAGAACTCCGCCTACACCAAGCCGCGGCACCGGCGCCGCGCGTTCACCGACGACGGCGCGCCCTGGCTGCGCTACGGCAACCTGCTCGGCCTGCCGCAGCGCCTGATGGTCGCGCTGTCGGACGCGGGCTGGCTGCTGCGCGGCGAGGTGATCTGGCGCAAGCTCAACCCGATGCCGGAAGGGCGCTGCCGCCGCCCGCACCGGCAGCACGAGGTGATCTACCTGCTGGCCCGGTCGGAACGGCACGCGTTCCGCACCGCACCGCCGGTCGGCTCGGTCTGGGAGTTCGGCAACGAGCGGGTCGACGGCCTGCCGCATTTCTCCCGGTTCCCCGAGCAGTTGCCGCTGCGCTGCGTGCAGGCCTATGGCACGGCGGGCCGGGACGTCGTGGTGCTCGACCCGTTCAGCGGGTCCGGCACGACCGGTGTCGCCGCGATCGGCGCGGGCTGCTCGTTCGTGGGCTTCGAGATCGACGGCGACCAGGTCGCCGCCGCCAACGAGCGACTGCGCGCGGCAGCGCGGCAGCGGACGGAAGTGTCCGGCCGGGCGGAGGATTAGCCCCCGCATTCGCCGGATTCGGCGGTGCCCGCAAAGCCTTGCGTGGTCTGATACGAGCTGTGCCCCGTCACCTCCGGACCGCGCTCGCACTCGCCGCCACGGCGCCTGCCGCGGCCGGAATCCTGGCGACGGCCTACCCGGCGACGGCGGCCGCGGCCCGGCCCGCGCTGGCCCCGGCGTTAGCGTCAGCGAGGCCCTCGGCGCTGGTCACTCCGACGCCCTCGCCCAGTCCCGATCCGTCGCCCTCGCCCAGTCCCGATCCGTCGCCGCAGCCGGACGCCATGGCCTTCAAGGGCACGGCGGCCGTCGGCGCGCTGTTCGACATCACCAAGAAGGGACTGAAGCATTTCTGCACCGCGGCGGTCGTCCGGAGTAGGCCAGGGAACCTGCTGATCACCGCCGCGCACTGCCTGACCGGCGCGCGCACCGGCGCGCGCGGCCGGGTGGTCTTCGCGCCCGGCTACCACGACGGCCGGTTCCCGCACGGGCGCTGGCGAGTGATGTCCGTGCTCTCGGACACCAGCTGGCGGCGACACCATGACCCGAATGACGACGTGGCCTTCCTGGTGGTCGGCCGGTCCGGGCACCGGATCGAGAAGTACACCGGCGCCGAGACGGTCGCCATCGGGACCGCGCTGCCCAAGACGGTGCGAGTGATCGGGTATCCCAACCGCAGGAACGAGCCCGTGACCTGCACCGGTCAGGCCAGCAGGCTCGCGCTGACCGGCTACCAGCAACTTGTCTTTCGCTGCGGCGGGTACACGAACGGGACCAGCGGCGGGCCGTTCCTGATGGACGTCAGCGCTCGGACCGGCGACGGCGATGTCATCGGCGTGATCGGCGGCTACCAGCGTGGCGGCAAGCTCGCGAGCGTCTCCTATTCAGCGCGGTTCCTGCGCAACGTCGCCGCGCTGTACCGGCAGGCGCAGCGGGCCTGAGCCGCCGGGTCAGATGCGGCTCCAGGTGAGGGTCGCCGCGACCGACGTCATGAGCACCCCGTCGACCGCGTGCGGCGCGACGAGCCGGGCCACCGCGGCGTCGAACTCCGCCACCTCGGCCGGCGGCATCCACGTGCGCGCGAGCGACGCGGTCGAGTGGAACTGCTCGACGTAGGCCGACGCCGGCTGGCGGAATGGCACGGCCGCGGTCTCGGCGTGGCCGGTGATCTGCAGTAGCCCGCGGTCGGCCAGCGCGGCCGGCAGGGAGTAGTCCGGATCGAAGTCCGGGCTGCGCGAGTGCCGGGCGATGACCGCGCCCAGGCCGGCCCGCCACGGCAGCTCCCGGTACCCGTGCTCGACGATGACCAGCAGCGCGCGCTCGGTCAGCTGGGCGCTCAGCCGCGGCAGCGTGACGTCCCAGTCCATCCAGTGCAGGCTCGCCCCGGCCGTCACGAGCGCGTACGGCCCGGCCAGCGCGGCGGTCTCGGCCGCCCCGAGGATCCAGCGCAGGTTCGGCTGCCGCCACCGGGCCGCCGCGCGCCGCGGGCCAGCATCGCGGCCGAGATGTCCACCGCGTCGACGCGGTGCACCAGCGGCGCGAGCGGCCGGGCGAGCGCGCCCTCGCCCGCGCCGACATCCAGGACGTTCCTCGGCTCGTCGGCGATCAGCCCGGTCAGGATGCCGAAGACTTCGGCCGGGTACGGCGGCCGGTGCTGGTAGGCGGCGGCTACGTCATCCTCGGTGAAGGCGGCGGCCAGTTCGCCGGGCGGTCATACGCCTCCCTCGCTATGCCGTCACGCGCTTCTGAGCTGCCGCGCCAGCCGTCCGGAGCCCAGCCGCCCTGCAACGCGGCAGCTGGCTCTCGTGTTCAGCCCGCGCCGGCAGGCTCCTCGCGAGTCCGGCCCCGCGGACCGGCCGGCCGCCTGTCCGAGGCGCAGCCCGTTCCTACTTGGAAGGCTAGGCTTATCAGTGTAGCCTTACTAATTATGAGCCAGCCGCCGGACGTCGACCAGGTCGCGACTGCGCTGCACGTCAGCACCGGCCTGCTGCTGCGGCGGCTGCGCCAGCTCAAGGCCGAGGGCGAGCTGACGCTGCCGGAGAGCGCCGCGCTCGCCCGGCTGAACCGGGGCGGGCCCACGACCGCGGGCGCGCTCGCCCGGCTGGAGCAGATCAGCCCGCAGTCGATGGGCGCGACCCTCGCCGGGCTTGAGGCCCGCGGCCTGGTCGAGCGCCGCCCCGACCCGGCGGACGGCCGGCGGGTCGTGCTCTCGCTGTCCGCGGCCGGCCAGCGGATGCTCAGCGATCGCCGCAGCGCCAGGACCCGGCAGCTGGCCGCCGCGCTCGCGGCCGGGTTCACCGGCGCCGAACTGGACCAGCTCATGACCGCCGCGCCGCTGCTCGAGCGTCTGGCGGACAGTATCTGATGCGGCCAGACGCACGCAGGGACCAGGACGCCGGGGCAATCCGGCCGGTCCGGCCCGATCCCGGCGATCGGTACCGCTGGATCGCGCTGTCGAACACGACGGCGGCCGTCTTCATGTCGGCGCTGGACGGGTCGATCGTGATCATCGCGCTGCCCGCGATCTTCCGCGGCATCCACCTCGATCCGCTCGCGGCCGGCAATGTGGTCTACCTGCTCTGGATGATCATGGGCTACCGCCTCGTCCAGGCGGTCCTGGTGGTCACCGTCGGCCGGCTCGGGGACATGTTCGGCCGGGTGCGGATCTACAACGCCGGGTTCGTCGTGTTCACGGTCGCGTCGATCCTGCTGTCCTTCGACCCGTTCCAGGGCGCGCACGGGGCGCTCTGGCTGATCGGGTGGCGAGTGCTGCAGGCGTTCGGCGGCTCCATGCTGACCGCGAACTCGGCCGCGATCCTCACCGACGCGTTCCCGCCGGACCGGCGCGGATTCGCGCTCGGCATCAACCAGGTCGCGGCCATCGCGGGCCAGTTCATCGGCCTGGTCGCGGGCGGGGTGCTGGTGACCCTCGACTGGCGCGCGGTGTTCTGGGTGAACGTGCCCGTCGGCGTCTTCGGCACGATCTGGGCCTACCGCAAGCTGCGTGACAACGGCGAGCGGCACCCCGGCCGGATCGACTGGTGGGGCAACGTAACCTTCGCCCTCGGGCTGGGCGCGATCCTGGTCGCGATCACCGACGGCATCCAGCCGTACGGGCAGCACTCAGAGGGCTGGACCAACCCGGTCGTGATCGGCCTGCTGGTCGCGGGCGTCGGGCTGCTGGTGGCGTTCGGGCTCATCGAGAGCAAGGTTGCCGAGCCGATGTTCGAGTTGCGGCTGTTCCGGATCCGGGCGTTCGCCGCCGGGAACGTGGCCGGCCTCGCCGTCGCGATCGCCCGCGGCGGCCTGCAGTTCATGCTGATCATCTGGCTGCAGGGCATCTGGCTGCCGCTGCACGGCTACAGCTTCAGCGACACCCCGCTGTGGGCCGGCATTTTCCTGCTACCGCTGACCGCCGGCCTCCTGATCTCCGGGCCGATCTCCGGCGCGCTATCGGACCGGTTCGGCGCGCGCGGCTTCGCCACGGCCGGCATGGTCGTGTTCGGCCTCAGCTTCATCGGCCTGATGCTCCTGCCGGTGGACTTCCCGTACTGGGTGTTCGCGCTGCTGACCGGCGCGAACGGGATCGGCGGCGGCATGTTCGCCGCGCCGAACTCCGCCTCGATCATGAGCAGTGTGCCGGCCCGGTATCGCGGTGCCGCCTCCGGCATGCGCTCGACCTACCAGAACTCGGGCACCGCGCTCTCGATCGGCGTCTTCTTCTCGCTCATGATCGCTGGCCTCGCCGGCACGCTGCCGACGGCGCTGACCAGCGGGCTGGTGCGGCACGGCGTCTCGCATTCGGTCGCGCACCAGATCGCCGGCCTGCCGCCGGTCGCGTCGCTGTTCGCCGCCGTGCTCGGGGTCAACCCGGTGCAGCACCTCTTGCAGGCCGCGGGCGCGCTCTCCGGCCTGCCCGCCGCCAGCCAGCGCGCGCTGACCGGCAGGCACTTCTTCCCCGCGCTGATCTCCGGGCCGTTCCACCACGGCCTGGTGATCGTGTTCGCGGCCGCCGACCGCGCTCGCGGCCCTCGCCGCGGTCGCCTCCCTCCTCCGCGGCGGACGCCCGGTCCCCGGCCTCGGTCCTGAGCGATCCGAGGGGCCGCGGCGGCGCCTGGACTGAGGAGCCCGAGCAAGCCGCCAGGGCGCCGGTGGCGCCCTGGACTGAGGAGCGGTTTTCGAGGGAAGACGCCACCTTCCAGGCGTCCTGACGGTGAGCGGGAAACACAGAGGGGAAGGCGCCACCCTTAGGGCGCCCCGGCGGACGAGCGGGCAACATAGAGGCGGTAGCCGAGGTCTAGCTCGGTGCGGCTGAGCAGGTCGGCCGTGCCGGTCCTGCCACCGGCCGCTGGCCAGGTCGGCGGCCAGCCTGCGCATCGCCGCCCGGACCTCGTCCTGGTCGATCAGCGACAGGCTGGAGATCGCGGCCCGGACCTCCGGCCGCAGGTAGGCCTCGGGTCGCCGCCAGTAGGCGCCGAGGAAGCCGTCGGTGCAGTCGGCCGGCACCAGCACCGGCTGCACGCTGACCTCGGCGTCCTCCGCTCGGGCCGGCCGGCCCGCAGGCCGCGCAGACCGCGTCCAGGCAGGCCAGGCCGCGCTCGTGCGCCGGAACCTGCGGCAGGTAGTCGGTCAGCAGCCAGAACCGGCTGGTGATCTCCGGGTCCCAGGTGAGCACGACCTGCGCCCGCGCGACCCGCCGCAGCTCCGCCAGCCCGGCGCTGGCGCTCCGCCAGTGATGCACCGTGAGCACCGCCAGGGCCGCGTCGAACGCGTCGTCCGGGAACGGCAGTTGCTCCGCGACCGCGCGCACGGCCGGCGCGGCGCGTAGTGAGCCGCTGCCCGATCATGACGGCCGACGGCTCGACCGCCGTGAGCCGCACGTCCGGCGGCTCGTAGGAGCCGGCCCCGGCGCCGACGTTAACGACCGTCCGCGCGCCGCCGAGCGCGGCCCGGATCATCGCGGCGATGCGCGGATCCGGCTGCCGGCTGGCTGCGTAGGAGACGCCGAGCACCGCGTACGGATCGGCGGTCCGGGTCACAGCCAGGCCCGCAGATCGGGGATCTCGATGAGTGGCAGACCCCAGCTCACGGCCGCGACCTCGAAGTCCGCCGCATTGGCCATCGTGCCGTCCGGGTTCATCAGCTCGCAGCACACCCCGACCGGCGCGAGCCCGGCCGCGGCGCACATCGCCACCGTCGCCTCGGTGTGGCCGGACCGCTCCGCCAGCAGGCCGGGCCTGGCCCGCAGCGGATACACGTGACCGGGCCGGAGGAAGTCGCCGGGTGCCGCCGCCGGGTCGGCGAGCCTGCGCACGACAGCCGCGCGCTCGGCGGCGCTGATCCCGGTGCCGGTGCCCGCCGCGAGGTCGACCGGGATGCGGAACGCGGTGCCCTGCCGGTCGCCAGGGCCGGGAATCGGACCGAGTTCCAGCCGGTCCACGACGGCGGCCGCGCACGGCACGGTCGGGTGCCCGCAGACCTGGGTGAGCAGGAAGACGAACGCGTCTGGCCGCAACCGCGTGCCCGCGAAGACGACGTCACCCTCGCGCTCCGCGTCCGGGTCCCAGACCGCCACCGCGCCGCCGGCCGCGAGCTGGTCGAGCGCGCGCTGCACGCCGGCCCGCCGCTGACGTGGCCCGCGGTGCCGAGGCCGGCCGTGAGCCGGGCGAGCCTGGACGCGGCCAGGCTGCCCTTGCCGCTGGCCAGCCGGGCTCGCCAGGTCGACCTCGAGATTCACCCTGGACCCCGGCGCCAGGCTGGCCAGCGTCGTCACCGAGCTCGTGGCCGGGACCAGCACGACGAGAACCGGTCGCGCAGCCGGTCCGCGACCGTCACGCTGACGCCGTCGACCGCGATCGGGGTCTTGGCGGCCACCCGCCCGAGCAGCCGGTCGGGCGGCCGGATCCAGACCCTGACGCCGGCTTCCTCGGCCTGCACCCGGGCGATCTTGCCCACCCCGTCCACGTAGCCCTGGACCAGATGACCGTTGAGCGGCTGACCCGCGGTCAGCGGCAGCTCGACGTTGACCTCGGCGCCCGGCCGCAGCTCATCGAGCGTGGTGCGGGAGCGCGTCTCGGCCGAAACGGTGACCGCGAATGTCTGCGCGCAGACGTCCTCGGCCGTGAGCCGCACGCCGCTGACGCACACCGCGCCGCCGGCGCTGATGGTCGCGGCGCTGCCCGGCGCGCGCACGCGGACGCGCGATCCGTCCACGGCGTCGACGACGCCGCGCTCACTGACGTGTCCGGTGAACATGAGCGGTGCCTCCGATCGGGCGCGGCGGAGCCGCGCCTGCTCGCGTCCCGGAACTGCGCGGCATGACGAGTCCGGGAGCGGGGTCTGACCGCGTGGCCCCGGAATCACACCGGGTCGATCCGCCGAGCGCGGATCTGGCCAGCTATATGGCCGCACCGTGGAGTTGCACCGAGTCGACGCTAACACGACGAAGCTACCGACCGGTAGCTATGGCGTCGCCGCGGTGCCGGTCGCCTGCGCTTCTTTCCGGTTCCGCCGGGAAATGCGGTTAGGCCGGGTTCATACTTGTCCGGTGCTCGGCAGCGCGTTCCCGGACGTCCTCGCCGCCGCGCAACGCGGTGACGAAGCCGGGTTCACCGCGTTGTTCCGCGACGTGCAGCCGGTGCTGCTGCGATACCTGCACATCATCGGGCCGCAAGCGGCCGAGGACATCGCCAGCGAGACCTGGATACAGGTCGTGTCCGGCCTGCCCAGGTTCAGCGGCGACGAGCGCTCGTTCCGGGCCTGGCTGTTCACGATCGCCCGGCACCGCGCGATCGACTTCGGTCGCAGCCGGACCCGCCGCGCGGTCGTCCCGCTCGACGACAGCCGCGCCGAGGAATTGCTGACCGCCCCCGACGCGGCCGACGTGGTGCTGGAGCGGATCGCGACCCGGTCGGTGCTGGCCGCGATCGCCACGCTGCCCAAGGATCAGGCCGAGATCATCGTGCTGCGAGTGGTAGCCGGCCTGGACCCGGCGGACGTGGCCGCGATCGTCGGCAAGAGCCCTGGTGCGGTGCGGGTGGCCGCGCACCGCGGGCTGCGGCGGCTCGCGCAACTCCGGGACAGGGCGGGTGTAACGCTATGACCGGCCCGGACGCTTCCTGGCACGAGATGCCTGGGTTCACCCTCCCCGGCTGGCTTGGCCGCGACGCGGATGAGCAGTTGCTGGACACGATTCTCGCGGGGATGCCGTTGCCCCCCTCGGCCCCGCGGGAATATCACGTTGTCGCAGCGCAGCTTGCCGGCCTCGCCACGCCCGCTGGACCCGGCCCGCTGCCGGGGGAGACCGCAGCGCTGGCGGCATTCAGCAGCAGCGTCTCCTCCGGCAGCCCCTCGTCCGTAACCACGGGTGCCACCGGTGCCCGTGCCGACCCAAGCGGGGCAGCACCGGGCGGCGCCAGGGCTCGCAGCGCTGCCCGTCGCGGCGGTACGTGGCGAAGTGGGCTGCTGACGACGGGCCGCGCGCGGATCGCGGCCGCGGTCACTGCCCTCGGCCTCGTCCTGGGCACAACCGCGGCCGCCTACGCCGGGGCCCTGCCCGCCCAGGTGCAGGACTTCGCGCACCGGATGATCGGCGCGCCCGCCGCCCACCAGCCGGCCGACCGGACGCACCCGGCCAGCGTGCACCGCCCGGGCCACCAGCACGCCCCGCCTGCGGTGCATCCCACGCATCAGCCGCCCGGCCAGCAGCACCAGACGCCGCCGGGGCACGCGAAGGGGCACCAGAAGCACCAGAAGCCGCCCCGGCCCGGCCGGACCCCCAAGCTTCCGGGTCCGGGTCACGGCGGCCATCAGCCCGGCTGAGATCGGCGCAGATTCGTGCGGCAACCGCACTGGGACTGAAATCCGTAGCTAGAGCTGCGATCGGCTCCATACCCAGTCGCGGTAGCTGCAGCCGAGGGCCGGCGCACAGCAGCGGGTGGCGGCAGGATCCGGTCCGCGGGATGAGATTCCCGCCGGGACCGGGCCGCGCCTGCACGCCACCCGCTGGCCCTGTGAAGTTGTCGCAGTCTGGCTGCGGCCCGTGCTACTCGCAGCCCGCGTTACTGGCGGACCGTGCTTCCCGCAGCCCGGTGCTACTTGCGGACGGCCTTCAGCGTGATCACGTTGCTGGCGCTCTTACGGTGCGTCGCGTCGCCGGCGAACACGAGCTTGTACTGGGTCTTGGCGGCCGGCGCGACGGTGAACGTCACCGCGCCGTTCGCTGCCGTGGTGGCGGAACCCGCCACCGCCCAGCGCGGCTTCTTCCCGGTCCGGCTCTCCAGCTTGATGGTCTCGCCCGCCACACCCTTGTGCCGGGCGCTGAGCACGCCGCTGATCGCGTCGGCGTGATGCCGGGCGTGGGCGACCGCCTTGTTCCGGACGGACAGGTGCGTCGCCGCGAGCCGCGGGTGTCCCTTGGCCGCGCTCGCGGCCGTCGCCGATGCCATGACCCCGCCGGCGGCCAGGATCGCTACCAGTCCGCCGGACCCGATCCGGGTGAGCAGGGACGATCGATTCGCGCGCATGTATCTCCTCCAGGATGGCCTCGGGCAGCGAGGCAGCGTCTGATGGCTGCGAAGCGAACGCGGCCCCCGTCCCGTTACAAGCCCGGCGACTCCCCCCACAGATTGCTAGTCGGGCAGCACCGCGATCTGCAGCTGCCGCAGGTTCTCCGGGTCGCCGACGATGTCGATGGCGGTGATCCGGCTGGCCGGGTTCACCGTGAACTTGAGCACGAGCTGCAGGTGACCACCCGGAGCCCAGACCACGCCGACGTTCCCGTCGATGAGCGCGAGCTGCGAGTGCACGGCCCTGGCTGCGGCCGTGACCGCGCCCCTGGACACGACTTCGGCGCCGTGCAGCGCCGCCGGCCGGCCGCCCGGCACCGCGTAAGCGTCGCCCGTCAGCGTCACGTCCGCGTCGAGCAGCGCGACCAGGGCGGCGAGGTCGCCCCCGCGGGCCGCGGCGAGGAACGCCGTCGTGACCTCCCGCTGCCGGGTCAGGTCCGCGGCCCGGTCCGGACTCGGCGCACCGCGAACCCGCCGCCGGGCCCGGCTCGCCAGCTGCCTGGCCGCTTCAGGCGTCTTGTCCAGGACGGCGCCGACCTCGGCGAAGGACATGGCGAACATGTCGTGCAGCACGAACGCGAGCCGCTCGGCGGGCGTCAGCGCGTCGAGCACGACCAGCAGCGCGAGCCCGACCGAATCAGCCAGGACGGCTTCGGCCTCGGGATCCTCCGGGCCGGCCGCGCCCGCCGTGGCCGGAGTGCCGGACGCCGCACTCAGCTCTGCCGATCCCGGCCAGTGGTCCCCGACCGGTTCCTCGTTCCGGTATCGGCGGGACCGGAGCATGTTCAGCGACACCCTGGCCACGACGGTGGTGAGCCAGCCACCCAGGTTCTGCACCTCGCTGGTGTCCGCGCCGGTCAGCCGCAGCCACGTGTCCTGGACCGCGTCCTCGGCGTCGGATACCGAGCCGAGCAGCCGGTAGGCCACCGCCCGGAGGTGGTCACGATGCTCTTCAAATGCTGCTGTCAGCAGGTCGCCGTCGGCCATCAGTCACATTCCCTCGCTGCCACGTGTCACCACCCTGACACGCGGCGGCCGGCCGATGTGACACACCGGCCGGCGGCCGCCGGCCGCGCCGCCTCGCGGTCAGTCCGCGGCGTAGGCGCGCGCGAGTGCCTCCGCGAGATCGATCCCCACGGTCAGGTCGGCCGCGTCGATCCACTCGTTTGGCTGGTGCGCCACGGCGAGCGAGCCGCAGCCGAGCGCGGGCAGAGTCGGGATGCCAGCCAGGCTCAGCCAGGACGAGTCGGTGACGCCGAGCAGCACGCCGGCCGACGACTCGCGGCCCAGGACCGAGCGCCAGGCCGCGGTGGCCGCCGTCAGCAGCCGCGGGTCCTGCACGGCCGGGCTCGGCGGGACCCAGTCCAATGGGCTGGCGGCGGGTACGACGTCGACCCGCCCGGCCAGCCCGGCCTGAGCGAGCACCGCGCGGATGGCGTCGTGCACCGAGGCCGGACTCATGCCCTCGATGACCCGGACCTCGACGGTCGCGGCCAGCGTCTCCGGGTGCAGAACGGGGTGATCCCGCCACGCACCATCGTGCCGACGTTGACGGTCGGCGACATACCGTCCACCGGATGGCGGACGTCGGCGAACAGCTGCGCGTCGGCGAGCGCCGTCATCGCGCGGGCCAGCGCGACGCCCGCCCGGTCGTCCGCGGGGATCTGCGCGGCCGAGTGACCCGGCAGGCCGCGCGCGACGAGGTCGACGACGGCGGAGCCGCGCTGGGCGATGAACAGGCGCTCCCAGGACCGGCTGTCCGGACGCCGCCTGGTTCCAGGATCACCGCCGCGTCCGCGGTCAGCAGGCCCTGCGCGCGCTGAGCTGGTCCGGCTGCCGGGCGAAGGGCATCTGGTCAACCTCAACGGCCGCCCGTCCCGGCGGCTGTCCCGCGCCCGCGCCGTCGACGCATGGCTGGACCGCTATCTGCTGGGCCGTGGACAGGAGGACGACAGTGGCAGCTGACCGGCAGACTCCCGGGCTTGAACCGGCGGCCGGGCCGCGGCGCCGGATGCCGCCGACGATCCTCGCCACCTGCGTGCTGCCGTGGGACCGGCGGCTGCGGTTCGGTGAAGCCGAGTTCCGCGAGCACGTACGGCTGGTCGCGGCGAACGTCACCAAGCACATCTACGTATTCGGCACCGCGGGCGAGGGGTACGCGCTGACCGACAGCCAGTTCCGCGCGATCGCCGGGATCTTCCGGGACGAGGCGCAGGCCTGCGGCGTCACCCCGATGCTGGGCGTGATCAGCAACTCGCTCGGCACGGTCATCAGCGGATCGAGTTCGGCATCGAGGCCGGCTTCCGGCAGTTCCAGATCTCGTTCCCGTCCTGGGGCGCGGTGACCGAGCCGGAACGCGATGCGTTCTTCCGCGAGACCTGCGGCCGGTTCCGCGGTGCGCAGTTCCTGCACTACAACATCCCGCGCGGGCGGCGGGTGCTGACCGGCGCGGAGTACCGCGAGCTGGCCCGCCGCCACCCCAACCTCGTCGCGGCGAAGTTCAGCAGCAGTGACGCGGCCGTCGTGCGCGAGCTGGTCACCGGCTGCGGGCCGGTGCAGTGCTTCCTCACCGAGCCCGCCTACGTGCTGGCGCGCGACTACGCGCGGTGCGGGCTGCTGGTGTCGTTGTCGGGAGTGCGCCTCGGCTTGCCGGGCCGGTTCGCGACCGCCACCGGCGCTGCGCTGCGCGAACTCGGCGAGCTGGCGTACCGGATCGACGACCTGCTAGAGCAGAGTTTCCGGCAGACGAGCCCGCGGGCCCACATGGACGGTGCGTACGAGAAGGTCATCGCCCGCGCACACGGGGCACGGCTGCCGTTGCGGCTGCTGCCGCCGTTCGAGGGTGCGAGCGAAGACGGCTGCCGGCAGTTCCTGGCCGCACTGCGGTCACTGCCGGGGCTCGCCAGTGATCAGGCGATCGGAGGTCAGGCCGGATGAGCGTGCAGTTGTCGGACGAGCAGGTGGCCCTGCTGCGGCGGATGCGGAACGGTACCCTCGGCACCGTCGGGCGCGGCCGGCGGCCCGCACCTGGGACCAGTCTGGTTCTACTGGGACGGGGCGGCGATCCGGATCAGCACCCCCGGCTGGACGACGAAGGTCGCCGACATCCGGGCGGACAGCCGGGTCGCGTTCTGTGTGGACGATCAGGTGTCGGGCGAGTACCTGACGCTCTACGGCCGCGCCGAGATCGTGACCGGCGAGCGCGTCACCGAACTGACGGAGCCGCTGCTGCTGGCCTACCACCACCCGGACGAGGCGGCCGCGCGCTGGGCGCGGATCAACGCCGACGGCGCCCGGGTCGTCATCCTGATCACGCCCGAGCGGGTGGCTGGCCGGCAGAACGTGCGCGTAGTCCGCCCGCGCCGGCGGCCGTCAGCGCACGTCCCGCACTTCGAGCACCTTCGTGGCCGGCGCGGCAGCACCGAGCCGCTCGCGGTAGGCAGCCCGCTCCGGATCGGCCAGGAAGGATTCGTACCCGGCCCGGCCGCTGAACCGGATCAGATGCACCTCGGTGCTGGCGTCCGCGGTCCGGGTGCGGCGCTCCAGCACGCCGCCGTGCTGGCCGAGCCTGGCCAGCACGAAGTCCTCGTAGGCCTGCCCCGCCTCGGCGTGGCCCGCCGCCATCTGCACGATCGCGACCAGCAGCAGCGCGGAGTCCGGATCGCCTTCCTCGTGGGTTGCCATGGACCGCAGTATCCCAGCACGCGACTGGCCGGGACTCAGCCCTGGATCGCGAGCTGGCAGGCGAGGTCGACCGTCGCCGCCCACCTCGGGTCGGGTGACCGGCCGCCGAAGAGGAGCCGGTCGGAGGCGATCCGGAAAATGAGCGCACGGACGAGGTACTGGCCGAAGTCGGCGACGTGGCTGACGGCCCGCAGGAGCTGATCGTCCGCGCCCTCGAACAGCAGCGCGTCGGCGACGACGACCGCCGAGGCGTACGCGGTCGGCCGCCAGTACGGGGAGAGGTCGATGATCGCGGGCGGCAGCTGGTCGTGAAACAGCACGTTGCCGGTCAGGTCGCCGTGGACGAGCTGGCTGGCGCCGGTTACCGGCCGGACCACCGCGGCCAGCTGCCGCAGATATGGCGCGTCGGGGACGGCGCCGAGCGGCGCCTCGCCCCAGGCCATGCGGTCGCTCACGGCCCACGGGCTGGAACGTCCGGCCAGGAATCCCGGCCGCGGGACGGCGCGCAGCGCCGAGTGGAATCGTTCCCCAACGGCGATGATCTCCGGCCAGCGACGCGGTTCGTGACGACCCGGCACGAACTCGGTCGCAGACCAGCCGTGCGCGCACACCGATCCGCCGGCCGCCCGGCGCGGCCGGGCCAGCCGGAAACCGTCAGCGGTCAGGCCGGCATAGAGCTGGGCCTGCCATTCGAGTTCGGCTGGTTCGGCGTCGGCCGGCTTGAGGACCAGGTCGCCGGCCCGCCAGGACGTGCCCATACCGCCGCCGAGCCGGACCGGCGGGTTTCCGGCCACGCCGAACGCGGCGAGCACCGACGGCGGTGGCGAGGACACCGGCCGACACTACCGCGTCCACGGCCGCTGGCCTGGATTAGGACCGGTCGGCGCCTTCGCGCGGACGTAGCCGCGACGCCGGTCCAGCTAGGACGGACGGCTCAGGTCGACACCAGATCGCAGACGAAGATGAGGGTCTCACCTGGCGCGATCGCGCCGGGTGCGCCACGGTCGCCGTAGGCGAGGTGGGGCGGGATCACGAGCTGACGGCGGCCGCCGACGCGCATTCCCTGGACACCCTGATCCCAGCCGGAGATGACTTGGCCGATCCCGAGCCGGAACTGTAGCGGATCGCCGCGATTCCAGCTGGAGTCGAACTCTTCGCCGGTCGAGAAAGCGACGCCGACGTAGTGCACCTGGACTGTGTCGCCCGCGGTCGCTTCCGGCCCGTCACCTTCCCAGATGTCGGTCACCTGCAGGTCCGCCGGCGGCTCTCCGCCGGGGAAGTCGACCTCAGGCTTTTCGATGCTCATGTGCGCGTCTCCTTAGTTATCGCTGGCCAAGGTTACGCCCTGCGCGGGACCACCCGTCGCGAGACATGCGACGCTGGCAGTTCGGGTGATCGCCGGCAACTGGCTCGATGACTTCGGCCCGGCTCGAGCGTTAGACCGTCAGAACTCAATCAGTCAGGAGAGGTGAGCGACATGGGAATCGGTCCGCTAAGTGACCTCGCGGGCGAATGGGAGCTGGCGGTCGACCTGCCGGGCGGCGAGGACGTTCGCGGGCACGTCGTGTTCGACGCCATGGGGGACGTGCTCGTGCAGCGAACGACGGTGCCCGTCCCGGAGGCACCGGATAGCTGCTGCGTCGTGGTCGCGGCCGGCGACGGGGGATTGGTGCAGCACTACTTCGACTCGCGCGGCGTCGCGCGGCTCTACCAGATGACCTACGACGGCCGCACCTGGACCCTCGAGCGCACCAAGCCGGATATGTCGCCGCTGGACTTCTGCCAGCGGTTCGTCGGCACTGTCAGCGACGACGGCTCGACAATCGCCGGGGAGTGGCACAGCTCGGCCGACGGCCAGCAGTGGACGCGGGACTTCGGCCTGGCCTACACCCGCACCGGACGCTAGCGGTCCGGCGATCTCGACAACCCGCCACGGGGGCAGGACAGTACTGTCATGTTGCGGGTGTCGCGTACCCAAGCGGTGCACTATCGCCTGCTCGCGAACAACATCTCGACTCGGCTGCCAGCCGGTTCGTACGTGGCGGCAGCGTACGTCGGGCTGCAGGACACCGGGCCGCGGGACGCGCTGCTGGGCCTGCACGCGCGCGTGGACGCGTGCGAACCGTCCGGCTGGCAGGCTCCGGGCCTGATCCAGACCTACAGCCCCCGCCAGGCGGTGTATGTGCTGCCCGCCCGCGACTTCGGGGTGTTCACGGTCGGCCGGCTGCCCGCGACCCGCAGGAGCGGCGGCCATCGAGGATCTGGCCGAGGCGGCCTGCCAGGCGCTGGGCGGCCAGGAACTGCGCGGCGCTGGGCCTTTCCCGTCCGGGCCGTCCTGCGCGACCGGCCGGATCGCGGTCCGCTGGACGACGAGCGCCCTGTCCGTGCGGGAACACCAGCGCCCGTGCGATCGATCCGGAAGCAGCCAGGATCGAGCTATGCCGCCTCCACGTGCACGCGTTCGGTCCCACGACACCGACGGCTTTCGCCTGGTGGGCCGGGATCTCGGCCCGCGACGCCAGCACGTCCTTCGACCTGATCGGCCGCCGAGCTGACGCCGGTCGACCTGGCCGGTCACGACGCGTGGGTGCTGGCCGCCGACGAATCCGCCCTCAGGTCGGCCGAACCGAGGCGCGGCGTCCGGCTGCTGGTCGCGTCGGACCTGCGCCTGTTCGGGCAGGACCGGACCCGGCTCTTCGTCGGCCCGGGCCTGAGCGAGCACTCGCCGCTGCAGGACTGGTTTCACCCGCACGGACTCGCGGTCGACGGCTGCATCGTGGGCGCGTGGGGCCGCCGCGGCGGCCAGGTCAACATCAAGGCGGCCGGCCCGCTGACACCGTCGGTCCGGCGCGCCATTCACGCCGAGGCCGCGAGCCTGCCGATACCGAACAGGAAGATCACCGTGTCCCTGACCGAGCACTGACGGGCGACGGGTACGGCCGACTCGGCGCTATCGGGGCCGATGACCGCGGGTTTTACGGCGGACTGTGCACCGGCGCAGTGGTGTCAGGGGACCGCCAGCCAGGCCAGCATGCTGCCCCGCGACCAGCAGCGGCCGACGGCCTCGGCGCGAAGATCCGAGTGACCGAACACCGCTACGCCGATGATGCTGTGGCCAGAGGCGCGGCGATCGCCAAATGTCGGGATCGCCGGTGCGACCCCGACCCCCTCCACTGACACCCAGGCGACGGCGCGGGCGGTGGCCGCTTCGTCCAGGCGGTGCAGGAAGCGCAGGCGGCTCTCAAGCGGGAATTGCGACAGCGCCCACGTCGTGATGACGACCGGCAGGACGTCCGCGGGCACACTGGCGAAAGCGTCGGGCAGCACCTCGACGGCGTCACCCCGCAGCAGCACTGGCGGGGCCGACGCCGCCAGTGCCAGCTCCGCTTCGAGCCTCGCGGCGGGCTCCGGCTGATCCGGCCACAGGCAGGCGCGCAACCAGCGGGCTTCATCCGGGTCGGTCACGTCGACCGGATCTCGGTCGATGCGGACCCGGTTGACTACCGCGGGCATCGGCCGCGCCGGGACCGGGCGGCCTCCCACGATCGAAGCCGACATCTGAACGGGGGACGACTGGTCGCCCAGCGACTGCCCGTTGCTGTAGGTGATCCCGACGCGATCGACATTGAGGTTGAGCCCGGCCGAACAGCCGACGTCGATCAGCCCGACCGCTTCCGCTCCGACCCGCCGTGCCGCGTCGGCGATGGCCGGATACAGCACCGGGCAGCGCCCGGTCTCATTGGCCCGCGGCGGCCGGCGAGCGGCGATGGCCACGACCGAGTCGGTCATTCGCAGCAGGGTGTCGATCGCCGCGGCCGCGGCTGCCTCGCCGTCTGCGGCGGCGTAGGCCGCGGCCAGCGCCGGGGCGCGGCCGGCCAGGGCGAGGTCGTGCAGCGCGGCGAGGATTACCGTCGGATGCCGTTTGCGCGCCGGAGCCGTCTCGATGGCCCGCAGTGCCTTATCGGACTCACTCAGGGCCAGGGCGACACGCTCGTACAGCGGCGAGATTCCGGCCGCGTCGACGTCGCCGAAGTGCCGGTAGACCTGAGCGAGGGTGCGGGCCCTGCCCGCTGGTGCTGCGGATCCCGCGATCGGCGCTGGCATCCCGGCTAGCCAGCGACAGTTCCATCGGGATCGAGCAGTGATCTCAGCAGATCTTCCAGTTTGTCGAAGCTGTCTTCGGTGCCATCGGACGTGGTCATGTGGTCCCGGCCAGCCTGGTCGCGGAACGCCATCTTGTCTCGTCAGCGTCGTGACTCCGTCAGTCTCGCGCAGATCCGTAGTCTCGACGGCGGGCGCGTCTGGCCAGCCTTCGAACAGCCACGTCTGGACGGTCCGGGTCGGCGGCTCGACTTCCAGGTAGGTGCCCAGAAACGAGCACTCGGTTCCGTCTTCGGCTACGAAGACGATGTGGTAGTCCCCGCCAACGTGGAGGTCGATCGAGCACTTCGTCACCTCACACGCAAATGGAGCGAACCACTTGCTGACGTGCTCTGGCTTCGTCATGACGTCGAAGACGAGCGCCATCGGCGCGTCGAACTCACGGGTGATGACGATCTCGAGATCGTTCGGGTACTCGATGACCGCCGACCCGTGCCGGTTAGGTGTCACTGCCGCTCTCCTTGCTGTAGCTCCCCGACCGCCTTTTCGCCTGCCATCAGCGTGTCCAGGATGTCGCGGCGGCGCACCTCGGCAATCGCGTTGAAGACATCCGATGTCGTAGGGGTACGAGCCACGTCTCCAACATATTCCGTTATCGGCATGTGTCAAGAGCGGCGCCCGAGTCATGCTCGACGAGATGACGCAGCCGCACCGGCGTCCGGTATGGCGGCGCGGCCTCGACGTCTCGGGTGAAGGATGCCGTTGGGGCGTCAGCGGGAAAGGACACGACAGTGAAGTACATGATCTTGACGTTCGCATCGCAGCAGGACTACCAGGCGATGACCGGACAGGATTCGGGCCAGCCGGTGTGGACGCAGGAGGACTACGCCGCACTGGGTGAGTTCATGCATGCGTTCAACCAGGAGCTGCTCGACTCAGGCGAGCTCGTGGAGACCAGGGGCCTGAGCACGCCGGTGCATTCCAGGCGGGTTCGGCTTCAGGAGGGCGTGCCGGTGGTGACCGACGGTCCCTATGCCGAGTCCGAGGAAGTGCTCGCCGGGTACTGGGTGGTCGACTGCGCGAGCTTTGACCGGGCGACCGAGATCGCGGCCCGGCTGACCAGCTGCCCTGGCCCGGACGAGATCAGGGCGCGGGCTTACGCGGATGTGCGTCCGATCGACGAGCACCAGCCCGACTTCGAGGGCTGAGCTGAGGCGGACCGAGATGGTCAGTGTCGAAGCCGAGGACCTGCTGCGTCGCCTGACGCCGCAGGTCCTCGGCGCGGTGGTGCGCCGCTACGGGCATTTCGACCTGGCCGAGGACGCCACCCAGGAAGCGCTGCTGGCAGCGGCGGCGCAGTGGCCCGCGGACGGGCTGCCGCGCGACCCCAAGGCGTGGCTGATCACCGTCGCCGCGCGGCGATTGACCGATCTGCTGCGCGCGGAGCAGGCCCGCCGCCGGCGCGAGGAGACCGTCGCGCAGTGGGCGCGCACCGAGGTCGAGCAGCCCGGAGCCGACCAGGACCGCGCGGCGGACGGGGACGACACGCTGGTCCTGCTGTTCATGTGCTGCCACCCCTCGCTGCCGGTGGCGTCTCAAATCGCCTTGACGCTGCGGGCGGTCGGGGGCTTGAGCGTCACCGAGATCGCCCGCGCCTTGTTGACCTCAGAGCAGACCATCACCCGGCGCATCACCCGGGCCAAGCAGTCGATCAAGGACAGCGGGGTGCCCTTCGCCCTGCCGTCCGGTGCCGCCAGCCGCCTCGACGCCGTGCTGCGGGTCCTGTACCTGATCTTCAACGAGGGATACGCCAGTACCGTCGGCGCCGAGTTGCTCCGGCTGGATCTGGCCGAGGAAGCCATCCGCCTCACCAGAATCCTGCACGCGCTCCGGCCCGACGACAGCGAGGTGAGCGGGCTGCTGGCGTTGATGCTCCTCGTCCACGCCCGGCACCGGGCCCGGACCGGCCCCGACGGATCTCTGGTTCCGATGGCCGAGCAGGACCGAAGCCGGTGGGACCGGACCGCCATCGAGGAAGGCATCGCCCTGATCACGGCCGCACTGCCCCGAGGGCCAACCGGGCCGTACCAGCTCCAGGCGGCGATCGCCGCAGTCCACGACGAAGCCGACAGCGTCCAGACGACGGATTGGGCGCAGATCGCCGCGCTCTACGGCGTGCTGCTGCGGCTAGACGACAACCCGGTCGTCGCCCTCAACCACGCCGTCGCGGTCGGAATGGCGACCGGACCGCGGGCCGGCCTCGCTCTGCTCCAGGGACTGGAGAGCGACAGCAGGATGACGACCAGTCGCCGCTTCCATGCTGTGCGCGCCCATCTCCTTGAGCAGAGCGGCGAGCTGGCGGCCGCTCTGGCCGCGTACCGGACCGCCGTCCAGTACGCCACCAACACCCAGCAGCAGCGCTATCTCCATCAACAGATCGCCCGGCTGCAGAACCCAACCTGACCCGGCAACACTGGGACGGCGCTGCCTTCGATCAGACGGCCGGTTGGGCCGGAACTCGGTCGCGCCCGCGATTCGCGCTGACTGCGGGGATCACGCTCTGGTGATCATGAGCGCTAGCACGGTTGCGGCGACGACAACGAGCAAGCAGACCATCACCGTCACGCGGCCCTGGTCCCCAGCAGAGCCAACAGCGCCCGTTCAGCCTTCGGCTCCGCTGACTTGTACGGCCTGCCATCGTCACGCGCTACCAGCCTTCACCTCTTGCATGTCGAGATATCGCCGGCAAGATCAGGCGGCTGCTCGGCGGACAAGCCAGCGCCGCTTGCCACCACTTCGGCCCGCCGTCTGCACGACGCGCTCGAATCCGTGTGCCTCGAATAGTCCAGTTGTCCCCACGTACGCGGCGGTCTGGTCAACGCGACCACCTTCGGGCTCCACCGGGTAGCCCTCAATCACGAATGCGCCGCTGCCGCGCGCGTGCTCAATTGCACCATCAAGCAGGTCGTGCATCAGCCCACGGCGCCGGAATCCCGCTCGCACTCTGAAGCAGACCGCCGACCACGCCTCCGCGTCATCAACGTGCGGGATGGTACGAGAATTCACCAGGGCGCGATAGGTGTATTTCGGTGCGATCGAGCACCAGCCAGCAACCTCGCCGTCCACGAACGCGAGAACTCCTGGACCGGGCTCCCGCTCGCACAGGCGGCGCATGTGCTCAAGCCGGCCGAGCGTGTCGAGACTTCTATTCCGGTACGCCATGCACACGCACCCGCTTTGCGCCAGTAGCGACGCGAAATGGTCCCAGCGCCCGACAGCGGGTAATACCTCGACGGCCATAGCGTCCCTTGGATCTGATTCGACTTCGCGCCCCGGCAGACCCACTGTGGCCCTTATCCCCGATAGCGGCAATCCGCCGGGTGACACGCGTGCTGCGGATGCTGGCACTGGTCTACTCAGATCCGACGAGAAGACAGAACGGATGTCCGGCGGGATCGGCGAGCACATATAGCGGCTCGCCCACGTCGTCCGTGCGGTCGTAGAGGAGCCTGGCCCCTAGATCTTCGGCGCGCTGCCGTTGACGGTGAAGTTCCTCGATGCTGGTCACGCGGAAGTCGTGGTGCATCTGCTTCGGTACATCGTGCGCGGGCCAGGTCGGTCGCGCGAGGGCCGGGACCTGCTGGAAAGCGAACACGCGATGTCCCGCCGGGTCGAGCAAGACCAGCCAATCCGAGTCACCGTTGCCGTCGCTGCTCGGGATCTCGTCGCCCGGACGGTACCGGAGACCAAGGAATTGCCGGTAGAACTCCGCGAGACTGCGGCAGTCAGTGGCATCAAGAGCGGTGTGCATCAGGACGGGGTAGGCGGACATCTGGGGCCTCCTGTTACTGCGTCTGTCCCGTTGCTGGCGGGTTGTCTTTGGAGCGCGCGTGATGTCGCTCTGGCGGCCATGATCGCGGCGGCCTGAGATGACTTGACAGGGACACCTCGGTTAGAGAATTCTAACGGTTAGTGGATGCTAACCGAAATGCAGACCGGTGGGGTGCGCTTGCTGACGGCACGCGGCTCGCCATCGTTGCCCGCCTGGCTGAGGGGCCCCTGGCTGTGGGGATGCTTGCGACCGGGCTGCCGGTGAGCCGGTCGGCGGTGTCTCAGCATCTGAAGATCCTTAAGGACGCCGGGCTGGTGGAGGACGCGGCGGAGGGGACGCGCCGGATCTACCGGCTCAACCCGGTGGCGCTGGCGGCCTTGCGGGATCAGCTCGACACGTATTGGCAGCGGGCGCTGGCCGGGTATGCCGAGGCCGCCGGAGCGCCGACCGAGGAGGACAGGGAGGCCTGATGGCTGCGAGCCAGGCGCCGACGGTGCGCAAGAACGTAGTGGTGGACGCGCCGATTGAGCGGGCGTTCACGGTGTTTACAGACAGGTTCGGGGACTTCAAGCCGCCGGAGCACAACCTGCTCGGGGCGCCGATCGCGGAGACGGCGTTCGAGCCTCGGGTCGGCGGCGGCATCGTGGACCGGGCAGAGGATGGCAGCGAGTGCCGGTGGGCGCGGATCCTGGCGTATGACCCGCCGGACCGGGTGGTGTTCAGCTGGGACATCAGCCCGCGGTGGACGATCGAGACCGACGAGGCTCAGACCAGCGAGGTCGAGGTGCGGTTCTACGCCGAGTCGCCGTCCCGGACGCGGGTGGAGCTGGAGCACCGGCACATCGACCGGCACGGCCCCGGCTGGGACTCAGTCACCGACGGCGTGGACGGCGCCCAGGGCTGGCCGCTATACCTGGACCGGTACGCGGCGCTGGTGAAGGAAGCCAGCTGACATGCCGCCCATCGTGACCACCGCCGAGATCGCCCGGCCGGCCGCCGAGGTCTTCGCCTACGCCACTGATGCGGCCCGGTTCCGCGAGTGGCAGAAGGGCGTGGTGGACGGGCATATGGACGGCCCGGCCGACTCGGCGGGCGCCAGGTGCATGATGACCCGCCGCATCGGCGGCGCCAACCGGACCTCGACATCCGAGCTGGTGCACGTGGACCCGCCCCGGTCCTGGCGCGTGGAAGGCCGCGACGGCCCGGTCCGGGCAGCTGTCGACGTCCTGGTCGAGCCCGTCACCGAAGCCAGGTCCCGGCTGACGATCACCGTCGACTTCACCGGCCACGGCATCGGCAAGCTCCTAGTGCCGCTGATGGTCCGTCCCGAAGCACGCAAGGAGATGCCCGTTAACATGGCCGCGCTCAAGCATCGGATGGAAGCGAGCTAGGAAGGCGGAGACCTGCAGAGACTCGGTCCTCGCACTACTACCCGCGAGATCCACCGCTACAAGGCGTATGCGCGGCCCGCCCAGGCATCGACGGCAGCCAGCGCCACCACCCAGGGAGGACCCACCCACGGTGACCGAGATCTCCGCAGCAGCCCAGATCGACGCTTCGCCCGAGAACGTCTGGGCAATCCTGGCTGACCTTGCCAGCTACCCGCAGTGGAACCCGCTGTTCCGCGAGGCATCGGGACAGCTGGCAGCTGGAAGCACGCTCACCCTGAAGACGGTGCGGCCGGGAACCGAACGCATCATGTCCATAAAGGTCAAAGTGCTGGCGGCCGAGCCAGGCACCCAGCTCCGCTGGGTATCGAGCCTCCCTGGGATCATCACCGGGGAACACAGCTTCACCCTGACCCCCGCCGACGGCGGCACCCGGCTGGTCCAGACCGAAACCTACCGCGGCCTGCTCGCCCGCATGTCCGCTAAATCAATCAGCCGCACCCAGGCCAGCTTCGAAGCCCTTAACCAGGCAATTAAGCAACTAGCCGAACACGACCAGCAAGCAGCGCCGGAGTTGCACCCAGGGCGTGTAAAGGTTCAACTGAAGTCCATCCGGGCGGGTTCAGGCGATAAGCAGGCGACTGTCAAGCTCTGCCGCATCGAGATCGACGAGGTCGTGGTTGCGTTCAGCCCACCGGCCGGATGCGAGGTCGTCACGCAGACTGCGTACTGACCGCTGCTCGAGGTCTGGCCCGACTCTCGCCCAGATCGACATTCCGCGGCGGACATTCTCCTCCAGGTATGCCTCGGGCCGACGCCAGTAGGCCTCGTAGAAGCCATCAGCGCAGTCCCACGGGATGAGCACCGGTTCGATCCGGGCTGCGATCGCACGGGCAAGCTCGGTCAGGGAAGGCCGACCGGCCCAGAGGTCGTTGTGCTCGGGCAGGTAGTCGCGATTCAGCCAGAACCGATCAGGGTCACTGGCGTCGGTCGTGAGCACCACCACGCGGCGAGCGACGCGCCGCATCTCCCGTAGCCCGGCGATCGGGTCGGTCCAGTGATCGATCGTGGCAATGGCCATGGCAGCGTCGAAGGACTGGTCATCGAACGGCAGGCTCTCCGCGGAGCCGGCCAGGCACAGCGCTGCGCCTGCGGGACGCTGCGCCCGCATGACTGCCGATGGTTCCACCGCCGTGACGTCGCGGTCGGGAGGCTCGTAGGAGCCGGTGCCCGCCCCGACATTCAGGATCGTCCGCGCATCGCCGAGCGCAGCCCAAAGTTGCGCGGCGATCCGCGGATCGGTGCGCCGCGTCACGGCGTAGGTGACTCCGATGGTGTCGTACAACTGCGCGGCGGACATTGACTCCGGCTTCCCTTTGGCTGCCGTTAAATGCGTACAGACAGGTCTTAAGGAACACGACATATCGTGTCATCCGTGTTCCGATGAGGCAAGATGTGTCGGGCCGAACAGGTCCGGCTAGGGCTCAGCGCCCGCCACTGTGCGCCCGAGTACGTGGGGACGTTGTTGCTCGGTTGGTTAGTCGCTCCATCCTTCGTCAGTGGTGCGGTCGCAGGTGATCGGCGCGAGTACTTGGCGCGCGCACCGGTGGCCTTGACGATGAGGGTGTCCTCAGTCATGAAGTCATCGGACCCGCATGGCTGGTGCCACCGCGCGATGGCATCGTCATTGGTCAACACCAGGCCGCTCTCGCCGCTGCGTTGTCCGGCTGCTTCCGGACACCATCCCGAAGTAGCCGTCTGTCCGGTGTCGTTCGTCAGGGAAGCGCGGCTGCACAGGATTTGGATAGAACAGCATTGTATTAAAAACAATATTGTTCTAGAGTCGGTGGGTGGGATCAGCGAGTGGAGCCCCGACAGCCGGTCCTGGCGACGAGGATCGCGCCGCGGGCAAGCGTCGCTACCGTTCGCCGCGCCGGCAGATGCAGGCTGAGCAGACCCGTGCGGCGGTCATCGCCGCGGCGAGTCGTCTCTTCTCGCACCGGGGGTGGGCCGCGACGAGTATGCGTGACGTCGCCGCTGAAGCGGGCGTTTCGGTGGAGACGCTCTACGCCGGTTTCGAGTCGAAGGCCGGGCTGCTCAAGGTCGCGCTGGATGTGGCCGTCGTCGGTGACGACGAGCCGACTCCGTTCGCGGCCCGGGCGGAGGCTGCCGCGATGGGTGCCGGCCTGACTCTGGACGCTCGGGCGCGCGCCGCCGCCCGGGTCGTCACGGCGATCAATTCGCGGATCTACCGCCTGGACCAGGCGCTGCGCCAAGGTGCACCGGTCGAGGCGATCCTGGCCGAGCGTCTTACCGCCAGCGAAGCGGGCCGTCGCGCCGCCGTCGCCGAGGGGGCCACCCTGGTAGCCGGGCGCGCCATGACCGAGGTTGAGGTCGACGAGATCGCGGCCCTGACCAGCTCGGTCGTTTACGACCTGCTGGTCCGCTCGTCCGGCTGGAGCGACGCGGCGTACGAGACGTGGCTGGCTGGGCGGTTCATAGAAGTCATCCAGCGAAGCCCCGCGCCCGAGAATCACAGGCCATCCTAGAAGGAGCTCTTCGATGAAAGCTCAGAGTGACCGGCCGGCCGATACCCGCATGATGGGCATCGTCCACGACGCGCTGCGCCGCGATCTGTCGCGAGTCACGGCGGCGCTGGCATCGACGCGGCCTCCGCCCGACCAGCAGCGGGTGGCCATAGCCGCCCACGTCCGGTGGTTGATGGAGTTCCTGCACGCTCATCATGCTGGCGAGGATCAGGGCTTGTGGCCGCTGGTACGGGCACACAATCCCGCCGCCGGTGACTTGCTCGACCAGATGGACGCCGACCACGTCCGGATCAGCCCGCGGATCGACCAGGTCCAGAACGCGGCCGCTGCCTTCGGCACCGATGACTCCGCCGTCGTCCAGCATGGTCTGGCGGCCGCAATCGAGTTGCTGCGATCAGTGCTCGACCCGCACCTTTGCCGGGAAGAGGACGAGATGATGCCGGTCGTATCCCGCAGCATCACCCACGCCCAGTGGGAGGCCTTCAACTCCACAACTTACGTGCAGCCTAAGTCCAAGAAGGAACTCGGCCACGAGGGTCACTGGCTAATCGACAGCCTGGATCCCGATCGTTATGACGTCGTTGTGCGCACCGTGCCGCCGCTGCCGCGCTTCATCCTTGTACATGCCATGGCCAGACCGTACCGGCAGGAATGCGCCGCCCGATGGGGACCGGGCATCCAGGTCAAGCCGCTCCGCCAGCAGGTTCCCGCGACCGGAGACCGAGACCCCGATCTGCTCGACGGCAGGTACCGCAGGCGCGGGCAGGTCAGCCTCTACGTCGAGGCCTCGCAGCAGGATCTGTATGACGTCGTAGCCGACGTGACCCGCGTCGCCGAACGCAGCCCTGAGTGTCACAGGGCGCGGTGGCTGCCGGGTTCGCCGCCACGTGCAGTCGGTGCGCGCTTCCGCGGGTACAACAGGAGAGGCCTGATCCGATGGTCGAGGGTATGCGAAGTCGTAACTGCCGAAGTGGGACGCGAGTTTGCCTACCGCACTATCCCCGAGTCGGTCGACCTCAGCCGTCGTGACTCGACGACCTGGACGTACCGATTCACCCCGGAGGCCAGCGGGACCAGGGTCAGCCACTCCTACGACGTGACACTGCCGCCGCTACGGCCCTTCCTCGCTCTCTACAAGCGAGTTATGCCGCAACATTCGGACATGCGACCGGCGATGACGGACAACCTCGCCGCCCTCAAGCAAATCGCGGAATACGAGAATGCCGCACCGCGGTTGACCGACTCAACGTAACCGGCCCACCCACGAAGACCTTGAGGCGTAGCATGGCGCACTCGCCATGATCAGCGAGGTTCTGCGCCATGACCGCCCGGGCTCTGATCAGAAAACTGTGTCAGATGAGGGTGTCAGAAACGTCTAGCGTGATCATGGCACCGACGTTTCGCCTGGGTGGAGCTAAGCGGGCTCGAACCGCTGACCCCCTGCTTGCAAAGATCGTGCTCGCGGTCGTCTGGGCTGGCTTCCTCCAGGTTAGGACGCCGACTACATGTCCGCGAGTGGCCGTGATTGGCCGCCGATCGCTACCCGATCGGGCACGCAGCAGCACGGGCCTCTTCGTCCCGAAGCCAAATCGGCGGCGCGGCACCCAGCCGTCTGACGCGGCTGACCTCGCGCGCTCGTCCGACGGCGTCCATTGGCGTAAGCCTCTGGTTGGCGGGATCGTCACCCAGTTGGTCACTCAGCGACGAGGCCTGGCGGCCAGACCAGCAAAGCCCGGTAGCTGAACCGGTCCTGAGGCATTGTCTCGTGGGTGAACGCGACCTGATCGCATGGCCGTGGGCTGGCATGCTCTCCAGTAACGACGTGCGAGAAGTGGAACCAACAGCCGCCCGGCGTGTCCGCGGAGTCGACCACGCCAAAGCCGCCGTCATCGCTCCATTCCCGCACTGTCCCCTTGCTTGCCACGGGGCCCAGAATGTCACCCGGAACCCCTCGATGCGACTTCGTGACCCAGCGGTTCAGCCGAGGCCGTTTGGCTGCTCAGCCGGTGTCTCCGACGGTCGCAGGTGGTCCGCTAGGTGTCGCTCTGGTTGCTGCACTCATGTGCAGCACGTCGGGGCGCCGCAGCAGGTCAATTGTCAGGCTCATGGCTACAGCAACGAAGAAGGCGCAGGCACATCGCAGCGCAGTCCACTGCCAGCCATGCCGCGCATCACCAAGGACCGAGACGGCGGAGATACCCAAGCCCACGAGAATCGGCATGAGTGCGAACTGCCAGTAGCCGCGCGGCCCTCGGATCATCCGAGCGGAGCGCGCTGACCTTGGCGGGTGAGACATAGCGGGAATTCTAGGATGGTTTGTCCTGCGTGTCATCGGCTCCGCCCCGTCCTCCTGATAGGCGCCGATGATCTTGCCGGGAGAGGTCATACTCCAGGGTGGCGCGAAGCGCCATCGCGGTAGCGACGCGAGCGCAGCGAGTGCCCTGGACTGGGATCTTTCCCGGTGACAGGATGCAGGGCGCGAGGAGGTCGGCCGGTCAGGTCTTGCAACCCAGGTACCGGCGCGGTCCTGCGTTGCGGCGGGAACTGGCGCGGCGAGGTGGCGGGCCAGCGGACGTGAGGCAGGCCGTCGCGACCGGAGGCACGCTTGGTGTAGGGAGCGGCGAGAGCCTGCCGCCCAGAGACCTGCGTTGCCCCCGCCATGGACCCCACGCGCCTCGTCCAGTTGCTCTTCGCCGGTGTCGCGCTGGCGCAGCGCCGTGATCGCGTTGGCGCGAGATCAACTGGCTCAGGCCAGTCCGGCGGTGGCGCGCCGCAGGCGCGCCCTTGAAGCAGTTCGTAGGGAAAGTTGTCACCCTGGACCCTGGACCTAGGCAACCCTGACCGGGCCTTGTCCGGCCTGACCGGGCGTGCCTAGCCTTCGTCGGTGTCGGGAGTTGCGGTCAGCAGCTCCCATTGCCGGGCTGCCTGACCGGGCTCAGTGCCCGGTTGCGGGTTGGCGATTGCTTCAGCGACCTGGGCGACAAAGGACCGGGTCGTGCGTGGCCGCCACCCGGTGCAGAAGCATGCGGTCGAGTACTGTGCCGACCGCGCCGAGAGGCGGCCGGTAGGCGCCGTCCATTCGCAGCATGAGTTGCCTGGTCACCGTCAGGGGTCAGGGTGATATCCGCATCCAGCGCCGGGAATAGGCCGCCTCCCGGTCCGGTGGCCTCCCACCGCAGCCGCAGGACCACGGTCTCGCCGCGCGTGACCAGCTCAAGAAAGCGGGCCCGCACCAGCCGCGATACGCCCGGCACGCCAACACGCACCAGGCCGGTGACCCATTCGTCGTAGGCATCTTCGGATGCCTCGACCAGGCGGCTGCCGCGGATCAGGTTCGACAGCCGCGCCTGGGCGACGCTGATAGGCACCCCGAGCCGGGCCTCCTGGACGACGAACATCTGGCGAGTCAACCACCGCGGTCCGCTGGCTGCCAGGGACGTTGGTCCGCTTCGGCAGGACCGAAGGTTAGCTGCCCGGACTTCCTGCCCACATCGGAACGGCGGCTTAGGTCGGGATCGTGTACTGCAGGATCAGCGTGTCGCCGGGGATGATCGCGATCATCACGCGGACCGCCTTGCCCTCGGCGGTGTAGCCCGTGCGGATGTGCTCGGCTACCGGCGTTCCGGGCGCGATGGCGAGCCGGTGGATCTCGTCCGGCGTGGGCATGCGCGTCAGGATTTCGTCGATGTCGTGGGTCTGCTCGTAGCCGGCCTTAGCGAGGATGTTCTCGCGGGTGGTGTCCTCGGGCACGGCCAGCTCGGTGCCCCGGACGATCTTCTCGTCGAAGTAGTCGTCGGAGATGATCGCGGGCTTGCCGTCGATGTAGCGCACCCGGCGCCGGATGACCACGCTGTCGCCCGGCCTGATGCTGAGCCGGGTTGCGACATCCGGCGCGGGCTCGGTGATCTCGACGGCGAGATCCTGGCGGGTCGGGTCGTGGCCCTGGCGCTCGATGTCGGTCTCCCACGCATCCGATGTGGCGAGCATCGTGTGATCAGGGTTCCTCGATGCCGACTGGCTCAATCCCGACGACGGCGCCGTGCCGTTCGGCATCTTCGCTGAGTCCTGGATCAACGAGCGCCCCGACTTGCGGCCCAAGACCATCGAGCTATACCGCTATCTCCAGCGGCACCGCCTGGCCCCGACATTCGGCTCGAAGCCCATCGCTGAAATCAAGGACACGCAGGTCCGGCGATGGCGAGCGCAGCTGCTCGACCTGGGTACGAGCCCGGTCACGACAGCCAAGGCATACCGCCTGCTGAAAGCCATCCTTGCCACCGCAGTCGAGGATGGCCTGCTCAGGCGCAACCCGTGCCGTATCAAGGGTGCCGGGCGGGAGAAGTCCGCCGAACGGCCCGTGCTGACTGTGGTCCAGGTAGTGACGCTCGCTGAGGCCGTCGCGCCCCGGTACCGAGCGCTCGTCCTCCTGGGCGCATTCACCAGCCTGCGATGGGGCGAACTCTGCGCCCTGCGCCGGACAGACATCGACCTGGCCGCCAGAACCGTTCGCGTTCAGCGCACACTGACGGAGCTGCAACGCGGCGGCCTCGAGTTCGGCCCCCCAAAGTCAGACGCCGGTACTCGGCTCGTAGTGTTCCCCGAGTTGATCACTCCGGCGCTGTCCGGCCACCTGGCCAACTTCGTCGCGACCCAGGCTGACGCTTTGATCTTCACCACACCGAGCGGCGTGCTTCTACGCCGCAGTAACTTCCGGCGGCGCGTATGGCTGCCAGCTATCGCCGCAGCACATCTACCACCCATCCATTTCCACGACCTGAGGCACACCGGAAACCATCTCACCGCGAATTCCGGCGCTAACCTACGTGAACTCATGGCGCGAATGGGTCATAGCAGCACCCGTGCCGCGCTGATCTACCTCCACTCAACCGACGAGCGCCACCGCGAAATCGCCGATTCCCTGAACCAGCTCGCGAAAGACCAGCTCAGACGTGCCAGGAGGAACGCCGCCCGGCGCCCATCGGGCACGCAGCACGCCAGCGGAAAGACGCCTCATGAAGATCAACAACTACGCTCGGGAATCGGCGGCTGACCTGGTCATATCTGACGGTGGAGCTAAGCGGGCTCGAACCGCTGACCCCCTGCTTGCAAAGCAGGTGCTCTTCCAGCTGAGCTATAGCCCCGCAAAGCCGCAGGTCACGCGGCCAATACGTGATCTTAGCATTCACGGGCAAGTCCAGCACCCGACCAGTTCAGCGACTAGCTGACGGCCCGCCGGCGGCGAGCTTTCCGTACGGATCGCGGGCATGCCAGGATTCCTGGGTGAGCGTTTCGGATTTCGATCTGGTTGTCCGCGCCGGGACCGTGGTGACGCCCGGCCATCAGGAGGTCGCCGACGTCGGCGTCCGCGATGGCCGGATAGGCCGGATCGGCGGCCCGATGACCGGCGCGGAAGAACTCGACGCGGCCGGCCTGCTGGTGCTTCCCGGCGGGATCGACGCCCACGTGCACCTCGTCTACGCGGCACTCCATGAGGAAGCGGCGGTAAAGGAGCACGGGCCGATCTGGGTGGACGACTTCTGGACCGGATCGCTCGCTGCCTTCGCCGGCGGCATCACCACGTTCGGGAACATGACGTTCGCGATGCCCGGCGAGCCGGTCACGGCCGCGGTGGCGCGGGAGATGTCCGGCGCGGCCGCGGAGGCAGCCGCCGACTGGTTCCTGCACCCGGTCCCCAGCGAACTGACCGGAACCACCGAGGCGGAGATCGCCGCCCTCGCCGCGGACGGGCACACCACCGTCAAGGTGTTCCTGTCTGATCCGAACTTCACCCCGGCGGCGCCGGGGCTGGCTGGAGCCGTCGCAGCGGCCGGCCGCGCCGGTGCACTGACGCTGATGCACTGCGAGGACGCCGGGATGCTCGAGCGGACCGGCCAGGAGCTGATCGCGGCGGGACGCGGTGCGGTGCGGAACTTCCCCGACGCCCGCACGATCGACGCCGAGGTCGCGGCCGTCGACCAGGCGATCGAGCTGGTCCGGCAGACGAACGCGCCGGTGTACGTCGTGCACTTGTCCTCCGCGGCCGCGCTCGATCGGTGCCGCGAGGCACGCGCCGCTGGTCTGCCCGTCTATGTCGAGACGAGGCCGCTGTATCTGCATCTGACCCGGGAACGGTTCGAGGAGCCCGATGGCGCGAAGTACGTGGGCGCGCCGCCGCTGCGCACGCAGGCAGACCGGGACGCGCTCTGGCGCGGCCTGGCGGCGGGCGACATCGACACTCTCTGCAGCGATCACGCACCCTGGACACTCGACGCCAAGCTCGATCCCGCCCTGAACGTTGTCACCGCCAGGCAGGGTGTCGCCGACCTGGAGACGCTCATGCCGATGCTGTTCTCCGAGGGCGTCACGACGGGGCGGATCTCACTGGACCGGTTCGTGGAGCTGACTTCGGGGAACGCGGCCCGGCTGTTCGGTCTCTACCCGCGCAAGGGCGCCATGGAGAGCGGCGCGGACGCCGACCTCGTCCTGTGGGATCCGCAGCTGCGCAAGGTCATCGACGGAGCCTCGATGCAGTCAAGGGCCGGCGACTCGCCCTACGACGGCTGGACCGTACAGGGGTGGCCGCGGTCGGTCCTCCGCCGCGGCCAGGTCGTGCTGCGTGACGGCGTACTCACGGCCCGGCCGGGCGAGGGCCACTGGATGCGCCGCGGCGCGCACAGCTCCTGCCAGCCGCCACCAGCCGGTAGCCCGACAGCGCGGCCAGAATCCGCCGCGCGAACACCTCACGCCGACGTGAACTGCTGACCGCCGTCGATGTCGTAGGTCGCGCCGGTCAGCGCCGTATTACTCATGATGTGTACGGCGAGCGCCGCCACGTCGGCGGGACCGACGACCCGGCCGATCGGCAGCTTCGACCGCAGCTCGCTCCGGCGGGCTTCAAGCTGGTCGCCGAGCAGCGACGCTGACAGCGGGGTGTCCACGAAGCCGGCCGCGATGAGGTTGACCCGGACCGGCGCGAGCTCCAGCGCCAGCTCGGCCACGAACGGCGGCAGCAAGGCCGTGGCCGCGGGGACGATGCCGCTGCCGCGCCGCACCCGGCGGCCGCCGGTGCCGCCCATCAGCAGCAGCGTGCCGCCAGGCCGCATCCGGCCGGCGTTGCGCGCGACGTTGAGCGCCAGGATCACGTGCGCGCTGAGGGTGGTACTCACGTCGTCGGCAGTCATCTCCAGAAGCGGGCCGTACTTCGGGCCGCCGGCCGTGACCAGCACGTGATCGACCGGTCCTGGTAGCCCCGCGAAGAACTGCGCCATGGCAGCGGTGTCACCGGCGTCGAACGCCGCGGTGCGGTCCACGCCAAGCTCAGCCGCGGCCTGCGCGAGCCGGTCAGGATTGCGGCCGGTGAGGATGACATCCGCGCCCTCGGCGAGCGCCAGTCGCGCGGTCTCGAACCCGATGCCGGCGCTGCCGCCGATGAGCACGACTGTCTGGCCGTCCAGGACCGGTCCCGGCCGGGTGGCCCCGGCGGTGGCTGCACTACTCATGCGCTTCTCCTCCTAAGGCCGGCAGGCGCGCCATCTGGGCGTCCACCGGACTCGCTGGCCGTGGCATGTCGGCGATCTCCATCCGGAGCGCCTTGATCGCCGCGTCGTAGATCCCCGAGAAGCTCGGGAACGGCTGGATCGTGTCACTCAGCACGTCGAGCGGCACATGAGCGCGGATGGCCAGCGTCGCCTGCTGCATCCACTCGCCGGCTTCGGGCCCGAGCGCGTACGCCCCGGTCAGCCGCGCACCGTCGCTGAGCAGCGTCAGGAACCCGTCGGAATCGGCGTAAGCGTGCGTGTACGTCGCGGTCTTCGGCACATCCGCGAGGGCCGCGGTGGCGCTGTAGGGCGCGTCGGTCGCGCCGACCGCCGCCGCCTGCGGATCCGTGTAGGTCACGCGCGGGACGGCTTCATAGTTGGCCGGCCGCAGGTCGCCGGCGATGTTCCCGGCGACCACGTCGCCCTCGTACTCGCCCACGTGCGTCAGCGGCCAGATCCCGGTCACGTCGCCGATCGCCCAGAGCCGGTCGCCGGCCCGCAGGTACTCGTCGACCTTGATCCCGTGCCGGCCGGCTTCCACGCCGACGGTCTCCAGGCCGATGTCCGCTACCCGCGGGCGCCGCCCGGTCGCCACCAGCAGGTGATCGCCCCGCAGTTCCGTGCCGTCGCCGACCTGCAGCACGAACTCGCCGTCGGCCTTGTGCGCAGCGGTGGCGTGCAGGCCGAGCACCAGCTCGATTCCGTCTCGTCGCAGGGCCGCGCCGAGTGCCTCGCCCAGCGGCGCTGGCTCGCGCGGGACGAGGCGGTCCGCACCCTCGACGATCACTGCTTCGCCCCCAAGCCGCCGGACGACCTGCGCGATCTCGACACCGGCCGAGCCGCCGCCCAGGACGAGCAGACGGCGCGGCACCGCCTTCATGCTCGTCGCCTCCCTGGTGCCCCAGACGCCGTCGAGTTCGCGCAGTCCCGGCACCGGGGGCACGACCGGATCTGAGCCGGTCGCCACGACGATGTGCTCGGCGGTGTGCCGCACGCCGTTGACCTCGATCGCGCCCGGCCCGGCTAGCCGACCGTTGCCGCGCAGCAGGTCGATACCGCGATCCGCCAGCCAGCGCTCCTGCCCGGCGTCAGACCAGTTCGACACCATGAAGTCCCGCCAGGCGAGCGCGGCCTTGACGTCTACCTCGCGCGGTGGCTGCGGCTTCGCGCGCCCCGTGCACGGCCTCGCCCGGCCGCAGCAGCGACTTGGACGGAATGCATGCCCAGTACGAGCACTCACCGCCGACCAGCTCCCGCTCGACCACGGCGACGCGCAGCCCGCGGGCCGCGACCGCCGCGGCACAGTGCTCCCCGGGTGCCCCGCCACCGAAGACGATCACGTCGTAGTCACTGCCTGAGTGCATCGCTAACCTCTCTCGGGTGCCGCGGGCGCCGCCGCGAGGCCTGGGTACTGGCTGGGCTGGCTCAGCCGGACGGAACGACGACGTGCTTCACGCCCGCCATGTATCTGCCCGCGGCGCCGGCCGCCTCGTACTCATCCTCCCCCCGCTCGCGCGCCGCCATATAGGCCGCGTACCAGTCCCACCAGTTGTGCTTCGGGGCAACCGCTTCGAATGAGCCGTGGTGATCGGCCGTCTCGTGCAGAAGATCGGCTAGATCCGCTATGTCCATTACTGCCATTAGTGCCACCTCGCAGCTATCTCGCAACGTTCACTTTGCCCGCATCGAAATGCCTGTCTGGCGCCGGTGGGACCTGGGCGGTTCCAGTGCCGAGATGGGGTTTTAGGGTTGATGCCCGGTCCCGGTGAGCCGGTAACCGCGGGCCGCGGCCGAATCCGGCCAGCCGTACGCCCGGACAGAGAGGCTGGTGCCGATGCAGGACGACGCCGAGCTCGCGATAGCCGCAGCTCAGGCCGGAGCGGCCGTCGTGCGGCGGCGGTACGGGGCACCGCTGCGGCGGGTGGACAAGTCCGCGGGCGACTTCGCGACCGCCGCGGACCTCGAAGCCGAGCAAGCCATCCTCGGCGTGCTCAGGCAGGCCCGGCCCGGCGACGCGGTGACGGGCGAGGAGAGCGGCCACTCGGGGCCGGCCGGGGCCGGCCGCCGCTGGCTGGTCGATCCGCTCTGCGGCACGCTGAACTACGCCGCGCGCACCATGCTGGTCGCGGTCAACGTCGCGCTGCGGACGCAGACCGGAATGGCCCCGGCGGCGTCGGCTGACCCGTTCGCGGACGAAGTGTTCTGGACCGACGGTGCGCGCGCCTTCAGGCGCACCGGCAGCACGGACGAGGAACTGGTGCCTTCGCCCGATTCGCGGCTGGTGGACCTCAACCTCGACCCGCCGTTTCCGAACGCGCCGGACTTCAGCGCGGCCCGGCTGCTGACCGAGCCGGGATTCGGCGCCCGGTTCCGGCCGCGGGTGGTCTCCACCACCCTGGCGGTGGCGTGGGTCGCGGCCGGGCGCAGGGCGGCCTACGTTACCGACGGCGACCTGGCCGACAGCGTGCATTTTGCGGCTGGCCTGGCGCTCTGCCAGGCCGCGGGCTGCGTCGTCACCGGCATCTACGGCCAGCCGCTGCACACCGGGCCGGGCGGCCTGGTGGCCGCGGCCGACCGGCAGACTCACGCTGACCTGCTCGCGCTGATCCGTCGCCAACCGCCAGCTAAGCACTGACCAGCGCGAGGGCTTCGATCTCCAGCAGCAGATCCGGCAGGACCAGGGCCGCCACCTGGACCGCGGTGCTGGCCGGCAGCAGATCCGCGTCGAGCACCTCATCGCGCACCGCCCTGATCGCGGGCATGAACGCGACGTCCGTGACGAAGTACGTCAGCTTGATCACGTCAGCGAATCCGGCCCCGGCGGCGGCGAGGCAGCGGCGCAGGTTCTCGAAGACCTGGCGGGCCTGGGCCGCGGCGTCGCCGGCCCCGACGACCGCGCCGTCCGCGTCGAGCGCGACCTGGCCGGAGATCGCCACCAGCCGGCCGGTGCCGGTCACGACGTGTGTGTAACCCCGGCCGGGAGCGACACCGTCAGGCGCCGGGATGCGGGTGATGTGCGGCTGCGTCGTCATGGCGTCATCATCTCGTGCCGCCGGTTTGGGCGAAGGGCTTGACCCTGACACGGGGTGAGGCACTAGACCGGAACGGACATGTTCAGCATCGGGGAATTCGCCCGCCACGGCCGCGTCTCGGTCCGGATGCTCCGGCACTACGACGCGATCGGGCTGCTGCGCCCGGCCAGTGTCGACCCCGGCACCGGGTACCGGCTCTACGCGGCCGGCCAGCTCGCCGACCTCAACCGCGTGATCGCGCTCAAAGACCTTGGTTTCACGCTAAACCAAGTACAGGCGATCCTGGCCGAGAGCGTCAGCGCGGCCGAACTGCGCGGCATGCTCAGGCTCCGCCGGGCCGAGATCCAGACTCAGATCGAGTCGGAGACCGCCCGCCTGGCCAGGGTCGAGGCGCGGTTGATGACGATCGAGGACGAGGGCAGCACCGGTGCCGACGGGGTCGTCCGCAAGCAGCTGCCCGCCGTCCGGGTCGCCGAGCTGACCGGCACCGCGGCCGGGTTCGAGCCCGCCGCGATCACGCCGGTGATCCAGCCGCTGTACTGCGCCTTGTGGCAGCAGCTGGCCAGTGCCGGGCTCGGCACCGCCGGACCGGCGCTGGCCTACTACGAAGACGCGCCGTCGGGCGACGGCGTCATCGTGCACGCCGCGGTCCCGGTGCACCCAGACGGCACCGGGACCGGGTTCGCGATCGTCGACCTGCCCGCGGTCGACAGCGCCGCGACCATGATTCATCACGGGTCCATGGACGACGTGCTCGTCACTGGCCAGGCCCTGGCCCGCTGGATCGACGCCAACGGCTACCGCTCCGCGGGCTATGTCCGCGAGGTCACCCTCGAATGGTCACCCGATCCTGAGCACTGGGTGACCGAACTTCAGCAGGCAATCTACGCACCGTAAGGACAAGGCACATGCAGGGAACGCCAGAGATCGTGACTCGGGCAGCGCAACCGTACGCGGCCGTCCGGGCCCAGGTGACGATGGCGGAGCTAGGCGGGCTCGGGGCCCGGTTCGGCGAGGTCTTCGGCTGGCTGGGAGCCCGCGGGCTCGCTCCGGCCGGACCGCCGTTCTTCCGCTACAACGTCATCGACATGGCCCGCCAGCTCGACGTCGAGGCCGGCGTGCCGATCGAGACGGAAGCGACCGGCGACGATCGGGTGCTGGCGGGCGTGCTGCCGGCCGGCCGGTACGCGACCGTGAGCCACGAAGGCCACCCGAGCGAGCTGATCGGCGCGGTCCGGGACTTGCTCGACTGGGCGGCCGGGCAGCAGCTGACCTGGGACATGTCGCCGGGCGAGGACGGCGAGCACTGGGGCTGCAGGCTGGAGAGCTATCTCACCGACCCGGCCATTGAGCCGGATATGAGCAAGTGGGTGACGGAGCTCAGCTTCCGGCTGGCCGGATAGGCGGGGCGGACTCGAGCGTCGCCTGCCGCGGCACCGTCGCGAGCGTGCCCGCGCCCGCGAGCACGCCGGGCAGCTGCGCGATCGTCTTGATCACGTGCGTGGCGCCCGCCTTGTGCAGCCGGGCGGCCGGGTGCGGCCCGGTCAGGACGCCCACGACGACGCTCGCGCCGGCCCGCCGGCCGCACTCCATCCCTGCGGCCGTGCCGTGCACCATGGCCGTCTCGCCGACCTCGCCAACGCCGGTGCGCAGCATCGCCGCCAGGGCCAGGTCGGGGAACGGGCACCCGCGCGGCACATCGTCCGCGCACAGCGCGACGTTGACGACGTCACGCAGGCCGCTGGCCTGCAGCAGCGCGGTCAGCTCGCGCCGCGGCATGATCGTCATCACGCAGATCCGGCAGCCCGCTTCGGCGAGCCCGCTGAGCACCTCGCGCGCGCCGGGGACCGCACTGGCCGTCCGCCGGTCGACCGTGCCCGCGAGCGACCGGTCGAAGGCGAGCTGCGCGGCCTGCGCTCGCGGCAGGTTGTCCGGGAACACGGCGCGCAGTACGTCGGGCGGAGGCTGGCCGCGGGTGCGGTGGACGACCGCCATCGACTTGGCGAACGCGCTCGTCCCGCTCACGACGCCCTGCGTGGCGATCGCCTCGGCAAAGGCCAGCTCGATGGCGCCGTCGTCGGTCACCAGCGTGCCGACCAGGCCAAAGCACGCCAGGGTGATGCCGGGGATGTCGGTCACGCCATGTCCGGCGTGACTACTCGTCGGCCGTCGTGGCCTCGGTCCACAGGTTGAGCTCAGTGCGGTCGGCCTGAACCTTCCGCCAGACGGCGACGGCGCTCAGTCCGAGCAGGGCGACTACCAACAGCTTCTTCACGACGGTTAACCCCTCCAGCTTCCGGCTATAGCGGGACGCAGGCGCTGGCGTCCGGCGTCCCGAGACCTGGCCAGCCTAGCAAGGGACTCGTCAACGTGGCCTTTGCACGCGAGTCTCGTCCCAGACCGGGCTCGCCGCCTCATACACGCCGCCGTCAGCGCCGAAGACCAGGAACCGGTCGAAGGACTTCGCGAACCACCGGTCATGGGTCACCGCGACCACGGTTCCCGCATAAGACTCCAGGCCCTGCTGCAGCGCCTCCGCACTGGCCAGATCCAGGTTGTCGGTCGGCTCGTCCAGCAGCAGCAGGGTCGAGCCGGCCAGCTCCAGCAGCAGGATCTGCAGCCGGGCCTGCTGACCGCCCGACAGCGTCCCGAACGGCTGCCGCGCGCATACGTGCAGCTCATAGCGGGAAAGCGCGGACATCGCCTCGTTGATCAGCATGGCGTGCTCGGTCATCACGATCTCGACCGGAGTGCGGCTGGCGAGGTCGGGCCGCGCGTGCGTCTGGGCGAACATGCCCGGCACGACCCTGGCCCCGAGCCGGGCGACGCCCTCGTGCACGACCTCGTCGCCGGCCAGCAGCCGCAGGAAGTGCGACTTGCCCGAGCCGTTCGAGCCGAGCACCGCGACCCGCTCGGCGTACCAGACCTCCAGGTCGAACGGGCGCATCAGCCCGGTGAGCTCCAGTTGCTCGCAGATGACCGCGCGCTTGCCGGTTCGGCCGCCGCGCAGCCGCATCTTGACGTTCTGATCCCTGGGCGCCAGCTCGGGCGGTCCCGCCTCCTCGAACTTGCGCAGCCGCGTGACCGCCGCCTGATAGCGCGAGGCCATCTCCGCGTTGTAGGCCGCCTTCTGCTTGTACATGAGCATCAGCTGACGGAGCTTCTCGTGCTCCTCGTCCCAGCGCCGCCGCAGTTCGTCCAGCCGCTCGATGCGATCGCGCCGGGCCTGCGCGTACGTCGCGAAGCCACCGCCGTGCACCCAGACGTGCCGGTCCTCGACCGTGATGATCCGCTGCGCGCACGCGGCCAGCAGCTCGCGGTCGTGGCTGACCAGCAAGACCGTCTTCGGCGTCGCGGCCAGCTGCTCTTCCAGCCAGATCTTGCCGGGAACGTCGAGATAGTTGTCCGGCTCGTCCAGCAGCAGGACCTCTTCCCGGCCGCGCAGCAGCGCCTCCAGCACCAGCCGCTTCTGCTCACCGCCGGAGAGCGTCCTGACCTCGCGCCACTGGCAGCGCTCGTACGGGATGCCGATGGCCGCGATCGTGCACGCGTCGAACAGCACCTCGGCCTCGTAGCCGCCCGCGTCGCCCCACTCGGCCAGCGCGGTGGCGTACCGCATCTGCGCGGGCTCGTCGTCGCGCTCCATCATCACCAGCTCGGCCGCGTCCAGCCGCTCGGCCGCGGTCCGCACGCGCTCCGGCGATACCGAAAGGAGCAGGTCACGGACCGTGGTCTGGTCCCGGATGCCGCCGATGAACTGCCGCATCACGCCGAGCCCGCCGCTGGAGCTGACCGTGCCGGACTGCGGGGTCAGATCGCCGGTCACCAGCCGCAGCAGAGTCGTCTTGCCCGCGCCGTTCGGCCCGACCAGGGCGGCGACCACGCCGTCGCCCACCCGGAAGGAGGCGTCGTCCAGCAGGACCCGGCCATCGGGCAGCGCATGACTCAGATGCGCCGCCTCCACGTGTCCCATCGCCGTCTCCTGTTCCTTGCCTTGAGAACATGGCCGAGAATAGCTGCATGACCCCCCAGGGCTTCAACGAGAATTCCCGGCTCAGGGCCTCGGACGCGGACCGGGACCGGGCCGCGGCTGTGATCAACAACGCCCTGGCCGAAGGCCGCCTGACCGCCGAGGAACACTCGGACCGGCTGGATGCGATCTACGCCGCCAAGACCCATGGCGAGCTGGTGCCCGTGCTCGACGACCTGCCGGCCGCGGGCACGGCGCCCGCCCCGTTCCCCACCTCGGCTAGCACCCAGGTGACGCCGGCTGGCCGGGGCGGCCGGATCGTGGCGATCTTTGGCGGCGCAAGTCGCAAGGGGGTATGGCATCCCGAGCCGAATATGCAGATCGTCACCGTCTTCGGCGGCGCGGAGCTGGACTTCAGGGAGGCGGTGCTGCCGGGCCGCGAGGTGACGGTGCACGCGACCACCGTGCTCGGCGGGCTGGAGATCGTCGTCCCGCCGGAGATGCGGGTAATCGACAACGGGGTTGCCATCCTGGGCGGGCGCGAGGTGGCCGGCGACAGCCCTGAGTCCGTGGCCGCGGGGGCGCCGGTGCTGCGGATCGAGGGCATGTGCGTCCTGGGCGGCGTCGAGGTCAAGCGCAAGCGGCGCAAGCAGCCCGGTGGCTCGGGCATCCGCGGGCTCAGGGACCAGATCCGCCAGCAGCGGCACGAGGCGCACCGGATGGTGCACGAGCAGCGGCATCAGGTACGCGACCAGGTCCGCCAGCAGCGTCGGGAGCTGCGGCAGGGCTGGGCCGGCGACGACTACGAGTAGGGCGCCGGACCGGGTCAGGCGGCCGGGCGCAGTTCCGCGCGGCGCCGGACCGGGTCGGCGAGCGCCGCGGTCAGGTCCTGCAGCGCCTGCAGCGTGTGCCCGCTGACGACCGCATCGCAGTACGGCCACGCGGCCGCCATGCCCCCGGCCAGCGGCTCGTACGCGGCGCTCTTGGTGCGCGGGTTCACCCACACGATGCGGAAGGCGACCAGCGACAGCCGCTCCATCTCCCGCCGGACGATCGCGGGGTCACCGGTGTCCCAGCCGTCGGAGATGATCAGCACCACCGCGCCCCTGGCCAGGCCGCGGCGGCCGTAGGCGTTGTTGAACTCCTTCAGCGCCGCGCCGAGCCGGGTGCCGCCCAGCCAGTCCGGCGCCGCCTGCCCGGCCTGCCGCAGCGCCTCGGCCGGGGACGACTTCGCCAGTGCCGGAGTGAGCCGGGTGAGCCGGGTGGCGAAGCTGAATACCTCCGCGCGCGCGCCGCCGGCCGCGCAGTACAGCAGCTGGATCATCGCGCGGGCGTACGGCTCCATCGAGCCGGAGATGTCGCAGAGCACGACGAGCCGCCGCGGCCGGGTCACCGGCACGCGGCCGATCAGGCGGAACGCCGTCCCGCCGGTCCGCCGGGCGCGGCGCAGGCTGGCCCGCAGGTCGATGCTGCGGCCGCCCGATCCGGGCCGGTGCCGCCGCGACCGGCGCTCCGGCACGGCCAGCGTGATCTGCCGCATGAGCGCGGCCAGCTCGGACAGCTCGGACTCGGACAGCTCGGCGAAGTCGGTGCCCGCCAGCCGCTCGACCGGGCTGCCCAGGTAGGGCCGGCTGATCTCGTCCTCGTCGGCGGGCGGCGCGTCGTCGCCGTCCTGCGCGCGGACGGACTGGACCGCGAGCGCGTGCGCCCTGGCCACGTCGGCCGCGCTGGCCGGTGACTCCGGCCGCTGCTCCTGGCCCGCGGCGTCGGTGTCGGGCTCGCCGGCCGCGGCCGCGGCCGCCGCGGCGAAGATTTCCTCGAACACCGACCGGAGCAGGTCGGCCTGCTCCTTACTGGACACAAGTGTCGCGAGCGCGCAGTCCAGCAGCTGCTGCTGAGTGGCGGGCCGCACCAGGGTCACCGCGGCCGCGAACCGCTCGCTGCGGCCCGTCCCGACCGGCAGCCCGGCCCGGCGCAGCGCCGCGCCGAATCCCGCCGCGACCGCGGCGAGATCGTCAGTGACCGGTGTCGTCATGCGGCCTTCGCGTCCATCAGCCTTCGCGCGGGTCGTGGCTGACCAGCGCCGCGAAGTCGGCCGACCTGGCGGTCCGCAGGTCCTCGGCGTACTTGAGCACGGCGCCCGCGGTCTGCCGGGCCGACCGGGCGTCCAGCTCGCGCGCGCCCAGCACCTCAAGCGCGGTGGCCCAGCTGATCGCCTCCGCGACGCCGGGCGGCTTGGCCAGGTCCAGGCCGCGCAGCGCAGCGACGCCGTGCGCCACCTGCCCGGCCAGCCGGACCGACGCGCCTGGCACCCGGCGGCGGATGATCGCCGCCACCCGGTCGGTGTCCGGGTACTCGATCCAGTGGTACAGGCAGCGGCGCTTGAGCGCGTCGTGCAGATCGCGGGTCCGGTTCGAGGTCAGCACCACGACCGGCGGGTAGTCCGCGCGCCGGGTGCCGAGCTCGGGGATCGTGACCGCGGACTCGGCCAGCAGCTCGAACAGGAACGCCTCGAACTCGTCGTCGCCGCGGTCCACCTCGTCGATCAGCAGCACCGCGGGCCGCGGGCCCGGATGGTCCAGCGCCGCGAGCAGCGGCCGTTCCAGCAGATAGTCGTCGCTGAACAGGTCCGCCTCGCGGGGCGTCTCGCCCCTGGCCTCGGCCAGCCGGATCGCGAGCAGCTGGCGGGGATAGTTCCACTCGTACAGCGCCTCGGCCGACGTGAGGCCCTCGTAGCACTGCAGCCGGATCAGCGGCGTGTCCAGCACCGCCGCCAGGGCCTTGGCGGCCTCGGTCTTGCCGACGCCGGGCTCACCCTCCAGCAGGATCGGCTGACCCATCCGCGCCGCGAGGAACAGGGCGGTGCCCAGCGGCTCGTCGGCCAGGTAGCTGACGTCGTCGAGGGCCGTGAGCAGGGCGGGAACATCGGGGAGCTGTTCGGCGAGATCGCTCATGAGGCTCGCAACCAGGAGGCAGTCGTCATGATTCCATTGTCCACTACGCCCCCGAGTGGGCAGTGGCCGCGCTTCATCTTGGACCATCGCCTCAGTCCTCGGCGAGGTCGGGGCGGACCGGGCGGCCCTGGATGGCCCGCCAGACCCGGGCCGGGGTGAGCGGCATGTCGGCGTGCCGGACGCCGAGCGGCGCGAGCGCGTCCATGACCGAGTTCACCACGGCGGCCGGCGAGCCCACGGTCGCCGACTCGCCGATGCCCTTGGCTCCGACCGGGTGGTGCGGGGACGGGGTCACGGTCGCGCCGAGTTCCCAGGACGGGCACTCCATGGCCGTGGGCAGCAGGTAGTCCATGAACGAGCCGCCCAGGCAGTTTCCGACCTGGTCGAACACGATCGACTGCATCAGCGCGATCCCGATCCCGTCGGCCAGGCCGCGGTGCACCTGCCCTTCCACGATCATCGGGTTGATCCGGACGCCGCAGTCGTCCACCGCGATGAACCGGCGCACCTTGACCTCGCCGGTGCCGGGGTCGACGTCGGTCACGCAGATGTACGCGCCGAACGGGAACGTCAGGTTCGGCGGGTTGTAGACGGCCGACGCGTCCAGATGCCCGTCCACGCCATCGGGCAGGCGCAGCGAGCCGTGCGCGGCCATCGCGATCTCGGCGATGCCGCGAGCCTGCTCGGGGTCGCCGCGCACCCGCCACGCCCCGTCGGCCCACTCCAGGTCGTCCGCCGCGACCTCCAGCATCGCGGCCGCGACGACGCGCGCGCGCTCCCGCACCCGCCGGGCGGCGACGACCGCCGCCGCGCCCGAGACCGGCGTCGACCGGGACCCGTAGGTGCCGAGGCCGAACGGGGTCCGGTCGGTGTCGCCGTGCACGACCTCGACGTCGTCTGGCGACAGCCCGAGCTCGTGGGCCACCAGCTGGGCGAACGTCGTCTCGTGCCCCTGGCCCTGGGTCTGCACCGAGATCGCCAGCATCGGCCTTGCCGGTCGGATGGACCCGCAGGTCGGCGCCGTCAGCCATGCCGAGCCCGAGGATGTCCATGTGCTCGCGCGGCCCGGCGCCGACGCCCTCGGTGAAGAAGCTCAGCCCGATGCCCATGTACTCGCCGCGCTCCCGCCGCTCGGCCTGCTCCGCGCGCAGCTTGTCGTAGCCGGCGATGTCCAGCGCCAGCTGCAGCGCGCGCGGGTAGTCGCCCGAGTCGTACTGCCAGCCGGTCGGCGCCGTGTACGGGAACTGGTCCGGCCGCAGCAGGTTGCGCATCCGCAGCTCGGCCGGGTCGGCATCCAGCTCGCGCGCGAGCAGGTCGACCAGCCGTTCGACCAGGTAGACCGCCTCGGTCACGCGGAACGAGCAGGAGTACGCGACCCCGCCCGGCGCCTTGGAGGTGTACACGCCGGTCACCTCGCAGTGCGCGGCGCGCAGGTCATACGACCCGGTGAAGATGTGGAAGAACCCGGCCGGGAACTTGGCCGGCTGCGCGGTCGCGTTGAACGCGCCGTGGTCCGCGAGCACCCGCGCCCGCAGCCCGAGGATCCGCCCGTCCGCGGTCGCCGCGATCTCGCCGTGCATGTGGTAATCCCGGGCGAACGAGCCGGACATGAGGTTCTCGGACCGGTCCTCGAACCACTTCACCGGCCTGCCCGTCTGCATCGTCGCCGCGACCGCGCACAGGTAGCCCGGGTACACCGGGACCTTGTTGCCGAAACCGCCGCCGAGGTCGGGCGAGACAATGCGGATCTTGTGCTCAGGCAGCCCGGTGACGGCCGCGTACATCGTCCGGTGCGCATGCGGTGCCTGGCTGGTCACCCAGATGGTGAGCTTCCCGCTCACCTTGTCCAGGTCCGCCACGATGCCGCAGGTCTCCAGCGGCGCGGGATGGGAACGGGGGTACACCATGTCGCAGTCCACGACGACATCGGCGGCCGCGAACGCGGCATCGGTGGCGGCCTTGTCCCCGGCGCTCCAGTCGAAGATGCGGTTATCGGACCGGCCGGCCAGGTCGTCGCGGATCAGCGGTGCCGCCGGCGCGAGCGCGGTGCGGGCGTCGATGACCGGCGGCAGCGGCTCGTACTCGACCGCGATCAGCTCCAGCGCGTCCCTGGCCGAGTACCGGTCCCGCGCGATGACGAACGCGATCTCCTGGCCCTGGAACCTGACCTTGTCGGTCGCGAGCACGGCCTGCACGTCGCCGGACAGCGTCGGCATCCAGGCCAGGCCCTGCGCCTCCAGGTCGGCGCCGGTCAGCACGGCCTCGACCATCGGGTGCGCCTGCGCCGCGGTGACGTCGACGGACAGGATCCGGGCGTGCGCGTACGGACTGCGCAGGATCGCCCCGTGCAGCATGCCTGGCAGCCGCAGGTCGTCGACGAACGTGCCCTGGCCGCGGATGAGGCGCGCGTCTTCCTTGCGCGGGATCGGCCCGTACGCCGTGTTGTGCTGGCGGCTCATCCGGCCGCCTCCGCTTCGGCTTCGGCCTGGCTGGCCCACTGCACCGACTTGACGATGTTCTCGTAGCCGGTGCACCGGCAGATCTGGCCCGAGATCGCCTCCCGGATCACTTCTTCGGTCGGCTGCGGGATGCGATCGAGCAGCCAGCGCGCGGTCAGCATCATGCCGGGCGTGCAGAAGCCGCACTGCAGCCCGTGGCAGGCGGCGAAGCCCTGCTGCACCGGGTCGAGCTGGCCGTCGCGGCCGAGACCCTCGACCGTCAGCACCCGGCGGCCGTCGGCCATCACGGCCAGCACTGTGCACGACTTGACCGGCACCTCGTCCAGCCACACCACGCACGCGCCGCAGTTGGAGGTGTCGCAGCCCCAGTGCGAGCCGGTCAGGCCCAGCTCGTCCCGCAGGAAATGGATGAGCAGCAGCCGGGGTTCGACGTCACGGCTGTATTCGGTGCCGTTGACGCTGACGGTCAGGCGCATCAGGCCAGTCCCGCCGGGTCCGGTGGTGCCACCTGGCCAGGACGGGCCGGTTGGCCAGGACGGGCCGGTCGGCCTGGACTGGCCGGTTGGCCAGAGCGGGTCGCCGGACCATGATGGCGGGCCCGGTGGACGGCGGTGCGCAGCACCCGCGTGGTCAGCTCGCGGGCCAGGTGCTGCTTGTAATCGGCGGGCCCGCGCTGGTCGGACACCGGTCGGCAGCTCGCCGCGGCGATCTCGCCCGCGCGGCTGTAGGTCTCTTCGGTCGCGGGCGCGCCGCGGAGGAACTCCTCGGCCTCGGCCGCGGCGAAATTCCGCGCGCCGACCGCGGTCAGCCCGATCCCAGCGTCGGTGATCGTCTCGCCGTCCACCCACACCGCGGCCCCGGCCGCGCCCACCGGCCAGTCCCCGACCCGCCTGGCCACCTTCAGATACGCGCTGCCGCCGCCGGGGCGGACCGGCAGCCGGATCTCGATCAGCATCTCGCCGGGCCCGACCATCGTCTCGTACGGACCGGTGTGGAACTCACGCGCCGACACCTGCCTGCTGCCGTCCTGGCCGCGGATGACCATCGTGCCCTTGAGCGCGGCAAACGCGGCGGACAGGTCCTCAGACGGATCCGCCTGGCAGAGCGAGCCGCCGACGGTACCCCAGTTGCGCACGACCGGGTCGGCGATCACCCGCTCGGCGTCGTGCAGGATGGCGAACAGCTGGCCGGCGACGGCGGAGTCGAGCAGCTGGGCGTGCCGCGCGAGCGCGCCGATCCGCAGCTCGCCGTCGGCGCGGGTGATGTAGCCGAGGTCGGCGAGCCCGTTGATGTCGACGAGCACTTCGGGCTGGGCCAGCCGCAGCTTCATCATCGGGATCAAGCTGTGCCCGCCGGCCAGGATCCGGGCCTCAGGGCCGTAGCGGGCCAGCAGTTCCAGCGCGTTCTCGACGCTGACCGCCTTCTCGTACTCGACGTGCGCCGGCACCTGCATAGGACCCTCCCTCCGTGCCTTCGCCGCGGTCAAGCCCGCCCGTCCTGAGTGTACGAGCGACAATCCCCGGCGCCACGCCGCTCGCTGGACGGATAGCCCTTTTTGCGAGGTTTAGCACCTCCTCCGATCGCCGTGGTGGCCGCGCATGGGCCACACTGGGAGGGCTATGACGCTTACTCAGCTGAACGCGTTTGTGCTCGTCGCGAGGCTTGGCTCGGTCACGGCCGCGGCAAACGCGCTCGGCGTCAGCGAGCCCGCGGTGTCCCAGGCGCTGACCGCGCTGCGGCAGCACCTCGGCGACCAGCTCATCACCCGCGGCCCGGCGGGCATGACGCTGACGCCGGGCGGTTCCCGGCTGCTGTCCACCGCGTCGCAGATCGTGGTGCTCGGCGCCGAGGCGCACGCCGCGGTCCGGGCCGCCCGGGGCGCGCCCGAGCAACTGCGGGTCGTGGCCACCTCGACGTTCGCCGAGTTCGTCTCCGGTCCGCTGATGGAGGCGTTCAGCCGCAAGTTCGCGGGATCGGTCGAGGTATCAGCCGGACTCGCCGTATCCGAGGAACTCGGGGTGCTGGTCGGCAACCGGCTCGCCGACGTGGCCATCGGCCCCGGCATGATCGAGGACCCTGGGTTGGCCGTGGTGACGGAGCCGATCTTCAAGTACCGGCTGGTCGTCGTCACGGGCGGCCGGGACAAGCCGCGCGGGCCGGCCAGGCAGTGGCGCTGGCTGGTCGACCCGGCTGGCGCCGACCGGGGCAGCGAGACCGGGCGGCTGCTGGCCCAGCTCGGGATCCCCGACAGCAACATCGGCGTGTTCCCGAGCCAGGCCGCGGCGTGGGCGGCCGCGGCCGACGGCGCCGGGGTCGCCCCCGCGGTCGAGCACCTGGTGTCGCAGCAGCTGCGGCGGGGCGAGCTGGTGCACGTCGAGATGCCGGGCCTGCCGATGGAGGCGTGCTGGCACGTGACGACGGTGGAGCGTGCGCACCGCAGCACCGCCGCGAGCGCGCTGCGCCGGTTCCTCGGCACGCCGGAGGCGATGCAGCTGATGCGCTCCCCGGCGGCCGGCATCCCGCCGTCCCGGTTCCGCCCGCCGGTCTACGTAACGATCTGGAGCTAACTCCGGAGCCGGAAGCGCTCTCCCGGCCGATGAACTGTCAGAGGGCGAGACGATCGGACCAGGACTTCTTCGGTCGATCCTGAACCAGGCGGGTATCACCGTTGAGGAACTCCGAGCCGTATTGTGAACGAGATGAAGGCGATGCGGACCTACACGATCGTCGTCGAGCCTGAGACGACGGCGGCTACTACGTGGCCGTTCCGGCGCTGCCAGGATGCTTCACGCGCGGCAGCACGATCGACGAATGCAGAGCGCGGGCGGTAGAGGCGATTGAGGTTCACATCGCCGGCCTGAAGGCAGACGGCGAGCCCGTTCCCGAAGAAGTTGAAGCGCCGCAACTGCTGGCCATCACTGTGGCGGCGTAGGTCAACTGAATAATTGCGTCCTATAACCTAAATCGGATACTTCCGAAGCATCCCATCCGCCCGATTTTCTAGGCCTGGGCAGGCAACTTAAGCAACCCCTTATTGGCCCGTTGCCAGTCGCTCCGGATGGGCGCATCGTGCTATGCACCTGGCGACGGACCGTGCCCGCCTGGCATGGCCGAGTGCCCTCACATCGGGAGCTGCCGCATGCGGATCGAGTCGAGTGGCCACAGTCAGGAAAATCCGCGCCTCTATGAGCTCATCGAGCACGCCCCGAAGACCGGAAAAAGCCCGACCGTGTGGGCGTGGCCGGAGCTGATCGACTACCTGAAGATCGCCGGACAGCCGGTGGCCGGCCCGTGGCCGCCGCACCAGGAGCCGCGCCCTGACCCGGACTACGAGTCTGGACCCGTCGCCATTCCCGATCCGCACGTCGAGCCCGCGGCAGAGAGCGAGTAGCGCATGTACCCGTCTCGGTTCAGCTACGAGGCACCACGAACCCTGGGCGAAGCGATCCAGTTGCTGCACGACGGGGGCGGCGACGCGAAGGTGCTGGCGGGCGGGCAGAGCCTCGTGCCGCTGATGAAGCTCCGGTTCGCCGCGCCCACCCTGGTGGTGGACATCAACAACGTGCCTGGCCTGGCCTACCACCAGGCGGAGGCCGACGGCACGCTGCGGATCGGGGCCCTCACCCGGCACGCCGACCTGGAGCATTCGGATCTGCTACGCGGCAGCCAGCCGACGATGGCCGCCGCCGCGCCGCTGATCGCGGACCCGCTCGTGCGCAACCGCGGCACCCTGGTGGGCTCGCTGTGCCACGCCGACCCGCAGGGCGACTGGGCGTCGGTGGTGCTCGCGCTCGGCGGCTCGGTGATCGCCCAGGGACCGGCGGGACGCCGGTCCATCCCGATGAGCGCGTTCGTCTCCGGGCCGTTCGACAACACGCTGGCGTTCGACGAGGTCGCGGTCGAGGCGGTCATCCCGGCCGCCCGGGGCACCCGGTCGGGCGGCTACCTCAAGCTGGAGCGGCGCGTCGGTGACTTCGCCACGGTCGGCGTCGCGGTGGCGATCGAGACCAGCGCAGACACGGTGACGCGGGCCGGCATCGCGCTGACCGGCGTGGGCGGCTCGACCATCGGAGCCGACGAGGCCGCGGCCGCCCTGACCGGCCGGCCGCTGACCGCGGAGACCATCAGCGCCGCCGCCGACCTCGCCGCGCAGGCGGCCCGGCCGCGCACCGATCACCGCGGCAGCGCCGAGTACAAGCGGCACATGGTGCGCACGTTCGTAGAGCGCATCCTCACCAACCCGAAGTACGCCAGCACCGGGCAAGCCGGAACCGAAAGGGCGGCCTGACGATGACGATGGTCTATGACGATCTGGGCGACGAGGCCGCCGCCGACGTCCCGGTACGGCGGATCCGGTTCACGATCAACGGCAAGAAGAAGATCGCCGAGGTGGAGCCCAGGCTGCTGCTGGCTCACCTCATCCGGCAGGGGGTCGGGCTGACCGGCACCCACATGGGCTGCGACACGACAAACTGCGGTGCGTGCACCGTGCTCGTGGACGGCAAGGCGATCAAGTCGTGCACGATGCTCGCCGTCCAGGTCGACGGCCGGGAAATCGAGACAGTCGAAGGGCTCGCCGGCGCCAGCGAACTGCACCCGTTGCAGGAGGGGTTCCGGGAGGAGCACGGCCTGCAGTGCGGATTCTGCACGCCGGGCATGATGATGGCCGCCAAGGCGCTGCTCGCGGCCAACCCGGACCCGACCGAGGAAGAAGTGCGCTGGGGCCTGTCCGGGAACCTGTGCCGGTGCACCGGTTACCAGAACATCGTGAAGTCCGTGCTGTGGGCCGCGGCGAAGCTGCGAGCGGAAGGCTGAGAACGTGTCGCAGGCAGTAGACGAGATCAAGATCGGCGGTCTGGGCGCCAGCCGCAAGCGGGTGGAGGACAGCCGGTTCATCCGCGGCAAGGGCAACTACACCGATGACATCGTGCTGCCGGGCATGCTGCACATGGAGATCCTGCGCAGCCCGCTGGCGCACGCCCGGATCAAGTCCATCGACGCCAGCAAGGCGTGGGACATCCCCGGCGTGCACCTCGTGCTGACCGGCGAGATGATGGCGACCCGCAACCTCGCCTGGATGCCGACGCTGTCGTACGACACGCAGGCGGTGCTGGCCACCGACAAGGTCCGGTTCCAGGGCCAGGAGGTCGCCTGCGTCATCGCCGACGACCCCTACATCGCCAAGGACGCGTGCGAGGCGATCGTCGTCGACTACGAGCCGCTGCCGGTCATCGTGAACCCGGTCCAGTCGGTCGCCGATGGGGCGCCGCTGATCCGGGACGACAAGGAAAACCAGCCGGACAACGTCATCTACGACTGGGAGGTCGGCGACGCCGCGGGCACGGACCGGGCGTTTGAGCAGGCGGATGTCATCTCCAAGCTGGAACTGCACTACCCGCGCTCGCACCCGTCGCCGATCGAGTGCTGTGGCTCGATCGCGGACTTCAACCGCGCGACGTCCAAGCTGACCGTCTACATGACGACGCAGGCACCGCACATCATCCGGGCCGCGGTCGCGATGGTGGCCGAACTGCCCGAGCACATGATCCGGATCGTCTCGCCCGACATCGGCGGCGGCTTCGGCAACAAGGTGCCGGTCTATCCAGGCTACGTCTGCTCGATCCTGGCCTCGATCCTGCTGGAGCGGCCGGTGAAGTGGATCGAGGACAAGTCCGGCAACCTCATCTCCACCGGCTTCGCCCGCGACGTCTACCTCCGCGGCGAGATGGCGCTGCGCCGGGACGGCAAGATCCTCGGGGTCCGGGTCCACACCGACGCGGACCACGGGGCGTTCTTCTCCGACGCCCAGCCGAGCAAGTTCAAGATCGGGCTGATTCACTCGACGTTCGCCGCCTATGACGTCCCGTACGCGCACCTGACCGCGCGCGGCGTCTACACCAACAAGGCGCCCGGCGGCGTCGCCTACCGCTGCTCGTTCCGGGTGACCGAGGCCATGTTCTTCCAGGAGCGGATGGTGCAGGCGGCCGCCGATGACCTGGGCATGGACCAGGCCGAGTTCCGGCGGATGAACTTCGTGCGGGACGACCAGTTCCCGCACCGGACGCCGCTCGGCTTCCTGCTCGACTCGGGCCAGTACGCCAAGTGCCTGGACGTCGGGCTGAAGGCGATCGACTACGACAACTTCCGGCAGCAGCAGGCCGAGGCCCGCGCGCGCGGCCGGCTGCTCGGGCTCGGCATCTCCACCATGACCGAGCCGCTGGGCGCGGGGAACAGCCGCGAGTACGACATCCTCGGCATCAAGATGTTCGACTCGGCCGACCTCAAGGTGCACATGACCGGCAAGGCCATCGTCCGCACCGGGGCCAAGACGCAGGGCCAGGGGCACGAGACCACGTGGGCGCAGATCGTCGCGCACGAGCTCGGCATCCCGGCCGAGGACATCGTCGTCGAGGAAGGGGATACCGATACCGCCCCGTTCGGGATGGGAACGTACGCTTCCCGTTCCACTCCCGTCGCCGGGGCCGCGGTCGCGATGGTGTCTCGCAAGATCCGGGCCAAGGCCCGGAAGCTGGCCGCGCACCTCCTGGAAGTGTCGGAGGAGGATATCGAGTGGGAGCTCGGCCGGTTCTACGTTCGCAGCGCGCCCGACCGGGGCGTCACGATCCAGGAATGCGCGATCGCGGCGTACGCGAACATGCCCGACGGGATGGAGCCGGGCCTGGAGGCCACCGCGTACTACGACCCGCCGAACCTCACCTGGCCGTTCGCGGTGTACATCGTCACCGTCGAGGTGGACCCGGCCAGCGGTGTCTGGGACGTGCTCAAGATGGTGGCGGTGGATGACTGCGGCGTGCGGATCAATCCCGATGATCGTGGAAGGCCAGATCATGGGCGGCCTGACCGAGGCCTACGCCATGTCGAACATGCAGTTCATCACGTTCGACGCGGACGGCAACTGCGTCGGCGCCAACTACATGGACTACATGCTGCCCACGGCCTGGGAGACGCCAGGGTTCGAGCTGCACAGCGAGGTGGTCACCCCGTGCCCGCACCACCCGATCGGGGCCAAGGGCATCGGCGAGTGCGCGGCCGTCGGCGGGCCGGCGGCGTTCGTGAACGCGGTCATCGACGCCCTGACCGGGACTGGCGTGCGGAACATCGACATGCCGCTGCTACCCGACCGGGTCTGGGAAGCCATCACCTACCGGCGCGACGTGTCCGGCGCGCCGCCCGTCCGCTCGGATGACTAGCCGATGGCATCCGGCAGCTGGGGAATCATGCAGCAGGCCACCGAGCTGGCGCGGCGCGGTGAGCCGTTCGCGCTCGCGACCGTCGTCTGGCGGCAGGCCCCATCGTCCAGCCAGCAGGGCGCGAAGGCGCTGATCACCGCCGACGGCGGGCTGCACGGCTGGATCGGCGGCGCCTGCGCCGAGCCCACGGTGATCCGGGCGGCAACCGACGTAATCCGATCCGGCAGCGCGCAGCTGCTGCTGCTCGGCGACCCCGAGCAGTTCGGGTACCAGGCGGCGGCGGGCGAGCTGCCCGATGGCATGACGTTCGTGCCGATCGCCTGCCAGAGCGAGGGAGCGATCGAGGTGTATATCGAGCCGGTGCTGCCGGTACCGCACCTGGTCGTCGTCGGCACCTCTCCGATGGCCGGCACGCTGGCCGAGCTCGCCCGGGCGCTGGGCTGGCAGGCCGACCTGATCGCGGGGCAGGACTTCACCGCCGCCAGCGCCACCCGGCGTTCCCTGGTCGTCGTCGCCACCCAGGGCCACGATGACGAGGGCGTGCTGGAGCGGGCGGTCGCCGCCCGGCCCGCGTACCTCGGCCTGGTCGGCTCGCACAAGCGAGGCGACGCGGTGCTCGGCTACCTGGCCGACCGCGGCGCCGACCCGGACATACTCGCCCGGGTCCGGGTGCCGGCCGGGCTGAATCTGGGGTCGACCGGGCACCGCGAGATCGCCGTGGCGATCCTCGCCGAGCTGGTGCAGCTGCAGGCGGCCGGCGGCGGTGGAGGGGCGCCGCCGGGCCCGGCCCTTCCGGCGGCGGCTGTCGACCCGGTGTGCGGGATGAGCGTCCCGATCGGGCCAGCCACCCGGACGTCACGCCGCGACGGCGAGACCTACTACTTCTGCTCGCCCGGCTGTCAGCAGGCCTTCGAGAAGAGGCTGCTTACCCATGAATAGAGGGGCCCGATGCTGATCACGAACGACTTCGAAGTCGCCCAGCCGGTGGATCGGGTCTGGCAGTTCATTCAGGACATCCCGCAGGTGGCCAGTTGCCTGCCCGGGGCCGAGCTGACCGACAAGACCGGCGATGACTCCTACCGCGGCAAGGTCGCGGTCCGGATGGGCCCGGTGCGGCTGCAGTTCGCGGGCACCGCCGACATCACCGAGCGGGACGAGCAGGCTAAGCGCCTCGTCGTGAACGCGAGCGGCGCGGAAGAGCGCGGCCGCGGCCAGGCCAGCATGGTCGTGACCGCGCAGCTATCCGCGGCCGGCCGCGGTACCAAGGTCGCGGTGGTCCAGGACCTGCAGCTGGCCGGCGCCGCGGCGCAATACGGACGGGGCATGATCGCCGACGTCAGCGCCGTGCTCATGCGCGACTTCTCGGCCAACATGGCCGACCGGATCACCCGGATCGACCGCGGCGAGTCCGCCGACCAGATCGCCGCGACCGCGGCCACCCCGGCGAGCGGCTTCGCGCTCGGCCTGCGGGCCGCGCTGGATGGCGCTGGCCCGGGTATTCCGCCGGTTCTTCGTTCCCTACCAGCACGCGAGCTAAGGAGAGCAAGCCATGGTCTTGTGGTGGATCGGTAACGCGGTCCTGCTGCTCGTCATCCTGCCAGTGGTGATCTTCCTGCTGAACAGGGTGCTGGCGGCCGTCGAACGCATCCGGCACGCAACCGATGACATCCTCAGCGGCGGTGTCGCCCTCGTCGGCGAGCTGACCGACGTCCCGGCCGCCCTGGCCACGACCGACGAGACCATCCGGGCCGTGTCGGTCGGTGCCGTCCGGTACGCGGGCTCGGTCGCGAAGCTGCTCGGCTGAGCGGCGAGCCGGACAGAAAGGAGCACCGACAATGCCAGCAGCTGCCTGGGTAACCCTGATCATCGCCGCCGTCATCATCGCGCTGACCGCGGTGGCGCTACTGCGGGTGATCTTCCACCTGCGCGCCATCCGCGCCACCCTGGTCGCGACCACCGGCGGCGTGCGTGCCGTCGCGGACCTCACCAGCACGGTGCCGGAGCGGCTCACCTCGGTGAACGCGAACCTGAAGCCCGTCAGGGACTTCTGCGACACGGTCTGATTGGAGACACTCGTGACTACCTCGCGCGTGATTCTCAGCGCTGCCAGCGGCCCGAGCAACTTCGGCTGGACGCTCGGCTGGATCATCGGGATCGTCGTCGTCCTCGCGGTGGTCGCGCTGGTCGTGCCGATCCTGTTGCTGGCCAAGTCCATCGGGGATGAGGCACCCAAGATCAACGGAGCGCTCGGCGAGGCGGTGCGCAATACGGCGCCGCTCGGTGCGCTGCGCACCACCATCGACTACGCGGTCACCATCATCGGCGGGCTCAAGCGCGGCCGCGAAAGGCTAGGAGGTTAACGGCGATGCATCACACCCTGGCCATGTCGTCCGCTGAGCACACCCGCTGGGTCGTCGCGATCATCGTGGGCTTCGTCGTAGTGCTCGCCGTCGCGGCGCTGCTGAGCCTGCTCATCTACCTCATCAAGCGGATCGACCGCAGAGTCGTCGAGGTGCGGGACACGCTCCAGGCGGCCGCGGCGAACACCGCCGACGCCGCGCTGATTCCGCAGGTAGCCGACGGAGTGGAGCTGGTGCTGGCCGAAGGCCTGCAGCACCATCTCTTCCTCGGCCGGGTGCTCGGGAAGGTGAAGTCATGACGGCCCTGGTGATCCTCACTGTCGTCGATGTCGTCCTGCTGGTGGCGGGCCTCGCCGTCTACTTGTACTGGGCGGGCACGCTGCTGACCAGGATCGCGGGCAACCTGGAGGAGTGCGCCGAGCTGGTCGCCAAGATCAACGGTGACGCGCGGCTGATCGGGCCCGCGGTCGGGCACATCAACCAGACCGGCGGGGTCGTGGCCGGCGCGCTGCCGCTGCTGTACGGGATGGCCGAGGACATCGTGGCCGACGTGACCCCGCGGCCCGAGGCACCGGCCACGCCGGAGCCGGCCCGGCCGGCGTCGGGCACCCGCCGGTCCCGGCTGCACGACGCGGTCGGCTACGCGCCGCTACCGTAACCCGCCGGGCGAGCTACCGCGAGGTTCGCAGCTTCCAGCCGAGCACGTCCGCGATCTGCGTGGTCGGCGGGCCGAAGACCGAGGTGAGGAACTGGGCGACCCTGGAGTTCGGCTTCGTCACCGCCACCACGGCGGCCGGCTTCATGGTCGCCAGATCGGCCCGGATCTGGGCCGGGCTCGGCCGGCCGGTCCGGACCGCCGCGCTGTGCGGATGGCTGTAGAGCAGGTCCACGTAGACGCCGAACGCGGTCAGGCCGGACCGCCCGGCCCGGCTGCGGCGGCCCGGCACGCCGGGCGCGATGAAGTCGCCGCCGATCATCGTCTCCGGCCTGGCCGTAGTCGCCGCCCAGCGCATCAGCTGCGAGGTCCCCGCGTACGGATACGGCGCGAGCAGCACCCTGGCGTCCGACGGCAGGTGCAGGGCGTCGAACGTCCGGTACCAGCCCGCCGGCACCGGCCGGACCGGCGCGGTTACGTACGGCGCGGGCACCAGCGGCAGCAGCGCGAGGACGGCGATCCCGGTGGCGACCATGGCCCCGTCCCGCCAGCCGGCGAACGGCATGGCCGTCCGGGCGCGATCCAGGGCAAAGGCCAGGACGACCGCCGCGGCGGCGTCGGCGAGGATGCACAGCCGGTCCGGCACCATCCCGCCGAGCAGCGGCAGGTGCTGCAGGTACTGCCACGGCAGCAGGAATCCCGGCAGCGTGGGCGTGCCCGCGATCAGCGGCTTGGCGCCGAGCCCCAGCCACTCCAGCAGCACGCAGGTGAGCCCGGCGATCCGGATCGTCAGGTTCCGCCAGAACCGGATGACGGCCACGATCAGCAAGATGATGAGCGGCACGCCCAGGTAGGCGAGGTACTCCGGGGTCGGCTGCGGGTAGTGCGCCGCCGTGTACGCCGTCCCGGCCGAGTGCAGGAACACCGAGCGCGCGGGCACGACGAACGCGTACGGCAGCGTGCCCAGGTTCGTCATCCGGCCGTTGTACTGAATGATCACCGTCGCGGCGGCACCCCGGACCGGTACGCCGTGGAACTGCACCCAGAGCCCGCGGGCGCACAGCACGAGCGCGGTCACGGCGCCGGTCCCGATGCCGACCAGGGCGGGTGCCAGCCTGGACCTGATCGCCCGGGCCCGGAAAATGACGAGCAGAGCCAGGATGATCACGGCGGCGATGGCGGTATCCACCAGCGCTTCCTCGCTGATGAAGAGCTGGGCCGCGGTCAGGACCCCGAGCCAGATGCCGTTTCTGACCGCCCTGCCCCGGCCGGTCACGATTCGCAGCAGCCGGTCGAGGATCAGCGGCGGCAGCATGGCCAGGACGAGCGAGTAGTGCCCGATACCCGAATTCACCAGTGCGGGCGAAAAACCGTACAAGGCGCCGCCCAGCACGGCGGCGATGTTGCTCGCACCCCACCGGCGCAGCACGTAGAACATGGCCGTGGCCGACCCGGCGAACCCGAGCACCAGCAGCACCGTGAGGCTGACCTGCGGGCCGAACAGCAGCGTGACGGGTGCCACCACGACGCCCGGCAGCAGCAGCGAGGTGTTCCACATCAGGTTCACGCCGTGCGGCGCATTCATGGCGGTCGTCATTAGCGCGGGCAACTGGAAATGCCCGACCGCGGTCGCCGTATAGCGCATGAACCAGGTGGCCTGGTCGACGTCCTGGATGTTACCGGTCTGCCATCGGCCCACCGGGTTAATCCAGAGCCGGCCGGTGACAAAGAATGCGCCAAGCAAGTAGAAAGCAATCGTCAGGACGAATACCTGCAGGCGTTCCTTGCTCTTTACCGAAGAGCGTTCTAGCTGCGGTGATGGCTCCGCAACCCCGGCCGTGAGTTTCGCTCCAGCCGCATCTTCAGACACTTATCCACCCCGGACGCCGATTGCGCAGAATCCGCAGCTCACACCACGGCACTAGCGGAGTACCCGAGCATGATGGCAATGACACGGGGTTATGTATCCCGACTTCATGCGGATTTCGAGCGGCTTACCTACGCCGTCTGCTGACCGGTAGCCGGTTGTTCACTTAGCCGGGGCGGGACCGCTCCCTGACTGACCAGCACCGCGCTGACCAGCACCGCGCTGACCGGGATCGCGGCGGGCGACTGGCCCGGTGGTCGGCGCCGAGTGGTCGGCGATCCACTCGTCCTTCCACGCGTGGTCGAACTGCTGCTCGTTGCAGCTCGGCCGGTAGACGGCCATCAGCTCGCGGGCTATCTGCTCGCGGTGCGGCCGGGCGCCGCCGGGGACCTCGAAGGTGGCGATGTGGACGCGCCACTTGGAGCCCGCCCGCCGGATCCAGCAGGCCGCGCGCGGGTGCTGGAACGGGAACCGCTCCGCGCTCAGGTCGTCGCTGTGGCCGACGTAGATGACCGCGTAGTGCTCCCGGTCCGGGTCGGGCTTGTAGGCAATCGCGTACACAGCAGCCTGGACGGGCGCAGTCCAGCCGCCGAGCAGGCGCGGTCCCTCGAACGGGTAGCCCGCGAGCGAGCCCAGCCGGATCACGGCAGGTCGTCCTCGTCCTCGCTGATCGCCTCGGTCCGGACCACGGGCGCGGCCGGCAGCCCGGCCGCCGCGGCGGCCGCGGTGAAGACCTCGGTCGCCTTGCCGATAGCCTCGGCCTGGCTGGCGGCGTCCACGACGAGCTCGCGCGCCGTAGCGGTCCGTGCCGATGCCGGTTGCGATCCCGTTGCAGGCCGCGATGGCGTCCGCCAGCTCGACAATCTGCTCGCGGCTGAGGACACGGTCACCCTGCGCCTCGATACCCACGCTCCACCTCAACGCAGGACTCCTTCGGCTCGGCCCGCGCTACCCGAGTTGCGGCAGCAGCTCGGCGAGTTCCTCCAGGCTGGCCAGGTCGTGACCGGACAGCAGCAGGTCGATGTGCGGTGCAGCTACCATCATGCCCACCGAACTGGGCCGGAACAGCCGGTTGTCGCCCTTGTGCGGGTTGAGCCAGACGATCCGGTGTGACAGCCGGGCCAGCCGCTCCATGGCCGCGGCCAGGACCTCGGGATCGCCTCGGTCAAGCCCGTCCGAGCAGATGACCACCACCCCGCCCCGGCACATGCCACCGCGGCCCCAGCGCCGGACAAAAGTGTCCAGGGACGCGCCGATCCGCGTGCCGCCGTCCCAGTCCACCACCGCGCGAGACGCGAGTTCGATCGCTGCGTCCGGGCGGCGGTGCTCCAGTTCCCTGGTGATCCGGGTGAGCCTGGTGCCGAAACAGAAGACCTCCACCCGCGCGGCGGCGTGCTTCGCGGTGAACGCGAACTGGAGCAGGTGGCGGGAGAAATCGGCCATCGAGCCGGAAATGTCGAGAATCAGGATCAGCGGCCGCAGCTTGACCCGGCGCTGCCGCCAGAACATCCGCGCGGGCTCGCCGTGCATGCGCATCGACTCGCGGATCGTCCGGCGCAGATCCGGCACCCGGCCGGCCGATCCCGGCCGCATCCGCCGGGTCCGCCGGCGCGGCGGGGTCAGCCGGATCCTGGCCATGATGCGGCGCAGCGCGGCCAGTTCCTCCGGGGTGCAGGCGGCGAACGAGCGTTGCTTCAGGGCGGCGACGTCCGAGGCCATCAGACCCATCCGCGTCCGCTCCTCGCGATCCTCCCCGGCGCCTTGCTCGGTGGCCGGCAGTGCCAGCGTGGCCTCGGCCTCGGCGGCACTCGGCGGCTTCAGTTCGAGCACGCTGCGCGCGGGCGCGTCCTCGGCCAGGAAATACGCCCGGAACGTGGCGTCGTAAGCGGGGATGTCATCCTTCGCGCAGACCAGGGAGGTCCGCCCGGCCCAGTACAGGTCGACCAGGTCCGCGGGATCGAGCAGGCTCGCCGCGGCACAGTACGTCACGACGTCGCCAGAACCCACCGCGACGCCGGCCGCCCGCAGCGCCCGCCCGAACCCGACCAGCACGCCCGCGAACGCGGTCTGCTCAGCCACCGGAGGTGAGCTCCTCGAGCTGGTCGAGCACCAGGTCGAGGTCGTCCTTGTCCTTGATCACGGCGCCGATGGTGTCGGCCGCGGCACCGGCGCTGAGGTCGGTCTCGCCCAGGAACCCGAGCGTGGCGACCCAGTCGATCGTCTCGGCCACGCCCGGCGGCTTGGCCAGATCCAGCTCGCGCAGCCGGTGCACCGCGGCGACGACCTTGCGCGCGAGGGCGGCCGCCGCTGACGGCTCCCTGGTCAGGACGATCTCCAGCTCGCGCTCGGGGCCGGGGTAGCCGATCCAGTGGTACATGCACCGGCGGCGCAGCGCGTCGTGCAGTTCCCTGGTGCGGTTGGAGGTGAGCACCACCACCGGTGCCGTGGCGGCGGAGATGGTGCCGATCTCCGGGACGCTGACCTGGAAGTCGGACAGCACTTCGAGCAGGAAAGCCTCGAATTCGTCATCGGCCCGGTCTATCTCGTCGATCAGCAGCACCGCCTGGTCCCCGGCCCGGATCGCGGCCAGCAGCGGGCGCTCCAGCAGGAACTTCGGCCCGAACAGTTTGTCGACGGCATCGTCCCCGGCCGCCTGCCGCTCGGAGAGGGCCCGGATCTGCAGCATCTGCCGGGCGTAGTCCCACTCGTACAGCGCCTGATTGGTGTCGATGCCCTCGTAGCACTGGAGCCGGATGAGCCGCCGCCCGAACACCGCGGCCAGGACCTTTGCCAGCTCCGTCTTGCCGACGCCCACCTCGCCCTCAAGCAGGAGGGGCCGGTGCAGGGACAGCGATACGAGCAGCGACGTCGCGAGGCCGCGGTCCGCCAGGTACCCGCCCTGACGCAGCTGCTCGGTTAGCTCACCGACGGTTTGCGGGTACTCCACGCAGCGATTCTCCTCGCCGTCGGCTCAGTCGGATCGATCAGAACGCTCAGATCACCGCGAAGCGGGCTCCGCCGGGCCGAGCACGAGATCCCGGACACTGCCGCCGGCCGGACTGAGCTTGCCCTCGCGGGCCAGCCGGTCCCGCCAGGCTTGCCGCAGCTCGGCCGCGCCCTCGCCAAACTCCTCGAAACCGACATCACTCATCCGCTTGCAGGACTTACCCTCCGGCCCGTCGGCGAGGTCGGCGGCTGCCTGGCCCTGGCCGCGCCAGACTGCGCGCATTACCTCCAGCGCCTCGTCCTGTCCTGCGCTCATGCGGATCGCCTGCCTCCCGGTGCTGGCTTGATCTTTCGACTGTAATCCCTGACCGGAACCGGCGACGACACCAGATAAGCGTTCTCTTAATTGTCGGTGCAGTCCGGCATGATGAGCAGCGGCCCGTAGCCCGATAACTGGAAGGATGCTCGGATGGACACGATGGTTGCCGCCAGCCCAGGCACAATGGCTTCCGTGCCGGGCATTACCTTCCGCGGCGACATGACCGTGGAGCTGATCAAACAGGCCGCGTCGGACGCCGACGTGATCTGGGCCGCCAGGGTATCGACCAAGGGCGAGCAGTCACTCGCGGACGTCGACGCCGACCCGGCGCGGTCTGCAGGGCTGATCAACTACCTCATGCGTGACCGGCACGGGACGCCGTTCGAGCACTCGTCGATGACGTTCTACGTACAGGCCCCGATCTTCGTGTTCCGCGAGTTCATGCGGCACCGGACGTTCAGCTACAACGAGGAGAGCGGCCGCTACCGCAGGCTCGACCCGGTCTTCTACCGGCCCGGGCCCGCGCGCAAGCTGGTGCAGACCGGCAAGCCGGGCGCCTACGTGTTCGAGGACGGCACGCCCGAGCAGCACGCGCTCGTCACCCAGACCGTCGAAGACTCCTGCCGGCAGGCCTACGAGGCCTACCTGGCCATGCTCGAGGCCGGGGTCGCGCGGGAAGTGGCCAGGACGGTGCTCCCGGTCGGGCTGTACTCCTCGATGTACGCGACTTGCAACGCGCGGGCGCTGATGAACTTCCTGTCGCTGCGGGTCAAGCGCGAGGACTCGACCTTCCCCTCGTTCCCGCAGCGCGAGATCGAGATGGTGGCCGAGCAGATGGAGTCGCTCTGGGCCGAGCTGATGCCGCTCACGCACGCCGCGTTCGAGCGCAACGGCCGGGTCTGCCCCTAGCCGCTGCCGTCTGGTCATCCGGTGGCGAGCGCGGATCTGATCAGGTCCGCCAGCCCCGGCGGCCAGACGTGCTCGTCGGTCGCGTCGATCTCGGCCAGGCTCCACCAGCGCCAGGCGGCGATGCCGTCCGAGCGGTGCATGGCGTCCACGCCGGTGATCTGGCGCCGCGGCTGGGTGGTGCGGGCGAGGTAGAGGCGTTCGCGCTGATTCACGATCGCGTCGGCGTACTCCATCCGGAAGCTTCGCCGGAACACCTCGGGTCCGAGCACGATGTCGGTCCAGCCGGTTTCCTCCGCCAGCTCGCGGAGCGCGGCCGCCGGATACTCCTCGCCGTCTTCGGCGCCGCCGCCTGGCGTCGACCAGTGCCGGCCGTTCGGCGGCCCGTCGTCGTAGCGCATGAGCAGGACGTGGTCATCGGGATCGAGCAGGATCACCCGCGCCGCGCGGCGATCCCGGACTGGTTCGGCCACCAGGTCAGATTAGTTGACGGGCTTTGCCGCATTCCGCGCGCTCACAGGCTCAGCCAGTACCGCTGTTCCGGCTTGCCGGTCCTGCGGTGCGGCGTCGGCTCGCCGTAGGGCTGCCAGCCGCGGCCTTCGTACAGCCGGATGGCGCGGAGATTGCCGGTGTAGACCGAGAGCTCAGCCCGGTCGTAGCCATGCGCCGCCAGACGGAGGTGCAGGTCTGCCAGCAGTTCTTTTCCGGCGCCCAGCCCGAATAGGTGCGGGCTCACGCCGAAGTAGGTCAGCTCCGCTATCCGGTCACTGATTGGCTCCACCGCGGCGAAGGCCATCGGCATACCGTGCGCGGACTTCGCCAGCAGCAGCATCGAACCGGGCGAGCGGTCCAGTACCCCCTGGATGATCGGCCGCGAGTCGGCCAGGTCGGCAACCTCGTCCTCGCCGTCGCGCGCGGCGGTTGCTTCGGCCCAGATTTGCGCGGCGGCATCGATGTCGGCGGCCGCTCGCGTCTCGGTTATCCGCATGCTGCCGCAGTGTGCCCCGGGCGCCCGGCCGGCTCAAGTCACTTACAGCACCGGCCAGCCGGGCGGGGAGTCCTCCCAGTCCTCCTGCCGGCCGTACGGGCACAGGTCGAGGATGTTGTGCCGGAACATCAGCCGGTCAACGCCGCGCCCGGTTGTGCTGTAGGTGCGGTACACGTCCTCGCCGTCGCGCAGGAAGACGCTGAGCAGGAAGCCGCCGTCCGAGCCGCAGTCGGCCGCGAACGAAGTCCCGCGCGAGGAAACGAACGGCACGTTCCAGCCCATCCGCTGTTTGTACGACTCGATCTGCGGCAGCGGCATGTTCGACACGTTGACCCAGGTGACGTCCGTCTCGGCCAGGCTGTCCAGGTCAACGATGCCGTTCGTGAACGCGGTGCAGCCCGGGCAGTACTCGTCTGGCCCGCGGTCCATGAACTGGTAGACGACGAGCTGGTCCCGGCCCTCGAACAGGTCGGCCAGGGACCTGGCGCCGCCCGGCGACTGGAAGACGTAGTCGTTGCCCATCCTGACCATGGGAAGCCGGCGCTGGCGCGCGGCGAGGGCGTCGAGCGCGCGGGTGGCTTCCTTCTCCGACTTGAGCAGATCGTCGCGAGCTTGCTGCCACTCTTCCGCCGAGACGACCGGGGGTTTAGCCATGCTCTTTGTCCTTCTGTTGGCGATGCCTCCTGCAGCTAAGACTGCCCGGGGCAGCGGAATTCATCGGGCCCCGCAGACTGATTTCAGTTGCCTCTATCCAGGATGCAAGGATGACGGCCGTGGAGTTTCCGGGCGACGTGGGACTGGTCCTCGACCGGCTCCGGGAGGCACTCCTGGCGCGGCCGGATCTGGTGGGCATCTACGTGTACGGGTCGCTGGTCGCAGGCGACTTCAGCCCGGCGCGCAGCGACATCGACGTGGTGGTGCTGCTCGATCGCGAGCCTGATGCCGCCTCGGTGCGCGCGCTCAGTCAGATGCACTCCGAGGTAGCCACGGTCGCTCCGGCCGCCGGGCAACTGCACTGCCTGTACGTGGCCGCGGAGCACGCGTCTGATCCGGACCGGCTGTGCACGTACTGGTTCGGGGACCGGATGACGCAGTGGCGGATGAAGATCATGACCCAGGCGGAGCTGACCTCGGCCGCTGTGGCCTTGCACGGACCGTGGCCGCCGCCGGGTCTGCGGCCGGTCCCGGTCACCGACATCCAGGCAGCCGTGGCGGCGGAACTGCGCGGGTACTGGACCCGGTTCGCCCGCAAGCGGCTGCAGTGGCTGCAAGACGACACCGTTGACCACGCTCTCGTCGTGCTGCCGCGAGCTGCGGCCGTGCTGGCCCACGGTGAACTCATCACGAAGTGCGAGGCCATCGAGCGTCTCGCCGATTTCGGCGTTCCGGCGCCGCTGGCGGAGGAGATCCGCAGCCGCCGGGCTGGCCACGAGGTCACGCTCACGACCGGCCGGCGGTTGCGGCGCGCGTACCGGGCCCGGCGGATCATGCAGCGCAGCGTCCGCGCGCTCGGCTCCACTGGCACGATGCCATCCTGATCAGGGTTTCGGATGGGGCTGGTAGAACTCCTCGATGGGAATCCTCGCCTCGTCGAACAGCGCAGGCCCCTCCTGCGTGACCACAGGCCAGTCGGATCCCGGATTGAGCGCGCTGAGTTGCTCCACCGAAAGCGCGTAGACGACGCGCCCGAGCCCGGAGCGCGCGATGCCGCCGGCGCACATCTGACAAGGCTGGCAACTGGTGTACATCGTGGTCCGCGCGGCCGCCGCGGCATCGAGTTCACGCGCCGCCCAGCGCGCGAGCTTCAGTTCCGGGTGAGCGCTGATGTCGTTGTCGCGCCGGACGGTGTTGTGGTCTTCGATGAGAATCGTGCCGCCAGCGTCGGCCAGCAGTGATCCGTACGGAGCGTCGCTCAGGGTGATGGCGTGCGCCGCGATCGCGACGGCGCGCCGCAGCAGGACCTCGTCAGCGGGAGTGATCACGATGCTGTCCTCCAAGGGGGTAGCCATGCTGGTCAGTGCCCGCCAGGCCACCTCGGGCCCGTGGGTCTCGTCCGGGTCGCCGTAACAGGGGAAGAGCACGACCGTATCGGCAGAGCGTAAACAGCTGGACAGGAGCGACGAGCCGGGGCTCTACTGAGCGGGTCATGAGCTTGCCGGCCGACCGTTCCTGGCTTTCCGCGCATCGACTGCGCGGCGCCCAGGCCGGAGCGCTCATGGCAGTTGCTTCGATGTCCTGCGTCCAGCTCGCGCTGGCCCTGTCGGTGCATCTGTTCGATCAGCTCAGCCCTGTGGGCGTAGCGGGCCTGCGGCTCGTCTGGGCCGGCCTCCTCCTGCTGATTCTCGTCCGGCCCCGCCCCGGCGACTTCACACCGGGGGATCTGCGGGCCTGCTGCGTCCTGGGTGTCGTGACGGCAGGCCTGATGCTGTTCTTCATGCTCGCGATCGCGCGCATCCCGCTTGGCACTGCCAGTGCGCTGGAGTTCCTCGGCCCGCTGACCGTGTCGATCTTCGGTCCCGGCAGCGGACGCAAACGCTGGACGGTCATGGCCGCCGCGGGCGTCGTCCTGCTGACTCAGCCGTGGCACGGCGGCATCGACCCGGCTGGCCTGGCCTTCGCCGTCGCGGCCGGTGCCTGCTGGGGTAGCTACATCCTGCTGACCCAGCACGTCGGCGACCGGGTTACCGGCCTGAGCGGGCTGGCTGTGTCCATGCCCGTCGCGGGTGCCGCCGCGACCGTTGTCGTCCTGCTCGTTGACGGACCGTCCGAGGTCGGCAGAGTGACCTGGCATCTTCTTCTCGTCATGCTGGGCCTGGCCGTGCTCCATCCCGTGCTGACGTTCACCCTTGAATACCTCGCCCTGCGCGGACTGACCGCGAAGGCCTTCGGCACTCTCATGAGCCTGGAACCAGCGATCGCGCTCCTCGCTGGGCTGCTTGTACTCGGACAGGTGCCTAGCGCGTCTTCCGCCGTCGGCGTCATCTTGGTGGTCACCGCCGGGATCGGCGCTATCCGCACCGGCGGCCGGGTAGCCGCCCAGCCGGCCGCGTAAAGGCGCCGGCGCTCTTCTCCCGCTCGGCCACGCCTTCGCTCACTGTGTGGCGTTGCTGTCGCTGAGCGGGCTGTCCAGCGACAGCAACGCCACGCAGTCGGACGGCTTGCGTCCGTGCGAGGCTCCCGGCCAGGCTGGTCGCCAGCGCACGTGGCGAACAGCGCGAAGGCATCATCCTCGGCCACTGAGGCTGACGGTTGCCACGTCGCCACTTTGATGTGGACGCCGACGCCTCGACTGCCCTGAGCCGCGGCCAGGACTGGGCGGACCGTCTGGGACTGTCCACTACTAGCCGAGTGCTGGGTCGGCCTTCCAGTGCGCCGGCCCGGGCATCGGCCGCTGGCTACCGGCATGCCAACAGTGTAGCACTGCGACAGTGGTGCACCGGCGACTGCCCGGCCCAGAGGGCGGCCAGCGGTGAGGCGCACGACCGACCGCGGTGACGCCAGCGGCGGGCGAGTTGGTCACGGACACGGCGCTGGGTCGCCGACCCGGAGTGCCGCGTTAGTGCGGCCGTGCGGGTCCCGCGTCGAGGAGGGCACACGGAGGTGCAAGCATCGGTAGCGCGCGTGCGGTGGCTGCAGCAGGGCGACCGCCTCGACGGCCGACTTGCCGGTCGACGCCACGGTCGTTCTCAACGACTCCAACGGCCTTGTCGTCCGCCAGATGCCCTGCGATGTCGTGCGCGGGTCACGCCTCCAGAGGCTCTGGCGCCCGTGACGCCAGGGCGATTGGCCCAGCGGGGAGGCGTTTCATGCGAGGCTGGCGCGGAAGTTGAAGTTGTGCAACGGCTCGCAGAGAACGACAGCCCGGTTGCTGGACTCGACCCTCGAGTCGTGCCGACGAGTCCTCGTGCCAGGACCCTTCGCAATCAGCCATGCGGGCCCTGCACCTGTTCGCCGGAATGCTCCGTCCGCAGACTACGCGCAGGTGCTCGGGTGTCTTCATGCCGGCCTGCGGCTGATCGACGTCCCGACGCCGCACGGCCTGGATGGCCTGGCGGCGACCTGGAGCGTTCACCTTCCTGCTCGGCGGCAGCGGCGGCAGACCAGATCTTCGGCCCATGACCAAGATCCGTAGCCCGCTAGCGGTAGCGTCGCACCGGCACCAGTCGGTACCCGGAAAGGAGTTGTTCGCCGTGGCCGACGAGCGAACTGTTCGAAAGGGGCCTTCAAGCCCGGCGGGATGTCCTCGCCGAGTACGTCGACGCGACCTGCCGGCACCGACGAGTTCATGATGGCCTTTCAGCGCGTTGTGACCGAGTGGGCGTGGGGGTACGCCTGGAGCAGGCCGGGCCTGGATCGCAAATCGCGAGCAGCGGATCTTGCGATCTTGACGGCGCTCGGGCGGCCCGACGAGCTGGGCATCTACGTGAAGGGCGCGCTCGCTACCGGCGTATCGGTCGAAGAGATACAGGAAATATTGATTCACGCCACCGTGTACTGCGGCACGCCAGCCGGGCGTCAGGCGTTCCGAGCAGCACATGAGGCGCTTCTGGCCGAGGGCGTGCTGCGCCGTCCCGGCTGAGCGCTTGGAACCGGCTCATGATCTTCGGCATACCGGAAACCCCATCTGGCCGCCGCAGAGGGGCCAGCCTGCGTCAGCTGATGGACCGCTGGGCCATAACAGCATGCGCGCCGCGCTTATCTGCGCGGATCTGACGAGAGGCAGCAAGCGATCGCTGATGCTGTGAGCAAACGTGCTCGGGCCGTGCGGCCCCGGCCCTCGACAACAGGGCAGGCGCCAGTTGATCTGGCACGGAATTGGCACGTGACACCGAACCTCCGCCGTCCCGCGGATGTCCACCCGGTGACGCTAGCGCTTAGTGGGAGTGGGTTAGCCCCGGGACTCTGAGTCACCTTCGTCGTCAGGCGCGTACGGACCTAGGCGGCGGCGCAGCGTCCACCGCTTGTAGGCCTTGATGGGATGTCTGACCGAGCGGAGCCAAACCCAGTCAACCGGGCCATACAGTCAACCGGGACGCCCAGAACGCGCTGCGGCTCCTCGCCCTGCGCGGCATGTGGATCGGCTCCGCGTGGCATGCCGAAGACCTTGTTTCGTTCCTCTCGGTCATTCGCCACTGGACAATCTCTCTGCGGCCCAGGAGTGACCTGGAAGTCGAGCTGAGCATACGTGAGCATGAGCCGGCAGGTTAGCCGACGCAACGCAGAATGGTGCTTCTGCCAGAAGAGGCTCCGTCTCCTTTTGGCTAACGGGTTCATCTTGCCCGTCCTCCTCGATAGGCGCCAATTCAATGCGAGTGAGCGGCGGGTCCAAGGTCGGCGAAAGCGGATCGCGCAGCGACGTGGAGCGAAGCGAAGCGCCCTTGACGCGCCGCCCGCGAGCCGCGACGTGCGCGAGGGCATGAAGACCCGCGGCCGCGCGGACCGTCATGATCCCCGAGATCACCATGCCCGCCGTCTGGCGCCCGGCCGACCGCGGCGCGCCCGGCCGCGAGAAGAGCAATGGCCAGCTGTTCGCCCGGCTGATCAACGGCGACCGTGGCGGCTACCTCGGCTACGCCATGTGGCGCCGGTATCTCAAGCTCGCCCAGGGATACACCGCTGCGCACCCGGACGGCATCGTCCGGTACACCGCGCACAAATGCGCCTGGCCCTACTGACTGTAGGGATCGCGGGCGGCCCGCCGCAGGGGCTGACCTGCTGTGAGCTGGGTGGGCCTGGGAGGACTTGAACCTCCGGCCTCTTCCTTATCAGGGAAGCGCTCTAACCGTCTGAGCTACAGGCCCGTGGGGGTTGCCAGGCAGGGAATGCTAACTGGCACGCCGGGCTAGGTTACCGCAAGCTGGGACTAGCTGCTCAGTCGGATTCCTTAAGCGTGACCTCAATCCCGCCGGCCAGCATCGTCACGAGGTTGTAGAGCACCGCGCCGATGGTCGCCAGGGCGGTCAGCAAGATCACGTTAACGGCTCCGACGAGCATCGTGTAGCCGAGGACGCGGGACGCCTTGAACCAGCTAGCCGCATTGGAGCCCGGCTTGCTCTTGCTGGTCGTCACCAGGCCGACGGTGTGCTCGATGCTGGTGAAGACGCCGAGCTTGGACAGCGTGAAGTACAGCAGCGAGACCGCGATCAGCAGGACAACCCAGCCGACAAGCGAGATCAGGAAGCTGAACTTCATGACCGACCAGGGCTCGATGCGATCGAGCTTGAGCTGGGCCCGGCGGGTCTGCGGGCCGGTCATCTGGCCGGGGGTCAGCCGCGGCTGCGGCCGGACGCCCTGCGGCCGCGGCGGAGCGGTCGCCGCGGGCCTGCTGGCCTTCGGCGGTGCCGTTGGCTTGTTCCTGGGCTTGCTGAGCCCGGAGAACGGCGCCGAGACCTTCGCCGCCAGGCCGCGCGCCGCGCCAGCGGCAGTGGCCAGCGGCGTGGTCGTGCTGCCGACCCCGGCCGGTGCGGCCGGAGCCATCAGCGAAGGAGGCGGGGTAGTGCCATTGCCGTTCTGAGGGGCACCGTTAACGGACGGTGCGCTGCTCGCTGCGGGCAGCGCCCACGGGTCATCGGCGTCGGCCGCCTGCGGCGTGCTGCTCACCCGCGCCCACGGATCGTCAGCATCAGCCGCCTGGGAGGCGCCGTTCGCGCGCGACCAGGGATCTTCGGTCGCGGCCGGCTCGGCTGGCTCGGCCGACGCTGGTGCCTCGGTGTGGTCACTGGGAGTGACCACAGACTCGGTGCCTTCGGTGTCAGGGGTGGCGACAGACTCTCCGTCGGACTGCTGGTCCGCCGCCTTGTCAGAACCTCCGTCGGGCACCCAGGTAGGCGCCTCAACCCGGTTATCCACCCCGTCCTCCTCCGCACCGTCTACTGACACGAGGTTATCCCCAGTCAGTCCGGTCTGATTCGCTCGAACCAGATCCGCTTCTACGGCATCTGCTAAGACGCCCGAGATCGGCCGATCGTTGCCCCGTTCGGCGTGCCCCCGGAACTATCCATTTTCGGTAGTACTTGCCCCCGCACGATACACGCTTGGGCGCGACCGCTACCAGGGAAGATCCGAGACTGCAACCTGATCGGAGCACTACGGTTGCCCAGCCGGCTCACTCTGAAACGTCGTTTCCGGCCGGGTCGGCGGCCTCGTCAGCGGCGGCTTCGACCCCGTCGGAGGCGAGCACTTCCGCCGGGTCCACGCTCGGGTCCACCGCGTCCTCGACCCCGGCCGCAGGCTCGCTGGCCTCGGCATTCCTTGCGATGCCGACCAGGCTCTGACCCTCACCCAGGTTCACCAGCCGGACCCCCATGGTCTGCCGCCCGGACATCTTTATCTGCGCGGCCGCGGTCCTGATTACGCCGCCTGCTGAGGTGATGGCAAAAACTTCGTCATCTGGGTGCACCATCAAGGCGCCGATGAGCTCGCCCCGATCCTCGGTGATCCTGGCCGTGACCACGCCGAGGCCGCCGCGGCCCTGAACGTTGTACTGATCGGCGGTGGTCCGCTTGGCGTAGCCGCCGCGGGTGGCGACCAGCACGTCCGCGCCCTCGCTAACCACGTGCATCCCCAGCAACTGGTCACCCTCGGTGAATCGCATCCCGATTACGCCGGAGGTGGCCCGGCCCATCGGCCGGAGCGCCTCGTCGGTGGCCCGGAACCTGATCGCCTGGGCGTGCTTGCTGATCAGCAGCAGGTCCTGCTCGGCCGAGACCAGCCGGGCGGCGATAACTTCGTCGTCCTCGCGGAGGTTGATCGCGATGATGCCGCCAGACCGCGGCGAGTCGAAGTCGGTCAGCCGGGACTTCTTCACCAGGCCGGCCGACGTCGCCAGCACCAGGTAAGGCGCGACGGTGTAGTCGCGCAGCGCCAGCACCTCGGCGATTCGCTCGTCCGGCTGGAAGGCCAGCAGGTTCGCCACGTGCTGGCCGCGGGCGTCCCGGCCGGCATCGGGCAGCTCGTAGGCCTTGGCCCTGTACACCCGGCCCTTGTTCGTGAAGAACAGGATCCAGTGGTGCGTCGTGGTGACGAAGAAGTGGTCGACGATGTCGTCCTGACGCAGCTGCGCACCGCGGACGCCCTTCCCGCCGCGCCGCTGGGCCCGGTACAGGTCGGTCTTCGTCCGCTTGGCGTAACCACCACGAGTGATCGTGACGACGACGTCTTCTTCGGCGATCAGGTCCTCGACGGACATGTCGCCGTCATAGGCGATGATCTCGGTCCGGCGGTCGTCACCGTACTTCTCGGTGATCTCCGCGAGCTCGGTGCTGACCGTCTGACGCTGCCGCTCGGGCGAGGCCAGGATCGCCTCGTACTCGGTGATCTGCTCCAGGAGTTGCTCGTACTCATCGGTCAGCGCCTGACGCTCCAAGGCGGCCAACCGACGGAGCTGCAAGTCGAGGATGGCGACGGCCTGGATCTCGTCGATGTCCAGCAAGTCCATCAGGCCCTGCCGGGCGGCGTTGGCCGACTCGCTGGCCCGGATCAGCGCGATCACGGCGTCGATCTGATCGATTGCCTTCAGCAGGGCGCTTACGATGTGCATCCGGTCCTGCGCCTTGCGGAGCAGGTACTGAGTGCGCCGGACCACGACCTCGATCTGGTGCAAAACCCAGTACCGGATCATCTGGTCCAGCCGCAGCGTCCGCGGCACCCCGTCGACCAGCGCGACCATGTTGGCGCCGAAGGTGTCCTGCAGCTGAGTGTGCTTGTAGAGGTTGTTCAGCACGACCTTGGCCACCGCGTCGCGCTTGAGCATGATCACGATTCGGCGGCCGACCCGGGCGCTGGACTCGTCCTGGACGTTGGCGATGCCGGGGATCCGGCCGTCGGTAGCCAGCTCGGCGATCTTCTCGATCAGGCTGTCCGGGTTCACCTGGAACGGCAGCTCGGTCGCAATCAGAGTGGTGCGGCCGCGGTTGTCTTCCTCGACTTCCACCACCGCGCGCATGGTGATCGAGCCGCGGCCGGTGCGGTAGGCGTCCTGGATGCCGCGGCGGCCGACGATCTGAGCCCTCGTCGGGAAGTCTGGACCCTGGACGCGCTCAAGCAGCGCCTCCAGCAGTTCCTCGTCGGTGGCCTCGAAGTTCTCCAGGCACCACTGCGCACCGGCCGCGACCTCGCGCAGGTTGTGCGGCGGGATCTTGGTGGCCATCGCGACCGCGATGCCCTCCGAGCCGTTCACCAGCAGGTTAGGGAACCGGGCCGGCAATACGACAGGCTCAGCTGACTTGCCGTCATAGTTCGGCCGGAAGTCGACCGTCTCCTTGTCGATGTCCCGCAGCAGTTCCATGGCCAGCGGCGTGAGCCGGCACTCGGTGTACCGCATCGCGGCCGCCGGGTCGTCCCCGGGCGAGCCGAAGTTGCCCTGGCCATCGACCAGCGGCATCCGCATCGCCCAGTCCTGAGCCATGCGGACGAGGGCGTCGTAGATGGCCGAGTCGCCGTGCGGGTGATAGTTGCCCATCACGTCGCCGACGACCCTGGCGCACTTGACGTAGCCGCGTTCGGGCCGGTACAAGCCGTCATACATCGCGTACAGGATGCGGATATGGACCGGCTTGAGGCCATCCCGGACGTCAGGCAGCGCCCGGCCGACGATGACCGACATCGCGTAGTCGAGGAAGCTCCGCTGCATCTCAACCTGGATGTCGACGGGCTCGATCCGGCCCCGTCCCTCCGCCGGTGCCTCGGGTGCGGTTACGTCAGGCACTTACGAATCCTTCCTTAAAGCCGCGCACGGGCGTAGGACAGTGGCCCGCAGGCGCCCCCACGTTCCTTGTCTAGATGTCGAGGAACTTGACGTCCTTGGCGTTGCGCTGGATAAACGACGCGGCGCGCCTCGACGTCCTCACCCATCAGCACGCTGAACATCTCGTCGGCCTGCGCGGCGTCGTCCACCGTCACCTGCTTCAGCACCCGCTTAGCCGGGTCCATCGTGGTATCCCACAGTTCGCTGGCGTTCATCTCGCCCAGGCCCTTGTACCGCTGTACGCCGTCCTTCTGCACCCTGCGTCCCTCAGCGACGCCAGCTTCGATGACGACCTCGCGCTCCTTCTCGGTGTAGGCGTAGCCCGGCGGCTGGTTACGCCCTTCCCACTTGATCTTGTAGAGCGGGGGCTGAGCCAGGTATACGTGACCGGCCTCGATCAGCGGCTTCATGAACCGGAACAGCAGCGTCAGCAGCAGCGTGGTGATGTGCTGGCCATCGACGTCCGCGTCCGCCATCAAGATGATGTGGTAGTAGCGCAGCTTGCTGATATCGAACTCGTCGTGAATCCCGGTGCCGAGCGCGGTGATCATCGACTGGACCTCGTTGTTCTTGAGGACCCGGTCGATCCTGGCCTTCTCGACGTTGAGGATCTTGCCGCGGATCGGCAGGATCGCCTGGAACTTCGAGTCCCGCCCGCCCTTGGCCGAGCCGCCGGCCGAGTCGCCCTTCGACGACGTAGATCTCGCAGATCGTACGGGTCGCCGGACTGGCAGTCGGCCAGCTTGCCCGGCAGTCCCGGAGCCGCCCATCGCGCTCTTGCGGGTCAGGTCCCGCGCCTGCCGGGCGGCCAGCCGCGCGCGCTGCGCCTGGATCGCCTTGTTGACGATGGCCTTCGCCTCGCCCGGGTAACGCTCGAACCAGTCGCCGAGCTGGTCGTTACAGACCTTCTGCACGAACGACCGGGCGATCGTGTTGCCGAGCTTGGTCTTGGTCTGGCCCTCGAACTGCGGCTCGGACAGCTTGACGTGGATGATCGCGGTCAGGCCCTCGCGGACGTCCTCGCCCGCGAAGTTCTCGTCCTTGCCTTCTTTCAGCGTTCCCTGGGCCCTGGCGTACCGGTTGACGGTGTTGGTCAGCGCGGACCGGAAGCCTTCCTCGTGCGTGCCGCCCTCGGCGGTGTTGATCGTGTTGGCGAACGTGTGCACGGACTCGGAGTAGGCCGTCGTCCACTGCATCGCGATCTCAACCGAGATGCCCTCGTCCTCGCCGCCGAACTCGATGACGTCGCCGTGCACCGGGTCCTTCGACGCGTTGAGGTAGCGGACGAAGTCGGTGATGCCGCCCTCGTAGCGGTACGTGACGACGTGCGGCTCGGCCTCGGTGAGGTGCTCAGGCCGCTCGTCGGTCAGGGTGATCGACAGGCCGCGGTTCAGGAACGCCATCTCCTGCTGCCGCCGGGCCAGCGTCTCGAACGACCACTCGGTGGTCTCGAAGATCCCGTCATCCGGCCAGAAGGTGATGATCGTGCCGGTCTCGGTGGTCGTCTCGCCCTTGACCAGCGGCGCGGTCGGCTCGCTGTCGGCGTAGGACTGGCGCCAGACGAAGCCGTCCTTCATGATCTCGACGTCCAGCCGGCTGGACAGCGCGTTGACGACGGAGACGCCGACGCCGTGCAGGCCGCCGGACACCGCGTAGGACTGGCTGTCGAACTTGCCGCCGGCGTGCAGGGTCGTGAGCACGACCTCAACCGCGGGCCGGTTCTCGCCTGGATGGATATCGACCGGGATGCCGCGTCCGTTGTCGTAGACGCGAACTCCGCCGTCCGCCAGGAGAGTTACCTCGATGGTGTCGGCAAACCCGGCCAGGGCCTCGTCGACCGCGTTGTCCACAACCTCCTGGACAAGGTGATGGAGACCGCGCTCGCCGGTCGAGCCGATATACATGCCCGGCCGCTTGCGGACGGCCTCAAGGCCTTCCAAGACCGTAATCGAACGTGCATCGTAGGACAAAGTAGAAGCTCCTCCTGAAACAGGACACTCGTGCGGGACTGCTGCCCAATCCCGCGGCTCCCCCCGCCGCTGACGGGTGTCCTGGTGCGCACGTCCATTTTACCTGCGCACCTGCCCAGACTCAGCCGTACGTGTCACGTGGCCCGCGGCTGCCGCGGACCCGCCATTCACCCGGTTTTCGGTCTGTCGTTACCGGCCCGCGGACTTTGACGCGCTGAACCGTGCCCGGGCCGAGCTCGGCGTTCAGCCGGCGCACCAGCTGGGCCGCAAGCAGGCGAAGCTGAGTCGCCCAGGCGGTCGAGTCGGCCTGCACCGTCAGCTCGCCGTCCCGGAGCGAGTCCGGCCGGGTGTGCCCGGCGAGATCAGGTCCGACAATCTGCGCCCATCGTCCGAAAACGGACCCGGTGGCCGCGGCGAGGTTCCAGCCCTCGTCGTTGAGCAGGCCGCCGATGGCGGAGCTCAGCTGCTGCGGGTCGTCGCGCCGGACCCGCCTGGCCGCGCGCGTCGGCTGCGCGGGTACATCGGCCCGCTGGGCAGCGGCCGCCCCATCCGCGTCGGCGCCGGGGGACGGGTTATCCGCTGCGTGCGAGCCGGGCGTGTCGCCCGCGCCCCGTGGCTGGGCCGAGCCGGTCGCCCGGCGCTGGTGTGGCCGGCCGGGGCGGGCTCCGGCCGCGGCCCTGGCCGCGGCCAGTGCCTCGCGGGCCCTGGCCAGCTGCTGCTCGCTGTCGCGGCCAGGCCGGCGACCGCGGCCTGACTCCCCGGCGCCGGGTCCGGCCGGGTCAGGCACTGGTGATCACGCTCCCGGCGACCTCGTACCTGATCCCGGACAGGCCTGACGGCACATCCTGCGGTACCGCCGCCGTCACCAGCACCTGGTCCGCGTCCCGGACGAGCTCGGCCAGCCGCTCCCGGCGCTCGCTGTCCAGCTCGGCGAACACGTCGTCCAGCACGAGTACCGGATCCTCGCCGGCCGAGCGCAGCAGCTGATAGGCAGCCAGCCGCAGGGCGAGCGCCAGCGACCACGACTCGCCGTGACTGGCGTACCCGCGCGCGGGCAGGCCGCCGATGTGCAGCTCCAGCTCATCCCGGTGCGGGCCGACGAGGCTGACGCCCCGTTCCAGCTCGGCCCGGCGCCGGGCGGCGAGCGCCTCCCGCAGCAGCTCGGCGATGCCCGCCTGGTCAGCCGCAGCCGACGCTCGTTCGCCTCCGCCGGGATCGCCGGCGGACCGATCAAGGCCATCGAGGCCATCGGCGCCGACCGCAACGGTGCGGCCAGCCGCGGCCGCGGGCAGCTCGGCCGAACCGGCCTGCCTGCTGGCCGAGAGCACGTACCGGACAGTTGTGTCCCGCTCGGTCCCGGACACGGCGCTGTAGCAGCGGCCAAGGAACGGCTCGATCTCGCTGATCAGCCGCAATCGTCCGGCGGTGAGTTCCGCGCCGGCCGCGATCAGGTGGTCGTCCCAGACCTCCATCGCGCTCGGCGGGACGCCGCCGCGCGCCTTGGCCGACTTCAGCAGCGCGTTGCGCTGCCGCAGCACCCGCTCGTAGTCGGCCCGGACCCCGGCGTAGCGCGGCCGGCTGGCGACCAGCAGGTCATCGAGATAGCGGCGGCGCTGCTCCGGGTCGCCCTTCACCACGGCCAGGTCCTCGGGCGCGAACAGCACGCACCGCAGCACGCCGATGACCTCGCGCGGCCGCGGGGCCGGCGTCCGGTTCAGCCGGACCCGGTTGGCCCGGCCGGCATTGATCTCGATCTCTACCAGGCTGTCGCGGCCGGCCGAGTGGATCCCGGCCCGCAAGATTGCCCGCTCCGCGCCCTGCCGGATGAGCGGCGCGTCGGTGGCCACCCGGTGGCTGGCGAACGTGGCGACGTAACAGGCCGCCTCGACCAGGTTCGTCTTGCCCTGGCCGTTCGCGCCGGTGAAGGTCGTCACTCCTGGCTCCAGCGTCACGTCGGCGACCGCGTAGCTGCGGAAGTCGGTCAGCGCCAGCCGGGTCAGGTGCACGCCTGCTGACATTAGCGGCTAACCGGCCCAGGCGGCGGGCGGCGCGGGCGGCACGGGCGGCTGGGCCTCCCGCTCAACCTGCCGCTCAGCTCGCGCTCAGCTCGCGCGCTCAGCCGCCGAGGCGGATCGGCATCAGCAGGTACCGGAACTCCGGCGTGCCGTCGGGTCCGGGCTTGCCGGTGAACAGGGCTGGCTTGCCCGGCTCGGTGAACGAGATCCGCACCGTGTCGGAGTCGATGGCCGACAGCCCGTCGAGCAGGTACTGCGGATTGAACGCGATCGACAGGTCCTCGCCCTCGAACTCGGCCTCGATGACCTCCTCGGCCTGGGCCTCGTCGCCGGTGCCCGCTTCGAGCATCAGCTGCCCGGCGCTGAACGCGAGCCGCACCGCGGTGTTCCGCTCGGCGACGAGGGCAACCCGCTTCACCGACTCCGCCAGCAGGCTGGTGGACAGCTGCGCGGCCGCGTTCACCGCCGAGGGCAGCAGCGACTGGTAGCGCGGGAACTCGCCGCTGAGCAGCCGGGTGGTGGTGCGCCGGCCGGCGCCCTCGAAGCCGATCATCCCGTCGCCGGCGCCGCCTTCCTCACCTGGCAACGCCAGCGCGATGCCGACCTCGGCGCCGTTGGTCATCGTGCGCGCGCTGTCGGACAGGGCCCGGGCCGGAACGAGCACGGCGGCCGTCAGGCCGGGCCGGGCCGGGCTCCACTTGAGCTCCCGCACGGCCAGCCGGTACCGGTCGGTGGAGACCAGCGTCAGGGTCTCGCCGTCGATCTCGATCCGCACGCCGGTGAGCGCGGGCAGCGTGTCGTCCCGGCCGGCCGCGGTCGCCGACTGGCTGACTGCGGTGGCGAACGCGTCGCTGCCGATCGAGCCGGCCGCGGGCGGCATCTCGGGCAGCGCCGGGTACTCCTCCTCCGGCATCGTCAGCAGGGTGAAGGTCGCGCTGCCGCAGGTGAGCACTGCCCGCCCGGCTTCCGCGCTGATGTGGACGGGCTTAGCGGGCAGGCTCCGGCTGATCTCCGCCAGCAGCCGGCCGGAGACCAGGGCGCTGCCCGCCTCATCGGTCGTGACCGGCACCGTGGCCTGGGCGGAGACGTCGTAGTCGAAGCTGGACAGCACGAGGTCGTCCGCGGCCTGCAGCCTGATGCCAGCGAGCACCGGGACAGCCGGGCGGGCGGGCAGGGCACGGGCGGTCCAGGCGACTGCGTCTGCGAGGACGTCACGCTCGAGGACGATCTTCACCGGTCCCCTCCTGTTCTGAATCTGGTCATGGCCGCGTCGGCAGTGCGGCGAGCGAGCCTTCTTGCAGTGTGGATCTCGCTGAAATAAAGAGTGGTAGTCGTCATAGGGTCGGTGGATCCTGGGGATAGCCGGCGTCCGCCCAGGCCGGAGTGCAGATTTCCATGCACAGCCGCTGTGGCTGACCCGGGTGCAGCGCCCGCCCGGCTGTGGAGACCGACGCGACCGTTGCTGGTTACCCCCGCGTTACCCCCCGGATGTCCGGAGTTTTCCCGCTGGTTCCCCCAGGACATCCACAGACTTATCCACAGCCTGTGTGCGTGCATTGCGTGCGGGGCGGCGTTTGGGGGCGTGCCAGCGCCGATCGCGCCCGCGATCAGGTCACCCGAGCCCGGCCCGACAGTGCTCATCCGGACTGTCCTCACCCCGACAGTGCCTGCTGCTTGATCCGGTTGGTGAGCTCGGTCACCTGGTTGTAGATGGCGCGGCGCTCGGCCATCAGGGCGCGGATCTTCTTGTCTGCGTGCATGACCGTGGTGTGATCGCGGCCGCCGAACACCTGGCCGATCTTCGGCAGCGACATCTCGGTGAGCTCACGGCACAGGTACATGCCGATCTGGCGCGCCGTCACCAGCACGCGTGACCGCGAGGTGCCGCACAGGTCCTCGATAGACAGGCCGAAGTAGGCGGCGGTCTGGCCCATGATGGTCGCCGCGGTGATCTCGGGCCCGTGGGAATCGGGGATGAGGTCCTTGAGCACGAACTCGGCGAGCTGGAGGTCGACCGACTGCCGGTTCAGGCTGGCGAACGCCGTGACCCGGATCAGCGCACCCTCGAGCTCGCGGATGTTGGTGGAGATGCGGCTGGCGATGTACTCCAGCGCCTCCGGCGGCGCGTTGAGTCGGTCCTGCACCGCCTTCTTCCGCAGGATCGCGATCCGGGTCTCCAGCTCGGGCGGCTGGACGTCGGTCTGCAGACCCCACTCGAACCGGCTGCGGAGTCGGTCTTCGAGCGTCACCAGGCGCTTGGGCGCCCGGTCGGAGGAGATCACGATCTGCTTGCTGGCGTTGTGCAGCGTGTTGAACGTGTGGAAGAACTCCTCCTGGGTGCCTTCCTTGTTCTCCAGGAACTGGATGTCGTCGACCAGGAGCACGTCCACGTCGCGGTAGCGGCGGCGGAAGCCGTCCTGCTTACCGTCGCGGATCATGTTGATGAAGTCGTTGGTGAATTCTTCCGAGCTGACGTACCTGACCTTGAGGCCCTGGTAGAGGCTCTGCGCGTAGTGGCCGATGGCGTGCAGCAGGTGCGTCTTGCCCAGGCCTGAGTCGCCGTAGACGAACAGCGGGTTGTAGGCCTTGGCGGGTGCCTCGGCGACGGCGACGGCGGCCGCGTGCGCGAACCGGTTGCTTGACCCGATGACGAACGTGTCAAAGGTGTACTTCGGGTTCAGCCGCGCCTGGCCGGGCCGGGGCACCGGCTGGCCGGGCACGTGGGCAGTCCCCGCCTGATGCAGCGGCGGCAGCCCGGCTGCCCGTCTGTCGTCACTGTGGCCCGGCAGGGGCAGGTCGAGTCCGGCGGCATGCTCGGCGCGGCCCAGGTGCGGGCTGCTGAGGCCCGCGCCCCTGGGTGGGAACGGCTGGTGCCCCAGGTCACTGGCGCCGGGCTGCTCGACGGGTCCTGGCTGGACCGGGATGCCGTAGCCGTTGCCGTGCCCGTTGCCGTTCGGCAGCTGCCGGGGGGCCGCCAGGGCGCCGGGGCCGAGGTTGATCGGGCCGGTGATGTCGTCGTCGGCATTGTCGGTCCGGCCGATGTCGGTCCGGCCGACGGGGTGGCTGGCGGGCTGGCTCGGCTCGGCGGTGGCGGCCGGGTCGACGGTCACGGCCAGCTGGATGTTGCGGGCGAGCTCACGGGACAGCGCGTTGGTGATGAGGGCGCGGAGCCTCGTTTCGAGCTGCTCCTTGACGAATTCGTTCGGGGCCGCGATGAGCGCGGTGTTCTCGACCAGGCCGAGCGGTCTGGTCAACTGGAGCCATGCCCGCTGGTGCGGCTCGATCTGCATCCCGGCCAAATCGGCTAGGGATCGGGCCCACACGTCCGCGAGGTCGTCTTCGCTCATTGGCCGGTCACCCGGGTCCCCCACATGTGATCAACAGGTTTTTCCACAGCATGTGCACGTTGCAAGGCCGGTCAGCTTGTCCCGCGCGGCCGTCGGCCGCCCGTCCGCTCAACCGGAGGGCGCTACCGCTGGTGCCGGACCAGTCTCCGGCGGCCGCTTGTCCACAGCCTAGGGCCGTAGTTCACGGTGCGTTCGGTAAACCGGGCAGTCCTGCGGGGCGGCGGGTGGAACTCGGTGGCCGAGCATGCTATCGGGATCTAACGGCCCGGCGCGAGTCCCAGTTCGGCCGGGTTAGCCGCCATCCGGCGGGCCGCCCGGCGCGTTTGACCACGTCCCCGGCCGGCGCGTAACGTGTATAGGTCCGGTAACCCCGGCGCGGCTTAAGCGCGGCCTCGTTCCGATCGGAACTGGCCTCATGATGCCGTCTTGAGCACCCACAGACCTGAGCAAGCAGACCCTGCCGCCATCTGGAGTCCCAGTGAGCAAGCGTACGTTCCAGCCGAACAACCGCCGTCGGGCGAAGACGCATGGCTTCCGGCTGCGCATGCGCACCCGGGCCGGCCGGGCCGTCCTCGCGGCCAGGCGCCGGAAGGGCCGCGCCCGCGTCAGCGTCTGAGGACGCACGCGGGCAGCGGCACGGGCGATGCTTCCCGCATCGGCGCGGATGCGGCGGCGGGCGGATTTCGAGTCGGCGACCAGGCGCGGCAGCAGGGCGGGCCGGTCGCTGGTGTCCGGGCACCTGCTGGTAGCGCCGGAGTCCGGGACCGGGCCGCTGGTGGGCTTCGTGGTAAGCCGGGCGGTGGGCACGGCCGTAGTGCGCAATAGGGTCCGCCGGCGGCTGCGGCACCTGGCCCGCGGGTATCTGGGGGTGCTGCCCGGAGGTAGCCTGCTGGTAGTGCGCGCGAGCCCGCGCGCGGCAACGGCCTGCCAGGCGGATCTCGCCGCCGACCTCGACCTGGTAATCGGAGCTTTGCTTCGGCGGCAGGGTGGGAGGCCGAGCGGATGACCGTCAGGCCGGAACGCGTTGCACACTCAGACGACGTAGAAACGACGGGATCGCCAGCCGTACGAGTGCTGGTGCTGCTCCTGACTGGCTATCGCAAGTTCGTCAGCCCGCTGCTGGGGCCCAGGTGCAGGTTCTACCCTTCGTGCAGCGCCTACGCGCTGGAAGCGGTGCAGTTGCACGGCGCGCTGCGCGGATCGTGGCTGGCGCTGCGGCGGCTGAGCAGGTGCCACCCGTTCCACCGGGGCGGGCTCGACTTTGTGCCAGGGTCGGCGCGGGCGCAAGAATCTGGCGCGAGCGGAAGCACGCACGGGATGCCGGACGTTGCTGATTGTGAAGTTGCGGCTGAACTAAGGGCTAGGAGCTAACAGGGTGAACCCACTGAACTACCTGTATGAGGCAGTCGGCTGGGTGCTGACGCACATCTACTACGGGCTGGAGCCGATCTTCGGCCCGTCGAGTGGCTGGACCTGGGCGCTCACCATTGTGATCCTGGTCATGTTCATGCGGCTGCTGATGGTCCCGCTGTTCATCAAGCAGATGCACACGACGCGGGCGATGTCGTCATTGCAGCCACAGATGGCGGCGCTGCGCAAGAAGTACAAAAACGACAAGCAGACGCTGAACCAAGAGACGATGAAGCTGTACCAGGAGGCGGGCGTCAACCCGCTGATGGGCTGTCTTCCGTTCGTGCTTCAGCTGCCGCTGTTCTTCTCGCTGTTCAGCGTGCTGCGGGCGATCGCGGACTGGAAGCCGGGCACGACCCCGAAGTACGGGCTGCCCGAGTCGATGGTGCAGAACGCGGTGCACGCCAAGATCCTCGGGGCGCATCTGTACGACAAGGTGCTGTTCACCGGCACCCTGCACGTGCCGCTGCACGCGAAGCTCGTAATCCTCCTCGCCGTGCTGATCAGCATGGCGACGACCTACCTGACGATCAAGCAGAGTCAAAAGCGCGGCATGATGCCCGCGGCGACGCCGGACAACCCGATGGCGTCCTCGCAGAAGTACATGACCTACATCATGCCGTTCTTCGCCCTCACCGGCCTGTACTGGCCGTTCGGTCTGGTCCTGTACTGGTGCACGACGAACCTCTGGACCCTGGGCCAGCAGTACATCCTCGGCCGCCGGTACCCGTACACGCCGCCGGCGCCGCTGGACGACGCCCCGGCGCCGAAGGGCCGCACCGCAACGGCGAACGCGCTCACCGGCGGGCTCAGCTCGCGGCCAGCGCACGAACGGCAAGGTCGCAGGCGCGCGCGGCGCGGCGAACGGGACTGCGAATGGTTCTGGCGCGGGCAGCAGCATGCTGCGCCGACTGGGGAAGGGCAGGTCCGAGCCCGATCCGCCGCCGGCTGAACCCGACGTTAAGCTCGTGAGGCATCAGACCCAGCGGCAGAGTCGCAGTAAGCGGAGTGGCAAACGCTAGCTGCTGCCTGTGGCAGGGTTGATGCGCGAGTGACGGCACGGACGGAGGGAGGCCTGGCATGAGCCAGCAGGAGGACATGGTGGCGCATGATGCCGGGCAGTCAGCTGACGTCGGCGTGACCGACCTCGCGGAGCCCGGCGAGTTTGACCTCGAGCCCCAGGATGGCGCCGAGAACGGTGCCGACGACGGCGGATCGGACGAGGGGCCCTCGATAGCCGACCTGGAATTCGAAGGCGAGATAGCCGCCGACTACATCGAGGGCCTGCTGGACGTAGCGGACCTCGATGGCGACATCGACATGGATGTCGAAGGCGACCGGGCCGTGGTCTCGGTCGTGGGGGCGACGCTTGATGAGCTTGTCGGCCGGCGCGGCGAGGTGCTGGAAGCTCTGCAGGAGCTGACCCGGCTGGCGGTGCACAAGCAGACGGGCAGCCGGACCCGGATGATGCTGGACGTCGGCGGCTACCGGCAGCGGCGGCGAGCTGAGCTGGCCGAGGCGGGCCAGGACGCGGCGGAGGAAGTGCGGCGCACCGGGGAGCCGAAGCGGATGTGGGCGATGAACCCGTTCGAGCGCAAGATCGTGCACGACGCAGTAGCGGCGGCCGGGCTGCGCAGCGAGTCTGAGGGCGAGGAGCCGGACCGGCGCGTCGTCGTGCTGCCGGCCTGACCTCTGCCCCTTCCCGTGCCCGTGCCGTCGGAGCAGATGCCGCCGGAGCCGGAGCCGCGACAGTGTCTGCCGCCGGTGCCGGTGCGGCGGGAACACGTGCCGTTGGAGCATGGGCCGCAGATCGCTGTGCCGGGACCAGTCCCGGCTACTGCCGCGGTTGTCTTCGGAGCTGCGTTGCCGGCCGCGATTCGGTACGCGGAACTGCTGGCGGGGCCCGGTGTAGAGCGTGGTCTGATTGGACCCGCTGAAACGAGCCGGATCTGGGACCGGCACCTGTTCAACTCGGCGGCGATCGCGGCGCTTGCTCCAGCTGACGGCTGGATCGTGGACGTGGGTTCGGGTGCCGGGCTGCCGGGCGTGGTGCTGGCGCTCCTGCTTCCGTCGGCCCGGCTGACGCTCGTCGAACCGATGGCGCGGCGCGTCGGCTTCCTGGAGGAGTGCGTCGCGGAGCTGGGCCTCGCGAATGTGGAGGTGCGCCGGGGCCGGGCCGAGGAGCTGGCCGGGGAACTGGCCGCGGACATGGTGACGGCGCGGGCGGTGGCGCCGCTGTCGAAGCTGGCGGGCCTGTGCGCCGGGCTGCGCGGCCGGGCGGCTTGGTTGTGGCGCTGAAGGGAAGCTCGGCGGCGACCGAGCTGGCCAACGCGGCGACCGAGCTGGCTGAGCTCGGTGTGACTGATGCCCGCGTGGCTCAGGTAGGTAGCGGGACCGGTCCGGGTGCTGCGACAGTGGTGATGTTCACGGTCGCGGCCCGGCGAGGTAAGCGTGGGGTCCGGCGTAACGGCCGCGGGCCCGGCGGCGGTTCGCGAGCGAAGGTCCGGGTCTGGCGGGCGGCGGGGCAGGCGCCGGCTGACAGCCGGGGCGGCGGGCTGGCTGGAGCGCTGCGCAGGCTCGTGGAGGAAATGACTCATGGAGTGGAGTTCGGGGCCGGGCCTGGGCTGGCCGGAGTGGCGCGTGGCCTGGGCGGGCGGCCGAGCCCGACACGGTCTTGGAGCATCTCGGGCTGGGCTGGCCTGGCGATCGGGCGGCGCATGAACGGCCACCGAGACTGCGCTCGGCCCTCGCGGCCGTTTCACGTGAAACGGTGCTGGCGCCCGCCGGTGCCGAGGCGACCGCTGAGCCTGCCGTCCGGCCGTCCGCCGCTGAGCCGGCCGTCGAGGCCGTCGGCTGGAGCCGAGCCGCTGGCACGACGACCCGGACCCTGGACGCCGACTCCGCCGACGGGGCGGCAGGGACTGTCGCTCCCGCGGCGGTCGGGACCGGGGTTGCTGCGGTGTCAGCCGTTAGAGCGGGCCCGGCAGCACCGGCTTCAGCCGGGATGCGGACGATCGCGACCGCAGCTAACGTAAGCGAGGCTGGCTACGGAGTGGGCGAGAGCGAGGTTCAGGTGGCTATTCCATCCGCGCCGGATGCGGTGGCGGACACGCCTATTGCCAGGGCCGCCCAGGCCGCGGTGGTGGCGCGGGCGGGCGGCGTCTGGCCGCGGCCGCCCGCCTGCCGGATCATCACGATCGCCAATCAGAAGGGCGGCGTGGGTAAGACGACGTCGGCGGTGAACATCGCGGCGAGCCTGGCCATGCACGGCGCGCGGGTGCTGGTGGTCGATCTGGACCCGCAGGGAAACGCGTCCACGGCCCTGGACGTGGATCACCGGTCGGGCGTGCCCTCGGTCTACAACGTGCTGGTGGACGGGATGCCGCTGGCCTCGGTTGTGCGGCACGTGGACGGCTACCAGGAGCTGTACTGCGTGCCGGCCTCGATCGACCTGGCGGGTGCGGAAATCGAGCTCGTGCCGCTGGTCGCCAGGGAGGCCAGGCTCGCCCGGGCCCTCGCCGCGTACGACGCCTCCGGCCTCGACTACATCTTCATCGACTGCCCGCCGTCACTCGGCCTGCTGACCGTGAACGCGCTCGTAGCCGCGCCTGAGGTGCTGATCCCGATCCAGTGCGAGTATTACGCGCTGGAGGGGCTGGAGCAGTTGCTGCGGACGGTGGACCTGGTCCGCAGCCATCTGAACCCCACGCTCGGGGTCTCGACGATCCTGCTGACGATGTTCGACGCCAGGACGCGGCTGGCGTCCCAGGTGGCCGACGAGGTCCGCGAGCATTTCGGCCCGGTGGTGCTCGGCTCGGTGATCCCGCGCAGTGTCCGGGTGTCGGAGGCGCCGAGCTATGGCCAGTCGGTGATGACGTATGACCCGGGCTCGACCGGCGCGCTGGCGTACCTGGAAGCGGCGCGGGAGCTGGCCCAGCGCAGCGCGGCCGTGGCAGGTTGAGCCGGATGTCGTCCAGGCGGGGTGCCCCGAGACGAGGAGAGCGTTAGATGCCGCAGCCTAAGCGCGGTCTTGGCAAGGGACTCGGCGCGCTGATCCCGAGCGGGCCGCCCGCGTCGGTGGCGATGCCGGGGGCCGGGTCGGCCGGGGGGAATCTGCCGGGCGGCCACCCGTACGCCGCGCCTGATCCGGACGGGCCAGCCGTGATCGAAGGCGCCTACCTGGAGGAAGTACCGGTCGGCGCGATCATGCCGAATGCGCGCCAGCCCCGGCAGGTGTTCGACCAGGACACGCTCGCCGAGCTGGCCGAGTCGATCGGCACGGTGGGGCTGCTGCAGCCGGTGGTCGTGCGCAAGCTCGGCTCCGGCCGGTACGAGCTGATCATGGGCGAGCGCCGGTGGCGCGCGAGCCAGCTGGCAGGCGTGGAGGTCATCCCGGCGATCGTCCGCGATACCTCCGACGACGACATGCTCAGAGACGCCCTGATCGAGAACCTGCACCGGGAGCAGCTCAACCCGCTCGAAGAGGCAGCGGCTTACCAGCAGCTTCTCGACGACTTCGCCGCCACCCACGAGGAGCTGGCCCGGCGCGTCGGCCGGTCGAGGCCGCACATCTCGAACACGATCAGGCTGCTGAACCTCCCGCCCGCGGTGCAAAAGCGGGTCGCGGCCGGCGTGCTGAGCGCCGGGCACGCGCGGGCCCTGCTGGGCGTAGAGGATCCGGTCAGCCAGGAACAGCTGGCCCACCGGATAGTGGCGGAGGGTCTTTCGGTCCGGGCGGTGGAGGAACTCGTCGCGCTCGGCGTCCGCCCGGCAAAGGCGCCCCGAGCACCCGGCAGCAGGGCCCCGGTCGCGCCCGGGCTGAAGGATCTGGCGGACCGGCTCTCGGACGTGTTCGAGACTCGGGTGAAGGTGGAGCTCGGACAGCGCAAGGGCAAGATCGTGGTCGAGTTCGCCACGCTGGAGGATCTGGAGCGGATCGTCCGCACGATGTCCGCCGATCTCAGCCCGGGCCGCCGGAGCTAAGCCGGCGCTCCTTGCGGTCCCGACTGCCCGCGCCGCTAGGCTCTGGCTCGTGCCAAACCCCACACATAAGAGCTTTGGAAGCGACAACCACGCCGGTGTGCACCCGGCCGTGCTGGCCGCGGTTGCGCGCGCCAGCGCCGGTGACGCCATCGCGTACGGCGACGACGACACCTCCCGGCGGGCGAACGAACTCCTCTGCGCGCAGGCGGGCGCGGCTCAGGCGTTCCTCGTGTTCAACGGCACGGCCGCGAACGTGCTCGGCATCAGCCTGCTGCTGCGGCCATACGAGGGCGTCATCTGCGCGGAGACGTCGCACCTGAACGTCGATGAGTGTGGTGCGGCCGAGCGCATTCTCGGCACCAAGCTGCTGACCGTCGGCACGCCGGACGGCAAGCTCACCCCCGAGCTCATCGCGACCCGGCTTACCGGGCGCGGCGATGAGCACCGGGTGCAGGCCAGGGTCGTGCAGATCGCGCAGGTGACCGAGCTCGGCACCTGCTACTCGCTCACCGAGCTGAAATCCCTCCAGGACTTCTGCGCCGGCGAGGGGCTGCGCGTGTACATCGACGGCGCCAGGATCGCCAACGCCGTCGCTCACCTGGACTGCACGCTCGCCGACATTGCGGCCTGCGCCGACGTGCTGAGCTTCGGTGGCACCAAGAACGGCGCGCTGGGAGTCGAGGGGGTCCTCGTGATGACCGAAGGGCTCGCGGAGGAGGCCGCGCCGTACCTGCGCAAGCAGCAGATGCAGCTCAGCTCCAAGATGCGGTTCCTGTCCGCTCAGGTGATCGGGCTGCTTGAGGACGACGTCTGGCTGCAGAACGCCCGCCGGGCCAACGCCATGGCCGCCCGGCTGGCGGCCGGTCTGAACGACGTCCCCGACGTCCATCTGGCGTACCCGATGGAAAGCAACGGGGTCTTCGCCGACATCCGGACCGACCTCGCTGAGGCGCTCGAAGCAAACTGGACCAGCCACGTCTGGTCCGGCGGTCCGAACGGGCGCTGCGTGGTCCGCCTCATGACGGCGTACGACACGAGCGAGGAAGACGTCGACGCCCTCCTCGCCGACGTCGCCGCGCGGTCATGATTCACGTGAAACCACAGCTGTGAGTTTCCGTAATGAAGCCTGACTGAACAATCCGTCGGCAGGACTGCGGCGAACCTTCCCGGGTACGATGGCCCTAGCAGGCCGGGACCGCGCGGGCGCGTTCCGCTGGCTGCTGGCCGTTACCGACGGCCGGGTGCAATCACGCCGAGTCGCAGGGGTGTCAACGTGTCGCGCCGTCTAGCGAGCATCACCCTCGACAATCTTGACGACCTCCCGGTGCGCTGCCGCAAGTGCGTTTTCTGGGAGCTTGACCCGGTGGGTCAGGCCCGGGCCCTGGAGCTCGGCGATCCGGCCCTGGAGAAGGAAGCCTGGATCTCCTCGGTCCTGCTGGAGTGGGGCAGCTGCGGCAAGATCATCTACGTCGACGGCGTGCCCGCCGGGTACATGACCTACGCCCCGCCCAGCTACTCACCGCGCTGCGTGACGTTCCCGACGAGCCCGGTCAGCGCCGATGCCGTGCTCCTGATGACCGCTCACGTCATGTCCGAGTTCGCCGGCGGCGGCCTGGGCCGGATGCTGGTGCAGGGACTGGCCAAGGACCTCACCCGGCGCGGCATCCGGGCCATCGAGGCCTTCGGTGACGTGAAATGGACCGCGCCGTCCTGCGTCGTGCCGGCCGACTACCTGCTGGCGGTCGGCTTCAAGACCGTCCGGCCGCACGCCCGCTACCCGCGGCTGCGGCTGGAGTTGAAGACGGCGCTGTCCTGGCGTGAGGACGTCGAGGTCGCCCTGGAGCGGCTACTCGGCTCCATGTCGCCCGAGCGCGCGCTCCGGCTCGCCTGAGGTTCCTGAGCGGCGCGCTACCGCGGACCGCAGCGGCGACCGGTCGCCGACCAGCCAGAGATGGCCGAACGGGTCGGCGAAACCATCCCGGCCGACCACGACACGAGACCCCCTGAGCCGCCGTCTACGCGCGGCAATCCGCCGCGCACGGCGCCGTGACGGCGCTGCACGTCGTGGGGATTCTGATTGCCGCGATCGCGGCAGTCAGGCCTGCTGGCGGCGCCGCTGTTGCCAATGTGGCCGTCTACGGTCGCTGAGCCGCGCCTGGCGCAGGCCCAGCGAGCGGCGTCCGCCTGCCGCAGGCCCGGCGGGATGCGCTCGGTCTGCGGCAGGCGGCTGAGAGCAGGGCTCAGATGAACTCGGCCAGCTCGCGCAGCAGCGCGGACTTCGGCCGGGCGCCCACGATCTCCTTGACCTTCTCGCCGTTCTGGAAGACGGTCAGGGTCGGGATGTTCATGATCCCGTAGCGCTGCGCGGTGCCGGGGTTCTCATCCACGTTGAGCTTGACGACGTCGATCTTGTCGCCGTGCTCGGTGGCGATCTCCTCCAGTACCGGCGCCACCTGACGGCACGGCCCGCACCACTCGGCCCAGTAGTCGACGACGACTGGCTTGCTCGCCTGCAGTACCTCGGCCTCGAAGGTCGCGTCGGTTACTGCCTTGGTTGCGCCCACGTCCAGGACTTCCTTCCGTTTCTGTGATCCTCGCCGCCGCGGTCCGCGGCGGCCAGCTTGCTATCTCCGGCCAGCCGGTCAGTCCTCGTGATCAGCCAGCCAGCGCTCGGCGTCGAGAGCTGCCGCGCAGCCCGTGCCGGCCGCGGTGATCGCCTGCCGGTAGGTGCGGTCCACGACATCACCCGCGGCGAAGACGCCGTCGATCGCCGTGCGGGTGGAGGGGCTGTCTACGACCAGGTAGCCATCCTCGTCGGTCTCGAGCTGGCCCGTGAACAGCTCGCTGCGCGGGTCGTGCCCGATGGCCACGAACATGCCTCCGACCGGCAGCGTGCTCTCCTCGCCGGTGCGCAGATTGCGCAGCCGCAGCCCGGTGACCCGGTCCTCGCCGAGTACCTCAGCCACCTCGCTGTCCCAGGCGAACTTGATCTTAGGGTTGCCGAGCGCGCGGTCCTGCATAATCCGCGACGCGCGCAGCGTGTCGCGCCGGTGCACGATCGTCACCGACTTCGCGAACCGGGTGAGGAACGTGGCCTCCTCCATTGCCGAGTCGCCACCGCCGATGACGGCGATGTCCTGCTCGCGGAAGAAGAAGCCGTCACAGGTGGCACACCAGGACACCCCGTGTCCCGACAGCCGCTTCTCGCCCTCGACACCTAGCTCGCGGTAGGCCGACCCGGAGGCGATGATGACCGTCTTGGCCAGGTAGGTGTCCTGGTCGACCTGGACGACCTTCGGGGTGGCCTTCAGGTCCACCTCGGTCACGTCGTCGGCAACCAGTTCGGCGCCGAACCGCTCAGCCTGCTTGCGCAGGTGATCCATCAGATCGGGCCCGAGGACGCCGTCGGGGAAGCCGGGGAAGTTCTCCACGTCCGTGGTGTTCATCAGCGCACCACCGGATGTGACCGAGCCCTCAAACACCAGCGGGCGCAGCCGCGCCCGGCCGGCGTACAGAGCGGCGGTATAGCCCGCAGGCCCCGATCCGATGATGATGACGTCCCGAACTTCGGCCACTTGTGTCCTGCCCCTCTCGGCTAGCACCGGCATCAACCACCAGGCAGGCGCGGAGATTCCCACCAGGGTCAACCCCGGATGGTAGCGGTCCGGGCCTGCTGCGCGCCCGTCAGCCAGGCCCGGAGGTGGCTACCCGGAGCCGGGCCGGCCAGTCATCGCCACCGCGTCAGCGGGACGGCGACGGCAGCGGCCGCTGGGCCAATATGTCCTTATCCGACGCCGAGCAGCCGCCGCCGACCGCGTAGATGGTGCCGGGGCCGTTGGGCGCAGTGCCGACCACGATGATCGTGGCGTGCTTGCCCTGGTAGTAGGCGAGGTCGACCAGCAGGACGTTTCTGTCCGGCCGCGACGTGGCTGACGCACTTGGTCAGCTGGCCGACGCTGCTGGGCGCCGCGCCGCTGGCCATGGGGAGCGGGCTAGTCAGGTCGCCCTGCGCGGCATTGATCCTGGTGGCGCGCGCGGTGTGCAGCGCGGCCTCGGCCTGGGTCTGAAGCTGATCGGGGATGAAATCGGTCTTTGTCACTACAGAAGGGACAGTGGTGTTCCGGAGCTGCAACTCCGGACCGTTGACGAGTCCGGAGGCCGCCCGGCTCGCCGCCCCGCCGGACGCGTTGAACGGGGCCTGCGCGGACGTGCCGGCCGGGGCAGCGGTGGTGCCGCCGAGGTGCGACGCGATCTCGTAGCCGCCGCCGGCGATCACGACCGCGGCGCCGACCGCGGCGAGCGACCCGGCCAGCGGCGAGGAGAAGCCGGGCATCCGCCAGCCCCGGCGTCGAAGACGGCGCCGACGGCCGGGCAGGTCGCGGCGGCTGGCCTCGCCGGACACAACCCCGGCCGTGACCGTCCGGCTCGAGCTGTGTTCGGTCGTGACCGGCTGACCGCCGTCCGAGCTGACGGTGACCCTGGTGACCGATTCGGCGGCGATCGCCATCTCGATCCGGCCCGACAGGGCATCCGGGATGGGGGGATACGCGACATTCGCCAGCATGACCGGCACCTGCTGGAGATCCTGCACGTGGCCGGTGCACAGCGAGCACGCGGCGAGGTGCGAGGCGATCCGGCCGGACTTGCGCGGCTTCAGCACGCCCTCGATGAAGCTGGCCAGGTCGTCCAGGCTCGCGTGCCTGATCATGGCGCGTCCTCACCCCCCTCCTGTGCAGGTAGGACGCGCGGGCTCGCCGATCGGTTCCCCGATTCGCGCTCGGCGGGACCGGCCGGGCGCAGATGCGCGAGCCGGGGGAGCAGGCGCGCGCGGCCCCTGGCGGCCCGGCTCTTCACCGTGCCCTCGGACACGCCGAGCACCGCGGCGGCGTCCGCTACGGAGTAACCCAGCATGTCCACCAGGACGAGCGCCGCCTGCTGATCGGGCACCAGGTGCCGGAGCGCGTCCTGGACGTCGAGCTGGGTATCGGTGGCGCCGGACGGGTCCGACACCGGCGAGCGGCCGCTGGCGAGGCTGTCGAGCACTTCTTCGTCGCCGCCCCCGATGGTCGGCCGGGCCGACCGCCTGCGCATCCGGTCCAGCGCCGCGTTCACGACGATACGGTGCAGCCACGTGGTGACCGCCGAATCACCCCGGAAGCTCCCGGCTCGCCGGAACGCCGAGATCATCGCGTCCTGGAGCGCGTCGGCGGCTTCCTCCGGGTCTCCGAGGGTGCGGATCGCCACCGCCCACAACCGGTCCCGGTGGCGCGCGAAGAGCTTGCCGAACGCTTCCGGGTCGCCGTCGATGTGTGCCTGGAGCAGATCGGCATCAGAAGGCTCGTTGCCGCGGGTCTTGTTGTCCGCGGGCCGCCGGGGCTCGGGCAGGAAACTGCTGCCGGCAGCCTTGTTGTCAGGCTCCGTGGCAGATCCCCTCCCCCCGGCGGGACGGCACCAGATGCAGCCCGGCAGGCCGTCAGTCGGTACCGCGGATCATGATAGTGAAGACCTGGGCCATGTACTGACCGTGGGCATGCGGGACGGGCGGCAGGTTAGTCAACCAGACGACCAGGTACTGGCCAGCGACTGGCTTGGCGATCGTGAAGGTGTGCGTGCCGACCACGCTGGCGGGGCCCGCGACGGTCGTCATCGACTCCTCGTTGGCCGCGCTGCGGGTGCTTGAGTCGCCCACCTTCAGCTCGGCGACGGTCCCCGGCACATCCCCGAACTTGATCGTGACCGAGCTGATCTTGACCGACTGACCCATGTCGAGGATCAGGCCGCTACCCGACTTGAGGTTGCCGAATTTCGAGCTGCCGTAGTAGTGCTGCGTCGCCCACCCGGCCGGGTTGCCGTTGACCAGGTTCGGGGCCTGACTCGAGTTCTCGTCGGTCGGGTCCTGGCTCGAAGTGTGGAGCGCGTCGAACCCGCTGGCAGATTGCGGCTTCAGGATGACCGTCTGAGCCACCGGGGTGGTCGTGTGCGTGCTGGAGTGTCCGCCCGCCGGGTGGCCCGAGTGCGGCTTGTCGAAGTACTTGAAGGCCGCGGCGCTGAGGCCCACGATCGCGACCAGGGCAATCACGGCAACCACCGCCACCCGGCTGCCACGGCGCCCGGTCTGGTCGCGGGCGGGCACCGGCCGGCGTTCGGTCGCGGGCGGGCGATCGGAGTCCCAGTCGTCGTACGGGGCGGCCGGGCCAGCGTCGGCGCGCTGGACCTGGCGGGTCTCCTGCCGGGTCTCCCGGCGGGTCGGCGCGCGAGTGGCTTCGCGCCTGGCCTGCGCCAGGGCAGGCGGGATCGGCGTCGGCGGGATGACGGCGACCAGCGCCTGGGCCAGTTCCCGGGTCGAGGTGAACGGCTCGGCGTCCCGCCCGGCCAGGCCGAGCGCGCGGCAGGTGATGTCGTCCAGGGCGCCGGGAACGCCAGCGCGGACCTGTCGCGGCCGCCGCAACTGCCCGTCGGCCAGCGGCGCGGCCGGCAGATAGGGGTGGTCGGTACCCGGCCACATCCCGGTCAGCACCGCGTAGAGCAGGCTGCCCATGCCCCTGGTGTCGGTCAGCTCGGGGTCTTCGGCGGAAATCCCGGCGAGCGCGGCGTCGATACCGAGGCCCGTCAGCTTCAGACCGCCGCCGGTCGTCCAGCGGACCGCTTCGGGCAGAAGGCACAGATGGGCGATGCCGGCGGCGTGCGCGCCGGCGATGGCCGAGGCCACCTCGGAGACGATCCTGACCCCGGTCGGTGCCTCGAGCCTGCCGGAGACCAGCAGGTCGGTCAAGGTGTCCCCGACCGGCCACTCCAGCACGATGTAGGGGTGCTCCCAGCTGTCCTCGACGTCGAATACCTGGGTGAGCCTGGTGTCGGTCAGCCTGCTGGCGGCCCTGGCCGCGGTGACGACCTCCTGCAGCCGGGGGAATCCGGACGCGAACGTGATGACACTGACCGGCCGGGCGAGGATCTCGTCGATCGCCTTCCAGGCAGACCAGCCACCAGACGCGGCCAGCCGGTCCTCAAGGCGGTACCGGCCGCCAAGCCTGGTACCAGGTTCTGACGTGTACGTGCTCATTTGTCAGGATTCAAAGGCGCCGACCCTCGAACCTCCTCTCGCGGCCGTAGGTGCTCAAGGCTCCCAGATACGACAATGATGCTTCCCCCCATGCTAGGGGGCGATGATACCTGCTGGCAGGCATGTGGACAGGGTGGCGCAATCCCGTTACCTGGAGTTACCATCCGGCCGGCCCTTCCGGCCTGGCGTCACCGGCCCAGCCTGGACAGGGCCGACCGGCTCAGACCGGTCAGTTCGGCGACCCGGAGCGAGCGCGCGAACAGGACGTAGACCAGCACCGCGCCACCGCCGCCGAGCACGAGGATGAGCACCGCCGCGACGTGCGGACCGGACACGATGTTGTGCACCAGCAGGCTGACGAACAGCGCGAGCAGCGCGGCGGGCACGGTCGCGGCGTACATCCGGCCGACGGAGCTGCTGATCGCCAGGCCGTCGAGCCCGTCCATGCGGCGGCTGAGGATGCGCCAGGAGACGATCATGCCGAGAAGGTTCGCCAGCCCGAATCCGACCCCGAGGCCCGCGATCAGGTGGGCCGGGGGGAGGACGTGCGAGGCCACCACGTTGGCCGCGATGTTGACCGACATCGTCGCCAGGCCGATGAGCGCGGGCGTCTTGCTGTCGTGCAGCGCGTAGAAGACGCGCAACTGCAGCTGGAAGATCATGTACGGCAGCAGGCCCAGGCAGAACACAGCGAACACGATGCCGATGTCGTGCCCCTGGGGCGGCGTCATCCGGCCGTACGCCAGCACCAGGATGGCCAGCGCCGGGCCGAGCACGGCGAGGACCAGCGAGCTCGGCACCACGATCGCGGCGGACAGCCGGATGCCGGTCGAGAAGTCCTCCCGGACCAGGGCGAGCCGGCTCTCGGCCGCGTGCGCGCTCATCCGCGGCAGCAGCGCGGTGATCACCGAGATGCCGACGACCGCGTACGGCAGCTGGAAGAGCAACCACGCGTACTGGTAGTAGGTGTAGCCGGGCCCGTAGTTGTTAGCGATCTTGGTGGTCACCAGGAACGCGACCTGGGTCGCGCCGATGTAGCAGAACATCCAGCCGGCCATCCGGCCGATCTCGGTCACTTCGGCCCGGTGGAAGTCGGTCCGCGGCTGCCAGCGGAAACCGGCCTTGCGCAGGGCCGGCAGCAGCGCCGCCGTCTGGGCGACGATTCCGAGCGTCGTGCCGAGGCCCAGCAGGACCAGGTCACCGCCGCTGACCGTGACCACGCTCTTGTGCAGGCCGACCACGGCGACGAAGAGGCCAAGCACCGCGATCACGACGACGTTGTTGACGATCGGCGTCCACATCGGCGCCGCGAAGCTGCCGCGGCTGTTCAGGACGGCGCCGATCAGCGAGCTGACCCCGTAGAAGAAGATCTGCGGGATGAAGAAGAACGCGAAGATCACGGCCAGGTGGTGCACGTTGCCGGTGACCGCGCGGCCGCTGTACAGGTCCACGATCGGCACCACCGCCAGCGTCGCGACCACGGTGATGCCGAACAGCAACGCCGTGACCAGCGTGAACATTCGCTGCTCGTAGGCCTGGCCGTGGTCCGCCTCGCGCCGCTTCGCGTTGATGATCAGCGGCACGATCACGCTGGTCAGGATGCCGCCGAGGGCGAGGTTGTAGACGACGTTCGGCAGCGTGTTGGACAGGTTGTAGGCGCGCGCGACCGGCAGCGCGCCGAGCGCGACTGACTGCGCCGTCGTCCGCAGCACCCCGGTCGCCCTGGAGCCGAGCGTGCCGACCGCCATCACGCTGGAAGACCGCACCACGGAGATCGCGCCGATGCCGGTGATCTCGCCGGGCAGCGGATCGGCCGGGCTGGCCTCAGACGCGTACGGGGCCGGCATCATCGACAGGGCCAGCGTCGGGTTCGGCGGCACGGCCGGGTCGCGGCGCTGCGGCCGGAGCGGCCGCGGCCGGAGATCGCGGTTCCGGCTGGAATTCCGGTTGCAGCGCAGGCGCCGGCACCGGCGGTGCCAGCTCTGACAGGTCCCGCTGATAGTCCTGGACGCCGCCCCTGGCCTGCGGGAAGTCCCGGTAGGTGACCGGATCGGGGTGGCTGTAGCGGGCGAGCGGGCTCGTGCTCTCCGGGTAGTCCGCGGGGCGCTGCTCCCGGCCCGCGACCGGGTGGCTGTACTGCGCGAGCGGGCTTGAGCTCTCCGGGTAGTCCGGCACCAGGTCGGGTCCGGCCCCGGCCGTGCCGCGCGTCGCCTGCGGGCCGGTCCTGCGGCCCGCCAACCTCGCTACCGGCCATGTCGTCCGGCTGGCCAACGTCGCTAGGCCGGCCAATGTCGTCCGCGCGCCAATCCCGCGGGTGGGCGGAACGGTCCCCGTTCCCAGCAAAGGGCTGCTCATACCGGAACGGGGAGTTACTAGCGTCGGCCGGCCCGGACGGCTGGTCTGGTTCGTACTCGGGTTGTCCCGGGCTACGGCCGGCCCAGCTGCGTCGAGGCAGCGTCAGGGGGCTCGGACAGCTCGAGGTGCCAGCCCGTGTCGGAGTACAGCGGGCCGGTGTACCAGTCCGACTGGTCGCGGCCGTTCCAGCCGGAGCCGGGCGGCTGACTGGTCAATCCGTCTCCTTCGTCACAGCCCGGACGTACCGGCTGTTCCTAGCTCACTGCGCTCAGGGACGACGGTATCGGGTTCGGGCTGGATCGCGCTCCCCTGCGCGGCATCCGGATCCGGCGGCCCGGCCGCCCCAGAATCGCCCGGCGGCGGGAGATCCCGGCGGCGGGCGCCCCGGATAGCCGACGCGATCACGAACAGGCCGAGCACGGCGGCGAGAATGATCATCGCGACGTTGCCGAACTGGGTGGCCTGCACGGTCACGCTCTGGCCGGCCCCGTTTGACGGCAGCGGCGCGAACTTCGGGGTGAGCAGCCGCACCGAGAGCAGAGTCGAGCCGGTCTGCGCCGCCTCCACCCGGATCCGGACTGGCTCCTGGCCCTTGGCCGGCACCGTGATGATGCCAGAGACGTTGGCGGTCGCTCCCTGGCCGCCCGGCGGGGATACCTTGAGGCCGCCGCCGGGCGGCTGCCGCCAGCGCAGGGCGACGCGGACCTTCACCGCATAGTCAAGCCGGTTGTCGATCAGGACCGGCACTATTCCCTTGAGCCCGCCGAGGATCACGCGCGAGGTCACACGCACCGCGACGCCACCCTGCTGCGCGTGCAGGTACTTGACCAACGGGGTGATGTGCGCCCGTTGCATCTTCTGGGTCAGGCCGTGCCAGGCCGACGACTCCAGCGCGGTCGAGGTCAGGTAGAAGCCCTGGTTGGTGGCCTGGATCGCGCTGATCTGGTTGATCAGGCCATCCACGACGCCGAACTGACGCACCACCTTGCGGCTGAAGCGCTCCGCGCTCGGGATGGCCGACGGCAGGGTGAGCTTGCGGGCCGGCCGCTGGTCGAGGCTCTGCAGTTGGGTCGGGTTCAGCCAGGGCGCCTGCGCGGTCCGGGCGAGCAGGTCGGTGGCCAGCCCGGCCGGGGGGGCCCAGCGTCGCGGCGGCGCCACGATGATCGGGCCCGACGTGCGTGACTGAGCCAGCAGCGCCGTCTCCGCGAGGTAATCCTGGGCGGCGGCGAAGCCCGAGCCGGGGGCGCTGGTGGCGGCGCCGAGCGTGGAATACAGCGAGCCGGAATACAGCAGCACCCGGACCGTGCCGGCGTCGGTGTTGGTCTGGAGCACGTTTGCGGATCCCGAGCTGACCAGGCTGCTGTTCAGCAACAGTGTCTGCACCTGCTCGCGGGCGGCGAGGTCCGTGGCGGAGGAAGAGTCCACAGTGCCGCTCGGCGGCCAGACGGCGCCGGTGATCTGGCTGCCGTCGCCGGTCGAGTTCAGGTCGCGGTCGAGGATCTTTCCGGCGACTTTGCGGCCGATGAAAAACGCCCGCTGGACGTCGGCCGAGTGGCCGCCGATCAGAGTCAGCTCCACGTCCGCGTACGGCGTCGCGAACATCGGCTGGGTCTTGGTGCCGACCTGGAAGCTGGCCAGCCACTTACTGGCCGTCTTCGCCACGCCGGGCGCCTTCTCGCAGCGCGACAGGGACCGGACGTCCTCCAGCAGCGCCGGGTCAACCGCCCAGGTGAGCTGGTCCTGCTCGGTGTATTGCGAACCGGCCGCCAGCAGGCTGGCCAGCCGCCCGCCACGGGCCAGGCTGGCCGCGAGGGCGGTGACCTGGCCGCCCGAGCAGACCCGCTGCCCCGGCAGGCTGATCAGCGGGTAGTCGATCATCGGCCAGATCCAGGCAATCTGCTTGCGGTCCGGGATCGACTTGGCGAACTTTGTGTGCCTAGCCGGGACGTACGGCAGGAACGTGTAGGCGTGGCCCAGCGTCAGCGGGAGCGTACCCACACCGGTGTTGACCTGGGCGGTCACCGGGTAGACGCCAAAGGTCGCCAGCCCGGCTGCCTTCGCCTTGAAGCTCAGCGTCCAGTGCGCGGACTGGCCCGGCTTGAGTGTGCCGGAGATCCGCTGCTGCTTGGTAACGGGGTTGTAGGCGAGCTGGTAGGGCTGGGCGAGGTACTGGGTGAGCACGCTCGCGCTGCTGACGGCCGAGTTCGAGGCGTCGAGCTGGACGAACAGGTCGGTGAGCGACTGTTTTGAGGTGTTCGTAACGGTCCCCTTGACGGTGACCGTTGTCTTCGGGGTCGCCCACTGTGGGGTCATGCCCGTGATCGCGACGCTGACCAGCGATCCGTCGCCCTGGGTCTGCACCTCGGCCCGGCTCTTCGCCGTGGTCTGGGTCTTCGCGGCGGTCTGGGTCTTCGCGGCGGCGCGCGCCGGGCTCACGGTGGCCGCGAGGGCGGGCACCAGCGCGGCGGGCAGCGTGACCGCGCCGATCGTGAGGGCGGCCGCAATGGCGAAGCGGGCCTTCGTCAAACCTTGCCTCACCCGCCGATCGCTCTCGTGCTGACCTGAATCCGCTGCCGAGAATGGTATTGCGGCGAGCTGAGTGCCCGGCGCGAAGCTTCGCCGCGGCCGCCGCCCCGGACGGGCAGTATCCTGGTGCGTCACTCCTGGCTGCCCCCGGCCACCTTCAGGTTACGCGCAGGACCTACTCTCAATGCCCGTGCCAGATCCAGAACCGCTCAACGAGCGCCAGCTGCAGGCTGCGGCGGCGCTGCTTGCCCGCGTGTCGCGACCGGCCACCGAGCTCGGCGAGATCTTCACCGCCGCCGGGCACGAGCTGGCCCTGGTCGGCGGCCCGGTCCGGGACGTCTTCCTCGACCGCGTTTCCGGAGACCTCGACCTGACCACGGACGCCCCGCCGCAGCGGGTCCTGGAACTGGTCGAGGGCTGGGCCGATCAGGTCTGGACGATCGGCATCGAGTTCGGCACCATCGGGCTGCGCAAGGACCGGACCACGTTCGAGATCACCACCTACCGTAGCGAGCGGTACGACCGGACATCCCGCAAGCCGGTGGTCGAGTACGGCACGTCGCTGGCCGATGATCTGGCCCGGCGGGATTTCACCGTCAACGCGATGGCGGCCAGGCTGCCGGCCTATGAGCTGGTGGATCCGTACGGTGGCCTGGCCGACCTGTTGCAGCGCCGGGTACTGCGGACACCGGGGCGGCCGGAGGAGTCCTTCACCGACGACCCGCTCCGGATCCTGCGCGCGGCGCGGTTCACCGCCCAGCTCGGCCTGACCGTCACGGCGGAGACGGCGGCGGCCATGACCGACCTCGCCGGCCTGGTGGCGCCGCCGAAGGTCTCGGCCGAGCGAATCTCGGCCGAGCTGTCGAAGCTGCTGATCTCGGCGCGGCCCGGCGGCCCGGTCGCGGGCATCGCGCTGCTGGTCGACACCGGCGTCGCCGACGTGGTGCTGCCGGAGGTGCCGAAGCTGCGGCTGGAGTCCGACGAGCACTACCGGCACAAGGACGTCTACCAGCACTCGCTCACGGTGCTGGACCAGGCGATCGGCCTGGAGTCGCGGTACGGCCTTGACCAGGACCTGGTGCTGCGCCTGGCCGCCCTGCTGCATGACATCGGCAAACCGCGTACCCGCCAGCAACTGCCGGGCGGGCGGGTCGCGTTCCATCATCACGAGGTGGTGGGCGCGAAGATGGCCCGCAAGCGCCTGTCTGAGCTGAAGTACAGCAAGGATGTGGTGGCCGACGTGTCCCGGCTGGTGGAGCTGCACCTGCGGTTCCACGGCTACGGCGATGGCGAGTGGACCGACTCAGCGGTGCGCAGGTACGTCACCGACGCGGGCCCGCTGCTGTCCCGGCTGCACGCGCTGACCCGGGCCGACTGCACCACCAGGAACAAGGCGAAGGCGCTGCGGCTGGAGCGCGCCTACGACGACCTGGAGGCGCGGATCGAAGTGCTGGCCGCGAAGGAGGAGCTGGCCAGGATCCGGCCGGACCTGGACGGCACCGAGATCATGCGGATCCTGGGCATCGCGCCGGGGCCACTCGTCGGCCGGGCCTACAACCACATGCTGGAGCTGCGGATGGAATACGGTCCGATGGACCATGAGCGCGCGGTTCAGGAGTTGCTGGTCTGGGCGGCGTCGGCCGGCCTGGAGGTTCCGCCGCCCGATCCGTCCGGTCCGGCGGCCGAAGCGACCGGTCCGGCGGACTGACGCGAGAGCCACCAGTAGCCGCCGGCCGTGACCGCATAACCGATCGCGACGAACGCGATCAGCCCCGCGGATTTCCCGCTCGCCGGCATGAACGGCAGGCAGATCAGCACGCCCGCGGCGAAGGTGATGTTGAACATCATGTCGTAGTAGGAGAAGGCCCGGCCGCGGTAGTCATCGGGCAGCTGCTCCTGCAGCACGGTGGTCGCGCAGATCGCGGTGGCCTGCCCGGCCAGCCCCAGGCAGAAGGCCATGAAGATGTAGGCGATCTGGTCGAAGGTCTGGCCGAGGACCCCGATCAGCACCGCGCTCGCGGCGAGGGCGAGGGCGATGACGGTCGGCTTGCTGAGTCGCCTCGTCACCGGCGGCGTGAGCAGCGCGGCGAGGAAATAGCCAACGGCCCCGGCGGCGGCCAGGTAGCCGAAGTGCGTCTCCGCCGTGCTGGCCTTGGCGCCGTGGTAGAAGAAATTCCGGTACAGCAAGATCGACATCAGGAACAGGATGCCGTAGCAGAAGCGGTTGCCGCCGATCGCGCTCAGTGCGGCCGCCGCCCCGCGGCGCCGCACCACGAACCGCACCCCGCTGGCCAGGCCGGCCGCGACTATGCGCAGCTCGGTCAGCAGCCGCCCCGGCGCGCGCTGGCCCGGCTGCCGGGCCGGGCCGAGCGAGTCCTTCGGCATCGTCCTGGCGACCAGGCTGGCGGCGACGTAACAGACGCCGGCGACCAGCAGCGTGATCGCCGCACCGCGCTCGGTGTCGCCGGTGCCTGCGTTCACACCGACTCCGACGAGGGCGCCGATCGCCGCCAGCGTGCCGCCGGCCGTAGGGGATACGGAGTTACCCATCACGAGCTTGTCCCCGGCCACCACGTGCGGCAAGGCGGCCGACAGCGAGGCCAGGAAGAACCGGTTGACGCCCAGCACCAGCAGGACGGCGATGTACAGCGGCACCCCGAGATTGCCGATCGCCATCAACCCGGCGGTGAGCACGACGAAGGCGGAGCGCAGCAGGGCCGAGTAGCTCAGGATCTGCCGCCGCGACCAGCGGTCGATGAAGACGCCCGCGAACGGTCCGATCAGTGAGTACGGCCCGTACAGCACGGCGAACGCGGCCGCGGCCTTCGCCGGGTTCGGGTAGGTCGTGGCGTTGAAGAACACGTACGTGCCGACCCCGGCGGTGAAGATGCCGTCGCCAGTCTGCGAGATCAGCCGGGTCGAGAGCAGCCGCCGGAAACCATGCTCGGCCCACACGACCCGCAGATCGCGCCAGAACGAGCCGGGCCGGGGCGCGTCGGCAGGCGGCGGGCCGGCAGGCGGCGGCGGGCCGGCGGGCGGTCCGGTCGGCTGACCGTCCGGGACAGACACGGGCCCAGCCTATTGGGCGTCAGGCGAGCCTGGGTATATCGGCCATCAGCAGAGCCTCCGGTTGCCAGAGTGAGACCCGGTTGTCCACAATCCGGCTGACATGAAGGAGGCCCCCGCCGCGCGGGCGGGGACCTCCTTAGCACTGTGCTGCGGGCGGTGCCGCTAGCGGTCCAGTTCGCCGGTGATGAACTTCTCCACCGCGTCCCTGGCCTGGTCGTCGCTGTACTGGACCGGCGGCGACTTCATGAAGTACGAGGACGGCGACAGGATCGGGCCGCCGATGCCGCGGTCCTTGGCGATCTTCGCGGCCCGGACCGCGTCGATGATGATGCCGGCCGAGTTCGGCGAGTCCCAGACCTCGAGCTTGTACTCCAGGTTCAGCGGGGTGTCACCGAACGAGCGGCCCTCCAGCCGGACGTAGGCCCACTTGCGGTCGTCCAGCCACGGCACGTGGTCGGACGGGCCGATGTGCACGTCGGCCTTGGCCATCTCGTGCGGGATCTGTGAGGTCACCGACTGGGTCTTGGAGATCTTCTTGGACTGCAGGCGCTTGCGCTCCAGCATGTTCATGAAGTCCATGTTGCCGCCGAAGTTGAGCTGGTAGGTGCGCAGCAACTCGACGCCGCGGTCCTCGAACAGCTTGGCCAGCACGCGGTGGGTGATGGTGGCGCCGACCTGAGACTTGATGTCGTCCCCGACGATCGGCACGCCCGCGTCGGTGAACTTCTGCGCCCACACCGGGTCGGAGGCGATGAACACCGGCAGCGCGTTGACGAACGCGACGCCCGCGTCGATCGCGCACTGCGCGTAGAACTTGTCCGCCTGGTCGGAGCCGACGGGCAGATAGGACACGAGTACGTCGGCGCGTGCATCCTTCAGCACCTGGACCACGTCCACCGGGGCGTCGTCCGACTCGGTGATGATCTCCGAGTAGTACTCGCCAAGGCCGTCCATCGTCGGGCCGCGCTGCACCGTCACGCCGGTCGGGGGCACGTCACAGATCTTGATCGTGTTGTTCTCGCTCGCCACGATCGCCTCGGCGATGTCCCGGCCGACCTTCTTGGCGTCGACGTCAAAGGCGGCGGCGAACTCGATGTCACTGACGTGGTAAGGCCCGAACTGGACGTGCATCAGGCCCGGTACCCGGCTCGCCGGGTCGGCGTCCTTGTAGAACTCAACGCCCTGGACCAGGGAACTGGCGCAGTTCCCGACGCCCACGATCGCTACCCGTACCGAACCCATGAGGATTCACTCCTTATCTTTTGCGACGCAGCGATGGCTAGACGATGACCGTCGCCCCGCCGCCTTCTGTGGTTTCCCCGTCCGCTCTCGGCGGCACGGCAGCGCCCGGCTCGGTGCCGGACTGCCGCTCGGAGGCAATGAGCTCGTTGAGCCAGCGGACTTCGCGCTCGACCGATTCGAGCCCGTGCCGCTGTAGTTCGAGGGTGTAACTGTCGACGCGCTCCCTGGTCCGGGTCGCGGCCGCGCGGACCGCCTCAAGCCGTTCCTCCAGCCTGCTGCGGCGGCCCTCCAGGATGCGCAACCTGATGTCGGCCTGGGTGAGGCCGAAGAACGCGAAGTGAACGCCGAAGCCGTCGTCCTCCCAGGAGGCCGGGCCGGACTGCGCGAGGAGGTCCTGCAGCCGCTCCTTGCCCTCGGCGGTCAGCCGATAGACGATCTTCGAGCGGCGGGGCCGGTCCAGCGGCCGGGCCGGGCCGGCGCCATCAGCGACGTCCTCCGCGATCAGCCCCTTGGCCAGCATGTCCTTCAGCGCCGGGTACAGCGACCCGTATCCGAACGCGCGGAAGGCTCCCAGCAGCGAGTTCAGTCGCTTGCGGAGCTCGTATCCGTGCATCGGCGTCTCGTGCAGGATGCCGAGGACAGCGAGCTCGAGCACGCCAGTTCGCTGGTTGCTCATACCCGTCCTGTCCTCCCAATCCCTACTTGAGCTAACATTCGGGACGAGGACGCTATCTATCGACGCGACATGTCGTCTCGATGTATCGAGTTGATACATCACAACGATACGTGCAGGCTTGTTGTGGCGCAAGCCTGCCCTATAGGTCGCGGCAGCGAGATCCTGGTCACATCGACTCTGAGCGAGCCAGGAGCAGGCCAGGTCTGCAGTCCAGGCCAGTTCCGTCGTAACCTGTCGGGCATGAGGCGTTCGGTGGTCGACTACGGACTGGCACGGCGGGCGACGCTCGCATCCGTGCTCTCCGGCCGTACCACCGTGACGGACGTATGCGACGCGCACCCGTATCTGCTGCGGGCGGCCAAATTCCACGGCGAGCCCACCGACCTCACGTGTCCCATCTGCAGGAACACCAAGCTCACCCACGTGACCTACGTCTACGGGGACGAGCTCGGCCGCTATGAGGGCCGGGTGAAGCGCGGTCCAGAACTGGACGAAATGGCCACGGAATATGCAGAGTTCCAGGTCTATGTCGTCGAGGTCTGCCAAAGTTGTGCCTGGAACCACCTGGCCTCCTCGTACGTGCTTGGCACCGGTGAGCCGACTCCACGGCGTAGTCGCCGGGCCAGGGCGAGCGAGTAGCTGGCCAGGGCTAATTCAGGAATCGCTGGTCGTGAGGCAGCCCGACCGGCGGCGCCTGAGCCCTCCGTAGTTGCGGATAAGGCGCAATAGATGCCGGGATGGTCGAGAGCCCCAGGTAACGTGTGTTGCCGGGCGACCCGGTCGCCCTGGCAGCCGTAGTCCCCCCGACCAGCGAGGTCTTGTGAGCAACCCAGACTGGACCGGGCCGTACTGGCAGGACGATGCCAGCGCCGGCCGGCGCGGCGCGCCTGACGATCGAGTCGGCATGGGACGACGCGGGCTTCTGGCGGACCGACGACGGCCGCCCCGCCCGCTCTGATGGCTGGCAGTCGGCGAACGGCACCGGCCGGGGCCGGGGCTCGCGCCGGGCGGCCGGCTCGCGCCGGGACGACAATGCGAACGGGAACGGCTATCCCGATGAGCGGCCGCGCCGCGCCACCGGTGCCGGAGCGGGAACGAGGAGCGCCAGGGCCAATGGCGCCGGCCGGTTCGGCGCATCCGCCAACGACCTGAAGAACCGGTTCCGCGGCGCGGTGCCCGACCGGGGCCGCGCCCCGGTCGTTGACGACGCGACGGATCAGAACTTCTGGGGCGACTCGATGGGGCGCGCCGACCGTGCCCCTGACCGTGCCCCCGGCGGCAGTCCAGGCCGGCGTCACGCCGCCGGGCCTCGCGGCGCGGACGACGGCGCGGACTGGACCGGGGCCGGAAGCCAGGGCGGGCGGGAGAACGGCGCGGGTGGCAACGGCTACCGCGGCGCCCGCCGGGCCAACGGCAACGGGAACGGCGCCAACGGCAACGGCGCGAACGGCGCGCTACGGGAACGGCAGCGGCGCGCACGGGTATGACGACGGCGGCCAGCGGGGTGCCGGGCGCACCGCCCTCAGGGACCGGATCCAGGACGGGGTCCGCAACCGTACGGCCACCATCCAGCGCGGTACGGGCGGACCTGGCGGCCGCGGCGGCGGCTGGGATGACGGCGGACCTGGCGGCGGCCAGCCGGGTGGCCGGTGGCAGCGGTTCAAGCGGTACGTCCGCAGCGGCAAGTGGTGGCGGCACTGGACCTGGAAGAAGGTCCTCGGCCTGATCGGCGGCGGCGTCGCGGCCGTCGTGCTGCTCGTGGCCCTGGCGATCTTCATCATCTACGAGCAGACGCCGATCCCGACCGTGTCCGAGGTGACCGCTAACTGGGCGTCCTCGACCGTCTACTTCGCCGGCGGCCAGCAGATGGGCGTGTTCGACACGTTCAACGGGTCCACCATCGACCGGCAGATCCTCACCGAGAGCCAGATACCGCCGATCATGAACGACGCCATGATCGCGGCCGAGGACCGCAACTTCATGCACGAGGGCGGCATCTCGATCACCGGCCTGGTGCGGTCCGCCTACGATGACGTCCTCGGCAGCGGCAACCTGCAGGGTGGCTCCACGATCACCATGCAGTACGCGAAGAACTACTACGCGGGCGTCAACACCGGCCAGAACGCGGGCACGAAGCTCAAAGAGATCTTCATCGCGATGAAGCTCGCGCACAAGCGGTCCAAGCAGTGGATCCTCACCAGCTACCTCAACACCGTGCCGTTCGGGCCGACGACCGACGGCGTCGGCGCGGCGGCACAGAACTACTTCAACATCAACCTCGCCGCGGGCGGCAAGAAGAACCAGCTGACCTTCGAGCAGGCGGCGGTGCTCGCCGCGATGCCGAACTCGCCGGGGTTCCTGAGCCCCGACCCGAACGCCCCGGGCTACCAGGCACTGAAGACGCGGTGGCACTACGTCCTGGAGAACATGGTCCGGGACGGCAACATCACCGCTGCAGCAGGCTTCGACCGCCGTGTTCCCCAAGTACAACCCGCCCAAGCAGACCGGGTACACCGGCGTCAACGGCTACCTCATGACGATGGTCAAGCAGCAGCTGGAAGCGCCGAAGTCCATGGGCGGCCTCGGCCTGACCGAGGAGCAGATCGCCACCGGCGGCTACCGGATCAAGACGACGTTCAGCATGCCGAAGATCCGGGCGCTGGCGCGGGCCGTGGCCCAGGAGAAGGCGGTCCTGAAGCAGCAGGCGGCCCTCGGCGCGGGTAGCACGCTGCATAACTATGACCACTTCGGCGCCGCGCTCATCGACCCGAAGACCGGGGCCATCACCGCGATCTACGGCGGGCCGGGCTTCCTGTCGAGCACCAAGAAGTGCAACCGGGTCGACTGCGAGATCAACTCCGCGGAAGTACCGCAGGAGGTCGGCTCGTCGTTCAAGCCGTACGTGCTCGCGACCGCGGTGAACGAGAACATGAACGTGTTCACGAGCAAACTGAACGGCATCGTGCCGATGTACATCCCGACTAAATCGTCCGATACCAAGGCCATGGAACTGGCGCTGTCGGTCACTGGTCCGGTGCCGGGCGCGACCAACATCACGCCGACGAGTTTCGACGCGCCGAACGGGACGTACTACGCCAAGATCAAGGCTGGCTGCGACAGCGCGAGCGTGTGCACGGCGCTCGCGGTCAACGTCGCGACGGCGACCTCCTCCGACCCGGCGTTCATGGACCTCGCGCACCGGGACGGGATCACCGCCGTGATCAACATGGCCGGGGCGATGGGCGTCGGCGGCAATCCGTTCCTGTACCCCACCGGGTGCCAGGCGGCCGACAAGGCGGGCGTCACCTACGCCCAGATACTCCAGCACTGCAACGACTTCAACGGGCAGAACGGCATCCAGACGCAGTACAGCCCGAAGCAGGGGCTCTACAGCCAGGCCGCCTTGGCGAACGGATCTCCTGGCTCGCCGCAGGTCGCCCTGGGCCAGGCGCCGCTGACCCCGATCGAGCAGGCATCGATGATGGCGACGCTGGCCGATGACGGCATGTGGCACATGCCGCACGTCATCGCCTCGATCACGAGCGCGACCCACCAGCCGCCGAAGGTCGTCGTCGCGACGCGCCAGGTGCTCAGCGCGGCCGGGGCCGCGGATGTCGACTGGGCCCTCTCGTTCGACAACAACATGGCCGGGGCGACGGCGATGGGTACCGTGACCTACCACCCGGGCGGCATCATCGCCAAGACGGGCACCATCGGTAACGGCGACACCACGTTCGACGCGTGGTTCGTCGGCGGCGTGCCGAAGCAGCAGGCGATGGCCGTCGACCTCTACGCCAACGACCCGGGTATCGCGAAGGAAGTCCTCAACCAGCTGCCGTACACGCCGAGCGGGATGCGGGGCTCGCTGGGTGGCGCGTGGCCGGCCAGCATCTGGAACGCGTTCTTCACCAACGAGTTCCCGACCACCAGCTATCAGCAGGTGGACCAGGTCTTCCCGACTACCAACGGCTATCCGTTCGTGCCCTGGATCCAGGCCAAGCCGGTCAAGCCCAAGCTGCAGTTCTGCAAGTTCGGCCAGACCCAGAACTGCAAGCCGGTCAAGTGCCACGGCGGCCGCTTCTTCGGCCAGCCGTGCCCCGGCACCAACCCGACGCCGACCCCGACGTGCTCGTTCCAGGGTCAGCAGAACTGCACCAACCCGACGCCGAATCCGACCCCGACGTGCTTCCCGCCGGGTCAGTGCAACCAGAGCCCGAGCCCCTCGCCGAGCCCGTCACCGAGTTGCACGCTGCCAGGGCCGTGCAACACGCTCCCGGCCGGCACCGCGGGTGACAAGGCGAAAACCACGGCGGCCCAGGTGACGGCCGCCGGATCAGTGGCGGCGCGGACGATCGTCTTGTATCAGACGAGCCTGGCGAAGATCGAACGCCTGGTCCTGCTCACCTAGCGCCCGCTCCTGACGCAGCGCCCTCTGTTATGCAGCGACTGTTATGCAGCGACAGGTCAGTCGAGCTGAGTTCGGAGCCAGCGCAGGTCGGCGCCCGGGTCGGGCGTCTCGCAGATCGCCGTCGCGCCGGCCGACCTGATCACGTCGACAAGTTCGGCCGGGTCGATCGTGCCCGATTCCACTGACGCGTGCCGGTCGCGGCCCGAGCCGAACTCGTCCCGCGAGTTGTTGCAGTGGATGAGGTCGATCCGGCCGGTGATGGCCTTGACCCGGTCGGCGATCCCGCCGAGTTCCTCGCCGGAGGAGTAGGCGTGGCACGTGTCGAGGCAGAAACCGACGTTGCTGTCGTCGGCCCCGGCGATGGCATCCCAGAGCCGCGCGAGCGCGTCGAAGCCGCGGGCCATGGCGCCCTCGCCGCCGGCGGTGTTCTCGATCAGCATCGGCACCGGGCGGTCGATGCGCTCGACTGCCTTGCGCCAGCTGTCGTAGCCCTCGGCCGGATCGGTGCCCGCGGTCACGTGCCCGCCGTGCACGATCAGGCCCTTCGCCCCGATCTTCGCGGCCGCCTGGAGTTGCTGGTCGAGCAGCTTGCGGCTCGGGATCCTGATCCGGTTGTTCGGCGACGCGACGTTGATCGTGTAGTACGCGTGCACGTAGGCATCGATCCCGGCCGCATCGAAGGCGGCCCGCAAGGCGTCCGAGTCACCACCAGGAAACGTCGGGGCTTTCCAGCCCTGCGGATCGCCGAGGAAGAACTGGACCGCGTCCGCGCTGATGGCCTGGGCAGCGGCTACCGGGTCGTCTTCGTTGAGGTGCGCACCGATCCGAGTCATCTGCCGAGCCTAGTCGGCTGGGGCCGCCCGGACCTGCCCCTGGTTAGCCGAAGCCGCCGTGGGCGATGCCGAGGCCCATGCCGACGAACGCGGCGACGACGCCAGAGATGAGGAAGATCCGTTCCTCCCTGGTCGCCGAGTACAGCTGGCCCAGCAACCCCAACCCGAACGCCGCCATGCCCAGGATCGTCGCCGCCAGGTGCAGCTTGACGATCAGCCCCAGGACGAAGGAGGCGACTCCGGCAATAACCACGAATGCCGCAGCGGCGTTCAGCAGCGGATGGCGCTGGCCATCACTGTTCAGGGTGATCCGCGAGGCGCGGCGGGCCGCCGGCGCGCTGACGGTCTCGGGCATGTGCTACCCCCATCGCCAGATCAGTAGCTCTGTGCTGGGACTGCTGTGTATAAGTGTGTGCCCGGCAGCCGGATTAGGGAACCATTTGCGCCCGCGAGTCGCGACGCCAGCTGGCGGGTGCTCGCGCGGCGGCGCCGGTCGGCAACTGAGCGGACCAAAACTGTCTGCCGGGGCTGGTAAGCTAGCCCAGCTGCGCAAATAGGCCGCAAGTACTGAGCGGCAGCGCAGCTCCTCCTGTCACGGAAATACCGTGACCGCCAGAGTCCAGAGGAGGCAGGTTACCCGTATGCGCCAGTACGAGATGATGATCATTCTCGATCCATCGCTGGAAGAGCGCACCGTTCAGCCGTCCCTAGACCAGTTCCTCAAGGTCGTCACGACGGCCGGCGGGAGCGTTGACAAGGTCGACGTCTGGGGCCGGCGGCGGCTGGCCTACGAGATCGACCACAAGTCCGAAGGCATCTACACCGTCGTTGAGCTCAAGGCTGAGCCGGAGACGGTCAAGGAGCTCGACCGCCAGCTCAACCTGAACGAGGCGGTCATGCGGACGAAGATCCTGCGGCCGGACCAGCACTGATTCGTGCACCGGCCGGCACGGCCGGCGCACGAATCAGCGGGTGTTGCAAAGATCCAAGCTTCGTGAACCGGCCGGGGCGGCCTGCCCGCGAATCAGCGGGTGTTGCAAACATCCAAGCCCGGTCCCGGCTGCCTGAGCTCGACCGAACCCACCCCGAGCGAGCGGGAGTACCCGATGGCAGCAGGCGATACCACGATCACGATCATCGGCAACCTTGTCGGTGATCCCGAGCTTCGCTACACCCCGACCGGACAGGCCGTGGCCACGTTCCGGGTCGCTTCGACGCCCCGGTTCATGGACCGGCAGACGAACGAGTGGAAGGACGGGGACTCGCTGTTCCTGTCCTGCAACGTGTGGCGGCAGGCCGCGGAGAACGTGGCGGAGAGCCTCCAGCGCGGGATGCGGGTGATCGTCTCCGGGCGGCTGCGGCAGCGGTCGTACGAGACGAAGGAAGGCGAGAAGCGAACCGTGTATGAGATCGAGGTCGACGAGGTCGGCCCGTCGCTGCGGAACGCCTCCGCCAAGGTCACCCGGTCCACCCGGTCCGGCGGCGGTAGCGGTGGCGGTGGCGGCTTCGGCGGCCAGGGCTCCGGTGGCGGCGGCGGGTTTGGCGGGGGCGCCTCGGGACGCCCCAACGATGACCCCTGGGCCAGCGACACGGGCGGCGGCGACAACGGCTTCTCCGACGAGCCGCCGTTCTGAGCCGCGACACAACTAGTAACTAACTCCAAACCGACCATCCCCGCCGCAGGCGGGGCTCTGCTAACCATCCCGGCCGGTCGCCGGGAGTGCGAAGGAGCACCACGATGGCCAAGCCACCGATCCGCAAGCCGAAGAAGAAGGTCTGCCTTTTCTGCCAGGAGAAGGTGACCAGGGTGGACTACAAGGACACCGGTCTGCTGCGGAAGTTCATCTCTGACCGCGGCAAGATCCGCGCGCGGCGGGTATCCGGCAACTGCACGCAGCACCAGCGCGACGTCGCCACGGCGATCAAGAACGCGCGCGAGATGGCGCTGCTGCCCTACACGAGCACGGCTCGCTGAGGCCGAGGGAGGTTACTGACGCCATGAGCGGTAAGCCGATGAAGCTCATCCTGACCCAGGAAGTCTCTGGCCTGGGTACCCCCGGCGACGTGGTCGAGGTCAAGGCCGGCTACGGCCGCAACTACCTCGTCCCGCGCAGCCTGGCGATGCCGTGGACGCGCGGCTCGGAGAAGCAGATCGAGATGATCAAGCGGGCCCGCTCGGCCCGGGAGATCCGCAGCCTCGACGACGCGAAGGAGGCCGCCCAGCGGCTGGCCGGGCTCAGGGTCCGGCTGCACAAGCGGGCTGGCGGCGGCGGTCGCCTGTTCGGCTCGATCTCGACGGCCGACATCGCCGAGGCGGTCCGGACCGCGGGCGGGCCGACGCTGGACAAGCGCAAGATCGAGATGCAGAGCCCGATCAAGACGGTCGGCTCCCATCAAGTCGCCGTCCGGCTGCACCCGGAAGTGAGCGCCAAGCTCGAGATCGAGGTTTCCGGCAGCTGAGGTTGTAGCGCAGACGCCGAGCTGAGGCCCGGACAGCCACACTAAACGGCTGTCCGGGCCTCAGCTTCGTCGTCTGACTGCCGTACGTACTGGGGTGAATGTCCTATTCTCGGGAGGCGCTCGTTTCGAGCGCAGGACCGTTTGGCGTCGCTCGTGAGGGGACTCGGTTTATGCCTGGCCGCTATGACGTTGTGATTGTTGGCGGGGGGCATAACGGGCTGGTCGCGGCGGCCTACCTGGCCCGGGCCGGGCAGTCGGTGCTGGTGTGCGAGCGGCGGGAGGTTGTGGGCGGGGCCGCGGTCAGCGAGCATCCGTTCGGACCGGACTACACGGTGACGTCGCTGTCGTATGTGGTGTCGCTGCTGCCCGCGGATCTGGTGCGCGAGCTGGACTTGGTCCGGCACGGGTATCACGTGTTCGCGCAGGGGCCGTATTTCGCGCCGCGGGCAGATGGCCGGTATCTGGCGCTGCCGCATGAGGCGGGCCCGCGGCACGCGCAGATCGCGAAGTTCTCGGAGCGGGACGCGGCCAACTATGAGCGGTACGAGCAGCACATGGCGCGGATGGCCAGTGTGCTCGCGCCCATGCTCAGCGAGATCCCGCCGCGGCTCGGGTCGCGGCGGCCGCAGGACCTGCTGCGGCAAGGGCTGTTGCTGCGGCATCTGCGCAAGGTCGATACCCGGGCCGCGGTCGATCTGACCCGGTTGCTGACGGGGAGCATCGCCGACCTGCTCGACGGCTACTTCGAGAGCGACGCGCTGCGCGGGCTGCTGTCGGTGTCGGGCGTCATCGGCACCTGGGCCGGGCCGCGGTCGGCCGGCAGCGCCTACGTGACCCTGCATCACCACATCGGCGACGTGGACGGTCAGGCCGGGGCGTGGGGTTTCCCGCGTGGCGGCATGGGCGGCGTCACGGCGGCGCTGGCGGCAGCGGCCCGGTCGTTCGGGGCGGAGATCCGCACCGGCGCCGAGGTGGCCGGTATCCGCACCGCGGGCGGCCGCGCGACCGGCGTGACGCTCGCGACCGGGGCCGAGATCGACGCGGCCACCGTCATTACCACCGCGCACCCGAAGACGTCGTTCCTGCACCTGCTCGATCCCGCCGAGCTGCCCGCTGACTTCGTCGCCGATATCCGCGGCTGGCAGTCGCGCAGCGGCACCGTCAAGATCAATCTGGCGGTGGACCGGCTGCCGGTGTTCGCCAGCCATCCCGACTTCGACCCGCAGGTCCACGGCGGCACGATCGTGCTGGCGGAGAGCCTCGACGACATCGAGTTCGCCTACCAGGACGCGGTCGCGGGCCGGCCCTCGGCGGTGCCATTCGCTGACATCTGCATCCCGAGTGTGTTCGACGACAGCCTGGCGCCGGCCGGGCAGCACGTGGTGTCGATGTTCACCCAGTGGGTGCCGCACACGTACGCCGATCAGCCGGACGAGGCGGCCATAGACGCTTACGCGGACCGCGTGATCGCCCGTGTCGACGCCGTCGCGCCGGGTTTCGCGAGCTCGGTCCTGCACCGGCAGGTCATCGGCCCGCACCAGATGCAGGAGCGGTACGGGCTCGTCGGCGGCAACATCTTCCACGGCGAACTCACGCTGGGTCAGATGTTCCACGCCCGGCCCGCAGCCGGTTTCGCGGACCTGCGCACCCCGGTGCGGGGGCTGTACCAGGCGGGCTCGGCGACGCACGGCGGCGGCGGCGTGACCGGGATCCCCGGCCGGAACGTGGTGCACCAGGTGCTCGCGGACCGCCGGGCCGCGCGGTGGCACCGCCGCGGCCGGACCGCCTCGTAGCGCGCCGTCTCAATGCCCAGCAGGCGGGCCGGATCGGTCAGTAGCGCGCGGTCCGCTCGGCCAGCTTCGGATCTGCCTCCGCGATGAGCGCCCAGGCGGCCGCCAGCCGCGCCGCCACCTCCTCGTCCGACGGCCCGTACCCGCTCGTCGCGGCCGCGTCGGCGGCTGCGGCGACCTCGTCGATCACGCTGCCGAGCCTGCTGGCGAGGTCTGCAGAGGGCTCGTTCGAACACATACTCGAACTCTAGCGGAGCCTGGCCCGCCGGGACGGCGGAACAGCGGTATCGGCGGAAGCCGACCGGCGCGCGGCGCCAATCTTCCTCGGTGACGTTGGACGTCAAATTCCCAGTGTGGATAACTTATGGCCCTCGTGTGCGTTCTCCCGGGTCCGGAAAATCTTCTATGCACACCCTGGGCAGAACGTTCCTGCAGGCTAACGGCACTGACGCCGACCTGGTCAAGCAGAATCCACAGGCACATCCCCAAGCTGCGCACAACGCATCCGGCGTGTCTGCACATGCTGTCCACAGACCTGTGCACAGCATGAATCGACGCGTAGCGAGAGTCGCTAGAGACTGTCACAGCCGTTCGATAGAACAGCACGTAGGTTCCCGCATGACGTTGCGGCGGGAATGGCGGCGTGACAGGGGGAGGTACGCCAGGTGAGCGTTGCGGAGATCGCGCCGCGCGGTGGTAATGAGTTCGAGCGGACGCCTCCGCACGACATCGCCGCGGAACAGTGCGTCCTCGGCGGCATGATGCTGTCGAAAGACGCGATCTCCGACGTACTCGACGTCATCAAGGCGCACGACTACTACCGGCCCGCGCATCAGCTCGTGCACGAGACCATCCTCGACCTGTACGGACGCGGCGAGCCGGCCGACGCGGTGACGGTGGCGGCGGAGCTTACCCGGCGGGGTGACATCGGCCGGATGGGCGGCGCGCCGTATCTGCACACGCTGATCGCCTCGGTGCCCACCGCGGCTAACGCCGGCTACTACGCGCGCATCGTGCGCGAGCGGGCGATCCTGCGCCGGCTGGTCGAGGTCGGCACGCGCATCGTCCAGCTCGGCTACACCGGCGACGGGGACGCCAACGAGCTCGTCGACCGGGCCGAGGCCGAGGTCTACGGCGTCACCGACCGGCGGATCAGCGAGGACTATCTCCCGCTGTCGGAGATCATGCCGGGCGCGCTGGACGAGATCGAGGCGATCGGCTCGCGCGGCGGCAACCTGGCGGGCGTGCCGACCGGCTTCGCCGACATGGACGCGCTCACCAACGGCCTGCACCCAGGCCAGATGATCATCATCGCCGCCCGGCCGGCTATGGGCAAGGCGCTGGCACTGGATACTCTGCTGCCAACACCCACGGGCTGGACGACGATGGGCCAGGTCCAGGTGGGTGACCAGCTCCTCGGGTCAGACGGCCGGCCGATCACGGTGACGGCCGCCAGCGAGGTCATGACGGATCGCCCGTGCTATGAGGTCGTCTTTGACGATCAATCCAGGATCATCGCGGACGCCGAACACCAGTGGGTGACCACCACCAGAGCGCACCGTCGGCTTGCTCATGCCCTTCAGGCCGGTAGCAACGGCGTGTACGAGAGCGTTTCCATAGCAGGGGTCCGGACCACCGAAGAGATCGCTCGAACCTTGCATCGCGGAGACGGGGCGTGGCTACAACCATGCAGTCGCGGTAGCGGCAGCGCTCGAGTTGCCGCGCGCGACCTTGCCGGTCGCCGCTTACGTGCTTGGTGTCTGGCTTGGCGATGGCCGGAGCACGCACATCCCCATCCAGTACCTGCGCGCTAGCAGAGAGCAGAGGCTTGCCCTTCTGGCCGGGCTTCTCGATACCGACGGCACGGTCAACCGAACTGGCTCAGTTCAGTTCACCAGCACTTCGCCCCGGCTCGCGGCGGACGTACGGGAGTTGGTTGTCAGCCTTGGTTACCGGTGTGGCATGTCGCGAAAGCGGGTGAACGGCCGAACTGAAGCCTCGTCCACGGCCTTCACAATCACGTTCACCACAACCGACGAGGTCTTCAGGCTGCAGCGAAAGCGCGACATGCATGTGCAGCGTCGGCCTGCGCAGACCACGGCGCGAGTTCATCAGCGGATGATCGTCGACGTCCGGCCAGTGCCCAGCGTGCCGGTGCGATGCGTGCAAGTCGACGCTGCGGACAGCCTGTACCTGGCCAGCAAGTCCATGATTCCGACGCACAACTCGGCGCTGGCCTTGGATGTTTGCCGGTCGGCAAGTATTCAGCACGGACTGACCTCGGTCTTGTTCAGCCTGGAGATGAGCCGCAACGAGATCACCATGCGGCTGCTGTCCGCCGAGGCGCGGGTGCCGCTGCACGCGATGCGCACCGGTCAGCTCGGCGAGGACGACTGGACCCGGCTGGCCCGGCGGATGAGCGAGGTCGTGGACGCGCCGCTGTTCATCGACGACTCACCGAACATGTCGATGATGGAGATCCGGTCCAAGTGCCGGCGGCTCAAGCAGCGCCACGACCTGAAGCTCGTCGTCGTCGACTACCTGCAGCTGATGAGCTCGCCGAAGCGGGTGGAGAACCGGCAGCAGGAAGTCTCCGAACTGTCCCGGTCGCTGAAGCTGCTCGCCAAGGAGCTGAACGTCCCGGTCGTGGCGCTGGCCCAGCTGAACCGCGGCCCGGAGATGCGAACCGACAAACGCCCCTTGCTCGCCGACCTACGCGAGAGCGGATGCCTGACCGCATCAACCAGGGTCGTCCGTGCTGACACAAACGAGGAAGTCTCCCTCGGAGATCTGCTCAGCAGTGGTGAACATGACATCCCGGTCTGGGCGCTGGATGAGCGCCTCAAGTACGTACCGGCGAAGATGACCCACGTGTTTCCTACTGGCCGCAAGGACGCCTACCGCCTGAGGCTCGCGTCTGGAAGGCAGATCGATGCGACGGGGAACCACCGCTTTCTGACCATAAGCGGTTGGGTATCGCTCGCCGAACTGCCCGTCGGATCGCGGATTGCCGTACCGCGGATAGTGCCCCCGCCGCTGCGCACGGAAAGCTGGCCCGACGAGCGCATTGTCATGCTGGCGCACCTACTGGGCGACGGGTCGTTCGTTAGGAGGCAGCCGATTCGGTACGCCAGCGTGGACGAGATGAATCTGGCTTCCGTCGCTGCTGCAGCTAGGCATTTCGGAGTCACTGCAGTCCGCGATGATTATCCGCAGGCGCGGGTCACGACGCTGCGACTTCCGGCACCGGTAAAGCTCGCGCGCGGGCGCCGCAATCCGATCGCGAGCTGGCTCGATGAGCTGGGTCTGTTCGGGTTGCGCTCGCATGAGAAGTTCGTTCCCCCCGCGGTCTTCCAGCTTTGCGATGAGCAGGTCGCCTTGTTCCTCCGGCACTTGTGGGCCACAGATGGGTCTGTGACGGTCTCTGCAACCGGGCGGGGCGGCCGGATTTACTTCGGTTCCACCAGCAGGCGCTTGCTTGACGACATTGCCGCCCTGCTCCGCAGGTTCGCGATCAATGCGCGGATTCATGACGTGACCGCAGGGCCGCACCGGCCGCAGTTCACACTCGATATCTCAGGCCGGGACGATCAGATGGTCTTCCTACGAAAGATTGGTTGTCATGGCCTGCGAGCCGAGGCATGCGCGCGGCTCGCGGCAATCTTGGCGGAGGTTTCCCCGAATACGAATGTCGACACGATCCCAGCGGAGGTGTGGCGGCGCGTCCGGGACGCGCTCGCGGACCGGCACATGACCCACCGTCAGTTCGCTGCGGCGGTCGGCACGCAGTTCTGCGGTAGCACGCTCTGGAAGCACGCACCCAGCCGGGGCAGACTCGCGAAGGTGGCAGCCGTCTTGGAAGACGCCGAGCTAGAGCTATTGGCGACCAATGACGTGACGTGGGACGAGATAGTCGGCATCGAGTGGCTCGGCGAACAGGACGTTTTCGACGCCACCGTCCTTGGGCTGCATAACTTCGTGGCCAACGGCATTGCCGTCCACAACAGTATCGAGCAAGATGCTGACGTCGTGATCCTGCTGCACCGCGAGGATGCTTACGAGCGGGAGTCGCCGCAGCGCCGGGGAGGCCGACCTGATCGTGGCCAAGCACCGGAACGGCCCGACCACGGTCGTGACTGTCGCCTTCCAGGGTCACTACAGCCGCTTCGTCGACATGGCGAGACTGTGACCCGGTGGCGCCGATCTGAACCGAGGGCGGTCAGGCGGTAACGCCGTCGATGAGCTGGTCGAGAACTTCGATCATCTCGCGGCGCGCGCGCGGGCGGTCGGCCGCTTCGGCCACGTACAGGGCGGCCTCGTCGCCGGCGCCCATGAACACGTGCGCGAGCGGCCCGACGGGCAGCGGGCGAATGCGCCCCAGTTCGATCCCGTGCCCCAGGAGCGCCTGCACCAGCCCGAAGACGTGCTTCTGGCACACCTCCCGCCAGTGCGTCCAGCCCAGGACCGACGGCCCGTCGATGAGCGCGATGCGGTGGATCTCCGGCTCGACGCAGATCTCCAGCCAGGTGCGCACCGCGTGCCGCAGGGCCTCGACCGGATCTGTTATCCCGGCGGCCGCCGCCTCCTGGGCCAGCCGCCTGGCGATATCGGCCTCCACCGCCTCCAGCACGGCGTCGAACAGCGCGGTCTTATCCGCGAACTGGTGATACAGCGCCCCGCGCGTGACCCCGGCCGCGGCGACGATGGTGTCGGTGGCCACCTCGGCGAACCCCTGCGCGGCGAACAGCCGGCGGGCCGCCGCCACCAGCGCGTCCCTGGTCGCGGCTGACCGGCCGGCCTGAGTGCGCCGCGCCCGCGACGGGGCCGAAGTCTGCGATGGCATGCTCCGATTCTCCACATCCTGGCAAACCGCGTCATGCGGTCTCGACAAACATACGTACTGTATGTATGTTACTTGCATGGCTATCTATTCCGAACCAGCCAGCCTCGCGCTGGCCGACCTGCCGCAGGGCAGACTCGCCTACCGGGCCGCGGGGCCTGCCGCGAGCTCAAGCCCGCCCGTCGTGTTCGTGCACGGAGTCCTCGTCGACGCCCGGCTCTGGGACGGCGTGGCTGACCGGCTCGCCGCCGAGGGCATCCGCAGCTACGCGCCGACGCTCCCGCTCGGCGCGCACCAGTCGCCGATGAACCCCGGCGCCGACCTGTCCCCGCGCGGGATCGCTCAGCTCGTGCTGGACTTCATCGCCGCGCTCGACCTGACCGACGTGACGATCGTGGGCAACGACACCGGCGGGGCGATCTGCCAGCTCCTGCTCGGTGCCGACACGAGCCGGATCGGAGCCGCGGTGCTGACCAACTGCGACGCGCTGGGCACCTTCCCGCCCCGGGCCCTCGCGCCGCTCTTCCAGGCACTGCGTCATCCCGGCCTGGTCGCGGGCATGGTCCCGGCCCTTCGGCTGGAGAAGGTGCGGCACGGCCGCCTCGCCTACGGGCCGCTCAGCAGCGACCCCATCGACCCTGAGCTGACCAGCGCCTGGATACAGCCGCTGGCCAGCAAGGAGATCCGCCGCGACCTCGCCAGCTTCGCCCGGGGCGTCCACCCGCGCCTGCTCCTCGATGCCGCCAGCCGGTTCGGCGAGTTCACCGGACCGGTGCGGATCCTCTGGGGCGAGGATGACCCGTTCTTCCGCACCGAACTCGGGCGGCAACTGAGCGAGGCGTTCCCGCGCGCCACCTTCACCGCGGTGCCGGGCGGCCGGACCTTCCTGCCGCTGGACCACCCCGATGAACTCGCCCGCGAGATCATGGCCGCCAGCCGCGAGGCTGCGCCGCGAGAGGCATAGGCGGCGGGCAGACCCGGCGTAAGGGAACGCGCGGTCATCGGCAGCGCGCTCTACCTGGCGCTGGTCGCGCTGCTCGGTATCGGCCTCGGCGCTGCTCAGGAACGCGGCCGGGGGATCGCGGTGCTGTTCGGCCTGCTGTTCGGCCTTCCGCTGGTGGCCGGCTTCCTGCCCGGCGAATGGCTGCCGACGTAACAAAGTACCTGCCGACCGGGGCCTGCCAGTCGGTCACGACCGTGCAGCCCGACCCGACCATGCTCGCATCCGTGGACCGGTCTCCGCGGCCCGGATGCGGCGCGGCGACGCGTAGTTCCCCGTGCGAGCAGACCGACTACGTTCCGGCCGCCGTCACAGGACGGCGGCCGGGACAGCGGCGCTGGGGCGGGCGGCGAGCACGACCGGCCGTGGTGCCGTACACTTGCGAGGTCCACCTAGCGCTCGTAGCTCAACGGATAGAGCACTTGACTACGGATCAAGAGGTTGGGGGTTCGAGTCCCTCCGAGCGCGCTCAGGCTCTGCCCCCGAAGGCCGGTTACCCGCTGCGGGACCGGCCTTCAGCGTTGCTGGCCACCTGACTCGCCCCACCTCACCGCACCCGCGTGAGCAGCCCGCGACGTGCTGGCCGCCCGGCTCGGCCCGCGCCGCTCGGTTAACAATCAACCAACTGCCTGGTGAGATGCCTCACAAGAGACCATTGCCTCCGCGCCGATGCTGGGGATACCGTCTAGTCGGCATGTAGTCATTCCGGCACCCCACATCCGGTTCACAGCAAGGAGGACCGTATGACAGCAGCTACCGCGGATCCAGTATCCGGGCAGCGAGGTTTCTTGTCCTCGCTGTACCGGCGGCAGCTGGATTCGTACCCCAATACGGGCCCCCGGGTCTTCTACCTGGCCCTCACCGTCCTGGCCACGATCATGCTGTACTACGAGCTGTATGTCGGCGGCTCGGTGTCCACGCTGATCCTGAGCAACCTGGGCATGACGTTCAAGTTCTACGTGCTGACGCTGGCGTTCGGCAACCTGATCGGCGCGTTCGGCTCCCTCTTCGCCGGACTCACCGACCGGTACGGCCGGGCCAACCTGGTCGTCTTCGGCCTGTTGTTCACCGGCATCTTCGTGGCGTTCATCCTGCCGGCCGCGACGAACAAGTGGGTCTTCACGATCGAGGGCTTCGTCGTCGGCGTCGTCGAAGGCATCTGCCTGGTCGCGACCCCGGCGCTGATCCGCGACTTCTCCCCGCAGGTCGGCCGCGCGACCGCGATGGGCTTCTGGACCAGCGGCCCGGTGCTCGGCAGCCTGATCGTCGCGGTCGTCGGCACCAACACGGTCCCGGCCGTCGTCAACTCCACCCGGTTCTGGACGCACGAGTATCACATCTGCGGCTACGTCGGGCATCGTCGTGTTCCTGATCGCGCTGTTCGGGCTGCGGGAGCTGTCGCCGCAGCTGCGGGACCAGCTGATGGTCACGATGCAGGACCGGGCGCTGATCGAGGCGCGGGCCAAGGGCCTGGACATCGAGGCGGCGCTGAAGAACCCGTGGCGTCAGCTGATGAAGGCCGACATCATCATCTCGGCCGCTCGCGGTGTCGATCATGCTGCTGATCTACTACACCGCGGTCGGCTTCAGCTGGTGATCTACCTGTCCACGGTGTTCGGCGTTCACCTTGAAGAATGCCAACGGCCTCGGCAACTGGAACTGGGGCTTCAATGCCATCGGCGTCATCCTGATCGGGGTGATCTCCGACCGGTTCCGGGTGCGCAAGCCGTTCATGGTGGTCGGCGGCGTCCTGGCCGCGGTCATGATCGTGCTCTACCTGCTGCAATGCAGGCCGGGAAGCACCCGGGCTACTACACGCTGGCGATCATGCTGGCCCTGCTGGCTCTTCGGGCTCGGCGTCGCCTACACCCCGTGGATGGCGAGCTTCACCGAGACCGTCGAGACCGCAACCCGGCGCCGATCGCGACCGGCCTGGCGATCTGGGGCTGGATCATCCGGGTCGTGGTCTTCCTCGCGTTCCTGCTCGCTCCCGGTCGTGATCAACTCGGTCACGCCGCTGGTGAACTACGGCGGCACGGTCCAGGCTATGCGGCGCAGTACCCGTCGCTGGTGTGGGCCGGATCGCACGGCAAGATCGTTGCGGACGCGACCAAGTACAGCGCCCCGCTGGGCTTCGCGGCCGCGAACCCGACGGTCGTGGCGAACGCGCAGAAGTACGCGGTCCAGCTCGGCAACGCCCAGAAGTTCGCGCCTGAGCTGGCCGTGATCCAGAACAACGCCGCCCTGTTCACGCAGGCGGCGAAGTACCCGCCGGGCAAGGTCCCGGCCGCGCTGGCCGCCAAGCTGGTCAAGGCGGCCGGCGGCGGCAGCGCCGGGCTCGCCGTGCTCGGCACGATCCAGGCGAACCAGGCCGCGATCAACGGCGTCATCGCCGTGGGCCCGCAGTTGCAGGCGCTGGCGCCGTACGCCACCCAGCTGATCGCGCTGTCGAAGGTGCCGGCGCCGGTGATCCAGGAGGTCTCCGCGCCGGGTGTCGGGGCCGAGCTGGCGGCGCTGCAGAAGGTCCCGGCGTCGGTCGACGCGTACATGACGGCCCACGCCGCGGATGTCAGCTCCGCAGCGGCCAAGTCCCCCGGCCAGTGGAAGACCTGGTACTGGATCTGCTTCGGCGGGATCGTGTTCTTCCTGCTGAGCATTCCGCTGCTGCGCGGCCGCTGGCGCCCGCGCGACGCCAGGGCGGACGAGGCCGCACACGAGGCGATGGTGCAGGCCGAGCTCGCGAAGCTGCAGTCGGCTGACGTCCTGACCAAACACGCTAGCTAACAAGCAGGTGGCGGGCCGCAATGATGCGGCCCGCCGCCTGCGTTCCGGGCAAAACGCCGATTCCGCATCTGCCCGCCGAAATTACACAACATCAGCACATCGACAGGACGGTGTGCGCAGGCATACCCTCATCCAAACCAGTCGCACTGGCGGACCGGAAAGGTGCTAAGCGATGTCCGCGACAACTGAGGCCCAGCACGCGGGGCCGCGCAGGATCGGGCTGATCAACCGTCAGCTTGTCCACTATCCGCCGACCGGGGCCAGGATGCGATACCTGGCGATCACGGTGCTCGCGACCATCACGCTCTACTACGAGCTGTACGTCGGCGGCTCGGTGTCCACGTACATCCTGAACAACCTGCACGCCTCGTTCACGTTCTTCGCGGTCACCACGGCGCTGGGCAGCCTCGTCGGCGCGTTCGGCTCGCTGCTCGCGGGCCTGGCCGACCGGTTCGGCCGGGCCAACCTGGTGGTCTTCGGCCTTTTCTTCGCCGCCATATTCATCGAGTTCATCATCCCGCTCGCGACGAACAAGTGGTCCTTCGCGATCGAGGGCTTCATCGTCGGTTTCGTCGAGGGCATCTGCCTCGTCGCGACGCCGGCTCTCATCCGCGACTTCTCCCCGCAGGTCGGCCGCGCCACCGCGATGGGCTTCTGGACCAGCGGCCCGGTGCTCGGCAGCCTGATCGTCTCGATCGTCGGCACCATCACGATCCCGACCCTCGTTCACGACACGCACTTCTGGACCCACGAGTACCGGATCTGCGGCATCGCCGGCATCGTCGTGTTCTTCGTCGCGTTCTTCGGCCTGAAGGAGCTGGAACCGCAGCTACGGGACCAGCTGATGGTGACGATGCGCGACCGCGCGCTGATCGAGGCCCGGGCCACGGGCTTCGACATCGAGGCCGCGCTGCGCAACCCGTTCAAGCAGCTCATCAAGCCCGACATCGTGATCTCGGCGTTCGCGATCTCAGTGTTCCTGCTGATCTACTACGCGGCGGTCGGCTTCCTGGTCATCTACATGCAGACGGCGTTCGGCTACAGCGCGAACGAGGCCAACAGCCTGGCTAACTGGGAGTGGGCGGCCAACGCCTTCACCGTGATCCTGATCGGCGTGCTCTCCGACCGGCTGCGGGTGCGCAAGCCGTTCATGCTGTTCGGCGGCGTCGCTGGCGGCGTCATGACCGTCATCTTCCTGCTGCAGTTCGGGCACCACCCGAGCTACTCCACGATGGCGGCGATCCTGGCCATCTCGTCCGTCAGCCTGGGCATCGCGTATGTAGCCTGGATGGCGAGCTTCACCGAGAACATCGAGTACCGGAACCCGGCCCTGATCGCGACCGGCCTGGCGATCTGGGGCTGGATCATCCGCATCGTCGTCTGCGTATCTTCCCTGCTGGTGCCGGTGGTCATCACCTCGGTCACGCCGCTGGTGAGCTACGGCGCGACCGTCAGCCAGTACGCCGCCCAGTACAAGACGGAGCTGGCCTTTGCGCAGGCACACCCGAAGGTCGTCCAGGCAGCGACGCTGTACGCGCCGCAGCTCGGCTACGCCACGAAGTACGCGCCCGAGATCGCCTTCCTGGTGAAGAACGGCGCACTCGTCCAGCAGGCCTCCAAGTACCCGCAGGGCGCGGTCCCGCCGAAGCTGCAGGCGCAGCTGATCGCGGCGGCCGGCGGCGGCGCGACCGGGATCAACCTGCTGACCACGCTCAACGCACACCAGAAGGAGATCACCAGCGTGATCGCCAGCGCCGGCGCGCTGGAGAAGCTGCAGCCCTACGCCACGCAGCTGACGGCGCTGTCCAAGATCCCGCCGAACGTGACCGCCTACCTGACCGCGCACGCGAACGACGTGATCAAGGCAAATGGCGAGGCCGCCGGTCAGTGGAAGCACTGGTGGTATGTGTGTCTTGGCGGGATCATCTTCTTCATCCTGAGCATCCCGCTGATGCGCGGTCGCTGGCGCCCGCGCGACGCCAAGGCGGACGAGGCCGCGCACGAGGCGATGGTGCAGGCTGAGATGGAGAAGCTCGGCCTTGCGACTGAGGCGCAAGAGGCCTAACGGTCACGCGGAAGCCGGCGATGCTCGACCGAGCACCGCCGGCTTCCGCGTGCTACCCGCCTGCGCCGAGGCAATCAGGCCGGTCCGTACTCGTCCTGCCACTCCTGCGGCGGCCCGATGGCCGAGGCCTCCGGGCCGAACGCGGCGACGTAGTGCGGGTGCACCTCGCGCCATCGCTGCCCCTCGGGAGCAGGGTCGGCGCTGCCGTCGAGCGCGCCGGCCAGCAGTTCCAGGCACACGTGCCACCCGGCCGCGTCCCGCGCCGCCTTGCCGATCTCCGCGAACGTGGCGGTGAAATCCAGCGCGTGCCCGACTCGTGCGCGTCCAGCTCGAACCGCAGGGTCTCGTCGTCCCAGGTGAACTCCAGCAGTTTCGGCGGCTCGCAGCTGATCATCCGCCCGCTCATCGGCGGCATGGCCAGCTCGGTGAACCGGAACACCAGCGGCGCTCCCGGCGTGAACGCGCCTTCGATCGTGGTCGGGAACCACGCGGCCAGGTGCTCGGCCTCGGTGAGTGCGCGCCAGACTTTCTCCGGCGGATGCGGCAGCAGCCGGGTGAACCGGACCGTGACGGTGCCGTCACCCCGCTCGAGCGTCCCGTAGTCCTGCGCCGGTGTCATCGCGACTCCTTCCTGTCGTCCTCGTCGTCCATCGCGTCCAGGTGCCGGGCCAGGCTGTCCAGGCTCGCCGCCCACAGCCGCCGGTACGGCCGCAGCCAGTCGTCCAGCGCGGCCAGCGGCTCCGGGTCGAGCCGGTACACCCGCCGCTGCGCGTCGGTGCGGGCGCGCACCAGGCCGGCGTCGCGCAGCACCCGCAGATGCCGCGACACGGCGGGCTGGCTCAAGGCCAGCTCGGCGACCAGGTCGCCCACCGGCCGCTCGCCGTCGACCAGCAGATCCAGGATCCGGCGCCGCGTCGGCTCGGCGATCACCTCGAACGTGGACTCCACCCTGCTAATATAACGCTACTCACATATAAAGCAACACGCATGTAAGGGAACGACTGGTGCCCGCGACCCAGGCTCCGCCCGCGGTTCGCCCGCGTCCGCGTCCCCGGCGTGCTGGCCCCGCGCTCCCGGCCGCAGACCGCCGCTCAGTAGCTGGTGTGCATCAGCTTGCGCACCGCGTGCAGGGTGGCGTCGGTCAGCAGCCGGGCGCGCTCGTTCCCGGCGGCCAGGACGTCGCGCAGATAACCGGGATCGGCCGCCAGCTCCGTCCGCCGGGCCCGGAGTGCGGCGAACCGGTCGTTGAGCGCCGTGGTCACCAGGGCCTTGAGCGCGGCCGCGCCGCCGTCGCCGATCGCGTCGGCTACCGCCTCCGGCGCCTCGTCCCGGCACAGCGCCGCCAGCAGCACCAGGCTGGAGACCTCGGGCCGCGCGACCGGGTCGTAGCTGATGCGCCGGTCCGAATCGGTGACGGCGCGCGCGACCAGCCGCGCCGTCTCGTCCGCGGTGGCGCGCAGCGGAATCGAGTTGCCGAGGCTCTTGCTCATCTTCCGGCCGTCGAGCCCGAGCAGCAGCGGCGCCGCGCTCAGCAGCGCGGCCGGCTCGGCGAAGAACGGCGCGTCCGGGCTGTAGCGATCGTTGAAGCGGCGGGCGATCACCCGGGTCAGCTCCAGGTGCGGCAGCTGGTCCTTGCCGACGGGGACCAGGTTGGCCTGGCACGCGAGGATGTCGGCGGCCTGGTGCACGGGATAGGCGAACATCAGCCCGCTCATCACGTCCGAGCCGGCCACCGCCATCTCGTCCTTCACGGTCGGATTGCGGCCGATCTCGGCGACGCTGACCAGGCTGAGGAACGGCAGCAGCAGCTGATTCAGCGCGGCGATCTGGCTGTGCGCGAAGATCGTCGCCTGGTCCGGGTCGACGCCCGCGGCCAGGTAGTCGGCGACCAGGCCGAGCACGATACCGGGCAGTCCCGCGGACGCGGCGCGGTCGGTCAGCGCCTGGTAGTCCGCGACGAGCACGAGCAGCTCGACGCCGGCCTCCTGCAGCCGGACGCGGTTGGCGAGCGAGCCGAAGTAGTGGCCGACGTGCAGCGGCCCGGTGGGCCGGTCGCCGGTCAGGATCCGGAACGCGCCCGGATCACGGGCGATGGCCTGCTCAAGGTCAGCACTGCGCTGCTGACTTGCGACCACAGCCGGGGAATCGGTCGTAACTGACATTCGGAAGTCCTCCTGATCTGAAAGCGCCCGCCAGGAGAACCGCCCCGTTCCCATAACAAAACGGCGCTCCCTCAGCGGGCGCGCCGTCGGAAATCGTGCAAGGACAGGCGGCCGCTAGCGCGGCCACCACCAGCAAGTGCGCTGACGTCGTTGCATGGCAGCAGTGTACCTAACGCGCGCGCTGCAGGTCATCAGCGCTGAGGTGGCAGCCGGGCAGGATCAGGTCGGCGGCCTGCGGCCTGCGGCCGGTCAGGATCCACTGGCACAGGCCCGCGAGCTGGTAGCTGATCAGCGGCGGGACCGCGTCGCCGAGGTGGCGGTACATGTTGGCGAGCGCGCCGGTCAGCCGGTAGTCGCGGGGGAACCCCTGCAGGATCGAGATCTCCCTGACGGTGCACAGCCGGTCCTGCTCGGGGTGCGCGTACCGGCCGTTGCCGATGTGGCCGCACTCGCGCTTGATGGTCACCGCCGGGCGGTCCCAGTGCAGCCGCCCGTAGATGTCGGGATGGCTGCCGAAGTCGCCGCGGGCGGCCCGGCGGGCCATGGCCGGCGTCAGCAGGTCACATCTGTCCGGCGGGCTGAGCAGGTCCGCCCAGCTGCCGCCGTCGTGCGGGATGGCGGCCAGGCGGCTGCGGTTGACGGCCGCGCGGAAGTCTGGCGCGACGTGCAGCGGATCGGCCGGGTCCGGCTGCCCGGCGGCCACCGGCGGCAGGTCCCAGATCGCCCGGCGCACGTGCGTGGCCTTGGCGTCGACCTGCCAGCCGGCCCAGAGCGCGCGCAGGTCGGGGCCGGCAGCGGCCGCCGGGCGGCGACGACGATGGCCCGCTCGCGCCGCTGCGGCAGGCCGAATTCGCTGAGGAAGTAGGTCCCGGCCGTGGCCTGGTAACCGAGCCGGTCCAGCCGCGTGACCAGCCGCTGCAGGTGCCCGGCGAACCGGCCCATCACGAGCTCACGGGCATTCTCGACCAGCACGACATCCGGCCGCAGCAGCGCCACGTAGTCGGCCACGCGCTCGACCAGGCTGTTGCGCCGGTCATCGCGCAGGTGGTTGCCCGCCATCGCGCGGGAGAAGCCGGTGCACGGCGGGCAGGCGGTGAGCACGGCCGGACGCTGGCCGCCGGGCCCGAGCGCCGCGCAGACGTCGGCTGGCTCGCGGGCGGCCAGATCCGCCAGCACCGGCTCGATCCCGATGCTGGCCGCGTAGCTCGCGTTGCAGCCGAGCGAGCCCGGCGCGGCGCTCGGCTTGCCGATCTGCGCGTCCACGGCCCCGACGACCCGGAACCCGGGGTGGCGCTGGAACCCGCAGCTCATGCCCCCGGCACCGGAGAACAGATCCACCACCGGCCACGCCTTGAGCATGTTCCACCCCTAGCCGCGCGCTTGTGCAGCCAGCCTAGGAGTTAGCGGCCGCCGAGGCCCGCAGCCTGGCCGGCCGGGCCGGGGCGCAGCGGCGGATGGCTTAGCGGGTGGCCCCGGACCGGACCATCTTGCCGACCTTGTCGTCGAGCAGGAGGTTGAGCAGCCAGCCGACGATGCCGACGATGATCGCACCCCAGAACGCGGGCCAGAAGCCGGTGATGTGGAACGGCACCGACAGCTTCCCGGCGATCCAGCTGCACAGCCACAGCAGCAGTCCGTTCACGACGAGGCCGATCAGGCCCAGCGTGAGGACGTAGAACAGGCAGCCGATGGTCTTGATGATCGGCTTCAGCACCGCGTTGACAATGCCGAATATCAGCGCGACGACGATGAGGGTGAGCGCCTTCTTCCAGCCAGAACTGCCCGTCAGCTCGATGCCGTGGACCAGCTCGTGCGCGACCCAGAGGGCAACGGCAGGGATCAGGATCCGGAGGAGCAACTTCATGCCGCTATCCTGCCATATCACTCTGAAAAGCCGTAATCCCGACGTGAATTCCGATTCAGCTAAGGCGCGCCCAGCCCGGTAGCCGTGCTGGCCTCGCCAGACCGGCGGTGTCAGCATCGACACCGGAGACCAGCCGCCGGCCTGGCCGGCGATCGGCACCGACCCGTTGCCGGTCCGGCCGGCGGCTCGCTCTTCGGGGGAGCGGGGGCATGGGGTTCGCGTGGGCGCCGACGGATGAGCGGCAACCCGGCGTGCTGCCCGAGACGCTGCCCTGGCCGCCGCTCGGCGCGTGGCCCGCCGCAGGCATCTGGACGGCGGCGGACATCTGGCCGGCGGTCGGCCGCGGCGCGGCCGGGCGGCACGCGACGAGGCGGCCCGCCCGCGCGCGGACCGGCCCGCGCAAGTACGGCAGGCACGTCCGTCCGGCCGGCTAGCGCAGCACGTCAGAACCAGGCTGGCCCGTGGTGGGTGTATGGCTCTTCGAGTGAGCGGGTTTCGTCGCCGGTAAGGCGCAGGTCCAGCGCGGCCACGGCTTCGGGCAGGTGATGGGGCTTGGTCGCGCCGACGATGGGTGCGGAGACGAAGGGACTGGCTCAGTACCCAGGCCAGAGCGACCTGGGCCATGGTGGCGCCGCGGTTCTCGGCCACTTGCCGGACTGCGTTGACGACCGGTTCATCCAAGGGCGAGTCGAACGACTGGACGACCTTGTCCACGGTAGAGCGGTCTGATTGCTCGCCCCAGGGCCGGGCCAGCCGGCCCTTGCCCTGGGGCGAGTACGGAACGGCGCCGACACCCATGTCCGCGCACATCGGCAGCAGCTCGCGTTCGTCATGGCGGCGCAGCAGGTTGTACTGGTTCTGCATCGCGACGAACTGGGTCCAGCCATTCATCGCGGCGGTGTGCTGGAGCTTGGCGAACTGCCATGCGTACATGGACGAGGCCCCGAGGTAGCGGACCTTCCCGGCCCTGACGATGTCGTGCAGGGCTTCCATCGTCTCCTCGACCGGGGCATCGGGATCGAAGCGGTGAATCTGGTAAAGATCGATGTAGTCGGTGCCGAGCCGCGTCAGGGAGGCGTCGACCTGTTCCAGGATCGCCTTGCGGGACAGGCCCTGGCCACCCGGGCCGTCGTGCATCCGGCCGAACACCTTAGTCGCCAGGACGATGTCCTCGCGGCGGGAGTAACGCCTGATCGCCCGGCCGACAACTTCCTCGGACGTGCCGAGCTGGTAGACGTTCGCCGTATCCCAGAACGTCACCCCGGCCTCGACGGCCTGGCGGAAGAACGGCTGAGCATCGTCGTCATCGAGGGCCCAGGTGTGCGCCCCGGGCGTGGACGGATCTCCGTAGCTCATGCAGCCCAGCGCGATCCGGCTGACCCTGCAGCCCGGTTTTGCCGAGGCGAACGTTCTCCATCGGAGTCCCTTTCCCCAACCTCAGGGGCTTGCTGCTGGCGGACTGAGAAGCACCGCAGGCCTTGGCGGGCCACTCGATCAGCTCGTACCAGGATGAGCTCAGATTGGTGGCCGGCTCTCGACAACATTCTGGCTGGGCCGGTCCGCTCACCTGCGCCGCGGTGGAGCCGCCGGGCCAGCGCTCAGCGGGTGGAGCGCATATACTCGTCGATGGTACGGAAGATGGTGTCTGGCCCGCCATCCCAGGCAGGCTTCGGGTCGGGTTGCCCCGGAGCGGGCTGGTACACCCACCAGAGATTGCCCCACGGGTCCTCGATACGAGCAAGCGTCAGTGATCAGTAGAACGGTGTCGGAGGGGTCACGATCACCGATCCTCGATGGGCGGCGCGACCCAGCATCGTCTCGACGTCGCGGGTCCAGATCTGGAACATGCCGGAGTGTGTCCGCCAGCCTTCCTGCGCGTCGGCAAGCAACACAAGGGAGTCGCCGATACGCAGCTCAGCGTGAATCAGCTTGCCCGTCGGCGTCGGGATTCGTGCCTCTGCGACTTCACGGGCGTCAAAGACCTCCCCGGCGAACGTTATGCAAGCCTGGCCGCACCTTCCAAGATGATGAACGGATTGAGCGTGTGCCGCGCCCCGTGATAGTGCCGGCGTCGAGTGTGATCTGGTCTTCTGCCATGCACACATGCCTACCAGGTAGGACCGACACGTAGGCGCTGCCCGCTGGCCGATTATCCGCATCTCGGGACGTGCGCACCACCTGCGCTGCAGACGAGGGGAACGGGGCGTTACTTCCAGCGGAAGTGGACGAACACCCGGCCGAAGTTCTTGGAGTCCTTCTCGACCCGGTGATAGAGCGCCTTGATCTCGGGCTGGTCCAGGAACCGCAGCACCCGCTTCTTGAGCTGGCCCGACCCCTTCCCCGGGATGATCTCCACCAGGGGTGCCCTGGTCCGGATCGCTTCATCGATGACAGCCCGCAGCGCCCGGTCGATGTCCTGACCCCGGTTATAGACGTCGTGCAGGTCCAGCTTGAGTTTCATCGGCGACTCCGGTCCTGGAATCCCTCCACGTTACCGGCCGCCGCGGGCGCGCCCCGGACGGGCTGAAACCGGAGGCGCTGATGGGAAGCCAGCGGCCAGAAAGCCGGCCATACTTCATCTGCACGGCAGCCCCGCGGTCGCCGCGTGCCTGACCCGGAGGAGACACCCAATGCGCGTAGCCAGGGCTATCGCGGCGGTCAGCAGCTCGGCGCTGCTGACCGGGCTCGTGGCCGGAGCCGCCGCGGCCGGGCCGGCCGTCGTCCGGGGCGGCTGCGCCCGCCACGCCGGCAGTCGCGATCCATCCCGACATCGTGCACCTGCACGGCGCCCTGCACGGGCCGCCGAGCACCGCGTTCTGCGAGCGGAACTTCAAGATCGCCTGCTACACAGCCAAGCAGATCCAGCGCGCCTTCAACCTCGGGCCGCTCTACGCGCACGGCACGACAGGCAAGGGCGAGACGATCGTCATCGTCGATTCGTACGGATCGCCCACCGTGGCGCACGATCTGGCGGTCTTTGACAAGGGCTCGCACCTGCCCGCGCCGCCGAAGCTGACCATCATCCAGCCCGCGGGCAAGGTCCCGCGGTACCGGCAGAACGACAACCGCGAGGGCTGGGCGGGCGAGACCGACCTGGACGTCGAGTACGCGCACGCCATCGCACCGGGCGCGAAGATCCTGCTGGTGGAGACGCCGACATCGGAGAACGAAGGCAGCACAGGCTTCCCCGCGATCGTCAAGGCCGAGCAGTATGTGGTGAACCATCACCTCGGCGGCGTCATCAGCCAGAGCTTCAGCGCGACCGAGGAGAGCTTCGCCAACGCCGGCCGGCTGCTGCGGCTTCGGGGTGCCTACACCGACGCCGCCCAGAAAGGCGTGAGCGTGCTCGCCGCCTCCGGGGATAGCGGTGCGGCGGACGTCGAGTACAACGCGGTGACCTATTTCTTGCACCCGGTCACGTCCTGGCCGGACAGTGACCCGCTCGTCACCGGGATCGGCGGCGCGCAGCTGCACCTGAACGCGGCCGGCCGCGACGTCGTCCGGCCGACGGTGTGGAACGACAGCTACAACAAGCCGACGCTGGAGTACATCACCGGCAGCAGCCAGGACACGCCGCTGGCCGGCGGCGGCGGCAAGTCGGTCGTCTTCGGTCGCCCTTCCTGGCAAGACGGCGTCGCCAGCGTCGTGGGCAGCAGCCGGGGCGTGCCGGACATCTCGATGAGCGGCGCCTGCAACGGCGGTGCCGACATGTACCAGAGCTTCCCCGGCCAGGCGGCCGGCTGGTACCCGACGTGCGGCACGAGCGAGGCGACGCCGGAGTTCGCCGGCATCGTCGCGCTGGCCGACCAGCAGGCTGGCCGCGCGCTCGGGGTGCTGAATCCCTACCTGTACGCGATGTCGCGGTTCCGCGCGCCCGGCCTGGTGGACATCGTGTCCGGCAACAACACCGTCAGCTTCAAGCAGGCGGGCAAGTGGCACACGGTCACCGGCTTCACCGCGCAGCCCGGCTACGATCTGGCGTCCGGCGTCGGCACAGTGAACGCGGCGCTGTTCGTGCCGGAGCTGGCCTGCCTGGCCCGGCACGTGCCCGGTGCGAATTCGGCCCGGCTCGCGGCGCTTGGCCCGGCGCCCTGCCTGAACCATTGATCAACTGGTCCGCGGAGCCGCCGGACCGCACGCGCAGAATCCGGCGGGCCGGCGCGCCGGCACCCATCCGGACGGGGCTTGCCCTCGAATGGTCAATATGAGCTCACCGGACATGTCCGCGTCGGGTCGACTGCGCAGCTCAGCGGGGGGCAGCGGGCCAGAGCCAGATCTCGACGCGTTGCTCGGCCGCGTCGCCCGCGGTGATCAGGCGGCGTTCGAGGCCGTCTACGACCGGCTGGCCGGGCCCGCCTACGGCCTCATCCGCAAGGTGGTCAGGGACCCGGCGCAATCGGAGGAGGTCGCGCAGGAGGTGCTGCTGGAGGTCTGGCGCAGCGCCGCCAGATTCGACCCGACCCGGGGCAGCGCCATGACGTGGGCGATGACGATCGCGCACCGCCGGGCGGTGGACCGGGTGCGGTCCGCCTCGGCCGAAGCCCAGCGGGATCACAAGTCCGCGGTCGGCACCGCCAGCATCTCGACCGACGAGGTGGCCGAGGAGGTCGAGGCGACGCTCGACCGGGAGCGGGTGCGCCGGTGCCTGGATAGCCTGACCGAGATCCAGCGCGAGTCGGTGACGCTCGCCTACTACGGCGGCTACAGCTACCGCGAGGTCGCGGGCCTGCTCAACGTCGCGCTCGGCACGATCAAGACCCGGATCAGAGACGGGCTCATCCGCATGCGCGACTGCCTGGGGGTGGTGTCATGAGGATTCGCCTGCGGGAGAACATGCACGCCCTGACCGGGGTGTATGCCCTCGATGCGATCGACGCGGCCGAGCGCGAGCGGTTCGAGCATCACCTGTCCCGCTGCCAGGCGTGCGACAACGAGGTGCGGGGACTGCAGGAGACCGCGACCAGGTTCGCGGTGGCGGTCGCGGCCGCTCCGCCGGCCGGGCTGCGGGAGCGCGTGCTGACCGCGGCCGCCAGGACCCGGCAGCTGCCGCCGGTGCCGCCCGTGCACAGCCGGCCGCCCGAGCCCAGTGCTGGCTGGACGAGGAGGGCCTGGGCCCGGCGGCTGGCGCTGCCGCTGGCTGCGGCGTGCCTGGCGGCGGTCGTCGTCCTCGGCGTCTTGCTGGCCATGTCGCGGAGCCAGCTCGGCACCGCGCGGACCGAGCAGCAGCAGGTCGCCACCGTGCTGAACGCGCCGGGCGCCAGGCTGGTGAGTGTCCGTACCTCCCTCGGCGGGCACGCGACCGTGGTGGTGGCCAGTCAGCTGCACGAGTTCGTGTTCACCACCGCCGGCATGCCAGGCCTGCCGTCCGCCAAGGTGTACCAGCTGTGGATCATGAAACCCGACGGCAGCGCGACGTCGGCCGGCCTGCTGGCGGCCGCCAGGAACGGCAGCACCGCGCCGGTGCTCGCCTCCGGGCTCGCGCCCGGCGACCAGGTCGGCGTCACCGTCGAGCCCGCCGGGGGTACCACTAAGCCGACAACCACCCCGATTGTGGTTATTTCGCTGCCATCCTGACCAGGCACAAGAGGCACGATTAGCCCTGTGCGGCGTTATGTGTCTGCCGCGACTGCCGGGGTACGAACCGGATACGCCTAGCGGTAGCCCGATAGGAAGCTGCCGCAAAACGTCTTCATGGCGGGCGTGGATCGGGGGATCAGATGAGCATGCCTCAGCGGGACGAGCCTGGCCAACGGGGCAGCAGCCAGCAGGGCACGATGCCCGGCCAGCAGGGCTATGGCCAGGCGCCCGGCAGCGGCATCCCGGGCCAGCCGGGGACCTACCAGGGCCAGCAGGGCGAGCAGGGCTACGGCTACGAGGGCCAGCAGGACCAGTACCAGGGCCACCAGCAGGCCAGCCAGCAGTACGGCGGGCGGCCGGGCTCGGTCAGCCCGGTCAACGACGCACAGACCCGGGTCACCGGACGCCGCATCGTCCAGTACCTGATCGACAACCTTCCTGGTCTGGCTCATACCGGGCCTGGTGTCGATTCCGTTCGACATGAGCAGCCGGACCAGCATCCACATCATCGGCGGGATCATCTTCGCCGCGCTGTTCATCCTGATCAGCATCTGGTACTGGGTGGTCAGGCCGCACTCGCACCACGGGCAGACGTTCGGCATGCAACTGCTCGGCCTGCGGGTCATCAGCAAGGACGGCGGGCCGGCGAACATGACCCAGCTGTTCATCCGGTGGATCTGCCTGATCTTCGACGCCTTCCCGTACAACCTGCTGTTCACCGGCCTGGTCGGGTACATCGTCATCCTGTGCTCGCGGCACCGGCAGCGGATCGGTGACCACCTGGCTCGCACGCTGGTGATCTACACCGGCATGCTGCAAAGCCTGTCAGCGCGACTACGCCGAGGCGAGCACGCCGGGCTCGGCCCAGCGGTTCGACTAGCACGACGACAGTGCGGGCCCGGACGGCAGCGCCGTCCGGGCCTGTCTATGCGTCGGGCGCGGTCAGCGCGTACCGCTTGACGCCGTCGGTCACGTCGCTCGTCGCGGCCCCTTGCGCCACCAGCAGGTCCAGGTGGTAGGCGGTCTCGCAGATCGCGAGCATCTTGTTCATCGGGTCCATCTCCGCCAGGTGCCGCTTGCGCGAGGTCCACGGCACGTCCGCGGCGACCTGGTAGGCGGTGACGCCGTCGCCGCCGGCCAGCACCGCCGCCATCGCGGCGAGCCGGTCAGCGTGGTGCGCGATCAGCTCGTCGACCCGGCTGTGCGCGCTGGGCGTCACCGGGCCGTGCGCGGGCAGCAGCATCATGTCCGGCATCCGGCGGACCACGTTCAGTGACTCGAGATAATGCCGCAGCGGCAACTCCGGCGGCGACTCCTCGAACGCGATCGACGGCGTGATCTGCGGCAGCACGTGGTCGCCGGCGAACAGCAATCCCGCGGCCCGGTCGGCGAAGACCAGGTGCCCGCGGGTGTGGCCGGGGGTGGCGATCGCCTCCAGCTGCCGGTCCCCGAGGTCGAAGACGTGCCCGGCGGTGATCCACTCGGTCGGCTCGCCGTAGCCGATGCCCTCCGCGCCCATGTCGATGTGCTCGGTGCCGAACACCGTCAGCAGCTCGGCCGCGATCGACTCCGCGCCGGCCAGGCCGAGCTGGATCAGCTGCGCATTCAGCGGCCGGTGCGTCCCGCTCAGCAGCCGCCCGATGGAGTACCGTTCCTCCGCGCCGAGGGCGACCGGCGTGCCCAGTTCCCTGTTGATCGCGACGGCCTGCGTGAAGTGGTCCCGGTGCAGGTGCGTGACCAGGAACATGCGCACGTCGGGCAGCCCCGCGCCGAGCTGGCCGAGCGAGCGCTCCAGCAGCTCGCGGGACTCGGCCAGCACCCAGCCCGAGTCGATCAGCACCAGTCCGCCGGCCGCCTCGATCGCGTACACGTTGACCGCGCGCAGGCCGTCCATCGGCAGCGGCAGCGGAATCCGGTGCACGCCGGGCGCGACGGGGTACGTGCCTGCCTCGGTCCACTGCAAGCGATCAGTCAAGGTCAGCCTCTCGTTCGCAGGGCGCGGATCAGGCCGCGCGCGCCGTCCACATCCCGACCCCGTCGACATCCGACTCCGCGGCCAGGCCGCGGGCCTGCAGCTGGCGCAGGTGCGACAGCACTTCGCCGACGGCCGCCTGCCGCTGGAACGACGCCAGGTCCGACCAGGCCCGTGACCACGTGACGCCGGTGGCGACCTGCCACGCGGTCAGGCCCGCCGCCGCGGCCAGGATGTCCTCGGTCTCGGTGAGCCGCTCCTGGTGGTGCTCGGTCAGGTCGTCAAGCCGGGAGTCCAGGTCGGCGAACCGGTACTCGTGCGCCGGGCAGCACCTCACCCGGCTGAAGTCCCTTCAGCTTGGCCAGCGACGCCAGATAGTCGTCGAGCGGGTTGGAGCTCATGTCGTAGGAGGACACGTTCGGCGTGATCCGCGGCAGGATGTGATCCCCGGTCAGCAGCAGGTCCCGGCCCTCGTCGTAGAAGCACAGATGGCCGGGCGTGTGGCCGGGCGTCCAGACCGCCCGCAGGCGGATGCCGGGGGCGTCGATCAGCTCGTCGTGCTCGATCAGCCGGTCGGCCCGGATCATCGGCGCCGACTGGCCCTGATGCGGCAGGCTCGCGGTCAGCTCGCTCAGGTGGCTGTCGGGCGCGCCGCACCAGCGCAGGTACATCTGCATGCCGTCGCGCATCATGCCGCGGTCACCGCGCAGCTCAAGGAAGGCGTCCTCGCGCGGGTGCATGCCGACCCAGGCGCCGGAGTGCTCGCGGACCACGCCGGACTGGCCGTGATGGTCCGGGTGCACGTGCGTCACCAGCACGCCCGTCACCGCGGACATCGGGATCTCGCACGCGGCCATCCCGGCGGTCAGCGCGCGCCAGCTGTCCGGGTGGTTCCAGCCGGGGTCCACGAGCAGGAAGCCCGCGTCGTGCTCGATCAGGTAGCTCAGCACGTACCGCAGCGGGTTATCCGGGATGGGAACCGGAACCGACCAGACGCCGCCCGCCACCTTCTCCACCGGCGGAAGCTCCGCCTTGAGCCAGGCTTCCCGCTGCCGCGTCCCGGTCACCTGCATACGTTTTCGGCGTCCTTCCGGCCCGCGCGGAAGACCGCGCAACTTCACCCAGGCCCTGGCCGCGAGAGATCAGGACGCTCTGGTTGACATGGGATCTGGCACCGTGCTTCGCTCGGAGCCACACAAAGAAGTATAACTGATTTCAGTTTTTCGGCCTGTCGGGCGGGACCGGCAGCAACGAGAGGTGCGCCAAATGAGCGAGGACTTCCGCGCCCGGGCACGCGCGTGGCTGGAGGCCAACGCGCCGCGCCGGGGCTCGGCCGACGACGAGGCCGAAGCCGAGACCAGGGGCCAGGACGCCGTCATCGCGGAGCAGAAGGCGTTCCAGGCCAAGCTCTATGACGCTGGATTCGCGGGCCTCACCTGGCCGAAGGAGTACGGCGGTCAGGGCCTGGGCAGCGCGGAGCAGATCGCCTGGAGCCAGGAGTCGCGGGACTACGACCTGCCCACCGGCGTCTTCTTCATCGGGCTGAGCATGCCGGGCAACACGATCCTGGAGGTCGGCACGGACGCGCAGAAGCAGCGCTTCCTGCCGAAGATGCTCCGCGGCGAGGAGATCTGGTGCCAGCTGTTCTCCGAGCCAGGGGCCGGCTCGGACGTGGCCAGCCTGCAGACCAGCGCGGTCCGGGACGGCGACGAGTGGGTGCTGAACGGGCAGAAGGTGTGGACGTCGGGCGCTCAGTACAGCGACTACGGCGCGATCCTGGCCAGGACCGACCCAGCCAGGCCCAAGCACGAGGGCATCAGCATGTTCATCGTGGACATGCACGCGCCCGGCGTAACCGTGCGGCCGCTGAAGGTGGCGACCGGACACTCCCCGTTCAACGAGGTCTTCTTCGACAACGTCCGGCTGCCCGCCGACGCGATCATCGGCGAGGAGAACAAGGGCTGGGCGGCGGCCGTGGTGATGCTGCGGCACGAGCGCATCGCGATCGGCACGATGGGCTCGTCGCGGACCAGCCCGCTCGCCTTCGACTCGCTGCGCGACCTGGCCGCGGGCCTAGGCCGCACCAGCGACCAGGGCGTACGGCGTGAGCTGGCCGAGCTGTACGCGCACGGTCGGGCCATGCAGCTGTTCGCGCTGCTGCTGCGGCAGGAGACCCAGGCGGGCAGGCCGCCGGGTGCCCGCGGCTCGATCGCCAAGCTGGCCGGCTCGGAGCTGACCAGGTTCGCCGGAAACATCGCCGCCGACGTGCTGGGCGATCAGCTAGCCGGGTTCGACTCCGAAGACCTGCATGCGGTCAGCACCTCGATCGTCGCCGCGCCCGGCAACTCGATTGCGGGCGGCACGGCCGAGATCCAGCGCAACATCATCGGCGAGCGCGTGCTTGGCCTGGCCAAGGATCCCGGAGTCGACCGGGCGACCCCGTTCAACCAGTTGCGTGTCGGCACGCAGCGCCAGCACTGAGACACAAGGAGCCTGGATCGATGGCACTGATTCTGACCGATGAGGAGCAGGCGCTGGCCGACTCGGTACGCAAGTTCGTCGCGGACCGCAGCCCGCTGACCTCGCTGCGCCAGTTGATGGCGTCCGGCCAGCCCTACGACGCCGAGGTCTGGAAGCAGATGACGGCGCAGCTGGGGCTCGCGGGGCTGACCATCGCGGAAGAGCACGGGGGCGCGGGCGCCGGTGCCGCCGCGCTGTCGGTGGCGCTGACCGAGTTGGGCGCCGGGCTGGTCGCGTCGCCGCTGCTCGGCTGCGTGCTCGCGGCCGAGGTCCTGCAGCGGCTCGACGACAACGCCGCGAAGAGCGAACTGCTGCCGCAGATCGCGGCCGGCGAGGTCATCGCGACGCTGGCGCTGACGAGCGGCTTCGGCGGGCCGGTGACGGCCGGCGGAACGGCGGACGCGGTCACCCTGACCGGCTCGGTGTCCCCGGTGCTGAACGGGGCCGAGGCGAGCGTGCTGCTCGTTCCCGCCGAAGGCCCCTCCGGCCTGGCCGTCTATCTGGTGGACGCCGCCGCGGCTGGCCTCACCCGGACGCGGCTGACCGCGGTGGACCACAGCCGGTCGCTGGCCAGGATCTCGCTGGCCGGCACACCGGCCCGCGCGCTGGCGGGCGACGCGGCCGCCGCCCTCGCGGCGGCGCAGGATCTGGGCAATCTCGCGATCGCGTCGGAGTCGGCCGGGGCGATGCGCGCGTGCATCGAGATGACCAGCAGCTACGCCAGGATCCGGGTGGCCTTCGGGCAGCCCATCGGCGCGTTCCAGGCGGTCAAGCACCGGCTGGCCGACATGGACAAGTCGTGGGAGCTCGGCTGTGCCGCCCTGCGCGACGCCGCCAGAGCGGCCGATGAGGATCCAGGCCGGTTCCCGGCCGCGTCGTCGGTGGCCCGGGTGCTGCTTTCGGCCGCGTACTCGGACGCGTCCGTCGACACCGTGCACCTGCACGGCGGCATCGGCTTCACCTGGGAGCACGACGCGCACCTGTACTACAAGAACGGCCTCTCGAACAAGGTGCTCCTCGGCGCTCCGGGCGAGCAGCTCGACCGGCTCGCGGACGCACTCGGGATCTAGCCGGCCGCGACCGAAAGCAGAACGGATTCCAGAAAGCGGGTCAGCGGTGCCACAGGCAGGACCGGCGATTCCGTCGACTGCCGCGCAACACGGCAGGCACGACCGGATCCTGGCGGCGGCTACCGCGATGCTCGAAGCTGGCGGCGAGGACGCGCTCCAGATGAAGGAGCTGTCCCAGCGGGCGGGCGTCTCGGTGGCCACGCTGTACCGGTACTTCCCGGCCAAAGATCACGTGCTGCTGGCGATCCTGCACAGCCGCTACTCCGCCGCCCTCGGCCGGGTCACCGGGCAGGTGCAGCGCGGCGCGACCGCGCGCGAGCGGGTGACCAGCCACCTGCTGCGCGAGTTCCGCGCAGAGCAGCGCGAGCCGCGGCTGACGGCGGCGCTGGTTCGGGTCATCAGCGAGACGAGCCGTAGCTACAGCGAAGTCCTGGAGCGGACCGAGCAGCTGCACCTGCAGATGCTGGAGCACGTGGCCGGCGCCGGACAGCCGCTCAGCGAACAGCAGCGCAGACTGCTGCCGGTGGTGCAGGCGATCTTCGGCGCGGCTACCCGGCGGTGGCTGTCCGGCGTCGCCTCGCCGGCCGAGGCGCGGTTCGAGATCAGGGCCGGCTGCCGGCTGCTCGACCTGGCCGACGAGACTGTCTCCGCGGACCTCGCGCTCGCGGGGTCGGCAGGCTGACGGCCGCCCGCAGCCGCATCAGCGACGACATGAGAGCGAGGCTGCAGGTGACGGTGGACGTGGGCAGAGCCGACGAAATCGCGGCCAGGTTCGCGGCGCGCGGCGGCCAGCCGGGGCTCGCATACGGGTTAGTCGCCGGCGGCGAGCTGGTGCACGCGGGCGGCATCGGCGCGGCGTTTACCGGCGGCCCGGTGCCACAGGCGGACACGGTCTTCCGGATCGCGTCGATGACCAAGAGCTTCACGGCCTCGGCCATCATGGCGCTGCGCGAGGACGGCGCGCTGCGGCTGGACGACCCCGCGCAGGTCTACCTGCCGCAGCTGCGCGGCCTGCGGCTGCCGGCCGCGGACTGCCGCCCGCTGACGATCCGGCGGCTGCTGACGATGACGGCGGGTTTCCCCACCGACGACCCGTGGGGCGACCGGCAGCAAGGACTGCCGCTGGCCGACTTCGACGCGCTCATCTCCGGCGGCGGCGTGCGCTGTTGCTGGGCGCCCGGCACCCGGTTCGAGTACTCCAACCTCGGCTACGCGCTGCTCGGCCGCATCATCGCGACGGTCACCGGGAGCGCGTACGAGGACGCGATCCGGGAGATGCTGCTCGCCCCGCTCGGCCTCGACCGCACCGGATTCGAAGCGGGCGAGTTCAGCGCGGACGACCTGGCCCGCGGCTACCGGCGGGACGACGGCGGCTGGCTGGAGCTGATGCCGGATCCGTCCGGGGCATTCGCCCCGATGGGCGGCGTATTCAGCTGTGTCCGCGACCTGGCCCGCTGGGTCGCCGGGTTCGCGGACGCCTTCCCGGCGCGCGCGGGCGACGGGCGGCCGCATCCGCTGCCCCGGTCGGCCCGGCGGGAGATGCAGCTCGCGCACGTGATCATCCCGTTCGGCGGCGGCCAGCCAGGGATCCGCAGCACCGGCCCGGCCTCGATCAGCTACGGCTTCGGCCTGTTCGCCGAAGACGATCTGGCTCACGGCAGCATCGTGCAGCACAGCGGCGGTTATCCGGGCTACGGCAGTCACATGCGCTGGCATCTGGCCACCGGGACCGGCGCGATCGTGCTGGCGAACGGCACCTACGCGGCCGCGGGCGCGCTGGCCGGCGAGCTGCTCGCGGCCGCACTCGCAGAGCCGGCCGCGGCGGCGGGCTACCGGATGCGCGGCCCGGTCCCGGTCGCCGAGGGCCCTGCGGCTGAGGGCCCTGCGGCTGAGGGCCCTGGCGCGGATGGCACCGAGGCCGATGGCCCTGGCGCGGATGGCCCCGGCGCGGATGGCACCGGCGCGGACGGAGCCGGCGCGGCCGGGCCGTGGCACGACACCCTCGCGGCGCAGGACGCCGTCAACGGCCTGCTGCGGGACTGGGATGACGAAGTGGCCGGGAGCCTGTTCACCGCGAACGTCGCGCAGGACCGGCCGCTGGCACAGCGCCGGGCCGACATCTCGCGGCTGCGCGAGCGGATCGGCGAGTTCGCGCCGGACCCGGACCGAGCGGCCGAGTTTGACTCGCCCGCGCACTGCCGGTGGTGGCTCACCGGCCCGCGCGGCAGCGCGAGCGTGCAGATCAAGCTGGCGCCACTCACGCAGGCGCGGGTGCAGCAGGTCGTCCTCGCCGTCCCGCCGGCGCCGGACTCCGCGCTGGCCAAGACCGTGGCGGCGGTCATCGCGACGATCAACGCCGGCGCGGCGCAGTGGCCCGCCGACCTGGCGGTCGCGCCCGGCGCCGACCTGCGGCAGCTGCGGCTAGCCGCGGCCTGGGCCGGCCAGTGCCAGCCGGGCGGCTGGGCGGCCGGGGACGGCAGCAGCACCGCGACGGTCGAGCTGACTGGCCCGACCGGGCAGGTCGTCCTGACCGTGGAGGTGTCTGGTCCGGGTCAGCAGCTGCAGCGGGCCGAGGTGACGCTGCTGCCCTAGCTGGCCGGCTCGAGGATGACGACCGGGATCTGCCGGGTCGTCTTGGACTCGTAGTCGGCGAAGCCCGGGTAATCGGCCTTCTGCGCCGTCCAGATCTCCGCCCGCTCCTGGCTGGACGCCACCCGAGCGGTGAACGGCAGGGTCTGAGTCCCGATCTCCGCGGTGACCGCCGGATTGGCCACCAGGTTGTGGTACCAGTCCGGGTTCGTGGGCGCGCCGGCCTTGGAGGCAAACACGGCGTAGCTGCCCCCGACCTGGCGGTACATCATCGGGTTGACCCGCTCCTGGCCGGTCTTCGCGCCGGTGGTGTGCAGGAGCAGCAGCGGCGCACCCGCGAAGTTGCCGCCGACCTTGCCACCGTTGGCCCGGAACTCGTCGATGATCGTCGCGTTCCAGTCACTCATGTTCCGTCTCCCGCTAGGCGTCAGGACGCGCGCTGGCCGCGCACCTCTAGGTGGTCAAGCAGATCCCTGGTGGCCTCGGCCACCGTCGCCACGGCTCGCTCGAACGCCTCGGCGTTGTGCCCGGCCGGGGCGCGAAACCCGCTGATCTTCCGGACATACTGGAGCGCGGCGGCGCGCACGTCCGCCTCGGTCACGTTCGGTGTATACGGCTCTCGGAGCGTCTTGATGCTGCGGCACATACCGCCGACGTTACGCCCGCCGGCCCCTGCCGCTCGCACCGGACCGGCATCTACCCTTGCGGCTATGACGCCTGATTCGGAATTTGAACTTGCCGCCGACCTAGACGTGCTGCGCGTCTACCGCAGCGGCGCCGCCGCCAAGATCGAGCTGCACCGGCCAGAACGGATGAACGCCTGGAACGGGGCCTTGGGCGTCGCGCTGCGCAGTACGGTCGCGGACCTCGGGGCCGATCCCGCCGTCCGCGCGGTGCTGGTGACCGGGGACGGCCGCGGCTTTTCCAGCGGTGCCGACCTGCGTGACCGGCCAGTGCCCGGCGAGGCCGGGCACTCCGACACCTACACCCGGCTGACCGAGCTGTATCACCCGATCATCACCGGCATCCGGCGCATGCCCAAGCCGGTCGTGGCGGCGGTGCACGGCCCGGCCGCGGGCATCGGTTGCTCACTCGCGCTGTGCTGTGACCTGATCATCGCGGCGGAGTCGGCGTATTTCCTGCTGGCGTTCGTCAACATCGGCCTCATCCCCGACGGCGGCTCGACCGCGCTGGTGCCGTCCCGCATCGGCCTGGCCAGGGCCGCGGAGCTGGCGATGCTCGGTGAGCGGCTGCCTGCCCCGGCGGCGCTGGACTGGGGCCTGATCAACCGGGTCGTGCCGGACGAGGAACTCATCCCGCGGGCGCACGAGCTGACGCTGCGGCTGGCGGCCGGACCCACCCGGTCGTACGCCGGCGCGAAGCGAGCACTGAACGCGTGGGTCTACGGGCGGCTGGACGAGCAGCTCGAACTCGAAGCGCAGCTCCAGCAGGAGATGTCCGGCTCGGCGGACTTCGCCGAGGGCGTCGCCGCGTTCGGGCAGAAGCGCCCGCCCAGGTTTACCGGAAGCTGAGTCACCGGCTGCTGATCACGGGCCGGTCCGGGCCCACTTGCGCATCATCTCGATCCTGGACCGGATCTGCTCGGCCGACGCCTGGCCGAGGGCCGGCCCGCCGCACGCGCGCCGCAGCTCGGCGTGGATTACGCCGTGCTGCTGCCCGGTGCTGTGATGCCGCGCGGCCACCAGCCCGTTCAGTTCTTTGCGCAGCGCGGTCAGCGACTCGCCCGCCGTGGCGCGGTCCGGCTCGGCTGCCGGTTCCGCGGCGGCGGCCTGAGCCGGCACCGTGACCGTGGCTCTGCGGCTGCGCAGCAGGACCGCAACCTGATCGGGCGGGAGCAGCCCCGGCAGCCCGAGAAAGTCCTCCTCCTCGGCGCTGACGCCGAACTCCGCGCCGTCGTACAGCACCCGGTCAAAGTGCGCCGACGCCTCCAGCGCCCGGAACTCGGCGGCCTCCAGCTCGTCGGCGGTGTCGCGCTCGCGCCTCGCCGCTTCCAGCTCGGCGTCCTCCGCTGCCGGTGCGCCGCCGCGTTCGAGCACGTGGTCGCGCTCGGCCTCGAGCTCGGCGGCGTACCCGAGCAGTGGCGGGATGGACGGCAGGAACACCGACGCGGTCTCGCCCCGCTGCCGGGCACGCACGAACCGGCCGATGGCCTGGGCGAAGAACAGGGCGGTGCCGACGCTCGTCGCGTACACCCCCACCGCGAGCCGGGGAATGTCCACGCCCTCGGACACCATCCGGACGGCGACCATCCACCGGTCGCCCGACGCGGCGAATCTCGCGATCTTCTTGCTCGCCGCCGGGTCATCGGACAGCACGACGACAGGCCGGGCGCCGCTGATCTGCTGCAGCAGCCGCGCGTACTCGCGGGCGTCCGCGTGGTCGCTGGCGATGACCAGCCCGGCCGCATCCGGCATGCCGCGCCGGACCTCGGTGAGCCGCCGGTCGGCGGCCTCCAGCACGCGGGCGATCCACGCGCCGCCCGGGTCGAGTGCCGTCCGCCACGCGTAGCCGAGCTGATCCGGCGTCATCGGCGCACCCAGCGTGCCGCCGAGCTCATCCCCGGCCCGGTTGCGCCAGCGCATCTCGCCGGAATAGGCGAGGAAGATGACCGGCCGGACGACACCGTCGGCGAGCGCCGGGCCATAGCCATAGGTGTAGTCGGCCATGCTGCGCAGCGAGCCGTCGGCGTCGCGGGCGTAGGTCACGAACGGGATCGGGTTGGTGTCGCTGCGAAAGGGCGTGCCGGTGAGGCCGAGACGCCGCCGGGCCGGGTCGAACGCGGTGCGCGCCGCCTCGCCCCAGGACAGCGCGTCCCCGGTGTGGTGGATCTCGTCGAAGATGACCAGGGTGCGACGGGCGAGCGTGCGCTGCATGTGCAGCGCCGGGTGGGCGGCGACCTGCGCGTAGGTGACCGCGACGCCGTTGAAGTCGGCCGCCGCCTTGCCCTGCGCGTTGCTGAACGCGGGGTCGATCGCGATTGCCATCCGGTGCGCGGCCCGGGCCCACTGGTGCTTGAGGTGCTCGGTCGGCGTCACGACCGTGACGGCGGCTACCTCACGCCGGGCCAGCAGCTCGGCCGCGAGGGTCAGGGCGAATGTCGTCTTGCCCGCGCCCGGCGTCGCGACCAGGAGGAAGTCGCGCTGGCTGCCGCGGAAGTAGGCGTCGTAGGCGGCCCGCTGCCAGCTCCGCAGTGGCGGCAGTAGATCCGGCCTGACCGGGGCGAACATCGGGCGCGAGTCAGCTGCGGCAGCCGGGGCGGGGATGGTCACAAGGCCGAGAGCTTACCTGCGGGCGCCGACAACCCGGCGGCAGCGCGAGCGTGTCGCCGGCCGGTGGCGCAGGTACGGCCGTGCCCTCCCCTCCGCAGACACGGCCGGACCCATGTGCGCGCACATCTGCGCTACTACAGGCTCGGGCATGCCGATTTGCCGGCACTATGCTGGCGCTTTCCGCGCTGGCCGGCGGCGGCCAGGACGGCCGGGATCGGACGGGCACCCGGTGCCGCGAAATCCGCCGGCGGGGCGGGCCCGGAGTTGCGGCAAAGACCGTTCTGGCCGCCCCTCGCGATGGCGGTGGCCGGCATTGCGGTCTGCAACTTTCGAGCGATTTGGAGGTTTGGTGCCCTCCGTTACCGGAACTAGACACTAAGTCATCAGATTTATGGCGGATATTAGGCGGTTAAGTCCGTTTAGACTTTAGCCATTATTTCTCCTATTCGGGGCGCCTTCGGCGTACAGTGCTTCCTGCAACGTGCAATTGCACGCAGGGAGGGGTGCCTGGGATGTGGCACACTGGCGCGGCCGGTACTGGTTCCGGCGGGCGGGCGAGATTAGGCCGGCGGACGAAGTCCGCGCGGCGGAAGGCGTGGTCCGCGGCGGCGTGCGCCACCGCGGTCGCAGCGCTCGCGGGTACATCGGTGGCCGCGGCGCCCGCTGCGTCGGCCAGTTCCACGCAGCAGGTCATCGTCACGTCGTCGGGGCTGCTGAGTCCGGTGTCGGCGGTGCTGGGCGTGCTCGGCACGGTGCTGAACCAGTACCACATCATCAACGGCGTCGAGGCGACGGTGCCGACGCTCCTCGTGCCGCTGCTGGAGTCGCTGCCGGGCATCACGGTGACCCCGGACGTGTCCGTCAACGTCCAGTCGACCACCCCGCCGGAGTCAACCGGCCCGCACCCGCCGACTGACGCGTTCCTCCAGCAGACCGGCGCCAGCCAGCTCGCCGCGGCCGGCGACACCGGCCAGGGTGCCACGGTCGCGGTCATGGACACCGGCATCGACAACCTGCCCGACTTCGCCGGCCGGCTCGTCGGCGGCGTCGACCTGTCGGGCGGGAACAACCCGTTCGAGGATGACTACGGGCACGGCACGTTCGTGGCCGGGCTGATCGCCGGCAACGGCGCGTCCGCGAACGGGCAGTACTCCGGCGAAGCGCCCGGCGCCAACCTGGTCTCGATCAAGGTCGCAGGCGCGAGCGGGACGACGCGCCTCGGCACGCTGATCTCCGGCCTGCAGTGGGCCGTGGACCACGAGAGCACGTACGGCATCGGCGTGCTGAATATCTCGCTGGGCTACCAGCCGACCGAGTCGACGGTACTCAACCCGCTCGACCAGGCCGTCGAGGCGGCGTGGAATTCCGGCATCGCGGTCGTGACCTCGGCCGGGAACGCCGGGCCGTTCAACGGCACGATCCTGTCGCCCGGCGATGACCCGCTGGCGATCACCGCGGGCGCGCTCGATGACCTCGGTCAGGCCAGCGTCAGCAGCGACGAGATGAACGACTTCAGCAGCGTCGGGCCGACGTCGCAGGACGGCTGGGTGAAGCCGGATCTGGTGACGTCGGGCCGGTCGGTCGTCAGCCTGGCTGCGCCGGGGTCGACCATCTACAACCAGAACCCGTCCGCCCGAGTCGGGTCGGCCAGCTTCGTCGGGTCCGGCACCTCGTTCAGCGCCGCGATCACCAGCGGTGCGGCCGCGCTCGTCCTGGCCGACAACCCCGGTCTGACCCCGAACCAGGTCAAGGCGCGCCTGCTGGCCAACACCAATCCGGGACCGGCCGGCAACCCGTTCGTCGACGGGCACGGCGCGCTGAACGCGAATGCGGCGGCCACCTCAAGTCCGATGAACTTCAGCCAGTCGGATTTGCTGCTGCTGCCGGTCGTCTCCGGGCTGACGGTGTCGTTGCTGCCGAGCCTGAGCCAGGTCGACACGTGGAACGCCAATCTCTGGTCCGGGTTCACGCCCCCGGCCGGGCCGAGCAACTCCAGCTGGAACGGAACGTCATGGAGCGGTTCCGCCTGGAATGGCACGGCCTCGGATGGCTCCGACTGGGTCGGCCGCTACTGGAATAACTCAGCGTGGAACAGCGCCATCTGGGCCGGCTCGGCCTGGGACGGCAGGTACTGGAATAACGGTGCCTGGAATGGCAGCGCCTGGGTCGGCCGGTACTGGAACAGCTCCCAATGGGATTAGCAGCTGACCCGGCGCCCCGCCCGGACACAGCGCCGTGAAGCTCCCGCGAGCGACCTGGGCCGTAATCGCCATCGCCGTCGCCGGCGGCGTGCTGACGCTCCTGACGAGCCTGTTACGGCACCCGGATCCGCTGCGCGTAACCGAGGATCAGTGGATCGTCTGCATCACGATGGGGCTGCTGGCGCTGGCGAGCCACGTCTGGCCCGTGGTCGTGTTCCACGGCGGCGAGTCCGAGGCCTTCAACATGGACGAAGGCCTGTTTGTCATCCTCGCCCTGCTCGTCCCGCCGGAGCTGACGATCGGGATCCTGGGCCTGGCCGCCGTCGTCGCCCAGTGCGAGCGGCGGCGGCCGGTCGTCAAGTCGGCGTTCAACGTGGGCCAGGTGCTGATCGCGTCCGGCCTCGGCCTGGTCGTGAGCCGCAGTCTGGCGCTCCCGTCTAACCCGCTCACCGTCGGTGAGATCGCGGCGATCCTCTTCGGGGTCGTCATCTATGTGGTCGTGCAGTCGCTGCTCATCGATGGCCTTATGGCGTCCATGGGCGCGGGGTGGAGCGAAGCCCTCAATGGCCGTCAGATCCAGGTCTCGCTGGCCGGCGCCGGCGCGCTGCTGGGCGTCATCCTCGCCCTGGCGATCCAGCAGCACGTGTGGGCCGTGTCTTTGGCGGTCCCGGTGGTGGTCCTGGAGCGCAGGCTCATTACCGCCAGGTTCGGCGCACTCTATGACCGCGCCCGGATGGAAGGACTGTTCGAGGTCACCCTCAGCGCCAATCGCGGCCTGCAGCAGCAGGAAGTGATCGACACCATCGTCACGTCCGCTCGCCAGCTGCTGCGCAGCCCGCAGGCCAATCTCGCCGTGGCGCAGCCCGACGGTGACGAGCTCGCGGCGCCCATGCTGGTGCCGGCCAGCCGCAGTGGCTGGTGGCCTCGGGCCGACGCCGGGACGAGCCCTTTGACGACGGCGACCGCGGCCTGCTGCGGGCGCTGGGTGCCGTCGGCACCGGCGCGCTGACCAACGCGGAGCTGTACCAGCAGGTGCAGGATGAGCGCGAGCGGCTGGCGTCGATCACCCTCAACATCGGCGAGGGGGTCTGCGCACTGGACGCGGCCGGCCACCTCATCTTCGTCAACCCGGCCGCGGCGGCCATGGTCGAGCTGCCTGACCCCGGCCCGGGCGGCGCCGCGCTTCCGGCCCCGGACTTCCTGCTCGGCCCGGCCCGCGAGGCCATGCGCACCGGGCGGACGATCCGGGAGGACGACGCGCGGTTCCGGAGCCGGCCGGGCGGCACGATCCCGGTCGCGTACACCGCCTCAGCGGTGATGAGCAACCAGATCCCGGCCGGCGCGGTGATCGCGTTCCGCGACATCACCGAGCGCAAGGCGTTCGAGGATGAGCTGCACCACCACGCGTTCTACGACAGCCTGACCGGGCTGGCGAACCGGCGCCTGCTGGTGGAACGGCTCGATCAGGCGCTGCGCCGGTCCGCGCTTGACCGCAAGACGCACGCTCTGGTCTTCGTCGACGTGGACCGCTTCAAGGCCATCAACGACAGCCTCGGGCACGTGACCGGCGACGAGTTCCTGACCGCCATCGGGGCGCGGATGAAGGGGGTCATCCGCGGTGCCGACCTGCTCGCCCGGTTCGGCGGGGATGAGTTCGTGGTGCTGCTGGAGGACGTGGCCGGCGTCGACGAGGCCATCATCGCGGCCCGCCGGATCTGCTCGGCCGTCGAGCAGCCGATGGTCCTCCCGGACGGATACGAGATGGTCGCCACCGTCTCAGTCGGCATCGCGCTGACCGAGCCAGAAAGAGCGCGGACGACATGCTCAGGGACGCCGACGTCGCCATGTACGAGGCGAAGGCCAAGGGCGGCGGCGGCATCTACCGGGTCTTCGATCAGGTTTCGATGGGCACCCGGTCGTCCGAGCGATTGCAGATCGAAGCCGACCTGCGCAAGGGCCTGGAGCGTAACGAGCTAGAAGTGCACTACCAGCCCTTCTACTCGCTCGACGAGCAGCGCATCGTCGGCGCCGAGGCGCTAGTGCGCTGGCGGCATCCGGTCAACGGCCTGATCTCGCCGATGAGCTTCATCCCGATGGCGGAGGAGACCGGCCTGATCATGCCGATCGGCCGGTTCGTGCTGGAGCAGGCGTGCCAGCAGATCCGCTCGATCCGCGACAAGCTGGACGTGGACCTGCCGATCAGCATCAACCTGTCACCGCGCCAGTTCCAGGAGAGCGGGCTGTTGTCTCAGGTCGCCGCCGCGCTGGACGCGAGCGGGCTGCCGTCGGACTCGCTCATCTTCGAGATCACCGAGACCATGGTCATGCGGACCTGTCGGGCGCCCGTGAAGTGATGAAGAAGCTCAACCGGCTGGGTGTGCGGCTGGCCATCGACGACTTCGGGACCGGCCACTCCTCGCTGGCCTATCTCAAGCAGTTCCCTGTGCACGAGGTCAAGGTCGACCGGGCCTTCGTGCAGGGCATAGCCGAGAGTGCGGTGGACTCGGCGATCGTGCGCGCGGTCATCGACCTGGCCGGCGCGATCGGCATCTCGACCGTCGCCGAGGGCGTGGAGACGGTCGATCAGGTCGCCGGGCTGAAGATGCTCGGCTGTCAGGTCGCGCAGGGCTTCTACTTCTCCCGGCCGCTCAACGCGGCGGCGTTTGACGAGTTGCTGGCGCGCGACTTCGCCAAATTGGCGAAGTCGGCGCGCCCGCGCTGAGCGCATGGCCACTATCCGGCCGGCACCTTGTCGAGGAAGCCGAGGACGAGCGCGAGCCGCCCGTCCTCGTCGCGGCGGGCCACGTCGAACCCGATGACGACGGCGTCGGCCCCGTCCGGAGCCAGTTCCCAGGTAAAGCGCGCCTGGTCGTGATGCGCGTCCACTGGGCCCGCGAGCCGGAACCGCAGGCCGGGAAACTGCGTCTGGACTGCACCGATCAGGCCGTCGATCTGGCCGGGCCCGGCGACGTCAGCCAGCGGGTCTACGTAGCGGCCGTCGCTGGCCCAGATCTCGGCGATCAGGTCGCGCCGCGCGCCGGCGTCCGTCTCGTTCCACGCCTCGATGTACGTGCTCACCAGGTCACTGAAATCACGCATCCTCGTACTCCTTCCAGAGCTGGCCGGTCCCGTGCCGGGCCCGCGCCGTGAGTACGACACTCGCCGCCGCGACGGCGCTGGTCGATTACATCCCGGGTAAGGGCGCATGACCTGGCAGGTAATCGCCGGGCCGCGGTCACGTTGCCTAGAGTGCAAGGCGTGACGATCGCCGAGCAGATCAGCGAGCCGGCCGGGGTGGGCCTGCTGCTGCGCCAGTGGCGGGAGCGGCGCAGGCTCACCCAGCTTGACCTCGCCCTGCGCGCCGAGGTATCGGCGCGACACCTGTCCTTCGTGGAAACCGGCCGGTCGCGGCCCACGAGCGACATGATCCTGCGCCTGGCCCGGCATCTGGACGTGCCGCTGCGGGACCGCAACCTCCTGCTGCTATCAGGCGGCTATGCGCCGGCCTACCCGGCCAACGACCTGTCCGATCCGCCGATGTCGGCGGTACACGACGCGATCGAGCGGGTGCTCGCCGCGCACGAGCCGTTCCCCGCGGTCGTCATCGACGGCCAGTGGGAGCTGATCGCGGCGAACCGAGCCGTCGCACTGCTCACTGAGGGCTGCGCGCCGGCGCTGCTGGAGCCGCCGGTCAACGTGTTGCGCCTGACCATGCACCCGGACGGCATGGCGCCCAGGATCGCGAACCTGCCGGAATGGCGCGCGCACCTGCTGGACCGGCTGGAGCGGGACATCGCAGCGAGCGCAGACGCCGGCCTGATCCGGTTGCGGGACGAGCTAATCCCTATCCCTGCCCGCCGCCAGCTGCCCGCCCGGACACCAGGCCGATCCTGGTCCCGCTGCGGCTGCGCGTCCGTGACCACACGCTGTCCCTGCTGAGCACGACCACGATCTTCGGAACGCCGCGCGACGTGACGCTGGCGGAGCTTGCCATTGAGTCGTTCTACCCGGCGGACGCCGCGACCGCCGCGGTGTTGACAGCCGCGGCCTGAACCCCGCGCGCATACTGGGTTTCGTGACAGCTGAAGCAGGGCGAATAGAGATCAACGGTGCGCCCGCCGACGACGAAGCGGCGGCGCTGCTCCGGCACCAGGGCTGGGGCCACTTCACCGCCATGCAAGTACGGGATGGCCGCACCCGCGGGCTCGATCTGCACCTGTCCCGGCTGGGCGCGGCGCACCTGGAGATCTACGGCAGGCGGCTCAGCGCCGATCTGGTCCGCGAGCGGATCCGGCACGCGCTCGACGGGCAGCGCGACGCCAGCGTCCGGGTCTACGGCTACTGGGCCGGGCTGATCGTCACGGCCCGCGGCCCGCAGCAGCTGCCCGCCCGGCCGCACTCGATGACCGCTCAGCACTTCCAGCGACCACTGGCCCGGCTCAAGCACGTCGGCAGCTGGGGTCAGGGCCGCTGCACCGAACTGGCTATCGCGGCTGGCTTCGACGAGGGGCTGCTGACCGACGAGACCGGCGTGATCTCGGAGGGCACGATCACCAACGTCGCGTTCTGGCGGGACGGCACCGTCATCTGGCCCGACGCTCCGCGGCTGGACGGCATCACCATGCTGGTCCTGCAGCGCGAGCTGAAGTCAGCCGGCGTGCCGCAGGCGGCGGTGACGGTGCGCGTGCAGGACCTGGCAGCTTACGACGGCATGATCTTGTGCAACTCCCGCGGCTGGGCGCCAGTCGGGCGCGTGGACGACCTGCCGATCGCGCCGGACGCCGCATTCATCGCGTTCATCGCGGCCGCGTACGACGGCTGCCCGACCGACGAGATCTAAGGGGGCGCACGCATGAATCGCGAGGAACGGCGCCAGTTCGTACACGACCACCGCACTTGCGTATTCGGCTATTCGCGCCGGGCGCACGGGCCGGCGATGACGATCGTCTACTACGTCGTCGAGGGCGACGAACTGCTGATCTCCACGATGGCCGGCCGGAGCAAGCCCAAGGCGGTCGACCGGGACGGCCGGATGAGCCTGTGCGTGCTGGACGAGCACTGGCCGGTGACCTACCTGCAGGTCTATGGCAACGCGCTCGTCGACCGAGACCCGGACCTGGCCGCGGACGTGCTGACGCGGGTCATCGGGTTGATGGCCGGCGCGGAAGTGCCGCCGGAGCGCCATCCGCAGATCGCGCAGCTGGCGCGAGACGAGGAGCGGGTCGTGATCCGGGTCAGGCCGTACGCGACGTTCGAGACCCCACCGCGGCACGTCTACCAGATGAGCGACATCGACGGCCTGTCCCACTCCGTCAGCACGTCGCTGCCCTGGTAGCGGAGCGATTCTGACCCGCTATCGGGACGCTCGGGCCGGAACCGTAGGTCTTGACACGATCGCCGACTGATGGTTACGTAAGCGGTTAATCAGAGTAAGCGCTTAACCAAGACACGCTTACCCCAGTGGCGTCAAGAGGGTCGCAACGTGGCGGACCGGTCGACGATCTACGAGGTCGCTCAGCGCAGCGGCGTATCCACCGCGACGGTGTCGCGGGTGATGGCTGACGGCAAGGGCTTCTCACCCGCGACCCGTGACCGCGTGCTCGCCATCGCCGCCGAACTCGGCTGGGTGCCGAGCGGCCCCGCCCGCGGTCTCGCCTCCCGCCGGGCCGGGATAGTCGGCCTGCTCTTCCCCGATCTCGGCGTCTCCGGCGAGCTGGAAGAGGAATCCGCGCTGTACGTGGACCAAGTCATCCGTGGCGCCGAGCGGGCCTCGACCGCCGTCGGTGACGCTGTCCTGATCGCGGCTACCCGCAGCGCGTCCGGCCGCCAGCTCGCGTTCTCGGTGGCCGGGAAGGTAGACGGGCTGGTCGTGATGGCCCGCAGCCTGCCCGACGACGACGTCGCCGCGATCGCCCGTAGCGTGCCGGTCGTGGTGCTGGCCAACAGCAGCGCGCGCGGCGGGCTGGACTTCGCCGGCGCGGACAACCGGGGCGGCGCGCGGGAGATCACGGCCCACCTGATCGGCACGCACGGCTATACCGACCTGGCGTTCGTCGGCGGCCCGGCGGACTCGCCGGACTCGCAAGAGCGGTTCGCCGGTTTCTGCGCCGCACTGGCCGACGCGGGCCTGAAGACGCCCGCCCGGCCGGCCGCCATCGGCAACTTCACCGAGACCGGGGGCCGGCAGGCGGTCGCGGAACTGCTCGCGCGCGGCCCCGCGCCGCGGGCGATCGTCTGCGGCAACGACGAAATGGCTATCGGCGCGCTGCTCGCGCTGCGGTCAGCGCGGCTGCGGATACCGGCGGACGTCGCCGTCACCGGCTTCGACGACATCGCCGCGACCCGGCACCTGCGGCCCGCGCTGAGCACAGTGCACCAGCCCATGCGCGAGCTCGGCGAGCGCTCGGTCCAGCTACTGCTCGACCGCATCGCCGATCCCGGCGCCAGCCCGAAATCATTGATCCTGCCGACGCGGGTAGTGATCCGCGGCAGTTGCGGCTGCCGCAGTGCTGCCGCGTCCGGCCAGCGGAGGCACGCATGAGCGCCCGGGCAGGCGGCAGCAGGCCGCACCCACCGGTCCGAGACAGCGACGTCAGGGCCGACTGGGAGGAGCGGATCTACCGTCGCCTGCCCGGGTCAGACCTCGCCGCCGCGCCGGAACTGCCGGCGCCCGCGCAGCTGCGGGCCACCGCCGGAGCCGGGCACATCCGGCTGAGCTGGGATCCGGTGCCCGGCGCGGCCGGGTACGTGATCGAGCGGGCCAGTGCGGACGGCGACGTGCCGCAGATTCTGCGGCACGGCGGGAGCGACGTTTCCGCCGTCGTCGGGCCGCCGTTCGCGGACACCGGCGTCGCCGACGGCACCGACTACTCCTACCGGGTGGCCGCGGCGGCGGAGCCCGAGCGCGTCCCGCAGGCCTGGTCAGCCCCTGCCATCGCCAGTACCTCCGCCGGTCCGCCGGGTGTCGTCCGCGTCGGCGTCGACGCCGGCACGGTGACCGGGCAGCTGGACCGGGTGTGGCGAATGGTGGGGGCCGAGCGGCTCTCGCAGCTGCGCCTGGACGGCACCGCGGCTAACGAAGTGATCGCCGCCGAGTTCGCCGCGGCGCTCGAGTTCGCGCGGTCCGATCTCGGCGCCCGGCTGGTGCGCGCGCACGCCATCTTGCACGACGACAACGCCGTCGTGCGCCGGGACGCGGCCGGCCGCCTGCATTTCGACTTCAGCCGCGTGGACGCCATCTACGACCAGCTGCTCGGGCTCGGCCTGCGGCCGGTAGTGGAACTCTCGTTCATGCCGGCCGCGCTGGCCTTGGACCCGGAGCAGACCGTCTTCACCTACCGCGGCATCATCTCGCCGCCCGCGGACTGGGGAGAGTGGCGGACCCTGGTCACCGAGCTGACCGCGCACCTGGTGGACCGCTACGGCCTGTACGAGGTCACCCAGTGGGCGTTCGAGGTATGGAACGAACCCAACCTGGCCGTGTTCTGGCCCGGCAGTCAGCAGGACTACCTGCGGCTGTACGCCGAGTCGGCGCTGGCGGTCAAGTCGGTCGACTCGCGCCTGCGGGTCGGCGGGCCATCGACCGCAGCGGCCGAGTGGATCGAGCTATTGGCCGAGTACACCAGCGACAGTGACCTGCCGCTCGACTTCATCTCCACGCACACATACGGGAACCTGCCCGCCGACTTCCGGCCCGCGTTGCGCCTGGCACGGACTGGCCGGGATACCGATCTGGTGGACGGAGTGGGGCGTCGGCTCGACGCACTTCGGGGCGGTGCACGACAGCGCCATTGGTGCTCCGTTCGTGCTGAGTGGCTTCCTCAGCGCGCAGGGCCGGGTGGACGCCCTGGCCTACTGGGTCATCAGCGACCACTTCGAGGAACTGGGGCGGGCGCCGCGCCTGTTCCACAACGGCTTCGGTCTGCTCAGCGTCGGCAACCTGCGCAAGCCCAGGTACTGGGCCGTGCATCTGGCGGCGCACCTCGGCGACGAGGTGCTGCGCACCACGCTCGAAGGTGACGGCGCGGAAACGCTCGTCCAGGCGTGGGCGACCAGGCATCCCGACGGCGCCGTCGACGTGCTGGTCTGGAACGGCACCATCAACGCCGCGCTCATGGCCGGCGACCAGCGGCTGGACAGATCTGTCCGGGTCACGATCGCCGGGCTCGGCGGGGCAACCCGCCCGGCCTGGCTGGCCCGGGTGGATGACCATCACTCCAACGTCGCCGCCGTCTGTCCAGCCGACGTCACGTGGCCGGACGCGGCCCTGTGGGAGCGCCTGCGGGCGAGCGACGGCCTGCACGAGGAACAACTGCGCGACGTCGTCCCCGACGACGGCGCTGTCCGATTCGACTTCGACCTGCCCATGCCGGGCGTCGTCCGCATCCGCGTGGGCGCCGGGCGCGGCACCGCCTGGCGGTAGCAAGGAGAACCACGATGAGACACCCCCCGCATCCCCACTATCCGCACCCCCGATCTACTGCGCTAAGCGTCGCCGCCGCGGCGGTCGTCGCGATCGGCGCGAGCGCCTGCTCCGGCACGAACGTCCAAGGCGGCGGCACGACCCAGGGCAGCGGCAGCGGCACGCTGACCATCCAGGGCGACGCCGGCAGCCCGGCGCTAGCGGAGAACTTCAACCCGTTCCTGGCCGCGACCGAGCTGCACGGCGGATACCTGATCTATCCGCCGCTCGAGATCCCGAGTCCGGTTGACGGCAGCTACACGCCGTACCTCGCGACCGGCTACAAGTTCACCAACCCGACGACCCTCGTCTACACGCTGCGATCCGGGGTCAAGTGGAGTGACGGCAAGCCGCTTAGTGCCAGCGACGTCGCCTTCACCTTCAACCTGCTGAAGAAGTACCCGGCCCTGGACGGGACCGGGGTGTGGTCGCAGATCAGCGCCGTGTCGGCCAGCGGCAACCAGGTGACGTTCACGTTCAAGGCGCCGAACGTGCCGTTCGCGGCCACGATCGCGCAGGTCCCGATCGTGCCGCAGCACATCTGGGCGTCAATCCCGGATCCGGTGAAGTTCACCAACACCCGCCCAGTCGGGTCCGGGCCGTTCAAGCTCAGCTCGTTCGCGCCAACCCAGTACACCCTGGTCAAGAACCCGGACTACTGGGCGGCGGGCCAGATCGCGCCAGCCAAGGTCGTGTTCCCGGCGCAGGCGACCAGCCAGGCCACCAACCAGCTCGCGGTCAGCAGCGGCCAGTTCGACTGGGCCTATACGTTCCTGCCGGACGTGCAGAAGACGTACGTAGACCGTGACCCGGCGCACAACGTCTACTGGTTCCCGCCGGGCGGCACGATCGCCTTGTTCTTGAACCTCATGAAGGCGCCGAACAACAACGTCAACTTCCGCGAGGGCATCTCGGCGGCGCTGGACCGGACGACGATCGCCAAGAAGGCGGTCAACGGGTACATGCAGCAGGCCAGCCTGTCCGGCCTCATCCTGCCGAACCTGCAGAAATGGCTGGACCCGAGCCTGCCTGACCATGGCCTGGTCAACCAGAGTCACACGGCCGCGATGGCTGCCTTCGCGAAGGCCGGCTACACCATGCACGGCGGCAAGCTGGCCACTGCCAGCGGATCCCAGGCCAGCCTCACCATCGTGCTGCCGAACAGCTTCAGCGACTGGGTCGCCGCAGCCACCGAGATCAAGAACGAGCTCACGGCGGACGGCCTGAAGGTCAGCCTGGACCTGCCGCAGTACGCGCAGTACTCAGCGCAGACGCAAGGGGGCAACTTCGACGCCGCGATCGGCGGCTTCGGCGGCACCGGTAGCCCGTATACAGACTTCAACAACGCACTGAACAGCAGCTACGCGGCGCCGATCAACACGCCGACGGCCAACAACTTCGAGCGGTACAAGAGCCCGGCGGTGAACCAGGACCTGTCCACGCTCGCGTCCGCGACGAGCCCGGCCGAGCAGCAGCAGGCGACCAGCAAGCTCGAGACGACGATGTACAGCCAGGTTCCGATCGTGCTGCTGTACTACGGCGGCAGCTGGGGCCTGTTCTCGACGAAGAACTTCGTCGGCTGGCCGTCGGCCAAGGACCCGTACACCCTGCCGACCAACTACAACAACGCGCTCCTGACGGTCGTCACGCACCTGCGGAAGGCCTGATCCGGCCCGGGTGCCGGATTACCAGGCCGGGCAGAGGAGGTAGCCAGGGATGAGGTATGTCCTGCGCAAGGTGGCGCTGTTCGTCATCACCTTGTGGGCGGCGGTCACGCTCAACTTCATTCTGCCCAGGCTGATGCCCGGCTCGCCGGTCGACGCGGCTCTCGGCAAGCTCGCGTCGGCCGGCGTGCCGATCACCAACGCCGAGCGGCGGGCCGTCGAGGTCCAGCTGGGTGTGCCGCACACCGGCCTGCTGGCGCAGTACGGCGAGTACCTGCGGAATATCGCGACGCTCCGATTCGGTACGTCCTACTCGTTCCCCACCGAGACGGTCGCGCAGACCATCGGCAACGCGCTGCCGTGGACGCTGGTGCTGGTCGGCACGACCACGATCATCGCCTTCGTCGTCGGGACGCTGCTCGGCGTGTTCGCCGGCTGGCACCGTGGCCGGCCGTCCGATTCCTCGATCACCATCGGGGCGACGTTCTTCGGCGCGTTCCCGCCATTCTGGCTGGGACTGCTGCTGCTGTACGTGGCCGCGTTCAAGTTCGGCTGGTTCCCGCTCAAAGGCGGCTACAGCCCGGGTACGGCACCGAACCTCAGCTGGCCGTTCTTCACCGACGCACTGCAGCACAGCGTGCTGCCCGCCGTGACGCTCATCGTCACCACGATGTCGGGCTGGGTATTCGGCATGCGCAACAACATGATCAACACGCTCGGCGAGGACTACGTGACGTTCGCCGAGGCGAACGGCCTGCGCGGCCGGACAGTAGCGCTGCTGTACGCGGCCAGGAACGCGCTGCTGCCGAACGTGACCGCGTTCGGACTCTCGCTCGGCGCGGTCGTCGGCGGCGCGGTGCTGGTCGAGGGCGTCTTCAGCTATCCGGGCGTCGGCGGCCTGCTGTTCATCGCCGTCACCAACCATGACTTCCCGCTGATGCAGGCGCTGCTGCTGGTGTTCACCGTCAGCATGCTCGTCGCGATCTTCATCGTCGACCTGCTCTACGTCCGGCTCGATCCGCGGGTACGGCGGTGACTGCGGTGTCGTCGGTGCCAGCCAGTACGGGGCCTGCCAACACGGGGCCTGCTAACACGGGGCCTGCTAACACGGGGCCTGCCAACCCAAGGGGCGCGACATGACCATCATCACCTCCCTGCCGCCGCCCGAGGTCCCCGGCATGGCGGCGAGCGTGCCGACGGGCCCGGCCCGGGTAGCCGTGCCCGGACCGCTGCGATTCGTCGGCCGGGCACTGCGCACGCTGTGGAGCAACGGCAAGGCCAGGACGGGCCTGATCATCCTCAGCCTGATCATCCTGGCCGCGGTGTTCGCGCCGCTGATCGCGCCGCACTCGCCGACGGCGACGTCGTTCAGCCCGTACCAGGGACCCGACTCGGTCAACTGGCTGGGCACCACCGGCAACGGACAGGACGTCTTCTCCCAGCTGATCTACGGCGCGCGCATCTCGCTGCTGGTCGGTCTCGGCGCGGGCGCGCTCGCGACGCTGGTCGCGGTCACCATCGGCCTCCTCGCCGGGTACCGGCCGGGGCTCATCGACGAGGTGCTCGGCTTCGTCACGAACCTGGCGCTGGTGATACCCAGCCTGCCCTTGATGATCGTCCTGGCCGCCTACTTGCAGGGCCACTCGGTCTGGACGATCGTCCTGGTCGTCGCGTTCACCGGCTGGGCGACCGGAGCCCGGGTCATGCGCAGCCAGACCTCGACTCTGCGCACCCGTGAATTCGTGACCTCCGCGGTGTTCTCCGGCGAGCGGCTCTTCCGGGTCATCTTCCGGGAGATCCTGCCGAACATGACCTCCCTGGTCGCGGCCAGTTTCTTCGCCGCGGCCACAGCGGCGGTGCTCGCCGAGGCGAGCCTGGAGTTCCTCGGCCTGGGCAACCCGAGCACAGTCAGCTGGGGGACCATCCTCTATTACGCGGAGCAGCAGAACGCGCTGCTGACCGGCCAGTGGCTGATGGTGCTGACGCCGGGTCTTGCGATCGTGCTGCTGATGGTCTCGTTCACGCTGATCAACTTCGGCGTCGACGCGCTGTCCAACCCGCGGCTTCGGGAGAAGTGATGGCACTCTTGGAGGCCCGCGGCGTCAGCGTGGTGTACCAGCCGAACCGCGGTCAGCGCATCTGGGCCGTGCGGGACGTCGACGTGTCCCTGGATCAGGGTGAGTTCGTCGGGATCGTCGGCGAGTCCGGCTGCGGCAAGACCACCCTGGGCTTCGCGCTCACCCGGATGCTCCGCCCGCCCGCCCGGCTGGACGGCGGCGTCATCCGGTTCGACGGCGCCGACATTGCCAGCATGACCGGCGAGGAGCTGCGCCGGCAGCGCCGGAACGGGTTCGCGCTGGTGCTGCAGAGCGGCATGAACGCGCTGAACCCGGTGCGCACCGTCGCGCATCAGGTCGGCGACGTGCTCAAGGCGCACGCGCGGCCGGACGACGACGTGACCAAGGCTGGCATCCACCAGCGCGGCACGGAACTGCTCCAAGCCGTCCGGCTGGAACCCGAGGTGCTCGGCCGCTTCCCGCACGAGCTGTCTGGTGGCATGCGGCAGCGCGTCTCGATCGCGCTGGCGCTCGCCCTGCAGCCGAGGCTGATCGTGTTCGACGAGCCGACCACGGCCCTGGACGTCATCGTGCAGCAGGCGGTCATGCAGACGATCAAGGACCTGCAGCGTGATCGCGGCTTCACCGCGATCCTGATCAGTCACGATCTCGGCGTCGTTCTGGAGACCACCGACCGGGTCATGGTCATGTACGCCGGCCAGATCGTGGAGGACCAGCCGTCCGGGGCGATCGCCAGCGGGCCGCACCACCCGTACACCGAGGCGCTGCTCGGCTGCTACGGCGATCCGCGCGCGGACGTCGTCCAGCTGTCCGGCATCCCCGGCACGCCGCCGGACCTGTCCCTTCCGCAGCACGGCTGCTCGTTCGCGCCCCGCTGCCCGCTGGTCGAGGAGGTCTGCCGCACGGAGGACCCGGCGCTGACGCCGTTGGGAGGCGGACTCGCCGCGTGTCACGTCCGGGCCCGGGCGGCGCGGGTAGAAGTGGAGGCCGGTCATGCCGGCTGAGCCAGCTCCGCCGCCGGCCGCGCCGGTGCCCGCGGAGACCAGTACCGCCAGCACGGGCACCGCCAGCACGGGCACCGCCAGCACACGGTCCGGCAGCAGCGTGCCCGAGCTGACGGTCAGCGGCGTGTCGAAGGTCTACCGGGCGCGCGGCCAGGGCCGGCGCAAGGTCGCGGCGGTCGACGACGTGTCGTTCGCCATCGCGCCCGGTGCGGCCGTGGGCCTGGTCGGCGCCAGCGGCAGCGGCAAGAGCACGCTGGCGCGCCTGATCACCGGCTCGGAGCGGCCCACGGCCGGCTCGATCACCTTCGGCCCGACGAATATCGGCAAGCTGCGCGCGGGCGGGCTGCGCAACCTGCACCACCAGGTGCAGATGGTGTTCCAGGACCCCTACGGCGCGCTCAACCCGCTGCACACGGTCGAGTACACGGTGAGCCGGCCGTGCCAGAACTTCCTGCACATGTCGGCGGGGCAGGCGCGACGACGGGTCGGCGACCTGCTGGAGACGGTGGGCCTGGTCCCGGCCAGCCAGTTCGCGGCCAAGCTGCCGCATCAGCTCTCCGGCGGCCAGCGCCAGCGCGTCCTGATCGCCAGGGCACTGGCCTGCGAACCAGGACTGATCGTGGCGGACGAACCGGTCTCCATGCTTGACGTCTCGCTCCGGGCCGGGGTCCTCGATCTGCTCGCTGAACTGCGCCGGGAGCGCGGCCTCAGCCTGCTCTACATCACGCACGACCTGCTCAGCGCGCGTGTGATCACCGACGAGCTACTGGTCCTCTACCAGGGGCGGATCGTCGAACGGGGACCCACCAAGCAGGTGCTGCAACACCCGCAGCACAGCTACACCGTCCGGTTGCTCGACGCGGTCGCGAATCCGCTCGCGGCGTCGGCTTCGGCCGTCCCGGCCAGCGTCACGGCAACGCCCAGCCCGTCCACAGACAGGGGCAGATCATGATCTCCGCACTCAGGCGCACGAGGCTCAGGTACTGGCTCATCCTCGCGGCTGTGCTGCTCGCCGCGGCGCTGGTGCCGGCGGCGCAGGCCAGCGCCGGACAATCCGCTGGCTACCCGGTCGCCGCGTACACCGGCCTGACCCAGCCGCAGCGAGCGAACCTGCTGTCGATCGCGCGCGACACCTGGAAGTTCTACGCCGCCGACGTCGACTCCGCCACGAACCTGCCGATGGATAACGTCACGTTCGCTGGCGGTTCGGCGACGGCGACCAGCTACGGCCGGTATACCTCCGCCGCCAACATCGGCGTGTACCTGTGGGCCGTGGTCTCCGCCAGGGATCTCGGCCTGATCGCCGCGCCGCGGGCGGCGTCGCTGGTCCGGGCGACGCTCACCGAGGTGTCCCGCCTCAGGCGCTTCGACGGCTTCCTGTACCAGTGGTACGACACGACCAACGGGTCGGTGCTCAGCAACCCGGGCCAGCCGGACTGCGACCCGACCGCGGCGCCCGCGTTCACCAACTGCTCGTTCGTCTCCAACGTCGACAACGGCTGGTACGCGTCCGGCCTGATCGTCGTGCGGCAGGCCATTCCCCAGCTCGCGCACCTCGCCGACACCCTGATCGCGCCGATGAACTTCGGCATCTTCTATGACAACCGGGCCGAGACGCACTGCAACGTCAACCCGGCGATCCAGGGCAACCAGCCGACCGGCCAGATGTACGGCGGGTACTACGCCGGGCTGCCGCCCGACCAGGGCAGCAACTGGGCGCAGTACTACCACAACGGCGCTTTCTACAGTGACCCGAGGATCTCCGCCTACATCGGCATGGGGCTGCACCAGATGCCCGGCAACGTGTGGTGGCGCAGCTGGCGTGAACTTCCGCCGCCGGCCCCGTTCACCGACTGCCAGGCCACTGATCCGGACTTCTCCTGGCAGGGCCAGTGGCCGATGGGCGGGTCCTGGCAGACCTACACCGACCCGCAGTCAGGGCAGAAATTCGACGTCTGGGAGGGCCACTACACCTACCCGGGCACGAACCTGACGTTCATCCCGACCTACTCAGGCGGCATGTTCGAGGGGCTGATGCCGAACGAGGTCGTGCCGGAGACCAGCTGGGGCACCCGGAGCTTCGGGCTAGCGGACGCACGGACGGCCGACGTGCAGATCAAGTACGCCACCCAGCAGTTGCACTACCCGGTGTGGGGCATGTCCCCGGCCAGTACCCCGGACGACACCGGCGACTACTCCGGCTACGGCGTGGAGGGCCTGGCGTTCCCGTATAACGGGACTGGCGCGACGGCGAGCGATCCGAACGAGGGCCTGTCGCAGTGTCACGGCTGCGCGACCGAAGATGTCGTCGCTCCGCACGCGTCGTTCCTGGCGCTCGACGTCGCGCCGCAGCAGGCCTATCCGAACATCCGGCAACTGCGGACGCTGTACCCCGGTCTGTACGGCGTCGACGGCTTCTTCGACTCGGTCGACCCGACCACCGGCGCCGTCGGGCACCGGTACCTGGTCCTGGACGAGTCGATGATCATGGCCGCGCTGGACAACGCGCTCGACAACCGGGCCATCCAGCGCGACTTCGCCCGCGACCCGGTCTCCTGGGCCGCCCATACCTACCTGGAACTGGAGACCCTGTCGCTCGGGAAGTAGGTGGCTGACTGGGCCGGGCCGGGGCCGTAAGGATCGCCCGGCCCGGCCCGGCGGTCAGGGGCGGCGGGCGACGCCGCAGTACAGCCACCGTGAATCGTCGGTGTCCGCGGCCACCGGATCTTCGGCGCCCCAGACGCCGACGTAGCTCACCGCCGCGGGCGCGCCCGGGTAGGGCGGCTCCAGCTCAAGCCCGGTAAAGAAGCGCTCGACCTGCTCCCTGCTGCGGAAGTACAGGCCCTCGGTGGCGCGGGCGTAGACGTCCTGGCCGGTCTCGACCGCGCGCGTCGGCTTGCTGTCCGACGTCAGGTGCGAGAGCACCAGGTAGCTGCCGGAGGCGAGGGCGGAGACGTATCGCGCCACCAGGCCCCACGGGTCGGACCCGTCAGCGACGAAGTAGAGCACGCCCGTCATCAGGAAGCCGACCGGCCGGCTGAGGTCGATCAGTCCGGTCAGCCCCGGATGGGTGAGCACTGCCTCCGGGTCGCGCAGGTCCGCCATGACCATCTCGACGCCGGGGACGCCGTCGAGCAACGCGGTCCCGTGCGCCAGCACCATCGGATCGTTGTCGACGTAGACCACGCGCGCGTCCGGCACCTGCGCGCGGACCAGCTCGTGCGTGTTGCCCTGGGTGGGCAGTCCCGCGCCGATGTCGATGTACTGGTCCAGGCCGCGCTGCGCGGCCAGCCAGGTCGCGGCGCGCTGATGGAACGCCCGGTTCGCCCAGGCCGAGTCGCTGACCTCAGGGACCAGCGACCTGATCCGCTCGGCGAGCTGCCGGTCCACTTCGAAGTTGTTGTTGCCACCGAGGAAGTAGTCGTAGAGCCGGGCCGGGGTCGGGACGTTCGGGTCGACGCCCGGCGGGATGTGGTCAGGGGTCATGAGCGGGGCCACTCACTAACGGGTTGGCGTGTGGATTGCTGCGCTATTGGCAGGAAATGGTTTATGCCGCGCAGTCTATCGCCGGGGAAGGCCGCTGCCCGGCGGGCGGGCCGTGACCCAGGCCGCGATCTGCGCGCGCGAACGCACGCCGAGCTTGCGCCGGATGTTTTCCGCGTGCGACTCGGCGGTGCGCGGGGCGATGCCGAGTCTGGTCGCGATCGCCTGGTTCGTCAGCCCCGCCGCGACGAGCTCCGCGACTTCGAGTTCCCGGCTGGTCAGTGGCGACGCGGCGGCCTGCGGGCCGGTCAGGAAGTCCAGCGCCGCGGCCAGCACCGGCTGCCACTCGTTGGCGTAGAACAGGTGGCCCGAGCCGGGCAGTGGGATCAGCTCCGCGCCGGGGATCAGCGCGGCGACCTGCCGGCCGAGCTCGAACCGGGTGGCGGTGTCTGCCTCCCGGTGCAGCACGACGGTGCGGGCAGTGATCGCGGGCAGCAGCGGCGTGACGTCGGTGCGGTAGTACTCCGCCAGCAAGCTCGCCGCGGTACTGCTGTCCGCGCTCTCCCGCTGGAACCGGGTCATGGCCGCGACGTCCTGCGTGCTCGGCTCGTGCACGAAGATGCCGGTCATCATCTTGGAGCCGAGCCCCCAGTGGGCGCGGACCACGCCGACGATCGAGTCGCGCACCTCCGGCGGTGCCAGCGCCGCACCGTCCGCGCACGTGCCGTACAGCGCCAGGGCGGTGACGCGATCGGGATGCCCGGCCGCGAGGGCCGCGGCGAGATGGCCGCCCTGGGACGCCCCGAACACCGCGAACTGGCCGGCGCCAGCCGCGTCGGCGACGGCGATCGCCGCGCTGACCTGTGCTGGGAACGAGAGGTCGGGCGTCTCCCGGTCCGACAGTCCGCAGCCCGGCCGGTCGTAGCGAAGGACGGTGAACTGCCCGGTCAGGCCAGCCAGGAAGGCGCGGTAGCTGAACAAGTCGAGCTGACGGCGCAGGTGCGTGACCCAGCCGGACTCAACCAGCAGCACCGGGCCCGCGCCAGTGACGGAGAACGCGACCTTACCCGCTGGGGTGGCGCAGTACCTGATGGCCGGGAGCATCATCCAAGGCTGCCATCGCCGCTCCAGGCAGTAAACGGTCACGGGCGGGTATCGGCGGGCCAAGAAAGCGACAGATGAACTGAACCGGGCATTGCGCTTCGGTATTGTCGGTCCGGTGACCGGACCAGCACGAGCAGCGAATACCGGCGTGCACCAGCCGACTCCACGGCGCGGCGGCCTCCTCGGCTCGGCCTCGGACCTGTGGGTGCCCGTGATCTTCGTGGCCTCTGGCGCCGCGGGGTTGATCTATCAGGTCGTCTGGACCCAGGACCTCGTCCTGATCTTCGGCGACACCACGCTCGCCATCGTCACGACCGTGACCGCGTTCCTGGCCGGTCTCGGCATCGGGGCACTCGTCGGCGCTGCCGTAGCGGCCCGGCTGCGCCGGGCGCTGGCGGTGTACGGACTGCTAGAGATCATCGTCGGCTGCCTGGCCCTGCTGATGCCGCTGGCCTTCGACGTGATCGCGACGCTCTTCCGGTCGGCCTACCTGTCGCTGTCGCCGGTGCAGGTCGAGCTCATCAGGTTCGGGCTCGCGTTCCTCGCGCTGACCCCGGTGACGCTGCTGATGGGCATGTCGCTGCCGGTCCTGACCCGGCACCTGGTCCGGCAGAACCCTGACGTCGGCGGGCGGATCGCCCGGCTGTACGGCCTGAACACGCTCGGCGCGGTGCTGGGCTCGGTCGTCAGCGGCTACGTCCTCATCGAGCTGCTCGGCCTGCGCGGCACGACGCTGGTGGCGGTCGCGCTGAACATCTGCGCCGGCGGCGGCGCCATCCTCATCTCGCGATCCTTCGGGCGAGCCGAGATCGAGGTCGCGCCCAAGGCCGAGCGCGCGCCGCCGCTGGCCGGGCGGCAGCGCCTGATGCTGCTGGTCACGTTCATCTCCGGACTGGTGAGCCTGGCCCTCGAGGTGCTGTGGACCCGGATGATGCTCCAGGCCACCGGCTCGTCGATCTACGTGTTCGTCGCGGTAGTGGCCGTGTTCCTGATCGGCATCGCGGCCGGCAGCCTCGTCTACGAGCGGCAGAAGCAGACCGCGCCCAGCCCGGCGACCCTGGGCGCGCTGCTGGCGGTCGCGGCCGCGCTCTCGCTCGTGCCGCTGTTCGTCAGCAATCTGGGCGGCCCGCCGCTGCTGCCGCTGGCGGTCGTCTGCATCGTGCCGGTGACTGGCGTCCTGGGGTTCACGTTCCCGCTGACGGTCCGGCTGTTCGTGGAGAGCGCGGAGCAGGCGAGCCGGGGTGTCGGCCTGGTGTACGCGGCCAACACGGCCGGGTGCGTGGCCGGCACGGTGCTGGCGGGCTTCGTCCTCATCCCCACCCTGGGCACGAGCGCGGCGATCCTGACGGTCTGTCTCGCGCTGGCCGTGACCGGCGGCGCGCTCGCGGTCGGCTATTCGCCGCGGAGCGAACTGGGGCGCCCGCTGGTCGCGCTCGCCGCCGCGGGCGTGCTGCTGCTGGTCCTGTTCATCCCGGCCGCGAAGCTCACCTTCGTGCAGCGGGAGATCGCCAAGACCAAGGCCCCGACGGCGCACTTCGAGGACAGCGTCGCCTCGGTCGACGTGACCGGGGGCAAGGCGCGGGCCCGCGACCTGTACATCAACGGGGTCGGCATCACCAAGCTGACGATCGACACCAAGATGCTCGCGTATGTGGCGAAGGCCGCCCGTCCGGACGCCACGACGATGCTGAACATCTGCTTCGGCATGGGCTCGACGTTCCGGTCCTCGGTCCTCCAGGGCCTGCACACGACCGCGGTGGAACTGGATCCGACCGTGCCCGCGGTGATGCACTGGTTCTATCCGGGCGCGAACAAGATTCTGCACAGCCCGCTCGCCCACGTCATCGTCAGCGACGGGCGCAACTACGTCCGGCTGTCCGATAAGCACTACAACCTGATCACGGTCGACCTCCCGCCGCCGGTCCGCAGTGCCGGCGCGGTGGTGCTGATGACGCAGCAGTTCTACCAGGAGGCCAGCCAGCGGCTGACGCCCGGCGGCGTGCTCAGCTCGTTCATCCCGGTGGAGGATCCGTCGCTGGAGAAGATGATCCTGCGAACCTTCCGCTCGGTATTCCCGTACATGACCGTCGTCTACGGGCCAAGGACGTTCGGCGCGTACGTGATGGGATCGCAGGCGCCGGTCAGCCTGACTCCGAGCGCGCTCACCAAGGTCCTCGGCACCCCCTCCGCGCAGGCTGACCTGCGGGCCGTGCCGGACTTCGGCCCGCACTCGACCGCCCGCTGGGTGTCGATCATGCGCGGCAACATCTGGCTGACCGGCAATCAGGTGAACCGCTACACCGGGTCAGGGCCACTGCTCACCGACGATCACCCGTTGTCGGAATACTTCCTGCTGGACGACTCCGGGCTCAGCCTCGCCACCGGCACGGTGCAGGTGTCGCTGGTGGTGAGCGCGCTGGCGATCCTGCTGATGCTCGGCGCGGCCATTGACACGCTCACCCAGCGGCGAGCCCGGCGCGCCGCCTGACCGAAGGCGGAGTGGCCGGCCCGGACCTGGAGCGAGAAGCCCCGGCGCAGCAGGCCGGGGCTTCTCCACTATCCATGCAGAATCCCTTGCCCTCCCGATCCTACCCAGCACTACCTAGGTGTGTCCAGGTGAGCTAGCGCCCGAGCCTGGACCTGAGCGTGCGGGTGACGGTGGCCAGCTCCCGGATGTGCATAGCGCGGGCCACCAGCACGTAGGTCACGAGCGCGCCGCCGCCGCCGAGGATCAAGGTGGCGGTCGCGGCGAGGAACGAGCCGGTCCCGATCACGATGTCGGCCAGGAGCGCCACCAGCGCGGCTGGCAGCGTGGCCACGTGCATCCGGGCCAGCGACTGCCCGACCGCGTGTCCGTCCAGGCCGCGCATCCGGATGCTGAGGATCCGCCAGGCCAGGAGGCTGCCCAGCAGGTTGGCCAGCCCGAAGCCGAGCCCGAGGCCGGCGACCAGGTTGGCGCTGTGCCGCAGGAAAGCCAGCGCCAGCAGGTTGGTGATGATGTTCACCGTCATCGTGACCAGCCCGATGAGGGCCGGGGTCTTGCTGTCGTGCATCGAGTAGAAGACCCGCAGCTGCAGCTGGAAGATCATGTACGGCAGCAGGCCCAGGCAGAAGACCGCGAACACCACTCCCATGGTGTGCGCCTGGGCGGCGTGGGCGGCCCCGTGGGCCAGGAACACCCGGGTGACGGCCGGCCCGAGTACGGCGAGCACCAGTGAGCACGGGACCACGATCGTCGCGGCGAGCCGGATCCCGGAGGAGAAGTCCGTTCGGACATGACTGAGCTGGCCGGCCGAGGCATGCGAGCTCATCCGGGGCAGCAGCGCCGTGATCACCGAGATGCCGACGACCGCGTACGGGAGCTGGAACAGCAGCCAGGCGTAGTTGTACTCGGTCACGCCCGCGCTGTTCGGCACCACCTCGGCGACCTTGATGGTGATCAGGAAGGCGATCTGGGTGGCACCGATGTAGCAGAGCATCCAGCCGGCCATCCGGCCGATCTCGGAGATCTCGCCGTGCTGGAAGTCGGTGCGCGGCTGCCAGCGGAAGCCCACCTTGCGCAGCGCGGGTACCAGCGCCACGGTCTGCACGACGACGCCCAGCGTGGTGCCGAGGCCCAGCAGCTTGACCTCGAACGGGGAGATCGTGGCCGGGTTCTTGTGCAGGCCGGCCAGGGCGACGTACAGGCCGAGGACGGCGATCACGACGACGTTGTTGAGTATCGGCGTCCACATCGGCGCCGCGAAGCTGTTGCGGGTGTTGAGGACGGCGCCGATCAGCGAGCTCATCCCGTAGAAGAAGATCTGCGGGATGAAGAAGTAGGCGAACAGGACGGTCAGGTGCTCGGTGGCGCCGTTGACCGAGCCGTCGCTGTAGATGTGCACGATCGGCACCGTGGCCAGCGTCGCCACCACGGTGATGGCCAGCAGCACTCCGGTGATCATCGTGAACATACGCTGCTCGTAGGCCTTGCCGGTGCCGGGATCCCGCTTCTTGGCGTTCACGATCAGGGGCACGATCACGCTGGTCAGGATGCCGCCGAGGGCCAGGTTGTAGACGACGTTGGGCAGCGTGTTGGACACGTTGTAGGCGCCCGCGATCCCGGCGATGCCCAGCGCGGTGGACTGCGCGATCGTGCGCAGGAAGCCAGTGACGCGCGAGCCGAGCGTGCCGACGGCCATGACCCCGCTCGACCGCAGCACCGAGGACGACTGCGAGACCGCGGCGAACTGGCCGGTGATCGCGGCGAACTGACCAGTGTCCGACGGGTCGACGGCGCCGCCGGCCGTGGGCAGCACGTCCGGCAGGTCCAGTCCGCGGGTCCGTTCGTAGCGGTCCGGCGCGGGCAGCTCGTCGGACCAGCCGTCGTCCTGGCCGGGATCGGTGTAGACGACCGGCTCGGACCGCGGCGCCCGGTCGGCGGGCTCGACGTCAGGCTCCGCCGGACCCCGGTAGTTCCCGAGCGCCGCGGTGAAGCCGTAGCCGACCCCGGCGCCCTCCTGGATCTCGGGCGGGCGCGCGTCGCCGTAGCCGCCGCCACCGTGGACCTCCGGCCGGCGCGCGTCGCCGTCGCCGTACCCGTCCTCGGTGCCCGCGTCGCGGCCGGTGTCGCTGACGTAGCCGTACGCCGCGCCCTGATAGGGCTTGTCCTGGTAGTCGGCCCAGGTCCGCCGGCCGCGCGGCACCTGACGACTCGGCGCGGCCTCGTACTGTGCGGCCTCGTACTGTGCGGCCTCGTCAGGCCGCGGGTAGCCCGAGTCGCGATCCCCGCGGTCAGCCCGCGGGCCCCGATAGCGCGGACCGGCCGGACCGGACGGTGCCGGTGGTCCGGGCGGGGGGGCCGGCCGTCGCTGGCCGGACCCGGCCCGGCCGTCGTAGTCGAGCGCGGGTCCGCCGGGGGCGGGCTGGCCGTGCTCCGCGCGCGGGCGGCCTGTCCCGGTACCAGCTGTCGCTGAGGAACTGGTCGCCGCCGCTGCGCCGGCCCGGCCGGTCGGCGTCGGTGTACCCGGCCGGGCGGCCCGGCGGCGGCGGGCCGGTCGCGCCAGCCGCGGTCGGCACCGCGGTCGGGCCTATCGCGGTCGGTACTGCCGGGGCCGGCTGGCCGCCGGGTACCGCCGCCGGTCGGGATACTGGGCCGGATCCGGGTAGCCGGACCGGCCGTAGTCGCCGCCACCGGCCGGCTGGGCCCGGCCGCCCCGCCAGCCACGGCCACGGACTCGCGGGTGTCGCCAGACCGGGAGTCGGGCTGTGCCGTAGCCGGGATCGCGCCGCGAGGGCCGGCCTCGATCCGGCCGCGCAGGCCGGCCGTCGCCTGGCTGCGCGGGCCCGTATCCGTCCGGCCAGGCCTCCGGCTGCCGGGTGCCGCGAGAATGACGGCCGGCCGGGCGCGGCGGCGGCCGGCCCGCCTCGGGATCCGGGCCGCGGTAGCGCGATCGCGGGCGACCGGGACCGTCCGGGTCATCGGCCGGATAGTCGGCCGTCGGCTGGCGAGCCTCGTCATACGGCAGCTCGCCGTAAGGATCAGCCTGTTCAGCCCCATGCCAGCCCGATTCGTGGTCGCCCGCAGGGCGGCCACGCTCCGGTGGCGGGGCGGTCAAGCTGTCTCCTTCGTCAGGTGCGGGCCGTACCGGCCGTTCGCGGCTCGCATACGACGTTATCTGCTCCGGGACGCACAGGCTCCGCAGCAATCGATGTCTTTTTCCGGGGCAGCGCCGGGCGTACCCCGTCGAGCTGGCCCCGCTCGGCGGAGTTAGTGTCACTCACGGGCACCATTGCGATGCATACCGTGATGCCAAGCTTGTACTATTCGTCTTCTTGAATAGATCGTGTTCAGGCCGGTAGGTTGGACGAGATGACCGCACCCCAGATCCCGACCACAGCCGAGGAACTGCGTGGCGCCGGCTTGCGGGTCACGGCCGCGCGGGTGGCCCTGCTCGAAGCCGTCCGTCGCGGCGACCACCTCGGCGTCGAGGCGCTCGCCGCCTCGGTCCGCGATCGGGTCGGCCATGTCTCCGTGCAGGCCGTGTATGAGGCGCTGCACGCCCTGACCGCGGCCGGGCTCATCCGCCGCATCGAGCCGGCCGGCAGCCCGGCCAGGTTCGAGGGGCGCGTCGGCGACAATCACCATCACGTCGTGTGCCGGTCGTGCGGCGCGGTCGCCGACGTCGACTGCGCGGTCGGCGCGGCGCCGTGCCTGACCGCCGCGGATGACCACGGCTTCTCGATCGACGAGGCCGAGGTCATCTACTGGAGCCTCTGCCCTGCCTGTTCCACTGCCCGCACTACCGTGGCGCCGCGATCCGCCTAGTCCGGAAGGATTCCCATGACTGAGAACCATGACCCGCTAGTCGTCGAAGACTCCACCCCCGAGGGGGAGTGTCCCGTCCTGCCCGGCCTCACGCACCCGACCATGGGTGACGCCAACCGGGAGTGGTGGCCGAACCGGCTCAACCTGAAGATCCTGGCGAAGAATCCGGCCGTGGCCAACCCCATGGGCGCGGACTTCGACTACGCCGCGGCGTTCAACTCACTCGACCTCCCGGCCGTCAAGCGGGACATCCAGGAGGTCCTGACCAGCTCCCAGGACTGGTGGCCGGCCGACTTCGGAAATTACGGCCCGCTCATGATCCGGATGGCCTGGCACAGCGCCGGCACGTACCGGATCAGCGACGGCCGCGGTGGCGCGGGCGGCGGCCAGCAGCGGTTTGCCCCGGTCAACAGCTGGCCGGACAACGTGAGTCTGGACAAGGCCCGCCGGCTGCTGTGGCCGGTCAAGAAGAAGTACGGCCAGAAGATCTCCTGGGCCGACCTCATGATCCTGGCCGGGAACGTGGCGCTGGAGTCGATGGGCTTCGAGACGTTCGGCTTCGGCGGCGGGCGGCCGGACGTGTGGGAGCCGGACTCGGACGTCTACTGGGGCCCGGAGACCACCTGGCTGGACGACGAGCGCTACAGCGGGGACCGGCGAGCTGGAGGATCCGCTCGGCGCGGTCCAGATGGGCCTGATCTACGTCAACCCGGAGGGCCCGAACGGGACTCCCGATCCACTGGCGGCAGCCCGTGACATCCGCGAGACGTTCCGCCGGATGGCGATGAACGACGAGGAGACGGTCGCGCTGATCGCGGGCGGCCACACGTTCGGCAAGACCCACGGTGCGGGTCCGGCGGAGAGCGTCGGCGCCGATCCCGAGGCCGCGCCGCTGGAACTGCAGGGCCTGGGCTGGCAGAGCAGCTACGGCAGCGGTAAGGGCGGCGACGCGATCACCAGTGGTCATCGAGGTCACCTGGACGGCCACGCCGATCGCCTGGGACAACAGCTTCCTGGAGACCCTGTACGGCTACGAATGGGAGCTGACCAAGAGCCCGGCCGGCGCCAACCAGTGGCGGCCGAAGGACGGCGCCGGGGCCGGCACCGTGCCGGACGCGCACGACCCGTCCAAGCGGCACCAGCCGACGATGCTGACGACAGACCTCGCGCTGCGCCTGGACCCGGTCTACGAGCAGATCACCCGGCGCTTCCTGGCCAACCCGGCTGAGTTCGCGGACGCCTTCGCCCGGGCCTGGTTCAAGCTGACGCACCGCGACATGGGCCCGGTCGTCCGCTACCTCGGACCCGAGGTGCCGGCTGAGACCCTGCTGTGGCAAGACCCCGTTCCCGCCGTAGCGCACCCGCTGGTCGGTGCGGTCGACATCGCGGACCTCAAGCAGCAGGTGCTGGCGTCGGGCCTGTCGGTGTCGCAGCTGGTGTCGGCGGCGTGGGCGGCGGCTTCCTCGTTCCGTGGCAGTGACAAGCGCGGCGGGGCCAACGGCGGGCGGATCCGGCTCGAGCCGCAGAGCGGGTGGGAGGTCAACGACCCGGCTCAGCTGGCGACCGTGCTGCGCACGCTGGCGGAGATCCGGGAGTCGTTCAACGCCGCCCACGCCGGCGGCGCCCAGATCTCGGTAGCTGACCTCGTCGTCCTGGCGGGCGGCGCCGCGGTCGAGCAGGCAGCGGCGGACGCCGGCGTCAGGGTCGAGGTCCCGTTCAGCCCCGGCCGGACGGACGCGTCGCAGGACGAGACCGACGTGGAGGCGTTCGCGGCGCTCGAGCCGAAGGCGGACGGGTTCCGCAACTACGCCGGGAAGGCCAACCGGCTGCCGGCGGAGTACCTGCTGATCGACCGGGCGAATCTGCTCACCCTGAGCGCGCCCGAGATGACCGTGCTGGTGGGCGGCCTGCGGGTGCTCGGCGCGAACTTCCAGCAGTCACCGCTCGGCGTGTTCACCGCGACGCCGGGGTCGCTGACCAACGACTTCTTCGTCAACCTGCTCGCCATGGGCACGACGTGGCAGCCCACGACCGGGGACGCGAACGTGTTCGAGGGTCGCGACCGCGCCACCGGCGAGGTCAAGTGGACCGGCAGCCGGGTCGACCTGGTCTTCGGGTCGAACTCGGAGCTGCGCGCGCTCGCCGAGGTTTACGCGAGCGACGACGCGAAGGAGAAGTTCGTCCGTGACTTCGTCGCGGCGTGGGTCAAGGTGATGAACCTCGACCGGTTCGAGCTGGCCTGATCTGACCAGCTCGAACCGGTGCCACCCGGGTCGGCTCGGCCCAAGCCGGCCCGGGTGACCGCCCCGGTAACTCCGTGGGCGAAGAGACGATCGGAGCCGCGCCCTGGCGGCCGGCCAGGTAGCGCACCCGCAGGTCCCGCACCGCGATCGTGAGCGGGTCATTCGGACCGAGGGCGCGCTCGCAGTCGCGCAGCGCCCGGTCGAAGTGTGCGCTCGCGCGCTTGAGCTGGCCCGTCGCGTGGTAGGCGTGCGCCAGGTTGGCCCGCGCCGCCAGGGTCTCCCGGTGTCCGGGGCCGAGAATCTGCTCACAGCCGTCGACCGTCGCGGTTCCCAGCTCGACCGCCTCCGGCAGCCTGCGCGCCTTGTGGTAGGCAGCGGCCAGATTGCGCCGGGCCCGGAACAGCTCCGGTTGCGCGCCGCCGCGGATCCGCTCAAGGTCCGCCACCGTGCCCTGGTAGAGCTGGATCGCCTCCTTCAGCCGACCGCTCTGGCAGCAGATGGCGGCGAGGTTCGCCCGGGCCCGGAGCGTGCTCGCGGCGTCGCTGCCCGGCACCCGGCGCCAGTCGGCGAGGGCGCGTTCTAGCGTCGCGACCGCTTCGTCCGGCTGGCCTGCCTGGTAGTAACCGACCGCCAGGTTCTCCCGCGCGGCCGCCGCGTCCGACCGCGCCGCCGGCCCGGCTGCCTCTAGCTGGCCGAACGCGTCCTGGTACAGCCTGATCGCGTCCTTCCCGCGGCCGTCGCGCCGGTAGGCGTGCGCGAGGCTGTGCCTGGCGGCGAGCGTGTCGGCGTGCATCAGGCCGAGCGTCTGCGCGCGCAGGGCCACGCAGCGCTCCAGCGCGCCGATCGCGCCCGAGTACTGCCCGGCGGCGTCGTACGCACGGGCCAGCTCACACAGGATCGCTGTGGTCAGCGCGTGCGCGGGCCCGAGCGTCCGGTCGCTGTCGGCGGCTATCCGGTTGCCCAGCCCGATCGCGTCGCTGAGCCGGCCACCGGTCCGCAGCGCCTGCACGAGGGTCTGCCGGGTGGCCAGCGCCTGCGGGCTGGCCGAGCCGGCCGTGTCGTCGATGTCGGCGGCGAGCTGCTCCAGCAGGCCGACGGCCTCGTCGGCGTGGCCGGCCGCCAGTGCCGCCGCCGCGTGCCACTCCCGGACTTCGAAAGTGACGGGGGACCGAGCGCCGAGGTACCCGCCGCAGCGGGCGGACAGGTCGCGCCAGTAGCTGAGCGCGGTCTCTGCCATCCCGCTCTCGTCCAGGTTCTGGCCGATCCGGACCAGCATCGGGTGCCTGCCCGACATCCACAGCGCCTGGTCGTCATGCCGCCAGACGCTCATCGCGGACTCCCGGAGCGCCTGCTGGAGCCGGGGCTGGGATCCGCCGGCCGGCCAGACCTGGCAGATCGCATCGGCGGCCGCGTGGACGGCCCCGCGGATCTCGGCCGGGCCCATGACCTGCCGTACCGATGCCTGCAGCGCGGCGGGCATCCGCACCGTACGGGTCTCGTCGGCTGGCTCGATGGCGACGAGACCGACCTGCTGCAGGTTGCCGAAGGTGGCGCGGACGCCGGCCTGGTCAGCGCTCGTGACGTCGTTGCGGCCGGTCAGGTAGGCGCAGGCGGCGTGGCTGGTCAGCACGGCGCCGGGGATCCAGCCAGGGCCGAGCACCGCGGCCAGCTTGAGCGCCGGCCAGACCAGTTCCGCCGGCGGGAACTCCATCGCCCGCTCGGCGGCCAGCATCCAGGACGCGGCCAGGCTGGCCTCGGTTTCGCCGGCGTCCGCCCGCCGATGCCGGTCCAGGGCCAGCCGGTACTGCCGGCAGTCCTGGCCGGTGTCCAGGAGGTAGCTCACTGCCAGCGTCAGGGCGATCGGCATGCACCGCACGGTCACGGCCAGATCGAGGGCGCCCGCGGACCGGTACGGGTCGTCGTTGAGCCGCTCGGCGAGGAAGTCCAGGGCCTCGCGGGGGCTGAAGGCGGGCACGCCGATCCGCACCACCTCCTGAGCTGGCCCGCCCCGCCCGGCGCCGCCCCGGCCGCCACCGGCGGCGATGATCCGCCCCGGCCGCAGGCCCGCCAGGTCCGTCGTGACGACCGTCTGCCCGCTCGGTCCGTGCGGCCAAAGCCCGTCGGCGTCGTCCCGGCCGGTCAGCCCGTCCAGCACGACGAGCCAGCGTCTGCCCGTCTCGGCCAGCCAGGTCAGGAAGCGGGCCGCGGCCGCCTCCGGCCGGCCGGATGGCCCGGCGACCCTGATGTCGGTGAGCGCCTGGACGTAGCCCGCGAAGATCGCGTCCCGGCTGCCCGCCTCCAGCCAGACCAGCAGGTCTAACTCGCCCGCGGCCCACATCCGGGCCGCGAACGCGGCCGCCAGCCGGGTCTTGCCCGTCCCGGTGGCGAGCGCCGTCGCCGCGCTCTCGGAGTCCGGGCCGAGAATGACCGTCGACCCGGGGCGCAGCGTCTCCCACGGTCCCGGCCCGGTCTCCGTGCGCCGGGTGAAGGGGTCAGACTGGAACGGCACGACCCCGGATACGACCGGCCAGCGGCTTGACTGCGAAAGCATAGGATCCCTCAATCGTCGAGCATCTCCAGGTCCAGCAGCTCGTCGTCTGGCTTGGCGCGCAGCCCGATCACGGTGAGCAGCGCCGCCAGCAGGGCGGCCGACCCGCTGAGGATGAATCCCAGCGAGTAGGCGTGACCCAGCGCGTCGAAGGCGACCGGTTGCATCGGGTTGAACGGCAGGGCCTGACCGCTGGGCTGGGTCAAGGTTGCGGGCACCGCGTTGGCTCCGAGCGGACCGGACTGGACCGCGTGCACGGCGGCTTCCAGCGCGGGTCGCTGGGCCTTGGGTGCGCTGGCCGGGGCGGCGACGAACGCGGCCAGCGCCCTCCGCAGCACGGCGCTGCCGGCCAGCTGCTGCTGGATCAGGTTCGCCGCCCGGCTGAGCGCGACCGCCCCGATGAGAGCCGGGCCGAGCGTGAAGCCGAAGTCACGGAGCATGTTGGTGGTTCCGCTCGCCATCCCGGCCAGGTGGGTGGGCGGTGTGTTCACCGCGATCGTCGACAGCGCGGACAGCGCCAGCGCGAAACCGATCCCGACGAGGATGAACGACGGGATGACCGCGAGCAGAGAGAACTCGGAGACCGGGACCGATGCTGTCCACATAGCGCCCGCCGCCATCAGGACCAGCCCGCCGCAGAGCGGCCACTTGGCACCGTACTGGCGCAGCAGCCGGATGGTGACCGGCAGCAGGACCAGGGCCGTGCCGTTGAGGCAGGCGAACGCGATCGCGGTCTTCAGCGGAGTGAAGCCCTGGATCGCCGAGAGCCTGATACTCGTCGAGTACGCGATGCCGAGGAACGCGAACATGCCGATGGCGGTGACGATCGAGGCCACAGCGAAGTTGCGATCGCGGAAGAAGTCAAGGCGCAGCAGCGGTGCGCTTGACCGCCGCTCCACCAGCAGGAAGAGCAGCAGACAGCAGGCGGCGACGGCAAACGCGAGCAGCGTGGACCCGGCCAGCCAGCCACTCGACGGCGCCTGCACGACGGCGTAGAGCAAGGCGAACAGGCCGACCGCGATGGTCACCTGACCCGGCCAGTCCAGCGACCGGCCCTCGGGCGAGGACGAGTCGGCGGCCGCGACGATCGACACGACGGCGCTCGTCAGCGCCAGCGCGATCACGACCAGGAACGCCCAGCGCCAGCCCGCGAGCGGATCGGACCCGAACGGCTCGCGCGCCGCCAGCCCGCCCAGGATCGGCGAGCCGCAGTTGCCGACTGATAATGCCGCCGCCCAGATGGACACCGACCGGGCCCGGTCGCGGGCCGTGTGGGTGCCCGCCGCGACCATGGCCAGGCTGGTCGGGAAGATCGCGCCAGCGCCGAGCCCGGCGATCGCCAGGCCGGTCCACAGGACCAGCAGCCGGGTGCTCGTGCTCACCGAGGCGCCAGGGGTCAGCAGCACGATGGCGTCGCCGCAGGCGAGCACGAGCGCGCCGCCGACCAGGAGCCGCTTGCGGCCGAACAGGTCGCCGAGGACCCCGAAGCTCAGTTCCAGCACGCACACCGGGACCAGGAACGCGTCCGAGATCCAGGTGAGCTGCGCCGAGCTCGTGCCGAGGTCCTGCTGGAACAGGCCATTCAGCACGGCCGGGATGGCCAGTGCCATCTGCGCCACGAACACCGCGAGCACCACGGCGAGCAGAGCCCGCGGCCGGAGCACGAAGGCACCCGGCGCGACGTATGGCCTGGTTCGAGCTGTTTCGACAGCTTCCACGGAGTCACCGCCCAGCAAAAAGTGGCCCCCGGGGATTTGAGGTAGATGCTGGCACGGTTACCGCAGGCGATGCCCAGGTTTCGCCGTGATTGGGTCGCCATCCGATACTCCGCGGCATGCTGTGGCCCTTCTTCGCACATACGTCAGCTGACGGATGTCTTGCTCTGCAAGTTGCATGAGACTTTCCATGCAGGTTCTGGTGCCAGGTTCCAGGTCGCGACCGGCTGACCGGCGAACCCCGGGGCAGCGGAGGTCAGCGTGCCGGGATGGCGCAAGTGGCGGTTACGGCGGAGAGGCAGGCGGAAAGAGTTGGATGTCGCCGGGCTGCGGAAGAACTTCGCGGATGTCGCCGCGCACGGCGACGAGGTGCCCCTGTTCTTCTACGCCGACCTGTTCATCAAGCATCCGGAAGTGCGGGACATGTTCCCGATCTCCATGGAGGCGCAGCGCGGCCACCTGGTCGACGCGCTGGTCAAGATTGTCTCCAGCGTCGACACCTCTAGCGACCTGACCGCGTTCCTGCAGGGCCTCGGCCGCGATCACCGCAAGTTCGGAGCCGTATCCGAGCACTACGAGGCCGTGGGCGCCAGCTTGCTCGCCACCCTGGAGTACTTCTCCGGGCCGTCCTGGACGCCGGAGCTGAAGTCCGACTGGGCGGCGGCCTACGACCTCATCGGCTCGGTCATGATCGCGGCAGCGCGCGCGGACGAGGAACTGCGCCCGCCGTGGTGGCGGGGCATGGTGGTGGCTCAGGAGCGACGGTCGTACGACGTGGCCGTGCTGCACGTCCAGCCCGAGCCGGCCCTGGAGTACGTGGCCGGCCAGTCGGTCGCGATCGAGTGCCCCAGCCGCCCGAGACTGTGGCGCTACTACTCGATGGCAACCGCGCCGCGCCAGGACGGCCTGCTGGAGTTCCATGTCCGGCTGATCGACGGCGGCGCGGTCAGCATGGCTCTGACCAGCCAGACCGCAGTCGGCACCGAGCTGCGACTCGGGCCGCCCCTCGGCGTGCTCACGCTGCACGAGCCGGTCGCGGATCGCGGCCTGCTGCTGATCGCGGGCAGTACCGGGCTGGCTCCGCTCAAGGCCATCGTCGACCAGCTGACGACCCGGCCGAAGCAGCCGGACGTCCACTTGTTCTTCGGTGCGCGGAAGGCCGACGGCCTCTACGACCTGGACAGCCTGCAGAAGATGGCCGCCGAGCACTCGTGGCTGACCGTCACGCCAGTGGTCTCGGCCGACCCGAAGTTCGCCGGCGAGACCGGCAGCCTGCCCGACGTCGTAGCCCGGCACGGCGACTGGTCAGGCCACGACGCCTACCTGGCCGGCCCGTCCGAGATGGTTCAGGACACGGCGAGCCGCCTGGCCGCCGCGGGTGTGCCGAAGGATCAGATACACATCGAGGATTTTGGGTGGAGCGAGCCTTGACCACAGCGTGGTTCGACGAGCAGAGCAGGATGAGTCCAGAAGACCTGCTGACCGCGACCTTCCCGCCCGCCCGGCGAGGCCGGCGCGGCTACGACGAGGAGTCAGTCTGGCAGTTCCTGCGCATGGTGCAGGAGCAGTACCAGCGCCTGGTGAACGAGCGGACGTCGCTGTGGCAGGAAGTGCAGCGGCTCCGCCGCCGGATCATCTCCGGCCAGACCGACGGTGACGCGAACGGCGTGCTGGCCGGGGATTCGGAGGGACACGTCCACGCGGTCCGGATCCTCTCCGCCGCGCAGGTCACGGCCGACCGGTACGTGGCCGACGCGCAGGCGTACAGCAGCCGGCTGACCGAGGAAGCCAGGCTGCGCCGGGACGAGATCCTGCAAGAGGCCCAGCGCTACTCCGACATGGTCCTGGAGGAGGCGCACGAAAAGGCCAGGGACGCGGCGGTCACCGCGCTGAACACGGCTCCGTCGCCGCAGACCGTTCAGCAGCAGCAGGCCGCCCGCGCGGAGCTGGCCTACCTGCGCACCTACGGCGATGTGTACCGGGCGCATCTGCGCGCCTACACCGAGGGCATCCTGCGCGGCATCGAGGACTGGGAGCGGAAAGAATCCTCGTTCGCCGACGAGGTGCCGCCCGCGTCACCGGTGGCCCAGCTGCCGATGCCGGACGGAAATTCGTATCACCACTGAGGTTGCTTATCGACGCACTAGCGGCACTGATTCGGGTTGCGCCCGCAAGCACCCGGCTTCGTGGGTGACGGTTGACCCGCGTGAATAAATTGACGGCGCCGGCTAATACCAGCCGACGCCGCAGTGACGCTTTTCCGATCAGATTGCGCCTTACTTAATACGCAGAACTATCCTGCGGTTACGGAATTGGCCGGCGCGCGCTCATGGGCACCCGGAGCCGGCGCATTCCCGGCACCGAACATGCGACATCTCGCGATGCTGGGTGGCCGCAATGGGGCCGCCTGGCAGCATCAGCGAGACGCCGCGAAGCCCGTCAGGATTCAGTACATCCACGGAGTATTCGGAATGTACTTGACGCCGGTCTGACTGTGCGCGGCCCGGTGACCGGGCGCGGCGTGCCCCGAGATGGCTGCCGCTGAACCCGCGGCCAGGCCGCTGACCAGCAGGGCAGTGAAGAGAATGCGGCGGGCGGCGCGGCCACGTAATTCGGCCCGGCCGCGGCCCTTCGCGTGCCGTCCGGAAAAGCTCCGGCCCGTCCTGATGGCATGCGTCATCTGACTTTGAGTCTGCATCGGTGCGATCCCCTTTATCGGCGATTAGGTCGCTAGTTTCTGCGCAGAGTCTACGGAGAAAGACGCTACACCATTATCTGGCCAGGAGATGCGCTATTCGAATAGATCAGGCGGCGAGCCGTAAAATATTGTCCGCTTGCCCGGCAACGCCCGGTAAAGACGTGAAAATGATCACGCGAATGGTCCGTGCGCCGGCCGGGTGCCGGCGGGCGCTCGACCCTGATGTGCACGCATGGCGTAGCCGGGGGCTTGCGATGAGAGTTGCGGTGCATCTTTGGCCGAAATGCCGGACCGTTTCCTTTGTGCGTGAATTGTCTTAGGCTAACAGGGAGAGTACGCGCAGCAACTGCCGCTGGCACCGGCGGGAATGCAGGGCGGTCATGGAGTTCCGGACGCTCGGGCCGATTGAGCTCTGGTCGGCTGGACTCAGGCACGACCTCGGGTCGGCCAGGGCCCGATCGCTGCTGGTCATGTTGCTGCTGACGCCACGGACCATGGTGCCGGTCGAAGCGCTCATCGACCGGCTGTGGGATGAGCGGCCGCCGCCGAAGGCCAGGGAGAGTCTGTCCGTCTACATCGCCAGGCTGCGCGGGTCGCTGCGCCAGGCTTTAGCCGACGACGTGCGGCTGACCGGGCGCAACTCGGGCGGCTACGTGCTGGAAGTGGATTCCGAAGCGGTCGACGTGCACCGGTTCCGCCGGCTGCGGCGGCAAGCCGCGGCGCTGACTGCCAGCGGCGCCCACGAGCACGCTGCCGCGCTGCTGCACGAAGCAGACGCACTCTGGCGCGGGCAGCCGCTGGCCGGCATCAGCGGCGAGTGGGTGAGCCGGATGCGCGACGCGCTGGAGGAGGAGCGCCGGGGCGCGATCATCGAGCGGATCGGGTGCGAGCTGGAGCTCGGCCGGCACGCTGACCTGGTGGGCGAGCTGCGCCATCTGCTGGCCAGGTACCCGCTGGACGAGATGCTGGTCGCACACCAGATGACCGCGCTGTACCGGAACGGCCGGCAAGCCGACGCGCTGAGCCTGTACCGCGAGACCCGCGGCCGCCTGATCGACGAGCAAGGCGCCGAGCCGGGCGCGATGCTGGCGGAACTGCAGCAGCGGATCCTGGCCGGCGACGCGGCGCTGAGCCGCAGGCCGACCGCACGGCCGGCGGTGCAGGCAGCGCCGTCCGATACGTTGCCGGCGGACACGCCGGAGTTTGTCGGCCGGGACGCGGAACTCGAGCTGCTCACCGGCGAGCACGACCAGGGGTCCTGGGTGGCGGTCATCGAGGGCATGCCCGGAGTGGGCAAGACCACGCTGGCGGCGCGCGCCGCGCGGGCGGCCGCGGGCCGGTACCCGGACGGGACGTTCTACCTCAACCTGCACTCCCACGATCCGCAGCGCCCGCCGCTCGACCCGGCCGAGGCGCTCTACCGCCTGCTCCAGATGCTGTCTGTGCCGGCCGCGCAGATACCGAAGCCCGCCGCCGCGCGCGCGGCGCTGTGGCGTGCGCACCTGAGCCGGCGGCAGGCGGTCGTCATCCTTGATGACGCCGCGGGCGCCGACCAGATTCAGTCGCTGCTGCCGTCGTCGGGCCGCGGCATGGTCCTGATCACCACCCGGCGCAGGCTGGCTGTGCCCGGCGCGCGCACGCTGACCCTCGACGTGTTGTCGGTCGATGAGGCGGTCACGCTGTTCCGCCGGATCGCCGGCGAGAGCCGGGCGATGGACAGCGATCAGGTCGCCGCGACCGTCGGCCTGTGCGGGCGCTTGCCGCTCGCGATCCAGCTCACCGCCGGCCGCATCGCTCAGGCCGGCCCGCCCGGCCTCGACCACCTGATCGACGAGTGGGAACAGGCCCCGGCGTGGCTGGGTGGCCCCGGCACCGCGAGTCCCGAGCTGATCGCCGCCTTCGACCTGTCGTATCGCGCGCTCGGACCCGCGCATCAGCGGTTCTTGCGGCGCCTCGGCGCCAGTCCGTGCGCGACGCACAGCCTGCAGGCCGCGGCCGCGCTGGATGGCTGCAGCCCGGCGGCGGCGGCGCAGGCCCTGGGGGTGCTGCTGGACTGCCACTTGCTGACCCAGGCCGCCGATGGTCAGTACCGGCTGCACGACCTGATCCGCGGCTACGCGGCCGGCCGGGCCGGGCGAGAGGACCACGAAGCCGAGCAGAAGCAGGCGGTGGCCAGGCTGCTCGACTATTACCTGGACGCAGCCGACCGGGCCGACCGGCTGCTGCATCCGCTCCGCGGCCGGCCCGGCGTGCAGGTGCAGTACCGGTCCGCGGTCCCGGAGCTGGCGACGCCGGCCGCGGCGGCCCGCTGGCTGGAATCGGAGTGGCACAACATCCTGCAGGCCGCGACCTACGCGGGCCGCCGCGATTGGAAGCAGCAGTGCGCCGATCTCAGCTACCTGCTGGCGGAGTTCCTGGACATCAGGGCTTACTGGGACGAGGCGAGCGCGGCGCACACGCTGGCGCTGCAGGCCAGTCGCTACCTGGCCGATCCGGCTCGGATCGCGCGCGCCGCGCAGGCGCTCAGCGTCATCAGCCAGCAGACCGGCCGGCACGAAACGGCGATACCGCTCGCCGAGGAGGCCGCCGCGATCTGCCGGTCGCTCGCCGACCGCCGCGGCGAGGCCGAGTCCCTCGACCAGATCGGCCTCGCTCATCAGCGCACCGCCCGGTCCCGTGAGGCGCTCGCCTACTTCCGGGAAGCACAGACCTTGTACGACGCCGCGGCGGACCCGCGCGGCGTGGCCGCCACCCTGAGCCACGCCGGGATCGCGTCCTGGCACCTGGGGCGCTATCCAGAAGCCCACGATCACCTGCGCGCGGCGCTGGCGCTCTACCGGGAAGTCGGGGACCGGCGCGGCGAGGCCAAGGCCCTCAACAATCTCGGCCGGGTGCACCTGTACAACGGCGAGTACCGGCAGGCGCTGGAGGCGTACCAGAAGTCCCTGCAGATCTTCCGGGAGATCGGCGGGCCGCAGAACGAGGCCATCCTCTGCCAGGCGATCGGCAGCGTGCACCGGTTCCGGGGCAGCCACGAGGACGCGCTGTCCGCCTACCGGCAGGCGCTGGCCATCTACCGCGAGATCGGGGACCTGCCGGACGAAGCCGATGCGCTCAACGACATCGGCACGATCTATCAGAGCGTGGCGTGCTATGACGAGGCGCTCGTGCACCACCAGAAGGCCCGGCTGATCGCCGCGGAGATCGGGGACGTCTCCCAGCAGCTGATCGCGCAGCGCATGGTGGCCGACATACACCGCGGCACCGGCCGGTCCGGTCAGGCGCTTGAGGACTATCAGTCGGCGCTGAAGCTCGCCAGGGAGATCGGCGACCCGTACGAAGAAGGCAAGATCCTGGCCGGAATCGCCGAGCTGACGCTCTACACGCAGCGACGCGACGCGGCCCGGATCGTCTTCCGGCAAGCGCTGGACATCTTCGAGCGTCTCGGTGTGCCGGAGGCTGAGTCCGCGCGGGTGCGGATGGCGGCCCTCGACCCGGCTGTCACCGCGCAGGCCAGCTAGCGACCTTCGTCCGCCCCGTCCGCCCCGGCCAGCGGGTCTGACCTGCGGTGCAAGGTTCACATCAAGGTGCCGGCAAGACGCGCGGCCAGGCTGGCCCTGACGGATAACCAGCGTGCTCGGTCAGGCCTGCGGCTCGTCGCCGGCCTGCCGGGCGCGGTGGATCAGCCTGGCCGGGAGGTCTGCGTGAACCTGAACCACGGTCGGATCGCGGTGGGCCTGCGGTGGCCGGCGGTCGACGCTGCTGACCGGGCCGACGTCAGCGGCCTGCTGATCAGCGCCGAGGGATTCATCCGGCAGTTCTACGCCGAGAACTCGCTCGGGTCGCCCGAGCTGCGGCTACGCAGCGTACGTCGTGAGATCGAAACTTCGGGCACGTACTGGCACGTGCCGGAGGAACTGGCCTTCGGGGCGAGGGTCGCCTGGCGGAACAGCTCGCGCTGCATCGGGCGGCTCTACTGGCGGAGCCTGCAGGTACGGGACCGGCGCGAAGTCGACACGGCGCCGACCATCGCCGCCGAGTCGGTCACGCACCTGCGCGCGGCTGCGAACGGCGGCCGGATCCGGCCGGTGATCACCGTGTTCGCGCCGGACGCGCCGGGCCGGCCGGGGCCGCGGATCCTCAGCTCGCAGCTGATCCGGTATGCCGGCTACCGGACCGCCGGGGACGCGGTGCTCGGCGATCCGGCGAACGTCGAACTAACCCAGCTCGCCGCCGGGCTCGGCTGGACCGGGCCGTCGCAGCGCGGCCGGTTCGACGTGCTCCCGCTTCTGATACAGGCGGCCGGCGCGCCGGTGACGCGGCACGAGATCCCCGCTGACGCGATCCTGGAGGTGCCGATCGAGCACCCGGAGTTCGACTGGTTCGCCGGGCTGGGGCTGCGCTGGTACGCCGTACCCGTGATCAGCGACATGTATCTGGAGATCGGCGGCGTCCGCTACCCGGCGGCGCCATTCAATGGCTGGTACATGTGCACCGAGATCGGCTCCCGCGACCTCGGCGACGCCGCCCGGTACGCGCAGCTGCCGGTCATCGCCGCGCACATGGGACTCCCGCTCGGCAGCGACAGGAACCTGTGGAAGGACCGCGCGATGACCGAGCTCAACGTCGCCGTCCTGCACTCGTTCGGCGCCGCCGGGGTCACGATCACCGACCACCACACCGAGTCGGTCCGCTTTCTCCAGCACCTTGAGCGGGAAGAACAGCACGGCCGGGCGTGCCCGGCCGACTGGACCTGGATCGTGCCGCCCGCGACCGCGTCCGCGACCCCGGTCTTCCACCGCTACTACCGGGACTTCGATCAGACGCCGAACTTCTACCGGCACCCCGCGCCCGTCGGCCTGGAGCCGGGCTGCCCGCACCGCTATCACCTCGTCGAGTAGGGCGTGTCCCGCAGGGCCAGTCCGTCGCGAGGGACGACCCGGAGGGGTGGATCGCCTGCCTGCGCGGCCGGGGGCCCGAGCGGCGCTGGCAGGCTGACTACCTGCGGGACGCGCCCGATGTCAGCTGGCTGGCCCGGTATCCGCGCCCGGCGCACTCCGGTTGCCTCACGAACAACCCGGATGAGGGGGACGCCGGCTGCGTCGCCGTGCTGGGCAACCTGCACCAGTCCTCCCTTCGGCCGCGGTCACCAGCTGACCTGCAGGGGCACGGCGCACGGCTTAGGACCCAGATAAGCCGCGGGGCAAGGGAAACGCGCACGTACCGCTGCTTGCGGAGCAAGTCTCATGCAAGTTGCGGCGGGGAGACATCGGTCAGCTGACGGATATCCCGCGCCCTCGTCCTGCTCCGGCGCCGCGGCGAGGCTCGGGCCGTCCGGCTCCCGTTCCCCCGGCAGGCCATCAGGTGCTTACCGGACCAGCCCGATCATCCGACCACATTGATTTCGCAGTCTCGATAATGAGCGCCCTGGAGTCGGCCGTATCCAGTGACGCGCCGACCAGCGACTGGAATACGAGCCTGTGCAAATAGGTCTCTTGCTCGCCTTCGACGGTAAACACGGTCTTTAGCTGCTCGCTCGCGACCACATCCTGGAGCACCGCGTCGGATCCCGAGTCAAAGTGGAAGATCACGAAGGCCGGCCCGAGCACCGTGTGCTGCGCGCCGAGCGGCAGCACCAGGATCTCGATGTTCGGTCTCGTCGCGAGCTCGGCAAGGTGCATGAGCTGGTCATACATCACCCGCTCGGCGCCGATCCGGCGACCCAGGATTGACTCGTCGAGCACCACCGACAGCCGTACCTGTGGCTCGCGCGTGAGCACGAGCTGGCGCTGCATCCGCACCCGGACGAGCCGCTCGATTAGTCCGGGCGCGATGGGCTCAATCAGGCCGTAGTTAGTGACAATGTGCCGAGCGTAGGCCGGAGTTTGCAAGAGGCCGGGAATGACCTCGACGTGCCAGATATCCACCGTGCTGGCTTCGTGTTCGAGGCCAATGTACTGCTGATAATCGGGCGATAGCTCGTCGGAATAATCTTCCCACCAGCCTTTACGAGCGGCATCCGCGGCGAGGCTCAGCAGGTAGTCGCGGCGCGGTCCGGTCACGCCGTAGTGGTCGAGCAGCCGCTCGACGTCGTCCGGCTTCAGCCCGGTGCGCGCGAGCTCATACCGGCTGATCTTGGAGGGCGACCATTTGAGCGCAGCGGCGACCCGGTCCGCGCTCTTACCCGTGGCTTCCCTGATCTCCCGCAACTCCGCCGCGAGCCGTCGTCGCCGCACAGTGGGGCTCCCTGGCATGCCCATCGCGGCATCCCTTCTTCCCGCCGGTGCCTGAGAGTCTCATTGCATCTCTCCGTGCGAGTTGGCGCAACCTAACGCCCTCTCCGAGACAATGCAGGACCGTTCTATGAGCGCGCAGAGTTTGTCTGTCCAGGACATCAGGGGCCGTGCAGCGGCGCGTCGTGAGAACTGCGCCGCTGCTGGCTTCGCCTCGGTCTGCTGAAGGACCAGGTGACTGCTGCAAGGAGCGGCGCGGGATCGCCGGGGCGTAGCGCAGCCAGCAGCTAGTAGACGAGCAAGCGACTGCACGTCGACGCTAACGCGCAGAGGACGCTAGCGCGCTGGGGACGACAGCGCGGGCGGCGTCGCTGCGGTAAACAAAGCTCGCCAGAAACTTACCCGCGGGGCCGACTATTGTCCGCAGCCCGGCCACAGGGGCCAGCTGGCGGGATAACCGTCAGAGATAATAGTAAATCGAGGGCGTCATGAGAGGGCCTTGTGCGGCCACGTGCGCAGCGCTCACCGGAGCGGCCGCTGCGGGCATCGCTGCGCCGGCCACAACCGATCCGGCTGCAGTCAGCGCCAGAATTGCGGGAATGAGAATTGCTCGCCCGATGCGCATGAGTCCCTCCATGGCATTCCCCGAGGTCAGCAGGTGCCTGCTGGGCGCAGCGAACCGGGCGCGGCTGCCTGCTTCGCTATGCCGAAACCGTTTCCCTCATACCGTCATTATGACTCCGATGCCCGCCATTATTGGAATACTCAGGCCGGACTAATTCTTGCTGCTATGCCGGTTATGGAATTCGCATTGAAAATGTCGGCTGCTGTGCGCTGCAAGTGACTGTGAAAGTTTCATTCAACGCCGTTCAGGTCAGCTAGAGCGCAGTTACATCGCAAAGGTGCCGGAGTTTTAAACCGATAAGCCGCTTGTTGCCCGAATCTTCGGAGAGTAAAGTTCGCTCCGTGTCCACCACGACCATGGCCCGCGCGCTGGTCGGCCGCGATAGCGAGCTAACCGCGCTGGTCAGGCTGGTGTCGGGTCTCGCCGGCGGACGCGGTGCCGCCGTCCTGATCGAGGGCGAGCCAGGCATCGGCAAGTCAGCGCTCATGCGCGCCGCCGTCGCCGAGGCGCAAGATCTCGGCTGCCAGGTCTTCTGGGGTGCGGGGGACGAGCTGGGGCAGGCCCTCCCGCTGCTCCCGCTGCTGGACGCATTACGGGTACGCGAGCCGTCGGCGGACGCCAGGCGAGCGACGATCGTCAGGTTGTTACGGGGCGAGCTCGCGACCGGTCAGGGAGCGGACGTCTCGGCCGCCATCGGCGAGCAGATTCTGGCCCTCATCGCGGAGCACGCCGCGGCCGGACCGGCCGTGCTGGTCATCGACGACCTGCAGTGGGCTGATCACGCGACCGTCACCTTGTGGGGGCGGCTCGCGCGGTCGGTGTCGCAACTGCCGTTGCTCCTGGTCGGCACCATGCGCCCGGTGCCGCAGCGGGAGGACGTGGTGGCATTGCGCCGGGCGGCCTCCGACGCGCTCCGCATCCGGCTCCCCGGCCTCAACGACGCGGCGGTAACCGAGCTGGTGACCTCGCTGGCTGGCGGCAGGCCAGGCGAGACGTTGCTCCGGCTGGCCACCGGGGCCGCCGGGAACCCGCTCTACCTCACCGAACTGTTCGGAGCGCTTACTCGCAGCCGCAGCGTGACCGTCACCGAGTCCGGGGCGGCCGAGCTGACGAGCAGCTCAGCGCCGGACTCGCTGTCGGCGGCGATCGCAGACCGGCTCGGCTTCGTCTCCGGTCCGGTGCGCGAAGTGGTGCGCGCGGCGGCTCTGCTCGGCGTCGACTTCGCCGTGCCCGACCTGGCCATCGTCCTCGGCCGGGGCGTCGCCGATCTGGTGCTGGCCCTGGACGAGGCGCGCGCCGCCGGTGTGCTGGCCGAGTCGGCCAGCGGCCTGGGGTTCCGGCATCCGCTGATCCGGGCGGCCCTGTATGAGGAGATGCCCCGGTCGCTGCGGGCTGCCTGGCACCGCGACGCCGCCAGGGCCCTGGCGACCGCGGGCGCGCCCGCCGACCGGGTGGCCCGCCAGCTGCTGTGGGCGGTCGGCGGAGCCAGCGGCCCGGCCGACCCCATGGACGACTGGATGCTGACCTGGCTCGCGGCCACCGCCGAGCTGCTGATCGGGCGCGCGCCGCAAGTGGCCGCCGATCTGCTGCGCCAGGCCGTGGCGACGAGCACCGATGACCCCCATCACGACCTGCTGGTGGGACGGTTCGCCGACGCGCTGTTCCGGCTCGGCAAGTACGAGGAGGCCGAGCACGTCGCGAGCCGGGCCCTCACCCGGACCGCGGACCCGGACCTGGTGGTCGACCTGCGCTGGACGATCGCGCAGATCCTGATGCTGCGCGGCGGGTCGGCCGGGGCGATCGCCATGCTCAAGGAGGCGCTCGCCGCGACCGGGATCTCGAACCGGCACCGGGCCCGGCTGCTGGTGCTGACGGCCCGGATTCACAGCAGCCTCGGTGAGGTCGAGAACGCTGGCCAGCGGGCTGCCGAGGCGCTGGCGGCGGCGTCGGACGCGGACGACACCTGGGCGACCGGCTGGGCGCTGATGGTGCTCATGAACGTGACTGCCGTCGGGGGGAACGTGGCGGCCGCCCTGCCGCTGTCGGAGCAAGCGCTCGCGGTGACCGAGGCTGATCCGACCCTGACCGACCTGCGCATCCTGCTCCAGATCAACCAGGCGGTGATGCTGGGCGACCTGGATCGCTATGCCGACGCGATCGCGGCGGCCAGGCAGGCGCGGCAACTGGCCGATCAGGCCGGCACCCTGATCCGGCTGGCCCAGGCCCACAGCGCGCTCGGCCAGCTGCTGTTCGAGACCGGGCAGTGGGACGACGCCCTCGCTGAGGTAACGGCCGTTCCCGAAGACCTCAAGGAACCGGCCTGCGCCTGCGCGGACCTGGGCGCCGCGGCCGTGATCTGCTTCCACCGCGGCGACGTCAGCGCCGCGCGCGGGCACCTGGCGGCGACCGCGCCGCACGACGGCCGGTTCGGCAGCCGGGTCATCCCGCCGCTGACGCAAGCTCGCTGCCTCGACCGCGAGCAGGCGGGCGCGCTCCCGGCAGCCCTGGCGGTGCTGACCGCCGTGTTCGGGCGAGACGCGGAGGAACTGGAGGAGATCGAGGACCTGCTGGCCGATGCCGTGCGGCTGGCAACCGAGGCGGGCGACCTGAGCACCGCGAAGGTGCTCGCCGGCCGCGCGGAGGCGCTGGCGGCGCAGTCCGACATCCCGCGGCGCCAGGCGAACGCGCTGATGTGCCGCGGTCTGGTCGACCGCGACGCCGCCCGGTTGCTGGCGGCCGCCGATCAGTACGCTGGCGGCGACCCGGCCACTGCTCAGCGCGCAGGCGCGCGAGGCCGCGGCCGACTGTTTCGCGGCCGCGGGTGACCGGGACCGCGCGCGCGCCGCCTTCACCCGGGCGCTGGAGTTGTACGGCGCGCTCGGTGCGGTCGCGGATGCCGCCCGGCTGCAGGCGAAGTTCCGCGGCCACGGCATTCGCCGCGGCCCGCAGGCGAAGCACCGGCAGGCGCGCAGCGGCTGGGACAGTCTCACGCCCACCGAGACGAAGATCGCCGGGCTCGTGCAGGGCGGGCTGTCCAACCCGGATATCGCGGCGAAGCTGTTCCTCTCCCGTCGCACCGTCGCCACGCACGTCTCGCACATACTGAAGAAGCTTGACGTCCAGTCGCGGACGGACATCGCGCGCGAGGCGGCGCTGCGCACGATCGCGAAGAGCTAGCGAGCCCGCCGTGGGAGCGGGTTAGGAGGGCGGGCCCGCTAGGCCTGGTCGGTCAGGGCGAGGGTGAAGTACACGACCTTGCCGGCCGACGTGCGGTAATAGCCCCACTCGGTCGAGAGCGTGTCGACCAGCATGAGGCCGCGGCCGTCCTCGGCGTCGGCCGGTGCGGTCAGCGGCGCCGGCCACTCGGGCGACGTGTCATGCACATAGACCCGCAGGTGCCCGCACGAGCAGGTGACGAACAGCCGGACCGACGGGCCCGAGTACCTGATGGCGTTCGTCACCAGTTCGCTCGTCAGGAGCGCGGCCACATAGGGATCGGCCGGTACTGACCAGGACTCGATCGCGGTCCGTACGCAGCGCCGGGCCGCGGCCGCCGCCACCGGCCCGGCCGGGAGTAAGACGGAAACCGAGTGCTGTACTGGCGGGCGGGCTGGCGCCGTCTTGTTCATCGGAGCTACCTCGTTGCTTGATTGCACTAGAAATAGTGCTGCAACTTTCACGTAAAGACATCGGTCGGCTGACCGATATACGAACGTGGCGGTATTACCGGTGCGCGGCGTCGCTGGCTTCGGGCTGCCTGGCCTGGTCGCCGGCCCCGGCCGGCGCCGTTCGCCGGCTGCGGATCGCGGGCACGACGAACGAGGCCAGGAACGCCGCCAGGGTCAGCACCGCCGCCGCCTCGAATGCCCTGGCGTAGCCGTCGTCGAGCGCGGTCGCCGTCGCGCTGGTCCCGCCGCGTCCGGTAGCCAGCAGCGCGTGGGTGCGGTCGGTGGCGATCGTGGCGAGGATCGCCAGCCCGAGCGAGCCGCCGATCTGCCGCGACGTGTTCAGCACGCCAGAGGCGAGTCCCGCCTCGGAGAACGAGACGCCCGCCGTGGCCGCCGCGGCCAGCGGCGTGAACAGCAAGCCGAGCGCCAGCGCGATGAGGAAGCCGGGCCCGAACACGTGCTGCCAGTAGGAGGAGCCCGGCTCGATGCGGGACAGCCAGGCGAAGCCGGCCGTCGCGAGGGCGGTACCGGACAGCAGCAGTGGCCGGACGCCGGTGCGCGGCAGCAGCCGGGCGCTGGCCTGGGCGCCGATGATGATGCTGACGGCCATCGGCAGGAAGGCCAGGCCCGCCCGCAGCGCGCTGTAGCCAAGGACGTTCTGCAGGTACAGCGACAGGAAGTACCACATCGCGAAGAACGCGGCCCCGACCAGGAACATCACCGTGTTGGCGCCGGTCACCGAGCGGGACCGGAACAGCCCGAACGGGACCAGCGGCGTGCGGGCGACCCGCAACTCGATGACGGCGAACGCGGCGAGCAGCACGGCCGCGACGGCCAGCAGGCGCAGCGTGTAGGCCGATCCCCACGGATGGGTCTCGGTCTCGACGATCGCGTAGACCAGCGTCCCGAGCCCGAGCGTCACCGCCACCGCGCCGATGACGTCCAGCCGCGGGGCGGGACCGGGCGCTGCCTGCGCGGCCGCGCCGTCAGCTGGCTGCGGGGCCCGGTCGGCGGCGCGCGACTCGGTCAGCCAGATCAGGCCGGCCGCCATCCCGGCCAGGCCGATCGGGATGTTGACGAACAGCACCCAGCGCCAGGACAGCGCGGAGGTCAGCACCCCGCCGAGGATCGACCCGGCGGCACCGCCAGCGCCGGCGACGGCACTCCAGATCCCGAGCGCCCACGGACGCCGCTGCGGCGCGAACGTCGTCACGATGATCGTCAGCGTGGCCGGCGACAGCAGTGCGCCGCCGACGCCCTGGACCGCCCTGGCCGCGGTGAGCCAGGTCGAGTCCTGGGCCACGCCGCCCGCCAGGCTCGCGACCGTGAACAGGCCGAGGCCGAACAGGTACACCCGGCGGCGGCCGAACAGGTCCGCCGCCCGCCCGCCGAGCAGGAGGAATCCCGCGAACGTCAGCACGTACGCGTTGACCACCCATTGCAGCCCGGACGGCGTGTAATGCAGGTCGCGGCCGATGGAGGGCAGGGCCACGTTCACGACGGACACGTCGAGCACGACCATGAACTGCGCCACGCAGGCGATCGCCAGGATGATGCCGTCGGGGACGTGCCTGGCGGCCCTCCCGGGCCGGGTCGCGGTCGGCTCGAGATTAGACATGAGACATGTCTATCATGATTAACGGCTATCGCGCCACCCGGTTTAAACTGCCGCCATGCACGCGGACGCCGCCGGCCCCGATCCGGAGCTGATCCCGCCTGCCCGGCTGACGTTTCAGGCCAGCACCTGGTACCTGCTGGCGCTGGCGGGGGCCCGGGCCCGGCACCTGTGGGCCGACATACTCGCGCAGCGGCAGCTCAGCCCCAGCCAGTTCAAAGTGCTGCAGGCGCTCAGCGAGTCCGGCCCGCAGGGTCAGCACGAGCTGGCTGCCCTGATCGCGGTCGATCCGCGCAACGTGGTACCTCTCGTCGATGGCCTCGCCGAGCGCGGGCTGCTCGACCGCGAGGTCGATGCCGCCGACCGGCGCCGGCGGGTGCTGACGCTCACCTCGCGCGGGCAGCGGCTCGCGCGCGAGATGGCCTCGGTCGCGACCGAGATCGAGACCGACTTCCTCAGCCCGTTGACCGGCCCCGAGCAAGGCGCGCTGCGGCAGATGCTGCTGTCGCTGCTGCGCGCGGACCGCTAAGAGGCCCGGAAGGTCCGGCGATAGGTCTCCGGCGGCACGCCGAGCTGCTGGCTGAAGTGGCGGCGCAGCGTGGTCGCGGTGCCCATGCCCGTCCGCGCGGCGACCTGCTCCACGCTCAGGTCGGACAGCTCAAGCAGTTCCTGGGCCCGCCGTACTCGCTGGGTAAGCAGCCAGCGCAGCGGTCCCATCCCGGCCACCGCGTGGAAATGCCGGGCCAGATTGCGCGGGCTCATCCCGGCTTCGCGGGCCAGCTCGCGGACCGTCAGCGGCTGATCGAGGCGGTCCAGCGCCCACGCCATGAGGCCGGCGAGTACATTGCTCCGGCCGTGCGCGACCGCCGCGGGGATGTACTGAGCCTGCCCGCCCGGCCGGTGCGGCGGCACCACCAAAGTGCGCGCCAGCGCGTTGGCGACCGCGGTGCCGTGGTCGGTCCGGACCAGATGCAGGCAGAGGTCCATGCCCGCGGCCTTGCCGGCCGAGGTCAGCACGTCGCCCTCGTCGATGTAGAGGACGCCGGCGTCGACGCGGACCGCGGGGTAGCGATGGTGCAGCGTGTCCGCGTGCGCCCAGTGCGTGGTCGCGCGCCGTCCGTCGAGCAGCCCGGCCGCCGCGAGCACGAACGCGCCGGTGCACAGCGACGCCACCCGCGCGCCGTTGCGGTGCGCGGCCCGGACGGCGTCCACCAGCGCGGGGGACGGCGGCTCGGCCACGTCCCGGCAGGACGGCACGATCACCGTGTCCGCATCGGCGAGCGCGGCCAGGCCGTGCCGCAGGCCCGCCCGCAGCCAGCCGCCGACCTGTGCGCCGTCCGGACCGCAGATGGCGAAGTCGTACCACGAATCAGTCGAGCTCCCGGTCGACGCCGAAGACCTCACAGGCCGCGGCGAGCTCGAACAGCGGGGTGCCGTCGGTGACGGCGAGCGCGACCGAGTGCATGTCCGAAACTGTACGGCACTCGTCGTTTCGGACGCTGGTCCGGGCAGCCCGGCTGCGCGAGGCTGATCACCATGAACAACCGAATCGCCGTCGTCGGCGCCACCGGCCACACCGGTGCCTTTGTCGTATCCGAGCTTCAGCGCCGCGGCCTGACGCCGGTCCCGTGCGGGCGCGGCACCGACCTGGACGCTGCCTTCGCCGCCGCGACCGCGGTCATCAACTGTGCCGGTCCGTTCGCGGCCACTGCCGTCCCGGTGATCGAGGCCGCGATCCGGGCCGGGATCCCCTATCTCGACGTCACCGCTGAGGTCGAGGTCGTGACGGACACCTTCGCCCGCTACGCCGGCGCCGCCATCCCGATCGTGCCGGCGGCCGCGTTCTACGGCGGGCTGCCCGACCTGCTCGCGACCGCGGCGATGGGCGACTGGCTCGCCGCGGACGAGCTGACGATCGCGTTCGCCCTCAGCAGCTGGCGCCCGACGGCCGGCACGAGGGCGACGGGCCGGGTCTCCGCCCGGCGCCGCAGCGGGCAGCGGATCGCCTACACCGGCGGCCGGCTGCAGGTCGTGCCCGGCCCGGCGCCCCGCACCGAGTGGCGGTTCCCGGCGCCGTTCGGTTCGCGTCCGGTCACCGGCGGGGTCACGATGGCCGACAGCGCCACCATCCCGACGCATCTGGACACGCCCGAGATCGTCACGTACATGTCCAGCAACGCGCTCGAAGATTTGCGGGCCGACGACTCCGCCGGGCCAGTCGCGGCCGACGAGAGCGGCCGCTCGGCGCAGACGTTCCTGGTCGAGGTCGTCGCGCGGGCGGGCGCCGCGCAGCGCCGCGCGGCCGCCGCGGGCCGGGACATCTACGCGGTCACGGCGCCACTGGTGGTCGAGGCCACCAGCCGGATTCTGGCCGGGGAAGGGAACGCCGCGGGCGTCGCCTCGCTCGGCGCTCGCTTCGACCCGGCGGATTTCCTCGGCGCCCTCAGCCCCGAACATTTGACACGCGTAAACCACTGAGCATTGCCTTCGCGTCTCAGTGTGGTTAGTGTCCGCATAATGCCTGCTAACGCAAGCATTCTCGTGGCGAAGAAGCGCGAAGGAGTTTAATTATGAAAGCTGCCCGATTGTGGGCCCTGACGGGGTCGATTGGGCTGGGGGTATCGTTCCTGGCAGCTGCTGGTTCCGCCGCGGCGGCCACGCATCCATCAGGGCGGGTCGCCCTGCACGGATCGCTGGCGCCTGCGTCTGAGCGCGCTCATCCGGCCGGTCGCGTGGCGGCGAACGCCCGTATCAACTTCGACCTCACGTTGAAGGTGCGTGACGCCGCGGCGGCCAGGAAGCTCGCGCTCGCGGTCTCGACCCCGCGCTCGACGCAGTTCCACCACTACCTCACCACCGCACAGTGGATCGCCAAGTTCGCCCCGTCCAAGGCCGAGGTGAACGCCGCCGAGCGCTGGCTCCGCAGTGAGGGCCTGGCCGTCGGCTCGGTCCCGAAGGACCGGCTGTTCATCACGGCGCACGGGTCGGCCAGCAAGGTCGAGCACGCGTTTGGCATCCAGCTCGGCCTGTACAAGGTGAACGGCCACAAGCTCCGCCTGGCCAAGGGCACCCTGTCCATCCCCAGGTCGGTCGCGGGCTCAGTCGCCGGCGCGGTGGGCGTCAACCAGGCCATCATGTCGACGTCGCTCAGCAGCACGCCGGCCGCGGCCACGCCGAAGGTTTCGGAGCCGGCCCCGCCGGCCGCCTTCGCCAACCCGCAGCCGTGCTCGGCCTACTGGGGTCAGAAGACTGACACCGCGGACTCGCCCTCGCTGTACGCGCCCTACACGGCGCCGCAGGCGTACGACATCTGCGGCTACAAGCCAGGGCAGATGCGCAGCGCCTACGGTCTGGGTCGCTCGGTTCGCCGGGGCAACAATGGCCACGGCGTCACGGTCGCGATCGTCGACGCGTACGACTCGCCGACCCTGTTTGCTGACGCGCACCATTACTTCCGCCTGAACGACCCAGCGCACCCGCTGCGGTCGAGCCAGTTCACCAACGTCCAGCCGACGGCTCTCGCCAACGAGGACATCTGCGGTGGCAGCGGCTGGTACGCCGAGCAGGCGCTGGACGTGGAGTCGGTGCACTCGATGGCGCCGGGTGCGCACATTGAGTACGTCGGCGCGAGCGACTGCTTCGACAACAACCTGGCCGCGGCGCTCAACACGGCCGTGACCAGCGGCGCGTCGGTGGTCAGCGACTCCTGGGGTGACACCCTCGGCGATGTCTTCGAAGGCGCGGCCGGAATCAACCTCTTCGAGACCATCTTCGAAGCGGCCGACACCACTGGCGTCAGCGTGCTGTTCTCCAGCGGCGACGACGGCGACAACTTCGCCGACTTCGGCTTCGACATCCCGGACTACCCGGCGACCGATCCGCTGATCACCGCGGTCGGCGGCACCACCCTTGAGGTGAACCGGTTCGGCTCCGACATCGGCCAGTTCGGCTGGTCGACGGCCAAGCAGACAATGTGCGCCGGCGTGCCGACGACCAACTGCGGCTCCGCGACCACCCCGACGGGCAGCCTCGCCTGGCAGGCGGGCGGCGGCGGTGGCACCAGCTTCACCTTCGCCGAGCCGTCCTACCAGGTTGGCGTCGTCCCGGACGCGCTGGCGAACCGGCACGACGCGATCGAAGGTGCGGCTCGGGTCGAGCCGGACATCTCGATGGACGCCGACGCCCAGAGCGGTCTGCTCATCGGGCTGACGCAGGTGTTCCCGAACGGCACTCACTACGGCCAGTTCAAGGAGGGCGGCACCAGCCTCGCCTCCCCGCTGCTGGCGGGCGTCGTCGCGGATACCGACCAGGCCGCCAAGTCCCACGGCAACCAGGTGCTCGGCTTCCTGAACCCGGTCCTGTACGGCAACTATCTCAGCCACCCGACCGCGTTCTCGGACATCGTGCCGCCGTTCAGCCCGAACGCGACCTCGGTCGTCCGGGTCGACTTCGCCAACACGGTCGACAACACCAACGGCTACAACGTGAGCCTGCGGGCGATCGACTACGCCGGCCCGGAAACCTTCTGCGACGGAACCGGTAACTGCGCGACCCGCCCAGTCACCCTGACCGCCGGTACCGGTTTCGACAGCCTGACCGGCATGGGCACGCCGGGGCCGAATTTCGTCACCGAGTTCTCCAAGTTCTAGACCTGCCCAAGGTCTAGAACCGCTTTTCGGGCGGGGGTGCCGGTTCGCCGGCGCCCCCGCCTGCTTACGTGCGGGGGCCTCCTGGGCAGTTACGGACTACCGGAGCCCGGTGCGCCGCACCTGCGACCGGCAGAACGGGCACGCGACCTGGTCCGCGCCGGCGGGCAGCGTCATCGTTGCCCCGCAGGCGGCGCACGGGATCTCCGCACCGCCCAGTTCGATCCGGCGGCCGCAGTGGCTGCAGATGACGGCGCGCGCGCCGGGCAGGGCCGCGAAGTCCGCGCCGCAGCCGCCGCAGTGCCGAGGCTGCCCGTCCTCCTCCTGCACCGGAACGTACTCATTGGTCAGCCCGGCCCGGTCCAGCAACTGCGCAGCGGCGGCGGCCGTAAGCAGGCCGAGCCAGCCCTGACAGAACCCGGACCAGGCGAGCTTGCCGGTCAGGTGCTCGGCCGCATCGGGATCGAGTCCGGCGAGGCCGGCCCCGCGGTACAAGGCCTGGCTGGACTCGATCTGTCGCTCCAGCGTGTCCGCGACCGGCCAGAAGGATTCCGGCGCGACAGTCGGGGACATCATGTCGCCGCTGTACCGCAAGCCCGTCACTCGCTGCCTCATCTCGGCCTCGAGTCCCCGGGCGTGCGGGTCGAAGGCCCGCGCGGTGGCCGCGGCGGCCATGAACTCGACGTAAGCGGCGCGGTAGGCGGGGTCGTTCCTGGCCCGGTGCGAGACGGCCATCGGGACGTGCAGCACGTAGGCCGCATAGACGCTCCGCTGGAGCGCGCGATAGCCCTCCTGGTCGCCGGCCGCGACCGCCGCCTGCGACCCGGCGTGCGCGCTGTTCACTGCGGCCGCGTATCCCGGTCCGACGGCGGTGTCCCCGTCGCACGCCTGGCGCAGGTCGTAGTCGATCAGCGCGGCGCAGTAGTCGCAGTAGACGTACGCCGTGACGGCCGGCAGCTTCTTGGGCGCGCCGCAGACTACGCACGTGCAGCGCTTCACGAAGCCGGGCTGGGGCGGGGCGAGGACGGCCATGACCTGGCGGGCCCAGGCCGCGGTCCCGGTCTGCGTGCCCGTCGCGCTCGGCGTCGCCCGGCTGGCCCGCTGCATTGCCTGCACCTGCTGCAGCGCCTGCGCTTGCATCGCCTGCGCCTGCCGGATCAGCGCTGCCCGGTCGGCAGGCGCAGGCTGGCCCGCGGCGGGCTGCTCCGGCTTACGGCTGAAGATGCCCATCGTCTGTCTCCTGGTGGCCGCGGTCACGCAGCCGGCGCGGGCTGCGGGCCGCGGATGAGCCGGCCGGGTAGCGCTTCGGTCGGCACTCCGTCCCGGTACGTCTCCTGGCCCGCCACGATCGTGTACCGGTAGCCGTCGGCACGCTGCAGCAGCCGGCGGCCGCCGGCCGGCAGGTCGAACAGCATCTGCGGCGGGCGGAGCCGGAGCGCGGTCATGTCGATGACGTTGATGTCGGCCCGGTAGCCGGGCGCGAGCACGCCACGATCGCGCAGGCCGACGGCGCGGGCGGTGTCGCGGGCCTGCCGCTGGACCACGAACGGCAGGGTCAGGCCCGCCGCGCCGCGGTCCCTGGACCAGTGCTCAAGCAGTGTGGTCGGGAAGCTGCCATCGCAGATCGTCCCGACGTGCGCGCCGCCGTCCGACAAGCCGGGGATGCTGTACGGGTGCGCCAGCATCTCCCGCACGGCGTCGAGGTTGCCGCGGGCGTAGTTGGCGAAGGTCAGGTACAGCATCGCGGCGCCGTCACCGGCGGCCAGGATGTCGTAGGCGAGTTCCGCGGGCGGCACGCCCAGCCGCTGCGCCCGGGCCGCAATCGAGTCGGCCGGATCCGGCTCGTACACCGGTGGGTCGGATACCTCATACATCAGCTCGTACTTGTGGATGAGGATGCCGCCGAGGCGCTGCCGGTTCTTGTCTCTGGTCTGGGCGGCGAGGATCTCGGCTCGCACCTCATCGGCCCGCATCTGCCGCGCCTGCTCGGCCGCGGGCAGGTCGGCCAGGTGCTGCCAGCGCGGGTTCTCCATGAACGGATGCAGCGTGTTCTGCAGTCCGAGCAGCAGGCCCACCGGCCGGGGCGCCACCTGAGCCCGGATGGCCAGCCCCTGCTGCTGGCAGTCGGTGATGAACGCGAGGACGTCACGGTAGCTGTCGGGCGCCAGGTTGGACTGGACCAGGGACACCGACAGCGGCAGCCGGCCTTCCCGCATCGCGCGCCGCAGCATCGCGAACTCGGCCTCGGCGTCGGTGAAGTCGGAGACGACCTGCATGACCCCGCGCCCGGTCTGGCCGACCGCGCGGGCGATCGCGACGAGTTCATCCTCGGCGGTGCCGTAGGACGGGGTCAGTTCGCCGTCGATGCTCCGGTGATTGAGCGTCCGCGAGGTCGTGAAGCCAAGCGCGCCTGCGGCCACCGCCTCGCCGGCCAGCCGGGCGATCTGCGCTGACTCGGCTTGGGTCGCCTGCACCCGGGCTGCGGCCCTGGCGCCCATCACCTCGACCCGCAGCGCCGCGTGCGGCACCTGGGCGGCCACGTCGATGTCGTACTGCCGCCGCGCGAGCACGCCGAGGTAATCGGCGAACGACTCCCAGTTCCAGGTCAGTCCTTCGCGCAGGGCCGAGCCAGGGATGTCCTCGACCCCCTCCATCAGCTCGACGAGCCGGTCCCGGTTCGCGGGCTGGACGGGCGCGAAGCCGACGCCGCAGTTGCCCATGACGACGGTGGTGACCCCGTGCCACGAGGACGGCTGCAGCCTGGAGTCCCAGGTCGCCTGCCCGTCGTAGTGCGTGTGCACGTCGACGAACCCAGGCGCGATCACGGCCCCGGCCGCGTCGAATTCCCGCTCTCCGTGACCGGACACGGTGCCCACCGCGGCGATCACGCCATGATCGACGGCCACGTCACCGGGGAACGGCTCGCCCCCGTTCCCGTCAACCACCGCACCGGAGCGGATGATCAATTCGTAATCACTCATGGCAGCCCTTACCGTGCGGTTCTCTCCACATCATGACGCGAGGCGGCCCGCCTGCGGAACTGCAGCGCGCGGGCGGTGACCCGCTACCCCTGCGCAGAGAAGCGCACGGGCAGGCTGCGCATCGTGTAGATCCCGGTCGGTGTGCCGAAGACGGGCTCGCCGTCGGGCTCCAGGTTGCGCATCCGCGGCGCCAGGAAGGTCAGCGCCTCGATGATCTCGGCCCTGGCCAGGTGCGAGCCAGCGCAGAAGTGCGCGCCGAAGCCGAACGTCACGACCTGCGCGCCGCCGCGGTCGGCCATGATGTCGAACCGGCCCGGGTTCGTGTAGGTCTGCGGGTCACGGTTCGCGGTGGCGGCGCAAACGAACAGGACCGTGTTGACCGGGAAGACGATCCCGTCGAGCTCCACTTCCGCCCGCACCAGCCGGGCCGTGAACGGCGCGATCGGCTCGAAGCGCAGCACTTCCTGGCAGGCCCGCTCGGCCAGGGCCGGGTCGTCGCCGAGCTGCCGCCACTGGTCGGGATGGTCGGCAAACAGCCGCAGGCCGTGGGCCAGCTGCGACTCGGTGGTGTCGGTGCCGCCCGCGATGACCGAGGACGTCAGCGACACGATCTCGGCTACGGTGAGCCGGTCGCCGTCCTGCTCGTGATGCACGAACGCGGACAGCAGATCCTCGCCCGGCCGCTGCCGGCGCTCCTGCACCAGGTCGAGCACATAGTCGCGGACTTCCTCGTGCGCTGTCTCGATCTCGGCCCGCTTCGCCGTCATGTCCATGTCGAACACCGCCTGCAGGCGGCCCGACCACAAGGCGAGCTGAGCAGCGTCGCCGGGAACGCCCAGCAGTTCGGCGATGGCCATCGAGGGCAGCGGGCGGGCCAGCGCGGTGACGGCCTCGCACCGGCCGGCCGGGGCGATCTGCTGCCAGAGGCCGGCCAGGTACTCCCGCAGCCGGGGCCGCAGCCGCTCGACCTGGCGCGGGGTGAAGGCCGCGCTGACCAGGCGGCGCAGCCGGGCGTGGGCCTGGCCCGACTGGGCCATCAGCCCCCTGGTCGTGCCGTCGTAGACGATGCCGTCGGTAACTCCCTGCAGTTCCAGCAGCTCGACCGAAGGGAACGACAACCGCCGGTCCTTGAGCAACGCCATGCCCTGCTCCCGGCCGAGCACCAGGTAACCGAGGTCGGAGCGGACGAGCCAGCTTCGGCTGGCGAGATCGTCGACGACCTCGTGGAACCGGTCGCCGGCCAGGGCCGGGTCGTCGTGAGTGAGCAGCGGCAGATCCGCGTCGTCGGCAAGCATCGCAGGGAACCTCCGGCCAGTTACCGCTGTGGTGATCTGTCAGGATATGCCAGCCACCGGCGCGGGCGCTCGACGGCTCCGAGCCTGGTAGCAGGCGGGGCCGAGTCAGCGCGGCGGGTATTACCTGTATGTTCGGTGGGGTTCAGAGGAAGAGGTCAACGACAGGAGCAGGACCATGCCACTGACGATCGGGGACACTGCCCCCGACTTTGAGGCGCAGACGACCGAGGGCACGATCAACTTCCACGACTGGATCGGCGACTCGTGGGCGGTGCTGTTCTCGCACCCCAAGGACTTCACCCCCGTCTGCACCACCGAGCTCGGGTACATGGCCAGCATCAAGCCGGAATTCGACCGCCGCGGGGTTAAGATCATCGGCCTCTCGGTCGACCCGGTCGACAAGCACGAGCGGTGGGCCGACGACATCGAGGAGACGCAGGGGACGCGTCCGAACTACCCGATGATCGGGGACTCCGACTTCAGCATCTCCAAGGCCTACGGCATGCTCGGCGCCGACGTTTCCGGGGACCCGGCCGACCGCACGGCCGCGCAGAACCAGACGGTGCGCAACGTGTTCGTGGTCGGGCCGGACAAGAAGATCAAGCTGGTCCTCGTCTACCCGATGACGACCGGCCGCAACTTCGACGAGGTGCTGCGGGTCATCGACTCGCTGCAGCTCACGGCGAACCACAAGGTCTCGACGCCCGCGCAGTGGACGCAGGGCGGGGACGTGATCATCGCGGGGTCAGTCTCTGACGATGAGGCGAAGGAGCTGTTCGGCAGCTGGGAGGCACCGCGGCCGTACATCCGCATCGTGCCTCAGCCGTAGTGTCGCCGGCCGACGCGCCGGGTCCCGGGCGCGGCGCGCTTGGGGCCCGGTCCGTTGCCGACCAGACGTTCCATGGCCGGGACCCGGGCCAGGCGGCGGCGGGGGCCATCTGCGCGGTGTCACCCGCCGGCTGCCAGGCGCGGACCCGGCTCTACCGTGACGGGCGACTCGAGCTCGAGGGCTTTCCGGTGGCCGACATCAGCGACCACCTGGCTGATCCGACCGCGACGATCTGGCTAGACCTGCGCGGCCCCGAACACGATGACCTCGCCGTGCTGAGCGAGGAGTTCGGGCTGCACCCGCTCGCCGTCGAGGACGCGCTGCATCATCGTGAGCGGCCGAAGCTCGACCGCTACCCGACGCACCTGTTCGTCACCGCCTACAGCGCGTGGCTCGACGTCGGCACCGGCCAGCTGGCCACGAGCGAGCTAGCCGCGTTCATCACCAGCCAGGCACTGATCACCGTGCGCAAGGACGACGGGCTCGACATCGGCGCCGTCGTCGAGCGGTGGGACGCCAGCCCCGACCTGGCCAGCTACGGAGTCGGGTACCTGCTCTACGGGTTGCTCGACTACATCGTCGACGGCTACTTCGACGCGGTGCAGGCCCTCGACGACTGCGTCGAAGAGCTCGAAGACCGGCTGTTCGCCACCGTCCCGCAGGGGATTCAGGTCCAGCGCCGTAGCTTCGACCTGCGCAAGAGCCTGGTGCTGCTTCGCCGGATCGTCCTCCCGATGCGGGAGGTCGTGAACTCGCTGATGCGGCGCGACCTGCACGTGATCGCCGACGACCTGATGCCGTACTACCAGGACGTCTACGACCACGTCCTGCGCGCCGCGGAGTGGACCGACACCCTGCGGGACCTCGTCACCAGCATCCTGGAAACCAACCTGACCATCCAGGGCAACCGGCTGAACGTCATCACCAAGAAGGTCACCGGCTGGGCCGCCATCATCGGCGTGCCGACGTTCATCACCGGCTACTTCGGCATGAACGTTCCCTACCCCGGATTCAGCGAGAAGGCCGGGTACATCGCCTCGATCGGGATCATCGTCGTTGCCGCGGCCGCGCTCTACCTGATCTTCAAGCGCAAGGACTGGATCTAGCGCACGGGCTCGGTCACGCTGGCGGGATGGCGTGCTGCGGCAGTGGCTGGCGCAGCAGCCACTGCAGGAAAGTGCGCCGCGGCGGGCGTACCACCACGTTGCCGCCCCTGACCTCGCCGGATATCTGGACCGTCAGAATCGTCGGCGTCTTTAGCCCGGTGGCCGGGCGGACGGCCACCCGGCCGCCGATGGTGGCGACGTCGTTGGCGTCCACGACGACACCCGGCTTGGTGATGATGAGCAGCCTGCCGCCACGGACGTGCGCGTCGACCTTCAGCGTGGGCTCGACGATGACCGCCTCGGTGAAGTCGAGCCGCACGTTGCCGCCCGTGACCTCGGCCTCGATCCGCTTCGGCACCACCCAGTGGCCGACCTGGCGGACAGACCCGCCCCGGTGCTTGAACCGCATCACGTCCTTGGGCTCGGCGGCGGCGAGTCCGGCCGCCGGGCTCCCCGCGGCGGGCAGGTCCGCCGTGAGGACGGCCAGCTCGCGGTAGGTGCGCGCGGTGAGCGCGACCCCGAGCCGCTCGTCCAGCTCCGCCGCGGTCAGGCGGCCGTCGCCCGCGGCGATCCGAAGCTGCTCGACCACCTGGTCGCGGTCCGCGTGCGACGCACGCAACTCGAACCGGGTGTCGTCGGGCCCGCCCGCGGGGGACAATTGGTCATTCACGCGGCATACTCTATGCTTCCGCTCGCCTTTCGTGGTCGGGTGACATGTATCTGTTGCCGTGGCGTCTTCTCGCTGTCACACTCCGGGCCGCCCGCCCGTCTATGCGATATGAGAGCCGACTGGGATGTAGTCGTGATCGGAGCGGGCCTGGCGGGACTGGCAGCCGGGGCCACCGCCACCAGGGCCGGGTCCGCGACGCTGGTGCTTGACGCCCACCTTCCGGGCGGCCGGGCCCGGGTCAGCAAGCGGGATGGCTTCGTCTTCAACCGGGGGCTGCACGCTCTGTACCAGGGTGGCGCGGGCTGGGAAGTCCTGCGCGGCCTGGGGATCGAACCGCAGGGCAGTCCGCCCCCATTCGATCGCTACCGGGCCCTCGCCGCCGGCGAGTTGCACCTGCTGCCGATGAGCCTCGCTTCGCTGCGGCGCTCCACCCTGCTGGGCCCGGCGGACAAGGACGCGGTTGCCGCGTTCTGGACGCGGCTGGCCGGGCTGCGCGCCGACCGGCTTGCCGGTACCTCGGTGGCGGACTGGGTCGCCGGGTCCGGTCTCGGGCCAGCAGCCGCGGCCGTCATCACCGCGCTGATCCGCCTCACCACGTACGCCTCGGACCCGGACACGTTCGCCGCCGATGCCGCGGCCGCCCAGCTGCAGACGGCCGCCGGCGGGGTCGTGTACCTGGACGGCGGCTGGGCCCAGCTGACCGACCGGCTGGCCGCCCGCTGCCAGGTGCGCACCGGGACCAAGGTCAGTGGCGTCGCACCCGCCGCCGGCCGGGTCGAGGTGGCCACGAGCGACGGCCGCTGGTCGCGCGGTCGGTGATCATCGCTACCGGCCGCCCGGCGGCGGCTCGCCGGCTGCTGCCCGCCGACCCGGGCTGGGGCGACCTCGGTCCCGAGGTGACGGCCGCCTGTCTCGACGCTGGCCTGCGGCGGGTGCCCGACCCGGGTTACGTCCTCGGTATCGATGTCCCGGCGTACGCGTCGGTCCAGGCGCCGCCCGCCCGGCAGGCGCCGGCGGGCCAGGCGGTCGTCGCGGCCGTCCGTTATGGTGCCACCGACGCCAAAGCGGACCGGGTCGTCCTCGAATCCCACCTGGCCCGGGCCGGCGTCCGGGAGGAGGACGTGGTGACGAGCCGATTCCTGGCCCGCATGGTCGTCGCGGGAGCGGCGCCGATCGCGGCCCGCGGTGGCCTGCGTGGCCGGCCCGCGGTCGACGCCACCGGGCTGCCCGGCGTCTACCTGGCCGGCGACTGGGTCGGGCCGACGGGACTCATCGCCGACGCTGCCCTGGCCAGCGCGCGGGTCGCCGCTCTGCGCGCGGTCCGGCCAGCCCCGGTCCCTTCAGCCCCGGTCCCGACGGCGACGTGAGCCAGGATCCGTTCGAGGCGGCCAGGCCGCGGATCCGCGGCCTGGCCTACCGGATGCTCGGCACCCTCGCCGACGCCGACGACGTGGCGCAGGACACCTGGCTGCGCTGGCAGGCAGCCGGCGGCGAGCACATCGCCAACACCGAGGCCTGGCTGGTCACCACCGCCACCCGGCTGTGCCTCGACCGGCTCCGCTCGGCGGCCCGGACCCGGGAGACCTACCCGGGCCCGTGGCTGCCTGAGCCGATCGTGACCGAGCCCGGCCCGGAGGGTGCGGCCGAGCTAGCCGACTCGCTGACGCTCGGCTTCCTGGTGCTGCTCGACCAGCTGGCGCCGGTCGAGCGCGCGGTGTTCGTGCTGGCGGACGTGTTCGGCGTGCCGTACGCCGAGATCGCGGTCACGGTGGGCCGGTCTCCGGCGGCGTGCCGGCAGATCGCCAGCCGGGCCCGGCGCAGGCTCCGGCCGGACCAGCAGCCGCACCAGAGCGCCGCCGCCGACCGCGAACTCGTCGACGGCCTGCTCCGCGCGCTGGCTGCCGGCGACGTGACCGAGGTCGTCGCCCGGCTGGCGCCGCAGGTCGTGTGCGTCACCGATGGTGGTCCGCACAAGCGGGCCGCTCGCCGCCCGGTCGTCGGGGCCGGCCTGGTGGCCCGCTTCCTCACCAATACGGCCCGCCGGTTCCGGCACGTGGTGTCCCGGCCGGCCGTGGTCGGCGGGTCCGCCGGTGCGATCTTGTCGGCTGGTGACACCATCGAGCAGGTGCTGGCCGTGACGTCGGCGGACGGCGTCATCACCGCCATCTACTTCGTCGGCAACCCCGACAAACTCCGCTCGGTCGGCGAAGCCCCGTTCCTGGCCTAAGACGGCGGCCCGGTGCCGGGCGGTCAGTGCCTGAAGGCGATCCACAAGAGCAGGATAAATACGACCAGCACGACGCTGCCCCGCAGCACCATCTTCCGGATCTCGCTCCACATGCCCTTGATCTGGCCCTTGCGCGAGCGGATGCCCAGCCGGGCCTGGTTGGCACGGGTGAAATGCCACACCAGGTAGCCGGCGACAAGGGCGATAGCGATGGTCAAGGCAGCAAGCCGATCTGGGGGGTTGGACCGGGTGCGTCTAGCTCATCGCGCCTTGCTACAGCGTGTCAACTGATACTGCGGCGTGTCAGGTAATCCGGAATGACCAGAGTTGGCTAATTGTGTCGAAGTGACACCAGGTTTCCAAAGCTGGCCTGGCGGCTCAGAAGCCGATGGCTGCCCGCAAGAGCAGCACGGTGCCGCGGCCGGGTACCACCTTCTGCGCCCCGACGACCCAGATCGCCCAGGACCGGATCACGCACATCTGGGCGGTCCTCAACCCGGAAAAGCTCTGGCCGTGGGCAGCGGGCTGATCCATGCTGAGGGCTCTGGACCGGAACTGGGAGTCCGGTCCAGAGCCCTGAGTTCAGCTGATCGCGTCAGGTGTTCGCGCGCGCGCTGCCTGCCTTTGGCTGGTAGAGCGGCGCGCTCGCGGTCGTGGCCGGCGCTGAAGCCGCGCTGACGAGCGAGCTGCCGTTCGGTCCGGCCACGACGGCCTCGCCGGTCGCGCTGCCCTTCAGCCACTGCGACCAGGACAGGAACCACTGGGTCCAGCCGTTCCCCGGCGTACCGGCGGCCGGGCTGCCGGTGACCGTCACCGGGTCGCCGGGCTCCGCCATCTTGTAGTAGGTCTCCGCGTGCGCGGGCGAGGTGTTGAGACAGCCGTGGCTGACGTTGGCCGAGCCCTGCACGCCCACCGACCAGTACGCGTCGTGGATGAAGTCGCCGCTGTAGGTGAAGTCCACCGACCAGGGCACCAGTTCGTCGTAGCCGGGGCCGATCATCCGCTGCGGGTTGTTCTTGAACGTCGTCAGGTACGTTCCGTCCGGCGTGTCCATGCCCGGCCGGCCGCTGCTGATCGCCCAGTGGCCGAAGAGCCGGTGCTTGTAGTACACCCGCATGTAGTGGGTGCGCGTGCTGGCGACCACGATCAGCGACGGCCCGATGGAGAAGTTCAGGCTCGCGTCGCGGCCGTAGACGCCGGGCGCGCCCTCGACGCCGTCGAGATTGGCGTTGACCGTCACCGTGGTGTACTGCGGCCAGTACTGCCGCGGCCGGAAGATCACGGTCTTGTCATCCTGCCAGGACCAGGCCCCGACGACTGGCTTGGACGTGCGCAGCTCGATGGCCCGCTCCACCGCCGCCTTGTTGCTGATCGCGCGGCTGAACATGATCGTGATGGGGATGCCGACGCCGAATTGCCTGGCGAGGATCTCGGAGGAGATGTTCTCGTCGGTACCAAGGGTCGTGATCCTGGCGCTGAAGGTCTTGCTGGGCTTGAACGTCTGGAAGGTGTGCGAAACGGTCACCCTCTTGTCGTTCGCGCCGATGGCGGTCGCGGTCACGGTGTATTTCGTGCCGGTCGCGAGCGGCTCCAGACTGCGCCAGGTGCCGTCGGCCGCGAGCTGACCGCGGACAGCACCGGCGGCCGTCGTCACGGCGACAGTCCCGCAGCTTGCCGTGCTTGGTGGCGACCACGATGGGCGCTCCGGGCATGACTTCCTGCGACCCGTCGGCCGGGGTGATGGTCAGCTTCGGTGCCAGCGTCGGCGTGGCCACCGCGGCCGAGCAGCCCATGACGGCCAGCGCCGCCACTGATATCTCGATCGCCAGCGTCAGCACCTTGCGCCGCTGGCCGAATTAAAAGTGATCTGGCGCACCGCAGCGCGCTCCCTTCCCCCGATGGTCTCCCCGCCACGCCGGCAATACCCGGTCAGGGGCAGGCCACGCTGGACCCGGCACAGCCTTTACTGATCGCGGCGGAAACGAAAAGGCTGGTAGAGCGCGGTGCCGGGCTTCGGCCAGACGCTGTCAGCGGCGCACCCACAGCTGGAAGACGCGCGGGCCGCTGATGAGCGTGTGGGGATTTGCGGTGAACTGCCACAAGCCCTCGAGCGCGGCGGACACCTCAGTCCGCGAGGCAACGCGCTCGGCGACGATCGCTTCTGCCGATGCCTCTAGCGTTGACCACGCCAGCGCCTTGCCCTCGCCACCCGTCCAGACCGGCTGGACGAGGCCCACCTCCGGAACCGGGACGCCGGCGGCAAGGAAGCCGGCGTACAGCTTGCGCCCGAAGGCGGCGTCGCCGCCTCTTCGCGTCAGTGCCATGTCGTAGGCGCTGACGAAGAAGTCGAACGCCTCGTTGGCCGGGTGACAGCACCATCCGTCAAAATCAGCCTCCTCGACGATCAGGACCCCTCGCGGGCGGATCGCGGCCCACATCCGCCGGAGCAGGTCGACTGGGGCATCGAGGTGCTGCAGCAGGAAGCGGCTATACACGGCGTCGTAGCTATCGGTCTCGTCCCACTGCGCCACGTCCAGCTGCCGGAATTCGACGTTGACCAGCCCGTCATCCGCGGCCGTCTGGCGAGCCAGCGCAAGCTTGATCTCATCCATGTCGACGCCGACCGCCGATCCCTCAGGGGCTACCAGCCGGGCGATCTCCAGCGTGACCTGACCGCCACCGCAGCCCAGATCGAGGCAACGCATCCCGGCCGCCAGGCCCGCCCGCGCGAGCAGCGCTGCCGTGTCGGGCCAGCGGGTGCGGGCCAGCAGCGCCAGCCGTTTGTAGCCCGCTTCGCCGCCCCGGATCACGTACCGCTCGGGCGGGCGATTGCTGTTGGGGCCGTGGGTCGGCACGGTTGCCTCCTCAGATCATGAACGTAGGCTGCTCGATGCCCGGGCGGACCTTGGCAACGGACTGGTCCCGGCGGCCGCTGAAACCACAGTGGCGAACCACCGACTGGTATCGCCGGAGCTGTGCCGATCGCGGCCCGCGAAAGGAAGTGCCGTACAGGATCAGCCCGACCGTGCGGCCCGGCTGCGTGGCGGCGAGCTGCCACTGGAGGTCCAGGTGTGACACCAGACCGGGCACCATCAGCAGGTCCGGCGCCCCGGCGCCAGAGACCTGATAGGCGATCTTCGCAGCGCTCGACTGCGCGTATCGCGTCTGCGGCGGGCATCTGGCCACAAGGCCATAGTCCACCCGCCTGGAACCGCCGGCACCCGACCCGCCGCCGGTCAGCCGGACCCGCTCCCTTGGTTCGACGGCACCGGCGGCGTAGCCGTGCAAGTGAGCCGTGTGTGCTCAGGCAGGAGGCTGACGTGCAGGCCGCCGCCGCCGGGGACGGCGAAGTAGCCGAAGCTCAGCTCCTCTCCGGCCGGGATCGCGGCCGGGGTGATGACGGTGACGCTTCGCCCATTCCGGCCGGGGGATCGCGAGATGACCGCGGGCAGCTCGTCGGAGTAGCTGCCGGGCACCGTGCAGACGGAACCGACGGTGACCACCGCGGGGACGCCGGCCCTGGCGAGCGCGTGCTCCATGGTCGCGGGGTCGAAGACCTGGCCCTGGGTCAGCGTGAGGGTGACGGTGCCGGCCGGGCTCGTGTCCACGGAGAACGCGGCGACGTGGATATGCACCTCCGCGCTCGGATTAGCGCCGGGACCGCCCGGCCGGCTGGGGCCGGGCGCGGGCGAGCCGCCACCGGCGGCGTTGATTCCCAGCGCCGCGATCGCCACGGCCGCGGCGCCGGCGACGCCCGCCACGGCGTATCGGGTGCGCCGGCTGCCCGCCCCCGGCCCGCGGCCCGCCGCTGGCCGGAAATCACCTGGCCGGGCGGTATTCGCCGGGACGGCGGCCAGCAGGAACTGCTCCAGGTCCACCCTGAATCTAGGCACGGGCGGCGGCACTGGCCGGCGGTCAATGGTGAGCATGCGGCACCTCCTGGGCGTCGGTCGGGTGCTGGTCAGCGGCCGATGGCTCGCCCGAGCGGGCGAGCGCGGCGCGCATCCGGGCTCGGGCCCGGGACAGACGGAGCCGGGCAGTGTTCGGATTCATCCCGAGCACCGCGCCGGCCTGGGCCGGTGTCAACCCATCGGCGCTGACCAGTTCGAGCAGTTCGCGGTCCTTGGCCGCCAGAGTGCCGAGGATCGCGGCCAGTCGCGGCGCGAGCCGGGCGGCATCGATGGCGGCGTCGACCGCCGCCGCCTCGTCCGGGCAGAACGTGGGGAGTGCCTGAAGGCGTCCCGTCAGCCGTTGCCGGCGTGCGAAGGAGCGTCGCTGGTGGGCCACCACGTGCCGCGCGATCCCGATCAGCCACCCGATAGCGTCGCCGTCGCGGTCGGTGAAGCGCGATGCGGAGCGCGACGCGGCCAGGAAGGTCTCGCCGATCACATCCGCGACGTCGCCGGCGTTGGCGCAGTGGGCTATCGCATAGCCGAGGACCCGCTGTTCGTGGCGGCGGTAGAAGCGCCCGAATGCCTCCGCGTCACCCTCGACGGTGGCGGCGAGCAGCTGCCCGTCGGACTCGTTCTCGTCCATACCCGGGACTGCCCGCACTCAGCCGAGCATGTCACGCCGGCGAAACCGGCGCCGGGAAGCGCGGCGGTCTAGCCGGGTGCCTGGTAGGAATAGCCGTCGCTCACCACTTCCGGCGTTTCGCCGCCCGCGGTGCGGACTCGCACGATCAGGTGCCGGTGCCGGCCGGCGCCCGGACCGCCAGCGTGTCGGGCGAAAGCACCCGCACCTGCGTCCCCTGGCCGCCGCCGAAGTAGACGGCCTCTATGAACCCGAAGCCGGTCCCGGTGATGGTGACCTCCGTACCGCCCGCCGCCGGTCCGGTATCCGGGCTCAGGCTGATGAACGCGGGTACCGGGAGGTAGTTGAACACGGCGCGGCCGGTGGCAGGGCTCGGTCCGCCGTTGGTGGTGTCGACCGTGACGTACCGACCTTGCGTTCGCGAACCCTCACAGCGGTCCGGTGACCCATTCCTCTTCCTCTTCCGGCGGCTGCGCCCGCGGCATCTGCCCAGCTGACGGTCGCGCAGGCGTATAGCGCTTCCCTGAGTTCCTGCCGCGGTTCAGCGACCTGCCTGCCCGTCCCGCGGACATCGGCCGGCTCACGACCGGACCGGAGGTCGGGGTGGTCACGGCGTCAAAGGGCTCCGTCGGTCCTTCGGCCGGCGACGTGACCAATACCCGGATCCTCGTGCCGGAGCTCACCGGCTACCCGCGCTGGTTCGTCGCGGCCGGCACCAACAGCACCGGAGAGGGTGTCCTGTTCGTCCTCGTGCAGCACGCCGCCGGGGCACCGTGGCAGGAGACGGCCGAGCTCTATGACCTAGGGCCGGCGCAGATCGTCCCCGATCTGGCGGCGGCCGGCTTTGGTGCCACGGCGACGACGCCAACCGTGCCCGGCCCGGGACCGACGCTCGCGATGCAGCCCGCTCAGCTGCCCGCTGCGTACGCGAAGTACCTGAACGGCCAGGGGAAAGGCGCGCAGCGCGGCACGTTCAAAGCCGGTAGCGACACGACCGGACTGATCAGCCTTGAGCGGACCGCGACCGCAACCGCTCCGTCGGCCGGGTGGAAGTACACCGACAGGCAGTCGGCGGCCGGCCTTCCGCAGTACGCGCTCCGCCTGCCCGGCGGGGACGGCGCGGTCGTGATCTTCTTCACCCTCGACACGGCGACCTGGACGGCGTCGTCCGCGCGGGCGCGGGTGCCGGCGGCTCAGTATTCCGGCCTGGCGGAGCCGCCGCTGCAGATCCTGCGGGCGCTCGGCGTCACGTCGGTGCGCGCAGGCCTGCGGGTCTCGGCCGAGGCAGTCGACGAGAACCTGGCGTTCATCGGCCCACCCGGCCCGAAGGGCGTGACGATTGCCGCGAACGCCGGCCGGACATTCAAGCTGGACAGGAGCTAGCCCTCGATCCGGCCGAGAATCGCGCCAGCGCGGGCGCTAGCCGCTGGGTTCTCAGCCGTTCGCCGGCCGGCCCTGCTTCTTGCGCAGGATCAGGTGCGCGAGCTGAGCGAGCTGCCGGAACGGATCGATGCCGCCGAGTCGTTCCTCGGCGTCGAGAAGGGCGGCGAGCTCCTGCGGATCGGATGGCGGCGGCGGATCGAGTTCCGCCATGTCGACGGCGATCCGGACGCCGTACCAGTTCTCCAGCGTCAGACCGTGCCTGGCCGCGGCGCTGGTGAGCGCGCCGAGGTCGTCGGCGCGGGCCGGTGCGCCGATCTCGTTCAGATAGCGCACGTCGCGACCTTCGGATCGGGCGCGTTCGTGTTCGTCGAAGGCAGCGAGCGCCGCCTGCCAGTCCTGGCGGGCCGCCGGACGCCAGAGCGCGGAGACGGCAGTCCGTGCCGCCAAAGCGAGCAGACCACCCGGCGCGACCCGCGCCGCCAGCTCGGCGATCACCGGCTCGCTCGCCCGCAGGTACATCAGCACACCGAGCAGCAGTACCGCATCGTAGCCCTCGCCCCCGGTCACGGCGTCCAGACTGCCTACCGAACCCTGGCGTAGGGTGACGCGGCGGCCGACCTGCGCTGGCTCGCGGTCAAGCGCGGCCTGGAAAGCAGCGCGCATGGTCGGATCGGGCTCGACCGCGAGCACCTGATAGCCCGCGCGGGCCAGCCGGATGGACTGCGTTCCTTGCCCGGCGCCCACGTCGAGAACCCGCGCGGGCGGCGCTGGCAGATGGTGGCCGAGCTGCCGCGAGATCATCTCCTGCCGCACCACGTTGCGCACGTTTCCCAGTCCGCCGAGCCAGCCCGGCCGACCGTCATCGAACGTGCCGTCGGTGCCTGCGCCGGGCCGACCGAGATCGTACGAACCCACCACGGCGACGATACCCGCCCGGCCTGCCAGCCGGCTGAACCCGAGACAGTGTCACGCGTTCCTGATCTGGTCCAGGACCCCTTGCCGGACCAGCTGGCCGGGGACGGTGTCAGGGCCGGTAATGAACCCGACGAGCAGCGGGAAGACCTCGGCGTCCATGCTCGCCATCCGGTCACCGACGAACGTCCGCCTGGCCATGCGATTGTCGGCGTCCTCGGTGAAGGTCACCGATACGACGTCGGCGATCAGCCGGAGCTTTCGCATCCGCTCGGATCGCTCCCGCCCGTACGCAGCGAAGTCGGCCGGCGCGCGGCCACCGTCGAGAATGACGTCCCGGACGATGCGAACGTCGCGCATAGCGATCGACAGCCCCTGGCCGACGATCGGGTCGTTATGGCCCGCGGCGTCGCCGATCAGGACGACCCCGTCGGCGAAGGGGGTGTCCGTCCACGTGTCGTCGCCCGGGTAGGTGGCACAGGGCCCGGCCGGGCTGCCCGCTGCTACGAGTTCGGACAGCGGGTAGCAATCAGGCCGCCACGCCGCCATGAACTGCGCGGCGCCGTCGGGCCCGGCGAAGCGGCGCTGACCGGAGCGGCCCACGGCCACATAGAGCCGGGCCCGTCCGCCGCCTTGGTGGAACATCAGCAGAAGCTCGTTGCCGTCGCCGATCATCACGTCGTGATCGGCCGGAATCCCGGCTAGCCCGTCGACCAGCAGCCCGGCGATGTAGCTGATCGGATCGTCACGCTGGAGGGTGATGCCCGCTTGCCGGCGAACCGTCGACGAGCGCCCGTCCGCGCCCACGACCAGGCGGGCGCGCAATTCCCGGGCGCCGTCGGATGTGTAAGTGATCGCGACATCTTGCCCAGCGCTCAGCTGGACGTCATGAACGCCGCGCACGACAGTAGCCCCGGCGGCCGCGGCCGCGTCGATCAGCGCCTGGCAGGCGTCCGGGTGGCGAAGGTTGAGGGTGCCAGGAATCCCCTCGACCATCCCCGCCATCGGGGCAATCGTGGGTTCGTCGCCCCCCTCGAAGTACTGCATCCACAGCGGGCCTACGTGCGCTCCGGCGTCGAGCAGGATCTGCTCGACCCCTAGATTGCGGGCTTCACTGACCCCCCAGGGCATCATGGCTTCGCCCCGCACCCGGTCCTCGTATTCGGTGCTCGACTCCAGGACCGTCACGCTCCGCCCCTGTGACGCCAGGGCGTAGGCGAGGGCGGAGCCGGCGATGCCGCCACCCACGATCGCTATGTCAGAAATGTCGCTCATGATCAACCCCCTCCGCGCTTACTGGACACGTTAAGCGCGCGCAGGCCGCACCGCATCAGGTCGCCGCCTAGTTCCCGGCAAAATGCGAGCTGGCCAGTGCCGCCAAGGCACTGGCCAGCCCGTTTCCGGCGATGACCGGTCAGGCGTCGAGAACGGCGGCTTCGGCGCCGCCCTCCTCGCCGAGGATCGAGCCGATCTGCGCGACCGAGTCGGGCCGGGCCGCCCGCAGCCACAGCAGCGCGGCTACGCCCAGGATCAGCCAGACGCCGGCCACGACCGGAGTCCACTTGAGGAAGCCCGGCGGGGCCGGGTGGATCGAGCCGTAGAGGGCGGCGCCGAACACGATCACTCCCACCAGCGGGACGCCGACGTGCACCAGCGGGTTCCAGTTCCTGGTCGCGCGGGTGTTCCAGAAGTACACGATGCCGCCGATGCACAGCAGGATGTAGACGACGATGACCAGCAGGGTGCCGGTGGTCGCCCAGAAGTAGTAGTTGGACAGCGGGCTGCCCGAACGCGCTGTCCGACAGCGGGTAGCCCACGACCAGCGCCATCACGATGGCGATCACGGTGACCGCGAGGGTCGCGTTGACCGGGGTGCTGAACCTCGGGTGGGTCTTGCCGAACGCGGCCGGCAGCACGCCCTCGCGGCCCATCGCGAACAGGGTGCGGGCGGCCGCGGTGGCGCACGCGACGCTGACGATGAACGCCGCGCACATGCCGCCGATCTCGGCCAGCGTGCCGAGCCAGGAGCCGACGAACGTGGTCGCCGTCGTCTTCAGCGCCACCGGGTCGGCGCCCATCTTGGCGCCGTTGTTCACCCCGTAGCCGATGGTGATCGAGTAGGTGGTCCACAGGTACAGGACGATCGCGAACAGCGTCGCCGCGATGACGGCGATCGGGATGTAGCGGCGGGGGTGGGCGGTCTCCTCGCCGAAGTCGGCGGCTGTCTCGAATCCGATGTAGGAGGTGACGCCGAAGATGATGCCGTAGAAGACGCCGTTGAAGCCGCCGGAGTTGGTGTGGCTGAAGCTGAACGCGCCCAGCGCCTGGCCGTGACTGCCGCCCTTCGCGGTGGTGATCAGGTCGATGAGCACGATGATCGCCACCGTGATGATGCCGACGACCAGCTGCACCCGGGTGGTGACCCTGATCCTGATCACCGACAGCACGACGAACAGCACCATGCCGATGAAGAAGAACAAGATCCACAGCTTCGGACTGACGCCGAGCAGGTCGGCCGCGAGGTAGCCGACCCCGGACATGGTCATCGGCACGAAGCAGATGAAGCCGAAGAAGTACAGCCAGCCGGCCATGAACCCGGCTTCCTTGCCCAGGCTGCGGCTGGCGTAGGTGTAGGCGTAGCCGGCCGTGGCCATCCGGCGGGTGAAGCCGATGACCACGAACGCGAGCGCCAGGCAGGCGACGCCGCCGAGCAGGAACGCCAGCGGCGTGGAACCGCCGGCGACGAGCGGAGACGCCGCTGACGTTCAGCAGCATCGCCATGCCGGGGGCGATCACCGATACCGAGATCGCGATCGCGTCCCACAGGCGCAGCGAGCCGTGCGCGAGCTCGCCGCTGGCGGCGCCGGTCATTAGGTCGGGACTGGCCTTGGCCATGGCTCCGGTCCTCTCTCTCACTCGGGCATGAGCACCGTCTGGTCATCAAGCAGATAGTCGAAGGCCAGCGGCGTGCAGTCGCGTGCCACCAGCCAGTCCAGGAACTTCAGGTGCACCGGGTGCACCCGGTAGGCGTTCATGGCGTCGACGTCGGGAAACTCGGTGTACAGCAGGTAGCCGTAGCCCCGGTTCCTGGCTCCGGTCAGGTCCGGGCCGAGGCGGCATTTGGTCATCAGGCCGATGTTCGCGGGCCAGGACGCCACCATGTCCCGCATCTGGCTGACCTCAGCGTCGCTGAGGTCACGCGGGAAGCTGAACAGCACGATGTGCTGCAAGCTCATGGCGGCGTCCTCCCTGGATGGCAGGTCAGTGGCGGGCAGGTCAGTAGAACTCGAAGTACTCGTGCATCTCCCAGTCGGTCACGTCCTGCCCGTCCGCTGGCGGGTTCTCGGCGATAGCGGCCTCGTACCGGGCCACCTCCGATCGCTTCATCTGCAGCAGGTAGTCGACCAGCGTGTCGCCGAACGCCTTGCGGAAGAAGGTGTCCTGCTCCAGCGCGCGTGATGGCTTCGGCGAGCGACGCGGGCAGCGGAGTGTTCTCGGTCACGTACGGATCCGCCTCGACCGGCGGCGGCGGCGTCAGTTCGCGCCGGATGCCGTCGAGCCCGGCGGCGATGTTCGCCGCCATGTAGAGGTACGGGTTCGCGGCGGGCTCGCCCATCCGCATCTCCACGTGGCTGTTCGCGTCGCCGGGCGCGCCCTGGACCCGGACCAGCGCACCCCGGTTCTCCAGGGCCCAGCAGATCCGGTCGGGTGCGAACGAGTACGGCCGGTATCGCTTGTATCCGTTGACCGTCGGCGTGGCGAAGACGCCCATCGGCAGCGAGTGTTCCAGCAGCCCGGCCACGAACTGCCGGCCGCTCGCGGACAGGAAGTCGTCCTCGCAGGCGAACTCGTTGCGGCCGTCCTGCCGGGACAGCAGCGACTCGTGCAGGTGCCAGCCGGAGGAGAAGAAGTTGGGCAGTGCTGGCCGGCACATGAAGGTCGCGAGCAGGCCCCGGCGCTGGCACATCTGCTTGACCGCGGACCGGAACAGGACGACCGCGTCGGCCGCGGCCAGCCCGCCGATCGGGCTGAAGCTGAACTCCATCTGGCCTGGTCCCCACTCGTCCTCCATGGAACGGGGCGGCAGCCCCACGGCGGCCAGGCCGTCGCGGATCACCTCGAGGGTGCTGGAGACGCTGTCGAGCCGCACCTCCGAGAGGTACTGGTAGCCGCGCTGGAAGATGCTGACCGGCGGTGGCGGCGCGATGAAGCCGGCGTTCTCCGGCGTGATGTGGTCCGAGTCGACCTTGACGATGTAGTACTCGACCTCGATGCCCGCCAGGTAGTCGTAGCCGGCGTCGGCGAGATCCGCGAGCATCCGGCGCATGAGCCAGCGACCGTCCAGCGGCATCGGCGCGCCGGAGGAGAAGTAGACGTCGCACAGCATCCAGCCGGTCCGGTCGGCCCAGGGCAGGATGCGGAACGTGGACGGCGTCCGGGACGAGCACGACGTCCGGGAACCCGGTGAACTCGTCGATGCCGAACCCGCCGCCCGCGGCGAAGGCCGGCACGAATACCTGGTTGCCGGTGTCGAGGCTGTAGATCGCGCCGGAGAAGTCGAGGCCGTTGGACATGGCCGCGATCGCCACCTCGGGCGACAGCGCCTTCGCGCGCGGCATGCCGTGCTGGTCCACCACGATCAGCCGGACGGTCCGCAGGTCTCGCGCGCGGATCTCGTTCGCGACCGCCTCGGCCGCCGCGGCCTGCTCGGCCGTGTACAGGCCGTGACGGGCCACGAAGCCTGGCTGGCCTACGCCGCTGACATCGTGCTGGCTGGTTGTCACCTGGTCGTCCTCCGATCCGGTGGGGGGAATCCGGCGGCTGAAGGTCGGCTCGCGCTGGCCGGGGCCGCGCGGGCGGGTCTCAGCTCTTCTTGGCCTCGCTGCGCCGCTGGGTCATCTGCTCCAGCAGCGCGGCGGTGAAGTTCTCGGGCTCGGCGTCGGCAAGGGACAGGAAGGTCTCGGTCCGCTGCACGCCGTTGATCTGGAAGATCTCGGCGAGCAGCAGCTCTCGCAGGTGGGCGTGGTCCCGCACGCGGAGCCGCACCAGCAGATCCAGGCCGCCGGTGACCACGCTCATGTCCTGCGCCTCGGGTAGCGCATGGATCGCTTTGATGATCTCGCTCAAGTCCATGCCGGGTCCAGCGGTGACAGCGAGGTAGACCACGACCGGGTAGCCGAGCGCCGCCCAGTCGACGTCCACCCGGTAGCCGCGGATCGCGCCGCTACGCTCCAGCCGGGCCAGCCGGTCGGCCACGGCTGGCGGCGACATCTCGACCTGGCGGGCGAGCGCGCGCTGCGACTGCCGCGCGTCGGTCGCGAGCGCGCGCAACAGGGCGAGGTCGAGGTCGTCCACGTCAACCTTCGGCCCTGCCGTGGAACAGACCTCGCTCAGCCGCGCGAGGGGCGCTGAGATGGAAGCCATATGCCAGCCAACCAGTCGTCGGAGATCGTAACTTGAGCTATGCTGGGCGATAGATTGTTTACTTGTGTAAACCTGACGTGACAGGATTCTTACATTTGTAAGATCGGACTGTCAAGGGACGGAAGCGACAATGACGTCAGCGATTGACCACAGTCACACGGGCACCGCCGAGAGCAGCTCAACTGCCGAGCCGGATGCCACGCCGGCGGACGCGGCGACCGGACCGCGCGACTGGGATTCCCGGCTGGCCAGGCGCACTCAGACCCTGGGCGGCGGCGAGATCACGGCGATCCTCGCTCTCGCTGGCGCCTCCGACATCATCACGTTCTCCGGCGGCTTCCCGGATCCGGCCACGTTCCCGACTGGTGTGCTCGCGGACATCGCGGCCAGGGTCATCACGAACGATCCGGGCGTCGCGCTGCAGTACTCGGCCACCGAGGGGATCGCCGGGGTCCGTGACTTCGTCTCCGGCCGGCTGGCGCGGCGCGAGGGCCGCGAGCCGGGCGCCGGCGAGCTGATGATCACCAGCGGCGGCATCGACTGCATGGAGCTGGTCGCCAAGAGCTACGTGGACACCGGCGACGTGGTCGTCGTCGAGGCGCCGACCTACCTCGGCGCGATCATGGCGTTCCGCGGCTATGAGGCCGACGTGCACGGCATCCCGATGGACGACGACGGCATGCGGGTCGATCTGCTCGCCGAGCAGCTGGCGGCCGGCCTGCGGCCCGAAGATCCTCTACACGATCCCCGACTTCCAGAACCCGACCGGCCTGACGATGAGCGAGCCGCGGCGGCACGAGCTGGTCGCGCTGGCCCGCCGGTACGGATTCCTGATCCTGGAGGACGTCGCGTACTCCGAACTCGGCTTCGACCACGCGCCGCCGCCGAGCCTGTGGTCGATGGCGCCCGACGTGGTGCTGCAGGCCGGGACGTTCTCCAAGATCTTCTGCCCCGGCACGCGGCTGGGCTGGGCCGCCGGCCCGGCGGAGATCATCAGCCGGCTGGTGGTGGCCAAGCAGAACTCCGACCAGTGCGCGGGCGCGCTCGGGCAGCGGATGCTGGAGGAGTACGGGCGCGGCGGGCACATGGAACAGCAGCTGGTCGCGTCCCGGGCCCTGTACGCCCGGCGGGCCCGGCTGATGGCGGCGGCGCTCACCGCGCACATGCCGGCCGGCACGACCTGGACCACCCCGCAAGGCGGCTTCTACATCTGGCTGACCGCGCCGGATGGTGTGGATACGGTGGCCTTGTCCGCGGCGGCCAGGGCGCGGAAAGTCGCGTACGTGCCCGGACGGCCGTTCTATCCGGGCGCCGACGGGACCGCGCAGATCCGGCTCGCTTACAGCCGGGTCGCCGACGAGCTCATTGACGAGGGCGTCCGCCGGATCGGCGAGGTGCTGCAGACCGCACTGGAGGAACGGTGAGTGAGGTTAACGGGGCGGCCGCTGAGTCGCTCGGCGACGCCGAGAGTCACTTCACGACGGAGGCGCTGGGCGAGCCGACCGCTCCGGGCCGGTACGTGAACGTGGACTCGATCACGCCGGTGGAGTTCCTGCCGGGGCTCGGGTTCCGGCCGGTGCAGGGTGAGAAGACGATGACGAACTTCGTCACTTCGCGCCGGGGGCGCGAGGCGCCGCAGCACGTGCACGAGGAGGAGCAGTTCATCATCGTCATTGAGGGCGAGCTGGTAGTCGACCTGGACGGCGACGTGCGCACGCTGCGCAAGGGCGATGTCGCGGTGATCCCGTCCTGGGTGCCGCACGGCGCGTGGACGACCGACAGCCACTGCCTGGAGATCGATGTGTTCTCCCCGCCGCGGCAGAGCCTGCTCAAGCTGGCGGCGGCGCAGGACGCCGCGGCCGCCGGCCCGCAGGCGCCGGATTCGCCGGTGCGCGAGGCGTAGATGGACCTCGGGCTGGCCGGTCGCCGGGCGATCGTCACCGGCGGGTCCAAGGGGCTCGGCCAGGCCATCGCCGCCGAACTGCTGGCCGAGGGCGCGTCGGTGGCGATCTGCTCCCGGCACGCTGACGAACTCGAGGCGACGGCGGCCGAACTGGCCAAGGTAGCGTCTGACAGTCCTTTCGCGTCGCCCGCGATCGTGGCCATGACGTGCGATGTGACCGACCCGGACCAGGTCACGGCGTTCACCGAAGCCGCGGTCACCGCCCTGGGGGCGGGCTGGACATCCTGGTCAACAACGCCGGCGGGGCCCGGCCCGGCCGGTTCGGCACGCTGACCGATGACGACTGGCACGCCGACATCGAGGTGAAGCTGTTCTCGCAGATCCGGTGCACCAGGTCGGCGCTGCCGCACCTGCGGCGCAGCGAAGCCCCGCGCGTGATCAACATCAACGCGGTGTACGCGCGCTACCCGGACCCGGCGTTCCTGGCGTCGTCAGTGAACCGGGCGTCGTGCCTCAGCCTGTCCAAGGCGCTGTCGATGGAACTCGGCCGGGACGGAATCCTGGTCAACAGCGTGAACATCGGCCTGGTCGAGACGCCGCAGTGGCAGAACATTCACCAGCGGCGGGCCCCGGAGATGCCGGCCGAGCAGTTCTTCGGCCAGCTCGCGGCCGCTGAGGTGCCGCTCGGGCGGTTCGGGCGGCCCGACGAGGTCGCCGGGCTGGTAGCTTTCCTGGCCAGTGACAGGGCCAGCTACATCGCCGGCGCGTCGATCGACGTGGCCGGCGCGATGGGCAAATTCCTCTAGGAACGGAGTCGGTGTGTGCCGGTTGCTCGGCTACTGCTCGCGTGCTGATGCATCGCTGGAAGACCTGATCGGTGCCGATGGCCTGAGTGCCTTCATCGGGCTGTGCGCGCTGCACGGCGACGGGTGGGGGATGGCGTGGTACGAGGACGGCTCGCCGGTCATCCGCAAATCGACGGTGCGCGCCGACGCTGAGCCGGAGTTCGGGACGCTGGCCCGTTCGCCGGTCGGCGACCTGGGCCTGGTGCACCTGCGCTGGGCCACGCCCGGCCTGAGCGTCATCGACGCGCAACACGCATCCGTTCCGGCACGGGTCTTATGTGTTCGCGCACAACGGCGCCATCCACCCGCAGGACCGGCTGCCCTCGATGCTGCCGGCGGAGCTGGAGCGCTCGCTGGGCGGGACCACCGACAGCGAGCGGTACTTCCTGCTGATCATGTCGCAGCTGGAGGCGAACGGCGGGGACATGGTTGCGGCGATCGCGGCCGCCGCTGCCGACATAAGCGAGAGGTTCGAGCCGAACAGCCTCAACGCGATCCTGCTGTCGCCGGACAAGCTGTACGCGGTCTGCTGGTACTACCCCGAGCGGATCCCGGCCGCCAAGCTGCGGCAGCTCGGGCTCAGCCGGGCGGACGAGATCGACGCGTACTTCGACCTGGCCTATCAGGCAACCGGCGACGCGGTCGTCGTCGCCAGCTCCGGCTGGCCGCAGCCAGGCTGGACGCCGCTGGAGAACCAGCACGTGCTCGTGGTCGACCGGGAGACGCTCAAGACCGAGGTGCTGCCGCTCACGCAGCCTGAAGGCGGGCGAGCAGCCGGCCGAGGTCGATGATGGCGAACCGGACGGACGAATCGCTGCAGCCGTAAGGCAGGACGAGGCTGCCGCCGTGCAGCCATGGCGCCGCAGGAGTAGACCACGTTGGGGACGTAGCCCTCGCGCTCTGACTCGGCCGCCGTCAGCAGCGGCTCGGGCAGGGCTCCGATCAGCCGCTCCGGCTGATCCAGGTCGAGCAGTACAGCGCCGATAGCGTACTCGCGCATGGGCCCGACGCCGTGGGTGAGGACCAGCCACCCCGCCGGGGTCTCGATGGGCGAGCCGCAGTTGCCGAGCTGGATCAGGTCCCATGGATGCGTCGGCGCCTGGATCGTGAGTGCCTCGCCCCAGCGGCGACCGTCGGCGGAATATCCGACGGCGTTGGTCTCCCTGTCCCACCGCGACAGCGCGGCGTAGCGGCCGCCGATCCGGCGCGGAAACAGCGCCATGCCCTTGTTCCTGGCGGCCGGACCCGACAGCTGCGAGCTGGTGAACGTCCGGAAGTCGGTGGTCCGCAGCAGGTGCGGCGCCACTTGCGAACCGTCGAACGCCGTGTAGGTCGCGTAGTAGATCACCTCGTCACCGTCGGTGAATCGGACGAACCTCGCGTCTTCCATGCCATGGCTCTCAGCGGGACCAGTCGGCCACAGGACGCGCTCGGATAGCGCGCAGCGCTCGTCGAACTCGACCGCGTAGCTGGACGCGGCCATCCACCTGAGTGCGTCGGCCAGGGCCACGGAGTCCTGCCGGGTGACGCGCTGCCCCGCCAGATCGGCCAGAGCGTCGTTCAGTTCGGTCGCGGTGAATAGCGGCGGGAGCCTGTCCCACAGGAACCGGGCGTTCTCATCCTCCGGAACGAGCTCGGCGACCTTGCTCCGGAAAAGCTCGCGATCGTAGGGAACGGACTGCGTGCGGCCGGTGTCGAGGAACCGGCCCGGTGGGTCGAGCCGGATGCCGGTTGCACCGACCGTGCCCGTCCGGAACTCGATGCTCGATAGGTGCCCTTCGCCCACGGCCCGCAGACTCAGGATGAACCGGGTCTCACCGGGCGGGCAGCCCGTCTGGTCGGGATGCACGACCATGGACGGGTTGAACAGGGCCGCGGCCTCGATCGCGTATTCCTGGGTGAAATACGCGCCGATCAGCTGCCGCCGGACGGGCCCGATCTGGATGCGGCCGAGCCGGTGCGCGACCAGCTCGAAGTTGCGCTCCAGCTTTCCGGCCAGGTCGCGGTGCCGGGCGGAGTACCTGGCCAGCGTCCGGGCCAGGGTGTCTGCCGCCTCTGCTTCGGTGAGGCCGAGGACCCGGTCCAGCACCGCCATGGCCCGCGATTCACCGCGGATCAGGGCCTCGTTGCCGGGCACGAAGAGCCTGCACAACGTCCGGGAAGGGTCGGGTTTCAGCTGGTGCGGGGTGCGCGCCGCGAGCCCGCTCGCGGGCGGATCGTCGGTCACGGGGGCGTCGGTCCGCACGGCGGCGTCGGACACGGCGGTGTTGCCGCCAGCGCGGGGGAGCTGCAGGACGGAGATCATGGCGAGCGTCGACTCGGCGCCCTGGTTCCGGCTGCGACCGTCTCGGCTGAGGCCGTCGCTGCCGCCGCCGGTCCGGTCGTCAAGCAGCGGCACTCTGGCGTCGTTGTCACCCAGGAACCAGGACACGCTCATCTCCAGGCCGGCCAGCCAGCCCCTGTCGCCCGTGACTGTCGCCGCGCGCAGGCACGCGTCCGCGATCGCGGCCACCTCGATGGGCTGCTGATCGAAGGCAGGCCGGACTTCGCCGGGTCCCCAGCCGCCGGCCGGCACGACCGACAGGTGGCCATTACGGGTCTCGACGGTCAGCAGCCACTCCAGCATCCGCAGGCCGTTCCGCAGCACCCGGTCCCGGCCGAGCCGCCAGCCGGCCACGATGACGGCCTCGGCGATGGCGGCGTTCGCGTAGGTCAGCCGGCGGCCGGGCCATGGCCAGCCGGGGTCCGCGGACGGCTGGCCGATGATGACGCTGGCCTTGTCCAGCAGGGTGAGCGCGCCGGGATGGTCGTGCCATCGGTCGAGTATCTCGGCGGCGCCGAGGGCCGCGAATGCCATCGCATGCGGCCAGGCCGACGACACCTTCGCGCTGCGCTCGAACATGCTGGCTGACTCTTCGCGGATCCCGGCGGTCGGGCCCCGCGCCGCCGCCGTGCCCAGGCCCCACAGCGCCCGGCCCCAGCAATCCTCCGTCCCCGGCTGGTCTTGCCAGCGTCGGTTATAACCGAGCCGGTTACGGCACCGTCCGTCCGGTGCCTGTGCTTGCGCGATGAAATGGAGGTAGCGGCGCCCGGCGGTGATGAGTTCTGGCGGCGGCGAAGGTTCCCGGCACACCACCACCAGCCCGCGCGCGACGTCGTCAAGGCAATAGCCGTGTTCATGCCGTGGCACGATGCCCTCGGCGTGCTCCAGCAGGCCGACGTCATCGGTCATCCGCAGCAGATGCTGGAACGGCGGGGCGGGATGGGTCATGCCGCGGCTCCGGCGGTTGCTACCGGGGCGGTCAGCGTCGCGGCAAGATTCCGATAGGAGTTCGCAACCGCGGGCCACAGCAGACACGGTGCGAGCTCGGCCGAGCACCGGCTCATCCGCGCGGAGAGGCCGGGCTCGGACAGCACCCGTTGCAGCGCGGCCGCCATGCCGGCCGCGTCTTGCCGGCCGACCAGAAGGCCCGCGCCGCCGCCGAGAAGCTCGACCGCGTGCGGGAAACCCGTCGACACGAGTGGCTTCCCTGCGGTCACTGCCTCGATCAGGACTCCGGAGGTGACCTGCTCCTGTGAGTCGTAGGGCAGCAGCACGACGTCGGCGGTGCCAATGAGCTGGCTGAGTGCGCCTGCGGGCAGGAACCGGTCGTCGAAATGCACTCGGTCGGCCACGCCTCGGTCGCGGGCCCGGTGCTCAAGTTCTCGTCGGTAAGCCTCCCCGTCGCGCGCCAGCACCCGCGGGTGAGTCTGGCCGGCGACTACGTAGTCGACGCGCCAGCCCGCGGTCGCGCAGGATGCGCATCGAGTCGATCGCGTGCTCGATTCCCTTGCCCGGTCCCAGCAGCCCCCAGGTCAGGACCTTGGGCAGGCCAGCTGTCGCCAGCCCGACCGGAACCCGGTTGTCGGCCGCGCCGTGCGGTATGACCCGTACCTTCGCCGGGCTCGTGTGGTAGACGTCGAGCAGCCGCGTCCGGGCTGTCTGGGTCATCGTGACGACAGCGTCCGCACTGTCGATCACTTCGTGCAGGATCGCGCGCTGTCGCGCTGTGGGGTGCGCCAGAACCGTGTGCAGGACCACGATGGTCGGCACGTGCAGGGCGTTGAGCAGCGACACGACCTCCTGGCCATCCGGGCCGCCGTAGATGCCGTACTCATGCTGGACGATCACGACATCGAAGCTGTTCAGTGTCTCGGCCGCAGCCGCAGCGCTGGCGGCCGAGCCCGCCACCAGGTCCTGCGCGACATCGCTGCCAGCCCGCGCCCCCGGCTCGTCGAGGACCCGCACGACGCAGGCGCGATCGCCTGACTGACGCAGCTGAGCGAGCAGGGCCGCAGTGAAGGTGGCCAGCCCGCACTGCGTGGGCGGATACGTGCTGAGCAGGGCGTAAGACCTAGACATGAAGCGGCTCTCTGTCGTCGCGTACCGCGATGCGAGTTGCCGCGCGGCCGAGTGCATTAACTGCGCCTGTACTCGTGGCGCAAACGGCTGTCCGGGCGCGCGTCCGCGGACCGGCCGCGCAGAGCGGAGTATCGCCAGCGAAGGGGGCTGGCCGACGCCGGGTGGCCGCACCGTGGCCCGCAGGACTTCGGGGCTGACTTCGATTGCGACCCGCCACTCGACAGTAGCAGCAGGTAACTGACCGCAAGCCTCGGTGCAGGCCGGCTAGGCCGCCAGGCCCAGCTCGTCGGGCTCCGACGCCCGCGGCCGCCAGCACGTCGGACGGCGACATCAGCGGCGCGACCGTGGCCGGGACCCGGCGGACTCACGGGTGACCAGGTGGTAGACGAGCAGCAGGACGGCTGCGCCGATGATGGCGGCGAGCCAGGTCGAGAGTCTGAAGAAGCCGTGCAGGGTGATGTGGAATATCTTCGTGGCGGCCCAGCCGCCGCCAAGGGCGCCGCGATGCCGATCAGGCAGGTGAGGATGAGGCCCTGTTGTCTCTTGCCGGGGATCAGCATGTTGGCGAGCAGGCCTGCGCCTAGCCCGAGAATGATCCAGGCGATTATGCCCATGACGGACTCCTTAGTGTGCTGTGCGTGGGTTGGCGGCCTGTGGCCGCGATGCTCGGCCGGTCAGGGTGCCTGTGCGCGCCGCCGGTCGCGGCGCATGATCTGCCGCAGCTGCGTGATCCGCGCGGTACCAGCGGCGGCCATGATCAGAGCGCCGGCGACCACAGCGAGGATCAGTGCCACGGCCAGCGACAGGCGCAAGTGGGCGCCGAGGAAGCTGATGTTGACCGCGTGCCCGTTCTGGATGATGAAGATCATCACCACGACCAGGGCGAGGAAGCCAGCGATGAGGCTCGTCCGCAGGCCACTGATCCGGGTACGCATCCGCCGGGACCCATGGCGGGCGGGCGCGGCCGGCAGCTGGGGAGAAGTGCCATTGGCCGACTGTGGCGGCAAGGTAGTGGTGGGGCCTTGTGAGGCTGGTTGCTCGGTCATCGCCGGGTGTCCTTCGCGAGTGAGAGCGGGCCGCGGAAACCGCCGGGCGCCGCACTGAATGACCCGGCCTTGTCGCGGCCGTCGGCAGCTGACTGTCCGGGTCTGATCTCACTCTATGCATGAATTCTGAAACTAGCAATGTATTTCTAGAATTGCATGTTAGGTTAACCGTGGAGCGCTGGAGCCTGGCCGTCGTCCGCCAGTGCCGCTCCGCCCGGAACCTGCGGTAGCGTCGGGTACGGCTACGTCAGCCTCATCGTGTTGGTCCCGGACCCGGTCGATGCGGAGCATTCAGCCCGACATTCCCCATCGACGAGCGAGGATCCATGACAACAACGACGGATGTCGCCGTGGCGCAAGCCGACGGCGAACTCACCCCGCGCACTGTGGCCAGGCCGGAGATCATGCCCGACCGGAGCAGCATCTTGGAGCGAGTGCTGGTGGGCGTGTTCGTGGCCGTCCCGTTCCTGGCGCTGCTCGCCGCGGTGCCGCTGGCGTGGGGCTGGGGCCTGGGCTGGCACGACATCCTGCTGGCCGTGGCGTTCTACTACCTCAGCGGGCTCGGCGTCAGCGTAGGCCTGCACCGCTACTTCACCCACGGGTCCTTCAAAGCCAAGCGCGGATTCAAAATCGCGCTGGCGATCGCCGGAAGCCTCGCCATCGAGAAGCCGGTGATTACCTGGGTAGCCGATCACCGCAGGCACCACAAGTACAGCGACAAGGATGGCGACCCGCACTCGCCGTGGCGGTTCGGAACCGACGCCAGGGCCCTGGCCAAGGGCCTGGCATTCGCCCACATTGGCTGGATGTTCGAGGGCGACGTGACCTCGGAGGAGAGGTTCTGCCCCGACTGGCTGGCCGACTCCGATATTTCGGCGATCTCCCGCTGGTTCCCTGGCCTGGTGGCCGCCTCTCTGCTCGCACCTCCCCTCATCGGCGGGCTGTGGTCCATGTCGTGGCAAGGGGCCGTCGACGGCCTTCTTCTGGGCCACGCTGGTGCGGATCGCGTTCCTGCACCACATCACCTGGTCGATCAACTCGATCTGCCATACCTTCGGCACGGCCGAATTCGAGGTCCGCGACAAGTCCAGGAACGTTTCGTGGCTGGCCATCCTTTCCTTCGGCGAGTCGTGGCACAACTTGCACCATGCCGATCCGACGTGCGCACGGCACGGCGTGCTCAAGGGCCAGATCGACATCGCGGCCAGGACAATCTGGCTGGCCGAGAAGCTCGGCTGGGTCTATGACGTGCGGTGGCCGGATGAGGCCAGGCTGACCGCGAAGCAGGCCCGCAAATCCAGGAAGCTGGGCTCGATGACCAGGCGGATGACTGCCGGGTCGGACTCGGCCGAGAGCCCGGTGATCAGCGCCAGGTGACCGGCCGGGCGGGCGACCGGGCGCGTTGCCCCGGCACCCGGCGTGATCCTCGACCGTGTTAGCTTGAAATCACTGCTGCTCCGGACCCCGGCGGCCGTGCCTGTTGCTGACGCCAGGTGCTGCCGAGAGTTCCGGGAGCGTTGATGCTCAGATTCGCTAAGGCCAGCGGGGGCCGTGGCTTCGCACCCGAAACCGCGGACAGCCTTACCGGTATAGACGTCTACGACCGCTATGCCGGCAATCTGTACCGGCAGGCGTTGTTCACCCTCGATGACCGTGGACTGGCTGAGGGCGTTGTCGGCGACGTCATAGCCGAGGAGATCCTCAAGCCCGCGGCGACAGTCCGCGACCAGCACGCGGCGGTCGGGCTGGCGGTCGCTGCCTACTGGCGGTGCATGGCAGTAGCCGACAGCCGGGCTCGGGTATCCCGGGTCCGCGCGCATGGCCTGGAAGCGGACCCCGGCTGGACCGGGCTGTCCGGGCTGACCGCCAGGGAGCGGGGCGTGCTCGGCGTGGTGCTCTTCGGTGGCCTGAGCTACCAGCAGGCGGGGGTCGGTCTGGGCTTGTCTGCGGCTGAGGTGGCGGCATTGCTGCGGTCCGTCCTGGTCAAGGCCGCGGCCGAAGAGCCGGGTGACCTGCCCGGCTGCCAGCCCGCAGGCGGCGTCGCCGTGCGGGCGCAGGCCGGCACACCGAACGGATTATCAACCGGGGGGACCGACTGATGACCGAACAACACGGACAAGACCGGTGGAACGTCGCCGAGTGGCACGGCAAGATGCTCGTGGACCGCAACGGGGAGAAGATCGGGAAGCTGCAGGACGTCTACGTCGACGTGGAGACCGACCAGCCACAGTTCGCTACCGTCAAGGAGGGACTGATCACGCGGCATCTGACCTTCGTGCCGCTGGGCGGCATCCAGATCGGCCCCGAGGACCTGCAGGTTGTTGTGACCAAGAAGCAGGTCAAGGACGCGCCTGACATCGAGATGCACGGTGACGAGCTGTCCCAGGCCGACGAGTCCGCCCTCTATCACCATTTCGAGCTGAACTACGCGCCGCCTGACATCCAGAGCGGCCGCCGCCTGGCCAGGCGGTGACACGAGCCGTCACGCGGCTCGGCGAGGGCGCCAGACGATCAGGCCGCGCCGGTCAATGACCGCGCCTCGGCCGGGCCGACTACGAGATCGTGAAGGTCGCCGCCCACTTCGAGCCGGCCCGACTGGTCGATCCCGCCGGCCCTCGCAGGCTCGAAGCCGGCCGTCCGGATCAGCCGCTCGACCTCCTCGCCAGCCCGGTCGTCGTCGGTCGCGTAGAACAGGACGGCCGGCTCCGGCGACCGGCTGGCAGCGGATTCGAGCAGGTTGGCCGACAGGGTCCCGAACGCCATGGCCAGGTGCGCCCCGGCCGGCAGCCACCCGGCCACAACCTCGCCAGACGATTGCCCGTCCGGAAGCACACGGAAGACGTTCCCCTGCGCGTCGGCGCTGACCGGGTTGCTCGGCACGAGCACGACCTTGCCGGTTAGCGAGTCGGCGATCTCGGCTATGACGCCCTTCAGCACGGTGAACCGCAGCGCGAGGACGACCGCGCCGGCGCCCTGCACCGCCTCCCGGTTGCCGGCGGCGACGATCGCGATGTCACCGATACGTGCCGCCAGCGATCGGGCCGACTCGGCGTCGGCGCTGGCCAGCCGCAGGTTCTCCCGGCCCGAAGCGAGCTGGCGGGCAATGACCGAGCCGAGCCCGCCAGTGCCGATGATCGCGGTGGTCACGCCCCGAACCTCCTCAGCGGCCCGCCTCGGCACTCACTCGGAGTCGCCGGCCCGCGTACTCGGTGGCCAGTGCGCGGGCGTCCAGTCGCCCTTCGGGTCCGTGGTCTGCCCCACTTCGATCAGATGACCGTCGGGATCGCGGATGTAGCAGCGCTTCTCGTACTGGTGCTGCTTCGGCGGCGTCAGGAACTGAGCACCCCGGCCGCTCCATTCCGCGTACACGGCCTCGATGTCTTTGACCCGGATATTGAGGAAGCTGCTGACCCGGTCGGGATCACGCGGCGCCTCCAGGGTGACCGTCGGCTTGTCATCGGTCGGTCCGCCGCCGACGTTGATGATGATCCAGGTATTGGCTAGCGCGACATAGGTCACGTCTCCGTCGAACACCACCCGGCCGCCGAGCACCTCGCTGTAGAAGCGCCGGGAGCGCGCGACATCGTCGGAGACGATGAAGTGGGCCAGCACAATCCCCTCTGGCGGCGGCGGAGCTCGGCCATCTGGCACCTCCACTGGTTGGGTCTCACGACCGGTCTGCGGCGTGTATGGGTATTGCCGCTGACTGCCAGGGTCTAACGCTGTCTAACCCTCGATCCACCGCGTGCACGGCAGCTCGTCGGGACGCGGCGCCCCCAAAGCGGGCAATCTATCGCTTCGTCCGGCGCTAGGCGGCGGGCCGCGATGCAACCTGCCGGGCGCGGACGGGAACGCTCTCGAAACCGCGCAGTATGAGCAGCGACCGCCGGGCCGGCGGGCCGGCCAGCTCAAGCGCCGGGTACCGCCGGGTCAGCTCCTCGAAGGCAATGCGGCTCTCCAGCCGGGCTAGCGAGGCGCCGAGGCAGTGATGCGCGCCGAGCGAGAAGGACAGGTGCCGGCCGGGATCGGGCCGGCCGATCCGGAACTCGTCGGGCTGTTCGAAAACCTCAGGGTCGCGGTTGGCGCCGCCGATGGACACGAGCACGGCCCGGCCCGCCGCGATCACGCTGCTGCCGACAACGACATCCTCAGTGGCCACCCGGACGGTCAGCTGAGCCGGGCTGTCGTACCGGAGCATCTCCTCGATCGCCGCGGGTACCAGGGCCGGATCCTGGCGGAGCCGGTTCCAGCCGTCGGGGTCGCGCAGCAGGGCGACCGTGCCGTTCCCAATCAGGTTCACGGTGGTCTCGAACCCGGCGATCAGCAGCAACAAGGCCGTGCTCACCACCTCGCCGGAAGTCAGCCGGTCACCCTCATCCTCGGCCGCGATGAGCGCGGACAGGATGCTGTCGTCGGGGCTGGACCGGCGCTCGCGCACCAGGTCCTGGAGGTAGCCGGTCAGCGCCACCTCGGCGGCGCGGGTCTGCGCCCGCGCGGTCGCCGCCGTCTGGGGGTCCAGGGTGGCGGCCACGTCCTCGCCCCACGCCCGGAACTGGGCCTGATCCTCATGTGGCACGCCGAGCAAATGGCAGATGACCGCGATCGGGAGCGGGAAGGCCAGCGCGTCGATCAGGTCAAAGCCCGCTTCGCCGTCCGCGGCCGTCAACAGCCGGACCGTGAGGTCGCGGATCCACGGCTCGAGTCCGGCGACGGCCCTCGGGGTGAACGCGCCGGCCACCAGCCGGCGCAGCCGGGTGTGGTCGGGCGGGTCCATCGAGAGCAGGTTCGCGGCGGGCAGTTCGGCCCGCGGGTCGCCCGGCGGATAGGACGGCGGGCGGTAGCCGGGCTGGTGCACGGGCGAGCTGCTGAACCGCCGGTCCCGCAGGATGCTCGCCACCGTTGCGTGGTCGGCCGCGGCGAACACACCGAGCGGGCTGCGCACCAGACCTCGCTGCCGCAGCTGCGCGTACAACGGGTACGGGTCGGCCTTCGTCCCGGTGAGCATCAGCCGGGCGACCGGATCGCCTCGCCACTGGCATAGCCGCAGGACGGCCGGCTCGACGAGGTAGCTCTTGAGTCGCTCTCCGAGGCCCATCTCGCACACTCCTTCGCCGCCGCGCAGCCGGGTCCAGCCGCGCCAGGCCAGGGCATCATCAGTTCGGATACCATCAGTATCTGAGTTTTGAAGGTATCTGGATGCTGTCGGTATGTCAATGTGACAGCATGAGGGCGTGGCCAGAGTGACCAGAGCGGAGTCCAAGGAGCGCACGCGGCAGCGACTGCTGGCGGAGGCGCGGCGACTGTTCCGCGAGCGCGGCTACGCCGCGACGTCGCTGGAGCAGATCGCGGAGGCGGCGGAGGTGACCAAGGGCGCCATCTACGGGCACTTCGCCAGCAAGGAGGATCTCCTGCTCAGCGCCATCGAAGCAGGCCGCGACACGACTCCCGATTATGTGGCCATGCTCAACGACCAGTCGCGGCCGCTGCGCGAGCGCCTAGCCGCGTTCGGCCGCGCCGTGGCGGTGGAAGAACCCGATGACGCGGCCGAAATTGCGATGTTCCTGGAGTTCTTCGCCGCGCTGCTGCGCGCCCCGGATGCGCTGCAGCGCTACAGCAGCGGACTGGAGCGCCGGCTCCGGGAGCTAGCCGATGCCGATAGCGACCAGCCTTCGACCGGGAACACGGCCGCGCAGGCCTGGGCCATCGGCCACGCACTGGTGGTCGGCCTGCAGATCTATCAGCGCCTGGCCCCCGGTCTCGTCACGCCTGAGGTGTTCGAGCGGGCGCTCGGCCTGCTGGCCGATCTCTACCAGGAGCAGTAATGCCGTGGCCCGTCGGCGGCGGCGCGGTCCGCGACTGCGAAATGTTTAACTGGGCCAGGACCGATCTGCCGCGCGGATGCCGCCCCGTTCCCTCGGTGAGCGAGAGCTGGCGGATCCGCCGCAGGTGCACGGGCGTCTGACCGACCGCGAGAGGAACCGTGATGGACAGCTTGCCGATCGGCGAGTACGCGATGCTCTCGGACTGCCGCTCCGCGGCGCTCGTCAGCCGGGCTGGCTCGGTGGACTGGCTTTGCTTTCCGCGCTTCGACGGGCCGTCGGTGTTCGGCCGGCTGCTGGACCCGGCCGGCGGCCATTTCGCGATCCGGCCCGCAAGCGAGTTCCGGGTCAGCCGCCGATACGTGGACCAGACACTGGTGCTGGAGACCACTTTCACCACTGCGAGCGGCACCGCCGTGCTCACCGACGCCCTCGCAGTCGGCCCCGACGAGCGTGGCCATCAGCTGGGCGCGCACTCCCCGGGTATGCTGCTGCGCTCCCTGACCTGCACCGAGGGTGAGATTCAGGCGGAGATCAGCTATGCGCCCCGGCCGGAGTACGGGTTCGTCCGGCCCGCATTAGGTCCTGTCCCTGGCGGACTCGCGGCCGAGGGCGGTGACAGCCGGCTGCTGCTGTCCGCGGCGTGCGGCTTCGACGTGGATGATGCCACCGCGACCGCCCGGGTCGGGCTGACGGCCGGGCAGGTGGCCGTGTTCGCGCTCGGGCACGGCGAGATGACTGACCCTCCGCTTGTCCCGTGGACCGCGGCGGAGATCACCGGGCGGCTGGACGATACGGTGGCGGGCTGGCGGTCGTGGTCAGCGATTCACCAGAACTATGAGGGGCCGTGGCGGGAGCTGGTCCGCCATTCCGGGCGTGTGCTGCAGGGAATGACGTTCGCGCGGACGGGCGCGATCGTGGCGGCGCCCACCACCTCGCTGCCGGAGGTCGTCGGCGGCGAGCGGAACTGGGACTATCGCTACACCTGGGTGCGGGACGCCAGCCTGACCATGGAGGCCCTCTGGGTGGCCGCTTGCCCGGACGAGGCGAACAAGTTCTTCGCCTTCCTCGCCGACGCGGCCACTTCCGGACCGCAACACGGCGCGGACTTGCAGATTATGTTCGGCGTCGGCGGCGAGCGGGACCTGTCCGAGCGGGAGTTGCCGCAGCTGGCGGGCTGGCGAGGCAGCCGCCCGGTCCGGGTCGGGAACGGCGCCTGGCTCCAGCGGCAGCTCGACGTGTACGGCGAGCTGCTCGGCGCCGCGCAGCGGCTGGTCGACCAGCTCGGCGAGCTCGATCCGGTGACCAGGCGGTTCCTGGCCACGGCCGCCGATACCGCCGCCGCCCGCTGGCAGGAGAAAGACCAGGGGATCTGGGAAGTTCGCGGCGAGCCGCAGGACTTTCTGTATTCGAAGCTGATGTGCTGGGTCGCCCTGGACTGCGCGATCGCCCTGGCCGGTCATCTCGGCGCCGCCGACCGCGTAGCGGACTGGGAGACCGCCCGGGCCGAGATCCGGGCGGCCATCCTTGCCCGCGGCTGGAGTGAGCAGGCGGGTGCCTTCACGCAGGCGTTCGGCAGCGAGGACCTCGACGCGTCGAGCCTGATGCTCGCCATCACCGGGTTCCTGGCGGCCGATGACCCGCGGATGGTGGCAACCATCGAGGCCATCGCAGGGCGGCTGACCGACGAGCGCGGGCTGGTGTACCGGTACCTGGCCCGCGATGGCCTGGCGGGTCAGGAGGGCACGTTCCTGCTCTGCACGTTCTGGCTGGCGCAGGCGCAGGCACTCGCCGGCGACGTCGAGGCAGCCACCGCGACGTTCGAGCGGGCGGTCGCCGCCATCAACGACGTCGGCCTGCTGGCCGAGGAGGTCGATCCGCGCAACGGCGAGATGATCGGCAACTTCCCGCAGGCGTTCAGTCACATCGGCCTGGTCAACGCTGCCTGGGCTATTACCGAGGCCGGGCAGCGTAACCAACGGTCTTGACGCTTTGAGCGCGATGCCCTCGGGCCTGGCGGAGGCGTCTTATGTTTGCCGCACGTCATGGCCCCAGTATCAGCACATTCACGCCGACTAGCGCGACGCCCGCGAGGCGGTCGTCCCCGCGCGATCACCATTGACCAGACGCCCGCCGAGAGGCCAGCCCAGGCCGCCAGGCCGCCCGGACGGATCAGGATCGCCGTACTCGCCGGAGCTGACCGATAGACCGCGATCCGCTGCTTGAGCCAGTCGGGCTTTGTCGAGCACTCCGACCACGGTTCGCGGGCGCAGAACTGAGCCTGGACTGGCCGTGCGCCTGGCCGAGCGGATGACCCGCCGGTAGACCGCCTCGTAGCCGGCCGCCATCACCTCGACGGTGAAGTTCTGCTCCACGTGCTTCCGGCATACCCAAGGGTCAAGGCGCCGGGCTGCACCGATCGCGGCGGCCAGTTCGTCCGGGTCATCGACGATCACCCCGGTCTGACCAGCCTGGACGATCTCCGGAACGGCGCCGCGACGCAGCGCCACCACGGGAGTACCGCAGGCCATCGCCTCGATCATGACCAGGCCGAACGGCTCGTCCCAGCAGATGGGGAAGAGCAGGCAGGCAGCGCGCGATAGCAGGTCGCGCTTGGCGGCGGCATCGGCGATGCCGAACATGGTGGTGTCCGGCCCGAGCCTGCGCTGGACCTCGCGGGCGAAGTACGCCCGTTCGATCGGCTCCGAGCATTTCCCGGCCAGCACGATTGGCAGCCCGGCTGCGCGGGCTGCGTCGATGGCCAGGTGCGGGGCCTTGTCTGGGTGGAATCGGCCAAGGAATAACGCGAACTCGTCCTTGCCTTCCCGGAACGGGAAGGTGTCGGCGCGGATCGCGTTGTGCACGGTCGCGGTCCAGGCCAGTTCGGGCGCCCAAGCTCGCTGCGTGTCGGAGATCGCGACCAGGCCGACTGTGCTGCCCAGCGCGCGGTAATAGGCGCCGAATTCGCCGGTAGCGGGGCCGTGATTGGTAACCACAGTCGGGGTAACCCGGCCACGAGCGAGTAACGGGCCGGCCAGGGTGTGATCGTGCACGACGTCGACGTCGAGATCCTCAAGCAGCCGCGCGACCTTGGCCGCGTGCACGACCTCGGGCATCGCCTCGCCTAGCTGGTCCGCGGGCTGCTGCTGGTAGGTGGCAAGGAACCGCTGCGCCTTGGTACCGTGCCGCCCGGCGCCGATGAGAGTGACGCGATGGCCCCGGTCGACCAGTGCGTCCACAAGATCTGCCACAACGGCCTCGACTCCGCCGTACCCGGCCGGGGGAAGGTCGAAGTACGGCGGCGCGATCATGGCCACGTGCACCGGCCGACTTGCGGCCGGAAGCTTATTTTGAGTCAGGGCGGGCGGGGTCACTCGGTATCTCCTTCCGCAAAGGGGCATGGTGCGACTTGCACTACGCCCCATGAACCCACCGCTCCGCCAAGAGATTATCGGTCGCCCGGCTGGAATGCGGCCGTAATGGCGGCAGGCGCCGGCCTGGCGGACCCAGATTGGATGAGTAATGTCTCGGTCTGAATGGCTAGACGCCGTAACTCTACCTAAATAGAGTTACTGCCGTGACTTCGAGCCGGCCGCCGACAAGCGCGGATCGCGCCTCGGGCGGTCCGGTGGATCGGCTGAGCCGGCTGGCGGCTGCAGTGCTGCGCCGGTGCGCTCGGCTGCTGCCGGCTGGGCGCGCGGAATGGGCCGAGGCGATCCTCGCTGAAGCCGAGGATGTGCCGGCCGGATGCCAGCGGCTGGTGTGGCTGGGTGGTGGAATGCGATTGGTGTCCAGGGAGTCGATGATCATGCGGAAGGCCGGCGCGATGTGCGCCTTCGCTGCAGCTGCCGGATGCGTCGCCAGCGTGAGCTGGCCACGGTCGCCGGTGAACCGGGTGACGGTGGCCGACAGGGTCAGCCTGGTAGGGACGGTGGCACTGCTGGCAGGCCTTTGGGTAGCCGGGCGTCTGCTTGTCGGTCCGGTCGGCGCAGGACGCGCGCAGCGGCTCGTCCGGACCGGAGGCTACTTTGCGGTGCTCGCACTCACGCTAGGCAAGGCGTCGGTGGAGCGCATGCGCGGTCCGGCGAGCCTGGGGCCAGGAGCGGGCGGCGCGCTGTGGACCGGAGAAGCGCTGTTCCTGCTGGTGATGGCCATCTTCACGATCGTCGTGATCGTGGCAACTGCGCAGCGGTCGCCGGTGACGACGGGAACCCTGCTTCGCGGTATCGCCGCGGGCCTGCCGATCGGCATTGCGGTGTTCTTGTTCCTACCGCTCGGAGTGATTCGGTATCAGGCGAGCCGGGTGCTCCCGGCGGTGCCCCAGAGTGTCCTGGGAGCGGTTGCCTTTGCCGTGGTGCTCGTTGCGCCGACGGCGGCCGCAATCCTGGCCGCGCGCCGCTTCACGTCCAGCCTGGCACTGCCGCATGCGGCGGGTCAGGCTTCCGGTTTCAGCGCCTGGCTGGCGAAGGCGTTCGCGCCGCCCGTGGCGAGCATGGGCAGCGCGGTCGGCAACGAGGCGAAGATACGCCAGGGCTTTACCGCCGCGCTGGTGGCTGGCCTGACTGGCGCCATGCTCGCAGTGCTGCTCGGTACCGCCACGATTGCCCTGCTACCGCACGACAGCCAACTGCTCGGCTGGCTGTACCCGCACCTCAGTCGCGCGGCCACATTGCCGGCGGAACAGGGCGCTGGCGGCAATGCCGCGGGTTACCTGCTGCTCCTGCTTGTAGTCCCGTTCGCCGGCTTCGGCGTCGGATCCGTTGGCGTGTTGATGACTACTCCGGACCGGGCCCAGCCGCCCGGTGGCGGCCCGCACCGAGACGACCCGCCCGCATTACCACCGCCGCCCGGCGGTGGCGCGGGCCGCAGCCCCGAACCGGTGGTCTCCTTGGCCTAATGGACAAGATGGCCGAAGACGCGTTATCGGATCTTGACCCGGGCGTGAGCAAGGGGACGCCTGGCCGCGCGTCTACTAAGTAGTGGAAGGCTCATTTCAGCCACTCATGTCAATGAATGGAGAGCCATGTCTTGTTTGCCGCGACTGGGTCGGGAGCCGCGAGCCGAGGCGGGGAGCAAACCGGCCCGGCCTGCTCTTGGCCGGATCGCCAGGGGGATAACTGGCGCGGTCGCTACGGCCGGTGTAGTGCTCGGGTTCTTATCGGTCACCCCGCCATCGAGCGCGCAGGCTGCAATGGCGGGTCATTCGCGAGCGGGCGGTACCGGGGCGTCGGCCGGGCACGGAGAGATTCCGCGGCCGTGAACATCAGGCGTGGGCAGGCTTTGCCGAGAACCCGCAGCACACGGCCGCGAGCAGCGTGCGGCCTCAGCCGCTGAGCCGGATCCGCTGGCGGGCCAAGGTCGACCTGGCCCCGATGGTGGAACAAGGGGGACTGCCGATCCACTACGGGTCCCCGATGATCACAGCCGCGAACACGGTGCTGGTCCCGACCCGGGTCAGCACCAAGGCCGGATTCGAGGTCGTGGCCTACTCCGGGACCAATGGCATGCGCCGCTGGGCAATGCGCACTGACTACCGGCTGCCCACCTTCAGAGGTCCCACCTTTACTGCTCCGCTACCCGCCGTCTTGACGCGCGCGACCCTGGCGGTCGCCGGTGCTGGCGGGACGGTTCTGCTACGCAGGCACGTCAACCAGCCGGTCGGCAGGGTGCAGCGGCTGGTGTTCTACGGGGCGGCTCAGTGGAACGCGCACCGTTCCGTCTATGACAAGGCGGTGAAGATCACCACTCCGCTGACCGCCGGACCTGACGGGTCGCTGTACTTCGGGTTCACCGTGACCGGCGCGACACCGGCGCACTTGTCCAGCGGGATCGCCAGGATCGATACCCGCGGCCAAGCGACCTGGATCAGCGCCGCGGCGGTCTCCGGCAACCGGAGCTTCACTGGCGTCGCACCCAACTGCGCGCCGGCCCTGTCCCGCGACGGCCGGATCGTGTACATCACCGTCACCACCCGAATCGACGCCACTAGCCATGGTCACGGCATCCTGGTCGGCCTTGACGCCACCACCCTCAGGCCACGGTTCCGCACCGCCTTGAAGGACCCGGTCACCGGCCGGCCCTGATCTCGACCGGCTCGACCGCCTCGCCGACGATCGGCCCGGACAGAGACGTCTACTTCGGCGTCCAGGAGAACCCGAACTTCGGTCACGACGGCCGCGGCTGGCTGCTGCACTTCAACGCCACCCTGACCCGGACGAAGATTCCGGGATCCTTTGGCTGGGACGACACGGTCTCTGTGCTGCCCGCACGCGCGGTGCCCGGCTACCACGGAACCTCGCCTTACCTGCTGGTGTCCAAGTACAACAACTACTTTGGCGCCGGGCCGCACGGAGACGACCACAACAGGGTGGCCGTGCTCGACCCCAGGTCAAGCCAGAAGGACCCGTACGCGAACGTCCGGACCATGAAGGCCGTCCAGACAATACGGTCGCCCGTCCACTTCCCTGGCGAGCCCGCTGGCGCACGGTACGAGTGGTGCATCAACTCAGCCGCGGTGGACACCGCCGACGACTCCGTGATGGTCAACAGCGAGGACGGAATTCTCTACCGCTGGGACCTGGCCACCAACACCCTGGCCGAGAAGATCCGCCTCAACCGCCCACGGCCCGAGGCCTACACCCCTACCATCATCGGCCCCGACGGCACTGTCTACGCGATCAACAACGCCACCCTGTACGCCATCGGACGCTAGCTGGCCGTTGGCGCCTGGCGCTTGGCGAGTGGCGCTTGGCGACTAGCCGAGTGGACCGGCGCGGCCGCTGTTATCTCGTGGGTGCGGCGCTTGACGATGACTGCACGCCTCCGGCAAGGTTGTTTATGGCGGCGACCGGTCGCCGAGCTGCGTGGAACGTCCGCCTCAGCCCGGGTTCCATTCGCGAAGGGGATTCGCCCTCTCGGTCGTCAGCATCACAGGCCATCTTCCAACACCGCGTCGCTGGGGGACGAGGGTGTCAAGGGGAGGCTTGTCCATGACCAAGGACGCCAGCTTCAAGAAGGTTGTCCGGCGCCATGCCGATGAGACCGGGCAGCGCTACACCGAAGCGCTGACGGATCTCAAGGGTCTGGGTGCGCGAATGCACCACGAGCCAGTCCCGGAGCGGCTACTCGCTCATCTTCGGGGTCGCTACGGCATTGACCCGGTCGCGGCCACGAGGCTCAGTGTGCACAAAACCTACGTGTTCCGCATCGACCGCAATGACGGCGGCCCGTGGGTCGCCCGCGCGTTTCCCCCAGCTCGGCCGCGGGCCGGGGTCGAGGGCGACGCCGCAATCCTCAGGTTCCTGGAGCGGCAGGACTATCCGGCGGAGCGCCTGGCCGCCGTCGATCCGGTCACTGACTTTGATGGCAGTGCGGTCCTCGTGACGCGGTTCGTCGAAGGCGGCCAGCTCCCCGAGGGTGCCGCGAAGTTCGCCATGATGGGTGAGCTGCTCGGCCGGCTACACGCCCTGCCCTACGACGACTCCGCTGCCCGCCCCGGTGGAGCGAGTGGTGAGGACCCGAGCCGCGAGGGCGCGCCGCGTCAGGACCTGCTGGCGGCCCTGTCGTTTCTCGATGCCGTCGACACGAAGGTCGCGGCCGCCGAGCGCGAGCGATTCGAGCAACTCCGCGACCAGGTACGCGCGGCCGACGACGGTCACGGCCTTCCGGAGGGCTTGCTGCACGGGAACCTCCTGCACGCGCCCGATCACGCCGTATTGAGCGCGCAAGGGCCAGTCGCGATCAACTGGAAGGCGTCTGGGCGCGGGCCGCGCCTCGCCGACTTCGCTTACCTGATCTGGGGCACGGGTTCGTGGAACCCGCGCCGGCCGAACCGGGAGTGGATCGACGCCGCCGTCAACGCCTACCGCCGACATGTCGAGCCGACCGACGACGAACTCGACCGACTCGAGGCGGTCATGTATATCCGGACGCTCTACCTGACCTGTTTCGGCTACCGGCGCGCGCTCACCAACGGCTCGGCATTCAATGAGTGGGGCTTCATCCAGCCATCCGGGTACTTCAGGTCCACCGCGGCCGCAACCCGGGCCGCGTTCCGCCGGTAGGTCGTCGCGCGCACCCGAGAGCTGACCGCACCGCCTGGACTGGTGCGACCTTGGCTGCGAGCCACACTGCTGACGCCGGGCGCTCCCGCACCCGCGCTAGGGCTCAAGGTTGTTGGCGGCGCGCCGTTGATCGGTCTCGAATGCCTCGGCCATCCGCTCGATCTCCCGGGAGGGCAGATTGAGGTCAGCTGCTTCGCCCCGCCAGCTGGCGGTCGCCTTGCAGATGGACGCGATCGCTGATCGAGCTTCGGTCAGGGATAGACGGAAGTAGCCGCTGACTGACAGTGCGATTTCGATATCCGCTGCGGTGCTGTTGAGGTCAATAGATGTGCTGAGCCTGTCCGGCCGGTCCGGGTTCGGATTCAGGTCGTAGGCGGGAGACAGGGTCCATCCTCGGCCTTGGCGCAGGAAGGCGTGGTTACGCAGATGGTCGTCGGTGTTCCCGGTCAGGATGGAGAAAATAATGCGGCTGTATAGCTCCCGCAGATCCGAGGTTGGTGCGGGCGAGTGCCGTTCGATCACGTCGGCGATCTCTAGGTAGCTGCGTTGTTCACCGTCAGTCGCCTCCAGCAAGGTGAGGGCGCTGACAAAGCCAACGCGTTGGCCGGCCGACCGATCGAAGCGGTGCACCACGAGGACATTGCGTCCAGCGACGGCGCTGAGTACTGAGTCGCTGACTGTCAGGCCCGAGCGACGGGCTAGGCGAAGTTCTACCTCCTCCCAGCTGGCGACGTCCCACTCATCGCTGTCCGAGCGCGGGAACTTTGCGATCGCGAGCTGTCCCGACGAGTCAATGACCGCGGCTTTGGGTCGGGCACCGCCGAGCGAACTCCCGGCGTCAATCAGGTCCTTCAGGTCACGGCTGTCGGTGCTCTCGTCGAGATGGTCAACCGCATGCAGCAGGCGGGGCAAATCGATCAGGGGTGGTACGGCGCCACGATGCGTGGAGTAGTAGTCGCGCGTGGCTGGGCGCCGGAATCTGGTGGCGCCTTGCCTGGCGTCGTCGCGCACGCCGAGAAGGAAGTCCATATCGCGGAGGCTGCGCGGTGTGCTGTGCGCCGCCGCGGCGCGCTCGCGCTCTTCCCGGCGCATGAGGTTCTGGCCCCACCGGTCTGGGGCAGTGTCCGCGAACGCGCTGAAAAGCGGTTTCCCAGGCGCGGACTGAAAGATGCCGGCCGATTTGGGCAGGGCCGGGTCCAGGTCGTAGCTGACCGGGCTGGCCAGGTAGGAGTCGGAGTAGCGGAAGGTGCTGCTCTCAGCTCGCTGTTCGTGGAACCAGAGCGTGCCGGCGGTTAGTTCCTGGCCGCCGATCTCTACCGTGACCTCAACGGCATCCCGTCCGGCCACTGCTAACGCACCCGCTTTGGCAGAACTTCATCCGCGCGGAGCTTACCGACATCGGTTTTATACGGGTCAGACGCAGCGATCACCGGGTCCAGGATTCCGAGGACGCGCAGAACCCGGAGCAAGTTCTCGGTAGATGCCGTACCCCTGCCCTGCTCGATGGACCGCAGCGTGTCGCGGCTAATGCCTGCGCGTTCGGCCACCTGGGCAGCGGGCAGCCGCTGGAGCTTGCGCCAGGTGGATACGTGCTCGCCCAGCACCCGCAATCCCCGGCCGACGGCGAGAGGCAGAACGCTCGACTCATTTACACCGACCACAGAAGTCATAATAGCAGTTTGTGACGAGTATAGCCGTCTTAATGGGAGTGCCACTCAGGCCCGCGCCAGCTGCTCCGGGCGGGCGTACGTAAGGGAAGCCGGGTCAGCTAAATCCAGCCGGTGCAGACCGGGGTGCTCCACACCTTGTCAGGCACGTCGTAGTAGTTCTCGCAGGCGCGGGCATGCAGGACGGGCGCATAGAGCTGGTCAGACCAGGCGGGCACCGTGCCGTTGGGCCAGAACGTGAACGTGTCGCTGGAGGTGATGCTCCCGCCGGACTCCTGCCGCTCAACCCAGATCGCCATCTCGAGCAGGTGACTTCCGCCGTTGATATTGGGGATCACCCGCGTCCAGTTGGTGCCGCAGGAGCCGGACCACTGCAGGTCGATCACGGTCGGACCGTCCTTCGTGGAGGCCACGGTGCTCTCTGGGTGCGCAGAGCCTGCGCAGCCGGTCTGGTACGGGTCGGTGTCGTCCAGGCCGGTGCTGTTGTAGACGGTGACGGTGATGGAGCCGCCGATGTCGCGGATATTGCCGTTGCTGTAGTTCTGCTGAACGCCGCCTGAGACCGAGTACTCGTCGCTGGTCGGCAGGCCGATGCCGGAGGCATCTTCGCCGATCTGCAGGTAGCGCTGGTAGATGCAGCCGTGCACCGGGAAGGTCCCGGCGGCGCTGTAGACCAGGGCGGATCCGCTGGTGGAGCCGCACAATGTCCCCGACATGTAGTTGACACGCCCGGTTCCTGCGCGCGTCGGCTCTTCGTCGGACGTCGGATACCCGTATGCCCCGCCGGCGCCGCCCCATTTGCTGATGAACGCGCTGTAGATGCAGCCGTGCATCTCGTGGGTGTGCGATGCCGCCGACCACATGATCGCGGAACCGGTACTTGAGCCGCAGGCGCTGCCGGCGAAGGTCTGGACGATGCCGCCGCCCGGCTTGCTGACGGGATCGGCGCTCGGCTGACCGAGAGTGCCGCCGACACCGCCGGTGTTCTGCCACTCGGTGTAAAAGGCATTCGTCCCGCCGTTGTCCCAGACGCTCGGTGCCCAGCCGCCCGACGCGGCGTCGATGGCCGACTCGCTGTCGGTGATGATCGGCGCATATCGCTCGTCCCCGTGGTGTGCCCACCCGGCGAAGTTGGACAGCGACCAGTTGCAGACGGGGTCAAGCGTCGTGCAGTAGCTGCGCAGTCGGCCCGACCACGCTGAGGGGAACGTCAGCCGCTGGTTGTGATACCAGCCGAGGACGCCAAGCCAGCCGCCCGTTCCGGTGAATCCGGTCGCGTTGACGACGGCGCCCTTGGAGTACGAGTCGTTCCCGTTGAACTCAGGATCGGCCCACAATGTGACTCCGGACACCCTGCCTGCCAGTTCCGGATGGTTCCTCGCGAACTCGCCGACGACCGCCGCGCCCTGCGAGAATCCGGCGATGACGAAGTGCTCGTCCGGGCACTGGCTGGATTCGCTGGAAACCTGGTTGTACAGGTCCGTGGCGCCGGCGTCGACTGCGGCCTGCAGCACTTGCAGTGCGGCATCCAGCGTCAGCCCGCCGTCTGCCGGGTAGGCAACGACCCCGGCGGCCACGTCCACGAATAGGTTGCTGTCGTCCTTCCAGCCTGACAGCCCTTGCTCGGGCAGGCCGGTATGGCCGACGACCCCGTTATAGAGGCTCGCCAGCTCGTTGCCGATGACGCCGGTTTCCTCCCCTGTGCCGTGCACGCCGATGAGCATGGTCGGCACGCACGATGACGCCGCCGCGGCTGGCTGCGACGCGGTAAGGATCACTGCACCGAATGCAATCGCGCAAGAGATAGCCACCGTAGAAGCGTGCAGTCGGCGCGCTGTGCTCATCGCGGCACCCTTCTGGCCGGTCCGCGGCGTCCGCGGCTGGTGCGACCCTAGGCCGGCCGGGCATGATCGCACCAGGAAGGAATTTACGGACATCGGCCGCTGACAGGCGGCCGAGCTGACGAGGAGCGCGGTGTGGTCGCGATCGATGTTCCCCCGGCGCGGGTGGCGACGGACTGCGCCGAGTTCGCCGGCCTGGTCGAGGCGCTCCTGCTGCGGCGTCGCAGCGACCCTGGCCGTCGCCGCGCGGCCGCCCGAATGGGGATCGGTACCGCGGTCCTGGACCAGGGACGAGCTATGCGATGTCGCTTACAGCTCGTACCGGGCACTGCTTCGCGGTGCCGTCCGTCGTCCGCCGCGCCGCGAAGTCGTGCTGGAAATCGCCGACTACCTTGAGTGCTCGATGACCGAGCGCAACCGGCTACTCGCCGGGGCCAGGTACGCGATCGAGCACCCTGGGCCGGGCGGAGCCGAGCTGCGCGAGGCGGTCACCGAGCTGGCAACGATCATCGACCTACTTCCGCTGCCCTCCTACGCCGTCAGCAGGGATTGGACCGTCCAGCTCATCAACGACCACTTACTGACCGCGCTCGGACTCGCCCGCCAGGATGTTGCCGGGCTTCCCGCACCATCACGTAACGTCCTGCGGCTGCTGTTCGACCCGGCGTTGCCGGTCCGCGGGCTCCTTGAGCCGGATGCCGCCAGCTGGTCACGCCTCGCCGCCTTCAGCATCGCACGCTTCCGCGAGGACAACCTGCTGTGGCAGTACGACGCCTGGTACCGGGCGCTGCTCGCGCGGCTCGGCGACCTTCCTGATTTCTCCTCGTACTGGCAGCACGCGCAGTCCGGCCGGCTGGCCGACGTAGCCGCAGACGGCCTGGCCACGGCACGTATAACGATCACCAGGGCGGACGGGCGCACGCTGTGCCTTCGGCCGCTGAACGCCGCGTTGCACGGAATCGGCTACCCGGGCATCGTCAGTTTCCTGCCCGCCGATTCCGCCACCAGTCAGCAGCTGCAAGCGCTAGGCCTGCCGAGCCCGGCGAACAGCTGGGGAACGGCACGCTGATCCGCGTCGGTCCGGTTTCCGGGCGGCAAGATTCGGCTCGCGAGGCAGCGGTCGTTGACTTGGGGCTAAGGGATGGGCTGCTAACGCGCCTACTCCTCGATGGCTCCGCCGATCCGTCGAAGGTGCCGCCGGAAGGTGTAGGAGGGCTCGGCTGCCCGCCGCGCTAGGTAATCGTCGAAGCTCGTCTGCTGGCGCAGGGTCTCACCGGCCCGGATCCTGCGAGCCTGTTCCCGCTCGGTCTGGCTGATCTCACGCGCCGCCGCCAGCACCTCCGCGGCCTTGTCAGCAGCGACGAACAACACCCCGTCGTCGTCGCCGAACACGATGTCGGCCGCGGTGACAAGGCATGACCCGACCCGGGCGCTTTCCAGCGCCGCGGGCTCCTGCTCATCCACGCGCACCGGCCCGGCCGGGCAGTTGCCGTAGCTGAACACCGGAAGGCCGATCTCCCTCAATTCCGGCGTATCGCGGTGCAGCCCCCACACCACCAGGCCCCCCACTCCCGCCGCCTGGGCCTCCAGCACCATCAGGTCGCCGACGCACGCCTCGTCGGTCCGCCCGCCGTTGTCCACGACCAGCACATCCCCCGGCCCGGCGTGGCTGAGCGCCTCCAGGAACACATCAACGCTGCCGTAGTGACGGGCTGGCAACGCGCGTCCCGCGATCTGGCGCCCCGCAACGACAGCTGCGATGCCGGCCGGCGCGGCGCGCAGCGGCACACCGCAGCGAATGCAGGCATCGGCAACTAGCGGCGAGGTCAGCTCAGCGAAGTTCTCCAGCATGCCTGCTCCTTCTGGCCCGGTCGCACTGACTCCGCAAACGCTACGCGCCGTCGACGGGGCCATCTTGAACGATCGTGCGGCCGGACACCCGCGACTCGGGGAGGCCACCCACTTTGGCGGCTTGCGAGCCCGATCGCAGATCCACGCGGGTGTTCGCTATGCACGTTGCGCACCGGCGGCCCGTGGTCGGCGTCATCCGAGCAGCTGCAGCGCGAGGGGATCGAGTTCGCCGATGAGCTGGCGAGCTCGGCCGGGGTCAGGATGTCGTAGGGCGGTGCCGCGAGGTCGTCGGTGCGCGCCTCGATCCGCTCCCTGGTGTCGCGTCCGGTGCCGGTGATCCGGCCGGCGTCGTCGATGAGGCCACGGCCGCGCATCCTGTCGGCCACGGCGACCAGCGTCGCGGCGGGGAGGTGGTGGATCCGGCCGAATTTCTCCGCGGGCATGCCCTGGGAAACCGCATACAGCGCGTGGGACTCGAGCCCGCCGATGCCTTCGGCGACCAGGGCAGCGACGTGACCGTCGCCGCGGTGCTCGCGGAGCAGGTTGGCCGAGTGCCAGAGCCGGGCGACGGGTTCGCCGGGGACAGGGAGAGCTCGCAGGCCCGCGTACATGGCGCGCCCCTCGGTCGGGGCGCTCGTGGCCGCCTTGGTGGCCAGGTCGGCGGCTCGGGTGACGCCGGGGGAGTCAGCCAGGTCAGCGAGGATCCGTCTCACGGCGGCGGCGCACCCGCGTTCGCGAGCGGCCAGGACCGCCTGGGGAGTGGCGATGTCCCAGACGTGCGGGATGTGCCGGGCGACCTCGCCGTCGGCGAAGTTGTAGAAGATCGCGTGCACCACCTCGGCCGGGCAACGGCCCAGCGGGGCGGCGCGCCCGGCGAAATAGGTGTCCCAGTAGTTCCGGTACCCGAGCGCCATGACCTCGGCCGTCGGCTCCGGGGCGGCATACGGGACCATCGCGATCGGCTCGGTGAGCCCGTAGAGGCGGCGAGCCAGGGTCCCTGAGGGCTTTGTCTCTGTCATCTCGGTCATCTCCGTGGTCGTGGTCCCGCTGTGCGGGGCGCCGTCACCTTTTCCACGAACACGGGTGACTCAATCCGACATCCGCGTGCTGACTCCCTGCCCACCGCCGCGGTGAGCCGTTGCTCGGGTCGGCCCGCGGCAGCGGCATATCGACCTGATCATGGCTGGGCAGCAGGCCGGTCCGCCGATAGCGAGCAGGCACCGCGCACGACGGCGGACCAGGCAAACCGGTTGATACCCTCTGGCCATGACCCACCTCCCGGCATCTGACGGTGCGCTCATCTGGGACTTTGACGGCACGCTCGGCTACCGCCCCGGGCGCTGGTCTGGCGCCATCGCTGACGCACTCACCGAGGTGCTGGGCCCGCATGACGTCAGCCGGTCCATGATCGCCGAGCAGATGCGCCACCGCTACCCGTGGCATTCACCGGAAGTGCCGCATCCGCTCCTGGCGCAAGGCGACGACTGGTGGCGGCATCTTGGCGAGGTGCTGGCCGCCGCGATTGGCCGGCTTGGCGTCGCTCCTGCTGCCGCTGCCGCAGCGGCCAGCCGGGTCCGGACACACTACACCGACCTGGAAAGCTGGCAGCTCTTCCCCGACACCAGGCCAGCCCTGGCGACCCTGTCGGACGCTGGCTGGCGGCACGTTCTGCTGTCTAACCACGTGCCCGAACTCCCGGAGATCCTCACCGGCCTGGGACTCGACTCCTGCATCGATGCAGTAGTGAACTCGGCCGTGACGGGCTATGAGAAACCGCACCCGCAGGCATTCCGCCTTGCGCTGGAGCAGGCAGGCTGGCCAAGATCGGCATGGATGATCGGGGACAACCCCGCCGCCGATTACGCGGGCGCGGTCACTGCCGGGATCCGGGCGGTTCTGGTCCGGACGCCGCCAGCCAACGGCGAGCTCTACGTGCCCGACCTTTCGGAGCTGATCGACCTCGTCAAGGACTAGCAATCGGGCGCTGGGCATGCCCTTCGTGACCTTGTTCGCGGAGGGTGGCCGGGCCGTGCTCGTCGAGTTGAGGAGATGGCAGTTTCTCCCGGGAACAGCCCGCAGCGACCCTGCAGGCAGGCAACACCGTCAAGCCGTCACCATCCGGGCAGGCTGAACCCACGGCGTCCCTGACCGCCGCAATCAATCAAAATGAATTGATGTATAGTGCCGAATATGGCATCAGTAGCGCGAGCCGCTCCGCCGCCGCTCGTGCGGATGGCGGCGGACTCGCTGCGCTGGCGGCTGCTGCGCGAGCTTTCGGGCAGTGACCGCCGGGTGCGGGAACTGGTGATGCTGACCGGCCAGCGGCAGAGTCTGGTCTCCTACCACTTGGCCAGGTTGCGGGCCAGCGGGCTGGTGGGGGCGCGGCGCAGCAGCTTCGACGGCCGCGATACCTACTACTACCTGGACCTGTCACAGTGCGCCCGGGAGTTGGCGGCGGTGGGGACGGCGCTGCATCCCGGGCTGCGGCTCGATCCGGCGCTGCCCGTCCCGGCCGGGGGCCATCGCCCGGTCCGCTGCTCGGTGCTGTTCTTGTGCACCGGTAACAGCGCCCGGTCCCAGGCCGCCGAGGCGATCGCTCGGATCCGTTCCGGCGGTCGGGTCGAGGCCTTCAGCGCGGGCAGCCACCCCCGGCCGCTGACCCGGCCGCGGCGCGGGTCATGGCCGGGCGCGGCATCGACCTCGCCGGGCAGCGGTCCCGGCACCTGAGCGTGTTCGCCGCTGACCGGTTCGACTACGTGATCACCTTGTGCGACCGGGTGCGGGAGGTATGCCCGGAGTTCCCCGGCCACCCCGGTTACTTGCACTGGAGCATCCCCGACCCGGCCGCGGCCGACGGCGAGGACACCGCTCCAGCGTTCGAGCAGATGGCGGCCGAGCTGGAGACCCGCATCGGGTTCTTGCTCACGGCCATCAGCGCGGCCCCGGCCGCAGAAGCACCCTCAGGAGGCAGTAATGACTAGCCCAGAAGACATGGTCAACGTCCGCTACATGGTCGACGACGTGCAAGCGGCCGTTGACTTCTATACCAGCCATCTGAGCTTCACGCTGCGCACCAGCGCAGCGCCCGCGTTCGCCGACGTGAGCCGCGGCCACCTTCGGCTGCTGCTCGCCGGCCCGAAAGCTGGCGGGCCGGCCGATGCCTGACGGGCGCATCCCCGAGCCAGGCGGCTGGAATCGCATCCACTTCATCGTCGCGGACATCGCCGCCGAGGTCGCCCGGCTGCGGGCCGAGGGGGTGCGCTTCCGCAACGAGATCATTACCGGACCCGGTGGCAAACAGATCCTGGTCGAAGACCCCGCAGGTAACGTGGTCGAGTTGTTCGAGCCCGCCGCCAGCTCCCCGTCTGGCCCATGAGCCCGTGGCTCCGGTACTGACCGGCTGTCCACGCGGCGGTTAACAAGCGCGGCGGCTGGCCGTGGCCGGGGCTGACGCCTGACTGATGAGCGCGCCAGCCTCGTGCGGCGGCGGCAGGGTGCCATCTGCCATGTAGTAGGCCCGCAGCTTGTAGCCCCGGTATGTATTGACGTTCCAGCCCGATGTGACAGCAACGCTTTTGGACCCCGCCCAGCTCCAACTGCTGCCGGTATAGACGGTCGCGTTCGCCTTCACCCAGAATGTGGGGCCGACGTTGCTGACGAGCCAGCGGTAATGCGACTGCGACAGGCCGCAGACGTACTTGGCAGTAAGGACAGCGCGCAGAACGGTCCAGGAAAACGAGACCGAGCCGGCAACGCCTTGGCCGTCCGACACGCTCACCTTCGTATTGAAAGTGCCGGCCCCGGTCTGGCGAGCCAGTGATCTGGCCGCTGGCACTGATGGAGAGCCCTGGTGGCAGCCCTGTCGCGGAGAACGACAGGGACCGTCCGCTGATCGGGTCCGCAGGCGTGACCTCCAGGTTGACGGCCCTCTTGATCAGGCCGCGCTGCGCTCCCGGGTCCACCAGCGGCACCGTGCCAGCGTTGAGCCAATCGAGGTCGACATTGCCGCTGATCCCGGTCACGCTGCCGGTGCCCGAGTGCTGCCAGAACGCCCAGTTCGCCCACCCGGTCGGCAGCACCGGGCTGGTGGCGGTCGTGCTGTAATAGGGCTCCCATAGCGGTAGCTGGCTGAACGCTGCGCTGCCGCCGGTGCAATCGGTCCACCACGGGCCGGGGGTGTAGATGATCGGCTGGCGCCCGGTCTTCTTCTGCACCTCGGCAATGAACTGAGAGATCCACGTCACCATCGCGGACTGGCTGAGCCCGTAGCACTCAGCGCCGTAAGGGTTGTACTCGATGTCCAGCATCAGCGGGACAGCGGTGCTGTCGGTGCCCAGGTAACTGAGCAGGAAGTCCGCCTGAACCACCGGGCTCGCGCTGTTGGCAATGGTGCTGTTGCCGTTCGGGATCGCGAAGGCATAGGCCATCGTGGACAACCCGGCAGCCTTGGCACCCGCCAGGTCGGTCAGCGCGTACGGGTTCTGGTAGTAGGCGCCTTCGGTAGCCTTGACCGCCGCGAACTGTATACCGCCCGCGGTGGCCACCTGGGACCAGTCGATGCTGGCACTCGTGTGCTGGAGCGAAGCGACGTCCACGCCTTGCAGCGCGGTCGCCATGGTCGACTGGCTGACCATGTCTCCGGTGGCCGCGGATCCGCTGGCCGTTCTCGCGAACATGTGCAGCACCTGCGGTGAGTGCGTCGCACCGACGTTGGAGTGATCTATCTTTTGCGCAGAGCCTGCCGGAGCCGCCTGGGAGGCAACCGCCGGGCTCGTCACTCCCAGCAGGCCAACAAGCGCGCAAACCGCAACTGCCGGCCAGCGTGAGCGAGCTATGAGGCCGAACGCTCGGTCTAGCCCAGGCGAGCGGCCAGGAGCGTGCTGGCGGTCACCGCGAGATCGCCGATGACGTGGCTGCGCGCGATGACGCGGCTGCTCAGGTCCTGGAGTGGCACTGCCGATGCCGTATTCACCAGGGCGATCCACTAGCCAGCCTCCACTAATCCGTCGCTGAAACCACGGCTCGCGCGGCTGCCGACGTTCAGCGGCTGCCGACGTTCAACCGTGCGCCTGTGAGAAAGGGCTCGAGAATCCTATCGTCGCTTTAGGGACCTTACGTACCAGCTTCGCGAGATTGCGCCGGGCAACATCACTTTCATCATGAAATGACCGTCTGGCATGCGGACCCTAGGACCGCTCCGCATCGCGCGAGCCCTGTCCGCGGGCGAGCCCGTCCACATGGTCAGCTGCTGATGCGCCAGGTCCGCCGCGCAACCGAGGTCGGCACGTCTCGGCAGCGGTCCGGCGGGATCCGCAGTCGGCCGGGAGATGCGTCATCGGCTGGCCGGTCCCGTGTTAGGCGGCCTAACGCCGGGGAACGGCCTCTGCCATGCCCGTGACTTCACCGACCACCAGCGCGCCGCGCGCTCAGTCTGCCGGTTCCTGGCCGGGGATGGTGATGATGCCGTGCCCGATGATCGTGGCACGGCCGCCGACGCTGACCTCGGTGACCTTGCCGTGCTCCTTGCGGGCAGTGGCGTCGAGCAGGCTGGGGCGGTCCATGGCGACGCCCTGATCGATCCGCAAGTGGTAGCTGCCGTCAGCTTGTGGTGAGGCATCCGCGAGGCTGGCCACCAGGGTCACGCATGCTGAGCCGGTGGCCGGGTCTTCGGCAACCCCGATGGCGGGGGCGAAGAACCGGGAGTACAGGCGCTGGCCGTCGCGGAAGTCGCCTGCGAACACATACAGGTGCGGGGACCAGCCGTCGGCGAGGCCGAGCCTCCAGGCCGACGTGTCCAGGGTGGCCCGGTCGACCATGTCCTGGCCGGCGAGTTGGACGAAGCAGAACCGCAGCCCGACACCTGCGAACCAGCAGCGGACCACGGCCGTCTCGGGCAGCGAGAGCGCCCTGGCCACCGCCACCGCGGACGGCGGCTGCGGGCTGGTCTCATATTCCGGTGACGGCAGGACCAGCCGCCATGCAGGTCCGTCGGCAATGACGGTGACCGGGCCGATGCCTTCCTCGAACAGGAACTGGGAACTGCCGGGGTTCCGGCTGGCCAGGACGGCGGCAGTGCCCACCGTCGGGTGCCCGGCGAACGGCAGCTCGGTGCGCGGACTGAAGATCCGGACCCGGTGCGTGCACGCAGGGTCTGACGAGGGCAGCACGAACGTGCTCTCGGCGAAGTTGAACTCCCTGGCCAGTTGCTGCATGACCTCGTCGCTGAGGCCCTCGGCGCGGGGGAACACCGCAAGCTGGTTGCCGCCGAACGGCCGGTCGCTGAACACGTCGATCAGGCTGAACTCTGCCTCCATGACTAGCTCGCGATCGCGTCGAACTCGACGACAGCGCCGAGCGGGAGTGCGGCGACCGCGATCGCAGTGCGGGCCGGGTAAGGGGCGCTGAGATGCTCCCGATACACCTCGTTCATCGCGGCGAAGTCGCCCATGTCAGTGAGATAGACACCAATCCGCACCACGTCGTCCAGGCTCTTGCCCGCCGCCTCCAAGACAGCGGTCAGGTTGCGGAGCGCCTGGTGGGCCTGGACGGTGACGTTACCGTCGACCAGTGCCCCGGTCGCCGGGTCCTGGCCGACTTGCCCGCTGATGAACAACGGCCCGCTGCCGGATTGCACGCCGGGCGAGAACGGGCCGGCTAGAGGCGGAAGCTTGTCGCTGGTAACGGGGGTACGCGTCATGGTCGGGCTCCTTTTCGTAGTGACGGGCTGTGTTAGTGGTCCACCTCGGTCTGGATCCCGGCCAGGCGTTCGCTACCGCCGGTGAGCCGACGCAGTCGTATCAGCAGTTCTTGGACCTCTGCGCCGCCGAACTCGGCCGCGACCTCCTGCTGCACGCGCTCCCATATCGGATAGGCGTCCGCGCGTTTCTGCTCGCCCAGGCTGGTAAGCCGCAGTATCCGCTGACGCCTATCGGGTCCGGCCGCGGCTTCCACCAGCCCAGAACGGACGAGGGGAGCCACCTCGCGGGTGCAGGTCGTCCGCTCCATCGCCAGCCGCCTGGCCAGGTCTCCCACGGGCATCGGCCCTTCGGCCGCCAGCCGGGACAGGATGCTGTAGCCGGTGACACGCAGGCCAACGTGCGACAGGGCGCGGTCATACAGCCGACTGACCGATCGCGTCGCCATCCGCAGCGAGGTACACACGCACTCAGACTCCGCAGCTCTCACAAGAGATAAGTGTAAATACACGTGTTCCGCGGAGCCAAACGCGCCGGGCACGCAGACAGGTTCTCGGGGCCTGACGATGGATTGACCTGGGCTGCGCGCCAGAAGCTTCAGCCGGGTGCTATTCCGTACTACTCATCTGGCTGTGGCAGGCGGAGTCCATATCGGCCGCGCTGACGGCTTGCGGCGGAGGGCATTGCGCCTGCAAGAGCGGGTCGGGTATCCGGTCGCCGAGTCGCAGCAAGCCGGCTCCGGTCAGTGCTGCCGCCAAGGCGCCGCCCCACCAGATGGCGTCGGGTGACGTTGCGAGCAGCGCGCCGCCGACCGCGGGGCCGAGGGCCACGCCTGCCGTGAAGGTGAGGCCGTAGAGCGACATGTAGCGGCCGAGCAGATGCGGCGGTGCGAGGTCGGCGACGATTGGGCCGAGCACGATGAACTGCGCGCACTCACCGAGGGCGATCACGATCGCGACCCCAGCCAAGACGGTGGTAGCGGTGAACGTCGAGCTCGTTAGCGTTGCGAGCAGGACCGCGAGCAGGCCGATTGCAAATAGCGCGCTGGTCGCGGCAAGAGCGTGTGTGCGGCGCATCCGCTTGACGACCCGTGTGGCTGGAATCTGGGCGACGACGATGAAGAAGGTGTTGATGAAGAAGACGACGCCGATCTCGCCCGGCCCGACAGGCGTGTGCGCCTTCGCAAACGGCGCGAGGATGTTGGAAAAGAGCGCGCCGCCGGTCATCACGAGCACGATGTTGGCGGCGATCAGGATGAGGAAGAGCCGATCGTGAGCAACTGCTCGGAAGCCTGTTCCCCTGTCGCTGCGCCGACGCAGCATTCGCAGGGCGAGGATTCGGGATCCCCACGAGCACAACCAGCGCGAAGACAGCGAAGGTGACGCCGTCGAAGAGGTAGAGCGCCTGGAACGCGCGGAGGTCATTGGCGGAAGCGACGATGAAGCCCGCAACCGTCGCGCCGCTGCCGAGACCGAAGTTGCCTGCGACTCGGCGGAGCGCGATGGAGGAGGCGCGCTGCTCCGCTGAGACCAGGGTCAGGCTCAGAACCTGGTTCGCGGTGTTCGCGACTCCGAACCCGGCGCCGCCGACGGCCGCGCAGACGAAGGCTTGCCAGGGACGGTCGACGAATGCGAAGCCCGCGTAGCCCAGTGCGCTCGCGAGATTGCCGGTGATCAGGATCGGCTTCGCACGGAAACGATCGAGCAGCGCACCCGAAGGAGGCGTTACGACCGCCGCCGTGCCCATGACCGCCGCCAGCACCAGCCCCGCAGTCGCCGTTGGGAAGCCGCGGGCCTGGTGCATGTAGATGATCTCGAAGGGAAGGACCAGTCCAGTGCCGAAGTAGTTGACCGCGGTCCCAGCCTGAAGAACGATGACGGGCCCCGACAGGCCCGTCCGCCAGCCGGCGAACACACGAGCGAGCATCCTGCTCGCTTGGTTCCTGCGGCTGGCTGTTTTCCCGTGCATGCCCGAGACTCGCACGTTCATCAGCGCCCGCGGCCGCGGCGATCGAGAACGGCGAACGCCACGCGCCCGGCCGATGCGGACGATTCCATCGTCAACCTCCAGGGTCGTTCCAGCTGCCACGGCACGATCCGGTGGGCGGATCGTCCGGGCGGTCGGTGATGCATACACCGCGGCACTGGGAAACTGGGCGTCCGCGAGCCGCCCAGTTCGCGCTCCGGGCGGTGTATATACCGGGCCGGAGGTACGACGTGGTGCGGAAGGAAGGAGCGCAGGATGGTGACAGGCGATCTGCTGTCACGGGCGCGGGCAGGGGATGGAGAGGCGTTCCGGGAGCTGGCCGAGTCCCACCGGCGGGAGCTGCAGGTGCACTGCTACCGGATGCTCGGATCCTTCCAGGACGCCGAGGACGCCGTCCAGGAGACGATGCTGGCCGCCTGGCAAGGCATCGGCGGGTTCACTGAGGAACGCGCGTCGCTGCGCACCTGGCTGTACAAGATCGCAACCAACCGGTGCCTCAATGTGCGTCGCGCAGCGAGCCGGCGCCCGGCCAGGGAGTGGGATATGTCGCAGTTCAAAGCGCCCCTGCCGACGCCGCGCGACGAGGCCGCCTGGCTGCAGCCGTTTCCTGACGCCCTCCTCGAGGGCGCCGTCGACCGGCCGTCTGGGCCGGAGGCCCGCTACGAGCAGACCGAAGCCATCTCGCTGGCCTTCGTGGCCGCCCTGCAGCTGCTGCCGCCGCGCCAGGTCGCCGTCCTCATCTTGCGCGACGTCCTCGGATTCCACGCCAGCGAGGTAGCCGGCATGCTGGAGGTGACCCTCGAATCGGTCAATAGCGCCCTCAAACGAGCCCGCGCTAGCCTGCAGCGCCGGCAGCAGTCGGCCGCCAGCCACCAGCCGCCGCCCGCCGCTGGCTCACCCGCCGAGGACGCGATCGTGGCCATGTTCGCCCGCGCGTGGGAGTCGGCCGATCTCGACGCGCTGGTGGCCCTGCTGACCGACGACGTCTTCATCGCCATGCCTCCGGAGCCATTCGGATACGAGGGCCGTGAACTCGTGGCCCGCTACTGCGCCCGCCAGTTCGGCGCGGGCCGCAGGTTCGACCTCGTGCCGACCCGAGCCAACGGCCAGCCCGCGTTCGGGGCATACCTGCGCGCCCCGGCCGGTATCCGCCACGCGACCGGCTTCTACGTGCTCACCCTTGCCGGCAACCGGATCTGCGCCATGACCCGCTTCGACAACAGCGTGCTGCCATGGTTCGGGCTACCGCGATCGCTCCCGAGCCGATAGCCAGCACCGGACCACGGAGAGGCTGCACGCGCCGCCAGTTAGACCCGTCGGGCCGGACCGTTGATAACTTCACCCTCCACTCCCCAGGCGCAAGTGGACACCAGCCATCAGCGCCGAGGGCTGCAGCTCCTTATCTCCAGCACCCTAGGACCACACCGTGCCGGACGTCGTGACTCAGTCGACGCTCAGGCCTACCGGCACTCCACTGCCGTCACCGAACTAAAGCAATTCGAGCACCGCGGCCACACACGCCGAGGTGAATCCACTCAGTGAGGTTTTCAGGGACGCTGTGGTGTCGTGGCATGGGACGTCCCTTGAGGTGTGTTGGCGGCTGCAGTGGGAGCGAGGTCACTGTGGTGGCCCCGGCAAGGCTCGACATGAGCAGCACCTCAGTCCGCAAAGGGGTCGGCGTTATTGCGCGGATCACGGCCGGATACGAGCGCGCGCCGGAGGTCCATTACGCGCTCGCTCGCGGTATAGAACCGGGCGCGCTTCTGCCCGTGTGGCACCAACAGGTCTCCCTCGACGAGACGCCACAGATCCTTTGATGCGGTGGGTTCAGTGATCTGTCCCTCCATCGCATCTTCCAGAGTTGCGCGATACGTGGAGTTGCGCACTCTGAAACCCATGGCGGCGTCGAACAGGGGCATCAGCATCCGCTCGGGTAGGCCACGCTCGCGCACCAGCCGCTCGAGGTCCACCCACAGCCGCTCCGTCTCCTTGACGCGCACCAGCATCGTGCGCGCCTGCCGCAGGTGCGCGGTGATCGTGAACCGCACCCACGGCCGTGCGTCGTTGCCGGGATGCCATGCTCCGCGGCCGACCTCGGCCAGGACGTCGTAGTACTTCAGCGTGTTCCGGCCGAGATACTCCTCGATGCTGAGGAAGACGGGGGATAGAACGCCGGCACGGGCGAGCACAAGGCTCTGCAGGCACCGCGCCATACGGCCGTTGCCGTCCCTGAACGGGTGGATCATGACGAGATTCAGGTGCGCCATGCCAGCCTGTATCAGCCGGGTATCGACCGATGGCGCAGGCGTGCTGAGAGCAGCGACGAGTTCCTCGATGAGCTCAGGCACCTGTTCGGCATTCGGCCCCTCGTACACAATCTCGCCGGTCTCTTCCTTGCGGACGTAGATTGCCCCATGGCGCCAGCGGCCGGGCCGGTTGTGGAGGTCGTAGCTGGTCATCATGAAGTGCAGGCTCTTGAGAAGCTGAGCGCTGTAGGCAAATTCGTCATCGTCGGCCAGCTGCAGGACATATGTCATGGCATCGCGATAACCGCTCAGGGCCAGGCGCGTTTCCTCGTCGGCGTCAAGCGGCGCCTCGCCCGCCACGATGGCGGCAGCATCGTCAAGCTTCGCGTCAAAGCCTTCAATGCTGTTAGAACCCTGAATCGCCCGAGCCGCGGACAAACGCCTCAACGGGCCGTACCACCGGTGGGGTTCATTGAGCTGGTGCCGCAGGCTCTTCTTTAGTTCCTCGACTTCGCCAAGCACTTCCAGCTCGCGTGTGTCGGGCTCGGGAGTGGAAAACAACATGAGTGTAACTCCGTTACTATCGAACCTCAGGATAGTTACTATCTATCCCTAGCTTAGATAGTAACTGTATCATGGCGAGTTACTATCTAAGTATCCCTACACCCGTGCGTCACACTGCCCCGCCTTTGTCAGCGGGGCAGTCTTTGGCTTGGCACATCGGGCAGAGCCCGAAGATGAGCGTGACGGGTGGCACGCACTTGGGCGGGTATGGCCGCAGGTCGACGAGGACCGGCGGCGCCGCGACCGACGCGATGCTCGACCGGCGCAAGCGCGAGCGTGGCGCCCTGGCTCGCCAGAGCCGATGCGCTGATCTTCGGTGACATCGAGGGCCAGCACCGCAACCCCGAGCACGTCTCCCGCCAGTTCCTTCGCGACGTCGTCCGCTGCCGCAAGGAGCTGACGCTCACCGAGGACGACCTGCCGGACATCCGGCTGCACGATTTGAGGCACACGCACGCGACGCTGTTCTGCTGGCCGGCGTCCCGGTGCACGTCGTCTCCGAGCGCCTCGGCCACGCCTCGCCGGTCGTGACGAAGACGGTGTACGCGCACGTTCTGCCGGGCAGCCAGCGGGAGGCCGCGGACCTGTTCGCGCGGCTCGTGAGGGAGGCCGGGGCATGATTTCGGGGCCTCAAGATCAGATTGGCATCACGAGAGTGCCCCGGCGGGAATTACAAGCCGTCTAGCTGCGCAAACGTGGTGTCCGAGGGGGGAGCGCGCCGATGGGCCAATGCATCCTGACGGATAAGTTCTCGCTCAGAAATGCACGGTGACGGAGCAGCAACGAACGCTCAGGGCTACGAGAAGTGGTCGGCAAGTCGCCTGGCTGCCCAGTTCCAGTCGATGCGCTCCTGCTCGAGCCGGATGCGTTCCCCGAGGCGGTCAGCAACCAGGTCTTGGCAGAGCGCTGGTTCCCCTGCGGTCAGCCAGTCCAGCCGGGAACTGGCGGGCGAAGTTTCGCCGACCCATCCGGGCCTGCCGAGCATGAGGCCGTGAAGGACGTCCATGGCGTTCTTGCCGTGCTTGCGGGCGGTGTCGATGTAGCTTCTGATGTCGAGGCGGTCCTGGGTGACGTCGTCGCTTGCCAGGCGGCCGGAGATTTTCTGCTGTGTTTTCAGGGGGCGGACGCCGCGCTCGCTGATGTTGTTCGTGGGCCAGACGCTGGTGTCCTCGGCGAACAGGAGCACGTCGCTGCGGCGGTCGCGGCAGAATTCGAGTAGCTCGCGGCCGGGCAACTGTTTCGTGCTGTTCTTCGGGCCAGGGACGCGGGGCACGCTCGCGAGCCGGCCAGGACCGCGTGCCGGAACTCGTGCTCTAGCGGTTTCCGCATGCCGGCGGGGATGGCCTCCAGGCCCTGCTCGCGTGCGGCGTGCCAGGCACGGATGAGGCCGCGCAGCGCCCGCTGCGCTTGCACGGGCCAGACCGCCTCCGGGTATGCCTCGGCGCAGTCCTGGTAGTCGCGCAGGATGTGGGCCGCGCATGCCTGGTTCCCGGCGATGTGCTCCCACCTGGGGCGGAAATAATTCTGGTAGCGGTCAGAGACCACGATCCCGGCGAAGCCCGGCAGGATCCCGGCGCCGTGCATGGAGTCCAGGCTGCGGGTGCCCAGCCAGAAGGCGGAGTACTGTTCGGTGAACGCGCCGTGGACGTACTTCTTCTCCCCGGCCGGCCCGGACCGCAGCGTCGTTTCATCGAACCCCGCGACCGCCGCGGCGGTGATCAGGGTGCGGATCAGCCGCACCACCTCCGCGGCCAGCCTCGCGGCCTGCCGCAGGCACGAATGGATGAACCCGGCCGAGACGGCAGCGCCGGACACGCCGGCGATCAGATGCCGGCACCGCTCCACCGGGACGTGCTGGAAGACGACCAGGTAAACCGCCAGGGCGCGCAGCCGCGGGCCGATGGACAGGGCGGAATCCGGCACGCCCGCCGGGCGGACCGCCACATGGGCCCGGCCGCAGGCGCACCTCGCCTCGCGTGCAGGTCGTGCTGCACTCGCTCCGCCGGCGCGGCCGGGATCTCCTCCTGCTGAAACGACCGCGTGACGCCCAGGTCCCCCGCGTCCGCCAGGTCACGGCCGCAGGAGCAGCTTCCCTCCGGGTAGTGATCCTCGGTCCGGTCCGGGACCTCCCACGTCATCGACGCGCCCGGGCTGCCCGGCTGCTTCCCCCGCTTCTTCTCCGCGCGCGCCGCCGCCCGCCGCTGCTTCCTGGGCGGTTTCCGCCCCGGCAGGTCATCCGACGACGGCGGCATTGAGGAGTTCCCGCTGTTGCGCGATCCTGCCCGCTCGGCCGCGTCCAGCCGCTTCCGCAAGTCAGCGACCAGCGCCTCCAGCACGGCGATCTGCTCCGCCTGCGCCGCGATCAGCGCATCCCGCGGATCCGCGACCAGGTCCAGCCTGGGTGTGTCGATGTAGCGGCGGGTGCCGACGGCGAACCGCTCGGTCATCGGCATCATCAGCGCCGAGGCGACTGGTTGCCGCGGTGGTGGCAGAAGAATCCGTAGATGCCCTGCCCGTACTGCAGCCGCGGCTGCCGGGTACGTGCGCGAACCGCACGGTGACGGACAGGCCGCCTTCGGGGCGTGCGCTGGTGGTGAGGGTGGCGTGGTGAGCTTGGGTGACGGCGTTGACGATGGCGAGGCCGAGACCGTAGCCGTCACGGCGGCCATTACGATCGGGCGCCAGCTTCTGGAAGGGCTGGAAGAGCCGCTGGATCTGGTCGCCGGGGACGACTGGCCCGCTGTTGGTGACCGTAAGGGTCACCTGCGTGCCGGAGGTCTGGGTGGTGATCTGGACGTGCCCGTCGGGGTGGTTGTGGCGGATGGCGTTGTCGATGAGGTTGGCGATGAGGCTTTCGATCAGTCCCGGGTCCCCGGCCGTCACTGCAGGCATCAGGTGTTCGGCGAGGTCGATGTCTTTCTCTGCTGCCTGGTCGCGGCGGGAGGCGAGCACTCCTGTGACGGCTTGGGCGAGGTCGAGGGTGTCGCAGCGGGTGACGCCGCGCTCGCTGGTGGCCAGGGCGAGCAGTGCCTGGACGAGCCGCTCCTGATGTCCGCCGAGAGCGAGGGCCTCCTGGCAGGCCGAGCGCAGGGTGCCGGTGTCGGCGTCGGGGTCGGCGAGGGTGACTTCGAGGAGGGTCCGCAGCCCGGCGAGGGGGGTGCGTAGCTCGTGGGAGGCGTTGGCGACGAAGTGCCGCTGGGCGTCGAAGGAGGCCTCAAGGCGGGCGAAGAGGTCGTCGAGGATGGAGCCCAGCTCGGTCAGCTCGTCGGCGGGCTCGCCGAGGTCGAGGCGCTGGTGGAGGTTCCCGGCGGAGATGGCCCTGGCGGTGGCGGTGATGGCCCGCAGGGGCGCCAGGAAACGGCCGGCGACGAACCAGCCAGCCGCGAGCGCGATGGGGATAAGGAGGGCGAGCGCGACGGCGGAGCCTACCAGGAGCTGGTGCGGGCCGATCCCGTTCCCGGTGCCGGTGATCGCGGCTGAGGCCCGGCTGCCCTTGGGATTGGCCGACTGGATGCCGGCGAGGGGGACGGCGACGACTGCGAGGACTACGGTCCCGGCGGCGAAGATGCCCGTGGCGTAGAAGAGCGTAAGCCGGGCCTGCAAGGACCGTCTGGGGAGCGGCTGGGGGCCGGTCATGGCGGCCCGATCCGGTAGCCGCCTTCGCGGATGGTCTCGATCACCGGCGGGTCGCCGAGTTTGGCGCGCAGCCGGTGGATGGTGTGCTTGACCGCGGAAGTGAACGGGTCGGCCGCTTCGTCCCAGACTCGTTCGAGTAGTTCCTCGGCGGGCAGGACCAGGCCGGGTGCGGCGAGCAGGCATTCCAGGAGCGCGAACTCCTTCGGGCTGAGCTCAAGGCGCCGGCCGGCGCGCAGTGCCGCCCGGCGGGCCGGGTCGAGGGTGATGTCCCCGCAGGACAGGACGGGCGGTAGCGGCGGGGCGGCCCGGCGGGCCAGGGCCCGCACCCGGGCGACCAGTTCGGCGAAGGCGAACGGCTTGGGCAGGTAGTCGTCCGCGCCGAGGCTGAGCCCGTCGACGCGGTCTTCGATGGTGCCGGCCGCGGTCAGCATCAGCACACGGGTGCCGGAGCGGTCGCGGGCGAGTCGCCGGCAGATGTCGTCGCCACCGACACCGGGCAGGTCCCGGTCGAGGATGACCACGTCGTAGCGGGTGGCGGCCAGGCGGCCAAGGGCGTCGGTCCCGTCCAGCACGACATCGACGGCCATGCCCTCGCGGCGCAGCCCGGTGCCGATGGAGCGGGCCAGTACCTCGAAGTCCTCGACCACCAGGACCTTCACCGCGGGTCACCGCCGGCCGTGCGGGGAGAGCGGCGGGGCGGGCCGCCGGTTCGGCGTGTCATGCGCACAACAATGCCAGCCCGCAGGTTCCAGCCAGGTCGCAGCGGCTGAGACCGGGCTGGAACCAGCCGCTCGGTACAACTACCCGCATGAGACCACACCGAGCCGGGTGCTCACCCCGATGAGCGCCCCAGGCATTGCCGTCGCCGGGCTGCGCAAGCGGTACGGGACGACCCGTGCCCTTGACGGCATGTCCTTTACCGTCCATCCGGGGCTGGTGACCGGCTTCGTGGGGCCGAACGGGGCCGGGAAGTCGACCACGATGCGGGTGATCCTCGGCCTGGACGCGGCCGATGCGGGCACCGCGCTTATCGAGGGGAAGCCCTACCACAGCCTCCGGCACCCGCTCAGCCACGTCGGCTCGCTGCTGAACGCCTCCGCGCTGCACCCCAGCCGCAGCGGCCGTAATCACCTGCTGTGGCTGGCGCATTCGCAGGGCCTGGCCGCGCGGCGGGTGGATGAGGTGATCGAGCAGGCCGGCCTGACCCCGGCGGCCCGGCGCGCGGCAGGCGGCTACTCGCTGGGTATGCGGCAGCGGCTCGGGATCGCCGGGGCACTGCTGGGTGACCCGCCGGTCGTCATGCTCGATGAGCCGTTCAACGGCATGGACCCGGAAGGCATCGTCTGGATGCGCGGCTTCCTGCGGTCGCTGGCCGTTCAGGGCCGCGCCGTCCTGGTGTCCAGCCACCTGATGAGCGAGCTGCAGGACACGGCCGATCATCTCGTCGTGGCCGGTCGCGGCAAAGCCATCGCCGACACCAGCGTGGCCGGCCTGATCGCGGCCGCGTCCGGGAACCGGGTCACGCTACGGACCAGCGCTGTCCGGGAAGCGGCGAGCGTACTGGCAGACGCCGGGGCTAGCGTCGCAGCCACCGCTCCTGGTGTGCTCACCGTCTCCTGCCTTTCTTCAGAACGAGCCGTGGTTCTCCTTACCAAAACGCGGTCCCGTTCTCCGAGGTATCGGCGCACCGCGCCACACTGGAGGAGGCTTACATGGAGCTCACCCGCGACGCGGCCGAGTTCCGCGCCGCGCCGCACGCGGAGGTGCCGCGGTGACCCCCGTCGTTGCGCCGTACCGATCAGGCCAGCGGACCGGGCGGGACGGCTTTCCGCAGGTGCTGCACGCGGAGTGGACCAATTCCGGACCATCCGAGGCTGGGTGGCCGCATGGTGGCCGCGGCGCTGATGGTGGTGCTGGTCGCGGTGCTCGCCGGGATCAGCAGCGATCTCCATGGCACGCCGGCCGTTCCGATCGGGCCGGGCGGTGAGCCGGTTACCGACAGCTTCTACTTCGTGCACCGGCCGCTGGCCGGAAACGGCAGCGTCACTGTCTCGGTTTCCGCGCTTACGGACAACAGCATCGTGCCGTGGGCGAAGGCCGGGCTCATCATCAAGCAGAGCACCCGCCAGGGATCGCCGTATGCAGCGATCATGGTTACCGGCAGCCACGGCGTGCGGATGCAGTACGACTACACAGGCGACACGGCCGGGCTACCCGGCTCTGTTTCCGCCGCGTCTGTTCGCTGGCTGCGGCTGGACCGCTCCGGCGACGTGGTCACCGGCTATGACTCCGCCGACGGCTCGCACTGGATCAAGGTGGGTACCGTTCACGTGGCCGGGCTCGGACCGACCGTGCAAGGCGGGCTATTTGTCGCATCTCCGGATTCGGTGCAGGGTTTTGGACGGACACCAGCGTGTCCACGGCCATCTTCGGGAACCTCGCTATCCAGGGGAGCTGGCTCGGTGGTAACTGGGCCGGTGACTCGGTGGGAGCCGAACCAGACGCCAACGGTCACCCGGCGTCGCGCCGGGCACGTTCACGCAGGCGGGCGGCACGTTCACGGTGACCGGCACCGGCGACATCGCGCCCGCCGTCCGCCTAACCCTGCCAGGTAGCGGCACCATCGATGTCATCCTCACCGGCACGTTCGCCGCGCTGATCACGGTGATCGTGGTGGGGACGCGGTTCATCACCGCCGAATACTCCGGCGACCTGATCCGCGTTACCCTGGCCGCCAGCCCGCGGCGGGGCTGGGTGCTGGCGGCCAAGGCGATCGTCCTGGGCGCCGTCACGTTCGCCGCCGGGCTGGCGGGATCGGTCGTCGCGGTCCCGCTCGGCGAGCGGCTCGCGCGGGCCCACGGCGTGTACCTGTTCCCGGTGACATCATCGGGCCTGCTCCGGGTGGAGGCCGGGAC
>CAWDVS010000024.1:0-559965 GCA_963805805.1 uncultured Actinomycetota bacterium | reverse complement strand
CCTGATGCGGCTGTACGCGGTCAGCCGCCGGATCCCGGCCGCCCTGGCCGCGATCGCGGGCTGCGCGATCGCGCTGCGGGTCGCGCTCCTCGGCCACTGGGACGCCTACGGCGCCCTGCAGCTCCCGCTGGTCATCGAGACCGCCGCAGCGACGATGGTCGCGGCCACGGTCGCGAGCCCGTTCGGCGAACCGGAGCGAGTCTGCGGGCGGTGGCTGCGTTCCTGCGGCTCGCCGCGACGGTCGCGCTCACAGCCACAGCGACGAGCGCACTCGTGATAGCAGCAGCGACCGGCGGGCACCTGGCAGGCGGCACGCTCGACGTCATAGGGAACATCACAGGCATCACCGGCCTCGGCCTGCTGTGCGCCGCCGCCCTGGGTGGCGGCCTATCCTGGCCCGGCCCCACGGCCTATCTGCTCCCGGGTGTCTATGCGCTGTACACGCAGTGGCACGGACCCGCCCTCACCACGCCGTGGCTCTGGCCTGCGCGCCCGCCGCGCGACCTAGGCGGTGCCGTATGCGCCGGCCTCGTGTTCGCCGCCGGGCTCGCGGTCATCACCATGCGCGGCGCCCGCGACCGGTCCGGCGACGGCGAGTGAGGCGGCCGCCATGCGATCTTCCTCCTTCTTGTCGCACGAGCCGTACCCGACCATGAGCTATACGTCTATGGTTCCTGGCGGGAGGTCACGGCGGCGGACGTGTTCGAGTCCCTGGCTCACCAGCGGGGCGACCGCTGCGTGGTGCGGCTGGCTGACCGCGAGTCGGGGCTGTCGGTGCGGACGATGCAAGGCGGCTTTCGGCGGTGTCCGCGGCTCTACGCGTTCTGGTGGGCCTAGGGGACGCGCCGGTGCGGGCCGACCCGGTGCGGCGGGGCCAGGGTTGTCCTGATGAGTTCTGGCCGGGTCGCTGTCGCCGTCATGGCGAAGTGCGCCCGGGGTGGACGCGTCGAAGCACTGCAGCGGCGACGTGCGGGTCACCAATGGGTAGATCACGGGGGTCGGAATTGGCAGGCTACCGGCCAACGGAGTTCCCGTGGTTCAGCGGCGGTCACGGTCGCCGCCTACCGCGGGAGCTCCGTTGCCGTCCCGGTGTTAGCCGGTGCTACAGGAGACGGTGGGCCATGTCCATTGACCGTTGGGCGAGATGGTGAAGCCCCAGTTGTTGCCGTTGCCGTTGGGGTGGCCTTCATGACGTACTGGCTGGGGAAGGTGGCGTTGACGTTCCAGGTGGAGTAGACCACTGCGGGGGAGTGCATGTTCACCGTCACGGTCCAGCTGCTTGACACCGAAAGACCGAGACGTTGAGGTTGTACCAGTTGCTGCCGCTGGACCCGGCCAACAGCGTCGCGGTGCACGGAGCCACCCCCGGAGCCGCCGCCGCCCCGGGTTGCGATCTTGACCGGATATTGACCCGACCATGTACGATCGGGCCCTCGTTGACTTACAGGGACCTCCAGTTCATCGTGACAGGCAAAGAGGTAGACCACTGGGAGTTGCATGGCAGGACTCGAATGAAGTGCTGGCCCGTACGCTGCGTGAGCTTGGCCAAGATCCCGACCGGGGTTACCAGCGTCGAGGCTGCCTGGCAGGCGTTCCAGTCCTTTCTCGCTCATCCGGTCGACGGGCTAGTGCCCCGCGCCCTTGATCTGTCGGATAAATTAACCAGGCGAAAGCATCCTTCGGCGTGTCATCGCTCAAAGTATCTTGGAATGTTTATAGAGTTACTGATATGGCAAGGACGGGGCGGCCTAAGGCCGAATTGACGCTTTCCGATGGCGAGCGGGCCACGCTCGAGAGGTGGGCGCGTCGGGCGAAATCATCACAGGTGCTGGCGCTGCGGGCCAATAATAGTCCTGATCTGCGCGGAAGGCCGCGACAATAAGGAAACGCAGCATTGCTGCGGTGTCATGAAAGAACGGTCGGAAAGTGGCGCAGGCGCTTTATCGGGATGCGCGTGGACGGGCTGTCGATGAGCCGCGTCCCGGGCGCGCGCCGACTATTACTGACGGGCAGGTAGAAAAAGTCGCAGTCGATACATTGGAGGAGAACTCCGGATAACGCGACCCACTGGTCACGGGCATCCATGGCGAAACGCTCCGGCTTGTCCAAGTCCACCGTCGGCCGGATCTGGAGGGCTTTCCACCTTAAGCCCCACGTGGCCGATACGTTCAAGCTGTCCTCCGATCCTCTCTTTGTGGAGAAGGTCTACGATGTCGTGTGGCTTGTACCTGAATCCGCCTGAGCACGCGGTTGTGCTGTGCGTGGACGAGAAGTCCCAGGTGCAGGCGCTTGACGTCGCAGCCGGTGCTTCCGATGATGCCCGGCATGCCCGAGAAGCGGACCCACGATTATGTCCGGCACGGCACCCTTAACTTGTTCGCGGCCTTGAATCGCCTCCGGCCTGGTGATCGCGAAAACCTATAAATGCCACCGGGCGAAAGAATGGATCAAGTTCCTGGAGGAGGTCGACAAGCAGGTCCCCCTGATGGCGGAACCGGGCGAACTGGGCGGCGAGCCGCATGCGCTGCAGATCCACATCATCGCGGACAATTACGCGACCCATAAGACCCGGCCGTTCAGCGATGGCTGGCAATGCACCCGAGGTTCCATGTTCATTTCACGCCGACCAGTTCGTCCTGGCTGAACCAGGTAGAGCGCTGGTTCGGGCTTTTGACCGAGAAGCTCCTGCGGCGCGGCGTGCACAAGTCAGTCAAATCGCTTGAGAAGGATATCCTTGCCTGGGTGGACATATGGAACAAGGACCCTAAGCCATTCATCTGGACGAAATCCGCGGAAGAATACTCGAATCAATCGGGCGACTTTTCCGGCGGATCAAAGACCCGGGCACTCGAAGCCGGTCCGGATAGCGACGCCGACGGGTTCATCGTCCAATGGGGACGCTACGGCCAGAAGGACAGGCGTCCCACCCTGACCTTCACCCGTCAGTTCGCTGTCGACGTCAGGGCAACCTGGCCGGAACCCGACTGGTATCAGCCGGAGTACTGGCAGGTGAACCTGGAACTGGCCTTCGACGATCCCCGCCCACCCCGCTAGCCGACCTCGGCGAACTTGCAGTGGCGGATAGCGGGTTCGACTTCAGGCCACCCGGACCGGAGCAGCAGATGAGGCGTTCCGCGACGTTGAGTGGGAGATTCAGCAGTACCCAGCTCTCCGCGCCTTGTGGGCGAGCGCTCCTGTGGTTAGCAGCATCACCGTGCACCAGGCCGACTGAGACACGGAATTGCCGCGATGGACGGCCCGGCGCCAGGCAGCCGGTTCCTTTAACCCCGCCCCAAAGTGCGCTCTCCAAGCCCCGCCGACGTCCCTTTCTGAGATTCCCGGCCTAGTCGTGCTGAAAGTCACTGTCGGTTCCGTTGATGTGCTACCGTCTCGACAGCCGAGCCGTTACTCCTGTATCGCAGGGGTCATTCAGCTTCGGCTGCTGCTCGGTTCCCCGGCAGCGGACCTTGTGGACCGCCAAGCCGGAGGGGGCGAAACATACCCCGCAGGAACGTCTCCGGGGGCGTCGTCGGCCGCCACCACCAGCTCCGCCTGTCTGCGTCAGCGGAGCCGCAGCCCTCCCCGCCCCCGAATTGAGTGATCTGGTGACGTCGGGATTACCGCGAGGATGCTCTGGACAGGGGCGAGCGTCGTCCCGGGGGGATTTTGCCAGATGAGCGAAGCCCTCGGCGACAAGGCCGATTAGCAGTAATCAGACTTTTTGTGGCTCAGGCATTCAAAATCCCCGGCAGCACCATCCACGTCGCTCGGGGGGCGACAGCACCGCAAAGGTCCTGGCGATGGTGTTGCACGGGTCAAGGCGACGGCGGCGAGCAGGCTGGGGGGCCGAGCTGGTCGCCGTCGCCGTTCCGCCTCAGATGCATCACGCCGGATGTGCTACGTACTTCCCGGCCAGGCCATCCCGCCGGCCCGCATCGGCCAATCGGCCTGGTTTCAGCTTCCGCCGCGGCCTGGCCTGGCATATCGCGTGCTGTCATGGGGCACCACGCCGTGAGAAACGCCAGGGCCTCGATCTGGGCTACGGCCACCCCTTGACAGGGAAGCCGATTTCCTGTCCGCCATGGCCGGCGCTGCTGTCCTTGGCCATGGCGGATCCGTCAGCTTCGGACGAACGCATCCCCGATGGAGTCTCCGGCCACGCAGAACCTGGCGGATCGGCAGGACACCGACATAAGGAATATGAGGACTGGTCCCTTGTCAGAGTTAGCGGCCTTCGAGTCGATGTTGACGGGCGCGGTCCAGGCTGCTGCCGTCAAAGGTGACCAGGTCTCCGTCGTTGCCGTCGACGACGGCGCAGAAGTCGCTGGTCGGGCAAGACACCACAGGCCAGGAGATACCGCCCTCCCCCATGCTGAGACCGTTCGGATCGGCGTTGACGGGCGCGCTCCAGGTGCTGCCGTTGAACGTGAGCGCGTTCCCTTGCGATCAACGGCAACGCAGAAGTTGACCGATGCGCACGACACTGCCTGTAGGTAACAGGCTGGGTCGATGGCGGATGGCTTGCTCCAGGAGGTGCCATTGAAGGTGACCACGTTCGGGCCGTAGTCGACGGCGGCGCAGAAGCGTGGGCTCGGACAAGACACCGTGCTCAGTTCGTTGCCGGGATCTATGACAGCAGCGGGGCTCCAGGAGGTCCGGTTGAACGTGAACGCGTTGGAGCCGTTGTCAACGGCTGCGCAGAAGCTCGGTGAGGAGCACGATACCGATGCCATGCCCGTTGGGGTGCTCGAGGCCAGATCGTTAATGCGTGGCGCAGAACTCCACGTACTGCCATTGAACAGAAAGGTGGATGAGTCTCGCGCGTCTACGGCCATGCAGAAGCTTACGGTCGGGCATGACACGGAATCGGGCTCGCCGCCGGATGAAGACAGCCTGGTGGGCCGGCTCCACGCGGTTCCGTCATATGTGGCCGCGTAGCCCGATTCGAGCACGGCCATGCAGAAGCCCGCGGATGGGCATGACACTGATGTCGGATCTTCGACGCCTTGGCTGTAGTCGAGGTTTGTCGCTGCTCCCCGTATCGGCGCAGCGCGGGACTGTGAGGTGACGGGCTGGCCGCCCGCGGTGGAGCCGACTCCTGACTCAGGTGCCGACGACGACCCGCTGCTGCACCCGGTGGCTGCGCCGATTAGCAGAATGGCTACGCAGGCAAACGCCAGCCCCAGTCGGCCAGTGATGTGAGGCCGCGAGGACGGCGCCGTTCCCGTCACCGAAGCTCGGCACGCGTCTGCTGTTGTGCCCATCCGCCTTGCCCCCACGGTGAGCCCCCTCCGTTCCGTTATCTGGCCCGATAGCGCCTGCGCGTGCCCGTCCCGTGACGATAGCTGTCACCATCCTGACCCGGTACTTCCTAAACAGCCAGGAGCGTGCCAGCCCGCTAAGCCCGGGCGACCGAACTTCCAAGCCGGTCATGCGGGTTCGAGTCGCAGGCCCGTTGTGCGCCGGAAGCCTTGCGGCGCGCGCAACGTCGGCCGGATTGGGCCGACGTTGACACGCGCGAGGGTGTTCCGCGACGTCAGAGTGCTCGGGTGCTCGACGCCAGCTAGGCAGTGAGAGCCGGGAACAATCTTTGGGACCGGACGCGACCAGGGTTGCCTCACGCACGCGTGTCCCGGTCTGCATTCCTGGCCGCCGCGCGAAGCCGCCGCACCTGCGTGTACAACGGCGGGGCAAGGACGTCGATCGCGTAGATCAGCAACGCCAGCGTCAGGAACAGGTGTGCCGGCCAACGGGTGAAAACCGCCTGCACGGCGAAGGCGCCAACCACGATCCAGCCGTCGACGCGATACGGCTTCCGTGCGCCGAGCGCCGCCACGGTGACGAGCGTGATCGCCGCTGTCAGCGCCAGCTCGATCCGTCCAGGGCCGGCCAGGTTCAGCATCGCGCCCCCGCCGCCGGCCAGATACGCGGTCGATATCGACGCAAGCGCTAGCGTCGACTGGATCAACGACGAGGCGATCAGCAGGGCGATGCCCTGCCTGGCGCGCCCGTGCAGGGTCAGCGTGCCGGCCATCACGAGTTCCGGCGCCTCGGTGAACAGCGGGACGACCGTCTGGATCAGCCGGTAAGGCTCGATTCCGGCGTGAGCCCGGCGCGGGTGAGATCGTCGGGGAACGCCGACGCGATCGTGAACGCACTGACGGCACCGGCAACGAAAAGTGCGGCGGAGAGCCGTCGCCGAGAGCCGCGAGGAAGGGCCGCGATCTCTGCCGCCACGCCGGCCAACGCCGCTGGATCCTGGTCGCCCGCCCCCCGGCCGCCGAGCACGTACACGACGTAGAGTGCGCCGAGAAGTATGCCCTCCAGCAGCGTCAGGCGGCCCGTCGCGGCGAGTGCGAGCGCGCCGAGCGCGGCTATCGCGAGTACGGCCAGATCCTGCCTTCCCGCCCCAGGGCCTGCAATCGGCGGCGGCATCGGCTGACCGCGGGCCTGCAGTACTGCCGCGCCGATCGCCGGGATCGCGACCGCCGCGGCTAGGTCGAGGCGGGTCGCTCCGGTCAGGTTGGCGCTCACGAGATCTGACTGCCTGGTGAATGCCAGGTGTACTTCGACGGTCAGTTCCGGCAGCGTCGCCACGACGGCAGCGGCCAGGATCACTAGCCGCCCCGACAGTTCGCCCAGGGCCACGTCCACACCCCAGGCGAGCATCAGCGAGGCCGCCGCGATCCCCGCGCCGAGGATGGTGGCGGATATGAACGCCGGCCATTGCCCGCCCGCGACGGCGGCAACCACGCCGAGGCCGGCGCAGCTTCCAGCCCCCGCCATCCGCCGCTGCCACCCCGCCTCAAACCGCGCTGGCACGGCGGTCACGGCGAGGTGGCCTGTTCGATGGCTTCTGTCAGCGTCCCGCCGATGCCGACGCGCCCGTTGACGTAAACGCTGACGTCCAGCATCCGCGTTGCCCCACTGCCGGCCGCCTCCACGTAGACCGGCTGCACCTGAAGGATCCCGCCGTCCAGACGGAGCCAGGCGGGTATGCCGAGGACAACCGCGGCGAGCGAGTGCTGGTCGAGGTCGGTCGTCTCCTTGTTGACGAGGCGCAGCGCGTTGGTCACGCTTGGCGTGGTGAAGACCAGCCTGCTGATCTGCGCCGGTCCGAGAACCACCAGATCGCCGGGAAACTCCACCGCCGCGAGCTGCGGAGTGCCGTCATCGCCAATCCACCCGTCGAACTCGGCGACTATGTTCTGGCCCGACGTCGGCGTGTACAGCGCCGTCCTCATCAGGCTGAGTGCTTCCCGGCTTCCTGGCGTCACCGCCAGCCGGTAGTCCGGCAGCATCGCAGTCCCCGGCGATTGCGCGGCGGAGCCGAATCGGATTTTGCCCGCCTCGCCGATCGAGCCTGACAGGCTGGTGGGGTATCCCCAGACGTCGGCGCCGCTTGCGAACTCCTCAGGATCCTGAGTGTGGAATTGCTGGTAGAGCCCGGCCTGGGCATCGAAGAGGGCGGCGGGGTAGCGCAGCTCATCGCGCAGGCCGGCCGGGAGGTCGGAGAAGGGCAGGAACAGGCCCGGGAACGACGCGCCCAGGCCCGCGCGATCGGGTCGCTGTCATCCGCCAGGTAAAGCCGAGTCTGCCCGGAGTACGCATCGACTGTCGCGACCACCGAGGCACGGGCGTAGTTGACCCAGCCTCCGGCCAGACGGGCTGGCTGGGCCTCGGGATAGTCCGTGCTCGTGGTGTAGCCGTCGGCGATGAACATGACGTGCCCGCCGGACACCACTGTGGTGGTCGTCGGATCCCAGCGGATGAATCCGGCCACGGTGGTCAGCCGGTCGATGACATCCCGGTGCATGATGATCCTCGACTGAGGTGTGATGTCGCTCGACAGCAGCAGCGACGGGCTGTCCAGCCGCACGGCGAAGGCCGCGCGCCGTATCCAGCTCGAAAGCTCGATGCCTTCGCTCCCCTGGTAGTGATCGGGTTGCGGTTGTCCGGCCGAGTTCAGCCCGTCCGCCTCGGAGCGGCGTGTGTTGACGACTACCCAGCGGGCGGCATCCGAGGGCTGGCGCCCGAACCCGGGTCTAGCTCCCGCTCGGCGAACACCACCGGGCGTTCCTGCCCGGCAACCTGCTCGGCCTGCAAGGTCGGCGTCCCGACCCGGAAGTACGGCGTCGCGTTTTCCAGCTGGCTCAACCACTGGGCGGCCACGGAACTGCGCCACACCTGGACGTCCGCCAAGGGCCCGGAAGCGCTGAGCGCGCTGGCGGGGATCGGAGCGGGAGCCGCCGTATGGATGACGTTCACGTTCGCGAGCGCAAAGGCCCGGCTCGTGGCGTCGATGGCGGCCTGAAGGTAGCGGGCGCTCTTTCTCCAGCGGCTGCGGATTAACAACGAACTCCTGGACCACCCACGGAACCGCCAGTAGCCCGACGGGTACGAGGAAGGCCGTGGCGAGGACCGGCCACGCCACCAGCCGTGCTCCCGCCCGCCGGTGGCGCTTCACCGTGAGATAAGCGCCGACGAGCACTGCGGCGCCGCACAGCATCATCAGGACGGCGATCAAATAAATCACGGGAATGCGAACCCGGGCGTCCACGTAATCCGCGCCCGGAAACGCCGCCGCGCTGCCCGACCCTACGCGGGTGACCTCGGGTGAGTAGGTCGTCAGGCTGAGCCGAACAGCCAGGCCCCCCAGCGCCAACGCCGCCAGAATGGCCAGATGCATCCAGGCCGCCGAGGTCACCCGGAGCGGGGCAAAGGACAGCGCACCCGATACTGCGTAGACCGCCGCCGCGAGCAGCATCCCGAGCGCCATGGTCGCGAGCACCGTGTCAGAAGCCGCCCGCAGTACCGGCAGCGTGAACACGAAGAAGCCGACGTCCTGGTGGTGCACCGGATCGGTCGCACCGAACGCCGACCGATGCAGCCACAGATCCACCGCCTGCCACTGGCCCATCGAGCGGAGCCCCACGGCGAAGCCGAGAAGGACGCATCCAACCGCGCCGGCTTCGGCACGAGCATTGGTGGCGCGGACGGGCGAGAGCAGCACCGCCGTGCCGAGAGCCGCGAACAGCCACAGCGACGCTACCGTGCCGACGCCCGCGACAATCGCCGCCTTCCAGGCAAGCTCACGCAGGAAGACGTCGCCCTGACCCACCTCGCGGAACCACAGATAGTCGGTAAACAACCTCGAGCCGAGAACGGCCGCGAGCAACGGCGTACCGAACCCGGCCGCAATAACCGCGGCCCGCGCCCGGGGCACGAATATCCGCTCGAGAGGTGAAAGAGCTAGTCGCCACCACCTTGTGGTGTTTATTCTCAGCAAACCATCTCTTAGCCCATTCTTCGGTGCGGGCTAGCGCAATGCCGCACTTGATCGGAGCTCTGTCTTGTCGCTGACCTGCAAGAACCCCATCGTCCGGGGCCCGCCCTGCGGCGACCCTGTTAGCGTCCAGTGACCCGCCGCCGACGAGGGAAAGGTCCCTCCCGCTTCCACTTCGAGCCAGGCCTGCCGGGAAGCACCAGCGCGAGGATGAGGCCGACCGCAGAAAGGACCAGGCCGAACAGCAGGCCGAGGCGCTCGCCGTAGCCCTTCCGCTCGGTGAGCCACGCACCGCCCGCAGCGGAGATCAGCCAGATGAAGAGCAGGTAAAGCGCGATCACGCCGATGGTTCCGTTGTTCTGGTTCATGTTCCTAGGTACGCCTCCTGCACCCTCGGGTCGCGCTGCAGTGACGACGTGTGGTCCGCGAGCACAACTCGGCCGGTCTCAAGCACGTAGCCGCGGCTGGCCGCGTCGAGCGCGCGGTTGGCGTTCTGCTCCACCAGCAGAATCGCCATGCCGAGCGAGTGGATCTCGGCGATGGTCTGGTAAATCCGATCCACCAGGATAGGAGCGATACCGAGCGACGGCTCGTCGAGCAGCAGCAGCTTCGGGCTGGCCATCATCGCCCGGCCGATGGCGAGCATCTGCTGTTCACCGCCGGACATCGTGCCCGCCTTCTGGCTCTCCCGTTCCTTCAGCCGGGGAAACAGCGTAAACACACGTTCCAGGTCGGCGGCGATGGCCGGGCCACGCCGCCGGTATGCGCCGAGGTCCAGGTTCTCCCTGACGGTCATCCGGGAGAAGCAGCGCCGGCCTTCGGGCGACAGCGCGATGCCGCGGGTGACGATCTCGTGGGGGGCCACCCGGGTGATGTCCTCGCCGGCGAAGGTGAGCGTGCCCGCGCTGGCCGGGGTGAGCCCCGAGATGCAGCGCAGCGTGGTGGACTTGCCTGCCCCGTTGGACCCGATGAGCGTGACCACCTCACCCTCGTCGACGGTCAGCGAGATGCCCTTGAGCGCCTCGATCGCACCGTAGTGCGCGTGCAGGTCACTGACCTCAAGCAGCGCCATTAGCCTTCCTTCCCGAGGTAGGCCTCAACCACGGCGGGGTTCGCGCGGACCTCGGCGGGCGTGCCCTCGGCGAGCTTGCTGCCGTAGTTGAGCACGGTGACGCGCTCGGAGACGCCCATGACGACCTTCATGTCGTGCTCGATCAGCAGGATCGTCAGCTTCAGGTCGTCGCGGATCTGGCGCATGAACGCGGCCAGGGTCGCCGACTCCTGCGGGTTCATGCCGGCGGTTGGCTCGTCGAGCAGCAACAGCCGCGGCTCACTGGCCAGGGCCCGGGCGATTTCCACCCGCCGCTGGTCGCCATAGGGGAGGTGGATGGCGAGCCGGTCGAAGTCTGCCCGCCGCAGCCCGACGTAGGCGAGCAGCTCGCGCGCCCGCTCCACGGCCGCGCGCTCCTCCTTCAGCACCCACGGCGGCCGGACGATGGCACCGAAGACGCCGGCCTTCATCCGGCTGTGATGCCCGATCATCACGTTCTCGGTGGCGGTCATCGCGCCGAACAACCGGATGTTCTGGAAGGTCCTGGCGACGCCGCGTGCGGTGATCACATCCGGCCGGGACCTGGTGATGTTCCTGCCGTCGAGGCTGATCCGCCCCTCGGTGGGCCGGATCAGCCCGGTGAGCATGTTGAAGAAGGTGGTCTTGCCCGCTCCATTCGGGCCGATCAGCGAGACGATCGACCGGGCCGGGATGTCGAACGTGACGTCGTTGACCGCGATCAGGCCGCCGAACCGCTTGGTGATCCCCTGCGCGAGCAGGATCGGCGGGGGCGACGGTGCGGCCAGGGCCGCGGGAGGCGCCGGGATGGCGGCGTCCGCGCTCATGCCGGTCCCTCCGGTTCGCTGCCGAACTCGCCGTCCTGCGCCGCGACCTCGCCGGTCAGCTCAAGGCTGCGCCGCCGCTCGGGAAACAGGCCCTGCGGGCGCACCGTCATCACGAGCACGAGCAGGAAACCGAAGATCCCGAACGACACCGAGCTGAGCTGGAAGTTCAGGCCGAACGCGGACGGCAGGTTGTTGAGCACGTCGGGGATCAGGTAGTTGTTGATGTACCCGAGCAGCAGGCCGCCCGCCAGGGCGCCCCAGATCGAGCCGATGCCGCCGACGACCACCATGGCGACGATGAAGATCGAGAAGCCGAACGCGAACTGGCCCGCGTTGACCTCGGTGAAGTAGGCGCCGAAGAACGCCCCGGCCATCCCGCCGAAGGCCGCGCCGATCGCGTAGGCCATCAGCTTCGTCTTCACCAGCGGGATGCCCATGGAGACGGCCGCCACCTCGTCCTCGCGCAGTGCCACCCAGGCCCGGCCGAGCCGCGAGTCGCGGACCCGCAGGTTGACGAAGAGCACGATGAGCAAGATGCCGAAGACCAGCCAGTACCAGGGCCGCAGGTCGAGCAGGCCGAACGACCCCGAGCCAGGGAACCACGGCGAGTCGACCGCGCTGATGCCCAGGTTGCCCGCGGTGAGCGTCATGCCGCCGCCCACGCCGATGGACTGCCCGTTGACGGCGAGGACGCCGATGATCTCGCCGAACGCAAGCGTCACGATCGCGATGTAGTCGCCGCGCAGCCGCAGCGTGGGCAGCCCGATGATCATCCCGGCCACCGCGCAGACGACGACCGCCGCGACGAGGATCAGCAGCGAAGTTGAGGTGGATTCCGGCCAGCGTGCTCGTGAGCGGCGAGACGCCCACGTGGACCCGCACGCCGAAGAAGAAGCCGGAGCCGAACCAGCCGACGCAGTACGCGCCGAACGCGTAGAACGCGACGTACCCGAGGTCGAGCAGGCCCGCCATGCCGACCACGACGTTAAGGCCGAGAGCCATCACCGCGTACGTGACGGCGACGATCGTCCCGTTCAGGAAGCCGCTGCTTGATCCGGTGAGAAACGGCAGGACGACGCCCACCGCCACGAGCAGGCCCGCCAGGGCCTTGCCCCACCACGGCGGGACCAGGCGTTCGGCGGCGTCGCGCCATTCGCGCAGCTGGACCAGGAGCTCGCTCACCCCGCCTCCCTCGTTTCCTCGCCGAGCAGGCCCGTGGGCCGCAGCACCATGATCGCGATGAGATAGGCGAACACGATGGCCTCGGTCCACTGCGGCCCGATGCGCTCATCGGACAGCGCCTGGATGACGCCGATGATCAGGCCGCCGAGAACGGCACCGCGGACGTTGCCGATGCCGCCCATGACCGCCGCGGTGAACGCGAACAGGCCCGCGCGGAATCCCTGGAAGTACCAGACCTGTGTCTCGTACACGGCGTAGATCAGGCCGGCCGCGCCGGCCAGCGCGCCGCCGAGCAGGAACGTCAGCGAGACCGTGTTGTTGACGTTGATCCCCATCAGCCGCGCCGCCTCCGGGTCCTGGGCGGTGGCGCGCATCGCCTTGCCCGGCCGGGTGCGGCTGATGAACCACGACAGCGCGAGCACCAGCGGAACCATCACCGCCCAGGCGAGGATGTAGCCGCGCAGGATAGGCACGCCGCCGATGGTGAACACCACCTTCTGCGCGCCGATCAGGTCGGTGACGCTCTGCTGTGAGCCGCCACGCCACAGCAGGCCGACGTTCTGCAGGATGAAGGAGAAGCCGATCGCCGTGATCAGCGGCGCCAACTTGGGCGCGTTGCGCAGGGGCTTGTAGGCGACCCGCTCGATGAGGACGTTGAGGGTACCGGTGGTGAGCATGGCGATGACGAGCGAGACGGCCAGGCCGCCGATCACGCCGAGTGCGGAGGTGGTCAGGCTGAGGCCGAGCACGGACCACATGCCGACGGCGGTGAACGAGCCGATCATGAAAACGTCGCCGTGCGCGAAGTTGATCAGCTCGATGATGCCGTAGACGAGGGTGTAGCCGATCGCGATCAGGGCCCAGATGGCACCGTCCGACAGTCCCTCGGCGAAGTTGAAGCCGAGCCGCGACAGGTCGTGGTGGATGACCGGGTGGCCGGCTACGACGGCGGCCTGATAGCCGTTGACCAGGTCAGTGACACCGTAGTAAACCGGCAGCGCGGCGAGCGCCACGATCAGGCCCCATCGGCCGCCGTACCGGCGCAGGGCCGCGAGGGCGGTCGCCGCCGGGCGTGCCGCCAGCACGGGCGGGCTCGGGGTGATTGTCGTATTCACGTGTCCTACGCAGAGAAGTCAGGCGGGAGGGGCGCCATCGCGCGACGCCCCTCCGCGCCTGCAGCCGATGTGACCAGTGGATTAGTTGACGGTCTTCGTCGGCGTCAGGGTCTCCTTGAAGACCAGGTTGCCTGACTTGTCCGCCGAGTAGAGCCCGTAGGACTTCAGGGTGGTGTCGCCGTTCGCGTCGAACCCGTAGGTGCCGATCACGGACTTGCGGTCCTTGATGGCGAACAGCGCCTTGAGGACGTCGGCCTTGTTGTCACCGTTGGCCCCGAGGGACGCGATGGTGTCGAGGCCGAGCTTCATAACCTCGTAGCCGTAGATCGCGTACGGGTCAGGATCGGCCGTGCCGTACTTGGCCTTGTACGCGGCCAGGAACTCCTTGCCGCCCGGGTAGGCCGCCAGGTCCTGGGTCGCGACCGTGCACTCCATCAGCGGGTCGATCGAGGCAGGCACGCCGCCCTGCGAGGCCTGGGTCCAGGCCGAGCTGCACACGCCGTCGGGGCCGAAGATCTTGGCCGTCGGGAGGGCGGCGTTGACGTCCTTGACGATCTGGACGCCGCCGTTGGAGACAATGCCAGAGAAGAAGAAGCAGTCGGCTCCCTCCGACTTGATCGTCTGCGCGTAGGTGCGGAAGTTGCTCGCGGTCGGGTCGATGCCGGTGTTGCTGACGACGGTGACGCCGTACTCGGCCTTCTCCAGCTCGATGAGCTGGGCGAGGCCCGCGCCGTACGCCTCCTTGTCGTTGGCGATCGCGACCTTAGTGCAGCCACCCTGCTTCATCGCCAGCAGGTCGGCCGCGCCCTGGATCGAGTCAATCGGCACGATCCGCAGGTAGGTGCGCTTCCCGGTCGGGTAGTACTTCTCCGGCTCGCCCGGCGCGCTGCCCGGCAGGTTCGTGGTCAGGCCCACGTAGGTATTGGCCGGGGAGACCTGCGGGATGCCGCCCTGGTTCAGGATCGGGATCGAGATCTCGCTCGCGCCGGAGTTGAACTCGCCGATGTAGTAGACGGCCTTCGGGTCAGCGGCGACCTTGCGGGCGTTGGCCGCGGTCTGCGAGGGGTCCCACTTGCCGGCCGCCGCGGTCGAGTCGTCGAGCGCGGTGAAGTTCACCGTGAACTTGCCCGCCTTGCCTCCCGCCTTGGCGAGCGCGAGCTTCATGCCGTTGACCATAGGGATGGTCTGCACGTTGGACGAGCCCTGCATCGGCAGGCTGGAGTAGATGTCGACCGTGTTCCCTGACCCGATGCGCCGCCCGCAGGTGACGAGGAGCTGCTTGCGCAGCCGACCGCCGCGCTCGCCGCGATCGCCACCGCGGCGAGCGCGGGTGTCAGCCTTCTTCCGTTCAAAGTCTGTATCCTCTCGTTGATTGGATCATCCGCCTGCCGGGGCTGGAGAAATACCAGAGCGGCAATCCGGGATCAAATGCGAACCGCACGCGGCCCAGTGAATACCGACATGAGGGCCTGCCGCGCCCGGCTGCCGAAATGCGCGTCTGTGAGTTCCCCGTGATCGCAGTCGTGCAGCTCAGGCGACCGGCGATCGAATACCCAACAGGCCGGAAGATTAGCGCATGCGGCCCGTGCGGAGTCAACGTTCAGGTGCAAGTTAGTTCAAGTGTTATCCCGCGTGAACAGAAGTGACATCGTTTAAAAGCTGTCAAATCCGACCTACTGTAATATATTTTCTACGCTCCCGCGCGTCCTGCTTGTAACTGCGAAAGATACGCGCTCGTCGGGTGTGCAATTCTTATTAATTATCCCGAATGGCTGCGACTCGTCGCCTCTACAGCGCCGAGCGAGGCGCCCCTGGGAGCGAGGCGTACCGGGCGCAAGCACGTCGTCCGTGATCTGCGCGCGGACCAGCGACCGGCCCCGGCGCCGCCCTCGTCGGCGACCTCCACCGTGCAAGTCGGCCCGCACCTGGCGGGCTGGTCGGCCCTGCGCCGGATAGGAGCGCTCAAGGGAATCGCCTGCGGTGCTTTGGCGGTTTGCACGGGCATTAGGCTAGCCGCCGCATTGGTCATGTCGCTGGCCCCTGTCCGGTGCGCGTGCAGTTCAGGCAGTCCGACTGGGTTCGCTTGAGCAGGTCGGATTACCGCCACGATCGGGCAATTCTTTCCGGACACCCGCATTGATGTCGAAAGCTACCGAGCGCTGGTCGCGAAGGTTGACGCACCTGACCCCGATGAAAACGCACATGTGGCCGCTGCAGTTGCGGGGGAAGTGGAATCCGAATAATCTTTAGCACTGCCATCAAGGCGGCGTCTGCGGCGCCAGTGTCCGTCAGCTTCGGACGAACGCATCCCCGATGGAGTCGCCGGCCGCGCAGAACCTGGCGGATCGGCAGGACACCGACATAAGGAATATAAGGACTGGTCCCTTGTCAGAGTTAGCGGCCTTCGAGTCGATGTTGACGGGTGCGGTCCAGCTACTGCCGTCGAACGTGACCAGTCTCCGTCGTTGCCGTCGACGGCGGCGCAGAAGTCACTGGTCGGGCACGACACCACCGGCCAGGAGATACCGCCCTCCCCCATGCTGAGACCGTTCGGATCGGCGTTGACGGGCGCGCTCCAGGTGATGCCGTTGAACGTGAGCGCGTTCCCTTTACGGTCAATGGCAACGCAGAAGCTAGCCGCTGCGCACGACACTGCCTGTAGGTAGCTGGCCGGGTCGATGGCGGATGGCTTACTCCAGGAGGTGCCGTTGAAGGTGACCACGTTCGGGCCGTAGTCGACTGCGGCGCAGAAGCTTGTGCTCGGACAAGACACCGTGCTCAGTTCGTTGCCGGGATCTATGACAGCCGCGGAGCTCCAGGAGGTCCCGTTGAACGTGAACGCGTTGGAGCCGTTGTCAACGGCTGCGCAGAAGCTCGGTGAGGAGCACGATACCGATGCCATGCCCGTTTGGCTGCTCGAGGCGGGATCGTTAATGCGTGGAGCAGAACTCCACGTACTGCCATTGAACAGAAAGGCGGATGAGTCTCGCGCGTCCACCGCCATGCAGAAGCTCACGGTCGGGCATGACACGGAATCGGGCTCGCCCAAGGACGAAGATAGCCTGGCGGGCCGGCTCCATGTGGTTCCGTCATAGGTGGCCGCGTAGCCCGATTCGAGCACGGCCATGCAGAAGCTCGCGGATGGGCATGACACTGATGTCGGGTCTTCGACGCCATAACTGTAGTCGAGGTTTGTCGCCGCTCCCTGTACCGGCGCAGCGCTGCTTGCACCCGGCGGCTGCGCCCGTCAGCAGGATTGACAGGCAGGCAAACACTCTTGCGGGTAGCAGCAGCACCGCGTAGCGGGCCGCTTAACACGGAGTCGCCGCAACGGAGGTCATGCCCGGCCGGGCGCGCCCCGGCGGGAGAGGACATCGATGAGCGCCGCCGCGAGCAGGACACCTGCGACCACGACGTCAATCCACTGGCTCGACACGCCCAGCAGGTAGAGGCCGTTGTAGATGCCGCCGATGACGAGGCCGCCAAGGATGCCGTGGATGGTCTTGCCCCGGCCGCCGAACAGGCTGGTGCCGCCGATGACCGCCGCGGCCACCGCGAGCAGCACGTAGCTGTTGGAGGCCTTGATGATGTTGGTGGTCAGCGACACCTGCCACGAGGCGAACAGCATGCCGGCGATACCGGAGATCAGGCCCGCGAGGATGAAGCACCAGGTTCGGACCGCGGTCAGGCGGATGCCGGCTCGCTCCGCCGCCGTGGCGCTGCCGCCGATGGCGTACACGTAGCGGCCGAAGCGGGTTCGCTGCAGCAGGAGCGTACAGGCGCCGAGGACGATGAGGACGATCGGAATGATGTAGGGAACCCCTTCGATCGTCCCGAAGTGGGCGCGGTTGACGTTGCAGACGGCGACGACCCCGCTTCCCGCGACCGCTATGAGGATGATCTTCATCGCGGTGAAGCTGCGCGGCGCGGCCACCAAGCCGCGGCGGCGCTTGCGAGCGTCGCGCAGCCACAGCCCCGTGCCAGCGGCGCCGACCAGCACGGCGAGCAAGATCCAGCCGACCACCGGGCTGAACGACCCCCAGAAGATGTCGTAGAGGGCGAGCTCGTTGCTGTACTGGGAGTTTCCGATGCCGACGAGCGACCCGCCGAGGACGATGATCGCCACGCCCTCCAGGATCAGCAGCCCGCCGAGAGTGACGATGAACGACGGCATCTTCAGCCGGGCCACGAGCGTTCCCTGGATGAAGCCGACCGCGGCGCAGGCGAGCAACGTGACGATGATCGCCGCCCACCACGGCCAGTTCGCGCCGCTCGGCTGCACGAGCTCGGCGACCACAACGCTGCCAAGCCCCATGACCAGGCCGACGGACAGGTCGATCTCCCCGAGGAGGAGGGCAAAGATCTCGGCCATCGCCAGCAGCATGTACACGGTGCTCTGCTCGAAGAGGTTGACCAGGTTCTGCGCCGACAGGAACTTCGAGTTCGCGATCTGGAAGCCGACGGCGACCACCACGAGGCCCAGGATCACCGGCAGGACGCCGCTGTTGCCGCCGCGGACCCGGAGCAGCGAGGCCCGCACGTACTGGCCAAGCGACTGGGCGACGAGCTCGGGCGGGACATCCGCCGCGGCCACCGTCTGCGTCGAGGGTAAGGTCGGCCGTCCCGGCGTCCGCCGTCGCTACCGGGGTCTCGCTGGGGTCCGCAGTCACAGGAACTTCCTCATCGCTTGTCCTTCTCGTCTGGTCAGACACCGGTCACCGCCCCCGCCCCGCGCCGTGACTGCACGTCAATCAGCACTGCGATGAGGAGCACGCCGCCCGGCAGGATGTATTGCAGCGGCGTGGACAGCGAACCCAGGCTGAGCAGGGACACGCCGTAGGCGATGCCGCCGATGAGGAGGCCGCCGAGGACGCCGTGGATGGCCTTGCCCCGGCCGCCGAAGAGGCTGACCCCGCCGATAACGGCGGCGGCGACGGTGTACAGGACGAGCTGGCCGGGGTCGGCCGTATTGGAGCTGTACTCACCGTAGAAAAACGAGCCGAGCAGGATGCCGCCGAGGGCGGCGGTCGCCGAGCACAACGCGAAAGCCCAGATGCGGATGGCGGCGAGGCTGACGCCGGCGCGGCGGGTGGCTTCCGGGTTGCCGCCAATGGCATAGATGTAGCGGCCGAAGCGCGTCCGCTGGAGCACGACCGTCCAGACGCCGAGCAGAACGAGGACGATCGGGATAACCCACGGAATCCCGGTGACCGATTTCAGTGAGCTCCCGCGGTTGACGGAGCAGATGATCACTACCGCCGCCCCGAAGATCGCCATCAGCGCGAGCTTGATCGCGGTCAGGCTCAGCGGCGGAGTCACCAGGCCCCTGCGCCGCCTCCTGACTGTGCGCAGCCACTGGGACGCGCCGGCGGCCACGACCACCACCGCCAGGATTATCCAGCCGACGACGGGAGCGATGAGCCCCTGAACCATGTCGTAGATGACGTTCTGGTTGGGCACCGAGGTGTTGAGGCTCAAGGTGGAGTCGGCCCCGCCGAGGATGATGATGAGGACTCCCGAGAAGAGCAGGAACCCGCCCAGGGTCGACGACGAAGGACGGGACCCTGAACACCGCGGTCAGCGCTCCCTGGAGGGCGCCGATCGCACCGCAGATAGCGAGCGCGGCGAGCACCGCTGCCCACCACGGCCAGTTCGGCCCCGGCTGCTGAACCAGCTTGAAGGCGATCACCCCGCCGATCAGCGCGACCGCGCCGACCGACAGGTCGACCTCCGCGAGCAGCAGGACCAGCGTCTCGGCCATCGCCAGCACCATGTACACGGTGCTCAGCCCGAAGATGTACACGAGGTTGCTCGGCCGCAGGAAGGCGTGCTCAGGGGTGATGATCTCGAAGACGACGGCGACCACCACGATGGCCAGGACCACGGGCAGCACACCGCTGTTGCCGCTGCGGACCCGGAGCCACCAGACCCGCACGTACTCGCCGAGCGACTGGGCGAGGATCGCGGGCGGGACGTCGGCCGCGGCCACCTTGGCGTCGAGGGTGAGGTCGGCCGTCCCGGCGCCCGCCGTCCCGGCCGGGGTCTCGCCCGGGTCCGCGGTCACGGGCGCTCCTCGATTCTGGCCATCCGCCTCAGCCCTTGCCACTAGCGGATCCGGCGGACTCGTACGGCCGCCCGCTGGCGGTACCCGTCGTCATGTACTGCACCACGCTCTGCAGGTCGAAGGTCGCAGTCGGCCCTTCGGCCACCATCCGCCCCAGGTACAGGACCGCGATGCGGTCGGCGACCTCGAAGACGTCGGTCAGGTTGTGGCTGATCACCATCACCGCCAGCCCGCGGTCGCGGAGCCGTTTGATGAGGTCAAGCACCGACCGGGTCTGCACCACCCCGAGGGCGGCGGTGGGCTCGTCGAGCAGCACCAGCTTGGAGTTCCACATCACCGCCTTGGCGACCGCCACCGACTGCCGCTGACCTCCCGACAGCGAGGCGACTGGCTGCCGGATGGAGCGCACGGTGGTCACCCGCAGGGCGCTCAGCGTCTCGGCCGCCTGCAGTTCCATCGAGTCCTCGTCGAGCAGGCCGTAGCTCAGCGGCTCCCGGCCGAGGAACATGTTCTGGACGATGTCCAGGTTGTCGGCCAGCGCAAGATCCTGGTAGACGGTCTCGATTCCCAGCGCGGAGGCGTCTCGGGTGCTCCGGATGTGGACCGGCTTCCCGTCGAAGAAGATCTCGCCATGGTCCGGCTGGTGGGCGCCGGAGATGGTGCGGGTGAGCACCGATTTCCCGGCCCCGTTGTCACCGCACAGGCCGGTCACCTGGCCGGCGGGCAGATCCAGGTTCACGCCGTAGAGCGCCTGCACCGGCCCGAAGTGCTTGTCGATGCCGCGCAGCCTCAGCAGGGGTTCGGCCCCGTCCCCGCCGCGGCTCGCGCCTGCCGGTGCCTCATTCACCTCAGTCATTTTTAATACCCGTCAGTAGCTTTGCCCAGGTTGTCCGCATTGTCACCTCATCGTCGCGGGGCTGGCGGGCCCGCCGCAAGAGCGAGCCCGCCAGCCCCGGTCAGATGATGATTACTTGATCCCGCTCGCGGAGCAGACGCTCGCACCCGCGAGCGCGCAGATCGCCGACGCGGTGTCGAACTTGTCCGCGACGACGGTCGACTCCATGTTCGACGCTGGTCACCCACGTGGCCGACAGCAGCGACGCCGGCTCGGTGATGCTCGTGTCGGCCGAGTCCGTGGCCGTGCCGTTCAGCAGGGCCGGGGGCACCTTCTGGCCGGCCAGCAGGATCGTGGCCACCGATACGGCGTCCTGAACCTCCTTGTAAACCGGCTTGTAGACGGAGCCGCACTGGTAGCCCTGGAGGATGTAGGCCATGCCCTGGGCCGTGGCGTCCTGCCCGGTGGTCGGGATGGTCTTGGCCTTGACCCCGGCCGACTTGAGGTCGGTGATCACCGCGTTGGCGAGCCCGTCATTGGCCTCGATGGTGGCGTTGATCTTCGGGTTGGCGGTGAACGCCTGCTGGAAGATCGTGCCGCCCTTGGTGTTGTCCCAGCCGGGGGCGAAGTTCTCGGCCACCAGCGTGGCGCCGCCTGCGGTGCCCTTCGCGCCTGCGGCGACCGACTTGGCCGCCTGGTTGAAGACCACCTTGTTGTAACCCGTGGCGAAGGCGATCGCGTTGGGGTCGGTGTCCTCGCCGCCGTTCAGGACGTAGACCTGGGGGCTCTTGACGCCCCAGGACGTAAGGCACTGGTTAAAGCCCGTGCCGATCAGCTCGCCCACTTTCTCGCCGTCAAAGCTGACGTAGTAGGTGTCCGTGCCCTGGAAGATGGCGCGGTCGTAGGCGATCAGGATGACGCCCTTCTGCTCCGCGAGCTTCGCGATCGCGACGCCGGTCGGGCCGTCGAGCGGGCACACGATCAGGACCTTGGCACCCAGGTTGATGTCGGCGGTCGCGTCGCTCAGCTGGGTTGCGTCGATCCCCTGAGCGTTGTCGATGCGGAACTCCGACGAGGTGTACCCGGCGTCGGTGAAGGCTGCCTTCATGTAGGGCGCGTCGAAGTCAACCCACCGGGTCGACGACGTGGTGTCGGGCAGGATCACGCCGACCTGCAGGCTGCTCGCGCCCTTGGTCCCCGCCGCCGCCAGCGGCTTGAACTGGGACATCGTCGACGCGATGTCAACGGTGAAGGAGCTGATGCTCAGCCCTGAGGGAACCGTGGCCGAGCCGCTCGCAGCCGGGCTGGACGAGGTCGCCGCGGCCGATGCGGGGGCCGTGGTCGACCGGGGTCGTCGACGAGGACGACGAGCAGCCCGCGGCCACCATGGCGACGACCGCTGCCACAGCCACCCAGCCAATTTGGGTAGTGCCTGAATGTGCCGTGGCCTTGTGAACGAGAGTGCCACCCTCCCTGACCTCTGTTACGCAGAAGCATCCCAGACCCCTTTCGCCACAATGCGCTCAGATACGACGACGCGGGACACCGCACAACACGCGTGTCCTTCCGGGATGAAAGGTAGATCTTTGGAACGCTATACATCAAGGGCCGAAACACACCCGTGATCTAAATGGACTAGACCGGCCGGCCTGCCTCGCACAAGGGCAATGGCGGCGAAGAAAGGTAGTCCAACATTGCGTACTGGTCAATGTGCGCGCGATCGCCGGATACGTTAATATTTTATCAATAGTTTTTTATTTGCTAGATGCGTACTAAACATCATTCCGCCCTGCCGGGCGGCGCGTAGCGATCCAGTCCAGCTCCCGGGTGACCAGCGCGCCATCGCGTCCGCGTTCAGTCCGTAGCACACCGTATACCACACGATCCCGAGTCCGTCGATCATGCGGAGGCTCTTCTCGATGTTCCAGAGCTCGCGAAACAAGCACGAAAATCAGCAGACTGGCACGGCCAACGCATTGAACCGCTACGCAACTTCGATCTACGTTTCCCGGATGCTGGATCATGGCAGGCAAACCGTCTTATAGTTGCGCGATGCGGGGATGACGAATCACTAGAGAAAGTCTATGACTACGGTGAGTAATCCGATGGTCGCGACAAAGGTGCTGATTATCGAAGACGATCCGAACATCGTCGATCTGATCCGCTCCAACCTGATCGTGCGGGGCTTCGACACGGTCGTCTCCGCCGGAAGCAAGGTGATTGACCTGCTTGACCTCGAGCAGCCGGACATGGTTCTGCTCGACCTCATGCTGCCCGGGGCCGACGGGTTCGAGCTGTGCCGCGAGCTCCGCGAGCGGTCACCCGTCGGGATCATCGTGGTGTCGGCCAGGGGCGGGGAGCAGGACAAGGTCACGGCGCTTAACATGGGCGCCGACGACTATATGACCAAGCCATTCGGCATCGAGGAGCTGCTAGCGCGGATCCGCGCCACGCTGCGCCGGACCCGGCCCGTCGCCGAGGCCCCGGCCGAGCCCGCGCCGGCCAGGATCGCCATCGGCGGCCTGTCGATCAACCTGGCGAGCAAGCAGGTACGGCTCGCAGGCGCCGAGGTGCGCCTCACTCCGACCGAGTTCGCGCTGCTGCGCGAACTCGCCGTCAACCGGGGGAAACTGCTGTCCCGCGCGCACCTGCTACGCCAGGTCTGGGGCCACGGGTACGAGGCGGAGACGGAATACGTCCGCGTGTACATCAGCCGGCTGCGAGCCAAGTTGGAGCCGCCTGGCAGCCAGCCGCTGATCGCCACCCGGCAGCGAGCGGGCTATCTCATTCCAGCTGAAGAACGTAGCGCGGCCGGCGCGGGCTCCGCCGACGTCGCCGACTGCGGCCGGCCGCCGCAAGCAGGCTGATACCCGGCCCGAGTCTTCCGTCTCGAATAATGAGACGTTTGTCTCGCATTATGGAGCCGGTGGTAAAGTCGGCGTATGCCTGACGCTGCGACTTACACCCACGGGCACGCCGAGAGCGTGCTGCGCTCGCACCGGACTCGGACGGCGGAGAACTCCGCCGCCTACCTGCTCCCCTACCTGCGGGCGGGTCTGTCGCTGCTCGACATCGGCAGCGGGCCGGGCACGATCACGGTCGACCTGGCCGAACGGGTGGCGCCAGGCCCGGTCACCGCGGTGGAAATGACCGAAGCGGCGCTGGCGGTGACCCGGGCAGAGTTTGAGCGTCGCGGGTGCACGTCGGCCCGGCTGGTCACGGGCGACATCCACGACCTGCCGTTTCCGTCGGGATCGTTCGACGTGGTCCACGCGCACCAGGTGCTGCAGCATGTAGCGGACCCGGTGGCGGCGCTACGGGAGATGGTGCGGGTGTGCCGCCCAGGTGGCGTGGTGGCGGTACGCGACGGCGACTACAGCGGCTTCACCTGGTACCCGGAGCTTCCCGGTCTGGATCGGTGGCGAGAGCTGTACGAGTCGGCGGCCCGGGCGAACGGCGGCGAGCCGAATGCGGGACGACGGCTGCTGGCATGGGCCCATGCCGCGGGGATCACGGATGTGTCGGCGACGTCGTCAACGTGGTGCTACGCGGACCCGACCGCGCGGGAGGCCTGGGGCGGCATGTGGGCCGACCGCATCGCCGGCTCGGCGATCACCGAGCAGCTCCTGAGCGAGCGGACTGGGGACGCAGGAGGACATCGACGCGATCGCCGCGGCGTGGCGCGAGTGGGCGGCCCACCCGGACGGCTGGATCAGCGTCCTGCACGGCGAACTGCTCATCCGCGTGCCGTAGCTGCCGCGCGTCGCATTGTCACTTGGCTGTCCAGCACCATAATTCGATATTTATATCGCTCTTGTTACAGTATCGGACCGCCGCAAAGGCCCCATTCGTCACGTGTACAGCCTCGACGACATCGCCCAGGGATGCGTCGCGACGGAGGCGAACACGGCGGCCTATGATCTGGTCGTTACGTTGTGACCAAAGCCTGCCGCCGCTCAAGCCAGTGAACCCGGGCCGGAGCCGACCCGCCCGCGACAGGAGGATGCGATGCGAGCAGTGACCGTCAACAAGGCCGACGGCCCGGACGCGATCACGGTAGAAGACCGGAGCGTACGCGAGCCACGCCCCGGCGAGGTCCGACTGCGCGTGGCTGCCGCCGCGGTTAACCCGGTCGACGTGTTCATGTGGCGCCGAGCGGTCGAGCCACCATTTACGCCCGGGATGGACGCGGCCGGGACCGTCGAGTCGGTCGGCCACGCAGGCGGGCGGCTGACCGTCGGCGAACCGGTCATGGCCGTCGTCAGCCCGTGGCTGCCCGAGGGAGGCGCCCAAGCGGAACTGGTGCTCGCCCGCGCAGCGTCCGTCAGTCCGATGCCGCCCGGGGCGAGCGCGCCGGAGGCAGCCACCCTGCCAATGAACGGCCTGACCGCGCTCGAAGGCCTCCGCATGCTCGACCTTGCCACCGGATCGGCACTCGCGGTCACTGGCGGCGCCGGCCTGCTAGCCTCTTACGTCATCGGCCTCGCCCGCCAGCGGGGCATCCGTGTGATCGCCGACGCCGGACCGGCAGACGAGGCCCTCGTCTTCGGATTCGGAGCCGACCACGTCCTGCCCCGCGGCGACGGGTTCGCCGACGCAGTCCGCGGGCTGCTGCCCGGAGGGGTCGACGCGGTCTTCGACACCGCCACGCTCACCCGCGCCGTGCTACCGGCCATCCGCGACGGCGGCGCGATCGCGGTCGTGCGCGGCTGGGGCGGCGGCGCGGCACCCGGCCGAGGCATCACCGTCCAGCCGGTCAGCGTCGGCAACGCCATGCACAACACCGCCTGGCTGCGGCAGCTGGCCGACCAGGTAACAGCGGGCCATCTACAGCTGCGCGTGGCCGGCCTTTACCCGCCCGAGCGCGCCGTCGAGGCCTACCTCCTGATGGAAGCCGGCGGCCTCCGCGGCCGGGCAGTCATCACATTCTGACCCCCGAGAACCGTGGCCCGGCTGCAGGTGCTGTCAGGGCCCGGCGGCAGGGACAGCGACTGCAGAGCAGCAACAGAACTCGGGACGCATGCCAGCTTGGACCGTGCCGCTACCGGGAACCAGTCTCTACAAGGTGGAGCCGGAGCCAGAGCAGTGCCTCGTACCACGGTGCCCGCTGACGCACGGCCGTCCAGGCGGCGGATCGCCGCGTTCCCGCGAGTGAACGACGGGTGCCGTCGCCCGAGCGATTGGCCATGGTGCTCCGCGCGTCTGGGTCATCGGGGAAGAGCCGCAGGAGGGATGACGCGACACCTTTAAGTACGCATATAAGCAGATCGCGGCGCTACCGGGGAGAGTGAAAACCGTCATGGCCAGCGTCCTTGCGGCGGGTATCGCCGCCTTGGGTTTCTTTTCAGCGGGCGGCTTCAGCAGCCCCGCCTTGGTAGCGCCTCCATTCCCGCATTCCGTCAGCGCGCCCGCGGGCTACCAGGTGACCTACGCTCATGACTTCACCACGCAGGGCATGGGCGACTGGGTAACCCAGCCCGGGGGTGGTGCCACCGTGTCGGTCAGCTCCAGCTACGGGCTCGGGGTCGGGGTCACCGGTCGAGGACCAGTGGGCTGAGGTCATCTCCTCGGATGCGGTGATCGGGCCGAACTCGTTCGTTCAAGGGCTTGTGTACATCCCGCCGGGCCCGAACGGCTACACCGCTAACTGGCCTGCGTTCTGGTCGACGGGCTCGCCATGGCCGAACAACGGCGAAATCGACATGCTGGAGGGGCAGGAAGGCCGCTCGTGCGAGCAGACGCATTACGGCGAACTGCAGTCAAATGGTCACGCCAGCGGTAATTCGGTCAGCAACTGCGGGCCGCTCGGCCCCAGTTCCACCGGCTGGCTCACAGTCTCCATGTTGCGGACGGGTGAGCAGGTCGAGGTCTGGTACAACAAGACGTTCATCGGCAAGGTTCCGCTGCCCACAACGGCCAACGAGGAACTGATCTTCCAGAACCAGGACGGCCCCAACGACAGTTGCCCCTCGTGCAACGGGCCGCTGGTTTTCCCGTCCACCGCGTGGCTCTCGCGGGTCGCCGTCTGGAGCGCGGGGTAGCGGTTGGATTCACCCTGTAGGCATGAGTTCACCGCGAGGTCGCTGCTTCATCATCGAATATGACCACCGAACATGGGCCGGCCCGCGACCCCGGGATTGAGCTCGCCGCACCTGCCGAGCGGGGCGAGCACTGGTGGCCGGTGGCTCTGGCGATCATCGTCGCCGCCGGCCTGCACGTGGCTCTGCCGGCTCGCTACCGGATCCAGCCAGCCTGGGTGGCCCCGGCCGTTCTCCTCGGGCTGCTGGCCGTGCTCATCGTCGGGGACCCGGGCCGGATCGACAGGCAGAGAACCTGGCTGCGGATCGTCACCGGCGTCGTCATCGCGTTCCTGACCGCTGGCGAACCTCCTCGCCGCCGTCCGGCTCATCGTGGAGATCCTGACCAACAACAAGCTCTTCGCCGCTCACCCAGGGGGTCTGCTCGCCGCTGGCGGCGTGGTCTGGGCGACGAACGTGATCGCCTTCGGGCTCTGGTACTGGGACCTCGATCGCGGTGGCGCCGCCGCCCGGGCACACCATCCGGACCGGAACCCGGCGTTTGTCTTCCCGGAGATGCAGCATTCGCAGTACGCGCCCGCCAACTGGGTGCCCCGATTCGTCGACTACCTCTCGCTTGCCTTCTGGACCGCCACGGCGATCAGCCCGACCGACATATCAGCGATCAAGCCATGGGCCAAGCTGCTCATGATGCTCGAAGCGGGCTGCTCGATCGCGCTGGCCGCCCTCGTCATCGCCCGCGCCATTAACGTCCTCTAGAAGCCGATGAAACAGCTCGCAGTTGGCGTACCCGCCAGGCATTGATCAGCTCTGGCCGTCGATTCGGTGGGGTCGGCGAGGCCTCGGACTGGACGCGAGGATCTCGATGCTTACTGCCAGGATCCAGGCCGGAAACAGCAGTTCCACCCAGGGTGAGATGCCGACGCCGACTAGCAGCACCACCGCCGTCGCGAGCCCGGCAGCGGTGAGCCATCGGGACACGATCGCGGTGCGGCGCGCGATGGTCACGGTCGTCAGCGTGAACACCGCGGCCATCCGCATCGAGTAGACGTTCAGCAAGATCGAGGTGACGTTGCGGCCCAGCCCGAGGGTGTCGGCCCCCGGGGAGCCGGATGAGGACGTGCCCGCGATAGGCCGCCGGCGAAGGCCGCGGCCACGAACATCATGCCGACGAACAACAGGCCGCTGCCTAGGAACACGGTCGCGAAGAAGCGATCCTCGTGCGCGCCGATCCGGTCCCCGATCACCCCGATGAACCACAAGAAGGCGATTCCGGCGAACGGGATGAGGTTCAGCCCGATCGCGACGGCGGCTCTTTTCCCGGAATCGGTCAGCCACCCGCCGGCGACGGCAGGATTAGCCGGGACCGAAACCCTCAGCAGGGTGAGCGCCGTGATCAGAAGCACGGAGAAGACGATGCCGGCCAGCGCGGCCGCCCGGGGCGTCTTCAGAGCGCTCCTAACAGCCAGCGGGTCCGAGCCCGCTGGAGCCTCAGTCATGAGCCCGCGCGCTAGACCTTCCGGCCGCGCCATCAGTCGTCGCTGTCATAGCCGCTCCCTCTAGGCCGCACCGGGCGATTCCGCTGGCCTGGACGCATTACCGATAGCTTCGGCGGTGCCAGGCAAACACGCCACGTGGCCGTCGGCATCGCCCTACAGGGGTGAGAATCGGCCGACGCGGGGGCGTCGGGAGCCGATAAACAAGATCCACAAACCCCATCCCGAACGGTCGCGTGGTCCCACCTCACAGGCCCGGTGGAGACGTAATTCGAGTGGCCGACGGGCATGCGTTAGGCGGCGGTGATATCGAGGGCCGCGACGAAGGCGGCGAGGTCGCGACGTCGTGAGTCGTCGGCCCAGACGGCCCAGGTGCGGCGGATGAGAGGGTTGCCCACCAGCGGGCACCACGTGACCGCGTCCGGGATCGTGCCGGCCCAGCCCGGCGGTGCGAGCGCGAACGCCTGGCCGGTGCCGACGGCGGCGAGCTTGACCTCGGCGATCAGGCCCTGGCCACCCTGCCCGGGCCGGTCGCGGACGTCGATGCCATGGCTGCGCAGCGTGCCGGTGACCTGGTCATGCCAGGCGGGAGACTCAGCCCGGGAGAACCCGGCCCATTCCAGGTCCGCCAGCTGATGCAGCCACACGCTGCCGTGACCGGCCCGTTCGGCGGCCAGGCCGGCGACAGCAGCACGCCGAGAGGCTCCTCGGCCACCAGCACGGCGTCGTAGCCGGGACCAGGCGGGCACTCCCTGGCCAGGGCCAGGTCAAGGTCGCCGGCCTCCAGCGCCGCCAGCTGGGCGGCGCTGGAAGCATGGCTGATCTCCGCCCGGGTCTGCGGGAAGGCCGCGCCCATGTCCGCAAGCCCCCTCGGCAGCACGCTCCCGGGCAGCTCGAGCGGCACGCCCACCCGCAAGGTGGCGGGGCCCGCCGCAGCCTGGCCGGTGACCGCGGCGAGCACCCGGTCGTGCTGAGCGAGAAGCGCGCGGGCCTCCCGCAGCAGCAGGCCGCCCGCATCGGTGACGCTTACCCCGGCCGAGTGCCGTTCCAGCAGCCGCACGCCAAGCTGGCGTTCCAGCGACCGAATGGTCTGCGACAGCGCGGACTGGCTCACGTGCAGCTTGCGGGCGGCGGCGGAGAAGCTGCCCTCCTCCGCGACCGCGATGAACGCCCGCAGCTCGCGTATCTCCATCTCTTTATCGTGCCCGCTGGCTGCGGCTCGGCTTAGACGGCGACTCGGCCGCCGTCGACCGGCAGCAGCGCGCCGTGGACGAAGCTCGCCTCGTCCCCGGCCAGGTACACGATCGCCGATGCGATCTCCTCCGGCAGCGCCGGTCGCCCGGCCGGGGCGGCGGACGCCAACTGGTCCAGTGCCTCCCCCATGCCCGCGGTGCCCTCGGTCCGGGTCGGTCCCGGGCTGACCGCATTCACCCGGACACCCGACGGCCCGTACTCCGCCGCCCAGGACTTGGTCAGCAGCACCAGCGCCGCCTTGCTTGACCCGTAGAGCGCCATCTGCGGGGCCCCGAACTCCGCCACCATCGTCGTGACGTTCACGATCGAGCCGTAGCCGCGCCCGGCCATCTTGGGCGCCAGCTCCGCCACCAGGAAGAACGGCACCTTGACGTTGACGTCGTACACCCAGTCGAAGTCCGCCCCGGTCGCCTCGTGGGTAGGGCCGAACGGGAAGACCCCGGCGCTGTTCACCAGGATGTCCACGTGCCCGCCGCCGAGCTTCTCGGCCTCCCGGGCCAGGGAGCGGGCGCTGGCCTCGTCCCCGAGGTCCGCCTTGACGAAGTCCGCGGTCCCCCCGGCCTCGCGGATCGTGGCCACGGCCCGCTCGCCGCGGACCGCGTCCCGGCCGGACAGCACGACGTGCGCGCCATTCCTCGCCAGCGCCACCGCCGCAGCCCGGCCGATACCGCTGTTCCCGCCGGTCACCAGCGCTGTCTTGCCCTTCAGGTCACTCATTTCAGCCGCTTCCCTTGCTGTTGGTCTCTGATGTCGTTGGCGAGCGACCGCTCTCACGGCCCCGCGGATGACCACAACTTGACGTAGCGGCCCGGGCATTGCCTTCCGGCTCGCTGCCTTGCCGCTAGCGGCTATAAGCGGCGCTGATAGCCCAGGCCAGACCAGACCACGTCCGGAAACCGCCAGACGGCCCGGTCATCCAGTGGTGCACTGGAATTATGACCGTTGAACGCCCGCAGCGCGGCCGACGGCGACCGGCTCGCGGGACTGGACCGTCCGCTGCGGAACCGGGTGACGCCCGCGGGCGAGCTGATCGCCACCGAGCACCGCGGCGACCATGTACGGCAACCGGGGCGTGCTCCACAACGACGACCTGGCCCTGGTCCGGCGCTACCAGGTCCGCCGCTGGCTGGTGTGCGTGCTGGAGTTCCGCGGCCGCCGGCGGCCGATCCTGCGGCCCCGCCGCTACACCGAGCTGTTCTTCCTCGACGAGGCCGTCGCGCTGGCGGCCGGGCACCGGCCCTGCGCGGAATGCCGCCACGCCGCCTACCAGTCCTTCCTGACGGCCTGGACGGCGGCCCTGCGCCCTGCCCGCGAGACCGGCGGCGGACGACATCGACCGGGTGCTGCACCGGCAGCGCCGCCTCGTCGACGGGGCCCGCGTCACCTACCCCGCGCTGCTCAGCGACCTGCCAGAAGGCGTCTTCATCGTCCACGACGACGAGTTCTGGCTGGTACATGACGGCGGTCTGCGCCGCTGGACCCCGGCCGGGTACACCGACCGGATTGACCAGTTCGACGGGCCGGCCGCGGTGCTGACGCCCCGCGCCACCGTGGCGGCGATCCGGGCTGGCTACCGCCCGCTGGTGCAGCTCAGGCCGGGGTGAGGTCGAGCGCGGGGTTCCAGATGATCTCCCAGAGGTGGCCGTCCGGATCTTGGAAGTACCCCGAGTAGATGCCCCACGGCCGGTCGTGGGGTGAGTCGGTGACGGCCGCCCCGGCCGCCCTGGCCTGCGCGATGACCTCATCGACCTCGGCCCGGCTGGCGACCGCGTGCCCGATGCTGAACTCCCCCGGCTTCGCCGCGGTCAGCGGGACGTCGGCGTCCTTGGCGAGCTCGGAGCGCGGATAGATCGACAGCATGAGCCCGCCGTCGAGGTGGAACACGGCCGTGGTCCCGTCGGGGGTTGTCTCGTCCCCGGTGAACTCGGTGCCGATCAGGCCTTCGGTCCGGAAGCCGAGCCCGTCGCGGTAGAACGCGAGGGCCCGATCGAGATCGGCGACCGCAAGGGTGATGACATGGATGCGCGGCTTCATGGTCCTCCTCATTGGCTGGCCGGAGCGCTCCAGACAATGATCCGCGCGCCAGGCTAGCGCGGTCTTGAACGAAACGGACATGCAATAGGTTCTTCCGCCCGTGTCCCGATCGCGGATCACCTTGAACAGGTGACGACAGGATCGGCGCCCGACTATCAGTGTGAATGCTCCCGCCGTGTGTTCTACCGGGCCGGGATCGAGGTTCGCATCGCTGGGGAGGTGGGGCAGACCCGATGGTGGTGCCTCTGGCGGGCCGGGTGGTGGCCGCGGTGATCGGCGGCCTGCTGGTGCTCACCTCGGTCTCCAGCCTCATCGGGACGCTGGTCGTCACCCGCTCGGTCGGCAGCCGCCTGACGCGGTGGGTGGACCGGACGGTTGACGGGGCCTACCAGCTGGTGGTGTCGCGCGCCGCCGATTCCAGGCGGCGCGACCAGCTGCTCGCCACCCAGGCGGCGGCGATCTTGCTCGGCCAGCTGGCGACGTGGCTGGTCGTCGCGTATGTCGGGTACGCCCTGCTGTTGTGGCCGTTCGCCATCCGCGGCGTGGCGTCGGCCTTCGTCGACGCCGGGTCCTCGCTGTTCACCCTGGGGTTCGCGGTGCCCGCCGGGACGGCGCCGGCCGTGATCGTGTTCCTGGCCGCGGCGACCGGCCTGGTCATCATCGCGCTGCAGATCTCCTACCTGCCGACCCTGTACGCGGCCTTCAACCGCAGGGAAACCGCGGTCGCGCTGCTCAACGCGCGGGGCGGCTTCCCGTCCTGGGGCCCGGAACTGCTCGCGCGCACCCACTACGGGCTCGGGTCGGGCATGTCGACCCTGGACACGATGCCGGGCCTCTACGCCGAGTGGGAACGCTGGGCCGCCGACGTCGCCGAGAGCCACACCACGTACCTGCAGCTGGTCCGTTTCCGCTCGCCGCAGCCGCTGTCGTCCTGGGTTACCTCGCTGCTGGCCGTGCTCGACTCGGCCGCGCTGTTCCTGGTCCTGAGCCCCGAGTCCGCGCCGGTAATACCGGCCCGGTTGTGCCTGCGCGGTGGGTTCCAGTGCTTCAACCGGGTCGCCCGGGCGATGGGCTTCGACATCCCCGATGAGCCCGACCAGGATGCCGGCATATCGCTGACCTATGCGGAGTTCCTCGACGCGATCGCCCGGATGCGAGAAGTCGACTTCCCGATCGAGCGTGATCCGGCCGAGGCGTGGCCGGAATTCGTCGGATGGCGGGTCAACTACGAGCGGGCCGCCTATGCGGTGGGCGCCGCCGTCTACGCCGTGCCGGCCCTGTGGTCGGGCCCGCGCCGGCACCCGGTGTCGCCCATCGCGCCTATCCGCCCCGACCTCGGCCGACCACCCAAGTAGCCAGCTTGGCCGCTATTCCGCGTCCCAGGGGAGGGACGAGCTGGTCCAGTGGGTCAGGGTTTCGAGGTCCTGTTCGCCGGCTGATGTGGCGGGGCGGCGTCATGAAGCTTGCGTACGGCTTCAGCCGGACCACGACCCGCTCCTCCTTGATCGCCATTTCCCTGGCGTGCTCGCGGGCGGAGGCGTCGAGTTCGCGGCCCGCCATAAGTTCGAGCACCCGCAGGAGCAGGTCGGCGACCGCATCCGGGTCGTCGCTGACGGTGGCCTCGATCACCGCGTCGCAGAAGAGGGTGATGTAGGTCGGCGGCCAGTTCTCGTCCAGGACGCACAGCGACACCTTGGGGTTGCGCTGCACGGCCTTGGCCTTGCCGCGGGCCAGCATGGTCGAGATCAGAAGGTCATCGCCGTCCATGATGTAGTAGAGGACCGTCATGGCGGGCCCGTCGTCTTTCCGGCCGTATCCGAAGATCGCCGTCCGGTGCTCGCGCACGAACTTCCGGCGGGCGGCGGGCGTCATCTGGCCTTCTTGGGCCGTGGTCATGCGATTCTCCTTCTCTGGCGGCGAAGGCCAGGTGCCGACCGGCCGGGCGCAGGGGGAGGGTTAGGCGCGCCCACACCCAGAGTGCTGGTCGAACCATTAACCGGCAAGGGGAGATGGGTCACAGTCGAGCGCGCGTTCACCGCGCGCCCAGCCGGATGACACAGGCGGACGGGAAGCGCGGAAGATCCACCCGCAGGGTGCCGGCGGCGTCGTCCCAGGTGGCTCCCGCGCCCGGCTGAGCGGGGGTAGAGCACCTCGGCGGTTACCGGCCGGCCGCTAAGGTGCGGAACGGGGAGGGTGATACCGAGCTGGGTCCCGGTCCCGGTCCAGGCCGCCGTTCCGGTCACGGTCCCGCCCCCGGTCCCGGCGTCGAACGGGCCCCGGTGCCACACGGTCAGGTAGCTGGCCTGGGGGGCGCGCAGGCCGAGGGCGATCCAGGGATCGGTCCAGCGCGGCAGGCCGAGCGGCCAGAACGGCTGCGCGCTGGCCAGGCTGCCGCGGAGTCCCTTGTGCACCCGCACCGCCTCCGCCACCAGCTCGCGCTGCTCGCGGGTCATCTGATCCAGGTGACCGGACAGGTAGACGCGGCCCAGCATCGCCCCGCACAGCGTGAAGGCGATCTCGTCGTCGGTGAACGACGGCTGCGGGTAGGCCCAGTTGGCGGCCTGCTCCGGGGCGATGGCGGCCGGGGCCGCCGCCGCGATCGGCGGATAGCGGAGCGGGTCCTGCTGGTCGCTGGTGGACTGCAGCTGGAAACGGGACAGCAGCGCGTAGTCGGTGCGCATCCCGCCCGAGCTGCAGTTCTCGAGCACCAGGCGGGGGTGCCGCTCGAGGACGGCGTCCAGCCAGTCCAGCTGCGCGCGGTTCGCCTCGAGCAGCCCCGCGCCGGGGCTCAGCCCGCCGCTGTTGGGACCGGGCGCGATCTCGATGTTGTAGTCCAGCTTGAGGTAGCCCACGCCGAGGTCGCCGACCACGAAGTCCACCACCTCGTCGAGGTGCTTCACCGCCGCCGGGTGCCTGAGGTCGAGGTGGTGCCGGCCGTGCTCGGTCACCAGCCTGCCGTCCCGCTGGAAGAACGCCTCCGGCGGCAGTTGCATGACGACCGGACTGTTCACGCCGACTACCTCGGGTTCGAGCCACAGGCCGGGCACCATCCCGGCCGCTCTGATGTGGTCAAGCACCTCGCCGATGCCGTCGGGAAAGCGGGTGGCGGACGGCTTCCACGCGCCGACGGTGTCCCACCAGCTCTCGGCGACGTCGGCGTACCAGCCGGAGTCGATGCAGAAGTACTCGGCGCCGACCTCGGCCGCCGCGTCGATCAGCGGCAGCAGCCGCTGCGTGGTCGGGTTGCCCATCAGCGTGTTCATGTAGTCGTTGAAGATCACCGGCAGGCGCCGGGCATCCTCGTGCGGCCGGCGGATCGCGCGGCGGACCGCGGTCAGGGCGGCGACGGCCCCCTCGAACCCGCCCGCGCTGACGGCGACGGCGGCAGGCACCGTCGTGAAGGTGCCGCCCGGGGGCAGCGTGACGTGCCACGCGTGCTCGGTGTCGGCCGGGCCGAGCAGCGCCACGTAGGCGCCGGCGGCCGACCCGGCGGGCGCGTGACGGCCGTGCGGACCGGGGCCGGCGGCTGGATACCGGTGCGTGCACTCCCCCGTCTCCCAGTGCCAGCCGCCGTTGTGCTCGATCTGCCAGGCCCATGCGTGACCGGTGCGCCGGCTGACGACCGCGCCCATCGGCAGGTACACCCCCGACGACCAGGTGCCGGCGCTGGTCAGGCCGAATCGGCCGCGCGGATCGGCCCCGTGAACGTGGCGATTGAGGTCGGGCAGCGCGTCGCGGAGCCGTCGGCGCTGCCACCGGCCCTCCGCCAGCCAGTCGTTCTCGGCCCACAGCACGTCCAGCTCATCGAGGTCGTCGGGGGTACCGGGGGCGACGCCGGGGGTGCCCACGGGGGCGCTCGACAGGCCGCCGCACAGGAACGACGTCACCGACTCGACCGTCACCGGCGCGGCGCCCCCGTTGGTCAGGCGCACCCAGCAGCGCAGCGCGCCCTGCCCGGCCAGCACGCGGTAGAACACCTCGGCCCGCAGTCCGCTGACCGGGTCGGCCAGGTCCACCCGCAGCTCCCGCCATCCCCCGGGCAGGTCGGCCCGATCGTGACCGACGTAGCGGAACCGTCCCCCGGCCTCCGATTCGCAGTAGCGGTCGCCGGACCAGGCCTTTCCCTCGCCGGCCAGCACCACGTCGAGCAGCGGCAGCGCCGCGTCGGCCGGCCGTGGTTCGAGGGCGCTGCTGGTCGGCGGTTCCCGGGCGGTACTGGCGGCCAGCCGGATGATCCTCGCCATCGCGTCCGGACCCACCTCGATCCGCAGGTCCAGGGCCTCGTCCAGTACGCCGATCAGTGGTTCTGCTGAGCTCGCCAAGCGAGCCTCCTCGTTGCCCGGTCCGGGTCGTCCGCATACCACGAGCGTTAAATCGTGACGGCGGCGCCCTTGACGATCAAATTGTGAGCGGTCACAATCCTTCCATGGATGTGAGCGCTCACACAAGTCCACCCCGAACTGTGAGCCGCAGCAGAAGAACAACAACAACAGAAGAGCAACTGATACGGACAGCAGAGCACCAGGAAACGGAGCGACTCGTGACCGAGAACATCCCGGGCAGACGCCGGGCAAGAAGCTGGACGACGCCCGCGGCGCTGCTCGCGACCAGCGCCGTGCTCACCCTCGCGGCCTGCGGCGGCCCCGCCGCCCCGTCGGCGTCGTCAACGTCGACCGGCAGCAGCACCGGATCGAGCGTCAGGGGTCGTGAACGTCACCTGGCAGACGATGTGGTCGGGCAACACCCTGACCCTGCTGAACCAGATGGTCACCGAGTTCAACAAGACCCACCCCGACATTCACGTGACCGAGTTCGAACATCCCCAGCGCCACCGGGGACGCGAAGCTGCTGTCCGAGATCGCGGCGGGCGACCCGCCGGACGTGTTCACCGAGTGGAACCCGGTCCTCGGCGAGTACGCCGCCGACGGGACCATCCAGTCGATGTCCCCGTACCTGACCGGGACGTACTCCGGGCTGGAGAAGTGGGAGTACCCGATCGCGCTGCAGGGCGGCGAGTACAAGGGGACGCTGTACGCGCTGCCGATGTCGATGAACTCCTGGGCGCTCTACTACAACAAGTCCATGCTGAAGGCGGCGGGCATCTCCGCGCCGCCCACCACGCTCGCCCAGCTCTACGCCGACCAGGCCAAGGAGTGGAAGATCTCGGGCGGTAAGCTCGAGCAGATCGGCTTCGACCCGGACGCCGGGGGCAACGCGGGCTTCGAGTACTACGGGAGCTTCTTCGGCGCGGTCAACTGCTTCGACTCGGCCGGGAAGTACAGCTTCGAGACCTGCCCGGCCGCGACGACCGAGGCGAACTGGCTCGCGCAGTACGACAACTACCCGCTCTCAGACGTCGAGGCGATGCAGGCCGCCTACGGGGCGGTCGCGGGCGGCGATGATGACCCGTTTGTCGCGGGCAAGATGGGCTTCGACATGGACGGGCCCTGGGAGGGCGCCCAGAACATCCCGGTCACCAACCCGAGCATGAACAGCAACTTCGGCGTGGTGGCGTTCCCCGGCACCGTCGGCCAGCCGAGCACCTTCGGCCAGGGCAACTACAACATCATCCCCAAGGGCGCCGCCAACCCGCAGGCCGCGTTCACGTTCGCCGCGTGGCTGGCCGGATACAACAACGCGACCTTCACCGCGACGATGGACCCGAAGGGCGGCTGGATGCCCGCGTCGCCGTCGATCGTCCAGCAGCCCGCCTACCAGGCCTGGCTCAAGGCCAACCCGTGGCTGAACGTGTTCGTGAGCCAGATGTCGAGCTCGGCCTCGGTCGCGCCGACCCTCACGGCGACAGAGTCGGAGTTCGAGACCGCCGAGGCAACCGCGACCGAAGATATCGCCGAGCACAGCAAGACCCCGCAGCAGGCCCTGGCCTATATCGACCAGCAGGCCAACAGCGGGGCCGGCGGCTGACCATGTCACGCAGTTAACTCCACGAGTACGAGGCGATCGAGGTAGAGGTAGACATGCAGATGACAACCCGCGCGGTCATTCCGGCCCTCCGGTCACCCGGGTCGCGCCGGCTATGGCTCGGGCTGCTGTTCGTCAGCCCCTGGATCATCGGGTTCTGCGGGTTCTACCTCTACCCGTTCTTCGCGACCCTGTACTACAGCTTCACGAGCTTCACCGGGATCGGGAATCCGACCTTCACCGGCCTGGCGAACTTCGACGCGCTCATTCACGACGCCACGTTCAGGACCGCACTCTTCAACACGTTCTATTACACGATTATCGAGGTGCCGTTCTCGACGATCGTGGCGCTCGGGCTGGCCATACTGCTGAACATGAACGTGCGCGGGCAGGCGTTCTACCGGACGCTGTTCTACATTCCGTCGATCGTGCCGGTGGTGGCGTCCTCGCTGATCTTCGTCTGGATTTTCCAGCCGTCGTTCGGCATCGTGAACGCGCTGCTGGCCGACGTTCACGTCAACGGCCCGGCCTGGTTCTTCTCGATCACCTGGTCCAAGCCGACGTTCATCCTGCTCGGGCTGTGGGGCATGGGCCAGCCGATGGTCATCTACCTGGCCGCGTTGCAGGGCGTGCCCAAGGAGATGTACGAGGTCGCGGCGCTGGAGGGGGCGGGGCCGTGGCAGCGGCTGCGCTACGTGACGATCCCGATGATCAGCCCGATCATCTTGTTCAACGTCATCTTGTCGCTGGTGCTCTCCATCCAGTATTTCACTCAGGCCCAGGTAATCGAGACCCCGCCCGGCAGCCCGGGCAACTCGACGATGTTTTATGTCACTTACTACTATCAGCAGGCATTCCAGTACCTGCACCTCGGATATGCCTCGGCGATGGCATTCCTGCTATTCATCCTGGTCCTCATCGTCACCGTCGTATTGCTTAAAACGTCGTCGAGATGGGTCTATTATGAGAACGAAGAGCGGTGACTGAGCAGATGCGAAGCGCACCACCGCAACCCCTGATAACAACTGCGCCCGGCACGCAGAAAGCCGCGGCCATCAGGTCGCGCAGCGGCATGCGCAAGACACTGCGCAAGCTCGGTTCCAGCGCGTCCAAGCACCTCGTGCTGATCGTCCTCAGCTGCGTTTTCGGGCTCCCGCTGATCTGGATGATCGGCACCTCGTTCAAGACCGCCGGGCAGGCGCTCCAGCTTCCGGTCGTGTGGTGGCCGCGCCCGTTGCTCTGGTCCAACTACCCGCAGCTGTTCGCGGCGCTGCCCATCTGGCGGTTCTTCCTGAACACGTTCGTCTACGCCGCCATCACGATCGTCGGCGTGCTGATATCGAGCAGCCTGGTGGCGTACGGCTTCTCGCGGCTGAAGTGGCCCGGCCGGGACGCCCTCTTCTACGTGATGCTGATGACGATGATCCTGCCGTTCATCTGCACGCTGATCCCGCTGTTCGTCATGTACAAGCGATTCGGCTGGATCGGCAGCTACCTGCCGCTCGAGGTGCCGACATTCTTCGGCAGCTCGGTCTTCAGCACGTTCCTGCTGCGCCAGTTCTTCATGACGATCCCGCAGTCGCTGTCGGAGGCGGCCCGCATCGACGGCGCCAGCGAGTTCTTCATCTACAGCCGGATTATCCTGCCGCTGGCGAAGCCCGCCATGGCGACCGTCATCCTGTTCCAGTTCATCTACTGCTGGAACGACTACCTGGGCCCGCTGATCTACATCAGCAACCAGAACTCCTATCCGCTCTCGCTCGGGCTTGACCTGATACTCGGCGACTACACGACGAACTGGGCGTGGGTGATGGCCGGGGCCACGGCGGCGACCGCGCCGATCGTCATCCTGTTCTTCCTGACCCAGCGGACGTTCATCCAGGGGATCGCGCTCACCGGAACGAAGGGGTGAAGCATGCTGACCGGCATTCTCGGGACACGGATCATGGCCGCGCTGGCGGCGCTGTTCAACTTCCTCGCGCTCAACCTGGCCCTGCTCGTCTTCTCGCTGCCGATTGTCACGCTGCCCGCCGCGGTCAGCGCGGCCACGCTCGCGCTGGACCGTTGGCGGCGGGACGGGGAAGACCAGGTGGTGCGGGAGTTCGTCATCGGCTTCCGGGCCGAGTGGGCGAGGCAGACGCTCCTGGTCGGCGTGCCGCTGGCGGCGGCCGCCCTCGGCGTGATCGAGGTGCGGCACTTCGCGGCCGGCCCGGGCGCCGCCAACCGGCTGGCCCTCGGGTTCGCGGCGGTGGCGCTGCTGGTCACGGCGAGCGCCCTGGGCTACGTGTTCCTGCTGTCGGCACGGGAGCTGGACGGGCTGGAGAGGGCGACGGACCCGACGGACCGGGTGAGTCAGGCGGGATCCCGGGGTCGGGGGCCGTCAGCACGGCGGCCGAGTTCTGGACGGGGTGCGTCCGGCTCGGGATCAGGAACTCGTTGACGACCGGACCGCTCTTCGCGGCCGTGATCGGTGGTGCGGCCATCCTTGCCTGGATCGACCCGCCGCTGCTGCTGCTCGGGCTGCCGCTGCTCGCGCTGCAGCTGCTGCGGGTCACCGCCCGCTTCGGGCTGAGCCGCGCTGGCGGCGCGAGAGGCTAGCGCGAGCCGCCGCGCCCGCGGTCGGGGGGCGGTCGATGTGGCATCGGCCACTGGAGCGACTCACGTTACGAAAATATTTTTTATGGCGAAGACTTTTCGTGCGCATAGCACGAATTATTTACGTTAAGAAAAAAGCCTTCGTGATCACGGCGGGCTTGGGGCTAGCCGGCCGGCGGCGGGCCGGAGCTCTCGCGGATGATCAGTTCGGGGCCGGGGCGGGGGCGGTCGACCGCGGCGGTGCCCGTCTGCTCTCTGAGCAGATCGAAGGAGGCCCGGCCGAGCTCGGTGAAGTCCAGCCGGACGGTGGTCAGGGCCGGGGTCAGGAACGCCGCCTGCGGGATGTCGTCGAAGCCGACGACGCTGACGCTGCCGGGGACCGCGCGACCGGCCTCGCGCATCGCCCTGATCACGCCGAGCGCGAGGTCGTCGTTCCCGCAGAGCACGGCGGTGACCTCGGGATCGGCCGCGAGCGCCTGGCCGGCCGTGTAGCCCGATCGCGGATGCCAGCCCGCCTGGATCGGCTCGGGCACCGGCACCCGGGCGCTTTCCAGGGCCGAGCGCCAGCCTGCCAGCCGCCGCGGGGTCGCGTCCGACAGCGGCGGGATCGAGACGTAGTGCACGGTCGCGTGCCCGAGGCCGAGCAGGTACGCGGTCGCCTCCGCCGCCGCCTGGCAGTCGTCGATCCAGACCCAGGGCTTCCCGTCGCCTTCGTGCCCGGTCGGCGTCTCGACGATGCCGACCATGGGTACCCCGGACGGGACCGCGCTCAGCGCCTGGGTGCCGGCCCGGTCGAACGCGACCACGATCAGCGCCGAGCCGCGCAGGACCGAGCGGTCGACGGCGTCGCGGACGGCGTCCGGCTGCTCGGACTCGATGACCCGGACGCCCATCGCGAAATCGGCCGCGCGGGCGGCCTCCTCGATGCCCTGCAGGACGGACCGGTGGCCGAACAGGGTGGTGTCCGACGTCAGCACGGTCACCGACTGGACCCGGCCGCCGGCCAGCGCCCGGGCCACCCGGCTCGGCCGGTAGCCGAGCCGGGTGATGGTCGCCAGCACGTGCTCGCGGGTGGAGTGCTTGACGTTGGGCGCGCCGTTGATCACCCGGGAGACGGTTTGGTAGGAGACGCCGGCCGCGCCGGCCACGTCGTAGATGTTGAGGGGCTGGGCGCCGGCACCGCCGGGGTCCGGGTCGGCGTCGTTGTGAGCGCTCACATCCATGGCAGGATTGTGAACACTCCTTGGCTGTATGTCAAGTTGGCGAGGGTGTCACGGGCGCGGGGAAGGGAACGACGCGACCGTTCGGGATGAATGGATGGCATCGGCGTACCCTGAAGGCACCGACACGTCGAGGCAGCGGGAGCCGGAGGGAGCGTGCCGTGGACCTGGACCTGCGCAAGGTGCGCTATTTCGTGGCGGTGGCCGAGGAGCTGAACTTCGGCCGCGCCGCGCAGGCGCTGCATATCGCCCAGCCCGTACTGTCCCGGCAGATCCGCGCGCTCGAGCAGGAGCTCAAGGTCCAGCTGTTCGATCGGAACAAGCGGGCGACCCGGCTGACTCCGGCCGGGCAGGCGCTGCTCGAGGACGGCCGCGCCCTGCTGGCGGCGGCCGACGCGGCGCGGCGCCGGATCTCGGACGTCGCTGCCGACGAGCGCGTTTTCACGGTCGGGTTCATGCCCGGCCTGATCGTCACCCCGGCCGTGAGCGAGTTTTCCCGGTGCCATCCCGAGGTCACGGTCGAGGTGCTGCGGACCGACTGGATCAACCAGACCGACGTGATCCACGACGGGACGGTGGACGTCGGTTACCTGCGGCTGCCAGTCGACCTGCGCGACCTGACGATCGAGCCGCTGCTGAGCGAGCAGCGGGTGGCCGTGGTGCCGGCCGGGCACCGGCTGGCGGGCAAGGACTCGGTCCTGGTGGGCGACCTGGCCGCCGAGCATCTCCTCCAGGACCCGGAAGCCGTGCCCGAATGGCGCGATATCGCCGTTGAGCTCAGGGACGGGCGGCCGCCGGGGCGGATCCCGTTCTTCCGGACCGTGGAGGAGAAGCTGGAGCACGTCGCGGCCGGGCACGGGATCGTGGTGCTGCCGCTATCGACCGCGACGTTCTACACCCGCGCGGACATCAGCCACGTCCTGGTCGACGACATCGCGCCGAATCAGGTCTGCCTGGCCTGGGACAGCCTGCGCCGCAGCCCGTTGATCCGGGACTACGCCGCGATCGCCCGCACCGTGTGCTCGGCGGCGACGGCGCCGCTGCGCCTAGTCGTCGCTGCGCAGGTGGGTGCGGAGGAACCGGATCAGGTACTCGCCCGCGAGGGCGGCGGCGCCGACGCCGCCGAGGGTGAGGATCAGCACCCCGACGGCGTACAGGTCGGCCTCGACCAGCCCGAGCACGCCGATCACCAGCCCGAGCAGGATGACCAGGGTCACCGCGCCGACGTTTCTGCTGCTCATGCGTCCGGATGCCATTTCTGCGAGAACGTTGCGGGTTCTCTCGCGTGTACCCGCAGTGTAGTAGCGGTACACCTAGCGTGATCGTTACGCAGCCGCGGTGCGGGCATAAGGGGGGCGCGTGCTAGGCACGATGACGCACGTTCTGGCCGTGAGTGCCGTCAATCCGGTGCCGGCCCGGTCGCAGATGGGGTCGTCGCTGGGGTTCCACATCATCCTCGCGTGCTTCGGGGTGGCGTTCGCGGCCGTCACGATGACCGCCGAGTGGATCGGCATCAAGCGCAACGACCCGGTGGCGATGCTGCTGGCGCGCCGGTGGTCGAAGGTGATGGCGGTGCTGGTGGCGGTCGGGGCCGTGTCCGGGACCGTGCTGTCGTACGAGATGGGCCTGCTGTGGCCGGGCCTGATGGGCCGGTACGGGGCGGCGATCGGCCTCCCGTTCTCGCTCGAGGGGATCTTCTTCTTCCTCGAGGCCATCTTCGTCGGGGTGTACCTGTACGGGTGGCGGCGGCTGTCGCCGTGGGCGCACTGGTGGACCGGGATGCCGATCGTGGTGTCCGGGATCCTGGGCGCGATCTCGGTCGTCGCCGCCAACTCGTGGATGAACTCGCCGGCCGGGTACACGCTCACCAACGGCAAGATCAGCAGCGTCGACCCGGTGTCGGTGTTCTTCAACGCGTCGACCCCGTACGAGGCGACCCACATGCTCCTGGCCGCGTACATGGTGACCGGGTTCGTGGTGGCCGGCGTGTACGCGGTGGGGCTGCTGCGCGGCCGCCGGGACCGCTACCACCGGCTGGGCTTCGGCATCCCGTTCACGATCGCCGGGATCGCGGCCCCGCTGCAGGTGATGATGGGCGACGTCATGGCCCGGTTTATCGCGCACAACCAGCCGGTCAAGTTCGCGGCGATGGAATACGTCCTCACGACCCAGAAGGACGCTCCGGAATGGCTGGGCGGAATCCTGATCAACGGCCACGTCTACCTCGGGACCTCCATACCGGCGTTCGACTCGATCCTGGTCGGGTTCAACCCGCACACCCAGGTCATCGGCTTGAACAGCGTGCCCGCGGCGCAGCAGCCGCCGCTGGACACGCTCATCCACCTGAGCTTCGACCTGATGGTGGGGATCGGCTTCTTCCTGTTCGTGCTGGCGGCGTGGCAGGGCTGGTGGTGGTGGTTCCACCGGCGCGTGCTGATGACCGCGTGGTTCCTGGTGCCGGCCGCGCTCGGCCGGCGTCGCCGCGGTGGCGGCGATGGAGGCGGGCTGGGTGGTCACCGAGGTCGGCCGCCAGCCGTGGATCGTGTACCGGGTCCTGCTGGTCAACACCGCCGTCACCCCGTCGAGCGGGGTCACGGTCACGCTGGCGGTGATCCTGGCGCTGTACGCGATCCTGACCGTGGTCTCGATCGGCATTCCGATGATCATGTCGCGGCGATGGCGGCGCGAAGGGCCCGGCGAGGAGGACGCCGAGCAGGTGCCGTACGGCCCCTCGTCGGCTCCGGCGGGGGCTGTGGGGGCGGGCGCGTCGCGGGCTGAGCCTCGGGCGCCGGCCGGCCGGGCGGACGGGCCGTGAACCCCTCGCCGGAGACGATCGCGGTCGCCGCGATCTTGTTCGTCGTCCTCGCCGCCTACGCGCTGTTCGGCGGGGCGGACTTCGGCGGCGGGATCTGGGACCTGGCGGCGGGCGGCCCCGAGCGCGGCGCGGCCCCCCGGGAGCTCATCGACGAGTCCATCACCCCGGTCTGGGAAGCCAACCACGTGTGGCTGATCTTCATCCTGGTGCTGCTGTGGACCGCGTTCCCGCCCGCGTTCGCCGCCATCATGACGGCGCTGTTCGTGCCGCTGAGCGTGTCCCTGCTCGGCATCGTCCTGCGCGGGGCCGGGTTCGCCTTCCGGCACACCGCCCAGCGGATGCGGCTGCAGCAGCTCACCGGCGCTACCTTCGCGGCCTCCTCGCTGCTCACGCCGTTCTTCATGGGCACCGTGGTCGGGGCGGTCGCCACCGGGCAGGTGCCGGTGCACCCGAACGGGAACGTGCTGGCGGCCTGGACGTCGCCCACCGCCATCTTGACCGGGTTCCTGTTCGTCGCCGCCTGCGCGTACGTCAGCGCGGTGTTCCTCGTCCTCGAGGCGCGCCAGCGCGGGCGCCACCGCCTGATGCGCTACTTCGCGCTGCGCGCGACCGCGGCCGGGGCGGTGACCGGCGGGCTCGCCGGGGCCACGTTCGCGGAGCTGTCGACGAGCTCCCCGTATGTCTACCACCGCCTGACCGGCATCTCGCTGCCGCTGGTGGCGGTCTCGATCGCGGCCGGGATCGCCGTGCTCGGCATGCTCTGGCTGCGCTGGTACCACCCGCTGATCCTGCGGGCGACGGCCGCGATCGCGGTGGCGACGGTGGTCTGGGGGTGGGGACTGGCCCAGTACCCCTACCTGTTCCCCACCTCGCTCGCGCTGCCCACGGGCAGCGCGCCGACCGCCTCCCTGGATGCGGAATTCGTCGTCGCCGGCCTGGCGGTGGTGCTGGTCGTGCCCGGCTTCGCCCTCCTGTACTACCTGCAGCAGCGGGGCATGCTGACGGAGGCGGACAGCGATGACGACCTGCGGCTGGCCGCCCATCTCGGGTCGGCCGCTCCCGGCCCGACGGCGGCGGTCGAGCCGGAGCCGGTCGGGGCCCGCATCGGGGTGGCGGCGGTGCTGGTCGCGCTGGCGGTCAGGGCGATCAGGAACGTGTTCGCGCCGGGGTCGCGGCGGGGGTAGCGATTGGCGTTTCGGTCGCCGGGACGACCGAAACGCCATGCACCTCGGGGCTGCGAGAGAGCCTGCGCGACGCCCTGGCCGAGGGCTACTCGGACCCGGCGACGAAGGACGGCGGGGCGTAGACGCGCTGCGGGCGCAGCCGGACGATCAGCCGCTCCGCCCCCGGCTCGACCGGCGCGGCGGCGCCGCCCATGTGCAGGTCGTACATCACCTGGTGGAACGAGCCGTCCGGGTCGTCGGTGAGCTCGACCGGGCCCGAGATGACCGCGTAGGTGATCTCCCCGTCCGCGCCCGGCAGGCTGTGCACGAGCAGGCTCACCCGGGGATCGCGCTGCATGTTCTCGGTCTTGCGGCGGCCCTTGATCGTGCTGAAGTAGATGTCGTCGCCGTCCGGCTTGACCAGGATCACCGACGCCTGCGGCGAGCCGTCCGCGTTCACGGTCGTCAGGACCGACAGGTGCGGCCCGGAGAGGATCCCGGCGGCGGCCCGCCGCGCGAGGTCGGCCGGACGGCCTTTCCGGTGGGGATCGATGAACAGTTGATTCGTCATACCTGTACTGACTCGGTCGCGGGCGCGGAGGAATCGGGCTGGGCGTCAGGTTTCTGCGTCGTCCGCGGCGGCCGCCTCCATGGCCGGCCGGTTGTTGCGAATGGCGCGTTTCGGGTACTCCTCCCTCCAGGGGTATTTCATGGCACAGGAAGCGCAGCGCGCGACGGCCGCATCGGCGGCAACTCGGGCAGCGGATGGTGGCGTCGCGGCAGACGACTCCCGCCGCTGGTGGATCCTCGGCGTCGTCTGCCTGGCACAGCTGATGGTGGTGCTCGACGCCACGGTGGTGAACATTGCGCTGCCGGTTGCCCAGCACGACCTGGGCTTTAACAACGCCGACCGGCAGTGGGTGGTGACCGCCTACTCGCTCGCCTTCGGCGGGCTGCTGCTGCTTGGCGGGCGGCTGGCGGACCTGGTCGGCCGCAAGCGGATGCTGATCATCGGCATCGTCGGCTTCGCTTTTGCCTCGGCCCTCGGCGGGGCCGCGCAGAACTTCACGATGCTGCTCATCGCGCGCGCGATCCAGGGCGCGTTCGGCGCGCTGCTGGCGCCGGCCGCTCTGTCCACGCTGACGGTGACGTTCACCAACCCGGCCGAACGGGGCAAGGCGTTCGGCATCTTCGGCGCGATCGCCGGAGCCGGCGGTGCCATCGGGCTGCTGCTCGGCGGCGTGCTGACCGAGTACCTGTCCTGGCGCTGGTGCCTGTACGTCAACGTCATCTTCTCGGTGATCGCGGTCGCGGCCGCGATCCGGCTGCTGAGCCGTGATACCCGCGACCCCAGCGTGCACCTCGACGTGCCGGGGACGGTGCTGGTCGTGGCCGGCCTGGTCGCCTTCGTCTACGGGCTGGCGGAGGCCGATACCAAGGGGTGGGACGACCCGATCACGATCGGCCTGCTGGTGGGCGGGGTGATCCTGCTCGCCCTGTTCGCGATGGTGGAGCGGCGGGTGGCCCATCCGCTGCTGCCGCTGCGGATCATCCTCGACCGGTTCAGGGGCGGCGCGTACCTGGCGATCGGGCTGTCCGCGATCGGCCTGTTCGGGGTCTTCCTGTTCCTCACCTACTACCTGGAAGAGGTCCTGCGCTACTCGCCGGTGGTGACCGGCCTGGCGTTCCTGCCGCTGATCGGCGGCCTGGTCGTGTCGTCGACCACCTCGAGCCAGCTGCTCATGCCCAAGTTCGGCCCCCGCATCCTGATCCCGGCCGGGCTGCTGCTCGCCGCGGGCGGCATGGTGATCCTGGCCTCGCAGCTGGCCGTGAACACCAACTACGCCGCCTGGATCCTGCCCGGGCTGATCATCGTCGGCCTGGGGCTCGGGCTGGTGTTCGGATGCGGGCTGAACACCGCCACCTACGGCGCCGACGCGGCCGACGCCGGAGTGGCGTCGGCCATGGTCAACACCTGCCAGCAGGTCGGCGGCTCGATCGGCACCGCGCTGCTCAACACGATCGCCGCCAGCGCGCTGTCGAGCTACCTGGTGACGCACGGCACCAGCCCGGTCGCCCAGGCCGAAGGGGCCGTGCACAGCTACGTGGTCGCGTTCTGGGTATCGGCCGCGATCTTCGCCGGCGCCGCCGTCGTGTGCGCGCTGGTGCTGCGGTCGGGCGTGCTCATCCAGAGGCGCAGCGGGTCCGCCGCTCCCGTCGCCGCATGAGACGCCGGCGATGAAGCGCAAGTAGGAAAGGAGACGAGATCATGACTTCAGATCTGGTCCGCCTGGTCACCGTGTCGGCCTCCTACGGCGCCGGCGGCGCCGTGGTCGCCCCGGCGCTGGCGGAGCGGCTTGGCGTCCCCTTCGTGCAGCGGGCGACGAACAGCGCCGGCGGGGTCGGGGCGGCCGGGCCGTGTGTCGAGCCGCTGACGCGGGACGAGTCGAATCTGACGCCCGCTGGCTGGCTGCTCGCCTGCCTCACGGCGGCGATGCCAGCCGGGCCGACCCAGTCGGCGCCGCCGTCCCGGCATCAGGACGAGGACCTGCGCCGGTACTGCGAACAGGACATCCGCCGGCTGGCCGACGCCGGCGCGGGCGTGATCCTGGGCCGGGGCGCGGCGGTGGTGCTCGGCAAGGGCCGCGGGTTCCACGTCCGGCTCGACGGGCCGCCGCAAGCGCGCGTCGTCCAGGGCGCCGCTATCGAGGGGATCAGCGTGGACCAGGCCCGCCGTCACCTGGAGGCGGCCGACCGGGCCCGCGACACCTACGTGCGCCGGCTGTACCAGGCCGATCCGGCCGACCCGCGCCACTACCACCTGGTCATCGACTCCACCGCGCTACCGCTGGACGCCGTCACCGAGCTCATCTTGCGGGCGCTGGCGCACTCCCCCGGTCAGGGTCCGCTCGGCGCTGACCGATATTCCGCCGCGGCCGGCCAGTAGGCAGGTCTTACCCCGCTGTGCCCGCGCCCGGCGAGGGGCGGGTCTCGCTCCAGTCCAGGAGCAGGTTGCGCTCGGCGAAGAGCCAGGCTCCATCGATCTTGGCGAAGGTGTCGCGGTAGCGGAGCGAGGCGATCATGATCATCCGCACGCCGTCGACGGTGTAGAGGTGATGCGCGATCGTGTAGCTGAGCCCGGTGGCGCGATCACCGTCGAGCGTGACCGTGCTCTGGCCGTTGAAGTGCGTGGTCGCCTGGTACTGCCTGAGGTCGTCGAAGACGGGCGTCAGCCCCTCGCGCCCGTCGATGACGTAGCTCGGTTCCGTGCCTTCCCCGCCGAGGTAGACCGCGAAGCGGGTATCGGGGGTGAAGAGCGCCTTCTGGCCTTCGGCGTCGCGGGTGTCGGCGCAGTGGGCGTAGGCGTCGAACAGCTCCCGGATGGCGAGGCGGTCGGCCGCCTCGGCCGGGCTCAGCTCGGTGTGAATGGACATGGTCAGGCTCCTGACGGCTGGGCTTGCGATCCGGCGCTCGGGCTCGTGACGTAGCCTCGGAGGTAGCGGGGAACTCCCCGGTACCGTCACACTAACCGGGGAGTTCCCCGCTTGGCAACCCCTCGGCATCAGCGGTCCGATGCGGCGCAGAACCGCGAGGCGATCCTCGCGGCGGCGCTTGACGCCCTGTCGGAGTCGGCCGACGCATCCCTGAACTCGATCGCGAAGCGGGCCGGAGTCGCCAACGCCACCCTGTATCGCCACTTCCCGACCCGAGGACACCTGGTCCTCGAGGTGTACCGCCAGGAGGTGCAGCAGCTCGTCGAGGGCGCGGATCAGCTGCTGGCGGGTTCCGCGCCCGTCGACGCGCTGCGGCAGTGGGTCGACCGGCTGGCGCAGTACGCGATGACCAAGCACGGGCTGGCCTCGGCCCTCGGCAGCGCGACGAGTTCGGAGACGCCGCTCTACGCCGAAACCTACGAGCTCATCGTCACCGCGCTGGCGCGGCTGCTGTCGGCCTGCGAGGAAGCCGGCTCCGTGCGGCCGGGACTCGACGCCGACGACGTGCTGCTGAGCCTGGCCGGCCTGTGGGAGATCGACCCGAACTCGGACTGGAGGAGCCGGGCCCGCCGCCTTTTCGACCTCGTCTTCGGGGGCCTCAGGTCCTGACGGGACCCGTCAGCACCTAGGCATCATGATGCGGAGATGCGATACCCGGGCACGAGCCGCGCTCTAGCGCTGCCCGTGGCCGGCCTCCGGGTCGGCCGCGCGACCGGTCAGGGCGGCGCACCGGGCCGCGAGCGACGCGATCACGGCCGCGTTGCTGATCGATGCGGGGAGCGCGTGCTCCGCGCCGGCGGCGGCCCCCGCGGCTGCCACCGCCGCGGCAGCCGCCCCGGCGGTGGCGGCCGGGCCTGGGCCGCCGGGGACGCCGCCCTCGGCCGCCGTCGCCAGCGCCGCCCGGAGCGCCGCGATCGACTCCCTCAGCTGCGCCGGAAGCGGCTCCCCGTCCTCGAGGGCGGCCACCGCCAGGCTGCCGATGGTGAGCACGGCGCTGGTCAGCGTCACGAAATCCGCTGCCGACTGCTCGGCCCGGGCAACCGCCGCCTTGGCCGATCGCCGCCCCGGGGCGAGACGGACGATTTCGCGCGCGGTGGCGCGGGCCCGATCGAACTCGTCCACCGCCCGGCCGATCCGCTGGGCGGCGGGTAGTAGCCAGCCCTGGCCGCCGGACACCGGGCGGGTGAGAAAACTCGTCCAGCCACCGGAGCTCCCGCTCGCACGCGGCGAACACCGACTGCGAGGCCCGGCGGAGCACCGGGTCCGGATCGGCCGGGAACAGCAGCAGGCTGAACACCAGCGCGATGCCGCCGCCGATCAGCGCGTCGATCAGCCGGCCGGTCCCCTCCGCGCTGGTGTGCACGGTCAGGAGCAGGATCGCCGCGACGGCCGCCTGGTTGAAGAAGAGCGCGCCCTGGGCGATGAAGCCGCGGCCGATGGCCAGCGCCACGCACAGGGCGACGAACACCGCCACCCCGAGCGCCGCCGGGCCGGTGCCGAGCAGCGCCGCCACGACCGCCCCGATCCCGATGCCGAGCAGCACCCCCGCGACCAGCTGGACCGCGCGCTGCGCGCGCAGGTCGGTGCTGGTGCTCATCGACACCGTGGCGGCGATCGGCGCGAAGAACGGCTGGAAGTGGCCGACCAGCGAGTGCGCGACGTAGTAGGCCAGGCCGGCGGCGACCGCCGTCTGCGCTATCGGCCACAGCGCTCGCCGCAGCCGGGCGCAGTCGACCGGCCGTCCGCGGGCCAGCCACGCCGCCGCGCCGGCCAGCGCCGGCCCGATGTTCTTGGTCGGCGCGCTCACCGCAGGCCCCCTGCCTTCTCGCTCCCGCCCGTGTCGCCGCCCCCGGGGTCCCAGTGTGCCAAGCGCGCTTTTGGGCCGGCAAGAGTGAGCCCAAACGCGCACTTGGCACGTAGCCCGACCGCTTAGGCGGCAGCGGGCGCCGGTTACAGCAGCCGGACGTTGTGCTCGACGGTCTCGACGACGTCGTCCATCTTGCCCGTCAGGACCTGCTTGGCCAGGCTGAGGGTGAAGCCCTCGGCGGTCTTAGCCGGCACGTGCGAGGGCAGCGAGAGCGCGTAGCGGTCCACCACCACGTCAAGCACGACCGGCCCGTCGGTGTGGGCGAGGGCCGTCTGCAGGGCGGCCCGGAGGTCGCCGGGTTCCTCGACCCGGATGCCGCGGGCGCCGAGGGCGGTGGCCACCTGGCTGAAGTCCGGGTTGGTGAACTCGGTGCCGAACGGGACGATGCCCGCCTCCTGCTGCTCGAGGTTGACGAAGTCGAGCATGCCGTTGTTGATGATCACGTTGACGACCCGGGCCTTGCGCTGGACCTGGGTCAGCAGGTCGCCGAGGCCGCCCATGGTGAAGCCGCCGTCCCCGCACAGCGCGATCACCTGCCGGCCGGGGAAGGCCATCGCCGCGCCGAACGCGTACGGCGACGCGCACGCCATCGACGCCCAGGTGAACGAGCCGAGCATCCGCCGGTCGGGCCCGTACTCGACGTGCCGGGCGGCCCAGATGCAGGGCGTGCCGGTGTCGACGGTGAAGACCGCGTCGTCGTCGGCCAGCTCGGACAGGAGCGCCGCCAGGTACTCGGGCCGGATCGGCTTGATCCCCGGTCCCTTGGTGACGTAGTGCCCGAGCCGCTTGCGCCACCGCTCGGTCTGCGCCACGTGCTCGCGCAGGAAGTGGTCGCTGCGCTTGTCGGCCACCTGCGGCGCCAGCGCGCGCAGCGTCGCGGCGACGTCGCCGATCACGCCGAGCTCGAGCGGCGCCCGGCGGCCGATGTGCCCGGGGTCGCGGTCGACCTGGATCGTCTTCACCGTCTGGTGCGGCAGGAACTCGCTGAACGGGAAGTCGGTGCCGAGCATCAGCAGCAGGTCGGCGTTGTTGATCGCGCCGTGGCAGCCGCCGTAGCCGAGCAGCCCGGTCATGCCGACCGCGTTGGGGTTGTCGTGCTCGAGCCACGCCTTGCCCTTGAGGCTGTAGCCGACCGGCGCCTTCAGCCGCGCCGCGAGCGCGCGCACCTCGTCCTGGGCCTCCGCGCACCCGTCACCGCCGAAGATGGCCACCGTCTCCGCCTGGTCGATGAGGACGGCCATGGCGGCCACGTCCCCCTCGGAGGCGGCGCCGATCGTGGTGGCGGGCAGCGGCACCCGCAGCGGGACCGAGGGCGCGTGGCGGACCGCCACGTCGCCCGGCACCGCGATCACGACCGGGCCGCGCTCGGCCACGGCAGTGGTGATCGCGGTGCTGACCAGCGGCCGCAACTGCTCGGGGTTGACCAGCCGCCCGATGTACAGCGCGGCCGTGTCGAAGAACTTGTACGGGTTCAGCTCCTCCAGCGCCTCGGTGTCGAGCAGCGACGACTCGACGTCGCCGGCGATGGCGATGACCGGCGCGCGCTCCTTGCGCGCGTCGATCAGGCCGTTGACCAGGTGCACCACGCCCGGTCCGGCGGTGCCGCAGACCGCGACCGGGGTGCCGGTCAGCCGGGCCTCGGCGACGGCCGCGAACGCGCCGTACTCCTCGTTGCGGACGTGCACGAAGTCGACCGAGCCGTTGCGCCGCAGCGCGTCGATCACCGGGTTGAGCGCGTCGCCGACGATCCCGTAGCAGCGCCGCACCCCCGCCGCCACCAGCATCTCCCACATGCCATCGGCTACGTTCCTGGGCATCGGTGTCTCCTCATCAGGCTGGTTGTCGCGGCTTGCTACTCGGGCCAGGAGCTCGACTCGATGACCTCGACGAAGTCGGTCCGGCGGAAGCCGGGCGAGAAGTGCTCGAGGACATCGGCGTTGACCGTGCCAAAGGTGGTGTCGGGCCGGTCGGAGAACCCGTTGGCGAAGGCGGCCAGTATCTGCCGCTTGAAGTCAGGCCGGGGATGCGCCGCGACGACGGCGCCGATGTCGGCCGGGTCGAGATCGTCATAGCCGATGCCGAGCACGTCGGTCTCGACGCCGGCCGTGACCAGCGCGATCTCGGGCTCCAGGTGCTCGGGGATGCCGGGCGTCGTGTGCAGCGCGATCGCGGTCCAGATAAGACGTGCCTCCCGCTCGCCGATCCCGTGGCCGAGCAGGAACGCGCGCGCCTGGTTGGCGCCGTCGACCTCGAAGCGCTGGTCCTTGCTCCGGTACTTCTCGGTCAGGCCGAGATCGTGGCACATGGCGCCGACGTACAACAGCTCGGGATCGACGGACAGGCCCCGCCGCCGCCCCTGCAGCATGCCGAACAGGTACACCCGGCGGGAGTGGTGGAACAGCAGCGGCGGCTCGTCCGCCTTGGCCAGCTCGGTCATATCGGCGACCAGGCGGGTGTCCGGAATCGGAACTCCGGCGATGTACTCGGTCATGTCCTTGTCTTCTCTTCCCCGGAGATAGCCCACCGATCGAGGCTCAGCCTGCTGCACTCAGTGTGCCCGGCGGTCAATCACGGATTTCGTCTAAGTTCTCGAAAAACGCTAACTGCCTGGTGTCATTACCAGCGACAGGCAGTCTGTAGACGTGCCGGAGGCATACCCAGCGGGCTGGAGCTTCACACAAGCCGGCGACGACCTTTTGACCAGCCGCCCCGGTCGTCGCTCCGACCTGGTGATGCGCAGGCGGGCGGGCAGTCACCCCGCGACCGTTCGGGAAAATCAAGAACTTTCTGCCGAACGGACCGTTGGTTCCCCGCCACCTCAGCCGCCTCCCTCGCCCCGGCCTCCCGCCTGAGGGCCTGGGCCGGTCTCGTCGCTGGGCGGCCGGGTGCCGTCGGGGGGCGCGGGGCCGGCCCGGCCTGCTTGGCCCGGAAGTCCTGGACGGCCTGGTTGACATGCGCCAGGACCTCGGGCCGGAGGCGGTACAGGCCCCTGCGGTCGTACAAGCGCACCACGACCGCCCCGACGACGAGCCAGAACACCAGGCCGGAGGCGGCGGCCACGGTCCCCCGGGTCAGGCCAGCCACGCCCTGGGCGTTGAAGTACAGGATCGACCGGGTGCCCTCGAGGACCTGGCGCAGCGGTTCCACGTAGCTCAGCGCGCGCAGGAAGCCGGGCAGCGCCTCGATCGGCACCGTTCCGCCGGCCGAGGCCAGGCCCGCGTAGACGAATATCAGCAGCCCGATCAGCTGCCCGTAGTTGCCCGCCATCGCGAACAGCGCGATCGTCCCGACGCCGACGCTGACCGCGCACAGCCAGGTAAAGACCCACAGCAGCCACGGGTAGGGCATGTCCATGCCCACTCCCCAGGCCACCAGGAGCACCACCGCCGTCAGCACCGCCGTCAGGACGGCGATGATGCCCCATTTGATCAGCAGGGTCTGCCACCGGTTGATCGGCAGCGGCTGGCGCTGGCGCCATCGCGGCCCCAGGTCGGTGGTGGCGTAGCCGAGGGCGGAGTCCACGACCGAGTTCACGATCGCACCGCCGATGAATCCGCACATGAGCGTCAGCAGCGCGATGTAGAACGCGGTCAGCCCCAGCCCCGCGTTGTCCGGCAGGGGCCGGTACGGAACGGTCGTCACCGTGACCGGGTCGGCCAGCAGCAGCCTGGTGGCGGGCGCCTGCGAGCCGGCCGGGACAAGGGGGGCCAGCTGCAGGCCGATCTGACGGGACGCCACCGCCAGCGCGGGCTGCAAGATCCCGGTTGCCAGCGAGGTCCCGACCGTGCCCGGCCCGCTGATTGATGAAGATCTCCACCTGCGGGGCGGCGGCGGCGATGCCCGGGCGCTCGCCGGGGGCGGCAAGCCCTGCCGCGGTCAGCAGGTTGGCGGTGAAGCCGGGCGGGATCACCAGCGTGGCGTACAGGCCGTCGCGGTCCATGGCCTGCTCCGCCTGGGGCAGGGTCATGACCTCGAGGTGCAGCCGGCCCGTCACCGCCGGGGCGGCCAGCAGGCCGGCCTCGACCTGCTGTCCGATCTGGAGCCGCTGGGTTCCGGCCGCGGCGCCCCGGTCCTGATCGACCACCGCGACGGGCAGGCCGCGCAGGTGAGCCAGCGGGTCGGTCGCTGACGCGATGTACAGCGCCGACATCGCCGCCACGACCAGGGACCCCACGACCAGGGCGGTCACCCATATCGCGCGGACCCGCAGCAAGCGGCCGGCCCGGATCGGCAAGCGCGGGTCCGGTGCCCGGCGGCGAGCGCCTGGCGAGCTGTGACTCACGGCAGTTCCTAACCACGAGCTGCATTTCAATCACTAGACGTGACATGGCCAGCGTAGATCTCAGCCCTTCGCCGACCCGGGCCGGGGAGGCGTCACTACGCCGCCCGCCGCCCGCCGCCCGCCGCGGGCCGGGCATTCGGCCGCGGCGGCGCGGCAGGTCGTTAAGAAGACAGCAAGTGGTCGGTGAATACCGTCTAGCCAAGAAGCCGCCCACCGGGAGTTCGATTTTGTTTAATCATCACGAGCATCATGAGCAATTGAGCGAGGCCGAGCGGGAAAGGCTGCTGCGCGATGGGGCTGCCGCCAAGGGGATGGTGCTGCACAGCGAGCTTTCCGCCGCCGACCGCGGTATGTCGCAGGTGCGCGTTGAAGTCCGCTTCAAAGACGGCCAGACGCTCCAGTTCGGTCAGGAACTGGCCAACCTTTACCAGCCAGCCCCGGGCAGCCAGGAGGCGCGGCGGCTGGCGGAGATCCGGGGAGCCGAGCAGCTCCGCCACCCGGGCCGGATACCCAAGATCCAGCTCCCGTTGTCCGACGGCGCGCGGATCCCCGTCCGGTACGACGCCGCCGACCGGGCCAGGCTCGTCATCGACGTGCCCGCCCTGCAGCAACGCGCGCTGCACGATTACATCGAACGCGAGCAGCGTCCGAAGGGGCAGCCGACCGCGCGCAAGGGCGCCGGCGCGGGCCCGCCGTGGGCGGTGCCGACGCACTGCCCCAACTGCGGCGCGCCGGTCGACCAGGCGAAGGCCTCGCGCGACGCCGACCCGCGGTGCCCGTTCTGCGTTCAGCCGATACCGGTGAGCCCGCTCTCGCCCTAGCGGAAAACTCGAGTGCGCTCGGCCGGACCGCGTGCCAGGCGCAGAGGTGCCGTGCGGGCGCGTCGGGTGGGGTGCGACAATGTCGGCTATGCGCGATCTCTCGTTGTGGTCGGAAGACTCGTTTCTGTCGATCGCGAGCGCCGGATCGGTCCTGTCGATCGGATCAGCGGGGTCGGTGCTCAGCATCGGGTCGGTCGGCTCGGCCCTGTCGGTCGCCTCGGTCGGATCGACCCTGTCCGCCGTCTCGGTCGGCTCGATCCTGTCGGTCGGCTCGGCCATGTCGGCTCGGTCGCGCTGGTCGCTGTTGAGCAGCGGCGGCGATCATGACGTGCTGGCACGACGCCTGCCGCCGCTGCCCGCACTCCGCGTCGTCGGCGGGGCGGCGGTGGCCCTCGCGCTGCTGACGGCCTTCGGCAGCGCAAGGGCCAGGCGGGCTTAGTTACTGAACCTGGTTACCGCGCCGGAGCTTGGCGCGGGCCGGCCGCAGACGTGCCGGACGCCGTCGGCGAGCTCGGCGGTGAGCCTGGCGACGGCGGCGAGCCCAGCGGCCTCGTCGGGTGCGTCGAGGATCGCCTTGACCAGGACGGACTCGACGATCACGCCGTCGGCGAAGCCGGCCACCCGGGCGGCCTGGGCGGCGTTGGAGATGCCGATTCCGACGCAGACGGGAAGTTCCGTGGTCGCCCGGACGCGGCGCACCAGCGAGCCGGCGGCTTCGCTGACGGATTCGCGGGTGCCGGTGACGCCCATCAGCGAGGAGGCGTAGACGAATCCCGAGCCGGCCGCGGTGATCTCCCGCAGTCGCTCGCCGGCGCTGCTCGGCGCGACCACGAAGATGGTGGCGAGCCCGCGGGGTGCGGCGGCCCGGCGCCACGGCGCGGATTCCTGCACGGGCAGGTCCGGCAGGATGCACCCCGCCCCGCCGGCCACGGCCAGCTCGGTGGCGAAACGCTCGATGCCGTAGCGGGCGATCGGATTCCAGTACGACATCACCAGCACTGGCTTGCCGGTGGCCCGGTGCGCCTCCCGCACCGTGCGCATGACGTCGCAAATCCGGACGCCGCCGCGCAGCGCGATGTCGTCGGCGGTCTGGATGACCGGGCCGTCGAGCACCGGGTCGGTGTGCGGCAGGCCGACCTCGACGACGTCGGCGCCGCTGCTCAGGACCGTCGCGATCGCGGCGATGCCGCCGTCGACGGTCGGGAAGCCGGCCGGCATCCCCGCGATGAGCGCGGCCCGGTTCTCCCGCTTCGCCCGGGCCAGGGCGCCGGCCAGCAGCTCGATGTTCCCGCTCACTGCGCGACCCCCCGGGCGGCGGCCGCGTCTTCGCGCTGACCGAAATAGCGGGCGGCGGTGTCCATGTCCTTGTCGCCGCGACCGGACAGGTTCACCAGGATCAGCCCGGCCGGGCCGAGCTCGGCGCCGACGTCGAGCGCGCCGGCCAGCGCGTGGGCGCTCTCGATGGCCGGGATGATGCCCTCGGTCGACGCCAGCGTCCGGAACGCCGCGCATCGCGTCGTCGTCGGTGACCGGGCGGTACTCGCCGCGGCCGATGTCGTGCAGGTACGCGTGCTCCGGCCCGACGCCGGGATAGTCCAGCCCGGCCGAGATCGAGTACGCCTCGGCGATCTGGCCCTCCTCGTCCTGCAGCACGTAGGAGCGCGAGCCGTGCAGGATGCCGGGCTCGCCCGCCGACAGCGACGCCGCGTGCCTCCCGGTCCGCACGCCGTGCCCGGCCGCCTCGCAGCCGATGAGGCGGACGCCCGGGTCCGGGAGGAAGGCGTGGAACAGGCCGATCGCGTTCGACCCGCCCCCGACGCAGGCGATCGCCGCGTCCGGCAGCCGCCCGGTGCGCTCGAGGATCTGACGGCGGGCCTCGACGCCGATGACGCGCTGGAAATCGCGGATCATGGCCGGGAAGGGGTGCGGTCCGGCGACCGTGCCGAAGAGGTAGTGCGTGGTCTCGACGTTGGCGACCCAGTCTCGGAACGCCTCGTTGATGGCGTCCTTGAGGGTGCGGGAGCCGGAGGTGACCGGAACCACCTCGGCGCCGAGCATCTTCATCCGCGCCACGTTGAGCGCCTGCCGACGGGTGTCGAGCTCGCCCATGTAGACGGTGCATTCGAGGCCGAGCAGCGCGCACGCGGTCGCGGTGGCGACCCCGTGCTGCCCGGCGCCGGTCTCCGCGATGACGCGCGGCTTGCCCATCCGCTTGGTCAGCAGGGCCTGTCCGAGCGCGTTGTTGACCTTGTGCGAGCCGGTGTGGTTCAGGTCCTCGCGCTTGAGGAACACCCGCGCGCCGCCGGCCTGCGCGGCGAATCGGGGCACCTCGGTGAGCGCGCTCGGGCGCCCGGCGTAGTGCGCCAGCAGTTCCTCGAGCCTCGCGACGAACGCGGGATCGGCCTTGGCCTTCTCGTACTCGGCGGCGACCTCGCCGGTGGCGGCGACCAGCGCCTCCGGGATGAACTTGCCGCCGAACGCGCCGAAATAGCCCTCGGCGCTGGGGATCTGGCCCGGCAACGCCGGGATGAAGAATTCGCTGTTCACGGTGGAAGCGCTCCTGAGCCGGGGCGCACGCCCCGGGTTGTGCGGCTGAGGACGGGGTCACGCGGCGAGGCAGGGGAGAACGATCTCCCTCAGCTACCCCGCACGATGCGCGGCGCGCCTAGCCATCGCATCCCGTTGACCTGACCAGCCTCAGAGCCGATCACATACCGCACCCTGCGTCCGAGCACCCGCCGCGCAGGCGCCCGGCAGCCGCGCGGGCGGCGACCGGGGGCGAGGCGGACGATGATGGGCACGAGCGAAGCGTAACCCACCGGGTCAGAGCAGTTCTATCCGCGGGTCGAGCATGGCCTGGCAGACGTCGACGACCAGGTTGACGACGGAGATCAGGATCACCGTGATCAGCGCGGCGCCCATGATCGTCATCACGTCGTCGTACTTGACCGCCTGCAGCAGCGCCTGCCCAACCCCGTCGAGCGCGAACGCCTCGTCGACGATGGCCGCCGCCCCGAGCAGCGTGCCGAGGCCGATGCCGATGCTGGGCAGCACCGAGACCAGCGATGGCCGCAGGACGTGCAGCCAGAGCACGCGGCGCGTGGGCAGCCCCTTGGCGTACGCGGTCCTGATGTAGTCCTCGCCGAGCACCCCGAGAACCGCGTCCCTGGTCAGCCGGGCGGTCACCCCCACCTGGGTGGCGGCGATCGCGATCCAGGGCAGGATCATCCGGCCGAACCAGGCCCCCGGGTCACCGGTCAGCGGGACGTAGCCGGGCTGCAGCCACAGGATCCCGGATCGGGCGGTGTAGGAGAACAGGGCGAGCAGCAGCAGGGAGACGACGAACGTGGGGACGATCGTCGTCGTCAGCGTCGCCCCGGTGAGCAGCTTGTCGATCCACGCCGGCCCGCAGCGCGCTGACCATGCCCGCCGCGATTCCGACCACCAGCCACAGCAGGATGCCGCCGATCATCAGCGACAGGGTCGGCGGCAGCGCCCGCGCCAGCACGGTGTCGACCGGCAGCCCGACCGTGATCGACCCGCCGAGGTTCCCGTGCAGCAGGCGGAGCAGATAGTGGATGTACTGCCAGCTGGCGGGCTCGCCCCGGCCCAGCTGGGCGTCGATCTGGCCGTCGGCGAGCTGGCTGGGCACCCCGAGGCGGAACAGCCCGAACGCGACCAGGGTGGTGAGCCACACGAGGACGGCGATCCCGAGCAGCCTCCGCACGAGAAAAACCGCAAACCCGACCATAGCCGACCATTCTGGCAGGTTTCACACCGGCAAAATCGCTAACGGGCGGCGGGGCCCGAAGCCGTTACCCGACGGTGACCAGCTCGAGCCGGCCTGCTCACCGGCTGGTCTGCTCACACGGTGGTCTGCTCACCCGCCAGCCGGAGCGCGTGAGGTGGCGCCCTCGTCGGCCGACGACCTGGTCCGCGGCACGGGCGGGAACTGCGGGAAGACCGTCGCCCAGTCGGTCGCGATGCTGACCACCGTCCACGAGCGGTCGGCCGCCCGCTGCAGCGCGTCCTCGGCGCCGGAGCGGTAGTCGAACTCGCGCTCGGCGTCGTCATGCAGCACGAGCAGGCGCAGGCCGTCCCGGCCGGCGCTGCGGGCGAAGCGCAGCATCGGGATATCGCCGTTGGAGTTCCCTCCCGCCACCAGCGGGCGGCGGCCGATCCTGCTCCAGATGCGCATCGGCTTCTGGTCGCCGTCGTCGAAGAACTCGATCTTCGACTTGTACATCAGCTCGGTGTCGTCCTCGCCGGAGCGAAAATCGAGCCCGAGGGCGCTGCCGATCACGCGCTCGGGCGGAATGCCGTAGACCTGCTCGGCGAACGGCCGCATGAAGTCGCGGTCGCCGCCCGACGCGATGTAGGTGGTGAAACCGTTCGCCTCCAGGTAGCGCAGCAGCTCCACCATGGGGACGAACGCGCACGACGTGTAGGGCCGGTGCAGGACCGGGTGGGCGGCGGTCCCGAGCCACGTCATGACCTCGGCGCTGAAGGCCTCGACGCTCATCCCCTCGAACGCGGTCTCCACCGCCGCCATCAGCACGCCGAGGTCGGCGTCGTCGCCGCGGTAGTGCTTGACCATCGCCTCGCCGAGCCAGCGGTAGTCGCGCTCGATGGCGGCCTTGTAGGGCTGCCTGGCCCGCAGCGACGGGTCCGCGTTGGCCAGCTCCGCCAGCCGGAACAGGGTGAAGTCAAGCTGGATCGGAATCGGCTTCTCGCTCCACAGCGTCCCGTCGTTGTCGAACACCGCCACCCGTTCGGCCGGGGCGACGTACGCCGGCTCCGCCGTCGCTGGTGACGCGGCCGACGAAGTCGACGATCGCCCGGCGCGCGGGAGTATCCCGCCAGGATGCCAGCAGAGCGTCAGCGACCATGGTGTGCCCAACCTCCACGTATGCGCGGGAAGCAGCCGCTACCCCGGGGGCGAGCCTAGGAACCGGCGAGCGCACCCGCGTCACCCATTCCGGGTGGCAACACCAGGGCCGCTGGCCGGCGGGGTGGCTGGTCATTCTTCGCGAGCGTTTCTATGCTCGATGTATGGCGCGCAAGAGCTGGGTGCTGACGATAGTCGTCTCCGGCGCCGGGGCTGCCTCGGACGTGGGGACGCTGGTCAAGGAGGCGCTCGCGCGGGGCTGGGTGGTGCAGGTGGTCGCCACGCCGTCCGCGCTCGCGTTCTTCGACGCGAACGCGATCGAGGCGCTGACCGGGTCACCGGTGCGCAGCGTGCACCGATCGCCCGGGGAGCCGCGGTCCCGCGTCCCCGACGCGATCGTCGTCGCGCCCGCGACGTTCAACCTGCTCAACCAGTGGGCGCTCGGCATCGCCGACTCCTACGCGCTGGCCGTGCTGGCCGAGCAGACCGGCATGGCCATCCCCACCGTCGTGCTGCCGGCCGTCAGCGCCCCGCTCGCCGCCCGGCCGCAGTTCGCGCGGTCGGTTAAGGCGCTGCGGGCCGAGGGCGTCTCGGTCCTGCTCGGCCCGGGCGGCAGCGCCCCGTCGGGCGCGGCCGACGACGATTTCCCGTGGCAGCTCGCCCTCGACGAGGCCGCCGAGATGACCGGCTTCGGCGCCTAAATTCGAAGTCTGCGCTAAATTCAAAGTCAAGGTCATCCGTATTTCGAACGGACCGCGGTTCCACGCCTGCCCAGCATTGCCGCTACAACGTGAAGCGCCGGGTCGTGGCCGTGACCCGGGCTCATTCCCTGGTGTCTTGACCGTCCTGCGCGTCTTCGGCGAAGTTCCTCGGGTTGAGGTAGTGGTCCTGCAGGGCGGCGGCGATCAGCGTCATGTCGCGCGTGCGGACGGCGTCGATGAGGCTGCGGTGGCGGCCCACCACATCCGCCAGCTCACTGCCCTGGAACTCGATCGAGGACCGCATCAGCGCGCCCATCTGGCCGTCGAGCTAGTGCCAGAGCTCGGCCAGCCGGGTCCGGCCGCCCGCCGCGACGAGCAGGCCGTGCAGGCGGGTGTCGCTCTCGACGGTCTCGGCCAGGTCGCCCGCCGCGACGGCCTCGGCCATCGCGTCGAGTTCGCTGCCGAGCGCCGCGACCAGGTTGTCGTCGATGATCGCGCGCTCCTCGGTGACCGCGCCGGACTCGAGCAGGTAGCGGGCGAAGCAGGCGTCCTCGATCTCGGCCCTCGTCATGCGGGCCACCCAGCAGCCGCGGCGCGGCGAGAACTCGACCAGCCGGTCGTTCTTGAGCTCCATCAGCGCGGACCGCAGCGTGGTCCGGCTGACGCCGAACTCGGCCGCGAGGCTCGCCTCGATGAGCCGCTCGCCCGCGGCGAGCTCGTTGTTGAGTATTCGCCGCCGGAGCGTGAGCCGAACGGCCTCCGGCAGCGAAAGGTGCGAGATCATGACGACTCCAGGATGTCAGTACCCATCGGCCGGCTCGTAGCGGTTGCGCAGTAGCCGGTTGTCCGCGAACCGCGCGAGGTTGTCGATGAACAGGTCGGTGAGCGCCTCGTTCTCGGTTGCCACGGTCGAGGCCGAGTGCGGCGACACGATGACGTTGTCCATCTCCCACAGCGGGCTGTCGGCCGGGAGCGGCTCGGTCGCGAACACGTCCAGGCACGCCCCGCCGAGCGTGCCCGCCTGCAGCCCTTCGATGAGGGCCTGCTCATCGACGATCTGGCCCCGGGCGACGTTGACGAGCACCGCGCCCGGCGGCAGGAGGCCGAGCTGGCGGCGGCCCATCAGCCCCTCGGTCTCCTCGGTCAGCGGAGCAGCGAGCACGACGATGTCGACCGAGGGCAGCGCCGCGTCGAGGTCGTGCCGGGTGATGACCTTGGTCAGGCCGTCGACGTCGTAGGTCCTGTTGTCGCGGCCGAGACCCCACACCTCCACGCCGAGCGCGGCGAAGCTGGCGACCACCCGGCGGCCGACGCCGCCGAGCCCGACGACGAGCGCCCGCTGGCCCGCCAGCTGCCTGGTCGTGTACCGCTCCCAGTGCCTCGCCTGCTGACGCTTCCGCAGGTCGGGCACGCCCTTGACGAAATGCAGCGCCCCCATGACCGCGAACTCGGCCAGCGGCACCGCGTGGATGCCGCCCGCGGTGGTGGCGGTCAGGCCGCTGCGGTCAAGCCCGGTCCGCTGCATGAACGCCCCGATGCCGGCGCTGGTCGCCTGCACCCAGCGCAGCCGCCCGTTCTTGGCCAGGTTCGCCATCCCGGCCGGGTCGAGCCAGTCGAAATCGAAGAACACGTCGGCGCTGGCCGCGATCGACCGCCACCGCGCCAGGTCGCCCTCGCTCAGGTCGCGTCGCCGCCCGTTGTGGTCGCAGCGGTACCGTGGCACCGGGAGCAGGTCGGGCTCGTAGGCGACCCGCGCCACCGGCGGGGCGGCCGCGATCCGGGCCACCAGGTCCGCCTCCAGGTAGGAGCCGATGACGATGGTCAGCCCGGCGGTCGACTCGGTCATGCTGAACTCCTCCAGATAGCGCTATATCAGTCGATTGTCGACTATAGACCATCACCAATGGAGGGCGGACCGGCGATCACAGGCTACCGCCGCCGCAGGCCCCAATCGGCGATGCGGCGGCACGGCGGCCGGGGCATTGGCGACAACGTCCTCACCGTCACCACGCGCAACGAGCCCGACCGGCCAGGGCCTCATCGTGGGGCCTTCGGGTCGCGCAGAGCCCCCTTCGCCACACGCTGAGGCCCGTGGCCGAAAAACAGTCGCCCGAACGGAACACGGTCATGGCGGACCTGCAGGCCGGCCGATGCGGGAGGTGCGGGAGGTGCGGGAGGTGCGGGAGGTAGCGGGGGACCGTCGATGGCGCAGTGCGGTAGGCGCGGGCGCAGTGGCGGTGGCGCGGAGCACAGTGGCGGTGGCGCGGGCGCAGTGGCGGTGGCGCGGGAGCCGTGGCGGTGGGTCGAGCCGTGGCGGGGGCGTGCGGTGGCGGGGTGCGGGGGCGGGGGCGAGGGCGGTGGGGCGGGGGCTGAGCGTGGCGGGGGGGGGGCGGGGGCCGAGGTGGTGGGCGCGGAGTGCGGGTGCGGGGGCGCGGGGGTGGGGGCGGGGGCGGGGTGGGCGGAGGGGTGGGGGGGTGGGGGATTTGGTAGGGTGGGGAAATGGGATTTGGGGGCGGGCGGGGGCGGGTTAGGGTTCTTTGACGTGGATGGGATTTCTGAGCGGGAGCGGCTGCGGGGGACGTTTGACGCGGTGGCGGAGGAGTACCAGGACGCGCGGCCGGAGTATCCGGACGCGCTGTATGAGGCGCTTATCTCGCTGACCGGGGTCGCGGCCGGGGTGGACGAGCTGTGCGAGGTCGGGTGCGCGTCCGGGAAGGCGACGCTGCCGCTGGCGCGGCGGGGGTTCGCGATCAGCTGCGTGGAGCTCGGCGGGGCGCTGGCGGCGGAGGCGCGGCGGAACCTGGCCGGGTTCGGGCGGGTGCGGGTGGACCACGCCGGCTTCGAGTCGTGGACGCCCGGACAGTCGCCGGGGTCCGTTCGAGATGACGGTTTTGGTGGTTTTGGGCTTTTGTTCGCCGCCACCGCGTGGCACTGGATCGACCCGGCGGTGAAGTACCGCAAGGCCTGGTCGCTGCTGCGGCCGGGCGGGCACCTGGCCTTCTGGGATGCGGCGCACGTGGTGCCGGAGTCGGGCGGCGACCCGTTCTTCGCGCAGATCCAGGACGTGTACGACGAGATCGGCTCGGGGATGCCGGCCGGATGGGTGTCCCCCACGCCGGCGACGCTGCCGGACGGCCGGGCCGAGATCGAGGCGAGCGGGCTGTTCACCGAGGTGGCGGTCCGGCGGTTCGACTGGGAGATCAGGTACAGCGCCGATGAGTACATCCGGCTGCTCGACACGTTCTCGAGCAACCTGTCGATGGCGCCGTGGCAGCGCAGGAGGCTGTACGGGGAGATCAGGCGCCGCCTGGCGGTGCGGCCGGACGGGATGCTCGCCCGGCACTGGGGCGCGGTGCTGAACGTCGCGCGGAGGCAATAACCTCTTGCGTGAACCCGCGTGCGGGGTTCACCGGACAGAGGGGGACGGCATGTCTTACCTGCTTGGGCAGCTTGATCCGCACGGCTATCCGGTCACCAGCGTGACCGTCCGCCCGGCCCCGCACGCGCACGTCGCGAGCCACCCCGCCCCGATGCCGGCCGTGCAGGTCGTCGCCGTCATCGACACCGGCGCGAATCATTCGGCGGTCTCGCCGGAGGTGGTCAGGTCGCTCGGCATCGAGCCGATGGGCGCGGCCGAGGTCAGCCGGGTCGGGGTCAACGGCGCGGTCATCTACATGTATCCGGTCCGCATCGAGATCCACCCGACCGAGGGGATGTTCGCGCCGTTCGACCTGGCCGCGGCCGGCATCAAGCCGAACACGCTCGGCGCCGACGTGATCCTCGGCCTCGATGTGCTGCGGGCGTTCACGTTCACCTACCGGGGGCCGCGCAGCCTGAGCGACTTCACCCTCGTCCTCGACGACGCGGCGCCGCCCTGGGACGACCGCGGACGGCACGTCGCCCGGCGCGGATCGGCGTAGCCTGACGGCATGTCAACGTCAAAGCGCAAGCGGCGGCTTGGCGTCGCCGCCGTCGTCGTCGCCGGTTACGTCGCGGGCACGATCGTCGCCACCCGGGCGGGCTACCGGGTCGGCCGCAACTCCTTCGTCCGCTGCCGCGCGGGTCACGTGTTCACCACGACGTGGATCCCCGGCGGGTCGCTCAAGGCGATCAGGCTCGGCCTCTGGCGGATCCAGTGGTGCCCGGTCGGCCGCCACGTCGACCTGGTCCGGCTGGTCAAGGAGGCCGACTTGTCGGAGTCCGAGCGCGAGTTCGCCCTCCGCCACCACGACATCCTGGTGCCGTGACCGGATGAGCCTGCGTTTCCACACCGTGGTCATCGACAGCCATGACCCGAGGGCCCAGGCGTACTGGTGGGCCGGCGTGCTCGGCTGGGAGGTCACCTACGAGGCCGAGGACGAGGTCGTCATCGAGGCGCCGTACACGGCGGACGAGAGCCGGACCGTCCCGCTCGACGAGCGCGGCCCCGGGCTGATCTTCGTCCCGGTGCCCGAGTCCAAGACGCTCGAGAACCGGCTGCACATCGACCTCGCGCCGGGGCCAGACGATGACCAGATGGCCGAGGTCGGCCGTCTGAAGGCGCTCGGCGCCCGGCCGCTCCACCTCGGCCGGCGGTCCGGACGCGCCCTTCTTCGTCCTCGCCGACCCCGAGCGCAACGAGTTCCGCGTGCTCAGCGCGCGCGACTAAGTGTTTCCGTCCTGCCGGGAAAAATATTTGGCGGGGTTGTCGGAATCGCGGGGCAGGGGTTCGTGGAGTGGGTGCGGGCGCCCGCTGGGGGCGCGGCGCGGAGGGAGATTCTCGTGAAGTACGTGCTGCTGATCATGGACACGCCGAACGAGCCGAAGCCGAACACGCCCGAGTGGGGCGCCTGGTACGCCGAGGTCGGCGCCTGGTACGAGAAGTGGGGCGCGACCGGCAAGCTGGAGGCCGGGAAGCAGCTCCAGGGATCGGCGACGGCTAAGACCGTGCGCTCGACCGGGGTGACCGACGGGCCCTACATCGAGACCAAGGAGGTGCTCGGCGGGTTCTCGGTCATCGAGGCGGACACGATCGACGAGGCCGTCGACATCTCCAAGACCTGGCCGGGCGTGGACCGCGGCTGGATCACGGTCGAGGTTCGGCCGGTCCTGGAAATGGGATGACCGTTCGCTTCACAGGCGTGAGGCCGCGGGTGAGCAGGTCGCGTTCGGCCGGGTTGGCGACGAGAGCCAGCGCCCGGTCGCTCGCGGCCGCCGCCTCTTCGGCCCGGCCGAGGGCGGTGAGCAGGGCGGCCCGGAGGGCGTGGAAGAGGTGGTAGCCCTCGAGATCGGCGCGCAGGGGCTCGATCTCGGCTAGCGCCTCTTCCGGGCCGACCGCGTAGCGGGTGGCGACCGCCCGGTTGAGCAGCACCACCGGCGACGGGGTCATCGTCGCCAGCCGGCTGTAGAGCAGGCGGATCTGCCGCCAGTCGGTCTGCTCGTAGTCGGCCGCCCCGGCGTGCAGCGCGGCGATCGCCGCCTGGACCTGGTACGGCCCCGGCCGGCGCATCGCCATCGCCCGGTCGAGCAGGCGGGTCGCCTCGGCGGCGAGGCCCGCTGTTCCAGCGCGAGCGGTCCTGGTCCTTCAGCCGGATGAGCCGGCCCCAGCCGTCGAACCTGGCCGCCGCGCGCGACTCGTGCAGCAGCAGCAGCGCGAGCAGGCCGAGGACCTCCGGCTCGCGCGGCATCAGCCGGTGCAGGGTCCTGGTCAGCGCGACCGCCTGCGCGGCGAGGTCGCGGCGGGCAGGCTCGCGGCCGGAGGAGGCCAGGTAGCCCTCGTTGAAGAAGAGGTAGACGACCGCGAGGACCTGGGCCAGCCGGTCCGCCAGCTCGTCCGGGTCGGGGATGCGGACCGGGGCGCCGGCATCGGCCAGGGTCTTGCGGGCGCGCAGCAGCCGCTGCGACATCGTGGCCTCGGAGACGAGGAAGGCCCGGGCGATCTGCCCGACGGTCAGGCCGCAGACCGCGCGGAGCGTGAGCGCCACCTGCGCGTCCCGGGCGAGCGCGGGGTGGCAGCAGGCGAAGACCAGGCTCAGCAGCTCGTCGTCGGCCTGCTGGTCGGCTCCCCCGCCGTCGGGCGCGTCGCTCTGGGCCGTGGCCGTGCCCGCGGCCGTGGCCCTGGCCGGCCGCCGCGGCCGGGCCGTCGGGGCAGGCCGACGTGTCGGTGACCGCGAGCAGGGCCAGCTTGCGCTCGCCGACCCGGTCCCGGCGGAGCCGGTCGAGGGCCTTGCGGCGGGCGGTGGTGGCCAGCCAGCCGCCCGGGTTGGCGGGCACGCCGTCGCGCGGCCAGTGCTCGATCGCCTCGACGAACGCGTCCTGCACGGCGTCCTCGGCCAGGCCGAGGTCCCCGGTCCGCGCGGCCAGCGCGGCCCTGATCCGGGTCGCCTCCTGCCGGTATGCGCGCTCGAGCGATTCCGGGGCCGCCTCCATGGCCCCAGTCTTCCACGCCGCGTGCCCTGCCCCGGGGTTCGGCAATCGCTGGGGCTATTGCGCGTGGGCGCCACAACCAGGGCGCGGGCAGTTACCGGCGGCGGGGTTATCAGCGCGGGCGGCGGAATCTATGCTCGGCGATATGACCGATTTTCGGCTTGCGGAGCGTATGGGGCGGCTGGGGACTGAGTCGGCGTTCGAGGTGCTGGCGCGGGCCAAGGCGCTGGAGGCGGCCGGGCAGCGGGTCATCCACCTGGAGATCGGGGAGCCGGACTTCCCGACCGCGGACCACATCAGCGAGGCGGCGGTCGAGGCGCTCCGCGCCGGGCAGACGCACTACGTGCCCGCGCCGGGGATCCCGGCGCTGCGCGAGTCGGTCGCGGCGTTCCTCGAGCGGACCGGGCGGCTGCGGACCTCGCCCGACCGGGTGGTGGTGACGCCGGGGGCCAAGCCGATCATGTTCTTCACGATCATGGCGCTGGCCGGGCCGGGGGACGAGGTGCTCTACCCCGACCCCGGGTTCCCGATGTACGAGTCGATCACCGCGTTCGCCGGGGCCACGCCGGTGCCGGTGCCGCTGCGGGAGTCCAACGGGTTCCGCATCGACGTCGACGAGCTGGCCCGGCTGATCACGCCCGCGTCGAAGCTGCTGATCATCAACTCCCCGCACAACCCGTGCGGGTCGGCGCTGACGGCTGACGACTGCGCGGCGATCGCCGCGCTCGCGTTGCGGCACGATCTCGTGGTGCTGTCGGACGAGGTGTACTGGGCGCTGCGGTACGGCGACGAGCCGCACGCGAGCGTGCTCGTCGTTCGACGGCATGGCGGACCGGACCATCCTGCTCGACGGCTGGTCGAAGACGTACGCGATGACCGGCTGGCGGCTCGGCTTCGGCGTCTTCCCGGCGGCGCTGGTGGAGCCGGTGACCCGGCTGGCGATCAACTCGGTCTCCTGCACCTCGGCGTTCAGCCAGTACGCGGCGATCGCCGCCCTCGACGGGCCGCAGGACGGCGTGGCGGCCATGGTGGCGGAGTTCCGGCGGCGGCGCGATGTGATCGTGGCCGGGCTCAACGCGATCGACGGGGTCAGCTGCGTCGAGCCGCAGGGCGCGTTCTACGCCTTCCCCAACATCACCGGCACCGGCGTCGGCGCGGACGAGCTGGCGGGCCGGCTGCTGCGCGAGGCAGGCGTGGCGGCGCTGGCCGGCACCGCTTTCGGCCGGCATGGCGAGGGGTTTCTCCGGATCTCCTACGCCAACTCGGTCGCCAACATCGAGGCGGCGCTGGACGCGATCAAATTCCTACTGCACTCCTGAGCTGCGAGTTGTCGAGCGTGACAGAGGGGAATCGGGTCCGGCCAACGGCCGCCTTTTCGTCGAGCAGGGCAGAAAAGACGACCAATACCGCACATCAAGCACCTAATTTTGCGCTATATGGCGATTTAGTCACACCTCCATGTCCGCGGAGTCTTACACTCTCGCTAGCCAGATGCGCGTACCGAGCACGGCTGCGGCGCGCGCCAGAACTGGCTCATGTCGATTTACCTGCGGCTACGACATGAATATGCGAGGGCAGAGCGATGAGAGGCCCCGACGCGCCCGTAACCGGGCGGCGGCGAGCCAGCCAGACTGACATGCCCGCTATTCGGGCTGGTGACCAGGCCAGGGCGCGGCCAGACCGGGCGGGGCCAGCGGGGCCCGACCGGCGGCGGGGCCGGACCGGGCCCGACCCGACCGGCTGCGACGGTCCTCCCTGTCCAACTGGTCGGTCTCCACCCGGCTGGTAGCGCTGTTCGTCATGGCGAGCGTGCTCGGCCTCGTCTTCGGCGGCCTGCGGATCGCCGACGCGGTCGGGACCGCCGGCGCGTACTCGCGCAGGTGCAGCTGGCCGACGTCGGCCGGCAGGTCACCGCGCTGGCGCAGGCGATGGAGGACGAGCGCGACCGCACCGTCGGCGTCAGCGCGCTGACCATGCTGGACGCAGAACGCCGCCGCCGACAACGCGGGCTCAGCAGGTGCCGCGCCGCTCACAGCAGGACCTGCAGCAGGAGCAACGCGGAGCTGGCCGCGCCGAGGCCACGACCAACGCCGCCGCCGCCAGCGCCGAGCCGCGCCGGTCGAGGGCATCGGCTCCGGGTTCCCTGCGAGCATCCAGGCCAAGGCCGCGACGGTGCTCAACCAGATCAAGTACCTGCTCGGCCTCCCGCGCGGCCATCCGCGCTCAGCCTCAGAACGAGCTCAGCCAGTTGGTCGCGACCGACTCCTCGATCCAGGTGATCGAGAGCTACTCGGGCATGCTCTCGATCCTGTTCGCGCTGGATGACGAGATCACCAGCGGCAGCGGCGACGTCCAGCTGGGCGACGACGTGCGCGCGCTGAGCGCGCTGTCCGCGGCCGAGGACCAGGCCTCGCAGCAGCGCGCGATCCTCTACGGCGCGCTCCTCGCCAGCGCGCTCAACGACGCGGCGGCAGCAGCGGGACGAGCACCAACAACGTCGACGGCCCGGTGGCGCTCAACGACTTCGGCGGGCTCGACGGCGTTCATCGCCGCGCAGGACCTCCAGTTCGCCGACCAGCAGTCGTTCGTCGCGGTGGCCACCCAGGCCCAGTCGACGGCCGTCACCGACGCCGAGGCCAGCCAGAACTCCGCAGTCCGCGCAGCTGATCGAGACGCTGGTGAGCGCGGCCGGCGACCCGACGGTCATCTTCCCGCTGGCCAGCGCAGAACCTGATAGCTCGGCGCCACCGACACGGCCGCACTCGCCGGCCGGCTGGTATCACCGACATGTCGTCGACCGTCGGCGGGATGCGGACGGTCAACGACCAGCTGGCCGGCGCGGTCGTGCACCCGCAGCCAGCAGCTGCAGCACCAGGCGTTCGAGTCGGCGGTGCTGACCGCGGTGGTGACCGTGGCCGTGGTGCTCCTCGTGCTGCTGGCGACCGCGCTCGTCGCCCGGTCGATGGTCAACCCGCTGCGCCGGCTGCAGACGGACGCGCTCGAGATCGCCTCCGTCCGGCTGCCCGCGCGGGTGGCGGCCGCCGCCAGCGGGACCGACCTGGCCGAGGCGGACCCGGCCAGCTTCGGCTACGTCGAGCCGATCGGCGTGGAGGGCACCGACGAGATCGCCCGCGTGGCCCGCGCGTTCGACCAGGTTCACGCCGAGGCGGTGCGGCTGGCCGGCACCGAGGCGCAGCTGCGCAGCAACCTCAACACGATGTTCATCAGCCTGTCGCGGCGCAGCGTGCCGCTGATCGACCGGCTCTCGCGGATGATCGACAACCTCGAGCAGAACGAGGCCGACTCCGAGCAGCTCTCGCACCTGTTCTCCATGGACCACCTGGTCACCCGGATGCGCCGCAACTCGGAGAACCTGCTCGTGCTCGCGGGCGAGGAGCCGGTCCGCAAGTGGAGCGAGCCGGTGCCGCTCGGGGACGTGGCCCGCGCCGCCTCGGCCGAGATCGAGCAGTACGGCCGGGTGTCGCTCGCGGTCCAGCCCGGGATCATGGTCTCCGGGCAGGCGGCGGCCGACATCGTGCACCTGCTGGCCGAGCTCATCGAGAACGCCACGCTGTTCTCGCCCCGGGAGAACCAGATCCAGGTGTCGGTGGCGGACTCGCCCGGCGGCGGCGTGCTGGTCGAGGTCCGCGACGAGGGGGTCGGCGTCTCCGCGACCCGGCTCGAGGAGATGAACTGGCGGCTCGACCACCCGCCCGGCGTGGACGTGTCGGTGTCCCGGCACATGGGCCTGTTCGCGGTCTCCCGGCTGGCGGCGCGGCACGGGATCAGGGTCAGGCTCCGCGCGGGCAACCCGCAGGGCCTGACCGCCCTGGTCTGGCTGCCGGGCAACCTGACCAGCCGCGAGCAGCCGCTCACGGTCGGCATGCACTCGCGCCCGCGTCCCGAGGGCACCACGTTCAACGAGATCACGGCGTTCGGCGACGACCCCACCCCCGCGCTCGGCGCGGCGCTGCAGGCGGCGCACGGCACGTCGGGGCTTCGGCAGCGCACGACCGGCCGGCCCGGCGGCGGGCGGCACCGCCTCAGCCTGCTCGCCACCAGCGGCGACCAGCCCGTCGTCGGCGGCGGGGCGGCGCCCCGGTCGGTGTGGTTCGCGGCCAAGACGCCGTCCGGCCGGGCTCCGGCCGCGTCGTCCGCGTCGTCCGCGTCCGCTTCAGCCGCGTCGGCCTCGTTCGGCTCCGGCTCGTCCGGCTCGGGCTCGCCCGCCGCCCAGGCGGGCGGCGGGCAGCGGCCGGCGCCTGCGGGCCGGCAGCTGGGGACCGGCCGGCGTCGACTGGTCGGCCGCGGGCTCGGCCGACGCCGGGATGCGCTCGGCCGACCTGGAGCGGATGGCCGGGCGGCGGCCCGGCCGCCGAGCCGCCGTCCGCGCGGCAGACCCAGGCCGGGCTGCCGCAGCGGATGCCGCGGGCGAACATGGCGTTCGACGGCCCGCCGTCCGGCTATGACGCGCCCGACCCCGACGAGGCGCCGGTCCTCGGCGCGCCGCCCGGGCCCGGGGAGCGCGTCCCAGCAGCAGACGCCGCGGCGCCGTTCGCCGGAAGCGGCGCGCAACCGGCTGGCCGGATTCCAGCTTGGCAACCGCGACGCAACCCAGGCGGGCAGCACGCCGGGCTGGACACCGTACGCAGGAGAGGAAACGAGCCGTTGAGCAGCCCGTACCGTCAGGACCTTAATTGGCTAGTCACTGACTTCACCACCCGGGTGGCCGACGTCGCGCACGCGATCGTGGTGTCCGCCGACGGGGTGCCGCTGGCGCTGTCGGCGGGCATCCCGTACGAGGCGGTCGAGCAGTTCTCCGCCATCACCTCCGGGCTGACCAGCCTGATCAGGGGCGCGGCGCAGATCATGGAGGCCGGCCAGCCCATCCAGGCGCTGGTCGAGATGGATCGCGGGCTGATGTTCGTGAAGGCGATCAGCGACGGCTCGGCGCTGGCGGTGCTCACCGCGCCCGAGTGCGACACCCGGCAGATCTCCTATGAGATGACGCGGCTGGTGGAGGCCGTCGGCGAGCTGCTGACCCCCGCCGCCAGGACCGAGGTCTAGACGGTTGAACACGCTCCATAGCTGGATAAAACCGATAGTGATTCTTGTCACCGATTCGCGCCGTCCTCCCCTCTCCACCGCGCTGGCGGCCCCTGCTTCCCGCTACACTCCCCTGGCAGAAGCAGGCGTCCTCCGGCTCGGCCGAGGTGAGCGCCGGTTTGCGTGACGAAGACTCTTCACTAGAGGTAAAGTCACGGCGCAAGATTCGCTGCTGATGCGATAGGAGTCGTAATGCGCGTCCTCGTACTCGGGGGTGATGGTTTCTGTGGCTGGCCGACGTCGTTGTACCTGTCGGACCGTGGCCATGATGTCACCATTCTGGACAACCTGTCCCGCCGGAAGATCGACGTCGACCTGGAGGTCGAGTCGCTGACGCCGATCGTGCCGATCGGGGAGCGGCTGCGGGCGTGGCGGGAGGTCTCGGGGCGCGAGATCGGATTCGTCAGCGTCGACCTGGCGACGGAGTACGACCGGCTGGCCGCCATCCTGGCCGAGCTGCGGCCGGACGCGGTGGTGCACTTCGCCGAGCAGCGGGCGGCGCCGTACTCGATGCGGTCGGAGAAGACCAAGCGGTACACCGTCGACAACAACGTGCGGGCGACCCACAACCTGCTGACGGCGATCACCGACACCGGGGTGAACGCGGCGATCGCGCACCTGGGCACGATGGGCGTGTACGGGTACGGGTGGTCGGGCTCCGCGCCGATCCCCGAGGGGTACCTGACGGTGAAGGTGCCGACGCCCGACGGCGACCTGGAGCGGGAGATCCTGCACCCGGCGAACCCGGGTTCGGTCTACCACATGACCAAGACGCTGGACCAGCTGCTGTTCGCGTTCTACGCCAAGAACGACGGGCTGCGCATCACCGACCTGCACCAGGGCATCGTGTGGGGCACCCAGACGAACCAGACGGCGCTTGACCCCCGGCTCATCAACCGGTTCGACTACGACGGCGACTACGGCACCGTGCTGAACCGGTTCCTGATGCAGGCCGCGATCGGGCACCCGCTGACCGTGCACGGCACCGGCGGCCAGACCCGGGCGTTCATCCACATCAAGGACACCGTGCGCTGCATCGAGATCGCGATCTCGAACCCGCCCCAGGCCGGCGACAAGCCCAAGGTGCTGAACCAGATCACCGAGACCCACCGGGTCCTCGACCTGGCCAAGCTGGTCTCCGACATCACCGGGGCCGACATCGCCTACCTGCCCAACCCGCGGGTCGAGGCGGAGGAGAACGACCTCGTCGTCCGCAACGACCAGTTCCTCGCCCTCGGCCTGGAGCCCACCACCCTGTCGGAGGGGCTGCTGTCGGAGGTCAAGGAGATCGCCGCCAAGTACGCCGACCGCGCCGACCTGCGCAAGATCATCGCCCGCTCGACCTGGAAGGCCGGGATGGAAACCTCCCCCGACCTGATGACGACCGAAGCCGATCATCGAGAGCTGATTTTCTTCGCACCTCTCCTGTCGCGATCGCGCCCGGTTCCCGCCCCTCGAGGGCGGCGGCCGGGCGCGCCGCATTTCCGGTTAAATCACGATTCGATGCGGGACGCCGAGCCCGCCTCCTTCGAATTGGGTATCGGAATCAGAGACGGCCGGGGCCGTTCGAGATCAATTTCTTTTTTTCTGCTTCTGTTAAAGGGCGCAGCTGAGGGATAATGCGGAGTAAAAATCGCTAGCTCCGTGAGGTGACGATGAATTCGGCGGCTGCGCCGGGCATTGACGCCGGGCGCCGACGGCGGCAGCTCCCGGCCGAGGTCTCCGCGTTCGTCGGCCGGACGGACGAGCTCGGCGCGCTGGCCGGCCTGCTGCGCCGCGGGCGGCACGTCACCGTCACCGGTCCCGGCGGAGTCGGCAAGACCCGGCTCGCGCTGCGCGCCGCCGCCGACGCGGCCAGCCGCTACGCCGACGGCACCCGCCTGGTCGAGCTCTCCGGCCTGGCCGACGCGGCGCTGCTGCCGGCGACCGTGGCCCAGTGCCTCGGGCTGCGCGGCCACGATCCCCGCCCCGCCCGCGCCGCGGTCCTCGACCATCTGCGCGGCCAGCGGCTGCTGCTGATCCTCGACACCTGCGAGCACCTCACCGCCGCCGTCGCCCGGTTCGCCTCGCAGGTGCTGCGGGAGACCGACGGGATCACGATCCTGACCACCAGCAGGCAGCCGCTGCACCTGGCGGGCGAGCAGGTTCTGCGGCTCGGCCCGCTGCCGGTGCCGGAGGCAGGCCGCGACCCCGGCCCGGGCGGCGCGGTCGAGCTGTTCGCGACCCGCGCCGCCGCCGCCGTCGGCGGGTTCACGATCTCCGACGCGGAGCTGCCCGACGTGATCAGGATCTGCCGTCGGCTCGACGGCGTCCCGCTCGGGGTCGAACTCGCCGCCGTCCGGGTGCGGGCGCTGCCGCTGGCCGAGCTGGCCGACCGCCTTGACGCCGCGTTCTCGGTGCTGGCCGGCGGGCGGCGCGGCGCGGTGCCGCGCCACCAGACGCTGCGGGCCGCGATCGACTGGTCCTACGATCTGTGCACCGAGGCCGAGCGGGCGGTGTGGGAGCGGCTCTCGGTCTTCGCCGGGCCCTTCGACCTCGCCGCGGCGCGGGACGTGGCGGCCTGCCCGCTGGTGCCGGCCGGCCAGGTCGGCGACGTGCTCGCGGGGCTGGTTGACAAGTCGGTGGTGCTGCAGGAGGACGGTCCTCCAGCGTCGGGGGTTCCGCGCCCCGATCACTCCCGGCCCGGCGATGGCTCCGGCGCCAGGTACCGGCTGATCGGCTCGGTGCGCGAATACGGGGTGGAACGGCTCGCGGCGGCTGACCAGGAGGCGGACTGCCGGCGGCGGCACGCGCGGCGGTATCTGCGGATGGCGCTGAGCTTCCGGCGCCACCTGCTGGCCGACGACCAGACCGCCAGGCTCCGCGAACTCCGAGGCCGAGCACGCCGAGCTCACCGCCGCGCTCGAGCACGGTTTCGCCGCCGCCGAGCCCGACCGGCGACGGGACGCGGCGCGGCTCGCGATCGCGCTGCTCCCCTACTGGCTCATGTCGGGGCGGCTGCGCGAGGGCATCCGCTGGCAGAGCGCGGTCCTGCGCCGGGCCGGCCGAGCCGTCAGCGGAGCTCGCGGCCGAGGCGGCGAGCGCGCTGGCGAACCGGGCGGTGCTCGGCGCCATGCTCGGACTGCCCGAGGCGGTGGCCGACGCCAGGGAGGCCGTCGCACTGGCCGCGCGGACCGGCGACGACCGGGCCGGGCGGCTTCGGCTACCTCGCGCTGCAGCTCGCGCTCGGGGCTCGGCGGCGCCTGCCGGGAGTCGGTCGAGGCGGCCGGGCAGGCGCGCCTGCGCCTCACCGCGGCCGGCTCGGACGCGGCCCGGCGCTGCTCGACGTCCAGCTCGGGCAGGCACATCAGCTCGACGGGAACTTCGCCGCGGCGGCGGCGGCGGGCCAGCGCGCGCTGGCCGGCCTCGGCCCGGGTGAGCGGTGGCTCCACGGCTACGTCGCTGATCACCTCCGCGCTCGCGCTTTACCGGCAGCCTGGGCGCCGGCCGGAGTGCGCGGACGCGGCAGGCGTGGGCGCTGCGCGCGCTGCACGATCTCGGGGACCCGGTCGGCGAGGCCTACGCGCTCGAGGCGCTGGGCTGGCTGGCGGCCGACGACGGGCGGTTCGAGCGCTCCGCCTGGCTGCTCGGGGCGGCGCAGGCGCGCTGGGAGCTGACGGTCGGCGGGCTCGGCGGCAACGCGGGCCTGGAAGGGCACCGCGCGCGGTCGGCCGCGGCCGCCGCCCGCGTGCTCGGCGCCGGGCGGTACGCGGAGCTGCACGCCCGGGGGGCCGGCACGCCGATCGAGCAGATCGTCGCGCTCGTGGTGGCGGGCGATGACGCGCTGCCGAGCGTGCCCCCGCCGCGGACTGCCGTGGGATGACCGCGCGGGGACGGCGGCCGGCCCGGGCGGCCCGGCCGGCCAGGCGGACGCCGAGCGAGCTCACCAGCCGCGAGCGGGAGATCGCCTCGCTGGTCGCGGGCGGCCTGTCCAACCGGGAGATCGCCGACCGGCTGTTCATCTCCCGGCGGACCGTGGACGCGCACGTCAACCACATCTACGCCAAGCTCCGCATCTCCTCGCGGGTCCAGCTGACGATCTGGGAGCGCGATCGCGGGCCGGGCAGCCGCTCCGACAAGCTGTCGCCGAACACGCGCGCATAGTAATCTGTGCGCTGTTCCCCCGAGCGCGTGAGGTCTCATGACTTCCGGCACGACCCACCGCATACCAGGCACGCTGCCACCGCAGGCGACCGGCTTCGTCGGCCGTCAGGTTGAGGTCGCCCAGGTGAGCGTGGCCCTGATGGAGTCGCGGCTGGTCACCATCGTGGACACCGGCGGGGTCGGCAAGACCCGGGTCGCGGTGCGCGTCGCCGCGCAGACGACGGGCCGCTACCCCGACGGGGTGCACCTGGTCGAGCTGTCGGCCGTGCGCGATCCCGTGCTGCTCGCGTCCACCGTGGCGGCCAGCCTCGGCCTGCCTGCCGAGGACGCCCGGCCGCAGCTGGCGGCCGTCCTCGACTACCTGCGCGAGCGGGCGCTGCTGCTCATCTTGGATACCTGCGAGCACCTCGTCGACGCGTGCGCGACGCTCGCGGCCGAGGTGCTCCGCGAGGCGCCCGCGGTCACCGTGCTCGCGACCAGCAGGCAGCCGCTCGGCGTGCGCGCCGAGAGCACCTTTCAGCTGCGCCCGCTGCCCGTTCCCGAGGTCGACGACGAGACGTCTGGACTCCAACGCGGTCGCGCTCTTCGCCCAGCGCGCCGCGGCCGTCGTCGACGGGTTCACGATCACCCGCGAGAACCGCGCCGAGCGTGATCGGGGTCTGCCGGGCGCTCGACGGCATCCCGCTGGCGATCGAGCTCGCCACCGTGCGGCTGCGGGCGCTGCCGCTCGACCAGATGGCCAGCCGCCTCGACGACCGTTTTCACGTGCTCACCGGCGGCAAGCGGGCCGGGCTGGCGCGGCACCAGACGCTCCGCGCCGCGATCGAATGGAGCCACGACCTCTGCACGCCGACCGAGCAGGTGGTCTGGGCCAGGCTGTCGGTGTTCGCGGGCCCCTTCGACCTCGCCGCGGCGGCGGCGGTGTGCGCGGACGACGAGCTGAGCGGGGCGCAGGTCGTCGAGTCGCTGACCGCCCTGGCGGAGAAGTCCGTGCTCGCCACCGAGCCGACGGCGAGCCCGAGGCCGAGGGGGCCGAGCGCATCCGGTACCGGATGCTTGACACCCTCCGCGAATTCGGCGCGGAGCGGCTGGCCGAGTTCGGCCGCGTCGCCGCCGTCCGACGGCGGCTGGTCGCGCACTACCTCGCCCTGGCGCAGCGCTGGGGCGACGACCCCATGCAGGACCAGCTCCCGCAGTACCGCGCGCTCAGCCGTGAGCACGCCAACCTGCGGGCGGCGATCGACTACGCGCTCGGCCTGCGCGGCAACGACAGCGCCGCGATCGCGATCGCGACCTCGCTGATGCTGTACTGGCGCCTGTCCGGCCGGCTGCGGGAGGGCGAGTACTGGCTGAACCGGGTGCTCGAACGGTGTCCGCGGCCGTCGCCTGCGCGCGCCCGGGTGCTGGCCGTCCGCGGTTACGTGACCGCCCTGCTCGGGGATCTTCATGCCGCTCACAGCGACGCGGAGGCCGCCGTCGCGATGGCGGTCGCGTTCGGCGACATGGCCGTCTGCGGCCGCGCCTACGTCACGCTGCACCGGACGCTCGCCTGGAGCGGAAACCTGGCCGAGGCCGACGAGCTGCTCGCGGCCGCGGTGCCCTGCCTCGGCTCGGTCGGCGACACGTTCGGCCTGGCGGCGATCGACGTCCAGACCGCGGCGCTGCACCTGCATTCCGCCCGCCCCGATCTGGCCATCGAGCGCTGCGCCGAGGGCATTGCCCGGCTGCCCGGCGGCGAGCACTGGGCCACCGGCCTGCTGCTGGCCGGACAGGGGCTCGGCCATCTGCTGCGCGGTGAACTCGGCGACGGCACCGTCGCCGCCCGCCGAGGGCTCTCGCTTGAATACGAGCTCGGCGACATGGGCAGCACCGCCTACGCGCTTGGCACGCTCGGCTTCCTGGCCGCCGCGCAGTGCCGGTACGAGCGCACGGCGCTGTTGTTCGGCGGGTCGGCGCCGCTGTGGGAGCGGATCGGCCCCTGGTACACCGGCACCCCCGCGCTGGTGGCGCTGCACCGGATCTCGGAACGGGCGGCGCAGGACGGCCTCGGCGAGGAACGCTACTGGCAGCTGCGCGAACGCGCGGCCGCCACGCCGCTTGACCAGATCATCGGGTTCGCCCTGGCCGACGTCGACGACCTGGAATCCGGGCCCGCGGCCTGCGTCCAGGCCGACCCGGGCCTGAAGCCGGCGTATGAAGCCGGCGCCTGACCCCGGAACGGGGGACGCGCGAAGCGCGCGCCGCCAGACGCGGCGGAGTAAGATAAGTCGCATCCCACCCGCTTGACGTGATGAGGGTCACATGCTCGTCGGTAACGCCACCGAGGAAGCAGGGCGGCTCCCCTCGGAGGCCAACGATTTCATCGGCCGGGCGGCCGAGCTGTGTCGTGTGGAAGCGCTGCTGCGCGGCAGTCGGCTGGTCACGCTGGTCGGTCCGGGCGGCGTCGGCAAGACGCGGGTGGCGCGGCGCGCGATGGAGCACGCCGCGGCCGGGTACCGGGACGGCGTCGTCTTCGTGCCGCTGTCGGCGCTGCTCGACCCCGAGCTGCTCCCGCACACCGTCGCCAGGCAGCTCAACCTGCCGGAACAGTCCAGGGGCTCGCAAACTGGACGCGGTGCTCACGCACCTGCGCGACCAGAGCGTGCTGCTGGTCCTCGACACCTGCGAGCACATCATCGACGCCTGCGCGCTGTTCGCCGAGGCGATCATCACCGCGACGCGCGAGGTCACGGTGCTCGCCACCAGCCGCGAGGCGCTGGACGTGACCGGCGAGAGCTGCTACATCCTCCCCCGGCTGGGCCTGCCCGGTGACGACAACACCCCCGCCCAGGGGACGACCGACGCCATCGAGCTGTTCGCCCTGCGGGCGGCCGCCGTGCTGCCCGGGTTCACGGTCAACGACGCGAACCGGGCCAGCGTGATCCGGCTGTGCCGGCGGCTCGACGGCATGCCGCTCGCCATCGAGCTGGCCGCCGTCCGGCTCCGGGCGCTGCCGCTGGCCGAGCTCGCCGACCGCATTGACCAGCGGCTCGACCGCAGGCTGACGATACTGACGGGCGGCAACGAGGGCGGCGACACCCGCCACCGGACGCTGCGCGACGCCATCGGCTGGAGCTACGACCTGTGCACGCCCGCCGAGCAGGCGCTGTGGGCGCGGCTGTCGGTCTTCGCCGGGAGCTTCAGCGTCGAGGCGGCCGAGGAGGTGTGCGCAGGCGGCGAGCTGACCGCCGGCCAGATCTTCGACACGGTGATCCGGCTGGTGGACAAGTCGGTCATCACCAGGGACGACGCCAGCGCGGGCCAGCCGACGCGATACAAGATGCTCGACACCATCCGCGAGTACGGCGCCGAGGAGCTGGCCGCGTCGGGCAGCGAGGAGAACGTCCGCAAACGGTTCGTCACCCGCTACCTGTCGATGGCGCGCTACTTCGGCGAGCACGTCGTCGACGACGACCAGCTCGACCGGTTCCGTGAGCTGCAGCGCGAGCACGCCAACCTCGGGGCCGCGCTTGGGTACGCGCTGGACGCGCCGGACCGGCACCGCTACCGCGATGGCGCCGAGCTCGCCATCGACCTGTACGGGTACTGGCACATGGCCGGCCTGCTGCGCGAGGGCAAGTACTGGCTCGACAAGGTGCTCGAGCGGTTCCCCGACCCGTCGTCGTCGGAACGAGGCTGGGCGCTGGTCGTCCGCGGCTACCTCGGCGCCATGCAGGGCGAGGCGGACGAGGCGGTGGCGGACGCCACCGCCGGCACCAAGATCGGCGAGCAACGGGGCGACCCGAAGCTGGTCGGCCGGGGCTACTGCTACCTGACGCTCGCGCTGACGATCGCCGATCGGTACGAGGAGGCCCGCTCGGCCGGCGCGCAGGCCGAGCAGCGGCTGCAGCGGCTCAACGACCGCGCCGGGCTGCGCATCCTCGACGTGCACCTGGCGCACGTGTCGCAGCTGGACGGCGACCCCGAGGGCGCGCTCCGGTACGCCGCTCAGGTGACCCGCCGTTTCGGCGAGGACGGGCGAGACGGGCGAGATCAAGGAGCGGTGGGCGCAGGGCTGGGCCTACGCGATCTCCGCGATGGCGATGTACTGGGATCCCGCGCGACACGTCGAGACCGTCCAGACCACCAGCAAGGCGCTGCTTGCCAAGCACGAGCTCGGCGACGTGATGGGGATGGCCTACTGCCTGGAGATCCACGGCTGGCTGGCCGCCCGGGCCGGCCGCCACGTGCGGGCCGCCTGGCTGCTCGGCGCCGCCGATCCGCTCTGGGAGCGGGCCGGCGGACGGCTGGGCGGCACGGCCGCCCTGCTGCGCGTCCACGAGGAGGCGATGGGCAAGACCAGGGCGGGGTTTGCGGGCAAGCGCTTCGAGGCCGTGTTCGCCGAGGCCGGACGGCACCCGGTCGAGCAGCTGGTGTCGTTCGCGGTCAGCGACGCCGACGAGCCGACCGCCGAGGGCACCCGGTGGCGGATGCCCGGGACCCTCACCTTCCGCGAGGCCGAGATCGCCGACCTCGCGGCCAGGGGCATGTCCAACCGCCAGATCGCGGAGCACCTGTTCATCTCCAAGCGCACCGTTGACGCGCACCTCGACCACATCTACGCCAAGCTCGCGATCTCCTCGCGGGTTGAGCTGCTCAACGCGCTCCAGCTAACCCGCCCGAGCCAGCCCTGAGCGGCGCCGCTCAGGCCTTGGGCTCGTCAAGCCGGAAACCGACCTTCAGCGTGACCTGGAAGTGGCAGCGCTGATCGTCTTCGATCCGGCCGCGGATGCCGCTGACCTCGAACCAGTCGAGGTTGTGGAGGGTCTTGGACGCGCGGCTGATGGCTACCTTGATCGCGTCGTCCACGCCCTCGGCCGAGGAGCCGACGATCTCGCTCACTGAGTAGATGTTGTCTGACATCGATATCCCTTCCGTAGCTTTACCCCGGTGGCTACCCACTGCCGGGCGGCGTACGCTGCCGCCCGGCGCAGAAGCGACGCCGGAGAGTCGGGGCGGAAACGTTAGGGGTAGCGTGGTTTGCATGAGCGAACCCGAGTTTCACCGTGACCGCCGTCAGCACGGCGGTGCCGCACAGCGCCTTGACGACGACAAGCTCGCCGAGCTTACGGAGGACGAGCGGGTCGACGCGGGGCTGGACGCCTTCAACCCGGACGAGGTCCCGCCGGCCACCGACCCGCTGCCCGACGGCGTGCCGCAGCGGACCGACGTCCGGCAGAGCGACGAGTACAAGGACGCCGAGGCCGAGATCGATCGCGAGGAGAAGGCGGGCGAGCTGGGCAGCCTCGACGCCGAGCACCCGTTCCCGCCCACTCACTACGACAACAGCTGAAGCACCGGCCTCAGGTCGATGGCGTAGCTGACAGGCCCCGCTCGCTGTCAGCTACGCCATCGACCGCGCCTACTGGGGTCAGTGGCGTAGGCGACAGGCCGCGTTTTGGATGGATCGCACAGCCGGCAGGCCGCGTTTGGGGTCGGTGGCGTAGGCGACAGGCCGCGTTTTGGATGGACGGCACAGCCGGCAGGTCGGGTCAGCCTGGAGAACGGAAGCGCGGGACGGTAGCGGCCTAGCGCAGGGTCCGTTCGATAAGAGCGGTCTTGACTTGGGTTTTGAACTAGGTCAGCGGGACGCGGTACGAGGTCTCCTGGCCGTAGGCGGCGAAGCCGACCTGGCGCAGGATCGGGCCCGAGGTATCGACGCGGCCCTTGACGAGAGCCATCGTCGCGCCGTGAGCGACGCCGTACTTGAGCCGGGCGCCGAGCAGCGCACGGTAGACGCCCTGGCCGCGGGCGGCCTCGAGGACGGCACCGCCCCACAGGCGGGCCGCGTCGTGGGCCATGGTGACGCCGGCCGAGCCGACCGGGGCGCCGTCGACGTAGGCGACGACGATGCCGCCATCGCCCGCCTTGACGGTGGCGGCGTCTCGTTCGGCCTCCTCCGCCAGGCGCTCCGCGGGCGGCATCGACCCGCCGAAGACGGTGACGCCCACCTGGGTGCCGTCCCGGTGCGTCGCCACCTCGGTCGCCCAGCGCAGCGCCACCTCCTTGACCGGCGGCAGGAGCGCGGGCGGGCCGCGGCGCAGGTCGACCGCGAGCACGTCCAGCGTCTCGTCCGCCGTCGCGCCGCGGGCCAGCAGCACGTCCGCGACCTCGGGCGGGCTGTCCAGCCTGACCCACCAGTACAGGTCACCGACGCCGAACTGGCGCGCCCGCTCGAGCGCCGTTTCCACGGCGGCCGCCAGGGCCGGGCCGGACTCCTCGGCCGGGTTGAATCGCAGTAGCTCGAGCGGATGGTCGAAGTAGTCGGGGAAGCGGACGATCAGGTACTCCGGGGTCGCTACGGTCGTGGCGTTGTCGGGGATCCATGTCCAGGCGTTGCTGGCGGCGACGACGGCGTCGGCGGACAGGCTCATGACGCGGCGACCTCCATGCGTAGGGATGTTATCCAGGTGCCGGCGTCTTGTGGGAGTCTGAGGATATGGACGATGACGTGCCTGCGGTGCTTGATCTCCCGGTGGGGATCGCGGCCAGCGAGTCTGCGCACCGGCGAGAGTCGGACTCGATGGGGGTCATGGACGTGCCGGCCGACCGGTACTGGGGAGCGCAGACCGAGCGGTCCCTGATCCACTTCGGCGACATCGGCCCCGACCTGGTGCCCCGGGAGGTGTACCACGGGTTCGGCTACGTGAAGAAGGCGGCCGCGCTCGCCAACGGCAAGGCGGGCAGACTGCCCTCGTGGCAGGCGTCGCTGATCGCCCGGGTCTGCGACGAGGTGATCGACGGCGAGCTCGACGAGCACTTCCCGCTCCGCGTCTGGCAGACCGGATCCGGCACCCAGTCCAACATGAACGTCAACGAGGTCATCGCCAACCGGGCGATCCAGCTCGTTGGCGGGGTCATCGGGTCCAAGGTGCCGGTGCACCCCAATGATCACGTGAACATGGGCCAGTCATCGAACGACACGTTCCCGACCGCGATGCACATCGCGGCCGTTTCCGTGGTGCGGGAACGCGTCATCCCGGAGGTGACCGCGCTGCGGGACGCCATCACTCTCAAAGCCGGGCTGTGGCGGGACGTGGTGAAGATCGGGCGGACCCACCTGCAGGACGCGGTCCCGCTGACGGTGGGGCAGGAGTGGTCCGGGTACGCCGCCCAGCTTTCCGCGGCTATTGACGGCCTTGCCCGGTCGTGCTCGGGCCTGTACGAACTGGCGGTGGGCGGGACCGCGGTCGGCACCGGGCTCAACGCGCCGCCGGGATTCGGGGCTGAGGTCGCGTCGCTGATCGCGGAGGCGACCGGGTATCCGTTCGTGACCGCGCCGAACAAGTTCGCCGCGCTGGGCGGCTCGGACGCTCTGGCGGCGGCGTCGGGCGGGCTGCGCGGACTGGCGGTGCCGCTGGCGAAGATCGCCAACGACATCCGCTGGCTCGGGTCCGGTCCGCGGGCCGGGCTGGGCGAGCTGATCTTGCCGGAGAACGAGCCGGGCTCTTCGATCATGCCGGGCAAGGTGAACCCGACGCAGTGCGAGGCCATGCTGATGGTGTGCGCGCAGGTCCTCGGCAACGACGCGGTGGTCGGTTTCGCCGCCTCGTCGGGGAACCTGGAGCTGAACACCATGCGGCCGGTGATCATCGCCAACTTCCTGCACTCGGCCACGCTGCTGGCGGGCGCGTGCCGGACGTTCCGGGTGTTCTGCGTGGAGGGCGCGTCGCTGAACGTGGGGCGCATCGCCGATGACGTCGACCGGTCGCTGATGCTGGTCACCGCGCTGTCGCCGGTCATCGGCTATGACCGGGCGGCCAAGATCGCGCATCAGGCCAGCCACACGGGTTCGACCTTGCGGGAGGCGGCGCTGTCGCTGGGGTACGTCAGCGCGGCCGAGTTCGACCGGATCATCGACCCTGCGTCCATGGTGGGTGATCTCCCGCCCGCTCCGCCCGTTCCGGGCCCTTGATGGATCAGGATGCGCCGTACACGGTGCGGTCACTGGCTTGCGATCTGCGCGCGCTGGGAGTGGGATCGGGCGACACGGTGCTGATGCACTCCTCGGCTCGACAGCCTCGGCTTCGTGGCGGGCGGGACTCAGGCGGTCGTGCAGGCGCTGCTTGACGTCCTCGGGCCGTCTGGCACTCTCGTGGTGCCCACCCACACGCCCGACAACACCGATCCCGCCGACTGGCGCAATCCGCCGGTTCCCGAGTCGTGGTGGCCGGCGATCCGCTCGCAGGCGCCCGGGTTCGACCGGTCCCGCACCCCGAGCCGGTGGATGGGCGTCATCGCCGAGACGGTCCGCACCTGGCCGGGCGCCTCGCGCAGCGATCACCCGCAGGTGTCGTTCGCCGCCCTCGGCCGGCATGCCGCGTCGGTCACCGGGGGGCATCAGCTGTCCGACGCGCTGGGCGAGAGCTCGCCGCTTGGGGTGATCTACCGGCTCGACGGGAAGGTGCTGCTGCTCGGCTGCGGGCACGACTCCAACACCTCGCTGCACCTGGCCGAGTGGCGGCAGCAGTCGCCGCCGCGCGCGGTTACCGGCGCCTCCGTCCGGCGCGCCGATGGCGCCAGTGAGTGGATCAGCTGGACGGATGTCGTCGCCAAGACCGATGACTTCGAGCAGATCGGCGCGGCGTTCGAGGTCGCGGTGGGGTTGTCCATCGGTCAGGTCGGCGACGCTGAGGCGCGGCTGACGCCGCAGCGGGCGCTGGTCGACTTCGCGACGGCCTGGATGACTGCCCACCGGCCCGCAGTCTGAGCGCCTCCCGCCCACCAACAGGTCGCGGGTCCGGTCAGCCGGATGGGGTGACGGCGATACCGTGTCACGGTGAACACGCCTACCCGATGGGTCACCGAGAACAGCGCGGAGCATTCGCGGTTGTACGTCGAGCGTTTCCGCCGCCTGGCGAGCGAGGGCGCCGACCTGGCGGGCGAGGCTCGCATGGTGGACGCCATGCTCCCCCGGGCCTCGCGGGTGCTCGACGCCGGCTGCGGCCAGGGCCGGGTCGGCGGCGAGCTCGCCGCGCGCGGGCATCACGTCACCGGCGTTGATGCCGACGCCGAGCTTGTCCTCGCGGCGCGCGCGGACCACCCAGAACAGCGGTGGATCGTCGCCGACCTGGTTGACCTGGATCTGTCCTCGCACGGCGATCCGGCTCCGTTCGACGCCGCCGTCATGGCGGGAAACGTCATGCTGTTCGTGGCCGAGGCGACCGAGGAGCAGGTGCTGCGACGGGTGGCGGCGCACCTGCGGCCTGACGGATTCGCGGTGATCGGCTTCGCCGCCGGACGCGGTTACGAGCTACCCGACTTCGACCGGCACGCCGCCGCGGCCGGACTGGTGGCTGAGCAGCGATTCGCAACCTGGGATCTGCGGCCATGGCGGTCCGACTCGCCGTTCTCGGTCAGCGTGCTCAGACGGTGATGCAGACGTTTCGGGCCTGCTGGATGGACGGATGGGCGTATGTTGCCGGAGGGGTCGGAGGCATTTCCTTGTGAGCGGGGAAGTCCTGACCGAGAGGCTTCGGCTGGCGCCGATTGGCAGGATCCCTGGATCGCTGCGTGGTATGCCGGACAGTGGTCGGCCGCGAGGGCTGAGGCGTTCGCGCGGGACTGCGCTCGCGGCTGGGCTGTGGACCGCGTGGCCAAATGGATCGCCTATGACCGGCGAACCGGAGCGCTGGCGGGCCGGGGCGGTTTGTCCCGTATGGCAGCGGGGGCCGCGCGCTCCCAGATTGCCGTTCTCGCCGGGCCGGCCTGGGTGCAGGAGCGGCTGGAGCTGGGCTGGGCCGTGCTTGAGGCGTTTCGCGGCCGCGGGCTCGCGGCGGAGATCGGCCGCGCGGGGCTTGGTTTCGCCTTTGACGCGCTTGGAGCGCACACGGTCGTTTCGTTTACAGAGCGCCACAATGTGGCGTCCAGGAAGGTCATGGAGCGTCTCGGCATGCGATCGGCCGGTGAAATCACGGCCCGGGGACTGATCGACGGCAAGAGCGGCGAACATGACCACGCGCCCTTCGCGCTGTACGTACGCGATCGGGCGTTAAGGTGCGCTCGGCGCCGGGACTTGGGAGGCCGCGTTGGCGGCGAGGCGGTCGAGGCTGGCGGCCAGGGTGGTCAGGTCGGTTTCTGCGAATCCGGCGCGGAGCCTGGTGTCGAACGCGATCGCGGCCTCGCGCAGGCGCAGGAACGCCGCCTCGCCCGCCTCGGTCAGCGTGACGACCTGGACCCGCCGGTTGGCGTCGTCGCGGGCGCGGGCGATCAGGCCCTGGGCGTGCATCGCGTTCAGGTGGTGAGTGAGCGTGGCCCCGGTTATCCCGACGGCCTCGGCCAGCTCACGCTGGTTGCCCGGCCGACGGACCTTCAGGTTGAGCAGGACGAGCCAGACCGGGAGGGAGCCTCCCGCCTCCGCCAGCGCGGCGTCGAAGGCGCGCTCCACCGTGCGGGACGCCTGGGCCAGGCGCAGGCCGATCGGGACGGGGAACGGTTCAGGCACGTCCGTCAGTCTAGCATCACGCATCGATGTCGAATCGTTTGACATCTAATTCTTCGATATCTAATATTGAAGCATGACCGAGAACACACCACACCCCAAGACCTCAGCGCAACGGGTCGACCCGGCGGCGATGGACCGTCGGTCGAGGATCTTCCGGATCGTCAACGTGCCCATGCGGGCGGTGCTCTCGCTGCCGTTCCCGACCCCGCTGAGCAGGAACCTCATGCTCGTCAGCTACACCGGGCGGAAGACCGGGCGGAGCTACCGGCAGCCGCTGAGCTATGCGCGCGACGGCGAGGCGCTGCTCACGCCCGGCGGCGGGCGGTGGACGCTGAACATGGAGGGCGGCCGGCCGGTCCGGATCCGGCTGCGCGGGCGGGAGGTGCCCGCCCGTCCGGAACTGGTCCGCGACCCGGGAGAGGTCGAGCGACTGCTTGACGTGATCGTGGCCGGGAACCCGCCCGCCGCCAAGTTCATCCCGCTCCCCCGCACCGCCGACGGCCGGCTCGAGCCGGATGCGCTCGCGGCCGCCATCGACCACGGCTTCTCCATCGTTCGCTGGCACCTGAACTAGCCGTCGGATCGGTAGGGGCTAACGGGGACCAGGAGGTCGGTGGGGTCGGGCGTTCGATATGACGGATTTTCGCCTTTGACCTTTGGTCTTCTAATTGGCGCCACCCCGCCTACTACGGGCTCGTAGTAGATGTGCGTAGGCTGGCTGTTGTGGGCGTGAACCAGCATTATCTGTACGAGGCGCGGCAGATGCAGGCGCTCTCGCTGACCGTGCATATCCCGCTCGTCTGCTTCGGTATCGCGTTTCCGGTGCTGCTGCTGTTCGCGGAGTACCGGTACCTTCGCACCGGCGACGAGTTGTATCGCACGCTCGCGCGGCGCTGGTCGCGGATTATGCTCGCGCTATTCGCGGTCGGGGTCGTTACCGGCACGATCTTGTCGTTCGAGCTGGGGCTGCTGTGGCCGGTGTGGATGCAGGACTTCGGGAACGTGTTCGGGCTCGGGTTCACGCTTGAGGGCTTCTCGTTCTTCGTCGAGGCCATCTTCATCGGCATCTACGCCTACGGATGGGACCGGCTGCGGCCGTGGGTTCACTTCGCGAGCGGAATCCCGATCGCGGTGGCCGGCGTCGCGGGCTCGTTCTTCGTCATCGCGGTCAACGGCTGGATGAATCATCCGACCGGGTTCACGCTGGTGAACGGCCGGGCGACCGACGTCCACCCGTGGCAGGCGCTGTTCGACAACCCGATGTTCTGGAGCGAGTACACGCACATGTACTTCGCCGCCTACATCGTCTGCGGGTTCCTGCTGGCCGGGGCGTACGCGTGGGCGCTGCTGCGGGGGCGGCGCGGACGGTACGAGCGAACCGCCTTCGGCATCTCGATGACCGCCGCCGCCGTGGCGGCGCCGCTGCAGGTAATCGTCGGGGACTGGGCCGCCCGCGACGTCGCCGTGTACCAGCCGGTCAAGCTGGCCGCGATGGAGGGCCTGGCGACGACGACCCCGGGCGCGGCCGAGCACCTGCTTGGCTGGTACAACGGGCACGCGGTGGTGTGGGGGATCGAGATACCGCGGCTGCTGTCCCTGCTCGCCTTTCACAACCCGAACGCGGTCGTGAAGGGGCTGGCGATCGTTCCGCTGGCCGACCAGCCGCCGGTCAACGTGGTGCGGTTCTCGTTCCAGACGATGGTGGGGATTGGCACCCTGCTGGCGCTGATCGGGCTGGTGTACCTGTTCCTGCGGTTGTTTAGACGGCGGACGTCGTTGCCTCGCTGGTTGCTTGTCTCGGTGGTCGCGGCCGGGCCGTTGTCGGTGGTGGCGCTGATCGCGGGGTGGATCACGACCGAGGTCGGGCGCCAGCCGTGGATCGTCTACGACGTGATGCGGGTCGACGCCGCGGTCACCGGGGCGAGCGACATCCCGATCGGCTACGGGACGCTGTCGGTGGTCTACGTCATCCTGGGTGTCATCGTCTTCCTGACGTTGCGGCGGCTGGCGCGGGTGCCGCTGCCGCCTGATGTGGTTTCCCGGGCTCGATGCGGTCGAGGAGGGCCTCGGAGGCTCCGGTGGCTTACGTGCCGGTGGCGTTCATCCTCGCCGGGATGACCGCGTACACGGTGCTGGCGGGGGCCGACTTCGGGGCCGGGCTGTGGACGCTGCTGGCGGTCGGGCGGTCCGCGTCCGCGCGGCGACTGCGGGACGAGGCCAGGCACGCGATGGGGCCGGTGTGGGAGGCCAACCACGTCTGGCTGATCTTCGTGCTGGTGATCGCCTGGACGGCGTACCCGGTCGCGTACGGCTCGATCACCTCGACGCTGGCCGCGCCGCTGCTGATCGCCGCGATCGGGATCATCTTCCGGGGCGCCGCCTACGCGCTGCGGGGTGCTCTCGACGAGTCCCGGCTGGCTGAGTACCTGTTTGCGCTGTCGTCGGTGCTGACCCCGTTCGCGCTCGGCACGGCGGTCGGGGCGATCGCGGTCGGCCGGGTGCCGGTCGGCAACGCGCTCGGCAACCCGGTCACTTCGTGGCTGAATCCGGCGTGCGTCCTGATCGGGGTGCTCGCGGTGGTCTTCTCCGGGTACCTGGCGGCGGTCTATCTGGCGGCGGACTCGCGGCGGCATTCAAAGGCCGCGGGTGCCGGCGAGGTGGCAGGTGCCGGCGAGGTGGCAGGTGCCGGCGAGGTCGCGGGTGCCAGCGAGACCGCAGAGGCGGACGAGGCCGCGGGGGCGGGCGGGGGTGATGATGGCGGGCTGGTGAACGCGTTCCGGCGGCGCGCGCTGGCGGCCGGCTTGGTCTGCGGTGCGCTGGCGCTGGCGGGGCTGCTGGTCATGCGAAATTCCGGGCTGAACCTGACCCACGGCGCCGCCCTGGCGCTGGTCTGCGTGTCGGCCGCGGCCGGGCTGGCGACGCTGCTGCTGTGCTGGTGGTACCGGTTCGAGCTGGCCCGGGTGACGGCGGCGCTGGCCGTCGCGGCGGTCGTGGTGGGCTGGGCGGCCGGGCAGGCACCGCGGTTCCTGCCCGGGCTGACCGTGGTGCAGGCCGCCGCCAGCCGGTCCACCCTGGTCGCGCTGATCATCGCGGTCGTGTGCGGGGCGGTGGTGCTGGTGCCGTCGCTAGCGCTGCTGTTCACGCTGTACTTGCGCGGGCGACTGGACACCCCGGACCACGTCGCGGTGGCAGGGGCCGACGGCGACAGGTCGGATGGGCGAACCGTCGGCGGTGGCCGCGCTGGCGGGGCCGGCGGCCGCGAGCCAGCGTCCCCGGGGACTCGGGTGCGGGCCTGGGGTACGGCAGCTGTTGCGGGGCTGGTGGCGGGCACGGGGCTGCTGGTGTTCGCTAACGCGAACTGGGCGCATCTGGCCGGTGTGGTCTGCCTCGTCGTTTGCGCTATCGCCGTTTTCCTGATGGCGGCTCCCGGTGACGCTTGATTATCCCGGGTGGCTTGATTCTCGGGTATTCATGATGCACCGTGCCACTGATGAGACTGTTAATGAGACAGCTTGCGAAATGATCTTGGAAACTTTTTTCTTGATGGAAGAAAAGCATGCTATACGCACGCTTTTCTTCCAAGATCTTTTGTGCTGGCAGGAGTGATGTCACTGGTGGGGTGGGTGATGCGGGCGAGGCCGACTGGCGGGTCGATCGAAGCGGCTGCCGCGGTGGGAGGGTGACGGGCCGGGCGGCTACGGTGACAATTGGCTGAGGCCACGGGCGGGACCTAGGGAGGCGGCATGGCTGACGAGACGTACGACGTGATCGTGATCGGGGCGGGGCCGACCGGGGAGAACGTGGCCGATCGAGCGGTCAGCGGCGGGCTGACCGCCGTGATCGTGGAAGCCGAGCTGGTGGGCGGCGAGTGCTCGTACTGGGCCTGCATGCCGAGCAAGGCGCTGCTGCGGCCGGCCGACGTGGTCGCCGAGGCCGGGGCGGTGCGCGGGGTGGCCGGGGCGCGGCTGAACCCGGCCGAGGTGCTCGCGCGGCGCGATTCCTTCGCCCACGGGTGGAAGGATGACGGGCAGGTTGAGTGGCTCACCGGGGCGAAGATCGATCTCGTCCGCGGGCACGGCCGGATCGCGGGCGAGCGGCTGGTGAAGGTCGGAGACCTGTCGCTGCACGCGCGGCAGGCGGTGGTGGTCGCGACCGGAACCCAGGCGGTGGTGCTCGACTCGCTGGCGGGCGTTGACCCGTGGACCAGCCGGGAGGCGACGAGCGCGCACGCGGTGCCGGGGCGGCTGGTGATCGTCGGCGGCGGGGTGGTCGGCTGCGAGATGGCGGCGGCCTGGTCGGCGCTGTGCGCGGAGGTCACGCTGATCTCGCGCGGGCCGCTGCTCGAGCGGCTGCCGGGCTTCGCGGGGGACTTTGTGGCGGCAGGGCTGCGTGATGCCGGGGTCGACGTCCGGATTGGCGTTGACGTGACCGGGGCGACGCGGGCTGGTGGGAGTCGTGGGACGAGCGATTCGGGCGGCGCGGGGGCGGGCGGCGGAGCTGTCACGCTTGAGCTCAGCGACGGGAGCTCGATTGAGGCGGACGAGGTGCTGTCCGCCGCCGGGCGGTCGGCGCATACCGGGGACATCGGGCTTGAGACGGTCGGCCTGCCGCCCGGATCGTGGCTGGACGTCGATGACACGATGCGGGTCACCGCGGTCGAGGGCGGCTGGCTGTACGCGGCGGGAGACGTCAACCACCTCGCGCTCCTCACCCACATGGGCAAGTACCAGGCCCGGGTGTGCGGCGACGCGATCGCCGCGCGGGCCCGCGGCCGCGAGCCGACGGTGCGCGACCGGTCCAGCAAGACCTGCGTGCCGCAGGTGATCTTCACGATTCCCGAGGTGGCCGCGGTCGGGCTCACGGCCGAGCAGGCGCGAGGCGGCCGGACGCCGCGTCCGCACCGTCGAGTACGAGATCGGCGACGTCGCGGGCGCGAAGCTGTTCGCCGACGGGTACCAGGGGCACGCGCAGATGGTCGTCGACGAGGACCGGCGGACGATCGTCGGCATGACCCTGGCCGGCCACGGAGTCGGGGAGACCATCCACGCCGCGACGATCGCGGTGGCGGGCGAAGTCCCGCTGGAGCGCCTATGGCACGCGGTCCCCTCGTACCCCACGATCAGCGAGATCTGGCTCCGCCTGCTCGAGACCTACGGGCTTGTAGAAAAGTTTTATCTCCGGGATGTAACGCTCTCGGCAGGCGATGGCGTTTCGGTAACAGGGTTTCCCCGAAGGAGCCCTCGGATGCCCCCCCGTCCGAGGGCTCCGCACCAAGGGTTCCGGCGCGCGGACCCCTCGGGCGAAGCCCTGTTTTGTCCGTCGTCGGCCGCGGCCCGCCATCAGCCGCGGCCGATGAACGGCATCGTCGTCGCGGTGATCGTCAGGAACTGGACGTTCGCGTCGAGCGGCAGCCCGGCCATGAACACCACCGCGTCGGCCGCGAGCTTGGGATCGAACGTCGGCTCGGCCATGACGGATCCGTCCGCCTGCGGGGCGCCCGCCGCGATCGGCTCGGTCATCGCGGTGTTCGCGTTGCCGATGTCGATCTGGCCGCAGGCGATGTTGTAGGGGCGCCCGTCGAGCGAGATCGACTTGGTCAGGCCGGTGATCCCGTGCTTGGTCACCGTGTAGCCGACCGAGCGGGGCCGCGGCGCGTGGGCGGAGATCGAGCCGTTGTTGATGATCCGGCCGCCCATCGGGCGCTGCGCCTTCATCATCGCGACCGCGTGGTGCGCGCACAGGAACGAGCCGGTGAGGTTGGTGGCCACGATCGACTGCCAGCCCTCGGGGCTCACCTCGTCCACCGCGCCCGCCGGGGCGCCGGTGCCCGCGTTGTTGACCAGCAGGTCGAGTCGGCCGAAGCGGTCACCGCGTGGCGGCGAACAGCGCCGCCACCGAGTCCTCGTCGGCGACGTCGGCCTGCACCGGGAGGACCATTTCCGGCAGCGCCTGCTGCACCGTGTCCTCGAGCAGCTCGAAGCGGCGGCCGGCCGCGACGACGTACCACCCCTGGTCGGCCAGCGCGATCGTGATGAGGCGGCCGAGCCCGGAACCTGCGCCGGTGACGACCGCCACCTTCTCAGTTGTCATGATCATTACCGTACGACGGGCGGTCCCGCCGCCATGGGGAGGCTGGCATGGAGGGCGGGGGTGGGACCAGGGTCCGTTCGAGATGAAGATTGAATTTACTCGCCGGTGAAGGCGGCCTTTCGCTTCTCCAGGAAGGCGGCGACGCCCTCGTGGAAGTCCCTCGAGCCGCCGAGCTCGCCCTGGATCTGGGCCTCGAGCTCGAGGTGCTCGGGCATCCGGGAGTAGAGCCAGTGGTTGAGCTCGCGCTTGCTGCCCGCGTAGGACCGGGTGGGGCCGTTGCTGAGGCGCTCGAGCAGGTCGTCGGCCCGGGTGGCGAACTCGTCGTCCGGCCAGGCCGCGTTGATCAGGCCGATCTCGACCGCCTTGGGCGCGGTGACGGGATCGCCGAGCAGCGCCATCTCGGCCGCCCGGGCGAAGCCGATGCGGGACGGGACGAACAGCGACGCGCCGCCGTCGGGGACCAGGCCGATGTTCACGAACGCGAGCGAGAAGGAGGCCGACTCCTTGGCCACCACCAGGTCGCCCGCCAGCGCGAGCGACAGCCCGGCCCCGGCCGCCGCGCCGTTCACCGCGGTCACGACCGGCTTGGGCATCTCCCGGATGGCGGTGACGATCGGGTGGTACCAGGTGACCAGGGTGGACTTGGTGTCGATCCTGCCCGTCGGGGCCGGTGGCGGCGGCCAGGCCGTCCTTGAGGTCGGCCCCGGCGCAGAACGCCCGGCCCGCGCCGGTCAGCATGACCGCGCGCACCTCGTCGTCGGCCGCGACCTCGCGCAGCACCTCGAGCAGGTCGGCCGAGAGCTCCCTGGACCAGGCGTTCAGCCGGTCCGGCCGGTTCAGCTCGATTTTCACGGCGCCGGGGGCCCGGTAGACGTTCACCGTGTCGTAACCCTGGCCTGCCTGGTTATCGCTCACGACGGTCAGGTTACAACTGTGCTATGGCCAAGCACGAGCACGAGCACGGCAAATCGGGCAAGTCACGCAAATCGTCGTCGGCGCAGCCGCCGCCGGCGTCGTCGGAGACGCTGCCGGGGAAGCTGCCGCAAGAAGGCGTACAACGCGGAGCTGTACCGGCTGCAGGGGGAACTGGTCAAGGTCCAGGAGTGGATGCGCACGGCGGGCGCGCGGATCGTGATCATCTTCGAGGGCCGGGACGCGGCCGGCAAGGGCGGCACGATCAAGCGGGTGACCGCAGTACCTGAACCCGCGCGTCGCGCAGATCGCGGCGCTGCCCAAGCCGACCGAGCGCGAGGCGACCCAGTGGTACTTCCAGCGCTACATCGAGCACCTGCCCGCGGCGGGCGAGATGACGCTGTTCGACCGGTCCTGGTACAACCGGGCCGGGGTCGAGCACGTGATGGGGTTCTGCACCAAGCAGCAGTACGCGGAGTTCATGCACCAGTGCCCGGCCTTCGAGCGGATGCTGGTCGAGGACGGCATCCTGCTGCGCAAGTACTGGTTCTCGGTCAGCGACTCCGAGCAGCAGAAGCGGTTCGAGTCGCGGCTCGACGACCCGATGCGGCGGTGGAAGCTCTCGCCGATGGACCTGGAGTCCATCACCCGCTGGGAGTCGTACTCGCGGGCCAAGGACGACATGTTCACGATGACCGACATCCCGGAAGCGCCGTGGTTTGTGGTCGAGTCCGACGACAAGAAGCGGGCGCGGATCAACATGATCGCGCATCTGCTGTCCACGATCCCGTATCGCGACGTGCCCGAGCCCTCGCTCAAGCTGCCGAAGCGGCCGAAGTCGACCGGCTACGAGCGGACCCCGATCGAGGCGCAGACCTTCGTTCCCGATTATGCTGCGACGCTGGTCAGATAGGCATTGGGCCGGCCGCGAAAGTTTGCGGTCTGCGGATAATCAGGCAAACTTAGCGGGTGAGCGACGGGGAAATGCGGCGGCGAGCCGCCGAGCTCGGTGTTTCTGTCAGCTACTGGGACTGGCAGGGACGCGAGGTCACGGTGCCCGACGAGAGCCTGCGGGCGATCGTCAGCGCGCTCGAGTCCGTGCCCGTCGGCCGACGGCGGCCCTTCCGCGGTCGGCGACCCGGCCGGGGTCGACGGCCTGGGCGGGGTCGGCGGCCTGGCCGCGGGGGCGGTCGCGCCGGTGCCGTCGGAGCGGTCCTGGGGGTTCACGGTCCAGCTCTACTCGCTCCGGTCTCGTCGTTCCTGGGGCCATGGCGACCTGCGGGACCTGGCCGACTTCGCCGCCTGGTCGGCGCGCGATCTCGGCGCGGGCTTCGTGCTGATCAACCCGCTGCACGCGGCCGAGCCGGTGCCGCCGGTCTCGCCGTCGCCCTACCTGCCGATGAGCCGTCGCTGGGTCTCGCCGCTGTATCTCCGCATTGAGGACATCCCCGAATACAAAAACCTGAGTTCTCCCGAACGGACCCGGCTGTCTCTCCTCGGCCAGCCGCTCCGGGCATCGAGCCAGACGCCCGCGCTGATTGACCGGGACGCGGTCTGGACGGCCAAGCGCGAGGCGCTGGAGATGCTGCGCAAGGTGCCGCTGTCGGACGAGCGGCAGGCGTCGCTCGACGCGTTCCGCGCCCGGCACGGCCGGGCGCTTGAGGACTGGGCCGCCTGGTGCGCGCTGGCCGAGGTGCACGGGCCCGACTACCGACAGTGGCCGCTGCGGTTGCGCGACCCCCGGTCGGCGGCGGTCCGGAAGGCGGTCGGCAGCGGCGACCTGGCGGTGCAGGCGGAATTCCACGCCTGGGTCCAGTGGCTGGTGGCCGGGCAGGTCGCCGCGGCCCAGGCGGCGGCGCGCGAGGCCGGAATGCCGATCGGCATCATCGCCGACCTGGCGATCGGCGCGCACCCCGGCGGGGCCGACGCGTGGGCCGGGCAGGAGTTCCTCGCCCGCGGGTTCACCGTGGGGGCGCCGCCGGACGCGTTCAACCAGCGCGGGCAGGACTGGGCGCTGCCGCCGTACCACCCTCGGGCGCTGGCGGCGGCGGGCTACCGGCCGCTGACGGAGCTGTTCGACTCGACGCTGGGGCGGCTGCCGGGGGCCGACCGGGGAACGACGCGGGCCGGCGGGCTGCGGATCGATCACGTGATGGGGCTGTCGCGGCTGTGGTGGATACCGGCCGGGATGTCGCCCGACCAGGGCGCGTACGTGTACTACGACGTTCAGGGAACGCTGGGGGCGCTCGCGTCGGCCGCGTCGGCGGCCGGCTCGGTGGTCATCGGCGAGGATCTGGGCACGGTCGAGCCGTGGCTGCGGGACGCGCTGGCGGCGCGGGGCGCGCTCGGCACCCAGATGCTCTGGTTCGAGCGGGGCTGGTCCAACGAGCCGCTCGCGCCGCAGTGGTGGCGGCGCAATTCGCTGGTGACGGTCTCCACCCACGACCTGCCGCCGGCCGCCGCGTTCCTGTCCGGATCGCAGGTGGACGACCGGCTCGCGCTCGACCTGCTCGTCCGGTCGGAGGCGGAAGAGCGGGCCGAGGCCGACCAGATCGTCGACGACTGGATCGGGGCGCTGGCCGGGCAGGGGCTGCTGCCCGCCGGGCCTGGCCGGCCGTCGGCGGACGAGTTCACCGCCGCGCTGTACGGGTACCTGGCGCTGACGCCCGCGCTGATGATCGGCGTCAACCTGGCCGAGGCGGCGGGCGAGATCCGATCGCAGAACATGCCCGGCACCTCGACCGAGTACCCGAACTGGAAGCTGCCGCTGTGCGGACCGGACGGCGAGCCGGTGCTGCTCGAGGAGCTCGCGTCGAACGCGCGCGTTCGCCGGGTGGCGCGGGCAGCAGCGGGCCCGCTGCCTGGCTAGACGCCCGTCCCGCTAAGGTGGGCCGGAAGCAATCAGGCGATAGCTGACGCGGGCAGACCGAAGGAGACGAGGACGACATGACCGGCCAGGCGACTGCGCAGATCGGGGTCACGGGGCTCGGAGTGATGGGCCGAAACCTGGCCAGAAACTTCGCCAGGCACGGTTACACGACGGCCCTGCACAACCGGACGACGGCCAGGACCGACGCCATCATGGAGGAGTTCGGCCACGAGGGCGCCTTCGTCCCCGCCCGCACCGCGCAGGAGTTCGTCGCCAGCCTGGAGCGCCCGCGCCGCCTGGTCATCATGGTGAACGCCGGCGCCGGCGACCGACGCCGTCATCGAGGAGTTCGCCCCGCTCCTCGAGCCGGGCGACATGATCATCGACGGCGGCAACGCGCATTTCGCCGACACCCGCCGCCGTGAGGCCGCGCTCCGCGAGCGCGGCCTGCACTTCGTCGGCATGGGCGTCTCCGGCGGCGAGGAAGGCGCGCTCAACGGGCCGTCGATCATGCCGGGCGGGTCGGCCGAGTCGTGGCAGGCGCTCGGGCCGATGCTCGAGGCGATCGCGGCCAAGGTCGACGGCGTGCCGTGCACGACGCACGTGGGCCCGGACGGCGCCGGGCATTTCGTCAAGATGGTGCACAACGGCATCGAGTACGCCGACATGCAGCTGATCGCCGAGGCTTACGACCTGCTGCGGTACGCGGGCGGGTTCTCGCCGGCCCAGATCGCCGAGGTCTTCCGCACCTGGAACACCGGCCGGCTCGACTCGTACCTGATCGAGATCACCGCCGAGGTGCTCGCGCACACCGACGCGAAGACGGGACGGCCCTTCGTCGACATCGTGCTCGACCAGGCCGAGCAGAAGGGGACCGGCCGCTGGACCGTGCAGATCGCGCTGGACCTCGGCGTGCCGGTCGACGGGATCGCCGAGGCGACCTTCGCCCGGTCGCTGTCCGGCCACACCGACCTGCGCGCCGCCGCCAGGGGGCTGGCCGGGCCCTCGCGGCAAGCCGTCGCCGACCCCGACGCCTTCGCCGACAAGGTCGAGCAGGCGCTCTACGCGTCCAAGATCGTGTCCTACGCCCAGGGCTGGAACATGATCGCCGCGGGCAGCGCGGAGTACGGCTGGGACATCGACCTGGGGAAGACGGCGGTCATCTGGCGCGGCGGCTGCATCATCAGGGCCGCGTTCCTTGACCGGATCCGCGCCGCCTACGCGGGCAACGCGCAGCTGCCCACCCTGCTCGCCGACCCCGACTTCGGCGCGGAGGTCACGCAGGCGCAGGACGCCTGGCGCGAGGTGGTGGCGACCGCGGTGCGCGACGGAATCCCGGTCCCCGGGTTCTCGGCCGCGCTGGCGTACTACGACGCGCTCCGGGCCGAGCGCCTGCCCGCGGCGCTGGTCCAGGGCCTGCGCGACTTCTTCGGCGCGCACACCTACCGGCGCACGGACGCCGAGGGCAGCTTCCACACCCTGTGGGCGGAAGACCGCTCGGAAGTCAGCCGGTAATCAATCGCGTAACCGGGAGCGGCGGGTTCGCAACCCGGGGGGCGGGGCAGTCGTCAGGCGTGGAAGGATCGGTTTGATTACACCGATCGCATGAGGGCAGCAGCCCGGGAACGACGCGGGCACCTGACGAGGGGAGACGGACATGCCGACGACTCCGCTGCGGGAGCGGAAGGCGTGGCAGGCGCTCGAGCGCCATTACGCGGAGATCTCCGGGCAGCACCTGCGCGACCTTTTCGCCGCCGACCCCCAGCGGGGCGAGCGGCTGACCGCCGAGGCCGCTGGAATTTACCTGGACTACTCGAAGAACCGGGTCACCGACGAGACCATGCGGCTGCTGGTCGAGCTGGCGGCCGAGTCGGGGGTGGCCGAGCGGCGGGACGCGATGTTCCGCGGCGAGCACATCAACGTGTCCGAGAACCGGGCGGTGCTGCACGTCGCGCTGCGCATGCCCGCCACCGAGAAGCTGATCGTGGACGGCCAGGACGTGGTGGGCGACGTGCACGCCGTGCTCGGCCGCATGCGCGAGTTCTCCGACCGGGTGCGCTCGGGCGAATTCAAGGGCTTTACCGGCAAGCGCATCAAGAACGTGATCAACGTCGGGATCGGCGGATCCGACCTGGGGCCGGTTATGGCCTACCAGGCGCTTAAGTATTACAGCGACCGTGAAATCACCTTCCGTTTCGTATCGAACGTCGATTCCACCGACTTCGTGGAGGCGACCAGGGACCTCAGCCCGGACGAAACCCTCTTCATCATCTCCTCCAAGACGTTCGGGACGCTGGAGACGCTGTCCAACGCGCACTCGGCGCGGGACTGGGTGGTCAACGCGCTGGGCACCGAGGATGCCGTCGCCAACCACTTCGTGGCGGTGTCGACCGCCGCCGACAAGGTGAAGGCGTTCGGCATCGACACGGCCAACATGTTCGGGTTCTGGGACTGGGTCGGCGGGCGGTACTCGATGGACTCCGCCATCGGGCTGTCGACGATGATCGCGATCGGCGCCGATCAGTTCGACGAGATGCTGGCCGGGTTCCACGACATGGACGAGCACTTCCTGACCGCGCCGCTGGCCTCGAACCTGCCGGTGCTGCTGGGCACGCTGGCGGTCTGGTACCGGGACTTCTTCGGCTTCCGGACGGTGGGGGTGATGCCGTACGAGCAGTACCTCAGCCGGTTCCCCGCCTACCTGCAGCAGCTCACCATGGAGTCGAACGGCAAGCACGTGACGCTGACCGGCCGGCACGTGGACTACGACACCGGGGCGGTCTACTGGGGCGAGCCCGGCACCAACGGGCAGCACTCGTTCTACCAGCTCATCCACCAGGGCACGTCGATCATCCCGGTCGACCTGATCGGGTTCGCGCGGACGCTGAACCCGCTCGGCGAGCACCACGACCAGCTCACGTCCAACGTCTTCGCGCAGGCGCAGGCGCTCGCGTTCGGCAAGACCGAGGCGCAGGTGCGGGCCGAGGGGACCGCGCCGGCCGTGGTGCCGCACCGGGTGTTCGAGGGCAACCGCCCGACGAACACGCTGCTGTGCGACATCCTCACCCCGCGCCTGCTGGGGACGCTGGTCGCGCTCTACGAGCACTCGGTGTTCGTGCAGGGGACCATCTGGGAAATCGACTCGTTCGACCAGTGGGGCGTCGAGCTCGGCAAGCAGCTCGCGCAGCAGATCATCCCCGAGCTGACGTCCGACGCCGACGCCCGAGCTCACGCACGACTCGTCCACCAACGCGCTGATCCGTCGGTACCGATCACTGAAGTCGTCCAAGGAGGCGTGAGAACTCGCCATGGCAACTAGCTCACCAATGCAGCTCGGCATGATCGGGCTCGGCCGGATGGGGGCCAACCTGACCCGCCGGCTGATGCACGACGGCCACCACGTCGTCGTGTACGACGTGAACGCGGACGCGGTCAAGGGGCTGGCGGCAGAGGGCGCCACCGGTACCAACACGCTGGCCGACTTCGTCAACGCGCTGGAGAAGCCGCGCAACGTCTGGATCATGATCCCGGCCGGGATCGTCGACCAGACGCTGGAGCAGCTGGCGCCGCTGCTCGACGCCGACGACACGATCATCGACGGCGGGAACTCCTACTACCACGACGACATCACCCGGTCCAAGGCCCTCGCGGCCGCAGGAAACTGCACTACCTCGACGTCGGCACCTCCGGCGGCGTGTGGGGCCTGGAGCGCGGGTACTGCCTGATGATCGGCGGGGACTCGGCCGCGGTTATGCGGCTCGACCCGATCTTCAAGACGATCGCGCCTGGTGTAGGCGACGCATGTATCGAGGCGACGCCCGGCCGCGCCCCGGGGTCCCAGGCGGCCCAGGGTTACCTGCACTGCGGGCCGTCCGGCGCCGGGCACTTCGTCAAGATGGTCCACAACGGGATCGAGTACGGCATGATGGCCGCGATCGCCGAGGGCCTGTCGATCATCAAGGGCGCCGACATCGGCAACCAGAAGAACGCCGTGCACGACGCGGAGAACACGCCGCTGCGCGACCCCGAGTACTACCAGTACGACATCAACGTCGGCGACGTCGCCGAGGTGTGGCGGCGGGGCTCGGTGATCTCGTCGTGGCTGATCGACCTGACCGCCGCGGCGCTCGCGAAGTCGCCCGACCTGAGCGAGTTCGGCGGCCGGGTGTCGGACTCCGGCGAGGGCCGGTGGACGGTGGAGGCCGCGATCGACGAGGGCGTGCCCGCGCCGGTCATCACCGCGGCCCTGTACCAGCGGTTCGAGTCGCGTGACCTCGGCGTGTTCACCGGCAAGATCCTGTCGGCGATGCGGTCGGAGTTCGGCGGCCACGCGGAGCAGAAGGGATGACGACCGGACCTGCACGGGGGACGCACGCACGCCCGAGCCCGCACATCATCGTGCTGTTCGGCGCGACCGGGGACCTGGCCAAGCGCAAGCTGCTGCCCGGGCTCTACCACCTGTTCGTGGCCGGGCTGCTGCCGGAGAAGTTCGCCGATCATCGGCACCTCGCCGCCGGAGTTCGCGGTCTCCGAGGACGACTTCAGGTCCCACGCCCGGTCGGCCTGCGACGAGTACGGGGTGGCGAAGCCGTTCGGCGAGCCGTGGGAGAAGTTCGTCTCGCACCTGACGTTCGCCACCGCGTCGCCGGATGACCCCACCGCCGCTGGTGGCGGCGGTCGCCGCGGCGGAGAAGGCGATCGGCAACTCGCCCGGCCACGGCGGCAGCGGCGGCAACGGCGACGGTGCGGGCTCGATCGGGCGGCTGTTCCACCTGGCGGTGCCGCCGTCGGCGTTCGAGTCGGTGGTGGGGATGCTGGGCTCGTCCGGGCTCGCGACCGAGAACTCCCGGGTGATCATCGAGAAGCCATTCGGCTGGGACCTGGCCTCGGCCCGGGCGCTGAACGCAGGCCGTGCTCAAGGTGTTCGACGAGTCGCAGATATTCAGGATCGACCACTTCCTTGGCAAGGAGTCGATCGACAACGTCCTCGCCTTCCGGTTCGCCAACGGGCTGTTCGAGCCGATCTGGAACCGGCAGCACATCAAGTACGTCCAGATCGACGTGCCGGAGACGCTGTCGATCGAGGGGCGGGCCGCGTTCTACGACGCGACCGGCGCCTACCGGGACATGGTGGTGACGCACCTGTTCCAGGTGCTCGGGTTCCTGGCGATGGAACCGCCGGTGTCGCTGTCGGCCAAGCAGCTCCGCGACGAGAAGCTGAAGGTCTACGACGCGCTGAAGCCGATCGACGTGCGGCATGTCGTGCGCGGGCAGTACGACGGCTACAGGCAGTCGCCCGGCGTCCGGGCCGATTCCGACACCGAGACGATGATCGCGCTCCGGGTCGAGGTCGAGAACTGGCGCTGGCGCGGGGTGCCGTTCTACCTGCGCTCCGGCAAGTCGATGAAGGCCTCGCGGCAGGTGATCACGCTCGGGTTCCAGGAGCCGGCGCTGCGGATGTTCCACGCGCACCGCAAGGACGTGCCGGCCGGCCGGACCAACGAGATCGTCATCGACTTCGCCGACCCCGGGTCGATCAACGTCGACTTCATGGCCAAGGTGCCCGGGCCGGAGATGACGCTCGGCGCGTCCACCATGACCTTCCGCTACGCCGACTCGTTCGCCCAGTCCAACGCGCTCGAGGGGTACGAACGGCTGATCCTGCTGGCGATGCTCGGTGACATGGCTCTGTTCACAAGCTCCGATGGCATCGAGCGGGTCTGGGAGGTCTCCGAGCCGCTGCTGACGTCTCCCGCCGCCGGTCGAGCCGTACGAGCCGGGCACCTGGGGCCGGCCAGCGTGGACAAGCTGATCGCCCCGTACCACTGGCACCTTAGGTAGTACACCCCTTTCCCTTATCCCTCGACTCAGCCTTATCCCTCGACAAGCTTCTCCCTCAACGGTGGTGGCCCCGCGACCTGCGGGGCCATCTTCTTTTTCGCCTTCGCGGCCCGCATTGGTTTGCCAATTGGGCGCATATTTGCAATTGGCAACAGGTTGTTTTTGATCTTCGAAATGGCAAATGTTTGCAATTTTACAATGCGCGGATCTATTGCTAGCTTTTCCCTTGCCGAAACACTAGGAGGCATGATGGAAACCAGCACCGACCCCGGGAGGGCGGACGCGCACTCCGGTGACCTGGCCGAGCTTCGCCGGCAGTTCGCCGAGTTCGGCGAGGTCCAGGCGAAGCAGTCACAGACCCTAGACATCGTCACCGGGAAATTCAACAAGCTCGAGCGGGCATCGAGTGAACATCGGTCCAGCCTGTTCTCTCTTGAGGCCGGCCTACAAGGATTCAGAGAAGAGGTGTCGGGCAAGTTCGAGCGGCTCGACAACAGCGTCACCTGGCTCAAGGGACAGTTCACCTCGCGTGAGGGGGTGCTCATCGGCCTAAGCGAGGAGATGAACGGACTCCGGGACGACGTCGCCGTCCTCAAGGCCGACGTTATTCAACTCAAGACCGACGTCAGCGAGCTCAAGGCCGACGTCATGTCGAGCTCAAGGCCGACGTCATTCAACTCGAGACCGCGTCAGCGAGCTCAAGGCCGACGTCAGCGAGCTCAAGGCCGACGTTATTCAACTCAAGGCCGACGTCAGCGAGCTCAAGGCCGACGTCAGCGAGCTCAAGGCCGACGTTATTCAACTCAAGACCGACGTCAGCGAGCTCAAGAGCGACATGGCGGAAGTCAAGGGATCGCTCAAGGAGATCCTGGACCGGCTGCCCGCCAAGGCAGCCTAGGACGGGCCGATGGTGACCGCCGCGCCAGGCCCCGGTTATTCCGCAGGCCGAGCGCGGCGGGTAGCCTCGTTGTAGATATGCCTTCTGTCTCGTTTGTGGTTAACGGCTCGCTGGCCGGGGTCAGCGGGCGGTTCGTGCCGCTCTGCCGCGAGGTCGCCGCCAGGAACGGCTGGACGGCCGAATTCCACGTCACCGAGAAGGCCGAGGCCGGGGTCGCGGCGGCCCGAGGGTCGGCCCTCGACGGAGCCGACCTGGTGGTGGCGGTGGGCGGGGACGGGACCGTCCGCGGCTGCGCCGAGGGCGTGGCGTCGACCGGCGTGCCGCTCGGGATCGTCCCGCACGGCACCGCCAACCTGCTGGCGCGGACGCTCGGCATCCCCGGCCACCCGCGGGCGGCCCTCGACGTCGCGCTCGACCAGCGCAGGCCGACCGACGATCGGCTGATCGACCTGGCGATCGCCGACCGGGAGCCGTTCACGGCGATGGCGGGCATGGGCCTCGACGCCGCCGTCGTCGCCGGGACCAAGCTCAAGCACCAGTTCGGCTGGCTCGCCTACGCGATGTCGGGGGCGGCGCACCTCGCCCGCCCGCCGAGCGCGGTTCACGATCAAGCTGGACGACGACCCGCCCATCGAGCGGACGGCGCGGTCGGTCGTCGTCGGCAACTCCGGGCTGCTGCCGGGCGGGTTCAGCCTGCTGCCCGACGCCCGTCTCGACGACGGCCTGCTCGACGTGGGCGTCCTCGCCCCGCACGGCCCCCTCGGCTGGACCCGGGTGGCCACCCGGGTGCTGACCCACAGCCACCATCAGGACCGGATGCTCGAGCGGTTCCAGGCGCGCCGGGTCGAGATCACCTCCTGCGTGACGCTCCCTCGCGAGGTAGACGGCGAGGTCATCTCGCCCGGCGACACGCTCACGGTCATGGTCCAGCCGGGCACGCTCACCGTCCGGGTGCCGGTCGGGCAGCAGCAAGCCGCCATCGGAGCAGCGGCAAGGCGGTAATAAAGGGGGCCCCGCCGTGACCCTCAATCCGCGGGTGTATACCGGTATTGGCGCTTCAAATGCGAAAGCCGGTGAACGTGTCCATGGACGCGGAAGAGAGCTTGCTCGGCAAGGTCGGGCGGGTAACAGTCTCCATTCCGGCACACGGCCCGGGCGAGGTGCTGCTCCCCATTCGCGGCGCCAGCGAGGCGTTCGCCGCCTGGTCCGATGAGCCAATCCCCCGCCACACGCGGGTCGCGGTCGTCGAATCGCTGTCGGCCCGCTCGGTCCTCGTCACCCCATTTCCCTAGACTCGAGGAAGAGTCAACCATGTTGTTCTGGCATGTACCCGCGCCCAACGAGGCACTGCTCATTTCCGGCTCCAAGCGGCGCTCGGATGCGACGCAATTCCGCATTGTCACCGGCCACGGCAGCTTCGTCGCTGCCGGTCAAGCAGCGGGCGCGAATGCTGTCGCTGGCGCTGCGCGAGGCGGAAATCACCGAGGAGTGCATTACCAATCAGGGCATCAGGCTCAACGTCCGCGCGGTGGCCGCGTTCAAGGTCGGCGACGACCAGACGTCGATCGCGAACGCCGCCCGCCGGTTCCTGTCCGAGCAGGACCGGATGGAGGTGCTGGTCGGCCGGGTTTTCGCCGGCCACCTGCGGTCGATCATCGGCGGGCTCACGGTCGAGCAGATCATCAGGCTCACTCTCAGAGCGCGACCGGGTCGCCCAGGAGGTGAAGGAGGGCAGCCACTCCGAGATGGAGAAGCTCGGGATCGTGGTGGACGCGCTCGAGATCCAGGAGATCGAGGACTCCTCCGGCTACATCAACAACCTGGCCGCGCCGCATGCGGCCGCGATCGCCAGCCAGGCCAGGATCGCCAAGGCGAAGGCCGAGCTCGAGGCGGCCGAACGCGAGCTCGACGCCGCCGCGATGAAGGCGCAGTACGAGCGGGACATGGCGATCAAGCAGGCCGGCTACCAGGCGGAGACCGAGCAGGCCAAGGCGCGGGCCGCGCAGGCGGGCCCGCTGACCGAGGCCCAGGCGTCGCAGGAGGTCATCGCGCAGCAGACCGCGCTCGCGCAGCGGCAGGCCGAGCTGGCCGCGCAGCGCCTCGAGGCCGAGGTCCGGCGGCCGGCCGACGCGGAGGCCTACCGCAAGCGCACGATCGCCGAGGCCGACCGGGACCAGTCCCGGTTCGCGACCGAGGCGGAGGCGTTCCGCAAGCGCACCATGGCCGAGGCCGACCGCGACCAGGCCCGGCTTGCGGCCGAGGCCGAGGCCTACCGGCAGAAGACGCTGGCCGACGCGCAGGCGCAGTCGGTGCAGGTCAAGGCCGACGCGGACGCGCACGCGGAGCGGTCGCTGGCCGAGGGCCAGGCGGACGCGAACCGGGCCAGGGCGGACTCGCTCCGCCAGGGCAACCAGGAGCTGATCGCGGCCGACCGGCTGATGGGGAACCTGCCCGCGATCGTCGAGTCGGCCGCGCGCGGGCTGGCCGGGGCGAACCTGACCGTCCTCAACGGCACCCAGGGCCTCAACGAGGTCGTGGCCGGCCTGATCGGGCAGGGCATGTCCATCCTTGACCTGGTCAAGAAGGCCGCGGCGAACGGCAACGGCAGCGCCGCCGCCGAGGTGACCGACGGCCGGGGCACCGCCGAACTGAACTAGCGCAGCCGCGACTGGCCGTGCTCCGGCCGCCCCACGGTGGCCAGAGCACGGCGCGGGCATGGCAGGCTGGAAGCATGTCAGAGCCTCTTACCCTGATGGCGGTCCACGCCCACCCCGACGACGAGGCGTCAAGCGGCGGCATTCTCGCCGCTTACGCCGACCAGGGCATCCGGACGGTCGTGGTCACCTGCACCAACGGCGAGTACGGCGACGCGCCCGGCGGGATCAAACCGGGACAGCCCGGGCACGACCCCGAGGCGGTGGCCAGGCAGCGGCTGGCCGAGCTCGACCAGTCGGTGAAGATCCTCAAGGTCAGCGACCTGGAAACGCTCGGCTACCACGACTCGGGCATGGAGGAATGGGACTACAAGAGCAGTCCCGAGGCCTTCAGCAACGTCCCGATCGCGACCGTGGCGGGCCGGATCGCCGAGCTGATCACCAAGTACCGCCCGCAGGTGCTGGTGACCTACGACGACCAGGGCGCCTACCAGCACCCGGACCACGTGCACGCGAGCCTGTCGGCCCAGGCGGCGGCCAAGGAGACCGGCATCCCGGCCAAGGTCTACCTGTCGACGATGCGGGGCTCCAACTGGCGGAAGATCTGGGACGCGCTGCGCGCGGCGGGCGAGGAGGTGCCCGACTGGCAGGAGGACGAGGAGCGCGGCCGCCGCGCGCTTGAGTCCGAGGAGCGGATCACCACCACGATCGACATCCGCCCGGTGCTCGAGCGCAAGCGGGCGGCGCTGTTCGCGCACGGCAGCCAGATCAACGACTCGTGGTTCAGCAAGATCCCGCCGGAGGTGGCCGAGCAGGCGTTCGGCTACGAGTACTTCATCCGCGTGGTCGACACGACCGGCACCCCGGTCCCGGAGACCGACCTGTTCGCGGGGCTGCGAACCGGGGCATAACCGCCTGGTGGCCTCCGATCGCGTAGCCGCCGCCGTCGCGGAGTTGTACGGCGCCGATCCCGACGCGTTCACCGAGCGCCGCAAGGCGCTCGCCGCGGCGGCGCGGGAGGCCGGCGACAAGCAGGCTGCAGCGGCGATCGGCGGCGCTGCGCAAGCCGACGCGGGCGGCCTGGCTGGTCAATCGGCTGGCCCGGGCCGACCCGGACGCGCCCGCCCGGCTGGCCGCGCATGGCGGCCGAGCTGCGGGACGGCGGAGCGGGCCAAGGACGGGCTGCGGCTGCGCGAGCTGTCGGCGGCCCGTGGGTCGCTGCTCGACGCGCTCACGGCCCAGGCGCTGGCCGCCGCGGGCACGCCTGATCCGCCGCCGAGCCTGCGGGCGGAGGTCACCGACACGCTGACCGCCGCCTTGGCGGACCCTGAGACGGCGGCCGCCTTCGCGGCGGGGGCGCTCACCAAGGCGGCCCAGTGGTCCGGGTTCGGCTACGGCGATCTTCGGGACGGCCGACGGCTCGGCTGCCCGACGGGGCCCGCCTCCCCGTCGACGCCGACGCCGCGCCGGTCGACATCGCCACCCGCAGGTACGCGTCGGGCGCGCACCGCGGCCGATTCCGGCTCCGACTCCGGTGACGCACCGCCCGCGTCGACCGACGAGCGTAGCGCGCCCAGCCAGCCGAATGCGGCGTCCCGGCCGATCCGGCTGCCCAGGCAGGCCGCCCGACGAAGCGCGATCGAGCGACGCGAGCTCGTCTGCTGATGCGCGGGCGGTGCGCACGTCCGCCCAGGCGGCCGCGCAACGTGCCACGAAGGAGCGCGGAGCAGCAGCGGCAGGCAGCGGAAGAGCAGCGGCGGGCGCAGGAGGCAGCCGAGCGCGCCGCCCGTGCCCGGGAGAAATACGAGGATGCCGAACGGACCCTGGCTCAGGCGTCCGCCGCCGCCGCCGAGGCCGCAGCGGTGGAAGACCGGCTCGAGGCGGAGGTCCGTGACCTTGAGGAACGTGTCACCCAGGCGCGGGAGGACCTGGCCGCCGCGCGACGCCGCGCGCGCCACGCCGAGGCGGCCGAGCGGCGGGCCCGGCAGACCCTGGATCGCCTGCCGCGCCCATGACGACCTTGTCCGCTCGGCGGACGGCCGACAGCTGGCCGTGCAGTGTCCGGAGACCCGCCGGCCATCCTGTGCTCGTACTGCACGGAACACCGGGAAAGCGGCTCGGGCCGTTCCCTCAGGGCCGGGTGCTCTACGAGCTGGGGGTCCGGCTGATCAGCTTCGACCGGCCCGGGCTACGGCGGCTCCGACCGGCTGGCTCCCGGCGGGTCGCCGACGTGGCGCCCGACGTCGGGCGATCGCCGACGCGCTCGACCTGGACCGGTTCGCGGTCCTCGGCCGGTCCGGCGGCGGGCCGCACGCGCTCGCCTGCGCGGCGCTGCTGCCCGACCGGGTGACCCGGGCCGGCGTGCTGGTGTCGCTGGCGCCGTGGGCGGCCGAGGGGCTCGACTGGTTCGCCGGCATGGCCGACTCCAACGTGCGCGAGTTCACGGTCGCCGCGACCGAGCCCGACGTGCTGGCCGCGACCTTGTGCAGACCGCCGCCGAGATCAAGGCCGACCCGGCCAGGCACGTCGCGCGCTCGGCCCGGAGATGCCGGAGGCCGACCGGCGGGTGGTAGCCGACGCCGGCATCCGGCCCTGCTCGCGCGGAACTTCGCCGAGGCGCTGCGGGACTCGGCGGCCGGCTGGATCGACGATGCGCTTGGCTTTCTGCGCGCCGTGGGGGTTCAATCCTATCCGACATCACGGTCCCGGTGCTGCTCTGGCACGGCGAGAACGACGTGTTCTCGCCGGCGGCGCACACCCGCTGGCTGGCCGACCAGATCCCGGGCGCGATCCATGCGATCCGGCCGGGCCGGCCCACTTCGGCGCGCTCGAAGTGGTGCCCGACGTCCTGTCCTGGCTGATCAGGCCCAGCTGATCAGCCAGCGCCGAATCACGTCGGCTGGGCCTCCAGGTCGCGGTTCTGCAGTCGCCATCTCCGGCAGCGCGACGATGTTGGGGTGGTCCTCGCCGAGCGCACCTGGTCATGCATCTGCGATGACCTCCTGCTGCAGCCGTACGGCGTCCTCGGTCCACGGCCGCGCGCGCGCAGCACGATCGCGAGGTTCGCCTGGCAGACGAGCGTGTCCGGGTGATGCTGGCCGAGCGTCTTCTTGCAGCCGGTCGAGCGTGTCCCGCAGCAGGCTCTCCGCGTCGCTTCGAGCTGCGCCCAGGTCGTGCAGGCAGTTCGCCGTGTTGATGGCGCAGGACAAGGTGAACGGGTGATCGTCGCCGAGCGTGTCCCGCAGCCCGATCAGCGTGCGCTCGGCCAGTTCGCAGCGCCTCGCGCACTGAGCCGATGCCGCGCAGGTAGGTGGAGATGTTGTTGCGGCGACGCAGGGTGAACGGGTGCTCGCGGCCGAGGGATCGCCTCGTAAGCCCGAAGCACGTCGTCGCGATCTCGATGGGCGGCGGCCTTGTCGTCGAGGGCGGACTGGTCGCAGGCGAGGTTCAGCTGGCAGGCGAGGGCGTCCGGGTGGTCGGGCGCGTAGTTGCTCGCGTACCGCTCGCAGGTCTCCCTGGTCAGCTCGTACGCCTCGTCGAGCCTGCCCATCTTCCGCAGCGACACCGCCAGGCTCTTGGCGGTGCGCAGGGTATCGACGAAGTCCTCGCCGAGGACCGCGCGGTACCGCTCGTAGATCGTCGCGGAGCAGCTCGACGGACCCGGCGTAGTCGCCCGCGTCCCGCATGTCGCGAGCCAGCATCGCCGCCGAGTGCAGCGTGTACGGGTGATCGGTCCCCGAGCACGCCCTGCCGGCGGGTCAGCGTCTCCGCGTCGAGGTCCCGCGCCCGGGAGCAGTCGCCGACCAGGCGCAGGTCGACCGCCAGGTTGTTCGCCGCCGACAGGGTGGCTCGGCTCGTCCTCGCCGAACGTGTCCTTGCAGCTGGTCGTAGGTCTCCTCGTCCATCGCCAGCGCCTCGCGGAACTCGCCGAGGCCGCGCAGGTCGCCGCCGAGGCTGCCCGCGGTCTGCAGCGTGTGCGGGTGGTCGTCGCCGAGCGACCGCTCGCTGCTTGGCGTAGAATGTCCGTGTCCAGGTCGTAGCGCCTCCGAAGCCGCCCTGCGGACCGCAGCACGTTGGCGATCTGGAAGCGCAGGGAGAGGGTCTGCCAGATCGTCAGGCCGATCTTCTCGCTGCCACTGCTCCTCGAGCTCGCGGCCCGACTCGCAGCGCCTCCTCGTACTCGCCGCGCTTCCACAGGTAGCGGACCCGGTCGATGAGCAGTTGCCGGGTGTCCTCGTCGTCGCAGTTCGAGGCGCCCGCGAGGGCTCCAGGTGCGGCCAGATCAGGTCGTACCGCGGCCAGTTCTCCGGGTCGTCGGTATCGCCCTGCCGCGGCCGGGCGCCCACCAGGACGCTGATGCACCTCGTGCATCGCGTCCTCGCGCTCCGCCTCAGGTCCATCTGGGCGCGGATGACCGCCTGGACCAGCCGGTGCACCTGGATGGTGTTGGTGCCCCGGTCGACCTTGGCCAGCGAGTACCGGGTCATGTCCCTGATCAGCAGCGCCGAGCACGGCCGCGCTCCTGCAGTCGCGCGTCGTAGCGGCAGCAGGGACTCGAGCATCTGGTCGCTGTAGAGCAGTGTCAGCGAGATGGGATCGGGCGCGAAGAACGCGCACAGCTCAAGGAGCCGGGCCGCGGCCGGCGACTCGCTCGCGCAGCCGGTCGAACGACAGCCGCCAGGTCGCCGCGACCGGGGTCGGGTAGTCATCGGCTGGCTCAGCGTCGAGCAGCCGGCGGCGAACTGCGCCGTCGAGCTGCGCGACGTACTCGGCGGCGGGCATCCCGGTCTCCGCCAGCCACGCGCCGGCCTGCTCGATGGCCAGCGGCAGGTCGCCGAGCTCCTCGGCCACCTGCGTCGGCCTCCGTCGCTCGACAGCGCCGGCGACCCGGCGCTGCAGGTGGTCGAGAGACTCCTGCCGGGAGAACACGTCGATCTCCACCGGCTCGGCCACCTCGCGACCAGGCCGGGTTCCGCGAGTGTCACGATCACGTGCCCGGGCCGCCGGGGAAGAACGTCCTTGATCTCGCTCGGGTCGTCGGCGTTGTCGAAGATCAGCAGCCAGCGGTCGTAGGGACGGCCGAGGCGCAGCGCCTCGCGGGCCGCCTGCGGCGGCCTCGGCGATGTCGTCGCCGGCCCGGAGGCCGAGCTGCTGCGCCAGCTCGGCCAAGCGCCGGGTTGATCAGTTCGCGCTGCTCGGCCGGCACCCACCAGACGACGTCGTAGTCCGCCATGTAGCGGTGCGCGTACTCCAGGGCCACCTGGGTCTTGCCGACGCCGCCGAGGCCGTGCAGCGCCACGCGGCAGCGACGACCGCCTGCTGGTGCCGAGCAGCTGGTCGTGCAGCTGCTCGAGCACCTCGTTGCGGCCGGTGAAGACCGCGTTCCGCGGTCGGCACCTGCCAGACCGGCGGGTTGGTGCCGCGGGTACCGCGGCGTCGGCCGGACCGTCGGTCCGCGGCACGGTCGGCTGCCTGGGCGGGTAGCCGAGCGCCTTGAGCAGCTCCTCGGTCGCCTGCGCCGCGTCCCGCGCGGGTCAGGTCGACCACCGTCCGGTCGGCGAACGGCTCGCTCACCGCGTACCTCGCCGACCCGGACCGGGATGAGCCGCCGGCTGGCGCCGGCCGGGTCGGCCGCCGCGATCGCCTCCCAGACGCCGCGCGCCTGCGGCGAGCCGAGGTAGGCGGCCGACACGATCGCGATCGTGCGGCCGGCCGACGCTCGCGCCGCGCTGCGGCATCGTCCCGGGTGTCGCCGCCGCGCCGCCGGCGCCGCTCGGCCGGACAGCACGCGGAACCCCGCGCTCGGCGAGCACGGCCGCGATCCAGTCGGCCCACATCCGGTCCTCGCGGGACGTAGCTGAGGTAGACGTCGCCCGGCGGGGGCTGGCGCGGCCGGATGAAGGCGCCCGGTACTGGAGCCGGGTCTCCTCGCTCATCGCGCCAGCGCGCGCACCTGCCCCTCGGTGATCGCGGCGGTCAGCCGCTCGTAGGCGCCGAGCAGCGTGAGCGGCGACCCGGGCGCGTCGCCGAAGGCCGCCAGCGTCTCCTCGAAGGCGTAGTACGGCTTGTACGGGATCTCCACCGAGCGCCCAGTAGTCGTCCGTCTCGTCCTCGCGCCATGCCCTCGGGAAGCTGCTCGAACCGCGTCCTGGCCAGCGTCGAGCCCGGCGTCGGCCTTGTCCTTCTCCGCTTCGTCGATCCGCATCGGGACCGGCAGTACCCGGATGTTCCGGTAGTGGTAGCGCTGGTCCACGCGCTGGGCGACGTTCGGCCGCCCCGTCGATGGACTGGTCGTTGAGGGTGAAGCAGTCCACCAGGATGTCGGGCAGGTGCACGGTGCAGATGTCCGCGATATCCGACAGGCCGGTCCGGCTGTCGATCAGCGTGTAGTCGTAGTGCGCCTTCATGTCCTCGCGCAGCGCGTCGAAGAACTGCCCGCCGCCGAGCCGGTCGTAGAAGTTGTCCCAGTCGATCGACGGCGAGCGCCGACGAGTAGTCGCGGTTCTGCCGGCCAGCGGACACGAAGTCCAGGGTCCCGCCGTCGGGGAAGCCACTGCCAGTTCACCGAGACCGCGTGCGGCAGGATCTGGGCGTAGCTGCAGATGCCAGTCGGCCGGGCGGTCCTCGTCGCTGGTCGCCGCCCAGGCGTAGTCACTGATCAGCTCGATGACGCCGGGAGTGGCGGCGACCTTCGCCGGGTCGAGGAACGGGTGGAAGTACCGGTGCAGGCCGGGCGAGTCGAGGTCCCAGTCGACCACGAGCACCTTGAGCCCGTTGCTGGCCAGGATCCAGGCGACGTTGGCCAGGGCCATCGTCCGGCCCGGTGCCGCCCTTGTAGGAGTAGAAGGTGACGATCTTGCCGTCAGCCATCGGGGCACGTCCAGAGTTGGAGGACTGGCGACGTGAAGACCGCTCGAGCTCGGGTCTCTGCCGCGCTCATTTGCCCGCGCCGCTCGGCGGGTAGGCCGTGCGCGTACCCCAGGTAGTGCCTTGCCGCGGCGGCGATCAGCGACGGCAGCACCGTGCCGAATTCCTCGATGGTCGGGCACGCCGCGCGACCGCCAGAGCCGAGGTCGCCCGCGCCTTGGCCAGCTTGCGCGGCAGCGCGGACTCGAGCGCGCCGGAGCTCTGGCTCCGCCGTCGCGGTCTCGGCGATCGTGCGGTTCCAGGGGATGACCACCTGGACCCAGGGCTTGTCATCGCGTCGAGTAGCCGCAGCAGCCGCTGGCATTGGGCTGCAGTGACCGCCCACGGGTCGATGATGAGCACCTCCGGAGGCCGGGCGGGCCGTCCTGCGAGCAGATCGGCCGCGTGCTCGCTGAAGGTCACCCACGTCGGGCCGGTAGCCGAGAGTGCCGGGCCAGGTCCGCGCGACTGGTCGCGCGAGCCCGCGACGACCCGGCCGGTACGGGTTCCAGTCCGCGCGGACTGCCCGTAGTAGGCAGCCGTCCCGGCCGGGTGGCAGCTCGTCCATATGCGGCGCGACGATGATGATGCGCAGGCGGCTGGTCGCCGGACATGCCCTGGCCGTCGGCGCCGAACGCGCTGGGCAGCGATTCGTAATCGGCGATCGGGCCCGGCCTCTGACCGGCGTGGCACTCGGCTACGTCCACGATCTCGCCTGGCGAGATGGTAAGCCGCCTCCTGGTAGTCATCTCGGAACCGGGACAGCTTGACGATCCCGTAGAAGCCGTGCTCGGCGTAGGCTCGACGTCTCCGTAGTCGAACTGGATCGACCGCGCCGCCTCGGGGAGCGAGCTCTGGCTTATCGGGACCCAGACGCGCCGGAATGATCGCCTGCACGCGTCCGTCACTTCGCGGCAGCGTGATTCAGCGAGCGGCGGGTGAAGGCGAACCACTCCTTGCCGCAATGCTCGCTCGCGAAGTAGCGCCGCGAGTACAGCGGGACGAAGACACGGCAGGTCGCGAGCGCCCGCGAGAGCCCTCAGGGCCACTCGTGCCCGGATGTAGCTCCCTGTCCATGAAACCGGCCTTGCCCCCTGCGGCAGCCCGTGAGATGCTGATGTGCGGCAAAGCTCCTTGTGGAGCTCGCCTACCCAGAAGTCGGGATCGAGCGAGTCACTCTGGTCATGCCGCGGCGTATGCGCGTAGCTGAGAAAGAAGATACGGGCCCGGATTCTGGGCCGCCGGGCACGAGTATCTCCTCGTGCAAATCGTTTCGGGCACGCAGCCCCCTCCAGCCAGGACGACCGGTCATTCATCGAGAGCCGACTGGGAAATAACTATAGGAGGCGTATCCGTATTTGCAAAGAGGACGGTCAGTGTCTGTCGTCTATCCTGCCAAAGGAGTCCGACAGCCGCAACTGCGCTCCATTCAACTCGTCGAGCCACGGCTCGACGGTGGCGCGCATCCGGGCGACGAAGCGCTCCCCGAGCATCCGTCAGCGCGCCCGAGCCGGCCAGCGTCTCGATCGCCTCGGCGGTGAGCATCCGCCACCGGGCGAACTGCCCGGCGGCCGCGAGCCGCGTCCGCGCCGTCCGCGCGGTGCCGCGGCCCCGCCAGTAGTCGGTCACGCCCATGTGCGCGTAGGTGCCCTGCAGCAGCGGCTCGATCGGGCGCGGGTCGTCGCGCCACGGCGCGTAGAACAGCCGGCCGGTCCGCCCGGATCGCACAGGTCGAACAGGTCGAGCACCGCGCCCGAGCTTCACGTGCTGGAACTCGTGGATGAGCAGCAGCGCCAGCGTCTCGCCGTCGGCCGGGAGCGCGACCCCGACCGCGCCGAATGCCTGCCTGGCGGCGGCGCTGATCTCCGGCCGGGCACGTCGTTGGCCAGCGGCATGATCGTGGAGAGCCCGGCCGCGAGCCCAGCGGCATAGGCCGGGTACTCGGCTCGATCAGCCGCCAGGCGACGGCGAACTGCTCCTGCCACGGTGCGACGTCCGCGGCCGACAGCCGAGGCGCGGTGGCGGCCACTGGTGGCAGTCCCGGTAGGGGTCGGTGTCCTCGAGACGGACCGCGAGCTCGCCGGCCCGCAGTTCGCGAACCGGTTCCCAGTCGCGGGTCCGGCGCCGGGTCGGCCCACGCCGACCCTGGCCATTTGCCCGAGGTCGCGTCGCGCACCTGCCGGCCGTGCACCGCGAAATCGGCCGCCGCCGGTGCTGACGGTCGCCGCGCGTGCCGGTCCCGCTGCCACCCGCAGCCGGCCGAGCGTGGGCAGGTGGACGTAGCCCGCGCTGACCGGCACGTCATCTCGACCAGCGCGCCCGCCCTGATCGCCGCCGCCGCGGCGATCGCCGCCAGGTGCGCCGCGCGATCGGCCGGCGCAGCGCGCCGCGGCCGTCGCCGACTCGCAGGCAGTGCTCGGCCCAGGCCCGCACGTACGGGTGGGCGAGCACCTCGTTCGAGCGCGCCGGGTGCTCCGCCGGCCAGCCGGCGAGCATCGCCCACCCTGCCAGGAAGAGCTCGTCGGCGCTCGGCCTCGCCCGCTCGCGCAGCAGTTGCAGCAGCTTGCGGCGCTCAGCGGCGCTGCGCCGTCGATCAGCCGCGCGACCGCGTCGGCGTCGCCGAACCCGGCCGCGAGCGCGTCGAAATGGCTCCGGCAGCTCCGGCGACGGTCGCGATGCGGCCCGGCTGCCGATCCCGGTGCGGTCGCGCCGCCGCGTCGCGGGACGAGCCGCGCCCGCACGTGATGTGATGATCTTCTCCAGGTCTGCGCAGTAAACCGAGGGGTTATCGAAGCCGCTTCCGGTCCGGTAACGGTGGGCGTACAGCCCGCCGCCGCAGCTGGCGACGACCGGGCAGCGACGGCAGGCAGCGCTCAGCGCCGGCGATGCCCTGCTGCCTGGCCTTGATGGCGGGGTGCGCGGCCGCCCGTCGAGCGGGTGGCTGAAGATGTCGAGCCCGGTGGCGGGCGCGCCGTCGTAGGCGACCTTGATGCGAGTCGGCCTGCTCGATCGTGCCGTCCGTCTCGATGACGACCACGTCGCTCGGCTCCAGGCCGAGCGCCTCGGTCAGCGCAGCGGCCGCCGCGCGAGGTCGCGGATGATCGACTCGAACATCCGCACCGGAACGCGGCCGGCGTCGTCGCGCCCACCGGTCGAAGACCGCCGGCGAGCCAGTCGCGCGTACGGCGTCGTCGACCGGCGCCGGCTCTCCGGCGGCGGGGCGTCCCAGGTGGCGTGCGGGAGCAGGAAGTCCACCGCGGCGGCTCGAGCGCCGCCAGCGCGCGGTAGACCGCGACCGGGTCGCTGCGGACGTCGATCGTGCACAGCAGCCCCGCGTAGAGCTCCCGGTACCGGTCGGCGCGAGCAGGCCGACGGCGCGGATCACCTGGTCGTAGCTGCTGCGCCCGTCGGCGGTAGCGGCGGTGCAGGTCGTTGGCGGCGCGATCGCCGTCGAGCGAGATGCCGACCTTGACCCGCTCGGCCAGGAAGACCTCGCAGAACTCCTCGTCGAGCCGCACCCCGTTGGTGTGGATGCGCAGGTCGAGCGCGCAGACGGGCGCGATCGCGCGGCGCAGCTGCCGGGCGATCTCGCGCCAGCCGGGAGCGCCCGCCAGCAGCGGCTCGCCGCCGTGCAGGATGACGCGCACCCGGGCAGGCGCGTGCTGCCGGGCATGCTCGGCGATGCGCTCGCCGCCTTTGCGACCGTTTCACTCGTGAGATGACCTTCGGGCGCGCCGCGCCAGCTCTGTCGGCGTGCTCGTAGACGTAGCAGTGATCGCAGGCCAGGTCGCAGCGGCTGTGCACCTTGAGGACGAACTGCCGGAAGGGCAGGACTGCCCGCGGTGCCCGTCAACGCGGGCTTAGATCGAGGAATTGAAGGCGGAGACCGACGTGTCCGCCCACCGTCGGCGATGCCGATCCGCCGCATAATGCGCGAGTATTCGACGTCATCGATGTTGAACTTCGACATCGAGCGGCAGGTCAAGATCGTCCGACCTGTCAGAAATGACGCGACTCCGGCTGTCTACCAGCCATGTAAATCGGCTCCCTTAGCGGTGTCGGCGGTAACCACCGCCGGCACGATCCCTGTCCCTGAAGAACCAGCTTAATGCCACAGCCATCAATGTTACAGAGTAACTTCGAGGTTGAAGCAATCCTGACAGCGCGCAGGCAAGCTCGCAAGTTCCGCAGTTTGGGTTAGGGGTGAGCGGAGGTTATGCCGTGCTCTTTGAGGTGGAAAGCGGTGTTGTTCCGTCCAGCGTGGCGTAGGCGGCGGTCGCTCCCGCGGGGTCAGGTCGGCTCGGGGCACTGGACGTGCCCGACCCGGCCGCGCGTCATGCGGTGGGATGCCACCACCGCAGGGTTATCAGCGAGCCGACAGCGGCTGCGGCGAGGATGACCAGAGCCCTGGCGCTTTCACGGCGCTTTTACGCGATGCCCCCGTCGCCGTGGTTCGCATCGCGATTCATCTGCTGGGCGATATAGCGCGATCCTTGCCCTATCCTCGCGAGCCTGCTGATCCTCCTGACCGCGACGGTAAAACCAGCGCGCGGTCGCGATAATTCCTGTCATTATCGCGACGAAGGCGACGATGAGACCGGCGATAACTCCAGCTGTTATCATCGCGGCCGCCCTTCGTTTGTCGTGAAAGAATTGCCATAGCCGGTACCCGCCAGCAAAAATCGCGCCAACCTGCACCGTGTTGATCCTCTACCACCAGTGACCGCGTGGCAGGCCTCAACGGCTGAGGGCCTCCAGGCCGAGTCAGTGAATGTTGCAGAGCCTACCCCAGCTTAATGTGCTACGCCGAGCGGCCTGATGGCCGCGGAGAGAAACGTGGCACCCGGCGAAGCCGGCCGGAATAACAATGACCAGAGTTACCACAGCAAAAACTTAAGCTGGCGAGCACCAGTTATGCCGGTCCCGCCCGGGCTCCGGTATAGTCCTCGGACGGCCGCGAGCCGCCACATGCGCGGCCGATAGTGTGCAAAGTAGCCCGATCACGGGTGAGCGGTTTGAATTCCGCGCTACTTGAGGCAGGCGCTGTTCCGCTCGTCCAGGGTGCGTAGGCGGCGTTCTCGTCGGTCGCGTACTCGATCGGGCCGCCTGGTCGCCGCCAGGTCCACCTCGGCGCGGTAGACGACGGTGGCGTTGCCTTCGAGCACTGGGTACCAGGCGTCGTCGCGGATCTGGATCGAGGCGGCGGCGACGCCGCCGGCGTTGCGGACGACGAGCCGCTGCGCCGGGCCAAGGCCGGTCAGCCGCGAGTAGGCGGCGCGCGAGGCGACCACGCCCGAGCCGCAGGACGGGGTGAGGCCCGCGCCGCGCTCGAAGGTCCTGACGAACACCTCGGCGTCGTCGAGGGACTGCAGGAACGAGACGTTGGCGCCCTCGGGGAAAACCTCGTCGGCGCGCTTGCCCAGCTCGATCAGGTCCGGCTCGCTGTACGCGTCGACGACGGAGATCACGTGCGGGTTCGGCACCCGGACGGAGGTGAACCCGGCGAAGGGAGCGGGCAGCTCGGCGTCGTCGAAGTTCAGCGGCGGCAGCTCGAGCACCACCTGCCGGACCCCCTCCGGGGTCGACGCCGCCCGGTGCACGGTGTAGTCCCGCCCGCCGCTGGCGACGACCTCGGTGTCGGTACCGCGCAGGTCGAGGATCAGCCGCCCCAGGCCCCGCATCCCGTTGCCGCAGAACTCGGCCGACGACCCGTCCGGATTGAAGAACCACGCCTGCGCGTTCGGCCCCGGAGGCGTCGTAGAGGTAGATCCCGTCGCTACCGCCGGTCCACGAGTCCCGGTCGCACACCGTCGCGCACGAACGCCCGCAGCTCAGCGTCCGACCCCCAGTCGTCGGGCGTCGCCTCCAGCGCGAAGATCTCGTTGAGTGACCCGTGGGTCTTAATCAGCCTCATCAGCTTCGAGAGTCTACCGCCGCTGGTGACCAGCCAAGTGGCCCTGTCGGCTACGCGCATCGACGCCGAAGCGCGAGCCCCCGCGCCCCGCCCACCACGCCGGGGCGCTGAGGCCTGAACGGGTAAAGAGACGCAACGGGCCGTTCGATATGCCGGAGCCTTTGACTTTGACTTTGGCTACATCCCGAAGGCGGGATACGTCGAGAAGCGGGCGCCGGCCGCGTAGTTGCGGACCGCGACGCGGGCGCGGTCGATCATGTTGGCCGGGAGCTCGGTCAGCGGGTACCAGCCGAAATCGCTGTAGCTCCCGGCGCCCGCCAGCCGCGCGGCGGCGTCGATGTCGCTCGGCCGGTCCCAGCCGTCCGCGGTCAGGAAGAACGCCATCCGGCCATGGCCCGACACGTCGTGCATGACGTGCGCGAGCGACACCCGGGCGGAGTCGAGCTGCGATCCCCACCTGGGCCCCCGCCACCCGGACGGCGGCCTCCACGAGGGTCTCGCGCTCGGCCAGGCGGTCGGAGGGCGGCTCGTACGCCCCGTCGCCGTAGCCGGTGTTCGCGCGCCTGCCGAGCAGCAGGTCGCCCTCGCTGAGCAACAGCAGATGCACATCGACGATGAGCTGGAAGTGAGCGTTGCTTCCTGGCCGTATCGGCGGCCATCGGATGCATCAGAGTTCTGGTCATGACGTGATGTCCTGCCCGGCTTGCCATCGTGTTTCCCCGGTCCCCGCGGGGTCGCGCGCCGTGCGGCGCGCAACTCCCCCGGGACAGGAAACGTACTCCACGCGTGGCTGTGGATCACCATGTGCGTAACCGGTGGGTAACTGCCTCCGGCCTGTGGAACACCGGCCTTTTAGCGGCTGTTCGACTGTGGACATCGCGCACCGGTTAGCCCGTGCATGCACGGAGTATGCGTTGTGGACAGTCCGACGGCGGCTGTGGACGACGGCCTGTGTAAATTCTTTTGCTTCAGGCTCTGGCTCTGGGTGCGCTCGCTGATCTTCTTCGTCTCCTCGTAGATCCTGAAGATGACCATGAACGCCTCGAGGATCACCCGGTACACGCCGAGCGTCAGCAGCACGTAGATCGGCACGATGACGATCAGCACGAAGATGCCGGCCAGCGTCCCGCCGGTGCGGAAGCTGACGATGAGGATGAGCAGCGAGACCAGCGCCGTCCAGATCGTGAACAGCGACGTAGAGGACCTTGATGATCTTCGGCGTGACGAAGCTGCTGAAGGAGAAGTCGAACAGCGAGCCGACGAACCCCTTCTCGCCCGCGGCCCTCGACTGCCGCGGGCGCGCGTCCGCCTGCAGCCGGGCAGCTGCCCACTGAGCGTGGTCCTGGCCCGCGAACGTCTGCTCCTGGCCGGGGTATCCCGGCTGGCTCGCTGGGCGTAGCCCGGCGGCGGGTATCCCTGGGCACGGCTGCTGCGGGTAGCCGTAGCCGTCCTGCGGGGCGCCGCCCTGCGGGGAGAACGAGGGCTGCGCCCTGCGGCTGAGGCGGCGGCGGCGGCCAGGCCGCGCGGGCCTGGGTCTGGTCCTGTCCGGCGGGCTGCCAGGAGGGTTCGGGTGGCTGTCCAGCCATTGCGTGCTCCCGGGGGGTTAGGCCACTGGCGTGGCGATAGACGGGCATCGCGCTTTGTCCACGTTATCCTGCCAGACACTTGTTCGGAGCCATTGAGCCGCGCGGCGGCTTGTCGGGGCGGCGGCTCGCCGGGGGCGCAGACCCGATAGCGCATAATGTCCGGCATGAGCGATCTTCCCGGCGACGCCGGCGGCGCCGGTGCTGACGGCGCGCGCGGCCGGACGTTCCTGGTGACCGGGGGCAATACCGGGATCGGGCTTTCCACCGCGGCCGAGCTCGCCCGGCGCGGCGGGCGCGTCTACATCGGCTGCCGCTCGACGGCGGCGGGCGAGGCCGCCGTCGCGCTTATCAAGTCGGCGCCGGCTCGCAGCAGCGTGTGGCTGCTCCCGCTCGACCTGGCGTCGCTGGCGTCGGTCAGGTCCTGCGCGGCGGCCTTCCTGGCGCTCGACGAGCCGCTGCACGTGCTGGTCAACAACGCCGGGCTTGGCGGTCAGCGGGGCCTGACCGTCGACGGCTTCGAGCTGCACTTCGGCGTGAACCACCTCGGGCACTACGCGCTGACCCTGCTGCTGCTCGACCGGCTGACCGCCAGCGGTCCCGACGCCAGGATCGTGAACGTGTCAAGCGCCGCGCACTACGGGGCGCCGGGGATCGACTTCGACGCGCTGCGGCGGCGCACCGCAGTCGTTCACCGGCCAGCGCGAGTACGCGGTCTCGAAGCTGTGCAACGTGCTGTTCACGCAGGAGCTGACGCGGCGACTGGACGGATCGGGCGTCTCGGCGCACGCGCTGCACCCCGGGCGTGGTCGCCTCCGATATCTGGCGGCGGGTGCCCCGGCTGGTGCGACCGCTGATCACGGCCCGGATGCTGACGACCGAGCAGGGTGCGGTCACCTCGCTGTACTGCGCCACCTCGCCCGCGCTGGCGGCGTCCGGCGGCGGCTACTACGACCAGTGCGCCGTGCAGGAAGCCGAACCCGGTCGCCACCCCGGAGCTGGCGGAACTGCTGTGGCAGCGGAGCGCCACGTGGGCCGGGGTTGGCTGAATGCGTTTGACCAGCGCGCGGGCGTGACAGGCTGGGGAGTATGGACCTTCCGGTGATGCCGCCCGTGGCCCCGATGCTGGCCAAGCCGGTGGACGCGATCCCGACCGGCGACTACATCTTCGAGCCGAAGTGGGACGGGTTCCGGTCGATCGTGTTCCGCGACGGCGACGAGGTGGAGATCGGCAGCAGGAACGAGCGGCCGATGACCCGCTACTTCCCCGAGCTCGTTGCCGCCTTTCTCGCCCAGTTGCCGCCTCGGTGCGTGATCGACGGCGAGATCGTGCTGCCGGACTGGGACACCGGGCGGCTGGACTTCGAGGCGCTGCAGCTGCGGCTGCACCCGGCCGAGAGCCGGGTGCGGCTGCTGGCGGCGTCAGACGCCGGCCCACTTCGTCGCGTTCGACCTGCTGGCGCTGGGCGACACCTCGTTTATGGAGGTGCCGTTCGGCGAGCGGCGGGGGGCCTTGAGGCTGCGCTGGCGTCGGCCGTGCCGCCCGTGCACCTGACCCCGGCGACGATGGACAACGAGACCGCGGCCGAGTGGTTCAACCAGTTCGAGGGGGCGGGGCTTGACGGGCTGATCGCCAAGCTGCGGTCAGATCCCTACACGCCCGACAAGCGGGTGATGTTCAAGGTCAAGCACGAGCGGACGGCAGACTGCGTGGTCGCGGGCTACCGGCCGCATAAGACCGGCGACGACGCCATCGGGTCGCTGCTGCTCGGGCTGTACCGGGACTCCGGCGAGCTGGCCAGCGTCGGGGTGGTCGGCGCGCTGCCGATGGGGGTGCGGCGGGAGCTGCGGGCCGAGCTCGACCCGCTGGTGACGACGTTCGACGGGCACCCGCTGGAACTGGGCAAGCAGGAGGCGGGCACCCGCACGCCGCGCAGCTCCCAGTACAGCCGGTGGAACGTCGGCAAGGACCTGTCATTCGTGCCGCTGCGCCCGGAGCGGGTGCTCGAGGTCCGGTACGACCACATGGAGGGGACGCGCTTCCGGCATACCGCCCAGTTCGTCCGCTGGCGCCCCGACCGCACGCCCGCGTCGTGCACGTTCTCGCAGCTTGAAGAGCCTGTCAGCTACAGCTTGTCCGAAATTCTCAGTCAAGATCAGTTATTTCGAACGGACCGGGGTGACTGCGGTGGCGGATGCCAAGATCGTCGTCGAGGCGGCGGGGCGCTCGGTGAGCGTGTCCAATCCGGGGAAGGTGTTCTTTCCCCGGACCGGGCACACCAAGCTGGACCTGATTAGGTACTACCTTTCCGTGGCCGACGGGGCGCTGCGGGGGGTTTCCGGGCGGCCGATGGCGCTGAAGCGGTTCGTGAACGGGGCGGAGGCGGAGCCGTTCTTCCAGAAGCGGGCGCCGAGCTCGCGGCCGGACTGGATCGCGACCGCCGAGCTTCGGTTTCCGTCCGGGCGGACGGCCGACGAGGTGGTGCTGTACGACGCGGCCGGGCTGGCGTGGGTGGTCAACCTGGGCTGCATCGACCTGAACCCGCATCCCGTGCTTGCCTCCGACCTCGACCATCCGGACGAGCTGCGGGTCGACCTGGACCCGGTGCCGGGGGTGGAGTGGCCGCAGATCGTCGCGGTTGCGCTGGTGGCCCGTTCCGTGCTGTCGGACTTCGGGCTGACCGGCTGGGCGAAGACCTCGGGGTCGCGGGGCATGCACATCTACGCGCGGATCTCGCCCTCGATGGTCGTTTACCGACGTGCGCCGGTCGGCGGTGGCGGTGGCGCGCGAGATCGAGCGGCGTTCGCCCGAGCTGGCGACGTCGAAGTGGTGGAAGGAGGAGCGGCACGGGGTCTTCGTCGACTACAACCAGAATGCCAAGGACCGGACCGTCGCCTCCGCCTACTCGGTCAGGCCGCTGCCTGACGCGCGGGTGTCGACGCCGCTGACCTGGGACGAGGTTCCCGGGTGCGATCCGTCGCTGTTCACTATCGACACGGTGCCGGCCCGGTTCGCGTCGGTCGGCGACCCGTGGGAGGGGATGGACGCCGCCGTCGGGTCGCTTGTCCGCGCTGCTTGAGCTGGCCGCGGCCGACGAGGCGGCGGGGCTGCCTGACGCTCCGTGGCCGCCGAACTACGAGAAGCAGGCCGGCGAGGCGCCGCGGGTGCAGCCGTCGAAGCGGCGGGCGCCTGACGCTTCGGGCGGCTCGGGCTCGTGGCTCGGACGGCTCCGGCGGTCGGGCGATGCTGCTGGCGCCGGCGTGGCGCCGAGCCCGACCGGGCGGCGCAAGTCGACCAAGCCGCTGATCGAGATCGCCCGGGCCGAGACCAAGGCGGAGGCGCTTGAGGGCCTGGAACGGTGGAAGGCGCGCCACCCGGACGTCTGGCCGCTGCTTGAGGCTGCGTGACGTGCTGACCGATTCGATGCGCGGCCGCAGCTCGACCTGGACCAGAATCCGGCTGAACCTGGAGCACGTCCCGTCGGACCAGCGTCCTGCGCAGGAGCCGCTCGAGGTCGACTACGACCCGTGGGCCGGCTTCCAGGCCCTCCGGAAACACAGGGTGATAATTCGTCACGCGGCTGTAACGTTCGCCGCGACGGCCCGGGTTATCGTGCTGGCATGCTGATCTCCCCGCATGAGCAGGAGCGGCTGCTGATCCACGTGGCGGCGGGACTCGCCCGGGAGCGCAGGGCGCGCGGGCTGCGGCTCAACTACCCCGAGGCGGTCGCGCTGATCACGTCGTTCGTGCTCGAGGGGGCCCGGGACGGGCGGACGGTCGCCGAGCTGATGGCCGCCGGGCGGCACGTGCTCACCCGCGACGACGTGATGGACGGGGTCCCCGAGATGCTGACCGAGGTCCAGGTCGAGGCGACCTTCCCCGACGGCACCAAGCTCGTCACCGTCCACCAGCCGATCCCGTGATCCCGGGCGAGATCATCCCCGGCGAGGGCGCGGTGCACGCTGCAACGTCGGCCGGCCGGTGCGTGACGCTGGTCGTGGCCAACACCGGCGACCGGCCGGTCCAGGTCGGCTCGCACTTCCACTTCGCGGAGGCCAACCCGGCGCTGCGGTTCGACCGCGACCTGCCTGGGGCATGCGGCTGGACGTCCCGGCCGGCACCGCGGTGCGGTTCGAGCCCGGCGTCGAGCGCGAGGTCGCGCTGGTGCCGCTCGGCCGGCCGCGCGGGTCGTCCCCGGGCTGCAGATCGGCGGCCGGCGGCTCGACGGTGCCGGCCAGCGTGGCGGCGTGCTGATGCGCAGTGCGACGCTGTGAGTGAGCTGAGCCGGGAGCGCTACGCGCCGCTGTACGGGCCGACCGCCGGCGACCGGATCCGGCTGGCCGACACCGACCTGCTCATCGAGGTCGAGCGAGGACCGCATGCGGCCCGCCGGGGGCGACGAGGCCGTCTTCGGCGGCGGCAAGGTGATCCGCGAGTCGATGGGCCAGGCCGGCGCCACCCGGGCCGAGGGCGCGCCCGACCTGGTCATCACCGGCGCGGTCGTCCTCGACCACTGGGGCATCGTCAAGGCCGACGTCGGCATCCGCGACGGCCGCATCGTCGCGCTCGGCAAGGCCGGCAACCCCGACATCATGGACGGCGTCCACCCCGACCTGGTGATCGGCCCGTCGACCGAGGTCATCGCGGGCAACGGCCGGATCCTCACCGCCGGCGCCATCGACTGCCACGTGCACCTGATCTGCCCGCAGCTGCTCGACGAGGCGCTCGGCGGCGGCATCACCACGCTGATCGGCGGCGGCACCGGCCCGGCCGAGGGCACCAAGGCCACGACGGTCACCCCGGGCGCGTGGTACCTCGCCCGGATGCTCGAGGCGATCGACGCCTGGCCGGTCAACGTCGCGCTGCTCGGCAAGGGCAACACCGTCTCCGAGGAGGCGCTGTGGGAGCAGCTGCGGGCCGGCGCGGCCGGGTTCAAGCTGCACGAGGACTGGGGCACCACGCCGGCCGCGATCGACGCCTGCCTGCGCGTGTCGCGACGCGCCGGGCGTGCAGGTCGGCCATCCACACCGACACGCTCAACGAGGCCGGCTTCGTCGAGGACACGCTCGCCGCCATCGCCGGCCGGACGATCCACGCCTACCACACCGAGGGCGCCGGCGGCGGGCACGCGCCCGACATCATCACGGTCGCCGGCGCAGCCGAACGTGCTGCCCGTCTCGACCAACCCGACCCGGCCGCACACGGTCAACACCCTCGACGAGCACCTCGACATGCTGATGGTCTGCCACCACCTGAACCCGGCGCGTCCCCGAGGACCTGGCCTTCGCCGAGAGTCGCGCATCCGCCCGTCGACCATCGCCGCCGAGGACGTCCTGCACGACCTCGGCGCGATCTCGATGATCGGCTCGGACTCGCCAGGCGATGGGCCGGATCGGCGAGGTGGTGCATCCGCACCTGGCAGACCGCGCACGTGATGAAGGCGCGCGGCGCGCGGCGCTCGCCGGTGCCCGGCGACGGCGCGCGGCGCCGACAACCCGCGGGCCCGGCGCTACGTCGCCAAGTACACGATCTGCCCGGCGATCGCGCACGGGCTCGACGGCGAGATCGGCTCGGTCGAGCCGGGCAAGCTCGCCGACCTGGTGCTCTGGGAGCCCGCGTTCTTCGGCGTGCGGCCGCACGTCGTGCTCAAGGGCGGCTTCGATCGCCTGGGCGGCGATGGGCGACGCCAACGCGTCGATCCCCACCCCGCAGCCGGTCCTGCCCCGCCCGATGTTCGGCGCCTACGGGCCGGTGCCCGCCGCGGACGTCGCTGGCGTTCGTCGCCCCGGCCGCGCTCGAGGCCGGCCTGGCCGACCGGCTCGGCCTCGCCCGCGCGCCTCGTCGCCGGTCGCGCGACGTCCGCGGCCGCGGCAAGGCGGACCTGCTCGAACAACGACGCCCTGCCGGACATCGCGGTCGACCCGGACACCTTCACCGTCCGCATCGACGGCGAGCCGGTCGAGGCCGCCCCGGCCGCGGAGCTCCCGATGGCCCAGCGCTACTTCCTCTTCTGATGATGACCGCCGTATGCACCCGATGCGCCTTCGCGCAGCGCTCGCGCACGGCCGCTCGCCGATCGGCTCATGCCGGGAGGTCCGGCTGAGCGTCCCCGCGCTGCTGCTGGCGGACTCGCGGTTCCCGGCCGGCGGGCATGCGCACTCGGGGGGCGTGGAGGCGGCCGTGACGGCGGGTACCGTGCGCGACCTGGCCTCGCTTGAGGTGTTTCTGCGGGGGCGGCTGCGGACTGCCGGGCTGGCCGTCGGCCGCGCGCTGCCGCGGCCTGGCGGCGACGCGTCGCGTGCGCGGCTGGCCGGCGCTCGGCTGCGGCGGACTGCGCATGTCGACGCCGAGGCCGATGCCGCGCACCCCGTCGCCGGCGCAGCGGGCGGCGTCGCGGCGGCAGGGCCGGGCGCTGCTGCGCGCGGCCCGGGCGGCCTGGCCGGACGCGGCGCTGGAGCCTGGCGGCGTCCGGCGCGCGACCGCCGCCGGACGCGGCTGCGAGCCGGTACCGGGGCGGCCGCATCATGCGGTGGTGCTCGGGGCTGGCTGCGGCGGCGGCCGGGTGCGACGCCGCGGACGCGGCGCGGATCGCGGCCTACCAGTCGGTGGCCGGGCCGGCCAGCGCGGCGGTGCGGCTGCTCGGCCTCGACCCGATGCGGGCCACCGCCGTGCTGGCCCGGCTCGCCCGCGACGTCGACCAGATCGCCGAGCGCGCCGCCGCGGCCGCCGGACGGCCCGCTCGACGAGTTGCCGCTGTCCGTCCGCTCCGGCCGCTCGACCTGCTGGCCGAAGCGCATGCCGAGCGGAGGTGAGACTCTTTGAGTCTTGACCACGACCATGACCACGGTCCCGGCTGCGCACGAGCACGGGACGCACGAGCACCCCGTCCGGCCGCGCGCGGGGCGCGCGCTGCGGATCGGCATCGGCGGGCCGGTCGGCAGCGGCAAGACCGCGCTGGTGGCCGCGCTCTGCCGGGCGCTGCGCGACGAGATCAACCTCGCCGTGGTGACCAACGACATCTACACCACCGAGGACGCCGACTTCCTGCAGCGGGCCGGGCGTGCTCGACGCCGACCGGATCACCGCGGTCCGGACCGGCTGCTGCCCGCACACCGCGATCCGCGACGACATCGCGGCCAACCTCGACGCGGTCGAGGACCTGGAGGCGCGCTTCGGCGACGCTCGACCTGGTGCTGGTCGAGAGCGGCGGCGACAACCTCACCGCCACGTTCTCGCGGGGCCTGGTCGACCAGCAGATCTTCGTGCTCGACGTGGCCGGCGGCGACAAGGTGCCGCGCAAGGGCGGGCCCGGCGTCACGTTCTCCGACCTGCTGGTGATCAACAAGACCGACCTGGCGCCGCTGGTCGGGGCGTCGCTTGAGGTGATGGCGCGGGACGCGTCGGCCGTGCGCGAGGGACGGCCGGTCCTGTTCACCTCGCTGCGCGAAGACCCGCTGGCGGCGCGACGTCGCGGACTGGGTGCGGGCCGCCGTCCGGTCGCCGTCCTTCCGGTAGCCCGAACGATGATGATGGACGGTTCTGTACACCCGGATGTGCACAACGGTCCGTCGTCAGCCCGTGCGGGCGGGCTTGCGCGTAATCGGGTCAGCGCGGCGGCGGAGATCGTGGCGGTTGCCGGGGTCGGCCGGGCGACGCGGCTGCCGGTGCTGTCGTCGCAGGTGCCCCTGGTGTTGCGGCGGACTCCGGACGCGGTTCTACGTGGTGGGCGGGGCGGCCGGGCCGATCGGCGGGGACGAGCTCGGCTTGCGGATCTCGGTCGGCGCGGGCGCGTTCCTGCGGGTGCGGACGGCGGCCGCGTCGATCGCGCTGCCCGGGCCCGACGGGCTCGAGTCGGTGCTGCGGGTGACGGTCGTCGTGGCGGCCGGGGCGCGGCTTGAGTACCTGCCGGAGCCGGTCGTGGTGTCGGCGGGCGCGCGGCACGCGACGATTATCCGGGTGACCCTCGCCGAGGGCGCAGCGCTCCTCCTCCGCGACGAGCTGCTGCTCGGGCGGCACAGCGAGACGGGCGGTGCGGCCAGGTCGGTGCTGCACGTCACCTATGCCGGACGGCCACTGCTTCGGCAGTCGCTCGAGGTATCGGGCGCGGATCCGGCCGGCCTGGGGCCGGCGGTGCTGGCCGGCCACCGGGCGGTCGGGACGTTGCTACGGGTGGACCCGACAACGGACGCACGTCCGGCTGTGCCGGCAGCTGGCATCGCCATCAACGACCTAACCGGGGCGGCCGCGGAGATATCAGCTGACGCTCCGCCAGATCCCGACGTCTCGGTGGCCGTCATGCCGTTGGCGGGGCCGGGGATCCTGGTCACGGCGCTGGCGAATGACGCGGTGACCCTTCGACGACGCCTGTCGGCGACGCCATCGACCGGAACCTCAACCTGACAGCTACGCCGTCGACACCGTTAGGCGCTGTCGTTGGCGTAGCCGACCGGGTTGAAGACCCGTCTCATTGGCGAAGCCGACGGATCGCGGCTGCATTCGGTCAACGGCGTTCGAGCCGCCCGGCGAACCATTCACGCCTTCCACAGCCGCAGCCTGGCCATGACCGGGGTCAGGCTCGGGGCCGCCGGCCCCGGGCCTGCCGGGGCCACCGGCCGCAGCTGGATGACTCGGCCCGTGACTCTTGCCGCGGGCGGCCACGCCGGCTCATGAACTGGAGAGTCACCGGGCGGGCAGCCTGTCCAGCTCGCTCCTGGAGCGTCGTGCAGCGCCTCGCGGTGCTGCGTCGTGGAACGCGTCGAACGCCTGCACGGCGCTCCGGCTCCTCGTCGGCCTGCGTTCGATGACCACCCGCTCCATCAGTTGGCCCAGCTCGATCTCCGGATCGTCGCCGTACTGGAGCACCTCGATCCGCTATCGGCGCGTCCGAGAAAATGCTCAGCACCTGATGGCGAACTGCTCGCGGTTGCGCTCGAGCTCGGCTTCTCCGATTCTGGCCTCTCTTCGAGATTCCGGGTATAGCGAACCGCGTTTCTCGGCAATCAATGCAACGCGGGCGGCATCAGGCCGGGATGGCGGCCTTGGCGGTGGTGGAGGGGAGGCCGACCGGGCCCGGGCGGAGCGTGCAGCAGGCGGCCCGCCAGGGGCTGCGCCGCCAGCTGGTCTTCGGTCAGGCCGACCCGGGCGCTGGTGATGTAGAGGTCGGCGAGGTCCGGGCCGCCGAAGGCGCAGCTGGTGGGCTGGGAGACCGGGACCGGGAGCACCGCGTCGGGCTCGCCGTCCGGGGTGAGCCTTCGCAGCGCGCTGCCGCCCCACATCGCCACCCACACGCAGCCGTCCGCGTCCACCGTCAGCCCGTCGGGGACGCCTTCGGCGGCGGACAGGTCGGCGAAGGTCCGGCGGGCGAACGCCTCGCCGGTCGCCGGGTCGTAGTCGAATACGTCGACCCGGCGCAGCGGCGAGTCCGCGTAGTACAGCCGCGAGCCGTCCGGCGACCAGCCGAGCCCGTTGGACACGGTCACGTTCTTGACCACCGGGTTCAGCCTGCCGCCGGGGTCGAGCCGGTACAGCTCGCCCAGCGGCTCGGCCTCGGTCACGTGCATCGATCCGACCCAGACCCGGCCGGCCGGGTCCACCCCGGCGTCGTTGAACCGGATGCCGTCCCTGGCGGGCGTGTCGGCGATGGTCCTGGCGACCCACTGGCCGCCCCGCTCGGCCGGGAAGAGCAGGGTCAGCGCGGCGCCGCCGGCGATGAGGATGCCCCCGCCGACGGCGGGGAACGCGGCCGACACCGGGCCGGGCGAGTCGGTGACCGTCTCCTTGGCGGGGAAGTACGTGCGGTGCAGCCGCGCGCCCTCGATATCGACCCAGAGCAGGCAGTCGTCCTCGGGAACCCAGTAGGGGCCCTCGCCGAGCGCCGCCGTCACGTCTCCGACCGGCTCGACCACCGCCGCCGTGTCAACCGTCATCATCGAGATCGCCTCCGCACTCCGCCGCTCCGGCCTCATTGACAGGCAGAGATTAACTGACGTCTACCCAGGGAAGGCGTGACGCCACCCAAGCGCTCAGTGACCGCCGGGGAGTCACCCGCGGCCGTTCGGGCAAATCAGCCGTGCAGCTGCGCCTAGCGTTTCTCACGCGTCCGAGGCGCAGCTCGCTCGGCGACTCGGCCAGCCGCGGCCGGGTCACGGTCGAAGATGAGGGCGAGGTCGCGGGAGTCGGCGAGCGCGTCAACCTCATCGAGCTGCAGGCCTGGTAGCGCCGACGGGCAGCCGGGCCGGGCAAACCGGGTACATACGATGGGAGTGGCGGTCCCTGCCGGGGCCGGGGAGGAGCAGTCGTGATGCCCGGTGTTCTTGATGCTCGCGAGCGTGACGAGGCGATACGGAAGCTGGCCGCGGGGCCGCTCGATGTGCTGATCATCGGCGGCGGCATAACCGGCGCCGGGGCCGCGCTCGACGCGGCCTCGCGCGGCCTGCGGGTCGGCCTGGTCGAGGCCCGCGATCTGGCGGCGGGCACCTCGAGCCGGTCGAGCAAGCTCATCCACGGTGGCCTCCGCTACCTCGAGCAGGGTGACTTCAAGCTCGTCAAGGAGGCCCTGCGGGAACGTGACCTGCTGGTCAGCAGGCTCGCGCCGCACCTGGTGCGGCCGGTGCCGTTCCTCTACCCGCTCTACCGGAAGGTGGTGGAGCGGCCGTACGTCGGCGCGGGCCTGGTGATCTACGACGCCATGGAGGGCATCAAGCGGCCCGTCCCGCACCACCGGCACCTGACCATCCGCGGCGCGCTGCGCCGGGCCCCGGCGCTGCGGCCCGATCGGCTGGCGGGCGCCATGCTCTACTACGACGCCCAGGTCGACGACGCGCGGTACACGGTCACGGTGGCGCGGACGGCGGTGCGGCACGGCGCGACCGTGCTCACCCGGGCGAGCGCGATCTCTCTGCTGCGCGACGGCGAGCGGGTGACCGGCGCGCGGGTGCGGGATGAGGAGAGCGGGCGGACGTTCGACGTGACGGCGACGTCGACTGTCGTCTGCGCCGGGGTCTGGTCGGACCCGGTGTTCGCGGCCAGCGGCGTGCGGGCGGGCTATCAGGTCCGGATGTCGAAGGGCGTGCACCTGGTCATGCCCCGGTCGGCGATCGACTCCGAGACCGGCATGATCATCCGCACCAGCAAGAGCGTGCTGTTCTTCATCCCGACCGGCGACCGGTGGATCGTCGGCACGACCGACACCGAGTGGACGGGCGACCGGGCCGAGCCCGGCGCCACCGCCGAGGACGTCGACTACATCCTCGGCGAGGCCAACCGGGTGCTGGCCCGGCCGCTGTCGCGATCGGACGTGCTCGCCGTCTACGCCGGCCTGCGGCCGCTGGTCGCCGAGCCCGCCCCGGTCAAGCACGCGGACGGCAAGCACGCCGACGGCAAGGGCGGGGCGGACGGCAAGGGCGGGGCGGACGGCGCCGGGTCGGAGAAGCCGACCACCAAGCTCTCGCGCGAGCACGTGGTCGACGCGCCGCTGCCGGGGCTGGTCTCGATCGCCGGCGGCAAGTTCACCACCTACCGGCTGATGGCCAAGGACGTGGTGGACGCCGCGGTCGAGAACTTCCCGCGCCCGGTTCCGCCGTCGGTCACCGGCGAGCTTCCGCTGCTCGGCGCCGACGGGCTGCCCGCGGTCCGCGCCTCGGCCCAGCGGCTGGCCGACGACTACGGCGTGCCCGTCGCGTCGGTCGAGCACCTGGTCGCCCGGTACGGGTCGACCGCGGTCGAGGTCCTCGAGCTGATCCGGGCGGACAAGTCGCTCGGCCAGCCGCTGGCGGGCGGCGCTGCCTACCTGCGGGCCGAGGTCGCCTACGCCGTCACCCACGAGGGCGCGCTGCACGTGACCGATGTGCTCGCCCGCCGGGTGCGGCTGCTCATCGAGTCGGCCGACTCCGGGGCGTCGGTCGCCCCCGAGGTCGCGGCGATCATGGCGCCGCTGCTGGGCTGGAACCGCCGCCGCCGGGCGGCCGAGGCCCGCGAGTACCAGGCCTTCGCCGCCACCAACGCCGCCGCCCTGCGCGCACCGGCCGCGGTCGGGGACGCGACGGCCAAGGAGCTCGTGCCCGGCCTAGGGCTGGCACCTGTCGGCTACGCCAGCGACCCTAAACGTCTCCTGTCGGCTACGCCAGCGACATCGCCTAGTGGTGTCGCTGGCGTAGGTGACAGGTCCAACGGGTCTGGGGTGGGTCTGGGGGGTCTGGGGGCGGGGTGCGGTGGTGACGCGCGCCCTGGCTTAGTTACATTTTTACAATCTGGTTACAAGGGATATATTTGCCACCAGCAATGTAGGGAAGTCCGCCACACAGGGCGGGATGGACGGGACGGAGTTTGCTGGTGGACCTTAACCCCTATGTGGTGCTCGGCAGCGCCATCGTCGGGTTGCTAGTCGGGCTCACCGGGGCCGGTGGCGGGGCGCTGATGACGCCGATGCTGATCCTGCTCTTCAACGTGAAGCCGTCCACGGCGATCTCCAGCGACCTCGTCGCGGCGGTGGTGATGCGGCCGGTCGGGTCCGTCGTTCACATGCGCAAGGGCACCGTCAACTACGGGCTGGTCGGGTGGATGTGCCTGGGGTCGGTGCCGATGGCGTTTCTCGGCACCTACCTGCTGCACCTGTTCGGTGGCGGCACCGCCCAGCAGACGAACGTGGAGACCCTGCTCGGCGCGGCGCTGCTGGTCGGCACGGCCGGGATGCTGCTGCGATCCTGGCTGGACCGGCGCACCGGCCAGCGGCGGACGCTGGCGATCGAGGCGCTCAAGATCCGGCCCTGGGTCACGGTCGTGATCGGCGCGGTCGGCGGTCTCATCGTCGGCATGACCTCGGTCGGGTCCGGATCGCTGATGATCGTGCTGCTGCTGTTCGCCTACCCGGCGCTGTCGGCCGGGCAGCTGGTGGGCACCGACCTCACCCAGGCGGTGCCGCTGACCGCCGCCGCCGCGCTCGGCGCGCTGGCCTTCGGGCACGTGCAGTTCGGGGTGACGGCGGCGCTGGTGATCGGGTCGGTCCCGGCCGTGCTGGTCGGGTCGCTGCTGTCCTCGCGGGCGCCGGACAAGTACATCCGGCCGGCCATCACCTTCGTGATCTTCGCCTCAGGGCTCAAGTACGCCGGGCTCGGCACCACCGCCCTCGGCTGGACGCTGTGCCTGGTGGTGCTGGCCTGCGGCGGCTACTGGCTGGTGCGGAACAAGCCCTGGCAGGCCGATCGAAAGCCGGAGGCTGAACCGCAGCAGCCGCTCCCGGCTGACATTCTTAACAGGTGATGGACGAGCGTCAAAGCCAGGGTCAGGAGCCGGGTCACGCGGCGGCCATGCAGGCGGCCGTTCGGGATGAGGGGCCGCAGTTCGCGCTGCCGCTGGTCGTCCGGGTGGAGCGGGAAGATCCGCCGACCCGGACCGACGCGCTTGAGGGGGCGGCTGCGGCGGTGCTGCGGTTCCTGTCCGACCCTCGGGTCACCGAGCCGGACGGTGAGTGGGCGGCGGCGGCGCGGGCCTGGGAGGACGCGCGGATCCGGAAGGTGGTGCGGCGGGCCCGGGGGGCCGCCTGGGAGCGGGCTCGCGCGCTGCCCGGGATCACGGTGCCGCGCGGGACGGCCGAGGTGCGGGTGTACCCGCCGGTGCCGGTTGACGACTGGCCCGCCGACCTGGCCAGGCTGCAGGTGTCCGGTACCGACTTCGACGGACCCGGCGCCGCCGGGAGACGTGCCGGACGGCGTGCCCGTGCTCTGGCTCAACCCGGAGCTGCCGATGTCGACCGGGAAGGCCATGGCGCAGGTCGGCCACGGTGCGCAGCTGGCGTGGTGGGAGCTGGAACCGACGGTCCGTTCGAAATGGAAAGATGTTGAATTTGATCTCCGGGTGCGGACGGCCGGAGTGGGCCAGTGGAAGGAGCTGCTGGCAAGCGGGCTGCCGGTCGTCACCGACGGGGGGTTCACCGAGGTGGCGCCCGGGTCGGCGACGGTGGTGGCGGATCATCCGGCGCTGCGTGCGGGACACAGTTCGCGAAGCTGAGCGGGCGGCCGGTGGCAAATGTGGCACATGAGACTGGTGTGAAAATAGATGCCGAACCTGTCGGCTGATCAGTTTCCTTCTCGCCAAAAATGCGGCTTCTCGTGCTATTTCTTCAACTTCCGGAGCTATTGCCTCAATAAGATGCCCCCGACGTCGCTTCGCGTGGGGGGAGGGACAGCGCCATGGCCGCGCAGCCCACGACCGCACCGGTCCTGTCCGGGCCGGTGCCTCCGCTGGCCATTGGCTTCAATTCGCGCCAGGAGACCGGGTTCCGGCTGGCCGACGAGTTCCGCCCGGGCGAGACGATCCTGCTGGTGCCGCCGCCGGACGGCGGCCCCGACGGGAGCCTGGCCGCGGCGGGCATCGCGGCCGACGCCGTCGGCGGCACCGGGAAGACACAGCTCGCGGTCGGCTTCGCGCACCAGATGTGGTCCACCCGGTCGGTCGACCTCCTGGTCTGGGTGGCCGCGGGGAACCGGACCGCGATCGTGTCCGGCTACGCGCGCGCCGCCGCCGACCTGAACCTGGCCGAGCCCGGCAGCGCCAGCCGGGCCGCCGGGGCGGCCGGGCCGGCGCCGGCCGAGACCGCGGACGGCGCCGCGCAGCGGTTCCTCGACTGGCTGCGCCGCACCCCGCGCCGCTGGGCGGTCGTGCTCGACGGGGTGACGTCGCCGGTCGACCTCGACGGGCTGTGGCCGCAGGGACCGGCCGGGCAGGTCGTGGTCACCAGCAGGCTGCGCGCGCAGGAGCTGGCCGACCCCGGCACCCGCAGGACCGCCTACGGCGTCCCCGGGTTCAGCCGTCGCGAGGCGGTCGGCTACCTCAACACCCGGCTGGTCAGCTTCCCCGACCAGCGGATCGAGGCGCTCGACCTGGCCGGGGACATCGGGGGGCTGCCGCTCGCGATCGCGCTGGCGGCCGGGGTGATCACCGTGGCCGAGGGCACCTGCAGGGAGTACCGGGCCGAGTACGCGCAGCGGCTGCGCGCCGCCGCCGCGCCCGCGCCGATCGACGGCTGCCCGCAGTCGCTGCTCGCCACCTGGTCGCTCGCGGTCGAGTACGCGCACGAGATGCCGCCGGCCGGCCTGGCCTGGCCCGCCCTCGCGCTCGCGTCCATGCTCGACACCAGCGGCATCCCGGCGGCGGTGCTCACCTCCCCGGCCGCGTGCGGGTACATCACCGGCCGGGCCGACGTCGGCGCGACCGAGCAGAGCCTGGTCAGGAGCGCCTACGACGCCCTCGAGCGGCTCGGGCTGGCGGTCGTCGACGCGACCAGCGCCGCGCGCACGGTCTGGCTGCACTCCAGCGTCCGTTCCTGCGTCCGCGCCTACCTGACCCCCGCCAGCATCGACCAGGTGGTCCAGGCGGCGGCGACCGCGCTGGCCGAGGCCTGGCCGGCGGCCGGCGCGCCGGCCGAACTCAGCCAGGCGCTGCGCGACTGCACCGCCGCGCTGCACGCCTTCGCGGGCGACCTGCTGTGGAAGCCGGAGGCCCATCCGGCGCTCGTGCGGGCCGGGATGTCGCTGCTCGAGCCGCCGGTGCTCGGGGACGCCGCGATCCGGTACTGGCAGGCGATGGCGGGCGCCTCCGGCCAGCTGCTCGGGCCCGGGCACGCGCAGTCGGAGCTCGCCAGAAGCCAGCTGGCCGACGCCTACGCCGCCGCCGGCCGGCCGGCCGAGGCGCTCGCCTCGACCGAGGCGGCGCTGGCCGACCGCGAGCGGACCCTCGGGCCCGAGCATCCGCTCGACGGTGACCGCGCGGGTCAACGCGGCCCGCTCGCTCGACGCGGCCGGCCGGACGGCCGAGGCAATCGCGCTGTACGAGCAGGCGCTGGGCTCGCGCGAGCGGATGCTCGGCGGGGCGCACCCGGACACGCTGGCGGTCCGGGCCCAGCTCGCCGCCGCGTACTCGACCGCCGGACGGCACGGCGACAGCATCAGGCTGTACGAGCAGACCCGGTCCGACGCCGAGCGGGCCCTGGGACCGCTGCACCCTGACACGCTGGCGGCGGGGCCAGCCTGGCGGCCGCGCACGCGGCGGCGGGCCAGCGCCGCGAGGCGATCTCGGCCTACCAGCGGGCGCTGGCCGATCACGAGCGGGCGCTGGGAGCCGAGCATCCGGACACGCTGGCGGTGCGCGCGCAGCTCGCGAACGCCTACCGGCTCGGCGGCAAGCTCAAGGACGCGATCGGCCAGTACGAGCGTGTGCTGGCCGACCGGTCACGGGTGCTCGGCGCGGACCACGCCGACACGATCACCGCCCGCGGCAACCTGGCCTTCGCCTACCGGAGCGCCGGGCGGCTGAAGGACGCCGTGCCGCATTACGAACGGGTGGTGGCCGACCGGTCGCGGGTGCTGGGCGCGGATCATCGCGACACCATCGCCTCCCGCGCCGTCCTCGCCGCCGCCTACCAGCAGGCGCGGCGGATGCGGGACGCGGTCGACGCCTACGAGCGGGCGGTCGCCGACGGCGACCAGGTGCTCGGCCCGGGCGACGTCGAGGCGCTGACCACCAGGTACAACCTGGCGGTGGCGTACTCCGAGGCCGGCCGGCTGGCGGACGCGGTCAAGATCCTGCGCCGGACCCTGGCCGACTGCGAGCGCTACCTCGGCGCCGGCCACCCGATGACCGGCGCGGTCAGGGACCAGCTGCGGGCCGCCACCGAGTGACGGCGACGCCGCGCGAGCTAGCTGCACGAGTTACCGGAAGCGACAGAGGGGCACATGGCACCAGCGCAGTTCGACTACATCATCGTCGGCGGCGGCTCGGCGGGCAGCGCGCTCGCCGCGCGGCTGTCGGCCGACGCGACCACCCGGGTGCTCGTCCTCGAGGCCGGGCGGCCCGATTTCATCTGGGACCCGTTCATCCACATGCCGGCCGCCCTCACCTTCCCGATCGGCTCGCAGTTCTACGACTGGAAGTACGAGAGCGAGCCGGAGCCGTTCCTGGGCGGGCGGCGGATCTACCACGCGCGCGGCAAGGTGCTCGGCGGGTCTTCCTCCATCAACGGGATGATCTTCCAGCGCGGCAACCCGCTCGACTACCAGCGCTGGGGCGCCGACCCGGGCATGTCCTCCTGGGACTACGCGCACTGCCTGCCGTACTTCAAGCGGATGGAGAACTGCCTGGCCGCGGAGCCGGGGACGGCGGACGAGCCGTTCCGCGGTCACGACGGGCCGCTGGTGCTCGAGCGCGGGCCGGCCACCAACCCGCTGTTCGGCGCGTTCTTCTCCGCCGTCGAGCAGGCCGGCTACTCGCTGACCAACGACGTCAACGGCTACCGGCAGGAGGGGTTCGCCGCCTTCGACCGGAACATCTCGCGCGGACGCCGGCTGTCGGCGGCGCGGGCGTACCTGCACCCGGCCATGTCGCGGCCGAACCTGAAGGTCGTCACGATGGCGCACACGACCCGGATCCTGTTCTCGGGGACGCGCGCGACCGGGGTGGAGTTCGTGCTGCGCGGTCGGGTGGGGATGGCGCCCCGGCGCGCGCACGGCGGCGAGGTGATCGTGTGCGCCGGGGCGTTCGGGTCGCCGCAGCTGCTGCAGCTGTCCGGGGTAGGCAACGCGGCCGAGCTGGCCGGGCTCGGCCTCGACGTGGTGGCGGACCTGCCCGGCGTGGGCGAGAACCTGCAGGACCACCTCGAGGTGTACATCCAGTACGGATCGAAGCTGCCGGTCTCGGTCGCGCCCGCGCTGAAGTGGCGGAACCGGCCGGGGGTGGCGCTGCGGTGGGCGGTGGCGCGCTCGGGCCCCGGCGCCACCAACCACTTCGAGGCGGGCGGGTTCGCGCGGTCGAACGACTCTGTGTCTTACCCGAACCTCATGTTTCACTTCCTGCCGATCGCGATCCGCTACGACGGGTCGGCCCCGGCCGGCGGGCACGGCTACCAGGTGCACATCGGGCCGATGTACTCGGACTCGCGCGGGTCGGTGAAGATCAAGTCGGCCAGCCCGTTCCAGCACCCGGCGCTGCGGTTCAACTACCTGTCGACCGAGACCGACCGGCGGGAGTGGACCGAGGCGGTCGCGATCGCGCGCAAGATACTCAACCAGCCCGCGTTCGACGATTTCAACGCCGGGGAGCTGTCGCCCGGGCCGTCCGTTTCGTCGGAGTCGTCGGTGCTCGAATGGGTCGCGCGGGACGCGGAGACCGCGCTCCACCCGTCCTGCACCTGCGCGATGGGCACCGGGCCGCTGTCGGTCACCGACCCGGGGTCGCTGCGGGTGCACGGGGTCGAGGGGCTGCGCGTGGTCGACGCGTCGGTCATGCCCTATGTGACCAACGGCAATATCTACGCCCCGGTCATGATGATCGCGGAAAAGGCGGCGGATCTGATCGCGGGCAACACGCCGCTTCCGCCTCAGCAAATCAGCTTTTATCAGCCACAATTCGGACGGCGCTTCGGCGTAATGCCGGCGTCCCTGGCCCGCCTGCCCGAGGCGCCCACCGTGCGCGAGACGCCCACATCATGGAACCAATCTGGTCTATAGCGGTGAATGTCTGGACAGTTTCCGGGGCATCTCACCATCATCGGTACATAATCCGACGAGGAGTTGGCCTGCATGTCTTCGCCAGAAGATGACCCGCTGCCCGAGGCAGTCATGCTCGTGCAGGGGGCGGTTGCCGCCGGCCTGAAGCTGCGACTGCTCGGCGGCCTCGGGGTCCGCGTGCTCTGCCCGGACTTCCCGCCCAGGCTCCGGTCCGGCCAGGACATGGACCTGGCCTGCGCGGGCAAGCGCCGCCGCGACATCGCGGCGTACCTGGAGCAGAGCGGCTGCGTCCCCGACAAGATGTTCAACAACCTCAACGGGGACCGGCAGATGTACTTCATCGCGCCGTCCGGGCGGCCCATCGACGTGATGGTCGACCGGCTCGTCATGTGCCACACGCTCGACTTCCGGTCCTCGCTCGGCAACTCCTCGCTCACCCTCGACCCGGCCGACCTGCTCCTGTCCAAGCTCCAGATCTTCGAGCTGAACGCCAAGGACGTGCACGACATCACGCACCTGCTGGCCGGGCTGCCGGTCGGCGACAGCTCCTCGGGGGCGTTCATCGACGTCACCCGCTTCCGCGCGGTGGTCGGGGCCGACTGGGGCTGGTGGCGGACCACCACCGGCAGCCTCGAGAAGCTGCCCGCGCTGCTGGCGGAGAGCCCCGGCCTGGTGCCGGCCGACGCGCGATACGACCCCCTCGCCCAGGCGACGCTGCTCCTTGACGCCGCCGCGTCCGCCCCCAAGTCGATGAAGTGGAAGCTGCGCGCCAACGTCGGCGACCGCGTCCGCTGGTACGAGCTGCCAGAAGAGGTAGCGCACTGAGCAGTACCTCCCCTTAGGAAAGCGGCACCCCCATGAAGATGTTCTTCGCAACCGACATCCACGGGTCAGAGATCTGCTGGCGGAAGTTCCTCAACGCCGCCGCGTTCTACAAGGCCGACCTGGTGGTGCTCGGGGGCGACGTCACCGGCAAGGTGATGGTCCCGATCGTCGCCTACCCGGGCTACTGGGAGGTCACGATCAGGGGCGAGCGGCGCCGCCTGGAAAGCAGGGAGGAGCTGCTCGAGGCGGAGCGGCAGCTGCGCGACCGGGGCTCCTACCCGGCGATCGTGACCAGGGACGAGCTCGACGCGCTGAGCTCTTCCGGCGAGGGCGGGATCACCCAGCGGTTCAACGCCGAGATGACCCGCTCGCTCGACCGGTGGCTGGACATGGCCGACGGCAAGCTCCGCGGCGGGGCGATCCCGTGCGTGCTCAACGGCGGCAACGACGACATCTTCGAGATCGACCCGATCCTGGAGGCGGCGCCGTCGGTCACGTTCGCCGAGGGCAAGGTGATCGACCTCGGCGGGTTCACCATGGTCTCGATGGGCTGGACCAACCCGACCCCGTGGGACACCCACCGCGAGGCGCCCGAGGACCAGCTCGCGGCCAAGATCGACGCGATCGTCGGCCAGGTCCCGGCGTGAACATGGACCGGACGATCTTCAACTTCCACGCCCCGCCCTACGGCACCGGCCTCGACGAGGCGCCCGCGCTGGACGCCACGCCTGCGGCCCAAGCACGGCGGGGCGGTGCTCGAGCCGGTCGGCTCGACCGCGGTGCGGGAGTCGATCCTGCGCTATCAGCCGATGCTCTCGGTGCACGGCCACATTCACGAGAGCCGCGGCGTGGCCAAGCTGGGCCGGACCCTTACCGTCAACCCCGGCAGCTCGTACGGAGATGGCGTTCTTCAGGCGGCTCTGATCGATATGAACCCAAAAAACGGCAAAGTTAAGTATGTCCTTGTGAATGGCTGAGCTGTTATGGTGCTGGCGGTACATACCGGTACCAAGGTCACGTTTGTCTATTTATGCCGTTAATCCGTCAGACAGTTCGAAGTGGTGAATAACGCGGATTGAGCCGTTCCCTGAGGAGGGACATCATGGCGACCGAAGTCGGCGACGAGAGACCCACGCTATTCCTGCGGAAGGCCACCGGGCTGGTGCGCGGCTGGTCCGTGCGCGACTCGATGATCTACGCCTGCCTGTCCACCAATGTGATCACGCTCGGCCTGGTCGAGTTCGCCTACCAGGACGCGTTCCCGGCCGGGCAGCTGCTCACCGCGGTGCTCATCTCCGCGCGTCTGGGTGTCGTTCCTGGTGCTCGCCTACAGCGGGCTGGTGGTCACGATCCCCCGGGCGGGCGGCGACTACGTCTGGCAGTCCCGGATCCTCGGCAGCGGGATCGGCTTCGTGATGGCCGCCACCGGCTGGTGGTTCATCCTCTGGCTGTGGGCGCCGATCTACGGCTCGGTGCTGTCGGAGGAGTTCTTCCAGCCGCTCTGGGTGTCGTTCAACGACCCGTCCGGCGCGGCCTGGTTCGGCACCCACACCGGGACCTTCGTCGTCACGCTGATCACGATCGGGCTGGCCGGCCTGCTGGTCTCGCTGGGCATGTCCGGGTACGCCAAGGTGCAGAAGTGGTGCTTCTACGGCGGCCTGCTCGGCGTCGCGATCGTCGTGATCCTGCTCCTGGCCTACAACCGCAACGACTTCATCTCGGCCTACAACTCCGAGACGGCGAAGCTGTTCGGCATGAAGAACTCCTACGCGGGCACGCTCGCCGACGCGGGCTCCAAGACGATCGGCTACACCCCGGCGCCGTTCGGCGTGGCCGGGGCGTTCAGCCAGTCGATGCTGCTGGTGCCGATGCTGATGTTCTACCTGCTGTGGCCGAACTGGGGCACCACCCTGTACGGCGAGATCCGCGGCGCCAGCGACTTCAAGCGCGTGTTCAGCGGCATGTTCCTTGGCCTGTGGACCACCGTGCTGCTGTCGGTCGTGCTGCTGGTGGTGTTCGCCAAGGAGTTCGGGTTCAACTTCTACCAGTCCGCCAACGCGCTGTGGATCGACGCGGCCTACGGGACGACGTCCGCCGCACGCGCTGCCGATCTTCCCGTACCCGGTGCTGCTCGCCAGCTGGCTGGTGCACAACAACGCGGTCTCGGTCGTGCTGATCTTGCTGATGAGCCTGTGGTTCTTCGCCTGGGTGGGGACGCTGTTCCTGTCCTCGACCCGGGTGATCTTCGCGGCCGCGTTCGACCGGATCCTGCCCGACGGCGCCGCCCAGGTGTCGGAGAAGCGCCGGGTGCCGGTCTGGTCGCTGGTGCTGATGCTGCTGCCGGCGGTCGGGCTCGGCGCGCTGTACTCCTACAACTCCAACTTCCACACCTACACGCTCGACGCGACGCTCGTCATCGCGGTGACGTACCTGTTCAGCGCCATCGCGGTGGTGATCCTGCCGTGGCGTAAGCCGGACCTGTGGGCGGCCTCCCCCGCCTCCCGGCTGAAGCTGCTCGGCGTGCCGGTCATCCCGGCGGCCGGCGTGATCACCATCGGGCTCATCGGTTACTGCCTGTACGAGTGGCTGACCCGCGCCGCCTACGGCGTCAACAACAACGACTCGCTGCTCTACATGCTGGCCATGTACGTGCTCGCGCTGGTCATCTACCTGATCGCGCGCGTTCGTCCGGGCCCGCCAGGGCATCGACCTCTCCCTGATCAACAAGGAGATCCCGGTCGAGTAGGCCGTTTCCGGTTCCGCGCGGCGCCCCCGCGCGCAGTGTCGCTGGCTGCGCGGGAGGCGCCGCTGTTTTCCGCCGGTGTTTGTCCGGCCCGGCGGAAAAATCAAAATCGGTCTATCGAACGGACCCTGGCTCCGCCCGGTCAGTCGATTCCCGTTTCCCCGGCGGCGGCGTCTTCGGCGCTGATGAGCGGGTGAGAGTAGATGTCGAGCAGGCCGAGGGCGACCAGGCGGCCGCCTTCCGGCCCGAAGATGTCGGCCCCGACCGTGCGGGACAGCTGCTCGTGCAGCAGCGGGATGCCGGACGCCATGGCGCTGATCAGCGCGGCCCGGATCCTGCGGTCCACGGCCGGCCGGTCAGGGCGGGACTCGTCGGCCCGCTCGAGCCAGTGCTCGGTCATCGTCACCATCTCGTCGAAGATCGGCGCGGCCGACGGCGAGTTCTCGGCCAGGGCGCGCACGATGTACCGCTCGAACGGCTGCAGCGTGGCGGCGGTCGGCGGCCGCGCCGCCCATGTCGTCTAGGTACTGCGCGTTGATCCGGCGCATGGTCTCGGCGATGTGCTCGTCGCACGCCCGCCGCAGCTCCTCCTTGGATCCGAAATGGTGCCGGAGCAGCCCGGGCGATACTCCGGCGGTGCGCGGCGATCGCCCGGATCGTGGTCCGCTCGTACCCCTCGTCGGCGAAGTGCGTGATCGCCGCCTCGCGGATGCGGGCGCGGGCGGTCAGGTCCGCCGCCGGAGGTGCGGGACTCGGCCGGTCAGGCGAAGAAACGGGCCGTTCCATAGACAGATTTTGATCTTTCTGCGGTGCGGGCGAGTCCGGCTGACCGGTGTCCATGGGCTCAGTCACCGGCCAGATCCCGCCGATTGAAGGCGATGCCGCCGACCAGCGGCGCAGGCGACGCCGACGGCCGCCATGACGCCGTTCGCAGCCCAGTGCGGTGCCACGGCCGGGGCCGACGCCATCTGGTGGAAGACCGAGGAGTCGAGCAGCCATCGGCTGGCCGCGCCGGAGCCGCCGAAGCCGCCGACGATGTCGGCCAGCAGCGACCAGCCGAGCACGGTGTAGACGACGGCCGAGGTGCGCCGGGGCCAGGCGCCGAACGCCAGCACGCCGATGCCGCCGATGGCGATGGCCGGCGGGACGAGGTTGAGGCCGGCGTCGAGCAGCGTTCCGAGGCCCGCGCCGGAGTGCTGGCTGGCCGCGCCGAGCCAGGCGAAGATCCCGGCCGTCGCGCCGTCCGCGACCAGGACAACCATCGCCACCAGCAGCCTGCCAGCCGAGCCAGCGGGACCGGGAGACGGGGCCGGCCAGCAGGTGGTCGAGTCGCCCGCGACGATTCCTCCGCGCGGGCGGCGGTGACCTGCCCGGCCCCGGCGAAGGCGATCAGCACCGCCAGGACGAGGAAGCAGACGCCGAGCACGGCGTCGGTGCCGTTCCCCGAGGCGCCCAGCTTGGCCAGCACGCTCCTGCGCCGACGAGCCGGAGATCGTCGACCCGGCCGACCTGGCGATCAGCCCGAACAGCAGCGCCGACAGCGCGATCGCGGTCCACCAGCCGAGCGACGGTCGGCCGGACCAGCCGGATCGCCAGGCCGGTCGGCCCGGACAGCAGCCGCAGCTGCGGCGCGCTGCGGGCCCGGTCCGGCAGGATGCCCGCGCCGGCGTCGCGAACGCCCGCCAGCCGGACCGCCGCCGCGGCCAGCGCCGCGGTGAAGGCGGCGATCGGCAGCAGGGCCAGCGGCTGGGGGGCGGTGAACGGCCGCAGTTCCTCCACCCAGCCGAGCGGTGACGCCCAGATCAGCCCGTGCAGTCCCACCCCGGCGTCGGCGATCATCCGCACGGCGTAGCACGCCGCCGAGAAACGCGGCCGCGTAGGACGCGGCCTGCCGCCGGGTCGGCGCCAGCTGGCTGGCCAGCGCGCCCACGGCCAGGAACATGACCGCGGTGGCCGCCATCGCCAGGGCGAAGTAGAGGGCGGGCCCGGCCGCGATCTTGACGCTCGGGTCGAGGCCGACCGCGACGGTGAGGATCGCGGTGAGCGCCCACAGCACGCCGACGCCCGCGCCGAGCCCGGCCAGCGCCTGGGCGGCGGCGCGCCGGCGGGTGGTCTGCCCCGCCAGCAGCAGCTCCCAGCGGCCGCTGTCCTCCTCCCCCCGCAGCAGCCTGGTCGACGTCAGCAGACCCCAGACGGCGCCCAGGAGCATGAGCGTCATGGAGATCTTGAAGGCGGTGAATCCGGCCACCGTCTGCAGCTGCGGCGCCGGGCCGAACAGCGCGCTCGTCGCCTTGTTCGCACCGTAGGCCGCCGCCAGCGCGTCGCGGGCCGCCTGGGTCTGGTAGATCCGGGTGTAGCTGACGGCCGAGGACGCGATCAGCGCGCCGAAGATGTACCCCCACACCACCCCGGACCTGACCGCCTTGCGGGCGGTCAGCCGCGCAACGACTGTGCCGGCCGATCTGCCCGGCCGCGCGTTTACCGTCGCCGGGACTGCGGCCGCGACCTCAGCCTGCGTCATGACGCGGGCCTGACGGGGGTGTCATCGCGTGGTCGCCGTACTGGGCGAGGAAGAGCTCCTCGAGCGAGGGCTCCCGGCTCAGCAGCTCGGTCACGCTCGCGCCGGCCAGCGCCGTCAGCAGCGGCGCGACCGGCCCCTGGACGTGGCAGCGGACCACCTGCCCGTCCGACCGACAGCGAGCTCACCCCGGGCACACCGGACAGATCGGGCACCGCGCCGTCAAACGTCGCCTGGACCGTGAGCGCGGACAGATGCCGCAGCTGGGCGAGGCTGCCCATCTCCACCAGCTTCCCCGCCCGCAGGATGCCCACCCGGTCGCAGAGCGCCTCCACCTCGCTCAGGATGTGCGAGGAGAGGAACACGGTCTGGCCGCGATCGCGCGCCTCCCTGATGCTGAGCCGGAACGCCTCCTCCATCAGCGGGTCGAGCCCGCTCGTGGGCTCGTCGAGGATGAGCAGGTCGGCGCGGGTCATCAGGGCGGCGATGAGGATGACCTTCTGCCGGTTCCCCTTGGAGTAGGCGCGGACCTTCTTGGCCGGATCGAGGTCGAACCGGGCGATCAGCTCGTCCCGGTAGGCGGCGTCGACGCTGCCGTGCACGCGGCCGAGGAGATGGAGGGTCTCGGCGCCGGTGAGGGACGGCCACAGGTTCGCCTCCCCGGGCACGAAGGCGAGGCGGCGGTGCGTCTCGGTCGGCCGGCGCTGGCAGTCCGGCGCCGAAGATCTCGGCCCGGCCCCCGCTCGGGCCGATCAGGCCGAGCAGCAGCTTGATGGTCGTGGTCTTGCCCGCGCCGTTCGGGCCGAGGTAGCCGATCACCTCGCCCGGCGCGACCTCGAGGTCGAGGTGATCGAGAGCGGCGACCTCGCGGTAGCGCTTGGTCAGCCCCTCCGCGCGGATGGCCAGGTTCTGCACGCCGATGCGCCTCCGCACGGACTATACAAGCGGATAGTTTCCTATTCGCTTGTATAGCACGACGGCTCCGGGACGGGCTAGGCGCTGCGCAGGATGAGGATCATCCGCCAGGCGGTGGGAGCGTCGAGCGCGGTCGTGTCGTCGAAGTCGCCGTAGCTCGCCACCAGGTCGAGCGGGCGCGCGCCGGCGGCGGTGGCGTTCGCGTTGGCGAGGCGGACGGCGGCGGTGAACTCGGTCAGGGTCCAGAATCGGTTCGGCACCACGTCGCTGACCGTGCGGACGGTGCCGTCGGCCGCGGTCACCTTGATCATCATGTGCTCGTTGGTCACCTGGGTGAGCGGGTCGATCCGGTCGTGGCGGCCGCCCCAGCTGACCTGCGCGTGCACGCCGTCGGCGTCGATCGTCCACTCGCTGCTCGTCCTCGGCTCGGTGGCGAAGAAGTCGGCCGGGTGCGCGAGCTCGACGATGTAGAGGCCGCCGGGGGCGAGGTGGGCGGCGACCGCGGCCAGGTGATTGACCAGGTCGTCGAGCGTGAACAGATGACAGACCGAGTTCAGCATCGTGATCGCCAGGTCGAACCGGACCGGGCGGCCGTCGGCGTCGGCGATGCGGAAGTCGCGCATGTCCGCTTCGACCACGTCCAGGTCCACCCCGCCCGCTTTGGCCTGCCCGGCCGCGTACCCGCACATCGCGGCGGAGTGGTCGAGCGCGGTCGCGCGCAGGCCACGATGGGCGAGCTCGCGCGCGTGCTCGGCCGGGCCCGCCGCCAGCTCTATGACTGATCTCACTCCGTCGGGGATCTTCGCGTGCTTGTCGAGCCAGGTCAGCAGGGCGCCGGACTCGGCCGGAACGTCCCGGTAGGCGCACGCCAGTTGGTACAGCTCGGGTTCGTCGTAGATGCCGCTCACGCCTGCCATCATGCCGCAACCGGCCGGCCGGCGAGGCCCGCAGGGGCGGCGCCAGCACGCCGTCCGCTCAATATCTCTGCAAAAGCGGACGGCGACCGGAATCTCCGTGTGGCGCGCAACCCGAACATCAGCTAGCCAAATCCACAACGCATCTACCGCCAGCCGTTTTGGTGGGGCAGACTGACCGCATGATGACTGAGGCGGAGGCGCTGCAGACCCTGGCACGGGAGGACCCCGCTGTCGCCGATGACGCACGGGCCGCGCTCCGCTCGCTCACCGCGGGCGGCGGCCTCGAGGCGATCTCGCTGCTGCGGTTGCAGGAGTTCCTCTGGTGCGCGCTGCCGAACGGGGTGCCGCAGGCGGCCGAGCGGCAGCTCGCGGTGGCCGCCGCGCTCGCCCGGCTGCTCACCCTGGCCGGGATGGAACGGTACGCGGAGGTCTGCGCCGGTCCCGACACCGCCCGGATCCTCGGCGCGTACGCCATCTCCCGCGACGAGGGACTCGACGCCTACGCCAAGGCCCTCAACACCTCGCACGCCGTACCGCCGGACACCGACCTGCTCGCCTGGTCGTCGGCGATGGGGACGGACGAGCGGGCCGCCTACGACGCCTGCGCGGCCGCGATCGAGCTCGCGGTTGCCGCGCGGGAGCTCAAGGTCGGCGTCAGCGGCTGGAAGACCAAGCGGGCCGCGCTGGTCGAGCGCTGGCTCACCAGGACCACCGACTCGCCCGACACCGACAGCTGGCTCAGCCGGATCAGCGCCGAGCGGATCGACGAGTGGGCGCACGGGCACCCCGGCGAGCGCTCCCAGCTCGCCCGGCGAATCATGCCCCGGCTGCTCGAGCCGCCCGAACTGCTCGGCGAGCCGCTGCCGACGCTCCGCTGGCTGCTGTCTCGCGCGGATGTGGGGCTGCGGCTGACGGCGCGGCACTACATCGCGCCGTCGCTCGTCGGCGAGGCCGCCAGCCTGTTCGGCTGGCAGCCGAGGGTGAACCGGGTGCCCGGCCGGCACCGCCGCCCGCGGCGCGGCCGCCTCGGCGGGCAGGCGGCACCAGGAGCTTGAGGTCTACCCGCTGCACATCCTGCGCGGCCTGGCCCAGCACGAGATGGGCGCGGTGCGCCGGATCGGCGCCACCCTGGTGCTGACCAAGACCGGGCGGCTGATGGCCGACGACGCCGCGGTGCGCTGGCACATCGGCACGGCGGCGCTGATCGGACCGGACGACGGCACCGACCCCGACTTCACCGTCGCCGTGCGCGAGGCGGCGCTGCTGGTGATCACGCGCCCAGGACAGCCCGGTCGGGTACGAGGAGCTGGCCGGCGGCTGACCGAACTGCACGCGACCGAGGGCTGGACCTCCCGGTCGGGCAGCAGCCTCGACCAGCGCGATCGGCGGCGAGATCCACGTGCTGCGGCACCGGCTGCGGGCCCTGCAGCTACTCGACGAGGACGCCGCGCCCGGGTCGCTCGCGCTGACCGAGAACGGGACCGCGGCGGCGCTGTCGGCGCTGCTCGCGCGCTCGCTACGCCCACGACGGCTATCCAGCCTTGCGACCAGGCGCGCCGACGGACCGCCTGGTCAGCGCGGCTCGCCGATCGACGGCGGCGGTTGCGCGAGCGAGGAGAACAGACGGCTCACAGGTCGAAGCGGACGGGCTTGTAGCCGGTGTAGTTCTCGGCCAGGGAAAGCGCCGCCGCCTGCGGATGACGTCACGTACCTGAGCTGGTTGAGCATCAGCTGCTGGTCGAACCCGTCGGCCTCCGGATTGACGTGCAGCATCGAGGTCATCCACCAGGAGAAGTGGGTGGCGCGCCAGACCCGGTCCAGGCAGGTGTCGGAGTAGGCGTCGGCCAGGTCCCAGTCGCCGTGCGCGAGGGCGGCGCGCAGCGCGTTGGCCAGCACCACCACGTCGCTGAGGGCGAGGTTGAGGCCCTTGGCGCCGGTCGGCGGGACGATGTGCGCGGCGTCGCCGGCCAGGAACAGCCGGCCGTGGCGCATGGGCGCGGCGACGAAGCTGCGCATCGGGGTGACCGATTTGTCGGTTATCCGGCCCTCGGAGACGGACCAGTCGCTGCCGTTGACCTTGAAACGCCGGTTGAGCTCGGCCCAGATCCGGTCATCGGGCCAGTTCTCGAGCGGCTCGCCCGGCGGGACCTGCAGGTAGAGGCGGGAGACCGCGTGCGAGCGCATCGAGTACAGGGCGAAGCCGTCTTCGTGACGGGAGTAGATCAGCTCGTCGGTGGCGGGGGCGGCGTCGGCGAGGATGCCCAGCCAGGCGAAGGGATAGGACCGCTCGTAGACCGAGATATCGGGAATGAGCGGCCGGCAGATCCCGTGAAACCCGTCGCACCCGGCGATCACGTCGCAGGACACCTGGTGCGCCACTCCCGATTCGTCGGTGTACGACAGCAGCGGCCGATCCTCGGTGACGCCGGACACCGCCACGTCGGAGGCGGAGAACTCGACCGCTCCCCCGTCCGCGAGCCGCCGCGCGATCAGGTCCTTGACGATCTCCGGCTGGGCGTAGATCGTCACCGTCCGCCCGCCGGTCAGCTCGCGGAAGTTCAGGTTGTGGCGCTCGCCCGCGAACTGCAGGTAGATCCCGTCGTGCTCGATCCCCTCGGCGTCCAGCCGCTTGCCGACCCCGGCCGAGCGGAGCAGCTCGACGGTGCCGGTCTCGAGCATGCCGGCCCGCTGCCTGGCCTCGCAGTACGCCCGCGACCGGTTCTCCACCAGCACCGAATCGATGCCCGCGAGCGTCAGCAGATGCGACAGGAGCAGCCCGGCCGGCCAGCGCCGACGATGCCGACCTGGGTGCGCGAGGTGACAGCCATGTGATCGAGACCCTCCAAATGTCCGTAAAACGAACGATAGTGCAGCAAGCGAACAGACGACAGGCTGTCTACCATTGTCATCATGCTCGACGAACCCAACCCCGGTCATTCCCCTGCGACCGGCGCAACCTCGGCCGAGGCAGCCGTCGAGGCGGCGGCGGGCGACAGCACCGAGTTCGTCCAGTCGCTCGAGCGGGGGCTGTCGGTGATCCGCGCCTTCGACGCCGAGCACTCCAGGCTGACCCTTTCCGAGGTCGCGGCGGCTACCGGGCTCAGCCGCGCCGCCGCCCGCCGCTTCCTGCACACCCTGGTCCACCTCGGCTACATGCGCACCGCCGGCGGCCGTTTCGAGCTCCGGCCGAAGATCCTCGAGCTCGGCTACGCCTACCTGTCCAGCCTGACGCTGCCCGAGGTCGCCCTGCCGCACCTGGAGGAGCTGGTCGCGGAGGTCCACGAGTCGTCCTCGGTCTCCGAGCTCGACGGCGGCGACGTCGTGTACATCGCCCGCGTTCCCACCAAGCGGATCATGACGGTGACGATCTCCGTCGGCACCCGTTTCCCCGCCTACGCGACGTCGATGGGCCGGGTGCTGCTCGCCGCCCAGCCCGAGCCGTGGCTGGACGCGTACCTGTCCACCGCGTCGCTGCACCACCTCACCGGCCACACCATCACCACGGCGAGCGGGCTCCGCCAGGAGCTGCGCAAGATCAGGGCCCGGGGCTGGGCGCTCATCGACCAGGAACTCGAGGAGGGGCTTCGCTCGCTGGCGGCCCCGATCAGGGACTCGGACGGCACCGTGGTCGCGGCGGTCAACGTCGCCACCCACGCGGGCCGGCGTTCGCTCGACTCCATCGTCGCCGATCTGCTATCGCCGCTGCTGGCGACGGCGGAACGCATCGAGCGCGACCTCGCCAGCGCCCGCACCACCGCCCCGCCCACGGCCGCCGCCACGACCGCGCGCCGCCTGGCGACCTGACCGACCCGGCCCGGCCCGGCTGTCCCGGCGGATATGCGGGCGGCCAACCGACAAGCGGGGGCCAGCTGACGCACGGCAGGCGGGCCCCCTGACACGGGGGCGGGCCAACTGACACACTTATGGTCCATGCGCACGCTGCTCGCCGACCACCCGCTCGTCACCCACAAGCTGACGCTGCTCCGCGCGGCCACCACCGACAACGCCACCTTCCGCATGCTCGCCAGCGAGCTGGTCACCCTGCTCGCCTACGAGGCGACCAGGGACGTCCGGGTCACGCCGACGGAGGTCACCACGCCGGTCGCGGTCGCCACCGGCGCCATGCTCGACGAGCCCAAGCCGCTGATCGTCCCGGTGCTGCGGGCCGGGATCGGCATGCTCGACGGGATGACCCGGCTGATGCCGATGGCCAGCGTCGGCTTCGTCGGCATGGTTCGCGACGAAGAGTCGCTGGTCGCCTCGACCTACGCCAACCGGCTCCCCGTCAACCTGGCCGGCCGCGAGGTGTTCGTGCTCGACCCGATGCTCGCCACCGGCGGCACCCTGGTCACGGTGATCAGCATGCTGCTCGACCGAGGCGCGACCGCCGTCACCGCAATCTGCCTGCTCGCGGCGCCCGAGGGCCTCGCCAAGATCGACGACGCCTTCCCGGGGGAGAACGTCCGGGTCGTCACCGGCGCGATCGACGACCACCTGAACGACAAGGGCTACATCGTGCCCGGCCTCGGCGACGCCGGCGACCGCCTCTTCGGCGAGATCTAAGGCTCAGCACCCTGTCAGTTCTGACCCTAATTCGCCCGTACTCGGAAAGCGATCGCGGCTTCTAGCTCAAATGCCCGCGATGCCCAAGTCAGGCGTTTCGGGGACCATTGTCACACCCGTACCCGATTGCTTTCTGATGATGTCTGCGGCGAGTCGAGCGGCCCGGCTACCCCGGATTCTGGTTATATTGCCTTGCGTTCCGGCGATTACAGGGCCAGGGATATCCGAGTATTAAAGAGAATTCGTCATGATAAAAATCGGTAGGACACTGCCGATGCCGGCTGTGCTGTCCGTGCTACTCACGTTCACGATGATACCTGCCCCGACTGCATCGGCCCGCGGTTACACCGGCGATTCATTCTGCGGCACCGAAGCTAATCACGCATGGAAGCTACAGAACGAGCCGCATAACGGACCGGCTCAAATCGTCTACTCCGACGTATTCACCCCAGCTACCGTCTGCCTTGACGATGTTCAGAGAATCGGAAGCGGATTCACGATCTCCGGCAGCACGGCGGATAAGTCGTGGGCGGCCTACCCCGACATCGGCCAAGGCGATCAATGGGGTATCCGGCCGCCGGGAAGCTGGCTTCCGTACCAGCCCGACGCGGACGGGAACCCTGTCACGTCCGTGGTAACGAACGCAGTCCAGAATCAAGGCGATCACAACGCGGCATTCGATCTATGGTTCAACCGCACTCGGGATGCATGGGTCGGGCAGAATAATGGGGCCGAAATCATGATCTGGACCGACTGCCATGACGTCTGTTTTCGCCGCTATAACTGGTATGTCACTATTGACGGCATCAGGTGGGGGGTCCGGATATGGACCTCGCATCAATCGGACTCGCCCGGAACCGGGATAACGTGGCTATACACGGCATACGTAGCCCTGACACCGCGAGATGCTGTCCACCGGCTATACCTTAATCCGTTCTTCCGGAACGCGGAAGGTCATGAGCGGCTAATGCCTTCATGGTGGCTTACCGGCGCAGATTACGGATTTGAGATCGGGCCGGGATCGGCCGGGCTTTACGTGCGCGATTACTCGCTGACCGGATTCGGGCCGGTGTGGACCGCGATCGCCCGGCGCACGGCCAAAGCGCACGCTAGGGCGCAGGCAACCGCCACGGTCAGGGAGACCGCCACAGTCGATATTGGCGGTCAAGGGTTCATAGCGTCCGCAGCCGCAACCGATACCGGGTCAGCAGTCGGAACCGGTATCGGAACCGCGACGGTAACCGGGCACGGACTGAATAAATCTCTTGCGGTAAGAGCCGCGCGCCGTCTGGCGGCCGGATCGGCGGCAGAGATAACCGCGCTTAGCCGCGCGCAAACTTCCGCAAAAGCCGATGCGTACCGCGCGGCGATGATTTCAGCGCTTAATACCGCTGGGATGCAAGCTCTCATGCGGGCCGGGCATAAGGCTCTCATGATGGCTTATGCCTATTTCTCGCAGCATCGAATCACGCCGGAATAATGCGAGTTGGTTATGAGTGCGCTACGGAGGGTCGTCAGTCGGCTGACGGCGCTCGAGGGCGGCGAGGCGCAGTTCGAGCTGGTCGATTCGGTGGCGGAGGATCTCAAGCTGGGCCTCGTCGCCGAGGCGGCGTTCGGCGGTCTTGCGCAGCCGGGGCGAGGCCTCGGCCCGTTCGGCGACCACGGCCAGGGGAACCAGGCGCTGGGGCCCGTGCGGGCCGTCGACCAGTCTCGACGGGATCTGGCCAGCGCGGTACCAGGTGCGCAGCGCCGCGCGGGACACGCCCGTCTCGACGGCCGCCTTCTCCAGCGTCACCCACTCGGAGCCGTCGAGCTGAGCCGACAGCTCAAGCTCCGCCTCCCATTCATCGAGCCGGTCCTCCCAGTCCATGATCCCTCCCCCGATCAGTCTGCCATCTGCCGACCGTTTCTTCTCACCCTACTAATAGCATGGTATTGACTAGGTTAAAGACAGCGGGCAGCCTGGGTGGCATGTTCGAGCGATTCACTGCATACGCGCGCCGCGCCGTCGTGACGGCCCAAGAAGAGGCGCGCGAACTCAACCACAACTACATCGGCACCGAGCACATCCTGCTCGCGCTGCTCCGCCGCCCCGACGGGCTCCCGAATCAGGAAGACGGGATCGCGCCCGCCATCCTCGAAGAGTTCGGGATGTCCAGGGACGGCGTCCGCGAAGAGGTCGTCGCCAAGGTCGGGATCGGCAAGGGCAAGGCCAAGTCCGGGCACATCCCGTTCACGCCGCGAGCCAAGAAGGTGCTTGAGCTGGCGCTGCGCGAGGCGCTGCAGCTGCATCACACCTACATCGGCACCGAGCACCTGCTGCTAGGCCTGATCAGGGAGGACGAGGGGGTCGCGGTGCAGATCCTGCGCAACCACACCGACCTGCTCGCGCTCCGCGCGGCCGTGCTCGACCGTCTTCCGGCCGGGCGACACCGAGGAGGGCGCGCTCTCGGCGGTCACCGGCGCGCTGCTGCGCCGGGTCAGGGCGCGGCATTGGGGCCCTCGGGACGAGGGCGAGGTTGGCGCCACCCCGGCCACCGACGCGACACTGGCCGAGGCCGCCCGACTGGCGGGCGGCTCGCCCGTCGGGTCGCACCACCTGCTGCTGGCCGCGCTGGCCGACCCCAACTCGGCCGCCGCGCGCACGCTTGCCAGCCTCGGCGTCGACCTCGACCAGGCACGGGAGTCACTGCGCGGCGCCGACGTCACCGGCACGACCGACGAACCGCCCGAGGAGGCCGGCCGGCGCCAGATGTCCATCCAGGTCGCGAACGAGACGCTGACCGTCGTCATCGTCGACCCGGTGCTGGTGGCGGCGGGGAAGGCCGCCCTCAAGGCGGTGAACGAGAACGCCGGAGCGACGGCGGCCGGCCCGTCCGGCGGCGCAGGCGACACCGGCGAGGCGCTCGCGGGCGAGTCCGCCACGACAACCGTGATCCGCGGTGATCACCCCGCCGCTGCCAGCCTGGCCGATGTCTGGCGAGAGCTGCGCGATTCCCTGGCCAAGATCGCCGACGGCGGGTCCTCGTCGGCCGCCGCTTAAGCGACTGTCGGCCCGGCATTGTGACAATGCCGGGCCGAGGGTCATTTAAGGCCCGGGAAACGGTGCGGTCGTAGGTAAATCCTTTATCGAGATCGCGCCGGCAATGGGAGACTCGGACCATGGAGACCGAATTGCCCGGAACGCTCGTCGGGGCCGGACGGAATGCGGACGTGTACGACGTCGGCGGCGGGCGGGTGCTGCGGCGATACCGGGACGGGCGGGACGCCGCCGCCGTCGATCGTGAGGCCCGGGTCATGGCCCACGCGCGGGCGCACGGCGTGCCCGTGCCCGAGGTCTTCGAGGTGACCGGCTCCGACATCGTCATGGAGCGGGCGACGGGTCCGACGATGCTGGACGTCCTCGGCCGCCGGCCGTGGACGTTGCGCCGCCATGCCCGGCTCCTTGCCCGGCTGCACGAGACCGTCCATCAGGCGCCCGCGCTGCCAGGACTTCACGCGCCGTGCGGCGAGGAGGACCTAGACAGTCAGGTTCTGCTGCACCGGGACCTCCACCCCATGAACGTGATCCTCACCTCGGCCGGGCCGGTGATCATCGACTGGGAGGGCGCGGCCCGCGGGCCCGCGATGTACGACGTGGCGTTGACCTGGGTGATCATCGCCTCGTCGGAGGTGCCGGGCACCGGGCTGGCGGCAGCGGCCGTGCGGGGCATGCAGGCGCAGTTCAACCGTTCGTTCGTGCGGGCGGCGGGCCCGATCGACCAGGTCTGGCGCGCACAAGCCATCCGCGACCGGCTAATCGACCGCAACGTGCTGCCAGGTGAGCGCGCCCGGCTGGAACGCCTCCCCCACTGACCTCGTTCACCCCATCGGCCGCGACGTCCGGGCACCGCAGGCGCCCTGTCGGCTACGCCATCGACAGGATTGGCGGTCTGTCAACTACGCCATCGACATCGCCTATTGGGGTCGCTGGCGTAGCTGACAGGAGGCGTTTGGTGTCGCTGGCGTAGCTGACAGGGCCTGGGGTGGTGGTGGTGGACGGCGCGGCTGCTCGCGTGGGGGGTGGGAGACGGGGGTGGGGTTAGGGGTGGCTGGGGCGTTCTAGGTATCTGGTGTCGGGGGGCGCGAAGCCGAATTGGCGGTAGAGGCCGTGGGCGTCTGAGGTGTGCAGGCTCCAGCGGAAGTGGGCGCCGGGGCCCCGGTCGATTGTGGTCGCGACTAGTTCCTTGCCGAGGCCGGTGCCGCGGGCGTCGGGGAGCACGAAGACGTCTGACAGGTAGCCGTAGGCGACGCCGTCCGAGATCGCGCGGGCGAACCCGACCAGGCGTCCGGTGCCGGTCTCGTAGGCGCCGACGACCCGCCAGGCGGTCGCCAGCTGCGCCTCGAAGTCCAGTCGGGTCCGGGACTTGCCCCAGTAGGCCTCGGTGGAGAGGAAACCCCAGACCGCGTCGACGTCAACCCTGGCCGGGTCGTCATCGAGCTCGTAGGTGCCGTATGACCAGATCACGCGCAAACACTACCGAGCCGGCCTGGCCCCGACCGCACGCGCCGGGCCGTGCAGAGGCGCCTAGGGTCCGTTCGACATGACGGGTTTGGCTTTTAAACCAAAGGGGGGCCGCAGGTTGGTTGGCGCTGGGCCATTGACCGGGGGATTTGTCTTCTCCTAACGTCTGATGGGAGTTCCGAAGGAGGAATGCCGGTGGCGGACCTGGATGTGGTGGTGGTGGGGGCCGGGTTCGCCGGGATCTACGCGGTGCACGCGCTGCGGTCGTCGGGGCTGACGGTGCGGGCGTTCGAGGCCGGCGGCGGGATCGGCGGGACCTGGTTCTGGAACAGCTACCCGGGCGCGCGGTGCGACGTGGAGTCCAAGGACTACTCGTTCTCGTTCTCCCCCGAGCTCGAGCAGGAATGGTCGTGGAGCGAGCGCTACCCGGCCCAGCCGGAGATCCTGCGGTACCTGAGCCACGTGGCCGACCGGTTCGAGCTGTGGCCGCATATCCAGCTCAACACGCGGGTGACGGCGGCCGTGTGGGCCGACGACGCGGCCGAGTGGACGGTGACGACGGACGACGGGGCGGTGGTGAGCGCGCGGTTCTTCGTCTCCGCGGTGGGGTGCCTGTCGGCCTACCAGGTGCCGTCGCTGCCGGGTCTTGAGACGTTCTCCGGGTCCTGGCACCACACCGCGCGGTGGCCGGCCGAGGGCGTCGACTTCGCCGGGAAGCGGGTCGGGCTGATCGGCACCGGGTCGACCGGGATCCAGGTCGCGCCGGAGATCGCGGCCGTCGCGTCGCAGTTGTACGTGTTCCAGCGGACGCCGAACTACGCGGTGCCGAACCGGAACCGGCCCTGGGAGCCCGAGGCCGAGCGCGAGTTCAAGTCCCGCTACCGCCAGTACCGCAAGGAGGCGCGGGAGTCGTTCCTTGGCGTGCCGATCACCGGGACCGGGCGGCCGGTGCTGGCCGAGCCGCCCGAGGACGTGCAGCGGACGTTCGCCGAGCGCTGGCGGGCCGGCGGCGGGATGCCGTTCCTCGGCGCGTACACCGACCTGCTCGTATCGCCGGAGGCCAACGAGGTCATCGCCGAGTTCATGCGGGACCGGATCAGGGAGACGGTCGACGACCCGGCGGTCGCGGAGCTGCTCTGCCCGCGGACCTTCCCGGTCGGGTCGAAGCGGCTGTGCCAGAGCGACGACTACTACGCGATGTACAACCGGCCCAACGTGACGCTGGTGGACCTGCGCTCGACGCCGCTGGTGTCGGCTTCCGCGGGCGGGCTGTCGACCACCGTCGGCGTTCTACGAGCTGGACGCGATCGTGTTCGCGACCGGGTTCGACGCGATCTCGGGGGCGCTGCGGCAGATCGACGTCCGGGGCGTCTCCGGGGTCGCGCTGGCCGACCGGTGGGCGGCCGGGCCGCGCGCGTACCTGGGGATCGCCACTCCCGGCTTCCCGAACATGTTCATCGTGACCGGTCCCGGGTTCGCCGTCGGTGCTCAGCAACATGGCGCTCTCGATCGAGCAGCACGTGGAGTGGATTCGGGACTGCATCGGCTACCTGACCGCGCACGGGTACGCGACCGTGGAGGCGACTTCCGATGCGGAAGATGCGTGGATGGCGCACGTGACCGAGGTGGCGTACTCGACGCTGTTCCCGAAGGCGGACTCCTGGTACATCGGGGCGAACATCCCGGGCAAGCCCCGGGTGTTCACGACCTACGTCGGCGGCGTCGGACCGTACGGCTCGAAGTGCGACGAGGTGGCCGCGGCGGGTTATCCGGGGTTCGCGCTCGGCGCCCCTTGATTTTTGATTTTGGATTCGTTCCCCTGACTTCAATGGCGAAGGTCAGTTCTCGGATCGGTGGAGGTAGCGGTGGGCCATTCTGTGCACCCCCAGGCGCAGCAGGTACTCGACGGGAAGGCGGCGGCGGGCATCCCGCCGCTGTGGGAGCTCTCGCCCGACCAGGGGCGGGCGGTGGTCGAGGCCAACGGCGAGATCATCGGGGCCGGGCCGGAGGTGGCCTCGGTGCGGGATATCACGATTCCCTCGTCGGCGGGCGGGATGCCGGCCCGGGTGTACTCGCCGTCTGCCGCCGGTGACGCGCCGGGCGTCGTCGTTTACTACCACGGGGGCGGCTGGGTGGTCGGCTCGGTCAACGCCTGGGACGCGTGCTGTCGGGTGCTGGCGGTGGCGTCCGGGTGCGACGTGGTGAGCGTGGAGTACCGGCTCGCGCCCGAGCACGTCTTCCCGGCCGCGACCGACGACGCGTTCGAGGCGCTGGACTGGGTCGCCTCGCCTGACGGGCTGGCCGCCGGGCGGCCGGTCGTCGTCGCCGGCGACAGCGCGGGCGGCAACCTGGCCCTGGTCAGCGCGCTGCGGGCGCGCGACGCGGGCGGGCCGGCGCTGGCCCTGCAGCTGCTGGTGTACCCGGTGGCCGACTGCGACCTCGACCGGAAGTCGTACCACGAGTACGACGGGGACGAGTTCATCGTCAACCGGGGCGACATGGTCTGGTTCTGGAACCACTACGCGCCCGACCCGGCCGTCCGGGTCAACCCGTACGCCTCGCCGCTGCGGGCGGGGGACCTGACCGGGCTGCCGCCCGCGTACGTGATCACGGCCGAGCACGACCCGCTGCGGGACGAGGGGTTCGACTGCGCGGACCGGCTCCGGGCGGCGCGGGTGCCGGTCGAGCACCGGCACTTCGGATCGCAGATCCACGGGTTCTTCACGTTCGTGAACCTGCTCGACGACGCCGACCGGGCGGTGGCGGACGCGGGCCTGGCGATCCGGGCGGCGGTTGATCGCGGCCGCCGCCGCGGCGGCGTCGAGGCTACGGGACACGGTGAGCGGGATGCGCGCTACTGCGGCTGTTTTCGAGAAGCTGTTCAGCCCGCTTCGCGTGGCCGAGGTTGAGGTTGACTCGCCTGGGCCGGGTGAGGCCCTCGTGAAGGTCGTGGCGACCGGCGTCTGCCATACCGACGCGATCGCGCGCGACGGGGACATGCCGTTCCCGGCGCCGGGGGTGCTCGGGCACGAGGGCGCGGGGATCGTCGCCGCCGTCGGGTCCGGCGTTACCAGTGTGGCCGTCGGGGACAAGGTGGTGATCGGCTGGCCGTGGTGCGGGTCCTGCCGGAACTGCCTCGAGGGGCAGCCTCGGTACTGCCTGGATCTCGGGCCGCTGGTGCTGCGGGGCGGGCGCGCGGACGGGTCCACGTCGCTGCGGCGGCTGGACGGGTCGCCGCTCAACAGCCACTTCTTCGGGCAGTCGTCGTTCGCGTCGTACTCGATCTGCGCCGCCAACGCGCTGGTGGTGGTGGACCCGTCGGCCGACGTTGCGCTGCTCGGGCCGCTCGCGTGCGGGATCTCGACCGGGGCGGGGGCGGTGCTGAACGCGCTGCGGCCGGGGGCGGGGTCGTCGGTCGTCATCTACGGGGCCGGCGCGGTCGGGCTCTCGGCGGTGATGGCGGCCCGGCTGACCGCGGCGACGTCGATCATCGCGGTCGACCGGCTGGCGTCGCGGCTGTCGCTGGCGCGCGAGCTCGGGGCGACCGAGACGATTGACGTGTCGGAGCCCGGGGTCGACCCGGTGGCGGCCGTGCACGAGATCTGCGGCGGGCCGGCCGACTTCAGCCTCGACTGCACCGGCAACGTCGCGTGCTGCGGCAGGCGGCCGACTCGGTTGGCATGCGCGGCACGGTGACGCTGATCGGCGGGGCGCCGGCCGGGGCGTCGTTCGCCCTCGATCACATGTCCACGCTGTGGGGCAAGCGGGTGATCGGCACGCTCGGCGGCGAGGGCCGGTCGGCGTCGCTGATCAACGCGCTGATCACGCTGAACAAGCAGGGCCGGTTCCCGTACGAGCGGCTGATCGAGACGTTCCCGCTCGAGCGGGTGAACGAGGCGTTCGAGGCGTCGCATTCGGGCGACGTGATCAAGCCGGTACTGCGGATGCCCGAATTATTGGTGAGCATTCTTCACAAATTACTAAGAATCGTCCCCGATTTAGGTCTGGAGCGGTTGGCGACCTACGGTATATGCGTGAGCTCTCCGCAAGTATCTGTGCTCGTGGTGGAAGACGACCCGGGCATCGCAACGCAACTGGTCCGCGGCCTCGAGCGGGCCGGGTACACCGCCGACAGCGTCGCCATGGGCGCCGAGGCGCTCCGACGGCCGCCGTTTGACGTCGTGCTGCTCGACCTCGGGCTGCCCGACCTGGACGGCATCGACGTCTGCCGACGGCTGCGGGCGGACTCCGACACCGCGATCATCGTGGTGACCGCCCGCGGCGAGGAGGCTGACCGGGTGCTCGCGCTCGACGAGGGCGCCGACGACTACCTGGTCAAGCCGTTCGGGCTGGCCGAGCTGCTGGCCCGGATCAGGGCGGTGCTGCGGCGCGGGCATCGGCCCGGCGCGACCGGGGGCGAGGTGCTGCGGCACGGGCCGCTCACCGTCGACCTGCGGACCCGCCGGGTGACGATGTTGGGCGCCGACGTGGCGCTGACCCCGAAGGAGTTCGCGATCCTGGAGTGCCTGATCACCGACCCGGGCCGGCTGATCAGCAGGCAGGAGATCGTCGAGCGGGCCTGGGACGAGCACTGGTACGGCCCGACCAAGGTGCTCGACGTGCACCTGGCGGCGCTGCGCCGCAAGCTCGGCGACCCCGCGCTGATCGAGACCGTCTACGGCCACGGCTTCCGGCTGGCGGACCGGGAGCCGGTGTCGGCCGCGGACCCGCTGGCCGTGAGGCTCGCAAGCGTGACCGGGCGGCGTCCGGCGAGCACATGACCGGGGCGAGCGCGTGACCGGGGCGAGCGCGGCCGGGCGGACCCGGCCGTGACCAGGCGGATCGCGCTGGCGCTGGTGCTGCTGACCGCCGCGGTCCTCATCGCGGCGGTGGTTCCGCTCGCGCTCGGCGCCATCGCCCACGAGCGGGACGCGTTCGTCCAGGACACCGCGGGCACCGCCAGCTCGATCGCGCTGCTGGCCCGGGACCGCTGCAGACAGACGGGCACGAGGACCACGCCGACTTCGCGGCGCTGTCGGAGGCGATGCAGGACGCCGAGCGCAACAGCGACGAGGTGCTGGTGCTGAACAAGGCCATGCGACCCCGTGCCCCGGCTCTCCCATGGCTCGCCGCCGTCAAAACATTTACCACAGGCTGGTCGACGAGGCGGCCAACCAGCAGAGCCCCACCACCGAGCTGACCAAGAACGCGGTCTACGCGGTCGCGACGGTCTACGGCTCCGGGCGGCTGGCCGGCGTCCAGATCGGGACCGTGGTCCTCGAGCGGCCCACCGGCCCGCTCAACCAGAACATCGCCAACCTCTGGCTGTACCTGATCGTGCTGGCCGGCGTCGCGCTCGCCGCCGCCGTGCTGGTCGCCATCTACCTCGCCCGCTGGGTCAGCCGGCCGCTCGCGCGGCTCGACGCCGCCGCGGGCAAGATCGCCGACGGCGACCTCACCGTCCGGGCCAGGACCGGCTACGGCCCGCCGGAGCTGCGCCGGATGGCCGCCACCTTCAACATGATGGCCGGGCGGCTCGAGGCCCTGGTGCACGGGCACCGGGCGATGCTGGCCGACGCCTCGCACCAGCTCCGCACCCCGCTGACCGCGCTCCGGCTCCGCCTCGACCTGCTCGCGACCGACGCCTCCCCCGCCACCGCGGCCGAGCTGGCCGGCGCGCAGGAGGAGATCGCCCGGCTGTCGCGGCTGGTCGACGGGCTGCTCGCCACCGCCAGGGCGGAGGCGATGACCGAGCAGCTGGAGACCATCGACGTGATCGAGGCGGTCGCCGAGCGGGTCGCGGCCTGGCAGCCGGTCGCCGACGGCCACGACGTGAAGCTCATCGTCGAGGTCGAGCGCCGGCTCGGGCGGCCGGCGGCACGGCCGGGCGGCCGATGGTCGCGCTCGGCGCCGGGCACCTGGAGCAGATCCTCGACAACCTGATCGACAACGCGATCGACGCGCTCACCGACGCCGGACGCGGGCGCGGTCGGCGGCTCCATCCGCATCTCGGCCAGCGCGACGGATACCGGGACGCTGCTGACCGTGGCCGACGACGGCCCGGGGATGACCGCGCAGGAGCGGTCGCGGGCGTTCCTGCGGTACACCACCGGCAGCCAGAACGGGACCGGGCTCGGCCTCGCCATCGTGCACCGCCTGGTGACGGCCAACGGCGGGACGATCAGGCTGGCCGACACCCCGGGGGGCGGGCTGACGGTCGAGATCGAGCTGCCGAGCCCGGCCGACCCTTAGCCCCACTGGCCCCAGCCTGTCCCAAGTACGTAGGATTAACGCCCATGCGCCCTTGGTGGAAGCCGCTTTGGACCAGGCAGGCCGGAATGCGCGCGTTGCGGGCGACGCTCGTCATCCCGGCGCTGTTCGCGATCTGCCTGAAGGTGATCGGCGACCCGCAGATGACGCTGTTCGCCACCTTCGGCGGGTTCGCGACGCTGGTCGTCGCCTCGTTCGGCGGGACCTGGAAGGACAAGCTCGCCGGGCACGTCGGGCTCGCCCTCGTCGGCAGCCTCGCGCTGATCATCGGCACGATGGTCAGCAGCACGGCCTGGATCGCGGCGGTGGTCACGCTCCCGGTCACGTTCGCGATCTTCTTCGCCGGGATCATCGGCCCCAACCCCGCCTCCGGCACCATCGCGGCCATGTTCGCCTACGTGCTGCCGGTCGTCTCGGTCGGCGGCGCGGCCGACATCCCCAGCCGGCTGGAAGGCTGGCTGCTGGCGTCGGCGGCCGGCACGATCGCGGTGCTGCTGCTGTCACCGCCCTCCCCGGGCAACCGGCTGCGCGCCGCCGTCGCCGATCTGTCGGGCGAACTGGCCAGCCGGGTCCGGGCGGCCGCGGCGGGCGAGGTGACCAGTCCCGATGCGATGACGCGCGGCCAAGGACCGGCTGCGGGCCGCGTTCACGGCCGCGCCGTACCGCCCGACCGGGCTCGCCACCTCCGACCAGGCCCTCGGCAGCATGGTGCAGCTCCTCGAGTGGAGCTCGACGCAGGTCGCCGAGGCGTTCGACGGGCACATCGACCTGACCCAGGGCTGCCCGCAGGACCGGGCGCTGCTGCTGCGCTCGGCCGACCTGTTCAGCGACACCCAGGCGCTGCTGACCGGTCGGGACGCGGACGCCCGACTTCGACGCGATCGAGCGCGCCCGGGCCGCCTCGGCCGAGCACCTCAGCGAGCTGTCCGGCCGGGCGGGCGAGCCGGACGCCCGGCTCGCGGCCGCGCAGGCGGTGCACGCGCAGGCGCTCTCGGTCGTGGCCCGGTCGGTCGCCGCCGACGCGCTGATCGTCAGCCACCGCGCGTCCGAAGAGACGATCGAGGCCGCGCGGCGGCACTGGTACGAGTCGCCCGGGGCCGAGCCAGGGACGGCGCCGGCCAGGGCCGCCGCCGCGCTGGCGCGCACGCCCGGGGGTCGCCTCGGTCACGACGGCGGCGACGCTGGTGCGGCGGCACGCGTCGGTCCGCTCGGTCTGGTTCCTCAACTCGCTGCGGGCGGCGATCGCGCTCGCGGCGGCGGTCGCGGTGGCCGACGCGACCGGGGTACAGCACGCGTTCTGGGTTGTCCTCGGCACGCTGTCGGTGCTGCGCACCAGCGCCTCGGCGACCGGGTCGACGGCGTGGCGGGGGCTGGCGGGCACCGTTGTCGGGTTCGTGATCGGCGCGGCGCTGCTGGTCGGGATCGGAACCAATCCCGACGCGCTGTGGGCGGTGTTCCCGGTGGCGGTGCTGGTCGCCGCGTACGCGCCGGGCACCACGCCGTTCCTGGTCGGGCAGGCGGCCTTCACGGTGACGGTCGTGGTGCTGTTCAACCTGCTCGACCCGGTGGGCTGGACGGTCGGGCTGCTGCGGGTCGAGGACGTGGCGATCGGCTGCGGCGTGAGCTTCGCGGTCGGCCTGCTGCTGTGGCCGCGCGGCGTGGTGGCGGTGGTCAGCCGCCGACCTGGCCGACTCGTTCCGGTCCGGCGCGGCGTTCCTGACCGAGGCGGTCGACTGGGCGCTGAGCGAGGTGGTGGTGCCGCCGGCCGCCTCGGTCGCCGCCTCGAGCGCGGGCATCAGGCTCGACGACGCGGTGCGCGGGTTCCTCACCGAGCAGGGCAGCAAGCGGCTGAGCAAGGAAGACCTGTGGACGCTGGTGAACGCCTCGACCCGGCTCCGGCTGACCGCGCACAGCCTGGCCACGCTGCGGCCCGCGGTGCCGGCGCGAGGCGAACGGCCACGCGCCGGCCCGATCCGGAGACCGGCTCCTGGAGCGCCTGCGTGCCGCTGCAGGGGTCGGCCGAGTACGCGGGCGCGCCCGCCTGCACCAGCCTCAAGCTCGCGGCTGAGGGACTGGCCGGGTTCTACGACGCGGTGGCGGAGGAGGTCAGCCGTCCGGGACCGGGCGAGCTGACGGAGGTTCCCGCGCCCGCGATCCTGGCGGCGGCCGTGCCCAGGAAGCCGGTGGCGGCGACGACGGCTGCGGCGAGCAATGGAGCGCAGGCTCGCGGGCGCCGTGGCTGCCGGAGCACCCGCCCCCGGGCGCCGGGAGCGTGGGTGCCGGGAGCGCGGGCGGCGCCGACGGCCACCATGAGGTCGTGACCGAGGTAGCGGCGGGGCCAGCGTCCTGTCCCCGGCGCAGGAACTTCCGCATCCGCACCTGCTCTGGGTCCAGGAGCACCTGCACCACCTGAGCAAGAGCGCCCAGACGGTGAGCGAGCCCGCGCTGCACATGGGGGAGATCCGCAGCCGCCCCTGGTGGCGCTAGGGAGCGGGCGGACACACCGGCGGCCGCGCTCCACATAAAGTCGGTTACGTTGGGTAAGTATCCGCGATCGGCAGCAATCGCGGGTGCATCGCTAGTAACCTCTATTTTCGGCATCTCGCCCGCCTTCCCCAACTGACGACTATCCCTCGGGGGGTTACGGGGGGTCGTCACCTCGGGGCCAACGGAGCACCGGGAGTTCCGAGGTTTTCTTCTCCCCGGTCGCTGTTGGGGGGCCTGAAGGTGGTTCGGTGCGCTTCTATCACAGAAGGGGACAAATGGCGCCGACTATAGGCATCACTACGTACCACACCAACGCCGACTGGCGTGGCTGGTCGGAAGAGGGTGCCCTGCTGCCGTTCAGCTACGTCACGTCCATCCGGGACAACGGGGGCCGTCCGGTTCTGCTCCCGCCCGGCGGCGACGCGGCGGAAGCCGAAGCGACCGTGGCCGTCCTTGACGGCCTGGTGATTGCCGGAGGTGGCGACATTGACCCCGCCATCTACGGCGCCCCCAAGCACCCGCAGACGGCTATCACCGCGGGTGACCGGGACCCCTGGGAGCTGGCCGTCGCCGAGGCCTGCGTCCGCCAGGGCGTTCCGCTGCTTGGCATCTGCCGGGGCGCGCAGATGCTCAACGTCGCCTGCGGCGGCACCCTCCACCAGCACGTGCCCGAGCTCGTGGGGCACGACGCCCACAGCGGCCCGGCCGACGGGTTCGGCTCGCCACAAGGTGCGCGTCACCAGCGGCACGATCATCTCGTCGATCCTCCCCGGCGGGGAGTTCTTCGAGGTGCCGACCCACCACCACCAGGCGGTGGACATCGTCGGAGCTGGCCTGACCGCGGTCGCGTGGGCGGACGACGGCATCATCGAGGGCATCGAGTCCACCACGCCGGGCGAGTTCCTGGTCGGCGTGCAGTGGCATCCCGAGATGGGGACCGATCCCCGGCTGTTCCGCGCCCTGGTCGCGGCGGCGGAAATGCACTATGCCGAACGGACCGTTTCCTCGCTCCCGCCGCTATGGCTGGAGCATAGCGGACATACGTTTCAATCGTCGGCCTGAGCAGGGAAGACATCCTGCTCAGGCCGGCGTGTTTTCGGGCATGACCGTTGATTTCTCCGTAAGCTGCTGCGCGATCGTGTCGGGTCGTGGTGCCTTGTCGCCAGCGACGCGATGGCATGCACGCGGACGCGAACGGGGGCGAACGGATGCGCGGAATTTCACGGGCCGGAGGCGCAGCACGAGCGCAAGCGGGCGGCACCGCACGGGCAGTTGGCGCCGGGCTCGCCGGCACCGGGATCTGCGCGGCGCTGGCGCTGGCGCTAGCCTCGGTCCCGGCGGTGGCGGCGACGAGATCGCCCGCTGCGCCGGCCGTGACGGGCGCGACCGTGCCGGTCATCGTCTTGCTCAAGAACCAGCCTGCCGCCGAGGGCGGAGCCAGGGTCCGTTCGGACCAAAGATTTGCTGTTATTCAGGCCGCCCAGGCCCCTTACCTGAATCGGCTTGAGCAGCTCGGCGCGGCCGATGTGCACCGGTACGCGCTGGTTGACGCGATCGCGGCGCGGGTGCCGAGCTCCGCCGTGGCGGCGCTGAGCGCCAGCCCGGGGGTCGCGGCGGTGATACCGGACAGCCCGATCGTCGGGCCGGCCGCCGCCACCGACCCGCCCGCCGCGGCGGGCGGGCCCGGCGCGCCCGCAGCGGCCGCCGCGGCGGCCTGCGGCGTCCACCGTCAAGACGCCGCCCGGGACCTGCTCGGCGACGACCCCGCAGCTCGCGCCGGACGCGCTGCCGCTCACCGGCACCGACTCGACGACGGCCGGCGCGGTGACCGCGCGGTCGCTCGGCTTCACCGGCGCGGGGGTGAAGGTCGCGTTCCTGGCCGACGGCATCGATCCGGCCAACGTCAACCTTCAGCGCGGCGGCAAGTCCGTGATCAGCCGCTACGCGGACTTCACGGGGCAGGGCACGGCGGCCGCGACCGAGGGCGGCGAGGCGTTCATCGACGCCAACGCGATCGCCGGGCAGGGCAGGCAGGTATACAACGTCGCCGGGTTCGGCGCGCAGTCGCCGGGCACCGCGTGCAACATCCGGATCGAGGGGGTGGCGCCCGGCGCCTCGCTGGTCGCGCTGAAGGTGTTCAGCGACAACGACATCTCCACCACGTCCGGGTTCCTGCAGGCGATCGACTACGCGGTCGACACCGAGCACGTGAACGTGCTCAACGAGTCGTTCGGCTCCAACCCGTTCCCGGACGTGTCCTCGCTGGACGCGGTCGAGAAGTTCAACAACATGGCGGTGGCGGCCGGCGTCACCGTCGTCGTCGCGGCGGGCGACGCCGGGCCGTTCAACACGATCGGCTCCCCCGCCGCCGACCCGAACGTCATCTCGGTCGGCGCGTCGACCGACTTCCGGTTCTACGCGCAGACCGACTACGCGGGCGCGGACAAGTTCGCGCCGGGCGGGCTGGCAGAACGACAGCATCAGCGCGCTCTCCAGCGGCGGCTACACCCAGGCCGGGCGGACCCTGGACCTGGTGGCGCCCGGCGACCTGTCCTTCGCCTCCTGCACGGCCGATGTGGCGAAGTACGCCGACTGCGTCAACTTCCTCGGCCGGGCCTCGCCGGTCGTGGAGTCCGGCGGGACGAGCGAGTCCGCGCCCGAGGTCGCGGGGGCGGCGGCGCTGGTCATCCAGGCCTACCGGAAGGCGCACGGCGGGTCCACCCCGACGCCCGCCGTCGTGAAGCAGATCCTGCTGTCGACCGCCACCGACCTCGGCGCGCCCGCCACCGAGCAGGGATCGGGGCTGCTGAACAGCCTCAGGGCGGTCGAGCTGGCCTCCTGACATGCCGCACTGCGAGCTCGATCGGCGAGACCCTGCGGCTGTCGTCGAACCAGCTCAACTACGTGGGCAAGCCCGGGGCGACCGCGCACTGGTCGGTCACCGTGACCAACGCCAGCGCCAAGACCCAGAAGGTGGCGGTGGCCGGGCGCGGGTTCACCGCCAACTCGGTGGTCAAGCAGGCCACGGTGACGCTCAGCGACAGCCGGAGCGCGCACTTCACCAGCTGGACGGGGACGGCCGCCAACTACGCCGCGGTGCGGTTCACCGTGCCGGCCGGGCAGGCGCTGCTCAACGGCTCGATCGCCTGGCCGTCGACCGCGGCCAGCGCCAGCCACCCGAACAAGCGGGTCAGGCTCGTCCTCGTCGACCCGTCCGGGCGGCTGGCGGCGCACTCGCTGCCGCAGGGCGCCGACGGCTACGGCACCGCCCAGGTGCTGCGCCCGGCGGCCGGCGCGTGGACGGCGGAGATCTTCAGCGACGAGTCGACGGCGGGCGGCACGGCGGCGGCGGTGCGGTTCGGGGCGTCGGTCGCGCGCGCCTCATCGTTCGGGTCGATGTCGCCGTCGTCGGTGACGCTGGCGCCCGGCGCCTCCGCGGCGGTCCGCGTGTCGGCGGTGGTGCCGGCCGGGGCGGGCGACTCAAGCGGCACGATCGAGTTCGCGGCCGGCCCGGCGCGGCGGGCCGGTGAGCGTGCCCGTCACCCTGCGCGGCCTGGTCGACGCCGGGCTGGGCACCAGCGGCACGTTCAGCGGCGTGCTGACCGGCGGCAACGGACGCGCCCCGGGCGAGGGTCAGGTCGAGTCGCCTACTCGTTCGCGGTGCCTTCCGGCCTGCCGGTGATGCTGCGGGACCTCGAGGTCAACGTGGTGCTCGGCAACGACCCGGAAAACCAGGTGAGCGCGTACCTGATCTCGCCTGGCGGCCAGACCATGGGCTACGGGTCGAACTACCTCACCACCGGGTTCACCGCCACCGGCGTGCCGGTCGAGTCGCCTCGACGGCAGCTGTCGCTGTACACGTCCGACGAGACGGCCGGGGTCTGGCGGCTGATCATCGACTTCACCTCGCCCGTCCCCGGCAACGAGCTGACCGACCCGTTCACCGGGCTGATCAGGTTCAACGCGGTCCGGTGGAGCCGCGGGAAGCTGCCCGCCTCGGTCCGGACGACGCTCAAGGCGGGGAAGTCGTACAGCTACCAGATCACGCTCGACAACACCGGCGCGGCGCCGGAGGACGTCTTCCTCGACGCCCGGCGCCGCAGCCTGGCCACCTACACGCTGGCGCCGCAGGACGCGGTCACAGGGCCTGAAGCTGCCGCTGGCCGCCTCGGCCGACCAGCCGGAGTGGATCGTGCCGACGATGACGCACAGCGTGTCGGCCACCGCCACGTCGAACCGGCCGGTGATGTTCGACTTCGGGCCGTTCCCCGGCGACCCGGACGAGGAGAGCACGTCGGGCGTCGCGGCGACGGCCGGGTTCCCGCCCGGCCGGTCGACGACCCCGGTCACCCAGGGTCTCTGGTTCGCGGTGCCGTCCGAGGCCGGCCCCTTCGGCGCGGGCAAGGCGGCCGCGGCGACGGCGAGCATGACCATGCGCGCGATCACCGAGGCGTTCGACCCGACGGCGACCTCGCCCGAGGGCGACTTCTGGAAGTTCGGCGTCGTGTCGCTTGCCCGTCCGCGTCCTACAACCTGTTTCAGGTCAACCCCGGGCAGACGAGGACGCTGACGCTCACCATCAAGCCGTCGGGCAAGGCGGGCACGGAGGTCCGGGGAGTCCTCTACGTCGACGATTTCGTCGACTCGCTGCAGTTCCTGTCGGGCAGCCAGCTGGTCGCGATCCCGTACGAGTACAAGGTCGGGTGACGCCGGGGTCCTACTCCGACTCGATCGTGCGGAGGCGGATCGTGACGTCCATGTCGCGGAGCTCGTTCAGCACCTCGTCGGTGTAGCTGGTGCCGATGTCGGTGATCACGTAGCCGAGCTCGTCGCGGGTGCGCAGCAGCTGGCCCTCGACGTTGACGCCGTGGTCGGCCAGCACCCGGTTGATCGAGGCGAGCACGCCGGGACGTTCTTGTGCAGGTGCACGAGGCGGTGCGTGCCAGGCACGGTCGGGCAGCGCGACGTGCGGCATGTTGACCGACATCGCGGTGGCGCCGCCGCCAGCGAAGTCGACCAGCTTGCCGGAGACGAACTCGCCGATGTCCTGCTGCGCCTCCTCGGTCGAGCCGCCGATGTGCGGGGTCAGGATGACGTTCTCGAGGCCGCGCAGCTCGGAGACGAACTCCTCGCCGTTGCCCTTGGGCTCCTTCGGGAACACGTCGATCGCCGCGCCCGCGATGTGCCCGGACTCGATGTTCCTGCGCAGCGCGGCGTGGTCCACGACGAACCCGCGCGACAGGTTGAGGAAGATCGACCGGGGATTCATCCGGGCGAACTCTTCCTCGCCGAAGAACCCGTGGTTGCCCGCCCGGCCGTCCACGTGCAGGGTGACGGTCTCGACCGACTCGAGCAGCTCCTCCAGGGACGAGCAGCGGCGCGCGTTCCCCATCGCCAGCCGGTCGGCGATGTCGTAGAAGTACACCGACATGCCGAGGGACTCGGCGATGACCGAGAGCTGGGTGCCGATGTTGCCGTAGCCGACGATGCCGAGCTTGCGGCCGCGGACCTCGTGGGCGCCCTTGGCGGACTTGTCCCACTCGCCCGCGTGCATCTTGACGTTCTTGGCGGGCAGCCGCCGGGCGAGCGAGATGATCTCGGCGATCGCCAGCTCGACGACGGAGCGGGTGTTGGAGAACGGCGCGTTGAACACGGCGATCCCGCGCTTGGCGGCGGCGTTCAGATCGACCTGGTTGGTGCCGATGCAGAACGCGCCGACCGCGAGCAGGCTGTCGGCGCTGGCCAGGACCCGGTCGGTGACCTGGGTCTGGGACCTGATGCCGAGCAGGCTGACCCCGGGCAGAGCCTCGATGAGGTCGTCCTCGCCGAGCGCGCGGGGCAGGGTCTGGACCTGATAGCCAGCCTTAGTCAGTCGAGCCGTCGCGTCCGGGTGGATGTTCTCCAGCAGCAAGGCACGGTTGAGCGTGTCCAGCGTTAGCACCTCTTCCAACGAAACGTAGCTGACGGCGCTCTGTAATTTTACAGCATCATTGGGACACGACCGGCGCGGCTGGCCGGTGTGGCTCAGGAAGCCAGCGAGCCGTCGGCGACCCGGCAGGCCAGGCGGAACGTCGCCTCGCTGGCGTCCGCGCCGGGGATCTTGCCGCCAGCAGCGCGAGCGCCCGCTCCCAGCTACGCCGGGCCGCGCGGGACAGTCCCGTCGGCGAGCTGCACGTCCCCCAGATGGAGGAGCGAGCTCGCCTCTCCCTCCGGGTCGCCGATGTGCCGGTACATCGCCAGCGCCTGCTCGTAGTGGTCGATCGCGCGCGGATAGTCGGCTAGCCGGCCGTAAATGTAGGCGATGCTGTCCAGCGTGTCGGCCACGCCGGACCTGCTGCCCGACTCGCGGTCAGCTCGAGCGCGCGACGGCAGTGCACAAGCGCCTCTTCGTGCCCGCCGAGATGGGCGCGGATCCAGCCGACGCATGTTCTCCGAGTAGGCGACCGCCGCCGAATCGGCGAACGCCCGGCGCAGTCGCAGCGCCTCGATGCCGTGCTCGAGGGCCTCGGCGTTACGGTCCTGCTGGCTGAGCAGCAGGGCGAGCCCGTGCTGGGCCTGCCCGACGCCGGCCCGGTCGCCGAGCTCGATGAAGAGCGCGAGCGACCGCCGCAGGTGCAGGTCGGCCGCCTGGTAGTCGCGGAGCCTGGCCGCTCACGTGGCCCAGGTCGTAGTGCACGTGGGCGAGCGCGTCGGTGTCGCCGAGCCGGTCCGCCGCCGCCAGCGCCAGCCGCTGCACCGTGAGCACCTCGTGCAGCCGGCCGCGCCGCTTCAGCTTCGGCGCCCAGTACCAGGCCAGCTTCCAGCAGTGCTGGTCAAGCCCGTGCGCGGCGGCGAGCTCGAGGACGCCGCGGAGCACCCGCTGCTCGGCCCGGAACCAGCCGAGCGCCGCCTCGTAGGAAGCATCGGAGGAGTCGGACATCGGAGGCGTCGGACGCAGCGGCGGCGGGCGTCGGGCGGGCCGGGCTCGACGCCGGACGCATCGGACGCACTGTGCCGGCCGACGCGCGGCGCCGAACTCCTCGGCGGTGACGCCCGGCTGGACCGGCGGCAGCGAAACCTGGCCGCGCGCGGGGAAAACCCGGTTCGCGGCCGCGTGCGCGGTTCGCAGGTAGTGGTCGGCGATCCGGTGGCGGGCGGCGTCGCGCTCGGCTTCGCTGTCGGCGCGGGCCGACAGCTCGACGGCGTAGGCGCGCAGCAGGTCATGGCAGCCGAACCGGCCGGCCGCATCCTCGGTGAGCAGCGAGGCGCGGACCAGTTCGGCCAGCGCGGCCCGCGCCTGCGCCGGGCTGACGGCGATGAGGCTGGCCGCCGCGGCAGCGGAGATATCCGGACCCGGGTGCAGGCTGAGCAGCCGGAACGCCCTCGCGGCGGGCACGCTGAGCTTGGCCACCGACCAGGAGAAGACCGCGCGCAGATCGGTTGCCGCCTCGCCGGTGCCCAGCGCGTCCAGCCTGCCGCGCGCATCGGTGAGCTCGGCGGCCACGTCGGCCAGCGCCGCGCCCGGCCGCGACGCCGCCCGCGCGCAGGTCACGCTCAGCGCCAGCGGCAGCCCGGCGGTCCGTTCGACCAGCGCCGCCATCGCCTCGGGCTCCGCGTTCACGCGCTCGGACCCGAGCCGCCGGGCTAGCAACTCGGCCGCCTCGACGTCGTCGAGCACGCCCAGCGGCAGCGGGCGGGCGCCGTCCGCCACCACCAGCCCGGTCAGCTGGGACCTGCTGGTCACCAGGACCAGGCAGCCGGCGCTGCCGGGCAGCAGCGGCCGGACCTGGTCGGCGTCGTGCGCGTTGTCCAGCAGCAGCAGCAGCCGCTTGCCGTCGAGCAGGGTGCGCAGCAGCGCGCTCTGCGCGTCCAGGCTGGCCGGCACGTGCCTGGGCGGCACGTCAAGCGCGTCGAAGAACCCATGCAGCGCGGCGGCGGGCGGCACCGGGGCGCTGGCCGGGTCGAACCCGCGCAGGTTCACGTAGAGCTGGCCGTCGGGGAACAGCGACGCGGCCTGGCGGGCGAACCTGATCGCGAGCGTCGTCTTGCCGACCCCCGCCGTGCCGGTGATCAGCGCCACCAGGCTGCCCGGCTGGCCGTCTGCGGGCTGGACCGGGGCGGCGGGCTGGACCGGGGCGGCGGGCTGGGACCGGATCGACGGACTGCACCGGGGCGGCGGACTGGGACGGATCGGCGGGCTGGGACCGGTCGGCGGCGAAGCCGGGCAGCAGCTCGTGCAGCCAGTGCAGCTCGGCGGTCCGGCCGGCGAAGCCGGCCACCTCGGGCGGCAGTTGGGCCGGACTGGGCACCGGCATGGGCGCCGGCTGCGCGGACCGCCGGCTCGGCCGGGGCGGACGCGACCACGCCCGCCCGGCTGGCCGCCGCCGTCCCGGAACCCGGATCGCCCGCCACCGCCCCGATCGTGACCGGCGGGGCGATGACCGGGCCGTCAAGCGCCGGGTCCATCGCCAGCAGCTGCCGGTGGATCCTGGCCAGCTCGCTGCCGGGGTCGATGCCGAGGTCCTCGGCCAGCCGCTTCCTGGTCTCGCCGAAGACGCGCAGCGCCTCGGCCTGCCTGCCGCACCGGTACAGGGCGATCATCAGCAGCCCGGTGGCCTGCTCGCGGAGCGGGTGCGCGGCCGTCAGCGCGGTCAGCTCAGGCACCGCCGCGGCGGCCTGCCCCTGGGCCAGCATCAGCTCGGCCCGCTCCTCGATCGCCGTGGTCCGCAGCTCGGTCAGCCGCCGCTGCTCCGCCTCGGCGAACGGGCCGGGCACCCCGGCGTAAGGCAGCCCCCGGCAGAGCGCCAGCGCCTCGTCCACCGCCCGCAGCGCGCCGCCCAGGTCGCGGTCCGCCCGCAGCCCGCGGGCCGCGACCAGGCAGCGCTCGAACTGCTCCGCATCGAGGGCGCCGACACCGAGCCTGAGCAGGTAGCCGCCGCCTCCGGAGACGATCGTCGTGGCCGGCACCGGCCTCGATCGGTCGTCGCGGCGCGGCCGGTCCGGCTCGATAACGCGGCGCAGCCCGGCCACATAGGTGTAGATACCGCCCTCGGCGCTGGCGGGCGGCTGATCTCCCCAGACCGCATCGACCAGTTCGCCGCGCGAGACCACCCGGTTCGCACGGGTCGCGAGCACCCCGAGCACCGCCAGCTGCCGCGGCTGACCTGCGGCTTGCTCCCGGCCGTCCCGCCACACCGTCACCGGTCCGAGGACCCCTACCCGCAGCGGAACCACCGCAAGCCGCCCCTCTCGTGCCGCGTCCGTCCGCGTGCCCTCGGGCACGCCAACTACGCGGCGCAACCAGCCAGCACAGCTACGGAGATTACCGGACTCGGCGGCAGGCATCTAGAAAATATCTAGATCGCCTAGAGGCAGCCCGTTTATCACTAGACCAGCGATCGTCGGCCCGCCCCGCAATGCTGCCCGTCGGTCCCGGTCGCCGCTGGCGGGCATCTCGCCCTCCCCAGAACGGGCGTGGGCGCCATCCCCCCCTGGTGCTCACGCCGCCAGCAGCCGGCCCTCATGGCATCCCCCCCTCATTTCCGTGCCATGAGGGTCGGCCCGCTGGACCGCCTCGGTCCAGTGCCAGAGCCCGTCGGCGGCGGCTCCCCCTCAGCTACAATGCGCGATAATCGGTGACTTCATGTAGCACTTGGGGGCTGAGCGGCTGATGGTCGAGCGTGGCGGGGACCGGCGGGAGCGGCTTGCCGCGCAGCGGCAGGCCGCACAGCAGGCGCAGGTGCGGAAGAGGCGGCTGTGGCTGGCGGGCGGCTCGATCGTGGCGGTCATCGCGGTGGTGGTCGCCTTCGTGCTGGCAAGCACCAACGGCGGCTCCTCGGGGTCCACGTCCGGCAACACCGCTCCCGCGCCGACCGGCAGCGCCCTCACCTCGGTGCTCGGCCAGCTCACCTCGGTCCCGGCCGCCACGCTGGACCAGGTCGGGGCGGGCACGACGGCGGCCAACCCGACCTCGATCACGGGGGCGGCGCTGACCAGCGGGGGCAAGCCCGAGGTGCTCTACATCGGCGCCGAGTACTGCCCCTACTGCGCGGCCGAGCGGTGGGCGATGATCGTCGCGCTCAACCGGTTCGGCACCTTCAGCGGGCTCGCCCCGATCCGGTCGGCGGCCAAGGACGGCGGCGGCAACGCCGAGCCGTTCCCGCTGACCCCGACCTGGACGTTCGCGAAGACCAGCTACACGAGCTCGTTCCTGACGTTCACCCCGGTCGAGGGGTACACCAACATCCCCGACAAGGCCACCGGCTTCTACACCGTCCTGCAGCCGCCCACCGCGGCCCAGCAGGCGCTGCTGAACAAGTACGACGCCGCCTACCAGGGCGCGATCCCGTTCATCGACTACGGGAACAGGTACATGAGCGTCGGCGCGTCCTACAACCCCGCCATCTTGTCCGGGCTGACCTGGGCGCAGATCGCCGATGACCTGCACGATCCGTCGAGCACGGTGGCCAAGTCGGTGCTCGGCACCGCCAATTTCGCGACGGCGGCGATCTGCAGCCTGACCAACAACCAGCCCGCGTCCGCGTGCACGTCGACCGTGCGAGCGCTGCAAGCGAAAATCTAGGTCAAGATCTAAGCTTTCTCTCAGCTTTTCGTGGACCAATAGCTCGCCAATTCGCCCTACGATGAGCGCATGGGCAAAGCGAGTAGGACCAAGTCGGAGCCGGACCGGCGCGCGCGCATCGCCGCGCAGCGCGAGGCCGAGCGCCGCGCCGAGCAGCGCAAGCGCATCTACCTGGCCGGCGGGTCCATCCTCGTCGTCGTCATCGTGGTACTCGCGTTCGTGCTGATAAAGCTGAACAGCAACAGCAGCGGCGGCACGGCCGCCCCCTCCAGCAACGGCCCGACCGGCACCGCCCTGACCAAGGTCGTCAACGACGTCACCAGCGTGCCGACCAGCGTCACCGACAAGGTCGCGGGCGGCACCATCCCCAGCGCGATGTTCGTCGTCCGCCACGACCCCCAGTGCCGTGACGCTCCATGGCCCAGACCGACGGGTCCTACTTCGCGACCGTCGACGGCCCGCCGCTGACCCAGAACGGCAAGCCCGAGGTGCTGTTCATGGGCAGCGAGTACTGCCCGTTCTGCGCCGCGCAGCGCTGGGCGATGGTCAACGCGTTCAGCCGGTTCGGCACCTTCACCGGCCTCACCACCACGCACTCGTCGAGCACCGACACCGACGCGAACACGCCCACGCTGACGTTCTACGGCTCGACCTACACGAGCAACTACATCTCGCTGGTGACGGTCGAGATGGAGCACAACTACCGGATCGGGAACTCCAGCAGCAGCAGCGTCGCCTACGCGCCGCTGCAGACCCCGACCGCGGCCGAGGAGAAGCTCCAGACCGCCTACGACCCGGGCACGTACATCCCGTACATCGACTTCGGCAACAAGTACGCGCAGGTCGGCAACCTCACGCCGCTCACCCCGACGATGCTCGACGGCCTGACCTGGCAGCAGGTGGCGACCGACATGAGCAACCCGTCCTCCTCGGTCGGCAAGGCCATCATCGCCAACGCGAACTACGAGACCGCGGCGATCTGCACGCTCACCAACAACCAGCCCGCCACCGCGTGCACGCCCACCATCCAGAAGCTCGAAACCACCCTCGCCAAGTAGTCAGAGGGCGGGCCGCGCAGCGGCCCGCCCGGCGATAACGGCAGCTGACAGCAACGGGAGACGACCCGCGATGGCAAGTTCAAAGGCCCGCTCGAGGAACCGGTCCGCGTCGAGCAAGGGCGGCCGCCCGCGGCCGGCGCCGGCTCGAACGGCAAAAACCCTAGCTCCCGAACGGTCCCGGCTGTCTCTGCCACGCCAACCAGTCCCCGGAAGTCGGCCAACGTGACCGCGGCCCGCTCGCCCAAGCGGACCGCGGTCGCGCCCGAGCCCGGAGGAGTCGTTCGAGCCGGCCAGCCCGTCCGGCCCGCCGCTGTGGCTGCAGATCACCTCGACCGTGCTGGCCGTGCTCGGCCTCGCGATCTCCGCCTACGAGACGTACGCGCACTACAACGGCTACGCACCTGCTCGGCTGCCCGTCCGGGGCGGGCGGCACGTTCAACTGCACCGCGGTCATCACCAGCTCGCAGTCGATGGTCTTCAACGTGTTCCCGGTCGCCGTGCTCGGCCTGGCGTTCTACGTCTTCGCGGTGGTGATCTTCTCGCCGTGGGCCTGGCGGTTCCGGGGCGCCACGCATCGGCGGGTTCCGCATCACCAGCCGCGGCGTCGACATCGTCCGGCTGGGGTCCGTGATCGTGGGCATGGGCTTCGTGATGTACCTGATCTACGCTGAGTTCCAGATCGGATGCGGTCTGCGAGTACTGCACGCGGCGTCCACATCGTCACGTTCCTGCTGTTCTGCATCACCGTTGTCAGCGCCGCCCTCTGGGGACTCGGCAAGCGGAACACCTCCGCCGCCCGCTCCTGACCGCCCCGCCGTCCGCTCGCCGCTCCCGGCTATCAGCCAGGGGCGATTGAGCAGAATTACATTATGTTCATGTTCGCCCGCGCGGCCCGGGCGCGGGCGATTCCCCCCGTAAGGTGGCCGCATGCCTGGCATGAACTCGGGCCCGAGCCCTGCCAGCTCGATCCTCGTCGCGGCGTTCCGCTCGGCGCTGCTGCAGCAGGCGCTGATCGTCGCCCTGATCTTCGTCTTCGTGCTGGCGACGTGGGCCGTCATGCGGACCGCGATCGGCGAGCAGCGCGCGGACGCCGCCTGGCGTGAGCCCCGCGCGCGGCAGCTGCTGCGGATCGGCTTCGGCGCCCTGTGGGTGTTCGACGGCGTGCTGCAGGCGCAGCCGCAGATGGCCGGCGGGCTGCCCGCCCAGGTCTTGCAGCCGGCCGACGGCGGGTCGCCGTCCTGGGTGGTCAGCCTGGTGAACTTCGGCGCGAACGTCTGGAGCTACCACCCGATCGCGGCCGCCGCGTCGTCGGTCTGGATTCAGGTCGGCATCGGGCTCTGGCTGATCTTCGCGGTGCGCGGCTGGTCGCTTCGGCTCGCCGCGTTGTCGAGCGTGGCCTGGGGGCTGGTCGTGTGGTCGTTCGGCGAGTCGTTCGGCGCGATCTTCGCCCCCGGCCTCACCGTGCTCTTCGGCGCGCCGGGGGGCGTGCTCCTGTACGTCGTGGCCGGGGCGCTCCTGCTGCTGCCGCAGCGCAGCTGGGAACGGCCGGCGATCGGCCGGCTGATCCTCGGCGGCAGCGGGGTGTTCTTCCTCGGCATGGCGCTGCTACAGGCCTGGCCCGGGCGCGGCTTCTGGCAGGGCAGGCTGGACGGCCAGCCGGGCTCGCTGACCGCGATGATCCAGTCGATGGCGGGCACCCCGCAGCCGCACGCGCTCGAGGTGATCGTCTCCCGACTTCGGCAGCTTCACCGAGTCCCACGGGTTCGCGGTCAACCTGGTCGCGGTGATCGCGCTGGCGGCGGCGGGGGCGGCGTTCTGCGTGAGCGCGGCGCGCTCGGACGTCGCGACTGGCCCGCATCGCCGTCATCGGCGCGGCCGTGTTCTGCCTGGCCGACTGGGTGCTGGTGGAGGATCTCGGCTTCCTCGGCGGTCTCGGCACCGACCCGAACAACATGATCCCGCTGATCCTGCTGTTCACCGTCGGCTACCTCGGGCTGACCGCCGCAGCCGGCCGCGGCCACGGCTACGGCCGCGTCGACGGCTACCGAGGCCGAGATCCGCAGCGCGGAGCGACCGCAGCGTCTTCCCGGCTGGCTCGCCGGGCCGACCCTGGCGTTCGCGGGGGCGCCGCTGCGGGTGATCGCCGGGCATCGCCGCGCTCGGCGTGATCATCGTCGGGGCGGCGCCGATGGCGTTCGCCACCGTGAACAAGACCGCCGACCCGATCACCGCCGAGGCGATCGCCGGGACCAACGGGCAGCTCGACACGCCCGGCGCCGAACTTCACGCTCACCAGCCAGGACGGGCGGCAGGTCTCGCTCGCGAGCCTGCGCGGCAAGGTGGTCCTGCTCGCGTTCCTCGACCCGGTCTGCACCACCGACTGCCCGGTCATCGCGGCCGAGATGCGGGTGGCCGACACGATGCTCGGGTCCAAGGCGCGCGACGCCGAGCTGGTCGCGGTGGTGGCCAACCCGACCTACACCTCGCTCGCCTACACCCGGGCGTTCGACCTCCAGGAGGGGCTGAACACCGTGCCGAACTGGCTGTACCTCACCGGCTCGGTCAGCCAGCTCGCCTCCGTCTGGCACCACTTCGGGATCGAGGTCGAGGACCTGCCGGCCGGCGCGATGGCCGCGCACAACGACATCGCCTTCGTGATCAGCGCCAAGGGCGAGATGCAACAGGAGATCAGCGATGATCCGGGACCGGGCACGAACGCCACCCAGTCCTCGTTCTCGTCGATGCTCGCCGACTCCGTGCTCCAGTCGATGGGACAGAACCAGTGACGACCACCACCGGGCGCCGCGGTAGCCGCGGCCGGGTCCGGCGCAGCGCGCTCGCCGCCGCGGTCGCGACCATCGCGTCGAGTGCCGCGCTGGCCGGGTGCGGCTCGCTCCTCCTCGCCTTCCTCGGCGGCCGTCCCGCCCGCCTCCAGCGCCCCGGCCGCGTCCAGCGCCCCAGCGGTCGCCTCGTGGCCACCACGCTCAGCACGGCCAAGGACAGCCTGGGCGATCGTGCCGATGTCGGCCAACCCGACGTTCTGGGAGGTCTTCGTCCGGCCCGCCAAGTCCGCGACGTGGCAGCTGGTCACGCCGCCCGGCGTCGCCGACAACGGCGGGCTGGTCGCGGCGACCGGCGCCGGGAGCGGCCTCACGGTGGCGGTGCGGCCCAGTCAGGATCTCGAATTCACGCCGGTCAGCGCCACCGCTGACGCCGGCGCCAGCTGGTCGACCGACGGGCCGATCAGCCACGGGGTGGCCGCCTCCCCGGCGCGCTGGCCGTCTCCGGCCGCCAGCTGGCCGCCGTGCTCGGCAACGGCACGGTCGAGGCCAGCTCCGACGCCGGGAACAGCTGGCGGACGCTGGCCACGCCGGGCACGATCGCGGCCTCCGCAGCCGGCCAGAAGTGCGGGACGGTGCACGTTACCTCGGTGTCGTTCGGGCCGATCCCCAGCCAGGTGCTCGCGGCGGGCGACTGCGGGGCGACCGGCGCCGCCGGCCTGTTCGCCTACTCGGCCGGCGGTGGCTGGCAGCGGCTCAGCCTGCCGGTCTCCGGCCAGCTCGCTGCGGCTCGGCGCGGGCACGGCGCTGGTGCGGGCCAAGGCGGGGCTGACCGCGCTGTGGGCGGACGACGCACTGCACTGGTACGCCTCCGCTCCGCCGTCCTCCTCCACAACCCCAACGCCAACGTCATCGCCGGGATCTCCAGCCGCCCTGGACGGCGTCCGCGGCGCTGCCGGTCACCAACCCGGTGACCGCGTCGGGCGGTCTGGCCGGGGCAACGCCCACGTCGGCGGGCGGGATGTGGGTACTGCTGCCCGGCGGGCAGGCGGCCACCATCGGCGGGCCCGGGCAGCAGTGGCTGCTGCTTCCCCCGACGCCCGCCCACACGTCGGTGCTCGCCTCGGGGCCCGGGCACCGCCCTCGACGCGCTGGCCGTCTCCGGGTCCACGCTGACCGTGTGGCAGCTCGACCACGGGTCCACCGTCTGGGCGAAGGCGCAGACCATCAACGTGCCGATTCAGCTCGGCTCGTCCAGCTAGCCCCCCTCCAGTTAGGCCGCCCGCATGCACTACATCCTGGATAACTGGTCGTTCGACCCGTTCGTGATCATCGTGGCGGTCGTCGTCGTCTGGCACGAGATCGGGCTCTGGCGGCTGGCCAGGCGGTCCAGGCCGGAGCGCACGCGAGAGCGGCGGATCCGGTCGCTCTGGTTCTACGGCGGCCTCGGGGTGCTGCTGATCGCGGTCGACTCGCCGATCGACTACTGGGCAAGCTCCTACTTCATCGTGCACATGGTGCAGCACCTGCTGCTGATGTTCGCGGCGCCGTCGCTGGTGGTGGCGGGCGCGCCCGGGCAGCCGCTGCTTGACGGGCTGCCCGGCCGATCCGGGCAGGCGGTGACGCGGTCGGTGCTCGCGGGCGGCTGGTCGCGGCCGATCCGGGCCTTCTTCCACTTCCTGACCGGGCCGGTCGTCGCGGTGGTGATCTTCAACGCGGTCATGGTGCTCTGGCACCTCCCGGTCCTGTTCGACCTGGCGGAGAACAACCAGCTGGTGCACATCTGGCTGATGCACTCGTCGTTCTTCCTGGCCGGGGTGCTGTTCTGGCTCCAGTTCATCCCGTCGCCGCCGTTCCGGTCGCGGATGCCGGTGCTCGGCCGGGCCGCCGCGCTGCTGGCCACCAACGTCGTGATGATCGTCATCGCGATGGCGCTGTCGATCTTCGCGACCCACTCGCTCTACAGCGCCTACGACCACGTGCCGGGGGTGACCCTGCCGCCCTTCGCCGACCAGCAGATCGGCGCCGCCATCCTCTGGGTCTGCGGCGACTTCTGGGCCATGCCCACGATGATCATCACGATCAGGAAGCTGATCGCCGACGAGGGCGGCGTCGGCACCGCCCTCGAGCGGTTCATCGGCAACGGCAGCAGGGACGCCGCCCCCCGCGGCTGGGCCTCATCGGCCCGCCCCAAGACCAGGCTGCCGCGCTAGCACCATCCGAGGCGCCTGACGCGCTAATCCGCGCAGGTCAGAGACCGGGCCGGGGGCCGGCGGAATCGTCTGCGCCTGGGTCCGTGCATCGCGGCTGCGACGCCGGGGGGCGGGAGCTCCGGCTGCGCCGTGTCGTCGTGGCGCGGGCCCGCCGGGCGCGTCGCCGTTGTCGTCGGACCGGCCGCCGTGCAGTCCCGGCAGATCGAGCGGCAGCCTCGGCACGTGCGGCACCGGCACGTGCGGGAGCGGCGGCAGCGACGGGATGTTCTCCTCGGTCCACGCGCGGAGCTGGGAGAGGGCCGGGGCGCGGCTCACCATGATCACGCCCGCGACCAGCGCGGCGAGCCCTCCGGTGTAGATCGCCAGCTCCCCCGGGGTGTCCTGAACCCGGTCACCGAACACGACCACCCCCAGCAGTATCCCGACCACCGGCTCCCCGGCCGAGATGGCCGGCAGCGAGACGTTCAGCGGGCCGGAGCTGAACGCGCTCTGCATCAGCCAGATGCCGAGCGCGCCCGCGCCGACGAGCGCGTACGGCGCCCAGTGGATGAACAGGCCGGGGAACCCGAAGCGATGCAGCCCCTGCAGCGTCTGCCTGGTCAGCGCGTCCTGGATGCCGAAGATCAGCCCGGCGGCGGCGCCGGTCAGCATCGCCCGCGCCCGGCCGGGCCGCCGACGCCCGACCTGGACGCAGACGAACGCGATGAACGCGATCGCGGCGGCGGCGGGCCAGTGCGAGAACGACCCGAACGACAGGCCGATCGGCTTGGCCGACCGCGACACCGACAGCAGCGCCACCCCGGTGCAGAGCACCACCGCGCCGGCGATCTCCCAGAACCGGAGCCTCGCCTTCGCGATCGGGACCGCGACCAGCAGCGCGAAGACCAGGTTGGTGGTGAGCAGCGGCTCGACGAACGCGAGCGGCAGGTTGCCGATCGACCACGCCGCCAGCACCTGGCCGGCGACCATGCAGCCGATGCCGACCAGCCAGCGAGGCTTGTGGAACAGGTCGAGGATCAGCCGCAGCGACAGGAACCGCGAGTCGGGCTCCCGCTGGGCCGCGTTCTGCTGCAGCACGAAACCGGTGCCGACGAGTAGCGCGGCGAGCAGGGTGAGCCCGTAGTCGAGGCTGACGTCAATATCCACGGCACCCTACCTGATACCCGTGTTGCTGGCCTTATGCAGCTCACAACGATAACGATCCGGTGCCCCGGATCGGTTTCCTGCGGTTCGTGTCGGATCGCGGGATCTAGCTCAGGCGGCGCAGCCCGTTCCGGTGATGGCGTGCGGTCTCGATGTAGCTCTTGACCGCGAACTCGATCCAGGTCGGGTCCACGTCGGATCGCTTGATCGCGGCCGGCACGCCGGCCACCAGCGACCCGGCCGGAACGATGAACCCCTCCGGCACCACGGTTCCCGCGGCGACGATCGACCCCGCGCCCGACCCCCGCCCGGTTCAGGGTCACCGAGCCCGAGCCGATCAGGCAGCCCGACTCGATCACGCACCCCTCCAGGTGCGCGTTGTGCCCGATCACGCAGTCGTCGCCGATCGCCGTCGGCCAGCGCGCGGTGGTGTGCACGACCGTGCCGTCCTGGACCGAGGTCCTGGCGCCGATGGTGATCGTCCCGTGGTCGCCCCGGAGCACGGCGCAGGGCCAGACCGAGGCCTGCGGGCCTATCGTGACCCGCCCGATGACAACGGCGTCAGGCGCGACGTAGGCGAGCTCGTCGATCTGCGGCTCGTCGTCGTCCAGGGCGTAAATCGGCATCTGTATAGGGTAGCGTCGGCTCGTGCCCCCCGGATCATCTGCACAGCACCGCCGACCCCGCCTCCGAGACCGGCGCCGCCGCCGTTCTATCGCTGCTGACCACCGCCGTGTCCGCGATCGGCGGCACCGAGCGGGACGGGCAGAGCCGGATGGCGAAGGCCGTCTGGGACGCGATGAGCGACGGCGCGCACCTGGCGGTCCAGGCCGGCACCGGGACCGGCAAGTCGCTCGCGTACCTGGTGCCCGCGCTCCAGCTCGCCACCGCCAGGAAGCACGGCCCGGTCGTGGTCTCCACCGCCACCATCGCGCTGCAGCGCCAGCTGGTCGACCGCGACCTGCCCCGGCTGGCCGACGCGCTGCGCGGGCCGCTTGGCCGCAGGCCCGAGTTCGCGATCCTCAAGGGCAGGAACAACTACCTCTGCCTGAACAAGCTGCGCAACGGCCCCGAGGACGAGCAGGACTCGCTCTTCGACGGGCCCACCAGCCCGCTCGGCGCGCACGTGAAGCGGCTGCACCAGTGGGCCGCGTCGACCACCGCGGGCGACCGCGACGAGCTGGTCCCGGGCGTGCCCGACCAGGCGTGGCGCCAGGTCGCGGTGACCGCGCGCGAGTGCCTGGGGGTGAACCGGTGCCCGTTCGGCGTGCAGTGCTTCTCCGAGCGCGCCCGGCGGACGGCGGCCGAGGTCGACGTCGTCGTCACCAACCACGCGCTGCTCGCGATCGACACCCTCGGCGAGGGCGGCATCCTGCCCGAGCACCGGGTCGTGATCGTCGACGAGGCGCACGAGCTGGTCGACCGGGTCACCTCGGTCGCCAGCGGCGAGCTGTCGGTGCAGGCGATCGAGTTCGCGGTCCGCCGGACCGGCAAGCTCGCCGACGACGGGGAGATCGCCCGGCTGTCCGAGGCCGGCAACGCCCTCGGGCCGCTGCTCGTCACCATGCCCGCAGGCCGGATGGACCACCTCGACCAGGGCCTCGGCGCCACCCTGACCGCGCTGCGGGAGGCCGCCGTCAACTGCGCCGCCCAGGTCCGCAAGATCGCCGTGTCCAAGGCCGAGGACGCCGACCCGGCCGAGGTCACCGCCGCGCAGACCGCGCTGGTCAACCTGGAGGAGATCGGCGAGGTGGCCGAGCGGATGCTCAGCGCGTTCGAGCAGCCGATCGAGGAGCGCGAGGAGGTCGTCTGGCTGGAGCGGCCGGAGGACTGGGCGGCGGAGCCGTCCCGGCCCGCGTCGCTGCACGTCGCGCCCCTCGAGGTCGGCGAGGTGCTGGCCGAGAACCTGTTCAGCGACCGGACGGTGGTGCTCACCTCGGCCACGCTGACCCTCGGCGGGTCGTTCGCGCCGCTGGCGCGGCAGTGGGGCCTCGACGCCTCGGCGATGGGCTCGGAGTGGGAGGGCATGGACGTCGGGTCGCCGTTCCTGCACGGGCGCAGCGGCATCCTCTACGTGGCCAAGCACCTGCCGATCCCCGGGCGGGACGGGCTGCCGCCCGAGTACCTGGAAGAGATGTGGGAGCTGATCAAGGCGGCCGGGGGACGGACGCTGGGGCTCTTCTCCTCGATGCGGGCGGCCAAGGCGGCGGCGGCCGCGCTGCGGGAGTCGCTGCCCTACCCGCTGCTCTGCCAGGGCGACGACTCGACCATGCAGCTGGTCAAGGAGTTCGCCGAGGACGAGCCGACCTGCCTGTTCGGCACGCTGTCGCTCTGGCAGGGGGTGGACGTGCCGGGGCCGTCGCTGCGGCTGGTGATCATCGACCGGATCCCGTTCCCCCGGCCCGACGACCCGCTCGCCTCGGCCAGGACCCGGGCGGCGGACGCGCGCGGCGGCAGCGGGTTCATGGAGGTGTCCGCCTCGCACGCGGCGCTGCTGCTGGCCCAGGGGGCCGGGCGGCTGCTGCGCTCGGTCGACGACCGGGGCGTGGTCGCCGTGCTCGACCCGCGCCTGGTCACCAAGCGGTACGGCGAGTTCCTGCGGGCCACGCTGCCGCCGTTCTGGCAGACGACCGACCCGGCCGTGGTGCGCGGCGCGCTGACCCGGCTGGCCGGAGACTAACCGGAGTCGTCTGAGGTCCAGGGTCACCTCGGGCCGTTCGATATGAGCGATTTTGAATTGTGCCGAGTGCGCTTTTGGGCTCACTCTTGCCTGCCCAAAGGCGCACTTGTGTAGGGTCTCAGATCGCTTGACATGTTGATCATGCCTGACGTGCAGCTTCTCGGTTGTCTCACGACGCCTGCACCAAGATCAATCTCAAAGTCGTGGCATTTCCTCGGCCGCGTGAGCCTGGCGCCGCCGGGGTGTGCGGTGGAGCTCCGTGATGGTGATGAAGGCCGGGTCCCGTCCGGGGAGGTCCAGATCGTGAATGATGTCAAGCTAGGGCTGCCAGGTGACAGGCTCGCCTCTGATTCCCTGGACGCTCAGGATGAAGTCGGCGGTGCCGGAGTGGCGGCTGCGAGTCAAGCTCCAGGGCATCGGCATGAGCATGGCGCGGCCCATCCTAATGGCCCGTTTAATCAGGCCGGGTGTCATCCTCGGTCGAGGATCTCGACGGTGCCGGCACCCCCGTCGACCCTGATCCAGTCGCCGCTGTGCAGCAGCGTGGTGGCGTTGCCGCAGCCGACGACGGCGGGGATGCCGAGTTCGCGGGCCACGATCGCGGCGTGCGAGAGCGGCGCGCCGACGTCGGTGACGACCGCGGCCGCGCGGGGGAAGATCGGGGTCCAGCCGATGTTGGTGACGGTGGTGACGAGGATCTCGCCGTCACCGAGCTGGGCGCCGTCCTCGGGCGTGCGCAGCACCCGCGCGGCGCCCTCGACCACCCCGGCCGCGCCGGGGAACCCGGTAATAGCGTCGTCCCGCCCCGTCGTCGTCTGGGCGGCGCGCTCGTCGTAGTAATCGACGCGCCGGTGAGGGTCGGCCGCCCACCGAGCGGGGTCGAAGCGGCCGCGGATGAGCGCGGGATAGGGCGGCAGCGCCCGATAGCCCTCGTAGACGGCCCGCCGCCCGGGCACCTGGTCGAGCAGCGCCCGCTCGCCGCGGAGCAGGCCGAAGATCTCAGGCAACTCCAGGAAGAACAGGTCATCGCCTTGGCCGGTGAGCTCCCCGGCCCGCCGCACCCAGGTCCGCGCTACCCATACCGACCTGACGACTTCGGATCTGGCCGCCTCGCGGCCGCGGGCGGCCGGCGCCCAGCGCGTGATGAGCTTGCGCGCCGCCGTCGCCTTCCTCGGGTCGCTGCGTGCCAGCCGCTCCCACGCCGCGGCGCGGGCCGCCTGCTGCGTTGCCAGAAGCGCGTCGGCGTCGCGGGCGGCGTCATGGTCGGCACTGCCGAGAGCCGCGAGCTGGTCGTCGACCCAGCCGGGATCCTCCGCCGGCCGTGGGATCGACAGCTCCACCTCATGGGCACTGCGGTGCCCGTACTGGCGGGTGAAGGCGTCCCGGTCGATCTCGCCCCGGGCGAGCCGGGCCAGGCCGACCACCGGGCCGAGGCTGGCCAGCGAGACGCCCTCGTCGGCCTGCTGGCCGGAGAGCAGCAAGGCCGCGTCGGCCTCCCCGACCAGCGTCGCCAGCTTGCCCGGAACGGAGACGAGCGTGGTGCCGTCCGCCGACGCGGCGGCGGCGAGCATGTCGGCCGCCTCTACGAGCAGCGGCCGGACCTTCGCGGGCCACAGGCCGGCCAGCGCGGCGGCGTCGCCGGTCTGCTCGATCTCGGCGCGCAGCCGGTCGCACCGGCCGGGCGCGTCCGCCAGGAACTGCGGCATCCGCTTGGCGTTGGCGTTGACCCGGCGCAACAGCGCGAACGTCGCCGGCAGCATCAGCCGGCTGGCCTTCCAGCGGGGAAGCCGAGCGCGCGGGATCTCCCCGAGCGGGGGAAGCCGACCCAGGACCGGGCCGAAAAGCGCGACGAACCGGCGTGACGAGATGCCGATCAGCGCCTGCAGCGACATCGACATGCTCACGTTCGCGTAGAAGCGCCCGCCGATCCGCCCGTAGCCCCGGTAACCGGGCACGCTTGGCGGGAACGTCATCCACGTCATCAACAGCTCGATGAAGGACCAGGTGGCAGGGGTCATGACGTCAGGCAGGGCCTCGCCCAGGTTGCCGTTGGTCCACAGATAGTCCCCGGCCAGGCTGTCGTTCCACTGCTCGCCGGAATCAGGAACGGCAGAGGCGGCCGGCCGGTTCGGAAGAGTGGTGATCGGCCTGGCCTGGACCACCCACAACCCGCTGTCGGCCCGCGCCCACTCGACGTCCACCGGCTCGCCGTACAGCTTCTCGATCGCCAGCCCGACCCGCGCCAGCTCGGCCGCCTGGCCGGGCGAGAGCACCGGCGTCGAGCGCAGGCCGGCCGGCGTTTCCGTCTCCAGCGTGCCCGCGCCGTCGGCCACGGTCATCACCTCCTTGCCGCCCGGCTGGTAGCTGACCAGCGTTTCCGTCGCCCGGTCGACGACGGCGACGTCCGGGGTTACGTCGCCGGACACGACGGACTCGCCGAGGCCCCAGTTCGCGCTGACGACGACCTGGTCGGGAGCGCCGCTGACCGGGTCGATGGTGAACATGACGCCGGCCGCCTCCGCGGGCACCAGCCGCTGCACGACGACGGCGATGCTCACGTCGTCAGGCGAGATGCCGCGGCGAGCGCGGTAGCCGATAGCCCGCGCCGACCACAGCGAAGCCCAGCACCGCTGGACCGCGTCGACCACCGCCGCCTCGCCGCGGACGTTGAGGTACGTGTCGTGCTGCCCTGCGGCGGACATGCCGGGCAGGTCCTCCACCGTCGCCGACGACCGCACCGCGACCGGGACATCGTCGTCGCCGAGCGAGGCGTAGGCCCCGGCGACCGCCGCCGCCGTCGATGCGGGCACGGGCTGGCCCGCGAACAGCTCGCTGATTCGCGCTGCGGCCGCCTCGAACGTGCCCGCGTCGGACACGTCGGCCAAGGACAGGGCCGCCAGCACCCGGTCGCGCAGCCCGTCGCCGTCAAGGAAATCGAGGTACGCGCCGGTCGTCACGTGGAACCCGGGCGGAACCCGGAACCCGGCCCGCGCCAGCCGGGACAGCGAGGCGCCCTTGCCGCCGACCACCTCAGCCACGGCGCCGGGGTCGTCCAGGGCCAGCACCAGCGGCACTTGACCGCCCGCGGCCGCCGCCTCCCCGGTCATCGCCGGATTCCAAGGTCGAAGAGGCGCACCAGCTCCTCGGCGTAGGCCTGCAGGTCGATGCGGGGGTCGTTCCGTTGCCGCAGCACCATGTCGTGGGTAAGCGCGGAGCGCACCACCCCGCCCACCACCTGCACGTTGAAGTCTCGGAACTCCCCGTCGCGCTGCCCCTGGCGCAGGATGTCCTCCACCGAGGGCTCCGGTGCCCGCAGCGGCATGGTCGCGATCAGCGGGCGCCCGTCGGCGGAGGTGGCGTTGAGGCCGATCTCTATGACGGCCACGTGCAAGCTCCGTTGCTCGACGACGTAGTCCGCCGTCCCGACGACGTAGGCCCGGAGCTTGTCGGACGCGCTCGTCGCACGAGCCATCCGCGGCTCCATGAACGTCGCGTAAGTAGCCATCGCGGTGCGGAGCACCTCGCCCATGAGCTCCGCTCGGTCGGAAAAGTGGTACGAGACGACGCTTTTCGCGACCCCGGCCCGTCGGGCAATCTCGGCCATCGAGGCGTCGGCGTAGCCAACCTCGGCTATGGCCTCCGCCGCGCATCCGGCGATCTGAGCGCGCCGCGCCAGCTCGGTGAAGGTGCGCCGGTTGTCAGATGTCCTGGTTCGCATGGCATCCCAACTCTAGAACGATCGATCTAAACACAGTACGCTCGATCTAGAGCAAGGTGAAGTCCGTCTCGCGGGCGCTCGCGGCGACCTCGCCAACATCGTCAAATCAGCTCAATCGCCGTGCGCGCTGCCTGGAACGGCTACGGCGTCTACACCTAATTTCGGCATGAACGGATTCACCGAGTCCGTGCGCCAGGAAGTCGCCCAGCGGCACGTCCGCGTCAGCGTCGTCAGCCCGCTGTCCTGGCAACCGAGCTCGGCTCACACATCAAGCCCGAGAGCCGCAACGAGATGATCGACCTCTTCAACCGGCATATCACGAGAAGCTCACCAGCAGATAGAAGGCCGCAGCGGACGGGTCCGACAGGCCACGACAGCCGTGCTGAGTTCGTGCTGACATGGCGGCGGCCGACAGGGCATCTACCTGCGGAAACTGCACGCAACTCCACGAGCTTCACCATCTTCGAAGGCACGTCCGAGATCCAGCGGATGATCATCGGCCGAGCCGTTACCGGGCTCAATGTGCGGTAATACGCGCTGCCCATAACCAGCGGTGTGCTCGTGGCCCCGGCAGCAGGGCGAAGCTGGTCGCCAGCACGTCGCCCGGCGGCGGCAACCGCGGGCCGGCGGACGGGGTTATCCACAGCTAGAGGCGCGGGCTAATCGGGGGGCCAGGAGGCCAGCTGGCCACATTTTCTGTCACGCCACGAGTTTTCTAGCGTGGATGGCATGGGCATGCGGCGGGCGTGTCCGGCCAAGGAGGCGTCATGATCAAGGCCATCGGCCTCAGCAAGAGATACGGGCCGGTGCGGGCCGTCGATGACCTTAGCTTTGCCGTGCAGCCAGGCTCGGTGACCGGGTTCCTCGGTCCGAACGGCTCGGGCAAATCCACAACGATGCGGATGGTCCTGGGTCTGGACCGCCCAGATGCCGGCCGGGCCACGATCGGCGGGCGGGCCTATCACGATCTGGCCTGGCCGCTGCGGGAGGTGGGCGCGCAACTCGAGGCCAGGGCGTTTCATCCGGCCCGCTCGGCTCGCTCGCATCTGCGGGTGCTCGCGGCGGCGGGCAATATCTCCGGACGCCAGGGTCGATGAGGTCCTCGGCATGGTGGGCTTGTCCGATGCGGCACGCCGCCGCGCGGGCAAGTTCTCACTCGGCATGTCGCAGCGACTCGGCATCGCGTCGGCCTTGCTCGGCGACCCAGGGGTGCTGATCCTGGACGAGCCCGTGAACGGACTGGATCCGGAAGGCGTCCGCTGGATGCGCACCCTGCTGCGCAGCCTGGCCTCGCAGGGCAGAACCGTCCTGGTGTCCAGCCACCTGATCAGCGAGATCGCGCTGGTGGCCGACCACCTCATCGTCATCGGCGGCGGCCGCCTGCTCGCCGACACGACAGTCGCCGACCTTTCGGCCGCTCGGGATCCCTTGAGGATGCATTCCTCGCGCTGACGTCCGGAGGTGCAGCATGACCACCATCTCGCCTACAGCCACGCGTCCGGTCCCCGGCAGATCCGCCGTCGGGTTCCGGCAGGCCGCGCGGATGGAGCAGATCAAGCTCCGCACGCTGCGCTCGCCCTGGGTGACGCTTCTCATCACTATCGTCGGTGTGGTCGGGCTTGCAACCGCGGTCGGCCTCAACGTCCAAGGACACCCACGGCGACATCACCAGCAATGTCCTTGCGGGCGTCGCACCCGGCCTGCTCGCATTCGGGGTGCTTGGTGTGCTCGTGGTGACGAACGAGTATTCCTCCGGCCTGATCAAGGCGACGTTCGCCGCGGTGCCCCACCGGGGGACGGTGATCGCGGCGAAGACGGCTGGTGTTCGGGGCCGTCGCTCTTGCGGTTGGCGAGCTCGCCTCGTTCGCCGCGTTCTTCGCCGGGACGTCGGCCCTGCCTCCCGTGTTCCACGCGCCGTCGCTGAGCGACCCGACGGTGCTGCGGGCGGTCCTGATGGTCGGCGCGGCCTACCCGCTCATCGGCCTGCTAGGCCTCGGCATCGGCGCGATCGTGCGGCACGGGGCCGCGGCCACCGCGGTGGTCATCGGCGCGTGTTCGTCGGCGCGCAGGCACTCGGGGCCCTGGCCCATTCGCTCGGCGCCTACGCGCCGATCACCATCGTCTCTGACTCGCTGTCCGCCACCAATCCGCGACGACGCACGCTGCGGGCTACCCTGCGCTCGAGCCCTGGGCAGGCGTGGGAATGCTCGCGCTCTACGCGGCGGTGGCGGTGGCAGCCGGAGCGGTGCTGCTCGCACGGCGCGACGCCTAGCCGGGACACTGGACTCATGAGCAGCAAGGCGGGGCCGCGGGCCAGGGAAGCTGGCTCGCGGCCATCCGCGGGCGGCGGGCGGCGCGCGGCTGGCGGCGCCGTCCGCACTCTGCTCGCCGCGCCGTTTACCCGGCGGGCCTGGCGGGAGCTGCTGTATGCGCTGGCGGCGTACCGCTCGGCGTGGCGGGGTTCGCCCTCACCGTCGGATTCCTCGCGCCCGCGACACTGCTGACGATCTCCCTCATCGGGACCGTTCTCGGCCTCGTCCTGCTCATGACCGGCCTGCGCGTTGCGCGCCTGGTGACCGCGGCGCAGCGGGTGCTGGCCCTGGTCCTGCTAGGAACGCGGCTGCCACAGCTCCCGCCGAACCGGCCGGAAACGGCGCGCTCCGCCGAGTCGATGCCCGGTTGCGGGACGGCGCCGGATGGCGAGCGGCAGCCGCCGCCATCCTGGGCCTGCCGATCGCGGTCGCCAAGTACATCTCGGTCCTCTGGTGGGCATACGGGGTGTTCAGCGTGACCTCTCCCGTGTGGTGGCCGGTGTTCCGCAACCATCCGGCAGGCGCGCACCTGAGCCCGGCCCATATCGGCGGCCTTGAGGTCGAGACCTGGCCCGGGACCTGGCTGGCGGCGATCCTAGGGGGCGCGATACTGCTCGTCGCGCCATGGCTTGTACACGGAATCGTTATGCCGGAACTGTCGTTGCTGCGCCGGATCCTCGAGCCAGGCGAAATGGCGGCGCGGGTCGCCGCGCTCGAGCTGTCCCGCTCGGAGGTGGTCAATGAGGCCGCGGCGCTTGTGCGGCAGATAGAGCGGAACCTGCACGACGGCGCCCAGACCCGGCTGGCGACGCTCGCATTGCACCTCGGGATGGCACGGGACAAGCTCGCGGTCGGCGGTCCGGACGACGTAGCGGCGGCGCGAGACCTCGTGGAGGCGGCGCATGCCGGGGCGAAGGAGGCGCTCGTGGAGTTGCGGGACCTCTCCAGCGGCATCCATCCGCCCGTGCTCGACAACGGCCTCGGGCCAGCCCTGGAGAACCTCGCCGCCAGCAGCGCGATCCCGGTCCGGATCACGACCCACCTGCCAGAGCGCCCCTCGCCTGCGATCGAGACGATCGCCTACTTCAGCGCTGCCGAACTGCTGGCGAATGCCGTTAAGCACAGCAGCGCCAATGTGATCGAGGTCGTCCGCTATCTCACCGCCGGACGGCCCGTTCGTGCTGACCGTCACCGACGACGGCCGGGGCGGCGCCGACGAGGCGGACGGCTCGGGGCTTTCCGGCCTGCGCCACCGGGCCCGGACCGTTGACGGCACCCTTACCGTGACCAGCCCACCCGGCGGACCCACTACCGTCAGCGTGGAGCTTCCTCTGCACCCGTGAGTCGACCTGGCCCGGCGCTGCCGATCTCCCGCGCCGTCCCTGTGCCGCTCGCCCCGTGACCCCGAGCGGCGAGGCCGTGGGACCATGGTCGGCATGCGGGTGGTAATCGCGGAGGACTCCGCGTTGTTGCGGGAAGGCCTCGTGCGGCTGCTTGAGGACCGGGGGTACGAGGTAGACGCGGCGGTCGGGGATGCCAGCTCGCTGCTGGCAGCGGTCGCTGAGCACCATCCAGACGTGGTGGTGACCGACATCCGGATGCCGCCCACGCACACCGACGAGGGCTTGCGAGCCGCGGCGGAGCTGCGCAGGCAGCTACCCGGAGATTGGGGTCCTCGTGCTGTCCCAGTACATCGAGACCACCTACGCGACTGCGCTGCTCGCCGGGAACGCCGGGGGCGTCGGCTATCTGCTGAAGGACCGGGTCGCGGACGCGGCGGAGTTCGCCGGCGCGGTCGAGCGGGTCGCCGGCGGCGGGACCGCGCTCGACCCTGAGGTGGTCACGAAACTGATGCGGGCAAGCCGGCAGATCGGCGGACTCGGCGGCCTCACTCCCCGGGAGCGTGAGGTCCTCGAGCTCATGGCCGAGGGGCGCTCCAATGCAGCGATCGCCGAGGCAATGGTGATCTCATCCGGAGCCGTGGAGAAACATGTCGCGTCCATCTTCGGCAAACTGGGGTTGCCGTCATCCGACGCCGACAACCGGCGGGTGCTAGCCGTGCTGCAATACCTGCGAGCCTGAACAGGTCCCACCACCGGTGACCCGCACCGCACCACAAGGACCGTCCAGCGGATGATCATCGGCCGAACCGTCACCGGGTCAACGTGCGGTAGATTTCGCGGGGACCTTGCGAGCGGCCGCCGCTTCGTCTTACCAGGACACCCTGGGGCCAACCGACACGATGGGCGCATGACCGAACCGACCGTTACGGGCATAACCTCACCCGCCCGCGCGCTGTTTCACACCGCGCCGCGCTGTGTGGAGATCAGGGAAGTGCCGCCGCCGCGGCCCGGGGCCGGTGAGGTCCTGGTCCGCACCTTGTGCTCTGGCATCAGCGGCGGCACCGAACGACTGGTGTACCGCGGCGAGGTTCCGGCCGACTTGGCATTGGACGACACGATCGACGCGCTTGGCGGCACCTTCTCCTATCCGTTCGCCTACGGGTATGCGTGTGTCGGCGAGGAAGCGGAGTCCGGCCGGTCGGTCTTCGCGTTCCATCCGCACCAGGACGTATTCGCGGCGCGGGCCGATGACCTCATTCCGCTGCCTGCCATCGATCCCGCCGCCGCGACCTTGTTCCCGCTGGTCGAGACCGCGTTGCAGGTGACGCTCGACGCCGGGACCGGCTATCGCGACCGGGTCATCGTGCTCGGCGCCGGCGTGCTCGGACTGCTGACCAGCCTGCTGTTGCAGCGGTCCGGCTGGCGGCCGCTGCTGGCTGAGCCGCAGGCGTGGCGCCGCGCCCTGGCCAGCAGCCTCGGCGCCGCCGCCGCAGCGCCAGAGGAACTGGCGGCAGCGAAGGTTCCGCTGGTCATTGACGCTAGCGGCAACCCGGATGCGCCAGCGATGGCGCTGGACATGCTGGCCCACGAGGGCACCCTGCTGGTCGCGTCGTGGTTCGGCACCAAGCCAGTGCCGTTGCCGCTCGGCGGCGCCTTCCACCGGCGGCGGCTGATCATTCGCAGCACTCAGGTTTCCACGGTGCCGGCCCGGCTGTCCGGGACCTGGACGCGGTCGCGGCGCCAGCGGGAGACCGTTGAGTTGCTGGCCGAACTACCGCTGACCCAGCTGTGCACTCACGTCTTCGCGTTCGGCCACGCCGCCGAGGCGTTCCGGGCAGTGGACGAGGGGAGACCCGGCCTGATGCATGCAGTTCTCGACTACGACAGGAGTGCCGCCGGTGACATGTGAAGTCGGGCTGAGCCGAAGCGTCCGTGCGTTCCACATCATGCCGGGGCTACCGGGGCCAGAAGGCCAGCTGCATGATCATGACTACCGAATTGAGATCGTGGTGGACCGCGAGCAACTCGACGGCCGGGGCATGGTCTGTGACCTGGATGTGCTGGAGGCGGCGCTGACCGAACTCACCGGCCGGGTCGAAGGCCGCAATCTGGAGGAGATACGCCCGGCCGCGGCCGAGGCGGTCACAGTCGAAGTGTTCGCCCGCTGGGTGCACGACACCCTTGCGCCCACCGTCGCCGCCGCAGGCGGCGAGACACTGGCGGTGCGGGTGTGGGAAACTCCCGTCGCATTCGGCGGATATCGCGCCCGATGCTGACGCTCTGCCTAACTCCGGCGTGCGACGTCGGCTGGCCGGTCTCGGCCTGAAGCGCGCGGTACCATCGGTTCCTGTCGCGACCAGGTCACGCAATCCGAGACGGAGCAGATGCTGGTGAACCAGTCGCAGCCGATGGGCGAGTTAGACGAGTTGCACGCCGGGGCGGAGCAACTCGTGAACCGCGACCTGGTCGTCGCGGCGCTAGGCCGGCTGACGCCAGAGCATCGGGACGTGCTGCGTGAGTGCTATTTTCGCGGCCGCTCGGTGGCAACAGCCGCGGGTGCCCTGGAGATCGCGCCCGACATGGTCAAGTCCCGCGCCTACTTCGCGCTGCATGCGCTGCGGCTGGCCATCGAAGAACTGGCGGGTATCCAATGACGTCCGCCCGCCTCGGCGCCGCCTGCGCCCCGCGGTCGCGAGTCAGGGGAGATGGCTGGTGTCGTTGACCCGATGGACGGCGGCAAACCCACCACCGTGCCATTGGATCTCGTTAATGCAGGCAGAGCCTAGATAGAGCCGGTAAAGCGTGCCGAGCGGGACGCCGAGAGCCCGGCACAGCATGATCTTTATCGGGGTGATGTGACTCACCACCAGGACGTTCTGCCCGCTGTGGTCTCGCAGCAGCCGGTCGCAGGCCTGGTTTACCCGGTGCGCCGTGTCGGCGAAGCTCTCCCCGCCGGGCGGGGCCTGCTCGGGGTCGCGCCGCCAGGCGGCCGCGGCTGCGGGCCAGCGCTCCTGGATCTCCGCCAGGGTGAAGCCGTCCCAGTCACCGAAGTCGGTTTCACGGAGATCATGATCGATGGTTGCGGTGAGTCGCAGTTCGCCGGCCGCGATGGCGGCGGTGGCGAGTGCGCGCTGCAGCGGCGAGCTGACCACGGCGTCGATCGGAGCACCGGCGGCCAGGCGGCAAGCGGCCGCCTTCGCCTGCCGGGTTCCGCTAGCGCTCAGCGGGATATCACGCAGCCCGCTAAAGCGATGCTCAGGTGACAGCTCGGTATCACCGTGCCGGAGCAGGACGGTGGTGGTGGGATCCGCTACGGGGTTATCCCAGCCCAGTGTCATGTGCGCTCACTGTGGCGGTTCGGGTGCCGCGGGTCAAGGGGCCGACGCCGTCTGGGCGGTGGGTGTGCTGAAGGCATCGAGGAACTGGTTGCGGAAGGCGCTCATTGGCTCGAGCGGAGCAGAGCGACCGGGCACCAGTCCGTCCTGCCAGTGCCAGGAGGCGATCTGCCGGAATACCGAAGGGTCATGGGCGACGATCGAGATCGGCACGGCGTGGCTGGCGCCCGGCAGGCTGATACCGCCAGCGGGCTGCTCGTCGCCGAGGAAGATGAGCACGAGGTTGGGGTCGTTCAGCTCGGTGACCCAGGAGGTCAGGGCCTGCATCGAGTACTGGATCGACCGGCCGAAGGCCTGGCGCTCTTTGCTGATGTTGCCGAAGATGGAGAGCGCAGTCTCGCCGCGCGCGGGCATCGAGTCGAATATCGAGCCGTTGCCGACTTTGCTCCACGGAACCATGGTCGGCAACGGGGTCCACGGCGAGTGCGAGGAGACCGTGTCGATCTCGGCCATAACGGGCTTATGGCCAGGGCCGAGCTCGAGCCGCTGCAGCTCGGCATAGGTGTACTGGTCGGGCATCGAGGCATAGCTGAAGCTCGGGCCCTGGTAGCCGACGTTGTCCCGGCCGTAGTCCTTGTCGAAGTGGTAGAACCTAGGGCCGGCCGGGAAGCCGCGCTCGTCTTCGGGACTGTCGATCACGGTGCGCCAGCCGGCCTTGTCGAAGGCGTCGCTGAGGGTGAACCGGCGGCTGGCGATGAGCTGGGCGTACCGCTGGGTGGTGTTGACCCATAGCCCCGACTGCAGGGTCGAGTGGGCGAGCTGGCTGATCCCGCCGAAGCCCGGGGCGGTGACCCAGGCGGTCTGCGCGGACCAGCCGGCCCGGGCCAGCGAGGCAGTGCTGCGGCGCAGGACGGCGTCGACGCCGGGGGCGACGCTGGAATCTCGGACGGCGGTCTGGCCGTAGCTCTCGACGAAGTCGATGATGACATCCTTGCCGCGCAATCCGGCGAGCAGATCCGAAGCGGGGACGCGGGCTTGCAGGTCGGAGCTGTGGATGGCCTGCGCGAAGTGACGCTGGTCGGTGAACGCTGCCTGGGTGGCGCGGACCTGCGCGGCGGCCAGCGCGACGGCGCTGGTCGAGGCGAGGGGGGATCCCGTGACGAATTGCAGTGACAGGCCCGCGCACAGTCCCCAGACTGCGGTGAGAGCAGCAAGGCCGCGAACCGCGCCGCGGCGATGCCGGGCGGCCACAGAGGTGATGTGAATGGTCGCTGCGGTGATCGCGGCAAAGACCAGAATGAGACCGACCCAGAGAGCGACGAGGGCAAGATCGGTGCGCGCGGAGCCAATCGCGTCGCGGATCACGTCCACAGCGGGCCGGAGGCTGCCCCAGTCGGTCACCGGGTTGAACGCTCGATCGACGAACTCGTAGAACGCTATGTCGAGAAACTTGGCGAAGGCAAGCAGGCTGAACAGGACCCCGGCCATGGCGGCCACGATCCGTCGCGGCACGGGGGGCAGCACCAGCGCGACAGCAATCAGGACGAGCGCTTCCACCGGGATCCGGACAAAAGCGGTGGGGGTCAACTGCCAGGCACGGTTAGGCAGGAGGAGGTCAGCCCACACGAGCACGACCGAAAGCACGATGATGACCAGCCGCACTGCCCTGCGGGTGCGCGGGCTGGCGACGGCGCGGCCCAGCCAGATAACGTCGCGGCCGAACGACTCAGCCAGCAGCAGCAACGCAACGGCGACCGCCATCATCCCGACGAGCCGATCGAGCACTCCCGATACGGCGACAGTGAGCACGATGCCCTGGACCGCGGCCACGACCTTGCGCCAGTACCGGGGTGGCAGCGGCGCGGCCAGCCACGGGATCACCCAGCCCGCCAGCAGCAGCACGTAGCGAGCGGCGCCGATGGCCAGCACCCAGCTGCCGTAGGCCTGCGACACGGCGATGCTGAGCAGCAGGATGAGGAAGGCGTCGACTTCGCCGTCGAGACGGGCACCCAACGGGGTGACGGTGCCGGTCCGGCGGGCCACCTGCCCGTCCACGTTGTCCAGGATCAACGCGAGGATGGACAAGGTGACCAGCGCGGTGATCGACACTGGCCCGCCGAACGAGTCGGCCACCAGGCCTGCGACCCCGGCGATCAGCAGCGCCCGGGCCAGGGTGACCCAGTCCGGCGGGAGCATAGCGGGCTTGTCGCTGCGCATTCGGGCGGTGACAATCAGCGCCGTCGCCGCCGCGCCGGTGGCTAGCCCGGTGACCCAGCCGGCGATGCCGAGACCACTTGTCGCGGACAGGACGCCGAGCAAGGCGGCGGTAGCGGGTATCCCCAGCAGCGTCGCGAGCCGAATCGTATCCGGCGTGCCGTCTTGCACCGGGGTCTTTGGCGCGGCCTCTCCCTGCACCTGCCCAGTCGCACCCACCGCGCCTCCGTCTGCGTTAACCGCTGCCGCCGCACTCGACAGGGACAACGGGCCGGCCCTCATGCTGGTTCACCGCTACTGGCTGCCGCAGCCGGCGGTGAACTATGTGCCCGGCCGGCCGTGTAACCCGGTGTGACGTCCGCGCACTCAGCTCCGGCCGGGATCGGTCCGGCCGTACGCCGCTTCGGGCTGTCCTTTCTGCGCCTGGCGGCGGCCGTCACCGTGCTGTGGTTTCTCTGGCGGCAGATGGGCACCGCGCCATTCAAGGACGGGCTGCGCGCGGTCACCTGGCCAGCCGTCGTGGCCGCCGCCACGCTCACCGCGCTGACCACGGTGTGCTCGGCCTGGCGGTGGCGGGTCGTCGCCCGGGCACTCGGCCTCAGCATTGGCCTGCCGGGCGCGATCAGCGCCTACTACCGTTCCCTGTTCCTCAACTCCGTGCTCATCGGCGGCGTCCTCGGTGACGTCCACCGGGCGGTCAGGCACGGCCGCAGCGCCGGGGACCTGGTGCGAGGGCTGCGCGCCGTGGGGTGGGAACGGCTGTGCGGTCAGATCATCCAGGCCGTGGTGACCGCCGTCGTGCTGCTGGTCCTGCCGTCGCCGGTCCGGCCCGCACTGCCCTATGTCCTGGCCGGCGTCGCTGTCGTAGCCGGGTGTGCCGCGCTGGTCGGGTGGCGCGCTGCTCGCCGCGGCAGCTCGCGGCTGACCCGCGCCGCCAGGGCCGTTTCCGATGATCTGCGGCACGGCCTGCTGGCCCGGGAGGTGTGGCCCCAGCTGGTGCTGGCTTCGGTGCTGGTCGTCGCCGGGCACACAGCGACGTTCGTCGTCGCGGCCAGGGCCGCCGGCAGCACCCTGCCGCTGGGCGAGCTGCTGCCGTTGCTGATGGTGGTCCAGGTGGCAGTGGCGATCCCCCTGAGTATCGGCGGGTGGGGGCTGCGCGAAGGAGCCGCCGCCTGGGCTTTCGCCGCGGCCGGCCTCGGTGCGGCCACCGGGGTCACAATCGCCACTCTCTACGCGGTACTCATGCTGACGGCGGTTTCTCCTGGCGCTGGACTGCTGCTGGGGGACGCCGTGCGCCGCCGCCGTCGCGGCCCGACCCGCCCGGTGACCGACCTCGGCCCGCCGTTGACGGCGGCCTCGCCTCGGCGCGAGGCCGAACGGCTCGTCCGTTGACCGGGGTGGTCAACGGGGCGACGATCCGCCGGCGCATCCGCATCCCGCTGCGCTTCGGTGACGACTACTCGACCACCGCCACGGTCGTCAGCTTCACCGGCCTGGCCGACGCGCATCAGCACGTGGCGCTGGAACTCGGCCTGCCCGCCGCCGCCCGGCTGCCGCTGGTCCGGCTGCACAGTGAATGCCTCACCGGCGACGTTTTCGGCAGTCAGCGGTGTGACTGCGGTCCGCAGTTGCGCGAAGCGGTCGAGCGGATTACCAAGCACGGCGGGTACGTGCTGTATCTGCGCCAGGAAGGGCGCGGCATCGGACTGTACGAGAAACTCGACGCCTACGCGCTGCAAGATGGTGGTCTGGATACCTATGACGCGAATCTCGCGCTCGGCCACCGCGCCGACGAGCGCGACTACACCAGCGCGGCCCAGATGCTGCACGCGCTCGGCGCCAGCCGCATCGTGCTGCTGAGCAATAACCCGGACAAGGGCGCTCAGCTGGCCCGCCTGGGCATCACGATCGCCCGGCAGGTACCCACCGCCCTGCACCTGACCGGGGCTAACGCCGCCTACCTGGCCAGCAAGGCCCGGCGTGGCGGACACGATCTGCTGTCGCGGAGTCTGGACCGGGCCGCCGAGCCGCCCCGGCGCACGGGCCCGCTCGCCGGTCCCGCCGAGCTAGGGTTCGAGGGCCGATGACGGACCACAGGGTCAGCCCTGGCCGGGCGAGCGGCCCGCGAAGTCAAGCTGGTGGGCGATATAGACCAGCTCGCCCGCTGCCAGCTGCCGACCGCGCACGGCCAGCCAGTCGGCCAGGTCCGCGGGCGCCACCCGGTCCTGGCGACTCCGAAGTGCGTCCCCGATCGCGCTGAGGATGCTGCGCAGGAAATACGCCTCGTCGGCCGGATAGCTCCCGTCCGGGGCCGGGTGCACGACCCAGTCCGACGACCCGGCCGCGAGCGCGGGCGCCCCCGCTTCGCGCAGGTGGTGGAACAGGCGGCGGCCCGTGCGGCTCTCGCCGGCCGGCTGGCCGTAGCGGATGCGCTCGTCCATGTCGCGGTGGTAAGCCCGCATGACCTGGTCGTCGTGACGGTGGCCGGGCGCGAAGATGCTCTCGCCGTCGTAGTTGATCGTGAACCAGTAGACCCCGCCGGGCACAAGCAGCCGCAACAATCCGGGCAGGACGGCCGGCACGTCCACCAGGTCGAGGACGGCGTTTGCGATCAGCACGTCGGCTGGCTCCCCGGCACCGGCCGCCAGGTAGTCGCCGAGCTCGGCGTGCACCAGACGCACGCGCAGATCACCCACCTGCAGGCCATCCGGCAGCAGGTCGCTGCGCACACCACGGCGGTCCGCCCAATCGCGCAGCCACCGGCGCGAGCACTCCAGCAGCTCCCGATCTGCATCCAGCAGGACATACTCCCCGGCGCCGACTACGCCCCAGTCCAGCAGCCGGGCCACCATCGTCCCCAGGCCGGCGCCGACCTCCAGCACCCGCGGCGCACCCGCGGGCAGCAGGCGGCCCAGCTCGGCCAGCACCTGCCGGTTGAGGGCCCGGTCATCCACGGTCGTCTTCGCGGTCAGGTACCGGGCAAAACCGGAGGTCGTCGGTGCTTCGTCGGCGCGGGTCATTGCTTCTCGGCTACCATCGCGAACTTGCGCACCCGCCCGCTGCCGAGCCAGTCACTCCACAGCTGATGGGAAGTGATGAGGTCGGAGGTGGCCTGCACCCCGATCTCAGCGGCGAGCTGGAGTGAGTCAGCTTGGTAACAGCGAAGCAGCGCCGCGGCTGTGACGTGATGGGAGGCGCTGTACTCACGCCGCCAGGTCACGGTCAGCCCCGCCGCGCCCAGCACATCGGTCAATTCCGCCAGCTGAATGGGCCAGACCGTGTCGGCGCCAGGCATCCGGGCTCGCTCCGGCTCGGTGAGCCTGCGGCCCTCCTCGACCGTGAAGGCGAACCGCCCGCCCGGTTCCAGCACGCGCGCCACCTCGTCCGCCAGGGCGTTCTTGTCGGGAAATGCCAGCATCGTCTCCAGCAGGAGTACCACCTCAAAGCGGCCCGCGGGCAGCGGCGGGATGTGAACCTGCTCGAACCGGCAGGAAAGGTCCGAGGCCAGCTCCCGGGCGATGGCCAGTGCGCTGGCGGACTGATCGACGCCCAGGTAGCGGCAGCCTGACTCCGCTGTGATCATCCGGCCGGGGCCCGCCACGCCGCAGCACAAGTCGAGTACGGCTGCGCCGCGGCCGACCGCGGCCCGGCGCGCGAGCGTGCGGATTTCGCCCGCCCGCATGAAACTCTCCTGGCCTACGTACTCGCCCGCGGGGAAGGCGGCCGCCCGGGCGCGCTCTAGCGCGGTCAAGAGTCGAACCGTGTCCACCGCTTCTCCGTATCCTCCTGTGTCAGGTATGACGGATCGGCCGCGGGTGCAGTTCAGCTCGGCCGGAGGCTGGAGGATGTCATAGTGCGGCAGGCGCGCTCGACGGCGGGAGCATCGTGCGGGTCCACGTAGTGGTCCCCGCGGGCTTCGACGATCCCGGCCGGCCTACCGGCGGCAACATCTACGACCGGCGGGTCTGCGCCGGACTGGCCGGGGCCGGCTGGGAGGTGCTGGTCGATACCGTCGCCGCGGCGTGGCCGGTACCCGACTCGGCCGCCCGCGCCGACCTGGCCCGCGTCGTTTCCGCTGTCCCCGACGGCGAGATCGCCCTGATCGACGGGCTGATCGCCTCGCCGACCGCAGCGCAGCTGCTGCCGCACGCGGGCCGGATCCGAATGACGGTGTTGCTGCACATGCCACTGGCCACCGCCCTCGACACCCGCCATGACGCCAGCGCGCAGCGCTCCGAAAGAGTCGTGCTCGGTGCGGCCACGGGCGTGGTCGTTACCAGCGAATGGACCCGCCAGCAGGTCCTGACCCGATATGAGATCCCGGCCTGCCGGGTGCACGTCGCCCGGCCGGGCGTCGACCGGGTCGCTGCCCCCGCCCGGCCCGTCCGCGGTCACCTGATCTGCGTGGGAACTCTCGGTCGCCACAAGGGGCAGGACGTCCTCGTCGAGGCCCTCGCTGAGCTGGGAGATCTGGACTGGCGGTGCGTGCTGGCCGGGCCGCTCGACCGCGACCCCGACTTCGTCGGTCAACTGCAGACCCGTATCAATCGCCTCGGCTACGGCCACCGGATCCGGCTCGCCGGCTGCCTGACCGGCGCGGCGCTCAGCCAGGCGTATACCGGCTCTGACCTGCTCATCGCGCCGTCCCGCGCGGAGACCTACGGCATGGCCGTAACCGAAGCGCTCGCCCACGGCCTGCCCGTCCTGGCCGCCGCCGTGGGCGGGCTGCCCGAAGCGCTCGGCGCCAGCCCGGATGGCAGCCGCCCCGGCCAGCTGATCCCGGCCGGGGATCCCGCTGCCCTCGCCGCCGCGATCCGGGACTGGCTGACCGACGGGCGGCACCGGCACCGGCTACGCGCGGCCGCGCGTCAGCCGGCGGTCAAGCCTGTCCGGATGGGAACGCACTACGCAGGACATAGCGACCGCACTGACCGCTGACGGGCGCCCTGAGCCCGTGCCGCTCGGAGCAAACGACCACCTTGGAAAGGCCGCCCGATGACAATCAGAACCGAGAGTCGCATCACGATCGCCAGCAGCGTCCAGGAAGTGTGGGAGTACCTCTGTGACGTGGGACGCTGGCCCGAGTGGGCCCCCACAGTGCTCGAAGGCCGGGTTCGCGGGGGAGGACCGCTGCAGCCCGGCTCGCGGGTGGAGCAGCGGGCGAAACTGATTCTCGGGATGAGCCGCCGGCGCAGCCAGGGGGTGACCGCGGTCGAGGCGCCCCGGCAAATGGCGTTCGCCGGGCCGATGGGCAATTCCGCGGCGCGCTGGGGAATGGAACTCGAGCCGGCGGGCGATGGGCAGACCGCCACCATGATGTGGATCGAGGTCGACCTCGCGGGCATCATGCGCGCCTTCCCCGGCGCTCTCACCAGCAGAATTCAGCGCGTGAGCGATCTCGAGATGGTGGCGATCAAGGCTGCGGTCGAGTCCGGTACGCGGGAAAGTGCGGTGTCCTAGATGGGGTGGCGCGGTTCTGACCGCGACGCTGCCGGGATCGAGGAACACACCGCGAATCAGAGCGACCCGACGCGCGAGCACCTGATCGCGACCTACCGCAAGATGGCGAAGCACTACGACTTCACCTCCCGGCTGTATCCCGCGCCCGGCTACCCCCAGCGGGCACAGCGCCTCCGGACCGTGCAAGCGCTCGGCCTGCGCGCGGGTGACACAGTGATCGACATCGCCTGCGGCACCGGTCTGAACTTCGCGCTCCTGCAGAAGGTGATCGGGCCCCGCGGCCGGATCGTCGGCGTCGATCTGACCGACGCCATGCTCGCCCAGGCCCAGGATCGGATAGCGGCGAACGGCTGGCGCAACGTCAGCCTCGTCCAAGCCGACGCTGTCGCCTTCGACTTCCCGGCTGAGGTCGACGCGATCCTGTCTACCTACGCCCTGTCCCAGGTGCCCGAGTGCGCAGCGGTCATCGCCCACGGCGCCGCGGCCCTCACCGCAGGCGGGCGCTGGGCCGTGCTGGATCTCAAGGTTCCCGACTACACGCCTAGGTGGCTGTCGCAGCTCGGTACGGGAGTCGTGCGGCCTTTCGCCGCCATAGATGAGTGGATCATGCGCTGTCCGTGGGCGGCGATTCGCGCCGCCATGCAGGACGAGCTGACCGACGTCTCCTGGACCGAGTTGTGCTTCGGAACGGCATTCCTCGCGGCCGGGTCCCGCGGTCAGGGCGGCGGGACGAACACCGGCAGCGGATCGGCGGAGCCGACCTGAAGATAGGCGGTGATCAGCTTGCCCTGGGCTGGCTCCAGCTGCGGACTGATCGGCAGCGGCCAGCGGAGCTGCTGGTAGAGGGCGGTCCGGTGCATGTCAAAGGCCGACACCACCAGGTCGCCGTACACCTCTGCCCTGGCCGGCACCCAGAACCGCCAGGCCACCAGCGCGACGGCAAGTCCGGCCGGCAGCGCCAGGATCGTCCACGGGATGAACACCAGGAAAAGCACTCCCCAGCTGACGGCGGCCACGCTGGTGTCCAGGGACTGCCGGGCGGCGGCGACCTCCTGGCGGCTGGATTCGGGCAGCACCAGCCATAGTCGGGGCCAGACGATGATCGAATCCAGCCCGTAGCGGCTCCGCGGCCTGCTCTCCGCGGCGCGCAGGATGTTCCCGATCGAGGTCGGCATGAACAGCGCCGGCTGATCGGGGCGCCGGTGCGCGGCCCGGCCCAGCGCGGCGATGCGGGCGAGCTGGGCCGCGGTGGGCGTGGCCGGCGGTTCAATGGCCGCCATCAGTTGCTGCCACTCGGCGTCGTCATCGCGCGCCTGGTCTTGCGCCCGCTCGATGAGGCTGGTCCGCCACCGGGTCAGCCGCGCCGACCCGGTCGGCCAGTAGCCCTCCAGCAGCCGCAGCACCGGAGTGTTCAGGCGGGTGACGATCAGGCCGGAGGCGGCGATGCCCGCCAGCACGATGAACAGGGCCAGCGTCTGCGTGATCGCCGACTCGTGGCTGAGCCAGGCGGCCGGCCTGCTGAGCGCGTGCGCGCCGCCGTGGCCGTAGGTCCAGGCCAGCAGGCCGCCGAGCCAGAAGACCAGAGCCGGCGCGGAGAGGGCGGCGAAGCGGTCGGCGAGCTTGCCGCTGACAGAGCTGAAGAAACCGGTCAGCATGTGTACTCCTACGCCAGCCTGATGAGGTCGATCCCGTGCGTGGGACACAGCGGAATGCCCGTGCCCGAGGTGGGCCGGTACCAGACGTAGTCGCTGCGCGGGCAGCCGTACTTGCCGGCGTGAACCGGCGTCGGGTCACCGGGCAGCGGATCGTAACCGGCGCCGCGCAGGAGGCGCTGCTGGAATCTCGGTGGCCGGAAGAGCGGTGCGTCTGCCAGCACGTCGGCAAGGAAGTCACTGGTCGCCTCGCGGCTGTCCAGCACTCGCAGGAGCTCGACCGGGCTGGTCGCGCCGGTGTTCAATACGGCCGCGAGCTGGCCGTCGAGCTCGCTGGCCTCGGCCGCCGGGAGCAGTTCGGCCAGGAACGGGCGGATCGCTCGGGCTGCTTCGATGGCCCCTTCGCTCATGGATGTCCTCCGGATCCTCGGTTATCTCGGCTGGGTAGTCAGCTGCCGCTATGGATGTGGGCCGCCCACATCGAGGGCTGACCGGCGTGCGTGCGGCGCAGCCGGCGGACGGCGCGGTGCAAGGCGACGGCCGCGTCCGCCGCGGCCCCGGCCGCCTGCAGGTTCTCGTAGAAACGGTCAGCCAGCCGCACCGCGACCCGGTCATCGACCGGCCAGAGGGTCGCGATCACCCGGCGGAAGCCGGCCAGCTGGAATGCCGACGCCAGGTTGATCGACTCGTCCGGCAGCCGGATACCAGTGCGTGCGGTCGAGCAGGCGGACAGGAAGGCAAGCTCGGCCTGGTCCAGGTGGAGTTGCTGGATGCTCAGCACGGTCAGCGGCCGGGCCGCGTAGTCCGCCAGCAGCAGGAGGCTGGCCGACGGGTTGTCCAGCCGGCTGGCGGCGTGGCAGGCAAAGTGCGCGAGCGGGAATCCGGGCAGTGCGGCGCTGACGTGGTCAAACGTCGCTGCCTGCGGTCCGGCGTTCCCCGCGCCGGTCAGGGCCAGGAAGCCGGGGGCGAACCGGTCGTGCAGTGACTGCGTTTCGGCCGGCGTGCCGGGCAGATCGGCGAAACCGGGCGTCTGCGGCATCGCCACGAGCAGCAGCCGGTCGGCGCTACTGGTGGTGGCCGAACCGCTGCCGCCGGGGCGCCGGGCGTGCAGCAGCGCGCGCAGCGTCGGGGTGTAGGAGGAGATGACCCGGTCCACGACCGTCTGCGGTGTCGGATCGAAGCACGTGCGGTGATCCCCGGCGGCGTGCAGGGGAAAGAAGGACAGCAGCCCGGTGGGGCACCACCAGATCCGGTCCCACGGACCGTCCTCGCCGGCCGGCTGCGCTGGCCGCAGTTCGTCGAGGACGGGTGCGGCGACGGCTGACCAGAGCCAGCGGAGGACGTCCGTGACCGCGGCTTCGGCGCTGGCGAGGTCGTCGGCCCCGGCGGTGGACCCCGTCAGCGTGCCGAGCGCGGTCAGGAACTGCGTCAGCCGGTCGCGGGTGGACTCGAACGACAGGTCGGGCAGGCCGACCGGGGTCACGCCGGCCGAGGTGATCAGCAAGGCATCGCAGCGGATATCGCTGACATTTACCAGCACCACAGCGCCCGCTGCCCCGGCCGGGAGCAGGTCAGCGATGTGCGGCGGCAGCAGGAAACCGGCGAAGCCGGGCAGCCGCCTGATCTCAGCGACGATCGCTTCGTACTCGCGAGCCCGCTCCCGGAGTGTCTCGATGTCACTGGCATCCCCGTCGATCAGATTCCGCTGGGCCGCGAAGCGCGCGGCCAGGTCGGGATGCTGCCGGGCGAGCTCGGTTAGGTCTCGCGGCCCGAATGCCCGGGCCAGCAGCACGCCCCGGCCCTGTTCCAGCAGTTCGACCGCTTGCTCGGGCCGGTCCGCCTGCAGGCAGCACGCGGCCGCGCGGGGTCCGAAGCCGGCGATCTGAGCGAGCTGGAATTCCTGATCCGGCCGGGCCAGGGTGCTGGCGGTCAGTAGTGGCAGCAGCTGCGCGGCGGCGCTGTACGCGCGCACCGCCTCGCCCCAGTCGGCGGCCTCGACCGCGAGCTGGGCCCAGCCGAGCGCGGCCTGCACCCGGACTGCGGCCGGTGCCGTGCCGATCGAGACGGCCAGGCGGCCGGCGTCGTACCCGTCGTGCTGGTCGGACTGATCGGCCAGCGTCGTGAATCGGGCAGTCAGCCCGACGATCAGCAGGTGGAGGTAGCTGGCCCGGACCGGGCTGTCCTCGGGAGCCGCCGAGGCCGCTTGCCTGCTCAATTCGACGGCGCGATCGATGTCGGCCGGCTGACCGCGCAGCAGCAGCGTCCCCGACAGGCTGCCGAGCAGTAGCGCGTGTGCGGGTGACCCTTCCGGCGCGCGCCCGAGCGCACGCTCGCCGAGCTCGGCCGCGGTATCCAGGTCTGCGGCGTCGCCGGCGTACTGGGATCGCAGCCGGAGCGAATTGGCCAGGCTATTGAAGTAGCTCGCCAGGTTCGCGTCGTCGGCCGGAGCTAGCGTGATCGCGTCCCTGGCCGCGGCAACGGCGCCGTCGATGTCCTCGCGCCGCTGGGTCCGGACGAACCGGTCTTGCAGTGTGTTGGACAGGTTCCCCAGGAAACGCGGTTTGTTCACGCCGGATGCGGCATCGGCGGCCCGCTGGTTAGCGTCCAGGCTGGCGTCAAGATCCTCGCCGGCGCCGGTCAGCTGGAACCGCCGCAGCAGCGCGCCGCCGACGTTCGTGAGGTACAGGGCCCGCATCGGGTCGTCCGGCCGGGCCGCCTGCACCGCCTGCCAGCCAAGGTCGACCGCGCGATCCAGATCGGCGGCGTTGCCCTGCCGTTCGTACCGGCGCAGCAGAGCCAGTGCCGCGGTGGAGAGCGGCAGGCCGCCGGCCCGGCCGTCCGCGTTCGCCGCCACGGCCTGCAGTCCGGCGTTGACCGCATCGTCAAGATCGGTTAGATGGCCGGTCAGCTCGGCCCGGAACCGCAGCGCGTTGGACAGTGTGATGAACAGGACAGCCCGGTCCCTGGTGTCCTCGGCGGGCTCGCTCAACGCCGCGCGGATCGCGCTAACCCCGCGCTCGAGATCTGCGGGCTGACCGAGCCGTTCGAATCGCCGCAGCAGCCCGTTGGTCAGGTTGGCCAGTATTCCCGGCCGGGCCGCATCCGTCGGAGGGCAGCTGTCCGCGGCCTCCTGGCAGTAACGGACACCATCGTCGGAGTCGGCTACCACGCCGGACACCCCGTACCGCAGCCACAGCGTGAGACCGAGCATGGACAGCATCTGCGGCCGGAGCGCACTCGTCTCAGACACTGACGCCAGCGCGGCTCTGGCGGCACTGACCGCCGCGTCGATGTCGGTTCGCTGCCCGGACCGTTCGAACTTGGTCCGCAGGGAATTGGCCAGATTGTGCTGCTGCACGGCGGATTCCTCGGAAGCCTGGCCAGGTGCGGCCGCCGCCGGTCCGGCCTGCCGGGCCCGGGCGAGGGTGGCCAGGCAATCGGCCCGCAGCGGATCATCGGCCGGCAAGGCCCGGACGGCCTTCGCTAACCGCCGGCTGGCGAGGGCGACCGTGAGGTGGTGGTCGCTGCTCAGGCCTCGCTCCAACAGCTTGCGGGCGTACTCGGCCTTGGCCTGGGCACGACTCATCCCCACGCGGTCCTCCCCAACGCGGCGCGCTCGGCGCGCCGGGATAGCGCGGCTGTCTGGCGTTATGCCCGTCCCCGGCTGAACGCCAGATATTTCCGCTGACTGCCGGTCTTCACTGTAAGACTGGCGCAGGTGTGATCGGCCGCGATCGGGCGTAAAGAACTGGTACTAGTCCGACGCCCGCGAGCTGCGGTGGAAAGGTAGCGGGCCGACTGGCGGGCAAGGGTCTGGGTAGAACGCCCGAGGCGGCGGCAGGCACAGACCCCGGCGCTCCGGCCGGACGGGCTGATCGGGCCGTAGATCACCCGATGGCCGGTTGCGCGGGCCGACCGTAGCGTCGAATCATGACAGCTGAGGTCCGGCCGGCGGGGACGCCGGCCATGGAGATCCCGTCCCGATTCTGCGGCCCCGCTGGCCGCGGAAACGGCGGCTACGTCTGCGGCCGCGTGGCCGCCTACGTCGATGGTCCGGCAACGGTGACGCTGCACCGGCCGCCGCCGCTCGACACTGCCCTGGACGTGGACCGAGACGATGCTGGCTCGGTCCGCGTGCACGACCGAGGCGTGCTGATCGCCGATGCGCAGCCCGCGCCGGACGCGCCGCGCCTTGAGATCCCGGCCGCGGTTACGCCGGCTCAGGTCCGTGCGGCGGCCGGGCGAGCCCGGTATTTCCAGGACCCGATCTTTCCTGACTGCTTCGTCTGCGGGCCCGCCCGCGAGTCCGGCGACGGATTGCGGATCTTCCCCGGCCAGCTGACCGGCCGGGAGGTGTGGGCAGCGCCGTGGACGCCGGACTCGTCGGTGGCCGAGCCCGACGGCAGGGTGCGCGCCGAGATCGTGTGGGCGGTGCTGGACTGTCCGAGCGGGATTGCCGCCGCCGAGAACGCCGCCCTGGATGCCGCTATCGTGCTCGGCCGGCTAACGGCCCGGCTGGCGGAGCGGCCCGAAGTCAACCAGCCGTGCGCCGTGGTCGCCTGGCCCGGCGCGCGGGCAGGGCGGAAGCACACCGCCTTCTCGGCGCTGCTCGGTTCCGGCGGCGAGGTACTGGCCGCGGCCCGCGCGGTCTGGCTCACTGTGCCGTGGCCGCACTCGGCGGGGACGTCGTGACGGCGGCCAGGCGCGCCGTCGGCCTCACCCCGATGGAGACCCGGCGCGACATCATCGTCGCCGCCGCCGTGCTCGCCGACGAGCTGGGCTACGAAACCTTCGCGGTGCCCGAGGGCTGGGGCCTGGACTCCACTGCGGTGCTGGCCGAGATCGCCCTGCGCACCAGCCGGATCAAACTCGCTTCGGCGGTCTTGTCGGTGTGGGGACGTACCCCGGCCACGCTGGCGATGACCGCAGCCACACTGCATCAGATGAGCGCGGGGCGGTACGTGCTCGGGCTCGGAGCAAGCACTCCGGCGCTGGCCGAGGGTTTCCACGACGTGCCGTTCGCGCACCCGGCCAGCCGGCTCCGTGAGGTGGTGACCGCGGTGCGCGCGCTGCTGGCTGGTGAGCCCGCGCCGCTGCGCCGGGTGCCGGCGGCGTACCCGCTGCGGCTGGGCCAGCCACCCGTCCCGGAGCTACCGATCTGGGTCGCCGCGCTCGGTCCGCGGGCCACGCACGTGGCCGCCGAGCTGGGTGACGGCTGGATCCCCGCGCTGGTGGCGAGGGATCACCTGCCCGCGTGGGCGGCCCGGTTGCGGGAGGTGCGCGCCGCCGCGGTGCCGGGCTCGGGAGCGTTCACGGTAGCGGCGGGCCCAATCGCAGCGGCAGCGGACGACGCGGACGCGGCCCGGCAGATCGCAGCCAGCTGCGTGGCCTGGTACCTCACCGCGATGGGAGGCGTCTACGCCGGTTCGGTGGCGGCTCAGGGGTATCCCGACGAGGTCGCGGCCGTCATCGCGGCCAATCCGCGGCCCAGCCCGCGGCGCGGGGTCATCCCGCCTGAGGCCCGGGCGATGCTGGCTCAGCTGGCCGTCTGCGGGTCCGGTGCCGAGGTCCGTGAGCAGGCCGAGCGGTGGGACGAAGTCGCCGATGTCGCGACGATCCTGCTGCCGCCCGGCATGGCGTGGTCGGGCATCCAGGCCACCCTGCGGGCCGCTGCCCCCGCCCGGAGCACCGTCGCGGCCAGGCCGTGATTGACTGACCGGATGAGCGAGCTGACCTGGCTGATCACTGGTTCCTCCCGGGGGTTCGGCCGGGCGCTGGCCAGCGCGGCGCTGGCGGCCGGAGACCGGGTGGTCGCGACGGCGCGCAATCCCGCGCCGGTGACGGACCTGGCGGAGCAGTACCCGGACCGGGCCATCGCGGTGGCGATGGACGTGACCGATCAGGCCGCGGTGAGTTCTGCGTTCGAGTCGGCCCTGGCGCGGTTCGGTCGCCTGGACGTAGTGGTCAACAACGCCGGCTACGCGAACGTGGCGCCGGTAGAGACGGGGCCGGAGGACGACTTCCGGCAGCAGTTCGACACCAACTTCTGGGGTGTCTACAACGTGTCCAGGGCGGCCATCCCGGTGCTGCGCAAGCTCGGCGGCGGCACGATCATCCAGTTCTCCTCGATCGGCGGGCGGGTCGGCGGTTCGGCCGGCATCGGCTCGTACCAGGCGGCCAAGTTCGCCGTGGACGGGCTCACCAGGGTTCTCGCGGCCGAGACCGCGCCGATGGGCATCCGGTACCTGGTGGTCGAGCCAGGCGGCTTCGCGACCGACTGGGCCGGCTCGTCGATGCAGGTACTGGACATCCCCGCCCAGTATGAGCAGACGGTCGGCGCGATGGTGCGCTACCGCAGTGGCGCCACCGCTGCCGGTGACCCCCAGCGAGCCGGCGAGATCCTGGTCCGCGTGGTGCGCCGCCGGGATCTGCCGACGCACCTGATTCTCGGGGCCGGTGCTGTTCAGATGGCACAGAACTACTCCCGCGGCCAGCTCACCGAGGCCGATTCGTGGGCGCGGGTCAGCCAGTCGGCCGACTTCGGCCAGCAGTACCCCGCCGACTTCCCGGCCGACCCGCAGGCCGCGCCCGCCAGCTGAGCCAGGCGGCAGCCGCCGGCCCCGTTCCTGGCAAAGTTCCCTTGTGCAATGTGACATTGCACTATAAGTTGAGAGGGACCGATCGCGAGGAGCCCCCATGACTGCTGCCCAGCCCTGGCACGGCGTTCATGTCGCCAGCGCCCTGCCGTTCCACGAAGACCTGTCTGTCGACTATGACGCGTACGCCGAGCACGTCCGGTTCCTGGCCGAGAACGGGTGCGACGGCATCTGCCCCAACGGGTCGCTGGGGGAGTACCAGACGCTGAGTGACTCCGAGCGCGCCCGCGTCGTCACCACCGCCATCGAGGCCGCGCCCGACGGCTTCACCGTCATGCCAGGCTGCGGCGCGTATAGCTCGTTGCAGAGCCGCCGCTGGATCGAGCAGGCCGCGGCGGCCGGTGCCACCTCGGTACTGCTGCTGCCACCGAACACCTACCGCGCGGACGACGAGACGGTGGTCGATCACTACCGCACCGCCGCCGCCGTCGGCCTGCCGATCGTCGCGTACAACAACCCGTTCGACACCAAGGTGGACCTGCGCCCTGATCTGCTGGCCCGGCTGCACGGCGAAGGCCTGATCGTCGCGATCAAGGAGTTCAGCTGCGATGCCCGGCGCGGATACGAGATCGCCGAACTCGCGCCCGGTCTCGACCTCCTCGTCGGCTCAGACGATCTGCTGGTCGAGCTCGGCCTGGCCGGAGCGGTCGGCTGGATCGCGGGCTACCCGAACGCGATCCCGCACAGCACCGTCGAGCTGTACCACCTGGCGACCTCCGGTGACCCGGCCGACCTGAGCAAGGCGCTGCCGATCTACCGCGACCTGCACCGGCTGCTGCGCTGGGACTCCAAGACCGAGTTCGTCCAGTCGATCAAGCTGTCGATGGACGTGGCCGGCCGCAAGGGCGGCCGGTGCCGCCCGCCGCGGCTACCGCTGCCCGCCGACGTCGCCGCGGGGATCGTCGCGGATACCGAGGCCGTGCTGGCCAAGGGCTACCGGTAGCTGGCGGGCGCCGATGCGATCGCAACGCGTCATCCACGCCGTCGAGTCACACACCGAGGGGATGCCCACCCGGGTGGTGACCGGCGGTGTGGGCGTCATCCCGGGCGCGACGATGGCCGAGCGCCGCCAGTGGTTCATCGAGAACAGCGACGAGCTCCGGACGTTCCTGATGTACGAGCCGCGCGGTCACTCGGCCATGAGCGGCGCGATCCTGCAGCCCCCGACCCGGCCGGACGCGGACTACGGCGTGCTGTTCATCGAGGTCTCCGGCCTGCTGCCGATGTGCGGGCACGGCACGATCGGCGTCGCCACCGTCCTGGTCGAGACCGGCATGGTCCCGGTGACCGAGCCGGTCACCACCATCCGGCTCGACACGCCGGCCGGACTGGTCGTCGCCAGCGTGCACGTTGAGGACGGCGCGGCGCGCGCGGTCACGATCCGCAACGTGGCCTCGTTCAGCCTCGGCCTGGACCGGCACGTGAAGGTCCCCGGGTTCGGCGAGGTCCGCTATGACATCGCGTTCGGCGGGAACTTCTACGCGATCGTCAAGCTGGACGACCTAGGCTTGCCGTTCACGCGCGAGGCGAAGAACGACTTGCTCGCCGCGGGCCTGGCCATCATGGACGCGGTCAACGCGGCAGACCAGCCGGTGCATCCCGAGCGGCCAGACATCCACGGCTGCCATCACGTCTACCTGGAGGCGCCCGGCTCGACTGCGCGGCACTCCCGGCACGCGATGGCCATCCACCCCGGCTGGTTCGACCGGTCGCCGTGCGGCACTGGCACCAGCGCCCGGCTGGCCCAGTTGCACGCGCGCGGCGAGCTGGCCGTGGGCGACGAACTGGTCAACGAGTCGTTCATCGGCTCGCGGTTCCTCGGGCGGCTCGTCGGGACGACCGAAGTCGCGGGCCGCGCTGCCGTCGTCCCGGAGATCACCGGACGGGCCTGGGTCACCGGGACCGCCCAGTACCATCTCGATCCCACCGACCCGTTCCCGCACGGCTTCCTGCTCTGATGCGACTGCTCTGATGCGACTGTGCTGACCCGACTGTGCTGACCCGACTGTGCTGACTCGACAAAGGAGCGACGCGACATGCCGGACTCCCTGACCATCGCCCCGCTGGCGAAGGCGGCCAGCTTGCGCGAGACCGTCACCCAGATCCTGCGGGCGGCGATCATCTCGGGCGAGATGGCGCCCGGCGAGGTCTACTCGGCCCCGGCTCTCGGCACCCGGTTCGGCGTGTCCGCGACCCCGGTGCGCGAGGCGATGGTCGACCTGTCCCGCGAGGGCCTGGTCGAGACGGTGCCGAACAAGGGTTTCCGCGTCACCGCCGTGAGCGAGTCGGACCTGGACGACATCGCCGCGCTGCGCATGCTCATCGAGCCGCCGACGGTCCGCGAGGTGACGCCCCGGATCCCGGCGGAGGCGATCCCTGCGCTGCGCGACCTCGCCCAGGCCATTGTCGACCACGCCGCGGCCGGTGACCTGGTCACCTACACCGAAGCGGATCGCCGCTTCCACCTCGCGATCCTCGAGTACAGCCACAACCAGCGGCTGGTGAGCCTGGTGTCCGACCTGCGCTCGCACACCCGGCTGTACGGGCTATCGGGAATGGTGGACCGGGGTACGCTCGCGGCCTCGGCGGCCGAGCACCTCGAACTCGTCGATCTGATCGCGGCCCGCGATGCCCAGGGCGCGGGCAACCTGATGAGACGGCACATCGGCCGGGTGCGCGCCGAGTGGGCCAAGCACCCGGCATGAGCCTGGCGTCCTGCGACGTGGCCGTCGTCGGCGCCGGTGCCGTCGGTGCCGCGTGCGCATACTTCGCCGCCGTCGCCGGGCTCCGGGTCACCGTCATCGACCGCGGCGCGATCGCCTCGGGGGCATCCAGCGCCTGCGAGGGCAACATCCTCGTGTCCGACAAGGAGGCCGGGCCCGAGCTCGACCTGGCGCTGTACTCGCACCGGGTGTGGCGCACCGACCTGGCCGAGCACGGCAAGCTCTGGGAGTTCGAGGCCAAGGGCGGGCTGATGGTCACGAGCAGCGAGCGCGGCCTGGCCGGCCTGCGCTCGCTGGTCGGCAGCCAGCGCGCGCTCGGCACCGCCGTCGAGGAGGTCGACGCGGCCGGCCTGCGCGAGCTGGAGCCGCACCTGAGCCCCGCCGTCACCGCGGGTGCGTACTACCCGCAGGACGCCCAGGTCCAGCCCATGCTGCTGGTCGCGCACCTCTTGCGGCTCGCTCGCGGCCTCGGTGCCCGGGTCCTGACCGGGACCGCGGTCACCGGCTTCCTGCGGGACGGCGATCGCGTCGTGGGCGTGCGGACCGCCGGCGGCGACCTGCCCGCGGCGGCCGTCGTGAACGCGGCCGGCACATGGGCCGGCGAGGTGGCCGCTCTGGCCGGCGTCCGCGTTCCGGTGCTGCCGCGCCGCGGTTTCGTGCTGGTGACCGAGCCGCTGCCCGGCACCGTCCGGCACAAGGTCTACGCGGCCGAGTACGTCGGCGACGTGGCCAGTTCGGACGACGCGCTGCAGTCCTCGCCCGTGGTCGAGGGGACGCCGTCCGGCACCGTCCTCATCGGCGCCAGCCGGGAGCGGGTCGGCTTCGACCGGACGTTCTCGCGCATCGGCCGCAGCCGGCCTGGCCCGCGGCGCCATCGGACTGTTCCCGGTGCTGGCCGGCGTGCGGGTCATGCGCAGCTATCTCGGTTTCCGGCCGTACTGCCCGGACCACCTCCCGATCATCGGGCCTGACCCGCGCGCACCGGGGCTGTGGCACGCGACCGGCCACGAGGGCGCGGGCATCGGGCTGTCGGCCGGTACCGGGTCGCTGCTGGCCCAGGCCCTGTCCGGCCGCGGGCTGGCCCTCGATCTCGCGCCGTTCGCGCCTGACCGGTTCGCGCCTGACCGATTCGGGGCCGGCCGATGAGCAGCGGCGGGGAGTCCCGCGAGGTCGTCCCGCCGGCCGGCCCGGTCACCGTCACGTTCGCCGGCCGCACCTCTGGATGCCAGCGAAGGCCAGAGCGTGGCCGCCGCCCTCACCGCGGCGGGAGTACGTTCCTGGCGGACCACCCGGCGGGACGCGCGGCCGCGCGGGCTGTTCTGCGGGATCGGCACCTGCTTCGACTGCCTGCTCACCATCGACGGCCGGCCCGGACAGCGGGCGTGCCTGGTGCCGGTCCGGGACGGCATGATCCTCGGGGAGACCGGCGATGACTGAGCCATGGCCGGTTCAGGTCGCGGTCGTCGGGGCCGGCCCGGCTGGCCTCGCCGCGGCCGTGCACGCAGCGGCCGGCGGGCTGACCGTCGTGCTGATCGACGCGGGGGCGCGTCCTGGCGGGCAGTTCTGGCGGCACCCCGCTCCGGCGCCCGGGGTTGACGAACGTGCGGGTCAGCACGACTGGCACAGCTTCGCCGCCCTGCGCACCGCGCTGCGCGCGCACGTCGACGCGGGCCGCATCCGCTACCTCGCCCGGGCCCAGGTCGCGCTCCTCGACTGTCGCCCTGACCACGGGGGTCCGCCGTTCTTGCTGCACCTGACCCCGACGACGGCCGACGCCCCGGCGGTACCGGATGTCGTGGCCGCGACGGACCTGATCCTCTGCCCTGGCGGTTACGACCGCCAGCTCCCCGTGCCGGGCTGGGACCTGCCGGGCGTGATGGCCGCGGGCGGCGTCCAGGCGCTGCTCAAGGGTTCCCTGACGTTGCCAGGCAAGCGGGCGGTGATCGCCGGGACGGGGCCGTTCCTGCTGCCCGTCGCCACGGCGTTCGCCGCCGCCGGAGGTGCGGTGGTGGCCGTCTGCGAGGCGAACAGCCCGGTGCGCTGGGTCAGCCAGGCTTATCGCGCGGCGCAGGCGCCGGCCAAGGGGCGCGAGGCGCTCGGGTACGCCGCGGCGTTCGCGCGGCACCGGATTCCGTACCACCCGCGGACGGTGGTGACGCGGGTGCTCGGCGACCGGGAGGTCCGGGGCGCGGTGCTCGCGAAGGCGGACGGCACCGGTCAGGCCGTGCCCGGCACCAGCCGGGAGGTCGCGGCCGACCTGGTCGCGTTCGGCTGGGGGTTCACCCCGGCGCTGGAACTGCCGATCGCGACGGGCGCCAGGACCCGGATCGACACCGACGGCTCGCTGGTGGTGGCCGTGGACGACCAGCAGCGGACGAGCGCGGCCGGGGTCCGGGTCGCCGGCGAGGCGACCGGGGTCGGCGGCGCGGCCCTGGCCGTGGCGGAGGGCGAGCTCGCCGCGCGCTCGCTGGTGGCAGAGCTGACCGGCGGGCGGCTGCGCGCTGGTCCCTTGCACCGCCGGATCGGTCGCCTGCGCGCCTTCGCGCGGGCCATGCACGCTGCCCACCCGGTGCCGTCCGGCTGGACGCACTGGCTCACCGACGACACGCTGGTGTGCCGGTGCGAGGAGGTGCCGGTCGCAGCGGTCCGGGACGCCGTCGCGAACCTTGGCGCCGCCGACCCGCGCACCGTCCGCTCGCTCACCCGCGTCGGGATGGGCTGGTGCCAGGGCCGGATCTGCGCAGCCGCGTGCGGCCGGCTCGTCGCCAGCCTGACCGGGGAGGCGCCGACCGCCGAGGACCTGGAAGCGGTCGGCCGCCGCACCCTGGCCGCACCGCTGGAGCTGAGCCGGGTGGCGCGCCTCGACGCGCCGGCCGACAGTGAGGAGACCTCGTGACCACCCCGTCCGCGCGGCCAGGCGGCTAGGCGACGGTCGGGGCCACCGCGTCCGCGGGCCGCTCCGTTACCGGCTCGACTGTCACCGCGGTGCCGTAGGCGGCCACCTCGGACATGATGTCGCCGATCTCGTTGCAGTCGAATCGCATGCCGACGATCGCGTTCGCGCCCCTAGACCTGGCCTCACTCCACATCCGCTGGCGGGCCTGGTTGCGGCTGTCGGTGAGCATCCTGGTGTAGCCGCCTACTTCTCCGCCGACCACGGTTCGCAGCTGGGCGCCCATGTTGCTGAACACGTTGCGGGCGCGAACGACGAGGCCGAAGACGTCGCCGTGCACCGCCGTGATCTGATAGCCGGGGATTTCGTTGGTGGTCACGATGAGCATGGGCTGGGTATCGCGTGCGACCGCCGCGGCCGGGCTCCCGAACACCAGTCCGCGGTTCGCGATGTCGCGGGTCAGCTCAGCTTGGGTGGCGGCGGCCGGATCGCCGCGAAGGGCGAATCCGACGTCGGGGGCCGCGCACCAGAGGCAGGCCCACGGCTGGCCGGGCTGGTGACTGGCGCTGACCATGGTCACCGCTTCGCAGGCCGAGCAACGCCGCAGTGAGTAGCCGCGCGAGCATTGCGGTCAACGCCAGCCCGTCTCTGACGGCTTTGCCGCGGGGCTAGCTGCCCCGCAGCCAGGGCACGGTATCTCGCCGGTAGAAGCTGACGCCATTGCCGCATGCTGCCACAACCACGGAGCCAGCGTGAGTTACCTCCGGATCGGGTCAGGTCGCGCGGCGGCGGACCAGCCAGACCGTCGCGGCGATGAGCAGCGCTGACAGCGCGAGCAGCCATCCGGTCTCGATCCACTGGAACGGCCAGAACCGGCTGGCCGGCTGGTATCTGGTCAGCAGCGTCCAGCCGTGCCGGCCGAGGTAGCGCTCCGCGCTGACGTAGGTCGCCATCTTCTCCGCCTTGACGTCGCCGCCTTTCCCGGTGGGCATCAGCCGGAAGAACAGGGAGTTGAACACCTGGTCGACCCTCGCCTGGCTGACCGGCACGCCGCCCTGCGTCCACCACTGGCGCACGAGCAATATGGAAGCGGGCGGGTTGAGGAAGTTCCTGGCAACCAACGGCGCCAGATAGTGCTCCCGAAGATAGATTCCGGTCGCGAAGGCGAGTCCGGCGTAGACGGCCAGGGTCGCGACAATCGCGGGGACGACGCGGCGGATGAGCATGCCGGCCAGGCCGCCGATCGCGAACGCGGCCAGCGTCCAGGCGGCGAACGTGATCCCGCGCATGTCGAACAGACCAGCCGACAGGGGTGAGTCCGCCGGGAGGAACAGCGCCGCGTTTCTGGCGCCGAGATAGGGCTGGTAGTACCAGGAAATCAGCACGCTGAGGGCTCCCGCCGCGGCGGCGACCACGACCGCGAGCGGCACCAGCTTCGCCAGCGCCCAGCGCCACCGGCCGAAGCCCTGGGTCCAGGCATACCGGAACGTGCCCGACTCCAGCTCGCGGGCGAGAACCGGCGCGCCCACGAACGCCCCGATCAGCGCGGGCACCGCCTGCAGCAAGCCGCCGTTGGTCAGTGGACCGCCGATGCTGGCGAAGCTGGTGACGTCGGCGTCGCAGACCGGCGAGCTGGAGGGATGGCAGGCGACCGCGACCGCGTACGCGTGGTGCAGCCGGAGGCCGACTATCCAGAGGCACACCGCCACCGCGCCGAGGAACACCACCACGCCGCCCACCGCGATCCGGTGCTGGCGCCAGGTGACCCACGCCATCCGCCGCCAGGGCACTGGCCGCGGCGTCTGTTCGGCCGGGCGGGCGGGAACTGTGAGCGCGGTCATCGCGTCACCTCCGACAGCTGCGTGCCCCGGCCGCGCTCTGCCAGCGCGGCCGCCCCCGGCCCGCGCAGATAGGCCAGGGAGAGTTCCTCCAGCCCGACCGGATGGGACTCCCAGCCCGCCGGGACCGGGTAATCCGCGCCGGCCCGCACCAGCAAGTGGGCCTGGGCCTCGGCCCGGCGTACGTACACCACCGCCCGCTCGCCGAACTGGTCCGCCTCGGCGGCCGGGCCGGTCAGCATGCGGTGGGTGGCGAGCAGGTCTTCCACCTCGCCGGCCGCCTGCACCTGGCCCCGCGACAGCAGTACCAGGTAGTCCGCCACCCGCTCGAGCTCGGCCAGGACGTGCGAGGACAGCACCACTGACACGCCCTCGTCGGCCATCGCCGTCAGTACCGTCGCCATGAAGTCGTGCCGGGCGATCGGGTCGAGCATCGCCACCGGCTCATCGAGCAGCAGCAGCTGCGGGTGCCGGGCCAGCGCGAGGGTCAGCGCGAGCTGAGCCTGCTGACCGCCGGACAGCCGGCCCGCCTTTCGGTTGAGCGGGATGCCGAGCTCGGCGAGCCGGTCCCGCGCGTAGGCCCGGTCGAAGCGGTGGTTCAGGTTGCGGGTCAGGTGCAACAGGTCCGCGGCGGACAGGTTCTTGTACATCGGCGTGTCCTGCGCGACGTACGCGATGCCGTCCAGCGCGGCCGGAGAGCCGGCCGGCTGCCCGCCGAGCACGGTCACGACGCCCGCGGAGGGCGCGGCTAGCCCGACGGCCAGATTCAGCAGCGTGCTCTTGCCGGCGCCGTTCGGGCCGACCAGCGCGGCGACGTGCCCGGCCGGGATCGCGAGCGTGCAGTCCCGCAGCGCCCAGGTGCCGCCGTACCGCTTGCCCAGGTCGCTGGTCTCGATGACGTTCACGCGACGCCCTCCTTCTGGCCGCGCGGCGGCGCCGTCGGGCCGGCTGGCGCGGCCCGCGAAGAAATCCCGCAGTGCGCTGGCGAACAGGGCGACCATGCCGTCCTCGTCCAGACCTGACTCGTCTGCGGTGGCCAGCCAGCCCAGCAGCGCCTTTCTGAGTCCGGCGAGGTCGCGGAGCCCGATCTGGCTGAGTGATGCCTGCACGAACGTGCCCTGACCGGGCCGCCCGGCCGCGAGGCCCTTGGTCTCCAGCTCCTTGTACGCCTTCAGCACCGTGTTCGGGTTGATGGCCAGCGCCGAGACCACGTCCCTTACCTTCGGCAGCTGATCGCCGGGTTTCAGGTAGCCGAGCCGCAGCGCGTGCTCGACCTGATGGACAAGCTGCAGGTAGGTCGGCACCCCGGAGGCCGCGTCCAGCCGGAACTCGATCGGCGCACCGACCCGGTCTGCTGCCTGGCTAACCCCTTTATCTATATCCATAAGACAAGGGTACAGCGCGCGAACGTGCTGTTCAAGAGTGTCGCGCAGGACATCGCCGCAAATCGCGGCGCCCGCAACAGCCATGCCGCGGGCATTACCTCCGCCTGCCATGCTCCGTCATGCTGTGGGTGGATATGGGCCCGTCGGTCGGCAAGGGAGTCCCGAGATGATCATTGACTGCGCGCACTACCAGGACGGCCGCAGGCGCGACGAGGGTGCGGTGCCACTGGAAGAAGCGGCTGCCCGGTGCAAGCTGGGCGGATTCGCCTGGCTCGGGCTGTTCGAGCCTAGCGAAGCCGAGCTAGCCCAGGTCCGCGACACGTTCGGGTTGCACGAGCTCGCGATCGAAGACGCCCAGAGCTTCCACATGCGGCCGAAGACCGAGCTCTACGACCGGGACGTGCGGCTGGTCATCCTGCGCACCGCCCGCTACGACGACATCGCCGAGGAAGTCGAGTTCGGCGAGATCAGCATCTTCGTCGCAGCCGACGTTCGTGATCACCGTGCGGCAGGGCGTCGCCAGCGAACTGCGCGGCGCGCGGCAGCGGCTGGAGCAGCGGCCGGAATTGCTCGCGGCCGGCAGCGCCGCCGCGCTGTGGGCGATCCTGGATCAGGTCGTTGACGACTACGCGCCGGTCGTCGCCGGGCTGGAGCGCGACGTCGACCAGATCGAGGCCACGGTGTTCTCCGGCGCGGTCGCGCCGACTGAGCGGATCTACTCACTGCGCAGTGAGGCCACCGACTTCTATCGCGCGGTGCATCCGCTGCTGTCCGTCGTGACGACGATCGAGCGCGACACCGAGGCCCCGCAGCTACAGCCCTATCTGCGCGATGTCCACGATCACCTGCTGCTGGTGAACGAAGAGGTCGCCGCCCAGCGCGATCTGCTCGGCACCGTGCTGGAGGCCAACATGGCGGTGATCTCGGTCGAGCAGACCAAGGTCAGCGTCCGGCAGAACGCCACCATCGAACAGCTCACGATCCTGGCCACCGTCTTCCTGCCGCTGACGTTCATCACCGGGTTCTTCGGCCAGAATTTCGGCTGGCTGGTCGGCCACATCGCCGGGCCGGCCGAGTTTGCCGTCTACGGCATCGGCGGGCTGCTGGTGCCGCTGGCCCTGCTCTATTTCTGGCTGAGGTTCCGGGCCCTGCACGCCAGGGCCGGGAAGCAGCCATGAGGCCGGCCCGAGGTCAGGTCAGGAACTGGCCGGCGCCGGTTGCGGGCGATCGGGCAGTACGCAGACCATGCCGTCACTGAAACCGGCTGAGCCGATCCCGAACGCGGCATTGAACCGGTCCAGGTTGACCAGCGTCAGCAGCGCGGTGATCTCCACGATCTGCTTGTCGCTGAAGTGCGCCTGCATCCGCGCGAACAGTTCATCGGTGACCTCGACCGGCGTGCGCATCACGGCGACCGCGTAGTCGAGCGCGGCCTTCTCCCGGTCGGTGAACAGCTCGCTGGACTGGTAGCGCGGCAGGGCGAGGAGCTCATCGTCGGACAGCCCGGAGTTACGGCAGATCTGCGAGCCGAGATCGACGCAGAACTCGCACCCGATCATCTGCGCGCCCTTCAGCTCGACCAGGTTCTTGGTCCGCTCGTCTACGCCCCTGGCCTTGCGGACCGCCTGGTTGAACCGGCCCATGCCCATCATCAGCTTCGGCTGGTGGGCCCAGATCTCGATCGGCTCGATGCCGGTGCCGACCTGCGGATCCCGTCCGGTCAGCTTCTTCATGGCCCGCGGGCCGAACCGGTAGACCAGCTTGACGACCGGGCCGGCCTGCGACACCTGTACACCGTCGATGCGTGCCATCGGGCACCTCCTGCTCAGATCGGCCTCGGGCTGAGGCCTTCACCTGGATGACCCGGACCCGGCGGCAGATGTGACAGCGCCCGGCCGGTGCCGCAGCGTGGTGGCCATGAAGATCACCAGACCGAGCGCGGTCGCGCCGGCCCCGAGTGCCAGCGCCGCGGCGTAGCCGAAGTGGCTGGCCATCGTGCCGCCGAGCACCGAGCCGAGCAGCCCCGCGATGCCACTGCTGGCGTTCAGCAGACCCTGCGCGTCGCCCTCCGCGCCCGGCAGCAACTGCCCGGTCAGGCCCGGCGCCGCGACGCTCAGGAACGACCAGGCGAACATGATGCCGGCGAACGCGGTGAGCGGCAGCACGGCCGGTACCCGGCCCGCCGCGGCGAGCGCCGCGAGCGCCGCGAGCAGCACGATCCGGGCCGCCAGCGCGCCCGCCATCGCGATGGCCGGCCCGCGCCGCTGGCTCAGCGCCGCCGCCACCGGGAACAGCGGCAGGCTGACCAGGACGATGATCGCGAAGGCGAGCGAGGAGCTGCTGGCCGGGACCCCGAACGCGTGCTGGAACAGGACGGGGTAGAGCGCGAAGATCACCGCCGTGCCCGCGTAGGCGGGGATCCAGGCGGCGAGCAGCCAGCCGAACGGCCCGCGCAACGCCGCAGCGCCCGCGAACGGCCGGCGGTGGGCGAGGTGGTGGGCGCGGGACGGGCTGGCCGGGCCCCACTCACCGACCCGGCCGACCGAAGCGAGCCGGTGCTGCCCGGCGGCGGCCTGGCCCGGCGCGCGCGGCTGGCGGCGCCCACCACGCGCGGGACCAGGGCGGCAGCCAGCAGGATCGCGGCCGCCGGAACGATGGCGGCCAGGAACAGTCCATCCCGCACGCTGAGGGTGGCCAGCCAGGAGGAGAGGAACAGGGCGCCGCCCTGGCCGACGCTGAGGGCGGCCTCGAGTACGCCCAGCCTGGGATTCCATTCCGCGCGCGGGCGGCGCTCGACGATCAGCAGGTTGGCGATGGTGACGGCGCCCGCGAAGCCGGCCCCGTCGGCCAGCGCGAGCAGGAGCTGCCAGCCGGGGCCGGCCAGCGGAAACAGCCACAGCGACACCGCCATCGCGGCCGCGCACGCGACGGCCAGCGAGCGGTGCGCGGCGTACCGGTCGGCGATGCTGCCGACCGCCGGAGCGGCGAACGCGCCCAGGTTGAACGCGCCCATCACGAGGCCGACGTGCCCGACGCCATCGCGGCTGGCCGCCAGCGGCAGGAGGATCGGGGTGAGGCCCAGCGCGGCGCCGTTGACGAGCGCGAACGGCGCGAACCACGGCTCGACCAGCCGCAGCCCGCCCGCGCGGGCCACGGCCGCGAGCGCGCCGGCGCGGTTGGACTCGGGCATCAGTCCGTGATCGTAGCGAGCGAATCAGTCCGGCGAAGCCGGGCAGGTATCCCTCGTAGCCGCGAAGAAGAGGAGGTGCTGCCAGTGACCGATCCCGCGACGGTGGCGACGACCTACATGCACGCCTGGGTCGGCAAGGATTTCAGCACGCTGCGAGGGCTGCTGGCGGACGACGTGACCTTCAGCGGCCCGTTCGCTCAGCTGGACAACGCCGACGACTGCGTGAGCGGCCTGCAGCAGCTGGCGGAGATCGTGACCGACATCGTGGTGCACGAGCAGCTCGCCGACGAGACCGACGTCATCACCTGGTTTGACCTGCACACCACCGTGGCACCGCCGGTTCCCACCGCGAACTGGAGCCACGTGGAAGAAGGCAAGATCACCAGCATCCGGGTCACGTTCGATCCGCGGCCGCTGCTGCCGCCGGCTGACAAGTAGCCGGCCCCGCCGCGAGCGCGGCCGTTCTCACCCGACGGTGACCTGCTGCTTGTCGAAGGCGACGTAGCCCGTGCGGCTGGCGACCGTGGTCAGCCACGCGCCCGCAGAGGATCAGCTGCCGCCGCTCGAGGATGATCGCGGTCAAGCCGGGTCAGGTCCGGACGGCGTGGTCATGAGCGGCTCCCTGGTCGCAACGGTCCTCGCCCAGCCGACGTGATACCGCGCCCGATTGTCAGGTCTGTCATCGGGGCGGCTGTCTCGTCGGAAGGGTGTCGCCCTGAACAGCACAGCAGAACCGATTCCGCAGCTAGGAAGGGACTGGACATGAAGGCCATCCGAACCCATGACCGGACCGGCGTCAGCGGGCTCGTCTTCGAGGAAGCCCCCGATCCCAAGCCCAATTTCTGCGAGGTCCTGGTCAAGGTCGCCGCGTGCGGCATTACCCACAACGAGCTGGACTGGCCGATCTGGACCTGCCGGGCCGGTCACCCGCGAGAGTCGGTCATCCCTGGCCACGAGGTGTCGGGGGTGGTCGCCGCGCTGGGCTTCGGGACTGCCGGGCTCGCCGTCGGCGACGAGGTTTTCGGGCTGACCGACCAGCTCAGGGATGGGGCGGCCGCCGAGTACGTCGCTGTCGAGGCCCGCAATTTGGCCCGCAAGCCGAAGACCGTCGACCACGCCGCCGCCGCCGCGGTGCCGCGGGCCGGGCTGACGGCGTGGCAGGCCTTGTTCGACCACGGCAACCTCGTCAAAGGCCAGACCGTCGTCATTCACGGCGCCGGCGGCGCGGTCGGGTCGATGGCGGTCCAGCTGGCCCGCCGGGCGGGCGCGGAGGTGATCGGGACCGGGCGCAGCCACTCCCGCGAGCTGGTCCTGGACCTGGGCGCCGACCGTTACGTCGCGCTGGACGCCGAGGGCCTGGACGACGTCGCGGGCACCGCCGACCTGGTCTTCGACACGATCGGCGGCGCGGTGCTGGCTGGCTCGGACATTCTGCTCAAGCCCGGCGGGACAGTGGTCACGGTGAAGGCGGACGCGAAGCTGCGGCGGCCGGGACGACATCAGGACGGTCGTCTTCATCCAGGAGTCCAGCCGGGCTCAGCTAGCCGAGCTCGCCCGGCTGGTCGACGAGGGCCAGCTGCGCCCGCAGGTCGGTGCCGTGTACCCGCTCGCGGAGGCGGTCAGGGCTTACCGCGCGAAGGCGGCCGGCGGTGTCCCCGGCCGGATGGTCCTGCGGCCCTGACCGTGTCCCGGGCTTGGCACCGGGTGTGCGCGCGGACGGCTGCCATCCCGCCTAAAGCGCAAAGATAACCCAAAGTTGAAGGTCTGAATCGGCCACTGGGTGACGGTTTGGGCATGAGCGATATGGCTCGTTCCTCAGCGTCGTTCCACCCGACTCTCGATCAATGTGCCGCCGGGTTTAGTGTCGGATCAAGGGGATCAGACCGGGGCTCAGCAAGTTTGGCCAGCGCTTCTGTCGCTGCGCTTTCCTGCTGTCTCCCGCGCTGGCGCTCTTTAGCGGGAGGGGGACATCGACCGATGAACATTTACACCCCCGCACACCGGGCTGATCGGTGTCCCGCTGTCGCTAGCATGCATCGCCCTGCCGATCGGCAAGCGGGACGGTAGCGCAGCCGCAAGCCCGCAGCAGCCAAACCGGCCCGGCTTCGGGCAACCGACCGGCGCCCCCACGAGCCGACCGGCACAGCCGTCGCAGCCCCACCAGCACAACGGCTATCACCCGGCCTCCGGCGGGCCAAGCCCGACTCAGGCGCAACGGCCGTTCGTGCCACCGCAGCAGCAAGCCGGGATGCCTCCAATACCTGGCCCGGGGTCCGCCGAGCGCCCGCAGACGGTTTCTGGTACCGCCCGAGGGCCAATCCAAGACGACAACTAGGTACTGCGGGAGTGCGCACGATGGCCCTGTCGGCGAAGCCACTTAAGTTGCCGCTGATGCCCGACCACCACCCGTAAGCTGCGGTGATGCGGATCGTGATCCTCGGCGCCGGCTTCGGTGGGCTGGAACTGGCGCGCTTGCTGTCGGCCGAGTTCGGCGACGACGCGGGCGTCGTGCTGATCGACAAGGCGGACGCGTTCGTCTTCGGCTTCTCGAAGCTGGACGTCATGTTCGGCCGGACGACCGCCGATCACGTCCGGCACCGGTACGCCGACGTGGCCCTGCCGGGGGTCCGGTTCGTGCAGGCGGAGGTCCGCTCGCTGGACCCGGCGGCGCGGCGGGTCGAGACCGACGGCGAGATGTTCGAGGCCGACATCCTGGTCGTCGCCCTGGGGGCCGACCTCGACCCCGGCGCCACGCCCGGGCTGGCGGCGGGCGGCCATGAGTTCTACACCCTCGCTGGAGCGTTCGGGCTGCGCGACGTGCTGGCGCAGTTCGCGGGCGGCCGGGTGGTGGTCGGCGTGACGTCGACGCCGTTCAAGTGCCCGCCGGCGCCCAGCGAGACGGCGCTGCTGATGCAGGACTTCCTGCAGGCCCGCGGCCTGGCCGGCGTCTCGCAGGTGTCGCTGGTCATGCCGCTGGGCGTCCCGATCCCGCCGTCACCGCGGGCGTCGGAGGTCATCCTGGCCGCCTTCGCGGACAAGGGCATCAGCTGGCATCCGGGCCTGCTGGTCCGCGGGCTCGATCCCGCGCGCAAAGTCGCCCTGCTCAGTGACGACAGCGAACTGCCGTACGACCTCTTCCTCGGGGTGCCGGTGCACCGGGCGCCGGCGGTCGTGGTCGAGTCGGGCCTGACCGTCGACGGCTGGATCCCGGTGAACCCGCAGACGCTGGAAACCCAGTACCCGGACGTCTACGCCGTCGGCGACGTCACCAGCGTGGGAACGCCCAAGGCCGGTGTCTTCGCCGAGGGGCAGGCGACCGTCGTGGCCCGGCAGATCACCGCCCGGCTGCGGGGAACCGGCAGCGGCGCCGGCTACGACGGCCGGGGGATCTGCTACCTGGAGGTCGGCCACGGCATGATCGCCAAGGTCGACGTCACGTTCCTGTCCGGTCAGAGCCCGGCCGGGGACCTGGAAGGGCCGTCGGCGGAGCTGGTGGCCGACAAGACGGCGTTCGGATCAGACCGCGTCCGCCGCTGGTTCGGCCGGGCCTGGCACGCCGTGTAGCCCGCGAGCCCGGGTGCCGGCGCTGCGGCGTTAGCTGGCTCGCAGCGCTGGCAGCACTTCGGTGGCGGCGAGGGCGAGCATTTCGTCGTGATCGTGGAGCAGGTGCTGGAGCACGATCCGGTCCACCCCGGCGGCCGCGTACTCGCGCAGCCGGCGCCGCACCGTGTCGGGGGTGCCGACCAGCATCGACTCGCCGCCCACCTCGTCAGTGGCGAGGAAGTCGGCCGCGCTGCCGAGCCCCTGCCGGGCCGCGATCTCGGCGAGCAGTTCGTCGACCTGCGCTGGCGTCTCGGCCAGCACGAACTCGATCATCGCCGACAGGCGCAGCGTGCGCGGATCCCGGCCGATCCGCGCGCACGCCGCGTCCAGCCGCCCGCGGCGCTCCCGGCACGCCGCGGGCGTGGCCCCGAACGTCGTGTTGTACTCGTCCGCGAACCGCGCGGCGAGCGCGACTGTGCGCGGCCGGGCCGAACCGCCGATGATGATGGGTAGCCGCGGCCGCTGCAAGGGCTTCGGCCACGCCTCGCAGCCGGCCAGGCGGTAGTGCTGGCCGTCGAAGTCGAACCGGTCCTCCGACCACTGCCGCGAGATGATCTCCACTTGCTCTTCGAGCAGCTGCGTCCGCGTCGCGATGCCGGGAAACGGCAGCCCGAGCCGGACGTGCTCCGGCTCGTTCCAGCCGATGCCCATGGCCAGCTCGGTCCGGCCCCCGGAGACGTGATCAGCGGTGACCGCGAGCCGGGCCAGCACCGACGGGTGCCGGAAGGTCGGCGGCGACACCAGCACGCCCAGCCGGATCCGGTTGGTGCGGGCGGACAGTCCGGTCACCACCCCCCACGCGTCTAGCGCACACCGGGCCGGCTCGTACACCGACCCGTAGTGGTCGGCCGCGAACAGGGCCTGGTAGCCGCCGGCCTCGCAGGCCGCCGCCAGCGCGCACCACTGCGCCCAGGAGACGTCTTCCTGGCCGTCCACCATCACCGCTACGTCCATCGGTGTCCTCTCAGCTCGCGCGGTCCAGCACTTGGCCGCCGAACGCGACGTCGGCTACCCGCAGGGCCTGGGCGGCGATCGTCAGGGCCGGGTTGACCGCAGCCGACGACGGGAAGAACGACGCGTCGAGCACGAACAGGTTCGGCACGTCGTGCGCGCGGCACACGTCGTCCAGGACCGACGTGGCCGGGTCCTGGCCGAACCGCGCGGTGCCGCACTGGTGCGGGTTCGACTCGACGCCGAGCCGCTGCTGGAAGATGAGCGGGTAGCCGGCCTGGCGCAGGGCCGCGCGGGCCCGCCGGATCAGCCGGCGATGGCTGGCCAGGTTCGTCGGCCGCCACGCCACCCGGATCCGTCCGTCTCCGGTCAGCTCGACCCGGTTGCCAGGGTGCGGGATGTCCTCGCTCATCACCAGCCAGTCCGTGCTCCGGCCGGCCAGCTGAGCCAGCACCGGCCCCGGCAGGAACCGCCCGGCGCCGGACGAGAGCATCGCCGCGTCGAGCTTGCCGATGGTCTGCAGGCCGCCCATCGGGTACGGGTAGCCGGGCTCGCCGAAGTAGTAATCGTTGACTGCGAGCGTCTTCTGGAACTTCGTCGGGTTCCGGCGCAGCGGCGCTATCGCGATCAGGAACGTGCACGTGTGCTGCATGTAGTTCCGGCCGACCAGCCCGGAGGAATTGCCGACGCCGCGGGACTGCGCGGGCGTCGCCGACCGCAGCAGCAACGCGGCGGAGTTGACCGCGCCGCACGCCACGACGACGGTCTCGGCCGCCACGATGCTGCGCTCGCCGTCGCGCACGACCTCGACGCCGGTCGCGTGCCCGCCGCCAGGGTCGGTCAGGACGCGGGTGACCAGGGTGCGGGTCCGGAGCGAGACGTTCGGCGCACGCAGCGCCGGCCGCAGGCAGCTGACCTCCGCGTCGCCCTTGGCGTCGATCCGGCACGGAAACCCGTCGCAGGTCTGACACCGGATGCAGGCGCCCCCATCTCCGTAATCAACGGCGACCGGGGGCTGGAACGGGCGCAGCCCGTGCTCGCTGTAGCCGGGCGGCCAGCCGGGCCATGGGCGGCTCGTGCGCCAGCGCCGCGTGTGCGTACGGCGACGAGTGCGGTGGCTCGGTCGGGTCGGCGCCGATCGCGCCGCGCACGCCGTACACCTGCTCGGCCAGGCCGTAGTAAGGCTCCAGGTCGGCATAGCCGATCGGCCAGGCTGCCGACTCACCGTCGGCGTGGGCCGACCGGCCGAAGTCGGCGGGCCGGAGGCGCCACAGGACGCCGCCATAGAACTTGCTGTTCCCGCCGACGAAGTACTGCATCTCCGGCCGGAACGACCGGCCGCGCCAGTCCAGCCACTGTTCGTCCGTCCGGTACCTGAGCGCGCCGAACACCGCGGCCGAGTCCCAGTTGGACACCTCCCGCGGCAGGTGCGGTCCGCGCTCGAGGACCAGCACGGTGCGGCTGGTGCCGCGCAGCCCGTAGGCCAGGGTGGCGCCGCCGACGCCGCTGCCCACGATCACCACATCGGCCCGCGCGCTGACCGGCAGGCCGTCACTCACGCTGGCACCGGGCCTGGCTCCTGCGGCCAGGCGCCGAAGTGCGTGCAGGCCTCGGCGGCGTGCGCGGCCGCCAGTCGGCATGGCCTGATCCACGTCGGCGCCGGCCAGCCGGGCGTCCAGGAAGGCCGGCCGCGTACGCGTCGCCGGCTCCGGTCGTGTCCACCACCGTCGACCGGCACGGCCGCAGTCCGCCACGTGGTTTTGCCGTCGAACGCGAGGCTGCCCTGGGCCCCGCGGGTCACGACCGCCAGGCTGGCGCCGCCGTCGATCGCGTCCGCGGCGATGCGCTCGGCCGGGATGCCCGCCGCTTCCTGCGAGCAGAACGCGATTCCCATCCACCGGTATCCGTCCGGCCGGATCGTGACCCCGCAGTCCTGGCTGACCAGTACACCGCGGTCAGCCAGCAACCGGCGCACGGGCTCGGCTCCTGGCATGAGGCCGATGTGGGCCGCGGCGCACCCGGCGGCCCGTTCCAGCGCCGGTGCGTCCGGAAGGTATCCGTCGCACACCCCGAAGTCCTCCGACTCGAAATGCCGGACGCCGGTGTCGTCGACCCTGATCCGTGACGTCGAGGTCCGGCCGGGCAGCTCGACCAGCCCATCGGTGTCGATCCCGCGCTCGGTCAGGGCGGCCCGGATCTGCCGGCCCGCCGCGTCCGGGCCGACGGCGCCGAAGTACCGGACCGGGCGGCCGAGGCGGGTGAACTGCACCGCGACGTTGACCGCGTTGCCGCCGACGTAGCTGTAGCTTTCCCGGCCGAGATAGAGGTCGATCGTGTTGTCGCCGATGGCGGCGACCGGCGGCACCACGCCAGCCCGTCAGTACTCGACCCGCTTGTAGTACCGCCTGGTCGTCAGCGGATGATCGCGCCTGACCTCCAGGTGCGCGCTGACCCGCTCCAGCGCCGCCGCGAGGATCACCGGGGAGATCAGCACGCGGGTCTGCGGCGAGAGCCCCGGCAGGTCGTACCCGGCCGAGTCGAGCACGGTCAGCTTCATCGGTGTGCTGGCGGGCGAACGCCTCCACCCGGTCGGCCAGCGGCCGGGTCGCGTCCTCGCCCTTGAGCAGGAACATGCTCACGCCGTCCTCCACCAGTTCGAGGGTGCCGTGGAAGAAGTCGGCCGCGTGCACCGGGCCGGGTCCTGATCCACTGCATCTCCTCCAGGATGCACATCCCGTAGTAGTACGCCTGCGGCCAGACCGACCCCGCGCCGGAGAAGATGTGGTAGTCGGCCGCGGCGATCCGGGCCGCGATCTGGTCGGCGCTCTCCTCGGCGGTCCGCTTCACGTCCAGCAGCATTTCCGGCAGCCGCTGCAGGTCCGCGAGGACCTGCTGATAGTCGGCGAACTCGCCCCGGGCCCGCATGATCGCCAGCACGATGATCAGGGACTGGAGGTAGTACGACTCGCTGGAGGTGTCGTCCGCGGCCTCGTTGCTGAAGTTGAAGTCGGCGGCCCGGGCCAGCGGCGAGTCGGGACTGCCGGTGAGCGTGATGACCGTCGCGCCGGCTTCCTTGCTGAAGGCCAGCGCCGCGATGCTCTCCTTGGTGCGTCCCGGACAGCGACGGGATGACCACGATTGACTGCGGCCCAAGGTGCGGCGACCCGGTCCGCACGATCTCCGCCGCCCACGGCACGTACACGCCGAACTCCGACCGCGCCGCCAGGATCTGCGCGGCGGGCTGCATCAGGATCCCGGCGCCGCCGGTGCCGAGGAAGAACAGGTTCCGCGCGCCGTCGGCCAGGCTCTTGGCGATCGCCGCTTCCAGGCCCGCCGCCAGGTCCGACCGCGCCGGCCTGAATGCGAACGTAGCGAGCCTCATCGAAATTCAGCATGAACGAATCCGTTTCGGTCGGTGTGATCGTCGGAGTCCGGCGGCCCGGCACAGACCGCGCGGCCAGCCCGGATCCGCCGGCCCGGTGCCAGCCTCATGCGGTTGTCTTCGGACGGTAGACCATGCCCAGGTGCGCGCCGCCGCTCACCGTCAGCATCGAGCCGGTCATGTACCGGCTGTCGTCGCTGAGCAGGAAAGCGACGGTGTCCGCGATGTCCTCGGGCTCGGCGACCCGGCCGATCGGGGTCGCCGCCTCGTAGCCCGCGAAGACCTCCTCCGGGGTGGTGCCCAGCGCGTCCGCCTCCCAGCGCGAGCTCGCGGTGCTGCATCGGCGTGCGCACGTACATGGGGCAGATCCCGTTGATCCGGATGCCCCGGATCGCGAACTCGGGCGTCGCCGCCTCGATCAGGCCGGTCACCGCGAACTTCGACGCGCTGTAGGCCGAGAGCAACGGCGCGCCGCGCAGTCCGGCCATCGAGTCGATCACCGCGATCGCGCCGCCGTCCTCCATCACCGGCACCAGCGAGCGCAGGCAGTTGAACACGCCGAACGTGTTGACCCGGAACTGGAACTCCCAGTCCTCGTCGGTCGTCTCGGTGAGCAGCGCCATCCGGGACACCCCGGCGGCGAGCACGACGTGGCCGGACCCGGCCGGGCAGGGCCGCAGCCGCGGCGCGGACCGACTCGGTGCTGCCGACGTCGACCGGCGGCGAGCCGGCGATGTCCCAGCCGACGACGTCGGCTTCGGGAATCGGGCCGGCAACAGTCCTGGCTATGGCGGCACCGATGCCGCTCGCGCTGCCGGTCACGACGGCGATGCTCATGGGCTCTCCACATGTCTGACAGGTAGCGAATATGTCAGACGAGAGGACCGTACTTGGCGGGCCGGGAACGGGTCAAGAGGGCCACTCCCGGTCGACTACCAGCTCTTGACGGCACGTCCGTTGTCCTGGACCATACAGACACCTTGTCAGCCATGTCAGACAACGAAAATTAGCTGCCGGAACTGTTCCGGCCAATCTGGAAGGCTCGCAGCATGGCTACTGAGAGTTTCGAGGGCGCGGCGGCGGCCGCCTCGTCCGGACGTTCAGCGCCGAAGCCGCGGCTGCGGCGCAATCTGGGTCCATGGCAGGTACTGGCGGTATCCGTCGGCGTCACCGGACTGAGCTTGTCGGCGAACATCAACCCGCAGGGCGCGGTCACGAGCGTCGGCCGGGCGATCCCGCTGGCCTTCGCGATCTCCTTCGTCGCGGTCTTGCTGCTCTCCTACAGCTTCGTGCGGCTGAGCCAGCACTTCAACACCGCGGGCTCGGTGTTCGGCTTCGTCGGCGCGACGCTCGGTGCCCCGGCAGGCGCGATCGCCGGCTGGTGCCTGCTGGGCGGCTACCTGATCTTCGGCGCGGGCAGCTGCTACGGCGCGGCCGTGTTCTTCAACTCGCTGCTCAACTCCATGGGCGTGGCCAACCCGGCGCAGTGGATCCCCTTCGTGGTGACCCTCGTGCTGCTGATCGGGGCGACGCTGCTGACCGTCATCCCGGCCCGGCGCGGCACCGACCTGATGCTCATCGCGGAGGCCTGCACGATCGCGCTGATCGTGATCATCAGCCTGGTCGTGCTTATCAAGATCACCGGGCACAGTGCCCCGGGCGGGGCCAGCATTTCACGCTGTCGGTGTTCTCGCCCGGCCAAGGGAACAGGCAGTTCGAGCCTGTTCTTCGGCGCCGTCTACGGCATCCTCGCGTTCATCGGCTTCGAGGGCGCGGCGACGATGGGCGAGGAAGCCAGGGAGCCGCGCAAGAGCATCCCGCGGGCGATCTTCGGCACCGTGCTGATCGCCGGCGTGTTCTACGTCGGTCACCGCCGCCATCGAGGTCATGGGCTTCGGCACCTCCGGCAAGGCGCTGACTGCGTTCCACAACTCCAGTTCGCTCTTCGGCACGCTCGGCGGGAGCTACATCTCGCCGTGGGTCGGAGACGTCGTGACGATCGGCACGATGCTGTCCGCGTTCGCGGGCGCGATCGGCTGTGTCGTCGGCGCGAGCCGGCTGATCTACGCGATGGTGCGCGCATCGCAGTCCGGCTCGAGCGCCTCCGGCCGGATCATGCGCGTCTCCGGCGGTACGGCACGCCGGTCGGGGCGATCTGGGCCGGGCTTCATCGTCGATGGCGATCTCGGTCGTCGCGCTCGGGCTTCATCTTCCGGCAGCCCATCCTGAGCGCCTGGGGCTGGACTGGCTTCATCGGGACCCTGATCGTGCTCGTCGCCTACATCCTCGCCACGATCGGCGCCGCCCGGATGCTGCGCCAGAACCGGAATATCCCGGCCTGGGAGATCGTGATCCCGGTCGTGACGCTGCTCGTGCTCGGCTACACCATCTACCGGAACCTGGTGCCGTACCCGAGCGGCCCGACGTTCTGGCTGCCGATCGCCGCCGCCATCTGGGTCGGCATCTCGCTGGTCGTGCTCCTCGCGAGGCCTGCCGCTCGGCGCGGAAGATCGGCGAGGAACTGTCCCGCGAAGACGGTCTCGTCACCGCCGGGTCGGACGTTTCCGCCGCGGTGCCGGCCGCCGGCGCCGGTACGTCCTGACCCCGCCGAAGCTGCCGGTGGGCGCCGCCCCGGAGACTGGCGCCCATCGGCCCGGCGGCCCCGGCCACGGCTCGGCCTACACTACGTCGAGCCGGTCTTAGCCAACCGGGGGAGACGGTATGACGAATTCGCAGCCGATGTCCGCGCAGGTCCGCGATCAGCTCATCGCGCTGTTCGAGGCCCGGCAGGCGGCTCCCGGCGACCGGGTGCCCAGCGAGGCCGAGATCGCCGAGCTCTGCAACGTCGGCCGGAGCACGGCGCGCGAGGCGCTGAAGCTGCTGGAGCAGGACGGCATCGTGCTGGTGGAACGCGGCCGCGGCCGGTTTCTCTCGTCTCTGTCCGCCCTGCACATCGACCGGCCGGTCACCCGGTTCGAGTCCACCACCAGCATGCTCGAGGCGCTGGGCTACCAGGACGCGAAGACGCTGGTCCTGTCCGCCGTCGAGGATGCGCCGGACGCCGGCCGAGCGGGACGCCCTCGGCCTGGCAGGACACCGACTCGGTGCTGCGGCTGGAGCGACTGCGCTCCAGCGGCGACGAGCCGCTCGTCTTCAGCGTCGAGACGCTGCCGCGGGCGTGCATTCCCGGCCCGGTGAAGCACGTCAACTGGGCCGGGTCGCTGACCGACCTGCTGGCCGCCCAGGGCTACCTGATGGCGTCCTCCGCCGCCCGGATCCAGGCCGAGGACCTGCCCGCGGAGGTCCAGGACACCTACCAGCTGGCCGGACTCGGCCCGTGGCTGCTGATCACCGAGACGGTCGTGACGACCGCGGGCCGGCCAGTGCTCCGTTCCCAGGGCTATCACCGGGGCAGCCTGTTCGCCTTCCACGTGCTGCGTCGCTGACCCCCGGCGGGTGCCCGGTTTGGGGTAAATGCCCGGCACCACGCGATCTCCACCGCGACCACACACCGGCCACATCCTCGGTGAACAGTCCCGTGTTGCCGTTGCCTAAGCAGGCGCTGGCGAGCGGAGCCGGCCTGCGCAGACCAGCGGACTACGCAGGGGGACTGAGCCTTGGAACTGATCACAGCGCGCCGACGCGAGCTACGACGAACTGCGGGCCGTGTACAACGGCATGATCGACCGGCGTCCCGCCGCCATCGCGCGGTGCGCTACACCCGCTGATGTCGCCGCCGCGCTCGAACTGGCCCGGCGGGAGGACCTGGCCGTCGCGGTGCGGGCGGGCGGGCACTCGGTCGCCGGGATGTCGGTCAACGACGGCGGGATGGTCATCGACGTCCGCCCGATGAAAGACATCTCGGTGGACCCGGACGGCCGGACTGTCAAGGCCGGCGCGGGCGTGACCTGGGCCGAATTCGACGCCGCGACCCAGGAGCACGGGCTCGCCACCACCGGCGGCCGGGTGTCCAGCACCGGCATCGCCGGTTTCACCCTCGGCGGCGGGTCTGGCTGGGCCGAGCGCAAGTTCGGGCTCGCCTGCGACAACCTGATCTCGGTCGATCTCGTTACCGCGGACGGCCGGCATGTCACCGCGAGCCAGACCGAGCACCCGGACTTGTTCTGGGCGCTGCACGGCGGCGGGGGGAACTTCGGGGTGGCCACCGCGCTTGAGTTCCAGCTGCACCCGCTCGGGCCGACGGTGCTCGCCGGCCTGCTGGCCTGGCCCGAGGAAGCCGGGCTGGACATTGCCCGGGTATACCGCGACCTCGCCGCCGACGCGCCGTGCGAGCTTGGCTCCGGGCTGGTCTTCCTCACCGGGCCGCCCGAGGAGTTCATTCCGGCCAGCCTGCAGGGCAACACGATCGCCGCGATGGCGCTGCTATGGGCGGGGGATCCGGCTGAGGGCCAGGACGCGATCAAGCCCTACCTCGACTTGCGCCCGGCCGCGAATGTGGTGGCGCCGATGCCGTACACCCAGTTCCAGCAGATGATCGACCAGCCGTCGGGCCTGCGCAACTACTGGTCGGCCGACTATCACGACGAGTTCGACGACGACGCGCTCGACGTTTTCGTGCGGGCCGGCCGTGACCGCCGGTCGCCGTTCACGCAACAGATCATGTTCCCCTGGGGCGCCGCGGTGGCCGATCGCGGCGACGCCGACTCGCCGCTGGCCAACCGGTCGGTGCGGTGGCTCACGCACCCGTTCGCGGTCTGGGCGGACGCGGCCGACGACGACGCGAACATCGCATGGGCGCAGGCCTTCCGCCGCGACATCGCCAAGCACACCAACGGCGGCGTCTACCTGAACTTCATCGGCGACGAAGGCCAGGACCGGGTGCGGGCGGCTTACGGCGCGGCGAACTATGAGCGCCTCGCTGGCGTGAAGGCGGAATACGACCCGGGAAATGTCTTCCGCGCGAACCAGAACATCCAGCCAGCGCGATGAGCTGCGGCGGCTCGGCACGTTAACATGAGGTTAGTCGTGCTTGCGCCCCTCACCAGATCACTGGCGAGCACGATTCACAGAGCCAGGGCGCCTTACCCCGGGAGCGCTCATGGCTACTTTCCTCGCCGCCGCCGCCTCGACCTGGGGGGTGCTGATGGGCATCGCGCCGGTGCTGCAGATCCGCCGGATGCTGCGTGAGCGGTCCTCCCGGCAGGTCTCGGTCGCCTACTTCGCGGTGCTGGTCGCCGGGTTCGTGCTCTGGCTCGCATATGGCGCGGCGGCCGGGATTGTCGCGCTGGTGATCCCCAACATCGTCGCGCTGCTCGTCGGGACCGCGGTGATCATTGTCGCGCTGCGCCTGCGGGCCCGGTCTAGCCGGGAGCGCCCGCCGGTACCGGATCAGGAGCAGGCACCGCGATAGCAAGTCCGGTCCGCCGGCCCAGGTCAGCTTCCGGCTCATTCGGGCTGCGACCGTCTGTGGTTGCCCCCAGGGGCTGGCCGCCACGCGGCGGCTGCGGCCCGGGCTCGGGTCCGGGCGGGCCGCCGGGGCCGGGCGGTCCGGCCACGTAGGCGGTGCCCAGATCGAGATGGACCAGGCCGGTGATCACGAAGGCGACCAGCGGGAACGCGATGCAGAGGATGAGGAGCGGGGGCGCGTCCATGGCCGCGGTGATCTGATGGCTGTAACTGAGGGCGGCCGGGTTGCCCTGCACCAGGAGTCGCAAGCCCTCGACGCCGGAGAGCGGGTGACTGCGGTACACCGCGGTCCGCAGCCAGGGCGCCGCCAGCAGCGCGGCGATCGTGCCGGTACACGTGACGATGACGACCAGCCCGGCGGTCAGGCTAGTGAGCAGGGCGGCCGCGGTGACCTGGCGGAGCCTGGCCGGGCGCGGGAGCACTGAGCTGGACGCGCCGGTGAAGCGCCGGTCGGCGACGATCGCGGCCACCACCGGGGCGGCACAGAACGAGATCACCGCCAGGACAATGAACGGCTTGGCGTCAGCACCCGGCAGCCAGGGATTGGTCGCGACCGCCCCGCCGAAGCCGAGCGGCCCGGCCACGTACCAGACGACTTCCAGGATCGCGCCCGCGATGGCGCCGATGACGAGCGTCGCCGGGGCAACCTCCGCACGCCGCGAGGTCAGCCACAGGATCGTGCTGGCGTACAACGCGATGACGACCAGGAAGATGATCTCGTCGTCCCAGCGATTGCCGAAGCCGGGATGCGCGATGAGCCCGTACAGGCGCAGGTCGACACCGCCGCGGGGCGGCACGTCGAGGATCTGCTCGACGACGTTCTTGGCTGGCACAAGAACGAGGATCACGGCGTACGCACCGATCCGCACCAGCCGTGCTGGCCGGCCGCTGGCGGCCGGGCCGAAGGCCAGGCGCGCCGCCAGCGCGAACACTGCGAGCAGTGCCACGACGGCGATCAGGTCGACTTGGTCGACTGAGTCGGCGAACGTGGCCGACGAGCCTGGCCAGGCGGCCCAGGCCACCAGCGCGGCGGCCCCCGCGAACAGCGTCGCGCTGCCGATCCTGTGTCGCATCAACGCCTCCCGGGCTATCAGTTGCACGCCGCCGGCCCGCCATGCCAGCCGACCCAGCCCGGGCGGCACGGCTGCCGCCTCGGCCCAGACCGCCTCGACCCAGTCCCGCCGCCTGGCCGGCATGAGCCGCAGCACGACGCGCCGCAGCACGACGCCTGCCCGCCGTTGCCGGGTCATGCCCGCACCTGCGGCGTCAGCGCCGGCAGGCTGACCCGTCCAGCAATCACAGCCGAACTCCACATAGGTAGATTTCGGCTGTCCTGACTTTGCCCACATCCGCCCGGCCCGGTTTGCGATCGGCGGCCGGGTCCGCGATTCTCCCGGTGTGGACATGCACCCGGACCAGCTCGCGATCTCCGCCGAACAGGTGCGCGCGCTGGTGGATGCGCAGTTCCCGCAGTGGCGGGCGCTGCCCGTCCGGCCGGTCGCCGGGTCCGGAACGGACAACGCCTTGTTCCGCATCGGGGACACACTGCTGGCCCGGTTCCCGCTGCGGCCGGACGACGCCGGAGCTACCCGGCGCTGGCTGGAGTCCGAGGCGCGGGCGGCCCGCGCGCTGCTGGGCCGAACCCGGTTTCCCACCCCCGAGCCGGTCGCGCTCGGCGAGCCCGGAGCCGGCTACCCGCTGCCGTGGGCGGTGCAAACCTGGCTGCCGGGCACCGTGGCTACCGCCGAGGACCCCGCTGAGTCGGTCGGGTTCGCGCACGACCTCGCCGAGTTCATCCGGGGGGTGCGGGCGATCGGGACTGGCGGCAGGACCTTCCGCGGCCAGGGCCGAGGCGGTGACCTGCGCTCGCACGACGCGTGGATGCAGACCTGCTTCGAGCGCAGCGAGCAGTTGCTGGACGTGCCCCGGCTGCGCTCCGCCTGGGACACGCTGCGGGTCCTGCCCCGCACCGCGACGGACGTGATGACGCACGGTGATCTGATCCCCGGCAACGTGCTCGTCGCCGGTGGCCGGCTGGCCGGCGTCATCGATGTCGGCGGCCTGAAGCCAGCCGATCCGGCGCTCGACCTGGTGGGCGGCTGGCACCTGCTCGAAGCTGGCCCGCGGCACGTGCTGCGCGCCGATCTCGGCTGCGACGAGCTGGAGTGGGAACGGGGCAAGGCGTGGGCCTTCCAGCAGGCGATGGGACTCGTCTGGTACTACGTCGACAGCAACCCGGAGATGAGCCGCCTGGGCAGGCGGACCCTGCAGCGCATCATGGCGGCTTCGCCGTCGCGGCCGTGACACGATGAGGCCGTGCAGGTTCAGAAGTTCCGGGTGCAGGTCACGGCGGATTCGCGCGGGCACGCGGTCATCACCTTGCCGTTCGACCCGGACGCGGCCTGGGGCGCGAAGGCCGTCCATCACGTGAACGGGACGGTCAACGGCTGCCGGGTGCGCCCGACGGTCGCGCGGGGCGAGACCGGCTGGGCTTTCACCCTGAACGCGTCCAGGATGCTGCATACCGGCGTCACCGTCGGCGCCGATGCCGACGTGGAACTGGCGCCGGAGGGCCCGCAGCGCGCCGATCTCAGCGCGGACCTCGCCACGGCGCTGGCGGCTAACCCGGCGGCCGGGGCCTTCTTCGACACGCTGGCGCAGTTCTACCGCAAGGCCTACCTGCGCTACATCGACGCCACGACCCGGCGCCCCGACGTCCGCGCGGCGCGGATCGAAGAGGTCGTCGGCCTGCTCGCGGACGGCCGGAAGGAACGGCCCCGCGGCTAGCGCCGGTGCAGGCGGCCGGATCAGGACAGCAGCGGGAAGTCGGCCTGCCGGGTCCAGCGCTGACCGTCGTGGACGAACAGGCTCACGGCGGAGATTTGCGCTTCGACTGGCAGCCGGGCGGACAGCACCGTTTCTACCTCGCGGAAGACCTCGGCCTCCTGCCCGTGCGCGATCGTCATGTGCGGGATGACGTCGGCGAACTGTCCGCCGTACGGGGGCGCCTCCGGCCAGCGGGCCGCGACCGATTCGGTCAGCGCCCGGAACGGCCGGTCGGGCGCCGGGGCCAGGTAGAGCACGCCGGGGAAGCGCCCGCACTCGGCGAACCGCACGGCGAACGAGCGGTGATCGCCGAGCACGATCGCTAGCTCATCGAGCACCGCACGGCCGATGTGCTCGACGCCCAGGAACGGGTACAGCACCGTCACGTGCGCGGGGACACCGACGGCCGCGGCGGAGTCGAACCGCCGCCGCCACTGCCCGACGAGCGGCTCGGCCTCGTCGATCACCGCCAGCAGGGCCGTCTGGCCTGGCTGATACGGTCCTGGATCGCCATCAGGCACGGGTGGATCGTAGCTCCCGCGACTGCGGATGCGCGCGCATTTCCCTGGCGCAATGCCGCGCGGCGGCAAATGACAGACGGGCAGCTGGTCACGATGGGCTTAGATGAAGTCTGTGCCCTGAACCTGAATCTCGGCCCGACCCGCTTGATGCGGGTGCTAGGCCTGGCGGATGCCGAGTTGCTGACGGAGGCCACGAGCGGCGAATCGGAGCCGGCCCTGTGGGGTCCGCGCCCGGCCGGGCCCTACTCGCTGGCCGATGCCCGAGCGGCTCCTGTGCGCGGTCGGGTTGATGCCCGACGAGCCGGGCAGCGCCGAGCTCGCCTACTGGACCAGGCCCGAGGAGCGGGGCCGGGGCCTGGCCGCGCAGGCGGTGGCGGCGGTCACGCGGTGGGCGCACGACAGCCTCGCGATCCCGCGCATCTGGCTGGAGATCAACTCGGCGAACGAGCCGTCGCTGCGGCTGGCCCGGCGCGCTGGCTACCGGTTCGAGCAGCGACTGCCCGGGCACTGCCGGAACTGGTCGGACGAAGACGCGATCGCGACTCCTGGCATGACTGCCTCATCTGGGCGCACGAGCGTGAGCACGCAACGGCGTAGCCGGGGATCCTAGGCCGGCTAGTGACGGCGCATCGCCGCCCCAGCTCGGCCGCCAGTGCGACCTCACCGCCGGAGCGCTGGCCGGCTGGCCGGGACCGGCCCTCAGCGGGCTGCCACGGCGGCCCATCGCCCGGCGTGCCTGGCGATGGCGACGGGGTGGCCGAAGCAGGCGCTGGCCAGCTCGGACGTGAGCACGTCTGCTGCTGCGCCGGCGGCGAGCACCTGCCCGGCGCGCAACAGCAGGGCGTGCGTCGTGCTGGCGGGCAGCTCTTCCAGGTGATGCGTGACCAGGACGGTAGCAAGGCCGGGCTGACGCGCGCGCAGCTCGTCGACGCTGACCAGGAGCTGCTCCCGGCCCGCCACGTCCAGCCCAGCCGCGGGCTCGTCCAGCAGCAGAAGCTGCGGCTGGGCCATCAGGCCGCGCGCGATGAGTGCCCGGCTGCGCTCACCCTGTGACAGGACGTGCCACCGGGCGTCCGCCCGGTCGGCCAGGCCCAGCAGCGCGGTCAGCTCGCCTGCGCGCGCCAGTTCGGCCGCGCTGGTCTCCCTGCGGGGCACGAGCTGAATCGTGCCGGTGACGCCGGTCAGCACCACCTCGCGCACGGTTCGCGGCGGGTCTACCCGGTGGTGCGGGCTGACGTGGCCGATCAGCGGCCGGAGGGTGAAGACGTTCACCCGACCCAGCCGGTGGCCGAGGACGTCGACCTGCCCGCGCGTCGGGTACGCGTAGGTGGCCATGATCTGCAGCAGGGTGCTCTTGCCCGCGCCGTTCGGCCCGAGCAGCGCCCAGTGCTCGCCGGCCCTGATCGTGACGCTGACGCGATCCAGCAGGAGCCGGCCGTCGCGGACCAGGTCGACGCCTTCGGCCCGGAATACAACAGCGTCCGGAGCGGGCGCGGGCGCGGCGAAGGCCATGCGGCGAGATCGTACCTGGCCGCCGGTACCGTGAAGGCATGGGAGGCTCCGTCAGTTACACCATCCGGCCCCTGGACGAATCCACCTGGCCGGCCTTCGCCAGCCTGGTCGAGCGCAACAACGGCATCTTCGGTGGCTGCTGGTGCCTGGGCTTTCACGAGCCCTTCGGGAAGGATGCGACACCGGAGCGGAACCGGGACCGCAAGCTAGCGCGCGTCCGGGCCGGAACTGCGCACGCGGCGCTGGTCTATAGCGGCACGGACTGTGTCGGCTGGTGCCAGTTCGGACCGCCGGCCGAGTTGCCGCGGATCAAGAACCGGGCCGCGTACGAGAAGGGCCAGACCAGCCCGCCGGACTGGCGGATCGCGTGCTGTTACGTAGGCAAGGGACACCGGCGTCAGGGGATATCACGCGCGGCGGCTGACCGGCGCGCTCGAGATGATCGCGATGGCCGGCGGCGGAGTCGTGGAAGGCTACCCGGAGGACGCCGGTTCGGTGCCAGCCGGGTTCTTGTACCACGGGGCGCTGTCGACCTACGAGCAGCTCGGATTCACCCGCCAACGGCAGATCGGCAAGCATCGCTGGGTGGTGACCAAGCTGGTTCAGCCTCGCGTCGGCTAGCTTCTCCGGGCGGGTTAAATTAGCCCGAAGTCGGGGCAATCGCGCCGACCCTGGAAGGTGGCCGATGAGCCAGGGACGGCTGCGGGACCTGTGGGCTGCGAAGAACCGGGCGCTGGCGGTCGGCCTGCTGCTGACCATCACGATTGTCGCGTCCGAATCGCTCGCCGTCGTCACCGTGATGCCGTTGGTCGCTCGCGACCTTGGCGGGCTGCGTCTCTACGGCTGGGCCTTCAGCGCCTTCACGCTCAGCAGCGTGGTCGGCATCGTGGCGGCCGGCCGCGCCGCCGACCGGCGCGGGCCCGCCATGCCGTTCATCACCGGGCTGGTGCTGTTCGGCGCCGGCCTCGCCATCGCCGGGCTGGCGCGGTCGATGCCGGTGCTCGTGACCGGCCGCGCACTGCAGGGCCTCGGCGCCGGGGTCGTTCCCGCCGTCGCGTACGCCGCGATCGGCGTCAGCCTGCCCGAGGAACTCCGGCCCAGGATGATCGCCGTCATCTCCACCGCGTGGGTCGTTCCCGGTCTGGCCGGGCCCGCAATCAGCGCCGCGGTGGCCGCGCGTTCGGCTGGCGCTGGGTGTTCCTGGGTCTGCTCCCGGTGGTGGCCATCGCCGGCTCGATTGCTCTGCCCGCGCTGATCCGCATCGGCAGGCCGGGCCCGGCGCGAGCGTCGGACGAGCCCGAGCACAAGCTTGCGGACGCGATCCGGACCGCGGTCGGGGCCGGCCTGGTGCTGGCCGGCCTGACTGTCGGCTTCGGCGGGCGAACGATCGTGCTTGCCATCGCGCTGGTCGCCGTGGGGCTGGCCCTGGCCGGGCCCGCGCTGCGGCGCCTGGTGCCCGCCGGGACGCTGACCGCTCGCCGCGGGGTACCGGCCGCGGTCCTCAGCCGCGGCCTGCTGACGTTCACGTTCTTCGGCACCGACAGCTTCGTGACGCTGTCGATCACGATGGTCCGGCACTACAGCCCGCTCGTCGCCGGACTCGCGGTCACCGGCGCCACGGTGACGTGGACTATTGGCGCCTGGACGCAAGCGCGGCTCAGCGACACCTGGGAAGCGCGGCGGCTCATCCGGCTCGGACTGGTTGTGATCTTGATCGGCATCGCCGGAATGACGCTGATGCTGCAACCGAACGTTCCGATTGCCGCAGGGATCATCGCGTGGACGGTAGCGGGCCTGGGAATGGGGCTGGCGAACTCACCGATCATGTTGCTCGTGCTGCGGGACGCGCCCGAAGGCCGGGTCGGCCAGGCATCGGCGTCGGTCAACCTGACCGACGTCCTCGGCACCGCTACTGGTATCGGCGTGGGCGGCGCCGCCATTGCCGCGCACGCGGCGACCGACCTTCAGCTCGGCATTCGCATCGCCTTCGCGATCGCCGGTGCCATGGCGGTGCTCACGCTGCTGACCAGCCTGCGTCTGCCCGCAGGCAGGACGACCGCCGCGAAGCCCGCGCCAGAGGCAGAAAGCGGCTAGACCAGGCCGATAGTGCAACTCGCCTCGGCGCCGACGCGCGAGAACTGCCGCTGCCGTGTCGGCTGCGGGCCCAGGGCTCTAGGCTGGCGGCAGGGACGGGGTACTAGCCGCGTCCCACGGTAGTGCGCCGCGCGTGCCGTGTCACTTGGATCAGCAACGAGGGCAGGGCCGGCGTTCCGTCCGCCGATCTGGTAAGCGAGCAGTCGTGCACCCGGCCGCGCCAGCATCGCGAGCGCATCCGCCCGGGCTAGCGCCCGTCTCCAGCATCTCGATATGCCGTCGCCAGGCCTCCTGGTCGCGCTTCCACGCCTGCACGTACTCCACGCACAACTCGGGCATGATCCGAGCGAGCCGGCCGAGCGAGCCGCGCAGCGCGTCCAGCCGTCTCGCCCGCTCGGCTTGTGTCTAGCGAGTCTATCCGCCGCGACCATGTCCAGCACGCGCAGGATGAACGCCTTGCGCTTCCGCAAGAACGCCGTCCAGTTTCCGGTCGGCGCTGACCACGGGCATTCCCTGGTCGAGCAGCCAGTAGATGCCTTCCGCGAGCACGTCGCCGAACTCCTCGCGGCGGGCCCGTTCGGGACTGCGGAACGGATCGTACGGATACTGCTCGACCCGGCCCGTGACGGCGACGGAAGGATTCCCTTGTCGCCATCGAGCAGGTAGAACCAGTCGTCGTTGTAGACCTCGGGAAAGAACGACCGCGTGCGGTCGACCTGCACGACCAGAGCCCCGCCGCCGATGAACGACTGCTGACGGCCGCCGGCGTCGCGGTAGGCGTGGCAGACCACCGAGTGGTCGTGGAATCCGCACACATGCAGGCCCACCGCTTGTGCGTGTCGAGCAGGCCGCTCGCGCGCCGAACGTCGTCCGGGTTGAGCGCGGTGATGTCGTCGTCCAGGAACATCACTCGCGACCAGCCGAGCAGCCGGCTGAGCATCGAGGCCCAGGTTGCGCTTCGCGCTCAGATCCGACCACGGGCGCAGTCGGGCGAACTGTCCGGTGAGCAACTGCGATGTGCGCCACTCCGGCAGATCGAGCCGCTCGGTATCCGGGATGTCGATCGCGATGAGATCCACGGACCGGTGCATGCGCTGGCGCCGCCATCGCAGCCGACGTCCACTGCTTGCTATGCAGGGTCACCAGCGTGCAGCCGAGTGCCTTAGCCAGCTCGGCGGCCGGGCCAGCCGACCGGGCGCCCTGATCGTGGGCACGATAAGCGCGTCTATGGACCTCTGCTCGACACGGTCACCCGACCAGAGCAGGTCCCGATGCGACCCATGGTGATCTTGCGGCTCGCTCTTCGTCACCGGACTCACCCTGACCACTCAAACAGGGTGTATTCGCCAGTGGTCCAGTCAGGAGTCAAAGTCGCTCCGTCGAATACGGTTACCCGCATCAAGATGCAGTAGGTGTCGCTGTCCCCAAACTTGTCACGCACATGCTCGGCATTACGGTCGCGGAAGAGAGCATCCGTCACAGCGCGGACGGCGCCATAGGTGCCCCGGCCATACATGCCAAGGCAGATGTAACAGTCCGCTTCCTGTTAACCGGGTTAACCGCTCGGGCGAAGAAGGCAACATCCTCGAGCAGGATCCGCCTTGTCGTCAGTCCCGCTTCCCGTCTGACTGCTCTGATCCTTACCGCTCCTTCTTTCCAGTCGGGCGTGTGCCTAACCTTCTTGCCCGTCGGCCGCATCCACCTCGAAGTACTGCCCGTCTGGGGTGTCCCAGTTCGGCGCATCCTGGTGCACGGCAGTTGAAGCACGGGCCAGCACGTTCGTGGTAGCGGTGTTCCAGTCGACACCACCCAGCAGTACTAGGTGCGAGTGATAGTCGTCCGGCGAGAGTTTACCTGCTACCCGTAGATTGACCTGATTTGTCGGATTAGCCGCACGCAGGTGCCCGTACAGCTCGAACAGCGCGTCAGGTCGGAGTACTGCAGCAGCTCGACGTAGTCAGGGTCGTCTTTGTCCTTGTACGAAACCTGCGCAAGCATTCAGGCGACCACTGACCGCAGACGATGGTGATCGTGTTGCCATCCCGGAATCGCAGCGGGCTGCTTTCCAGCGACTGCGCGATCGTCGGATTCGCTCGACACCGGCTCGGGCGGCTCGTTGCGCCGAGTGCGTCTTTGCGCAGCTGGGTGAGCTCGCGGGCCAGGTCGGCGACCGAGCGCCGTTCTTCCTCTGTCATCTCGTCGAGGCCGAGCAGTCGCGGCGGTCGCTGCTCGAAGCATCGGGGAGCCCCGAACAAGATCGCGTACTCCTCAACTCTGGCCGGAGTCGGCAGCCGCGGGTTGGTCTTGGACTCGTAAGACGAGATGAGCGGGACGCTGACCTGGCCCAGGACGTCCGCCACCTGCAGTTGGTGACCCGGCGCGCGGGCAGCCATTGTTCGCGGAGCTCACGGAGCCGCTTCGCGAGCCGTAGCCGGGGATCCTGCGCGTCCATAGTCGCCCATCTCTGTTCAAGTTAAGTTCAGAGATCATTGTAAACACCTCATGTGGCCTATGCGCAAGTGTCCGTATCCGCAGGTAGTCAGCCTGACATCGCCATTTTGAAGATCAGGTGCCAAGCAGCTGCGCTATTGCGCAGTTCGCACCTGTGCCTTGTTCGTTAACGAGCATAGGGTGAAACTGAAAGCAGTCGCTGAAGAAGAAGGGAAGGCAGACGATGTTAACTGAAGTAAATCAAGATCTATTGAACCCACCCGAGGCTTGCAAGTTGCTGCGCGACAGAGCCCGCGGCTCGCCGCGAGAGCCTGCTCGGTGGCGTCAGCCCGACAGGCAAAGCGCGCGGGCACCCTTGCGCCAACAAGGATGCCCGCCAGTCAGAACCTCGATGCGCTCTCAAACACGAAGGAAGTTCCATGCACAAGATAGCGCCTCAGCTGATGCTGGCAACAACCACGGCCGGAACACCCGGCTATCACCATCTGATCGCGTCCGTGTCCCTCGCGACCGCTGCTTATCCGGTCCCTGGCCTCGGTGCACTCTTGCTGCTGATTCTCGCGGTGCTGTTCATCGGAGCGCTGTCGTCGGCCGCCAGTGCGGCCCGCGGTCTGGCGATGGTGCTGTCGGAACTGCTGCGGGTGGTCGGGGCAGTGGTCTCGGTCATGTTCACCGTCGTGTTTGTTCTCGTCATTGCAGTCGCGTATTTGCTGCACCACTGACGACGGGGCTTCAGCCGTTCGGCGAGACGGCTGAAGCCCTGGGCCAAACGCGACCTCACGAGCCGCCCTGAACGGCTTCACGGCCTGGTAATTGAAGCTTTGCAAACTTTACTTTAGGAAACTAATAGCCAGGAGGCGCCTAGGTCGGCACGGCTGCCGGATCGCTTGCCAGGGGAGGTTTTCCCATGTCAGACTCTAGCTTTATGCCTGATATCAAGCTCCTTGTCCCGAACGACTGGTGGTTGTTACGACAGGTCAGGCTGACAGCTCTGCAGGAATCACCCGAATCCTTTCTGGCTCAGTACGACAAGGAATTGACATTTAGTCAGGAACGCTGGCGATCCGAGTTTGACCGCGGCGACTGGTACATAGGATTCCGGCACCAAAACGCCATGAGCATGGTCGGTTGCACTAGGGAGAAAGAGACGCCGGAGTCTGAGTGCTTTATCGAGTACCTGTGGGTTGAACCGGACTTTCGCGGCAGCGGCGTTGCCTTTCACTTGCTAACGAACATCATTGACCGGCTGCGGGTCGCGGGCGTGCGGCGCGCCTTCCTGTGGGTCATGGACGGCAACGACCGGGCCGAGCGTCTCTACCGGCGAGTCGGCTTTGTCAGTGGCAAGATTCGTCATCCGCTGACGGCCCGGCCGGGCCGCAGCGAGGCACTCATGCAGTACGACCTCGGCTAACCGGCCCTCTATCTCGGGCGGGCCTGTCAGCTCAGGTCGTGCGGGATCTGGAACATCGTCACACCGCCGACTACGCGGCTGCGCAGTTTCATGTCGCGGAACGCGCTGAGCAGGTGCGGCTGCGGGGAGTTGTTCTCGAACAGCACCGCTCCGACCCCGGAGTCCTCTAGGTAGTCCAGCGCTGTGCTCGCGACACTGTTCCCGGCGGTTCGGTCCGGCCCGGAACCGGCCGAATTGAGATCGCTGATCGGCGGCGGCAGGTCCGACTGCTCGGTCATCGCCTGGTTCACGAATCCGCCCGCGAGCCGGAAGTAGCCATCGGTGACCGCCTGGAACAGCATGCCCGCGTTGCCCCGCCCGGAGATGACCATCACGGTCTCGCCGCGCGCGAGGTAGTGCCGGTACTGACCGGCCGTGATGAAGTGCGGCAGGGCCGCGCGAGAGCTGGGCTGCGGCGCGCTGATGTACGGGATGTCGGCGATGACGACGGCGACCGCCAGCACGCCGACTGCCCAGCGCAGCGCGGCCAGCCGGAGCGGAGCGGCCAGCCACATCGCCAGCAGCACCGCGAGGGCCAGGTAGCCGAACACCATGAACCGGACCGGGAAAGCGCTACGGGCCAGCGGCAGCTTCCAGGCCAGCGCCCAGGGCAACGGGACCGGGTGCAGCGAACCGATGGCCAGATCCGGGCCGACCGCGATCAGCGTCGCGAAGACGACCATCAGCGCCAGGAATCGCGTCGTGCGGCTCTGCCATCTCCAGACCGCCAGCGCCACCGCGAGCGCGAGCAGCGGGAGCCCGACGTAGCCGGCCTGGGAGACCGCGGGCAGGGCCGCGGCCGCGGCGTGCAGCCAGCCGAGGTGCAGGGTCCGCTGCGGCCGGGGCACCAGCAGGCTGGCCAGGTTGAGCGCATTGGTGCGCGGCACGTTCCGCGCGAAGCCCGGCCGGAGCGTGCGTCAGCACGTAGCCCAGGTACGGCGATCCGACCGCCACCGCCGCGGCGTACGCGGTGCCGATCTGCCGGCTCAGCGCCGCCACCGCGGGCCGAGCGGCGGGCCGGGCCAGCCAGTAGGCGACCGGCAACCCGGCGGCGATCATCACGCTGACCCCGGCGAAGGTCTCCAGGAAAACCAGCATCTGCAGCAGCAGCGCGGTAGCAAGCAGGCAGATGAAAGGCGCCCGGCCGATGGCGCCGTCCCGCCTCGCCGCGATCAGGTACCCGATCAACGGGACCAGCAGGCTGAAGGTGATGTTGAGATGCCCGGGCACGCTGTGATTCATCTCGTAGGCGGAGAAGCCGTAGACGGCGCCGCCCGCCAGTGACGGCCAGAACCGCCCGGTCAGCCGCCGGCACAAGACGAAGGCCGCCCACGCCGCGGCGGGCGGCGCGACGACGGTCAGCAGGTTGAACGTCACGATCGGCCCGAACGCCGCCGTGACCGGCCAGGCCAGCACCGCGAGCGCGGGCACCGTGGTGAGCCAGGCGACGTTGAACCCGCGCGGGCGCGCCGATGGCCGTGGTCGTCATCGGGTCGAGGCCGTGCCCGAGTGCGTACGGCCACCAGTGCAGGCTCCACACGAAGAAGTTGGGGTCCATGCTCGCCTGGTCGAGCTGGGCCAGTTCCGGATGAGCCACCAGGGCCGGCACGAAATAGCCGATCCAGAACAGCATGAAGATCATCAGCGCGGCAGCGCCCTGCAAGCCCGGCCGCAGTCGCCAGCCGGGCGGCGCCGCAGCGGGGACCGCCGCGGGCGGCCGCGGCGCCGGCAAGACCAGGCCGGCGGCGGGTCCGGGCGACGCCGCGGCGAGCCAGGCAGCGCGCAGCCCGGCCCGGTCGCGACCTTCCCCCGTATTCATCGGCCTTCCTGGCGTGCAGCTGAAAGCGGCTCTGTCGGCGCCCGCGCACCGGAACCGCCGGCTGCATGGGGACGGGAAGTCTCGCTATGCCAGGACCGCCCCGCCCGGGGCCGTCCGGCGCTGCCCTGGCCGTCAGGATAAGAGCCAGCTGACCAGCACTGGGTATCCGGTTATCAAGGATTTGCCCTTTCCTGGCGATAGCCCGAGGTGGCCGGGTCGACCGGACCCGGAACCGGCCCCGGCGTCCCTGATCGGCCAGAATGTGCTCGTGGAGCTGATCACGTCCGAGTTCATGGCCGAGCCGGCCGTCGGCCGGGTCTACTCCGGGCGGCGCATCGTCCGGAGCACTGACGTCACGGCCGGCGGCAGGCTCCGGCTGGACGCGCTGGCTCGTTACCTGCAGACGGTGGCCGAGGAGGACGTCGCCGACTCCGGTTTCGACTCGCCGGTGGTCTGGCTCGTGCGCCGTTGCGCCGTGACGATCGGCACGCTGCCGCTGATGACCGACCGGATCACGCTGCGGACGTTCTGCTCGGGTACCGGGCCTCGGTGGGCCCAGCGCACGACGACGGTGGCGGGTCGGGGCGGCGCTCTCCTCCAGGCCACCGCGGTGTGGGCGGCGGTGAGCCGGGAGACCGGCCGGCCGGTCCCGCTGGACGACGGCTTCATGTCCGTCTACGGCGCGTCCGCGCAGGACCGGCGGGTGTCGGTCCGGCTCTCGCACCCGCGCCCGGCGGCGCCGGTCGGCGGCCGCCCGTGGCCGCTGCGGGCGGCCGACTTCGACACGGCCGGCCACGTGAACAACGCGATCACCTGGGCGGCTGTCGAGGATGTGCTCGCGGACCGGGACGGCTGGCTGCCGCGCCGCGCCGAGGTCGAGTACCCGCGGGCAATCCTGCCCGGCTGCGAGCCCGTGCTGGCGACCGCCGACGACGACGGCGGGCTGTCCATGTGGCTGCTCGACGGCGATCAGCCGCTGTCGTCGGCGCGCTTGGCCGGCTGACCGAGCCCGCGGGCGCGGGCGCGGACTATGGCTTGCGCGCGACCCCGCAGTAGATGCCCCGCGATCCGTCGCTGTCCGCGACCGCGACGTCCTCGGCGCCCCACAAGCCGGCGAAGGTGATGCCCGGCGGCTCGCCAGGCCGCGGCGGCTGCAGGTCGAGACCGTCGAAGAACCGCTCGATGTCTTCCTTCGACCGGAGGAAGACATTGGCGGTGGACCGCGCGTAGCCGTCCTTGCCCGCCTGCACCTGGTCCGGCGGCATCCGGTCCAGGGTGCCGTGCGACAGCGCGAGGTAGCTGCCCGGCGCCATCGCGTCGACGTACCGGCCGACCAGGCCCCACGGGTCTTGGCTGTTCGGCACGAAGTGCAGCACCGCGGTCATCAGCAGGCCGACCGGCGCGCTGAGATCGATCGTGTTGCGCAGCACCGGGCTGGCCAGCACCGTGTCCGGGTCGCGCATGTCGGCGACGACCAGGGCGGTGGATTTGTTGGCCGCCAGCAGCGAGCTGGCGTGCGCGCCGACGATCGGGTCGTTGTCCACGTACACGACCCGCGCGCCGGGATGCAGCGCCTGCACCGTCTGATGGGTGTTGTTCGCGGTGGGCAGGCCCGAGCCGACGTCCAGGAACTGGCGGATACCGTGACCCGCCATCCACGCGGCGGCCCGGACGTGGAACCCGCGGTTCGCGAGAACGGCGTCCACCATGTCCGGAATCCCGCTGCGCAACTGCTCGGCCAGGTCGCGGTCGGCCTGGAAATTGTGCGTGCCGCCGAGGAAGTAGTCGTACAGTCGCGCGGGGCTCGGCACGGTCGGGTCCACGCCAGGCGGGGCCGACTCGATCTCGCTCACTGGTGCCTCCGGAAGCCGCCCGTTCCCGCTCGGCACGAAGATAACGGAATTGGGGGATTTGGCAATTCGGGCGGCCGTGTCGCAGCCTGAGCCAGCCCGGCCGGCCCGGACGCGGATAATCGGGGGCATGACCGACAAGCTCGATGCGCTGCGGGCCCTGCTGCCCGGTGCCAGGGTCATCACCGATCCCGACGTCATGGACAGCTACCGCCGGGACCAGACCCCGGTGGTCACCCCGGGCGCGCCGGCCTGCGTCGTCATCGCGCACACCACCGCGGATGTCGCCGCCACCCTCGCCTGGGCGCAGGAGCACAAGGTCCCGGTGGTGCCGCGCGGCGGCGGCACGAGCCTCGCGGGCGGCGCGACCGCGACCGACGGCTGCGTCGTGCTGTCCACCGCCAGGATGGCGGACCCGGTCGAGATCGACGCCGGCAACGAGATCGCGGTCGCGCAGGCCGGCGTGCTGAACGCCGACCTGGACCGGGCGGCCGCGGCGCACGGGCTCATGTACCCGCCGGATCCCAGCTCGTGGGAGATCTCCACCATCGGCGGCAACCTCGCCACGAACGCGGGCGGGCTGCGCTGCGTGAAATACGGCGTGACCCGCGACTCGGTGCTGGGCCTGGAGGTGGTGCTCGCGGGCGGGCGCGTCCTGCGCACCGGCAGGCGCACCATGAAGGGCGTCACCGGCTACGACCTCACCAGCTTGTTCGTCGGGTCGGAAGGGACGCTGGGCGTGATCACGTCGGCGACCCTGCGGCTGCGGCCGCGGCCGGCCAGCTACCCGACGACACTCGCGGCCGGCTTCCCTGGCTTCGGCGCGGCCGCCCGCGCGGTCACCGCGATCATTGCGGCCAGGATCAGGCCCAGCCTGCTGGAGCTGATGGACAAGGTGACGCTGCGGGCCATCGACGACTGGAAGCACACCGGCTTCGGGGCTGACGTGCAGGCGCTGCTGATCGCGCAGGACGACAGCGACACCGGCGTGCAGGGTGCGGCCCGGATGCGCGAGCTGTGCCTGGCCGAGGGCGCCACGATGGCCGAGGTCTCGGAGTCGGAGGCCGAGTCACGGCAACTGCTGGAGCTGCGCCGGATGTCGTACCCGGCGGTGGAACGGCTCGGCGTCGGGCTGGTCGAGGACGTCTGCGTGCCCCGCACCCGGCTGCCCGACATGGTCGAGCGAATCGAGCAGGCCGCCGCCCGGCACGGCGTCTTCATCGCCACCGTCGCGCACGCCGGCGACGGCAACCTGCACCCGGTGTTCGTGTTCGAGCGCGGGCTGCCCGAGGTGCCTGCCGAGGTCTGGGCGGCGGCCGACGAGGTGTTCCGCGCCGCGCTGGAACTTGGCGGCACGCTCACCGGCGAGCACGGCGTCGGCGTCATCAAGCGGCGCTGGCTCGCGGACGAGCTGGGAGCCGAGTCGATGGCGGTGCATCACGCCATCAAGGCGGCGCTCGACCCGGACGGCATCCTGAATCCGGGCAAGGGCATCTAGGGCGGCTAACCCCGCGGCACCCGCCCGCCGGGGATCAGCGGCATCGACCGCAGCCGCACCCCGCACCCGCGGAAGATAGCGTTCGCGACGGCGGGCGCCACCGCGATGATCGGCGTCTCGCCGCCGCCGACCGGCGGCAGGTCGGTGCGGTTGACGAGCACGACCCGCAGCTCGGCCGGCAGGTCGGCGAGCCGCGGCACCCGGTAGTCGGTCATCGCGGCGTTCAGGATCTGGCTGCCCTCGAACCGGATCTGCTCGAACAGAGCCGGACCCAGGCCCATCATGATCGCGCCCTCGATCTGGTTCGCCAGGCCGTCCGGGTGCACCACGGCGCCGCAGTCGGCGGCGGTGATCAGGGACCGGACCGTGACCACGCCGTCCGGCGCGACGTGCACCCGCGCCGCGGTCGCGACGAAGCTGTCCTTCTCCGTGCCCAGCGCGATGCCGGTGCCGGTGCCGGGGGAATCGTCCGCCTGGTCCCAGCCGATCTCGGCGGCCGCGGTCGTCAGCACCGCCGCGAGCCGGTCGTGGTCCAGGTGGTCAAGCCGGAACCGGACCGGATCCGCGCCGACGGCGGCGGCCAGCTCGTCCATGAGCGACTCGCGGGCGAAGTTGTTCGCCGTCGCGGCCAGCGCCCGGTAGGAACCCTGCGCCAGCGGCGCCTCGGCCGGCTGGTAGCCGATGGCCTGATTCGGCACCCGGTAGGGGGTCATGATCCCGGCCGCGCCGGAGTTGAGATTGTGCAGCGACCAGCCGGTCATCCGGCCTGCGGCGTCCGCGCTCGCGGCGGCCTCGATGAACGCGGCCGGCCGCAGGTACCCGGCCGTGAACTCGTCCGCCCTGGTCCACTCCACCTTGACCGGCCGGCCCGCCGCTCGGGCCAGCCGCGCCGCCTCCGCCGCGACCGCCGCCCCGTGCTTGCCGCCGAAGCCGCCGCCGAAGTCCGGCACGAGCACGTGCACGTCCGCTTCGGGCAGGCCGAACTCGGCAGCGAGCTCGCGCCGGGCGCGGAACGGCGTCGAGGTCGCGGTCCACACCGTGAGCCGGTCGCCGTCCCAGCGGGCGAGCGCCGCCCGCGGTTCGAGCGGCACGTGCGCGACATACGCCGCGCGAAACGACGCTTGCACCCGCACCGGCCCGGCCGCTAGCGCTCCGGCGGCGTCGCCGCGGTCATGCCGGAACGGGCCGAACCGCCCGTCTCCGTCCGACGGCCGCGCGCGGAGCCAGGACTCGAGCTCAGCCGCCGCAGGGCCGGCCGCCTCGTGCCAGTCCGCCGTGATAGCGGCGAGAGCCCGGCGGGCGGTGCGGCGGTCCGGCGCGACGACCCCGGTCAGGCCGCCCTCGCGGACGACCATGACGCCCGGCAGCGCTGCCGCCGCGCTGGCATCCGCCGCGGCGAGCCGCGCGCCGGTCCCCGGCGGGTGCAGCACGCAGCCGTGCAGCATCCCGTCCAGCCGCAGGTCGGAGGGAAACTTCTTCGCCCCGGTGACCACGTCCAGGCCGCCGGCCGCGCGGACCGGCCGGCCTGCGGTGCGCCACTGCGCCGCCGGGGTTACCGGCGCGTCCGCGGGAACCCGCTCCACCCGCCGCTGCCCGGCCACGAGCTGGCCGTAGCCGGCGACCGGGGCGCCGTCCGGCCCGGCGAACATGCCGTCGGCCGCCGTCAGGTCGTCCGGTCGCAGCCCGAACCGGGTGGCCGCCGCGTCCCGCAGCAGCCGGAACGCCGCGGCCGCGGCGGTACGCAGCGGCGGTGCGGCGTGCGGCATCGACCGGCTGCCGAACGTGCCCAGGTCGAACGGCGACGCGCAGGTATCGGCCATCGTGACCGTGACCCGGCCGGGCGGCACCGCCAGCTCCTCGGCGACCAGCAGCCCGAGTGCCGTCCTGGTGCCCTGGCCCGCGTCGACCTTGCCGGTAAACGCGGTGATGCTGCCGTCGGCGCCGACGTGCACCCAGGCCTCGTCCGGCGCGTCCCAGGCGGCGGCGTCCCCGTCGTCGGCCACGACCGTCATCAGGCCCTCCGGCATCGCGGCGGCGAGCGAGCCGGGCTGCCGGTCGGTCAGGTCGCGGGGCACGGCCGGGCCAGCCACCGCGGCGACGGGCTCAGCCGGGCCCAGTCCGTTAGCGGCGGTCGGCCCCGCTCCGGCCACCGCCGCCCCGGCCAGCAGGTCGGGGCGGCCAGCAGGTCGAGGCAGGCCAGCAGATCGGGGTCGGCCAGCAACTCGGCCGCCCGGTGCACCGCCTGGCGGATACGCGGATAGCAGCAGCACCGGCAGGCGTGGACCGCCAGCTCGGCCGCGATCCGAGCGTCGTCGGGATGCGGAACCCTGGCGAGCAGGCTCGCGGTGCCGGTGAGCCAGCCCGGCGTGCAGAAGCCGCACTGGAACGCGCCGCGCTCCAGCCACGCCTGCTGAACCGGGTGCAGCAGGCCGTCTTCGGCGAGACCCTCGACCGTGGTGACCCGCTGCCCGGCGGCAGCCGCGGCGGTCAGCTGGCAGGCCTGCACGGCCCGGCTGCCGACCAGGACCGTGCACGCCCCGCAGGCGCCTTCGCCGCAGCCGCGCTTCGGTCCGGTCAGACCCAGTTCCTCGCGGAGCAGATCGAGCAGGGTGAGGTCCGCGTCGTCGCCGTCATACGAGTGCGCGACCCCGTTAACGTTGATCGAGAGGGACATTGCCGGATGACCCCGTTCCCGGTGAGTTGCTCGCGCCGCGGCCGGCCGGCCCGCGCATTCCATCATCGCGCGCCGGGCAGGCGTGCCGCCGCGCAGCGGGTGCCCGACCGCGGTGGATCATGCCAGAATCAGCCACGCCAGCCGGCCCGCGGCCGGCCGGGTTGCTCTACGGGAGGACCAGCTATGACGCAGACCGCGGTGCAGGCGCCGCCCGACGAGGCCCGCCTCCATCACCGGCCGCCGACCGACGCGCAGGCCGTCCGGGACATCGACGCCGAGCTGCACAGGCTGCACGGCAGGGTGGCGGAGATCAAGGAGTGCCCGCAGGGGCACCATCCCAAGCTCGTGCTGTCGGAGCACGTCCGCGGCTCCAGCATCCTGGACAAGATCGCGGACGGCGTGAACGTCTTCTGCGGCTCGATGTACGTCTTCCTGTTCATCACGGTCGGGATCGTGGCCTGGCTGATCCTCGGCCCGGTGATCGGGTTCGACAAGGTGCCCTGGCCGCTGTTGCTCACGATCCTCAACCTGCCGCAGCTGTCGATCATGGTCTCCCTTCAGGTCAGCGCCAACCGGGCCCAGGCCGCCAGCGACAAGCGGGCCATCGCCGACCACGAGACCCTGATCGCGCTGCACACGATGGCGGGGCAGCAGATCGACATCCTGCACAAGCAGGATGTGGTGCTGGACGTCCTGCGGCAATTCGCCAGCCATGACATGCCCGGCCGGCAGGAGGAGATCCAGCAGACCGTGACCCGGATCCTGGCCGCCGTGACTGGGTCCGCGGGCGGCACTGCGGCGGGTGGCCCGGTGCCCGCGTCATGAAGCTGCTGGTCCTGTCCGCGGCGGACGTGCACGCCCTGCTCGGGCCCGCCGAGTGCGCCGACGCGATGCGCGCGGCCCTGGTCGCTCTGCAAGAAGGCAAGGCGCAGCAGCCGCTGCGCACCGTCATCCGGCCGGAGGGCGCGGCGGGCCTGGTCGCGCTCATGCCGTCCTATCTGAGCGAGGGCGACGCCCCGGCCGCCTATGGGCTGAAGGCCATCTGGATCACGCCCGGTAACGCCGCGGCCGGGCTGGACCCGCACCAGGGCGTGGTGCTGCTCTCCAGCGGCGAGACCGGTGAGCCGCTCGCGGTCCTGAACGCGTCGGCGGTGACGGAAATCCGGACTGCCGCCGTCTCCGCAGTGGCCACTGCGCTGCTGGCCCGGACGGACGCTGACGTGCTGGCCGTCATCGGCACCGCCGGCCAGGCCAGGGCGCACGTCGAGGCCCTGAGCCTGGCCCGGCCGCTGGCCGAGATCCGGGTCGCGGGCCGGGACCTGGCCAAGGCGGAGCGCTTCGCCGCGAACGTCGCCGCGGGGGGAGTCCCGGTGCGCGCGTGCGCGAGCGTCCAGGACGCGGTGGCCGGGGCCGGCATCGTGGTGACCGTGACCAGCTCCGCCGAGCCGGTGCTGCGCGGCGAATGGCTGGAGCCGGGCATGCACGTGAACGCCGTCGGGGCGTCTCAGCCCGGCGCGCGCGAGCTGGACAGCGCGGCGATGGGGGCCGGTGTCCTGTTCGCCGACCGGCGCGAGTCGCTACTGGCCGAGTCTGGTGACTACCTGCTGGCCGCCGCCGATGGCGCGACCACGCCGGAGGCGATCCGGGCCGAGCTCGGCGAGGTGCTGACCGGCCGGGCGCCGGGCCGGGTCAGCGCGGACGAGATCACGATCTTCAAGTCGCTCGGGCTCGCGGTGGAGGACCTCGCCGCGGCCGCCTGCGTGTATCAGAACGCCGCCGCGGCCGGGACCGGAAACTGGGTGGACTTCTGACGGAACCGACAGCGATCCCGCCCCGTCTGATCGCCAGGCAGTACATGTCAGTCACGGGCGGAGGAGTCCTGTCATGGCCATCAGCATCACCCCCGGATACCGGGCGGCCGGAGTAGGCGTGGCCGCGGCCGCGGTCCTGATCGGCGCGTTCAGCCTCGGCGCGGCCCGTGGTGGGTCGGCCGGCGGCGAGTCGGCTGGCGGCGGGAAGGCGCCGGTCACGCTCACCGCCGCCGCGCTGCGCGCGGGCCGGATCACCGTGACCGGCGACGGCACCGTCACCGGCGTGCCGAACCAACTGAGCCTGTCGCTCTCGGTCCAGGTCAACAGCTACTCGGTCAGCTCCGCGCTGGCCCAGGCCAACCAGGCTTCCCGGGCCGTGCGCGCCGCGCTGACGAGCCGCGGCGTGGCCGCGCGCGACATCCAGACCTCCGACCTGAACATCTCGCCGAACTACAGCAACAACTCCCAGATACCGACGAGCTACGGCGTGAGCGAGTCGCTGACGGCCACGCTGAACAACCTGAATACGGCCGGTGCCCAGATCAACGCCGCCGTCCGGGCGGGCGGCAACGCGGTCAGCGTCAACGACGTGTCGCTGAACCTGACCGACACCGGCAAGCTCATGGCCGCCGCGAGAGCCCGCGCCGTGGCCGACGCGAGGGCGCAGGCCAGCCAGTACGCGGCCGCGCTCCGCGAGCCGCTCGGCCCGGTCATCAGCGTGACCCCGCTGCAGCAGTCGCCGGCGACCCCGGAGCCGTTCGCCATGGGCTCGGCGGCCAAAAACGCGGCGTCGGTTCCTATCTCAGCCGGAACGCAGCAGCTCACGGTGTCGATCACGGTGGTGTACTCGGCCTGAGGGTGCAGCACAATGCGGTGGCTGCCGTCGCCGCCTGGCGACGGCGGCCATTAGCCGCCGGGCGGCTGGCTTACCCGGCCCGGTCCGGCTAAGCTACCCCGCATGCGCGTTCAGCTCCGAGCCAGCTGGTGGCGCCGCCTCCCGGCGGTGCCAAGGTTCGCGCGCTGAGCAGACCTTCCTTAACAGGCGACCGCCCGGTATCCCGGCGGTCGCCTTTTCACTGCCGCGGGGGCGCCGGGCCGACACAGAACCGGCGAGGCCGACGATGGACCAGACCAGCTACCTGACCGCGGGCGGCATCCGCGTGCACCGCACGGCGGAGCCGTTCGATCCCGCCGAACTCGACGGGCTGACCCGGCAGGTGCAAGACCGGCCGGGCGGCGTGCTCAGCTCGGGCATGGAGTACCCGGGCCGCTACAGCCGCTGGCACATGGCCTACACCGATCCGCCGGTCGAGATCGTGGCGCGCGGTCGCCGGGTGACGGCGACCGCCCGCAGCGAGCGCGGCGCGGTGCTGCTGCCGGCCCTCGCGGCCGCCCTGGGCCGGGCCGGCCCGATGTCGCCCGGCACCGGTGCCGCGGTCGCGGAGGTGGTGATCCCGGCCGGGCATGGCCTGTTCGCCGAGGAGGACCGCAGCAGGCGCCCGACCGTGTTCAGCGCGATCCGGGAGATCATGGCCGCGCTGGCCGGGCCCGACCCGCACCTGGGCCTGTACGGCGCGTTCGGTTATGACCTGGCCTTCCAGTTCGAGCCGGTGCGGCAGCGGCTGAGCCGGGACCCGGCCAGCCGCGATCTGGTGCTGCACCTGCCGGACCGGCTCTACATCCTGGACCGCAAGCGGGAGACCGCGACCAGGTTCAGCTATGACTTCGAGACCAGCGCGGGCACGACCACCGCACTGGCCAGGGCGGTGCCCGGACCGAGGGCCGACCGGGGCACGACGCGCCCCGTTCCTGGCGACCCGGAACCAGGCAGCTACGCCCGCGTGGTCGAGCTGGCGCGGGCGAAGTTCGCCCGTGGTGACCTGTTCGAGGTGGTCCCCAGTCACACCTTCCACGCGCCGTGCCCGCAGCCGGCCGCGTTCTACGAGCGGCTGCGCGCCTGCAATCCGGCCCCGTACGAGTTCTTCTTCAACCTCGGCGGTGGCGAGTACCTGGTCGGCGCGTCGCCGGAGATGTACGTGCGGGTGACCGGCGACCGGGTCGAGACGTGCCCGATCGCTGGCACGATCGCGCGCGGGGCCGACCCGCTGGGAGACGCGGAGGCGATCCGGACGCTGCTTAGCTCGCCGAAGGAGGAGTCCGAGCTGACGATGTGCACGGACGTGGACCGCAACGACAAGTCCAGGATCTGCGCGCCGGCCAGCATCAAGGTCATCGGCCGGCGGCAGATCGAGATGTACAGCCGGCTGATCCACACCGTTGATCACATCGAGGGCACGCTGCGGCCCGGCTTCGACGCGCTGGACGCGTTCCTCACGCACATGTGGGCGGTGACGGTGACCGGGGCGCCGAAGAACTGGGCCATGCAGTTCATCGAGGATCACGAGTCGCAGCCGCGGCGCTGGTACGGCGGCGCCGTCGGGATGATCGGGTTCGACGGCAACATGAACACCGGCCTGACCCTCCGTACCGCCCACATCACCGGGGGCGTAGCGGCCGTCCGGACCGGCGCCACGCTGCTGTTCGACTCCGACCCGGCGGAGGAGGAACGGGAGACGGTGCTGAAGGCCCGCGCCCTGCTGGAGACGCTGGCCGAGGCCGCGGTTGCAGGCGGGGAACGGGGCGCGCCGGTGGCGGCCGCCGCGCCGCCCGCCACCGAGCCTGGCGCCGCGGCGGCCGGGGCCGGGGCCGGGGCCGGGCTCGCGGTGCTGCTGGTGGATCACCAGGATTCGTTCGTGCACACCCTGGCGGGTTACTTCCGGGAGCAGGGAGCCGCGGTGACGACGCTGCGGGCCGGCTTTGACGCCGGGCTGCTGGACGAGTACGCCCCGGACCTGGTGGTGCTGTCGCCAGGGCCCGGCCGGCCGGCCGACTTTGAGTGCGACAAGCTGCTGGCGGCGCTGGACGAGCGCGGCCTGCCCGCCTTCGGCGTGTGCCTGGGCCTGCAGGCGATGGTCGAGCACGCCGGCGGCTCGCTCGGCCTGCTGGCCACCCCGGTGCACGGCAAGCCCGGCCAGGTCCGGGTGCTCGGGGGCCAGTTGCTGGCGGGCCTCCCGGCCGAGTTCACCGCGGCCAGGTACCACTCGCTGCACGCCCGGCCGGACCAGGTGGCGGGCGGCTTCGAGGTCACGGCCGTCACGCCGGACGGCGTCGTGATGGCCATTGAGGACGCCGCCCGCGGCCGGTGGGGCGTGCAGTTCCACCCGGAGTCGATCCTGACCACGGCGGGCGGCGCCGGCCATCAGATCATCGGCAACGTGCTGCGCCTATGTAAGAAAGCTCGACGGGGGTAGGCCGGGGACGGGTCGTCCCCGGCCGACCTCGTGCCGCGACCGCTAGGCAGCGACCCGGACCGCGACTGTGCCTACCCAGGGTCGTCATACCAGCCCCAGGTAGGCACAGTCGTGATGTCAGGCGGCCTTGAGGTGGGCGGCGAAGTTGACCAGGTGCTTGCGCGACTCGTTGAACGCGGACGCCACGAAGACGAGCGCCTTGGTCTTCCAGACCAGCCACAACTCGATCTTGGATGCGGTGCACGCCGGCGCGCCGAGGATGTCGCAGAAGCCGTACAGCTTCGCCGCGATGCCGTGGATCTTGTAGTTGGCCAGGAACGTGCCCTGGTCTCCGACCCCGCAGCCACCGCCGGAATTGTTCTCGGACAGGCCTAAGTTGTGCGTGTTGAAGCTGCCGTAGCTGACGGTGATCACGCGCTTCTTGGTCGACGCCTCACAGACCGAGGCGATCACGTGGCCGACATTCGGCAGGCCGTAGGTCACGGTCGGCTTGTAGAGCTTGAACCCGACCGCCTTCTGCGCCTGGGCCCAGGTCTTGTACGTGCCGATGCCGGGTCCCAGACTCGGTGCGGCAATCGCGGGCGCGGCCACCGCCGCGGATACGGCGATAGCCGCCACTGCCGGTAGGCCGATTCTTCTGATGCGAGACAAAGCCATTTATCCCCCATAGTGGATGGCTGATCTGTCGTTTCCAGCCGCACTTTGCCCGGAGGTCCCCGAACCTCCTGGTCGCCCGGAGCGGATAAGGCTGGCTGCGGGGCTACCCGGCCGATGCTACATGAAGTAACCGCTCCAATACTGAGAGTGCGCTATTCCGAAGGAGAGTGGCGGATATTGGCCTGGCTCGGCGGACCAATTTCCCGGACCGGCCGTTGGATAGCTTTCCCGGACCGGCCGTTGGATGGCGGCGGATGCTTGACCGGATTCCCGTAGCAGGCCGGACATGACAGGCTTTGGCGCATGCCCGATATCAGGTTCACCGGGCCAGGCGGCACCGCCGGCGGATACCTCGCCGTGCCGTCAGGGCCCGGCCCGTGGCCCGGCGTCGTCGTCATTCACGAGGCGTTCGGGCTCAACGACGACATCCTGGCCAAGGCGAACCAGTTCGCCAGCCAGGGCTACCTGGCGCTGGCCCCTGACTTGTATGACCACCGGCCCTGGATCAGGTGCGTCCGCGCCGCCTTCGGTCAGCTTCGGGCGGGCAGCGGCCCCGCATTCGGGATACTCGACGCGGCCAGGACGACCTTGGCCGAGCGGCCGGACTGCACGGGCAAGACCGGCGTCGTCGGCTTCTGCATGGGTGGCGGATTCGCGCTCATGTGCGCGCCGCGGGACGGGTTCGCGGCGGCCGCGGTGAACTACGGCGAGGTGCCGAAGGACGCCGAGCGCGCGCTGGCGGGCGCGTGCCCGATCGTCGGCAGCTTCGGCGGCCGGGACCTGATGGGCACCGCGCACCCCGAGCGGCTGCAGCGCGCGCTGGTGGTGCTCGAAGTCCCGCACGACGTCAAGGTCTACCCGGGCTCGGGGCACCGGTTCATGACGAAGACCACCGGAGCCGGGGCCGCGCTCGCGCGCGTCACCCGGATGAGCTTCCAGCCCGAGGACGCGGCGGACGCGTGGCAGCGCATCATCGGCTTCTTCGGGACCTACCTGTCCGGGGCGGATCAGATCGGGTCGTGATGAATCTGGCCCGGCGGGATGCTGCCGGCCAGCAGCGCCGCGGTCCGGCTCACCATGCTGGGCGGACCGCAGATGTACGCCTCGCAGTTGCGGAACATCGCGCTGCCGTGCGCGTGCACGACCTCCGGCAGCAGCCCGGTGAGGCCGCTGTAGCCGGGCTCGTCGGAGAGCACCGGGATGACCCGCAGCGCCGGGTAAGCGGCCGCCAGCAGCTGCAGGTCGTACCCGTCGTACAGGTCGAAGTGCTGCCGGGCGCCGAAGAACAGGGTGATCTTGCGGGTCCGGCCCGTGCGCGCCTCGGCGATCGCCTGCTCGACGATGGCCTTGATGGGCGCCAGACCGGTCCCGCCGGCCACGCAGAGCAGGTCACGATCGGAGTCGGCCAGCGCCATGCTGCCGTCGGCGGGGCCGAGGATGAGCGTGTCGCCAGCTGTGGAGTGATGCACGAGCGAGTTGCTGACCAGGCCGCCAGGCACGGCCCGGACGTGCAGCTCGATGAGCCCGCCCGGCCGCGGGGCGGTCGCGGCGGAAAATCGCCGCCAGACCCGCGGCCACTGGGTGACCTGCACCCAGATGTACTGCCCGGCGCGATAGGGGAGCGGCTGCGTCGGCGCCACCTTCAGCACGGCGACGCCGGGCGCGCGTAGCTCGTGCGCGGCGATCTCGGCTATCCACCAGGCCGGCGCGACGGCCGCGTCCGCGGCGGCGGCCGCGCGCATTGTCGCGGCCATGTAGCCCAGGGCGCGCTGCCACGCCGCCGCCACGCTGCCGGACCAGCTCGCGGTGCCGAAGTGCCGGACAGTCTGCTCCAGTGCGATCGCGAATGCGCCGTAATACCGGTCAGTCACGCCGAACTTGCGGTTCTCCCGGCCAATCCGGGCTAGCAGCTCGGCCGGGCCGGACGGAGTATCCAGGCTCTGGGTGATGCGGGACAGCGTGCTGAGGAACCGTTCACGCTGAACGGTCAGGTCGATCGAGAACAGGGATTCCACATCCGGGTTCACGGCAAAGAAGCGCCGGTAGAAGAACTCAGCCGCCTCCCCGCCGGACGCAATGAGCTGGGTAAACGAATCGCGGATCAGGTCCGCATCAAAGTCAGCGGCCGAGACGGATGATTCAGTCCCGGCCGTAGGCGCTGCCGCGCTTTCAGTCTGTGCTAACCGTTCAGGGAAATCGTAATCATTAGATGAGGTATTAAGACGCTCATATGGTTTCGTTAATGTCGAGACCGGCCGAGAAAATCCCGCCGCGTCGCTGTCAAGGTGCACTCGATGACTCTGACCTGCTAGTCCGTCAGAACTGCGATCGGGAAGCCCACCGTCGAGCGCTATTGCCACAGCGCGAGTCTCGCATCAGCCCGTGATGCATACAACCCATTTCAGCCAAGCGAGACCAAGAAGTACGCAGGGTAACGGATGCATGTTCGGCGGGAGCTACGATGACGACTCGTAGCCGGGCTCCATTATTGGCCGCCCCACGGCCTTTCCGCGTCCGCGCGATGCCGATTCTTCTGCGGTGAAATTGCGCGGCACCGGCGGCGCGGTTACTCACCGTGACGCCTTATCCTGCGCTGGTCGGCGCAACACCGGACGAAGGGACCGCAGGGTGGCGAAGGCCGTGGCATGGGACATGGACGGCACGCTGCTCGATTCCGCGGTGGTCGTGCCCGCCGCGTTCGCGGCGGCGCTGCGGACGCTCGGGTATCCGCCGGCGACCGCGGCGGAGGTGATCGCGGCGTACCCGCTCGGTCCGCCGGACGTGATCATGGCGCATCTGGCCGGGCGCCCGCTGACCGCGACCGACATGGAGGCGTACTACGCAGAGCTCGAGCACGCCCGGGTGCAGCCCTATCCCGGCGTGACCGCCACCCTGGACGCGCTGCGGGCGGCCGGCCGCCCGGTCGCGATCTTCACCGGCGCCAGCCGGCGCGCGGCGGAGATGCTGCTGGCCGCGGCCGGCCTGGGCGCGGACGTGCTCGTCGGCGGCGACGAGGTCCCGCGGGCCAAGCCGGCGCCGGACGGCCTGCTCGTGGTCGCCGCTGCGCTCGGTGTCGCGCCGGGGGACCTCGCCTACATCGGTGACTCGCCCGGTGACGTGCGCGCAGCCCGGGCGGCGGGCAGCCACGCCGCGGCGGCGTCCTGGGGGCACATGTTCGACCCGGCCGAGCCCGCAGATTCCGTGCTCGCCCGGCCCGCGGACGCGCTCGCGCTGCTGGCCTAAGTGCTGGGCTGGCCTAGGGCTGTGCTGGCCTAGGGTCTGTGCTGACCTCGGGCCGGTTTGCCTCGATCAGGAATCGCACGCTCGTGGCCACGAACGGCCCGTGCGCCTGGATCTGCGCGTGCAGCGCGCGCAGCCGGTCTGCGTAGCCCGCGACGGTGAAGCCGGGCACGATCCAGATGACCTTGCGCAGGAAGTACACGACGGCCGCGACGTCGCCGAACTCCATCCGGCCGCGGAACTCGCGCAGGTCCACGACCTCCAGCCCGGCGCTCGCCGCCGCCCGCACGGACCACTTCGGCGCCCGGCTCGGCCCGTCGCGGCGGGGTTGCGGGCCCATCATGAACTCGGTCAGCTCGCGGACGGAGCCGTCGCCGACGTCCTGGGAGAAGTAGGTCCCGCCTGGCTTGAGCACGCGGGCCACCTCGTCCCACCGGACCGCCACCGGATGGCGGCTGGTCACCAGGTCGAAGCTGGCGTCGGCGAACGGCAGGTCATCGAGCTCGTCGGCCATCGGCACCACGCGACCGCGCAGCGGGGCGAGGTTGCGCCGGGCTACGTCGATGTTCGGCGGCCAGCACTCGGTGGCGACCAGCACCGGTGGCGCCGCCGGAACCGAGGCCAGCACCTCGCCGCCGCCGGTCTGCAGGTCCAGCGCGGCGGCGCCTGGCCGGCCGGCCAGCGCGCTCAGCCGCTGCGCCCAGTTCGCGCGCGTAGCCCCACGGCGGCCGTTCCTCGCTGGCCCGGCCCGCGAACCAGGAGAAGTCCCAGCCTTCGGTGGGAACGGCGGCGCCCTCGGCCAGCAGGTCCTCGAAGCTCGGCACGGAGGCAGTCTCGGCCGGCCTTGGCGGTGTAATCAACTCGAATAAAAGCGACATGCCCGCCCGGGGCCGGCGGCCCGCTCGCCGGGTAGCCGCCGACCGCGCTCCGGCGGTGGCCGGCCCATATGATCGACCAATGACTTCAGCGGCTTATCTGCGCTTTCCGCATCTGCGCGGGGATCTCCTGACGTTCGTGGCCGAGGATGACGTGTGGCTGGCGGCCGCTGACGGCGGTCGCGCCTGGCGGCTGTCCGCCGACGACGCGATCGCCTCCTGGACCCGCCTGTCGCGCGACGGCAGGCAGGTCGCGTGGGCGGGCATGCGGGACGGCGCGGCGGAGGTCTACGCGGCGGACGTGACCGGCGGCGCGAGCCGGCGACTCACGTACTGGGGCGAGGCGCGCACGAAGGTGTCGGGCTGGAGCCCGGAGGATCAGGTGCTCGCGGTGACCGCCGCGGCGCAGCCGTTCAGCTTCTGGCAGCGCGCGCACGCGGTCAGTGCCGATGCGGCCGCACCAGGATCCAGCGAGCTGCCGTTCGGCGTCGTCTCGGAGGTCAGCGTCGAGCCCGGCGCGGTCGCGGTGCTGACCGGCGGGACCGGCGACCCGGCCTGGCGCAAGCGCTACCGGGGTGGCACCGCCGGCGCTGCTGGCTGCGCACCGCCGGGCCGGACGGTGCGGACGGCCCGTTCCGGCGGATAGCGGCGGACCTCGCCGGGCACTTCGCCAGCCCGATGCTGGTCGGGGACCGGTTCGCGTTCCTGTCCGATCACGAGGGCACCGGCAACATCTACTCGGTCGACCGGTCCGGCGGGGATCTGCGCCGCCACACCGATCACGACGGCCCGTACGCCCGGCAGGCGAGCACCGACGGCGAGCGGATCGTGTACATGAGCCGCGGCGAGCTATGGCTGCTGGACAGCCTGGACGCTGACGGCCCGCGGCGGCTCCCGGTGGAGCTGGCATCCGCCGTCGCCGGCCGCGCGCCCCGGCTGATCACCGCGTCGGATCACATCGGCGGGCTGTCCTGCGACGAGACCGGCCAGGCCAGTGCCGTCGAGGTGCGCGGGACGATTCACTGGCTGACGCACCGCGACGGCCCGGCCAGGGCGCTCGCGGTCGGTCCCGGCGTCCGCAACCGGCTGCCGCGGGTGCTGGGCAAGGACGGCCTCGTGGTCTGGGTCACCGAAGCCGACGGCGCGCACGCGCTGGCGATCGGCGGAGACACCGACGGCCAGCCGGTCCCGCCGCGGCAGCTCGCGGCGGGCGCGATCGGGATGGTGACCGGGCTCGCCGCGGCGCCGGACGGAAGCGCGGTGGCGGTCGCGGCGCGAGACGGGAAGCTGCGCGTCGTCGACGTCGGGTCTGGTGCCGTCACGGAGCTGGCCAGCTGCGACGACGGCGCGATCAGCGGCCTCGCGTGGTCGCCTGATTCGGCCTGGCTGGCCTGGTCTCAGCCCGGCCCGCAGCCGCTGAGCCGGATCCGGGTGGCGCGCGTCGCCGACGGTGACATCACCGACGTGACCGACGGCCGTTTCAGCGACTCCGATCCGGTGTTCACCGAGGACGGCCTGTACCTGGCGTTCCTGTCCAAGCGCAGCTTCGACCCGGTTTACGACGCGCACTTCTTCGACCTGGCGTTCCCGTTCGGCGCCCGCCCGTACCTGATCCCGCTGGCCACCGGGACGCCTTCGCCGTTCGCGCCGCAGTCCGGCGGCCGGCCGATCGGCGACGGCCCGGCCGGCGACAAGGACACGGGCAAGGACGGCGAGGAGGAGCCGGCCGCCGAGCGGGTGGCGATCGACTTCGACGGGATCCTCAGCCGGGTCGTCCCGCTCCCGGTGCCGGAGTCGCGGTATGACTCGCTGCACGCCGTCAAGGGCGGCCTCGCCTGGCTGTGCGAACCGGTCACCGGCAACCTCGGGCAGGGCGGCGCCCGGCTGGACGACGACGAGCCGCGGGCATCGCTGGAGCGGTTCGACTTCCAGCGGCAGCGCACCACGGAGCTGCGTGACGACGTCGACTGGTTCGCCGTCAGCGGCGACGGCACCCGAATCCTGGTCAGCGACCACGGCAAGCTCACCGTGATCCCGGCCGAACGCAAGGCCGACCCCGACAACGCCGACGACCAGGTGTCGGTGGACACGTCGCGGGCCCGGTTTACGGCCGACCCGGTGGTGTTGTGGCGGCACGCGATCGGCGAGGCCGGCCGGATCATGGCGCACGAGTTCTGGATCCCGGACATGGGCGGCGTCGACTGGGACGCGGTCGTCGCCGAGTACCTGCCGCTCGCCGATCGGATGGCCACCGCGGCCGACGTCGCTGACCTGCTGTGGGAGATGTTCGGCGAGCTCGGCACGTCGCACGCCTACGTCACTCCGGCCGAGTCGGGCGGCGGGGACGGCGACGGCCCGACCGGGCTGCTCGGCGCCGACCTGACGGCGGATGGCGGGCACTGGCGGGTGCGCAGGGTCGTGCCGGGGGAGTCGTCCGACCCGCTGGCGCGCTCGCCGCTGGCCGGACCCGGCGCCCTGGTGCATCCGGGCGAGGAAATCGTGGCGGTGGACGGGCAGCCGGTCGGCCTGGCCGGGCCCGGCCCGCTGCTGTCCGGCACCCACGGCAAGCCGGTCGAGCTGACCGTCGCGAACACCGACAGCGAGCTGCGCCGGGTGGTCGTGACGCCGCTGCGCAGTGACACCCGGCTGCGCTACCAGGACTGGGTGGCCGGCCGCCGGGCCGAGGTCCGCGAGCGCGGCGACGGCCGGCTCGGGTACCTGCACGTGCCGGACATGGTGAGCGGCGGCTGGGCCGACTTTCATCGCGACCTGCGCACCGAGATGCGGTTCGACGGGCTCATCCTGGACGTGCGCGGCAACCGCGGCGGGCACACCTCGCAACTGGTCATCGAGAAGCTCGCCCGCGAGATCATCGCCTGGGACGTGCCGCGCAATGCCCGGCCGCAGAGCTACCCCGGCGACGCCCGGCACGGTCCGATGGTCGCGCTGACAGATGAGTGGGCGGGCTCCGACGGCGACATCGTGACGGCGGCCATCAAGCTCAAGGGCCTCGGCCCGGTCGTCGGGGCCCGGACCTGGGGCGGCGTCATCGGGATCGAGCCGGGCGACGAGCTGATCGACGGAACCCACATGACCGAGCCGAAGTACGCGTTCTGGTTCAGCGAGCTCGGCTGGGGCGTGGAGAACTACGGCGTCGATCCTGACGTCGAGGTGCTGATCAGCCCTGATGACTGGGCAGCCGGCCGGGACACCCAGCTGGAGACCGCGGTGTCCATGGCGCTGGCGGCCCTGGAGCAGCGGCCGGCCGCCAGCCCGCCGTCGACCTCGGACCGGCCGTCCAGGGTGCGCCCGCCGCTGCCGCCGCGACCGGGCCGGTAGCCGCCCGGCGGGATGACCACCGTGCGGGCCACGCTGGTCACGATCGTGTCGCTGTACGGGCCCAAGACCGGCCCGCTGCGCGATCTGCTGGCCACCGTCCAGGGCACGGCCGCCGAAGCTCTCGGCACCGCGTTCAGTCCGTACTCGCAGGCGCAGGTACACGGCACGCTGATCGTGCTCGGCGGCTACCGGGCCGCGGCCGGCGAGGTTGTCAACGAGCACTACCTGGAGCTGCGCGGCGAGCGGCACGCGATGGACTTCGGCCTGGCGCAGCGGCTGGTGCTTGACCAGCTGGCCGAGCCGCTCGCGATCAGGATCGGTGGCTTCGGCCCGGCGGGCCCGGCCCCGTTCACCAGCCAGGGGCGGCCGCTGCACGAGCGGTCATTCTCCGCGCAGGCCGGGCGGTCCCTGGTGCTGATGGGCTGGCCCGCCGCGGCGCTGGCGTCGGCCGGCCGGTGCCAGCCGCTGGACGCCCTGCGCCGGAGCATGGCGGCCGCCGGCGTGCTGCATCGCTACCATGCCGGACCCGGCGACGTCGACGACGATTTCCACCTCGTGGTCGGGCACTACGCGGCGGAGACGGAGCCCGGCCGGGTGCAGCGGGCCGTCGTCGCGGTGCGCGAGTACCTGGCCGCCCACCCCGTCGACGTGCTGGTCGGTCCGGACCAGGTCCGGCTGCTGGCGGCCGACTCGCCGACGCTGGCGGCGCCGTGGTTCAGCTCGAAGCTGCCGGCCGACCCGGGCGTGGTGGCCCGGCTGTACCGGTGAGCCGCCGGCTCAGATCGGCGGGTTGTAGCCCTGCAGCCAGTGCACCTGAAGCCAGGTGATCGCGCTGGCCCACAGCCCGGTCACCTCGAGCACGCCGACCGTGATCAGCATCAGCCCGCCGATCCGCGTGATCGTCCGGGCGTGCCGCCGGGCCCAGCCGAAGGCGGAGGTACCCCGCTGGACCGCGAACGCGACGATCAGGAACGGGATACCCAGGCCGAGCGCGTAGACGAAGGCCAGCACCGCGCCGCGCAGGGCGGTGCCGCTGTTCTCGCCGAGCAGCAGCACGGCGGCGAGCGTCGGCCCGATGCACGGCGTCCAGCTCAGCCCGAACACGACGCCGAGCAGCGGCGCGCCAGCCAGGCCCGCGCGCGGCCGGAATGACGGGCGGAGGATCCGGCCGGCGAAGCTGAACCGGTCGAGGGCGCCCATGAACATCAGCCCGAGCAGGATGATCACCACGCCCAGGACCCTGGCCAGCACCGCCGCGTGCGAGACCAGCGCGCTGCCGAGGCTGCTGACCGCCATTCCCTCGACCGCGAACAGGGCGGAGAACCCGAGTATGAACAGCAGCGTTCCCAGCATGACGCGGCCACGTGGCTGGACGGCTGGCCTGATCGCGGCGACGGTCGCGGTGCCCCCGGTCCCGGCGAGTGCGACGGCGGCCGGCCCGGTGCGCTCGCCCCCTGCGTCCGCGTCCGCTGCCGCGGCCGAGCCGGACATCCCCGTCACGTAGGAGAGGTAGCCGGGGACCAGCGGCAGGCAGCACGGGGACAGGAAGGTGATCGCGCCCGCGGCCGCGGCGACCGGGATGGCGAGCAGCACCGGGCCGGACGCGATCAGGTGCGCCACTCCGCCGCTCATGCCAGTCCTTCCGCCGTGCCCGGCTCCTAACCTACAAGGCCGCCGGCCCGGTTGGTCAGGCTGCCAGGCCGGCCAGCTCGGCCGCCGCGGCGAGGGCCGCGCTGGCCGAAGACGGCCGGGCGGCCAGCAGCGGCAGCCGCACGGCCGGGCTGGCGATGTGGCCGAGCCCATGCAGGACCGCCTTGATCACGGCCGGGTTCGGCTCGGCGAACAACCGCGCGGAGAGCGCCGTCAGCCGGTGCCCGAGCGGCCGGGCCGCGGCGACCTCGCCGTCTCGCCAGGCGGTGACCAGGTCGGCGTAGCTGCGGGTGCAGATGTGCGCCGAAGCGCTGATCGCCCCGGCGGCGCCGAGCGCGAGCAGCGCGGGCATGAGGAAGCAGTCCCCGGCCAGCACGCTGAAACCGGGCGGCAAGTCGGCCATCATCTCGGCCGTGTCCAGGTCCACCGCGCCCGGCGAGTGCTTCACCCCGACCACGGCCGGGAGGCTCGCGATGCGGCGCATGGCTGGCCAGCTGACGCGCTGCCCGGTACGGGCCGGGATGTTGTAGACGACCAGCGGCACTGGTGTCTGCCGGGCCAGCGCCTCGAAGTGCGCGACCGTGCCCTCCTCGCCCGGCCGCAGGTAGTAGGGCACTACTACCAGCGCCGCGGTGATCTGCGGCCACGCCGCCAGTTCGCGCAGCGCGTCGGCGCTGGCGCGGGTGTCGTTGCCGCCGGCCCCGGCGATCAGCGGCGCGGACCGCTCCGCGCAGACCTGAGCGCAGACGTCGAGGACCCGACGGCGCTCGGCGCTGGTGAGGGTGGGCGCCTCCGCGGTGGTGCCGAGGGCGACGATCCCGGTGGCGCCCTCGTCGAGGACCCGGTGGGCGAGCGACTCCAGGCACGGCCGGGTCGAGCTCGCCCGTCTCGGTGAACGGCGTGACCAGCGGGACGAAGAGACCGGCGGGCGGCTGCGCGGCAGAGGTCATGCCTCGATGCTGCCGTGGCCTGACCGTGCAGGTCCAGTTCATGTTCCTGCGCATACACATAAGCTGAGCTAATGCTTGACGTCCGCAAACTCAGGCTGCTGCGGGAACTGGGCCGGCTGGGCACGATCGCGGCGGTCGCTGACGCCTTTTCGTACACGCCGTCGGCGGTGTCGCAGCAACTCAGCGCGCTGGAACGAGAGGCGGGCGTGCCGCTGCTGCGGCGGGTCGGCCGCCGGGTGGAGCTGACGCCGGCCGGCACCGGGCTCGCCGCGCGCGCGGAGCCGGTCCTCGCCCTGCTGGAGGAGGCAGCGGCGGCGCTCGCGGCGGAACGGGCCGAGCTGGCGGGGGAGTTGCGCATCGGCGCCTTCCCGACCGCGGTGCGCACGTTGCTGCCGGGCGCGCTGGTCGCGCTCGGGTCCGCGCATCCGCGGCTGGAACTACTGGTCACCGAGCTCGACCCGGCGGACGTGCCGGACGCGCTGCGGACCGGGGCCCTGGACATCGCGCTCGTGCACGAGTACGACTACGTGCCCGCCGAGCCCGACCCGGCGCTGGAACTGCGGCCGCTGCTGGCCGAGACCATCTTCCTGGCGTCCGCCCAGCCGCTGCCAGCCCAGTCCCTGCCGGGTCGGCCCCTGCCAGCACCGCCGCTGCCAGCACGGCCGCTGCCGGGTCGGTCAGAGGACGCGGTCCGGCAGTGCGCCGCGCTGCCGTGGATCGCCGCGAGCCCCGGCACGCTGTGCCACCTGATGGCCGAGCGGCTGTGCCAGGCGGCCGGGTTCAGCCCCCGGATCCGGCACCGCGCGGACGACTTCGCCACCGTGCTCGCGCTCGTTGCCGCGGGCCAGGGCGTAGCGCTGGTCCCCGAGCTCGCGCTGCCGGACGCGCCGGGAAATGTGTTGCTGACCGCGCTCACCGCGACGCGCAGGACGCTAATCGCCTGCCGCAGCGGCACGTTCGCGCACCCCGCGATCGCCGCCTGCGCCATGGCAATCAAGTCAGCGACCCGCGACTACCTGGCCGCCGCTCGGCCGTAATGCCAGGTCGCCGGCCAGGCGCATCGGCTAGGTGGGCCGCGCGGGCGGGCGGCCGGATCGTCTCGGGTGGTCCGGCCGCGCGTCGACGGAGCCGATCACCTGGCTGTCAGTCCGTCCTGGCCCTGGCGCCGCCCAGGACGAACAGGCTGATGGCGTACCAGAGCATCGCGCCGGCGGCCGCCAGGGCCATCGCCAGGGACGCGTTGTCGGGGCCGCCGTCGGCGACGAACCTGATGCCGTTGGCCGCCGCTCCGAGGATGGACAGCAGTCCGAGCACGGACAGGACGATCGTGGGCATGTGCCGGATGATGACGGCGCGGACGATCAGCGCCAGCGCGGCCAGCACGATCAGCAGCCCGAGCCCGGCGTGGCTGGCCAGGGCCGCCGGGCCGTTGCTGAGCGCCTTGCCGAGCGCGCCGAAGAAGCCGCCCTTGTCGGCGGCCGGCACGGTGACGTAGAGGTTGACCACGATCCCGATGGCGAACTGCACGATCAGCAGCACGAGCAGCCCGAAGCTCTGGCCGCGCAGTCGGGTCAGGTCGCGCGCGGACGGGCTTGAACTCGCGGTAGTGACTGCCGACGCCATGCGAATGCCTCCGTAGTCGAGATTATCTCGACTCGAAACCATATCACTGGTTGATAGTATCGGCCGTATGAGTGAGAACCCGGCGGAACCGGGCCACGTCGGATTCGCGTTCCTGCTGGTCCAGCTCGGTACCTACGTTGCCCGCCAGTTCGCCGAGCAGCTCGCGCCGCTCGGTGTCGAACCGCGACACGTCGGCATGCTGACGAGGCTCGCGGCGAATGAGGGGAAGTCGCAGCAGGCGATCGGCGAGCTGGTGGGCGTCAACCCGACCCAGATGGTCTTCCTGGTGGACGACCTCGAGGACCGTGGTTTCGTCGAGCGCAGGCGGAACCCGGCAGATCGCCGGTCCTACGGGCTGTTCCTCACCGACGCAGGCCGGGACATGCTGGCGAAGGTTCGGGTGGTGACCAGCGCGCATCAGGCCGCGCTTGGCGGCCCCCTCACCGCAGCCGAGCAGAAGCAGTTGACCAGCCTGCTCCGGCGGCTGGCCGGCGGCCTGGGTCTCACCGAGCAGAACCTGCCGTCGGGACAGCCACGGCGCCGTTAACCGGCGGCGCGATCCGCCGCCGCAGCACCACCCGCTCGGCCAGCGTCCAGGCGGTAGACGTCAGCAGGTAGAGCCCGGCTGCGAGGGGCACGAACGCGGCGATGACCAAAGTCGTAAACGGCAGCAGCCTGGTGATCACGGTCAGTCCGGCCGGGTTGACTGCTCGCTTCGCGGGCGTCTTGGCGGTGCCGGCCTTGGCGGTGCCGGCCTTGGTGCGGGGCGCGGGGGCGAGCCCGGCCGGGCTGACAGCGGCAGACCGGGCAGCCCGCGCGGACAGCCACGCGATCACGGCCAGGAGGGCGAACAAGCCGAGAAACACCAGGCCCTGGCCGCTGACCGGACCTGGCCCCGACAGCCAGTGGCTGCCCAGCGGAGTGCCGAACAGGGTGCGGTGCAGCAACTCGTTGGCCTTGCCGCCGACCGTGCCGGACAGGAACAGCCGGTACATGACGCTGAAGAACGGCAGCTGCAAAAGCAGCGGCAGACAGCCCGTCAGCATGCCGCCGGCCTCGCCCGCGTACAGCGCGCTGAGCTCGGCCTGCAACTTGTCCGGCTGGCGGGCGTACTTTGCCCGCAGCTCGGCCACGCGCGGCTGCACGGCGGCGATACGCGCCTGGCCGCGCATGCCGAGGAAAGTGAGCGGCGACAACAGCAGCCGGACCGCGATCGTGAACGCGACGATGGCGGCGGCGGTGGCGAGCCCGCCGGTCAGCGGGGTCACGACCTGACTGAGCCAGGTCACGATGTGGTAGGCGATGGCGATCGGGCCGGCGAACAGAGACGACATGGCGAAACCCTCCAGCGGGTCAGTCGGACGGAGATGACAGCTGGAGACGACCGCGCGATTGCGGATTCCTGCGCCGGGCTGGGTTGGCTCGCGGCGGGCCGGCGGGGCCGGCCAGGCGCCGGTCGATCGGAGCCGGGCGAGACTGGGCCGTCGGCGAGACCGGGCCGGCGGTGGATGACCTAGCCGGGCGGGCAGCCCCAGCCAACGGCGGATGACCGCGTCCGGGCGGGTGGCCCGGGGCGGCGGTTGCCAGCCGACCGAGTCAGCGCGCGCCTGAAGGTGGCCCGGTGTGGGTCAGGTCAGTCAGGCGCGGAGCGCCGACAGCTCGCGACGCAGGAAGTCAGGCGGTCGCCGGGACCGCTCCGGGCGCTCTGGCCCGGACATGGCCAGCTGCGTCTGGATCGCGCTGGCGCTGGAAGATCGCACCGGCCGATTTTGCCCGCAGGGCGCTGGCGCGGCTGGTGAGCGGGCCGGTCGTGACGGCGGAGCCGAGCCGGGTTCCGTGGGCCAGCAGCGCGAGCGCCAGGCTGGCGAGCACGACGGCCGCGACCGCGAGCATGGCGGACGAGCCTGAATGCGGCTGCGACAGTAGCTGCCAGCCAGCGGCGAGCGCCATCGGCGCCGCCGCGAATGACCGCGCGATACTCATCGCTCTCCTGATGGCGGCTCGCACCTACGGCGAGTTCCGCCATTCGCGATACTACGCGAGCTCGGGCGGTTCGGTAAGGGCCGCGAGACATGACGGAAGATCCGGTGTCAGTCTTGACGCCGGATCTTCCGTGATCATGAGCATGACCCGCGCGAGGCGGCGGGCCGCCGGCGCCTGGGAGACTTTCCGGGTGGTTTCGATCGACGAGCTTGAGCGCGCGGCTGCGCCCGGCTGGCGGGGCCTAGAAGAGGAGCCGCTTGGCGGCTGGCTGCTGCGGGCGGCGGCGGGTTTCACCGGGCGAGCCAACAGCGCGCTCGCGGCTGGTGACCCGGGCATGCCGCTGGCCACCGCGGCCGAGCTGGTCCGGAGCTGGTACGGCGCCAGAGGCCTGCCCGCGATGATCGCCGTGCCGTATCCGGCCGGGGAGCCGCACCGCAGCGAGCTGGACGTGCTGCTGGCCGGGCGCGGCTGGACGCCGCGGGCCCGGCCGGCGACCGTGATGATCGCGCCGGCCGACGCCGTGGCGGCGAGCCATCCGGCCGGCGCGGGCGCCGAACCGGCCGGCGCGGGCGCCGAACCGGCCGGGCCGGGCGGCGGGCCAGCCGGTGATCTGGTCCGGGTGGAGATCGACGAAGAGCCGGACGCGGCCTGGCTGGGCCGCTACCACTACGGCGGCGCGCAGTTGCCGCCGGTCGCCCGGCAGGTGCTGATGTCCGCGCCGTGGCAGGCGTTCGCGTCGGTCCGGGCGGACGGGGCCACCATCGCGATCGGCCGGGTGGCGGGCGCTGGTCGCTGGGCCGGCCTGACCGCGATCGAGGTCGACGGGCGGTGCCGGCGACGGGGTCTGGGCGCGGCCGTGACCGCGGCGCTGGCGGCCGCGGCCCGCCGCCGCGGCTCCGACCGGCTATACCTGCAGGTCGTGGACGACAACGCGGGAGCGCGGGCGCTATACGCAAAGCTCGGTTTCGCCGACCACCACGGCTATCAGTACCGGGTGGCGCCGGCCTCCAGCTGAGCGAGGGCATCGGGCACCGCGCGGTGGAACGTCGGGTACGCGCAGATCATCTCGCGCAGCCGCCGCACCGGGATCGCGGCGTGCACGGCCAGTGTCAGCATGCTCAGCACTTCGCCGCCCATGGGCCCGGCCGACGTGGCGCCGACGAGGACACCTCGATCAGCGTCCGCCACGACCTTGATAAAGCCGTCGTTGCCGGCCTTGTGGATCCAGCCGCGGGCCGACGAAGGCAGCTGCGTCACGCCGACCTGCACGCGATCGAACTGCGACCGGGCCTGCGCCTCGGTCAGGCCGACGGCGCCGATCTCCGGGTCGGTGAAGGTGACCCTGGGCACCGCGTGGTACTCGGCCGGGTGGTGCGGCCGGTCCAGGATCGAGGCGATCACGATCTCGGCCTGGTACATCGACATGTGGGTGAACGCGCCCTTGCCGACGATATCGCCGATCGCCCAGACGCCGGGCGCGGCGACCAGCTCGTCATCGACGGCGATCGCGGCGGCCGACTCGTCCAGGCCCACGGTGCCGACGCCCAGCGCGGCGAGGTCGCTGTGGCGGCCCGTCGCCACCAGCAGCCGCTCCGCGGACACTGCGGTGCCGCCGGCCATTGTCACGGTGAACGCGGATCCGGAGTGCGCGACCGACTCCGCCTTAGCTCCGGTGCAGACGTAGATGCCCTCCCGGCCGAACACCTCGGCCAGCACCGCGCCGGCCTCCGGCTCATCGGCCGGCAGCAGCCGGTCCGCAATCTCCACGACGGTGACCTGCGCGCCGAACCGGGCGAAAACCTGGGCCAGCTCCACGCCGATCGGGCCGCCGCCCAGCACGATCAGCGACTGCGGCACCTGCTCGGTCTCGATCGCCTCATGATTGGTCCAGTACGGCGTGCCGGCCAGGCCAGGCACTGGCGGGATGGCGGGCACGGTGCCGGTGTTGATGACGATCCCGCGCCGCGCGAGGAGGGTATCGCCGCCGACGCTGACCCGGTGCGGGCCGGTGATGACCCCATGGCCGCGGAACAGCGTGCCGCCGAGGTCGGTGTAGCGGTCCGCGGCCACCTGGTCATCCCAGCTGTCGGTGGCCTCGTCCCGGATCCGGCGCGCGACCGGCGCCCAGTCGGGCAGCACCGAGGACGCGCCCGCCATGCCGGGGATGCGGCGGGCCTCGGCCAGCAAGTTGGCCGCCCTGATCATCATCTTGGACGGGACGCAGCCCCAGTACGGGCACTCGCCGCCGACGAGGCTGTCTTCCACCGCGGCGACGGCCAGCCCGGCCCGGGCTAGTTCCTCGGCGACGTGCTCGCCGCCCGGACCCATGCCGATGACGACTACGTCAAATTCGCGCTCGCTCACGGTGACCTCCGGTGCGCATCTTTCCGGGATGCGCGGCGGTAGTCACGTTATCGGCGCGGCTAGTCGGTCGCCGCGTCCGGCTAGCTGCGCACGCCGCCCGCCCCCCTGTACCCGTCCGAGGACGGGCGGCGTGACTCAGGTGAATTCGTCCGGCCGCGCCAGCGGCCAGCCGCCCGCCGCCAGATGCGCTCGCACCCGGTTGATGTCGGAGTCACGCGGCGGCTGGTTCGTCACCGAGTTGATGGCCGCGTGGATGGTCTGCCGGGAGTGCGGGTCGTCTGTGCCCGCCAGCTGATCGGCGACCTGCTGCACCTGGTTGTCGGTGAGATGTCGGCCGAGGAGCGCGAACAGCGGGATGTAGTCGCGCTCGGGCACGCCGTCGGGGTAGCCCGCGCGCAGCCAGCCGAGGATGTCGGACAGGAATGTGGGCATAGTGCGATCCTCCGGATCACTTGTGACCGCTGGCGACGATGATGTAGATGCCGTATCCGATGGCCCCGAGCACGATCAGGAAACACAGCGCGGCGACGGCGATCCCGACCGGATTGCCGCCGACAAGCTCGTGTTCCGAGGTGCGCACGTGGCCTTTCCCCGGGATGGCCAGCGCGCGCATCCCGAGAGCGAAGACGGCCGGCAGGCCGGCCCCGGCGAGCAGGCCGACGACCACGATCTCCCAGAGTGCCTTGTAGTCGATCCACTGGCTCATGCCGGACCTCCCGTCAGGCTGCGCGGCGGAGGTGCGGCAGGCTCGGCTGGCTTGACCGAACCCTGCCACTCGGAGTTGACGTTGCTCGCGTTGACCGTGGTCGCGCGCGACCGGACGTAGATCAGCCCGGCAATCGCGATCAGCAGGAGCAGGCCGACGACGACGCCCGCGGTGCCGCCGATCCCGTTGGCGAGGTAGAAGCTGATCGCGCCCATGGCGCCCGCAGCGGGCAGCGTGATCACCCACGCGGTCGCCATCCGCCCGGCCACGTGCCAGCGGACCTCGGCGCCCTTCTTGCCGAGGCCGCAGCCCAGGATCGAGCCGGTCGCGACCTGCGTGGTGGACAGCGAGTAGCCGAAGTGAGTCGACAGCAGGATGATCGCGGCCGAGGACGATTCGGCGGCGAACCCCTGCGGTGACTCGATCTCGACCAGGCCCTTGCCCAGCGTCCGGATGACCCGCCAGCCGCCGAGGTAGGTGCCGGCCGCGATCGTGACCGCGCAGACCACGACCACCCAGAACGGCGTCGTGGCGCTCGCCGTCAGCGTGCCGTTGGCGATCAGCGCCAGCGTGATGATGCCCATCGTCTTCTGCGCGTCGTTGGTGCCGTGCGCCAGCGAGACCAGGGACGCTGAGCCGATCTGGCCGATCCGGAAGCCGTGCCCCGCGGCTCTCGGCCCGCATGGCCCGGGCGATCCGGTAGACCAGGTAGGTGCCGATGGTGGCGACGAGCCCGGCGATGAACGGCGACAGCACGGCCGGGACGATGACCTTGGACACCAGGCCCTGCCACTTCACCGCGTGCGAGCCGGCCGCGGCCAGCATCGCGCCGATGACACCGCCGATCAGCGCGTGCGAGGAACTGGACGGGATGCCGAACAGCCAGGTGATGAGGTTCCAGATGATCGCGCCGGCCAGCCCGGCGAACACGACGGTGAGCGTGACCAGGCCGGTATCGACCAGGCCGCTGGCGATCGTGGCGGCCACGCTCAGCGACAGGAACGCCCCGACCAGGTTCAGCGCGGCGGACAGCGCCGACGGCGACCTTCGGGTTCAGCGCCCTGGTGGCGATGGACGTCGCCATCGCGTTGGCGGTGTCGTGGAAGCCGTTGGTGAAGTCGAAGGCCAGCCCGGTGATGATGACCAGGGCCAGCACAACGTCGTTGCCCACGAGTCAGGCCTCTCGGTGTAGGTCATGGCGTCGCGGGGAGCAGGCACTGCCGGCGGTCTGCGCGTGCCCCCCAAAGCACGCGCGCTCCTCACGGCCAGATACTACGGAACGTGACCTCAGGTAACTCTGGGTGGCCCCTGCGGGCGTGTGAACTGCCTGGGCAGCCACCAATGGACGCGGCATGCGCGGCGGTGCTGACATGGCCGCAACGGCCCACTTCATCCTGTACGTGGTCGATCAGGCCGCCGCGAGGGCATTCTGGACCGGGGTGCTTGGCCAGTCCCCGTCACTCGACGCCCCCGGAATGACCGAGCTCACGCTGACTCGGGGGACAGTGCTTGGGCTGATGCCCGAGGCCGGCATCAGGGCGCTGCTGGGTCCTGCGCTGCCCGATCCCGCATCGGGGCGAGGTGTACCCCGCTGCGAGCTGTACCTTGTCGTGGATGACCCCGGCGGCCACCATACCCGGGCGCTGGCAGCCGGAGCGCGCGAGCTGTCGCCATTGAGGCAACGGAACTGGGGCGACAAGGCGGCCTATTCTCTCGACCTGGATGGGCACGTCATTGCTTTCGCAAGCCGCCCGTAGCAGCGGGCCCGCTTCGCCAGCCCAGAACGCACGCTCGGCAGCGTCGCCAGATCAGCCAGCCGCTGACGGTCACCCTCACGCAGGATCAGCGCAGGAGCAAAGGACGTACTCCATCATTGTCCCGCGCATCAGACCGTAAATCAACTTACAGCACGCGACACTAGAACGCCGCCGGGCCGGACGGTGGGAGGCCGCGCTCGACCGTCTTAACGCTGGCACCGTCGAGCCGCAGTCCGGCAATTAGTTCGGCCATGACTCGCTCGCCGTCGATCGCGCCGCAGCTGAACAGGTCGATCGCGATGAGGTTTTCCTCCGGCCAGGTATGGATGCTCAGATGCGACTCGGCCAGGATCAGCACCAGGGTGATGGCGCCGTTCGGAAAGATGACGTGGCTCACGTCCAGCACGTGCCCGCCCCCCGCCGACACCGCGGCCACGGCCAGGTCCGTCAGTTGCTGCACGTCGGTAACCGGGGACTGCGCGGTGCACCGCGCGTCGATGGCGTAGAGGCGCTTGGGCGAAACAGCCTCCTGCCTGCGCAGGTCCGCGTAGCTGCTCGCCGCTTCGAAGGCCGGCCCGGGAGGACGACCCCCCGGCCGTGCTTGGGCGGGGGGACGACCCCCCGGAACCCCCCGCGACCGTGCTTGCCCAGGGGGACGACCCCCCGGAACCCCCCGCGGACATGGGAACAGCACCCGGCATGATGTGCGACGATACCGTACGGTCATGGACGTGGACACAGCGGTGACGGAGGTCGCCGCGGCGGTAGGGCTCGCGGAGGGCGAAGCGGGCATCCGCGACATTCTCTCGGCCTTGCTGACCGCCGAGCCAGCCGCGGTCCGGGAGGTCGCCCGGCTGGCTGAGCTCCCGGTCCCGATCGTCGCCGCGGCCTGCGGCGAGCTGCGCAAGCGCGGCATTGTCGACACCCAGCGCCCGGTCCGGCTCACGGCCGCCGGGCGAGCGGCGGTCGAGGCCGTGACCGGCGGCGCCGCGGTGCGGGCCAGCTGCCCGGCCTGCGGCGGCCGCGGCGTCGTCATCCCGGCCGAGCTGGCCGGGCTGGCCGAGCAACTCCAGCCGGCCGCGGACGGGGCGCCGGGCGCCCGCGCCGAGCTGGATCAGACGCACTGCACGGTGCCCACCAAGATCAGCCGGGTGCTGCGCATGCACGAAGCCAGGGCGCTGGCCGGGCAGCGGATCGTTCTGCTCGGCGACGATGACCTGATCTCCGTCGCCATTGCCCGGTTCGCGGCGTGGGCCGGGAACCCGGCGATGGTGCGCCGGCTGACGGTGATCGACACCGACGAGGCGGTGCTCGACTGGGCCGGCCAGCAGGTCGCCGCCGCCGGCGGCACCGCCGAGCTGGTGCGGCACGACCTGCGCGAGCCCCTGCCGGACGGGCTCCTGGGCGGCTTCGACGTCGCCGTCACCGACCCGCCGTACACGGTGGCGGGCGCCGAGCTGTTCCTGTCCAGAGCGGTGAGCGCGCTGGCGCCCGCGCCGGGGCGGCACGTCTTCTTTTCCTTCGGCGCCCGGCGGCCGGACGAGACGCTCGCCGTGCAGCGGTCCGTCGCGGCGATGGGCCTCGCCGTCCGGTCGCTGACCGCCGGCTTCAACGAGTATCTGGGCGCCGGGATCCTGGCCGGCACCAGCAACCTGTACCACCTGCGCAGCACGGCCGCCGCCAAGCCGCTCGTCCCCGGCCGCTACGACGGCTCGCTATACACGGCCGACAACCGCGCCGCCACGCTGCGGCCGTACCGGTGCGCGACCTGCAAGGCCGTGCACGAGGTGGGCCCCGGCGCCCGGTGGCCGCAGATCGCCGCGCTGCAGGCGGCGGGCTGCCCGGACTGCGGCGGGACGACGTTCCGGCCGCTCGCGCTGGTGCGCCCGTGACGGGGAACACGGTGACCGGATACCGCGTCCGCCCGGCAGCCGAGGCGGACCTGGATGCGCTCGTCGGCTACGAGATTGAGATCGCGATCGTGTCCTTCGCCGATGAGGCGGTCACCGACCCGGCGATGCACCGCAAGCGCATCAGCCGCGCGCTCGGCCAGCCCGGCGAGGTAACGCTGGTGGCCGCCGCGGACGCGGCCCCGGAGGTGCCGCTGGGCTGGGCCTGGCTGTCCGCGCGGACCAACTCGCTGACCGGCGACCAGTACGGCAACTTCCGCTCGCTCGCCGTGGCGGACGTCCCCGACCGCGCGGCCATCGGCGATCTGCTGATGGCGGCCGTGCTGGCGGCCGCCGACGAGGCCGGGCTGACGCAGCTCACCGGCAAGGTGCACGCGGGCAACCTGGGCATGCGCGCGCTCTACCGCAAGTTCGGCTTCACCGCCACGCACCTGACCATGGAGCGCAGACCGTCAGGTCCTGCCCGTGGCTAACGAGTCAGTGATTAAGTGCGTGGTCTGGGACATCGACAACACCCTGCTCGACGGTGTCTACCTGGAGTCGCCTGGGCAGCCGCCGCCCGCCGACCCGGACCTGGCCGCCGTGCTGCTTGAGCTGTCCGGCCGCGGCATCCTGCACGCGCTCGCCAGCCGGAACCCGCCCGAGGCGGCCGGGTACGTGCAGGCGGCGACCGGCGCGCAGTTCGCGGCGGCGCGGTGCGGCTGGGACAGCAAGGCGGCGTCGGTCCGCGCGATCGCGGCCGAACTCGACGTGGCCACCGACGCGCTGGCGTTCGTCGACGACGACATGATCGAGCGAGCCGAGGTGGCCGCGGCGCTGCCCGAGGTACTCGTGCTCACCCCCGAAGACGCCGTGCAGGCGCCGCAGTGGCCCGACTTCAGCCCGCCGGTGCTAACCGCCGAGGGACGCCGCCGGGCGGAGATGTACGCGGCCAGGCAGCGGCGACTGGCCGAGGCCGCGGCGTTCGGTGGCAGCCGCGAGGAGTTCCTGCGGCACGCGGGCACACGGATCACGATCCGGCAGGCCAGCGCCGCGGACCTGCCGCGGCTGCACGAGTTGTCGGTCCGCACCCGCCAGCTCAACTCCGGCGATGTCGCGCTGAGTCAGGACGACCTGGCCGCGCTCGTGTCCTCGCCCGCGCACCTGGTCGCGACCGTCGCGCTGCATGACCGCTACGGCGACGACGGCATCGTGGGCTGCGCCGTGCTGGCCAGCAACGGCCAGGGCCGCTGGCCGGTGCCGGTGCTGATGATGAGCTGCCGCGCCCTCGGCCGCGGCGTGCTGGACGCGGTCCTCGGCTGGCTCTGCCGGGCCGCCGCGGCCGCGGGCGCGACCGGGCTGACCGTGCCATGCCTGGTCACGGACCGGAACGTGCCGCTGCGGCTGGCGCTCGCCGCGGCCGGGCTGCGGGCCGCGCCTGGCTCGGCGACGGCCGGCGGCCGGGCGGAGTTCAGCCGGTCGCTGGAGGGCTCGCTGCCGCCGGTGCCGCAGTGGCTCACCGGCTGGGACGGAGCGCGGTGAGCCTGGCCGGCGAGCTGGCGGAACTGCTGGCCGAGGTGACCGGGCACCCCGAGCTGGCGGCGCTGCCGCCCGACACGCCGCTGTTCGGCGGCGAGGCAGGCCTGGACTCGCTGTCCGGCGCCCGGCTGCTGCGGCGGGTGCACGAGCGCTACGGCGTCGACGTGGCCGCCGAAGACCTGAACCTGGACGCGCTGCAGAGCCTGAGCGCGCTGGCCGCCTTCATTCACGAGCGCAGCTAGCTCTCGCTGTTCCTCAGCGGCCGGTACCTGGAAACCTCGTAACACCCGGCCGGAAGAGACCCGCCGCATCCTGGCTGAGGCGGAAGATCACCTGTCCGGTCGGCCAGGCGGCTCCCGCCTGCGGGGCCTGGGCAGCTCGCCTGTCTGGTGGCGGCCTGCGGGTTGCTCAGCTTGCCCTGCTCGGCAGTTGTGCCGGGGTACGCCGCTGCCTGATGGTTCGCGTTAGCGATAGGCCGCGATGCCGTGCCCGTGGCCGTCGCCGGGGTCCGGCGGGGCGGTACTCGTCCCGGTCGGGCCCGTTCCGTTCGGGCTGGGGTCGCTCGTGATCGCTCGGCCGTGCCCGGCCTCGCCCGACGGCCGCGCTTGTGCAGCATGGCCGCGATCGCCGGGAAGATGAGCACCGACAGCACCCCGGCGCCGACCAGCGCGGCGGCGTTGGCGGGCGCATCACGCCGTCGCTGAGCCCGATCGCGGCCAGCGCGATCAGCAACGGCATCGTGGTCGCCGTGATGAACGTCATCTCCAGCCGCTGCCGCAGCGGCAGCACCTTGAGGTACACCACCAGCGACGGCACGCCGCGCACGAGCAACAGCAGCCCGAGGAAGATGACCATCCGGTCCGGGTTGGCCAGGATCGAGCGCACGTCGAGTGTCATGCCGGAGGACACGAAGAACACCGGGATGAAGATGCCGTAGCCGACGGCGTCCAGCTTGTCCTCCAGGTGCTGGACCTCCATGTCCATCCGGCGGGTCCAGCTGCGCAGGACCATGCCCGCCAGCATCGCGCCGAGTACCACGTCGTCGCCGAACTTCTCCGCGGCCACGAGCAGCAGCACCAGCAGCACGATCGACCAGCGCAGCGTCGACTGCGCGGTGGCCCGCTGGCCCTGCTGGACCAGTAGATCCAGACGGCGCTTGCCGATGATCTCGGGTGCCGTCGTCAGCAGCAGCGCGGCCGCGCCGACGGCTAGCAGCGATCCGAGCGCCACGAACTGGTTGCGCCTGGTCAGGAACAGCGAGATCGCGACGATCGGGAACAGCTCGCCGACCGCGCCCGCGGCCAGGATGTACCGGCCGAACCGGCCCTGGACCATGTCGTTGTCGTGCAGGATCGGCAGCAGCGTGCCGAGCGCGGTGGTGGTCAGGGCCAGGCCGATCGGGACGAAGTCGCGCACCAGGTGCAGATGGGCGAGGATGCCGACGGCCGCCACGGCGAGCAGCGCGCTGACCGCCCAGCCGACCATGGCCAGCCGCCCGGACCGCTCCCGGAACTGCCTGGGGTCGAGTTCGTAGCCGGCCAGCAGGAACAGGAAGCCAAGGCCGATGTTGGCCAGCAGCTGGACGCTGGCGGTGTCACCCAGCCCGAGCCCCTGCGGACCGATCAGGATCCCGGCCAGGATCAGGATCACGACCTGGGGAATCTTCGGACCGGGCAGCGCCGCGACGATGACCGGCGCGAGCGCGGCCACCAGCGTGACGGCAAGCAGCGTCTCCAGTGCCCTGGCGTTCACTGCTGCCCCCCGGATGCCCGCCAGTGCCCCCCGCGCCGACGGTCTGGTGATCATGCCCGGCGAGCCGCCCGCCTATGCACGGTCAGTGACCTGCGCATAAGGCCAGCGACGCCTCCCGGCGACCGCAAGGAGGCGTCGTACTGGTTTTTGGGAGCACAAGACCAGCGACGCCTCCCGGCGACCGCCGGGAGGCGTCGTACTGGTCAGGGCGCGAACACGCAGCCCGTTATTCGCGCTGGCCAGCCGGTCAGCCGAGGAAGCCGTGCAGGAAGATCGCTCCGCTGCTGGTCGGGGACACGCTCGCCATCGTCTTGTTCAGGAGCGCGGGGCTGATCGTGGTCTTGTTGTCGTGACCGTTGACGAAGGAGAAGCCGCTCCAGACGCCGCCGCTCAGGGTCTGCCAGCGGATGTTCTCGCCGCCGGGACCCTTGTAGACGAGCAGCAGCGGACCGGTGCCGTGCACGCTGGTGTCCGAGGCCGCCGGGCCGGAAGTGGAGCTTGCGTTCGGCACACCGCCGAGCAGCTTCCACGGCAGGTACTTGCCGCCGCCGAGGCCCGTGGTCTTGCTGTCGGTGGTGCTGGCGTAGCTGATCGCCTTGCCGCTGCCATCGGCCTTCCAGAACACGTAGATCGTGCCGTTACCGTTCGTGCCGATGACCTCGGCCAGAGCGGGCGTGGTGCTGGTGGTGGTCTTGGACAGCGTGGTGTTGCCGCTGATCCAGGCCGAGGAGGTGAAGCTGAACAGGCGAGCGTTCTTGCCCGTGCCCGGCGTGCCGAGCTCGTACCGGACGTGGTGGCCAGGCCCGCGCCAGGCCACGATGACGCGTGCGTTGGGGGCGTTCAGCGGGAACAGCACGGCCGGCCCGGTGTCGCTGAAGGCGAGCTTGTCGCCCTTGACGGCGATGCTGCGGGGCTTGGTCCAGAAGATCTTCTTGGCGCCGATCTCGCCGGTCGCGTAGAAGATCGTGTTGGTGTGCAGGGCCCGCCAGGTGACGAATTCGGCCGGCCTGCCGCGGGCGTCAGTGTAGAGGGCGGCCGCCGGGCCGAGGCTGGAGTGCGCGCTGGGGATGGTGGCGATGGCCGTCCACTTACCGTGGTACTTGGCCCGGTACATGATGTTGTTGTCGCGCTGGCCCTTCCAGGCGACGAACGTCCCGAACTGGTTGTTCAGCTCGTAGCTCGCCAGCGCGGGGGTGGCGTTCGTGAACACATGGGGTATCGCCGGGGCCGACTTGGTCCAGCCGGTCGTCGGGTTCGCAAACGCCGCGCCGCTGGCCGCGAGCGCGCACGCCGTGCCGGCCACGGCAGCGACCGTGACTAGCCTTGACTTGGGGAGACGCATCCCAGTTCCTCGCGTTCTATGGTCGTGAGCCCGCCGCAGGTGCGGCAGGCTGATCAGACCGTAAGGACGGTTCCTGGCACCTGCGCCGCAAATGCCTAGGACTTGCCTGGGTTTTCCCTGAGTGTCCTCACAGCCTGCGGTCGCGGAAGTGAGAGGTGGTGCTCGGCGGGGGAATGAGACAGGCGGGGTCGCGCCTGGCCGGTGCCGCCCCTCCGGCATGATTTGACCTGGTGCCACTGCTGACCTGATGGGAGCGCCGAGGTGGCGGTCACCCCGACATATCCCAGCAGGGACAACCTGAACAGGCTCAGGTTCCGCCCGCTGGATGTCGCCGTTGGGCTCGCCGTGGTGCTGCTGATCTACCTGATCGTCCGGGTCGGGGCCGGCGCCAAGGCTCCGGTGCACCAGGCCACGACGTTCGACACCTCGCCCGCCCAGCTGCCGTACTACGCCGCGCGCAGCCTGCTGCGGATGTTCATCGCGCTGTTTTTCTCCTACGCCTTCAGCCTGGGCTACGCCTACACGGCCGCGCGCAGCCGGCGCTGGCGGCGGGTCCTGATCCCGGCGCTGGACATCCTGCAGTCGGTGCCGGTGCTCGGGTTCCTCGCGGTCACGGTCGTGTTTTTCGTTGCCCTGTTTCCGGGTTCAGAACTCGGCCTCGAGTGTGCGGCAATTTTCGCGGTCTTCACCTCCCAGGCGTGGAACATCACGTTCTCCTTCTATTACTCGCTGATCAGCCAGTCTTCGGACTTCAACGAGGCAAGCAGGCTGATGGGACTGTCGAGGTGGAAACGGTTCTGGACCCTCGACGTCCCCGGCGGTGCCATCGGCCTGGTGTGGAACGGCATGATGAGCTTCGGTGGCAGCTGGTTCTTCCTGACGGCGTCCGAGGCGATCACCGTGCCGCACAGCGGGCTGTATACGCTGCCGGGCATCGGCTCGTACGTGGGCGTAGCCGAGCGGCAGGGCAACCTGGGGCACGTCGGGCTCGGCATCGCCACGATGATCATCATGATCCTGGTGGTGAACTTCCTGTTCTGGCGGCCGCTGGTCGCCTACGTGGATAAGTTCCGGGTCGAGCAGTCCGAAGGCGGCCAGAAGGCGAAGTCGCTGGTGCTCACCGCGCTGCGGCGCTCGAGTTGGCCGGCCGTGCTCGGCCGGGGCAGGCGCGCGGTGGCCGAGCCAGTGAACCGGGCTATGGGGCTGCTGACCGGCGTCGACGACCAGAGCCTGGCCACGCACGCCGCCCGCCGCCGCGCCGCTGACATCGCGTTCTTCGCGGTCGTCGGCCTCGGCCTGGTCTACGGCCTTTACAGCATGCTGGCCTACATCAACTCCGGCTCGGACGGCCTGGCCGTCTTCGGCACCGCCTTCGCGGACGGCTTCTTCACCTTCCTGCGCGTCGCGGTCGTCGTCGCGGCGTCCTCACTGGCCTGGGTGCCGGTCGGGGTCTGGATCGGATTCAACCCGCGGGTGGCGCAGTTCATGCAGCCGGTCGTACAGGTGCTGGCCAGCTTCCCGGCGAACTTCATCTTCCCGTTCGCCATGGTGGTGTTCCTGGACCTGGGCATCAGCCTGAACTTCGGCAGCATCCTGCTGATGGCCCTCGGCACCCAGTGGTACGTGCTCTTTAACGTGATCGCCGGCGCGAGCGCCGTGCCGTCGGACCTGAAGGAGGCCACCGATAATCTCGGCGTGCGCGGGTGGGAACGGTGGCGCCGGCTGATCATTCCGGGCATCTTCCCGGCCTACGTGACCGGCGCGATCACGGCGGCCGGCGGTGCCTGGAACGCCACGATCGTGGCCGAGTACGTTCCTTATCACGGCCACGTCTACACCGCCCGCGGCCTGGGCGCCTTCATCGCGGAGAACAGCGTGCATCTGCCTGGCACCTACCCGGAGCTGTTCGCCGGGCTGCTGGTGATGGCCGTCTTCGTGACCGGCCTGAACGCGCTGCTCTGGCGGCGTCTGTACCGGCTGGCCGAGACGAAATACGCCCTCGCATGAGCGAGCCCCGCGGGCTGGGCGAGGACTACGGCCCGCTACCGCTGATCAGCGTCCGGGCGCTGAGCAAGTCGTTTCCCGGCCGGGGCGGCCGCGAACTGCCGGTGCTCGACGACATCACCCTCGACGTGCGCGAGGGCGAGTTCGTCGCGCTGCTCGGCCGCAGCGGGAGCGGCAAGTCGACGCTGCTGCGCTGTATCGCCGGGCTGATGGCGCCGACGGAGGGGCGGGTGCTGTTCCGCGGCCAGCCGCTGACCGGCACGAACCGCGAGACCGCGATGGTGTTCCAGACGTTCGCGCTGATGCCGTGGCTGACCGTGCAGCAGAACGTGGAGCTCGGCCTGGAAGCGCGCGGGGTGGACCCGAAGGCGCGGGTTGACCGGGCGCTGCGGGCCATCGACATCGTCGGTCTCGACGGCTACGAGAGCGCCTACCCGAAGGAGCTGTCCGGCGGCATGCGCCAGCGCGTCGGGTTCGCCCGGGCCCTCGTGGTCGAGCCGGCCGCGCTGCTCATGGATGAGCCGTTCAGCGCGCTGGACGTGCTGACCTCGGAGAACTTGCGCGGTGAGCTGCTGGAGCTGTGGGAAGGCCAGCGGTTCCCGACGAAGACCATCGTCATGGTCACGCACAACATCGAGGAAGCGGTGATGCTGGCGGACCGGATCCTGGTCCTCGGCACCAACCCCGGCCGGATCCGGGCCGACCTGGTCAACCCGCTGCCCAGGCCGCGGCGCCGGCGCACCCCGGACTTCGACGAGCTGGTGGACCAGATCTACCGGATGATGACGCAGCGCGAGCAGGTCGCCGCCGCCACCCCGGCCGCGGCGGCCGGGGGCGGCGACGCCGGGACGCTGAGCGATACCCCGCTGCCGCAGGCCTCCGTCGACGGCCTGTCCGGCCTCGCGGAGGTCCTGATCAGCCGCCATGGCGGCGCCGCCGACCTCGCCGATCTCGCCGACACGCTCGGGCTCGAGGTCGACGATCTGCTGCCGCTCGTCGACGCGCTCCTCCTGCTCGGCTTCGCGGACCTGCGCGATGACCGGCTGGAGCTGACCGGGAACGGACAGGTGTTCGCCGGCGCGAGCATCCAGGACAGCAAGGAGATCTTCGCCCGCGCCTCGCTGGACCGCGCGCCGCTGGTGCGGACCATCTACCGCGGCCTGCGTGCGACCCAGGACGACACCCTGCCCGCGGCGCTGTTCACTGACATCCTGCGCACCAGCTACAGCGAGGAAGATGCGGCCAGCCAGCTGGACGTGGCGGTGAACTGGGGCCGGTACGCCGAGCTGTACGCCTTCGACGCGGCCCGCGGCCAGATCATCCGGGAGGAACAGGGCATCGGCGCCACCATCGCGGAGGCGCCGCAGCCGCTGCGGCGGGGGTCGCTGACCGTGTACCTGGGGGCCGCGCCCGGTGCCGGCAAGACGTACACCATGCTGCGCGAGGGCCGGGCGCTGCGGGCGCAGGGCGAGGACGTCGTCATCGGCTTCGCCGATACCCGCGGCCGGCCGCACACCGAGGAATCCGTCGGCGGCCTCGAGACGGTGCGGCCTCGGCGGCTTGAGGGCACCGGCGGGCAGGAGATGGACCTCACCGCCGTGCTGGCCCGCAAGCCCGCGGTCGCGCTCGTCGACGACCTCGGTATGCACGCGGCCGGCATCAGCGCGCTCCGGGCGGCCGGCATTGACGTCATCAGCACCGCGGACGTGGACGACGTGCAGGCCGTCGAGGATCAGGTGCGGGCGATCACCGGCGCGGCCCCGGCGGCCACGATCTCGGCCGACGTGCTCGCCGACATCGATGCGATCCAGTTCGTGGACAGCTCGCCGGAGGCGCTGCGCAAGCGGCTGGGTCACGGCAATATCTATCCGGCGGAGCGGGTGCCGGCCGCGCTGCGGTCGGAGTTCCTGCCCGCCCGGCTCGCGGCGCTGCGCGAGGTGGGCCTCGGACTGGTCGCGCAGTCCGTGCCGCGGCCGGGGGCGGAGCGGCCGCGGGACCGGCACGACGTGCTGGTCGTGATCTGGCGGCCCGAGCACGCCGAGGCGCTGGTGCTGCGCGGCGTCCGGCTGGCCCGGCGGCGGGGTGCGCACTGCTATGTCCTGGGGCTCAGCCAGCCGGGCCAGGCGCCGGTCGTGCTGCCGGAGCAGGCGGCCGAAGCGGCGATCGCGGCGGGCGCGACGATGCTGGAGCGCGACAGCCGCGATGCCAGCGCCGCGATCATCTCGGCGGTGCAGGAGACCGGCGTGCGGCACATCGTGCTGCCCGCCCCGTCGGCCGGCCTGTTCGAGCGCTGGCGCGGCACGCTGGTCGAGCGGCTGGCCAGCCAGCTGCCCGGCGTGCACCTGCATGTGCAGGCCGCGTCCGCGGCGACCGCGGCGGCGCCCGAGCCGGTGCCGGGGGCCGCGGTGCCGGCGGAGCGGCGGCGCGGCGCGGTCCGGGTCTACCTCGGCTACGCACGCGGTTGCGGCACGACCACCGCGATGCTGGAGGAGGCGTTCCGGCGCCAGTCGCGCGGCACCGACGTCGTGATCGCCGCCGTGTCCGTGCACGAGCGCGAGCAGGTCGCGGCCGAGCTGGAAGACCTGGAGGTGCTCGGCGACGGCAGCACGCTCGACACCGATGCCGTACTCGCGCGCAAGCCGGAGGTCGTCTGCATCGACGAGCTGACCGCGGGGACCACGACCGCCGAGCGCCGGTTCGTGGCGGCCCGCAGGCTCGCCGAGGCCGGCATCACGGTCGTGAGCACCGTGCTGCTGGGCAGCCTGGACGGCGCGGTCATGGATGAGCGCGGGCTGCTGGCGCTGGCCGACGAGATCGAGCTAGTCGACGTGCCGCCGACGATCCTGATCGACCGGGTCAGGCGCGGCGAGATCGTGCCGGCCGGCGAGGTGGCCGACGCGCTAGCGACCACCTACGAGCCGCAGCGGCTGGCCGCCGAGCGGGAGCGGGCCTTCCGGCTGGTCGCCGAGCACGGCGAGCGGCAACTCGCCGCGTACGCCAGCGATGATCATCCGGCGCTGCTCGAGGCGCTGCCGAGCATCCTGGCCTGCGTGCCGCCCTGGCCGGGGATGGAGTTGCTGCTGCGCCGGTCGGCCGCGCTGGCGGCGCAGGTGGACGGGCTGTTCGCGGCCGCGACTGTCCGGCTGGCGCCCAGCCAGGACGAGGACGCGCAGCTGGCCCGCTACGAGGCCCTCACCGCGCAGCTCGGCGGCGACTTCGTCGTGCTCACCGGGACCTCGCCGGCTGCCGCGCTGGCGCTGCACGCCCGGCAGCAGCAGGTGACCGAGCTGGTGCTGAGCCGGGCGGTGCCGAGCCCGGCCGGGCGCTACCCGGTGCTACGCGAGCTGACCAGGATCGCCAGGGACGTCGAGCTGCATGTGCTGCCGGCCGAGGAGCCGGGCTGACCGGCTCGGGAGTTCGGCGCGTGGTCAGGCGCCGGTGACGGCGGTGACGCCGGTGAGCGTCCCGATCAGGATCAGCCTGCCGGACAGCGCGGGGGAGACGAAGTCCGGCAGCTTGCCGGCCACCTGGAGCTGGTGCACGACCGCGCCGGAGCCGGGATTCACCTCATAGAGCACGCCGGTTCCCGGCGCCGCGGTGAACAGCGCCCCGCCGCCGAGCACGGGCGAGCCCGCGACCCCGGTCGGGCTGTGCCACCGGATGCGCAGCTGCCCGCCGGCCGTATCCACGGCCAGCACGCTGCTGAGGCACGGCACGTAGACCGTCGTGCCCTGCACCGCGGCCCCGCCGAACGCCACGCACAACGTCTTCTCGGCGATCTGCCCGCCGACGCCGCCGAGGTGCCCGGCGTCGAGCAGATAGCCGATGCCGCTTTTGCCCACCTGCAGGATCTGGCCGTCGGCCAGCAGCGCCGGGGCGGTGGTGCCGAGGTCGAGGTCGTCGCGGTTATCGGTGGCCCAGCGCGTCGGTGCGAACACCCCGGTGCGCTGCAGCTGCGGTGTCAGCGCGATCACCGAGTCGGCGCCGTCGAACGGCGGCGAGAGCCTGCCGCCGTTCCCTGACGCCACGTAGATGGTGCCGGCCGGGCTCACCACGGGACCCGGCGCGGACCAGATCCCGCCCTGCTTCGGCGTGGGCAGGACGTACGAGCGGATCGCGCCGTGGCCGGAGGCGGGCACGGCCGCGACCGAGCCGATGTACGGGCCGCAGTCGCCGTAGTGGCCCCCGAACGCCACGTAGACGTTCCCGCCGGCCACGGCCAGCGCGGCGCGCTGCTGGTCGAAGGCGGCCTGGTGATCGGGCGCCGGGACATCGCGGGTGAACATGACCTTGCCGTCGGTGAGCCGCAGGCCCGCCAGCACGTGCCGGGTCCGGCCGTCCTGCGCCACGACGTAGACCAGCCCGGTGCCGGAGTCGTAGACCGGCGTGCTGGTGATGCCCAGCGGATCGAGGTTGCCGCACGGCTGCTGCGACAGCGGCACCGGCGTACCGACGGAGGTCCGCCACAGCACCGCTCCGCTGGTCCGGCTCAGCCCGTAGACCGTGTCGGTTTCGGTCGCCGCGACGACCGTGCTGCCGACCACGAGCGGCTGGCCGGCGACCTCGCCGCCCAGGCTCCTGGACCAGTCAAGCGTGAGCGGACCGGCCGGCGGCAGGCCGGGAGCGACGCCGGTTCGCTGCGGGTTCTGGTGATATGTCGGCCAGTCCGTGCTGACTCCGGCTGCGCCGGGCGCAGCCGGAGAAGTAGCAGTCGCCGTCGGTGCCGCCCCCGTGGAACTGCCGCCGGACGTGCTCGAGCAACCTGCGGCAAGTAAGGCAGTGCCGAGGAAAGCAGCGGCCAGCGCCGCGGGCAGCGGCTGGCGTGTACCGGCGGGTACGGTGGGGCGAGAGCGCACCTGGCCAGTCTGCACCCCGGCCAGCAGGAAACAATGGAGCAGCCGCGGACGGCGCGGCTGGCGAAGCGGGCGGTAGCGTCTGCCCGGCCAGGTATCCGCGGGTGAGGACTGATGACGGACCAGCACGAGGAACAGGTAGGCGCCCGGTCGAGTACGGCGGCTGCGCCTGCCGTCGCGGGCGGCCCCCTCGGCGAGCAGATCCTGACGATCCCGAACATCATCAGCTTCGCCCGGCTGCTCGGCGTGCCTGTCTTCCTGTGGCTGGTGCTGGTCGCGCCGACGTCGACCAGGGACTGGTGGGCGGTCGGGCTGCTGATGGCATCGGGCCTGTCGGACTGGCTGGACGGCAAGATCGCCAGGGCGCTGAACCAGCAGAGCAGGCTCGGCCAGCTGCTTGATCCGGCCGCCGACCGTCTCTACATCGTCGCGACCGTCATCGCGCTGGCCGTGCGCGCCATCATTCCCTGGTGGCTGGTGGCGGTGCTCGCGGTGCGCGAGTTGCTGCTCGGGGTCGTGCTGGCCCTGCTGCGGCGGCGCGGCTGGGGCCCGCTGCAAGTCAGCTTCGCGGGCAAGACCGCGACGCTGTGCCTGCTGTACGCGTTTCCGCTGCTATTCCTCGGGTCGCACGACGCCAGCTACGCCGAGGTGACGCGGATCATCGGTTGGATGTTCGCGATCTGGGGAAGTGCCCTGTACTGGTGGGCTGCTGGCCTCTATGTCGTGCAGGCACGGCAGCTCCTGGCGGAAACCCATGCCGGGCCGGCCAGCGAAAGCGCGCCCTGACGGCGCGAGGAGAGAGGAGGCTCGGCTGCCGTGAAGGCGGTAGTGATGGCGGGCGGCGAGGGGACCCGGCTGCGCCCGATGACGGCGAACCAGCCCAAGCCCATGCTGCCAGTGGTAAACCGCCCGATCATGGAGCACGTGCTGCGGCTGCTGCGCAAGCACGGCCTGACCGAGACCGTGGTCACCGTTCAGTTCCTCGCGTCGATGGTGCGCAACTACTTCGGCGACGGCGAGGACTTCGGGATGAGCCTCCAGTACGCCACCGAGGAGATTCCGCTCGGCACCGCGGGCAGCGTCAAGAACGCCGAGGACGCGCTGCGGGACGAGCCGTTCCTGGTCATTTCCGGGGACGCGCTGACTGACATCGACCTGTCTGATCTGATCCGGTTCCACAAGGACAACCAGTCGCTCGTCACCGTCGCGCTGGCCCGGGTGCCCGATCCGCTGGAGTTCGGCATCGTCATCGTCGACGACGACGGCCGGATCCAGCGCTTCCTGGAGAAGCCGACGTGGGGTCAGGTCTTCTCGGACACGGTCAACACCGGCATCTACGTCATGCAGCCCGAGGTGCTCGCCAAGATCCCGGCCGGCGAGGTGGTCGACTGGTCCGCCGACGTGTTCCCGAAACTGCTGGAAGCGGGCGCGCCCCTGTACGGCTGGGTCGCCGACGGCTACTGGGAGGACGTCGGCTCGCACGAGAGCTACCTGCGGGCTCAGGCCGACGTCCTGTCCGGCAAGGTGAACGCCGAGATCGACGGGTTCGAGGTGTCGCCCGGCGTCTGGGTGGCCGAGGGCGCGGAGGTCGACCCGGAGGCAATCTTGCAGGGCCCGCTGGCGGTCGGCGACTACGCCAAGATCGAGGCCGGTGCCCAGCTGCGCGAGTACACCGTGGTGGGCAACAACGTCATCGTCAAGGAAGGCGCGTTCCTGCACCGCGCGGTCGTGCACAACAACGTCTACGTCGGCCGCGGCGTCACCCTGCGCGGCTGCGTCGTCGGCAAGAACACCGACGTGATGGGCCTGTCCAGGATCGAGGAAGGCGCCGTCGTCGGGGACGAGTGCGTGATCGAGCCCGACAGCTATCTGTCGGCCGGGGTGAAGGTGTACCCGTTCAAGACCATCGAGGCCGGCGCGGTGGTCAACACGAGCGTGATCTGGGAGTCGCGCGGGCAGCGCACGCTGTTCGGTACCCGCGGCGTGTCCGGGCTGGTCAACGTCGAGATCACGCCCGAGCTGTGCGTGCGGCTGGCTAGCGCGTACGCGAGCACGCTGAAGAAGGGCGCGGTGGTGACGACCTCGCGCGATTCCTCCCGGGCGGCCCGCGCGCTCAAGCGGGCCGTGCACGGAGCGCTGAACGCGAGCGCCATCAACGTCGTTGACCTGGAGGCCCAGCCGATGCCGCTGGCCAGGTTCGAGACCGCCCGCAGCGACTACAGCGGGGGCATCGCGCTGCAGACCACGCCGGGCGACCCGCAGTCGATCGACATCCTGTTCATGGACGCCGACGGCGCTGACCTGTCCCAGTCGGCGCAGCGCAAGCTCGAGCGGGTGTTCTCCCGGCAGGAGTACCGGCGCGCGTTCCCCGGCGAGATCGCCGAGCTGACCTACCCGCCGCGAGTGGTGGAGGCCTACACCCAGGAACTGCTCGCCAGCGTGGACATGACCGGGGTTTACGGGGCCGGACTGCGGGTGGTGGCCGACTGCGCGGGCGGCACGACCTCGCTGGTGCTGCCCGGCCTGCTGGGCAAGATCGGCGTGGACGTGCTGACGGTCAACAACCGGCTGGACGAGGCGTCGCCCACCCAGTCGCTCGCGTCCGTGCGGGCCGACCTGCACCGGCTCGGCGAGCTGGTGTCCTCGTTCGGCGCCGCGTTCGGGGTCAGGTTCGACCCGGTCGGAGAGCGGATCGCGCTGGTCGACGACAAGGGCTCGATGGTCAACGACGACCGCGCGCTGCTGGTCGTGCTCGACTTGATCGCCGCTGAGCGGCGCGGCGGCCGGGTAGCGCTGCCGGTCACGACCACCCGGGTGGCCGAGGACGTCTGCCGCTACCACGGCGTCGAGGTGGAGTGGACGCCGACCTCCCTGCACGGGCTGTACCAGGCGGCCACGGCCAAGGACGTGATCTTCGCGGCGGACGGCCGGGGCGGGTTCATCGTGCCCAGCTTCTCCCGCTCCATCGACGGGATCGCGGCGTTCGCGCAGCTGCTCGGGCTCGTCGCCCGTACCCGGCTGACGCTCAGCCAGATCAAAGCCCGGATCCCCGAAGCGAACCTGCTCAAGCGGTCGATGCCGACCCCGTGGGCAGCCAAGGGCATGGTGATGCGCACCGTCGTCGAGGCGGCGGGGGAGCGCGACATCGACACCACCGACGGCGTCCGCGTCATCGAGCCGGACCGCGGCTGGATCCTGGTACTGCCCGACCCCTCCGAAGCCGTCACCCACCTGTGGGCCGAGGGCGCGGACGCGGACACCGCGCAGGCGCTGCTGGACGACTGGGCCGCCGTGGTGGAGCGGGCCGGCCGGTAGCGGGCTCATCCCCGGGGCGGACCGGGCCTCACCCGCCGGTCGGATCCTCCGGGCCTGCACAGTAGCCCTCAGACTGGCGGCAGGCCGCGCTCAGCCGTGAGACAATCGCCTGATCACACAAGTGATGACGGCATGTCGGAGGTGCGGCGAGAAATGTGGCGCAGGCGTCGCGACCATTCCCAGCGCGGTTCCGGGCGACCGGACAGCACTGGCGGCGGCGCCGTGGGCACCCCGCAGCGGACGCTCCTGGGCCGGTACCGGTCCAGGGATTCGCGGCGTGCGTGGCGGATGGACCGGTCAGGTTCGGCGCAGGTAGCGTTGACCCCTAGCAGGCCAACACAGCCACCGGACTTCACGCGGCACTCGGCCGCAACGGGCCTGACGCCCGCACCCGTCGCGTACCCGACCAATGGGAGGCTCGGCGATCTGATGCCCAGCGTCTACTGCAACGCGTGCGGCGAAGCCAATCCGGAGGGCGCCCGCTTCTGCTCGCACTGCGGCACCCCGCTCGTCCGGCTTCAGGGGGAGCGCCCCGCCGATACCACGTCTACCATTTCCCTGGCCGGCACCGAGCTGGACGACGGCAGCGAGGAGACCGGGGCTGATTCCGCGGCCGTCGCGGCCCTGCCGCCGGGCACGGCCCTGCTCGCCGTCCGGCGCGGCCCGAATGCTGGCAGCCAGTTCCTGCTCGACAGCGACCTGACGCTCGTCGGCCGGCACCCCGACAGCGACATCTTCCTGGACGACGTGACCGTCTCCCGCCGGCACGCGGAGTTCTACCGGCAGGGCGGCCGGTTCACTGTCCGCGACGTGGGCAGCCTGAACGGGACGTACGTCAACCGCGAGCGGATCGAGGAAGCCCAGCTGAACGAAGGTGACGAGGTGCAGGTGGGCAAGTTCCGGCTCGTCTTCCTGCTGGGTCCGGGCGCTCGGCCCGAGTTCGGCGGCTCGTAGGCCGGGAGATGAGCACCGAGCCTGCCCGCGGTTACCTCGGCATCAGCGAGGTCCTCGCCGCGCTTCGTCCTGATTACCCTGACATCAGCGTGTCCAAGATCAGGTTCCTGGAGACCGAGGGCCTGATCACCCCGGCCCGCTCGCCGTCCGGGTACCGGCGGTTCTGCGGCCAGGACGTGGACCGGCTCCGGGTGATCCTCACCGCCCAGCGCGACCAGTATCTGCCGCTGCGGGTGATCAAGGAACGGCTGGCCCGGCAGGATCAGCACGACGGTGCGCCCGCGGCCGAGCCGGGGGGCCGACCGGGTCCGGCCGGCTCCCAGCCAGCCGGACCGCAGCCAGGCAGCCGCCCCGTTCCCGAAATGCAACCCCAGCCAGGCGAGCCGGGCCGGCTGCTGAGCCGGCGGGAGCTGGTGGACGCGGCGGACCTGAGCGATGCGCTGCTGACGGAGCTAGAGACGTTCGGGCTCGTCCGGCGGATCGGGCGGCAGTACTCGCCGGAGTCGCTCCAGGTGGCGGTCACGGCCAAGGCGCTGACCGCGTTCGGCGTGGAGGCGCGGCACCTGCGGGCCGTGCGGGCCGCCGCCGAGCGCGAGAGCACCATGATCGAGAGCCTGGTCGCGCCCATCGTGCGGCAACGAGGGGCCGGCGCCCGCGAACTGGCGGCGCGGACCGCGCGGGACTGCGCCACGCTGGTGCTGCAGCTGCACCGCGCGCTGGTCGAGGGCATGCTGGCCGAGGCCGGACTGCCGGCCGGCCACCTGCCCGAGAGCCTCTCGGCCGCGGACCCCGAGATGTCCACCGACGGGCTGCGGCGGCGCAGCCGGGACATCGGGGGCGCGAGCGCGTGACCGGGCGGATCGGGGGTGCGCACGGGGTCGCCGCGGCCGTCGCAGAGCCAGTCCGGGGCGTGGGCACGCGCGATTGCGGGTGTACGTTGACAAAGGGAATGCCTGCCGGAACAAACGGGAATGCCAGTAGGCAGATCCGCTTAAGAACAGCGCGCAGGCGCGGATGAGGACGGAGCCGCAGTGAGGCAGATGGAGGTAGTCGGCGTCCGGGTAGAGATGCCCACCAACAACCCCATCGTTCTGCTGAAGGAGACGGACGGGGAGCGCTACCTGCCGATCTGGATCGGCCCCAACGAGGCGACGGCCATTGCCTTCGCGCAGCAGGGCATGGTCCCGCAGCGGCCGCTCACGCATGACCTGATGCGTGACGTACTGGAGGCGCTGGAGATCCGGCTGACCACCGTGAACATCACCGCGCTTGCGGGATGGCATCTTCTTCGCAGACCTCATCTTTTCCAACGGGCGCGAAGTCAGCGCCCGGCCGTCCGACTCAATCGCGCTCGCCCTGCGTACGGGGGCATCGATCTTCGTCAGCGAGGAGATCCTGGACGAGGCGGGGGTGGCCATCCCGGACGAGCAGGAGGACGAAGTCGAGAAGTTCCGTGAGTTCCTCGACACGATCACCCCCGAGGACTTCGGAAAGTCGACCTGACCTCGGGCTACCCTGGTAACTGGCGGAATCCCGCCTGATCAGGGCGGCGACGCGCCGTCGCGATCGTTGACGCGGCGGGCCCGCCAGCCTAACGTGCGAGAGGTGTACCCGGCATGCGGCGTGCCGGGCCGGAGGTGGCGTAGCGGTGACGAGGGGCAGCGAACCAGCGTCCAGGACGCGCGCTTCCGCAGGTCAGCAGCGTGCTGCTGGCAAGCAGCGGCGGACCGACGAGCAGCAGCTGCTGTTCGGCGAGGGTCCGTCCGCCAGCGGCCAGGTCATGCCGGACGACATCGGCTTCCGCGGCCCGGTGGCCTGCACGGCCGCGGGCATCAGCTACCGGCAGCTCGACTACTGGGCCAGGACCGGCCTGGTGGAGCCGAGCGTGCGGTCGGCGACCGGCTCGGGCTCGCAGCGGCTGTACGGCTTCCGCGACATTCTGGTGCTAAAAGTTGTGAAGCGGCTCCTGGACACCGGGATCTCGCTCCAGCAGATCCGGTCGGCGGTGGAGTTCCTGCGCGAGCGCGGGTCAGCCGACATCGCCCAGGTCACGCTCATGAGCGACGGGGTCAGCGTGTACGCGTGCACATCCCCGGACGAGGTCGTCGACCTGCTCCAGGGCGGTCAGGGCGTCTTCGGCATCGCGCTGGGCCGGGTCTGGCAGGAGGTCGAGGGCAGCCTCGCCGAGCTGCCGTCGGAGGCACCCGACCTGGCCGAGGGGGATGGCCCGTCGGGCCTCGCGAGCGACGAGCTGGCTAACCGCCGGGCCCGCCGGACCGGCTGAGGCCGTGCTGACATACCTGGCTCGCCGGCGCGAAGGTGGCCGCTTTAGCGCGCTCTTATAACAATCGCGGGGGCTCCGCCACGACGTCGTGGTAATTCAAGTTATGTCGTGTTATCGTGCTCCGCGTGTCGGCCACGATCGCGGTGCAGGATCTTCGCAAGTCCTACGGCAGCCTGGCGGCAGTCGACGGCGTGAGCTTTGACGTCGAGCAGGGCGAGTTCTTCGGCATCCTCGGGCCCAACGGCGCGGGCAAGACGACCACGCTGGAGATGCTGGAGGGGCTGCGCCAGCCAGACAGCGGCACGCTGAGCGTGCTCGGCCTGCCGCCGTGGCCGCGGAACCCGGCCCTGCTGCCGCGGATCGGGGTGCAGCTGCAGGCGTCCTCGTTCTTCGAACGACTGACCGTGCGCGAGCAGATCGCGACGTTCGCCTCGTTGTACGGGGTGTCGTCGCGCCGGGCCGACGAGATGCTCAGCATCGTCGGCCTCGACGAGAGCGCGGGGACCCGCACCGAGAAGCTCTCCGGCGGGCAGGCGCAGCGGCTGTCCATCGCGTGCGCGCTCGTGCACGGCCCGGAGCTGGTGTTCCTGGACGAGCCGACCGGGGCGCTCGACCCGCAGGCCCGGCGCAACCTCTGGGACCTGCTGCGGCAGATCAACGCCGACGGCCGGACCGTCGTGCTCACCACCCACCACATGGACGAGGCCGAGATCCTCTGCGACCGGGTCGCGATCATGGATCACGGCAAGATCCTGCAGCTGGGCCCGCCCGCGACCCTGGTGCGCGGGCTGGACAGCCCGGTCCGGATCAGCGTCGAGTCCGGGGTGCTGTCGGCCGCCGACGCGGCCGCCGTCGCGGCTGGCGCTGGCGCGGCTGGCGCTGGCGCGGCCGGTGATGTCCTGGATGACGGGGTCACGCTGACGTTCGCGACCAGGCAGCCCGCGGCGATCCTGTCCAGCCTCGCCGACCGGCACGCGCTGGCCGGACTGCGCGTCCAGGGCGCGACGCTGGAAGACGTCTTCCTGAAGCTGACCGGACGGGAGTACCGCGGATGAACCCCGGCGCACTGCGGAGCAACTGGCTGGCCCTGCGCAGCCTGTCCCGGGCGATGCTGCGCGGCTTCACCCGGGACCGGGCGGCGCTCTTCTTCTCGATTCTGATGCCGGTGCTATTTCTGGTGCTGTTCGGGTCGCTGTATAAGAACACGAACGCGGCCAAGATCAGCGTCGTCGAGGTGGGCAAGGTGCAGCTGCTGGACCAGGCCACGGCCGCCGCGCCCGCACAGCTCGGCAAGGTCATGTCGATCACGCACGCGGCCAGCCTGGCCAGCGCGCTCAGTGACGTCCGCAAGGGCACGTACGACGCGGCCGTGCAGCAGCAGGGCCGGGCCCTGGCCGTGCACTACTCCATTGCCGACCAGACGACCGCGGGCTTCGTGCAGAGCCTGTTCGGCTCGATCGTGCAGCAGGCCGACGCGCAGGCGGCCGGTGCCCACGCCGGCTACTCGCTGACCACCGCGCAGGTGGAGGACAAGTCGCTCAAGCCGATCCAGTATCTGGCCCCCGGCCTGCTGGGCTGGGCGATCGCGTCCGGGGGCGCGTTCGGCGCCGCCATCACGCTGGTGAGCTGGCGGGAGACCAAGCTGCTGCGACGGCTGCGGCTGGCCCCGATTGGCACCGGCTCGATCGTGCTGGCCCGGGTTGGCGTGAGCCTCGGCGTCGCGCTCATCCAGTTGGCGGTGTTCATCGGGATCGCGACGCTGCCGTATTTCGGCCTCCAGTTGTCGGCCTACTGGTGGATGGCGATACCGATCGTGGCCTGCGGCACGCTCGCGTTCATGTCCATCGGATTGCTGGTCGGGTCGTTCGCTCGAACCCAGCAGGCGGCCACCGCCGTCGCCAACGCGATCATCCTGCCGATGGCGTTCCTGGGCGGCGCGTTCATCCCGCTCAACTACGCCCCGGCCTGGATCAACGACGTGTCCTACGTGATGCCGCTGCGCTACCTGGTTGTCAGCATGCAGGACGTGATGGCGCGCGGCGAAGGGCCGGCCTCGGCGCTGCCGGCCATCGGCATCCTGCTTGGCATCTCCGCGGTGCTGACCGCGATCGCGGTCCGCGTGTTCCGCTGGGACGCGGTCTACAGCTCGGCCGCGGGCGGCGCCTCCTCCCGGCGTGGTGATGACAGGTATTTGTGTCATCACTGTAAGATCTGACGCATGGCTACTGCCGCGCAGCTGGACTTCGCCTACCGGGCCGGGCGCTTCTACGCCCGCCAGTACGGGTTCCCGCCGGTCACCGGGCGGTTGCTGGGCTACCTCGCGGTCTGTGACCCGCCTGCCGAGACGATCGCTGACCTGGCCGAGGCGCTGCGCGCGAGCCGCAGCGCGATCACCGGGTCGGTGAAGCAGCTCGAGAGCTTCCGCGCCCTGCAGCGACCCGCGCGGCCGGGGACCGGGTCGACCGGTCAGCATCGACCCGGCCTGCCTGGAGCCGAAGGGCTTCGACCCGGCCGAGTACCAGCAGCAGGCTGCCCTCGCGCGGGAGGCGCTGAGCCTGCTGCCGGGCGCGCCAGCGGAGCGGCGGCAGTGCTGGCGGAGGCCGCCGCGCTCAACGAGTTCCTGGCGCAGCGGCTGCCCGAGTTGCTCCAGGAGTGGCGCGCCAAGCGCGCGGGCGGTTAGCCGCGATCGCGTTCCCGCCCGGCCGCTCGGCGCTGCTTGAGCGTGCCCAGGCTGCTTTTAGATCAATCATGCGCGGGTTCTTGGCGCGGCTGGCGCGCTTCTGACGTCGATTTAGGGCGCCTGATGTTGGCAGCCTGCAGTTGCAGGCGCGAACGGCCAGCCAGGAGGAACCCGCCATGAGCAAGTTTGCACGGCAAGCGCAGACAACTGAGCAGTCACCCGACGTACCCCCCTCGGCGCCGGACGAGCGGGCCGCGGATCGCGCGGTCGCGGTGATGGCTGAGGTCCTTGCCTTCAACGGTTCGAGTCAGGCGCACGAGGACTTGTGGTCGGACACCAGGCAGGCGACCGACATCGTGACTCACGCTGCCGCCGACCTGACCGCAGCGGAGAAAAAGGTCGGGGACGCCGAGCTGTCCTACCGGGCGGAGCGGGCCAAGCAGCTAGACCGGAGCGCGCCCCGGCCACGGCAATGGTTGCTCGCCGCCGCCGCGCTATCGCTCGACGGGGTGGCGTGCGTGTTCGCCGCCGAAGCCCTGGATGGCAGCCAGCTGGAGACTTACGGCTGGGCCGGGCTCTTCCTGGCGCTGCTCGCGGCCGGAGAACTGGCGCTCGACCACTACCGCGATACGCACGGGGCACTCTGGCGGTGGATGGCCGGCATACTCGGCGCGTTCATTGGGCTGCTGGGCGTGCTTCGCTTCGTGTTCCTGACGACGGTGGGCTACGGGGGCGATCTCGCTGCGCTGGTTGCGGCCACGCTGTTCACGGTCGCCACCGCGGGCTTCGTCGTCGCGGGCTACCGGCTGCTGCGGGCCGCTGAGACCAGCCAGGCGTGGCGCGCTCGCCTGCTGCGCCGTGACTGCGGGCGCGCCGCCGCGCCGCGCGCCGGCGGCTCGTAGCCTGCACCACCCGGCGCGACCGGCTGGCCCGCGCGTACCTCAGCCGGATCCGCTCGCAGCTCGCGCGCGGTTGCTCGGCCAGTGAGCTGCCGCTGATGGAGCAGGCGCTGATGGCCCACTTGACCGGGCAGGAGCCGGCCCGATGAGAAGGCGCGGGTGCTGGTGCTGGCGGCGGCCGTCGCGGTCGCGCTGACCGCGGTCAGCGGCTGCAATCTGCTCTCCGTTCGGCACCGCGCCGATGGCAAGCGGATCGGCCTGCCGGGACAGCCCCCGGCCGTGCTGGCGGTCGTCCTTGCGGCCACGTCCGCGGCGGCCCGGGCCGACTTCCGCGAGCTGGTCGCCAGCGCGGCCCGGCCAGGCGAACGGCTGTTAGTGCTCAGCGCCGCGACCGGCACCGCGATCGGCTCCTATACCGCGCCGGCCGCGCCGCAGATGACCGGACCCGCCTTCCCGGCCGCGCTGCCGCCCGGTGCCTCCCAGTTCCAGCGGGCGCAATACCGTCAGCGCACGCACACCGCCGAACTGGCTGCAGCCCGCGATGAGCGGACGCTGGCGGCCACCCAGCAGCAACAGCTGGCGAACTGGGCGAGCCGGGCCACGACTGCCGCGCTGTCAAAGGCCCGGCCGATGGCCGATGCGGCCCGGATGGGAACCGCGATAGCGGACGCGGTCGCGAGCGTCGCCGCGCTGCCGGCAGCGAACTCGGCTCCGGTGGCGCGCGAGGTGCTCGCGATCGTCGGCGCCTGCGCTGTCCCGCCGCGGCTGTCGGCCAGCCTCAACGGCATCACCGCCCTGGTTACCGGCGTGCCGGACGCCTTGCAGGATGCCGCGTGGCAGGCGGACCTGCTGCAAGGCGGCGCGAAGCAGGTGTACGTGCTCGACCAGGCCGACGAGACCGGACTCGGCGCGCTGGTCGCCAGCAGCCTGAGTGACCACAGCAGCGTCACCTTCGCGCTCTCGCGCGTGCGCTACGGGCCGGCGCAGTACGCGCTGCCGGCGGTGGCACTGCCCGCGCTAGACCGGCTGCGGGAGTTGCTGGCCGTCACCGACCCGGACGCGGCGGCGACGATTAACGGCTACACCGACAGCATCCCGACACCGGGCGGGAACCTGGCCCTTTCCTGGCGCCGGGCTCAGGCCGTACTGGCGTGGCTCGTGCAGCACGGGATCGACGCGACCCGGCTCCAGGCGGTCGGGCACGGCGCAGCTGATCCGGTCGCGCCGAACCGGCCGGGCGGGCAGCCGCTGAACCGGCGAGTCGTCGTCATCATCACGCCCTGAACCAGGGGCCCGTCCGACAAATCGAGTAAGGAAGCCGTCGCGATGCTGAAAGCAGGAGTAGATCACCCGCAGTCCGGCAAAACCGTTGTTGTGCCGGAACTTCACGACCCAGTGCGGATAGCAGACGATCTGGGTGAGTGCCGCCAGCGCGGCCTGGAGTGGCTAGACCGCAATGTGAGCCCGCAGCGTCCTATCCGCGCCGCAACGCTGGAAGCCATCGCCGCCGACTACGTCAAGGCGCGGGGCCTGCTGGCAGTAGGCCGGATCGCGCAGATCAAGGTGCTGCTCTCGGACGGAATCGAAGAGCTCGCGGCGCAGGGCCATACCGCGGATGCGGCCTTGCTGCGTGAGCTGTTCTTCGGGATGCCCGGTGACGCCACCATCCGGGCACCGGGCGAGCTGCTGCAGAGCGCCCGGGCGCGGACGGGGGAGAACGAATCCAGGTTCCGCGAACGCCGGACGAGGGTCCTACGGTCCTTCGCCCAGTTCCTGGTGACGTTCGTGACCGCGGCGTCCGGGCCGCTGGCCGCCACCCGGCCGGCGCTGAGCATGACTCACCCAGTCGGCCCCGTGACCGGGAATGTGCGCGGCAACGATCACTTCGTGGACCTGCTTGCCCGGGCGATGAACGTCACGGTCGTCGGGATCACGAACGAGCGCCTGGTGCCGTACCTGCGGGAGGCCCTGAACCGGAAGCGCACCGACGGGCCGCCGGACGCCTTCTGGAATTCGCTGCGCATCGTGTTCCTCGGCGAGCAGCTGCTCGAGGCCATCAACGACGAGCGAGAGGAGTTCCACGACCCGAAGGAAGCGCTGCGGCAGCGCCTGCTGGAGGCCACTTGGGCCCGCCGCTCGATCGGCGTATTCCTCAAGCGGACGAACCCGTCCCGCTGGACTTTGTACAACTGGCAGTACCTCCCGGCGCTAACTGGGACGTTGTTCGAGTTCGAGGACCACCGCAAGCTCGTCCATCTGCTCGTCCGGCCGCCCCGCCGTCCGTCCTTTGACGGCTTGTACGTCGACATCGAGGACAACGTTGACGAGTTCAGCGCCGTATTCGAGGACATCGTGCATCACAGCACGACCGACTCGATGATCGTGCCAGTCGGGGCGCCCACCAGCGAAGGCTTCAAGTCCAACGAGGTCCGGCTGCAGGCGCGGGTGCTCAAGGACGGCTCCGGAGCCAGCGGCTGGCTGCCCATGGTGATCGTCATCACGTGGCGGTACCGCAACAACCGGGCGGAGCCGATCTTGCAGCTGCGCACGATCGAGAACTCAGCCCGGGAGGAGAACCGGATCTCGCACCTCGGCGGCCACATTCTCCAGCAGGATCTCGCCCGGCCCGAGGGCCGGGCCCGGCCGGAGGCACAAGGGGCGGTCGACTCGATGCACGAGAGCCTGCTGAGCGCGGCGAAACGCATCGTCCGGGATGCGACGGGCTCGGATCCGGGCGACGGATTGCAGTCGATGGCCACCGGCAGCTACCTGTATCCGGACATGGAGCACCTGTACTTCTTCGTCTTCGCGCTGGAACTGACGGAGGCTACGCATTTCCCGCGCCGCGCCGAGATGCACTCGTTCCGGCTGGCCGAACTCGTAGCCATCCGGGCGAATCAGGTGCTGACCGCGGCGGCCCAGCTCTGCCGGGCCGCCGACGTCACCGCCCGCGCGTTCACGGCCGCGGCCGAGGTTGTCGCGCTCAACCTGGTCCTGCACGACTATGCCGACCTGGCGGCCACCGTCCGGGGCCTGACGAGCAAGACCGGCTACGAGCGCGCATCCGTCGCGGCCGTGATCAGCGAGCTGATCGTGGACCGGACCGCACCGAGCTGGATGCCGGGCAGCCGGGAGGTACTGCTCGAGGGCCTGGCCGGCTGGCACTACCGCGAGTTCTTCTCGGTGCTGCTGCCGCTGTACGCCAAGGTCGGCATCGACCAGGCGGCCGAGCTGCAGGCCGCGATCGAGGCTGACGAGGCCAAGCGCGGGGCGCGAGACCGGCTGGCGGAGATCTATCGCGACGAGGACCTCATGGCGGTGATGCCGCTGGAACTGTGACAGTCTGCCGCATGTGCGTCATGCGCACAGCCGACCGGCATCCGGCGCAGTTCTCGCCTAACCAGGCGATGCTGTGACAGACTTAACAGCCAGTAATTACTGGCCATTACAGTCAGCCGTCGCTGGGCGCGCAGGACCTGGCCAAGCGTTCCGACCCCGAAGGGCAGTTCGTGCCGCCAGACGACCGCCACATGCCTGTGAACAGCTATTTCGATCAGCTTTACCGGGCTGTCGCCAGGTACTGGTGGCGTACCGGCAATCGCTACGCAACGAACCCAGAGAACTTTCCGCTGTCGCTGCTCAGCCCAGCAGACGCTGCGGGAGCTCGCCGACCGGCCGCCGGGGACCGCGCTGGACATCGGGGCCGGCGAGGGCGCGGACGCGATCCGGCTGGCGCGACTCGGCTACGAGGTGACGGCGGTCGACATCAGCGTGGCGGCGGGCGAGAAGATCGAGCGATTCGCGGCCGAGGCTGGCGTCAATGTACGCGTTCGGGTTGCTGACATTTCTCAGTACCAGTTCGACGACGCGTACGACGTCGTGATCTGCAATGGCGTTTTGCATTACGTTGCCGACAAGGCAGGCATAGTTCGGAGGATGCAGGAAGTTACCAACCCGGGCGGGCTGAATGTGATCTCGCTGTGGAGCACTTACACCCCCGTACCCGCGTGCCACAACAGTGTCTCGGTGTACTGTGACGATGAGGATGGCGTGGTCACGCGGGCGTACCGGAGCTGGACTTCGAGGTTTGTCTACTTCGATCGGGACAAGCTGGAGACGGCCCATGATGATCTGCCATCGCATTCACACAGTCACATAAAGCTGATAGCCGAGAAACCGCGGTAGCGCATTTAGAACGAAGAGTGTGATGCGTGGTCTTGATTCTGCGGGTGAGATGCCGGCCGCGCCGGACCGGGTCGGCACCACTGCTGAGCATTGTCATACCGGTCTATAATCTCGGTGCGTATATCTCGTCGTGCCTCGACACGATCATCGAGCAGGACTTCGGTGACATCGAGATAATCGCCATCGACGCGAGACTCCAGGGACAACACCTGGGATCTGCTGCAGAAGCGGCAGCTCGATGACGATCGGTTGACGCCGCTGGTTGCGGACAAGCGCGGGCCCGGCTACGCGCGCAACCTCGGCGTGGCGCAGGCTCGCGGCGAGTACCTCTGGTTTGTCGACGGCGATGACGAGCTCGCGCCCGGTGCCTTGACCGCGATCGCCGATCGGCTCCGGTCCGACCGGCCCGATGTGCTGGTGGTCAATCACGCGGACCTCGAGCCCGGCGGCCTGACCGCCGGCCAGGACGACACCGTGCTGGCCCGTGACACCGCGGCCGCGGACCGCTCGCCGACCGGCCGTGGCTGCTGGACGTGCGCATGGTCACGTGGAACAAGGTGGTCAGGCGCGAGTTCTACCTCGCCAGCGGAGCCCGGTTCCTGGAGGAGTGGCCGCACGAGGACGTGCCGGTGTCGTGCCGGCTGCTGCTGCGGGCCGCGCGCATCAGCGTGCTGCGCGACGTGTGCTACCACTTCCGCCGGCGAGCGGCCCGACTCGGCCACGAAGTCCGGTGAGCCGCGGCGGCACTTCGCCGTATTCGCCGCCTGGCAGCAAACCCTGGCCGGAGGCGCAGGCAGGAAGCCCTGGCGGCCGATCCGGGCCGTGCCGGTGAAGCCTCTACCACCGGCTATTCGAGCGCGCCGTCTGGCATTGCTCGACTGTCCTCGACGCCCGGCCCAAGGGCGCCGACGCCGTACATCGCCGATGCCGACCGCAAAGAGTTCTTCGGCCAGCTCGCCGACCTGTACCGTGCGTTCAAGCTGCCTGGTTACCGCCTCCCTGCCGGGTTCCGGGGAGCGAAGTTCGCCCTCATCGCGCTGCGCTGGTACCGGGCGTACAACCTGCTCGATCCGGTCAACCGGCAGCGGGTCGAGCTCGCTCGGCAAGGCGCGATCGGCGCTCCGGCGGGGGCCTGCCGGGCGCTGGCCGCGCGCTCGTAACGATCTGGCGGCCCGAGCTGGCCGGGTCCCGCTCGTGCAGCTCCGGGACGAGCTGACGAGCGGCGGCGCGTTCCCGGACGTTCCGGTCATCGCGCTCACGACGCTGGCGCCCGACCAGGGCCAGTCGATGCGCTGTCGAAGAAGGCGCTGGCCGAGCTGAACGAAGGCAAGCCGGTACTGGACAAGGCGCTCGTGAGCTCGGTCTCGGCCGGCGAGCACCGGGTGCTGGCCGACGCCAGGCACAGCACCGTCCAGATCGACCGGCCGGATGCCGTCGTCGCCGCGATCCGCGCCGTACTCGGCCATTCGGGCAACTAGAACAGCCGGGAATCCCGGCCCGCGCCGAACGGCCCAGGTCGGCGTGCGCACCCACGGGGCCTGGCGCGCACCCACTGGCCGGCGTGCGACCGAGCCGGCCGGCGCAGGCTCGGGTAAGCTCAGACCTGCTGTACACGTCGGCCGGGAGAGACCCCGCACAGCCAGGCGGGGCGCCGAAGGGGCAACCTCCCCGGAACCTCTCAGGCACCAGGACCGGCCAGGCGTGCGCATCTCTGGAGTCCGCAGCCGCGGGTCGACAGAGGGGGAGTTCGTCACCGCACGCCCGCGGCCAGGATCACCCGGCCGACGGCCCCGTCCCGGGAGGCTCCCAATGGATTTCGCCCAGCGTCACATCGGTCCCGCAGGCGCTGACCAGGCCCGGATGCTGGAAGCAGTCGGCTACGCCGCGCTGGACGAGCTGACCGAGGCGGCGCTGCCGGCCGGGATCGCGGCCGGCCAGCCGCTGGACCTGGCGGCGCCGCTGACCGAGGACGAGGCCCTGGCCGAGCTTCGCCGGCTGGCCGGCCTGAACACGGTCGCCACCTCGATGATCGGCCTCGGCTACTACGGCACGCACACGCCCGCCGTCATCCGCCGCAACCTGCTGGAGAACCCCGCCTGGTACACCGCCTACACGCCGTACCAGCCGGAGATCTCGCAGGGCAGGCTCGAGGCCCTGCTGAACTTCCAGACCATGGTCGAGGACCTGACCGCGCTGCCGGTCGCGGGCGCGTCGATGCTCGACGAGGCGACCGCCGCGGCCGAGGCGATGACGCTGGCCCGCCGGGCCAAGGGCAAGGGCAGTGTCTTCCTCGCGGACTCCGACTGCCTGCCGCAGACCCTTGCCGTGCTGCAGACCAGGGCAGAGCCGCTCGGCATCCGGCTGGTCACTGGCACGGTGACGGCCGAGCTGATCGAGTCACAGCCGGACGGCGAGCTGTTCGGCGTGCTGCTGCAGTATCCCGGCGCCAGCGGCGAGATCCGCGACCTGCGGCCGCTGATCGGTGCGGCGAAGGCGCGCGGCGCGCTCGCCGTGGTCGCCGCCGACCTGCTGGCGCTGACGCTGATCACGCCGCCTGGCGAGCTCGGCGCGGACATCGCCGTCGGCAGCACGCAGCGGTTCGGCGTCCCGATGGGCTTCGGCGGGCCGCACGCCGGCTACATCTGTGTCAGCGACGGGCTCAAGCGCCAGCTGCCCGGCCGGCTGGTCGGCGTCTCGGTGGACGCGGACGGGCAGCCGGCCTACCGGCTCGCGCTGCAGGCCCGCGAGCAGCACATCCGCCGGGAGAAGGCGACCAGCAACATCTGCACCGCCCAGGTGCTGCTCGCGGTCATCGCCGCGATGTACGCGTCCTACCACGGGCCGGATGGCCTGGCTGCGATCGCCCGCCGGGTGCACCACAAGGCTGTCGCGCTGGCGACCGCGATGCAGACCGCGGGGATGGGAACGGGGGTCTCCGCCTACTTCGACACAGTCAGCCTGATCACGCCCGGCCAGGCGGCCGCCGCCGCCGCCAGGGCAGCGGCGGCCGGCATCAACGTCCACGTCGCGGGCCCGGACACGGTCCAGGTAGCGTGCGACGAGACCACCACCGACGAGCAGCTCGCCGCCGTAGCGACGGCACTGGCGGGCAAGCCGGTCCTGGTGCCCGCCACGACGGCCGAGGCCATCCCGGCGGGGCTGGTGCGGACCTCGACGTTCCTTGTGCACCCGGTCTTCCACAACTACCGCAGCGAGACCGCGATGCTGCGATACCTGCGCCGGCTGGCCGACCGAGACATCGCGCTCGACCGCTCGATGATCCCGCTCGGGTCGTGCACGATGAAGCTCAACGCGGCGGCCGAGATGGAGGCCATTACCTGGCCGGAGTTCGCCGGACTGCACCCGTTCGCCCCGGCGGCGCAGACGGCCGGCGTACCGGCAGCTGATCACCGAGCTGTCCGACGCGCTCACCGAGATCACCGGGTACGACGCGATCAGCCTGCAGCCGAACGCGGGCTCGCAGGGGGAGCTGGCCGGGCTGCTGGCGATCCGGGCCTACCATCGCTCGCACGGCGATCCCGAGCGCAACATCTGCCTGATCCCGGAGTCCGCGCACGGGACGAACGCGGCCAGCGCGGTGCTGGCGGGTTTGCGGGTGGTGGTCGTCAAGTGCGGCTCCGACGGCGCGATCGATCTGGGCGACCTGCACGCGAAGCTGGCCGCGCACGAGGGCGCGGTCGCCGCGATCATGGCGACCTACCCGTCGACTAACGGCGTCTTCGAGGAGACGATCAGCGAGGTCTGCGCCGCGGTCCACGACGCCGGGCGGCCAGGTGTACGTCGACGGGGCGAACCTCAACGCGCTGGTCGGCCTCGCCCGGCCGGGCAAGTTCGGCGCCGACGTCTCGCACCTGAACCTGCACAAGACGTTCTGCATCCCGCACGGCGGCGGCGGTCCCGGCGTCGGTCCGGTCGCCTGCCGGGCGCATCTCGCCCCGTTCCTGCCCGGTCACTTCGCGCTGGCCGACGGGCCGCGGCCGGGCCCGGTCGCGGCGGCGCCGTACGGATCCGCGGGCATCCTGCCGATCTCCTGGGCCTACATCAAGATGATGGGCGCCGACGGCCTGCGCCGCGCGACCCAGGTCGCGATCCTGGCGGCGAACTACGTGGCCAGGCGGCTGGACGAGCATTACCCGGTGCTCTACACCGGGCGCGGCGGCCTGGTCGCGCACGAGTGCATCCTGGACCTGCGGCCGATCACCGCGCAGACCGGCGTCACCGCCGAGGACGTGGCCAAGCGGCTCATCGACTACGGCTTCCACGCGCCGACGATGTCGTTCCCGGTGGCCGGCACGCTGATGGTCGAGCCGACCGAGAGCGAGGACCTGGCCGAGCTCGACCGGTTCTGCGACGCGATGATCGCCATCCGGGCGGAGATCGCGCTCGTCGCCGCGGGCGACTACGACGCGACCGACAACCCGCTGCGGAACGCGCCGCACACCGCGAGCATGCTGATCAGCGGCGACTGGAAGCACTCCTACGACCGGGAGACGGCGGCCTACCCGGTCGGCGGCGACCGCCGGGCCAAGTACTGGCCGCCGGTGCGCCGGATCGACCAGGCTTACGGTGATCGGAATCTGATGTGCGCGTGCCCCCCGCCGGAGGCGTTCGAGCAAGCACAGCCGGAGGCGTTCGAGTAAGCGGTGCCCGCAACGGAGATGACGCTGCGGCTGCTCGACGGCCGGGAGGCTGGCGAGCACGCGGCCGAACTGGAGCTGCTGCACGCCGACGTGTACGGCGGGCTGGACTATTCGGCCGACCCGGAAGGCCGGGAGTTCGGCGAGCGGCTGCGCACCTACCGCCGCCAGCCGGGTTTCGCGCTGGCCGAGGCCCGCAGCGGCGGCTACCTGATCGGCTGCGCCATGGGCATGCCGCTGCGGCCAGCCACGTCCTGGTGGCGAGAGGTCACGACGCCATTGGCCGAGGACGTCACCGCCGAGCATCCGGGCCGGACGTTCGCGCTGACCGAACTCATGGTCCGCGGCGCGTGGCGGCGGCAGGGCATCGGCCGCTCGCTGCACGACCTGGTACTCGCGGGGCGGGCCGAGGAGCGGGCGACGCTGGTGGTCCCGCCGGCCGCCACGGCCGCGCAGGCCGCGTTCCAGAACTGGGGCTGGCACAAGATCGCGCGCACCCGCGGTGCGGTGCCAAGCGCGCCAGCCTCCGACGTGCTGGTCATCGACCTGGCCGCAATCCAGCCGCGGGCTGTCCGCAGCCGCGACTGGTGGGAGTGAGAGAAGGCCGTGCAGTAACGGATCGAGCGCGGAGCGGGTCGAGGGCGTGCACGGTCCGCGCACGCTGGAAGTGATCCTGGTCAGTCCGGCTGGATGAGCCTGCCCTTCCACTCGCCGCCGCGCCCGGCGTAGTGGCGGCGGGCCGAGTCGGCGGTCATCGTCACGTACAGGGCCGCGATGAGCGGCAGGCCGAGCGCCAGGCCGGGGGAGAGCCGGTACAGCCGGAGGATCGGCAGGTAGGTCACGCTCATGATCAGCCACCCCGCCAGTCCCGCGGCCGCGAGCCAGCCGGCGGTGGACCCCCCGTTCCCGGCTAGCAGCAGTGCCACGCCGGTGACCGCGGCCACCGGTGGCAACAGGTAGAGCCAGGCCAGGCCCGCGATCGCGCCCAGCGTGAGCGCGAGCGAGTACCGCAGCTGGGTGTAGGCGCTCCTGGCGACCATGCCCCAGATGTCAGCGAGCCGGTCATACGGCCGCAGGCTGAGCACGTCGGTGCTCACGCCGAGCCAGCAGCGGCCGCCGGCTCGCTTCAGCAGGCGGCCGAGCGCGACGTCGTCGATCCGGGCGGCCCGGATCCCCGCCAGGCCGCCGGCCGCGTGCAGGTCGGCCGCCCGGACCAGCATGCAGCCGCCCGCCGCCGCCGCGGTCCGGGACCGGGGCACGCTGACCCGGCGGAACGGGTAGAGCTGGGCGAAGAAGTAGACGAACGCCGGGATCAGCAGCTTCTCCCACCGGGTCGCGGTGCGCAGCAGCGCCATCTGCGAGACCAGTGCGAATCCGCTGCCCGCGGTCGCGCGGGCGAGAGCGGTCAGCGCGCCAGGGCGGTAGGCGATGTCGGCGTCGGTGCACAGCAGGTACCCGGCGTCAGCGCCGGCCGCGCGGACACCCTCGGCCATCGCCCAGACCTTGCCGGCCCAGCCGGGCGGGCACGGCCGCGCGGTGACGATGGCGAGCTCGCGGTCGCCTGGCGGGGTAACGGTGCCCTCCGCCGCCATGGCCGTCACCTGCCAGCCCGCTTCCGCCCCGATGACCGTGGCCACCTTGGCCGTGCCGTCGGAGCTGTCGTCATCGACGAGGACGACCGCGAACCGGCCGTCATAGTGCTGGCCCAGCAGGCTCGGCAGGCAGGCCGGGAGCATTCCGGCCTCGTTCCGGGCCGGGATGACCGCGGTGATCGCGGGCAGCGGCACGGTGGTAGCCGGGACCGGCGGCAGCCGGTGCCCGGTGCGCCAGTAGCCGCCGTGCAGGCAGAGCAGGTATGCCCAGGCCAGGGCCGCCGCCGAGGTAAGTACGCAGATCGTGACGATGCCCGCACTGTATCTTGCGGCGCTGTATCTTGCGGCGCTGTATCTTGCGGCGCTGTATCCGGTCGGCCGGCCTCGCCCGAGCCTGGCCGGGTGAGACCGGCGGCCGCCGCAGTGTGGTTGTTACCATGCCAACGTGGCCCAGGCGAGCGGCACGACCAGGATCGTACGGGCCTTCACCAGGGCTGACCTTAAGCAGGCCAGTGTGATGATGGCCCGCGCCTTCGAGGACGACCCGCTGATGGAGTGGATCTTCCCGGACGAGCAGATGCGGCGCCGCCGGCTGCCGGCGTTCTTCGCCGCGTCGATGCGCGGAACCGGGCTGCGGTTCGAAGGCACCGAGGTCATGGATGTCGACGGCGTGGTCGCTGGGTGCGCTACCTGGCTGCCGCCGCAGGCGTGGCTGCCGTCAGCCTGGCGGCAGATCGTCAGCCTGCCGGGCTACCTGCGCACGCTCGGATCCAGGTTCGGGGTGGCGGGCGAGACCTACGGCGCGATGATGCGCGTGCACCCGCAGCAGCCGCACTCCTATCTGGCGGGCATCGGCACCGACCCGCCGCTGCAGGGCACCGGCATCGGCAGCGGGCTGATGCGATCGCGGCTCATCCGGTGCGACGCCGTTGGGATGCCCGCTTACCTGGAGTCCAGCAAGGCCAGCAACGTCCCCTTCTACGAGCGGCACGGGTTCACCGTGACGCGCGAGCTGACTATTCCCGGCGGCGGTCCGACCCTCTGGCTGATGTGGCGCGAGCCGCGGCCGATTGGATAGCGGTATGCAGATCATCGAGGGAGCCGGCCAGTACCGGCAGCCGTCCGGCGGCGAGCAGACCGACTGGGCCGAGCAGTTCCGGGTGCCCGACCTGAGCGTCGGTACCTACAGCATCGCGGCGGGCGGCACCGACGGCCAGTCGCCGCACACCGAGGACGAGATCTACGTCGTCACCGCCGGCCGGGCGACGATCGAGGCGGGCGGCGCGCGAGCCGAGGTCAGGCCGGGCGCGGTGATCTACGTACCTGCGGGCGAGGTGCACCGGTTCACTTCCGTCACCGAGGACCTGGCCCTGCTCGTGCTGTTCGCGCCCGCCGAGGAGACGCGCGGCACCGGCTGAGTCACCGGGCCCCCCGGTCCCTCGTTACTCAATGGCCAGTTACTGGCCGCGTGCGATCACGTGCACGTCGATCCCGGCCGCGCCCGCCGCCTTGATCACCCGGCCGACGTTCGAGCCGCCGCCGGTGATCTGCTGCCAGCGGCTGCGCTTGCTGGACCCCAGTACGATCTGCGTGATCTGGTGCTCCACGGCGAACCTGGCGATGACTTCCGGCGGGCTGTCGTCGGTGACCTCGAACCAGCGCGCCCCAACGTCGGCCGCGAGCTCGGCCAGCATGGCGGCCTGCCGCTGGTCGAAGCCGTGGCCGTCGGCGGTGACGACGTGCAGGACGTCGAGGTCCGCGCGCACCCTAGCGGCGATCCGGGCGGCGCGGCGGATGAGCCCGAGGCTGTCCGCGGTACTCGTCACCGCGACCATGATCCGCTCCGTTGTCTCCCAGATGACCTGGGATTCGTGCCGTTTCAGGTGCTCGAGGAGTTCCTCGTCGGTCTCGTCGGCCAGGAAGCGCAGTGCCAGCTCGCGCAGCGCGATGAGGTTCTCGGTGCGGAAGAAGTGGGTGAGCGCCGGCTGCACCCGGTCCGGCGGGTATATGTTGCCGTGCAGCAACCGGCGGCGCAGCTGCTCAGGGGAGGAGTCGACCAGCTCGATCTGGTTGGCCTTGCGCACCACCCAGTCCGGCACCCGCTCACGGACGCGCGCGCCCGTCATGTGCTCGACTTCGGCGGCGATGCTCTCCAGGTGCTGGATGTTGACGGTGGTGATCACATCAATCCCGGCGTCGAGCATCTCGAGCACATCCTGCCAGCGTTTCTCGTTCCGCCCGGATCCGGGCACGTTGGTATGCGCGAGCTCGTCAACCAGCGCGACTCCTGGCCGCCGGGTCAGCACTGCGGCCAGGTCCAGCTCGGCGAGGCGGCTGCCCCGGTACTCGACCTCCTTGCGGGGGATGACCTCGAAGCCGTCGAGCAGCGCCTCGGTCTGCTGCCGTCCGTGCGACTCGACCAGAGCCACCGCGACGTCAGCACCCCGGCTGAGGCGCCGGTGGCCCTCGCCGAGCATCGCGTAGGTCTTGCCGACGCCGGCCGCGGCGCCCAGGTATATCCGGAATCGCCCGGCCGCGGCCACGACCTGGTCTTCGACCCCGGCCGCCGTGGCCGAGACGGCCATGGTCATCTCGTCGTCGCCGACAGCCTGGTCAGCGGCGTCTGACGGCGTGGTCATCCGGTGCGTGTCCCCTCTCTGGCCCGCTTGTCCAGACGCTATCGCGGGGCCCTGCTGACCTTGGTGCATGGTTTCCGCTTGCGATCGCGGCATTCGTGCATGGCGCCGCGCTCGCGATCGCCGGGTCGCTGGCCGGCGCGCGGGTGCACGCCAGGACCAGGGCGACGCTCGACACGACAGGTCCGATATTTGCCATATTCCTGGTCGGAGTCATCGTTATCGTCGGCGGCCTGATCTACTCCCGATGCTCATCCCGGGCCCGATCGGAGAGCGCATCGTCGGCTGAGCGGCGGTGCCTGGCCTGCCGGTCTAGCCTGCGCCGACGGCACGACTTAGGGTCGAAGATGTGGTTGCCGCCGGCTTGGCAGTAGCAGTGATCCTCGTGGTCGCTGCTGGCCTGGCCTGGGCCGCGCGGCTGCTGCACGTGGGCACGCTGGACGCCCTTGACCTCAGCGCGAAGGTCGGCACTCCGGTGCCTGGCTCCGCGCTCGACTGGCCCGAACTGCACGTCCGGGCCGCCGTCAGCCAGGACACGCAGCGTGACGCCCGGCTCGTGCTCATCCACGCGCGGTGGCCGGAGCATCCGGAGCGGACCGCGACGCTGCTGGCCCGCCTCGACGGCGAGCAAGAGCCCGCGCTGGGACTGCTCTCGCAGTGGTGCGCGCAGGCCGCCGCGGTCTCGCCGTCTCGCCGCGGGGGCGGCCGGTTCGAGCTGCGCCGGCGGCAGAGCCTGGAACGGGTCCGCGGCGAGCTGATCGCGGAAGACTACGGCGCGGGGAAGGCCCAGCGACCGCAGCCGCCGGCCCGGTGCCGTACGGGGTGGCGATAATGCTGATCGCCTTCGGCCTCTGGTGCGGGCTTGCGGGCGCCGTGGCGCTGCTCGCCGGCGTCACGGCCAGGCGCCGCGCGGGTCGGCTCCGCCAGCGCGGCATCGCCGCCTGGGCGACGGTGTTCGCCGCGGCCAGGGCTGGCGATGAGTTCTCGCCGCCGGACACCGAGACCATGATCCGGTACTCACTCCCGGACGGACGGGTCAGCGAGCAGCGGTGCCCACCGGGCATCCGGCGGTCGAACCGGCTGCTGCCCGGCGAGAAAGTGCGGGTCTGGTACGACCCGGCTGACCCCGGCGACGTGCTCGTCAGCAGCCGGGACGGGCGCTACGCCGATCGGACGTTCGCGATCGCGGGGATCATGCTCATCCTCGCGGGCGTGTGGATCGCCGGACACTGACACCGCGGTCTGCGCGCCCGGCGAAACGCGGGCTATCCGGCTTAGGAACGCACTATCGCGAAGGTACCGCGGTGCTCGGTGCCGCCCGGAGTCGTCCAGCCGGCCACCACCTGGCCCTCCTCGGCCAGCGCCGGCACCGTCCGCGGCGGGGGTCAGCTCGCGGATGATCCGCAGCACGCGGCCGCTGTCCAGCTCGATGTCGGTGCCGTCCGGGCCGCTCGCGGCGCGCACCGGGTCGGACGCGGCCAGCGCCGGACCGGCGTAGCTGGCGGTCACCGACGGGTCGGGCGTGTGACTCACCCGCTGCGCCTGCGCCGTAACCTGGCCCTGCAGCAGCGCGATCAGCTGGGCCGCCAGCACCGGGTCGCTCGCGCCGTCGTAGACGTAGCGCAGCCCGAGCACCCCGTGCTCGGAGGTGCCGATGAGGGCCGCCTCCGCGCCTGCGAGCGGCGCGGCGCGGTAGGTGAGCGGCACGTGATAGCAGCGCTCTCCGCCGGATGCGTCGGCCACCACCATGAACTCGATCCCGACCTTGCCGTCCGGGTCATCCAGCCGGAATCCGCCGCCCCGGTCGAGCCGGGGCTGGCCGGCCCCGCGGTACCAGGGCTGGCCCGGCAGCCAGGCCGCGAGCAGTTCGAGCTTGCCGGGCGAGAGCGTGGTCTGATGGATGATCGCCATGCCGAGATTATGCCGGGCGCTCCGGGCCGGGCCACGTCGGCGGGCGGCCCCGTGCTGTCCCTGGCAGTGCATAGAGTTGGCCTGTGGCAGATCCGGCGAGCTACCGCCCGGCGCCGGGCTCGATTCCCGAGTCACCCGGCGTCTACCGGTTCCGCGACGAACGCGGGCGGGTCGTCTACGTCGGCAAGGCCAAGAGCCTGCGGCAGCGGCTCAACTCTTATTTCGCGGACTTCGCCAGCCTGCACCCGCGCACCCAGTCCATGCTGCGCGCGGCCGCCCAGGTGGACTGGACGATCGTCAGCACCGAGGTCGAGGCCCTGCAGCTCGAATACAACTGGATCAAGGAGTTCGACCCGCGTTTCAACGTCCGCTACCGGGACGACAAGAGCTACCCGTACCTTGCGGTGCTGATGGACGAGGAGTTCCCGCGGGCGCAGGTCATGCGCGGGGCCAAGCGGCGTGGGGTCCGCTACTTCGGGCCGTATTCGCACGCCTGGGCGATCCGCGACACGCTGGACACGCTGCTGCGGGTGTTCCCGATCCGGACGTGCTCGGCCGGGGTGTTCAAGCGGGCCGGCCAGATCGGCCGGCCGTGCCTGCTCGGCTACATCGGCAAGTGCTCGGCGCCGTGCGTCGGCCGGATCGACGCCGCGGCGCACCGGCAGCTGGCCGAGGAGTTCTGCGACTTCATGGCCGGGCAGACCGGCCGGTTCATCAAGCGGCTGGAGACCCAGATGCGCGCGGCGGCGGACGCCGAGGAGTACGAGCGCGCCGCCCGGCTCCGCGATGACGTCCAGGCGCTGCAGCGGGCGATGGAAAAGCAGGCGGTCGTGCTCGCCGACGGCACCGACGCCGACGTGATCGCGCTGGCCGAGGATCAGCTCGAAGCGGCCGTTCAGGTGTTCTACGTGCGCGGCGGCCGGGTCCGCGGCCAGCGCGGCTGGGTAGTGGACAAGGTCGAGGACGTCAGCACCGCCGAACTGGTCGAGCACTTCCTCGGCCAGGTATACGGCGAGGACCCGGTGGCCGCGGACCGCCTCAGTGGGCCAGCACCGAGCGGGCCAGCACCGAGTGCGGCAGCGCCCGGCGGGCCGGTCGGGCGCGGCGGCTCGTCCCGGCGCGGCGAGGAAGCGACCGAGGCCGAGCGGCGGGCCGCGATCCCGCGCGAGGTGCTGGTGCCCGCGCTGCCGCCGGACGCCGAGGCGCTGGAAGAGTGGCTGGGCGCGCGGCGCGGCACTCGGGTGATCATCCGGGTGCCGCAGCGCGGCGACAAGAAGGCGCTGCTGGCAACCGTCGGCCGCAACGCGATGGAGTCGCTCGCGCTGCACAAGACCCGCCGGGCCAGCGACCTCACCACGCGCAGCGTCGCCATGCACGAGATCCAGGAGGCGCTCGGGCTGGACGAGGCCCCGCTGCGGATCGAGAGCTACGACGTCTCCAACCTGCAGGGCACGCACGTGGTCGCGTCCATGGTCGTGTTCGAGGACGGCATGGCGCGCAAGTCGGAGTACCGCCGGTTCGCGATCAAGGGGTTCGACGGATCCGACGACGTGGCGGCCATCCACGAGGTCATCAGTCGCCGGTTCCGCCGCTATCTGGACGAACGCGCGGCCGGACCGGCCGCGCTGGCCAGCGACGGCGAGGAAATCGGCATCCCCGAGTCCCGCCGCAAGTTCTCCTACCCGCCGAACCTCGTCGTGATCGACGGCGGGCCGGCCCAGGTCGCCGCCGCCGTGCGGGCGCTGGACGAGCTCGGCGTCGTGGACGTCGCGGTGTGCGGGCTGGCCAAGCGGCTGGAGGAGGTCTGGCTGCCCGGCGAGGACGGCCCGGTCATCCTGCCGCGCAGCAGCGAGGGGCTCTACCTGCTGCAGCGGGTGCGGGACGAGGCGCACCGGTTCGCGATCACCTATCACCGGGCCAAGCGGTCGGCGGCGCTGACCAGTAGCGAGCTCGACGCAGTGCCGGGCCTCGGCCCGGCCCGCCGGGCTACGCTGCTCAAGCAGTTCGGCTCGGTGCGCAAATTGGCCGCCGCTTCGGTCGATCAGATCGCGGAGACGCCGGGATTCGGCCAGGTGACCGCCGAGGCCGTCTATGCCGCGCTGCATCCGGGGAACGGGGGCGGCCGCCGGGCCGCGGGCGGGGACGGCGGCGCGGGCGAAGCGCCCGGCGCGGACGACATTCGGGGGGCTGAGCATGACCGGTGACGGCACGGCACAGGAGATCGTCATCATCACCGGCCTGTCCGGCGCGGGCCGCAGCACGGCGGCTAAGTCGCTGGAAGACCTGGACTGGTTCGTCGCCGACAACCTGCAGGCCGGCCTGCTGCCGACGATGGCCGAGCTGGCCCGGCGGGCCAGCGGCACGGTGCCCCGGCTCGCCGCGGTCGTCGACATCCGCAGCCGGGCCTTCTCGACCGACCTGAGATCGGCCATCACCGAGCTGCGCTCGCGCGGGGTTCGCCCGTACGTGGTGTTCCTCGAAGCCTCCGACGAAACCCTGGTGCGCCGGTTCGACAGCGTGTCCCGGCCGCACCCGCTCCAGGAGGGCGGCCGGGTCGTGGACGGCATCACCGCCGAGCGCGAACTGCTGCGGCCGCTGCGGGCCGAGGCCGACCTGGTGCTGGACACGTCCGTGCTGAACGTGCACGAACTGCGGGCGCGGATGCGCGACGCGTTCGCCACCGAGGCGGAGGCGACGCTGCGGGTGAGCGTCGTGTCGTTCGGCTACAAGTACGGGCTGCCGGTAGACGCCGACATGGTGGCGGACTGCCGGTTCCTGCCCAACCCGCACTGGATCCCCGAGCTCGCGCCGCTCACCGGCCGGGACCGGCCCGTGATGGACTATGTCCTGGGCCAGCCGGGCGCGGCCGAGTTCCTGGAGGCGTTCGCCAGCGCCGTGCAGATCGCGCTGGCCGGGTACGACAAGTCCGGCCGGCACTACGTGCTGCTGGCCGTCGGCTGCACTGGCGGCAAGCACCGCAGCGTCGCGATGGCCGACGCGCTGGCGGCCCGGCTGTCGTCGGCCTGGCCCGGCATCCAGGTGACGCACCGGGACCTGGGCCGTGAGTAGCCGATGACGGATACCGCAGGCGACGCCGCGCCGGGCCGGCCGCAGAGCCGCAAGGTGGTCGCGCTGGGCGGCGGGCACGGCCTGTACGCCTCGCTGTCCGGACTGCGCCGGGTCAGCCGCGACCTCACCGCCGTCGTGACCGTCGCGGACGACGGCGGCTCCAGCGGCCGGCTGCGGCGGGAGTTCGGCGTGCTGCCGCCCGGCGATCTGCGGATGGCGCTGGCCGCGCTGTGCGGGGACGACTCGTGGGGGACGACCTGGAGCCGGGTGATCCAGCACCGGTTCACCGGCGACGAAGGGCTCGGCGGGCACGCTGTCGGCAATGTGCTGATCGTGGCGCTCTGGGAACTGCTCGGGGACACCGTCCAGGGCCTCGACTGGGTGGCCCGGCTGCTCGGCGCGCACGGCCGGGTGCTGCCCATGGCGTCGGTCCCGCTGGACCTCGTGGCGGAGGTAGAAGGCGCAGACCCGGACAGGCCGGACGAGCTGACTGTGGTTAAGGGCCAGGTAGCCTGCGCGACGACCACCGGCCGGGTACGGTCGATATCACTGGTACCCGCCGACCCGCCCGCCTGCCCCGAAGCACTGCAGGCGATCGGGGCGGCGGACTGGGTAGTGCTCGGGCCTGGCTCGTGGTTCACCAGCGTGCTCCCGCACCTGCTGGTGCCCGAACTGGCGGCGGCGCTAGTTGGCACTCGTGCGCGGAGGCTGGTTGCGCTGAATCTGGCGCCGCAACCCGGCGAGACGACTGGGTTCTCGCCGCATGCCCACCTGGAGGTGCTCGCCGAGCACGCGCCGGCCCTGACGGTCGATGTGGTCCTCGCGGACCGGGCGGCGACCCGCGGCGCGACGGCGGAACTGGAGAAGGCGGCGGGGCTGCTGGGTGCACGGCTGGTCCTCGCGGACCTGGCGATGGGAGATGGCACGCCGCGGCACGATCCGCGGCGGCTGGCGGGCGCGTTCGCGCAGATATTTGAGGGGGAGTGACGCCTATGGCGCTGACCGGCTTGGTGAAAGACGAACTCAGCCGAGTCAGTGTGCTCAAGCCGTGCTGCCGGAAGGCCGAGGTGTCCACCATCCTGCGGTTCGCGGGCGGGTTGCACCTTGCGGCCGGGCGGATCGTGGTGGAGGCAGAGCTGGACACCGGCGCGGCGGCTCGCAGGCTGCGCAAGGACATAGCCGAGGTGTTCGGCCATGCTTCCGACCTGATGGTGCTCGCGCCAGGCGGGCTGCGGAAGGGCAACCGGTACCTGGTGCGCGTGACCAATGACGGGGAGAGCCTCGCGCGTCAGACGGGCCTGGTCGACGGCTACGGGCGGCCCGTCCGGGGCCTGCCCCGGCAGGTGGTGTCCGGGACCACCTGCGACTGCGAGGCGGCCTGGCGTGGCGCGTTCCTTGCGCACGGCTGCCTGACCGAGCCGGGCCGGTCCATGTCGCTCGAGGTGACGTGCCCTGGACCGGAGGCCGCACTCGCCATGGTCGGCGCCGCCCGGCGGCTCAAGATACACGCCAAGGCGCGGGACGTGCGCGGCGTCGACCGGGTGGTGGTCAGGGACGGCGACTCCATCAGCGCGCTGCTGACCCGGCTGGGCGCGCACGACAGCGTGCTGGCCTGGGAGGAGCGCAGGATCCGACGCGAGGTCCGGGCCACTGCGAACCGGCTCGCCAACTTCGACGACGCCAACCTGCGGCGCAGCGCTCGGGCAGCGGTCGCGGCCGGGGCCCGGGTCGAGCGCGCCCTGGAGATCCTGGGCGTGGAAGCCCCCGAGCACCTGATCATTGCGGGCGAGCTGCGCATCAAGCACCGCCAGGCGAGCCTGGAGGAACTGGGCCAGCTGGCCGAGCCGGCCCTGACCAAGGACGCGATCGCGGGCCGGATCCGGCGCCTGCTGGCGCTCGCCGACCGGCGGGCGATGGAACTGGGCGTGCCGAACACCGAGGCCACCCTGACCCCGGACATGCTCGTGCCGTAGCCACCGCGTGGCGGTCGGGCTGGCTGGCTCGTCCGATAGGGTTCGGACGGCGCCAAAAACCCTCGTCCGGCGATCATCCGAGCGGGGGCAGATGATCGCAGACTGAAGGAGCGAGCAGTGACAGTCCGGGTGGGAATCAATGGGTTTGGCCGTATCGGGCGCAACTTCTGGCGCGCGGTCCACGCCGGCAACACCGACATCGAGGTCGTCGCCGCGAACGACCTGGGCGACCTGGCCACCTGCGCGCACCTGCTGAAGTACGACACCCTGCTCGGCACTCTGGACCTCGACGTCAGCGCCGACGGGGACGTGATCCGGGCGGGCGACCACTCGATCAAGATGCTGGCCGAGCGCGACCCGGCCGCGCTGCCCTGGGGCGACCTCGGGGTGGACGTGGTGATCGAGTCCACCGGCCGGTTCACGAAGGCGGCCGACGCCGCCCAGCACCTGGCCGGCGGCGCCAAGAAGGTGATCATCTCAGCGCCCGCGACCGGCGAGGACATCACGATCGTGATGGGCGTCAACGACGACAATTACGACCCGGCCCAGCACAACATCATCTCCAACGCCTCGTGCACGACCAACTGCGTGGCGCCGATGGCCAAGGTGCTCAACGAGGCCTTCGGCATCCGCAAGGGCCTGATGACGACCATCCACGCCTACACCAACGACCAGGTCATCCTCGACTTCCCGCACAAGGATCTGCGGCGAGCCAGGGCGGCGGCGCAGAACATCATCCCGACCACGACCGGCGCGGCGAAGGCGACGGGGCTGGTGCTGCCCGAGCTGCAGGGCAAGCTCGACGGGTACTCCTTGCGGGTGCCGGTCATGGACGGCTCGATCACCGACCTGGTCGTGGACCTCGAGCGGGAGGCGACGAAGGAAGAGGTCAACGCGGCCTTCAAGGCGGCCGCCGACGGACCGCTCAAGGGGCTGCTGCACTACACCGCCGACCCGATCGTGTCCTCCGACATCGTCGGCACGCCGTACTCCTGCACGTTCGACTCGCTGCTGACGATGTCCTTGGGCGACCAGGTCAAAGTGTTCGGCTGGTACGACAACGAGTGGGGATACTCCAACCGGCTGGCCGACCTCGCCGCCCTGGTCGGTTCCAGCCTGCCGGCATGAAGAAACTCGATGAGCTCCCGGTAGCGGGCAAGGTCGTGCTGCTCCGGGCCGACCTCAACGTGCCGCTGGACGGCACCTCGATCACCGACGACGGCCGCATCCGGGCCAGCCTGCCGACGATCGCGAAGCTGGCCGGGCGCGGCGGCCGGGTGCTGATCGTGGCCCACCTGGGCCGGCCGAAGGGTGACAGCTACGCCGAGCGCGCGGCCGGCGGGCCGTCACTGGCCCCGGTGGCCGCCAGGCTGGCCGAGTTGCTCGGCCGGCCCGTGCCGCTGGCAGGCGACGTGGCCGGCGAGTCCGCCCGGGCGCTCGCCGCGGGCCTGGCCGACGGCGACGTCGCGATGGTGGAGAACGTCAGGTTCGAGCCCGCGGAGACCAGCAAGGACGCCGCGGTCCGGGCCGAGCTGGCCGCGCGGCTGGCGTCGATGGCCGATGTCTACGTGGGCGACGGGTTCGGCGCGCTGCACCGCAAGCACGCCAGCGTCTATGACGTGCCGGCCCTGCTGCCGCACGCGGCCGGCGAGCTGGTCCTGGCCGAGGTCGCCGTCCTGGAGCGGCTCACCGGCGATCCGGCCCGGCCGTACGTGGTCGTGCTGGGCGGGGCGAAGCCGTCGGACAAGCTCGCCGTCATCGACAACCTGCTGAGCCGGGCTGACCGCATCCTGATCGGCGGCGGCATGTCGTACACCTTCCTCAAGGCGAAGGGGTACGAGGTCGGCAAGTCGCTGCTGGAGGCCGACCGGATCGACGACGTCACCAAGATCATGACGGCGGCGGCCGAGCGCGGGGTGGACCTGGTGCTGCCGGTCGACCTGGTGGGCGCCGCGGACTTCGCGCCCGACGCCGAGCACGACGTGTACCCGGTGACGGCTTTCCCGGCCGACCGCGAGGGCGTGGACATCGGCCCGGCGACCAGGGAGCTGTTCGCGGCCAAGCTCGCCGACGCGGCGACGGTGTTCTGGAACGGGCCGGTCGGCGTCTTCGAGTTCCCGGCCTTCTCGGCCGGCACGAAGGCGGTGGCCGAGGCCATCGCCGCGCTGCCGGGCCTGACCGTGGTGGGCGGGGGCGACTCCGCGGCCGCGGTCCGCAAGCTCGGGGTGCCCGAGACGGGGTTCAGCCACATCTCGACTGGCGGCGGCGCGAGCCTGGAGTACCTGGAGGGCACGACCCTGCCGGGTCTTGCCGCGCTGGCCGGCGACATACGGTACGGAGCCGGTCGCGTGAGCCCGGCGTCCGCCAGGAAGCCGCTGGTGGCCGGCAACTGGAAGATGAACAACAACCACTTCGAGGCCATCGCGCTCACCCAGAAGCTGGCGTTCAGCCTGGTGCAGAAGGACTATTCGGCCGCCGACATCGTGGTGCTGCCGCCCTTCACCTCGCTGCGCAGCGTGCAGACCCTGATCGAGGGGGACAAGCTTCAGCTGCTGTGGGGAGGCCAGGATGTGTCTGCGCACGAGGACGGCGCCTACACCGGCGATATCTCCGCCCGGATGCTGGCCAAGCTCGGCTGCCAGTTCGTGCTGGCCGGGCACTCGGAGCGGCGGCAGTACCACCACGAAGACAACGCCCTGGTGAACGCCAAGGTCGGGGCCATCCTGGGCCGCGGCATGACCCCGATCCTGTGCGTCGGGGAGTCGCTGGAAGTCCGGCAGGCGGGCGGGTACCTGGCGCTGGTCGGGGAGCAGCTTGACGGCGGGCTGGCCGGGCTGTCCGATGAGCAGGTCGGCGGTCTAGTCGTGGCATATGAGCCGGTCTGGGCGATCGGCACGGGTGAGGTGGCCACCCCGGCGGACGCGCAGGAGGTCTGCCAGGCGATCCGGACCCGCATTTCCGCCGTTCACGGGCTCGCGACGGCCGCCAGTACGCGTATCCTGTATGGCGGATCAGTGAAGGCCGACAACATGCCCGCGATCATGGCCGGAGCGGACATCGACGGGGCATTGGTTGGCGGCGCCAGTCTCGATCCCGGTGAGTTCGTCAGAATCTGCCGGTATCGTGAGCAGTACAGCGTCGGCTGACTTTTCTGTATCCGCAGACCAGGACCCGCCGGGGTCCGTACCCGGAGAGACGAGAAACCCGCAGTGACAGTCGCATTTTCGGTGATCTTGATCATCACGAGCCTGCTGATGATCCTGCTCGTCCTGCTGCACAAGGGTAAGGGCGGCGGTCTGTCCGATCTGTTCGGCGGCGGCATCTCGTCCTCGCTCGGCTCCTCCTCCGTGGTGGAGAGAAACCTGGACCGGATCACGATCGTGACCGGGGTCGTCTGGTTCCTGTCCATCGTGGCGCTGGGGATCCTGAACAAGTAGGCGCTTAGCAGCCGGTGCGGTCGGCTGCGCCGGTGATCGGCACGTCTTGAACAAGGGGTGAGCAGTGAGCAGTGGCAACGCGATTCGCGGCAGCCGGGTCGGGGCTGGGCCGATGGGAGAGGCCGAGCGCGGCGAGGCTGCGCCGCGGGTGCGGATCTCGTTCTGGTGCTGCAACGCGCACGAGACTATTCCGAGCTTCGCCTCGGACGCGGCCATCCCGGAGTTCTGGGACTGCCCGCGCTGCGGGCTGCCGGCCGGCCAGGACCAGGCGGCCCCGCCTGCCCCGCCGCACGCCGAGCCCTATAAGACTCACCTGGCGTACGTGAAAGAGCGGCGCAACGACACCGACGGCGCCGCCATCCTGGCCGAGGCGCTCGACCGGCTGCGCAAGGGCGCCTGAACTGCTACTCACAGACGGGACTGGCCGGGCACGCGGAGTCGTGCCCGGCTCTGGTGATGCCTGAGATCACGGTCTGGAGCCTGCCGAAGGCCCTGCTCGCGGCGCTGCCGGAGACCGCTCCGGTGCTCGCCGCGCTGGCCGCTGACGCCTTCGACCTCGACGATGACGACCTAGCCGAGGTCGCGGACGAGGTCGCGGCCGAGCCGGACGGCAGCTCCGGCAGCCGGCTGGACCGGATCAATGCGCTGCTGGGCCTGAACCTGCACGCCGAGTACGACGCCTTCCGGATCCTCGGCGCGGTGCTGGACAAGGTCCTGATCAAGGCCATCGACACCGGGAACGACGAGCTGGCCGGTCGCTGCGCCGAGTTCCTGGAGGCGGTGCTCGGATCGGGCGACGGGCACTTGCACGACGCCGTCGGGCTGATGCTGGAGAACGCGCAATGGACCGGCGAGCGCTGGACCGCGCTGAGCGGGGTCGCGGGTCCGCAGCTCCAGGAGCGGATGGAGCAGCGGGGCGGCTAGGGATGCTTGTTCATCGCTAATGCGCGAAGGCGCTGCGATGGCCGTCCGGAAATAGCGGCACCGGCCGCTGCGGCGCCGCCTCGAGTGCGTGCACCTGCGCCCGCAGGTCGTCGACTAGCAGCCCGGCCAGATCGCTGCTGAAGCCATTTCTGACCACGATCCGCAGTACGGCGACGGCCTGCAGATTCGCCGGGAAGGTGTAGGCCGGCACGAGCCAGCCGCGCTGGCGCAGCCGCTCGGACACGTCGAACACCGTGTAGCCGGACGCCTCCGGGTCCTTCAGCCGGAACGCCAGCACCGGCAGGTCGCTGCCGTCGGACAGCAGCTCGAACGGTCCGAGCGCGGCGATCTGCGCCGCCAGGTACTGCGCCACCTGCTGGCAGGTGCGCTGCACCTCGCGGTAGCCCTCGAAGCCCAGCCGGAGGAAGTTGTAGTACTGGGCCGCGACCTGGGCGCCGGGCCGGGAGAAGTTCAGCGCGAAGGTCGGCATCTCGCCGCCCAGATAGTTCACCTTGAAGATCAGATCCTCGGGCAGCGCGGCCGCGTCCCGCCACACGATCCAGCCGACGCCGGGGTACACCAGCCCGTACTTGTGTCCGGAGCTGTTGATCGAGGCCACCCGCGGGACGCGGAAGTCCCACTCCAGGTCCGGCGCGAGGAACGGCGCGACGAACCCGCCGGACGCGCCGTCGACGTGCACGGGGATGTCCCGCCCGGTCCGCTGCTGGTAGGCGTCCAGCTCGGCCGCGATCTGCGCGACCGGCTCGTAGCTGCCATCCATCGTCGAGCCGAGCACCGCGACGACACCGATGGTGTTCTCGTCGCACCTGGCCACCGCCTCGCGGCCGGTCAGGTGCAGGCGGCCCGGCTCCATCGGCACCAGGCGCGGCTCGACGTCCCAGTACCGGCAGAACTTGTCCCAGCAGATCTGGACGTTCGCGCCCATGACCAGGTTCGGCCGGCCCGTGGCGCCGGGCTGCTGCCGGGCCCGCCAGCGCCATAGCAGCGCGAGCCCGCCCAGCATGCACGCCTCGCTCGACCCGGTGGTGGAACAGCCGGTCGCCGCCCCGTCCGCGTCAGTAGCGGCCGGGGCGTGCCAGAGATGGGCCAGGATGTTCACGCACCGGCGCTCCAGCTCGGCCGTCTGCGGGTACTCGTCCTTGTCGATCATGTTCTTGCTGTCGCACTCGTGCATCAGCAGCGCGGCCTGCGGCTCCATCCAGGTCGTCACGAACGTCGCCAGGTTCAGCCGCGCGTTGCCGTCCAGGATCAGCTCGTCCCGGACGATCTGGAGCGCGGTGTCGGCCGCCATCGGCCCGGCCGGCAGTTGATGGCGCGGCACGGCCTGGAAATCCTGCTCGTACACCGGGTTCACGCTGAGTTCGGCCGGCCCGTGCGTCTCGTCCACCTTGGCGTGCAGTGCCATCTCCAGCTCCTTCTCTCAGTTCAGTCGGCCGGGCGGACGTACCTCGACAGCAGGAAGCCCGCGTCGGCCAGCACGTGGGCCAGGTCCAGCTTCAGCCCGGCCGCAGGGTGCCCGGCCGGGCCGGGGTCGGCTACGATGCGGCTGGCCTGGCCCGCCGCGATCAACGGACTCGTCGTCAGGCACAGCTCGTCCAGCAGCCCGGCCCGGGTGAGGTGGCCGAGCAGGTGCGGGCCGCCCTCGGTCAGGATCTCCCGGAACCCGAGCGAGACGAGCCCGGCGACGGCCTGGCCCATGTCCACATGAGTTTCGCCGGCCACGACCGTGCGAACCTCGCGGGCCCAGCCGGCCGGTGCCCGCCCGGCCGCCTCGGCGGTGGTGATCACCAGCGTCCGCGCGTCCGCTGGCAACGCGGACAGCAGCGACCGGCAGTCGCTGAGGTCCAGGCTGCGGGTCACGATCGCGATCGGGGGCAGCGGCGACCGGCCGGCTCTGAGCTCCGCCCAGACCCGGGATTCACGGACGGGCTTGTACCGCTCGGCCCGCGCGGTACCCGCCCCGACGAGGATCACGTCACAGATGCTGCGCAGGATGTTGAACACCATCCGGTCCGCCGGCCCGCCGAGGCCGCCGGACCGGCCGTCCAGGGCCGAGGCACCGTCCGCGCTGGCGACCATATTCGCGCGCAGCCAGGGCTGATCGGCCGCGCGCGGCCGGGCCTGGTACAGGGCAGCGACCTCGTGCACGACGGCGGGCGCCGGGCCGGGCGTGGCCGCCGGGACCGGCGTTAGGTCGGGGCCAGCCTGCGGGTAGATCAGGCGCACGGCAAGCAAGTCAATCAGATCGGCGCGCATCGGCTGGCCGCGGACCCAGGCTGTGACTGATGTGCCTGCAGCGAAAATGGCACTGAGGGTGCGGGCCGGCAATTTCCGCAAACAAGCAGTAAATGGTTCCAGAAATGGAGTATCAGCGCCTACCTGCCAGCACATAGGGCAGGATGAGTGCCGCGGTGAGATTGCACGATGAGTGGGCCAGGGCGGGAGAGTAGAAGACAGGTGCGGACGCTGGAGCTTGTCGCGACACTCATCTGGGCAGGCACCGCGTGCTTCGGGCTCTACCTGCTGTTCGTCTGGCTCTCTCATGGCGGATTGCGGCAGCAGGCGACGCGCATCACGGTGTTCCCGGCCGGGCTGATCTTCGCCCACCCGGTGCTGGCTACGACTGGCCTGACCTTCTGGCTGCTGTTCCTGGTCAACCACCGCGTCAGCTACGCGTGGATCGGGTTCGGCGTGCTCAGCAGCTCGGCGATGCTCGGGTTCGTGATGCTGACCAGGTGGTTAGTCGGCCGGGGCGGCCGCCATGCCCGGGGGGCTGAGCAGGCGTTCCCGGCCCGGATCGTCGCGACCCACGGCGCCGTCGGCCTCACCACGTTCGCGCTGGTGCTGATCGCCGCGACGCTGGCTACCCGCAGTCACTAGCGGGCACCGAGCCGCCGGAGCGGGCGCCGCCCAAAACCTCGCGCGGCACCCGATTCCGGTGAAAACCGTCAGGACAACAAGGTGCCCAGGAAAGTATTGGAAAATACCCCGTTCGGGTCATACGAATTCAGCGTGGCGACCGCATTGCCGAAAACGTCGCCCGATTGACCCGCGTTCACCCCCGGCCGGAATGGTGCCTTTTCAGCATCGTGGTATTCGTCCACGGGAAGGCCGCCGTATATGCCCAGCCCTTTGACCACTCCGGCCGCGGGCCGGCGTAGGAGCCGGTGTAGTGGCAGTAGATCCACTGTTCCGTCTGCAGGTAGAACTGATTGCACAGCGGCGTCGTAGGGATCGTGAGCATGTCGATCCGGACGCACACGTTCCGCTGCGGCTGGTCCTCGGCAAGCAAGCGTTTGGTTCCGGCGTCGTGATCGCGCCGAAGCCGTTGCTGTGACGACATCAGGTAGTGGTCTGCTGCTGTTCTTATGGCACCAAACCACTACCTGATGCGGTAACAACCCAGGTCCGACTGCCGCTAGGGCGCGGTCACGGCCTGCAGCACGACGAGGGCGCGGTCGGCGACCAGGAGCGACGAGCCGGGCTGCTGTACCGGCTCGCCTGGCTGAGCCTGGTGGCCGCCGCCGTTGCGGGCTGGCTGGGCGACCGCGTCCGGCCGCGCCGTGTCGACGACGACCTGCCAGCATGGCGCGAGGTCGGCGCCGGGCAGGGTGAACGCGACCGGTTCGCTGTGCGCGTTGAACAGCAGCAGGAAATCGCAGTCGGTGATCTGCTCGCCGCGCGGCCCCGGCTCGGTGATGGCGTGCCCGTTCAGGAACACCCCGAGGGACCGGGCGAAGCCCGAGCGCCAGTCGTCGATCGTCATCTCCGTGCCCGCCGGGGTCAGCCAGATGATGTCTCGTCGCGCCGACCCGTCCGGGCCGAGGTCCCGCCCGCTGAAGAACCGGCGACGGCGGAACACCGGGTGATCGCGGCGCAGCGCGCTGAGCGTGCCGGTGAACTCGGCCAGCCCGGGCTGGTGCGCGGCGTCCGCCCAGTTCACCCACGACACGTCGTTGTCCTGGCAGTACGCGTTGTTGTTGCCGCGCTGGGTGCGGCCGAGTTCGTCGCCGGCCAGCAGCATCGGCACGCCCTGCGAGCAGAACAGGGTGACCAGGAAGTTGCGCATCTGCCGGGCCCGCAGCTCGGTGATGGCCGGGTCCTGCGCCGGTCCCTCGGTGCCGCAGTTCCAGGACCGGTTGTCGTCGGTGCCGTCGGTGTTGTTGTCGCCGTTGGCCTCGTTGTGCTTGCGGTCGTAGCTGACCAGGTCGGCGAGAGTAAAGCCGTCGTGGCAGGTGACGAAGTTCACCGACGCCACCGGCCGGCGCGCGCTGGTCTCGTAGAGGTCGCTCGAGCCGCTGAGCCTCGACGCGAACTCGGGCGTCGCGGCGGGTACACCGCGCCAGTAATCACGCACCGTGTCGCGGTACTTCCCGTTCCATTCCGACCACAGCGGCGGGAACTTGCCGACCTGGTACCCGCCGTCGCCCACGTCCCACGGCTCGGCGATGAGCTTCACCTGCGACACCACCGGGTCCTGCTGGACGAGCTCGAAGAACGCGGACAGCCGGTCGACCTCGTGCAGTTCGCGCGCGAGGGCCGAGGCGAGGTCGAAGCGGAACCCGTCGACGTGCATCTCCAGAATCCAGTACCGGAGCGAGTCCATGATCAGCTGCAGCGCGTGCGGGTGCCGGACGTTCAGGCTGTTGCCGCAGCCGGTGTAGTCGAGGTACTTCGACGGGTCGGTGTCGTCGAGCCGGTAGTAGGCGGCGTTGTCGATGCCGCGGAAGGACAGCGTCGGACCGAGCGCGCCGGACTCGGCCGTGTGGTTGTAGACGACGTCCAGGATCACCTCGATGCCGGCCGCGTGCAGCGCCTTCACCATCGACTTGAACTCGGCGACCTGCCCGTGCGGCTCGGCACTTTGTGAGTAGCCGTTGTGCGGCGCGAAGAACCCGATCGTGTTGTAGCCCCAGTAGTTCGTCAGGCCGCGCTGGGCCAGTCCCTGCTCGGGCACCGACTGATGCACCGGCATCAGCTCGATGGCGGTGACGCCCAGCCGGGTCAGGTGGTCGATCACCGGGGGAGTGGCCAGCCCCTGGTAGCTGCCGCGCAGCTCCGGCGGGACGTCCGGGTGGCGCATCGTGAGCCCGCGGACGTGTGCCTCGTAGATCACCGTCTCGTGATACGGGGTGCGCGGCGGCCGGTCATCCGCCCAGGCGAAGTACGGGTTGATCACGACGTTGCGCGGCATGAACGGCGCGCTGTCGGTGTCGCTCGGCTGGTCGGGCCGGCCCGGCTGGTAGCCGAAGACGGCCGGATCCCAGCGCAGCTCGCCGTCCACGGCCTTGCCGTACGGGTCGAGCAGCAGCTTGGCCGGGTTGCAGCGATGCCCATTGCGCGGCTCGTACGGCCCGGCTACCCGGTAGGCGTATCGCTGCCCCGGCCCGACGGCGGGCAGGTAGCAGTGCCAGACGAAGCCGTCGACTTCGGTCAGCGTGATCCGGGTCTCCGCGCCGGCCGGGTCGAAGAGGCACAGCTCAACCCGGTCGGCGGCCTCGGAGAACAGCGCGAAGTTGGTTCCGGATCCGTCCCAGGTCGCACCCAGGGGGTAGGCAGAGCCAGGCCAGATTTGCATCCGTTGACCCTACTTGGTCGCGGCGACTGCCGAGCGCTCCAGGATCGCCGCCGTGTCCAGGCCGTCAGGGAGCGAGCCGAAGGGCGCGGCCGGGCCGCCGGCCCGCGCCGGGCCCAGCCGGGTCGCGCAGAACGCGCTGGCCACCGCCGCCGGGGCGTGCCGGGCCAGCAGCGCCGCCTGCAGCGTCACGGTGATCTGCCCGGCCAGCAGCCGGGCCTGCCGCTGCGCTGCGGCCGGGTCCGCGGCGACCTCCTTGACCGCCGCCCGCAGGCTGGCGGCCGCGGCCGCCACCAGCGGCTCTGCCTCCGCCGCGGCCACCTCGGCGAGCAGCGCGTCGGCCGAGTCCGGACTGCGGCGCAGGGCGCGCAGCACGTCCAGGGCGGTGACGTTGCCCGAGCCCTCCCAGATCGAGTTCAGCGGGGCGTCCCGCAGCAGCCGCGGCAGGACCGACTCCTCCACGTAGCCGTTGCCGCCGAGGCACTCCAGCGCTTCCGCGGTGATCATGGGGGTGCGCTTGCAGATCCAGTACTTGGCCGCGGGCAGGGCGATGCGCAGCAGCGCCGCCTCGGCCGGGTCCCCGCGGCTGGCCCGGTCGGCCGCCCCGGCCAGCCGGAGCGCGAGCGTGGTGGCCGCTTCCGACTCCAGGGTCAGGTCGGCGAGCACGCCGGTCATGGCGGGCTGGTCGATGAGCCTGGCGCCGAACGCGCTGCGATGCCTCGCGTGGTGCCCGGCCAGCACGACCGCCTGCCGGATGGCCGCGGCGCTGCCCAGCACGCAGTCGAGCCTGGTCGCGCTCACCATGTCGAGGATGGTCGCGATGCCGCGGCCGGGCTCGCCGACGAGCCAGGCGGCCGCCTGCCGGTACTCGACCTCGGATGAGGCGTTGGAGGTGTTGCCGAGCTTGTCCTTCAGCCGCTGGATGTGCATGGCGTTCCTGCTGCCGTCGGGCAGCACCCTGGGCAGCAGGAAGCAGCTGAGCCCTTCCGGCGCCTGCGCCAGCACCAGGAACAGGTCGCACATGGGGGCCGAGCAGAACCACTTGTGCCCGGTCAGCAGGTAGTGGCCGGCCCCGGCGGGCTCGGCCCTGGTGGTGTTCGCGCGGACGTCAGAGCCGCCCTGCTTCTCGGTCATGGCCATCCCGGCCAGCAGGCCGGCCTTGGTCGCGGGCGGCCGCAGGCCGGGGTCGTAGACCGGGGCGGTCAGCAGCGGCTCGTAGGCGGCCGCGAGGCCGGGGGCGTGCCGCAGCGCGGGCACGCAGGCATAGGTCATCGAGATGGGGCAGCCGTGCCCGGCCTCGGTCTGGGTCCACACCATGAACTTGGCCGCCCGGGCGACGTGCGCGCCGGGTGCCTGGTCGGCCCACGGCGCCGCGTGCAGGCCGTGCCGCACCGCGACGGTCATCAGCTGGTGCCAGGCCGGGTGGAATTCGACCTCGTCGATCCGGGTGCCGAGGGCATCGTGCGTGCGCAGCACCGGCTTGTGCACGTTGGCCAGCCGGGCCTGGTCCTGAATGCCGGCCGTGCCCGCGAGCCGGCCGAGCTCGTGCAGCTCGTCCTCGGCCCAGCCGCCGCCCTCCCGGTGCAGCCCGGCGAGCAGCGCGTGATCGGCCGCGACGTCATGGCCGTCGAGCGGCGGTACCTGATTGAAGACTTCGTGGGTGACGTGCGGGCTCGCTGCCATCAGGCGGTCCTCCGCCAGGTCACATGTGGATGCCGCACTCACTCTTCGCGGTGCCCGCCCAGCGGCCGCTGCGCGGGTCGGCGCCATCCGCGACCCGGGCGGTGCAGGTCCGGCACCCGATGGACGGGTAGCCGTCGTAGGTCAGCGGGTTCACCAGCACGCCCTCGGCGGCGATGTAGTCGTCCACCTGCTGCTGGGTCCACTCGACGATCGGGTTGACCTTCACCATCTCGCGGCGGGCGTCCCAGGACACGACCTTGGTGTCGTGCCGGGCCTCGGTCTCCTCTCGGCGGATGCCGGTGAACCAGGCGTCGTAGGGTCCGAGCGCCTGCTCGAGCGGCACGACCTTGCGCAGGTAGCAGCACAGGTCCGGGTTGCGGCTGTACAGCCGCGGGCCGAGCTCGGCGTCCTGCTCGGCCACGGTGGTCGGCGGCGTCACGTTGACCACGTTCACCGGGTAGACGGCGGACACCGCGTCCCTGGTGCCGATCGTCTCCGGGAAGTGGTAGCCGGTGTCCAGGAATAGCACGTCGACACCCGGCAGCTGCTTGGCCACGAGGCTGACCAGAACCGCGTCGCTCATCGACGAGGTGATGCAGATCCGGGAGCCGAAAGTCTTCGCAGCCCAGGCGATAACATCCTCGGCTGGCGCCCCCGCCAGTGCATCAGCCGCTTCCGCGGCAAGCCTCTCCATGTCGCTGAGCTCCTCCTTGCGGCGTCCTCAGTTCACGGCATCCTACCCGGACGATGCCGCACTTACCGGCACCGACAATGGAAAGCCCGTCCTCTCAAGGTAGGGCCTATAGCTAGTAAGCGCACGCTCTGTCGCCTAAATCACATACGACCGGAGCGTGCGTATTAGCCGGCCTCCCTCAGGGGCTGAGCTACCCGCTGCTATCGGCCCCAACCGCGGTCGCGAGCAGGCTATTCCGGCCTGCCGCCAGGTCTTGTCCGCAAGCGCGCGGCCGGCGACCGGAAGCCGCGGGCCGCGGCCCGCTGGGGAGCGCCGCGGCCCGCGATGCTATCCGGGCGTGTCGCCCGCAGTTAGCTGCATCTGCGCTACTGAACCACGCATCCGGCGCTCTGCCCGTTCTGCGGGAAGGCCCTCGCCAGCCCGTCGGCGATGATCCTGGCCCGCTGGGCGTACCCGTAGGAGGTGTAGTGGATGCCATCGTTGATGAACCAGGGACGCCTGGCCTCGTCGGCCCAGTTCAGCACTCGCATATTCGGGTACTTCGTGCACGCGCGCAGCAGGTTCTGATCCCACCTGGCCATGTTGGCCTCCGCGTACGGGCCCGAGGACAGCAGTGAGATCACGTTCACCCACATCACCGGCTCGCCGTGGGCGGCCGCCATCATCCGCTGGATCCGGGTCATCAGGCCGACGTTCGAGCCCACCGCCACGTCGGCGGTGTCGTTGGTGCCGAGCGCCAGCACCCAGCAGCCGCGGAAGCCCTGCCGGCGCAGCTGCAGGGCCGCGTCGTAGCCGTTGCTGGTGCCGGGCAGGACCTCGACCACGGACCGGGCCCCGGTGATGTTGGTGTAGACGGTCTGCACGCCGACGTCCTCGTATCTGGCCGTGATCCGCAGCCGCCAGTTCGGCAGGTAGTCCGTTGATACCAGGCCCTCGGACGTCGAGTCGCCGATGTGCGCGACGGACCGGCAGGATGTGCGCAGCGGCCCGGCGGTCGCGGCGGCCGGCTCGCTGGTGGGCTTCTTCCCCGCCGGGCCCTTCGCGGTCGGCTGGTGCGCCTTGGTCACGGTGTTCGTCGACGCGGCGAGCGCGGACGCGCCGCCGAGCCCGGCAGTTCCGGCGCCGGGCGGTACCGGCAGGGCGCCGGCCAGGCCGACACAGGACACGGCCAGCAGCCCGGCGGCGCTGCCCGCGGCCGCCAGGCCGTTCCAGCCGACCTGACGCGGCTTGCCGGTGCGCAGCTTGGCCCACAGCCGGACGAGCGCGCCGTGCCGGATCGGCTCCTCGATGAACTGCCAGGACAAGGCGGCGATAAGGATGCTGGCCGCGGTCTGCCAGGCCGCCCGGAGCAGGTTCTCAGTCCCGTTCGCGGGCGAGGTGAACACGATCACCGGGTAGTGCCAGAGATAGATGCCGTAGGACCGGACGCCGAGCCAGCGCAGCGGGCGCCAGCCGAGCGCCAGGCCGATGGCGGAGCCGGGCACCGCGGCGCCCGCGAGGACGGCCGCGGTGGCGACCGCGAGGACAACCAGACCGCCCTTGTAGAGGAACGACGAGTACTGGCCGACTCGCCAGATCATGACGAGGATGACGATCAGGCCGGCGAACGCCGGCACGTCGAGCCCGATCCGCCAGTTGCGGCTGGCCATGGCCGCCTTCGCGCTCGGCCAGACCATCGCGAGCGCGGCACCGATCAGGAGGCCGGCCGCCCGGGTGTCGGTGCCCTCATAGATCCGGGTCGGGTCGAAGCCCGGCTGGTAGAGGGCGAGCATGGCCGCGGTGGAGGCCGCGGCGAGGCCCAGCGTCGGCAACGCGAGCCAGGGCAGGAACTGCGGCTTGCGCCGGACCAGGAACACCCCGGCCAGCAGCAGCCACGGCCAGATCAGGTAGAACTGCTCCTCCACGGCGAGCGACCAGAGGTGGTCGAGCGGCTGCGGCGGCGCGAACCGGCTGAAGTAGGAGGAGTGCGTCCCGATCAGGTACCAGTTGCTGAAGTACCCGGCGGCGGCCCCGACGGCTCCGCGCAGATTGGCGAGCCGGGCCCGGTCCGCGATCGTGACCCAGGCCGTGACCACCGCCAGCATGACGAACAGAGCGGGCAGCAGGCGGCGGGCGCGCCGCAGCCAGAAATCGCCCAGCCGCATCTTCCCGTGCGCGCGGAACTGGCTCAGCAGCAAGTCCGTGATCAGGTATCCGCTGAGCGTGAAGAACACCCCGACGCCGAGCAAGCCGCCCGGCGCCCAGCCGAACTGTTCGTGAAAGGCAATGACGGCCAGCACGGCCAGTGCCCGCAGGCCGTCGAGGCCGGGCATGTAGCGCTGGTCCGATTGCATCGGCTTAGGCATCTGCGTCCCCTCGTTGCCGTGAAGCTACGGAGGGCAACTACCCAGGGTGATCTAATGACTACGTATTGTCGGATCAATTGTTGGCACAAGCAGCACCCGCGATTGCCCCGGTAAGGTCGGCTTATTCGGCGACTTCGCCAGTCAGATTCCAGCGCCGCGGCCCGGCGTCGTGCTCAGCGTGCTGCCGCCGTGCTGCTCGGACCGGGGCATTGGGCTGACAATACGGACACCGTGATCGCGGCTCAGGACTGCGGCGGGAGCGGGCAGGAATGGCCGGCCAGATCGGCCGGCCATTGCCGGTCGCGCTCCCCGGCGGGATCAGTTCACGACGCAGGTGGTGCTGTGCCCGCCGCGTGGGAACGCGTTCGCGAGCGCGTGCGCGATCGCGGCCGCCCGGATCGCGTAGCCCGCCGGGGTGTAGTGAATCCCGTCTGGCAGGTGCCAGCCCGGCTGGTCCATTCCGGCCCAGTTGAAGATCCGCATGTTCGGGTACTTGGCGCACGCCTGGACCAGGTCGTCGTTCCAGGCCTGCATGTTCGTCTCCGACCACGGACCTGAGGACAGCAGAGTGTGGGTGTTGACCCACAGCACGGGCTGGCCGTGCGCGGCGCTCATCATCTCGTCGATCCTGGCCATCCGGCTCACATTGGAGCCGACCGAGACGTTCGCTGTGTCGTTCGTGCCGAGCGCGAACACGAAGCAGCCGCGGAAGCCCGTGCCGTCCCACGCCCTGGCCACGTTGTAGCCGTTGACCTGGTCGGGCATAACCTCCACGATCGAGCGCCCGCCGGAGGCGTCCACCCACGCGTGCTGCACCCCGACGTCGGCGTACTGGGCGGCGAGTCGCTGGGCCGGATCGGGCAGCACCTGCGCCGAGACCATTCCCACCGAGGTCGAGTCGCCGATGTGGCCGACGCTCGTGCACGAGGTGGCCGGCCGGGCCTGGGTAGCGGCGGTGTGCTGGGTGTGGGCCCGGATCACGTGGGCCGCCCGGGCAGGCACCGTCGTCTTCGCTGGGGCCGCCTGGACAGGCACTGCCGCCTGGGCCGGCCCGCCGGACTGCGGCACGGCCGTGCTGGCGAACGCTCCCGCGGCCGCGGCCGCGGTCACAGAGATCACGAGCACGGACGGGACGCCGATGGCCATCGCGAGCCGATTCCGGCGGCGGGATCGGCCCTTCGTGATCCTGGCCAGCCGGTCGGCGAGGCGAACGCGCTCGGAGGGCATGAAATATCTCCGTTCGGGGGGGGGGAGGTGTCTCGGCACCGGCTGCGGGAAACTGGCCGCGCTCGCGGCGGCCAAAACATGCGCGGGCCGGGTTCTGGTCAGCCCGGCGGCAGGAGGCGGGCCCGGCGTCCCGTCGCGCCGCGGCGAGCACCGCCGGGCGGCGTCCGCCTTCGCTAGGTTGAACGCCCGGCCGGCCGGCCCCGATTCCGTTCCGGCGGCGAGCCTGGCGAATATGGCGCAGATCACCCCGAACAGGTGGGCTACTTGGTAAAACCGCAGCTAGACCCGCACAGGCTACTACTGAGCGGTAGGGACTAGTCATTTCGGGTGGTTTCCGGCTGGCCCCCGGCGGTCGGCGCCTGGCTATCCCGGCGCCCCGGATCGCCGGCCTGGGCGGCGATCCGGGCTTCTGGACCCGGTCGGGGAGCACCCGGCCGAGCACATAGCCTGAGTTGCCTATTCGGCGCGAGAACATCCGAAACCGGGCATTAGTGCTGGCAAACTAACCGGCGGAGTGAGTCAGGTCCGGCGAGAGGCGCAGGTTGGAGGCTGAGTAGCTGGACGAAACGCCGGCGTAAGGCAGGTTGTGGGATCAGCACCCGACAGGCACCGCAAGACAAGGAAGATTAAGAAGACCGGCCGGCACTGCGCGCCGTGGATGGCGCAGCCGACGACCCGGCGGATGGGCCTGATCGCACCGGCGGTTATCGCCGTCGGCGTCGTGGCCGCCTGGCAGTTCGGTCCGTTCGACACCTCGCCCGCGTCGGCCGGGAACGTTACTGTCGGCAGCGGCTACCGGCAGGTGCTCGGTCACCCGATCGTCGGGCACGCGAAGGCGGACGCCCTCGGGGCGACGCAGCTGACCTCGCCCTCACCCGGCCCCAGCAAGCCGGCCCGGCACAGCAAGCCCACGCCCAAGCCGTCCCCGACGCACCCGGCGGCCAGCCACGCGGTCAAGCACATGGCTCCGGCCGCGGCCTGCACCAGCACGGTCACCGGCGCGCTGCTCCCGGCCAACTATGCCGCCATCGTCAGCTATCTCGCTGGGCACGGCTACACGCCCGTCGCGGCCACCGGGATCGCCGGGAACATCTACCAGGAGTCGATGGGCAACCCCGAGTCGGAAGGTACCGGCGGCGGCGGTCTCATCGGCTGGACGCCGTTGCCCGCCGGGTTTGTCACCGGCAACCCGGCCGCGGACCTGCAGACCCAGCTCGGCGCGCTGCTGACGTATAACCAGCAGTGGGCGCAGTACATCCCGGCGCTGAACGCGGCGAAGACCCCCGTCGATGCCGCCTACCTCTACATGACGCTACTTCGAGCGGCCCGGCCTCCCGGCGACCGCCAACCGGGAAGGCGCAGCGGCCGCGGTAGCGAAGGCCTGCGGCATCGCCTGAGCTTTGGATTAGCCGTGGCGGACCCAGCCCGGTCGCGCTTGGGCGGGCTGGGCTGGAGGCCAGAAGGTGGCTAGCCCTGACGGACCCAGCCCGGTCGCGCTTGGGCGGGCTGGGCTGGAGGCCAGAATCTGGCTAGCCCTGACGGACCCAGCCCAGCCTCGCTTCAGCGGGCTGGGCTGGAGGCTGGTGCTGGCAGTCGCACCAGGTGCCGCCTGGGCACTCGTCGTGCTTCTGGGCACGGCAGTCTGGACAGACCATAGGTCCCATTATTGTCGGCGTTTGTGACGGCCCGCAGGCGGCCTGACGGCTTAGGCCGCGTTGGCCCGGCGCATCCGGCGGCGCCGCTCTGAGGAGCGCTCGTCCTCGTTCAGGCCACCCCAGGTGCCGTACTTCTCGGGCCGGCTGACCGCGTAGGTGAGGCACTCGGCCTGCACCGGGCATGCGCCGCAGACCGCCTTCGCCTTGCGCTCGCGGATCTCCCGCTCGGGCTGGCGCTCTCCGTCCGGGCCGAAGAAGAGCACAACCTCGCGGCCGCGGCACGCTGCCTCATCCTGCCAGCCCCAGTTCGGCCGTGGCATCAGGGCGGCTTGACGGCGTACCTCAGACATGGATAGCTCTCCTCAACCAGGTAACCGCAGCCGGGGCTGGCCGGCGGTTCGTCAATGCGACAAGTTCGTTCAGTGCAGGTACATTCAGTGCTAGTGCTCCGTCCCGCACCTCTTGGCGCGGCGGACACGGAAATTCTCGTGCGGTGTGTGGCAATTGCCCCGTCGCATGATGCAACGCGCCGCACCGGCCTGATGTTCCCAGCGCGGTTAAAGCACGGCCGCGACTTTGCTATCAGGCATCAGCCCGAGCGCGCGGACCGCCGGATTATCATGCCACCGATTGGTGCGGCTGCGCAGCCAGGATCGCGAATATGTCCCGCTGCGAACCGTGGTGCGCGTCACCCTAAGTGATCATTAACTGGACAGAGTCCGGCCCCGGGGTTCAACATAGCCTCATGTCCGCGTCCGACGCAGCGCCGCTGCCTCGTCTCGGCGAAGTCTTCTTCGACGTCAGGGGCAGCTCCCGGAGCATGCGCCTGAGCTGGTATGCCGACACCGGAGTCGCGGTCTTCAGCATCTGGCAGGGCGGCATGTGCACGGGCACCTTCCGGCTGCCCATCGGCGATCTGCCCAGGATGATCGAGATCCTGGAGCGCGGACCCGACGAGCCGCGATCCAGGTCCCGGTCGCGAGAGCACGGCTGGGGTGGCCGCGAGCCAGCCGGCACCGGCCAGCGCGAGGTGCCCGGCGGGCGATCGCACTACCCGGACCCGGACGGCGCGTACCGGGACGAGCCGTACCCGGCCGAGCCGCGGACCGGCTACAGCCAGGAGGCGGACGAGACGGCGGCCGTCAGCTACGTGCGGGACGACCGGCCCCGGCCGCCGCGGACGGGCCGCCGCGCCAGTGCTGGCCGGGCGGGGGACGGTGCTGGCCGCGACGGTGCTGGCCGAGATCGGGGCGAGTACCCCCCGCCCGGCGGGACCGGCTACGGCGAGGAGACCCCGTACGGGCGGAGCCAGTACGAGCAGGGGCCCGCTTACGACGAGGACGGCCGGTATGGGCCGGAGGAACGGTACAGGCGGGACGAACAGTACGGCCAGGAGGAATTCAGCCCGGATCCCTATGGCGGCTACCAGCCGCTGACGGGCCGGGAGACCGATTCCGGCAGCCATCGCCGGGACGATGACGGCTACGGCCAGGAGCGTTTTGTGCCGCCGTATGTGCGCGGCGCGGTCAGTGACTACTCCGGTGACATTTCGCCGCGCCGGGCGGAGCGGCCAGCGGAGCCGATGCCCGACGCCTATCGCGGCGGCCTACCCGCCGGCGCGGGCAGTCAGGATGACTATCTGCGGCAGCCGTCGCCGTCGCCGGGATATTCGGATGGACCGGACTATCACTTAGCCGGGCCGGGGCCGCAGCATTCACCTGGCCGGCACGGGAAATACCCCGGAGAACCACCTTCGGCGGACGACCGCCCGGAGCCCGACCCGGCCGGAGACTTTGACTGGGCGCCCGGCGATTACCCAGCCTGGCCGGACCGCTAAGAACAGCCAAGGGCCGCATTCAGACGAACGGCTTGGCTGCCAATTCGGGCCTTGACCTGGTCCTTCTGTGACCATCCTTGGCGGCTCTGGTTACCTGAAGTTCCTGGTAGCGTGTTTGGAGAGAGCTCCAAAGAGGCCCGTAAGAAGTAAGCCCTGCGGCCGTTACATACGTGATGGAGGAGGGAATACATTCGCGGCGGGGGAAGGGGGATAAGCACAGTGGCTCAGAAGATCTCGGTAACGTTCGCCTGCGACTACGACGCTAAAGAGATTCCCGATGGCGAGCAGATGACGCGCGCTTTCAGTCTCGATGGTCGTGATTATGAGATCGATCTATGCGAGCGGCACAGCCAGAAGTTCGATGAAGTCATGCAGCGGTTTGCGGAGAAGGCGCGCAAGGTAACCGGGCGGGTGAGTAAGCCCAAGCGGCGGACCACCGCGCACCGGCAGCGCAGCGCTGAGATCCGTGCCTGGGCGAAGCGCAGTGGCATGGACGTGAGCGAACGGGGCCGCATTCCGGCCAACGTCATCGCCAAGTACGAGGCGAATCACTGACAGCCAGGCTGACTGCCAGCCGATTGTGGCGGCCGGTTCCCTGCGGGGGCCGGCCGCCAGGCGTTTCCGGGGTGGTGTCACGCCAGCGTGCTTGGCGGCGGATCCTCGTCCGGTAGCTGCGCGGGCACCAGCAGCACGGCCGCGGCCAGCGCCTGCGCGTTCGGGATCAGCACCCGGCCGTCCTCGCCGTCCAGCCGCACGTAGGTGAGGCTGACGTCGGTGATCACGCCCTCGATCTGCCCGGACAGGGCGCCGGCCCGGAACCGGACGTGGTCGCCGACCCGGAACGGGTGCGCGAAGAGCAGCACCAGGCCGGCGAACAGGTTCGCCAGCGACTGCTGCGCGGCGATGCCGAGCAGCACTCCGGCCACCGCGCCGCCGAGCACCAGCTGGCCGATCGGCACCTGGAACAGCTGCAGCGTGCCGACGAGAAACACGAACAGGCTGATCACCAGCACCGCGTACCGGACTATGCCCGCGTGGGCCTGGCCGAGAGCGGGCCGCAGGCTGCGCCCGGCGGTGCCGGACAGCCCGAACGCGGCGGCCATGCCGAAGATGAAGAAGGCCGCCGCGCCGCCGTAGGTGAATCGCCTGCGCGGTGCTGGTGTCGGCGGAGTGCCACCTGGAGGATGCCGTTGTGGCTGCTCGCAGGCTGCGAGAGCTCGTTCCCCCACCGGATCGCCACACCCGCCGCGGCCAGCGCGATGAGCGAGGGCAATTATGGATCGCCAGGGTCGGGCCCTGGCCCTGACCTTGGCCATCGAAGAACTCACGTCGAGCTGGCGGCGTTCTCGAAGATCCACGTAGCTAACTTATCGGGCCGCCGAGACGACCGAGCCCGGGGACGCGATGGTCCCCGGGCTCAGCGCGCGCCAGCTGCCTACAGGTCGAACAGCGGCTTGCCGACGGGCAGGGCCGCCCGCCCCTTGATGCCGTTGAGGACGCCCGCGGCCGAGGTATACCAGGCCACGAGCGAGGTGACGACGCCGATGTAGCCGCCGACGACGATCAGGCCCGAGCTGCTCGGGTCCGGCGGCAGCGCCGGCACCTTCGTGGCGAAGTTACCGAGGAACAGGAAGATCTCGGTCAGCTCCAGGGTCAGGAAGACCAGGAACACGGCCATGTTCAGCTGGGTGGCTGATGACCAGCATGTACAGGTTGAAGATGGCGAAGGCGAGCAGGATCCAGCCCAGGTCCCGGTTCAGTTCCAGCGCATTCTTGGCGGTGGGGGCGATGAAGTGCAGCCACAGCCCGACGCCGATCCAGAATCCGCCGTAAGTGGAGAACGCCGTCGCGCCGAACACGTTCCGGTTCCGGAACTCCCACATGCCGGCCAGCAGCTGGCCCAGGCCGCCGTAGGCGATCGCGTAACCCCACCAGTCACCGCCGGTGCTGGTCTTCGCCCAGCCAGCGTTGATGGCGGACAGCAGGAAGGTGGTCAGCGCGAACGCTGCCAGCCCGAGCGGCGCAGGGTCGGCTATGCCAGTGCCGACAGCAGCGACTGCGGGAGCCTCTTCTGTGGTACTCAACTGTTTCCTCCTGGGGGCTTGCCTGCCCGACCGCTGGCACGCTGCGAGAGCAAGGCAGGCGTGATGGATGGAGCGAAGGTCAGCGAGAACTGGGGCCACGTGCCAGTGCCTGCCGGGCTGCAGATCCCGGCAGCGAATGTGCCGTATGCCGTGTGTGCGGGTACGACCATGGCCGATCGCTGACCTTCCTGGCCTTCACACCCGGATCACCAGACCCAGGTAGAAGATCTGCGCTGAGCGTAACTCCGGCCCGCCGATTTAGGGAGGCCCCATTTCCACGCCTAGAGCGCGAAATGCCAGGAGTGCCTGGCCGCAGCTAACCGGGCGAGCTCGTGCGCAACAGGCCGGACAGGCCGGCTCTGGTGGCCAGTACGACGAGCCGGTCGGCTGCCGCTACCCGGTACGCCGGCATCGGCGACCAGTCTTCTGTCTGGCTGTCGGCCCGCGCCAGCGCGATGACCCGCAGCGTGCCCGGCCGGTGGATCGCGGTCACGGCTTGCCCGGTCAGTCCCGGCACGCTCCCGGCCGTTACCTCCGCGAGCAGCAGCACGTGCCGGCCGACGGCGATGGTGCGCAGCACCTGGTGGTCGAGTACGGCGGCGGCGAAGGCGGGCGCGGCGAAATAGGACGTGGACCTCGACACGGTGCCGCCGACGGTGGACTGCACGCGCTCGGCGAGGTCGTCGTCGTTGAGCCGCAGCACGATCCGCGGCGTCGCGGCCAGCGCCCGAGCGTTCAGCGCGGTCTCCAGGTTCACGATGTCGCTGTCGGTCACCGACACGATGGCCTGACAGGAGGCGATCCCGGCCGCGCGTAGCGTTTCTTCTTTGTGCGTCTCGCCGATGACGACGTGCACGCCGAGCAGCCGTGCGAGCGGTATGCCGGTGGCGTCGGCATTCTTGTCGATGCCCACTACCTCCACTCCCAGGTCGTGCAGCTGGCCGACGATGCGCGCGCCGACGCTGCCGAGGCCAGCGACGATGACGTGCCCGCTGAGCGGCACCCGGTCGCTGGCGCGCGAGCCGGGAATGCGCGAGCTCACGATCGCGGCGGTGACGAACGGCAGGAACGCCATCCCGTCGAAGGTGAGCAGGAACTGCGCCCACTTCTCCGGGGTGGGCACGGAGGTGCCGGTGACCGCCGCGCCAGCCGCGTCCAGGAACGTCAGGTACAGCGCGTTCCCGCCCCCGCGCACCACCGGGACGCTGATCAGCAGCACGAATCCGACAGCGAGCACGGCGGTGAGGGTGAGGAACGCGATCCCCATCCGGTGCCAGACGAGGCGGCGCAGCAGGCGCAACGGCGCGGTCAGGCGGCGCTGGCGGCGGCGGCTGAGCGGGTCGCGCGGCGTGCCGTCGGCGACAGCGAGCACGAGGCCGGAGGCCGGGTCGCCGGGCGGGAGCAGGTGCGGCGCGTCCGCGTCCGCGTCGGCGGCGAGTCCGCAGATGATGTTGTCCGCGCCGACATCCTCGCGCCTGGCCACGTACATGGTCCGGCTCGCCATCCGCACGTGGCTGGGCGCGGGCTCGCCGAGCGCGGCCGCAACCAGGGATGGTGCGGCCATCACCGCCTCGGACAGCACGGCGCAGTCGGCGAAGAACGTGCGGATCCGCTCGCCGAGACCGGCGTTGAAGATCGCGATGACCAGCCGGATGTGCGGGCTCAGCTCCTGCGCGCGCAGCGCGGCGTGAAAGTTACCGAGGTCGTCCTGATGCACGATGGCCAGGCCGCGTGCGGCGGGCAGCCCGGCCGCGAGGAACGCCTCGCCGTTCAGCTCCGCGCGCTCCAGCACCCGCACCCGCGGCATGGCGGCCATCCGCTCGGCGCCGTGGGCGCCCGGCGGCACGATCGCGGTGACGTCTAACCCGTACCTGGCGGTGAGCTCGTCGGCTATCCGCGCGGCCAGCGCGCTCGCGCCGCAGAGGATGACGTGGTCACGGAACTCCGGCGTGCCAATGCATCCGCGGGTCAGCACTGGACTGCGGGGCCACCCGATGATCTTAGGGGCGGAACGTCAGCACCTGCACCCCTTTGCCCGCCCTGCTGTTTCTTCGGTTGCGACAGCATTTGCCGGGAACGCGAGGTGCCCGCACTCGCGGCGCCGGTCGCCTAGGCGCGTACTTCCTGCAGGCCGGCGACGGCGGCCAGCGACTCACCGTAGATCTCGTCCGGGTCCAGCCGGCGCAGTTCCTCGGCGAGCAGTTCGGCGATGTCGCGGCGCTGCAGCGCGACGTGCCGGTCGGGCTGGCCCGGCCGGGCAAGCGTGGCCACCCGGCCGTCGGGCCTGCTGATGACGATGTCCCCGGCCTCGGTGGTGAGCCTGACCTCGGTGATGCCAGGGCCGCCCGACGTCTCCCGCAGGAACGGCACGTCGCAGCCTGCTGCAGAGCCAGGCCGCGAGCAGGTCCGCGGTCGGGTTCTGCTCCTCGGCGCTGACCAGGCCGCCGAGTGATGGCGCCATGGCTCCTGGTCCAGGGTCGCGGCCAGCAGCGACCGCCAGGGAGTCGCCCGGGTCCAGCTCAGGTCGGTGTCGCCTGGCTTGTAGCCGGCCGCGAGTGCGGCGAGCGCGTCGGCGGGGACCCTGGCCTGAGCCGCGTCGGTCACCCGGCGCTGCGCGAGCACGCCGAGCGGCTGCCTGGCCGGCGCGGCCGGGATCAGGCCGTGCCACCAGGTGACTACCGGCGTGTCGGGCACCAGCAGCGGCGTGATCACCGAGTCAGCGTGCTCGCTCATCGGCCCGTACAGCCGCAGCAGCACGGTCTGCCCAGGCGTGGTGCCGTCGCCTGACCTGATCTCGGCATCCAGCCGCGACGGCACGCGGGCCTCGCGCGCGATGACCGCCAGCACCCGGCACGGATGCTCGCGGCCGGCCTGGCTGGCCGCCCGCACGGCGTCGTGCTGGCCGGACTCGTCGGTCATGATGATCAGGTTGAGCACCATGCCGGTCGCCGGGCCGCCCATCTGATCCCTGGTCCGCATGAGCGCCGCCCGGATGTCGGCGGTGGTGGTGTCGGTGAGGTCTGTCAGCACTGTGCTGGCTCCTTTGGGCTCGCGCTGCTTCTGCCTGCGCTAGATCCGTGCCGCTAGATTCGGCGCCAGGCCCGGCCGTCGCAGGCGAGCAGCGCGTCCGCGCCGGGCGGACCGCTGGTGCCCGCCGCGTACTGCTCGGGCTTGCTGTGCGTGGCCCAGAAGTCCTCGATCGGGTCGAGGATCCGCCAGGACAGTTCGACTTCTTCCTGCCGCGGGAAGAGCGGCGGATCGCCGATCAGCACGTCGAGCAGCAGCCGCTCGTACGCTTCCGGGCTGGACTCGGTGAAGGACTCGCCGTAGGCGAAGTCCATGTTGACGTCGCGGACCTCCATGGCCGAGCCGGGCACCTTCGAGCCGAACCGCAACGTGACGCCCTCGTCCGGCTGCACCCGGATGACGAGCGCGTTCTGGCCGAGCTCCTGGGTGTCGGTAGCGTCGAACGGCAGGTGCGGCGCGCGCTGAAAGACCACGGCGATCTCCGTCATCCGGGTCGGCAGCCGCTTGCCGGTGCGCAGGTAGAACGGGACGCCGGCCCACCGGCGATTGTCGATCGTCAGCCGGATCGCCGCGTAGGTCTCGGTGACTGTGTCGGCCGGGATGCCGTCCTCTTCCAGGTAGCCGCGGACCGGGATGCCGCCCTGCCAGCCGGCCGCGTACTGGCCGCGCGCGGTCCCGGCCGCGATGTCGTCCGGAATCTGGATCGCGGCGAGCACCTTCTCCTTCTCCGCGCGCAGTGACTCGGCGGCGAACGAGAGCGGCTCCTCCATCGCGGTGAGCGCCACCAGCTGCAGCAGGTGATTCTGGATCACGTCCCTGGCCGCGCCGATGCCGTCGTAGTAGCCGGCCCGGCCGCCGATGCCGATGTCCTCGGCCATCGTGATCTGGACGTGGTCGACGTACCTGCGGTTCCAGATCGGCTCGAACAGCGTGTTGGCGAACCGCATCGCCAGCAGGTTCTGCACGGTCTCTTTGCCCAGGTAGTGGTCGATCCGGAAGACGGCGGACGCCGGGAACACCGCGTCCAGCATCGCGTTGAGTTCCTGCGCGCTCGCGAGGTTGTGGCCGAACGGCTTCTCGATCACGACCCGGCGCCACGGCTGGCGCGTGCCTGCGGGCGTTTCTGGCGGACTCGACAGTCCAGAGCGCTTCAGCTGCCGGACGACGATCGGGAACGCGTTCGGCGGCACCGACAGGTAGAAGGCGTAGTTCCCGCCGGTGCCCCGGTCCCGGTCCAGCTCGGCGACCGTCTCGGCCAGACGATCGAACGCCGCGTCGTCGGCGAACTCGCCGGGCACGAACCTGATGCCCTCGGCGAGCTGCTGCCAGACTTCCTCCCGGAACGGGGTGCGCGCGTGCGCCTTCACGGCGTCGTGCGTGAGCTGCGCGAAGTCCGCGTCCGCCCAGTCCCGCCGGGCGAACCCGACCAGCGAGAAACCAGGCGGCAGCAACCCCCGGTTGGCGAGGTCGTAGATGGCCGGCAGCAGCTTCTTGCTCGCCAGATCGCCGGTGACGCCGAAGAGGACGAGCACGCACGGCCCGGCCAGCCGGGGGATCCGCCGGTCGCGCGGATCCCGCAGTGGATTTAGCGGTCATGTGGTGGAACCACCCGCGGCCATCTCGCGCTTGATCGTGTCGGCCATTTCCTGCCACGAGGCCGCGAACTTCTCCACGCCCTCGTTCTCCAGCACCTGAACGACGTCGTCGTAGGGGATGCCCAGGTCCGCCAGCTGATCGAAGACGCGCCGCGACTCGGTGTAGGTGCCGCGGATCGCGTCGCCGTGCAGCTTGCCGTGCGCCTGCGTCGCGTGCATCGTGGCCTCGGGCATCGTGTTGACCGTGTCCGGGGCCGCCAGCTCCACCACGTACATGGTGTCGGCGAAGGCCGGGTCCTTGACGCTGGTCGAGGCCCATAGCGGGCGCTGCACCTTGGCTCCGCGCGCCGCCAGCGCCTCCCAGCGCGGGGTGGCGAACTTCTGCTCGAACAGCTCGTACGCGAGCCGGGCGTTGGCGAGCGCCGCCTTGCCCCGGAGCGCGTGCGCCTCCGGGGTGCCGATCTTGTCCAGCCGGCCGTCCACCTCGGTGTCGACCCGGCTGACGAAGAACGAGGCCACCGACGCGATGGTGGAGATGTCCCGGCCGGACGCCTTCTCCAGGCCCTCGAAGAACGCGTCGACGACCTGACCGTAGCGCTCCAGCGAGAAGATCAGCGTCACGTTGATGCTGATGCCCTCCGACAGGCACTGCGTGATCGCCGGCAGGCCGGCCTCGGTCGCCGGGATCTTGACGAACATGTTCGGCCGGTCCACCAGCCACCACAGGGCCCGGGCCTCGGCAATGGTCTTGCCGGTGTCCCTGGCCAGCCGCGGGTCCACCTCGATCGAAACCCGGCCGTTGAGCCCGTCCGAGGCGTCGAACTTAGGCCGCAGCACATCGCAAGCCCACCGGATGTCATAGGTGGTGAGGGCGCGGGCGGCTTCGTCGAGGCTCACGCCGCGGAGCGCGAGGTCGGCCACCTGGTCGGCGTAGGCGGAGCCGGAGGACAGCGCCTTGGCGAAGATCGTCGGGTTGGAGGTGACGCCGCTGACGTGCATGTCGCGCGCCAGGCTCGCCAGGTTGCCCGTCGTCAGCCGTTCCCTGCTGATGTCGTCGAGCCAGATGGCGACGCCCATCTCCTCAAGCTGAGCCAGCGTGTCCGTGGATGTCATGGCAATCGTGCTCCTTGCCCTCGAGAGTCCGCTGCGCTAGCTCGCTGCCCGCACCCTGGCCAGGCTGTCCCTGGCTGCGGCGGCCGCGTGCTCCGCGGTGATACCAAATTCCTCGTACAACTTCTTGTAGTCGGCTGACGCGCCAAAATGTTCCAGGCTGACGCTCGCGCCCGCGTCGCCGACGTATTCCCGCCAGCCGAGCGCGATGCCCGCCTCGATGCTGACCCTGGCCCGTACCGCCGCGGGCAGCACCTGCTCGCGATAGGCGGCGTCCTGCGCGGCGAACCACTCCACGCACGGCATGGATACGACGCGGGTGCCGATCCCGTCGCGCTGCAGCAGGTCACGGGCCGCGAGCGCGATCTGTACCTCGCTGCCGGTCGCGATCACGATCACCGCCGGCGTACCGCCGTCGGCCTCGGCGAGCACGTAGCCGCCCCGGCATTGTGCCCTCCGCGCTGGCCAGGCCGGGGCCGTCCGCGGACCGGTCGAGGACCGGCAGGTTCTGCCGGCTGAGGGCCAGCGCGGCGGGCCGGTCGGTGTGCTCCAGGATGGTCCGCCACGCGACCACGGTCTCGTTCGCGTCGCCCGGCCGGACGACGTCCAGCCCCGGGATCGCGCGCAGCGCCCACAGGTGCTCGACCGGCTGATGGGTCGGGCCGTCCTCGCCGAGCCCGACCGAGTCGTGCGTCCACACGAACGTGACGGGCAGGCCCATCAGCGCGGCCAGCCGCACCGACCCCCGCATGTAGTCGCTGAACACCAGGAATGTGCCGCCGTAAGGCCGGGTGAGGCCGTGCAGCACGATGCCGTTCAGGATCGCGCCCATGCCGTGCTCGCGAATGCCGAAGTGCAGCGTGCGGCCGTAGATGTTGCCGGGGAACATCTTGGTCTGATGGATCTCCGGGATGAAGGACGGTTCGCCCTTCATCGTGGTGTCGTTGCTGCCGGCCAGGTCGGCCGAGCCGCCCCACAACTCCGGCAGCACCGGCGCCAGCGCGGCCAGCACGCCACCGGACGCCTTGCGGGTGGCGACCCCCTTGTCGTCGGGCGGGAATGACGGCAGCGCGTCCGTCCACTTGTCCGGCAGCCGCCGCGCGGCGAGCCGGTCCAGCAGTTCGCGCTGCTGCGGGTACTGCTCGGACCACTGCCGGAACCGCTCGTCCCACTCGGCGTGCGCCTGCTTGCCGCGGTCGGCCACCTTGCGCGCGTTCGCGACCAGGTCATCGGCCGTGGGGAAGGAGACGTCCGGGTCGAAACCGAGCACCTTCTTGGTCTTGGCTACTTCCTCGGCGCCGAGCGCGGCGCCGTGCGCTGCCCCCGTGTTCTGCGCGTCCGGCGCGGGCCACGCGATGATCGTGCGCAGCGCGATGAAGGACGGCTGGGTGGTGTTCTGCCGCGCTGTCTCGATGGCGTCGTACAGCGACCGCACGTCCTCGTGGTAACCCTCGGCGGTCCGCCAGCTCAGCCGTTGCACGTGCCACCCGTAGGCCTCGTACCTGGCCGCGATGTCCTCAGACTTAGCGATGTTGGTGTCGTCCTCGATCGAGATGTCGTTGTCGTCGTAGAGCACGACGAGGTTGCCGAGCTGCTGGTGCCCGGCGATGGCGGCGGCCTCGTGGCTGATGCCTTCCTCCATGTCGCCGTCGGACACGAAGCAATAGATGTGGTGATCGAACGGGCTGGTGCCGGGGGCGGCGTCCGGGTCGAGCAGGCCGCGCTCGCGGCGGGCCGCCATCGCCATCCCGACCGCGTTGCCGATGCCCTGGCCGAGCGGGCCGGTAGTGGTCTCAACGCCGCGGGTGTGCCCGTGCTCCGGGTGCCCCGGCGTCAGGCTGCCCCACTTCCGGTAGTGCGCTATGTCGTCCAGAGTCAGGCCATAGCCGGACAGATACAGCTGGATATAGAGAGTCAGGCTTGAGTGCCCGCAGGACAAGACGAAGCGGTCGCGGCCGAGCCAGCCGGGATCGGCCGGGTCGTGCCGCATTACCCGCTGGTACAGCAGGTACGCGGCCGGCGCCAGGCTCATCGCGGTGCCGGGGTGGCCCGAGCCGGCCGCCTCCACGGCGTCCATCGCCAGCACGCGGATCAGGTCGACCGTCCGAGCGTCGGTATCTGACCAGTCAAGAGTTCCCTGCCCGTCGCCGCTCACGCTGCCTGTGCCCCTTTCGCCGCGGACGCCGCTACGTCACGACCCTATCTCTGGGGGACTTCGCCGGCTCATCCCCAGTGCCCGCGGGTCTACCCTGCCCTGTCCGGGTTAACAACGCGTAGCGCGGCAGCGTGACCGTCCTTGCGGATACGTCATTGCCCGGCCGCGAGCGAGCGCAGGAAGTCGAGCATCGCGGCGTTCACCGGCTCGGGGTGGCTGAGGTTCGCGGCGTGTGACCCGCCGTCGATCTGAACCAGCGTGGCCGACCCGGCCAGCCCGTCGCGCACCACCTCGGCGCGCTCCATCGGAATCGCCGCGTCGGCGGTGCCGTGAATGATCAGCGCGGGGCAACTGATCTCGCCGAGCCGGCCGGTGATGTCGTCGCGGTCCATCAGGCAGCGGAACGCGAACTGCGTCTCCTGCGGGTCGATCTGCGCCCACTTGGCGAACCAGGGCGCGTAGTCGACCGGACCGTCCGGCGGGCCGAGGATGATCGAGGCCACCACGTCCTGAACGGGGGCGGGCCCCTGGGCGAGCCAGATCTCCTCCATCTGCTCGTACGCGGGCGCGGCTTCCTCGTTCTCCAGGCCGGCCTGGCTGTCGATCAGGATCAGCGCGCGCACCCGGTCTGGCGCCTGCAGCGCGGCGCGCAGGCTGAGGAAGCCGCCCTGGGACATCCCGCCGAGCACCGCCCGGTCGATGCCCAGGTGGTCGAGCAGTCCGAGCACGTCGGCCGCGGAGTCCCAGTACGTGAACGCAGCGGTGGCCCGGGTGCCGCCGAAGCCGCGCTCGTCCCAGGTAATCACCCGGTACTCCGGCGTCAGCGCGGCCACCTGCGGGTCGAACATCGAGTGGTCCATGAGGTAGCCGTGGCTGAGGACGACCGCGGGGCCGTCGCCGCCGCTGTCGGAGTAGGTGATCGTGGTCCCGTTCACGGATGCAGTCGCCATGGCGGAAAGCTACCGCGGTCGGGACATGCGGCGAATAGAGCAGCTTTCCGGCTGGCCGCGTGGCCGGTCCGGCGATCAGGCTGGGTCGGTAATCGTGCCGCGATCGCGCAGCGTGTACGGGATCAGCAGCGCGGTGATCCAGATCGCGATCGACCCGGTGACGTGCACCCAGACGAGCCCGGCGGGCAGCCCGGTGAAGTACTGCGTATAGCCGATCACGCCCTGCGCCGCGATCAGCCCGAGCAGCAACCAGCCGAGCCGGACCGCCCGGCCCGGCGCGCCGGCCAGCCGCAGGCCGACGAGCAGCCCGGTCATCAGCCCGGCGAGCAGCCAGCCAATGTCGGCATGCAGCTGGGTCACGCCTTCGAGCGGGAAGTGATACCTGGCGACATCGGCGGCGCCCGCCAGCGGCCCGGTACCAGTCACGACCGTGCCCGCCGTCATCATCAGCGCGACGCAGCCGATCACGCCGACCGCGCACCACCGCACCAGCCGGGGTACGACCGGACGGCCCGGCGCGGTGCCTTCCTGCGCACGGATATAGAGCGCGACCGCCGCGGCAATGAGCGCGACCGACGACAGGAAATGGACCGACACCAGGGTGGGGTTGAGCTTCGTGATCACCACCAGGCCGCCGAGCACGGCCTGCAATACGATCGCGCCCGGCTGGGCGGCGGCGAGCCAGCGCAGATCGCGACGGCGCACTCCGCCGGGCGCCCGGAATCGCCAGGCCGCGATGAACACTCCGACCGCGATCACGAAGATCGCGACCGTCACCAGCCGGTTGCCGAACTCGATCCAGCGGTGGATCAGCGAGTCGCCGGTCACACCCGTCGCCGCGAGGCTGTGCGCAGTGCAGTCCGGCCAGTCCGGGCAGCCGAGGCCGGACTGGCTCAACCGCACCGCGGCCCCGGTCAGGATGATGAGCGCCGAGGTAATGACCCCGGCCAGCGCCCACCGGCGCAGTGCCAGCGGGGTGGGTGTCAGCAGCCAGGCCGACGCGGCCCGCGCCCAGGGCGCCTGGTCGGCTCGCGGCGGCGCGGCCGAGGGCGTGTCCGGGGCGGTTAGAGGGGCTGGCACGCAGTCCATGGTAGGAGGCCGCGCGGGTGCTGGGAACCCCGCCTGCTACGCAGCGTAGGAGTGCTAGCTGGTCGGGGAGCCGTCATTCCCAGCGGAAGGTCCGCGCGGCCAGGCCGATCGCGGCTACCGCCCACACACACAGCACGAGCAGGTCGGCGGCGGGGAAGCCGCCGGTGTGGGCCAGTACCGAGCGCAGCCCGTCGGACAGCGCTCCGGACGGTAGCAGCTTGAGCAGCGGCTGGACCGACGCGGGGAATTTGGTCAGCGGGAAGACCAGTCCGCCGATGCCCAGCAGCGTTATGTAGACCAGGTTCGCGGCGGCGAGGGTCGCCTCGGCCCGCAGCGTGCCGGCCATCAGCATGGCCAGCCCGCTGAACGCGGCCGTGCCGGCCAGCAGCAGTAGAGGCACCCAGACCACCGCAGCCGGGGCGGCGGCGGGCGACCAGCCAAGCAGCGCCCCGACGGCGAGCACGAGGCCGAACTGGGCCAGCTCGACGATGAGCACTGTGACAGTCTTGGCGGCGATCAGCCCGGTCCGGGAGAGCGGTGAGGCGCCGAGACGCTTGAGCACGCCGTAGCGGCGCTCGAACCCGGTGCCGATGGCCAGGCCGGTGAACGCCGTGGACAGCACCGCCAGGGCGAGGATGCCGGGGACGATGAAGTCGATCCGGCTGCCGGGCCCGATGCTGATCAGGTTCTCGTGGCCGAACATGACGAGCAGCGCTACCGGGATGACGACGGTCAGCAGCAGCTGCTCGCCGTTGCGGACGAGGGTGCGCAGTTCGAGGCCCGCCTGGGCCGCGACCATCTGCCGCAGCGGGGCGGCACCGGGCGCCGGGGCTGGCCAGTCCCCGGCCAGCTGGGCCGGCCCAAGGGGACGGCCGTCCGCGGTTGCCGTCATGTCCGCAGCTCCCGCCCGGTCAGCTCCAGGAACACGTCTTCCAGCGTCCTGGTCTCGATCTGCAGTCCGGCCGCGAGCACGCCGTGCTCGGCGCACCAGGCGGTTACCGCGGCGATGAGCTGCGGGTCGATGCCGTCCGGCCGCTCCACCAGATAGTGCCCGGAGGGCGACTCCTTGGCCGCGGCGCCGGCCGGCAGTGCGGCCAGCAGCCCGTCGATGTCCAGGCCCGGCTGCGCCCGGAACCTGAGTTGCCCGGCCGTCCCGGTCAGCTCGGCGGGGGAGCCGTTCGCGACCAGCTCGCCGTGATCGACGATCGCGACCTGATCGGCCAGCCGTTCGGCCTCCTCCATGTTGTGGGTGGCGAGGATCACGGCGGTCCCGGCCGCGCGCAAACTCTCGATCAGTTCCCAGGTCGAGTGCCTGGCCTGCGGGTCAAGCCCGGCCGTCGGCTCGTCCAGGAACACCAGCTCGGGGCGGCCGACGACTGCCGCGGCGAGCGCCAGCCGCTGCTGCTGGCCGCCCGATAGCTGCTTATAGGGCGTCCGGCCGGCCGCGGTCAGCCCGAGCCGCTCCAGCAGCATGGCCGGATCGAGCGGATCGGTGTAGAACCGGGCCATCACCCGCAGGTACTCTGCCGCCCGGACCGTGGTCGGCACCCCGCCCGACTGGAGCATCACCCCGACCCGCGGGCGAAGCGCCCGCCCGTCCGCGACCGGGTCCAGGCCGAGGACGCGCACGCTGCCGCCGTCCGGTCGCCGGTAGCCCTCGCACGTCTCGATCGTCGTGGTCTTGCCCGCCCCGTTCGGGCCGAGGATCGCCGTGACCTGACCTGGCCCGGCGCGTAGCGACAGCCCGGCCACCGCCGTGACGCCGCGATAACTCTTGACCAGGTCGTCGATCTCGACGGCCGGGGGGGTGCTCACGCTCGTGAGTCTATGGCTCAGGCAGGGCTTAGCGCGGTCCGCGGGGGCTCGGCGGCTGTGGCATTCGCCGCATTGCGGCGGGCGAAGCTGGACCGGCTGGAGCATAACCCGGTGGAGATCTGGGAGCTGGTGCCGCTCGCGGAGCCGGATCGACAGGCCTTCCAGTACCTGCGCCTAGGCGCCGACGAGGCAGAACGGATGACCGGCGGGGTCGGAGTAGACGCGCCAGCCCCGCGCTGAATCCAGCAGCCGACCGCCCAGCGCGAGCACGCTCGGGTGTGCCCGGTCGAGTGCCCCCACGTGGAAGTCCAGATGGAACTGTTGTGGATGTGCCGGGTCGGGCCAGCGAGGCTGGACATAGGGGTCGACGGCCTGGAACGCCAGCACCTGACCGGTGGGCAGGTGGAGAGTCGCCCAGCGATCGCTGAGTGCCCATCGCGGGTCCGGCTGATTGATGCTGCCACCAAGCAAGGACCAGTAGAACGCCGCGAGCTGTCCCGGGTCGGGGCAGTCCAGGACGACGCATTCCAGGGTCGCGAGTGGCTGTCCTTGTTGCGGCGTGCTCACGCTGACAATCCTGCCGGATGCGATCTCCGAGCCGTCGGCGCCGGTGGTCCGTCGGCGCCGGCGGCCGGCACGGCCGGGCGCTACTGCGCGTGCCGCGGTGGCAGGCCGTAGTAGTTCTGGTAGATCATCTGGGCTTGTGCGCGGGCGGATTCCCAGTCCCATGTGTGCGGGTAGTACCGGCCGGGGCTGAGGGATTTGACGTATGGGGATGGATCCGGTTGGAGGCTTTCCAGCACGTGGCCGGCGAGGCCGGCTGACCCGGAGACACCGTGCGCGTTGCAGGCCGCGGCCATGACCAGGCCGCGCACGCCGGGCACTGGTCCGACGATGAAGCGGCCGTCTGGTGAGAACGCCGGGAATCCGCGGAAGACCGCGCGTATCTCGGCGCCGGTGATCATGGGTGCGAAGGTGGCGAAGTCGCGTGCGAACCCGGAGAGGACATCCCAGTCTGGGGGAACGGCCAGGACCTGCCCGATGCTAACTGCGCGCGGGTCCAGGCTCAGCCCGTTCGGCTCCCAGCCCCCGCACAAGACTCCCTGTCCTTCGGCCCGGGAGTAGATACGCATGTCAGGGATGCGGAGAACGGGCAGCTCGCTGTGCCAGCCCGCGACGGTCCGGGTGACGAAGTACTCATGCCGCACCGGCACGATCGGGAGCTGCTGGCCGGCCAGCGAGGCCACGGCGCCGGCCCAGGGCCCGGCCGCGTTGATCACCATGTCGGTTGCGACGGCGTGCCGGTCGGTGCGCACGCCCGTCACGACGCCGCCGGTGATGCGCAGTCCGGTGACGGTCGTGTGCGTCGCGAAGGTGACTCCCCGGTCACGGGCGGCGCGGGCGTAGGCGGTCACCAGGCTGTTGGGCTGGAGGTAGCCGTCGGTGGGGCACCACAGCGCCGCGGTGGCCCGGGTGGTGTCCAGCATCGGGCACAGCACGGCCAGCCCAGCAGGGGTGAGGAACTCGACCTCGAGCCCAGCTGACCGCGCCACCACGGCCAGTGCCCGGAACTCGGCCGCTCGCTCTGCGGTCGCCGCTACCCGCACGCTGCCGGTCTGGCGCCAATCCGCTGGGTAGCCGGTGTCCTGTTCGATCCGGGAATACACGGCAACTGACGCCATGGCCAGCAGGCACCGCTCTTTTGTGGCTGCGGACCTGCCCGACCAGTCCGGCGGCCTGTCCCGAGGTTGCCCCGGCCAGCTCGCCCTGCTCCACAACCTGGATGTCACGGTAGCCCGCCCCGGCCAGGACGTAGGCCACCGCGCACCCGATTGCCCCGCCACCGACAATGGTGACCTCCGCATCTCTGACTTCGGCCACCGGAACCTCTCTTGCAGCGCAGTCGCGGTCAGCTCAGCGCGTCGGGTCTGCGTTCGCGCTGCAGGTAGCCAGCCGTCATCCCGCCATCGATCAGCAGGGTGGTCCCGGTGATGAAGTCGGATTCGTGGCTGGCGTAGAACACTGCCGCTGCGGCGACGTCGCGCGCCTGGCCGATCCGCCCGATGGGCGGTAGCGGCCACTCGCCACTCTCGCCGCGGTCTTCCTCACCAGGCGGCGCCATGTGCCGCATGCCAGGCCAAGTGTCGCCGGGACACAGCACGTTCGACCGGATGCCGTCTGCGCCGCAATCCAGGGCCAGCATCTTTCCCAGCATCACGACGGCAGCCTTCGTCACTGAGTACAGGCCCGTTGCCTGCTCGCCCCAGATTCCCGCGTCGGACGCGATGTGGATCATGCAGCCGTGACTGCGCGCCAGGTGCGGGTAACTGTGCTGCGCGTACAGCAGGTAGCCGCGGACGTTGACGTTCATCAACCGGTCGTAGTCCGCGGGCGGAGTATCGATCAGCCGGGCAGTGACGCCGATTCCGGCGTTGTTGACCAGCACGTCGAGGCCGCCGAGATGATCCACCGCCGTGACCACTGACGAAGCAACGGCAGCTGGGTCGGCGGCATCTGCGGCGGCGAAGCGCGATCGTGGCCCGAGCCTCCGCTCAGCATCCCTGCCAAGATCAACATCGCGACCGGTAATGACAACCCGCGCGCCTTCAGCCAGGAACCGCTCGGCTATGGCGAATCCCAGGCCGGTAGTACCCCCAGTGATGAGCGCGCGTCGGTCCTGCAGCAAGGCCATGGCCCGTGAGTGTAGATCGCCCGCGTGCCATGGGCATGAACAACTGTCCCCGGGCCGGGCGGCCTGCGGGCCCGACCGCAGCTGAGCCGGTTGCCCGACTTAGACGGGCTCGGCTGGTGAGCTGTCTAGATCGTCGGGCCCGATGACCTCGTACACGTTGCCGTCGGGGGCGCGGAAATGCTGCCACGCCCGCCCCTCAGCTCGTTGCGGCTCGGCGTAAATGAACTCGATTCCGGCGCCCTCCAAGGCAGCGCGGGCGGCCGCGAACGAGTCGACGCAGAACCCGGCAACCGGTGAGCTCCCGAAGAACTCATGATCCACATCGTCCGAGCCGTAGACGTGAACTTCCGCCCCGTCGCCGAGCCGGAACCACGTCGCGCCCGGCCTCTCCAGGATCACCTCAAGCTGGAGGACGTCACGGTAGAAAGCCGTCATCGCGGTCGCGTTGGGTGTATGCACGCCAAGAAAGCCGAGAGAGCGCACCGCCATATGGGCCTCCATCCGGTCAGTCCACCGACTGCGAATCCTCCCACCACCGGCCGTCGTCGCGCCGCCGGCGGTCAGGCGAGTGTTTTTAGCAGGTGAAGTCCTCGGGCGCACCTTCGCCCACGCGGCCGTCCACGGCCTCACGCAGGATGTCGGCATGGCCAGTGTGCCGCGCGTACTCCTCAATCATGTCGAGAAGCATGTCGCGGACTGTGGGTGTACTCCCGTCCGGCCAGCTAACGGACGCCGGGCCGTCGAGTCCCCGCTCCTTGATGACGTCGGTCACCAGTGCGCGTGACCGGTTGACCGCGTCTCGCCACACCGCGTAGACAGCATCCGGAGGGTCCGGCGCGCCCGTGCGCCACTCCCAATCAGGATCGGCATCGAAATCGACCGCATCCCAAGGCGATCCGTATCCCTGACCTGCAAGCTTGACGGCCAGCCAATCTGCCTCAACCAGCGCCACGTGCTTAACCAGACCACCCAGCGTCATCGCACTGGCCGGCCGTGAGAGTTGACGGGGACCGCGCCGAAGCCGGGCGCGGTCAGCGCTGCACGAACCTGGCCAGCTCCGCCGCCTGGGCCAGCCGGCTCGGCTCGTGCAGGTACATCATGTGGCCCGCCTCGTAGTAGCTGTACTCGATCTTGGCGATCAGCTCGGCCGGTACCTGCAGGTGCGCGAAGGAATGCTCGGCCGCGTAGTAGGGCGTGGCCAGGTCGTGATAGCCGCAGTCGACGTGCAGCCGCATGTGCGGGTTGGCGCGCATGGCCGCCGACAGCTTGTCCTGCACGAACACGTACGCGTTCTCGAACTCCTTGAAGGACCACGGGTGCACCCGCTCGGTCAGCACCTCGTAGGGCAGGTCGCTGGCGTAGCCCAGCTCGGCCCGGACGTAGTGGTTGAGCGCGGCCGTGTACGGGCCGACGATCGCGTCGATGGACGCGTCCGACGACCACATCTCCCGGCCGTAGTCGGTGTCCCATCCGGTGAACCGGCCGTCGATCCGGCCGACGACAAGCCGCCGGTCGCGCAGCAGTTCGGTGAGGAACCTGATGTGCTCCGGCCGCAGGTTCACCCGGTCGACGTAGTCAGCCGACAGCCCGGTCAGCTCCGCGATCCTGGCGGCCGCCGCGGCCCGCTCCGGCTCGGTCAGCCGGGCGCCGCGGCCGAGGACCCAGCGGTAGTCGCGCTCGGCGTACTCCTGCGCCGCCGCCAGCACCTCGTGCAGCGGCTGGTCGCCGTGCTTGCCGTGATAGTGCGCGACGGCCGCGTACGTCGGCAGGTACATGACGTAAGGCTCGTCGTTGCCGCCGATGAACTCGGCGGTGCCGAAGTCCAGCACCGCGGACACCAGCATGAGCCCGTTGAGGTACATGCCGAAGCGCTCTTGCAGGTACCGGGCGAGACCAGCGGCCCGGGTCGTGCCGTAGGACTCGCCGCACAGGTACTTAGGAGACATCCAGCGCCCGTTGCGGGTGGTCCACAGCCTGATCACCTCGCCGACCGACTCGATGTCGCCGCCGTACCCGTGGAACTCCTTCGGCTTCTCGCCCTTGACCGGCCGGGAGTACCCGGTGGACACCGGGTCGATGAACACGAGGTCGCTGTGCCGGAGCAGGGTCTGCGGGTTGTCCGCCAGCGCATACGGTGGCGGCAGCAGGTCGCCGACGTCGCCCATCATGACCCGGCGCGGCCCGAGCAGGCCGAGGTGCAGCCACACGCTGGAGGAGCCGGGCCCGCCGTTGAACGCGAAGGTCACCGGGCGGCTGCCGGGGTCGTCGACGTCTGCCGTATAGGCGGTCACGAAGACCTCTGCCTTGGCCCGCTGGCCGTCGAATTTGTCCTCGCTGGTCCCCTCCAGCCGCAGCACCATCCGGCCGGTAGCGACGGTGTAGGCGAGCTCGCCCTCGTCGGTGCTGATCGAGTGCTGCGTGGTGACGAGGTCGTCGGTCAGCTCGGCGTCGCTGACCTCCTTGTCAGCAGCTTTCTGATCCGGTTCTGCGGTGTCCTGCGCAGCGGCGCCGGCCGCCTGCTTGTCCTCGGGGGATGACGTCATGACAAAAGACTAGGGGTCGCATGCCGGGCCCCGGCGGCGTGCCTGCCACCGCCCAGGCGGCCCTGAGCTGCGTTTGGCCGCAGCGATCAGGGAAATGCAGGTCACACGGGGGCGACGCGGGCACAGCCGACGGGGGAGGCAGGTGAACGGCGATGGCGGCGACGATCCTCCTGGTGGAGGACGAGCGCAAGCTGCGGGATCTTGTCCGGTCTTACCTGGAACAAGCCGGATTCGCGGTGCTATCGACGGGATCGGGTGCGGAGGCGCTGAGCCTGGCCGCGTCGGCGTCGCCCGATCTGCTCATCCTTGATCTCGGGCTGCCCGACATCGCCGGCGAGACCGTAGCCCGCGAGCTGCGCGCCGCGAGTTCGGTGCCGATCCTCATGCTGACCGCCAAGAGCAGCGAGGAGGACCGGGTCAAGGGCCTGGAATCCGGCGCCGATGACTACGTGACCAAGCCGTTCAGCCCGCGCGAGGTCGTGCTGCGGGTGCAGGCGATCCTGCGCCGGGGCGGCCAGTCCGCCCAGGACGACGTCGCCAGCTACGGGTCGGGAACGCTGCGCATCGACGAGGCCAAGCACCTGGCGATCGTCCGCGGCGACGCAGGCCGACCTGACCCCGACCGAGTGGGGGATCCTGTGCGCGCTGGCCAACGCGCCCGGCCGGGTGTATTCCCGGTTCGAGCTGGTGAACCGGGTCCGCGGCTACGAGTTCGACGGGTACGAGCGCATCATCGACTCGCACGTGAAGAACCTGCGGCGCAAGATCGAGCAGGACGCCGGGAACCCTGAGATCGTCCAGACCGTGCTGGGCGGCGGCTACCGGCTCGGCCTGAGTCGCGATGACTGACGATCCGGTCAGCCCGGCGCGGCGCGCTGGCGCTAACTCACTCGGATTCCGGCTCGCGCTCGGCTTCATCACCGTGGCGCTGGCTGCGATAGCGCTGCTGGCCGGCCTCACCGTGATCTTCGCCTCGGCGGACGTGTCCGCGCTGGCCGACCGCCAGCGCACCGAGCTCACGAGCGCGGTCGCGGCGGCGGCCGGCGCGAGCTGGGATCTGCATAACAACTGGGCTGAGGCCAACCTCTTCCCGGCGCTCGACCTTGCCTCGCACACGGGCGCGGAGGTTCAGATCAGGGACACGTCGGGTGTCGTGGTCGCCGAGTCTCCCGCGTTCAATCGCAGCTCGGCACCGCAGTTCCGGGCGATCGTCATGGCCGGTCGCAGGCATGTTGGCGAGGCCGACGTCCGGTTCACCGAAGCGGGCTTCACCAGCGCCGACGGCGCGCTGCGGTCTGCGCTACTACGGGCGATCGCGGCCGCGGCCGGGCTCGCCGCGCTGCTGGCGCTGGTGACCGGGCTCGGCATGGCGCGCCGCCTCAGCCGGCCGGTATCGCGGATCATCTCGGTCACCCGGGCCATGGGGGCCGGCATGCGGACGGCGCGAGTCGGCCCCGTGCGGGCGCCCGATGAGCTCAGAGAGCTTGGCGCCGCGCTCGACCAGATGGCCGATATGTCCGACCGGCAGGAGCAGTTGCGCCGGGACCTCGTGGCCGATCTGGCGCATGAGCTGCGCACGCCGATCGCCATTCTGCAGGCCGGTCATGAGTCGCTGATCGACGGACTCGCGGAACCGACGCCGGAGCAGCTGGTGTCCCTGCACGATGAGGTGCTGCGGCTGATCCGGATGGTCGACGACCTGCAGACGCTCGCGGCCGCCGATGCGGCGTCCCTGCATCTGCAGCTGCACCCATGCGACCTGGCCGAGGTCGCCGCGGCCGCGGCGGACAGCCTGACCAGCCGGTTCGCGATGGCCGGCCTGACGCTCGAGCGCAGCCTGGAGTCGGCGGGGATCCTGGGCGACGCGCGCTGGCTGCACCAGGTGGTCACGAACCTGCTCACCAACTCGCTGAAGTTCTCCGCCGCGGGCGCTGCCGTCAGGATCGAGACGTACCAGTCGGGACCGGACGCCGTCTTGCGGGTCACCGATGCCGGCGTGGGCATCCCGGCCGCCGAGCTGCCGCACATCTTCGACCGGTTCTGGCGCGGCCGGGAGGCCGCGCACATCTCCGGCAGCGGCATCGGCCTGGCGGTCGCGGCCGAGCTGGTGACCGCGCACGGCGGCGAGCTGGCGGCCAGCAGCGAGCCCGGCCGCGGCACCCGGATGACGCTGCGACTGCCGGCCCGCGCGGAGCTGGCCCTGGCTCAGGCCGCCGAGTCGCCGCGCTGAAAGGTCGCGTACAGCAGCGCGAGTGAGGGAATCAGTGCCGCCGCGCCGACTCCGAGGCTGATCAAGGTCGCGAGCAGGACGCCATGGCTGGCCGCGGCGGCGGCGATCGTCAGTTCGCGCTGCAGCAGGTACGGGTACTGGGCCACGGCCCAGCCCCAGATGACGGCCGTGACCGCCACCGCGGCGGCGATCCGGGCCAGCAGGAAGCTGCCGCGATAGAGCAGGCGCAGTGCCGTCAGGCCGGCTGCGGCGGAGATCAGGACCAGCGGCAGGGCGCGATGCACGAGGCCGGAAGCGAGCGCGGCGGCGTCCGCGTGCAGCACGGCGACACCGCCCGCCGCGATCAGGCCGGCTGCGACGCCCGCGGCCAGCGCCCGCCGCCGGAACGCGGCGACCAGGTCGGCGGCCGCGGCCCGGCGCGCGTCGGCGGTGAGGTAGACCGCGGCCAGATAGGCGCAGACGGCGACGGCGAGCGCGCCGGTTAGCACCGACACCGGATTCCACCAGCTGGTGAGCGGATTGCCAGCGCCGATGCCCCGCGGCACGCGCCCGGCGGCCACGCCGCCCGCGGCCGCCCCGAGGAAGAACGGGGTGAGCACGGACGAGACCGCGAACGCGGCGCCGAACAGCCTGCGCTGCCAGAGTGCCGCGACGTTCTTGCGGAAGGCGAACGCCGAGCCGCGGGCGATGACGCCGAGGGCGGCGACGGTCAGCGGGACCCAGAGAGTCGAGGACACGGCGCCGAACAGGCCCGGGGAACCCGGTCCACATCACGACCAGGATGAAGATCAGCCAGACGTGATTGGCCTCCCACACCGGGCCGATCGAGTGCTCGATCAGCGCGCGCTGCCGCGCGCCGCCGCCGGCGGTGCCCGCGGTCAGATCCCAGAATCCGGCCCCGAAGTCGGCGCCGCCGAACAGCGCGTACGCGGTGACACCGGCCCACATGACGGCGGCGAGGACATCCGGAAGGATCACCTCACACCACCCGGTAGCTGTCGGCGTCGGCGTCCTGCGGGGCCAGCGGTACTGGCACCGACCGGGTCAGGTTTCGCAGCACCGCGACGGTCACGACGGTGAGCACCGCGTAGATCGCCAGCACCGCCCAGAAGCCGTACTGGATGCCTGGCTCAGGATTGACCGCGGCCGCGACCTTCATGGCCCCGTACACGATCCAGGGCTGACGGCCGACTTCGGTGGTGATCCAGCCGAGCTCCATGGCGACGACCGTCGCGACCCCGGATGCCGCGACGCAGCGCAGGAACCAGCGCGTCGCCGGCAGGTCCCGGCGCCGCCACCAGGACCAGGCGAGCCAGCCGCCGAGTGCCAGCAGCCCGAATCCGATGCCGACCATCGTGTCGAACGACAGGTGCACGAGCGTCACCAGCGACGGCCGGTCCGGCGGCCGGCACCGAATTCAGCCCCGGCACGGTGGCGTGCGGGCTGAGCCTGGTCAGCAGCGAGAGCCCGGCCGGGATCTGGAGCGCGCCATGGAGCTGGCCACCGGAGTAGTAGCCGCCGATGCTCTCCGGCGCGCCGGCTGTCGTCTTGGTCAGGCCCTCCATGGCGGCGAGCTTGACCGGCTGGTGCGCGGCCACCATCCGGGCGGCCCAGTCGCCGGCCACGATCTGAAGCGGGGCCAGCACCGCCCCGACGGACAGCGGCAGCAGCAGGCCGATGCGGTGGTAGCGATCGCGTCGTCCGCGCAGCGTGGCGACCGCGTACACGCTGGCGGTGCCGAAGGCGGTCACCATCAGGGCAGCCAGGATCATGTGCACGGTCTCCGGCCCGGTCGCGGCGTTGAACATGGCCGCGACCGGATCGACGCTGACCAGCTTGCCGTGCGCGAGCGTGTACCCGGCCGGCGCGTTCATCCAGGCATTCGCGGTGACGACGAAGAACGCACTCGCCAGCCCGGCCGCGAAGATGGGGACACCGGACAGCAGGTGGGCTCGCGGTGACAGCCGGTCCCAGCCGTACAGATAGATGCCGAGGAAGATCGCCTCGATGAAGAACGCGATGCCCTCGATCGCGAACGGCAGGCCGATCACTTGGCCCCAGTGCGACATCAGCCCGGACCACAGCACGCCCATCTCGATGGACAGGATCGTGCCGGACACGGCGCCGACGGCGAACAGCAGGCCCATGGCCTTGGCCCAGCGCCGGGCCAGCAGCCGCCAGACCGCGTCACCGGTGCGGATCCCGCGCCACTCGGCGAACAGGACGAGGCCGGGCAGGCCGACCCCGAAGCAGGCAAGGACGATGTGCCAGGCGAGGGAAAAGCCCATCTGCGAACGTGCTGCGACGGGGTCTGCCGCCGCGAGGTGAAGCATCATGCCGCCTCCGCGGGTGACCGCCGGCCACGGCCGACGGCCGGGTACTGATGGTCATGAATCACTCGCTATGAGTAATTAAACTTTACTACGCACTGTAGGAGTTCGCACCGCGCCGGGGTGTCTGACGGGTCACTCTCCACACCATCCACACATGGACCGCATTGCCAGTGCACCGTCGTGCGTTGTGCTAGCTGGACAGCGGCCGCACGGAACGGCAGGCGCGCCGTAGTGGGGGAGGGATTGCCAGGCGGTGCCCGCAGTGATCGGGGGATCTGCGGGCACTATCCGCGGCTAGCGGGCACCGCCGGCTCTGCCCCTGGGGGCAGACCTCCTATCCGGGGCATTCTGCGCCTATCCGGCCAGCTTCCAGGACCGGGCCCTAGCCCGGCGGCGGCGCTGCCCGCGGTGCTGCCCCGGCGCCAGAGCGGGCGGCGCGCCGTTAGCGATCAGTCCGCAGTGCATCTTCAGCGCAGCACCGTGCGCGAGCCCGCACCCACAGCGAGCACCCAGTCATCCTCCATGTGATCTTCACGGCAGCAGCGCCGTGCCTCCACGCTGCTGCGATTAAGTGGAATCGTTCCCGGGCGGGTAGCCGCCACGGATTTAACCGTCCGCCAGGCCCCGGTGAGCCGCCCGCCCGGGAGTACGAATTCGACCGTGGGAGATCCGCACTTCGGAGAGGACCAGGCACGTGACTGCGGCAGACCCCAGCACCGCCGCGTCAGGTGCGGCCGCCAGGGCCGACGCTGGCGCCGCGCTGGCGCACGTAACCCGGATTCTTGCCAGCCACCCGGCACCGCAACTGCCTTCGTGGCTGGTGTCCAGGCTGGACCAGGCGCTGGCCGCCGAGGCCGGACTGAGGAGAGACAGCAGATGACAGCAGTGCAGGAGACTGGCGATCTAGGCGGGGGCGCTGGCCTGGCCGCGGGTCAGCGGGTGGCGGCCCGGGTGCAGCGGGCCGCCACCCGGCGGGGAACCGGGCACCTTCCCGGCGGTCCGCGCTGGCGTGCCTTGCTTGAAGCGCGCTGGCAGGACCGATTGCAGAAGGTGACCGAGTTGTCGCTGGCCTTCCACGACGCGGGATCGGCGGTCGATCCGCAGCACTCCGCTTCGCACGTGCGCCGGCTGATGCGACGAGCCACCGCCGCACGACGGGACCTGGCCGACACCGATGCCGCGCTCAGCAGGCTGGCGGGCGGCAGTTTCGGCCAGTGCGAGCAGTGCACCGAGCCGATCCCGGCCGCGCATCTGTTCCGGGCGCCGGAGGACCGCTATTGTCCGCGCTGTGCGTAGCGCCGAGCCAGCGTCCGCGGACGACCGGTAGCCCTCAGGCGGCCAGGGGGGTGTCCGCCCGAGTGATCCGGCCTCGGGTGGCAGCCGCCGCCGCGCCGGGAGCGGGAAGTTCCCGGCGCGGACGGACGGCCTGGGGGGACGTGACCTGGGGGGAGAGCTGGCTGGGCGGGGCGGGCCGGCCGGACTGCGGCTCGGCCCGGACGGAGCGGCGGGCAGCCGGGACGGCGCCGCCGTCGCCAAGCGCTGTCCGGAGCATCCGGCGGGCGCGGTGAATCCTCGACATAACGGTGCCGATCGGCGTGCCCATGATGTCGGCGATCTCCGCGTACTGGTATCCCTGGATGTCAGCCAGGAACACGACAGTCTTGAAGGCCTCCGGCAGATCGCGCAGCGCCCGCATGACGGGCGAGCTCGCGAGCTGCTCCAGCGCCTCTGATTCGGCCGAGCTGCCGGCCGGCACCAGCTGCGGATCGAGGGTGTCGTAGACATCGCCGGCCAGCGCCTCGGCCGGACGTCGGCGGCGCTTGCGGCAATTGCTGTAGAACACGTGGAACATGATCCGGTGCAGCCACGCCCGCAGGTTCGTGCCCTGGTTGAACAGGTGGAACTTCTGGTACGCCCGGGCGAAGGTCTCCTGAATGAGGTCCTCGGCGTCGCACCGGTTGCGGGTGAGACGGAGCGCGGCCGGGAACATCTGCCGCATATACGGAATTGCCTCCTGCTCGAATACGTCGCTGTGGTCGGGGGTCTGGCCGACTGCGCGGTCCGTGGCGCTGAGAGTCACGGGGGTTCCTCCTTGGCCCGGCCCGGCACCGTGCGTCCTGCATTCCGGAACGGCGGGGGTGGGATGCGACGGCGGTGGGGGCCTCTGGATTCGGTTGTACTACTCAGTAAGAGTTACGCACCGGGCCCTACGTGCGCATCGGGTGGATCCTTAGCTACGGTGCGTGAATACCTGAGTTAAGCCTCAGCTATGGTCAGGCGCCCGTGTGTCAGGGTGACGATAACGATTAGGAAGGGGCGAACCGGGCAGCGTAGGCGACGAGTTCGCGTCGGCATTGCTGCCCGGTCTTCCCGATAAGGCTGGCAATGTGCGTTTCAACCGTCTTGGGCGATATATAGAGTTTCGCGGCGATCTCGGCATTGGAGTAGCCGCGCGCGACGAGCAGGTAGACGTCCATCTCCCGGCTCGTGATGCCGAGCCGCCGCATCTGGCCGGGTACTTGCGCCACCCCCCGGCCCGCCCGCGGGACCCGCTCACCGGCCTGCCGCAGCAGGCCACGGCACGCGGAGGCGAGCCGGTCATAGCCCGCCTGGTCGAACTCGACGGCCGCCTCGCGCAGCCAGGAGGCGGGTTCGCCCCAGCGGTCCCGCATCGCGGCGGGCGCGACTAGCCGCCGGAACAGGTGGTTCCACCAGGGCGCGAACGGCGCCAGCTCGGCGCTGCCCTGGCTGGCCAGTTCGATGGCCCGGCCGGCGTTCCCGGCCCGGCCCGCCAGTACCGCCTCGGCATAGGCCAGGCAGCCGGCATTCCAGCTGGTGGCCGCTCCGATCTCGCGGGCGAGGCGGAGCGCGCCGTACCCGTCTTTGTCGGTTATCGCCTGCAGCAGCGCGTTGAGCGAGACCGCGCGGCGCGGTGCGAGCAGCGGGGCCTGCAGCGCGGAGTAGAAACCTTGTGACCGCTGCGGCGCCGAGAGCGCCTGCTTGGCGTAGGTAGCGGCTTTCGCGTTGTGCCGCAGCGCGAGCGGGAGGTCATCGCGGAACAGCGCCGCGAGCACTCTGGTCTGACCGTAGCTCGTGACCAGGATTTCCGGATCGCCGGGCAGCAGCGCCTCGGCCCGCCGGGCGATCCGGTCAGTCTCGGCCACGTCCCCGCGCGTCGCGAAGATGTTGGCCTGCAGGCAGATCGACATGGCCTCGATCCGCGGGGCCTTGATCTGGGCGGACGCGCGCTCGCACCGCCGGGCCGTGGCCAGCGCCTGGTCCAGGTCGGTGCCGAGGCTCCAGACGTTCGCCAGCTGCAGATCGACCACCGACCCGATGCAGATGGCGCCGGCGTCGTGCGCGAGGTCGCGTACCTCGGCGAGCCTGGCCGTCGAGCCAGCCGTCAGCATGTCGATGGTGCCCAGCTCGTGCAGCGAGCGCAGCTGCCAGATGCCCATGCCGGCCTGGCGGGCGATGTCGCCGTAGCGCTCGAACGCGGCCCGGGCGGCGGTGAGGTCGCGCGCCCGCTCCCGGCGGCCGATGACCTCGAGCGATTCCAGCGCCACCTCGGCCGCCCAGCCGCGCTGCAGACCCGCTGCCTCAGCGGCGGCCAGCGCCCGCCCGGCCAGCCGCTCGGCCTCGTCCAGGTCGCCGGCCGCCAGCGCGCTGCGGGCGGCGACCGCATCGATCCGGCTCGCGAGCTCGGCGTCGCGCAGGCCAGCCGCGATCGCGCGGGCGCCGGCGAGGTGCTCGGCGGCGGCCAGCGGATCGTCTTCTGGCCGGGTGCTCGCGGCCCGCAGCCGGACCATGGCTTCCCGCCGCGGGTCTGCTTCCGCCGCCCGCAGCCGGGTGATCAGGCTGTGTGCGAGGGGCCCGAGCTGCTTGTTGTCGCCGGCCATGTAGAGACCCTCGGCCAGCACCTCGTCGACTTCGAGCAGCAATGACCGCGCATTGGCGGGCGACGCGGCCAGCAGCGCCTGCGCATCGCGCAGCGTCTCGATTGCGCTGCTGACGGCCCCGCGCTGGAGTCCGCGCCTCGCCGCGGTCAGCAGCAGGTCCACCGCGGCGGCCGTCTGGCCAGCCGCGGCGCGCAGTTCCGCGGCCAGCTCGCACCACATGGCCGGCAGGCCGGGATGTGACTTCTCGATCGCTTCGGCGGCCGCCGCGGACCGACGGGCCCGGTCGGGCGCCATCAGGTCCCCGAGTATTGCGTCCCTGGTCAGACTGTGTCGAAAACGGAACGTCGTGGCGTCCACGCTCGCGGGCTCGATGAGCTGGACCTCGTGCGCGCGCTGCAGCGCGTCCAGGGTGACGGCCTCGGGCAGGCCCGAGACCGGCGGCAACAGCGTCCAGTCGAACTGCCGGCCGAGCACGGCCGCGCTCACGACCACGCCGGCCGCCTCCGGGCCGAGGGCTGCGAGCCTGCGCCGCACCGAGCCCGAGATCGAGTCCGGCACGCCCGGCGAGATCTCGCCGTTGACGTGCCAGCCGGAGCTGTCCCGGCGCAGCGCGCCCGAGGACACGGCGGCGGCGAGGATCTCCTCGACCGCGAACGGCAGGCCGTCACAGTCCCGCAGCAGCGTCTGCACGGCCGCCGGGACATCCGCGACATCCATGCACTTTGCCGCCATCTGGTGCACCGCTTCCGGGGACAGCCTGGGTACCTCGACCCGGACCGCGACCCGGCGGTCCGCGGCCGCCTGCAGCAGGTCCAGCGCCTCCGGCGGGCCGCCGTCGCGCAGCGTGATGACGCACAGGACGTTGGTGCCGGCCACGTTGTCGATCAGGTACTCGACGACCGCGAGCGTCTCCGGGTCGGCCCAGTGCACGTCTTCGAGCACGAGCATGCCGCCACGGCCGCCGGACGACGTCAGCATCCGCAGCAGCGCCTCGCCGATGAGCACGGGCGAGATGGACGTTTCCGGACTGCCCGGCGGATTCCACTCCGGGACGAGTGCGCCGAGGGCGGAGCGGTAATTCGAGATCCCGGTCGCGTTCGGGCGCAGGCCGGCCCGGGCGGCGCCGAGTAGCGCCTCCGCGATCGGCCGGTACGGGACCGGCACCGCCGATTCGGTACCCCGTCCCGTGAGTACCTGGAAATCACGGGCAGCGGCGGTATATGAGACATCACGGGTAAGGCGGGATTTCCCGATTCCGGCATCGCCAGTGATGAACACAGCGCCGCCGAAGCCTTGAGCCGCGCGGTCCAGCGCGGCGGTCAGTACATCTAGCTCAGCGCTGCGTCCGATCAGGACCGGGCACAGCATTGACTCCATCTCGGTGATAGTACAAGAGCGACCTAGCGATTACTATGCGTAGTAAGTGCAGATCATATGTAGGGCAGCGGTCAAGATCGGGTCGAACTAAGACCCAACCGGCTGCGGCAGGCGGGTGCGCGCGGCCGCCACCAGCCAGCGGAACAGGCTCAGATCATCGCCCGCCTCGGGGTGCCACTGCACCGCCAGCATGGCCGCCCCGCGGTCGCTCCCGGCGTCGAACTCGGCCGCCTCGATGACGCCGTCAGTGGCCCACGCCGTCGCGACCAGGCCCGTGCCCGGCCGCGCGATCGCCTGATGGTGATGGGTGGGAACGGAGAGTTCCACGCGACCCAGTGCGTCGGCCAGCCGGGAGCCGGGTGCCACGGCCACGTCGTGGCGACCGTACCCGGACGGCTCGGGCGAATGTCCGTCATGACCAACTATGTCCGGCAAGTGCTGGTGCAGTGTGCCGCCCAGTGCGACGTTGATCACCTGCAGTCCCCGGCAGATGCCGAGCAGCGGCAGCCCGAGCTCGATCGCGCCCTGGCCCAGCGCGAGCTCCGCGCTGTCGCGCGCGGCGGTTGGCTGCCCGGTCGCCGGGTCCCGCGGCGCCGCGTAGCAGGCAGGATCGATGTCGCCGCCGCCGGACAGGACCAGCCCGTCCAGCCGCGCGAGGACGTGCTCGATGCCGGGCACCGGCGGCAGCAGCACGGGCAGTGCCGCCCGCCATGCGCCACCTTGTCCGCGTACCGGCGGGGCAGCAGCACCGCCTCGTCGTCCCAGTGTGCCCCAGCGGGCCCGCTGGGCATACGCGCTGATGCCGATCAGCGGGGCGTCGATGGCACTGGCACTGGTCATCTCGGCGGATCCGGTCACGACTACAACGGTGTCACGTACGCGCCGGTGATGCCGCCGTCGACGAGGAACTGCGACGCCGTGATGAACGAGGAGTCGTCGCTCGCCAGGAACGCCACCGCGGCGGCGATCTCCTCCGGGCTCGGCGAACCGGCCCATCGGCACGTGCACCAGCCGCCGGGCCGCCCGCTCGGGATCCTTGGCGAACAGCTCCTGCAGCAGCGGCGTGTTGACCGGGCCGGGGCACAGCGCGTTGACCCGGATGCCCTCCCGCGCGAACTGCACGCCCAGCTCGCGGCTCATCGCCAGCACGCCGCCCTTGGAGGCGGTGTAGGAGATCTGCGAGGTCGCCGCGCCGAGTACCGCGACGAACGACGCGGTGTTGATGATCGAGCCCTTGCCGCCGTCGCGCATGTGCGGCAGATACGTACTTGCAGCACAGGTACACCGAGGTGAGGTTCACCTCCTGCACCCGGCGCCACGCGTCCAGGCCGGTCGTCAGGATGGAGTCGTCGTCGGGCGGCGAGATCCCGGCGTTGTTGAACGCGACGTCGATGCGGCCGAACCGGGCGGCGATCGCCGTCGAACAGCTGCCTGACCTGCTCCTCGTCGGCGACGTCCGCGGCCACGAACGTCGCCGCCGATCTCGGTCGGCGCCGCCTTGCCGGCCGCCTCGTCGATGTCGACGGCGACGACCGTCGCGCCCTCGGCGGCCAACCGCCGCGCGCTGGCGAGGCCGATGCCGCTGCCGGCGCCGGTGATGACCGCGACGCGATCCTGCAGACGCTGCATGTGCTCGCTCCGTTCCCTAGTCGCTAGTTCGGTATCAGCCGCGATGAAGACGTTCTTGATCTCGGTGAATGCGTCCAGCGCGTCGGGGCCGAGTTCGCGGCCGAGGCCCGGACTGCTTGAACCCGCCGAACGGCGTCCAGTACCGGACCGAGGAGTGCGAGTTCACCGACAGGTTGCCGGTCTCGACCCCGCGGGCGACCCGGATCGCGCGGCCGACGTTGCCGGTCCAGATCGACCCGGACAGGCCGTACGGCGTGTCGTTCGCCAGCGCGATCGCCTCGGCCTCGTCGGCGAACGGCGTGACCGTGACGACCGGGCCGAATACCTCCTCGGTGTACGCGGGCGTCGGCCGGTGCCGACCGGGGCGAGCACGGTCGGCGGATACCAGAAGCCGGGCCCGTCGGGCGCGCTGCCGCGGAAGGCGACCGGCGCGTCGTCGGGCACGTAGCTCGGCGACGTGCGTCGCGGTGCGCGGCGCGAGATCAGCGGGCCCATCTCGGTGCCGGCCGCGGCCGGGTCGCCGACCCGCACGCCGCTGACCGCCGGCTCGAGCAGCTCCATGAACCGGTCGCAGCACGCTGGCCTGCACCAGGATCCGCGACCGGGCGCAGCAGTCCTGGCCGGCGTTGTCGAACACCGCGTACGGCGCGGTGGCGGCGGCCCGCTCGATGTCGGCGTCGGCGAACACGATGTTCGCGCTCTTGCCGCCGAGTTCCAGGGTCAGCCGCTTGATGTGGCGGGCGCAGCCGGCCATGATCTGCTGGCCGACCTCGGTCGAGCCGGTGAACACGATCTTGCGCACCAGCCGGGTGGTCGACGAGGCGCTGGCCGACGACGCTGCCCTTGCCTGGCAGCACCTGGAACACGCCCTCGGGCAGCCCGGCCTCCAGGGCGAGCTCGCCGATCCGCATCGCGGTCAGCGGCGTCATCTCGGCGGGCTTGGCCACGACCGTGTTGCCGGCCGCGAGCGCCGGCGCGAGGCCCCAGGACAGGATCGGCATCGGGAAGTTCCACGGCACGATCAGGCCGACGACGCCGAGCGGCTCGTGGAACGTCACGTTCAGGCCGCCGGCCACCGGGATCTGCCGGCCGATCAGCCGCTCGGGCGCGGCGGAGTAGTACGTCCAGCACGTCGCGGACCTGGCCGGCCTCCCAGCGTGGCCGCGCCGACCGGGTGGCCGGAGCCCGCGGTCTCCAGCGCGGCCAGCTCGTCGATGTGCGCGTCGACCTGCGGCGGCGAACGCGCGCAGCAGCCGGCCGCGGTCGCCGGGCGCGACGTCCCGCCAGGACTCCTGGGCCCGCGCCGCCCGGTCGATCGCCGCGTCGGTCTCGCTCGGCGGTGGTCTGCGTCGACGTCGGTTACCGGCTGCTCCGTCGCAGGGTTGATCACGGTGTATGTGCGACCTCGTGCTTGGGTTCATCGCTGCGGGCAGGCGCGTTACAGCCGCTCGAAGCAGCGGCGCAGCTCCCAGTCGGTCACGGCGGCGTCGAACGCGGCCAGCTCGACCCGCGCGTAGTTCGCGTAGTGCTCGACGCACCGCGGGGCCGAACGCGGCCGCTGGCGATCTCGCTGCTCTGCCACAGAGTTCGAGCGCGTCGCGGAGCGTGTGCGGCACGCGCGGGCTGGTGTCGGCGTAGGCGTTGCCCTCGAAGGCGGGCTCGAGCGGCAGCTCGCTGTCGATGCCGTGCAGGCCGGCCGCGATCATCGCGGCCAGGGCCAGGTACGGGTTCACGTCGCCGCCCGGCGTCCGGTTCTCCGGCCGCAGCGAGTGACCGTGCCCGACCAGGCGGATCGCGCAGGTCCGGTTGTCCACGCCCCAGCGGACCGACGTCGGCGCGAAGCTGCCCGGCACGTACCGCTTGTAGGAGTTGATGTTCGGCGCGTAGCAGCAGGGTGAACTCGCGCATGGCGGCGAGCTGGCCGGCCATGAAGTGCTCGCCCAGCGCCGACAGGCCGTGCGGGCCGTCCCCGGCCAGCACCGGCGTGCCGTCGCGTGCCGCGCAGCGAGAGGTGGATGTGGCAGGAGTTGCCCTCGCGCTCGTTCGGCTTGGCCATGAACGTGATGCTCATGCCGTCCTGGGCGGCGATCTCCTTCGCGCCGGTCTTGTAGATCGAGTGGTTGTCGCAGGTGGTGAGCACGTCCGCGTACCGGAACGCGATCTCGTGCTGGCCGAGGTTGCACTCGCCCTTGGCCGACTCGACGTACATGCCCGCCCCGGACATGCCGTTGCGGATCCGGCGCAGCAGCGGCTCGATCCGGGACGTGCCGAGGATCGAGTAGTCCACGTTGTAGTCGTTGGCGGGGACGAGGTCCGTGTAGTTCTTCGCGGCCGCCTGCTCGTAGGTGTCGGCGAAGACGACGAACTCCAGCTCGGTGCCGGCGAGCGCCGACCAGGCCGCGCTCGGCCAGCCGGTCGACCTGCCGCGCGCAGGATCTGCCGCGGCGACTCGACCACCGGCGTGCCGTCCAGCCAGGTCAGGTCGGCCAGCACCAGCGCGGTGGCCGGATGCCAGGGGATCCGGCGCAGCGTCGCCAGGTCCGGCCGCATGACGAAGTCGCCGTAGCCGCGCTCCCAGGACGACATCTGGTAGCCGTCGACCGTGTTCATGTCGACGTCGACGGCGAGCAGGTAGTTGCAGCCCTCGGAGAACTCGTGCGCGACCTCGGCCAGGAAGAACTCGGCGGACAGCCGCTTGCCCTGGAGCCGGCCCTGCATGTCGGTGAAGCGCCAGGATCACCGTGTCGATCTCGCCGGTGGCAGCGAGCTGGCGCAGCTCGTCCAGGGACAGCATCCCCGGACGAGCCGCGCCCGACGTGCAGTCGGTCATGCTCAGGCCGACAGTTCCTGCTCGATGGCGGCCAGTTCCGCCTCGGTGCCCTGGACCTTCGGCCCCTTGAACCACTTGTGCGCCGAGACCAGCCAGTAGATGCCCGCGTACCCGATCACGGCCACGACCGCGATCGGCGCGTAGTTGAAGGTCTTCCAGCTGAAGCCTGGCCAGGATGTCTTCCCCGGTGCGGCGAACTGCGGGAGCATGAACAGGATCGTGATGAGGACGACCCACACGACTGCCGTCCAGCCGATCACGTAGCTGCGGCGGCCGAGGTGCCACGGCCCGCGCTGGAAGCTCTCACCCTGCCGCAGCCGCAGATAGGTCGGCGTCACGTAGGCGATGTAGAGGCCGATGACCGCGATCGAGGTGACCGCGCCGTAAGCGGCGCCGTTCCACAGGTAGGGCAGGCCCAGCACGAGCGCGCCGCCGGCCGCGAGCCAGATCGCGTTGGTCGGGGTCCTGGTCCGCTTGTTCACCTTGTGCCAGATCTGCGAGCCCGGCAGCGCGCCGTCGCGGGAGAACGCGTAGATCATCCGCGAGTTCGCGGTGACCGAGGACATGCCGCAGAACAACTGGGCGCCGATGACGACGAGCAGCAGCAGTTCCGCGCCGGTCCGGCCGATCGAGTCGAGCCAGATCTGAGCGGGAGCAGCCGTGCCGGCCGCGGCCTCGGTCGCGTAGCTGCCCTTCTGGATCGCGAACGTCACGCCGATGAGCAGCACCCAGCCGGCGATCAGCGAGACCAGGATGGACATCACGATGCCGCGCGGACCCGCGGTAGCGGCCTTGTGGGTCTCCTCGGTCATGTGCGCGGAGGCGTCGTAGCCGGTGAAGGTGTACTGCGCCATGAGCAGCCCGACCGGCAGGATGTACCACCAGCCGATCTTGAACCCGGACAGGTTCTCCAGGTCGGTGAACACGTACTTGGCGGACTCGTGATGAGCGCCTGCCTTCAGCCCGAAGATCATGGTTCCGACGATGATGAGCACGCCGAGGATGTGCCACCAGACGCTCACGTCGTTCAGCAGCGCGACCAGCCGGATGCCGAACTGGTTCAGCATGCCGTGCACGAACAGCACGATCGCGTAGATCAGAACCGTGTGCCACGGATGACTGAGATCGAAGCCGAACCAGAGATCCAGCAGGAAGTTGATGAAGAACGCGGCCCCGAAGTCGATGCCCGCGGTGACCGCGACCTGGCCGAGGAAGTTGAACCAGCCGGTGAACCAGGACCAGGCGGGTCCGTTGGTCCGGGCCAGCTTCGCCGACCAGTAGTACAGGCCGCCCGCGGTCGGGAAGCTGGAGCAGACCTCGGCCATGGACAGCCCGACCAGGAGCGTGAAGATGCCGACGATCGGCCAGCTCCAGACGATGATCGCCGGGCCGCCCTCGTCCATGCCGAAGTAGAACAGGGTCAGGCAGCCGGACAGGATCGAGATGATTGTGAACGAGACTGCGAAGTTCGAGAAGCCCGACATCCGCCTGCGCAGCTCTTGCGCGTAGCCGAGACGGTGCAGGGTCTCCTCGTCGCTGGTGAGCGATTGCTCATTGACCGACACGACGTGCTCCTTGGGTGCTATGTCCGGATGCCGGGCGGGTGGGTTCTGACCCGATTTGGGGCTAGCGGGCCTCGAAATTCAATGGTCTAATATCAGACCAATGATGATGACGACTCAGGCAATGTCAAGACCTTGAGGCATATTCATCACTCGCGCCCCATCAGTACCGGCGCGCGGGGAAGGGGGGTCCCGCGGGCCGGAGGTGTCGCGAGGTCCCTGGCGCGGCGACTACGGTGCGGCGGGTCGCTGCGGCCGGGGGGTACCCGGACGCGGGCGCAGGGTTCGCGGTGACGGCGCTGCGGGCGGCACCGGGGCAGTGGCACGGCCAGCGCGGGCCGGGCCGCGACGGCACGGCGACGGGAGCACGGTGGTCAACCTGACGGGCGGCTCGGGCCGGGGCATGCGGCGGCGGCGACCAGCCGGGCCGCAGGCTCCAGGTAGCGTCGTGCCGCCGCAACTCGGCGCCGCGACGCAGGCAGTGCCGCCGGACGGCGTTGCCGTCGGCCGGGGCACCGCCAGGGCCGCCGCGCGAACCGGAGGCGGCGGCACCGGCGGACGCGCGCCCGGCGCCGGCCATCGACCTGGCCGCGGTGCTGCGCCCGGTGCGCGAGGGTAACGCGTTCGAGGAGACCGTCGAGCGGCTGCTGACGATCATCAAGCTGGGCATGGTCGCCCCTGGCGGGCGGTTCCCGCCCGAGCGCGAGCTCGCGGCCCAGCTCGGCATCAGCCGGCTGACGCTCCGGGAGGCCATCAGGGAGCTGACCGAGGCGGGCTACGTCAGCTCGCGCCGCGGCCGGTTCGGCGGCACGTTCGTCACCTACACGCGGCCGGCGCCGGACCGGGCGGAGCTGCGGCGGCTAGCCCAGGAAGACGGCGACAAGCTCACCGACGCGCTCATCTTCCGGCTCGCGGTGGAGAGCGGCGCCGCCGAGGCGCTGGCGACCCAGCTCGTCCGCGCGCCGGACGCGGACATCCGGGCCACCCTGCTCGCACGGCTCGCGGACGTGAACGGCGCGAGCCCGGCGGACTACCGCCGGCTGGACACCCTGTTTCACCTGAGCATCGCCGAGCTGACCGGGTCCAGCCTGCTGGCCGCCGCCTGCGCCGATGCCCGGTGGCGGCTGAACGACCTGCTCAACGCCATCCCGGTGCTCCAGCGCAACATCGACCACACGGCCGGCCAGCACCAGGCGATCGTCCAGGCGATCCTGGACGGCGACCCGGTCAGCGCGCGGGCGGCCGTGGCCGAGCACCTCGAAGGCACGGCCGCGCTGCTGCGCGGGTTCCTCGGCTGAGTTTCCCGCTCGCTCGCTTCCCGCTCAGCGCGGGGCGCTCTTTACGCGGCGCCTTCCCTCGTCGCTCGTACCTCGCTCCTCAGTCCAGGACGCCGCCGCGCCCCGCTGCGCTCGCTCGGGCTCATCGGTGTGACATGACCCGCAGCGACGGCGCTGGCTCGCGGCTCCTCAGTCCAGACGGCGCCGCGCCCCTCCGGCTCGCTCGTCTGACTGGGCCGGCTCGGCCGGGCCGGGCTGCGGCGGGATCGGGGCAAGCTGCGCGCTGCTGGCCGCGTCGCCCGCGGCGGCGCTCGTGATGCCGCGGCGGACCATGGAAGCGAGCAGGATCGCGGCGAACACGAAGGCGAGCGCGGTCGCCAGGTTCGAGCCGAGCATGTGCCGGGTGATCCCGAGCCCGTCGAGATACGCGGCCGGCATGAACGCGGTGATCGCGCAGCCGGTGAGCAGCACGATCGCGAACGCGGCGTCCCGGTGCCAGCCGGGGCCGTGCCGGGCCGTGCGCAGCGCCCACCAGGCGATCGCCGCCATCACCGCCCACAGCGGCAGCAGCCACAGCAGCCCGAGCCCGGCCGGGATCGCCTCCACCAGGCTGGTCAGCACGGTCACCCGGTTCTCCAGCGTGCCCGCCGGGTGCCCGGCACCGGGCTGGTAGCTGCCGAGGTAGTTCACCCGGAGCTGGAGCGCGCCGTTGGCGGCGCGCTGGCCGATGGAGATCAGGTCGGCCGGGTGGGTGAGCAGGAACCGGATCACCGTCCCGTCGGTCAGCCGGCTGGCGTACCGCGGGTAGAGCGGATCGTGATAGACCGAGCGCGACGCCCAGAAGCTGGTGTCCGCGTACCTGGCCCAGCTGGCCGGCAGGCCGAGGGCGTGCAGGTCGGCGGCGGCGTTGTCGTGGCCGTTGACGATGTCCTGGAAGATGACGTTCACCGCTTGTTCCTGGTGCATCGTCTCCGCATACGGCGAGGCGGCCTCATGCGCCACGTAGGCGACCGCGCCGGCTCCGAGCAGACCCGCGACCAGCGCCGCGGCAGCCATCCGCACGGTGAGCAGCCGGGCCAGGCCTCGATTCGCCCGGCTCGCGCTGGCGGCCAGGATCACGGCGCAGACCGGGACCGCGAGCAGCACGTACTGCTCCTTGGACAGCACGGCGAGGTAGCCGCCGGCGGCCGCCAACAGCAGTCCGAAGGCGAAACCGAGCGGGCCCCGGCCGAGATAGACGACGCCAGCCGCCAGTAGAAGCAGCCCGGTCAGCGCCGCGCCCTCGCTGTAGGGACCCGCGTAGGTGTCGAAGAACGATGCGTCCGCCATGATCAGCCAGAGCGCCGCGGCGAGCAGGATCGTGTACCGCAGCCGCAGCCGCAGCCCGCAGGCCAGGCTGGCGATGCCAGCCGATTGCAGCACGCAGGTGATGAGCCCGAGGGCGATCAGGCTGATCGTGCCCGGCAGCCGGAGCAGCGGCGTGAGGTCGCGGGCGGCTGCGAGCAGCAGGTGTTCAGACGACGGGTAGACGGGAGCATTCGCGCAGCTAGCCGACGGCGCGAGCGTGAAGTACGCGAAGGCGTCGTAACGCGGATAGCTGCCGGTCACCGGCCCGACGCCGAATGCGCACAGCAGCCGGGGCCCGTCGCCGTTGTCCGCCATGCCGACCGGGGACGGCAGCAGGAACCGGGCCAGGAACAGCGCGAGCGACCCGCCGAAGATCGTCAGCCACCAGCGCGCGAACAGTTTCATGTCGGGCTGCCGGATCCGGGTCAGCCAGTCGGTCGGCGCGCCCGCGCGGGCCGGGCGTAACGGTGCGGCTGGCGCGGCCACTGCGGTCGGCCTGGCCGGCCTGGACCGGCGGGACGGCGGTCTGCTGCGGTGGCCGTCCGGGCGGGCAGGCGGCCGGAGCCGACGGCCGGATCGGCCCGGCTTTGTCGCTGCCCTGTCCCCGCGGCTGATGGCATGACGTGACACGCGCGCCCCCTCTCGCGCCTGTGATGCTAGCCAGCGGTGCCGCGTGCGAGCTGCATTTGCAATTGCACTCGCGTGTAAGTCGCAGGCGCCGGTAAACCGCCCTATGTCGAGGTACGGGCGCCGCGCTGCTACCGGCTTGGGCCGAACCGCACGACGAGTTGCTCGGGGCCGCGCAGGTTGAGGTTCGGCTTGTAGGCCAGCAGGTCCTCGTCGAGTTCCGGACGCAGCAGCCCGGTCGCGAACGCCTGGACCGCCACGGTGGCCTCCAGCCGGGCCAGCGGCGCGCCCAGGCAGAAGTGCGGGCCGGCCGCGAACGCCAGGTGGCTGGCCGCGCCGCGGCGGATGTCAAACCGGTCCGGGTCCGGATACATGGCCGGATCGCGGCCGGCCGCGGCCAGCAGCAGCAGGACAAGCGCTCCAGTGTCGGCCGTCAGCCCGCCAACCTGCATCGGACCCTTCGCCACCCGGCCGGTCATCTGCACCGGGGCGTCGTACCGCAGCGTTTCCTCCACCGCGCTCGCGGCCAGGCCGGGCTCGGCGACCAGCAGCGCGAGCTGATCCGGGTGGCGCAGCAGGGCCAGGATCGCGTTCGAGATCAGGCCGACGGTCGTCTCGTGCCCGGCGACGAGCAGCAGGATGCAGGTGGCGATCAGCTCATCCTCGGTGAGCATCTCACCGTTGTCCTCGGCGGCGACCATGGCCGACAGCAGGTCCTGCTCGGGCTGCCGGCGGCGGGCCGCGATCAGGCCGCGGAAGTACTCGGCGAACTCGTCGCCGGCCGCTTGCGCCAGCTCAGCGCGGCTGACGGCCTCATCCTGGCTGAGCCCGAAGCCCGGCTGCAGCGAGTGGGCCAGTCGGGCCGACCAGCCGGCGAATCGCGGATGGTCCTCGACCGGCACCCCGAGCAGCTCGGAGATGATCCGGACCGGCAGCGGATAGGCGAGCTGGCTCACGACCTCCAGCTGCCCGGCGGCCGCCGCGGCGGCCAGCAGCTCTCCGGTGATTTGCCGGATACGGGGCTCCAGCAGGGCGATCCGGCGCGGGGTGAACGCTTTGGAGACCAGGCGGCGCAGCCGGGTGTGGTCGGGCGGGTCCAGGGACAGGAACGAGGGCCGGTTGTTCTCCCGGCGCGGGGCCGCGCCCGGCAGCCGGGACCGGTTGCGCTCGCTACTCGCGTTCGGATCGCGGAGCACCGCGGCGATGTCCGCGTGCCGCCCGGCCACCACGAACGCGCCGTCGAACTCGGCGAACGGCGACGCCTCCCGCAGGCCGGCCAGGACCGGGTAGGGGTCGGGCAGGATCGCCGGGTTGGCGAGATCGGCCAGGGCGGGCCGCTGCATCGTGCTCATTCGCATGCTCCGGGTGGTGGTGGCGGGGTCAGCCGGGCGACGGCTCTGGCGACGGCACGCCGACCGGGTTCGGGAACGGCATGTCGCGGGCGCACGCGCGGCTGACGGGCGCCAGCAGCGCCGCTAGCTCGGCGGTGCGCTGGCCGCCGAGCCGCGCCCACGGCCGGACGGCCGCGCGGTCGGTGGCGCGCTCGATCTCGCGGTGCAGGGCGACCCCCGCCTGCGTCGCGGCGGCGGTCTGGTCGAGCAGCCCGCGGTCGGCCAGCCGGGCGGCGGCCGCGTCCCACTCGGCGTCCGTCCAGCCGCGGGCGGGCTGCATCTGCTCGCGCCCCCAGCTCGCGGCGACGTGCGCGCCGGGGGCGGCCTGCTCGGTCCCGATCCGCAGCAGCAGCGCCTCCGCGCCGTCCAGGTCGGCCGCGACCAGAGCCGCGACGTGGCCGTCGCCGCGATGCTCGCGCAGCAACGTGGCCGCGTGCCACAGCCGGGCCAGCGGCTCCTCTGGTACCGGCAGCGCGAGGTTCGCGGCCGCGAGTGGCCGCCCGGCCTGCTCCAGGCCGGTGGCCGCGGCCATCAGCCCGTCGGCCGCCGCGCGCACCCCGGCCGGGACCGGGCCGGCTGGCGGCAGGCCGAGCAGCCGGCCGATGGCCGCCGCAGCGCCTGCCTGCCGCGCGGCCAGCACGGCCGCCGGCGCGGTCAGGTCCCAGACCGCAGGGATCGCGCGGCTGACCATGCCCGGGGCGAAGACGAAGAACGAGGCGACTACGGGGGCCGCGCCGGTCCGGCCCAGCGGGGCCGCCCGGCCGGCGAAGTACCCGCGCCAGAAGCCGCGCAGTCCGGCGGCCTCGAACGCACCCCGGCCCTCGGCGGTGAAGTAGGTGACCACGTGCACCGGCTCGAAGAGCGCCCACATCCGCCTGGCGGCCGCCGCAGCGTCATCCATGCGACCATCATCGCAGCCGCCCGGACAAACCACCATAAGCCCGCTCAGCGCCGGGGCGCTTTTCAGGCAGTGCCTTCCCTCGTCGCAAACACCGCTCCTCAGTCCAGGCACTGCCGCGCCCCGGCACCTCGCTCGGGATGCCCAGTTCGAGCCTCTGCGGATTCAGCAGGCTCTCAGGCGGTGACGGCGGGCCAGGGGTACATCCGCTCAGTCCAGGCACCGCCTGAGCGGCGCCCCGGCGTCGAGCGGGTCAGTCCGTGCCGCGGCGGGGGGCGGGGACGCCCGTGACCGCGACCGGCGGGCCGTCTGCCGGTGCGGTGCCGATGCTCAGGGGTGGTGGCAGGCGGCCAGGTGGCCGGTGCTGCCGCGCAGCACGAGCGGCGGCTCCTCGATCTTGCAGATGTCGGTCGCGTACCGGCAGCGCGGATGGAACCGGCAGCCGGTGGGCGGTGAGATCGGGCTCGGCACGTCGCCTTCGAGCACGATCTGCTGCCGGCGCGCCGACAGGTCGGGATCGGGAATCGGCACCGCGGACAGCAGCGCCTCGGTGTAGGGGTGGACGGGCCGCTCGTACAGCTCCTCGGCGGGCGAGATCTCCACGATCTTGCCCAGGTACATGACCGCGATCCGGTCCGAGACGTGCCGGACCACGCCGAGGTCGTGCGCGATGAAGATGTAGGTGAGCCCCAGCTCGTCCTGCAGGTCATCGAGCAGGTTGATGACCTGGGCCCGGATGGACACGTCCAGCGCCGAGACCGGCTCGTCGGCGATGACCAGCTTGGGCTTGAGCGCGAGCGCCCGGGCGACGCCGATCCGCTGCCGCTGGCCGCCGGAGAACTCGTGCGGATAGCGGTTGATGTGCTCCTCGGACAAGCCGACGAGGTCGAGCAGCTCGATCACCCGCTTGCGGATCTGGTCCCGGCTGCCCGCCCGGTGTACCCGCAGCGGGTCGGAGATGATCGTGCCGACCCGCTTTCGCGGGTTCAGCGAGGCGTACGGGTCCTGGAATACCATCTGCAGGTCGCGCCGGATCGGGCGCAGGTCCCGCCGGGAGTACTTCGAGATGTCGGTGCCCTCGAACACGATCGAGCCGCTGGTCACGTCGTAGATCCTGGCCAGGCAGCGGGCGAGGGTGGACTTGCCGCAGCCGGACTCGCCGACCAGGCCCAGGGTCTCGCCGGCCCGCAGCTCCAGGCTGACGTCGTCCACCGCGTGCACGCGGCCCACCTCGCGCGGGATCAGGACCCCGTACCTGATCGGGAAGTACTTCTTCACGTGCTCGGCCCGCAGCAGGATCTCGCCGGCGGCGATCTCCGGGCCTTCCTCCAGCACCGGCAGTTCCGGCTCCGGATCGTGCGTCACGGCCGCTCCTCCACGAGCTCTGGGGTGGATGGTCCGGCCCCGGATCTCCTGCTTCTGCTGCCGGGAGAGATGACAGGCGTCCAGGTGGCCGTCGCCGATGCGGTCGAGCAGCTCCGGGCGCTCGGCGCAGCGCTCGAACCGGTGCGCGCACCGGTCGGCGAATGCGCAGCCCTCCGGCAGCCGCAGGAGCGACGGCGGCAGGCCGGGAATCGCCGCCAGCCGCCGGGCCTGGGCCGGTCCAGCCGGGCGATCGAGCCCGAGCAGGCCCCAGGTGTAGGGGTGCTGCGGGTCGTAGAAGAGCTCCCGCTGGGTGCCCTGCTCGACGATGCGGCCGGCGTACATCACCGCGATCCGGTCGGCCATGTCGGCCACCACGCCCATGTCGTGGGTGATCAGCACGACCGCGGTGCCGTAGTCCGCGCGCAGCTTCTTGATCAGATTCAGGATCTGCGCCTGGATGGTCACGTCGAGCGCCGTCGTGGGCTCGTCCGCGATGAGCAGGTCCGGGTTGCAGGAGATCGCCATGGCGATCATTACCCGCTGCCGCATGCCGCCGGAGAACTGATGCGGGTAGGCGTCCACTCGCTCACTGGCGTTCGGGATGCCGACCGAGGTCAGCAGGTCGACCGCGCGGGCGTGCGCGGCCTGCTTGCTGATCTTCTCGTGCTCCCGGATCTGCTCGGCGATCTGCCAGCCCACCTTGTACACCGGGTTGAGCGAGGTCATCGGGTCCTGGAAGATCATGCCGATGCCGGCGCCGCGGATCGACCGGATCCGGTCCTGCGGCAGCTCCATCAGGTTGGTGCCCTTGTAGAGCACCTCGCCCTCGAACCGCGCGTTCGGGTCGGTGATCAGCCGCATGACCGTCATCATCGTGACGCTCTTGCCCGAGCCGGACTCGCCGACAATGCCGAGCGTCTCGCCCTCGTTGAGGGTCGCCGACACGCCGTCGACGGCCTGTACCGCGCCGTCGTCGGTGCGGAAGAGACACGCGGAGATCTCGTATCTCCAGCAGCGGAGTTGCCATCAGGTGGGCCGCACTCTCGGGTCGAGCCACGCGTAACCGATGTCCACGAGCGCGTTCGCCGCCACGATGAAGAACGCGCCGTAGATGACGGTGGCCATGATGGTGGGCAGATCCAGGTTGGCCAGCGCCTGATAGGTCAGGAAGCCGACACCGTGGATGCCGAACACGACCTCGGTAAGGATCGTCCCGCCGCCGACCAGCGCGCCGAAGTCGAGCCCGAACAGGCTGACGAACGTCACCATCGAGTTGCGGAGCGTGTGCCGGACCAGCACGCGCTGCTCGGACAGGCCCTTGGCGCGCGCGGTCCGGACGAAGTCCTCGGTCTGGATCTCCAGCACGTTCGCGCGCAGCACCCGGGCGTAGAAGCCGATGTACAGGATCGACAGCGTGATCCACGGGAAGATCAGGCCCTCGAACCACAGCACCGGGTTCTGGGTGAGCTGGTTATAGCCGAGCGGCGGCACCCAGCTGAACACGGACTTGTGCAGGCCGCCCTGCGTAATCAGGTTGATCACCTGGCCGAGCCAGAACACCGGGCAGGAGATCCCGATCAGCGCCAGGATCATCAGGATCGGGTCGTAGAAGGTGCCGCGCAGCCTGGCGGCCGCTACGCCCATCACGATGGCCATCACGATCCAGATGATCGTCGCGCCGAAAACCAGGGACAAGGTGGCCGGCGCGGCGGCGAAGATCTCCGGCACGACCTTGATGCCCTGATCCGAATAGGACACCAGATCCCGGCTGATGAAGATCTCCTTCATCATGATCGCCGTACTGGACGAACAGCGGCCGGTTCAGCCCGAGCTGAGCCCGTACCTCGGCGAGCACCTGGGGGCTCGGGTTGCGCCCGGCGATGGCCCTGGCCGGATCGACGCCCGGGGTCTTGAAGAAGATGAAGAACACGATGACCGTGATGATGAACATCACCAGCGCGGCCCACAGCGTCCGGCGCACGACGAAGGTCAGCATGGCGACCACCCGCGCCCGGTCGTCGCGAGCACTGGCACCGCGGTCACTTCTCCACCCGCAGCTTCGCCCGCGGGTCGAGCGCGTCCCGCACCCCGTCGCCGAGCACGTTCAGCGCCAGCACCGTCAGCACGATCATGATTCCCGGCGCGAGCGACACCCATGGCCGGGTGTAGAGCAGGTCCTGGCCGTCATTGATGATCGTGCCCCAGCTGACATTCGGTGGCTGAACGCCGACGGACAGGAACGAGAGCGCCGCCTCGGTGAGCATATTGGTGGCGACCATCAGCGGCAGCAGCACGATCACCGTGGACACCACGTTCGGCAGGATCTCGGAGAAGATCATCCGGAAGTTGGACGCGCCCTGGCGATGGCGGCCTCGACGAACTCCTTGTTCACCACCGACAGCACCTGGCCGCGGACCGGCCGGTAGACGTAAGGCACGTAGATGGCCGCGATGATCGCCGTGGGCACCCACAGGCTGGACGCGTTGATGACCAGCGGGCCGACCCGCATGCCGTTGGAGTGCGTCAGCAGCTCGGTTGAGATGCAGATGGCCAGCAGGATCACCGGGAATGCCCAGATGATGTCCATGATCCTGGACAAGATCGCGTCGGTCGCCCCGCCGAAGAAGCCGGCGATGAGCGCCACGATCGTGGCGACCACGCAGCAGATGACCGCGGAGGAGATGCCGATCTGCAGCGAGGCCCGGCCGCCGTACAGCAGCAGCACCGCGACATCCCGGCCGGTGTTGTCGGCCCCGAGGAAGTAGTGGTGCAGGTCCAGCGTCGGCCCGATGGGGGTCTCGCCGAGCTTCAGTAGGCCGCCGCCCTGCTGCATGACCGGCACGGTCTTGCCGTGCACGACCGTCGTGCCGTTCAGGTTCGGGCTGAACGGGCTCGCGATGTGGGCGACGTCGTGCGCGTAGAGCGGCGCGGCCAGGCTGAGCAGCACGATGAGCACGAACAGCCCGAGCGCCGCCAGCGCGATGCGATTGCGGCGGAGCCTTCGCCAGGCCAGGGCCCACGGGTTGCGGCCGGCCGCAGCCGGCCGCAACTCCGTGGCCCTCGCCTGTTCGGCTACCGCCGCCATGGTGAGGTGTCAACCATGGTTCAGGTGCATCCCGTGCTTACTTCGACAGCCAGAGCTGGTCGATGAGGATGTACCACTGCGGGTTCCACGTATAGCCGTTGACGCTCTTGGACAGGAAGTCGATCTGCTTCGGGTTGTACAGATCGACCCAGGGCGCCTGCTGGGTGTCCTCGTGATCGACCGCCGTCCACAGGCTGGCGGCCGCGTCGGGTTGGTGGCCCCGTCGGCCTCGGCCTGGAGGATCTTCGAGTTGATGCCCTTGTCGCAGAACGCGGCGATGTTCGGGCTGGCGTCGCTATTCGGGTGGATGGTGCCGCAGCCCAGTAGCACGTTCAGGAAGTCCGACGGGGCCGGGTAGTCCTGGTACCAGGCCGACCATGCCACGTTCCACTTGCCGGAGTTCGCGGAGTTCTGCACGAACGCGTACTGCGGCCCGGAGCCGAGCAGCTGGGTCGATGCCTTGTAGCCGATCGAATCCAGGTCGGCGACCATCTGCTCGGCCAGTTCCTTGCCGACCTGGTCGTTGGTGCCGTTGACGACGACCTTCATGCCCGCGGTTCCGGACGCCTTCACCAGGGCCTTGGCCTTGGCCACGTTCGGCCCGGACCAGACGGTCTGTGCTCCGGTCGTGTACGGGCAGTACGGGGTGTAGGACGGGAAGTTGGGCGGCAGGACCTGGCACGCCGGCACCGCCAGTGACGGGCCGCCGGCGATCTTCACGTACGCGGTCCGGTTCGCCGCGTAGTTGATTGCCTGCCGGGCCTGCAGGTTGTTGAACGGAGGCCGCCGGGTATTCAGCGCCATGTACCAGTCGGCGGTCAGCGTGTTGACGTGCACCTGGCTGGCGTACTGCGCGCTATTCAGCGTCGTCAGCTGGTCGGACGGGATCTGGTCGCCGTCGAAGACCTCGTTGGCCGTGCCGTTCTCGACGGCGTTGCACCTCATCCGAGACCTGCAGGCCGTACTTCTCGATGATCTCGTTGGGGTAGCCGCTGGCTGCGCCTGAGCGCTCCAGACCTTGAAGTAGGGGTTGCGGACCAGCACGGCCTCGGTGTTCGGGTTGTACGACTTCCACATGTACGGCCCGGTGCCCGGCGGCACGTTGTTGCCGGTCAGCTTCAGCGAGGTGCTCGCTGGCACCGCGAACGCGAACGGCAGCGCGAGCTGGTCCATCAGTTCCGGGTCAGGCGCGGTCAGGTTGATCGTCAGCGTGTAGGCGGTGTTGTCCGCGACGACGCCCTGGCTCAGGTCGCAGCCCTTGGTGCTGCACTTGCTGGCGCCCACGATGCCGCTGTAGAAGCCGGTCGGGCCCGGCACGGTGAACTGGCGCTCGAAGGTGGTGACGAAGTCGCTGGGCTTGAGCACCTGGCCGTTGGAGAACTTGACGCCGTGGCGGATGTTGAAGACGTACGTCTTGCCGCCGTTGGTCGGCACCGGGATCGACGTCGCCAGGTCCGGCACGATCTTGGTGCCGCCGACGCCGCCGACCTTGGCGAACGTCGTGAGGCCGTCATGAGTGTCAATCAGGAGCTGCCACTCCTGCAGCGTGTAGTTCTGCGCCGGGTCGGCGACGCCGAACGCCGAGTTCGCCAGGATCGTGAACGTGCCGCCGGCGTGGCCCGCGGTCGTGCTACCGGAGCTCGTGTTCGAGCTGGGGCTCGGGCTGGAGTTGCCGCATCCCGCGGCAGCCAGGGCAATAACAGTCAGCGCGGCAAGACCCGTCAGCGTCTTGCCAGCACCGAAATTAGCAACTTTTGCTGCAATCTGTCTCATCTGATGCCTCCTTACCGGAAGTTATACTTTGTTTAGCCGACCATCGTAAGTAAGTCTCAGATAACACTTTGGGCGCAACCAGGCTGCCTTCGCCCCTGATAGAGGGCGATTTCCGGGCGTAGTTGCTGATCTTCGGCGTAAGGGTAAAGGTCCGGTAAAACGATTGACCGGATTTATGTCGCATAACCGGACATAACGGCCCACGGGGGCGATGCTGCCGCGCGCGATGTTCGGCCCCGGCCCGTCCGGGCAGTACCTCAGACGCAGGCCTTCCGGGCCCGCCGTGGCCGTGTGAGTCACGTCATGAGCCGACCCGATTGCGGCGGCGGAACGAATTACGGCACAATGATGTTGTGAAAAACATGGGACTGGTAGCAGCTAGCTCGGGCGCCGCGCGCGGTGCCGGGGCGAAGCATGCTCCGGTTCGCGCCGCCGCGGCGAAGCCGCAGGCCGGGCAGCCGGGCGCGGCTGGCGGCCTGAGCACGGACTCGGGCACCCGGGGCCGGATCGCCCGGCTCATCCTGGAGAACGGCCCGGTGACCGCCGCCGGCCTGTCCGCGCGCCTCGGCCTGACGTCGGCCGCGGTCCGCAGGCACCTGGACAACCTGATGGCGGACGGGATGGTGGAGGCGCGGACGGCGCGGCAGTACGGCAGCCGCGGCCGGGGCCGCCCGGCCAGACTGTTCGCGATTACTGACGCTGGCCGGAGCGCGTTCGAGCACGCCTACGACGACCTGGCCGCCAGCGCGCTGCGGTTCCTGGCCGAAGTGGCGGGACCTGGCGCTGTCACCGAGTTCGCCCGGCAGCAGATCGCCGAGCTGGAGCGCCGGTACCTGCCTGTCGTGGCCGCCGCCGCGCCGGCCGACCGGGTCAAGGCGCTCGCCGCGGCGTTGTCCGCCGACGGCTACGCCGCATCGGTCGCCCATATGGGCAACCCTGCCGCCGGGAAAGGCGCTGCACCCGCGGCCGGCGGAGGCGAGCAGCTCTGCCAGCATCACTGCCCGGTGGCGCACGTCGCCGCCGAATACCCGCAGCTGTGCGAGGCCGAGACGGAGGCCTTCGGGCGCCTGCTCGGCACCCCAGTCCAGCGGCTGGCCACGATCGCCCACGGCGACGGGATCTGCACCACGCACGTCACGGCGCCGTCGCTTGTACAGCATCGCCACACAACAACCGAGGCCGGAGGAATCTCCGCATGACCACTACCGCACACCCGGAGCTTGAGGGCCTGGATCGCTACAAGTTCGGCTGGTCCGATTCGGACGTAGCCGGCGCTTCCGCGCGCCGCGGCCTGAACGAGGACGTCGTGCGCGACATCTCGGCCAAGAAGAACGAGCCCGAGTGGATGCTCGAGCTGCGGCTGAAGGGCCTGAAGCTGTTCGAGCGCAAGCCGATGCCGACGTGGGGCTCAGACCTGTCCGGGATCGACTTCGATCACATCAAGTACTTCGTCCGCTCGACCGAGAAGCAGGCGGCGAGCTGGGACGACCTCCCTGCGGACATCAAGAACACCTACGACAAGCTCGGCATCCCGGAGGCGGAGAAGGCGCGCCTGATCGCCGGCGTCGCCGCGCAGTACGAGTCGGAGGTCGTATACCACAAGATCCGCGAGGATCTGGAGGAGAAGGGCGTCCTCTTCCTGGACACGGACACGGCCCTCCGGGAGCAGCCGGAGCTGTTCCGGGAGTACTTCGCCACCGTGATCCCGGTCGGCGACAACAAGTTCGCCGCGCTGAACACGGCGGTCTGGTCCGGCGGCTCGTTCATCTACGTGCCGAAGGGCGTCAAGGTAGACATCCCGCTGCAGGCCTACTTCCGGATCAACACTGAGAACATGGGCCAGTTCGAGCGGACCCTGATCATTGTCGATGAGGATGCCTACGTGCACTACGTCGAGGGCTGCACGGCGCCGATCTACTCGTCCGACTCGCTGCACTCGGCCGTGGTCGAGATCATCGTGAAGAAGGGTGCCCGCTGCCGGTACACCACGATCCAGAACTGGTCCAACAACGTCTACAACCTGGTCACCAAGCGCGCCGTGGCGCAGGCGGGCGCGACCATGGAATGGGTCGACGGCAACATCGGGTCCAAGGTCACGATGAAGTACCCGGCCGTGTACCTGATGGGCGAGCACGCCAGGGGCGAGACGCTGTCAGTGGCGTTCGCGGGCCAGGGCCAGCATCAGGACGCGGGCGCCAAGATGGTGCACTGCGCGCCGAACACCTCCTCGAGCATCGTGTCCAAGTCGGTCGCCAGGGGCGGCGGGCGGACGTCGTACCGCGGGCTGGTGCAGGTGCAGGAGGGCGCTGAGCACTCCAAGTCCACCGTGAAGTGCGACGCGCTGCTGATCGACGCGGTGAGCCGGTCCGACACGTACCCGTATGTGGACGTCCGCGAGGACGACGTGGAGATGGGGCACGAGGCGACAGTCTCCAAGGTGTCCGATGACCAGCTCTTCTACCTGATGAGCCGCGGCATGACCGAGGACGAGGCGATGGCAACCATCGTGCGCGGCTTCGTCGAGCCGATCGCGCGCGAACTGCCGATGGAGTACGCGCTCGAGCTGAACCGGCTGATCGAGCTGCAGATGGAAGGAGCGGTCGGCTAATGCCAGCGCTGCAGGGGGCCGTGGAGACGGCTCCCGTCTCAAGGCTGCATTCCAAGCAGTCATATGACCCGGCGGACTTCCCTGTTCCCACCGGGAGGGAAGAGGAGTGGCGCTTTACGCCGCTGCGGCGGCTGCGGGCTTTGCATGCTGATGTGTCACCGGGTTCCGGGAAGGTCCACGTCGTAGCCGACGCCGGGTCCGGTGTCGCCATTGAGAACCTTGAACATGGCGACCCCAGACTCGGCGCCGCCTACGTCCCGGGTGACCGGGTGAGTGCCAGGGCATTCGCCAGCTTCGGCGAGGCGACGGCGGTCAGTTTCCCGGCGGGAACCGAAAGCACGGAGCCGGTACATATCGCGGTGCGGGGGGAGAGCGCGGACGGGGCGGCGTTCGGGCACATCCTGATCGACGTCGGGGCCAACGCTCGCGGCGTGGTGGTGCTGGAGTACACGGGGTCGGCCACGTACGCGGACAATGTGGAACTGGTCGTCGGTGACGGCGCTGTGCTGACCGTGATCAGCATGCAGAGCTGGAACGACGACGCGGTGCATCTGTCGCACCATCACGCGCAGCTGGGGAAGGACGCCCGGCTGTCGCACACGGCCGTGACGCTCGGCGGCTCGGTCGTGCGGCTCGCCCCTTCGGTCCGGTACGCGGGCCCGGGCGGCGACGCGGAGCTGCGCGGACTGTACTTCGCGGACGCGGGCCAGCACCTGGAGCACCGGCTGTTCGTGGACCACGCGGAGCGGAACTGCCGGTCGCGGGTGAGTTACAAAGGCGCGCTGCAAGGCGATGGAGCACACGCGATCTGGATCGGCGATGTCGTGATCCGGGCGGACGCGGTGGGCACCGACACCTACGAGTACAACCGCAACCTGGTGCTGACCGACGGCACCCGGGTGGACTCGGTGCCGAACCTGGAGATCCTCACCGGTGAGGTGCAGGGCGCGGGGCACGCGAGCGCGAGCGGCCGGCTCGAGGACCAGCACCTGTTCTACCTGATGGCCCGCGGCATCCCCATGGACGAGGCCAGGAAGCTCGTCATTCGCGGCTTCTTCGGCGAGCTGATCGGTCAGCTCGAGGTACCGGAACTGCGCGAGCGGATCGCGCAGGCGATCGAGTCGGAACTGGCATGAGTAGCAGTTCAGCAAGCACCTTCCAGCGGGCCTGCGCGCTGTCGGACGTGCCCGCCGACGGAGCCCTCGGAGTCGAGGTCGGCGGCCAGCCGGTGTGCGTGGTGCGGACCGGCAGCGAGGTGTACGCGCTGCACGATGTCTGCTCGCACGAGGAAGTGCCGCTGTCGGAGGGCGACGTGTACGACCACACGGTGGAGTGCTGGCTGCACGGCTCCTGCTTCGACCTGCGGACCGGCAAGCCCACCGGGCCGCCGGCCACCAAGCCCGTGACTACCTACGAAGTCAAGATCGACGGAGACGACGTCTTCGTCGCGCTATGACCTAAACCCATATCAGGAGATACACATGTCCACCCTTGAGATCCGTGACCTGCACGCGGGCGTGACAGACGCGGCGGGGGAGACCCTTGAGGTACTGCGCGGCGTCGACCTGACGATCTCGTCGGGCCAGACCCACGCGATCATGGGCCCGAACGGCTCGGGCAAGACGACGCTGGCCTACGCGATCGCCGGCCACCCCAAATACCACGTCAGCAAGGGCTCGATCACGCTGGACGGCGAGGACGTGCTGGCCATGTCGGTGGACGCCCGGGCCAGGGCCGGCCTGTTCCTGGCCATGCAGTACCCGGTCGAGGTACCCGGCGTGTCGGTGGCCAATTTCCTGCGCACCGCGATCACGGCCGTCCGGGGCGAGGCGCCGAAGCTGCGCACTTTCACCAAGGAGCTGCGGGCGGCGATGGACGAGCTGTCCATGGACCCCGCGTTCGCGCAGCGGAACCTCAACGAGGGCTTCTCCGGGGGCGAGAAGAAGCGGCACGAGATCCTGCAGCTGGAGCTGCTGCAGCCGAAGATCGCCATCCTGGACGAGACCGACTCCGGCCTGGACATCGACGCGCTCCGGGTCGTGTCGGCCGGCATCAACCGGTTCCGCGAGGACCCCACCCACGGCGTGCTGCTCATCACCCACTACACCCGGATCCTGCGGTACGTGCAGCCCGACTTCGTGCACGTATTCATCGCCGGCCGGATCGCCGAGGAAGGCGGCCCGGAGCTGGCCGATGAGCTGGAGACGCAGGGCTACGAGCGATTCCTCAAGGGAGATGCGGCGGCATGACCGCACCAGACCAGGTCATCACCACGGCCGGCGCTCCGGCGCTGGACGTGGCGGCGATTAGGGCTGACTTCCCGATCCTCGACCGCACCGTCCGCGGCGGGCGGCCGCTGGTGTACCTCGACAGCGGGAACACCTCGCAGAAGCCGCGCCAGGTCATCGACGCGATGGCCGAGTTCTACGAGCAGCACAACGCGAACATCCACCGCGCCACGCATGAGCTGGGCGAGGAGGCAACCGAGGCCTACGAGGGCGCGCGGATCAAGGTGGCCAGGTTCATCCAGGCCGCGGATGAGTCCGAGGTGGTGTTCACCAAGAACGTCTCGGAGGCCATCAACCTGGTCGCCTACTCGATCGGCAACGCGACGGCCGGGTCGGCGTCCTCGCCGCTGCGACTGCAGCCGGGCGACGAGATCGTCATCACCGAGATGGAGCACCACTCCAACATCGTGCCGTGGCAGCTGCTGTGCGAGCGGACTGGCGCCCGGCTGCGCTGGTTCAGCGTGACGCCAGACGGGCGGCTGGACCTGGCCCAGGCGGACGAGCTCATCGGCCCGCGCACGAAGCTGGTGTCGGTGGCGCACCAGTCCAACGTGCTGGGCACGATCAACCCGGTGGCGGAGATCGCGGCCCGGGCCCACGCGGTCGGTGCGCTGTGCTGGTGGACGCCGCCCAGTCCGCGCCGCACGGACTGGTGGACGTCACGAAGCTGGACGCCGACCTGGTCGGTTTCACCAGTCACAAGATGTGCGGGCCGACCGGTATCGGCGTGCTCTGGGGCCGTCGCGCGCTGCTGGAGCAGCTGCCGCCATTCCTCGGCGGCGGCGAGATGATCGAGAGCGTCTGGATGGACCACTCGACGTTCGCTCCGCCGCCGCACAAGTTCGAGGCCGGGACCATGCCGATCGCGCAGGCCGTCGGGCTCGGCGCGGCGGTGGACTACATCACCGCGGTGGGCCCGGACCGGATCCAGGCGCACGAGCAGGAGTTGCTGCGGTACGCGCTGCCGGCCCTGACGGAGATCGACGGGCTGCGGATCCTCGGTCCCGAGCAGCCGGTCGACCGCGGCGGCGCGATCTCGTTCACGCTCGACGGCCTGCATCCGCACGACGTCAGCCAGGTGCTCGACGACCGCGGCGTGGCGGTCCGGGCGGGCCACCACTGCGCCTGGCCGCTGCACCGGGCCCTGGGCGTGCAGTCGAGTACCAGGGCGAGCCTGTACCTCTACAACACCCGCGAGGAAATCGACGCGCTGACGGACGGCATCCGGCACGCGCAGAAGTTCTTCGGGGTCTGATGACCGCAATGACCGGAATGCCGCGGTGCCGTCCAGTGTTGCAGGGGGTGTGATGCAGCTCGAATCGATGTACCAGGAGATCATCCTGGACCACTACCGCCGGCCGCTGCACGCTGGCCTGCGGGAGCCGTTCGACGCCCAGGTGCACCACGTGAACCCGACGTGCGGTGACGAGGTGACGCTGCGGGTCACGCTGAAGGACGGGGACGGCGAGGCCGCCGTCGCCGACGTCTCCTATGAGGCTCTTGGCTGCTCGATCAGCCAGGCCAGCGTGTCGGTCATGACCGACCTGATCATCGGCAAGCCGGTCAGCGAGGCGCTGGACGTCAGCGCCGAATTCCTGGAGCTGATGCAGTCACGCGGCGCGGCGGAACCAGACGAGGACGTGCTGGGCGACGCCGTCGCCTTCGAGGGCGTGTCCAAGTACCCGGCCCGGATCAAGTGCGCGCTGCTGGGCTGGATGGCGTGGAAGGATGCGACGGCGCGGGCGCTGGCTGACCGCGGTGACACCGAGTCGGCCGGCGCGGTTGCGCTCGGCACCCAGGCAGCAGCGAATGGCGACCAGAGGGGTGAGGCGCAGCGATGACAGAGCACGACCACGACGTGGTAACCGAACCGACGCAGCCCGAGACGGCCGGCCACGAGCCCGCCGACGGCGGGCTGCCGGTCCTGACCGACCAGGAGACCGAGGACCTGCTCGAGGCCATGCGCGATGTCGTCGACCCCGAGCTCGGGGTCAACGTCGTCGACCTGGGTCTGGTGTACGGGGTGACGATGGAGAGCGACCGGACCGCCACCATCGACATGACGCTGACCAGCGCGGCCTGCCCGCTCACCGACGTCATCGAGGACCAGACCAGGGTGGCGCTGGAGGGCCTGGTGCAGGACTTCCGGATTAACTGGGTCTGGCTGCCGCCTTGGGGTCCGGAGAAGATCACCGAGGACGGGCGAGAGCAGTTGCGCGCGCTCGGCTTCAACGTCTGACCGGTCAGGTTTACTGATAGGGCCGAGCCTGACCCGGCCCGGCACAGTTGCGGCATGCAGGGGCGAAGCCGGATAATGCGGTGCGCCTGCTCGCGAGCGCCAGGGCTCGCCGTGCACAGCTGGCGCAAGGCGACAAGAGGCGTCGCGATCGGCCGCAGCCAGCTGGTGGAGGATGGGTGAGTAACGGTAGCTCTCCGTCAGCCGCCATGGCGGGCTTCGCGCCCGGCGCCCGCATCTCCGGGTACCTGCTGGAGGAGCAGATCGGCCGCGGCGGCATGGCCGTCGTGTTCCGGGCGCGCGACGAGCGGCTGAACCGGCTCGTGGCGCTCAAGATCCTCGCGCCCGTGCTCGCCGAGGACGACGCGTTCCGGCAGCGTTTCATCCTCGAATCCCAGGCCGCGGCCGCGGTCGACGACCCCAACATCATCCCGGTGTACGAGGCGGGCGAGGCCGACGGGGCGCTGTTCATCGCCACCCGCCTGGTCCGCGGCGGGGATCTGCGCACGCTGGTGGCCCAGCACGGTCCGCTGTCGCCGGTCAGGGCCGAGTGGATCCTGTCCGCGGTCGCCTCGGCGCTGGATGCCGCGCATGCATCCGGCCTCATCCACCGGGACGTCAAACCGGCCAACATGCTGCTCGAGACGCGGTCGGGCCGGCCCGATCACGTGTACCTGACCGACTTCGGGGTCAGCAAGGCGGCCCTGGACGCCAGCGGCCTGACCGGCACCGGGCAGTTCATCGGCACCGTCGACTATGCCGCCCCGGAGCAGATCCAGGGCTGGCACGTGGACGGCCGCACCGACCAGTACGCGCTCGGCTGCTCGGCCTTCGAGCTGCTGTGCGGCCGCCCGCCGTTCTTCGGCCGGCAGCTGGTCGCCGCCATGTACGCGCAGGTCTCGGAGCCGCCGCCGGCGGCCAGCTCGCTGCGCCAGCGGCTGCCCGGCGAGGTCGACGACGTGCTTGCCAGGGTGCTCGCCAAGGCCCCGGAGGACCGGTACCCCAGCTGCGAGGACTTCGCCAGCGCGCTGCGCGAGGCGCTGGGCGTGCAGGCCTACTCGGCTGGCAGGCTGGCTGGCGGCCCGCAGATGAGCGCGGACGACGCGGGCGAGGCGACCGTGGACCCGGTCGCCGCGCAGGCTGGCGCGGCGGCTGAGCGCGAGCGGCGCCGGTACCGCCGCCGCGGCGGCACCGCGTCGCCGGGCGACGGTCCAGCATCCGCCGACCCAGCGCCCGGCGCCGGGGGCGGCATCACCCGGCCGGGCGCGACGGACCCGTCCGCCGTGGCGGGCACGGGCGCGCCGCGGCTGACGCTGCCCGGCGGCTGGCGGTCGCGCCGGGTGCTGGCCGCGGCCGTAGCCCTGGTCCTGGTCGTCGGCGGGGCCGCGGCGTGGCTCGTGCTCGGCCGCCCGGCCTCGGCCGCCGCGGCGCCGTATCAGTTCCGGCGGCAGAGTTTTCCTGGCGGGCTGACTATCGCCCAGCGGTGGCAGCTGACCGGCCGGGACGGGACGTCCCTGCAGGTCTCGATCACGGCGAGCAACTCGACGCGCAAGGCCAAGACCGTGCAGCTCGAGGAGCCGATCCCGGCCGCCGTCGCCAGCAGCCTGCAGGCCGTGCGGTTCCGGCCGCCGGCCAAGGTGCTGGCGGCGGCGCGGACCGCCGTGTGGGAGAACCTGCAGCTTCCGGCCAACGGGGCCGCGCACGTCAGCTACCAGGTGCCCGAGCCGCCGCGCGGCGCCACCGAGGCGCGGCTGACCGCCCTGGTGGGCGCGTTCGAGACAGTCGCTTACCGGCAGGATCTCCAGCCCATCACGGCCGGCGGCGTGCTCCAGGCCATCACGGTGCTGCCCCGCACCCTCACCCTGGACGTGGGGCAGGACGTCAGGCTCCGGCTGCAGGGCACCCTGTCCAGCGGCAAGAAAGCGCCACGGGCCGACCTGTCCGGCGCGACCTGGCAGGCAGCCGATGCCGGGGTCGCGGACGTGGATTTCCGCGGCGAGGTGTTCGCCCGGTCGGCCGGCGTGACGCAGGTGACCGCTTCGGTCGGACCGATCAGCGCGGCGGTCACCGTGATGGTCTTGCCCGGCTGGCGGTCCTCCTGGCGGCATCATTCATAGCTCGCCCGCGCGGCAGTCGCCGTCACCGCCGGTCTCGCAGTCGCCGTCGCCCTCGATGTCGCCGTCGGTCTCCCCGTCCGGGAGCCCGCCGGTGAGCCCGACGCCGACGGATTCGCCGACCGATTCGGCCAGCGCCGGCACGCCCGCCAGCCAGCTGCGGGTCGTCCTGCTCGCGGCTGGCCTGGTCGCGCGCGCCGTCGCTCAGCTATAGGTGTCGACCAGCGTCAGCGTGGTGCCGGCCCGGTTCCGGTAGTGGCCGGCCGCCGTGCACCGCCGCGCGGCTGGAGCAGGAAACGGCGCGCAGCGTCGTCGCGGCACTCCCGCTGGGCCGCGGCGGAACCCGGACTGACCACGTCGATCCCGTTCCAGGACTCGGTCAGCGATGGGCTGAGCGCGGTGCCGTGCCGGTAGTCACCGGCCGCGACGCAGGCACGGGACGAAGTGCACGCGACGCCGGTCAGGCTGACGGCGCCGGACGGGTCCGCTGCGCGGACCAGGATGTCCCGTTCCAGCGCCGGGCGGTGCCCGCCGCGCCCACGGCCGTGCACGAGTTCGCGGCCGGGCAGGACACCGCCGCGAGCGCGCCGCCTGCGGGCACCGGCTGGCTGGTCCAGCCGGTCCCGTGCCAGGACTCGGCGGCGGGCTGGCCGGACGCGGTGGCGCCGACGGCGACACAGTCACTCGCGTCCGCGCAGGACACGGCCGCGAGCCTGGCCGGCCCAGCCGCGGCTGTCTGCTGCGTCCAGCTGGTGCCGTCCCACGCGTCGATCACCGGGCCAGCCGGGCCGGCCCCGACGGCCACGCACATCCTGGCGGCCGGACAGGAGATCCCGGTCAGCCTCGTCGCGCCGGCCGGGCTCGGCAGCAGGGACCAGGCGGCGCCGTGCCAGGCTTCGGCCAGCGCCGTGGCCGGGCCGCTGGCCGGAGCCTGCGAGCCGACCGCGACGCAGTCCGCCGCGCCCGCGCACGCGACCGCCGCGAACGCGCTGGTCGCGGCCCCGGCGGGTTCGGCCGGGTGTTGCAAGAACCACCGGGTGCCGTTCCAGTGCTGGGCGAGTAGCCCGCTGCCCGCCGTGCCGACCGCCTCGCAGCTGCGGGCGAACGGGCAGGACACCGACGTCAGCGCGTTCGGCAGCGCGCCCGCCGCGTCGCCGGCCACCGGCTGGGCGGTCCAGCCGTGCCGTTCCATCGCTCGGCCAGCGTCGGGGAGCCGCCGGCCGCGGGAGCGACGGAGCCGACGGCGGTGCACTGCGTGGCCGACCGGCAGGACACGCCGGCGAAGCCCGCCGCCCGGCACCGGCGTCGCCGGCCGTGAGCGTCCAGGTCGTGCCGTTCCACACCGACGTCTGGGCGCCGTCGGCGATCAGGCAGAACGATGCCGACGGGCAGGACACGGGCCCGGCGGCAGCCCGTCGCCGAAGCTGATAGCGGCCGGGAGCGCCTGGACCGCCCATCTGCTGCCGTTCCACCGCTCCGCCACCGGCACGGTCAGGGACGTGGTATCGGTATAGAAGATGCCGGCCGCGCTGCAGGCTCTGGCCGATGAGCACGACATCGCCTGCATCTCAACCTCGTCCACATTGCCGGGTTCCGGGTCGGCGATCGGCGAGTGCTGCCCACACCCGGCCGTTCCAGCGGGCCGCGATCGGGATCGCTCCCTCGCCGAGGTTGTTGTCATAGCCGGTGGCCAGACACGTCCTCGCCGCCGGGCAGGCGACCCCGGTCAGCGTCGATCTGCCCGGCCTCAGGGAAGTGGCGGCACTGACTGGGCGGTCCAGCGCTGGCCGTTCCAGCGCCTCGGCGATCGCATCGGAAGCAGTCGTCGGGGAATCCGAAGTCGGTGCCCACGGCCGTGCAGGCGTTGTAAGCGCTGCACGACACGGCCGCCAGCGCGCCCGCCGCCGCTGCGCAGCACCGTCGCCCACGACTTGCCGTTCCAGCGGTCGGCCAGCAGGGTCGTGTTCGCGGCGCCCGGCCGGGCCCGGTAGTCACCGACGGCGAGGCAGAACCGGGCCGACGTGCAGGTCATCGCCAGCATGGTGGTGTACCGCGCCGCGACCGGGCTGGGCAGCTGCTGCCGCACCGTCCAGGCGTGCCCGGCGGCCCAGGAGTTCGCGGTCAGTCCGCCGATGGCGGCGCAGTATCCGGTGGTGGGGCAGGAGACGGCTGACAGCCCGTCGGGGGAGATCAGCGCGTTCGGGCTGGCCGCCAGGGACCAGACCGGCCCGGCCGTAGCGGGCCCGGCCCGAGCTCCGGCCAGCGCGGGGCTGGCCGCGGTGACGGTGACGATCAGCGCCGCCACGGCAGCCAGGCGGCCCGCTAGCCCCGGCCGGCCTGGACGCAGCATCATCCCGTGCCCCCTTTCGTGCGGCCTGGGGCCATAGTGCGAGCCCGCCCGAGGGCGCGGCAAGGGGAGGCCTCCCCAGGGCGGCTCCGCAGGCCAGCGGCCAAATTGGGGCAGTTGGTCACTGTCCGTGGCCAGGACCCGCTAGACTAGTTTACATCATGTCTTGGCGGCCTGCTCCTTCTCGGCCGCGGCGAGGCCCGGTAACAGACCGGTCGGCCCCTCGCCGCGGGTCGTTTGCCATGCCGACCGACGTACATCCGGTCCGCGTCGCAGCAAACGACCTAGCTAGGAGCAGCATCTCGTGAGTCACGGTTTTGAAAGCACAGCCTCGTTTCCACAGCGCACTTCTGGTATGCCGTGTCATCGGTACCGCCCGTTCCCAGCGGTAGACCTTCCGGACCGGCGATGGCCGGCCAAGACGATCACCGCGGCGCCGCGCTGGTTGTCCACTGATCTCAGGGACGGCAACCAGGCCCTGATCGACCCGATGAACGCGGCCCGCAAGCAAGCGATGTTCGATTTGCTGGTGAAGCTGGGCTACAAGGAGATCGAGATCGGCTTCCCGGCCGCCAGCCAGACCGAGTTCGACTTCATCCGCGGCCTGATCGAGAGCGGCGCGATCCCCGACGACGTGCGCATCTCGGTGCTGACCCAGGCTCGCGCGGAGCTCATCGAGCGCACCGTGCAGTCGCTGGCCGGCGCGAAGCAGGCCACCGTGCACATGTACAACGCAGCCGCGCCCATCTTCCGCAACGTCGTGTTCGGCTGGGACGGCGACGGCCGCGCCGAGTGCAAGGCGGTGGCGGTCGAGGGCACCCGCGCGGTGATGAAGTACGCCGCCGAGTACCTGACCGACACCGAGTTCGGGTACGAGTACTCGCCCGAGATCTTCATGGACACCGAGCTGGACTTCGCGCTGGATATCTGCGAGGCGGTGATGGACGTCTGGGAGCCCGGCCCGGACCGTGAGATCGTCCTGAACCTGCCGTGCACCGTCGAGCGATCCACCCCGAACGTCTACGCCGACCAGATCGAGTGGATGAGCCGCAACCTGTCCCGCCGCGAGCACATCGCGCTGTCGGTGCACACGCACAATGACCGGGGCACCGCGACCGCGGACGCCGAGCTGGCGGTGCTGGCCGGCGCGCAGCGAGTGGAAGGCTGCCTGTTCGGGAACGGGGAGCGTTCCGGGAACGTCGACCTGGTCACCCTCGGCCTGAACCTGTACAGCCAGGGCATCGACCCGATGATCGACTTCAGCAACATCGACGAGATCCGGCGCACCGTCGAGTACTGCAACGGCATCGGCGTGCACGAACGGCACCCCTACGCCGGCGACCTGGTCTACACCTCGTTCTCCGGATCGCATCAGGATGCGATCAAGAAGGGCTTCGACGACCTGGAGCGGAAGGCCGCGGCGGCCGGCCTGCCGGCGAGCTGCCCTGGGCGATGCCGTACCTGCCGATCGACCCGAAGGACGTCGGCCGGTCCTACGAGGCGGTCATCCGGGTGAACTCGCAGTCCGGCAAGGGCGGGGTCGCCTACATCATGAAGGCCGACCACCACCTGGACCTGCCGCGGCGGCTGCAGATCGAGTTCAGCCAGGTGATCCAGCGGCACACCGACGACGAAGGCGGCGAGGTCGGCGCCGCGCAGATGTGGCAGATCTTCTCCGCCGAGTACCTGGAATCTGAGCCGTTCGAGCTGGTCAGCTACTCCTCGTCCAGCGACGACGGGACCGAGAAGGTGACCGCGACGATCCGGGCCGGCGCTGGGCTGGCCGGGACTGGCGAACACGTGATCACCGGGGCGGGCAACGGTCCGATCGCCGCGTTCTGCGAGGCGCTGTCGGTGGTGGACCTGGGGCTCGGCGGCGTGCCGGTGCGGGTGCTCGACTACGCGGAGCACGCGCTGACCGCAGGCCGGGACGCGGAGGCCGCCGCGTACCTGGAGATCCAGGTCGGCGACCGGGTGCTCTGGGGCGCCGGGATCAGCTCGTCGATCACGCGCGCCTCACTGCGCGGCGTGATCAGCGCGCTCAACCGGGCCGCGCGCCAGATGAACGGCCCGATCGGCTGAGCTGAAGCCAGCCCGTTCGATTCGGGCCGCGGGTACGTGGCGAGGTTGGTCAATGCTGTAGCCGGAGAGTAACCGAGTGGCTATTTTATGTAGTCACCCGGTTACTCTCCGGCTTCAGTGTCTTCGGACCAAGGACTCTCATGCATCTGCAACTGCGCCTGCGCGCGCACGCCTGCGTGCTCCTCGCGGCTACCAGTGTCCTGGTGCTGGCCGGCTGCTCCGCGCACGCGACCCCGGCCCGCGGGGGGAACGAGAAGTTCGTGCTGCGGAGTGATTCGTGGCCCGGTAACCCGGACTACGCGGTGACCGCGTCGGGGGTGTTCGCAGACACCGGCACGTTCCCCGGCATCGGGAACGGCCGCAACCAGTCGCTGGCCCGGCTGTCTGGCGGCACCTTCGTGTTCACTCGCCCGGCCACGCAGGAGAAGACGACGCGGCAGCAGACCGACAGCCGTACCTGCGCGGTCGTCGCTCGAACAGAAGGGCAGCTTCACGCTCGGCCGGGGGACCGGCGCGTACAAGGGCATTGCCGGTTACGGCACGTTCAGCGCGGACTACACCGGCGTCCTGCCGCGGCGGAACGGGAAGTGCGACACCAGGGCTGGCGCGGTGCCGGTCAAGGGCAGCACGCACGCGGTGATCATCGGAACGGGCGCGGTACTGCTGCCGCCGTCGTAGCCGCTGCGCCGTACCAGGGCTTGCGTCGCTGCCCGGGCTCTGCCAGTCCCTCGGTCGGTATCTCTGCCAGGTCCAGCTGTGGATATGCGGCCTGGCAGATCGCTGGGTCGGGCGGAAATGCGGTGTGCGGGCGGCGTCGGATCGTGTCAGGATGCTCGGCATGTCTGGTCGGGCGCTGAGTTTCGGGATGGTGGCCGGAGCCTACGAACGGTTCCGGCCGGGGTATCCGGTGGAGCTTTTCGACCTGGTGATGACATACGCGGGCCGGCCGGTTCTGACCGCCCTGGAGATTGGCGCCGGAACCGGCAAGGCAACCCGTCTGTTCGCCGGCCGGGGGATCGCGGTCACCGCGACCGATCCTGACCCGGAAATGCTCGCCGAACTGCGTAAACATGTGCCGGCCACCGTCAGGACGGTGCAAGCCGCGTTCGAGGGCTTGCGACCGGGGCAGAGCTACGGGCTCGTCTATGCGGCGGCGTCGCTGCATTGGACGAACCCGGACGGCCGGTGGCCGCGCATGGCCGCGCTGCTGGAGCCGGGCGGGGTGTTTGCCTCGTTCGGCGGACCAGTCGGACTGGCGGATGCCGCCGTGGCGGAAGCTGTCCGCGCGGCCAGGGCGCCGTTCCTGGAGAGCGACGATATTCCGTCTCCGGACGGGACGCCGCCCGGAACATGACATGCAGTGGCCGGGTACAGAACTCCTGACAGCTCGGAGTGGTTCGCCGACGTGCAGCAGGCCGAGGTCGAGCGGCGCTTGACGATGACAGCTCACGACTACATCGGCTATCTCTCGACCGTCTCCGCGTACCTTGAACTGCCAGCCTCAGCGCAAGAGCAGGTCTATAGCCGGATAATGCAGGTCCTGCCTGAGACAGTGGAGATCAACGCCGACATCACCGTCCATCTCGCCCGTCGGCGCGAGCAGCAGTAGTGCCGGACGGAAAGAGATCGCTCATGGTCACGGTCGGAGTCCTCGCCAGATTCGAAGTCAAGCCCGGCCTGGAACAGGACGTAGCCGACTTCTTCAAGGAAGGCCTGCCGCTCGTCGAGGCGCAGCCCAGTAGCACGGTGTGGTTTGCCTTCCGGCTGACCGAGACGATGTACGGCGCCTTCGCCGCGTTCGCCAATGCCCAGGACAGGGACGCCCTGCTGGCCGCGGGCGGTCCCCAGCTCTCGCGAAAGTACGCCCATCTGTTCGCTCAGGCTCCGTCATTCGACAAGGTCGACGTGCTCGAAGCCAGGCTCTGATCCGCCATCAGCGCGACGGTCGCTTGATCGGCAGGGCCTAAAATGGCTGGCAGCGATCGGATCTTTCGGCCCGTAACCAGTGAGATGGTTCGGGTATGAGAGATCGAGTCCAGAACACCTTGCGCATGTTCACCCGGGTCATGCGGCCGCTTGCCCTGAGGTCCGCCGGCAAGGAGAGCTCCAGCACCTCCGTCGTCCGTCATGTCGGGCGCCGATCAGGTCGGACCTTTGATACGCCGGTCGTCGCCGTCCAGCACGATGACAGCTTCTTCATCGCCCTTCCGTATGGCAACCGCACCGACTGGCTCAAGAACGTTGTCGACAAAGGCACGGCGACGATTGTGACCAGAGGGCAGACCTACGAAGTTGACCGGCCAGAGATAATCGCTATGGCTGAGGCGACCGGCTACTTCCGGCCAAAGGAGCAGCGGATGCAGAGGCAGTTTCACGTCGAGTCTGCGCTCCGGGTCCGTCATCCGCCGGAAGCTCACTAATCGCAGCCTGGGTACCGCAGGTCAGCCAGGCTGCGCGCTTTCGTAGGCTCGCAGGCGTGGAACGCGTCCTGCTGACGGGCATGTCGGCGACCGGGAAGTCCGCCGTCGTGCGCGAACTGGCCGCCCGCGGGTACAAGGCCGTCGACACCGACGACGGCTGGTGCCAGGTGCTTGCGGACGGCCGCCAGCTCTGGCGAGAAGACGCCATCGCGACGCTGCTGGCGACCGAGGACGCGGACATCCTGTTCGTCGCGGGCTGCGAGGAGAACCAGGTCCGGTTCCATCCGCAGTTCGACTACATCATTCTGCTGAGCGCGCCAGTGGAGATCCTTCGGCAGCGGCTGGCGGTCAGGACCAGTAACTCGTTCGGCAAGTCACCGGAGGAACTGCGCCGGGTGCTTGACGACGTCGCGGCCATTGAGCCACGGCTGCGACAGATAGCCGACCACGAGGTCGTCACCACCGCCCCGCTGCCCGAGGTGGTGACGGACATCCTCCGGTTGGTCGGCGCCAGACCAGTGCGGTGAGTGCCGGCTACCGGGTTCAGCGACTGGAGTCCCAGGTCAGCCCCACGACAGTACCGCCCAGCCGCTCCATCGTGCAGCCGGGGAGCAGGCTCGCACAGCAGCGTTCAAGCTCGGCCGGGGTGAAGAACCGGTCGCTCACCCGGTGATCGAGCCACTCCCTGCGGGTGGACAGCCGGTAGATCTCCCAGGCCGTGGCCGGGCCGCGACGGACCAGGTTGGTGCCGAGCCGCAGGATTGCGCCCGCGTGCAGGCGCGGCCGCAGCGGGACCAGGCGTTGCAGCACGGAGTCGGCCGGATACGGGTCCACCACCACGATCCGCCCGCCCGGCGCGAGCAATTTGTGGCCAGCGCCGCGTGCAGGTCAGGCACGTGATGCAGCGTCATCACGCTGAGCACCAGGTCGAACTCGCCGGCGCCGGTTGTCAGTCAGCAAGTCCGCCTGCTGGTAGCTGATGTTCGGCCGCGAGCGCTTCGCCCTGGCGATCTCGATCATCGGCAGCGACAGGTCAATCGCGTCGACGTGCGTGAATCGCGCTGCCAGCAAGACGGCATGGCGGCCGGTCCCGCAGCCAAGGTCGAGCGCCCGCCCGCCGGCGGGTGGCAGCGCGCTCACGAGCCAGTTCGTGAAGCCGTCATTCTCGCTGAGGTCGCCAAGGCGGTCGTAGTCCGCGGCAGTGCGATCGAACGACTGAGCGGCCAGCCGGGTGGTCGGGCTTCGTCCCATAAGCCAGGACTCTAACGTGGCCCTTGGCACGGTTTAGTCGTTTACTGCACGACAAGAATCGTTTTGCCCGGCGGCCGGCGGTGGCGGTCGCTCTCGTACGCTTGGCGCCCTTCCGCCAGCGGGAACTCCTGGCTGATGACGGGCCGGAGGCTCTTCGCGCTGGCCCGCTCGGCCAGGCCCGCCAGGGCGTCAGGGTCAGGCTCGACGATGAAGAACATCGCATGGATGTTGCGACTCGCGGCCTTGTCCTGGTCCGGCGGGGCGCTCAGGGTCACGAGGCGGCCGCCCGCACGCAGCAGTTCGTACGAGCTATCGAGTACTGCTCCGCCGACGGTGTCGATGACGACGTCAAACTGGCCTTGGGCTTGAGATCGCAGGTCATCGACCGAGCAGTAGCGCCCGGCTCCCAGGGCCCGGACGAAGTCAGCGTTGCCGCCGCGGCCGGTAGCGGTGACGTGGCCGCCGAGTATCGCTGCGAGCTGGACGGCGAACGAGCCGACCGCGCCGGAGCCGCCCTGGACGAGCACCTGTTCCCCCGGCTTGAGGTCGGCATAGTCCACGAGCGCCTGCCACGCGGTCATCCCCGCGAGCGGCAACGTGGCCGCATCGGTGTACGAGAGCGTTGGCGGCTTGGCCGCCAGGTTCGCGGCTGGCACGGCGACGAACTCCGCCGCCGCACCGTCTCGATCGAAGTCGATCAGTCCGAGTACCGCGTCGCCAGCGGCTAGTCCGCTGACTCCTTCGCTGACGGCCGCGACCGTGCCTGACATCTCGTGCGCCGGGATAATCGGAGTCCGGTCCGCGCCGTCATTGGTAGTCCAGGACTCATCCCAGGTGAGTTCGGCGAAGGTTATCCCGGCCGCGTGCACAGCCACGAGTACCTCGCCTGCGCTGAGCACCGGTACCGGCGCCTCCTCGTACCTCAGCTGCTCCGGTCCGCCGCGGGCATGCGCCCGCAGCGCCATCATGCTGGTCACCGGACAGTACCTCCTTCCTGGGCCGCGGTCAGTATGTGGTCGTTTCCCGGCGATCATTGCCAAACCTGGCTACGCCGCGCGAACCGTAGCCGCTGATAGCCGACCTGCTATGCGTTCCCCGCCAGACCAGTCACGTCACCACTTTGTCGCCGACCGCGAACACGGCGTCATCGCTAGGCCAGGATCTCGACGTACCCGTCCGTTCCGTTGACGCGGATCCGCTGCCCATCGCGGATCAGCCGGGTGGCATGCTCCACGCCGACGACAGCCGGCAAGCCGTACTCCCGGGCGATCACCGCGCCGTGGGTCATCAGTCCGCCCACTTCCGTCACCAGGCCGGTGATCGCGACGAACAGCGGCGACCAGCTGGGGTCGGTGTAGGCCGTGATCAGGATGTCGCCGGGTTCGAGATCGGCCGCCGCCATGTCGAGGATGACGCGGGCCCGCCCCTCGATGATCCCGGTCGAAACGGGCAGGCCGACCAGCGCACCGGCAGGGACATCGGCCCGGCGGTATGCCCCGGCGATGGCTTCGCCGTCCGACGTGAGCACCCGGGGCGGCGTCAGCGCTTGATATGACCTGAACTCGTCCGTGCGCTGGCGGATGAGCTGGTCATCCACCTGGTTCGAGCGCACGACGTCGTGAAACTCGGAGAAGGTGAGGTAGTAGATGTCTTCCTCCGCGCGCAGCACGCCAGCCCGCACGAGGCGCCCGGCCTCGGCCAGCAGTGCCCGCTTGTAAGCGAAGTATCGGCTGACGATGACGTACTTCGGATACTCCCGGTACCCGATGAAGGTCCGGACCCGGTGGATCTTCTCCTTGGTCTCCTGTGCTTTCCGCTGCCCGTCCGGCAGGGCGAGCAATCGACGTAGCACGTCCTCTTCCTTCGCCCGCGCCTGCTGCCGCCCTTGCTCGAAGCGACGCTCGCCCGCGCCCGGCTCGAGGTTCTTGATGTCGCCGAGGATCACGGGCACGAGCGTCGCGGGGCGCTCGCTCCAGCGTGGCCTCGTGATGTCGATCTCGCCCACGCAGCGCATGCCGTATTTGTCGAGGAAGGCAACGAGTGCATCCCGCGCCTCCGACCCGCCCGCAAGCCGCGGCAGCTCATCGAGGAAACCTTCGTCCGCAACGTGCTCGAGAAAATCCACCACCTGCGGATGCCGGCGGATCACGTCGGCGACGTCGAGGAGCGCCAGCCCCATCTCCGAGGTGACGTTGTCGGGAACGGACTGCGTGAGCGTGTCGGCCGTGTTCTTCTCGCCCAGCCATGCCTGCAGTTGCTCGTTGAGCCACCACGAGGCTTCCATCGCGCTCATGAAGACCTGATGGCTTCGCGGATCGGCCAGCAGCCGCTTCAGCTCCTGGATGTCGGCCAGGATGAAGTCGAACAGGTCCGTTCCCGACTTCGTCACGATGGTGCGGTTCAGGGCGGCGATAGACAGCTGGCTGCGCCCGATCAGGTCGGCGACGATGTCCGGATCGGTCTCGATCGGAGCTGGCGCGGCGCCAGGCGGCGGCGGGTTCGGAGCCTCGCCGCGGGGTGACGGGATGAAGTCGCCGCGATCGAGGACGGTCTGCAGGGCATCCCTGATGAGCGGATCGGATCTTCCCAGGGCCTCCAGGATGCCGCCCCGGCTCGCCGGCGCAGCCAGCATCTGGGTCACGTCGACGAACAGCCTCCCGCCCGCCTCGTACATCGGCCGGAGGGCGGTCAGCTGCCAGACCGAGAGCCCCAGCGGTTTCATGGGGTCGGTCATCATCTGCTGATGACCGACGGAGACGTAGACGTGGTTGCCGGTGTCGCCGGCCGCGGGGATCGGGAACAGCGTGGTGATCGGGCGGCTCTGGACGATCTGGAAGTCGTCGTCGGCCAGGCACCATTCGATGTCCTGCGGGCGGCCGAAGTGCGCTTCGATCCGCCGGCCAAGCCGCGCGAGCCGCACGACCTGTGCATCCGTCAGCGCTGGCTGCTGTTGCCGGGCCGGGTCGATCGCCTGTTCCTGCGTCCCGCCGCCCGGCTGCGCGTGGATGGCGAGCTGCTTGGCGCCGATCGCTCTGGCGACGACCTCGCCATCTCGCACCTTGTAAGCGTCGGCGTTCACCAGGCCTGAAACCAGGGCCTCGCCGAGCCCGAAGCTCGCCTCCACGGAGGCGACCTTCCGGTTGGACGTGACGGGGTCGGCCGTGAACAGGATGCCGGACGCGTGCGGGAAGACCATCTGCTGCACGACCACGGCCATGTGGACCAGCCTGTGATCGACCCCGTTCCGGGCCCGGTAGGTCACGGCCCGCTCGGTGAACAACGACGCCCAGCACTGGCTGATGTGCCGGAGGATCGCCGCCCGCCCTACGACGTTCAGGTAGGTGTCCTGCTGGCCCGCGAAGGAGGCCGTGGGCAGATCCTCTGCCGTCGCGCTGGAACGGACGGCGTAGGCGGCCCGCTCGCCGAGCCGGGCGAGCCCGCTGGTGATCGCTGCCGCCAGCATCGTCGGGGATGGCGACCGCTTCGATCGTCCGGCGGATCTCCCCGCTGAGGGTGCGGAGCGCTTCCCGGTCCGCAGGGTTCAGGCTGGACAGCCGATCGAGCTGTTGATCGATCGACGGCGCGTCCGCCATGATGCGCCGGAATGCCTCCGTCGTCACGCAAAAGCCAGCGGGCACGCGGATGCCTTCGATCCGCGAAAGCTCTCCTAAGTGCGCGCCCTTGCCGCCAGCAACCGCGACCATCGTCTGGTCGATTTCCCGGAAATCCAGCACGTAGCCGGCCATCCCTGCACCTTCCCCGTCAGCCGAGTCCGTCGCCGCGCGCGCAAAGACTTCGGTCAGCGTAAGGGATCGTGCACCTAGCCTCACCTGACGGGCGGCGGGCTGCCCTCGGTGCTGTCAAGAAGGTCGGCGTCCCACTCGCCCGCCAGGGAGGCGTGCCGGAACGCCGAGTGAGCGAACTCAACGGCCGCGGCCCGCGGGCTGCTCGCGGTGCGTACGTCGTGCCAGTCCAGGACGAACTCGCCCAGGCTCTCGTCCCAGCGGGCAGCGGCCGGGGAGAGCGTGACGTCGGCGAGCCCAGCGGGCGGCGGGAACGCGAAGGCGTAGAACGCCGCGTCCGGCCGGGCGGCATCGCCTGGCCACCAGCCGACGACGATCTGTTCGGCGTCGGCCGAGTTGCGGGTGATGAAGCCGCCCCCAGGCGGATCGGCCGGCGCTCCGGAATAGAGCGTCACGGCGAGGTCGAACGAACCCCACCACGCGTTGACCGGCGTGGAGCGGCCGCGGTACGGGGCGCTGAACTCCGCCAGCGCGAGCGCCGCCTGAGTGACCGCGGCGAAGTAGTCGCCGACCTGGGCCGGGTCGTACCGGGCGTGGTCGTAGTCCTTGTCAAGCGGCACGTCCCACGGGACCTCCTGCGGCACCGGATTGATCCGGACACGGCCGCCCAGCCGGGTCACCGCGGCCAGTACGTCGTTGGTCACGTCAGCGACTGGCCGGTCCGGGGTCAGCGGCACCCGTTCGGCTTGCCCGTCGCTGTGCTCTACCACCGCGTGATGCGAGTGCAGGTCCAGCGCCACTACCAGCGAGCCAGACCCGTCGGGCGCGGGCAGCGGTGCAGTCTCCCAGCCGCGGGCGGTCAGCCGCAGCGCCCCGTGCTGCAACTCGGGCTCGGGCGGGGCGAGTTCCACCGCCAGCTTGCCCAGTACCTGAGTATGGGCGTGCAGCGTGTCACACGTCTCGCCCCACCGGTCATAAGAGACTGCTGGCCAAGCCGAGGTCATGAGCCGATTCTCACCGCCGGCCCGGGGCGCGCGCATCACCCGATCCGGCTGATTAGCCGGCGGGCGGGGTCCGGGCTGCCACGGTGCCGGGCAGCTTGAGGAATCAGGCCATGGGGTATCAGATGCCTGGACACTGCAGGGAGAGGAGCCGGGGTCGTGGACCTGAAACTAGAGGTCGTGGTGCTGCCCGTCGCTGACGTCGACCGGGCCAAGACGTTCTACCTGCAGCTCGGCTGGCGACTCGATGCCGACGCGACTGCCGGTGACAGCTTCCGAATCGTCCAGCTCACCCCGCCGGGCTCCCAGTGCTCGATCCAGTTCGGCACGAACATGACCTCGGCCGCGCCCGGTTCGGCCCAGGGACTTTACCTGATCGTCGCCGATATCGAGGCTGTGCGCGGCCAGCTCGTCGCCCGCGGCGCCGCGGTCAGCGAGGTGTTCCACGAGGGAACGCTCGGCGACCGGTTCCAGCCGCCCGGCGCGGACGGCCGGGCCAGCGGTCCGGCGCCCGAGCACGGCAGCTACGGCTCGTTCGCCTCATTCAGCGACCCGGACGGCAACACCTGGCTGCTGCAGGAGATCACCACCCGGCTGCCCGGCCGGGTCGAGGCCGCTCAGACGGCATTCGCGTCCGCAGCGGACCTGGCGGGCGCGCTCCGGCGCGCGGAGGCCGCGCACGGCGAACACGAGAAGCGCACTGGCGCGGCTGACCCGGACTGGCCCGGTTGGTACGCGGCGTACATGGTGGCGGAGCAGGCCGGGACTGAATTGCCGACCTGAGTGCCGCTGCCGCCAGCTGGCCGGGCCGTGGGCGACCGGCGTCAGGCGCGGACGTAGAACGGCTCGGCGGCGGTCGCTATCCAGTGGTCGATGTGATCGGGCTCGCCCTCACCGGGGAAAGTGACGTCGATCGGGTATCCCGCGTCGGCGGCGGCCGTGCCCGCGGCCCGTTCCAGCATGGCTATCACCTGCGCTCGGACGCCGGCGTCGCGCGGATCGTCCAGGGTGATGGAGACGATCATGCCCTCGCCCGCGAACTGTACCGACAGCCAGCCGGCTGATGCCCGGCTGGCCTGCGGGATGCACGCCAGGCCGGTCCGGATCGCGGCCAGCAACTGCTCGGGCTGCACCGGCAATGGGCCTACGGTCACCCGCCGGGCATCGGTCGGCTCGTCCGCGGCCAGATACGCCACTCCCTGCGGGTAGACCGGGACGCTCTCGGTCGCGCCCACGTTCAGCGCGATGCCGACGTCCGGCGGCATGAGCTGGGCCAGGTCGGCGGCGCGCACGACTATGTGGGGCAGGCAGCCGCCGGGCAGCACGGCGCGCCGGCCGGACCGGCCGGGGTCGGCCCAGTCCGGGCCAGCGTGGCCGGCATGGTCGCGGCCGGCCAGCTCGGCCAGCAGCTCAGCCGACGTATACGCGGGGATGAACTCGCAGCCGAGGTAGACCACCGTCGGCAGGGTGACCGCCCCCGGATTGGTGGCCGGGAGGTCCGGCCCGGGCCGCCGGGCGCGCCGGGGCCTGGCAGCGGCAGCCACAACCGGGCCGACCTGAGCGCATCCAGCAGGTCCGCGATCCTGGTGGCATCCTGGATCGCGGCGGCGAGCGCGCGCTCGACCGCGTTCGGCCCCGGCTCGCGTGGCGCGGCCGGTAACCCGGCGGGTCCGGTCGGGCCGGGGGTGGCGGCGTTATTGTCGGTCGCGACGCTCATGTCTCACCCCTGGCGGATACGGACCAGCCTGCTCGTGCTGGCGACGGGCGGATGGCGGCGATCAGGCCGCCCGGGCACCTGACGGATAGTAGGCGCTGGGAGGCTGTGGGTAATGGGAAATGGCGAGAGCGCCACCCAGCGCTGGGTGGAGGTTGGCCCGGAGCGCATCGGCGGATGGCTGGAGTCCTTCGCCGTCAGGCACGGCGGCGCGAGCTATCAGCCCGGCCCGGAAATCGTCAGTGTGCTCGCCGCCGATGGCGCGCTCGCCGAGTGCCACCCGCCGTTCCCGCCGCTGCCCGCCGGGTCGGCGGGGACCGGCGCGGAGCTGGCCGCGCACGCGCTGGCGGACCGGACCGTCGCGGTCCTGCTGGTACGGCTCGGCGGGTATGCGGCCGGGGTGTTCGCCGGGCCGGACGCGCGGCTGGTGGCGTCCAAGGTCGGCAGCCGGCTCGTGCACGGCCGCAGCGCCGCGGGCGGGCAGTCACAGCAGCGCTTCGCCCGGCGGCGCGAGAAGCAGGCGACCGAGGCGCTGGCCGCGGCCGCGAACTGCGCCGCGGCGGTGTTCGGCGACTACGCCGGCCGCATCGACGCGCTCGTGCCCGGCGGGGACAAGCGCGCGGTCGCGGCCCTGCACGACGACCCGCGGCTGCGGCCGTACTTCCAGCTCGCGGTCGATCGCTTCCTCACCGTGCCTGACCCCCGGCTGAAGGTGCTCCAGGCCACCCCCAAGGCCTTCCGGGCAATCCGAATCCGCCTGATGGAGCCCAGGAGCTAGAGCCGGAGGGGTCCGAGCAGGTCGCCTCGCTCCGCGTCTCGTAACACCGATGAGCCCGAGCGAGGCAGCGGGGCGCGGCGGCGTCCTGGACTGAGGAGCCCGAGCAAGTCGCTCGCTCCGGGTCATGTAACACCGATGAGCCCGAGCGAGCCGGAGGGGCGCGGCGTTGTCTGGACTGAGGAGCGGGGTTTGCGACGAGGGAAGACAACGCCCAAAAGCGCCCCGACAGGCGAGCGGGAAACACAGTTGCCCCGTCGGGTAAAATTGATCTCATGCAACCGCTCCTGTCGTGACGCCTTGCCCCGGTAGAGGGGTGAAGTCTGTCCAGCGTCCGACCAGCATGTTCTCCAGGAGCGAGTCTTTCCGATGATCTCGGCACGTGATATTGAGCTGCGCGCGGGTGCGCGGCTGCTGCTTGAGGGGGCCTCGTTCCAGGTCTCCGCGGGTGACAAGATCGGCCTCGTCGGCCGGAACGGGGCGGGCAAGACCACGCTGGCGCGCGTCCTGGCCGGCGAGGGGCAGCCAGCCGGCGGCCAGGTCCAGTCCGGCGGCTCGGTCGGTTACCTGCCGCAAGACACCAGGGTCGGCGATCTTGAGGCGCTGGCCGTCGACCGGATCCTGTCGGCCCGCGGCCTGGACGCCGTGCTAGCGGGCATGCGCGCGGCCGAGCTCGGCATGGCTGACCCGAACCCGACCCGGCGGGACGCCGCGGTCCGCAAGTACAGCCAGCTGGAAGAGCGGCTGACGGTCCTCGGCGGGTACGCGGCTGAGTCCGAGGCGGCCTCACTCGCCGCCAGCCTCGGGCTGCCGCAGAAGGTGCTCAGGCAACCGCTGCGCACCCTGTCTGGCGGACAGCGACGCCGGATCGAACTGGCCCGGATCTTGTTCAGCGGGGCGGACACCTTGCTGCTGGACGAGCCGACCAACCACCTCGACGCCGATTCGGTCAGCTGGCTGCGCGATCACCTGCGCTCGTTCCGCGGCGGCCTCGTCGTGATCAGCCACGACACCGAGCTGCTGGAGTCGGTCGTCACGAAGGTGTTCCACCTCGACGCCGACCGCAGCGTGCTGGACATCTACAACCTGGGCTGGAAGGCCTACCTGGACCAGCGCGAGACCGACGCGCGGCGGCGGCGGCGGGAACGGCTCAACGCCGAGCGGCAGGCGGTCGCGCTGCAGTCGCAGGCGGACAAGATGCGGGCGAAGGCGACGAAGGCAAAGGCCGCGCAGAGCATGCAGAAGCGGGCCGAGAAGCTGCTGGCGGGCGTCTCCGCTGACCGCGCCGCGGACAAGGTCGCCCGGCTCAGGTTCCCCACGCCCGTCCATTGCGGCAAGACGCCGCTGTCGGCGCAGCGGCTGTCGAAGTCGTATGGCTCGCTTGAGGTCTTCACCGACGTCGATGTCGCCGTCGACCGCGGCGCCAGGGTCGTGGTGCTCGGGTTGAACGGGGCCGGCAAGACCACGCTGCTGCGGCTGCTGGCGGGGGTAGAGGATCCCGACACCGGCGAGGTGCTGCCCGGTCACGGCCTGCGGCTGGGCTACTACGCGCAGGAGCATGAGCTGCTCGACAACGAGCGCACTGTCCTGGAGAACATGCGCTCGGCGGCGCCCGACCTGGCCGAGAGCGAGCACCGCAGCATCCTGGGCTCGTTCCTGTTCTCGGGCGATGACGTGGCCAAGCCGACCGGCGTGCTGTCAGGCGGGGAGAAGACCAGGCTGGCGCTCGCGCTGCTGGTCGTGTCCGGGGCGAACGTGCTGCTGCTCGACGAGCCGACCAACAACCTCGACCCGGCGAGCCGCGCGGAGATCCTGTCGGCGCTGCGCCGGTATCAGGGGGCCATCGTGCTCGTGACCCACGACGAGGGCGCGGTCGACGCGCTCCAGCCCGAGCGGGTGGTGCTGCTGCCCGACGGGGTGGAGGACGCGTGGAGCGAAGAACTGGCCGATCTGGTGGCGCTCGCCTGAGTACAATTCCGGCCCGGTATCGGTCAGACTGGGCGCCGCCAAAATGAATGATCTTTTTGCCGTCGTCTAGGTAGCCGATCACAAGCTAATGAGTGATCATTGCGGGATACGGTAACGCAGTGGCCAGTTAGCTCACCGGGAGGAACGCGTGACCGAGACGCTCAAGAAGGGCACCAGGGTCACCGGTGCCGACCGGACGAAGCTTGCCGGTGACCTGAAGAAGCGGTACAGCGCTGGCGAGAGCATCCGGTCACTGGCCGCGTCGACCGGCCGTTCCTACGGATTCATTCACCGGATCCTTAGTGAGAGCGGTGTGTCCTTGCGCGGCCGTGGCGGTGCCACCAGGGGAAAGGCGAAGGGTAAGGCCTGATCGCTTTTCCGGGTCCGGCCCGACCCGAGCGAGGTTCCCATGTCTGCTGATTCCGTCGAGCTGACCGCGGCTGGCCTGGAGCTGGCGATTGTCGACGCCGTTGCCACGGTGACGCTGAACCGGCCCGAGCGGCGCAACGCGATGACCCCGGGTATGTGGCTCGGGCTGGCCGGCATCGGGGCGCAGATCCCGGACAGCGTCCGGGTCGTCATTGTCCGCGGCGCGGGACCGAGTTTCTGCGCGGGAATAGACCTGCGCATGTTCTCGCGCGACGGGGTGCCAGGCGAGCCGCCCAACCCGAACCCGCACGACCCCGGTTTCGATGACGCCGTCGCCGGCTTCCAGGCCGGATACCGGTGGCTGCGCAACCCGGCGTTCGTGTCGGTGGCGGCGGTGCAGGGGCACGCGATCGGGGCCGGGTTCCAGCTCGCGCTGTCGTGCGACCTGCGGGTGCTCGCCGATGACGCGAAGCTGTGCATGAAAGAGCCCGCGCTCGGACTCGTACCCGATCTGACCGGCACCAAGCCGCTGGTGGACATCGTGGGGCTGGCCAGGGCGACCGAGATCTGCCTGACGGCGCGCGTCGTCGGCGCGCACGAGGCGGCGCAGCTGCGTCTGGCCGAGCTGGTCGTGCCCGGCGCCGAACTGGACGGGGCCGTCAGCGACCTGGTCGGCGCCTTGCTCTCCACCGACGCCGCGGCCGCCAGGGCGACCAAGGCGCTGTTGCAGCAGGCGCCCGGCAACACGCTTGAGCAGCAGGCCGCAGCTGAGCGCGCGGCCCAGGGGCGGCTGCTTCGCGGTCGCTCCGGCGGCTAACGACCGCGCAGGTCAGGCGGCTGACCGCGCGCTGGCACGGCCGGGTCCGGGGGCCGCCCCGTTCCCATCTGGTTCGCCGAGAGCGGAGCCGGGATGATCTGAGCCGACGGTAGGGTTCACCGGACATGACGATGCAGAGCCAGTGGCACGCGATGCACAGCTTTTCCCGTGATCGGTCAGTCACGGAACAGAAGCTGAAGCCCGGCACCGTCCGCAGGATCGCCGGATACGCCCGGCCGTACCGGCTTGACCTGGCTATCTTCCTGATCGCCGCGGCGCTGGACGCGGTCGTCACCGTCGTGTACCCGCTGCTGCTGGCCGTCGTCATCGACCAGGGAATCTTGCACAAGCGGACCGACATCGTGCTCTGGGCGGCCGGGGCGGTCGCCGGGTTGGCGATCTTTGACGCGGTCCTCGGGGTCGTGCAGCGGTACTTCACCTCCAGGGTGGGCGAGGGGCTGATCTACGACCTGCGCACCCAGGTGTTCGGGCACGTCCAGCGGCAGCCGATCGCGTTCTTCACCCGGGCCCAGACCGGCTCGCTGGTCAGCCGGCTCAACAGCGACGTCATCGGCGCCCAGCAGGCGCTTACGTCCACGCTGTCCTCGGTCGTGTCCAGCGTCCTGCAATTGGTGCTTGTGATGGCCGCCATGTTCGTGCTGTCCTGGCAGGTCACGCTCGTGTCGCTAGTGCTGATTCCGGTGTTCCTGTATCCGGCGCGCCGGGTCGGCCGCCGGCTGCAGCGGCTGACCAGGGAGTCGATGCAGCTGGACGCCGCGCTGGGCTCGACCATGACCGAGCGGTTCAACGTGGCCGGCGCGATGCTGTCCAAGCTGTACGGCCGGCCTGCCGACGAGCAGGAGCTGTTCTCCGGCCGGGCCGGGCGGGTGCGTGACATCGGCGTGCTGACCGCGCTGTGGGGCAGTGCGCTGGTGACCGGGCTGACCCTGCTCGCGACGCTGTCGACGTCGGTCGTCTACGGGCTCGGCGGCTCGCTGGCGATCAACGGCACGCTCCAGGTCGGCGAGCTCGTCGCGCTCGCGACCCTGCTCACCCGGCTCTACGGCCCGATCACGTCGCTGTCCAACGTCCAGGTCAACGTCATGACCGCGCTGGTGAGCTTCGACCGGGTCTTCGAGGTGCTCGACCTGCAGCCGCTGATCTCCGAGCGGCCAGGGGCGGTGCCGCTGCGGGCCGCCGCCGACGCGGGCCGGCCGGGCCTCGCGCCCGACATCGAGTTCGACCACGTCAGCTTCCGCTACCCGGCCGCCTCCGAGGTGTCGCTGGCCTCGCTGGAATCGATCGCGCTGCCGGCCCCGGAAAAGGCGGGCGTCAGCCAGTACGCGCTCACCGACGTCAGCTTCGTCGCGCCCGCGGGCAAGCTCACGGCCCTGGTCGGCCCGTCCGGCGCGGGCAAGACCACACTGACCCACCTGGTGTCCCGCCTCTACGACCCGGTGACCGGCACGGTGCGGATCGGCGGCACCGACATCAAGGACGCCACCCTGACCTCGCTGCACGAGGTGGTGGGCGTCGTCACCCAGGACGCGCACCTGTTCCACGACACGATCCGCGCGAACCTGCTGTACGCGCGGCCGGAGGCGTCCGAGCAGGAACTCACGCTCGCGCTCCAGGCCGCGCAGATCTGGGATCTGGTCGCGGGCCTGGGGGACGGGCTGGACACCGTCGTCGGCGACCGCGGCTACCGGCTGTCCGGCGGGGAGAAGCAGCGGATCGCGATCGCCCGGCTGCTGCTGAAGGCGCCGTCGGTGGTGGTGCTGGACGAGGCGACGGCGCACCTGGACTCCGAGTCCGAGGCGGCCGTGCAGCGGGCGCTGAAGACCGCGCTGGCCGGGCGGACGTCGCTGGTCATCGCCCACCGCCTGTCCACGATCCGGGAGGCCGACCAGATCCTGGTGCTGGACGGCGGCAAGATCGTCGAGCGGGGCCGGCACTCCGAGTTGCTCGCGACCGGCGGCCTGTACGCGGACCTGTACCACACGCAGTTCGCCCGGCAGGAACCGGTGACGGCGTGACCCCGTGGTCAGGCGCTCGCTAACGTCCCGTAGCCGGTCCTGGCCAGTTCCGGCCCGGCGACGCGCTCGATCTCGGCGAGCTGGGCGCCCGCGAGCACTTTGCGCCACGCGCCGGCGTCCAGCGCGCCCGGTGGCTCGCGCCGGATCTGGCGGACCGGGATCGGCGCGAGGCGGCCGCCGATGAAGTCAGCGATCCCGGCACCGGTCGGCCCCGGGTGCCTGAGCATGTCCTCGTACCGCACCGTCGTCAGCTGATCCGCGGACATGCTCGCCCGCAGCCGCGCCATCAGGTGCACCGAGCCGCGCCAGCGCAGCGCGGCCTTCCCGGCCGCGGTCAGACTGGGCCAGGCCGCCTTGTCCTGCTCGGACTCGACGCCGTAGAACGGGTTGGGGAATTCCGACTCGACGTTGGCCATACCGGGCCGGAACCACGACATGGCCTGCGGATCGCCCAGCATGGCTGCTACGACATCCCGGCCGTCCCTGATGATCTGGATCAGCTTGGCGTCGGGGAACGCGTCGACGAGGCCGTCGGCGCAGTACATGAGGTCCGGGCTGGCGTCGCCGTAGCGAGTCACCTCGCGCTCGGTCACGCAGCACGTGGCGCCGCTGACCCGGCCCGCCTCCCGGCACAGCGGGGAGCAGGTGAGGCAGCAGGCCGCGGTCAGCTGCCAGGCCTGGGCGAACGCGTCCCGCAGTACCGTGGCCGCGGCCTCGCTGCGGCCGCGCTGGATGGAGGGGCTGCGGGCGAAGGCGTAGACCACGCTCTGGACGACGTCCTGCCCGATGGTCAGGTGAAAGCCGGGGGACTGCTTCAGCGCGCGGCCGAGCAGGTCCGCGCCCGAGTGCGGGGCCCCGATCACGAAGACCGGCTGACGGACCTTACGGCCGTTTACGACCAGAATGTGGAGACGGGGTGGCATGACTACCCATCAGTGTGACATTGCCCGTGCCCGCTCCCGTGCTGACCCGGCCACAGGCGGGTGACCTGGCCGGATATCAGCTACTGCGGTCGGAGTCCGGTCCGTCGTGGTAGCGCACCCGGCGCCGGCTGTACTCGGTCGCGTGCCCGCCCAGGTTGAGGGCGGCCTGGATCAGCGGCACGTGGCTGAAGGCCTGCGGGGTGTTCCCGACCTGGCGGCCGTAGCGCGGGTCGTACTCCTCGCTCAGCAGGCCGAGGTCACTGCGCAGTGTGAGCAGCCGGTCGAAGATGGCCACGGCCTCGTCGTGGTCGCCGATCAGATGCAGGGCGTTGACCAGCCAGAAGCTGCAGGCCAGGAACGCACCCTCGGCGCCGGGCAGCCCGTCCACGTCGGCCAGTCCGCCGCTGAGCGCCTTCGCCGGCTGGGTGTAGCGCAAGACCAGGCCATCGCGCATCAGCTCGCGCTTGATGGTCCGGACGGTGGAGACGATCCGCTCGTCATCGGGCGGCAGAAAGCCCACCTCGAGGATCATCAGCACCGAGGCGTCCAGCTCGGTGCTGCCGTAGTACTGGGTGAAGGCGCCGCGCGACTTGTCATACCCCTGATCGAGCACCTGCGCGTGGATCTCGTCCCGGATGGCCCGCCAGCGCTGCAGCGGCCCGGCCATGCCCTGCTCCAGCAGATGGATGCCGCGGTCGAAGGCGACCCACGCCATGACCTTCGAGTGGACGAAGTGCCGGCGCGGCCCGCGGACCTCCCAGATCCCCTCGTCCGGCTCGTGCCAGTGCTTCTCCAGGAAATCCAGCAGCTGCCGCTGCAGGCTCCAGATGTGCTGGTCGAAGGGCAGCCCGGCCTGCCGGGCCAGCGTCAGCGCGTCCATCACCTCGCCGTAGACGTCGAGCTGGCGCTGGTCGACGGCGGCGTTGCCGATCCGGACCGGGGCCGAGCGCTCGTAGCCCGGCAGCCAGCTTGCCTCCCACTCGGCCAGCCGCCGCTCGCCCGCCACGCCGTACATGATCTGCACGTCGCGCGGATCCCCGGCGATCGCGCGCCCGAGCCACGCCGCCACTCATCCGCCTCGCCGCTGAACCCGGTCCGCAGCAGCGCCTCTAGCGTGATGGTGGCGTCGCGCAGCCAGCAGTAGCGGTAGTCCCAGTTCCGCACCCCGCCGATGTCCTCGGGCAGGGATGTGGTCGGGGCAGCCACGATCCCGCCGGTCGGCTCGTACGTCAGCGCCTTGAGCGTGATCAGCGAGCGCATGACGGCTTCCCGGTACTGGCCGTGGTAGCTGCAGCCTGCCGCCCACCCGGTCCAGAAGTCTCTGGTCGCGGCCAGCGCCTGGGCGGCGTCCGTCGCTTCGCCGGGCGGCAGGTGCGAGGGATGCCACTCCAGCACGAACGGCACCCGGTCGCCCGCCTGCACCGTGAACGCGGCCTCGTGCGCCATGTTCCGGCCGGTCATCCGGACCGGGCTGGTCACCGAGACCGAGTCCGGGCCCGCGGTGGCGCGGATGGCGGTGCCGTGCCGCTGGACCCAGGGGACGATCTTGCCGTAGCCGAACCGGATCCGCAGCACCGACTCCATCTCGACGGCGCCGTGCACGCCCTCGACGATGCGGACGAGGACCGGCGCAGCGTCGGCCCGCGGCGGCATGAAGTCCAGTACCCGGACCGTCCCGCTCATGGTCTGCCACTCGGTCTGCAGGATGAGCGAGTCGCCCAGGTACTGCCAGCGGACCTCGCCGCGCCGGGAGACCGGCCCTTCGACCACGGTCGGGCAGATGCGCCAGTGGCCGTTGTGCTCGTCCCCGAGCAGCGCGGCGAAGCAGGCGTCGGAATCGAACCTGGGCAGGCACAGCCAGTCGATCGAGCCGGTGCGCCCCACGAGCGCCGCCGATTGCATGTCCCCGATGAGCGCGTAGTCCTCAATCCGGCCAGCCATCAGACCTCCGTGTCCGGGCTGCCGCCCCGAGCCCGGCCCGCGGCGCCACTGGGCCAAGCCTGGCACACAGTCGGGGCCACGGCGCCGCGACCCGTGCCCGTGCTCCGCTGGCAGTCCGTGCTCCGCTGGCAGTCCGTGCTCCGCTGGCAGTCCGCGCGCCGGGCGGTAGCACCGCGGCCGTAGAGTGGCGACGTGCCAGCACGACAGCGGGTAGTACCCGGCCATGGCGGGGCCGACGGTCCGGCGCGGCCACGGAGCCGGTGGCGCGGCACCCGCGCGGCCGTGATCGCGCTGGTCGCGGGCGCGACAGTAGCGAGCCTCGCGGGCTGCGCCAAGATGGACCAGGCGCTGGCTAAGCAGTGGATGCAGGTCGACTTCGGTCCTAACACCAGCATCACGACGGCCTTGCAGATACGGACCGCCTGCTCGCACATCGCCAACACCCCGCCGCTGCCGCTGCCGGCCAAGCACAGCACGCTGAACATCATGTACGGCATCGAGTTCGACACGACGAACTCCTCGCCCGCGAACCTTGCCGAGTTGCAGACGTGCCTGACCAGGTTCAAGTCGGTTCTGGGCGTCAACGCCCAGGACACCGGCGACGAGGGCAGCTAAGACTCGCCCGCGGCACCCGCAACCAAGCCGCTGAGCAGGGCGTTAGCCCCGGCCAGAGAAACTTGGCCCAAGGGTTTCACTTATTTCCTCCAGTTATTGTAGACTTCTCCGAGCGAACTAAACCTAGTAAGTAAGTCGGAAAGGTCGACCATGAAGCGCGTCATTACCGGGCTAGCGGCTGCAGGCATCGCACTGCTCGCCGTCGGCTGCGGGTCATCCGGGGGATCTGGCTCGGGCGGCTCGGCCGACCCGCAGGTCACGCTGCGCCTCGGCTATCTGGAGAACGTCACCCACGCGACGGCCCTGGTGGGGATCAAGGAGGGTTTCTTCACCAAGAACCTCGGGCACAACGTCACGCTGAAGCTGTACCCGTTCTCGACTGGCACGGAGGAGGGGACTGCGCTGCTGGCAGGCCAGCTTGACGCGGCCTACGTCGGCCCGAACCCGACGATCAGCGCGTGGCAGAAGTCCCAGGGCTCGCTGATCAAGGTGATCTCCGGGGCCGCGTCGGGTGGCGCGTCGCTCGTGGTCAAGTCCGGCATCACCAAGGCGTCCCAGCTGAAGGGCCAGAAGCTCGCCACCCCGTCCCTCGGCAATACCCAGGACGTGGCGCTGCGGTTCTGGCTGAAGCAGCAGGGGCTGACCACCACCACGACCGGCGGCGGCGACGTGAGCATCGCGCCCACGAGCCCGAACTCCGCGGCGGTGCTGGAGTTCAAATCCGGCCAGATCGCCGGCGGCTGGGAGCCCGCGCCGTATGACGCCGAGCTGGTGGCCGATGGCGGGCACACGCTGGTCAACGAGGCGAGCCTGTGGCCGAACGGCCAGTTCGTGACCACCAACCTCGTGGTCACGCAGAAGTTCCTCGCGGCCAACCCGACCGTGGTGAGCAACTTCCTGAAGGGCTCGGTCCAGGCCAACTCGTTCATCAACAACGCGAGCACCAAGTCGAAGGCCGAGGCGGACGCCAACTCGGAGCTGGCCGAGCTGACCGGCAAGAGCCTCAAGCCGGACATCCTGTCGCAGGCGTTCCAGGAAGTAACGTTCACCAACGACCCGATCGAATCGTCGCTGACGACGGACGCGCAGCACGGGGTCGCGATCGGCCTGCTCAAGCCGGTGTCGAACCTCAGCTCGGTGTACGACCTGGCGCCGCTGAACAAGGTGCTGACCGCCGCCGGACAGCCGCAGGTCGGCTCGTGAGTATTAGAAGCGATACCCAGGCGACGCCCCCGGCTGCACAGCCGGGGGCGTCAGCCCTGTCTGTGCCCGGGCCGGCGACGGCTACGCCGTCGTGCTGACGGACGTCAGCAAGGCCTACCGGACCGGCCGCGGCGAGCTGCTCGCACTCGATAAGGTGTCGCTGGCGGTGCGGCCAGGCGAGTTCGTCTGCATCATCGGCGCCTCCGGCTGCGGCAAGAGCACGCTGCTGAATCTGGTGGCCGGGCTGGACCGGCCCACGGCGGGCACGGTGGACACCGGCGGCGGCCGGGTCGGGCTGATGTTCCAGGAACCGGCGCTGTTCCCGTGGCTGAGCGCCGGGCGGAATGTCGAGCTGGCCCTGCAGGCCAGGAAGGTGCCCAAGGCGGAACGGCAGGCGCGGACCCGGGAGCTGCTCGAGGTGGTGCGGCTGGCCGGGTTCGCGGACAAGCGGCCGCACGAGCTGTCGGGCGGGATGCGGCAGCGGGTCGCGCTGGCCCGGGCGCTGGCGCAGGACGCCGACGTGCTGCTCATGGACGAGCCGTTCGGGGCCCTGGACGCGATGACGCGGGACCTGCTGCACGACGAGCTGGAGCGGATCTGCGCGGAGCGGACCCTCACGGTCCTGTTCGTGACCCACAACGTGCGGGAGGCAGCCCGCCTGGGCGACCGGGTGATCGTGCTCAGCAGCAGGCCGGGCACCGTGATCGGAGAGTACGAGGTGCCGCGGGAAGGGCCACGCCGGATCGACTCGGCCCAGGTGGCGCGCATCGCCGCCAGCCTGACCGACCGGCTGCGGGAGGAGATGGGCCGCCATGGCCACTGACCAGGCACTGCACGGGCTCGACAACCTCGAGCTCAGCCCGCTCGGCAGCCAGGAGAGCGCCGGCAGCAGGTTCGCGCGCAAGGCCTGGGGCGCAACCTGGCCCAAGGCGCTGGCCGTCGTCGCTGGTGCTGATCGTGTGGCAGCTGTTCTACCTGAGCAACTATCACGGCATCAAGGCTGATCACTACGCCACCGGCCCGGTGGCCGGGCTGAAGAACCTCTGGGATCAGCTCGCGCACGGCCAGCTGCTGAGCGCGATCGGCACCACGCTGCAGAGCGCGGTGGTCGGGTACGCGCTCGCGATCCTGGTCGGGGTCGTCGTGGGCGCGGTCGTGTCCCGGATCCCGCCGCTGCGGGCCGCGGTCGGCTCGATCATCACCGGGCTGCAGACGATGCCGTCCATCGCCTGGTTCCCGTTCGCGATCATCCTGTTCGGGCTGACCAATTCGGCGATCCTGTTCGTGGTCGTCCTCGGCGCGGCGCCGTCGATCGCCAATGGCCTGATCGCGGGCGTCGACTACACCCCGCCGCTGCTGCTGCGGGCCGGCAAGATGATGGGGCTGCGCCGGTTCGCACTGTGGCGGTACCTGATCCTGCCCGCCTCGCTCCCGTCCTTCGTGGCCGGCATGAAGCAGGGCTGGGCGTTCGCCTGGCGCAGCCTCATGGCGGGCGAGCTGGTAGTCCAGATTGCCGGCTCGCTATCGCTGGGCGTGCTGCTCAACGGGGACCAGCAGCAGCTGGACCTGACCAGCGCGATCTCGGTGATGATCGCCATCCTGCTGATCGGCGTGGTCGTAGACGGGATCTTCACCAAGGCGGACCTGGCGATCAGGAACCGCCGCGGGCTGCTCGATCCGGCCGTCGCGTAGCGTTACTGCTGGGGGGGCCGGTTTCCTGGCGGAGCCGGCCCGCCCGCGTCCTGGCGGCGTCCGGGGTTAACGCGGGGCGCGGCTGTACACGCCGAAGACGTTGCCGGCCGGATCGCGGACCGCGCCGGTTTGCATGTGCCCGGCGACGTCCATCGGGCCGTACTCCCGGCCGCCGCCCAGCTCGGTCGCCCTGGCCAGCGCCGCGCCGACATCGGGAACGCGCGCGTACACGGTGGCCCAGTGTTCCCGCGGCCCGGTGTCCTCGTGCTGCCCCGTGCCGACGCCGCCGCGGATGCCGCGGTCCGAGCCGGTATCGACCATCCGGTACGGGGACCCGTGCCGCCGCCGCCTGCCAGCCGAAGATCTCGGCCAGGAACCTGCTGGTCTCGCCGCAGTCCGAGGCCAGCACCTCGAACCAGTCCACCGGGGCGCCGGCCCCGGCCGACGGCCCCGGCACTGCCTGCCCCGGCGTCGCCGGAGCAGGTGCCGATGAGCCTGGCGGGGCCGTCCCGGCGGTCGACCCGGCCGGGGCGCCGCGGCCGGGGTCAGCGGGGCCGAGCACCAGGCCCAGCACGAGGCCATCGAGGTCCTCGAACTTGGCGTAGGTAGCCATACCCGGCAGCTCGGTGATCGGCGTCTCGGTCTTGCCGCCGAGCAGGTTCACCTTGTCCAGCACGGCCTGCAGGTCGTCGGCCTGCACATAGAAGGTGACCGCCGCCGACCCGTCGGCGCGCCTGGCCACGCCGCCGTTGATGCCCGCGCCGCCGCGGGTGTCGATCAGGGTGTAGCCGATGTCCGGGTACCGGCCGCATGTCCCAGCCGAGCAGCCCGGCATAGAAGTCGGCCAGTTGCTGCTCGTCCGGGCCGCCGATCTCGAAATGCACCACCGCATGTGCCATTGCTGACCTCCCGCGCTGCTGTCCGTGGCCAGTCTGGCACAGACAGTGTCCGGCACCGCCGGCCGCGGGGGCATCTGGCCGTCGGAGGCCTCAGGTGAGGCGGGCTCAGGTCAGGCGGCGACGACGCGGTCTGGGTGCGTGTACACGTTCATGGAGCCGCCGCGCAGGAAGCCGACCAGCGTCAGGCCGGCCTCGTCGGCCAGGTCCGCGGCCAGCGAGGACGGCGCGGAGACGGCGGCCAGCACCGGGACGCCGGCCACCACGGCCTTTTGCACCAGCTCGAACGACGCGCGCCCGCTGACCAGGAGCACGCAGCCAGAGAGCGGGACCCGGCCGGCCTGCAGCGCCCAGCCGAGCACCTTGTCGACCGCGTTGTGCCGGCCGACGTCCTCGCGGCTCACCTGCAGGCTGCCGTCGGCGCCGAACAGGCCGGCCGCGTGCAGCCCGCCGGTCCGGTCGAACACGCGCTGCGCGTCCCGCAGCTTGCCGGGCAGCGCGGCCAGCACCTGCGGCGCTGACCCGGGCCGCGTCGGCGGTCAGGTCGTAGCGGCTGACCGCGCGCAGGTCGGCGATGCTGGCCTTGCCGCACACGCCGCACGCGCTGGTGGCCAGGAAGTTGCGGCGCGGCGCCTGCCAGTCCGTCCCGGACCGCAGCGTCACGTCGGCGATGTTGCCGATGCTGTCCTGCGCATCGTCCTCGTGGTCGGCGTGGCCGCACTGCTCGCCCGAGCAGATGCGGATCGCCGCGATGTCCGCCGCGCTCTCGACGATGCCCTCGGTGAGCAGGAATCCGGCGGCCAGGTCGACGTCGTCGCCCGGCGTCCGCATGGTCAGCGTGACGGCCTGGCCGCCGATCCTGATCCCGAGCGGCTCCTCGCCCGCGAGCAGATCGGCGCGGTCGCTGACCTGCCCGGCTTCCAGCGCGATCCGGGTAATCCGCCGCCGTGCCGTCCGCCCGGTCACTCGCCGCCTCCCCGACTGCCTGATCCCGAAGAGTTTGTCAGTCTCAGCCTGACAAACTCTACCTCCAGCCCGGACCGCGCGCCCGGCAGCGGTGGACAACCAGCGGGCCGACCGGTTATTCGCGGCCGGATCAGGGCAATTGGAGGTGCGGGTTGCCGGGGTTACCCCGGTGTTGCTTGGATGAGGACGTGGAGCTGCCGAGCATGATGTCCCGCTGGCCGGCGTTCCGGCAGCTGACCGGGCGCGACCGGCTCGGCCGCGGCGTGGCGGCGCGCTCGCCGCACACCGAGGCGGCGGCGCCGCGCACGGCCGCCGCCGACCGGGTCGTCGGCTCGGTCTGCCCGTACTGCGCCGTGGGCTGCGGGCAGAAGGTCTACGTCTCCGTCACCGGCGGCAAGGAGCGGGTGACCCAGATCGAGGGCGACCCGGACTCGCCGGTGTCGCGCGGCCGGCTGTGCCCCAAGGGCTGCGGCCAGCAAGCAGCTGGTGACCGCGCCGGCCGGCAGACCAAGGTCTTGTACCGGCGGCCCTACGGCCGGGCCTGGGAGCCGCTCGAGCCTCGACCAGGCGATGGACATGATCGTCGACCGGCTGCTGGCGGCCCGGCGCGCGGGCTGGCAGGAGCAGTTCGGACGGGCAGCACGGTGCGGCGCACGCTGGGGATCGCCAGCCTCGGCGGCGCCACCCTGGACAACGAGGAGAACTACCTCATCAAGAAGCTCTGGACCGCGCTCGGTGCGATCCAGATCGAGAACCAGGCCCGGATATGACACTCCGCCACCGTTCCCGGTCTGGGGACTAGCTTCGGGCGCGGCGGCGCCACCACGTTCCCGCGCGACCTGATCAACTCCGACGCTCATCGTCATCTGCGGCTCGAACATGGCCGAGTGCCACCCGGTGGCGTTCCAGTGGGTCATCGAGGCGAAGTAAGCGCGGCGCTACCGTGATCCACATCGACCCGCGCTTCACCCGGACCAGCGCGCTCGCGGACATGCACGTGCCGAGCCGGGCCGGCGGCGACATCGTGCTGCTCGGCGCGCTGGTGAACTACGTGCTGTCCGGCGGGCACGACTTCCGCGAGTACGTGACCGCCTACACCAACGCCGCTGACATCCTGCCACCCGAATTCCAGGACACCGAGGACGGCGACGGGCTGTTCTCCGGCTACGACCCGATGACCCGGACCTACGACAACTCCAGCTGGCAGCCGACCGGCGAGCGGGACCTGACCCTCACTCACCCACGCTGCGTGTTCCAGGTGCTCAAGCGGCACTTCGCCCGCTACGACGAGGAGATGGTGCAGCGCGTCTGCGGCATCAGCCCGGCCGACTTTGGCCGGCTCGCGCAGACGCTCGTGACGCTGCGAGCGGCCGCGAGATGACGACGGCCTGGGTGTACGCCGTCGGCTGGACCCAGCACACCACCGGCGTGCAGCACATCCGCATCCGCCGCGATCCTGCAGCTGCTGCTGGGCAACATGGGCCGGCCCGGCGGTGGCATCCTCGCGCTGCGCGGGCACGCCAGCATCCAGGGCTGCACCGACATCCCCACGCTGTTCGACCTGCTCCCCGGCTACCTGCCGATGCCGCGGGCCGAGGACGAGAGCCTGGATGGCTACCTGACCCGGCTGCCGGACACCGGCTTCTGGGGCAACAAGCGGGCCTACCTCGTCAGCCTCATGAAGGCGTGGTTCGGCGCGGCGGCCACCGCGGAGAACGACTTCTGCCTGCCCATGCTGCCGCGGCTGACCGGCGATCACGGCACCTACCGGACCGTCCTGGACATGATCGAGGGCAAGGTTAAGGGCTACATCCTCTGGGGCCAGAATCCCGCGGTCGGCTCGGCCGGCGCCCGGCTGCAGCGGCTCGCGCTGGCCAAGCTCGACTGGCTCGTCGTGCGCGACCTCGCCATGATCGAGAGCGCCACGTTCTGGCAGGACAGCCCGGAGATCGCCACCGGCGAGCTGGCGACCGACCAGATCGGCACCGAGGTGTTCTTCCTGCCCGCGGCCGCGCACGTGGAAAAGGCCGGGCAGCTTCACCAACACCCAGCGGATGCTGCAGTGGCACCACAAGGCGCTCGAACCGCCCGGCGACGCCCGCAGCGACCTGTGGTTCGCCTACCACCTGGGCAAGCGGATCCGGGCCAGGCTGGCCGGCTCGCAGGATGAAGCCGATGCCGCTGGTCCAGGCGCTGACCTGGGACTACCCCGAGCACGGCGAGGACGCGCGAGCCGGATGCCGAGGCCGTGCTGCAGGAGATCAACGGCCGCGCGGCCGACGGCGACGCTGCTGTCGGGCTTCGCGCAGCTCAAGCCGCGACGGCTCCACCCGCTGCGGGACCTGGATCTACGCCGGCAGCTTCGCCGCGGGGGTGAACCAGACCGCCAGGCGCAAGCCGCAGGGCGAGCAGTCCTGGGTCGCGCCGGAGTGGGGCTGGGCCTGGCCGGCGAACCGGCGGATCCTGTACAACCGGGCCTCCGCCGACCCGCAGGGCAGGCCGTGGAGCGAGCGGAAGCGCTACGTCTGGTGGAACGAGGAGCCGGCGAGTGGACCGGCCACGACGTGCCGGACTTCGAGAAGAACAAGTCGCCGGACTACATCCCGCCCGATGGCGCCGTCGGGCCGGCCGCGCTGGCCGGCACCGACCCGTTCATCATGCAGCGCGACGGCCGGGGCGCGCTGTTCGTGCCCGGCGCGCCTGAAGGACGGGCCGCTGCCCGCGCACTACGAGGCCGGCCGAGTCGCCGCTGCGCAACGACATGTACAAGCAGGACACCAGCCCGGTCAGCGTCCTGTACCCCGGCGACGCCGCCACGCACGACCAACTCGCCGGGCACGACGCGGCGTTCCCGTACATCTTCACCACCTACCGGCTCACCGAGCACCACACCGCCGGCGGCATGAGCCGGCACCCTGTCCCGCCTCGCCGAGCTGCAGCCCGAACTGTTCTGCGAGGTGTCGCCGCAGCTGGCCGCCGAGCGCGGGCTGGAGAACGGCGGCTGGGCCACGATCATCACCGCGCGCGCGGCGATCGAGGCGAGGGTGCTGGTGACCCGCAGGATGCGGCCGCTGCGGGTCGCGGACGGCATGATCGTGCACCAGGTCGGCCTGCCCTATCACTGGGGCAGTCAGGGCCTGGTCACCGGCGACGTCGGTCAACGACCTGCTGCCGTTCGCGCTGGATCCGAACGTGCTCATCCAGGAGAGCAAGGTCGCGACGTGCGACGTGCGGGCGGGGCGGCGGCCGCGCGGTCCGGCGCTGATCGAGCTCGTGGCCAGGTACCGGCGCGCCGCCGGGCTGGAGGAGGCACCGTGAGCAACTCCCTGTACGGCCCGCTGGCGGATGTCTCCGCGCAACGCCGGATACGCCGGACACCCGGCGCGGGTCGGCTTCTTCACCGACACCAGCGTGTGCATCGGCTGCAAGGCCTGCGAGGTGGCCTGCAAGGAGTGGAACGGGCTGCCCGACCCGGACGCCGGACCTGCTGTCGCTCACCGGGATGTCCTATGACAACACCGCCGCGCTCGGCGCCGACAGCTGGCGGCACGTGGCCTTCATCGAGCAGGCGCGTGCCGGCGGGTGACAGCGGCGCTGACGGTACCGGCGACGATGGGGCCACCCGCTGGCTGATGGCCTCCGACGTCTGCAAGCACTGCACGCACGCCGCCTGCCTGGATGTGTGCCCGACCGGCGCGCTGGTGCGGACCGAGTTCGGGACCGTGATCGTGCAGCCGGACATCTGCAACGGCTGCGCGTACTGCGTCTCGGCCTGCCCGTTCGGCGTCATCGACCGGCGCGAGGACGACGGCCGGGCGTGGAAGTGCACGATGTGCTACGACCGGCTGCGCGGCGGCCTGGAGCCGGCCTGCGCCAAGGCGTGCCCGACCGACTCGATCCAGTTCGGCCCGCTGGACGAGCTGCGCGCCATCGCGCAGTCCCGGCTGGAGGAACTGCACGCCGGCCGGGAAGGCCAGCGCGCGGCTCTACGGGGACGACCCCGAGGACGGGATCGGCGGCGCGGGCGCGTTCTTCCTGCTGCTGGACGAGCCTGAGGTGTACGGGCTGCCGCCCGACCCGGTCGTGACCACAAGGGACCTGCCGAAGATGTGGCGGTGGGCCGGCGCCGCGGCCGGGGTGCTCGCGGCTGGCGTGGCTATTGCGTTCGCCGGGCGGGCGCCCGCGGTCAGGAGACCGCGGTGAGCGAGGAACTGCAGGTCCCGCCCGCCGAGTTTCCAGTCGTACTACGGCCGCCCCATCCTCAAGGTCACGCGCTGGAAAGAACCGCACCTGCCCGCCTACCTGCTGCTGGGCGAGATGTCCGGCGCGCTGGCGATGGTCGGCGCGCTCGCGCACGCGACCGGCCGCCGGTCGCTGGCGCGAACGGCGCAGGCTCGGCTCGGCTGCCGCCGCGGCCTGGCGGCGGCGCGTTCCTGACCGCCGAACTCGGACGGCCCGAGCGCTTCCTGAACATGCTGCGGGTGGCCAAGCCGACGTCGCCCGATGAGCATGGGATCGTGGATCCTTCCGAGTCACTCCGGTCTGATCTCGGCCGCCGCGGCCAGCGACGTCACCGGGCTGCTGCCGGGGGCTGGGACGCTCGCAGGGCGCGGCGGCCGCGGTCACCGGCTCCGCGCTGGCCGACGTATCCCGGCGTGCTGCTCGGCAACACGGCGGTGCCCGCCTGGCACTAGTCCTACCGCGAGCTGCCGCTGCTGTTCGCGGGCGGGCGCGATGACCGCCGCGGCGGCGGCCGCGCCTGGCGGCCGGTGCGGTGCACGCTGACCGGGCCGGCTTCGAGCCGCCCGGCGGCTCGCGATGATGGGCGCGGCGGCTCGAGAGCGCGGCCGGGTACGGGCTGGAGACGCAGGCAGGACCTGGCCAGCGAGCCGTACCGCACGGGCGAAGGCGCCCGGATGCTGACCGTCAGCGCGGTACCTGACGCTCGGCGGCGGCGTCGCGGCGCTGGCCGCGCGGCGCAGCCGGGTCGCGGCGCTCGCGTCCGCCGCGCTGCTGGCCGGCGGCGGCTACTGCGCGAAAGCGGGCGTGCTGCGCGCGGGGAAGGCATCGGCCGCCGACCCCAAGTACGTCGTGGCCGGCCAGACCGCGGCCGGCCGGGCTAGCGCCGGATCAGCACCGGGCTATTAGCGCAGGATCAAGGCCGGGCTGTTAACGCAGGATCAGCACCGGGCCAGCGGCCGGGATGAGCTCGCCGATGACGGGCGCACCGGGGATCTCGCCCGCCACCAGCAGCCCGCCGGAGGTCTGCGCGTCGGCCAGCAGCAGCAGCTGCTCGGACGTCAGCCGCCCGAAGTCGGAGTGCGGCGCCACCCAGTCCAGGTTCCGGCGGCTGCCGCCGGGAACGTAGCCAGCCTGCAGCGCGGCCAGCGCGCCGTCGATCAGCGGCACGGCCGCGCTGTCCAGCACCGCGGTGACACCGCTGGCCCTGGCCAGCTTGTACAGGTGCCCGAGCAGACCGAATCCGGTCACGTCCGTGGCGCAGGTCAGCCCGGCGGCGAGCGCCGCCTTGCTGGCCGCGCGGTTGAGCGTCGTCATCACCTCGACCGCGGCCGGGAAGACCTCGCCCGTCGCCTTGTGCCGCGCGTTCAGCACCCCGCTGCCGATCGGCTTGGTCAGCGAGAGCGGCAGGCCGGGCCGGCCGGCGTCGATGCGCAGCAGCGCGTCGGGATCGGCGAGGCCGGTGACCGCCATCCCGTACTTGGGCTCGGGGTCGTCGATGCTGTGCCCGCCGGCGACGTGACAGCCCGCGGCGGTAGCGACCTCAAAGCCCCCGCGCAGCACCTCGCCGGCCAGCTCGGCGCTCAGCAGGTCGCGCGGCCAGCCCAGCAGGTTGAGCGCGATCAGCGGATCGCCCCCGACGGCGTACACATCCGACAGCGCGTTGGTCGCCGCGATCTGGCCGAAGGTCCGGGCGTCGTCGACGACCGGGGTGAAGAAGTCCGTGGTGGCCACGATCGCGCGCCCGGCGCTGATCCGCACGACCGCGGCGTCGTCGCCGTGCTCCACGCCGATGAGCAGGTCGGGATCGCGGTGGTCGGGGATCAGCCGCGCGACGGCCGCCTCCAGCTCACCGGGCGGGATCTTGCACGCGCAGCCGCCGCCGCGCGCGTACTGGGTGAGGCGGACAGCCGGGGGTGAGGTCATGACCGTACTCACTGTAGTGAGCTTCCCCTTGCCAATCGCGGGCCGGCATGGTGCCATGCCTACTGGCAGGTACAGATCATGCAGGCGGCCTGGCGGGCGGCCGGAGGTGGGAGATGACGGACGAGGCAACGATCCGCGCGCAGCGGGCTGAGATCGAGCAGCTGGCGAGCGGGCGCACGTTCTGCGATCTGCTCGCGGCGACCGCGAGCAGGCACCCCGACGAGCCCGCCTACTCGGACACCTGGACCGACGGCGGCGAGTGGCAGACGATCACCTGGGGCAAGACGTGGGAGCTGGCCCTGACGGTGGCGTCCGGGTTCATCGCGCTCGGACTGCAGCCGGGCGAGCGCGTCGGGATGATGCTGCCGAACTGCACCGAGCACGTCCTGTCCGACCTGGGCGCGATGCACGCGGGCGGCGTCCCGGTGACGTTCTACGCCACCCTGGCCTCGGAGCAGATCGCGTACGTCGCGGGCAACTGCGACGCCGTGATCGCGGTGCTGAACGGCGCGAGCGAGCTGGCCCGGTGGCAGCCGGTGCTCGACCAGCTGCCCAGCCTGCGCGCCATCGTGGTGCGCGACGCCGGGGCCTGCCCCGCGGCCGACGACCGGTACCTGACCTGGGACGCCCTGCTGAAGCTCGGCCGGGCCCGGCAGGCCGAGCGGCCCGCCGAGGTAGCCGACCGGGTCACCGCGATCAGCCCGTCTGACCCGGTCACGCTGCTCTACACGTCGGGGACGACCGGGAACCCCAAGGGCGTGATCATCACGCACGCCAGCGCGCTGTATGAGGTGCTGGCCGCCGAGGTGGCCGGCACCGCCATCAAGAACGTCCGCTGGGTGTCCTACCTGCCGCTCGCGCACATCGCGGAGCGGATGTTCACGGTGTACCTGGCGATCGTCAACGTCGGGCACATCCACTTCTGCCACGACGCGGCCAGCCAGCTGGTGGGCACCGTGGGCCGGGTCCGGCCCACGGCGTTCTTCGGGGTGCCGCGGGTGTGGGAGAAATTCCAGGCCGGGATCACCGCGCTGCTCGGCGCCGATCCGGACGAGGGCAAGCGGGCCGCGGTGACGGCGGCCATGGACATCGGACTGCAGTACGTGCGCAGCTGCCAGTTCGGCCGGCAGACCCCGGAATTGCTGGCGGCCGAGTTCGCCGCCGCCGAGCAGTCGGTACTCGCGCCGATCCGGCAGCTGCTGGGAATGGGCGAGGTCGAGGTCGCGATCACCGCGGCCGCGCCGCTGCCGCCGGATGTCGGCGACTTCTTCGCCGGGCTCGGGCTGCGGCTGCTGGACGTCTACGGCATGACGGAGACGACCGGCGCCTTTACCAGCAACACCCCGGCCGCCTTCAAGCTGGGCACCGTCGGCCAGCCGAACCCCGGCATCGAGGTGCGGATCGCCGACGACGGCGAGATCCTCTGCCGCGGCCCGCTGAACACGCCCGGCTATCTCAACCTGCCGGAGCAGACCGCGGACCTGATCGACCCGGATGGCTGGCTGCACACCGGCGACATCGGCTCCATCGACGCCGACGGTTTCGTGTCCGTGGTCGACCGGAAGAAAGAGCTGATCATCACCTCCGGTGGCGAGAACGTGTCGCCGGCCGCGGTGGAGAACCTGCTCGTCGCCCACCCGCTGATCGGCCAGGCGCTGGCCTATGGCGACCGGCGGCCGTACCTGGTGGCCGTGCTGACGCTGGACAGCGCCGTCGCGCCGGGATGGGCGAAGGCAAACGGCGTGCAGGCGCAGTCGCTGGCGGAGCTGGCCGCGAGCCCGGAGGTGCTGGCTGAGGTCGGCCGGGCGGTGGACGCGGCGAACAAGCGGCTGGCCCGGGTGCAGCAGGTCAAGTACTGGCGGCTGCTGCCGGTGGAGTGGACGGCCGAGAGCGAGGAGCTGACGCCGACGCTCAAGCTCAAGCGCCGGGTCGTGCACGCCAAGTACGCCGACGTCATCGACGCGCTGTACGGCAGCTGAAGCCCGCCCGGCTCGCCGCTAGCCGGGCTTGACCGCCAGCGTGGCGTAGTAGCCGGGCATGTAGGCGGCGGTGAGGTCGTCGTGGTGCGGCAGCTCGCGGAAGCCGGCGATGACGAAGCCCGCCGCCAGCTGGCCGCCGAGCTGGGCGGTCAGCGTGTGGCTGTACTCCAGTGGCGCGTCCGGGCCCCAGAGCCGGTCGCGCTCGCCGGGAGTCAGATCGATCGCGTCGCTGTAGGGCAGCGCGTGCCGCACGATCAGCTCCTGCCGGTGCACGCTGGCGTCGGCGTCGAAGATGTACACGTCGGGGTTCATGAACCCGGCAAGGAGCCTGCCGCCGGGCCGCAGCACCCGGAACGACTCCCGCCAGACCGGCTCGATATCCGGGCAGAACAGGTTCGATACCGGGTGGAACACCAGGTCGAAGCTGCCGTCGCCGAAGGCGCTCAGGTCCCGCATGTCGCCCAGCACGGTCGCGATGGGCAGCCCGTCCCGGCTTGCGACCAGCTCGTCCTGGGCCAGCTGCCGCGGCGAGTTGTCGAACACGGTCACCCGGGCGCCCGCCGCGGCGAGCACCGGGCCCTGCTGGCCGCCACCGCTGGCCAGGCACAGCACCTCCAGCCCGGCGAGGTCGGCCGGGAACCAGTCGCGCGGGACCGGCTCGTGCCCGATCAGCACGACCGACCAGTCACCGGTCCTGGCCGCCGCGATGACGTCGGGCCCGACCGGCACGGTCCACTCGTTGCCGCCGCCGGCCACCTCGAGGTCCCAGGCGGCCCGGTTGTGCGCTACTACCGCGTCCATCTCGTCGCTCACCGGGGCACGGTACCTGGCGGAATGCTTTGCCCGCACCCGGATATCCGGCCAGGCCGCATCGGCCGGGCCGCGGGGCGGCACACACCAACCGTGCGGCCCGCACGCCGGAACCTCCCGGCCTCGCAGGCGTGGCATCGGTCAGGCTGCGTGGCTGCTCGACATCCAGGTGGTTGCGGGAACGGGGAGCGGGCCGGTCACCGGCGCAGTGATGTTGATCGAGTCCAGCGTCCGCCTGCGGTCCGCGTCCGGCCAGTACCGGCCGACGATGCCGAGCATCCGGTGGTTCTCCGGCAACACGTCGAGCACCAGGCTGGTGATGCCACGATCGGTGGCCCGGGCCGTGAGCAGCCGCAGCAGCATGGTGCCCAGGCCCTGCCCCTGCCAGTCGTCGGTGACAACCAGGCCGACGTCGGCCGAGCCGGTGCGCTCGCCGCCCGCATCCACGGTCATGCCGTGCCCGATGACCCGCCCGTCCTCGCCAGTTACCAGCAAGATGTCGGCCTTCTGATTCGCAGCGGTGAGCGCCTTGAGCAGGCCGCGGCTCGGCGGGCACATGGCGGTGAAGAACCGGAAGTACTGCGTCCGGACCGACAGCCCGCAGAGGAAATCGCGGATGGCCTCGTCGTCGGCCGGCCCGGCCGGGCGGACGCTGTACTGTCCGCGCGGCGTGGCCCCGGCGGCCAGCCGGCCGGTCGACGACTGGCACCTCGGTCAGGGTTCCGTTCATAGACCCAGCCTGGCCGGCCTTGCTAAGTCTGTCAAGTAGACCTAGCCTGTATGGATGGCAGAGGTCACTGAGGCAAAGAGGTCGTGGGCGCTCGACTACGACACGGCGAACTGCAACATCGCGGCGGCGCTGGCCATCGTGGGGGAGAAGTGGACCTTCCTGGTGCTGCGGGAGGCCTTCAACGGCATCCGCCGGTTCGATGACATGCAGCGCCGGACCGGCGCGCCGCGGCAGATCCTCAGCAACCGGCTGGCGCACCTGGTCACCGACGGCGTCCTGCGCAAGGTGCCCTACCAGGAGCCGGGCCAGCGGCCGCGCAGCGAGTACCGGCTGACCGAAAAGGGGATTGACCTGTTCCCGGTGATCGCGTCGCTGCTGGCGTGGGGCGACAAGCACGCGGCGTCGCCCGCCGGCCCGCAGGTGCTGCTGACGCACCGTGACTGCGGCGCCCCGGTCGGCCTCCAGATCGCGTGTACCGACGGACACGTGCTCCAGTCGGCCAGGGAAGTGACGCCAGTGCCAGGCCCCGGCGCCCGCCGGGTCGCCTAACCCGCCGATAAGGTCAATGCCGGAGGCGTCAGGGTTCCTGGTGGTCCCCCCGGTCTTCAAAACCGGTGGACGGCGCACAGCGCCGTCGGCGGGTTCGATTCCCGTCCGCCTCCGCTAGCCGGCTCGGCCGAGGTACACGGGACACTGCTGTGCACTTGCGAGCCGACGTGGCCGGGACTCGGTGGCACACACGAAACGTGCCGCCCGCGTCCCGGCCACGCCAGCGCTCGGGCGGAACACGCGGTCCGGCGCGCACCCCGGGACCTCACCTGCTCACCCGCGTTAGGACGCGGGGGCTTCGGGGGTGAAGGGGTTGGGGGCGTCGGGGAACGGGGGGTTCTTCGGCGGTAATGCCGACGGCTGGGTGAACTGCTGGCTCGGCGGCGGGAAGTTGCCGGCGGTGCTCGGGAAGTTGCCGGTCGCGGCCGGGAACTGCCCGGTCGAGGGCTCGGAGAACGGATCGGCCGCCGAGTCCGGGTACCGGGTCGAGGGGAACTGGCCGGTGCCGGCCGGGAACTGAGCCGCCGGATAGGCGGCCTCGTCGGCCGTCGCGGCTGTCGCTGCCTGGTAGTCGGGGTAGAACGTGGTCTCCGCCGCGTCCGCCCCGTCCCGCACGGACAGGATCGACCCGCGCCCGCAGGCCACCGCCGCCGCGAACACGATCAGCGCGCCGACGCCCGTGAACAGGGCGACCAGCTCGGTGTAGGCATGCTCATTGAACGCGCCCGTGGCCGGGTTGTAGCCGAGCGGGACGCCCTGGCTGATGCTGGTGACCTTCAGCACGTAGGTGGTGACGCCGGCGCCCGCGATGAGCCAGGCGCCGCCCAGCGCGGCCAGCAGGCCGCCTGTGACGGCGACGAAGCGGCTGCGCGTGAGCATGACGGCGATGCCGCCGAGGAGGGCGGCAGCGCCCGGCACCGCGGATAGGTACAAGCGGCCGGTGTTGTATTCCCAGGCCTTGTCCGGGGTGAATCCGAAATGGAAGTAAGGCCCGACGAAGGGCGCGAGGCCAGCCCACAAGCCGAGCAGGATCAGCGCGGCTCCGCACACTGCGCCACGACTGCGGCGAATCCTGACCTGACTGTTCATGACGCTCACTCTCGGTCGAATTGACTAAACCCCAAGACTTACACATAGACCGTCTCTAGCGGCGGGTTTGCTTCGGCAAAGTGCAGGTAAATCGGGCAAGAAGAGACCTTCATGCCACTGTCTGGGTGGCTGATCAGGCAGGTATGGTCGCGCACGTGGACGTCCGTAGGCTCACCCCCCGCACCGATGCCGTGCTGGCCGACTCGCGCCTTGCCGCCGCCGAGAGAAAGCTCGGCCGAGGCATCGTGATTGCCTCTGTGCGGCGGGCTCAAGAGCGCGCCAGGGCGGGGGAAATCGCGCCCGGCGCGGTCGCTGATGACGCGGTCGCGGGGCTGCCGTCGCTGGCCGCGACGCTCACGCCGGTCCTCAACGCCACCGGCGTGCTGCTGCACACGAATCTGGGCCGGGCGCCGCTGTCGGCGGCCGCGCGGGCCGCGGTGCAAGCGGCGGCGGGCAGCACGGACATCGAGTTCGACCTCGGCTCCGGGCTGCGCGGCAAGCGCGGCCGGGGCCTGCTCGCGGCGCTGGCCGCAGCGGTGCCCGCGGCCGAAGCGGTGCACGTGGTCAACAACAACGCGGCCGCACTCGTGCTGGCGGCGACCGCGCTGGCGGCCGGCCGGGAGATCATCGTCAGCCGCGGCGAGCTGATCGAGATCGGCGACGGCTTCCGGCTGCCGGACCTGATCGAATCCACCGGGGCGCGGATCCGCGAGGTCGGCACCACCAACCGAACGACCGCGGCGGACTACGCCGCCGCGGTCGGCCCGGAGACCGCCTTCGTGCTCAAGGTGCACCCGTCGAACTACCGGATCGAGGGATTCACCGCGAGCGCGTCGATCCGGGATCTGGCCGGGCTGCGGGTTCCGGTTGTCGGCGACATCGGATCCGGACTGCTGACTGCGCACCCGCTGCTGCCCGCTGAGCCGGACGCCACCAGCTGGCTCGAGGCGGGCGCCGCGCTCGTCACCGCCAGCGGGGACAAGCTGCTCGGCGGCCCCCAGGCCGGTCTGCTGCTTGGCCGGTCCGACCTGATAACCGCCCTGGCCCGGCACCCGCTTGCCCGCGCGCTGCGGATCGACAAGCTCACGGTGGCGGCGCTGGAGGCGACACTCGCCTGCCCGCCGGCACCGGTCGCGGTAGCGCTCGCCGCCACCATGGACCAGCTCACCGAGCGGGCCCGCCGGATCACGGGCACGCTGACCGCCGCGAGCATCGACGCACGCGTCCAGGCGGCGCACGCGGCCGTGGGCGGCGGCGGCGCGCCGGGACAGAACCTGGACAGTGCGGCGGTCAGCGTGCCCGGCGAGCTGGCCGCGCCGCTGCGGGCCGGGGCCGCGGTCCGCCGCGGCCGCATGCCGGCTGTCGTCGGCCGGATCGAGGACGGGCGCCTGCTGCTGGACCTGCGGGCCGTCGACCCAGCCGACGACGACCTGCTGCAGGCCGCCGTGCTAGCGGCTGCGAGCTGAGCGCCATGCACGTGATAGCGACCGCGGGTCACGTCGATCACGGCAAGTCCGCGCTGATCCGCGCACTGACCGGCCAGGAACCCGACCGCTGGGCCGAAGAGCGCCGCCGCGGCATGACGATCGACCTGGGCTTCGCCTGGCTGACGATGCCGTCGGGGGAGCAGCTGGCCTTCGTGGACGTGCCGGGACACGAGCGCTTCGTGCCGAACATGCTGGCCGGGGCGGGTCCGGTGCCCGCGGTGATGTTTGTCGTCGCGGCCGACGAGGGCTGGATGCCGCAGTCGGCCGAGCACCTGGCCGTGGTCGATGCGCTGGGCATCAGCAGCGGCCTGCTCGTCGTGACCAAGTCAGACCTCGCCGACCCAGCCGCCGCGATCGACCAGGCCGGTGCCAAGATCGCCGCCAGCTCGCTCGGGATCGTGCCCGCCGTCGCCGTCAGCGCGCAGACTGGCGCGGGCCTGACCGAGCTGGTCGCCGCCCTGGACCTGGTCTGCAAGGCGATGCCGGAGCCGGACCCGAGCGCACCGGTGCGGATCTGGATCGACCGCTCGTTCACCATGAGCGGCAGCGGCACGGTCGTCACGGGCACGCTGCCCGCGGGCACCGTGCACCGCGGCGACGAGCTCATGCTCGCGCCGTCGATGCGCCCGGTCATGGTCCGGGAACTGCAGTCGCTGGGTGCGGCCGCCACCGAGGCGGCCGGGACGGCCAGGGTCGCGCTCAACCTGCGCGGCGTGAGCAAGGACGCGGTACGCCGGGGCATGGCGCTGGTGCAGGCCGGCCGGTGGACCCTCGCCGACAGCGTCGACGTGCGGCTGCGCCCCGGCTGCGTGCAGCAGGGTGCGGCCTGGTCGCGGCCTGCTGCGGGCCAGCCAGTGCCCGGCACTAACGCGGAGCCCGGCTCCGCGGCCGCGGAGCTGCCGCGCATGGTGACGGTGCACGCGGGCGCCGCCCGCGGCGTGGCCCGGGTGCGGGTGCTCGGTCCCGAGCTCGTCCGGCTGAGCTTCGCTGATCCGCTGCCGCTGCACGTCGGCGACCGGCTCCTGCTCCGCGACCCTGGTAGCCGACGGCCGGGTTCCTGGCCCGCGGTAACGGGCGGGATCGTGCTCGACGTCCTGCCGCCGCGGCTGCAGCGCCGCGGCGCCGCCGCGGCCGCTACCCGGATGCTGGGCAGCTGGCCCGACCGGCCGCGGGCCGAGCACCTGCTGGCCCGCCACGGCCTGCTGCGGTCGAGCACCTTGCTGGCGATGGGCGTGCGCGAGCTGCCCGAGCCGGTCACCGGCGAGTGGCTCGCTGATCCGGAGCACTGGCAGGCGCTCGGTCACCAGCTCGGCGAGGTCGTCGCCGGGCACGCGGCGGCCGAGCCGCTGGCGGCCGGCATGCCGATCGAGGCAGTGCGCTCCGCGCTCGACCTGCCCGACCGGCGGCTGGTGCTGGCGCTGGCCCGGCCTCCGTTCCGGGTGGCGGCCGGTCTGGTGCAGCTGCCCCCCGCCGCCGGGGAGACGCCGTCGTCCGGGCTGCCCGAGCAGCTGCAGGCCGCGCTGCGCGTATTGCGGGCCGACCTGGCCGCCGCTCCGTTCGCGTCCCCGGACGCGGACCGGCTGCGCAAGCTGGGACTCGAGGCGCGCTCAATCGCAGCCGCCGTGCGGGCCGGCGAGCTCATGCGGATCAGCGAGCAGGTAGTGCTGGCGCCGGGCGCCGACCGGGCCGCGGCCGCGGTCCTGGCCCGCCTGCCGCAGCCGTTCACGGCGGCTCAGGCGCGGGAGGCGTTGTGCACGACCAGGCGAACGGCGATTCCGCTGCTGGAGTTCCTGGACGCGGCGGGCGTCACCGAGCGGCAGCCCGATGACCGCCGGGTCATCCGGCCGGGCGTTCCGGCCCCCGCCATCCCGATCCCGCCCGCCCGGGCTCCGGTCACCCCGGCCGCGCTGGCGCCGGGTGCACCGGCCGAGCTGGCGGCGGTGGACTCAGGCCCGGTCGCACTAAGCACCGGCGAACCGGACCCGGCCGAATTTAGCCTCGACGAATCAGGCCCGGCCGAACCTGGTAGCTGACCAGGTGTGGGCTTCCACCGGAGGCTCACCGGCCTGGATCCAGCGAGTCAGTACCTCGGCCGTCACCGGTGCGTTCAGGATGCCGGTCCGGAAGTGCCCCGACGTCAGCCACGCGTTGGCCAGTCCCGGCACCCGGTCGATCACCGGGCGACGGTCCGGGTGCCGCGGCCGGAAGCAGCACCACTGGTAGGACACGCCCACCCCGCTGAGCGCCGGAATGGTTGCCGCCAGCCCGTCGACGATGGCCTCGATCACGTCGGGCTGAATCGCCGGGGTCTCGTCGCCGAGGTCGAAGGTGCCGCCCGCCAGTAGCTGCCCGTTCTCGATCTGGGTGCCCAGCGGCGCGACGATGCCCGGCAGCCGGACGTCGGTCGGCTCGGTGACCAGCAGATGGCCCTTGACCCGGTCGGAAGGGATGTCGATCGGCAGGCCGTCGAGGACCGGCGGGCGCCCGGTCGCGAAGACGACGGCACCAGGGCTGATTTCGCCGGCCGACGTCCCGACCGCGGTAATCCGGTCGCCGCTGATGGTGACGGACGTCGCGGCGACCCCGGTGGCGACGGCGGGCAGGCCCTGGGCGAGCCGGGCGACGGCCCGCAGCGGATTCACCCGGGCCTGGCGCCGGATCAGCGCGCCTTCCATCGGCCGGGCCAGGCCGGGGATCAGCTCGGCCACCTGCCCCGGGTTCAGCCACTCGACCGCGGGGGGCTGGTGCGCCGCGAACCCGCCCTCGTGCGGTGCCAGTCCCAGCCAGTCCAGCTCCACCAGGCCCAGGCCGCCGGGCAGCGAGCCTTCCAGATCCCGCCACCGCTCCAGGCTCGCGCGTTCCAGGTCGACGAACGGCTCAGGGTCGCTCCACTGGTGCGGCTCCGGGATGAGCAGGCCGGTCGCCCCGCCGGTAGCCCCCGCGCCCAGGCGGCCGGTCTCGATGAGCAGGACGGAGCCGAGCCCGGCCGCGACGCACGCGGCCGCGGTGCTCACGCCGAGGATGCCGCCGCCGACGACCAGCACATCCGGCCGTGAGCCGATGACGTCGTGGTCGGCACGGCCGAGCAGCGCGCGCTCGGGCGCGGTCAGCTGGTCGCGCCAGACGGCGCCGTTCACGGTCATGGACCCACCCTGGATGCTCTGGCTGCCCACTGGGCAGCGGCGACGCCATCGTAGGGGACCCCCGGCCCGCCTGCGGTGAGCACTGTACAACCGTAGCCGCAACAGTGTCGCGGCCGAAACCCGCGGGTAACGGCGTGTTCTCGGCCCGGTAATCCGCGGCGGCCAGGCTGGCTGCCATGACCAGGATCAGCGGACTCCGGTTGAGCTGCAGGATCGCCTTGATCGCACATGACAACAAGAAGGCTGACATCACCGAGTGGGCCCGGTTCAACCGCGCGGTCCTGGCCGAGCACGAACTGGTCGCCACCGGCACGACCGGTGAGCTGCTCGCTCGTGAGCTGCGACTGCCGGTAACCTGCTTGCGCAGCGGACCGCTCGGCGGCGACCAGCAGGTCGGCGCCAGGATCGCGGAAGGCGAGGTGGACATGCTCGTCTTTTTCTGGGATCCGCTGGAGCCGCAGCCGCACGACCCGGACGTCAAGGCCCTGCTGCGGCTCGCTGTGCTGTGGAATATCCCGGTGGCGTGCAACCGGGCCAGCGCAGACTTTCTCATCTCCTCCCCGCTGCTCGGCCGCGATTACGACCGCAAGTTGCCCGACTTTTCCGGTCATACCGGGCGGGAGCTGCCGGACCTGGCGCTACTGACTGGCTGAATGCCCGTCCGCTACGCGGGAAGCGAGGGGTATTGCCGGTCGCCCCGGGCGATGACGCGGGAACGAATGGGCGGCGAATGTTGCTGCAGTGACTGAGTGCGCTGGCGAGCCGTAGGCTGAGGGGTTATGCGGCGCGAAATGCGCGCAAGCGCCAACCAGGAGGTGATGTGGCCTTGCTTACCGACAGCTTCGGGCGCACGGCTACTGACCTGCGGGTTTCGCTGACTGACCGGTGCAACCTGCGGTGCACCTACTGCATGCCGGCCGAGGGCCTGGACTGGCTACCGCATCCCGACCTGCTGACTGACGACGAGCTAGTCCGGCTGATCCGGCTGGCCGTGACCCGGCTGGGCATCACCGAGGTGCGGTTCACCGGCGGTGAGCCCTTGCTGCGGCGGGGCCTGCCCGATCTGGTGGCCAGCGTGGCCGCGCTGCGGCCCCGGCCGGAGATGTCCCTCACCACCAACGGCATCGGACTCGCCCGGCTTGCCGCGCCGCTGCGCGCCGCCGGGCTGGACCGCATCAACGTATCCCTGGACACCCTGACCCCGCGCATTTTCGTGCAGCTCGCCCGCCGGGACCGGCTCGCCGACGTGCTCGCTGGGCTGGCCAGCGCGGCCGAGGCGGGGCTCGTGCCGGTCAAGGTCAATGCCGTGCTGATGCGCGGCATCAACGATCACGAGGCGGCGCCCCTGCTGCGGTACTGCCTGGACCACGGCTATGAGCTCAGGTTCATCGAGCAGATGCCGCTGGACGCCCAGCACGGCTGGCGGCGAGCCGAGATGGTGACGGCGGACGAGATCCTGGCGACCCTCGGCGCCGAGTTCACGCTGAAGCCGGACGATCCGGCCGAGCGCGGGTCCGCGCCCGCGGAAGCGTACCTGGTCGACGGCGGGCCAGCCCGAGTCGGCGTGATCGGGTCAGTGACCAGGCCGTTCTGCGGTGCCTGCGACCGGATTCGGCTGACCGCCGATGGCCAGCTGCGGAACTGCCTGTTCGCCAGGACCGAGAACGACCTGCGCACGCCGATGCGGGCCGGGGCTTCCGACGACGAGCTCAGTGCTAGGTGGCAGGACTGTATCCGGGCCAAGCTGCCAGGTCACGGCATCAATGAGCCCGGCTTCCTGCAGCCTGCCCGGCCGATGTCGGCTATCGGCGGCTGATCCGCCCACAGGAGGCCGCGATGGCCCGCAGCAGCGCGCGCGACGAGCCGGCGGCCCAGCCAGCGCTGACGGCGATCATCCTGGCCGGGGGCGGCGCGACCCGGCTGGACGGCGCGGACAAGCCCGCGCTCGAAGTCGGCGGCGAGCCCATGCTGGTCTTGGTCGCCCGCGCCGCGGCGTGCGCCGGCGCGGGCCAGCTGATCGTCGTGGGCCCGGAGCGCCTCGGCGCTGTCGCGCGCGGGCTGGCCGAGGTGGCCGCTCTGGTCGCAGGCGGCATCGTGACCGTGCGGGAGGCGCCACCCGGCGCCGGCCCGGTCCCCGCGGTCCGCTGCGGGCTGGCGTAGAACCGCGCGCCCTGGGTCGCGCTGCTGGCGGCGGACCTGCCGTTCCTCACCGGAGTCTGGGTGGCCGGCCTGCGGTCAGCGGCCTCCGCAGCGGGCCGGGACGGCGCGGTGCTGGCCGATGCGGACGGACGGCCGCAGTGGCTCGCGGGCTGCTGGCGGGCGAGCGCGCTCGGCCCGGCGCTGGCCCGGTACTCGGGACAGTCGCTGGGCGGCCTGCTGGGCCCGCTGGACCCGCTGCTGGTGCCGGCCCAGGACTCCCGGCCGCCGTGGCTGGACTGCGATGACCCGCGGTCGCTCGCGACGGCGCGCGCCGCCTACCCGGACGGAGAGCGATGAGCACCCTGCAGAGCTGGACCGAGGCCGCGTGCGCCGAGCTTGGCGTGCAGGCGGACGACGTCGCGGTCCGGGCGATTCTCGACCTGGCCCGTGACGTCGCGCACCAGGTGGAGCGGCCGGCCGCGCCGGTCACGTCGTACCTGCTCGGGCTCGCCATCGGCGGGGGCATGCCGGCCGCCGAGGCCGTGGCCCGGCTGCGGCAGCTAGTGGCCGGCTGGCCGCCCGCGGCGGGGTAACACCGTCGCCTGACGGCGTCGAATACCGGCCGCAGCGACGGCCCGGCCACTCGCGCCGACCCTGGAAAGCACCCTGAGCTGGTAGGTTGCCATCGAGAAGTTAACGATATATCGTTGACTATCAAGATGCTCCGAAGATAGTCCGGAGCGCTCACTAGCAAAGGAAGATAGTCATGCGATACCACGACGAATCACATCCCCGGCACCCGCGCAACCGCGGCGCCGGGCACTTCGAGCCAGCGAACGACAGCGAGGGCCGGCGCTGGCACGACCGGCATCACCACCACGACGACGACGAGGACGAGCGCACGCCGCGCGGCCGCGGCCGCGGCCGGGGCGGCCCGTTCGGGCCTGACCCGCGGCTCGGCTTCGGGCCCGGTTTCCCTGGCGGCCCTGGCATGCACGGCATGCACGGGGTCGGGCCGTGGATGCGTGAGGGCCGCGGCGGTCGCGGCGGTCGCGCCCGGCGCGGTGATGTCCGCGCGGCGGCGCTGGCGCTGCTCGCCGAGCAGCCCATGAACGGCTACCAGATCATCCAGGAGATCGGGGAGCGCAGCGGCGGCGTATGGCGGCCGAGCCCCGGCTCGATCTACCCGGCCCTGCAGCAGCTCGAGGACGAGGGGCTGATCCGTACCGAGGCGGCCGACGGCGGCCGGCGCGCGTACCAGCTCACCGACGAGGGCCGCGCTTACGCGGACTCGCACGCCGACGAGTTGCGGGCACCGTGGGACGAGGTAACCGGCGGCGCCGGCGGGGTGGCCGCAGAGATGCGGAGCCTCATCGGGCAGGTCGCCATGGCCGCGGTGCAGGTCGTCCAGGTCGGATCGGAGGCGCAGGTCGGGCAGGCCAAGCAGCTGCTGACCGACACCCGCAAGGCGCTCTACCGGATCCTCGCCGCGGACGACGAGCCGAGCGATGCCGGAGAGTGACGCCGGTCCGCTGCTCGCCGCCCACGTGATGAGGCTCATAGCGAGCGATCAGGAGAAGGAGACAGCCTTGGCGGCGCACGCCGGGCTGGAGCGCGGCCGGGACCAGGATCACGCGGAGCCGTCTGGCAACGCGGTGATCTCGGTCTCCGGCCTGGTCAAGCGGTACGGGGACGTGGCGGCGGTGCGCGGCATCGACTTCGAGGTGACCAGGGGCGAAACCTTCGGCTTCCTCGGGCCGAACGGCGCGGGCAAGACCACCACCATCAAGGTCCTCTGCACGCTGGCCAACGCGACCGCGGGCCGCGCGCTGGTGGCCGGGCACGACTCGGCCACCAGCCGGGACGCGGTGCGCCGCAACATCGGCCTGGTCTTCCAGGACACGACGCTCGACAGCTACCTGACCGCGGAGCAGAAACTGCGCCGCTGTCCGGCGCGCTGTACCCGCTGACCGGGCTGCCCGCCTGGCTGAGCGTGCTGACCCGGCTGGACCCGCTGACGTACGTCGTGGGCCCGATGCGGCACGTGGTGTTCAGCCACCTGAACGTGGCGCCCGCACTGCGGGCGGCCATCAGCTCGCGGTTCGCGCCGAGCATCACCTGGGGCGGCTGAGTCGTGCCGCTGGCTGTCGCTCGGCATCGTCGCGATCAATGGGCGTCATCATGATGGCCGTCGCGATCGCCGAATTCAGCAAGACCGATTAGCCGTTTTCCCACGCCACGACCCCGCCAGCACAGCAGCGCGAAGACTTAGGGGGACCGCTCCGGGCCCTAAGTGTTCGTCTTGTCGGAGTGCCCGCTCATTGCAGCCGCAGAGGGCCCGCCGGGGTTTGTGCGGGGCCCCGAGCCAGCTCTGAAATCCCACGGCACGTGCGCCGGGTTTGTGGTGGGGGGCTCCGGGGGGTCTCCCCCCGGGCGAGCACTGCGAGCCCTCCGGTCTGCGGAGCCGAAGGCCCCCAGACATAGAGCGACGCCGGGTGGCTACGGGGGCAAACCACCCGGCGTCGCATTCATCGGCGCTCCGACGGGGGCCCGGAACGCCGGCAGTTGGTGCCCCGGCGGGGGACCAGAGCACCGGTAAGCATGTTACACCGAACCTCCCCCTAGTGCGTCAAGACCGGATTACGAGGATGTCTCAGCATCCAGTCCAGTCCCACGGATATCACTGGTTTACCCGGGTTTAGGTGATAGAGGTGCGACCGAAAGACCGATTTGACCGGGCTCTCCGGATTCGGCCGATGTGACGGTCAAGGCTCGCCAACGGACTGCCTGAGCAGGCGAAAAGCTTGTCTGTGGCTAGCGGCCGGACGGCGACGCCGGCGGAACGTGGTGACTGCCGCCGGGGCCGCGGGGCCCGGTATCCGGCGGGGGCGTGTACCGCTCGGGCAGATTCGGCTCGTACTGCCGGAACCCGCGCGCGGCACCGGGCTCCCGGCCGCCGTTAGCGAAGATCACCGCGAAGTAGGGGATGACGAGCGCGCCGACAAGCGGGATCGCGGTGAGCCAGCCGAGATGATTGACGAACAGCACCAGGGCGGTGATGAAGCACACCGTCCGGATGCCCATCATGATGAGGTAGCGGCGCTCCCGGTACGCGATGTCAGCCGAGTGCCCGGTCCTGGCCTCGGTGACGACGTGGGCCCGATCGCGTCGGGACCGCGAGATACTGCGCACGTCTCCACGTTATGCCGCCCGCGCGACTGCTGCCAGCGCCCGGGGTAGTTCCGGCCGGAACTGCTCAGCTGGGCCGGCGGGCCGTCCGGCCGGCGGCGCGGGGCAAGTGGTAGAGCTGGGTCTTACCAGGCTGAAGGGCAGGAGAGAAATGACTGATCGCACCTACCGGGTCACTGAGATTGTCGGCACGTCCCCCGATGGCGTCGAGCCCGCGATCCGGGGCGCGCTGACCAGGGCCGCGCAGACGCTGCGGCATCTGGACTGGTTCGAGGTCACCCAGATCCGCGGTCAGATCGTCGACGGCGACGTGGCTCACTTCCAGGTCGGCCTCAAGGTCGGCTTCCGGCTCGAGGACTCCTGACCTGCGGCTCGCGGCGGCCGGGCCCGTCCCGGCGGCGGACAGCCGGGCGGGCACCCCGGCCTGCCCGGCGGCCCGAGCGGCGATACGCTCGCTCGCGTTATTGTCAGCAGCTGCATCCGGGCATGTGCGGCGACGGAAGGTATAAGCGATATGACTCAACCGCCCCCAGCGCCCCGATCTGTCCTGGTGACCGGCGGCAACCGAGGCATCGGACTCGCGATCGCGCAGCGGCTCGCGGCCGACGGTGACGCCGTCACCGTCACTTCCAGGTCCGGCGAGCCGATCGACGGGCTGACCGTGGCCAAGTGCGACGTGCGCGACACCGCTCAGGTCGACGCGGCGTTCAAGGTCGCGGAAGAGGCGCACGGCCCGGTCGAGGTCGTCGTCGCGAACGCGGGCGTCACCAAGGATCAGTTGCTCGCGCTGATGTCCGAAGACGACTTCGCCGACGTCGTCGACACCAATCTCACCGGCGCCTACCGGGTCGCTAAGCGCGCCGTGCGCGGGATGATCAAGCTGCGCCGCGGCCGGATCATCCTCATCTCGTCGGTGGTCGGGCTGCTCGGCTCGGGCGGCCAGACGAACTACGCGGCCTCGAAGGCCGGCCTTGTCGGCTTCGGCCGGTCCCTGGCGCGGGAACTGGCCAGCCGCAGCATCACCGTGAACGTGGTCGCGCCCGGCTTCGTGGAGACCGACATGACGGCGGCGCTGGCTGAGGACCGGCAGCAGGCGATCCTGGCCAACGTGCCGCTGGCCAGGCTCGCGTCGGCGGCAGAGATTGCCGGTGCCGTGGCCTTCCTGGCCGGCCCGGATGCTGCCTATATCACCGGGGCGGTGCTGCCGGTGGACGGCGGCCTTGGCATGGGCCACTGAGGCCAGTCAGCGAAGGGAAGCTCCATGGGCATTCTGGACGGCAAGCAGATCCTGGTCACCGGGGTACTGACGGACTCCTCGATCGCGTTCCACGTCGCGCGGATCGCACAGCAAGAGGGCGCGAAGGTCGTGCTCACGGGCTTTGGCCGGCTGAGCCTGGTCGAGCGGATCGCCAAGCGGCTGCCCGATCCGCCGCCCGTGCTGGAACTCGACGTGACCGACCCGGCGCAGCTGGAGTCGCTCGCGGAGCGGGTCTCCGCGCATGCCGACCGGCTTGACGGCGTCGTGCACGCGATCGCCAACGCGCCGCAGGCGGCGCTCGGCGGCAACTTCCTCACGACCGAGTGGCAGGACGTCGCCTCGGCCGTGCACGTGTCCGCGTACTCGCTCAAGGCGCTGGCGATCGCGACGCTGCCGCTGATGCAGGCGGGCGGCTCGATCGTCGGGCTCGACTTTGACGCGACCGTGGCGTGGCCCGCCTACGACTGGATGGGCGTGGCGAAGGCAGCGCTGGAGAGCACCACCCGCTACCTCGCCCGCGATCTCGGCAAGCACAGCATCCGGGTCAACCTGATCGCGGCCGGGCCGATCCGGACGATGGCCATGCGGAGCATCCCCGGCGCGGAGCACTTCGAGGGACTGTGGAACGAGCGCGCGCCGCTCAGCTGGGACATGGCCGACGCCGAGCCGGCCGCGAAGGGCTGCGTCGCGCTGCTGTCGGACTGGTTCCCGGCGACGACCGGCGAGATCGTGCACGTGGACGGCGGCGTGCACGCGATGGGCGCGTGACACGCTGGCGAGCGAGCCGGAGGGGCGCGGCGCCGCCTGGACTGAGGAGCGGGGTTTGCGACGAGGGAAGGTGGTGCCCAGAAGCGCCCCGAGGGCTGAGCGGGCAGCCGAGCCGTACAGTCGTGGCATGACCTATTTCCCGCACTGGCGGCCTGGCAGCGACTCCGGCTGGCTATGACGACGGTCCTCATCGTCCGGCACGGCCTGACGGCCTCGACCGGCAAGGCGCTGACCGGCTGGCTGCCCGGCATCGGCCTGGATGACCGCGGCCGGCAGCAGGCCACGACGGTTGCTGGCCGGCTGGCCGGGCTGCGCCTGGCCGCGATCGTGAGCAGCCCGCTGGAGCGGTGCCAGCAGACGGCGGAGATCATCAGCGCCGGCCAGGCCAGCAACGGCCAGCCCGCCGACGGCGGCCGCGTGGTGGTTCAGACCGACGAGCGGCTCGGCGAGTGCCGGTACGGAGACTGGACCGGGAAGTCGCTGCGGCAGCTGGCGCGCGAGCCGCTCTGGCGCGTCGTCCAGGCGCACCCGAGCGCCGTCCGGTTCCCCGGCCCGGATGGCGAGTCGATGATCGCGATGCAGCAGCGCGCGGTGTCGGCCGTGCGCGACTGGAACTGCAGGCTCGGCCGCGACGCCGTTTATCTCATCTGCTCGCACGGCGACGTGATCAAGGCGATCCTCGCGGACGCGCTCGGTATGCACCTGGACATGTCGCAGCGGATTCAGGCCGACCCGTGCTCGCTGAGCGTCGTCCGGTACACCGCGCTGCGCCCGTTCGTGCTCCGGATGAACGACACGAGTTCCGATTCCGCGGGGCTGGCCGCGCTTGCGGCGAAGCCTGCCCGACCGGCCGCAGCGGCGGAAACGGACGCCCAGATCGGCGGGGGCGCAGGCGTTGACGGCGGGGGCGCGCCGTAGCCGCGGCGCGCGCGTCGGGCGACTGCGTGCAGGCAGGCCCGCGCCGGTAGCCTGGGCCTCACGGCCCGCGGGCAACACCGTCTGCGGGTACCTGCCAGGTATGGCAGCGTGGTTAGCTGGCTGTGCGGCGCGGAGGGATGGTAATGCCGGTCTACTCGTACGACCCGCCCGATCGATTCGTCGCGGGCACCGTCGGTCAGCCAGGCGAGCGCACGTTCTACCTGCAGGCGCGCTCGGGCGCGATGACGACCAGCGTGGCCCTGGAGAAGGGCCAGGTCGAGCAGCTGGCGGAGCGGCTGGACGAGCTGCTGGACGAGGTCGGGCGCAGGACCGGCGCGGACGTCGCCGGGGATCAGCCCGGCGGGTCGTCGCCGACCGGCGACGACGGTCCGCTCGACCTCCCGCTCAGCGAGGACTTCACGGTCGGCGCGATCGCGCTCGCCTGGGATCACGACGGCGAGCGGGTGATCATCGAGGCTCAGGAGCTCACCGATGAGCCGCTGGAGCCGCTGAGCGATGACGTGCCCGAGGACGGCCCGGCCATCCTGCGGGTGCGGATCACCGTCGCCGACGCCCGTGCGTTCTCGCGCCGGGCGCTGAAGGTGGTCAGCCAGGGCAGGCCGCCGTGCCCGCTTTGCGGGCTGCCGCTCGATCCGGCCGGGCACATCTGCCCGCGGCAGAACGGCCACCGGGTCGGGCATGGCTGAGCCCGCCGCAGCCGACCTGCCGGTGCCGGACGAGCGCGCTGGCGGTGGCGGGGTGCCGCGGGCAATACAGCACGGCCTCACCGAGGCAGCCGTGCTAGAGCTGCTGGCCGACGGTGAGCTGACTGTGCTGGGGCGGCTGGCCGACGCGTCCAACGCGACCTTGTACTGCCAGATCAGCGCCGGGGACACGACCGCCGCCTGCGTCTACAAGCCAGTCGCGGGGGAGCGGCCGCTGTGGGACTTCCCTGACGGCACGCTGGCAGGCCGGGAACTGGCCGCCTACACCTTGTCCCGGCAGGCGGGCTGGAACGTCGTGCCGCCCACGGTGTACCGGGACGGCCCGTACGGGCCCGGCATGTGCCAGCTCTGGATCGACGCGGATACCGCTGTCGATCTGGTGGCGCTGGCCCGCCGCACCGACCACCAGGGCCTGCGCGAGATGGCGGTCTTCGACGCTGTGATCAATAACGCAGACCGGAAGATCGGCCACCTGCTGCCCGTGCCCGACGGCCACCTTTACGGCTGTGACCACGGGGTTTGCTTCGGCGTGGAGTACAAGCTGCGCACCGTGTTGTGGCAGTGGCGAGGTAAACCCATACCAAAACGGTCGATCGCCGCCCTTTCCCACCTGCGAGGCTCCCTGTCCGGCGGTAAGCTGGCCGCCGAACTGTCCTGCTGGCTGACACCGGCGGAGCTGACGGCCACGCGCCAGCGCGTGGAGCTGCTGCTGGAGCATCAAGTCCACCCGCTGCCGCCGGCCGACTGGCCCGCGATTCCGTGGCCGCCCGTATAGGGCGAGACCATCGCGAAATGGCGTCAGGGCGGGCCTGAGCAGGTCCGCAACCCACCCGGATGGTGCGATATAGCGCCTTCCGGCGTTACTCGTTGCGGTCCGATAAGCAGCAGGTCACCGTCGCATCACGATTGATGCAGGTGGCTGACAGAGGTCTCGACAACGGACGTACCGGACGTAAGATCACGGCCAGGCCGTCTAGTGACGTGCCGTGGTGCCGGGGCGCTTGCCCCCCGCAGTCAGCGCCGCAAGGTCGGTTGCGGATCACGAAACCATTAAGGAGGAGAGAGCAACGATGCGGACACGCACACGGGGTTCTCTGGCCGTCGCCAGCCTGGCTGTGCTCGCGATGACCGCCGCCGCCTGCGGCGGCTCAACTAAACGGGTGGTGGGACCGGCGGCGGCAACAATCGGCCAACCGCTCACCAACGGCAGTCCAGGCTCTCAATCCGGGTACCGGCACGCCGTCAAGGGCGGCACGCTGAACATGCTGGGCGACGGCGACGTCGACTGGATGGACTACAACGCCAGCTACTACACCATCGGCGGCCTGACCGCAGCGGATGTACCTGCGCGGCCTGTATGCCTACCCGGCCATTCCGGGCAAGGCCACCACGGTGGCGCCCGACCTGGCCACGGCGCTGCCGACCGTCTCCAACGGCAGCAAGACCTTCACGGTCACGATCCGGTCCGGCGCGATGTGGAACACCAGCCCGGCCCGGCAGGTCACCGGCGCCGACGCGGTCCTCGGCCTCAAGCGGTCCTGCAACCCGACGCCGACCAGCTTCGGCGGCCGGCCGGACTTCGCGGGCCTCATCGTCGGCTACAGCACGTTCTGCGCGGGCTTCGCCAAGGTCTCCCCGACCTCGGTCTCGGCGATCAAGAACTACATCAACAACAACAACATCTCGGGCGTGACGGCGAGCGGCAACACGATCACCTACAACCTGACCCAGCCGACCATCGTACTTCCCCGACGCTGACCCTGCCCGCGTTCAACCCGGCCCCGGTCGAGAGCCTGAACTACCTGCCGGGCAGCGTGGCGTCGGAGACGCACATGCATCGCTGACGGCCCGTACCAGATCAAGTCGTACGTCGCCGGCCAAGTCGATCCAGCTGGTCCGCAACCCGGCCTGGAATGCCTCCACCGACCCGATCCGCAAGGCCTACGTCGACGCGGTCAACGTCGACCGAGACCGGTAACCCGATCACGGTCCAGCAGATCCTGCAGACCAACACGCCGTCGGGCGGCATGGAGTTCAACAGCTTCCCGCCGACCGCGTCGCTGCCGGGCCTCATCACCCAGATGAAGGCGGGCGGCAAGGACTTCAACCTCGGCCCGACTTTCGGCTCCAACCCGTACCTCGACTTCAACACCGTCTCGCCGAACAACGGCGGGGCGCTGGGCAAGGTCGCGGTTCGGCAGGCGCTGAGCTACGCGATCAACCGGGCGCACCTGATCCAGGACCTGGGCGGCCCGCAGGTCAGCCCGCCGCTGACCCACATCCTGCCGAACGGCATCAACGGCGCGCAGTACGTGCCGGCCAACTACAACCCGTTCCCGTACAACCCGGCCAAGGCCAAGTCCATGCTGAAGGCCGCGGGCTACCCGAACGGGCTGAACCTCACGGTCCTCTACAACGCGGAGTCCACCTCCGAGCCGAAGATGTACCAGACCATGCAGGCCGACATGGCCGCCGCGGGCATTCACCTGAAGGCCCTCGCGGTTCCGTCCGCTGACCTGTACGTCAAGTACCTGACCGTTCCGAGCACCGCGAAGAACGGCACCTGGGACATCGGGATGTCGGGCTGGGGCCCGGACTGGTACGGCGACGCCGCGCAGCTCGTTCTTCGGCCCGATCTACTCCGGCGCCCCGTCGTTCCCGCCGGTCGGCAGCAACTTCTCCGAGTACAACAACCCGACGGTCAACGCTGCGATCACCCAGGCGCTAGTCGCAGACCGACCACGGTGGCGGCGGGCAAGCTGTGGGCGCAAGATCGACCAGCAGGTGACGATGGAGGCACCGACCTTCCAGATCACCCAGGACCTGCAGCCCAACTTCCACTCCAGCTTCGTGCACAACGCGGTGTACGTGCCGGCGATCCAGAACTTCGACCCGACCAACGTCTGGATGAGCACCCCAGGCGCCTGATCGGTAGCAAAGTTCTAGCGAAATAGTTCGCCCGGTTCCCCTGCGGCCGTCTGGCGCAGGGGAACTGAGCGGATACAATCTGTTATCGGCGTTGCGCGTAGTTTCGGGCGTCTGATGCGCATCGCCGAGATCTTTACGAGAGGTACAGGGCAGCAGCGTGGCGCTACTCGAGGTCAAAGACCTGCATGTCTCCTTCCGGACCGATGACGGCATCGTCCGGGCCGTCCGGGGCCTGTACATTCCAGGTAGAGCCGGGCCAGACGCTCGGCATCGTCGGCGAGTCCGGCTCAGGTAAGAGCGTGGCAACCCAGACGATCATGGGCCTGACCCGCGGCGCCGAGGTCGAGGGCCAGGCGCTGTTCGAGGGCCGCGACCTGCTCACCATGGGTAGGCCGAGATGGCCAGCGTCCGGGCGCCAAGGTCGGCATGATCTTCCAGGACCCGCTGTCGAGCCTGCACCCGTTCTACAAGGTCGGCTGGCAGATCGTCGAGATGATCCGGCTGCACGACAAGGAGATCTCGAAGCAGGCCGCGCAAGAAGCGGGCGGTCGAGCTGCTGACGCTGGTGGGCATCCCGCAGCCCGACCGGCGGGTCGATGACTACCCGCACCAGTTCTCCGGCGGCATGCGGCAGCGGGCGATGATCGCCATGGCGATGGCCCTGAACCCGGCGCTGCTCATCGCCGACGAGCCCACGACCGCGCTGGACGTGACCGTGCAGGCGCAGGTGCTGCAGATGATCAACCGGCTGCAGCAAGAGTTCGGCACTGCTGTGATCCTGATCACGCACGACCTCGGCGTGATCGCTGACGTTGCCGACGACGTGGTGGTGATGTACGGCGGCATGATCATGGAGAAGGCCGACCGGGTGACCACCTTCAAGAACTTCCATCACCCCTACACCGAGGGGCTGCTGCAGTCGCTGCCAGCCTACGGCGGAGACCGGGAGCGGCTGCGCGCGATTCCCGGCACGCCGCCGAGCCCCATCACGGTGCCGCCCGGCTGCCCGTTCGCGGCCCGCTGCCCCTACGTCATGGACCGCTGCCGCACCGAGATGCCGGCCGCTCGAGCGTGCGGGCGAAGAGCCCGGCCACCTGTCAGCGTGCTGGCTGCCGCACAACTCCGCGGCCCGGCAGGCGCTGCGCGTCAAGCTGGGTCAGTCGCTGCCGGTCAGCGCCGAAGCGTAAGGGGATGAGATGACACACGAATGGCAGGCGCCACCGCCAGGCCGGGCGTCCGGCGACGTGCTGCTGCAGGTCGACAACCTGGTCAAGCACTTCCCGGTGAAGTCGAGCAAGCTGTTCAGCGCGAGCACGAGTTCGTGCACGCGGTCGAGGGCGTCTAGCCTGGAGGTCCGCCGGGGCGAGACGCTCGGCCTGGTCGGCGAGACCGGCTGCGGCAAGTCCACCCTGGCCCGCTGCGTGGCCCGGCTGTACCCGGTGACCGGCGGCAAGATCTCGTTCGACGGCCAGGACATCACCGACCTGAAGCCGCGCCAGATGCGCCCGCTGCGGCGCGACATCCAGATGATCTTCCAGGACCCGTACGGCTCGCTGAATCCGCGCCGCCGGGTCGGCTCGATCATCGGTGACCCGTTCGCGATCCACCGGACCGCCAAGGGCGACGGACCGCAAGCGCCAAGTCCAGCACCTGATGGAGCTGGTCGGGCTCAACCCGGAGCACTTCAACCGGTTCCCGGCCGAGTTCTCCGGCGGCCAGCGCCAGCGGATCGGCGTGGCCCGCGCGCTGGCGTTCCGGCCCAAGCTGATCATCTGCGACGAGCCGGTGTCCGCGCTGGACGTGTCGATCCAGGCCCAGATCCTCAACCTGCTGTCGGACCTGCAGCGCGAGCTCGGCCTGACCTATATCTTCATCGCCCACGACCTGTCCGTCGTGCGGCACGTGAGCAACCGGGTGGCGGTCATGTACCTGGGCAAGATCGCTGAGCAGGCGCCGGCCGATGAGATGTGGAGCCACCCGCGCCATCCCTACACCGACGCGCTGCTGTCCGCGGTGCCCCTGCCCGATCCCGAGCACGCCGACCAGCGGGAGCGGATCATCCTGGCCGGCGACGTGCCGTCGCCGATTCACCCGCCGTCTGGCTGCCGGTTCCATCCGCGCTGCCCGAAGGCAAGGCAGACCTGCGTCACCGACGAGCCGGAGCTCATCACCCGGCTCGGCGACGACGCCGACCACCTTGCCGCGTGTCATTTCCCGGTCGAAGATGGCGAGGACATCTCGCTCGTCCAAGCCCGCGATCGCCGAGGACCAGCGCGTGGTCGAGTCCGGCCTGATCGCGGGCGCCTGAAGGTTCGGGCAGGAGGAAGCTCAGATATGACGTATGACATCCAGGCTGTCGGGGAGTCGCAGAAGTCCCGGAACCCGCCGACGTCGTCGCTGTCGATGGCGCAGAAGCAGATCGAGGGCAAGAGCCCGTGGGTGCTGGCGCTGCGGCGGCTGCGCCGGGACCGGGCGGCGATGATCTGCCTGGGCGTGATCATCCTGATCGTGGCGTGCGCGATCGGCGCGCCGATCTTCGCGGAGCTGACCGGCCACGGGAACATGCAGCAGTTCACCGACCACCGGGCTGTACCGCGGCGGGCAAGCCGGTCGGCCCGAACGGCACGTTCTGGCTCGGCACCGACGATCTCGGCCGCGACCTGCTGGTGCGGATCGCCTACGGGGCGCGGATCTCGCTGTTCGTCGGCGTGGTCGCGACCGGCGGTGACGGTGGTTGGCGGGACGGTCATCGGCCTGGCCGCCGGGTATTTCGGCGGGCTGGTCGACTCGGTGCTGGCCCGGTTCATGGACTGGCTGCTGGCCGTGCCGTTCCTGCTGTTCGCGATCGCGCTGTTCTCGGTGGCGGTGGTGCACCCGATCTTCGGGATCATCGGCCCGGGTCTGCCGATCGTGATCATCGTGCTGGGTTTCTTCGGCTGGGCGTCGATCGGGCGGCTGGTCCGCGGGCAGGTGCTGTCGATCAAGGAGAAGGAGTACATCGAGGCGGCCCGGGCGCTGGGCGCGGGGCCGTGGCGGATCATGTTCGTCGACATCCTTCCGAACCTGCTGGCTCCGCTGATCGTCTACAGCACGCTGCTGATCCCGGCGACGATCGTCGGCGAGGCCACGCTGTCGTTCCTCGGCGTCGGCGTGCAGCCGCCCACGGCCGACTGGGGCCAGATGATCTCCACCGCGTCCGGCATCGCCCTCAGCGGCCCCTGGTGGTACCTGCTGTTCCCCAGCGCTGGCGCTGCTGATCACCACGCTGGCGTTCAACATCTTCGGCGACGGGGTCAGGGATGCCTTTGACCCTCGCGGCGACCTTTACGTCTAGGAGTTAGCAGTGGCCCGATTCCTGATCCGCCGCATCCTGCAGGGCCTGCTGGTGCTCTGGCTGATGACTGTGCACTGTGTACGCGATCTTCTTCCTCGGCCCCGGCCCAGTGCGTGGCGCGGGCGCTGGCCGGCAAGTCGCGCCGCCCGGCGCAGGTCCACGCCGTCGCGCACCAGCTCTAGCTGGACAAGCCCTGGTATGTCGTCCTACGGGCACTACATGGAGAAGCTGCTGCACTGCCCCAACCTCGGGACGGACTACTACAACCACCTGCCGGTGACGACGACGCTCGGGAGGCACTCCCGATCACCCTGTCGCTGGTCATTGGCGCCTCGGTGCATCTGGCTGGTCATCGGCCTGGCCACTGGCATCCTGTCCGCGGTGCGGACCCGGTCGGTGCTGGACCGGGCCTTCACCACCCAGGCGCTGGTGTTCTACTCGATGCCGACGTTCGTGCTGGGCCTGCTGTTCATCTGGATCCTCTACTACACGCTGACCACGCACGACATGCCGATCTTCCCGGCGCCAGGTCCGCCTGGCGGCCTTCACCTCAGAATCCGCTGACCTGGGCGCACGACTATGATCCTGCCGTGGTTCACGATCGCGCTGGTGTCAGGCGGCGACCTACACCCGGCTCACGCGCGGCTCGATGCTCGACGTGTTCGGCGAGGACTACATCCGGACCGCGCGATCCAAGGGCATGTCCGAGCGGCGGGTGGTGATGCGGCACAACCTGCGGGCGTCGCTCACCCCGGTGGTGACCCAGTTCGGCCTCGACGTGGGCACGCTGCTCGGCGGCGCGATCGTGACCGAGCAGGTCTTCAGCCTGCCCGGGCTCGGCTGGACTCGCCCTCCAGTCGATCAACAGGCAGGACCTGCCGGTGATCCTGGGCATCGTCATCGTCGCGTCGACGGCGATCGTCGTCTGCAACATCATCGTCGACATCTTCTACGCGGTCCTCGACCCCCGGGTCCGGCTGCACTAGCGACCGCAGCACAACGGGCCCGGCGCTGCAAGCCGCAGCCGCCAGGCCCGTCGCCGGCTAGCTACCTGCCGCCGTGCTCGCCGCGGTCGCCGCGGCGGCGCAGGTACCGCTCGAACTCCCTGGCGATGGCGTCCCCGGTCGCCTCGGGCAGGTCGGTGGCGTCCTTGGCCTCCTCGAGGGTCCGGACGTACTCAGCCACCTCGGCGTCCTGCTCGGCCAGCTCGTCTACGCCGCGCTCCCAGGCGCGCGCCTCGGCGGGCAGGTCGGCCAGCGGCAGGGAGATGTCGAGGATGTCCTCGATGCCGCGGAGCAGGGCCAGGGTGGCCTTCGGGCTCGGCGGCTGGGCGACGTAGTGCGGCACGGCCGCCCACAGGGATACCGCCGACAACCCGGCGGCGGAGCAAGCCTGCTGCAGCACGCCGACGATCCCGGTGGGCCCCTTGTAATCGACCGGCTCCAGATGGAGCTGGGCCGCCAGGGCGGCGTCCGAGGCGGCCGCGGACACCGGCACCGGCCTGGTGTGCGGCGAGTCCGCCAGCAGCGCCCCGAGCAGGATGACGATCTCGACGCCCAGCTCGGTGAACGCGGTGACCAGCTCGGCCGTGAACCCGCGCCAGCGCATGTTCGGCTCGATGCCCTGGACCAGCACCACGTCCCGGCCAACGCCAGGCGGCTTGGCCAGCGCCAGCCTGCTGGTCGGCCAGACCAGCCGCTCGGTCATGCCCTCGCTGACGTCCATCACCGGCCTGGTGACCTGGAAGTCGTAGTAGTCCTCCGGGTCGATCTCTCCGGCCGGGGTGGCGCTCCACGCCTCGATGAGATGGCTGATGGTTCCGCTCGCGGCCTCGCCTGCGTCGTTCCAGCCCTCGAAGGCCGCGATCAGCGCCGGCGACTCCAGCTTGCCTACGGACTGCAGCTCTATCGTCAGCCACCTCCCTCGCCGCGCCGCCGGGACCGGCGCCCGGGCGGATACGGTCAGCCTACGTGCACCAGGGTCAGACGGGGCCGATCAGGTTCACTGCCGACCACCGCGATGATCACTCATCGGCCGGCAACGGCATAATTCTGCCCGTGCCATCTTTGCAATCCGCATCGCCCCCGGCCGCGGACGAGCTGCAGGCCGTCCTGTTCGACATGGACGGAGTCCTGGTGAACTCCGAGCCGCTCTGGTTCCAGGCGGAGTCCGGGGTGATGGCGCGCCTGGGCGGGAGCTGGAGCGACGGCGATCAGCACGTGCTGGTCGGCGGCTCCATGGCGGTGACCGTCGCCTACCTGCTCCGAGAAGGGAACGAGGCGCGTCGATCCGGCGGTCGTCGAGAGCTGGCTGACGGAGTCGATGATCGAGCTGCTCGCGGCCGCTCCGCTGCCGGTCATGCCGGGCGCGGGTGAGCTCGTCGCCGAAGTCGCCGCGGCCGGCCTGCCGTACGGACTCGTGACGTCCTCCGAGCGGGTGATCATGGACGCCGTCCTGGCCCGGTTCGGGACGGCCTTCCCGGTGACCATCTGCGCCGAGGACGTCTCGGCCTGCAAGCCCGACCCCGAGGGGTACCTGCTGGCCGCGCAGAAGCTGGCGGTCGATCCGCGCCGGTGCCTGGTGATCGAGGACTCACGCAATGGCGTCGCCGCCGCCGAGGCCGCGGGCTGCGTGGTGGTCGCCGTGCCCGGCGTCGTGTCCATCCCGGCGGCGCCGCGGCGACTGGTTCTCAGCACCCTGGCCGGGCGTCACCGTGGCCCGGCTGCAGACGGAGTTCGACCGGCTGCGCGTGTAGCTCCGTGGCCGGGCCGGGCCCCGTGCTGTACGGCAGACTGCCAGAACTGTGCCACCATGGAGGAAAGCTCCTTGGCTGCCCGGCCGGAGGGCGGCCTCACCGGGGGAGGCGACAGTGGGGACCTGGCTGAACATCGCAACGTTTCCCGTATGTCTAACTGTCACAATTGTCGGTCTTGTCCTCAGTTTCATCGCCTGGCGCAAGAAGGGCCTGCGCAGCGGTCTGCGCGGCGCCGCCTGGTCGCTGCTGCCGCTGGCGATGTGGCTGACGGGCGCGGTTCGGCTGGTGGGTCACATCGGTTCGGCGATCGTGCAGTTCGCGAGCGCGTTCGTCTTCTCGCCGAAGGCCTGGCTCGGCGTGATCCTGGCCTGCCTGGCCGTCCTGCTGTTCCTGGTCTCGGGTGGCATCCCGCTGGTCGGCGGTACCCGCAAGCGCAACAAGAAGCGGCGCGAGCGGGTCCGGGCGGGCCAGCCCGAGCCGGCCGCGGTGCAGCCGGCCCAGCGGCAAGCCCCGCCGCCGGCCAACGACGACATGGGCGATGTCGAGGAGATCCTGCGGCGGCGCGGGATTAAGTAGCCGGGTCTGCGGTCATTCCTGGCGGCAGGCGAGTTTCGCGCAGGCCGGTCCCCAGCAGCCCGTCGCCCGCGAGCAGGCCGACGCCGGCCGGGCCGCGGCCTTGATGTAGAAGACGTCTTCGACGGTCATCGTCAGCTGCGGGACGCCGTCCGTGTCATCCGGCTGCGCTGACGGGAAGGTCATCGGTCCGCGTTCTGCACGCGGTCAGCATAGAGCCGGGCGGGCGAGCGAGCGGAGTGCGCGCGCGTCGGGATCGGCCCTATGTCCGCTTTCGTCAGTAACAATCGCGGCAGAACCGCCGCCGGGGCTTGGCCTGCCTGCGGAAACTTGCGAAGCTCGCAGGAAGGACCAATGCGCCGGACGGTGCCGGAGCGAGGAGGCGCATGCCCGATGATCCGGAGGCAGGCAGCGGGGCTGGGCGCTTTAGCCACGGCGGTGGCGCTGATCCTGGCCGCCTGCGGTGGCAGCGGCGCCTCAGCGGGTCAGCCGGCTCGCTCGCACGGCCCGACCACATCGCCCGGCCCGGACAGCAGCTACGGCGCTGCCATCTCCGGTGTGGTCAACCCGTCCGCGGCCACCGGCGGGACGATGACGTGGAACCTGACCGGCACGTCTAACTCGACGGACTATCAGAACATGTACTCCGCCTACATGTGGGATTTCGTTCGGCTGTACAGCATGCAGCTGCTGACTTACAAGTCCTGCCCGGGCCAGTGCGGGCTGCAGCTGGTCCCGAGCCTGGCCACCGGCCTCGGCAGGCCAAGCGACGGCGGCCGGGTCTGGACCTACCATCTCAAGCCGAACGTGAAGTTCCAGAACGGCGACCCGGTCACCGCGGCCGACGTGAAGTACGGCGTCGAGCGGTCGTTCGCCCGGAGGATCCTGCCGGCCGGGCCGATCTACTACCAGGCGCTGCTGCAGGACAACACGTATCCGGGACCGTACGTGGACCGGGCGAGGAACGTCATGGGGCTGTCGTCGGTGACCACCCCCGATTCGACCACGGTCGTATTCCACCTGAACCAGCCGTTCGCCGACTTCAACTACGTGGTCGCCCTGCCGCAGAGCACCCCGGTGGAGCCGTCCTGGGACACCGGTGTGCACGGCGGCGCGCAATTCCAGCGCGACCCCGAGTCGACCGGGCCGTACCAGTTCGAGAGTTACACGCCGGGCAAGCAGCTCACGCTCGTGCCGAACCGGTACTGGAACGCGTCGACCGACCCGCAGGCCAAGCAACTGGCCAGCAAGATCGTGGTCAATCTGAGCGCGAACCAGTCGGCCCTGGACCAGGACCTGCTGGCGAATAAGGCGCAGCTGGACCTCCGCGGCGCCGGCGTGCCGGCGGCGCAGGATCAGATCCTGGCGAGCCCGGCGCTGAAGGCCGACTCCGACGATCCGGTCAACGGCTTCCTCCGGTTCGCCTACATCAACACCGCGGTGATCCCGAACCTGCACTGCCGCGCGGCGATCGAGTACGCGGCCGACAAGACCGCGCTGCAGGGCGCGTACGGCGGCCCGGTGGCGGGCGGCCAGATCGCCAGCACCGTGCTGCCGCCGACCGTCGTCGGCTACCGGAACTTCGACTTGTACCAGGCGACGTCGATGCCGGGCGGCGACGCCAGGGACGCGAAGGCCCAGCTGCGCCAGTGCGGCAAGCCCGGCGGCTTCAGCTTCACCATCGCCTACCGGACGGACTCGCCCGGTGACCGGCAGGCGGCGGCCGCGCTGCGGGCGGCGCTGCGGAAGGTCGGCATCAGCACCACGCTGCGGGGCTTCCCGGCCGAGAAGTACTACACGAACTTCGTCGGCGTGCCCGGCTACGTGCACGCGCACGACATCGGCCTGGCCCTCGGCAGCTGGGGTGCTGACTGGCCGGACGGGTACGCGTTCCTGTATGCGCTATCCGACGGCAGCGCGATCAGCCCGGTGGGGAACGTCAATATCTCCGAGCTCAGCGACCCGGTGATCAACCGCCTGTTCAACCGGGCGACGACCACTCTCAGTCCGGCCGCGGCGACGGCCATCTGGCCGAAGATCGACCTGCAGATCATGAAGGACGCCGCGATCTTGCCGATCGTCTACCAGAAGGTGCTGTTGTACCGGCCGCCGGGCCTGACGAATGTGTACGTGGATGCCGTCTACGGCACGTACAACTACGCGGTACTCGGCCGGCAGAAGTAGCGGGACCTGTGGGCTGCCGTATTCCGGTGGCGCGGGCCCGACGGTACGCCGTGCCCGGCCGCTGGCTTAGCTGGCGTCAGCCGGGGCCTCGGCCGCGATGGACTCGGCCGCGTGCGGCGGCGCCTGCGCGGGCACGGCCGTGTAGCCCGGCCTGGCGGTCGACGGCTCCGTGGCCGGCAGCGGCGGCGGGGTGCCGCCGTAGGCCGGGCAGAGGTCCTGGTGCGAGCACCACGAGCACAGCCGGCCCGGACGCGGCCGCCAGTCGCCGCTGGTCCGCGCGCGATCGATCGCCTGCCACAGCGCGTTGATCTTGCGCTCGGTCGCCACCAAGTCGGCCTCGTCCGGCATGTACCTGACGATCTCGCCATTCCCGAGGTAGATGAGCTGGAGCATGCGCGGGACCGCTCCGCCAGCGCGCCAGAGCGCGACGGCGTAGAACTTCATCTGGAACAGCGCGCGCGCTTCGTACTCCTCTCGCGGCGCGATCCCGGTCTTGTAGTCGACGACCCGGACCTCGCCGGTCGGAGCCACGTCGAGCCGGTCGATATAGCCGCGCAGGGCCAGGCCTGACGCCAGCATGGCGTGCACCGACATCTCGCGCTGGTAGGGCTCCAGCCGGGTCGGATCCTCCAAGGTGAAGTACCGGTCGAGCATCTCGCAGGCGCCCTCGAACCAGGCCGCCTGCTCCGCGTCGCCGGCGAACATGGTCCCGAGCTCGGGCACCTCGGCGAGCAGCCGGTCCCACTGGCCGGGCAGCAGGTCGCGGGCCGCCTGCGGGGTCCGCCCGGCGGCCGGCTCGTCGAACAGCCGTTCCAGCACCGCGTGCACCAGGGTGCCCCTGGCCGCGGCCTGGCTTGGCGGCTCGGGCAGCTTGTCGATCACCCGGAACCGGTACAGCAGCGGGCAGGTCATGAAGTCGGACGCCCGCGACGGCGACAGGCTCGGCCCTGGTGCCTCTTCGGCCGCCGGACCGGGGCCGGCCGGAGCCGATGTCCGGCCGGAGCGATGCCGGCCGGAGCGGTCCCGCCCGCGGCCTCGCTGATGGTGTCGCTCATGTTCGCAGACTAGGGGAGCGCTCCGACAGTCACCGGCCGAACGCCGGGGCCGCCGCCAGAATCGCCGCGGTCCGGCCAGCTCAGATGCGCTCCTAGCAGCTCGCACCGCGTAGCATCTATACGTGGCAGGACCCAGCATGAATGGCGGGCCGCAGCGCACTGGCGGACCCTCGCAGGACCCCGCGTCCGGGCGCCGGTACGACCCTAGGCAGGGCCTGATCATCGGCAGGCCGTTCGGCATCCCGGTGTACGTCTCGCCCTACCTCGTGCTGGTCGCCGCCGTGCTGGTGGCGCTCTACGGCGGGGCGCAGGGGTCGCTGCCAGGCAGCCTGCACGGCCCGGTCGCCCGGTACGGCGTCGCGGCCGCGTTCGTGATCCTGCTCTACGTCTCCGTGCTGCTGCACGAGCTCAGCCACAGCCTCGTGGCCAAGGCGTTCAAGCTGCCGGTGAAACGAATCGTGCTGTACCCGCTCGGCGGGTTCTCCGTCATCGAGCCGGAGCCGCCCACGCCAGGTCAGGAATTCCTGGTGTCGATCGCCGGGCCGGCCATGTCCCTGGTCATCGCCGGCGTCGGCTACGCGCTCGGCACGGCTGGTGCACTCCACCGGGGTGGTGCACGCCATCCTCGACCTGGTCGTGTTCTCGAACCTGCTGGTGGCGATCTTCAACATGCTGCCGGGCCTGCCGCTGGACGGCGGCCGGGTGCTGCGGGCAGGGCTGTGGAAGCTGACCGGCAACGCCGGGTCGGCCACGGTGATGGCCGCCTGGGCGGGCCGGATCCTGGCCATCGTCCTGGTGCTCGCGCCGATGACGGTGTCGGCGCTGGGCAACTTCAGCATCGGCGGCCCGTACGGTCTGTGGCTGGTCGTCGTCGCGATCTTCATGTGGATGAGCGCCGGGCAGGCGCTGCGGTCGGCCAAGATCAGGGAGCGGCTGCCCTCGCTGCAGGCCCGGACGCTGGCCCGGCGGGCGATCCCGGTGCAGTCGTCGCTGCCGCTGGCGGAGGCCATGCGGCGGGCTGACCTGGCCCAGGCCAGGGCGCTGGTGGTGGTGGACCACGACTCTAAGCCCATCGCGATCGTGAACGAGGGCGCGGTGATGGCCACGCCGGAGCAGCGCCGGCCGTGGGTAGACGCCGGATCCCTGGCCCGGACGCTGGACGACGGCATGATCTTGCCGGCGGACCTGTCGGGCATGGACCTCATCGAGGCGGTCTCCAAGGTGCCCGCGTCCGAGTACCTGCTGGTAGAGCCGTCAGGGCAGGTCTACGGCGTGCTCGCGAGGTCCGATCTCGACCTGGCCTTCGGAGCCGTCTAGTCAGCGGCGCGCGAATCCGCCGTTAGCCTAGCTAGCTGTGATCACGATGCGGCGCGGACCGTTTGCGCCCGGCGACCAGGTCCAGCTGACCGATCCGAAGGGCCGTCAGCACCGGCTGGTGCTGACCGCGGGCAAGTCGTTCCACACCCATCGCGGCGCGCTGGCCCACGATGACCTCATCGGGCAGCCCGAGGGCTCCGTCGTCATGTCCGCGGGCGGCACCGCCTATATCGCGCTGCGGCCGCTGCTGGCCGACTATGCGCTGTCCATGCCGCGCGGCGCCGCCGTGATCTACCCGAAGGATGCCGCGCAGATCGTCGCGCTGGCCGACATTTTTCCCGGCGCGCATGTGATCGAGGCCGGCGCGGGCTCGGGCGCGCTGTCGTGCTGGCTGCTGCGCGCGGTGGGCGAGTCTGGCCGGCTCCTGTCGTTCGAGCGGCGGCCCGAGTTCGCGGAGATCGCCGCGTCCAATGTGGCGCAGTATTTCGGCGGGCCGCACCCGGCGTGGCGGCTGATCGTCGGCGACCTGGACGGCGCGGGCATCACCGACGCGGACCGGGTCGTGCTCGACATGCTCGCGCCGTGGGAGCACGCGCACGCCGCGGCGGCGATGCTGATCCCCGGCGGACTGGTGTGCTGCTACGTCGCGACGACGACGCAGCTCGCCCGGACGGTGAGCGCGCTGCGGGAGCAGGGCAACTTCGCCGAGCCGGCCGCCTGGGAGACGCTGCAGCGCGGCTGGCATGTCGACGGGCTGGCGGTGCGGCCCGAGCACCGGATGGTGGGGCATACGGGCTTCCTGGTGACCGCGCGCCGGCTGGCCGACGGAGTCACCGCCCCGCCGCGCCGGCGGCGTCCGTCCAAGGGCGCGGAGGCCGAACTGGCCGAGGCAGCGCTGGCCGGGCCGGAACCGGCGGATGCCGGCCCGGAATAGGCCGATCCCGGGCCGGACAGGGCCTGATTTGCGCCGCCACGCCGTCACAGGGGTAGCCAGTTTCCCGGATCGTGACGCAGAATGCGGCCTAACGGGCCTGCCGCCAGGTTACGAAGCGGGTCTTGATAGGTAGGGTCTAGGTAACTCAGCTCTCCGGGAGGGGGTGAGGGGCATGGCCTCTCGTGACGACAACGTTCACTCCGGCCGGCACGACGACGAGGTCAAGGTCCTGACCACGCAGATCTCCTTCCTCGAAGAGGAGGTCGCGGCACTGCGTGGCCGGCTTGCCGACTCGCCGCGCCAGACCCATCTGATCGAGCAGCGGCTGCGTGAGGCCGAGGCGAACCTGGCGGCTATCACCGGCCAGAACGAGCGGCTCGCGAGCACGCTGCGCGAAGCGCGCGATCAGATCATCGCGCTGAAGGAAGAGGTCGACCGGCTCGCCCAGCCGCCGAGCGGCTTCGGCGTGTTCCTGGCGGCGACCGAGGAGGGCACCGCCGACGTCTTCACCGGCGGACGCAAGATGCGCGTCAGCGTCAGCCCTGGCATCGACCTGGAGGCGCTCAGGCCCGGCCAGGAGGTCGTGCTCAACGAGGCGCTGAACATCGTGATCGCGCAGGGCTACGAGACCATCGGCGAAGTCGTCATGCTGAAGGAGATCCTCGACGGCGGCGACCGCGCGCTGGTGATCTCGCACGCCGACGAGGAGCGGGTCGCGCGGCTGGCCGAGCCGCTGATGTCGGCGACGCTGCGGTCTGGCGACTCGCTGCTGCTGGAGCCGCGCTCGGGCTACGTCTACGAGCGGATCCCGAAGGCTGAGGTCGAGGAGCTCATCCTCGAGGAAGTCCCGGACATGTCCTACTCCGAGATCGGCGGGCTCGGCCCGCAGATCGAGCAGATCCGGGACGCGATCGAGCTGCCGTACCTGCACGCGGACCTGTTCCGCGAGCACAAGCTGCGCCCGCCGAAGGGCGTGCTGCTCTACGGGCCGCCCGGCTGCGGCAAGACGCTGATCGCCAAGGCGGTCGCGAACTCGCTGGCCAAGCAGGTCGCGGCCCGGACGGCGCGGGACGCGCAGGACGGTGACGGCGATGGCGACGTCAAGGAGCGGCGCAGCTTCTTCCTCAACATCAAGGGCCCGGAGCTGCTGAACAAGTACGTGGGCGAGACCGAGCGGCACATCCGGCTGGTCTTCCAGCGGGCGCGCGAGAAGGCCAGCGAGGGCATGCCGGTCATCGTGTTCTTCGACGAGATGGACTCGATCTTCCGCACCCGCGGCTCGGGCGTCTCCAGTGACGTCGAGAACACGATCGTGCCGCAGTTGCTGAGCGAGATCGACGGCGTGGAGGGCCTGGAGAACGTCATCGTCATCGGCGCCTCCAACCGGGAGGACATGATCGACCCGGCCATCCTGCGGCCGGGCCGGCTGGACGTGAAGATCAAGATCGAGCGTCCGGACGCCGAGGCGGCGCGCGACATCTTCTCCAAGTACGTGCAGGCCGATCTGCCGCTGCACCCGGACGACATGTCCGAGCACGGCGGCAACTCGGACGCCACCGTCGCCGCGATGATCCAGCGCGTGGTCGAGCGCATGTACTCGGAGACCGAGGAGAACCGCTTCCTCGAGGTCACCTACGCCAACGGCGACAAGGAAGTCCTGTACTTCCGCGACTTCAACTCCGGCGCGATGATCCAGAACATCGTGGACCGGGCGAAGAAGATGGCGATCAAGGAGTTCCTGGAGACCGGGCAGAAGGGCCTGCGCGTCTCGCACCTGCTGGCCGCGTGCGTGGACGAGTTCAAGGAGAACGAGGACCTGCCCAACACGACGAACCCGGACGACTGGGCGCGCATCTCCGGCAAGAAGGGCGAGCGGATCGTGTACATCCGCACCCTCATCTCCGGCAAGAGCGGGACCGAGGCGGGCCGGTCGATCGACACCGTCGCCAACACCGGCCAGTACCTGTGAGCTTCAGGTCAGGCTTCGCCCGACCTGAGCCCACAGGCCTGCTAGCCCGGGGGGCGACCCCCGTACCCCCGCGGGCATGCGGTGGCTGGCGAAGTTGCACTCCGCCAGGCGCGGCGTGCGGGGCGCGAGGCCCACGGCATTAGGCTCTTAGACATGAGCGCGCGCCGGGTCATGGGCATCGAGACCGAGTACGGCATTTCCGTGCCCGGCCAGCCGGGCGCGAATGCCATGGTCAGCTCCTCCCAGGTGGTGAACGCTTACCAAGCCGCGACCACGGCCCGGGCGCGCCGGGCGCGGTGGGACTTCGAGGAGGAGAACCCGCTGCGCGACGCCAGGGGCTTCGATCTGGCGGCCGAGGCGGCCGACGCCTCCCAGCTGACCGACGAGGATCTGGGCCTGGCCAACGTGATCCTGACCAACGGCGCCCGGCTCTACGTGGACCACGCGCACCCGGAGTACTCGGCGCCCGAGTGCACTAACCCGATGGACGCGGTCCTGTGGGACAAGGCGGGCGAGCGGGTGATGGCCGAGGCGGCCACCAGGGCAGCGGCGCTGCCGGGCGGGCCGGCCATCCAGCTCTACAAGAACAACACCGACAATAAGGGCGCTTCGTACGGCTGCCACGAGAACTACCTGATGAGCCGGTCGACTCCGTTCGCCGACATCGTCAGGCACCTGACGCCGTTCTTCGTATCCCGGCAGGTAGTGTGCGGGGCGGGTCGCGTCGGCCAGGGCGCGGACGGGCGCGACGAGGGTTTCCAGCTCAGCCAGCGGGCGGATTTCTTCGAGGTCGAGGTCGGCCTGGAGACGACGCTCAAGCGGCCGATCATCAACACCAGAGACGAGCCGCACGCGGACCCGGACAAGTACCGCCGGCTGCACGTCATCATCGGCGACGCCAACATGAGCGAGATCTCGACCTTCCTGAAGCTCGGCACCACCTCGCTGGTGCTGGCCATGATCGAGGACCGGTTCCTGGCTGCCGACCTGGCCATCGAATCGCCGGTGGCGGAGCTGCGAGCGATCTCGCACGACCCGAGCCTGCGGCACCTGGTGACGCTGCGGGACGGCCGCAAGATGACGGCCGTGCAACTGCAGCTGGAGTACCTGGAACTGGCCAGGAAATTCAGCGAGGACAAGTACGGGGCGGACGTCGACGACGTCACCAGCGACGTGCTGAACCGCTGGGAGAGCGTGCTGGGCCGGCTGGCCGAGGATCCGATGCAGCTGGCGCACGAGCTGGACTGGGTGGCGAAGCTGGAGATCCTGGAGGGTTACCGGTCCAGGGACGGCCTGTCCTGGGGCCACCCGCGGCTGCAGCTGGTCGACCTCCAGTACGCGGACGTGCGGCCCGACCGCGGCCTGTACAACCGGCTGGCCGAGCGCGGCCGGATACAGCGGCTGACGACCGAGCGGGCCGTGCTGCGGGCCATGGACGAGCCGCCTGAGGACACCAGGGCCTACTTCCGCGGCCGGTGCCTGCGGAAGTACCCGGACGCGGTGGCGGCGGCGTCGTGGGATTCGGTTATTTTCGACATACCGGGCAGGGAGTCGCTGCAGCGGGTGCCCACCCTGGAGCCGATGCGCGGCACCAAGGCGCATGTCGGCGACCTGCTGGACAAGTGCGAGACCGCGAGCGAACTGGTCGCCGCGCTCACCGGCAAGGACTAGCCCCGCCGGGCAAAGCGTCGCTAAGGCCGTAAATAGCACTAACTTGCCCTCGACGTAACTCGTGTGGCTGTGTCTATCCTGGCCACGAGTTGTCTCGACGTGATACCGATGCTCTGGTCCAGGGTTGGATGGGGCATGGGCAGGCGAGGATAAGCGTTACAAGAACCGCGGACGGCACCGCGGAGCACGGAGGTTTCGAGGATGGCGACGAAGGACACCGGCGGGCAGCGGCAGACTTCCCGGCGCACCGAGGAAGAGCAGGAGACCGCGCCGCAGGAGACCGATGAGGTCCGGGAGCGGCAGGACAAGCTGACCGACGACGTAGACGCGATCCTCGACGAGATCGACGAAGTGCTCGAGGAGAACGCCGAAGAGTTCGTCCGGTCCTACGTCCAGAAAGGCGGGGAGTAACCGGCCCCGGGTTAGCACAGCCCTGAGCGAACGCCAGCATCCCCGGGCGCGCCGCAGGCCGCGCCAGGCATAGGGTCTAACTGATTGCGGGATGAGGCGGCGACCGCTCGCCTCGGAGTGGGCCGGGAAGGACATGTGCGGTGGGCGGCATTGAACCTCAGGCACGGTGGCAGGCGTCGGCGTTCCTCGCGGCCGGGTCATCGTCATTCAGCGACTTCCTCGCCGCGGCGGCGCCCGAGCTGCTGCCCGGCCGGGGCGGCGGTCAGGCCGGCTCGATCCCCGGCGCGGTGACCGCGGCGGTCGGCGCCGGTGCGAGCGCGGGCGGCCAGGAGCTGCCGCACGGCACCACGATCGTGGCCGCCGTCTGTGACGGCGGCGTCGTCATGGCCGGCGATCGCCGGGCGACAGCCGGCAACATGATCTCCCAGCGCGACATCGAGAAGGTGTTCCGCAGCGACGAGTTCTCCTGCGTCGGCATCGCCGGCGTGGCGGGCATCGGCATCGAGGTCGTCCGGCTGTTCCAGGTGGAGCTGGAGCACTACGAGAAGCTCGAAGGCCGGTCGCTGTCGCTGGAGGGCAAGGCGAACCGGCTGGCCGGCCTCGTCCGCGGCAACCTCGGCGCTGCCATGCAAGGACTGGTCGCGGTGCCGATGCTGGCCGGCTTCGACGAAGAGGTCGGCCACGGCCGCATCTTCAGCTATGACGTCGCCGGCGGCCGGTACGAAGAGCAGCGGTTCGCTTCGATCGGCTCGGGCTCGGTGTTCGCCCGCGGCGCGCTGAAGAAGCTGTACCGGGACGGGATGTCGGCCCAGGAAGTCGTGCTCGCGTGCATGCAGGCGCTGTACGACGCGGCCGACGACGACTCGGCCACCGGCGGGCCTGACCTGACCCGGCGCATCTTCCCGGTGATCGCGACGGTGACGGCGGACGGCTTCGACCGGCTGTCCGAGGAGGACTCGGGCCGGTACGCGCAGGCCGTGGTGAACGAACGGATGACCGCGCCGGATGGTCCGGCGGCGCCCATGGCGCAACTCAAGTCCTGACCCGGATTACTCAGCTGACCCCTCTCGAGTAAGGAACGCTAGCGGTGTCGATGCCGTTCTACGTGTCACCCGAACAGGTGATGAAGGACAAGGCGGACTTCGCGCGCAAGACGATCACGCGCATCCGCAGCGGCGTCGTGATCACGTGCGAAGCCGGGCATCCTGTTCGTGGCCCCCAACCCGTCCCGGGCCCTGCGCAAGTTCAGCGAGCTGTACGACCGGATCGCCTTCGCCGCGGTCGGCCGGTACAACGAGTTCGAGAGCCTGCGCAAGGCTGGTGTCCGGTACGCGGACATGACGGGCTTCCAGTACGACCGCAGGGACGTCACCGCGCGTGGGCTCGCCGACTGGTACGCGCAGGTGCTCGGGACGCTGTTCACCGACAGCAACAAGCCGTACGAGGTCGAGATCGTCGTCGCCGAGGTCGAGAAGTCGGCCGAGGACGACCAGATCTACCGGATCATCTTCGACGGCACGGTAGTCGAGGAGCGGCTGGGCTTTGTCGTGATGGGCGGCCAGGCTGAGCGGGTCGCGGACGTCCTCAAGCCCAGGTACCAGCCGGGCCTGTCGCTGACCGAGGCGATGGGGCTCGCGATAGCCGCGCTCGCGGCGCAGAACGACGGGAACAGCACGCCTGAGCCGATCACCGGCGACCAGCTGGAAGCGGCACTACTCGACCGAACCCGGACACACCGTGCATTTCGTCGGCTGTCCGGGGCCCGCCTCGACACGTTGCTGACCGAGGCCAGAGCCCAGGACGGCACCCCTGCGGCCGCCCCCGCGGACAGTTCCGCGCCCGCCTCCGGCGAGGGCGGGAACGGCTCGGGGCCCGGCTCGGACAGCGCCAGCTGAGTGCGCCGGGCGGCCGCTGCGGACCAGGTCAGGGTGGCATGAATCGCGGGTGCGGCGTTGATACTGTCGGTAAAGGGGCCGGACTACCGCGGTCCCTATCTCGTGGCTGGAGGACACAGTGACGGCCGATCTGGCAACGCTAGCTGGCATGGACGCCCCGACGCGCCTGCTGATCGACGGCCAGTGGTCGTCGGGCCGGTCCGGGATCCTGCCGGTGCTCAACCCCGCCACCGAGGATTTGCTGGCCGAGGTGGCCGACGCGAGCCCGGAAGACGGGCTGGCGGCCGTCGACGCAGCGGCGCGCGCTTTCCCGGCCTGGGCCGCGACGCCGCCCCGGCAGCGGGCTGAGTGCCTGCGCAAGGCGTTCGAGCTGATGACCGCGCGGTCGGAGCAGCTGGCCCGGCTGATGGTGCTGGAGAACGGCAAGGCGCTGCGGGACGCGCGCGGCGAGATCCTCTACGCGGCCGAGTTCTTCCGCTGGTACGCGGAGGAAGCGGTGCGGATCGACGGCCACCTGTCGGTCGCACCGTCCGGTGCGAACCGGATCATGGTGCAGCGTCAGCCGGTCGGGGTCAGCTACATGATCACGCCGTGGAACTTCCCGGCGGCCATGGCCACCCGCAAGATCGGGCCTGCTCTCGCCGCGGGCTGCACGGTCGTGCTCAAGCCGGCCAAGGAGACCCCGCTGAGCGCGCTGGCGGTGGCGGCGATCCTGTCGGAGGCCGGGGTGCCCGACGGCGTCGTCAACGTCGTCCCCACCAACAAGCCGGGCCCGCTGACCGAGGCGGTGCTCGCCGACCCGCGAGTGCGCAAGCTGTCTTTTACCGGGTCGACCGAGGTCGGCCGGATGCTGCTGAAGCAGGCGTCCGACTACGTCACCAACTGCTCCATGGAGCTCGGCGGGAACGCCCCGTTCCTCGTCTTCGACGACGCGGACGTGGACGCCGCGGTCGAGGGTGCGTTCCTCGCCAAGATGCGCAACGGCGGCGAGGCGTGCACGGCGGCCAACCGGTTCTACGTGCACGAGCGGGTGGCCGCATGAGTTCTCGGCCAAGCTGGCTTCGAAGCTGGCCGCGCTGCACGTCGGCCCCGGCCTGGAGGACGGCGTGGACCTCGGCCCGCTGGTGAACGCCGACACCCGGTCGAAGGTCGCCGACCTAGTCGACTCGGCCACGGGCGCCGGCGCGCAGGTGCTGACCGGCGGCCGGGCTCCGGACCGGCGCGGGCTACTACTACCAGCCGACCGTGCTCGACAGCGTGCCCGCCACCGCCGGGATCCTGAGCGAGGAGATCTTCGGGCCGGTTGCCCCGATCGTGCGGTTCTCCGACCCGGACGAAGCCATCGCGATGGCCAACAACACCGAGTACGGCCTGGTGTCCTACCTCTACTCCGGCGATCTGGCCCGGGCGCTGCGCACGGCCGAGGCGCTGGAAGCCGGGATGGTGGGTATCAATAGGGGCGTGGTCTCCGATCCGGCCGCCCCGTTCGGCGGAGTGAAGCAGTCCGGCCTCGGCCGCGAGGGCGCGCACGAGGGGCTGCTGGAGTACACCGAGACCAAATACATAGCGGTCGACTGGTAGGCGGGACGGTGGACCGGCGGATCTTCGGGCTTGAGAACGAGTACGGCGTTACCTGTACGTTCCGCGGTCAGCGCCGCCTGTCGCCGGACGAGGTTGCGAGGTACCTGTTCCGCCGGGTCGTGTCCTGGGGGCGCAGCAGCAACGTCTTCCTGCGCAACGGCGCGCGGCTGTACCTGGATGTCGGCAGCCATCCCGAGTACGCCACGCCTGAGTGCGACAGCCTGATCGACCTGGTCACGCACGACAAGGCGGGGGAGCGGATCCTGGAGGGCCTGCTCGTCGACGCCGACACCCGGCTGCGTGAGGAAGGCATCGCCGGCGACATCTACCTGTTCAAGAACAACACCGACTCGGCCGGCAACTCCTACGGCTGCCACGAGAACTACCTGGTCGGCCGGCACGGCGAGTTCGGCCGGCTGGCGGACGTGCTGATCCCCTTCCTGGTCACCCGCCAGATCATCTGCGGCGCGGGCAAGGTGCTGCAGACCCCGCGCGGCGCGGTGTACTGCGTCAGCCAGCGCGCCGAGCACATCTGGGAAGGCGTGTCCTCGGCGACGACCAGGTCACGGCCGATCATCAACACCAGGGACGAGCCGCACGCGGACGCGGAGCGGTTCCGCCGGCTGCACGTGATCGTCGGCGATTCGAACATGAGCGAGACCACGATGCTGCTGAAGGTCGGCGCGACCGACCTGGTGCTGCGTATGGTCGAGGCCGGAATCGTCATGCGGGACCTGACGCTGGAGAACCCGATCCGGGCCATCAGGGACGTCAGCCACGACATGACCGGACGGCGCAAGGTCCGGCTGGCCAACGGGCGCGAGGTCAGCGCGCTGGATATCCAGCAGGAGTACCTGACCAAGGCGCTGGACTTCACCGCGCGCAAGGGCGCCGACCCGATAACCGCCCGGGTGCTTGACCTGTGGCAGCGGACGCTGCGCGCAGTGGAGACCGGGGACCTGGAGTCGGTCTCCCGTGAGATCGACTGGGTCACCAAATACCAGCTGATCGAGCGGTACCGGGCCAAGCACGACCTGCCGCTGGCCTCGCCGCGGGTAGCTCAGCTCGACCTCGCCTACCACGACGTGCACCGCGGCCGGGGCCTGTACTACCTGCTGCAGAAGCGCGGCGCGGTCGAGCGGGTCTGCCGGGACATCGACATTTTCGCGGCCAAGTCGGTGCCGCCGCAGACCACCAGAGCGCGGCTGCGCGGCGAGTTCATCCGCCGGGCCCAGGAACGGCGCCGTGACTTCACCGTCGACTGGGTGCACCTCAAGCTCAATGACCAGGCCCAGCGGACCGTGCTGTGCAAGGACCCGTTCCGCTCGGTCGACGAGCGGGTGGAGAAGCTCATCGCCGGCATGTAGAGCAGTGAGCCGCATAGGCCGAGGACTCTAAGCCTGACCGGCTTAACAGTCTCCGTCTTGATGAGGATCAGCTCACATGATCGAGCGGCGCGCCCGGCTGTGACTGGCCAGCGGCAGTATTCACCCCGATCCGGGCCGAGTCCGCACCAGATAGTCAAGCTGTACTCGCGTCGCTACTGAGCGTTGCTAGAGTCTGCGGGTCGGAGGGGGCGAGGGTCAAACGGGGGGCTCGTTTCGTTGGCGGAGCTATGCCTTATTCCAGTCGGCGCGGTCAGCACGGGAGGACCGCGGCTGTCGGTGATCATCCCGGCCCGGGCGGAAGCGACACTGATCGGCGGCGTGCTGGACCGGCTCTTCGACTCGGTCCGGATGTCGTGCGAGGTGCTGGTCGTCGTCGACACCGCCGACGACGAGACCGTGCCGGTGGTGGACGCCTACGCCGAGAAGCAGCCCCAGCTGGCGTGCCTGGTCAGCAGCTACGGGCCGGGCCCGGCGAACGCGATCCGGTTCGGGCTGGATGCCGCCAGGGGCGGCGTGCTCGTCGTGATGATGGCCGACGGCAGCGACGACCCGGCCCAGGTCGACCCCCTCGCCCGGCTGGTGGAGCGCGGCGTCGCGGTAGCGGCCGCGTCCCGGTACATGCCCGGCGGCCAGCAAATCGGCGGGCCCGTGCTGAAGCGGGCGCTATCCAGGGCGGCGGGAAGGTCGCTGCGGCTGCTCGCCCGGACCGGCACCAGGGACGCGACTAACTCGTTCAAGGCGTACTCGGCGGCCTTCGTGGCGGCTGTCGGCGTCGACTCCCGGCGCGGATTCGAGGTCGGGTTAGAGCTCACGGCCAAGGCCAGACGGCTGCGGCTCCCGGTTGCGGAGCTCCCGACCATCTGGCTGGACCGCCAGCACGGCCAGTCCGGCTTCCGGCTGGCCAGCTGGCTGCCCGGCTACCTGCGCTGGTACCGGTTCTGCTTCGGGCGGCGGCTGGCGCTGCCCGCCCTGCGGACCAAGGCCGGGCGGCCGGTGAGCGGCTGGGTCTCCGCGGCCAGGCCGCGGGCGGGTGAGCTACTGACGCGGTTCACCCCGGCGGCGCTGGTTTCCGCTGCTCGGCTAGCCCTGCCTGCCCGCCCCCAGAAGGCCTGCCCCGCCCTGCCCCAGAAGGCACTGCTCCAGAAGGCGCCGGACCAGGTCCTGCGCCGCGCCCCCGAACTGCTGCGGCGGGCCCCGGAGCTGCTGCGCCCGGCCCGCGGGACAGCCGGGCCGCGGCCGCCCCGGCCGCGCCCGGCCCGGCCGGTGCTGGCCGCCGCCGCGGCCGGCTGGGCGGTCTGCGGCCTGGCGCTGTTCGCGCTGTTCCTGCACATGTCCAGGACGGTCCCGGTGAACTCCGACGGGGCCGCGAACGCGCTGCAGGCGTGGGCGATGCTGCACGGCAACCTGCTGCTGCACACCTGGCGGCTTTCCGACGTGTCGTTCTACACGACCGAGCTGCCGCAGTACCTGCTCATCGAGCTGGTCCGCGGCCTGCACCCTGACGTCGTGCACATCGCGGCGGCGATGACCTACACGTTCGTGGTGCTGCTGGCCGCGCGGCTGGCCAAGGGCGGGGCGACCGGGACCCAGGGCCTGCTGCGGGCGGGCATCGCGGCTGGCCTCATGGTGGCGCCGCAGCACTCCGAGGTCGCCGTGCTGATGCTGTCGCCCGACCACGTCGGCAGCACGGTCCCGGTGCTGCTGACCTGGTTGCTCATCGACCGGGCGAAGCGGCGCTGGTACGTGCCGCCGGTGGCCTGCGCGCTGCTGGGCGGCGCCCTGGTGGCGGATCAGATCGTGCTGCTGACCGGGATCGCGCCGCTGGTCATCGTCGGCGTCGCGGTGGCCTACCAGCGGGTGATCGGCGCGCGCGCGCCGCTGCGCCGGGGCTGGTACGGACTGGCGCTGGCGGCCGCCGGGGCGGTCGCGGCGGAGGCTGGCTGGCGGGCGCTGGCCCTGATCAGGGCGCACGGCGGCTTCTATGTCTTCCCGGTGTCGGACCGGGTCGTGGGCTTCGCGCACCTGCCGGGCAACCTGCTGCAGACCTACCAGGGGGTCCTGCTGCTGTTCGGCGCGGACTTCATGGGCCAGCGGCCCGGCCTGGCTCTCGCGCTCGCGTTCGCCCACCTCGCGGGCCTGGCGCTGGCGGTCTGGGGGCTGTGCGCCGCGATCCGGCGGCTGGCCACCGCCGACCTCGCGGTCCGGCTGCTGACGGCCGGAACGCTGATCAGCCTGGCGGCCTACGCTTTCGGCCCGAACGCCTACGAGGCGCTCAGCAGCCGCGAGTTCGCCGCCGTGCTCCCGTTCGGCGCGGCGCTCGCGGGCCGGCTGCTGGCGGCGCGGCTGCGCCAGGCCCGGCTCGTCCCCGCCCTGGTCGCGGTGCTGGCGGTCTACGCGGCCGGTGTGGTCAAGGTCGCCTCCATGCCGCCGGTTCCCGGCCAGAATCAGGCGATCGCGGACTGGCTGGCCGCGCACGAGCTCACTTACGGGCTGACCGGCTACTGGATGGCGAACTCGATCACGCTGGACAGCGGCGGCGCGGTGCGGATGGCGCCGATCAAGGGCGCGGGCACAGTCTGGCCGTTTGCCTGGGAAGACGACCCTGGCTGGTTCAACCCGGCCAGGCACGTGGCGAATTTCGTCGTCCTGCCTGCGGATGGCGTCGGCCCGAGCCCTGGTCCGGGCGCGAATCCGCCGACGCTGGCCAGTGCGATCGCGACCTTCGGACAGCCCGCTCAGGCCTATTTTCTGGCCGATTACACGGTGCTGGTGTGGCCGACGAACCTGCTCGCGGCCATGCAGCACCAGTAGCTGGACCGCCGCCCGGCCGCCCTGGACCAGTTGCCGCCATGACCCGATCCGGTCACTCGATGCCGGTAGGCTCGACGCGTCTTTTACTTTCTTGACTCATCCAGACTCTGAGGACAATCATGCGCCGCATCGCTGCGTTCCTGTTCGTCCCGGTGGTCGCCTGCGCCGTGCTCGCGGGTTGCGGCAGCTCGTCACCGGGGTCGTCGGGAAACGCCAATACCTCCGTCAGCGTGTCTGGCGACTTCAACAAATCACCGAAGGTCACCATCCCGGCCAGCGTGCCGAGCAGCAAGCTTTCCTACAGCACGGCGATCAAGGGAACGGGCAGCGCGCTCGTCTCTGGCGACGTGACGCTCGCCAACGTCGTGCTTTACAAGTGGACCGGGAAGACTCACAAACTGCTGGACAGCACCTTTACCTCCGGGCCCCAGCTGATCCCGACTACCGTCGGCCTGCCCGGCCTGGCCACGGCGCTGAAGGGCCAGCACATCGGCAGCCGGGTGCTCGCCGTGCTCCCGCCTAAGTACGGCTACGGCACCGGCGGCAACTCCAACCTGGGCGTGACCGGTAAGGACACCCTGGTGTGGGTGATCGACCTGCTCCAGCAGTTCAGCCCGAACGCGTCCGCGGCCGGCTCGCAGACCAACAGTGGCGGCGGCAAGCTGCCGACCGTGACGGCCGCGGCTGGCCAGCAGCCGACGGTCAAGGTTCCGAAGAGCTCGGCGCCGACCAAGCTCTCGACGACGACGCTGATCGCTGGCACTGGGGCGAAGCTGACCAGCGGTCAGACGGTCGTGGCCCAGTACGTCGGCGTGAACTGGCGGACCGGGAAGGTGTTCAGCGCGTCCTGGCCGTCAGCCAAGCAGCCGACCGGCGAGCCGTTCGCGTTCCAGCTCGGCAGCGGCGTGATCCAGGGCTGGAGCAACGGGCTGCCCGGCGTGCGGGTCGGCAGCCGGGTCATGCTCGTCATCCCGCCGGCGCTGGCCTACGGGCCGACCGGCGGCCAGGCGAGCGCGGGGATCAAGAAGAACGACACCCTCGTCTTCGTGATCGACATCCTGTCGGCGCACTAGCCGACCGCATTTTCCGGGCCCTCCCGCCGTCGCGGGAGGGCCCGGAGTGCTACCCGGGCCCGGAGGGTCCGCCGCGCAATCCGGCCAGGCTGGCCGCGTACCGCCCGGCCGCCGCGGCCGTGAGGAAGTAAGCCGGGTCGTCGTCCAGTCCGCGGCCCATCGAGGACAGCCGGACCGGACAGGCCCGCAGCTGATCGAAGAGCCCGTCGACGCGGATCCGGACCAGCCGGTGCCGGTCGCCCAATGTCGCCGCGGCCGCCCGCACCGCGGCGCCGAACTCGCCGGGCAGCTCGGGGACCACGATGTCGGCGGCGGCCAGTGCCACCCGGCCGTACGCGGTCAGGCTGTGGTGCGAGACGCCCCGATGCCTGTCCCGCGGATCCGCCTCGCTGACCCGCAGCGACCCGACCGGCCGGCCGCCGAGCACGGCCGCGGCGTTGATTGCCTCACCGCAGGCCACGCCGGAGAACCCCCAGCGGGTGCCGGTGCCCAGATTGCCAGGGCCCTGGGTCACCACGGCGAGCTCCGCGCCGAGGGCGTGCCTGGCCGCCAGCAGCCCGGTGTGCAGGGTCACCGCCTCCAGGTCACCCCCGAATGCCTGACCGACCGTGATCGTGCCCGCCAGCCAGCCGAGTTCGCGCAGCTCCGCGGCCGTCCGGGAGAACCAGGCCGGGAGCGCGCCGCCGTCCAGCATCACGTACGCGACCGGCGGGCGGCCGCCGCGTTCGGCCAGGTACGCGGCCAGGATCGCGGGCAGCGCCGAGTGCAGGTCGGCCACCACGACCGGCATTCCGCCCAGGTCATCGGCGTCGCGCAGGACGTCGTGGTACGGCGAGCCTTGCTCGTCGGCTCCGGCGACGACGGCCTGCAGCGGCGTGTACCTGGCCTTGACCAGGTGGCCGGCGTGCCGCCAGCCGCGGTGTCGCCAGCCGCCGGGGAGTCGGGCGGGAGGCGATCGGGGATGGCCACGACCAGCGCATACCCGCCGGTGCCGAGGCGCAGGTCCAGGGCGGCGGTGTTGAGCAGCACCCGGTCGCCCGGCCGCGGGGTACCGGTCAGCGCCGGGTAGGCCAGCGCGCGGACCGGCTCGCCCGCCACCGTCACCTCAAGCTCCAGCGCGCCGGCCCACGTTCGGCCTACGGCAGAAACCTCGCCACTTCGCCACCTGATCACTCCGGCAGGGTAGCGTCGGTGGCGGGGAAAGGAAGGCCATGTCCAGGCGGAAGACCGAGCGGCTGCTGAGCCTTGTCGTCTGCCTGCTCTCGGCCCGCAGGTACCTCACGGCCGCGCAGATCCGGGACGCGGTGCCCGGCTACCCGGACTCGTTTGAGGCGTTCAAGCGGATGTTCGAGCGGGACAAAGACGAGCTGCGTGAGCTGGGCATCCCGCTGGAGACCGGCATCAATCCCGGCAGCGAGGAAGAGTCCGGCTACCGGATCTCCCGGCAGGCCTACGAGCTGCCGGAGATCCGGCTGGAGCCGGATGAGGCGGCGGTGCTCGGGCTCGCGGCCCGGGTCTGGCGCCGGGCCGAGCTGGCGGGCGCGGCCGAAGGCGCCCTGCTGAAGCTGCGGGCGGCCGGGATCGAGGCCGAGGACATGAGCCAGCCGGGCATCGAGCCCCGGCTGCAGACGGGTGAGGCGGCCTTCGGCCCGCTGTGGGAGGCGGTGCGAGACCGCCGCCCGGTGACGTTCGGCTACCTCGCGGCCGGCCGCAGCACGCCGCAGCAGCGCAAGCTTGAGCCGTGGGGCGTGGTCAACCGGCGCGGCCGCTGGTACGTGGTGGGCCTGGACGGGGACCGGGGAGAGCAGCGGGTGTTCCGGCTCAGCCGGATCTCCGGCAAGGTGAGCTTCACCGGGCCGCCCGGCTCGGTCACAGTGCCGCCTGGCACCGACGTCCGTGGCGCGGTCCGGGCCTGGGACACCGGCGCCCCGCAGCAGCGGACCTGCCTGCTGCGGATCCGGGCCGGGGCCGGGCACGGCCTGCGCCGCCATCAGCTTGCCACCCGGCCCGACCCGGGCGAGTCCGGCTGGGACCTGGTCGAGGTGAGTTACACCGACGCCGGCTGGTGGAGCGAGCACATCGCGTCCTTCGGCGCCGACGTCGTCGTGCTGGAGCCGGTCGACCTGCGCGAGGCCGTGATCGGGCGGCTGAAGGGGGCGCTGGCGTGACCGCGGACGCAACGCGCCCGACCGCCACGGACCGGCTGCAGCGGCTGCTGGCGCTGGTCCCGTACGTCGTCAGCCGCAACGCGGTGGGGATGGCCGAGACGGCCGCCGCGTTCGGGATCACCGAACCGGAGCTGGTCGACGACCTCAACATGCTCTGGTGCGTGGAGCTGCGGTCCCCGGACCCGTACTGCCCGATCGACCTGTCCTACGAGGGCGGCGAGATCGTGGTGAGCGAGGCCGAGGCCATGGACCGGCCGCTTCGGCTGGGCGTCGACGAGGCGTGCGCGCTGCTGATCGGGCTCCGGATGCTGGCCGAGCTGCCCAGCATCGGGGACGGATCGGCGCTGAGCCGCACGATCGCCAAGCTGGAGGCCGCGGCGGGCAGCGCCGCCAACCCCAGCGCGCAGGTCGCGGTGCAAGTGGATCACCTCACCGGAGCGTCGATGACCGCTCAGGTCACCGACGCGCTCAGCCAGGGCCGCCGGGTGCACATCTCCTACTACGTGCCGGGCCGGGACGAGGCGACCGAGCGCGACGTCGACCCGATGCGGCTGCTGGTGGTCGAGGGCCGCAGCTACCTGGAGGGCTGGTGCCGCCGGGCCAGCGCGGTGCGGCTGTTCCGGCTGGACCGGATCCTGGCGCTGCAGATCCTTGAGGTTGCCGCCGAGGTGCCTGCGGGCGCGGAGCCGGTGGACGTGGACGGCGGCCTGTTCCGGCCTTCGCCGCAGGACGTCCTGGTCGAGCTGGAGCTTACCGCGGCGGGCCGCTGGGTAGCCGAGTACTACCCGTGCGAACAGGCCGAGGACCTGCCGGACGGGCGGCTGCGGATCACCCTGCGCACGCCGGACACCCAGTGGGTGCGCAGGCTGGCGCTGCGGCTGGGCGAGGATGGCCGGGTGGTGGCGCCGCCGGAACTCGCGGCCGAGGTCGGCGATGACGCCACGGCGGCACTTGCTCACTATGCGTAACCAATCCGGCTCGTCCCGCACGCCGAATGCGTTAACGGACCGGCCAGCTGTCGTCTGACCGGCCGCAACGTTGGGCGGCTTGGATAGAGGCCGTGTGTAGACTCTGGGCTAAGACCGATCAGTCGCAGCACCGTGCTGAATGGGGACAGACAATGTTTGATCCGAGCGCGCCACACATCATCATTCTTCTGGTCGTGGTTCTGCTCCTGTTCGGGTCAAGTCGACTGCCCGGGGCGGCGCAGGCGCTCGGCAAGTCCATGCACATCTTCAAGAAGAGCGTGTCCGGGCTGACCCCGGAGGAAGAGCAGGAGACGGGGTTCGCGCCCAAGTCGGCGAACGTGCCGCCGGCGCTGCCGCCCGCCCAGCCCGTGCCGGGGATTGACCAGCAGGCGCAGCTCCAGGACCTGCAGCGGCAGGTGCAGGATCTGCAGAAGCAGACTGCCGCAGGCAACGCCGGGCAGACCAGCCAGCCGCTCTAACCAACGCCGACCGATATGGTCATGCCGGACGACGGCCTGGGATCGGTGACGGCTGAGCAGGCGCTCGGCCTGGGCCGCCGGACTAACCCGCAGGCGCGGATGCCACTCATGGAGCACATCCGCGAGCTGCGCAACAGGGTCGTCAAGGTCATCGTCGCGGTGGCCGTCGGCGCGATCGTCGCCTGGTTCTTCTACCAGCACATCTGGACCTTCATCCAGCGGCCGTATTGTCGGCTGCCGCAGCCCCATACCTTGTTCGGAGCCAAGGGCAGCTGCGATCTGTATATGACGGGGCTGTTCGACGCGTTCTTCCTGAAGCTGCAGATCTGCATCGTGGCGGGCGTGATCGTGGCCGCGCCGGTCTGGCTGTACCAGCTGTGGGCATTCATCGCGCCCGGCCTGTACCGGCGGGAGCGGCGCTGGGCGTATTACTTCGTCGGTGCCGCGGTGCCCCTGTTCGCGATCGGCGCCACCATCGCCTACTTCGCGATGACGAAGGGCATTCACTTCCTGCTCGGCGAGGTCCCGGCCAACGTGGTGGCGCTGATCACGATCAACACCTACCTCAGCTACGCGGGGGCGATGCTGGCGCTGTTCGGTATCACCTTCGAGCTTCCGCTGGTGTTCGTGCTGCTGAACCTCTCCGGCGTCCTGACCCATGCGCGGTTCAGGAAATGGCGGCGGATGATCATCTTCTTGATCTTCGCCTTCGCCGCCGTCTTCACGCCGAGCCCGGACCCGCTGAGCATGCTGCTGCTGGCGCTGCCGTGCCTCGTGCTGGTAGAGGCGTCCGAGGTGTTCGCCTGGGTGCATGACAAGCGCAAGGCGCGCTCGGGCAGCCTGGCCTATCCGGGCCTGAGCGCCGACGAGGTATCGCAGTACGGCCTCAACGAGTCGATCGACCAGTCTGAGGATATCGACGCCTGAGTCAGGCGGATAACTGCCCGCACAACGCCTGCACCGCGCCTCGCGCCAGCGAAGCGCACCGAGCGAGTCGTCGGGGCGCGGCTGTGTCCTGGACTGAGGAGCGAGGTACGAGCGACGAGGGAAGGCGCCGCGTAAAGAGCGCCCCGTCGGCGAGCGGGAAAGCAAAAACCCGCGGGTGATCAGTTTCCTGTTCTCCCGCGGGCCTTTTGCGTGTCGCTGGTCCGCTTCGCTGCGCGGCTGGTGCTGTCAGCACCGCCCGCTTCGCGCGAGCGCTACCTGGCGGTGGCATCGGCGCCTGCGCAAGCCGGCCGGAGCGCCGCGGCGCCGCCTGCCCGTCCCGCTGCGTGCGACCTGATGCCGAGCCCGCGGCCCCGGCCCCGGCCCCGGCCGCCGCGCGACCTGGTGACGGTGACCGGACCTGCGGCGCGACGGGGCCGAATGGCCCGTGGCCGCGGCCTGCATGAGACTCGCGTACATCTCGTACATCGTGTTCCTCCTTACGGTGCGGGCCCCTGTTGGCCCGCAGTGAACAGACTCGCGGTAAGGCGTGCGGCAGCGGATCGGGTGGGGTACCTATTTCTGCCGGGCGCCCGCCTTAGGCCCGTGAGCAGGTCTTAGCTGACCCGATGAAAAACCAGAGGCGCAACCTAAATACGCCGCAGTACGCTGGGATATCAGGGTTTCAGATGGCCTCCCGCGCAGGTAAGAGGAGGCATCACCCGATGACGATCGGCGAGTACTACCAGCAGCGGGCACCCGAGTACGACGAGGTGTACGCGAAGCCGGAGCGGCAGGCCGACCTGGCTGAACTCAAGCGGCTGCTCCTCCCGCTGGTGGCGGGGCGGCGGGTGCTGGAGATCGCGGCGGGCACGGGGTACTGGACGCAGGTGATCGCACCCGCCGCGGCCTCGGTGACGGCGACCGACCTGAATCCCGAGACGCTCGCGGTGGCCGCCGGCCGAGATTACGGGCGCGCCCGTCCGCTGCTGGTGACAGCGGACGCATACCGGCTGGATGCCGTTCAGGGCGAGTTCGACCTGGTGTTCTGCGGGTTCTGGTGGTCACACGTCGCGCGCGCGGATACTGGCAGGTTCCTGGCCGGTGTGGCCGCGCGGGCCGAGCCGGGCGCGCGGCTGGTGCTGGCCGACAACCGGTATGTGCCGGGCAGTAACCACCCCATCACCAGGACCGGCCCGGACGGCGACACGTTCCAGCTGCGCAGGCTCCGGGACGGGCGCGAGTACGAGGTGCTCAAGAACTTCCCCGATCGCGGCCAGCTCGCCGCCGACCTGGCCCCGTGGACAGCGGACCTGCGGTACACCGAGCTTGACTATTACTGGCTGGCCAGCACCGAGCTGACCGGGCGGTGCGAGCCGCAGGCAGCGCCCGCATAATCTTGGCGGTATGAGCGAGGCGGTCAGCCCGGCCGATCGGTATTCGGCCTCCCGGCAGCGCCAGGAGGCCGACGGGCCGCGGCTAGCGGCCTTCCAGCAGCTGTACGGCTTTGAATTCGACGAATTCCAGCTGGCGGCGTGCCGGGCGCTCGACTCCGGGCACGGAGTGCTGGTGGCGGCGCCGACCGGGTCCGGCAAGACGGTCGTGGGCGAGTTCGCCGTGCACCTCGCCCTGGCACAGGGCCGTAAGTGCTTCTACACCACGCCGATCAAGGCGCTGTCGAACCAGAAGTACAACGACCTCGTGAGCCGGTACTCCGCGGACACGGTCGGGCTGCTCACCGGCGACAACAGCATCAACGGCGAGGCGCCGGTGGTCGTGATGACCACCGAGGTGCTGCGGAACATGCTGTACGCCGGATCGCTGACGCTCGACGGCCTGGCGTACGTGGTGCTGGACGAGGTGCACTATCTGGCCGACCGGCTGCGCGGCGCGGTCTGGGAAGAGGTGATCATCCAGCTGCCCGAGTCGGTGCAGGTGGTCGCCCTGTCCGCGACCGTCAGCAACGCCGAGGAGTTCGGCGACTGGATCCGCCAGGTCCGCGGCGGCACCACCGTCATCGTCGACGAGACCAGGCCGGTTCCGCTGTGGCAGCACATGCTGGCCGGCCGGCACCTGTACGACATCTTCACCCGGACTGGCGCCATGAATCCGGACCTGCGCCGGCTGGCCCAGCGCGAGCTGAGTGGCGGCCGCGGCCAGCGCGGACGCGGCAACGGCCGGCCCGGCGGCCGTGGCCGGAACGGCGGACGGCCGGGCGGCTACCGGGTGCCGCGCCGGCCGGATGTCGTCGAGCGGCTCGACGCCGAGGGCCTGCTGCCGGCGATCACGTTCATCTTCAGCCGGGCCGGCTGCGACGCCGCGGTGCAGCAGTGCCTGCAGGCGGGACTGCGGCTGACCACGCCGGACGAGGCGGCCGAGATCAGCGAGATCGTCCGGGCCAGGACCGCAGGGCTGGACGATGCCGACCGGCTCGTGCTCGGGTACGCGGACTGGGTGACCGGGCTGCGGCGCGGGATCGCCGCGCATCACGCGGGCCTGCTGCCGGCGTTCAAGCAGGTCGTGGAGGAGCTGTTCGAGGCGGGCCTGATCCGGGCCGTGTTCGCGACCGAGACGCTCGCGCTCGGCATCAACATGCCGGCCAGGACCGTCGTGATCGAGAAGCTGGACAAGTGGAACGGCGAGCATCACGCCGACCTGACCGCCGGCGAGTACACCCAGCTGACCGGCCGGGCCGGCCGCCGGGGCATCGACGTCGAGGGGCACGCCGTGGTGCTCTGGCAGCCGGACATGAACCCGATCGCGGTGGCGGGCCTGGCCGGCACCCGCACCTACCCGCTGAACTCTAGCTTCCAGCCGACCTACAACATGGCGGTCAACCTGGTCGGCCAGGTCGGCCGGGCGCGCGCCGCCAAGCTGCTCGAGTCGTCATTCGCCCAGTTCCAGGCCGACCGGGGCGTCGTCGGGCTGGCCAGCCAGGCTGGCCGGCTGCGCCGTCAGGCGGCCGGGATCGAGGTCAGCTGTGACCGCGGCGAGCTGGAGTCCTACGACACGATCCGGCGCGAGCTCGGACAGTTGGAGCGGGACGAGGCGCGGCAGCGGTCGGTGGTCCGCCGGGCCGAGGCGATGGCGTCGATCGAGAAGCTGCGGCCGGGCGACATCATCGACGTCCCGGCCGGCCGCCAGGCCGGCGTCGCGATCGTCTTGCAGCGGGGCGGCGCGGACGGCGAGCGTCCCGCGCCGCTGGTGCTGACGATCGGGCGCCAGGTGAAACGGCTGTCGGTGGCCGACTTCCCGGTCCCGGTCAGCCCCATCGACCGGATCAGGATCCCGCCGTCGTTCAGTCCGCGCTCACCGGAGGCGCGGCGAGACCTCGTGTCCACGGTGCGGAACAAGATCGGAGCCGGCGGCCTGTCCCGGCGCCCGCGCGGGCCGGGCCGGTCGGCGGACGGCGACGCCGCGATCAGCAGGCTACGGCGGCAGCTGCGCGACCATCCCTGCCATGGCTGCCCCGACCTCCAGCTGCACCTGCGTGATCTGGAGCGGCGGGCGCGGCTCGACCGGGAGGCCACCGGCCTGGAGTCGCGGGTGTCGGGCCGTTCGCACGTGCTCGCCCGGACCTTCGGGCGGGTGTGCTCGGTGCTGGAGGACCTGGGTTACATGGCGGGCGACGAGGTTACCGGCGAAGGCAGGCGGCTGGCTGCCCTCTACACCGAGCTGGACCTGCTGGCTGCCGAGTGCCTGCGCCGCGACATCTGGGCCGGGCTCAGCCCGGCCGAGCTCGCGGCGTGCGTGTCGGCGCTGACGTACGAGTCCCGGCGGCCCGAGGACGCGGCGCCGCCGCGGCTGCCGCACGGGCGGCCGCGCGAGGTGCTCGCCGCCATGGTGAGCACGTGGGGCGAGCTGCGGGCGGCCGAGGCCGGGCAGCACCTGTCGTTCCTGCGCGAGCCCGACCTCGGCTTCGCCTGGACGGTACACGCCTGGGCCCGGGGCACGGCCCTGGACCGGCTGGTCGGGCCCGAGCTGACCGCCGGCGACTTCGTTCGCGCCATGAAGCAGCTGATTGACCTGCTCGGCCAGCTGGCAGTCGCGGACTCCGGCGGCGAGCTCACCAAGACCGCGCGGGCCGCGATGGACTTGCTGCGGCGCGGCGTCGTCGCTTACTCGGGTGTCGGCTGAGGCCGCGCTAATTCGGTTGGCACGGCCGCGGCCGGGCCGCCAGGATTGTGATCATGACGACTTCGCGGGAAGCCACGACGGTGCCGGTGCGGCGCGTGCGGGAGAGCGACTGGGCCGCGCTGCGCGCCGCGCGGCTGGCTGCGCTCGCGGATGCCCCGTACGCGTTCGGCTCGACCGTGGCCAGGGAGCAGCAGTTCACCGAGGAGACCTGGCGGGACCGGACCCGGTCCGGCGCGATCTTCGCGGCGTGGTCCGGTGCCGAGATCGTCGGCCTGGCCACTGCGTTCCTCGAGACGGAGGAGGAGGGCTGGGAGCTTGTCGGCATGTGGGTACACCAGGACTGGCGTGGCACCGGAACGGCGGCCGCGCTCGTGGCGGCGGTCTGCGCGCACGCGCGTGCGGCGGGCGCGGACCGCATCAGCTTGTGGGTGACCGAGGTCAACGGACGGGCCGGCGCGTTCTACGCCCGGATGGGGTTCGCGCCGACCGGGCAGCGCCAGCTGGTCCGGCCGGAGGAACCCGACCACTGGGAACTCCAGCTCGCCCGCGACCTGCGATAGCTCGTTCCCGGCTAACGCACCCGGAAGTACATCGTCGGATGCCAGAACCGGTTCATCTTGTGGAAGCCGATCCTGGTGCCGGTGTGCTCAGCGCCGAACGTCCAGTTCCCGTACCGGAATAGCTCGACGTGCTCGCGGCCGAAGAAGGCCAGGTCGCCGCGGCGGGCCTGGCGCCAGCCGATCCGGATGAGGGCATGGCTGTCGAGCATCTCGAAGGTCGTGCGCGGCAGCGCGATGCCTGCCTGCCGGTAGGCGGCCCAGACCAGGCCGGAGCAGTCGTAACTGCGCGGGCCCACGCCGCCCCACCGGTAGGGCTTTCCGCGCTGCCGCCGGGCGAAGTTCCAGGCGTCGAGCCGCAGCCGCCGCGAGATCCCGGCCGGCCTGCGGTGCTGGCCGGACCCGGTGGCAGCGCGCGCGGTCGTGGCCAGCGCGACGCTCACGGGCAGGGCGGCGGCGATGGCGAGCAGCGCGGCCAGCAGGACCCTGTGTATCCCGCTCGCCTGTCGGGGCGCTCGGCCACTCTCCGGACCAGGCGGCGCCGCGCCCCTCCGGCTCGCTCGGATCAGCTGGATGGGGTCTGAGTTTTCGGACAGCACGGCAGTGCGTTCGTTCACGGCTGGCTCCCTGGCGCAGTACTGCGCCCGGACGCGGCCCGGGCGCGTGCGGATGGGACGCGTGCTGAACGTGCGCGAACGGCCCGGGACCTGCCGCTGGCAGCCCGGACCGGCCGGACATCAGTCCACCGCGGGGCCGCTCACCGGGAGGTCGTAGACGCGCCGGATACTGCTGCCGAGCCGGGTGATGTCGGCGCCGTAGACGTGCACGGAGATCGCCACACCGTCGCCGTGATTGCGGACCCGGTGAATGTCGCCGGGCGGCGCGAATCCGCTCACCATGCCGACGTCGTTCTGACTGCGGCCGACCAGCGCGAGCCGCTGGGCGTCCGGGGTGAGCGCGTACAGCTCCTCGTACTCGGCGCCCTGGATTACCCCGAACACGCACCACGTCACGTGGTCGTGGATCGGCGTAACCTGGCCGGGCCGCCAGACCATCGCGGTCACCGAGAATGAGCCGTCCGGCTCGACGTGCAGCAGGTGGCAGCGGTAATCGTCCGGGTCGCCGGCCCGCTCTTGCGGGGTCAGGATCTCGGTGCCGGGCAGGCAGCGCTCCAGCTCCCTGGCCACCAGCTCGGCCGTGTGCTGCCAGTCGGCGTGCTCCCGCGTTGCCGCCCGGACGCCTTCGACCAGGCTCGCGGGACAGCGGGTACGGACCGGCGCTATGACCGTCATGCTGTCCTCCTGCCCTCGCTGTTCCTGATCAACCTCTGGGTGTACCCAGCCTAGGGAGTTCTCCCGGCCGGGCTCCAATGCCAATAAGCCATGGATCCATAGAGGCCAGGTATGGATCGCAATCCGGCCGCCGGGGTGAGCCGGGACTGGCAGGATTCGGGCATGGGCTCCCTGATGCTGCTGGACAGCGCCTCCATGTACTTCCGGGCCTTCTACGGCGTGAAGGAGACGATGACCGCGCCGGACGGGACGCCCGTCAACGCCGTCAGGGGCTTCCTGGACATGGTCGCCCGGCTGGTCCGGGCCCGGCGCCCGGACCAGGTCATCGCGTGCCTGGACGTGTCCTGGCGGCCGGCCTTCCGGGTCGCGGCAATCCCGTCTTATAAGTCGCACCGGGCTAATCCCGACGGATCCGAGCAGATCCCCGACGATCTCACCGTGCAGGTCCCGATCCTGCTGGACGTGCTCGTCGCGACCGGGATCGGGCTCGCGGGCGCGGACGGCTACGAGGCCGATGACATCATCGGGACCCTCGCCGCAGCGGCGCAGCGGCCGGTCGAGGTCGTCACCGGGGACCGGGACCTGTTCCAGGTCGTGTCCGACGACCGGCGGGTGACCGTGGACTACATCGGCAAGGGCGTGGCCAACCTGGAGATCTACGACGAGGCGACCGTCGCGAAGAAATATGACATACCCGGCAAGTCCTACGCCGCGTTCGCGGCGCTGCGCGGGGACCCTAGCGATGGCCTGCCGGGCGTACCGGGCGTGGGGGAGAAGACCGCGGCGGCGCTGATCCGCTCGTTCGGGTCGGTCGAGTCGATCATCGCTGCGCTGGACGCGGGGCACGGCGGCTTCCCGGCCGGGAGCCGGGCCAAGCTCGCCGCGGCGCGGCCCTATCTGGAGGCGTGCATGCCGGTGGTCACAGTCGCCGCGGATGCGCCGGTGCAGGCCGAGGGCGGCTGGCTGCCGTCGGTGCCGGCCGACCCTGGCCGGGTCGCGGACCTTGACCAGCGCTGGGACCTGGGCTCGTCGCTAGGCCGGATGCTGTCGGCGCTCGCGTCCGACCCGGCGTAGCCTGCCTGGGCCGATGGGCCCAGGCCGGTCCGCGCAGGCGCCGGTCCTGGTCGATCCGCCTAGGCGCCCGGCCGGGCCAGCACCTGGAGCGCCACCAGGCAGGTGTCGTCTTCGGAGTCGGTGGAGCCGAGCGCGCCGAGCGCGGCGGTGATGGCCGCCTCCGGGTCGCGGATTTGCCGGACCGCGCGCAGCAGCACGTCCAGGCCCTCGTCCAGCGGCCGGTCCCGGCGCTCCAGCAGGCCGTCGGTGTACATCAGCAGTATGTCGCCGGGCTGCAGCTGCACGGTGGCGGCCGCGTAGCGGCACCGGCTGGCGCCGAGCAGGACGCCATCGGGCTGGGGCAGCGGCCGGGACCAGGGACCCCGGATCAGGACCGGCGGCGGGTGACCGGCCTGCGCCCAGGTGAGCATGTGGCTGACCGGGTCGAAGTAGCCGGCCAGCACCGACGCGGTTTGCTCGGGCCCGACGTGCAGCGTGAGGTCGTTGAGCCAGCCGACCAGCTGCTGCGGCGGCGCGCCGGTGACGGACAGGCCGGCCAGGGCTCCGCGTAACCTGGCCATGGCCGCGGCGGCCGCGAGGCCGTGGCCCGCGACGTCGCCGATGGCCAGCAGCACCCGGTGATCGGGCAGCTCGGCGGTGATGTACCAGTCGCCGCCGACGCTCGCGCTGGAGGCCGGTAAGTACCTGACGACGGCCCGCAGGCCGGGCAGGTCGAACGGCTCGTCGTGCAGCGGCAAGATGGCCCGCTGCAGCTCCAGCGTGACGTGCCGCTGCATGGCTAACTCGGCGGTGAGCCGGGCCCTGCTGGCCCGCACGGGCGCAGCCGCGGGCGCGCCTAGCGCGGCGGCGCCCGACTCGGACTTCGGTGATACTGGCTGGGACATGACAGCCTCCGGCCCGGCGCGCGTGCGCCCGGGTGCCTTACTGGCGGGACGGGGGACGGCTGCAGCGGGATGCACGGACTGAGCCGCCGTGCCCGGGCGGCTCGCAGATAACTGCACAGTGTCCGTGGTCAGCATGGTTCAGGTGAACATCGTTGCCGTGCACCTAGCCTGGGGCATGTGCCGCGCTCTGTCTAGATGCGCACCGTGCAGACGCCAGCAGGACCGGCACCAGTGAGATGATGCGCGGGCAGGGCAATGCCGCCCGGCGCCGGAAGACACGGGAGGACATCATGGCAAGCCGCGATCCCGACCTGGCTGAGCTGTACCCGCCGGCCAGGCTGGCGGAGGTCAGCGCGGCAGCGGCCGACGCCGGGCTCGACGCGCTGCTGCTGACGCCCGGGCCCGATCTCCGCTACGTGACCGGTTACGACGCGCACCAGCTGGAGCGGCTCACCTGCCTGGTGGTCCCGGCGACCGGCGACCCGGTGCTGCTGGTCCCGCGGCTGGAGCAGCCGGCCGCGCACGCTTCCCCGGCCGGCCGTCTTGACGTCGAGATCACGCCCTGGGACGAGACCGACGACCCGTACGCGCTGGTCGCGGCCCGACTGGGGCAGCCCGCCAGGGTGGGCCTGTCGGACCGGATGTGGGCGCTCATGGTGCTGCGGCTGCGGGCCGCGATGCCCGCGGCCGAGCAGGTGCTGGCCAGCTCTGCGCTGCGCGACCTGCGGGCTCGCAAGAGCCCGGCGGAGGTGGCGGCGCTGCTGGCGGCGGCCGAGGCGATCGACCAGGTGCACGCGCAAGTGCCGGGCTGGCTGCGGCCGGGCCGGACCGAGGAACAGGTCGCCGCCGACATCGGCGACGCCATCCTCGCGGCCGGGCACGCGCGGGTCGACTTCGCGATCGTCGGTTCCGGGCCGAACGGCGCCAGCCCGCACCACACGGCCGGGGGCCGGGTGCTGCAGCCCGGCGACGTGGTGGTGGTCGACATCGGCGGCACGATGCCGAGCGGCTACTGCTCGGACAGCACCCGCACCTACGTGATCGGCGACCCGCCGGCGGGCTTCGGGGAGTACTACGCGGTGCTGCAGGCGGCTCAGGCCGCGGCCTGCGCGGCCGTCCGGCCCGGCGTGCCCGCGGAGGCGATCGACGCGGCCGCCCGCGAGCCGATCACCGCGGCCGGGTACGGGGAGTTCTTCGTGCACCGGACCGGGCACGGCATCGGCCTTGAGTCGCATGAGGATCCCTACATCGTGGCCGGCAACGCTGAGCCGCTGGAGCCAGGGCACGCGTTCTCCATCGAGCCGGGCATCTACCCGGGGCCGCACGGCGCCCGGATCGAGGACATCGTCGTGTGCACGGAGGAGGGCTGTCAGCGGCTCAACAACAGGACCAGGGACCTGGTCGTGGTGCCGGCATGAGCGGGCCAGGAGCCGACCGGGAGGCCAGGGACGAGACGACGGCCGCGCTGTTCGCCCTGACCAGAGACCTGGCCACCGCGGAGGTGGCGCCTAAGGCGGTGGCCGGCGAGCGGGAGTCCAGCTTCCCGCGGGACATTTTCCGCACGCTCGGCGGCGCCGGCCTGCTCGGGCTGCCGTACCCGGAGGAGTTCGGCGGCGGTGGCCAGCCGTACGAGACGTACCTGCAGGTGGTCGAGGAACTGGCGACCGCGTGGCTGGCCGTCGGCCTCGGCGTCAGCGTGCACACGCTCACCTGCTTCCCGCTGGCCACGGCGGGCAGCGAGGAACAGCAGCAGCGCTGGCTCCCGGACCTGCTCGGCGGGGACCTGCTCGGGGCGTACTGCCTGTCCGAGCCCGGCAGCGGCTCGGACGCGGCCGCGCTGCGCACCCGGGCCGTGGCGGACGGGGACGAGTTCGTCATCGACGGGGTCAAGGCCTGGATCTCGCACGGCGGCCAGGCCGACTTCTACACGCTGTTCGCCCGCACGTCCGGCGAGCACGACGGCCCGGACCGGGCCGCCGGGATCTCCTGCCTGCACGTGCCCGCCGGCACGGCCGGCGTGCACGCGGGCCCGCCCGAGCACAAGATGGGCATGCGCAGCTCGGTGACCGCACAGATGATCTTCGAGGGCGCCCGGGTGCCGGCCGCCAACCTGGTCGGGGAGCGGGACCGGGGTTTCCGCATCGCGCTCGCGGCGCTGGACTCGGGCCGCCTGGGTATCGCCGCGTGCGGCGTCGGCGTGGCCCAGGCCGCGCTCGACCTCGCCGTCGGCTATGCGCGGCAGCGCCGCCAGTTCGGCCAGCCGATCGCCGGCTTCCAGGGCCTGCAGTTCATGCTCGCGGACATGGCGACGGCGGTGGCGGCGGCCCGCGCGCTGTACCTGGCCGCCGCCCGGCGCAAGGACGCGGGCAAGCCGTTCGGCCAGCAGGCGGCGATGGCCAAGCTGCTGGCGACCGACACGGCGATGCGGGTGACGACGGACGCGGTCCAGGTCCTCGGGGGCTACGGCTACGTCGAGGACTTCCCGGCCGAGCGGCTCATGCGCGAGGCCAAGGTGCTGCAGATCGTCGAGGGCACCAACCAGATCCAGCGAATGGTGATCGGCCGGGAACTAGCCCGGCAGCCCTGATCGCGGCCGGGGCGCTCGGCGCCAAGCTCAGCCCGTAGCCCTGGCGATGATGCCCTGCCAGGGGCCGAGCGCGGACCCATCGGCCTTCGCCGCGGCCGCGGTTGCCAGCACCATCTCGCCCGCGCCCGCGGGCATCTTGGCCGGCCCCGCGGTCAGGTTCGCCGCGACCAGCAGCGGCCCGGTGCGGTAGGCGAGCACCCCTGGCCCGGCCGGCACCACTTCCAGGTCCTGGAGGCGGCCGCTGAGTTCCTGGCGCCGCAGCGCGATGAGCCGCTTGCACAGCCAGAGCACCGAGTCCGGGTCAGCGCGCTGGTCCGCCACGTCCGGCGTGCCCGCCGCCGGCAGCGGCAGCCACGGCCGGACGCGGCCGGCAGTGAAGCCGGCGCCGCCCGAGTCGTCCCAGCGCATCGGCGTCCGGGCCCGGTCGCGGTTGCCGCGCTGGCCCGCCGCCCGCCTGGTCATGGCGTCGCGCTGCAGTTGCGGCGGCACGTCGACGTCGGCCATGCCGATCTCGTCGCCGTAGTAGAGCACGGCGGTGCCGGGCAGGGTCGTGAGGATCAGCAGCGCCAGCCGAACCCGGTCCTCGTCACCCGCGCACCACCGGGTGGGGAACCGGCCGATGTCGTGATTGGAAGCCATCCACACCGGGCACGCGCCCGCCGGCAGCGCGGCTACGGTCGCGCGCAGCACGTCGGCCAGGGCGGCGGCGGTGAAGTCCGCGAACGCGAACGGGAAGTTGAATGCCAAGTGCAGTTCGTCGTCGCTGCCGTAGTACGAGGCCAGCCGCCCGGCGTCGGGCACCCAGGTCTCGCCGAGCAGCAGCCGCGGCACCGGATAGCCGTCGGCGAGCTTGCGCCAGTCCCGGTACACCGCGTGCGTCTCCGGCCGGTTGGCGTTGTAGACCGGCCGCTGGCCGTAGCGGCCTTCGAGTTCGCCGCTGCCCGGCGGCAGCTGCGGGTTGTCGCGCAGCTGCGCGTCCTTGTACAGGCCGTGCGCGACGTCGATGCGGAATCCGGCCACGCCGCGGTCGAACCAGAACCGGAGCACGTCGCGGAATTCGTCGTGCACGGCCGGCTGCCACCAGTTGAGGTCGGGCTGAGCGGCGAGGAAGTTGTGCAGGTAATACTGGCCGGTGCCGGGGTCCCACTGCCAGGCCGGGCCGCCGGTGGCATCCAGCCAGTTGTTCGGCGGCCCGCCGCCGGGGCTGGCGTCGGCCCAGACGTAGTAGTCCCGGTACCGGCTGTCCCGGCCCGGCCGGGACTCAACGAACCAGGGGTGGGCCGAGCTGGTGTGGTTGGGCACGAGGTCAAGCAGCACCCGGATGCCGCGCTCCGCCGCCGCGGCGATGAGGGTGTCGAGATCGTCGATCGTGCCCAGCTCCGGGTGCACGCCGGTGTAGTCGCTGACGTCGTAGCCCCAGTCCGCGTCCGGCGAGGGCATCGTCGGGGACAGCCAGATCCCGTCGACGCCCAGCCAGGACAGGTGGTCGAGCCGCTGCAGGATGCCGGCCAGATCGCCGTACCCGTCAGCATTGCTGTCGCGCCAGGAGCGCACGTAGAGCTGGTACAAGACTGCCCCGTGCCACCAGGGGCTCGCTGCGTTCGTCATGCAGGCTCGCAGCAGGCGAGACGACCTCTCAATTCGCTGCGTGATCGATCGACAGGCCGCTGGCCGGATCGAAGAACTGCAGGTTCGAGGTGTCGACGGCGAGCTGCGCGGGCGAGTTGGGCTTGATCGCGCTGCGGGCGGCGACCCGGGCGGTCCATTGGGTCTTGTTGTCCGCGAGCGGGATCGCCTCGTCATCGCCCTCGTCTGACCGGGCCTGCGCGATGCTGGCGTGCTGCACTGGCGGCGCGTCGATGAAGAAGATCACGTGGATCTCGCTGCCCAGCAACTCGGTGACGCTGACTTCGACCGGCAGCCGCGGCCAGGACGGCTCGGCCAGGGCGGCGTCCTCGAAGTCGGACGGCCGGATACCGAGGATCAGCTCCTTGCCGAAATAATCCTGCAGGCCTGGCCGGGCGGTCAGGAGCGAGGCCGGCACCGCTAGCCGGTGGCCCGCGAACGCGACGGCCGGCCCGTCATCGCGTACCAGCTGCGCGGTGACGAAGTTCATGGCGGGCGAGCCGATGAAGCCGGCCACGAACAAGTTCACTGGCGCGTTGTAAAGCTTCTGGGGGGTGTCGACCTGCTGCAGCTGGCCGTCGCGCAGCACGCAGACGCGCTGGCCCAGCGTCATGGCCTCGACCTGGTCGTGAGTGACGTACACGGTGGTGACGCCGAGCCGGGTGTGCAGCTGAGACAGGGACGCCCGCATGGACACCCGAAGCTTGGCGTCCAGGTTCGACAGCGGCTCGTCCATCAGGAACGCCTGCGGCTCGCGGACGATAGCGCGGCCCATCGCCACCCGCTGGCGCTGGCCGCCCGACAGCGCCGCGGGCTTGCGGCCCAGGTACTCCTCCAGGCCCAGCATCGCGGCGACCTCGTCGACTCGGCGCTTGATCTCGTCCTTGGGGGTCTTGCGCTGCTGCAGGCCGAAGGCGAGATTCTGCCCGACGGTCATGTGCGGATACAGCGCGTAGTTCTGGAAGACCATCGCGATGTCACGGTCCTTGGGCGGCAAGTCGTTGACTACCCGGCTGCCGATGGTGATCGTGCCCGAGGTGATGTCCTCCAGGCCGGCGACCGATCGAAGCGCGGTGGACTTGCCGCAGCCCGACGGTCCGACGAGAACCATGAATTCCCCGTCGCTGATGTCCAGGCTGAGCCCGTCGATGCCCTTCACCCCGCCGGGATAGACCTTGTCTACCTGGTCCAAGATGATCTGCGCCATAGTGCCCTCCGCTGCCGTCACGACCCTCCTCGGAGGGTACCGGCTGAGCCTGCGGTCCGGTATCCGGCAGATCTGCACGTTACGGGAGCGTAAGGGCCGTAACCCGACCGTTACCTTCGCGGCATTTCGCGGCGAGGCTGAGCGACAGGCTACGGTGGCCCCGTGGAGGAGATCAACCGCCAGATCATCGCGCTGCTCGCGGCCGACGGCCGGATGAGCTTCACCGAGCTGGCCCGCCGCACCGGGCTGTCCGTCTCAGCCGCTCAGCAGCGGGTCCGGCGGCTGGAGCAGCGCGGTGTGATCCGCGGCTACAGCGCGGTTATCAGCCCGGAGGAGATCGGGCTCCCGCTCACGGCATTCGTCTCGATCAAGCCGTTCGACCCGGCCGCGCCGGATGACGGCCCCGACCGGCTCGCTCATCTGTCCGCGATTGAGGCCTGCCACAGCGTGGCGGGCGACGAGAGCTACATCCTCAAGGTCCGGGTGTCATCGCCCGCGGCGCTGGAGGAGCTGCTGCAGGAGATCCGCGCGGCGGCCAGCGTCGCGACGCACACGACGATCGTGCTCAGCACCCCGTACGAGAACCGGCCGCCGCGGGTCTGAGCCGAGGAGTCAGGACGACACCGCGAACAGGCGCAGCGGACCGGCGGCGCGCACGTCCAGGCCGAGCGGGACGATCGCGGCGGTACCGTGGTGCTCGCTGGCGGCGGCGGCCAGATCGTCCGGCCGGGTGGCCACCACGGTCGCGCCGTTCAGCAGGGCATGGTCCAGGAAGCTTCCGTAGGACCGGCCGTCACCTGCGGGCGGCGCAGCCAGCACGACGTCCTGGGCGCTGATGTCCGCAGTCGCGGTCAGCGCGCTCAGCGCGGCCGAGATATTCAGGTGCGTCAGCCCGGCGGGCTGCTGGCTCCCCTCGGCACCGCGTACATAGGGCAGCAGCGCCAGCTCGTGTGGCCGGCAATTGGGCGGACGGAGCGAGCCCATCGTCAGCAGCGAGGCGAAGGGTGTGGCGGCGGGCGCGTCGCCGAACGAGATGACCTGGCGGACCCATGAGCGGTCGGCCGCGGCGAGCGCTGCCTCCGCGAGCGGCTGCGCGGTCAGCAGCATCCGGGCCCCGCAGTCGGCCAGCTGGCTGGCCATCTCAGGAATCGACAGCTGCGTGCTGACCGGCGACGGGATCCCGCCTGCCGCGCTGATCGAATGACAGGCGAGTACATAGCCCGCGGCGTCAGGTACATACACACCCACGACGTCACGCGGACGCAGCCCGCGCCAGGCCAGTCCGGCCGCCGCGTGCTGCACGGTGCTGGCGAGGTCGGCGAAGGAGTACGACCGCTCTGGCCTCCTGGCCACCAAGGCCGGCCGGCACCCGAACATCGTCCCCGCCGCCACCAGGCGCTGCGTGACGCTCGCGCCCGCGAGGTGGACGCTGCCAGCCAGCGCGTTCACCGGGCCACGCTGCAGGTCGGGTGAAGTCACACTGCGACCGTAGACAACCAGCGTAATCACCGCATCGTCAGGAATGTGTAGCTGCCTATGTAGACGCTGTAGCTGATGCAGAGGCACCGGCCGGCGCCGGGTCCGCCGGTAGCGCCTGCCGGCCTGCCCCCTCCTGGAGGCCGACCGGCGGCCGCCGGCGAGCTTGCTACCGAACGTTACGTAACCGCGGCACGCAGGACATGCACCAGATGACGCATATTCGTGTGCAGATTGCGCGCGCTGACATGTGCAGTCTCGAGGGCACTTATGTAGGCGCGCGGCGTCAGCTGGCCGGATAGCCAGGCGGCGGGGCAAGGCTCGGAGCGGGCCCACGCAACGGAGACCGGCCGGACGCGCAGGAATCAATGCGCAGAAATCAATGCGCGGGAGTCTCTGAGCAGCACGCGTGGCCAGGTTCGCGATCAGGGCACGGGCGCACAGGGGCTTCACGGCGGCAGTTCGTAGTTCCAGTAAATGCTGACATCACAGACCTGCGCGGCCCCTTGTGTTTACCCGCTGCCTTCGGGATAGTGGCGGGGGGCATGCGATTTAACCGTCCTTGCGTTCTTTGATAACGAAATGGTAGCGACGTGCGGGAACGGCGCGCGAGTCGAAGAAGGGAACGGGAAATGCACAAACGAGCGGTGGCCGCCACTGCCGTCATGGGCGCCTCGGTGCTCGCTCTCGCGGCCTGCGGAGGCAGCAGCGGGGGCGGGGGCGGAGGCTCATCCTCCAGCCCGCCGACCGGCAGCCAAGCTGACCGGCGCCTGCGCACAGTTCAACCAGTACGCAGGGCCGAAGGGCACCGTCACGATCTTCGGATCCATCATCAGCCCGGAGTCGAACTCGCTGGCAAAATCCTGGGCGCAGTTCGAGCAGTGCACCGGCATCACGATCAACTACACCGGCTCGAACACGTTCGAATCGGACCTCCCCGTGAAGGTCAACGGCGGCAACCCGCCGGATCTCGCGCTGATCCCGCAGCCCGGCCTGCTCACCCAGATGGTGTTGACCGGCGCTGTCAAGAAGCCGCCGGCGCTGACGGTCGCCAACGAGGCGAACTGGAGCCAGTACTGGAAGAACTACGGGTCGGTCGGGGGCACGTTCTACGCCGCTCCGATGAGCGCCAACATGAAGTCGCTGGTGTGGTACTCGCCGAAGTTCTTCAAGGCACACGGCTACCAGGTGCCGACCACCTGGTCGGGCCTCATGTCGCTGTCCGCGCAGATCGCCAAGAGCGGCAGCACCAAGCCGTGGTGCGGCGGGATCGGCTCGGGCACGGCGAGCGGCTGGCCGGCCACAGACTGGCTCGAGGAGGTCGTGCTCGGTAAGTACGGTGCCGGTGTCTACGCGAACTGGATCTCGCACAAGGTCAAGTTCGACAGCCCGCAGATCCTGGCGGCGATGACCATCGTGCACAACTGGATGCAGAATCCGGCGTGGGTCAACGGCGGCTTCGGCGGCATCCAGACGATCGCCGGCACGCAGTTCCAGAACGCCGGCTACCCGATCCCGAAGAACCAGTGCGCGATGCTGCAGCAGGCATCGTTCTACGAGGCGCAGTGGCCCAAGGGCACGACTGTCAGCCCCACCGGGGACGTCTTCGCGTTCAAGCTTCCCGCCGTGAACCCGGCGATTCCGACTCCGGTCGAAGGCGGCGGCGAATTCGTGACCGCGTTCTCCTCCGACCCGGCCATGCAGGCGGTGCAGAGCTACCTGTCGAGCCCGCAGTGGGCGGACAGCCGGATCAAGGTCGCCCCCGGCTGGGTCTCGGCGAACGAGAAGGTGGACCAGAGCCTCTACACCGACCCGATCGACCAGCTGTCGGCGAAGTACCTGGCCGACCCGAACGCGACCTTCGCGTTCGACGCATCCGATGCGATGCCGGCCGCGGTCGGCTCGGGTCAGGAGTGGAAGTCGATGGTCAACTGGTTCAGCAGCCCGACCACGCCGGTTGCGACTATCGCCCAGCAGATCGATGCGGCCTGGCCCAGCAGCTGATCTGAACGGGCGAGTGACCAGCGCCAGTAACGGGGGCGGTCCGCGGCAGATGTGCTCGCGGACCGCCCCCGCCGGGCAGGCGGCCGGGCCTTGGCGGAGCGGCCGGCCGAGAATCGGGGCTTTCCTATGACAGCATCAGCCGAAGCATCCAGGTTCGCGCTGGCGAGCTCGACCGCGGGCCTGGCGGCGACGAAATTGCTCGACGTCGTCGAGGTCGTCGGCGCGTTTGTCGCGATCCTGCTCGTCATCTTTCTCGTTGCCGAGCGGGCCAGGGGCCGCCTCCAGCGGCCGCTAGCGATCGTCATCTGCGTCGGTCCGGCTGTCGTGCTCGCGATGACGGGGCTTGTCGTCCCGGCCTTCAACACATTCTGGCTGAGCCTGACCAACACCGCCGCGACCGGCCAGAAGTTCCAGCTTGTCAACGGGAAGCTGGTCCCGATCACGGCGAAGTTCGTGGGCGGGCGGAACTACGGGTTCGCGTTCACCGACCCTTACACTCGCGGGACGCTGATCCGGACCGTGCTGTGGATCGTGGTCGTGCCGCTCGTGACCGTCGGCGTCGGGCTCTTGCTCGCGCTGCTGATGGACCGGATGCACTACACCTGGTTCTTCAAGACGATGATCTTCATGCCTACCGCCATCTCGTTCGTCGGGGCATCGCTGATCTGGGAGCTGATCTACAACTCGCCGGTCTTCACGCCCGACGGCAAGCCGGGCAGCCAGACCGGGTTGCTCTCCCAGGTCGTGATGTCGCTGGGCTGGAAGCATCCGCCGGACTGGATCCAGACCCCGCCGGGCAACACCTTCCTGCTCATGATGATCCTGATCTGGATCGAGGTCGGATTCGCCATGGTGGTGCTCGGAGCGGCCCTCAAGGCGATTCCGGACGAGATCGTCGAGGCCGCTCAAGTCGACGGCGCGACCGGCTACAAACTGTTCATGAAGGTCCAGATCCCGATGATCCGCAGCACGCTGGTCGTCGTGCTGACGACCATCACGATCATGTCGCTGAAGATCTTCGACATCGTCCGCACGGTGACCAATGGCGACTTCAACACCGACGTTCTCGCCCGGCAGATGTACGACGACCTCTTCGTGACGTTCCAGTCCGGGCGGGGGGCGGCGCTCGCCGTCATCCTGTTCCTCTGTGTCGTGCCGCTGGTGGCGTACAACATCAGGCAGATCCGCAGGCAAAGGGCGATCGGATGACTTCGTCGAACCCACCCATTCTGGACGCCGAGCTACCCAGCGCGAGGCTGCGCTCGCGCGCGGTGCTGCGCGGCGGGGAGGCCCGCAGGGCCATCCGGTCGGCCTTCAGCAGCCCGATCGCCTCGGTGCTCGTCATCCTCCTGACCGTCCTGTGGACGATCCCGACGCTGGGGTTTTTCCTCAACTCCCTGCGCAGCAAGACGGCGGTCTACAGCTCGGGCTGGTGGACCTGGTTCGCACACCCCAGCTTCGATCTGAGCAACTACCACACCGTGCTGTTTGCCAACGGCGGCGAGGTGCTGCCGCTGGTCAACTCGCTGGCGATCACGATCCCGGCGACCATCATCCCGATCTTCCTCGCGTCGATGGCGGCTTACGCGCTTGCCTGGGTGCGCTTCCGCGGCAGCGACTTCATCTTCTTCGGGCTGTTCGCACTGCAGGTCATCCCGTTGCAGATGGCCCTGGTGCCGCTCCAGCGCTTCTACAGCACGGGGGCCCACGTCGGGTCGGTCACGATCTTCCCCGGGCTGCACTTGGAGGGCTCGCTGGCCGAGATCTGGATCTCGCACACGATGTTCTCGCTGCCGCTGGCCGTGTTCTTGCTGCACAACTTCATCGGCCAGCTGCCGGGTTCGCTGCTCGAGGCGGCCCGGGTGGACGGGGCCAGTTACCTGCGGATCTACCGGTCGATCGTGCTGCCGCTCGCGAAGCCGGCGATCGCATCCTTCGCGATCTTCCAGTTCCTCTGGGTGTGGAACGACCTGCTCGTCGCCACGATCTTCGGCGGCTCCGACGCCGCCGGCCAGCCGGTGACGGCCCGGATCGTCAACCTCGGCGGCAACTTCGGCTCGCACCAGGAGTTGCTGGCGCCCGCCGGGTTCCTCGCGATCATCATCCCGCTGATCGTGTTCCTGGCCTTCCAGCGCTACTTCACCCGCGGCCTGCTGGCCGGCAGCGTCAAGGGCTGAGGGCATCCGGCCGCCGGGCGCGGCTACTCGCGCGGACGCTCGGCGATCCAGGCAGCCACCTGAGCCCTCGAGGTCACGCCGAGCTTGCCGAAGATGTTGGCGACGTGCCGCGCCGCCGTGGCCGGGCTGATCACGAGCTCGGCGGCGATCGCGCGGTTGGACAGGCCGCGGGCGATCAGGTCGGCGATCTCACGTTCGCGCGCGGTGAGCACCTGACTGCCCGTAGCCGGGCGCGTTGCCGGCGCTGCCGCTCGCGGCCGCCCGCCGTTTGCCGGAGCCTCGGCGGGACCGGCTGGCCGGTCGGCCACGGTGGCGGCGAACTCGATCGCCGCGCTCACCGCGTCATGGGCACTGAGCCGGGCGCCGTCGGCGAGCAGCCTGGCCGCCTGCTCGTCGCCGACCTGCCGGCGGGCGAGGGTCAGCACCTCATCCAGGCGCGACTGAGCGGCGGCCGAGCGGACCGGGCCGACGACGTCGCGCAGCGCGCCGGCGGCGCCTTCCAGCCGGACCGCGGTGGCCGGGTCGCGCGCCGCCACGGCGAGCGCGGCGACCGCGTCCAGGCCGCGGGCGATCCCCAGCCGCTGGCCGGTCGCGAGGCTGAGCTGGAGGCTCTGCCGCAGGCTGGCCGCCGCGGCGGCCAGGTCGCCAGCCGCGAGCGTGACCCAGCCAATGCCGGCCAGGCAGCGCGCGATCTCAGTCCTGGCGTCGATCTCGCTGAACAGCGTGAGCGCGCTGCGGAAATGCCGCAGCGCCCCTTCGTTGTCCTGCCTGGCCCTGGCCAGGCTGCCGAAGCCGTACTGCGCGTGCGCCACGCCCCACTGGTTGTTGTCGGCCAGCACCTCAAGCGCGGCGGCGAACGCGTCGCTGGCCTCGTCCAGCTGTCCCAGCCTGGCCAGCACCGTGGCCCGCGCGGTCAGCGCGAGGCCCTCTTCCCACGGGTCGTCGTCAGCGCGGGCCGCGTCGATCGCCGCCTGGACGCTCGCCATCGCCTGGCCCGGCTGGCCGGCCCGCAGGCTGACGAGGCCCAGCAGCCGCAGCGCCCCTGAACTGCCGCGCACCCCGGCCGAGGCGCACAAGTCCGCGGCCGCCTGCGCGGCGGTGGCGACCTTGGCGTAATCCTGCTGCTCGAACGCGAGCTCGGCGCTCATGGTCAGCGCCCGGGCCCGGATGGCGGGTGAGTCCGAGCCGGGCTCCGGGGTCATGGCGAGGAACCGGTCGAACCAGACAGTCCCCTCGGTGACGTCGCCGTAGACGACCCACGGTGCCCGGAGCGCGGAGCACAGCTGCAGGCCGAGTTCGGCCTGGCCGTTCTCCGCCGCGGTGGTCAGCGCGGCCCGGAAGTTGGGCAGTTCGGTCTCGATCCGCTCGTACATGGTGACGCGCTCGGGCCAGGGCGGATCGCCGCGCTGGAACGCGTCGGCCATGACGTCCTCGGCCAGCTGGAGCATGTAATGCAGGTGCCGCTGCCGGATGCCGGGCAGCTCACCGGCCGCGGCCAGGCGCTCGCTGGCGTACTCCCTGATCGTGTCGAGCAACCGGTACCGGGCCCGGCCGTGCACCTCGCCGTCGAGCGTGACCAGCGACTTGTCGATGAGACCGGCCAGCAGGTCGAGCACCTGACCGGCGGGCACCAGGTCGTCGGCGCAGACGTGCTCGGCCATCTCCAGCGTCCAGCCGACGAACACAGCGAGTCGGCGCAGCAGGATCTGCTCGCTGTCGGTGAGCAGGTCGTGGCTCCAGTCCACGGCAGCCCGCAGCGTCTGCTGGCGCACCGGCGCGGTGCGGTCACCGGAGGCCAGCAGCCGGAACCGGTCGTCGAGCCGGCCGGAGATCTGCTCGGCCGACAGCGCCCGCATCCGGGCGGCGGCTAGCTCGATCGCCAGCGGGATCCCGTCCAGGGTCCGGCAGAGCGCCGCGACTGCGGGCGCGTTCTGCGCGGTGAGCGCGAACCCGGGCCGGACCGCCCCGGCCCGGTCCAGGAACAGCCGGACCGCCTCGCTATCGGCCAGCGCGGATACCGGGCCGGGGGTGACCAGCCCGGCGGGCGGCAGAGCCAGCGGCGGGACCCGCCACACGGTCTCGCCCCGGACCCGCAGCGGCTCCCTGCTGGTGGCGAGGAGCCGGACGCCGGGACCGTCGGTCAGCAGCCGGTGGGCCAGGTCGGCGATCGACTCGATCAGGTGCTCGCAGGTGTCGAGGACAAGCAGAAGCTGCCGCGGCCGGAGCGCGTCCGTCAGCGTCTCCAGCAGGGGCCGGTCGGGTTCCTCACGGACTCCGAGCACGGCCGCGACGCGGACCGCGACGAGCGCCGGGTCGGTGACGTCGGCGAGCTCCACCAGCCAGGAACCGCCGCCGAAGCGCTCGCTGAGCTGGCTCGCGAGCCGGGCGGCCAGCCGGGTCTTGCCCACGCCGCCGGGGCCGCACAAAGTAAGCATGCGGACATCCGCGAGCAGCATCCCCAGGTCTGCGAGATCGCGCTCGCGACCGACGAAGCTGTTGGGCTCGGACGGCAGCCGGGCGGCGGCGGGTGCGGTAATGGCAGTAGTCATCTCGGTGCTTCCGGGATTACGCCATTGCATTCTGTCACCGAACCCGCCGTTGCGGGCAGACCTCGGCATATGCCGCAGAACCCAGCCAGGCGAACGTGTGCCTAGCTGCCGCTACGCGATGGTCACCAGGACCGGCTCGGTGTACCGTAGCCGGCCGAAATACATCACCTTCACGATCGCCCACCACTGCTCGCCCCGCCGGCCGGTGGCTGCGGCCGTGACCTCGAAGCGCGCGACCGTGCTGGCGCCGGGCCCGACGATGAAGCCGGCCGTCCACGGGCCCGCCTGCTGCCAGCTGCCGAACGGGGAGAGCAACTGCGCCTCGCCCCTGATCTCCGACACGCACGTGCTGGCCAGCCGGACCTCGATGGCGCCGGTCTCGCCGGGCTGCACGGTCAGCTCAGCGGCGGCGAGGCTGATGTCCAGCTCGGCGGTCCGGGCGTCGTCGGCGGCCTGCTGCTGGATCGCGAACTCGACCAGCGGGGTGCCATCCGGCGGCCGGGCCGGCTGGCCGGCGGTGAGCAGCACGCTGTCCTCGACCATCTGCCCGTTCGCGTCGGTGATCCGCGCGGTGACGAACCCGCGGCCGGGCGCGACGCCGGGCGGAGCCTGCACGGCGATGTCGAACACCTGGTGCCCGAGCGGCGGCAGCTCGTAGCGCAGCGGGCCGGGCGGCTGGAGCGTGATGCCGTCAGGCGCGGTGAGCTCGATCCAGCCGGCCCCGCAGGCCGGCCCGCAGGCCGTCGTGAGCCGGAGCAGGCCGGGCCGCGGGTCGTCCAGCGCGAGTTCGGCCGGCGACAGGTGCACCGATACCGGCATGTTCCCGGCGGGCGCCGGGCCCTTGCCGTGCAGCCAGTAGCGGGCGAAGACCGGCTGGGCCGGCTCAGGCGGGCCGCCCGGCTGGCTGCCGGCCCCGGTGCCGGGCACCGGCACCCGCCAGGAGCCGGACTCCGGGCCGGTGCCGGGCACGACTCCGGGCAGCACGGTGCCAGGAGGCATGTGGCCAGGCAGCGGGCTGGCACCCAGCACCGCGGTCGCCACGCCCGCGGCCGGGACGGGGATCGCCGCCGCCCCGTCCCGCACCGGCAAGGGCTCTCCGATGGCGTCCTCGCACAGTCGCGGCCAAGTGCGCGCTGGCCAGGCCGGAGTGCAGGGCGACCCGGGCCTCCTGCGGCCCGGTGCCGCCGATGTCGCGAAGCCGGACTGTGATCCCGTCGGCCTGCTCGGGCTGCGCGGCGGGGGCGAGCGGGTTGCCGAACGGCTTGAGCGCCGACAGCAGCGCGGACGCGGGCTCCACGGCGGCCAGCGCGGTGCTGGCCGGGAGGGGCCCGCCGTGCAGCCCGGTGACGGTGGTGAGCAGGTCGTGGTTGTAATCCTGGCCCGCCGGGGCGAACCCGGCGCTGCGCCAGTCGCCGGGACCGGCCGCGAGCGCGTACTCGAACGTGTGACTCCAGTGCTGCCAGGCGAAACTGGTGCCGTCGGGGGTAGTGCGCTTGTCGCCGTCGATCCAGACGCCGCACGGCCAGGTGCTGCAGGCCCGCATCAGCGCCATGGTGAGCGTCCCGGCGGGCGTGACCAGGCCGCTCGGCGTGCCGCGGTTCAGCACCGCGACGCTATGCCCGGCCAGGGCGGTACTGGCGCCGCCCGCCCGGTCGTCGGCTGCGCTGGCACCGCCTACGCCACTTCCGGCCGCCGGCCGGGCCTCGATCACCGAGTCGGCCAGGTCGTCGATGACCCGCCCGGCCTCCGCCGCGGTGTCCGGCCCGGCGACGATCAGCACCGGCAGGTCCAGCGGGCCGCGCAGGTCCGCGCCCGGCCCGAACGCGTCGGCCCGGCTGCGCGCGGCCGGCAGCCAGAGCCGCACCGCACCGCCGGCGGCCTGAGCGGCGAACGCGTCTGCCGCCTCGGATCCTGCCGCCGCCAGCACGCTGGCGGTGAACTCGTTCTCCTCCGGGCCGCCCAGCGACAGCCGGAAGTCGGGCAGGTTCGAGTCCAGCTCCAAGTAGCCGTACCTGGGCCCGGCCGGGACCGAGCAGGTCGCGGTGACGCCCTGCCGGGCCAGCGCCACCAGCAGGTCCCGCGCGACCGCGCGCAGCGGAGGCGGGCAGACCACCTCGGCGACGCCGATGGCCTGCAGCTGGTGGCCGCCGTCGCCATCCGGCAGGCTCACGCGCGCGGTGGAGCCGACGCCGAACCACTCGTTCGCGGGAGTGTCCAGCGTGTAGGAGTGCTCGGCGACGTCGATGTCGGTGTCGCCGGGCGGGCGGCCGATCACCGAGACCGCGGTCTGGAACACCGGCAGGCCGCCCGGCACGCTGGCCGGGAAGGCGACCCGCAGCAGGTGGTCGTGCCCGATCGAGCCGTCGACGTGGGTGCGGAACTCGACCCGGTCGGCGCCGTCCCACAGCACGGTCTCCTGGGTGACGCGCAGCCCGCCGAGCTCGAACCGCGCCACCAGCCGGCTGCCGACCGGGCACCGCTCGGCCGTGACGGCAGCGGGACGGCTGGCGGCTCCGTCGGGCGGGCCCGCCGGGCAGAGCAGCCAGGGACCCTCCGCCCAGCGCGGATGCGCCGGGTGCTCGGGCTGGAGCAGCAGCTCGTTGCCGCCGCCCGCGGCCGACAGCAGCTCGGTGCCGGTCCGCTTGTCCAGGATCTGGGCCAGGGTGCCGCCGCGGGCCGGGTCGGCGCGCACGAGCAGGGCGGCGTTCTCCACCGTCGTGGTGTCGCCGGCTGGCTGCCAGCTTGCGTCCGGCGCCGCGGCTGACGGCCGGACCAGGTAGCTGCGGTAGCCCACGCCGGGCACGTCGGCCGCCCGGAAGGTGATCGTCACCGCGGCCGGACCGCCGGCGTCGGCGCCGCTGATGCCCTCGGCCAGGAACGGGACCGGACGCCCGGTGTCGTCGGTCAGCTCGAGCCAGCCGGGCCAGCCCGCGGGCAGCTCCAGCCGCACTGTCGCCATCGCCGTCCGGGCGAACGACAGCGAGTTGACGACCACGACCGCGAGCCCGGTCGCGTCCGCAACCGCCAAACTGGCCGTGTCGGCCAGCCCGGACAAGTGCCGGATGGCGGCACTGCGAGCCTGGTCGCCCCGTTCCCACGCCTCGCGCCAGCCGCCCAGCAGATCCAGATAGACCTGATCGCCCTCGGTGCCGGTGATCGCGTCGTGGTGGGCGCCGAACACGAGCTGGCGCCACGCCTTATCCAGGCTCGCGGCCGGATAGCTGGCCCCGGCCAGCCACGCGAGCGTGGCCAGCCGCTCACCGTCGAGCACCGCTACCTCGGCCGCGCGCTGGCCTTGCTTGGTGTCGATGTAGGTGACGTCCTTGCCGGTGTAGACCGGGTTCATATCCCGGGTCTGCGGCGTGATCCAGAGGTCGCGCTCGGCTGCCTCCTGCCGCACCGCCGCGAAGAACTCGCTGGGCACCGCGGTCTGGAAGCGCGGCCAGACGTAGCGGGAGTTCCACTCACGCTGGATCGGCGTGGCCCACCGCGGCGGGATCACGTGGTCGCCGCCGACCGGCAGCATCACGTTGCGGGTGGCCGCGACCGGGGCGAGCTCGCGGAACTGCCGGTACGCGTCCGCCGTGGCCGCGTCGAGCGTCTTGGCATGGTGCCCGGCGAGCCAGCCAGCCGAGTAGTGGTTGGCCATGTAGCTGGTCAGCAGGCCGGAGCCGTCCGGCGACAGCCACTCGAACTCGGACGCGAACTGCATTAGCTCGTTCCCGCCGGCCGACCGGTTCGGGCCCCATTGGTGGAACGGCCCGCGCGCCCACGAGGACTCGGTCAGCCCGGCCGCCGCCATCAGACCGGGGTAGCCGGGATCGAACCCGAACGCATCCAGCATCCAGGCCGTGCTCGGGTCGCCGCCGAGGACGTCGCGCTGGTAGGCCAGGCCGTACACGGCGTTGCGGATCGTCGACTCGACGCCGGTGAGGTTGGTGTTCGGCTCGTTGTAGTTGCCGCCGACAAGCTCGATCCGGCCGGCCCGGATGAAGCGGAGCAGGTCGGCCCGGTCCTCAGGGTGCGCGTCGAAGTGCGGCTTCAGGTAGTCGATCTCGGCCAGCACGAACTTGTAGTCGGGATCGCGCCGCGCCGCGTCCAGGTGCAGCCGGACCAGCTCGAACGCGGTGCGTACCTCGGGCAGCTCGCCGTGCTCATCCGGCAGCAGCAGCCGGGTCTGCAGGAACTGTCCCTGCGTGCTCCACCACACCGGGTCGTAGTGGAAGTGGCACACCATCCACATGACCCAGCCGGTCTCGGCCACCTTGATCTCGCCGGCCAGCTCGGCGGCCGGGGTCCCGTCGGGCCCGGCGGCGCGGGCGCGGACTTGCCGGACCGAGCCGGGCTGGGCGGGCGCGGCGATCTCGACGCCGACCTCCGCGATCCGTTCCTCGCCCGGCTGCAGGCCGGTCAGCACTTCCGGCTCGGGCGTGCTGACCCCGGCGCCGTCGACCCGGACCGTCACCGTGTCCTGCGGGCCCGCCGCCGGCCCGTCGTTGACCAGCCGCACGCGGACGACCTGGAGCGGGCGCGCGGCAGTGCCGCGAAAGAGCTCTGTCGAGGTCAGGACGCTGATCCGCATGTGCACATGCTCGCACGGGCCGGGGCTCAGCCGCCGCCCCGGGCGGCGGCGACCTGCGCCAGCGCCGGGCCGGCCAGGCGGAAGGTGATCCAGTCGTCCAGGCTCACCGCGCCGAGCGCGCGGTAGAAGCCGATGGCCGGTTCGTTCCAGTTCAGCACGTTCCAGTCCAGCCGGCCGTAGCCGCGCTCGACGCACAGCGCGGCCAGCTCGGCCAGCAGCTGCCGGCCGTAGCCGTGCCCGCGCAGATCCGGGCGCACGTACAGATCCTCAAGGTAGACGCCGTGCTGGCACTCCCAGGTGGAGAAGTTGAGGAACCACAGCGCGAACCCGGCGAGCTGCCCCTGGTGCTCGGCGACGTACGCGAAGACGGCCGGGGCGGGCCCGAACAGTGCCGCCCGCAACTGCTCGTGCGTCCCGGTCACGTGCGGCAGGGCGCGCTCGTACTCCGCGAGATCGCGGATGAGCTGGTAGATCCCCGGCACGTCGGCCGGCCCGGCAGGCCGGATCACCGGGCGTTCCGGGGGCCTCGAACCGGTACCGCAGCCGGAACCGCTCGGCCGGGATCACGATGTCGGCCGTCTCGACCGGCTCGCCCGCGCACCGGTGCACGCGCTCGATATGCAGGACGGGCGCGCCGGGCGGCAGCGCGAGCGCTGCCGCCTCCGCGAGGAACGATTGCCGCACGGTGAGCTCCTCCACGACCTCGTCAATCGCGATTCCGATGGAGGCCATTCTCTCAATTACGCCGCGGCCCGCCAGCGGCCCCTGCTCGGGCAGCGCGACCGGCGTGCCCTCGGTCAGCCCGGCCGGCTCGTAGCTCGTCGCGAGCTGGACCGGTTCGCCGTCGGCGGTGAGCAGATAGCGGGTGACGGTGACCAGCGCGGCGGCCGCGCCGGTGCCTGCGTCGCCCGCGCCGAGCCGGCGGGCCACCGTGGCCGGCGGCGCCATCTGCTCGGTCTGGTGCTCCCAGCTGACCCGGTGCCCGGCGAGCGCCGGGTGCCCGGCGAGCGCCGGGTGCCCGGCGGCACCGGTGCTCGGCGGACAGCGCGGCCGCGGACGACTGGATTGCGGGCGGGCTTGACTCGTCGAGCCCGAACGGCGAGCCGGGGAAGTGCAGCCGGTCGTGGTCGAGGTAGCGGCTGGCCGCCAGTTGCCGGACGTAGGAGCCCGAGCCCGCGCGCGCCTCGATCAGTCCCTCGGTCGCCAGGACGGCCAGCGCGTGCTTGGCGGCCGTCTCGCCGACGCCATAGCGCGCGATGATCGCGTTGCGCGAGGGCACCCTGGCGCCGGGCGCGAGTAACCCCTCGCGGATCCGCATCCGCAGGTCCTCCAGAACCCGTAAGTACACCGGGCTGCTCGACCTGCCCATAGGCAGCTGACCCCCCGCTTCGCCGGCCGCGCCGCGGCTGCACGAGCCCCGGCTTGAGGTCATTGTCACCGACGCCGCGGCGCGCGCGCCGTTTTGCCGGACCGGCGAGTCGGACCGATATGGGCGGGCCGAGATACCAGATCTTTAGCTATTCGACTCTTCCTCTTCATCCCGGCGCGGCCGACAATCTGGATCAGAAGCATCCGGCCCTGTCCTGCGCGTGAGGGGTGGCAGATGAGCGAGTCCGCATCCGTTCCGTTCGCTGAGACCAAGACCGTGGAGGCACCGGAACGGCTGCGCCAGGGCGCGCTCGGGCTGATCGACATCTCCGCCTCGACGATGGCGAACATCGGCCCCGCCTACAGCTTCTACTTCAGCTTCGGCTTCCTGGTGTTCACCGCAGGCATCGCCGCGCCGCTCACGATCGTGGCCGCGATCATCGCGGTCGCGCTGCTCGGCAATACGCTCGCGCAGTTCTCCCGCGCGCACCCGTCGACGGGCGGGTTCATCACCTTCGTCGGCAAGACCTTCGGCGGGACGAGCGCGGTCACGACCGCCCTGCTGTGCGGGGCCGGGTACATCATCGCGATCTCTTCGGTGCTCGCCGTGTCCGGCGGCTTCTTGTCGACGACGCTGCAGTATTACTTCAACTGGAACGTGCCGTGGATCATCTTCTCGGTCCTGCTGACCGGCGGCGCGGTCGTGATGATGCTGCGCGGCGTCGGGGTGTCTACCCGGCTGGCCGGGTTCTTCTTCGGGTTCGAGATGCTCGTGCTGATCGTCGTGTCGATCGCGACGCTGGTCAAGAACGGCGGGCACCTGACGTTCGCGGCGTTCGAGCCGAAGAACATTCACGGCGGATTCAGCGGCCTGGCGGCCGGCTTCCCGCTGGCCGTGTACCTGTTCATCGGCTGGGAGAACTCGGCCGCCCTGGCCGAGGAGACCAACAATCCGCGGCGGAACGTGCCGCGGGCAGTGTTCCTGTCCGTGGCGATGATGGGAGTCGGCTACCTGCTGTTCGCCTACGCCACGGTCAGCGGCTTCCACGACAACGGCACCGCCCTGCAGGGCGCGACGATCCCGTTCATCACGGTCGCCCACGGCGCGCTGGCGGCCTTCGCTTTGTTCGCCTACCTGGCCGGGCTGACGTCCACGCTCGGGGTGCTCATCGCCGCCGTGAACTCGCAGGCCCGGCTGATCTTCAACGCCGGCCGGGAAGGGCTGCTGCCGCGCTGGATCGGGCGGGTACAGCCGGGGCGGCAGACGCCGCGGAACGCGATCTTTGCTTTCACCGGCATCGGCGGGCTCATCATCGTCGGCTGGTGCCTCTTGCACCTGATCGGCGGCGCGAAGCACGGCGACATGAACCCGTACACGTTCTTCGACGACTCCGGCACGATGGGCACGCTGCTGGTCCTCGTCGTGTACTTCCTCGCCAACCTCGCCCTGCCGTTCTACTACTGGCGGTACCGGCGGCCCGAGTTCAGCGTCGTCAAGCACGCCGTGCTGCCGGCGCTCGGCCTGATCGCGGTCGGGGTTCCGGTGTACTACCTGGTCAAGCCCGGCCAGTCGGCGCCGCTCAGCTGGTTCCCGTATGCCGGGCTGGCGATCATCGTGGTGTCCCTCGTGTACTCGATGATCCTGGTCCGGCGTGACCCGGGCATCGCCGCCCGGGTCGGGTCGATCGTGGCGGACGAGTAGCGAGGCGCCGGCCGCTACTCGCTGCCCTCTTCGAGCAGGAGGTGGTAGCCGTTCGGCGTCCGCGCGTGCAGCACCCGGTACTGCCAGTCCGCGCTCGGGGTCATCAGCTCCTCGCGGAACCGGACCCCGGCCTCCTCGAGGCGCTTCTTCGCCATGTCGATGTCACTGACGCCGAACTGCCACGTCAGCACCCGATCCGGGCCGGACGGGGAGAAATCGGCCCGCCACTCGATGCCGAACTCCAGCTTCCCGTGGCCGAGGGCGAGGAAATACGGGTATTCCGGGCCCTCGTACGTGACGTGGAAACCCAGGCTCTCGTAGAACCTTCGCTCGAGCTGCAAATCCCCGACAAACAGGATCGGAATGATCCGGCTGAACAATGCCGCCATAGCGGGACATCGTACCGACCTGCTCTGTCCGGTGTGACGCTCTGCGAATAGAGTCCCTCGCTTCGCTGCCATTTCGTGACGCAAGTGCCTGCTGGTGACTCCGGGGCCACCCGACCGGGCACGTAACCGGGTTACCAGCCGCATAACGCCGGGTTACCGGCGGCCGGCCTGGGCTTTGCAAAGGGGCTGTGCCGCGGGAATCCAGGCCAAGCGCAGCCGTTGAATCGGACAGTAGTGGGTAGATTACAGTTGGTACACGAGCATCGGGAGGCTGCTGCAAGCCGATGCCCGTCACTCGTCCGGTGATAGCGACTCGGGGGGAGATGTCACCATGACAACGCAGGCCGAAGAACTCCTTGGCGCACAGGTAACTGGCGCCGACGGAAAGGTCGTAGGTACCGTCGAGCAGGTATTCAGGGACGACGTGGACGGAACGCCCGCGTGGGCTCGCGTCCGCTCTGGCAAGACGGGCCGCTTCGTGCCGCTCGGCAGCAGCCAGGTCACCAGGGACGGCCTTAGCGTCCCGTTCGACACGCAGAAGATCATGGGCGGCCCGAACATCGACGCCGGCCAGCACATGTCCGCCGCGCAGGCCGACGAGCTCAGCCGCTACTACGGCCTCGCGATCCCGACCCAGCAGGCCCAGCAGGCGCAGCAGCCCCAGGGCAAGCTCACCGACGAAGAGTGGCTCGTCCGGCAGGAGGAGCGGCTCCAGGTCGGCAAGGAGATGCTCGAGACCGGGCGGGTGCGGCTGCACCGCTACGTCGACGTGGAGCCGGTCGAGCAGGCGGTGCACGTCTACCACGAGGAGTACGACATCGAGCGGATGCCGGTCTCCGGGGAAGAGCGGACGCACAGCTTCGAGGAAGGCGAGCAGGAGATCATCCTGCACGAGGAGCGCGCCGTCCTGCGCAAGGAGGTCGTACCGGTGGAGCGGGTACGGCTCACCGCCCGGCGGGTCGACGAGGACAAGACCATCAAGGACGAGATTCGCCGGGAGCGGATCGAGATCGAGCCGGAGCGGGGCATCGGCGGCAACCCCGGCCGGTAGCGCCTGAGGAGGCCAGCCGAGGCAGGACGTACAAAGGCCCCCGGGCAGTTGGCCCGGGGGCCTTTTGCTAGCGCTTGCGCGCCAGGGTGAGGCCGTCGCCGACCGGCAGCAGCACCAGTTCCACCCGGTCATCGGCCGCCGCGTGGTCGTTGAAGGCCCGGATCGCCGCTACCACGTCCCGGCTGTTCGCCGGGTCCGCGACCTGGCCGCTGAACAGCGTGTTGTCGACCAGGATCAGGCCCCCGGCCCGCATCCGCGGCACCACGTCGTCCCAGTACCCGATGTAGCCGCCCTTGTCCGCGTCGATGAAAGCCAGGTCGAACTCCTGGCCGGCCGGCAGGGCGCCCAGGGTCTCCGCGGCCGGCCGCAGCTGCAGGTCGATCCGGTCGGACAGGCCCGCCATGCCCCAGTACCTGCGGGCCACCGACGTCCATTCCTCGCTCACGTCACAGCAGGTGAGGTGGCCGCCCTCGGCCAGGCCGCGGGCGATGCAGATCGAGGAGTACCCGGTAAAGGTGCCGATCTCCAGGGCGCGCCGCGCGCCGGTGAGGCGGGCCAGCATCGTCATCAGGGTGCCCTGCTCGGGCCCGATCTGCATGCCGGCCGCGTCCGGCCAGCTGGCGGCGGTCTCGGCGGCCAGCTGTTCCAGCAGGTCATCGGGCCTGGCGCTGTGCGAGACGACGTAATCTTCGAGCTCCGCGCTGAGCCATTCGCTTCGTCTGGTCATAGTCGCCGATCGTACCGATTGTCACGGCCGCGGCGCGGCCCGGCCGGATCGCGCCGTGCTACGACGCGCCGTCGTAACTAATGCGCTAAGCCCGGGCGGCGGGCGGGACTGAACCCGCTGAAACCGCATACGCTTTCTCCATGCAGCACGTCCTGGGCTTCATCCCGAGCCCGCCCAGCAACGGGATCCACATCGGGCCGCTGTTCATTCACTACTACGGCCTGATGTACGTGATCGGCATCACCCTCGCGGTGATCATCACCCGGCGCCGGTGGCAGGCCATGGGCGGCAACCCCGACCTCGTCGGGGACGTGGCGATCTGGGCGGTTCCGGCCGGGCTGATCGCGGCCAGGATCTATTTCGACATCACCACCCCCAGCGACATCCCGCCGCACTGGTGGGGCGTGTTCGCCATCTGGTCGGGCGGGCTCGGGATCTGGGGCGGCATCGCGGGCGGGGCGGCGGCCGGCATCTGGCGGGTACGCCGGGCGGGCGCGAGCGGCGGCCTGTTTGCCAACGCCATCGCCCCGGCGCTGCTGGTCGCCCAGGCGGTCGGGCGCGTCGGCAACTACTTCAATCAGGAGCTGTTCGGGAAGCCCACGACGCTGCCCTGGGGTCTGGAGATCTCCCCGGCCCACCGGCCGGCCGGGTACCTCGGCTACGGGACCTTCCAGCCGACGTTCCTGTACGAGATCATCTGGGACCTGGCCCTCGCCGCCTTGCTGGTCTGGCTGGGCAACCACCGGCGGATCCGCCCGTGGGGCCTGTTCGCCCTGTACGTGGCCGGGTACTCGGCGTTCCGGATCTTCGAGGAGTCGGTCCGGATCGATTCCTCGGAGCACTTCCTCGGCCTGCGCCTCAACTTCTACGTCGCGGCCGTGCTGACCATCGTCGGCCTGGTGTGGTTCGCCCGCGCGCAGCGCGGCCCGGCCCCGGTGCCCGGCGCGGGCACCGGCCGCCCGTCCGGGCCGGACGGCCCAGAACCCGGAACTGCCCGCGAGGCGGACGCTGACCTCGACGGCGAAGGCGGCTCTGACGGCGGCGGGGCCACGGCTGCGGACGCAGCGGATGGCCCGGACGGGCGGGCGTCCGGCGACGCCGAAGACGCGGCCACGGCCGGCCGCGCACCGACAAGTAGACCGCCCGGCGGACCGAACCCGACACCGAGACGCCCGGCTGATACCCTGCAGCCATGCAGCGCGCATCTGTGACGACGACGCCGGAGTACGTCCCGGCGCGCTGACAGCTGTCTTCGACCGAAGCCCCGGGGCGAGTGCCCCGGGGCTTCGTCATTCTGGCCAGCCGAGACCTGCGGCACTCGCCCTCGACTCAAGAGGAGCACCGCCATGCAGGACCACCGCAAGCTCGGCCGCGAGCTTGAGCTATTCGACACCGACCCGCTGATCGGCGCCGGGCTGCCCTACTGGCTGCCGGCCGGTGCCGCGATCCGGCACGCGCTCGAGGAGTACGTCTACGACCTTGAGCGCCAGGCCGGCTACCAGCACGTGCACTCACCAGTGCTGGGCAAGCGTGAGTTGTACGAGATCTCCGGGCACTGGGACCACTACCGCGACGGCATGTACCCGCCGATGCGGATCGGCGCCGAAGAGGTCGTGCTGCGGCCGAGCCTGTGCCCGCACCACGCGATCATTTTCGGGTCCCGCGGGCACAGCTACCGCGAGCTGCCGCTGCGAATCGCCGAACTCGGCGGCATGTACCGGGCCGAACTGTCCGGCGTGCTCGGCGGCCTGACCAGGGTGCGCTCGATCCAGCTGAACGACGCGCATATTTTCTGCACCCTGGACCAGGTCGCGGCCGAGGTGGCCGCGTCGCTGGCGATGATCCGCCGGGCGTACCGCGACCTGGGCATCGAGCCGGCCCGGTACCGGCTCTCGCTGGCCAGCCCGGACGCCAAGTATGTCGGCAGCCAGGAGAGCTGGGACCGGGCCGCCGGCATCCTCCGGAAGGCCCTGGCCGACGCCGGCCTGCCCTACGACTGCGAGGAGGGCGAGGCCGCGTTCTACGGACCCAAGATCGACGTTCAGGTCGCGGACAGCAGCGAGCGCGAGGCCTCGCTCTCGACCATCCAGGTCGACTTCTATCAGCCCGAGCGCTTCGACCTCAGCTACATCGGCCCCGACAACACCAAGCACCGCCCGGTCATGGTGCACCGCAGCGTCATCGGCGGCCTGGAGCGGCTCGTCGCCCACCTGATCGAGACCCACAGCGGCGCTTTCCCGCCCTGGCTGGCCCCGACCCAGCTCGCCGTGCTGCCAGTCAGCGAAGGCCAGATCGAGGCGGCGGCCGCGCTGGTGCGCGAGGCGACCGCGTGCCGGCCTGCGGGCCGAGCTGCAGTTCCCCCGAGGGCAAGACCACCCTCGGGGCTCGGATCCGCCAGGCGCGCCTCGTCCCCTACCTGGCCGTGATCGGCCCGGCCGAGGCCGCCAGCGCCGAGGTCTCCCTCCGCCTCCGTGACGGCCGCCAGCTCAGGAGTGTGCGACCAGAGGATGCTCTGGCCGGGATTCTGGCTCAAGTACAGGCCCGCAGCCAGGAGCTGTGGGGTAACTGAGAGCCGACGAGGCGGGGATGGGGGCGGCACGTTTCGTGTGTGCCGCCCGCGTCCCGCCTCGTCCGCTCGCCTGGGGATTAGCTGGCTACGGTGGCGTCCGCGCGCTCGCGCCAGAACTTCTGGCCGGCCTCGGGGAGCAGGTAAATCGGGTCGTAGTACTCGTACTCGCGCTCCAGCGCGAACGAGTCGTCCAGCTCCACGCCGGTCCGGTAGTTCTTCGTCCAGTACGAGATCCCGAGTTCGTGGTCGTACCGCGATACCTGGTGCACCCAGCGCTTGCCGACGTACGGCACGTCGCAGATGAACCGCGGGGTGGCGAACCCGGGCAGGTAGCCCATGATGTCGTGCTGGAGCTGCTGTGCCTCGGCCAGCGACAGCCGCCAGTGCTCGGCGTTCGGGATCATGTCGCACATGTAGAAGTAGTACGGCATGATCTTCGCGTCATCGAGCAGGGCGAAGCACAGGTCCAGCAGCTGCTCGGTCTTGTCGTTGGTGCCGCGCAGCAGCACGCCCTGGTTGCGGACGTCGCGGATGCCCGTCTCCAGCATGGCCTTGGCGGCCTTCGCCACGATCGGCGTCACCGACTGGGCCGAGTTCGCGTGCGTGTGGATGGCGAGGCTGACGTCCCGCTGGCGGGCCAGCAGCGCGAGCCGTTCCATGCCGGCCCGGACCTCGTCGGTCAGCCAGAACTGCGGCAGGCCGATTAGCGCCTTGGTGGCCAGCCGGATGTCACGGACGTTGGGTATGCCCAGCAGCTCGGTGACGAAGGACTCCAGCCGGGGCCAGGGCAGATTCGCCACGTCGCCGCCGGAGACCACGACGTCCCGGACGCCGGGGGAGTTGCGCAGGTAGTCCAGCATCGCGCCGAGCCGGTCCTCGCGGGCCATGCCGAACTTGTGCTTCTCGATCAGCGGCGTGGGGTTGCCGACCAGGTCCATCCGGGTGCAGTGGCCGCAGTACTGCGGGCAGGTGGGCAGCAGCTCGGCCAGCACCTTGGTGGGGTAGCGGTGGGTGAGGCCCTCGACCGCCCACATCTCGGCCTCGTGCAGCGAGTCCCTGGACGCTTCCGGGTGCGAGGGCCAGTCCGTCCGCCGGTCGGTGAAGACCGGGATCATGTACCGGCGCACCGGGTCGGTGTAGAACGCGTCGGTGAAGCCGGGGTCCGACGGCGCCAGCTGCGGCACCATCGTGTTGATCATCTGCGGCGGGACGAGCATCGACATCGTGGCCCGCTCGGCCTGGTCCCGCTCCAGGTCGGCGAGGAAGCTCTCCTCGAGGCCATCGCCGATGACCTGGCGCAGCTGGCGGATGTTCTTGACGCAGTGCGCGCGCTGCCACTGGGCAGATGCCCACTCCTCGGCGGTGACCCCGGCCCAGCCGGGCAGGCGGCGCCAGTCCGGCTCCGCCAGCTCGTGGTGCCGGTAGACATATGGCTGGTCGATCATGGAAGCACCTTTGCCCCGGTGTTTGCGTGGCGTGAGCCCGGATGATGGCCTGCTGAAGCCGCAGGTTACGCAAGAACATACTGTCTGTATAGTTTTAGACAACAAATTCTACCGAATCTTCGCCAGTCCGGATACCCTTGCGCCGCGGCGACGCAAACGCCCTGCAAACAGGAGGGCTGTTGGCTCGCGCCACCGCATACGCCTTGCTCACACCCGCCAGGCCCCGTCCAGGGCCTGGCGCTCGCGGAAGGACCTGTTCTGTTGTCACCTGCGCCTCGCGATGCCCACTCGCCGCTGGGACTGCACCGGGTCCTGGAGCCGGCCGGCGTGCTCCCGCAGGCGGCCTGGCGGCTGGACCCCCGGCCGGAGATCTGGCCGGATGAAGTCCGGGTCCGTGTCCACCGGCTGAACCTGGACGCCGCGTCCTTCCGCCAGCTGTCTGAGGCCAGCAACGGCGACCCGGACAAGATCCGGCACGCGGTGCTCGAGATCGTTGCCAGCCGCGGCAAGATGCAGAACCCCGTGACCGGCTCGGGCGGGATGCTGACCGGCACGGTCGAGGAGGCGGGGCCGGACTCGCCGCTGGGCCTGCAAGCCGGCGACAAGATCGCGACATTGGTCTCACTGAGCCTGACGCCGCTGGTCATCACCGACGGCCTGGCCAGCTGGGACGGGAAGTCCGAGCAGGTGCCGTGCGCGGGACACGCGATCTTGTTCGGCCGCTCGATCGCCGCGAAGCTGCCCGGCGACCTGCCGGCCGAGCTGGCGCTCTCGGTCATGGACGTGTGCGGCGCGCCGGCCCTGACGCACCGCGTCGTGAGCAGTACGGCAGCCCGCGGCACGGCAGTCACCAGCACGGGGGCCGGGCACCCGGTGGTCGCGATCATCGGCGCGGCGGGCAAGAGCGGCTCGCTGTCGGCCGCGGCGGCCAGGACGGCCGGCGCCGCGAAGATCATCGGCGTGGTGCCACACGAGCGAGAGGCCGCGATCCTGCGCGCGGCCAGGGCCGCCGACGGCGAGCAGGGCCTGGTCGATGACGTCGTCATCGCCGACGCCCGCGACCCGGTCGCGCTCTCCGGCGCTATCGCGGGGGCGGGCGGACCGGCCGACATCACCGTCGTATGCGTCGACGTCCCCGGCTGCGAGGGCGGCGCGATCCTGTCCACTGCGCAAGGCGGGACCATCATCTTCTTCTCCATGGCCACCTCGTTCACCGCGGCGGCGCTCGGCGCGGAGGGAGTCGCCGCGGATGTCACGATGCTGGTCGGAAATGGGTATGTACCCGGACACGCACAGCTGGCCATCGACCTGATCCGCACGCAGCCCGGCGTCCGGGGCATCTTCCAGCGCCGCATCGATGAGCATTCGGAGTAAGTAAATGCAGACCCGACTCAACCTCGACCCGGCGGTGGTCCGCGAGGCGCGCGAGCTGGCCGCCAGGGCGGGCCAGCCCATCGTCGAGATGGCCAGGACCCACACCACCGTCTCGGTGGAACGCGCCGTGCTCCGGCTGGCCGGCCTGCAGGGCGCCGACCCCGACGGGATGCCGTGGGTCAACCGGCTGGTCGACGCGGTCCGCGAGGCCACCGGGCTGGAGCACGGCGTCGCGCTGCCGGCCTGGGATGCGCTGGCGACAGGCGGTTATCCCGACCTGGCCGCGCTGGCCGACGCCGCGGCCCAGGGCAAGGTCCAGTTCCGCATCCCGGACGGAGCCGACGCGACCCGGGCGCGGGCGGCCGGATCCGCCGCGCTGGCTCGCGGATTCGCGCGGATCGACGCGAACCGCGCTCGCCGGCAGGAACTGATCGCGGAGACATCCGAGCCCCGGCGGCCCTGGATCTACCTGATCGTCGCCACCGGCGACATCTACGAGGACATCCCGCAGGCGCAGGCGGCCGCCCGCGAAGGCGCCGACGTCATCGCCGTGATCCGGTCCACGGGCCAGTCGCTGCTGGACTACGTGCCCGAGGGCGCCACCCGGGAAGGGTTCGCCGGCACGTACGCGACGCAAGAGAATTTCCGGCTGATGCGCGCCGCGCTCGACGAGACGTCCAGGGAACTCGGCCGTTACGTGCGGCTGACGAACTACGCCTCGGGGCTGTGCATGCCGGAGATCGCTTCCCTGGCCGGCCTGGAGCGGCTGGACATGATGCTGAACGACTGCATGTACGGCATCATCTTCCGCGACATCAATCCCCGCCGGACGTTCATCGACCAGCGCTTCTCGCGGCAGATCCACGCCCGGGCCGGCATCATCATCAACACCGGCGAGGACAACTACCTGACCACGGCGGACGCCGTCGACGCCGCCCACACCGTGGTGGTCAGCCAGCTGATGAACGAGTTCTTCGGCAAGGAGGCGGGCCTGGCCGACGGCCAGCTTGGCCTGGGGCACGCGTTCGAGATCAGCCCGTCCGTGCCGGACTCGTTCCTGCTGGAACTCGCGCACGCGCAGCTGGTCCGGGAGCTGTTCCCGGACGCGCCGCTGAAGTACATGCCGCCGACCAAGCACATGACCGGCAACGTGTTCGCCGGGTACCTGCTGGACGCCTTCTTCAACCTGTGCGGGGTCATGACCGACCAGTCCATCCTGCTCATCGGCATGATGACCGAGGGCATCCACACCCCGTTCCTGTCCGACCGCGACCTTGCCATCGAGAACGTGCGGTACGTGCGGGAGGCGGCCGGGCGGCTCGGGGAGAGCTTCGTGCCCGCGCCCGGTGGCTTCATCGAGCAGCGGGCCAAGCAGGTGCTGCAGGAGTCGATCGGCCTGCTCCGGCGGATCAACGACGACGGGCTGCTGAACGCGATCGCGGACGGCACCTTCGGCATCACCAGGCGGCCTGCCGATGGCGGCCGCGGCCTGGACGGCGTGATCGGCCGGGCCGACGATTACTTCAACCCGGCGTCGGAGTTCCTTGAGCGCGAGGAGGCAGCCAAGTGACCACGGGCAACATAGTCAGGCCGTACGGAGACACCACCGGCGACGGCCGGGTGCAGACGTCGTTCACCCTGCCCGTGCCGTTCGGCACGCCCACCGAGCAGGCGCGCGCCGAGGGCGCCGCGTTGCAGCTCGCCGCCAAGATGGGCCTCGACCCGGCCATGGTCGTGCACGCCAAGGGCATGGGGCCGGACTACACGTTCTTCATCGTGTACGGCCGCGTCTCGCACCTGGTCGACCTCAGCGAGGTGGAGGTGGCCGAGCGCGAGTTCCCGCTGCTGTCCTCGGCCGAGGTGAATATGCGGATCCGCAGCAACCTGGGCCGCAAGCTGGTCGTGATCGGCGCGTGCATCGGCACCGACGCGCACACCGTCGGCATCGACGCGATCCTTAACGTCAAAGGCCACTCGGGCGAAAAGGGCCTGGAGTACTACCGGGAGATCAAGGTCGTGAACCTCGGCTCGCAGGTGTCGGTGCCCGACCTGGTCGCCCGGGCGGGCGACGAGGGGGCGGACGCGGTCCTGGTCAGCCAGGTGGTCACGCAGCGGGACGCGCACATCTCCAACGCCAAGGAGATGGCCGCGGCGTTCGACGAGGCCGCCGCCGACCCCGATGCGCCGGACCGGCCGCTGCTGGTCGTCGGCGGACCGCGGTTCGACCCGTCGATGGCGGCCGAGCTCGGTGTCGACAAGATCTTCGGCAAGGGCACGACCCCCGGCGAGGTCGCCAGCTACCTGGCGTACGCGCTGGCGCCGGACGGGGACGCTGCCGTCGCCGGGGGCGAAGCAGCGTGAGCGAGGATCCGCGCCTCGGCCTCACCGTCACCCATCGCCGCTACGTCCCCTACAGCCACGCGCACTATGGCGGCAACCTGGTGGACGGCGCGTACATGCTGGGCCTGTTCGGCGACGTCGCGACCGAGGCCTGCATCCGCACCGACGGTGACGAGGGGCTGTTCGCGTCCTACTCCGACGTGCAGTTCCGGGCCCCGGTCATCGCCGGGGACGTGCTGGAGGTGACCTGCACCATCACCAGGGTCGGGACGCGCAGCCGGTCCGTGTCGTTCGAGGCGCGGGTGGTCTGCCGGGCCCAGCCCGAGCGCGGGCCGAGCGCGGCCGCGGTGCTGGCCGATCCGATCGTCGCGGTCACCGCGGCCGGCACCGTCGTGGTGCCCTGACCCGACACCCGGTGGTCCGGCGACGGCACCGCCCGCTGCGGAGCACGCCGAGCCCGCGGGCTAGCGTTGCCGCATGCGCTTTGCCTTCAAGACCGCACCGCAGCACACGACCTGGGACGCCATGCTCGACGTGTGGCGGGCCGCAGACGACATCGAGGTGTTCGAGTCCGGCTGGACGTTCGATCACTTCTACCCGATCTTCTCTGATTCGGCCGGCCCGTGCCTGGAGGGCTGGATGACGCTGGCCGGCCTGGCCCAGGCCACCCGCCGGCTGCGGCTCGGCACGCTGGTGACGGGCATCCACTACCGGCATCCGGCCGTGCTGGCGAACATGGCCGCGACGCTCGACGTCATGTCCGGCGGCCGGCTCGAACTCGGCATCGGCGCCGGCTGGAACGAGGAGGAGTCCGGCGCGTACGGCATCGAGCTGGGCAGTCCGCGCGAGCGCAGCGACCGGTTCGAGGAGGCCTGCGCGGTGCTGACCGGCCTGCTGTCGCAGCCGACGACCACGTTCAAGGGCAGCTACTACCAGCTCACCGACGCCCGGTGCGAGCCCAAGCCGGTGCAGCAGCCGCACCCGCCGATCTGCATCGGCGGCAGCGGCCGACTGCGGACGCTGCGTACCGCGGCCCGGTATGCGCAGCACTGGAATTTCGTCGGCGGGACCCCGGACCAGTTCCGCGCCGCCAGGGACGTGCTGCACCAGCACTGCGCTGACATCGGCCGGGACCCGGCGGAGATCCTGCTGTCCAGCCACGTGCTGTTCACCGGGGACCCGGCCGAGACGGCGGCCAGCGCGGCTGCGCTCGGCGACGCGGGCGTGCAGCTCGGGATCATCCAGCTGCGGCCGCCGCACAACGCCGGCGGTGCTGGAGCCACTGGCAACGCGCTCGCCGGGCTGCGCTGACCTGGTCCGCTGGCCGGGCGTAGTTCGAGAAGTCCTGCGTCATCCACACGGTGCCGTTGGCGGACCACTGCACGGTGATGCCGATGTGGGTGAACGCCGAACTCAGGATGTTCAGCCGGTGGCCGTCGTCCGGCGGTTTCTCGTTCAGCATGTCCTGAGTGAGCCCGACCGCCATCTGAGCGATCGCGGACTCCGAGTCGGCCACCGGGCCGCCTTCGCCGATGTTCTCGCCCGCCGCGGTCCAGTGCACCCCGGCCGCGGTTTCCCGGTCGCCGAGAGACGCCTCGCCAGGGCACTGGTGCGACAGGCCGCAGCCAGCGGCCATCAGCTGGTTGTGCCGGGACGAGCTCAGGTCCAGGCCGCTGGTCGCTGTGTAAGCAGGCAGCCCGGCCCGGGCCCTGGCCTGGTTGATGAGCGCGAGCACGCTGGCGGCTGCCCCCGCGGCGGTCGACGCGGACGGCGAGGGCTGCGGCGCTGGCTTGGCGGATGTGGGCGATGCGGACGGCGACGCGACCGGAGTCCGGGCCGGGTGCCGGGTAGGCCGCGGCCTGGCCGGCTGACGGGACCGCCCCGGTGCCGGGGTGGTCGCGGCCGGAGTCGCCGAGGGCTGTGCGCGGCCGGTCGGCGAGGCGCAGCCGGTGCCGCCGGGACAGGTACTGCTGCTCGCGGGTCCGGCGGCGGCGTCGGTCCGGGCGAGGCTGGTGCCGCCGGTCGCGAGGCGGACAGCGACGACCGCCAGCACCAGGATGACGACGGTCGCAGTGAGCACTAGGTACGCCCGGCGGGGCGCGCGGCTATGCGCGCGGGCGCGATGGCGGGGCATTTACGTCACGTTAGCGGCGAATCCGGACGACGGCAGGGAAACGCGAGCAGGCGCCGAGGAGGGCCGTCACGCGACCCGGCGCAGCACCAGCCAGCAGCCAGCCGGCCACAATTACTGGATGGCCGCCGGCGATCCCTATGACCTCGGCAGGTTCGTGACTGCGCAGGATTCCGGCGGCGCCTACGCGCGGGCGGTGGCGGAGCTGCGCCGCGGCGCGAAGGTCAGTCACTGGATGTGGTTCGTGTTCCCGCAGATCGCCGGCCTCGGGCACAGTCCGACGGCCAGGCACTTCGCGATCTCCTCGGTCGCCGAGGCGCGCGCCTATCTCGCTCATCCGCTGCTCGGCCCCCGGCTGACTGAGTGTGCCGGCATCGTGGCGGGCCGCACCGGCCGCACAGCGGAGCAGATCTTCGGCGGCATCGACGCGCTGAAGCTCCGGTCGTCGATGACCCTGTTCCGGCTCGCGGACCCCGGCGCAGGAGGCGTTCGGGCAGGTACTGGACCGCTACTACGACGGTGTGCCGGACGCGGCGACCGAACGACTCGCGCGCGGCTGACGGGCGGTCAGGTCTTGGACACGAACAGCCCGGCGTAGCGCGAGCGGGCCGGCCGGGTGCCGCGGCGATGGTCGGCCGCGAGCGCACCGCCGAGGACGCCGCCAAGCACGGTGGCCCCCGACCAGAGTGGCAGGACGACGACACCGACGGGCGCCAGCAGCAGGCAGGCGGCGATGCCCGCCGCCAGTCCCGCGAGCAGCCCGTGCCTGATCTGCGCCTGGCGCGTGGTCTCGTCCCTGGCCAGCAGCAAGGCCGCGACCGCGCCGGCCGGGATGCCGCTGACGAGCGCGATCGCGAGGAGGAGGAACGGCAGTCCCGGCGTGTCGGGCACGAACCATGCCGCGACGCCCCCGAGCAGGCCGGCGGCGACGCCCGCGACGAGCGTGCCGGGCGCCGCCGCGGATCCGCGCGCGGTCAGGGCGAGTACCGCGGCAATCGCCGCCACGGTGACGACCTGGACTGGTAGCGCGAGCAACGCCGCGGACCCGGCGATCGCGGCGAGACTCCAGAGCGTGATGTCGTCGACGCGGCGGACCGGGCGCGCGGCGGCGTCCGCCGGATCCGCGCTGGAGCGGCCCCGGCCCCGGCGCCGGGCCGCGGTCAGCGCCATGGCCGCGGCTGCGCCGAGCAGCGCGAGGCCGGCGATCTCCAGCGCCAGGCTGAACCGGGGCGGCCCGTCCGGCCCGACGCCGATGGAGCGGTCGGACTGGACCAGCACCATGGCGGCCCGGCAGAGCGCGGCCAGGCCGGCCAGCCGCAGCACCCGGGCGGTGATGCTGCCACCGACCGGGCCGAACAGGCCGCGGCTGCGGCCGACCCACGGCATGCCGGCGAGCGCGAGCACGCCGCCCAGCACGCGGACCCGGTCGGTCATGCTGGACGGATCCGCCGCCGGCGAGGTTCGCCAGCTCAGCCACACGGCCCAGGCGGCCGCAGCCGCCAGGCCAGCGATTCCCAGCCAGTAGAAGATCTTGCGTCCCACCGCAGCCTCCCGCGCTATCAGCCACAACCCGCCGCTGAGCCACCGCAGCCGCGGCGATCCGGCCGGCACCGCGGCGGCCTCGGCGCCCACGGCCTCAGCCCACTGCCGCCGCTGCGGCGGCAGCATCCGGGTCGCCGCCTGCAGCGCCGTCGTCAGGGCCGTGGCCAGCCCGCCGGTCACCAGTTCTCGCCCGCGAGCCGTCCGGCCGGCCGCCGCCGCGGCCCCGCTGGCCGCTCCGGCGCCGCCGCCGGTGCTGGCTGGTCAGCGCGGACCTCCGCGGCCGCGGCGAGGCCGTCGGCGCTCAGGCGGTAGAGGTGCCGCCGGGGCCGGCCTTCGGGCTGCGCTTCCTCCCAGCACGCGTCGACCAGTTCCCGGTCCGCGAGCCGGACCAGGATCGGGTAGAGCGTCCCGGACTTGAGGCCGGTCTCGCGGGCAAGGTCGTATCCGTGCCGCCACGACGACGGCTGCTCGGCGAGCGCGGCCAGGACGGCGATGGTCTGGGCGGAGAAGCTCCGGTTCCTCGGCACGGTCTTACTCTACCTAGATAGATTTAACTCGCGCAGCGGTTTGCTGATCTGCGCCCGATCGCCGCCGTTACCGCTGCTTGCGACGCTGGCCCCCATTGTCACAGCGGCGCGAACCGGGCAGCATGATCGGGTAATGGGCGAATCTCCCGTGGAGGGTCAAGCGTGCCGTTCTCGCCGGTCGAAGCTTCAGCCTGGGCCGACGGGGCCGGACTGCACTTCTGGTTTGCCGACGCCGGGCACGCCCTGGCGGGCGTCCGCCTGCTGCCGGATGTGCGGATGCCGGCCGAGCGGCTGGAGTTCGGCCGCACGCCGGCTGGCTGGGAACTCGAACTGGCCGCGCCGCCAGTGGCGCGGCTGGAGTACCTGCTCGAGCTGCGCTACCCGGACGGCGGCACGAAGGTCAGCACCGATCCGGGCAACCCGCGGCAGGCGCCCGGCGCGTTCGGGCCCAAGAGCGTGCTCGAGCTCCCCGGCTACGCGCTGCCCGCCTGGCTGGCGGCGCCGGCCGGCCGCGGTGGCAGCCAGGCCTTCGAGCTGCCGGTGCTCGACGACGTGATGTCGGTGCGGGTGTGGTCCCCGGCCGGCTCGCGGGCCACGGACCGGCTGCCGCTGCTGGTCGCGCACGACGGGCCCGAGTACGACTCGCTGGCCAGTCTCACCCGCTATCTCGGCGCGGGCATTCGGGCCGGCTGGCTGCCGCGGCTGCGAGCGGCGCTGCTCAGCCCCGGACCGCGCAACTCCTGGTACTCGGCGAACGCCCGGTACTCCCGCGCGCTGCGCCACTCGGTCCTCGCCCTGCTCACCGACCGCCTCGCCGTCAGCCGCCGGATCGGCATGGGCACCAGCCTCGGCGCCCTGGCGATGCTGCACGCCTACTGCCGCTACCCCGACTCCTTTGACGCCCTGTTCCTGCAGTCCGGCAGCTTCTTCACCCCGGCGCTGGACAGCCAGGAACGCCGGTTCCCGCACTACCGGCGGATCATCGGCTTCACCGCGGACGTGCATGGCGGCGGCCTGCCGGCCAGGCCGGTCCGGGTAGTGCTGACCTGCGGCGCGGCGGAGGAAAACGCCGCCAACAACCGGCTGATGGCGCAGACCCTGCGCGCGCACGACTATCCGGCCGACATGCACGAGGTCGCGGACATGCACAACTACACGGCGTGGCGGGACGCGTTCGACCCGCACCTCACCCGGCTCCTGCAGCTGGCGGGGGATTCGTGAGCCGGCACTCGGTCGAGCTGTGGTCGGACGCGATCGGCGCGGCCGGGACCGTGATCCGGTACGGCCACTGGGGGCGGCCGGTGCTCGTCTTCCCGTCGGAGCAGGGCCGGGCCGGTGACTTCGAGGCGAACGGGATGGTCGACGCCGTCGGCGGCCTGCTGGCGGCGGGCCGGCTGAAGCTGTACTGCGTCGACAGCTATGACGCGGCGACCTGGTCGAACCCGCAGATCCCGCTGGAGGAGCGGGCGGTCCGGCACGGCAGCTACGAGTCCTGGATCTTCGGCCAGGTGCTGCCGTGGATCTACGGCGACTGCGGCGGCAAGCTGGAGGTCGCCACGCTCGGCTGCAGTCTCGGTGCGTTCCACGCGGCCAATTTCGCGCTCCGGCGGGCCGACCTGTTCCCGCTGGCGCTGTGTTTTTCCGGCAGCTACGACCCGTCGGCCTGGCATGGCTGGGGTGAGCGAGGCAGCGCGACGTACTTCAACAACCCGCTCGACTACGTGGGTCACATGCAAGGTGATCATCTCGCCTGGCTGCGCGACCACGTGAGCGTGCTGCTTGTGTGCGGCCAGGGTCAGTGGGAAGACACCACCGGCGCGCTGGAGAGCACCCGGCAGTTCGCCGGGTTGCTGGCGGCCAAGGGCATCCAGCACGAGCTCGACCTGTGGGGTCACGACGTACCGCACGACTGGCCGTCGTGGCGCGCTCAGGTCGCCCACCATCTGCCGAGATTCTGCTGACGAGACCCCCGGAGCATCGCATGAGCGACGAACGCCACCTGATCGGGTTGCTGCTCGGCACCGAGGAAGACTGGCCGAGGGCATTCGAGGAGATCCTGCGCCGCCTCGGGCCGGTGCCCGGTACCGGCGGCAGCACGCACTCGTTTGACTGCGAGCGGATCACCATTGAGCCGTTCCGGCTGAGCTACCGGCCGCGCTATGACCTGGTCATCGACCGGCTCGCCTACTGGTACTACGTGCCGCGCGAATGGCTGAAGAAGGTCGCCCTGATGGACCGGGTGTACCTGCTCAACAGCCCGTTCACGTTCCAGGCCATGGAGAAGCACGCGGCCTACTGCGCGATGATGCGCCTCGGCCTGAAGGTGCCCGAGACCGTGCTGGTGCCGTTCAAGAACCCGGTCGACAACGCCCGGTACGCCTACACGGCGGCGAAGTACAACAAGCCGTTCGACCTGGACGCGATCGCCGACGAGATCGGCTACCCGCTGTTCATGAAGCCCTACGACGGCGGCGCCTGGCGCGGCGTGTCCAGGATCGGCGACGCCCGCCAGCTGCATGAGGCATACGACCAGAGCGGCGAGATGCTCATGCACCTGCAGAAGGCGGTCGACGACTACGACGTGTTCGCGCGGTCGCTGTCGATCGGGGCCGAGACGATGGTGATGCGGTTCCAGCCCGATCAGCCCATGCACCTGCGGTACGCCGTGGACCACAACTTCCTGGCCCCGCAGGCCGGGGACGAGGTCGTGACGATCGGGAAGCTGGTCAACGCGTTCTTCCGGTGGGAGTTCAACTCCTGCGAGACGCTGGTGAAGGGCGCCGAGGTCTATCCGATCGACTACGCCAATGCCTGCCCGGACGTGGCGCTGACCAGCCTGCACTACTACTTCCCCTGGGCCATCAAGGCACTGGTGAAGTGGTCGGTCTTCGCGCTGGTGACCGGCCGGCGACCGCGGCTGGACCTGGACACGAGGCAGTACTTCGAGATCGCGGACGACGCCGGGGCCAGCTACCCGCAGAAGCTCGCGGCCTACCGCGAACTGGCGGACAGCTACTTCGACACCGCGCGGTATCACGACTTCTGCGGCTCCAGCCTGGCGCGGCTGGATGGAATCGTCCTGGACTGGGTAGCGGGACCCGACTTCGACCGGCTGCTGACCGACACGGTCCGGTCGGTCTACCCGGCGCACGAGCAGGACAAGTTCGTGGCCCACCTGCGGGGCCTGCTCGACCTTTGGGTCAGGGACGAGAACGGCAGGGTCACTGCGGCCTGAGGAGGCGGATATGGGTCGGGACATCCAGGCCATCAAGATCAGCGGCGAGGACCGGCGTAACTACCGCGCGAAACTGGCCCGGTCCCTGGACGTATTCGCCCGGATGCTGCGGGAGAACATGTTCGAGTCCGAGCCCGCGCTGGTCGGCCAGGAGATCGAGCTGAACCTGACCGACCCGGACGGCGCGCCTTCGATGCGCAACGCGGAGGTGCTGGCCGAGATCGCGGATCCGGCCTGGGCCACCGAGGTTGGGCAGTTCAACCTGGAGATCAACGTGCCGCCGCGCGAGCTGGCGGGCGACGCCGTCGTCGGCCTGGAAGGCGAGATCCGGGCCAGCCTGAACCACGGTGACGAGCGGGCCCGAACCCTCGGCACCCGGCTGGTCATGATCGGGATCCTGCCCACGCTGCGCAAATCGGATGTGCACGAAGGGACGATGTCCGCGAACGAGCGGTTCCGGGTACTGAACGAGCAGATCTTCGCGGCCAGGGGCGAGGACATGCAGATCGAGATCGACGGCGCGGAGCAGCTGCTGACGCACTCAGACAGCATCACGCCCGAGGCCGCGTGCACGAGCGTCCAGCTGCACGTCCAGGTGAGTCCCGAGGCTTTCGCCGGCTACTGGAACGCGGCCCAGTCGATCGCCGGGGTGCAGGTCGCGCTCGCGGCGAATTCCCCGTTCCTCTTCGGGCGCCAGCTCTGGCAGGAGACCCGGATAACGCTGTTCGAGCAGGCCACCGACACCCGGCCGGATGAACTGAAGCGGCAGGGAGTGCGGCCGCGGGTGTGGTTCGGCGAGCGCTGGATCACCTCGGTCTTCGATCTGTTCGAGGAGAACATCCAGTTCTTCCCCGCGCTGCTGCCGATCTGCGAGGACGAGGATCCGCTCGCTGTGCTGGACGCAGGCGGGTGTCCCGAGCTGGCCGAGATGAGCCTGCACAACGGCACCGTGTACCGGTGGAACCGGCCCGTGTACGGGATCGTCAGCGGCCGGCCGCACGTCCGGGTGGAGAACAGGGTGCTGCCGGCCGGCCCCTCCGTTGCCGACGTGATGGCGAACGCTGCGTTCTACTACGGTCTGGTCCGGGTACTGGCCGAGTCGGAGCGCCCGGTGTGGACGCAGATGTCGTTCGCGACGGCCGCGGAGAACCTGCACGAGGCGGCCCGGCACGGCCTTGGCGCGCACCTGTACTGGCCGGGGCTCGGCGACGCCCCCGTCGCCGAGCTCGTGCTGCGCAGGCTGCTGCCGATGGCGCGGGACGGGCTGAGCCGGTGGGGAGTGGACCTGGTGCACGCCGACCGGCTGCTCGGCATCATCGAGCAGCGGTGCCTGACCGGGCAGACGGGCGCGAGCTGGCAGGTTGCGACCACGGCAGCGCTGCAGGAGCGGGGGGCGGACCGGGGCGAGGCGCTGCGGCAGATGACCCAGCGTTACGTCGAGCACATGCACACGAACGAGCCGGTGCACACCTGGCCGCACTAGGCCCGCGCCGTAAACTGCCGTGGGCCGCCGCTTCGGGCGGCAGCGGCGCCGGCCAGCCGGCGCCGGATCCGGCAGGGGAGCATGCGGAATGGCAGAGGGCATAGCTGGCAGATCCGCGCTGGTCTTCGGGGCGGGTGGCGCGCTCGGGGCCGGCGTCGCGGCGGCGCTGGCGGGCGCGGGCGCGGTCGTGGTCGGCGCGGACAAGGTCGCGCCGCCGGAAAGCCGGCGGCTGGAAGGCGTCCGGTACGAGGCCGTCGACGTGCTCGACGACGCCGCGGTGGGTGCGCTGGTCGACGCGCTCGGCCCGCCGTGGGCGGTGCTGAACACAATCGGGGGGTTCGCGCCCGCGCGCCCGTTGGCGGAGATGGACCGCGGCGAGCTCACCGGGCAGCTGGAGCTGAACCTGGTGACCGCCGCGCTGATCACCAAGCACGCGCTGCGGGTCATGCAGCCGGCTGGCGAAGGCCGGATCGTGCACACCGCCAGCCGGGCGGGCGTCGTCACGCACGGCTCGGGGTTCGCCTACTCGGTCAGCAAGGCGGCGGTGCTGCATCTGGTGGGGATGGCCGCCGACGAAGTGCGCGGGACCGGCGTCACGGTCAACTGCGTGGTGCCGACCATCATCGACACGCCCGCCAACCGGGCGGCGATGCCGAACGCGAACCACGGCGCCTGGCCCAAGCCCGCCGACATCGCCAGCGCGTTTCTCTACCTGGTCCAGCCCGGATCCGGGCTGGTCAACGGCGCGGCCCTGCCGGTGTGATCGTGAGTGGCTCTCCGCTTTGGTCCCCGCAGGGGAGAAACGGCAGGTCAGGCCGAGGTCTTGGTAGCCCTCGGCCTGACCGGCCGATTCCGTTTACTCGTGTTGCTGATCCTGGCTGGAACTGGCGTGCGGGCCGCTCGTCAGACCTTCAGGACCGGTCGGCCTAGCGGGAGTTCCTTGCCTCCGGTGGCCTTCGATGCCGAGCCGAAGAAGAGGTACGCCGCGACTGCGGAGAATGCCAGCGCGACATACCCGGCCGCCTTCGCGAGGTTCGCTGATGTCTGGACGATGGCCAGCAGGTTCAGCACGAGTGCGATGTCCACGATGGTGAACAACGCGGTGAAGACCACCGGCAGTCGTAGCGTGCCCAGGATGAGCATCGTCACGATGACGATCCAGCTGATCACGAAGAGTTTCTGAGTGTCAGCCGCCGCGGCCGGAGTGATGCCGAACCAGTTGTGAGTCAGCCCGAGCACCAGCATCGCGTAGCTCACGAAGAAGCTGCCGATGATACCGAAGATCCCCGCTGCCGCACTCTCGCCGATTCTGGCCGACCAGATGGTTGCCAGGAACAGGCCGAGTGAGGCTGCGAGCACGATTGGCATTGAAGCGCCGACAACACCGGCCGGGACCACGCCGATAAGCACCATGGCAAATGCCACCGAGCCCACGATGAAGCTCGGCAGCGCCAGCATGGCCGGCACGGCGGCCAGCGGCCGCACTGCGGGTACCTCAGCCAGGGTTACGAGCTGGCCGGGGTCGTCTGGGATTAGAACTGGACCTACAGTTGCAGCAGTCATTTCTGCCGCCTCCTTCGGGGATCGGCAGGCACTTCATTCGAAGTTCCGTGGACGTCCCCGTCGCGATGAGATTTCCTTAACCCCACGCTTACAGTCATTTGCAGGTCGCAGAAGGTCCAACGGTCTCGTCTTGCCGGGCCAATCGTCCTCTATCCGCTGGCGTCGAACGCTAGCTCGCCCCGGCGGATTCCCGGCGGCCGGCGAGCTTCAGTGCAGCTGGCTCTCGGTCAGGCCGCCGGCGTAGAAATCGCGGGCGGCGTCGATCAGTTCGTCGAGCGGCGGCCACCACGGGCCGTGCTCCAGCGACCGCAGCGAGGCCAGCAGGCCGGCACCCTCGCGATCGGTCGGCGCGATGGTCGCAAGGGCGACCCGGCGCGGTCGCGCCGCCCGCAGTGGCCCGAGGTACAGGTCCGCCCCGGCGCTGCCCTCGGGTTCTGCCGCCACCAGGTAATAGTCCGGTAGCTCGAACTGCTTGCCGCGCCAGGCCGCCAGTGCCTGCGCGGCCTGGTCTTCGAAGCCGGCCGCGCCCTGCGGGCCGGTGGTCAAGTCCCACATCGCCCGCCACGCGGCCGCGACGCCGGCCAGCGGATCGTCGGCCACGACCACGTAGGTCGACCGGCGCCGGGCCGCCTCGCGCATAGCGCGCGCGCCGGGCTCCCAGTCCTGGCGGTCGGCGGGCTGACCGTTCGCTGACTCGGCCGGGGCACTGCGACCGATCACCGAGATATTCGGCGAGCGGGACAAGCCGGCCAGCAACTCAGCGCGGACGGAGCCGGCGAGCGTGACGACGGTGGAAGACTCGCGGCGCATGGAACCGACCCTAGCCGCGCGGGGCCCGGCCGGCGCCGCGGGTGTCACCCGTCCGGCAGCCAGTCGCGGGCGCCGACCGCGGCGACGGCGAGCGCCTCGGCCCGGTCGTCGCGCAGCACGAAGCCCGCGGTGATGGCGGTATCCAGGGCACGCTCGAACCGGGCCAGGTAGTCGGCCGCGCCGCCCGGGTAGAGCTGCCGGAGCTGGCCGGCCGGGAACGGCCGGGTGACGCCGAACAGGAACGCGAACAGGTTCGCGCCCCGCTGGCCGACGCCGGACAGCACCGCCGTCGGCGCATCCGTCCACGGCGTGCGGATGCCGCCGGTGGCCACGCCGAGCGCGTCGCGCTGCAGATCGGCACCGTCAGCGGACAGCTCCAGCCGCGGCGACGCCGGGGGAGCGGCGCCCCCGCCCGACCAGTCATCCAGCCGCTCCAGCGCCGCGCACGCGACGTAGTGGTGCTGCAGCCCGCTGTTGATCGGGACCTCGGTGGTGCCCAGCACGATCGTGGTGGTAGGCCGGGTGAGCTCCGCCATCCGCTCCGCCGGCAGCGCGCCGTCGTCCTGGCCGCTGGCGACCATGAGGTAGGTGTCAGCGTGAGCGGCACCCGCCAGTTCCCAGTTGCGCAGCAGGCCGGCGTCCGGCTGCCCGATCTGGCCGCCGCCGAGCAGCACCTGGTCGGTCTCGGTCTGCAGCACGAGCACCGGGACCCGCAGGTCGGACCGGATGCACTCGGCCGTCACCCGGCCGCCGGGCCGGCCGGGCGAGAAGCCCTTGTCCAGCGCCGCGGCAGTCGCCGTGCGCCCGTGCACGGCGAAGCCGTCGAAGATCTGGTCCCGGCGGTCGATCGCGTTGATGTACGTCACCAGGAACGCCGCGGACTGCGAGTGACCAGCCGCGAGCAGCCGCCGGCCGACGTGGCCGCCGAGCACGCCCGCCCCGTTCCTTAGTGCCCGTCCGGCCTGGCTGAAGATATCGAACGACCACGCGTCGCCCGGATGCGAAAAGATCGCGTACCGGTCAGGGAACAGCTTCTTCAGGTGCATCCCGTTGTCGACCAGGCCGCCGCCCTCCAGGCCGGCCCGCTGCGCGGTCACGCCCGCCCAGGCGTGCCGCCTGCGGATCAGGTGCGTGTGCGTCATCATCCAGATCGGCGGCGCGTCGATGCCGCCGGAGACGTTCATCCACTCGGCGACGACCGTGCCGCTGAAGTCGGTGCCGTCGGCGGGCCGGCGCACCAGGATCCGGGTGACGTACGGGCTGACGGCGTCGGGCTCGGCGGCCCAGCGGCCGTCGGCGGTCCGTTCCCCGGCCAGCCGGTAGGAGGTCGCCTCCCCGGCGAACACGAACTCCTCCTCGACGTAACCGAGCGACCCGAGGTCGTAGGCGCCGACGGGCATGGGCGAGGGCCCCGGCATCGGCCGGAGCTCGGCAGCGTGCTGGCTCATGTGGCCGTCAGGCCGCCGCTCGCTCGAGGATGTGGATCGAGCAGGCGCTGGCCAGCCCGATCACGTGCGTCAGGCCGACCTTCGCGCCCTCGATCTGCCGGTCGCCGGCTTCGCCGCGCAGGTGCGTGCTCACCTCGAAGATGTTCGCGATGCCGGTCGCGCCGAGCGGGTGGCCCTTGGAGAGCAGGCCGCCGGACACGTTGACCGGGATCTCGCCGTCGCGCCACGGACCGCGCTTGTCGATCCATTCCCCGGCGCCGCCCTCGGGGCACAGCCGCAGGTTGTCGTAGTGCCGCAGCTCGGCGGTAGCGAAGCAGTCGTGCAGCTCGACCAGGTCCAGATCCTGCGGGCTGACGCCGGCGATCTCGTAGGCCTGGTCGGCGGCCTGCCGGGTCAGCGTGTTGACGTCGAACTGGACCAGCCCGCCGTCCACGTACGGGTCGCTGGTCAGGACCGAGGCGGATACCTTGATCGCCCGCTTGCGCACCTCGGCGGGCATGCCGGCGAGCCGCTCACCGCTGGTCAGCACCGCGGCCGCGGCTCCGTCGCCGGTGGGGCAGCACATCAGCTTCGTGTTCGGGTAGGCGATCATCTCGTCGGTCATGATCTGCTCGAGCGAGAACTCCTTCTGGTACTGCGCCAGCGGGTTCAGCGTCGAGTGCGCGTGATTTTTCTGCGCGACTTTCGCGAACTGCTCGAAGCCCACGCCGTCGTGCTGGTGCGCGTACTCCATGCCCGACTGGGCGAACGTGCCTGGCATCAGGCTGGTGCCGAGCACACCCTCGACCGGCCCGACCGCGCCGTACCGGCCGGCCGGGGCATACTTTTTCGCCGCCCCGCCCGGAGCCGCGCCGAGCAGGCCGCGCTTGCCCATCTGCTCCAGCCCGACCGCCAGCGCGATGCTCGCCTCGCCCGCCTTGATCGCCATCGCGGCGACGCGGAACGCGGTCGCGCCGGTCGCGCACGCGTTGGCGACGTTGTAGACGGGGATGCCGGTCTGGCCGATCTGCTTCTGGATCCGCTGCCCGGCGCCGCTGGTCTCGAACAGGCAGCCCGCCGCCAGCACGTCCGCGTCGAAGATCGTCAGGCCGGCGTCGCCGAGCGCGGCCAGGGCCGCTTCGCTGCCGAGATCAATCAGGTCCTTGTCCGGATACCGCCCGAACTTCGTCATCGCCACGCCGATGATCCACAGCGAATCGCTCATGCCCGTCCTTCCGCCGCGGGATGCTTCTACCCTAAAGCTGGGAACGGGGCAGTTGCCAGAGCCGCGGCGCCGGCCGGGCGCGGGCGGCCAGACTCAGCGGGTCGTCCTGCGCTGCTTGATGAGCCGGATCAGCCGCCGGAGGAGATAGAACATCGCCAGCACTCCCGATCGTGAGGAATCGTGCCTGATGTGACATCCTCATCCTGCCTCTTCCCGGCCGCGACCGCAGCGGCTGCGGCCGCGCGGTGTTGCTAGGTTCGGTTTCATGACGACCCAGCCGCGTGCGTCCAGGCCCTACATGCCCGGCTACGGGACGCTGGCCGCGACCGAGGGCCCGGGCCTGCTGTCGTGGGACTGGGCCGAGCAGCGCCTGCACCGGTCCCGGAACTTCTGGCTCGCCACCGCCGCCGACGGGGCGCCGCACCTGATGCCGGTGTGGGCGGTCTGGCTGGACGGCCGCCTGTGGTTCAGCAGTGCCAGCGGCTCGCGGAAAGCGCGCAACCTGGCCGCGCAGCCGCGCTGCTCGCTGGCAACCGAGGACCCGGTGGAGCCGGTCGTCGTGCACGGCCAGGCCGAGCGGGTAACGGAGCGCCACCAGTTGCTCGCCGTGCTGGCCGCCGAGAACGCCAAATACGGGACGGACTACGGCGAGGAGATGATCGACCCGGCCGCCAACAGCGTGTTCGCGCTGCGGCCGGAGTGGGTGTTCGCGCTGGACAGCACCGACTTCACCGGCACTCCGACGCGGTTCACGTTCGGCTAGGCCGGCCGGAAGAGCGTCTCCTGCGCGATGCCCGCGGCCAGCACGCCGTCGCGGGAGAAGATCCGGCCCGTGTACATGCCGCGCCCGCCCGCGGTCGACTCGGGTTCCAGGTCCATCAGCACCCAGTCGTCGAGCCTGATCTTGCGGTAGATCCAGACCGCGTGGTCGATGCTGGTCAGCGGGCCGCCGCGGTCGCCGGGCACCCTGGACAGGCCGCTGAGCATGTCGGAGACGTAGGTGAGCGCGCACGCCTGCAGCGTGTCATCGGGCAGCGGGGACCGGGACCGGAGCCAGACCCGCGACGGCCGCCGCTGGCCGGGCACGGGCTGGCGCGGCACCCGGATGTCCACGCCGCGGAGCCGGCTCAGCATGTCGCCCGCGGGCAGGCCGTCCGGCCCTTCGGTCTCCGGCAGCTGCCGGGCCTGGAAGTCGTGACCGTCCTCGTACACGTGGAAGGAAGCGACCATGTTGAAGATGACGACGCCGTTCTGAACCGCGATGACGCGGCGGTTGGAGTAGGACTTGCCGTCGCGGTCGCGGTGCACGGTGAGCAGCACCCGCCGGGACGAGTCGCCCCGGCTGAGGAAGTAGCCGTGCAGCGAATGCGGATGCCGGTCTTCGGCCACCGTCGCCGCCGCCGCGCGCAGCGCCTGCGCCGCCACCTGACCGCCATACAGCCCGGCCGGCTCGTCGCTGACCGCGATGGACCGGAACAGGTTGTCCTCGATCCGCTCGAGAGACAGCAGCTCGGGCAGCTCCTGGCTCATCCGGCGGGCCGGTAGCCGAAGCCGACGGCCTCCACGCCCTCGGAGTCCGTGCCCACGCCGAACGTCGTCAGCTGTACCCGCATGCCCAGCCGGACCTGATCCGGGTCCGGCGCCACGCCGATGAGGTTCGCCTTCACCACGCCGCCGCCGTCGAGGTCGACGATGGCAGAGATGTACGGGACCGTCACGTCGGGCGTGGCGCGGTGCACGATCGTGAACGCGCGCACGGCCCCCTCATCCGCGAGCCGGCGGGCACCGAAGTCCTGCTGGCCGCAGCGGGCGCACGCGTTGCGCCGGTCGAAGTACAGGGCGCGGCAGGACTGGCATTCCTGCGCGACCAGGTGGGGCTCGTCGCCGAGCTGCAGATAGCTGACGTAAGGCAGCTGACCGGGCATCCAGGCTCCTGATCATCGGGTCGGCAGTACTCCACCCTAACGTCCGGCCCATTGTCCGCAAGAGCCCGATTTCGGCGCGGCGGAGCAGCCATTCTGGGTGCGCATGCGAAGCTTGCGCCATGCTGCGTCCTGGCGACGCGGCCGGATCAGCCCCGGCCGGCGGATGGCCGCCGATCGCCGCGATCCAGGCTGTCGCGCCTGCCAGCTCGGCTCGCATCCGGTCCCGCCGGGTGGCGGGCGGCGCGGGGCGCGCGACCAGCTGCGCACGCTGGGGCCCCGGGCTGGCCTTCACCCCGGACCGCGCCGGGCCCCGCGGCAACCGGCGTCGGCACCGGGCCCAGTCCACCGTCAGCCCCGTCACCTGCTCCTCGGCGGCCACGCCCGCCTCGCCGGGTATCGGCAGCACTCCGTCGACGGGCCGGCCGCACCGGCCGCGGAACATGTGCTCGCTGAGGTCGGCCGAGAACCCGTCCAGCGCCGAGATCACGAAGTTGGCCGTGCCCGGGCGCAAAACGGCCCGCCAGCTGACGCTGGCGGGCCGCTTGGATGGCGCGGTTACTCGTTGCCGAAGGCCTGGATCTCGGCCAGCTCGACGTCCGTCAGCTCGCGCGGGGTGTCGCCCTTGGCGACCTTCGCCTGCTGCACTTGCTGCCGGATGCCGTCGACGATCTCGGCGTTGGCCAGTGTCGTCACGTCGCCGACGTCGGCGAAGTTGGAGACCGACGCGATCACGCGCCGCATGATCTTGCCCGACCGGGTCTTGGGCATGTCCGGCACGATCCAGACGTTCTTCGGCCGGGCGATCTTGCCGATCTCCGTCTCGATCGCGGCGACGACCTTCGCCTCCATCCCGTCCGCGTCGACGCCCGGCTTCAGCGAGACGTACATCTCGACCATGCGGCCGCGGATGTCGTCGATGACCGGGACGGCCGCCGCCTCGGCTACCTCGGGCACGGTGAGCGCCGCGGACTCGAGTTCCTTCGTGCCGAGCCGGTGACCGGCGACGTTGATGACGTCGTCGATGCGGCCCAGGATGCGGAAATAGCCATCCTCGGCCTGCAGCGCGCCGTCACCGGCGAAGTACGGCCAGTCGTGCCAGTCCTTGCTGTCGGGATCGGTGTTGTACTTGCGGTAGTAGACGTCCAGGAACCGCTCGGGCTGGCCCCAGACGGTCTGCATGATGCCGGGCCACGGGTTGCGGATGCAGATGTTGCCCGCCTTGCCGCTGCCCTTGGGGATCTCGTTGCGATCCTCGTCGTAGATGACCGGGAAGATGCCGAGCGCGCCGGGGCCGCAGCTGCCGGGCTTCATCGGCTGCAGCCCGGGCAGGGTGCTACCGAGGAAGCCGCCGGTCTCGGTCTGCCACCAGGTGTCGACGATCGCGGCCTCGCCCTTCCCGACCGAGTTGTAGTACCAGCGCCACACTTCCGGCTCGATCGGCTCGCCGACGGTTGTCATGTGCTTGAAGTGGTAGTCGTACTTGGCCGGCTCGTCTGGACCGACCTTGCGCAGCATCCGGATCGCGGTGGGCGAGGTGTGGAAGATGTTGACGCCCAGCTTCTTGGCGATGCGCCAGGGCCGTCCGCCATCGGGATAGTTGGGCACGCCCTCGTAGATGACGGTCGTGGTGCCAAGCGCCAGCGGGCCGTAGACGATGTAGGAGTGGCCGGTGATCCAGCCGATGTCGGCCATGCACCAGTACACGTCATCCGGGTGGATGTCCTGGTAGTACTTCGACGTGCCGGCCACGTAGGACATATAGCCGCCGGTCGAGTGCTGCGCGCCCTTCGGCCGCCCGGTGGTACCGCTGGTGTACATAAGGAATAGGGGCGCCCCGGCCGGCTGCGATACCGGTGCGACTTCCTGTCCCGCGTATTTGCCGATGACCTCGTCGACAAAGAAATCGCGGCCGTCCACCATCGGAGTTTCCGAGTGGTACTCGCCGGCCTTGCGCCGCCACACCAGGACCTTGTCCACTCCCTGGTCCTGCCGCGCGGCCTCGGCAACCGCCTCGTCGGCCTTCACCTTGTGGTCGGTGATCGAGCCGGCCCGGTAATAGCCGTCCATCGTTATGAGCACCCGGCTGCCGGAGTCCGCGATGCGCGTGCCGCAGGCGTTGCCGGAGAATCCGCCGAATACCTGCGAGTGAATGATGCCAAGGCGCGCGCAGGCCAGCATCGTGATCGGCAGTTCGGGCAGCATCGGCATGTGCAGGGTGACCCGATCGCCGGTCTTGAGCCCGGCAAAATCCTGCAGCAGGGCCGCGAACTCGTTGACCCGGCGCAGCAGCTCGCCGTAACTGATGTGGATTGTCTCGTCGTCCTCAAGCTCGGGCACCCAGATAATCGCGGTCTTGTCCGGGTCCGTCTCCGCGTGCCGGTCGACGCAGTTATAGCAAGCATTCAGCTTGCCGCCGCCGAACCACTTCCAGAACGGCGCGTCGCTGGTGTCAAGCACCGTGTCCCAGCGCTGGTCCCAGGTCAGCAGGTCCGCATATTCGGTAAAGCAGTCCGGGAACTTGTCCTCGGTGAACCGGTCAAAGATCGCGGGGTCGTTCGCATTCGCCTGCCGCACGAACGCCTCCGGCGGCGGGTAATACTCCTCCTCGCGCCAGTGCACCGCGATCTGTGATTCAGAGACTTCCTGCTCCGAGTTCTCGGTCATTCTTGTCCTCCAGGCCGGATCTGAATCGGCGCGCGGCCAGGCGCCGGGCATGTAGCCGTCAGTGGGCAGAGCCGCCATGCGGGCCGTTCCCGTAACCCGGGAGAAAAGCCGGATCCCAGCCGCTGGCAGCGTTCCGCCGGGCTGGGCATGGGCTCCTCACACGTTACGGGAAGCCCAATCGTAACGCTGCCGGACAAGCCCGAACAGGCCCGTCACCAGCGGCCGGCGCAGTGTTGCACAGCGGTATCAGTCCTGGCAGGACAGGTTGACATCGTGGCGATCGACGGTATGTTTCTGCGCAGTCCAGCACCGGGCCAGCAGGTCAGGGAGGCGGGCCGGACCGTGGCCGCACCGCGAGGCGGTCATCGATTCGGCCCCGCGCACAGCGCGCGGTTTAACCCTGGCTGGGCGGGGGGTTGGATCCGGGAGGGGCCTGGGCACCCAGTAGACAACGGAGGGCGATCCCGCTGCCGACGGGATGCGCTCCGGTCCGAAGGGATTCCCAGGCCCTCTTCCCAGCCCGGCGGCAGGACCGCCGCCACGGGCGGCGGCTGAGCCAAGTCTGCGCGCCGGGCGCCGGGCGGCCGGTAAGGTTTCTGCGCAGCGACATGGCCGCTGGGACAGCAGTTGCGTGCGCCGGGGGGACGAGCGTGGGGATGCAGGACCGCGGTCCGGTCGGGCAGGTCGCGGTCATCATTCCGACCTTCAACGAGGCCGAGAACCTCGAGGAGATCGTCGGCCGGGTGCGCGCCGCGGTGCCCGCCGCGGACATCCTGGTGGCCGACGACAACAGCCCTGACGGCACCGGGGAGATCGCCGACAAGCTGGCCGCGGGCGACGAGCACGTGCACGTTCTGCACCGGCCGGCTAAGCAGGGACTGGGTGCCGCCTATCTGGCCGGGTTCGGCTGGGCGCTGGACCGCGGCTACGGCGCGGTCGTGGAGATGGACGCCGACGGATCGCATGATCCGGCCGAGCTGCCGGCGCTGCTCGCGGCGCTGGCGGATGCCGACCTGGTCGTCGGCTCGCGCTGGGTGCGCGGCGGGACGGTGCGGAACTGGCCCCGGTCGCGCGAGCTGCTGTCCCGCGGGGGCAACGCGTACGCCCGCGTCATGCTCGGGCTGTCAGTGCACGACGCCACCGGCGGCTACCGGGCGTACCGGGCCGCGACGCTGAACGACATCGGGCTGCACAGCGTGCGGTCACAGGGGTACTGCTTCCAGATCGACCTGACGCTGCGGGCCGTGCGGGCCGGCAAGAAGGTGGTCGAAGTGCCGATCACGTTCACCGAGCGCGCGCACGGCAACAGCAAAATGAGCCGGGCCATCGTGGCCGAGGCGTTGTGGAAGGTGACGGAGTGGGGCGTCACCGGCCGGGTCGGCCGGCGGCGCGATCGGTGAGCTAGGCGCTCTTGCGCTTCTGCCGGGGCGCGGGCTCCTCCGCGGCGCGCTGGCCGCGGATGACGGCCAGCCGTTCGGCCAGCACTTCCTCAAGGTCAGCCATGCTGCGGCGCTCCATGAGCATGTCCCAGTGGCTGCGCGGCGGCTTGACCTTCTTGGGCGTCGGGACGTCGCCGCTCGCCGTTACCGCCAGATCGCCACAAATACGGCATTCCCAGTTAGCGGGCAGTTCGGCCTCGGCGGAGAACGGCACGGTGAACCGGTGGCCTCGCGGGCAGTCAAAGGCCACTTCCTGGCGTGGCGCCAGGTCGGTGTTGCGGTCGTTCTCGTAGCTCGTGGCTCCGAGTCGGGTGCCGCGAAGTGCGCGCTCAGCCATATGTCTGCTGCCTCCAGGCTCTCAGCCGTCCTACTTCACCAACGGTGAGTACGCGGTCAAGATTCCCTGCAAGCAGGAATTCCAACCCCGCTGGCGGGCCAGTGCCGCAAGATTCCCGTCAGCGGGTCAGTCAGGCCGCCGGAGCGGGGAGCTGGCGGGCTGCGGCTGCCACTGACCGCGAGTGATCAGCAGGTCACGCAGCGCTTCTGTGCGGTCCGTCATGATGCCGTCCGCGCCCCGGTCAAGCAGGGTTGTCATCGTCGCCGGGTCGTTCACCGTCCACACGTGCACCTGCAGTCCCGCGGCGTGCGCACGGCGGATGAACAGGCCGGTCGCCACCTGCACCGGCACCTGAGCGCACTGGATCGACTGGCGGCCAAACCGCGCCGCGAGCACGCTGGCCGGCGTGCCGGCCTTGATCGCGCCGACGGCGGCGGGCGGCGTGGCCATGCACACCGGCCGCGGCAGCAGCGCCCTGGTCGCGCTCAGGCGGCGGCCGGAGAAGGAAGTGAGGCAGACCCGGTCCCAGGCGTTGGTGGCGCGCAGCACGCCGATCAGCGGGGCGATGACCGGCTCGTCCTTGACGTCGATGTTGAACCGGTGCGCGGGCCAGGACATCAGCAGATCGGCCAGCAGCGGGATCGGCTCGGTGCCGTCGATCCGGGCCGCCGCCACCTGGGCGGCGGTCAGCTTCGCGATGGCGCCCGCCGAGTCGGTCACCCGGTCCAGCGTCTTGTCGTGGAACGCGACCACGATGCCGTCCGCGGTCGCGTGCGCGTCGGTCTCGAGATAGGCGTAGCCGAGCCGGACGGCGTGCTCGAAGGCCTTCCAGGAGTTCTCCGGGAAGTGGCTCGCGCCGCCCCGGTGGGCGATTGCCAGCGGCCGGGGATGATCAAGGAATCCGGAGGACACGCCCACAGGATTACAGGCCGCTAGTCCGCGGCCGGATCCGGGTCCGGGTGGCCGGCCCATTCGCGGCGGCGCGCTTCGGCCAGCGCGATCGCGGCCGCGGCCGCGACGTTCAGCGAGCCGACTTTGCCGACCTGGGGGATATAGACGACGAGGTCGGCGGCCGCCAGCAGCGCGGCCGAGCAGCCGTGATCCTCGTTGCCGAGGGCCAGGCAGACGTCACCGGACAGGTCGGCCTCATGCAGCGGCATGGCGTCCCCGGCCAGCTCGACCGCTACCACCCGGAACCCGGCGGCCTGCGCGGCCTGCGCGCCGAGCGCCGCCGTCTGCGCGTGCCCGAACGAGAGCAGGCGGTCGGTGCCGAGCGAGGTCTTGCGCGCAGACGGATGGCCGGGCTGCGCGGTGTCCCCGCACAGCCAGATCTGCTGGACGCCGAACGCCGCCGCGCTGCGGATGATCGACCCGACGTTGAACGGCTGCCCGACGCTGTCCAGGAGCAGGCTGATCTCGGCCCGGGTGCGCCGCCGCCAGCCGCGGTTCAGGCGCTTGACCTCGGTCATGCCGAGTTGCCGGGTCACCGCTGCACCCGCAGCACCCGGTAGCCGGCCCTGGCGGCGAACCGGCTGACGTCCCAGCCCGCCGCCGCGAGCCAGCGCTGCAGCGAGTCGGATCCGAGGTTGCGCTGCACGACCAGGTAGGCCGTGGCGCCCGCGGCCAGCCGGCCGAGCCACGTCACGAGCAGTTCGTGCAAGGCCTGCTTGCCGATCCGGATCGGCGGGTTGGACCAGATCAGCCCGAACTCGGCGGGCAGTGCCGGATCGGCCGGGCCCAGGCAGCGGACGTTGCCGAGTCCGGCCGACCCGGCATTCGCGGTGCACAGGTCCAGGGCGCGCCGGTTGATGTCGACGCCCCAGACCCTGGCCGCGGGTGACCGCGCGCCGAGCGTGAGCGCGAGCGGCCCGTAGCCGCAGCCGAGGTCCAGCAGGTCGCCGCCGGCTGGCGGCGGGGGCGCGGTGTCCAGCAGCAGCCGGGTGCCCGGGTCGAGCCGGCCGGGGGAGAACACGCCGGCGTCGGTGGCGAGGCTGAGGTGCAGATCCGGCAGCACGACGTGCACCGTTCCCGGCCGGTGCGGTGCCGCCGGCTGCTCAGCGAAGTACTGGCTGCTCACTTGCGGCCGAGCCGCCCGCGGCCAGGGCCGGGGCGATGTACGTGCGGGTGACCCAGCGCTCGACCACGAACGTGAGCACCGGCAGGATACCCGCCAGCAGCACGATGATCGTGCCGAAGCTGGCGGTCCGCATCCGCACGAGCCGGGTCATCGCGAAAGCGACGACGACGTAGATGATGTAGAGAACCCCGTGCGCGGCGCCGACCACCTCGGCCGGCCCGGCGTCGTGCCCGAGGTAGCGCAGCGGCACGCAGACGAAGACCAGGAGCACGAGCATGGTGCCGGTGACGTACGCCATGAGCCGGTAGGCGCGCACGGCGAGCTTCAGTACGTCGGTCGAGCGCACGGAATGGACCTCCTGTTCGTGCTCAGCCGCTCGGGGCTCAGCCTGTCGTGCTCAGCCGGCTGGCGCGCCGCCGCCGGCGAACCGGCCGCGCTGCTCGCCGGCGGACAGGCCGGCCAGGTAGGCGTTGTAGGCGGCGAGCTCGGGATCTTCGGTGTCGTCGAACGGGTCACTGGTTGCCGGCGTGTGCGCGGCGGCCGGCAGCTGTGCCTCGCCGGCCGGATGCGGGCGCCTCGCGGTCAGCGCCGCGGCGCCACCCGCGGCGCCGCCGGGCGTGCGCCATTCGTCCGCGATCGTCTTCGCCCAGAAGACCACGCCGAAGATCGTGAAGACCGGCCACTCGAAGGTGTATGCCCAGCTCAGCGCGTTGCCGCCCTCCGCCCGGTGAAACTGCCAGTCGCCGAGCCACAGCATCCCCCAGGCGGCCAGCACCGCGAACGCGTGCCACGCAAGCCAGCGCGGGGTGATCAGGAACCACCATCTCGGGCGTGACGTGCCGCTGGACATGCCCCTGAGCCTAGCGCCGCCTGGTACCGGCCAGTCGCGCCAGCGCCGGGGTTAGCGAGTGATCCGCCACACCTTCATGGTGCCGCAATCGCCGGGCGCGATCATCGCCGGATCGGTCGGGACCTCTTCGATGAAGGCAGTACCCGAGCTTCGCCGGCACCCGCTCGCTGGCCGCGTTGAGGACGTCGTGGTGAATCTCGACCCGGTCGACGCCGGGCAGTGCGAGCGCGGCGTCGGTGAGGGCGGCCGCGGCAGAGGTGGCCACGCCCCGGCCGGTCCAGGACGGGTGCACCCAGTAGCCGATCTCCAGGCCGCCGCCGCCGATCCGGGCCATCAGCCCGGCGCTGCCCGCGGGCGTGCCCTGAACGAAGATCGCGTACTGGAAGGCCTCGCCGTCGGCCCAGTTCGCCTCGCACCGCTCGACGAAATCCGCCGCGCTGTCCGGCGAGTAGTCCGGCGTGGCCCAGGCCATCCACGGCGTGAGGTGCTCGAGCGACTCGCGGACCAGGCGGTAGCTGAGGTCGGCGTCCGACGCGCGCCAGCGACGCAGCGTGACTGCGGCATTCCTGAGAGTCTCGGGCGGGCGGTCCATGTACTGATCGTGCCCGGCTGCGGCCGGTCCGCGCAAACGGGATATATATGACATCGCCCACAGGCCCTTGCGGCCTGAGCGCGCCGTGGCCGGACGCCTTCAGCGAGTCACTGCCTCGCGCGGGGAGCGGTCAGGCGATAATCGACGCCATGTCACTCGCAGATTGGCTGGCCGGCCGCCAGGCGCACCGCCGCAGGCTGCCCGAACGCATCGAGGAGCTGCGCGGCCCGGCGCAGGGCGTCATCGTGCTGCCGCGACACCTGTCCTGGCCGGGCATGCGGGAGTGCGACGTGACCGACGAGACCACCCGCAGGAACATGTACGGCATCGTGCTCACGCAGGGCCAGCGCAACGACGTGGCCAGGTTCCTCAACCCCGGGCTGCTGCGGGCGGACTGGCCGCAGATCCGCGGCGCGCTCGACCCCCGGCTGCGGGACTACTGCGAGCAGCGGTTCGCACTCGGGAGCACAGCCGGCGCGCACGCCGAGGCCGGCTGACCAGTCGCGGCGGCTCAGCGTGCGGGGGCTGACCGCGCGGCGGTTCCTGAAAGGGGCACGATGACCGAGTTCACCGCGGCACAGTCAGCGCAGGCCGGCGGCAAGGCGGGCGGCGCCGGCGGCCAGATCCAGCGCGGCAACAAGTGGTGGACGCTGCTGGCGGTCTGCCTCGGCACGTTCATGCTGCTGCTCGACATCACGATCGTGAACGTCGCGCTGCCCGACATCCAGCGCGCGCTCAACTCGACCTTCGCCGACCTGCAGTGGATCGTCGACGCGTACGCACTTACCCTGGCGGCGTTCCTGCTGACCGCGGGCAGCCTGGCGGACATGTACGGCCGGCGGCTGCTCTACCTCGCCGGGCTCGTGGTGTTCACCTGCGCGTCCGTGCTGTGCGGATTCGCCGCGAACACGCTCATGCTGCAGATCTCGCGGGCCGTGCAGGGCGTGGGCGGGGCGATCATGTTCGCGGTCTCGCTCGCGCTGCTGGCCGACGCGTTCCGCGGCAAGGACCGCGGCACCGCGTTCGGCGTCTGGGGCGCGGTCACCGGGCTGGCGGTGGCGATCGGGCCGCTGCTCGGCGGCCTGCTGACGTCCGGCATCTCCTGGCGGTGGATCTTCTTCGTGAACGCGCCCATCGGCGTGATCGCGGTCGTCCTCACCGTCATGCGAGTGTCGGAGTCGCGTGAGCCGCGCGCCAGCCGCCCGGACTGGCCGGGCTTCGTGCTCTTCACGCTCGCGCTGGCCAGTCTGATCTACGCGCTGATCGAGTCCAGCCAGAAGTCGTTCACCGACAGCCTGGTGCTCGGCTGCTTCGCCGCCGCCGCGGTGCTGCTGGCCGCGTTCGTCGTGACCGAGCTGCGGACCACCCATCCGATGTTCGACCTGGCGCTGTTCCGCAAGCCGACCTTCAGCGGCGGGGCCGTGGCCGCCTTCACGCTCAGCGCCTCGATCTTCGCGATGCTGCTCTACCTGGTCCTGTACCTGCAGGACATCCTCCGCTACTCGGCCCTGGGCACCGGGGTCCGGCTGATGTTCCTGTCCGGCGGCATCCTGGTGGCCGCGACCATCGCGGGCCGGCTGTCCTCCCGCGTCCCGGTCCGGTTCCTCATCGGCCCCGGCCTGCTCATCGTCGGGGCATCGCTGCTGCTCATGCGCGGACTCACGGCGACCTCCAGCTGGACGCACCTGATCCCCGGCATGATCGTCGGCGGCATCGGCGTCGGGCTGGTGAACCCGCCACTCGCCTCCACCGCGGTGGGCGTGGTACCGCCGCAGCGAGCGGGCATGGCCTCGGGCATCAACTCGACGTTCCGGCAGGTGGGCATCGCGACCGGGATCGCGCTGCTCGGCACCCTGTTCTCCAACTACGTGCGCGATCAGGTCGCGACCAAGGTCGCCGCGATGCCCGCCCTGGCCGGCCACGCCGGCCAGGTGTCCGGCGCCATCCAGTCCGGCGAGGTCGCCCGCGTCCTGGGCAGCCTGCCGCCCTCGCTGCGGCCGGCCGTGGCGCTGATCACCAGGTCCGCGTTCACGGCCGGCCTGGACCGGATCCTGCTGGTCGGGGCCGTCATCGCGCTGGCCGGCGGCGTCGTCGCGCTCGCGTCGATCCGCCGCCGGGACTTCGTCCAGGCCGGGCCGCCGACGCCGGGCGGCTGAGCCCGCCGCGAGCGCGGGCAGCCAGCGCGGCCGCACCGGCCTACTACAGTTGCGGCATGCGCAAGTACGTGATCATGGGCGTGCAGGGGAGCGGCAAGGGCACGCAGAGCGCCATGCTCGCCAGCGACCTTGACCTCGTGCACATCTCGGTCGGCGACATCTTCCGGTGGAACGTCCAGCACCACACCAAGCTGGGCGCTCAGGTGCGGCGGATCATGGCGGCGGGCGAGCTGGTCAGTGACGACCTGGTCGAAGGCGTGGTCTCAGACCGGCTGCGCCAGCACGACTGGAACTACGGGTTCATCATCGACGGGTTCCCGCGCAACGAGCGGCAGGCAGAGTTCTTCCTGGAGAGCTACGACATCGACGGCGTGATCCACCTGGAACTGCCAGACTCCGAGGTGCGCCGGCGGGTGATGGCCCGGCGGCTGTGCGCGAACTGCGGGCTGGACTACAACCTGATCGCCAGCAGCCCGCACCATGAGGGCAAGTGCGATGCATGCGGCGGGAAGCTGGTGCAGCGTGAGGATGACACCGAGCGGGCACTCGCGGTCCGGTTGGAGGACTACCACGGCAAGACCAACCCGGTGCTCGACATCTTCCGCCGCAAGGAGTACGTGGTGAGCGTCGACGCGCGACCGGATAAGGATCACGTCCAGCAGGCGATCAGGCACGCCCTGAACCTGCCCCCGTACCAGCCTGGGAGGCGCTGATGCGGGTCATCGCCGCGCCCGACTCCTTCAAGGGCAGTATCACCGCGGCCGCGGCGGCCGCCGCGATCGCGGCCGGCTGGCGCAGCGCGCGGCCCGGCGACGAGCTGGTCGAGATGCCGCTTGCCGACGGCGGCGAAGGCACGCTGGACGTACTCGCCGCGAGCCGGGACGGCTGCCGCTGGCACTCCGCCCAGGTAACCGGCCCGGGAACCGACCGGCTGCCCGCGTCCTGGCTGGAGCTGCCCGGCCACGTGCACGTGATCGAGCTCGCGGCCGCCGCGGGGCTGACCCTGCTGAGCCCGCCGCAGCCGCTGACCGCCCACAGCTACGGTGTCGGGGAGCTGATCGGGCACGCGCTGGACGCCGGGGCAAAGCGAATCGTGATCGGGCTCGGCGGCTCGGCCTGCACGGACGGCGGCACCGGCGCGCTGGCCGCGCTCGGCGCCCGGTTCCTGGACGACGACGGGGCCGAGTTGCCGCGGGGCGGGGCCGCGCTGGCCCGGCTGGCCCGGGTCGCGCTGGCCGGGTTGCGGCGGCCGCCGCCCGGCGGCGCGGAGTGCCTGACCGACGTGCGCGCCCCGCTGCTCGGCCGCGACGGCGCGGCGATGGTGTTCGGGCCGCAGAAGGGCGCCTCGCCGTCCGACATCGCCGTGCTGGAGCAGGGCTTGACCAGGCTGGCGGCGCTTGCGGGCGGCCGGCCGAAGGAGCCCGGCGCTGGCGCGGCCGGCGGGACCGGATACGGCCTGGGGATCTGGGGCGCGCAGCTGCGGCCGGGCGCGGAAACGCTGGCCGAGATCGCGGGGTTGCCGGCCGCGCTGGCCGGCGCCGACCTGGTGATCACCGGCGAGGGCCGGTACGACGCGACCTCGCAGCAGCGGCAAGGTGGCTGGCACGGTGCTGGACCTGGCGGCGCGGGCGAACGTCCCGGCCGCCGTCGTGGCCGGCGTGCTCGGGCTGCGCCCCGGCGTGCCCGCCGTCGAGTTGGCCGTGCTCGCGGGCAGCCAGGAGGCAGCCGCCGCGCGGGCCGGGTACTGGCTGGAGCGCGCGGGCCGCGAGCTGGCCGTCGCGCAGCGGGTGCCCGCGGCGGGCGCGTGACCGGCGGCGGCCGGCGGCGCTGACCGGACGGCAGCGGCGACGGCCGCAGCCGCGCCCTTTACGCTGTGGGTGTGCGGGAGATCGTGGTGTTCAGCGGCAGCGCGCACCCGGCGCTATCCGCGGAAATCTGCGCGGACCTGGGTGTCCCGCTGCACCCGGTCCGGCTGAGCCGGTTCGCGAACGACTGCCTCGAAGTCCAGCTGCAGGCCAATTGCCGCGAACGCGACGTATTCGTCATCCAGCCGCTCGGGCCGCCGGTTCAGGAGAACCTGGTCGAGCTGCTGCTCATGCTCGATGCTGCCCGCGGCGCGTCCGCGGCCCGGGTGACCGCGGTCATCCCGTACTACGCCTACGCGCGGTCGGACAAGAAGTCCATGCCGCGGGTGTCGATCGGCGGCCGGCTGGTGGCCGACCTGCTGGTCGCCGCCGGGGCGAGCCGGGTGCTGGCGATGACCTTGCACTCGCCCCAGGTGCACGGGTTCTTCTCCGTCCCGGTGGACCACCTGCACGCGCTGCGGGAGTTCGCTGACCACTTCTGCGGGCTCGACCTGAGCAACACCGTCGTCGTGTCGCCCGACCTGGGCAACGCGAAGAACGCCGCCGCGCTGGCCCGGCTGCTGCAGGTGCCGGTGGCCGCGGGGGCGAAGGAACGGCTCAACGACGAGAAGGTCACGATCAGCTCGATCATCGGCGACGTCGAGGGCCGGGACGTGATCGTGCTCGACGACGAGGTGGCCCGCGGCACCACCATCACCGAATTGCTGGACCGGCTCGCCGAGCGAGACGCGCGATCGGTGCGGATCGCGTGCACGCACGGGCTGTTCAGCGACGGCGCGCTGAAGCGGATCGCGGCGCATCCGCTGGTCCGGGAGATCGTCAGCACCAACACGGTGCCGACCGCCGTGCCAGATCAGGACCCGGCACTGAAAGTGATCTCGATCGGGTCCGCGCTGGCCGAGGCGATCCGCCGCATTCACGAGGGTGAGTCGGTGTCCGCGCTGTTCGGCGCCAGCTGACTCGCCGGGGCTGACGCTGCCCACACCGCGACCTGGCTGCGGGACGAGAATCCGAGCTTAGCCAGGATGTTGGCGACATGCCGGGCCGCGGTGGCCGGGCTGATGTAGAGCTCGAGCCCGATCTCGCGATTGCTCTTGCCCGCCGCGATCAGCCCGACGACCTCCCGTTCCCGCGACGTCAGGGACTCGGGCACCACCGCGCGCGGGTCCTGGAAGACCTGGGTCGTCCCGTCCTGGACGTCGGCCGCGGCGGCTGCGCCGGTGCCTGCCCCTTCCGGCCAGCCGGCTCCGGCCGGGTCCGCGTCCGGATCGCCGAGTGCGAGCCGTACCGCCGCCGCGGACGTCAGCGCCGCGCCTTCGGCCCACAGCCGGGCGCGGGCGTGCTGCCCGAGCCCGGCCGCGGCGTCCAGGTAGCGCTGCGTCCGCGAGCCCGGCAGCGGGGGCAGCCCGGCGCTCGCGCGCATCGCGGTCATGGCGCCCGCGAGCCGCAGCGCGGTCTCCGGCTGCCCGGCGAGCACCGCGAGCCGGGCCAGCGCCTCCAGTCCGCGGGCCATCCCGATCCGGCTGCCAGACGCGTAGCTCAGCCGCAGGCTCTCGGCGAGATCGCGGCGGGCGGCCGCCAGGTCGCCCTGCTCCAGCGCGATCCGGCCGAGCCCGGCCAGGCAGCGCGCGATGTCCGGCCGCGCGCCGACGTCGCGCAGGATGCCGAGCGCTTCCTGATAGCGCTCGCGCGCGACGTCGTACTCGCCCTTCACCCGGGCCAGGTCCCCGAGCCCGAGCAGGGTGCGGGCCGCGCCCCAGAGCTGCTCGATGGCGCGCATCTGCGCGAGCGCCTCCGCGCCGAGTTCCTCGGCCTCGCGCAAATTCCCGCGGAAGCCAGCCACCGTGGCCATCGTGCCGAGGGCATATCCCTCGTTCCACCGGTCTCCGGCCGACCGGGCGACGGCGAGCGCCTCGCCGGCCCGGGCCGACGCCTCGTCCAGGCTGCCCGCGTGCAGGGCGATCTCGGTGAGCAGGTTGAGCGACGCGGCGGCCTCGAAGTGATTGCCCGCCGACCAGCACAGGTCGAGCGCGGCCTGCGCGAGCTCGGCGGCATCCGGCGAGCCGCTCGCCATCGCGATCTGAGCCCGCCCGCTCAGGGCCGGCCCGGTCACCGCATCCGGCGCCGACGCGGCGCCGGGCAGCGCGAAGAAGGCGTCGAACCACCGCGCGCCTTCGGCGAAGGCGCCGCGGACGATCCACACCGGCCGGATCGCGCTGCACAGCCGGAGCCCGGTGTCCGCGTCACCGAGGGTCAGGCACTCGCTCAGCACCTCGCGCAGGTTCGCCGCCTCGGCGTCCACCCGGCGGAACACGTTCACCCGCGCTGACCACGGACCGGGCACGATCGCCATGCCGAGCGCGACAAGTTCCTCGCACTCGCGCACCGTGTACTCGCGCCGCCGGCGCCCGAACTCGGCTGCCTCGCCCGCGACGATGAGACAGCCGGCCGCGTAGTCGCGGACGGTCTCCAGCATCCGGTACCTGGCCTGGCCGAGTACCTCGGACTCGACCTCCAGCAGCGACTTGTCGGTCAGGGCCGTGACCAGGTCGAGGATGTCGCGGGCGGCGAGGTGCTCGTCGGCGCAGACCTGCTCGGCCATCTCCAGGGACCACTCGGCGAAGACCGAGAGCCGGCGCAGCAGCACCTGCTCCGGCTCCGACAGCAGGTCGTAGCTCCAGTCGAGGGTCGCGCGCAGCGTCTGCTGCCGGGCGGGCGCGCTGCGGTGGGCACCGGTCAGCAGCCCGAACCGGTCGGCCAGCCGGTCCGCGATCTGCTCGGCGGACAGCACCCTGGTCCAGGCGGCCGCCAGCTCGATTGCCAGCGGCAGCCCGTCCAGCGCCCGGCAGATCCGCGCGATACTGGCGGCATTGCGGGCGGTGACGGTGAAACCCGGCGCGGCCGCGGCCGCGCGCTCGGCGAACAGCCGGACCGCGTCAAAGCCGCCGATGGTCGCGGCGTCGCTGACCGGCGCGGGCGGCAGCTCCAGCGGCGGGACCGGCCACACGGTCTCCGCGGCCACGTGCAGCGGCTCGCGGCTGGTCGCGACGACGCGCAGCTGCGGCGCCCCGGCGAGCAGCCGCTGGCAGATGCTGGCGCAGGCGCCGACGAGGTGCTCGCAGTTGTCGAGGACGAGCAGTGCCTGCCGGTGCATGATCGCGTCGGCCAGGGTCTCGGCCAGCGCCCGGCCTGGTTCCTCGTCCACGCCCACCACGGCGGCGATGGCCGCCGGGACGAGCTCGGCCTGGCGGATCTCGCCGAGGTCGACGAACCAGACGCCGTCCCGGAAGTCGTCCGCGATGGCGGCGAGCAGCCGCAGCGCGAGCCGGGTCTTGCCGATGCCGCCGGCCCCGCACAGGGTGACCGCTCGGGCCGTCTGGATGAGCCGTGCGAGATCAGCGACTTCACCGGCCCGTCCGACGAAGCTGCTGAACTCCGCCGGCAGGCGCGCGTGCTCCGCTGTCATCGCCTACATCCGCCCCTGCCACCCCGGTTGCCGCAGCCGTCATTACACCGTACCCAGGCGGCGCGGATGCCGGAGGATTACGCGACCAGTAAACAGGCTGCCGTCCGGTCCGTGCCAGGGGATGCCGCCGCCGGCCCGGACCTGCGGCCGGGCCGGGCGGCAGCGGGCGAGCCCGTCAGCGGGTCCTGCTTACCGGCCGGGTGCCGTGTCCTGCTCCAGGGCCAGCAGGAACCGCTTGCGGTCCAGCCCGCCGCCGTAGCCGGTGAGGCTGCCGTCGGCGCCGATGACCCGGTGGCACGGCACGACGATCGAGATCGGGTTCTTGCCGTTGGCGAGGCCGACTGCCCGGCTCGCCGCCGGGCTGCCGACGCGGCCGGCCAGCTCGCCGTACGAGACCGTCTGGCCGTAGGGAATCGCGAGCAGCCCGGCCCAGACCTTGCGCTGGAACGCCGGTGCCCGCCGGAGCCAGCGGCAGGTCAAAGTCGGTCCGGCGGCCGGCGAAGTAGTCCGCCAGCTGCGCTACCGCGGTGGCGAACGGCTCGTCGGCCGGATCGCCGGGCGGGCCGAACGCCTCCGGCCCCGGCGCGTGCCGCTGCGCGTCCATGTACAGGGCGCAGATCGCGCCGTCGCGGGCGACGATCGTCAGCGGCCCGATCGGGCTGTCCGCCATGACGTGCGTGCGCCCGGCGGACCGCGGGTCCGGGCCCGACCTGCGGGCCCGGCCGGCCAGCACGGTGCCGGTCGTCGTCGGGCTCGTCCTCGCGGGGCTGGTCGTCATCGGGCTGGTCATGACGGGACTCCTGACTAGTCGGGGAGACGGTTGATGTCGTGGTCACCGGTGGCCCACAGGTACTGAACGGCGTAGGCCCGCCAGGGCCGCCACGCGGACGCGCGCGTGGTGAGGGCCGCGGGTGTGCCCGGCAGGCCGAGGGCGGCCGCGGCCAGCCGGACGCCGAGGTCGGTCGGGAGGAACGCGTCCGGGTCGCCGAGCGCCCGCATCGCGATCGTCTCGATCGTCCACGGCCCGAGGCCCGGCAGCCGGGACAGGCCAAGCCTGGCTTCGTGCCAGTCGCCGCCGACGCTCAGGTCCACCTGGCCGGCCGCCAGCGCGCGCGCCAGCGTGGCGAAGGACTCGCGCCGCGATCGCGGCATGGCGAGCCCGGCCTCACCGGCGACGGCAAGGACGCTGACGTCGGGGAACAGCCGGTTCAGGGCACCGCCAGGATCGTCGATCTGGTCGCCGTGCGTCGCGGCGAGGCGGCCCGCGTGGGTCCGGGCCGCGGCGGTAGAGACCTGCTGGCCGAGCACGGCCCGGAGGGCGAACTCGTGCGGGTCAACGGTGCGCGGGACGCGCCGGCCGGGCGCCTTGCGCACCAGGGGCGCGAGCACGTCGTCGGCGCTGAGGAGGTCGTCCACGGCCTGCGGGTCGGCGTCGAGATCCAGCAGGCGGCGGCACCGGCTGATGGCGCTGGCCAGATCGCGCAGATCGGTGAGGGTCAGCTGGCAGCTCACGTGATCGGGGGCCGGGCGCAAGGCGACGATCCCGTGCCCGTGCGGCAGCCGAAGGGTGCGCCGGTAGGCGCCGTCGCGCCATTCCTCGACGCCGGGCACCGCCGTGGCGGCCAGGTGACCGAATAGATTCTCGGGCTGCAGCGGCGCGCGGAACGGCAGCCGCAGGGACAGGCTGCCGGCCGCGACCTCGGCCAGTCCGCGCCCGACCCGCTCACGCAGCTGCGTCGGGGACAGCGCGAACACGTCCCGTACCGTGTCGTTGAAGGTCCGGATGCTGGCGAACCCGGCCGCGAACGCGACGTCGCCCATCGGCAGCGCGGTCGTCTCGATCAGCAGTCGCGCAGTCTGGGCGCGCTGCGCGCGGGCCAGCGCCAGCGGGCCCGCCCCGAGCTCGGCCACCAGCTGCCGCTCGACCTGGCGGACGCTGTAACCCAGGCGGCGGGCGAGGGCCGGCACGCCGCCGTCGTCCATCACCCCGTCGGCGATCAGGCGCATGGCCCGGGCGACCAGGTCAGCCCGCACGTCCCACTCGGGCGAGCCGGGGCTGGCGTCGGGCCGGCAGCGCTTGCAGGCCCGGAACCCCGCCTGCTGGGCCGCGGCGGCGCTGGGGTAGAAGCGCATGTTCTCGGGCTTGGGCGGCACTACCGGGCAGCTCGGCCGGCAGTAGATGCCGGTCGTCAGCACGGCGGTGAAGAACCAGCCGTCAAAGCGCGCGTCCTTCGACTGAACTGCCCGGACGCACCGTTCCCTGTCCTCGTGCATGCTTCCAGTCTCGGGCCCGGGTACGACATTCTGATAGCGAGAAAGCGACATGAAGGTCTCAGCACCGCAGGCAGAGGGGATGATGGCGCAAAATCGCTAGTCCAGTGCCGCGCGGCCGACGCTGCTGCGCGCGACCGGGCGGCCAGGCCCGGTACCTGGATCGAGTCACGCTGACCCGGCTGGCGTCACGGCGCGGCGCGGCTCGCGCGGCCGCCGCCACCAGGCGATGATGGTGTCTTTCTGCCAGGGAGCCGCCATGCTGTCCGCCCGCCGCCGGCCGGCCGTCGCCGCGACGATCGCGGCCGTCCTCGCGCTAGCGGGCGCGGGCTGCTCGTCCGGGTCCGGCCCGTCCGGGTCCGGCGGGCACGCCGCCGCGCCGCCCAGCCCGGCCGTCAGCCGGGCCGGGGCCGGCATCGCGGCGCCGGGGGCGGGCGTCCCGGCGGATCTGCTCACGCCCGCCCAGCTGCGGACCGCCTACGACCTGTGGCCGCTGTACGCGGGCGGCGTCGACGGCCGCGGGCAGACGATCGTCATCGTGGTCCCGTTCGGCTCGCCGGTGATTCAGCAGGACCTGCAGCACTTCGACCAGTCCTTCGGACTGCCCGCGCCGCCCTCGTTCCGGGTGATCACGGCCGGCCCGGTGCCGCCGGGCGGCGGCCAGGATCGCGACACCAGCGTGATCGAGGCGACGCTCGACGTCGACTGGTCGCACGCGATCGCGCCTGCCGCCGGCATCGTGCTGGTGGAGACGCCCACCGCCGAGATCGAGGGCGCGACCGGGTTCGCGCAGATCGCGGCGGCCGAGCAGTACGTGCTGCGGCACCGCCTGGGCGGCGTGATCAGCATGAGCCTCGGCGCGACCGAGCAGACGTTCGCGTCGAAGGCGCAGCTGCGCAGCTTCCGGTCCGCGTTCGAACTCGCGGCGCAGCCCCGCTACCGGGTCACGCTGCTGGCGTCGACCGGCGACTACGGCGCCACCAGCTTCACCTACCACACCAAGAGCCTGTACAACCGCGACGTGGTCGGCTGGCCCGCCACCGACCCGCTGGTCACGGCCGTCGGCGGGACGAGGATGTTCCTGACCCGCAGCGGCGGCCGGATCCGGCCCGACGTCGGCTGGATGGGCAGCGGCGGCGGCCGGTCCGCGGTCTTCGCCAGGCCCGGCTACCAGGACGGCGCGATGACCGGGCCGATGCGCGGCATCCCGGATATCTCGATGGACGCGTCCTGCCAGAGCGCGGTCGCCCTCTACGTCGGCGGCGCCGCCGGGGAGTGGGGGCCGGAGTGCGGGACGAGCCTGTCCTCGCCGCTGTTCGCCGGCATCGTCGCGCTTGCCGACCAGGAGGCGGGGCACCCGCTCGGGCTGATCAATCCCGCCCTGTACCAGATGGCGGCCGCGCACGACCGCGGCATCGTCGACGTCGTGTCCGGCAGCAACGGGGGGACCTTTACCGTGGGCGGCCGGCCGTACACGGTGCCGGGCTTCACCGCCGGTCCTGGCTACGACCTGGTCACCGGTCTCGGCACCGTCGATGGCCGGTACTTCGTGCCGGAGCTGGCGAAGGCGGCCGGCTAGCTAGCGGACACGATCCGGCCGTCCTCCAGCGGCAGGACGTCGTCGGCGAGGTCCATCAGCGCCTCGTCGTGGGTGGCCACCAGCGCGGTGATGCCCTCCGAGCGCACGACCGTGAGCAGCAGCCGCATGATCTGCCTGCCGGTCCCCAGGTCCAGCTGGCCGGTCGGCTCATCCGCGATCAGCAGGTCCGGGCTGATCGCGAGCGCGCG
>CAWDVS010000023.1:0-14766 GCA_963805805.1 uncultured Actinomycetota bacterium | reverse complement strand
CCGCCGCGCGCTGCGCCGCCGGGCCGGCGGGCAGCAGGTCGTCCCACAGCGGGAAGCAGGAGCCGCGCAGCTGCCTGAACCCGGCCGGCCTGGGCGAAGAAGAACACGTGCAGGTGCGCGCCGCCATCGCCCCACCGGGACACGTGCGCGCGGGCGATGTTCGGCAGCGCCTCCACAGCCCGGCTGATGTGCACGATCAGCCGGCCGAGCTCCGCGGCCCGGGCATCGGACAGGCCGGTGAGGTCGACGTGCCCGGCCGACAGCAGCATCAGCACCAGCGGCGCGCCCGACTCGGGCAGGACCCGCAGCCGCCAGTGGTCATCGGACCAGAGGGCCGGCTCCGGTTGCGCGCAGACCCGGCACGGGTTGTCGCCCTCGCCGTCGCGGGCCGGTTCGGGCAGCTGCGGCGGGGCGAGCGGCACGGTCCGCAGGCTGTCGCGCTCGAACGGGAAGATCTCCCAGCCGGTCATCGGCGGCAACGGCAGCCGGCCCTCGGCGTCGGCGGCCTGCCGGACTAGCGCATATAGCTCATCTGCTGTCATTGCCACCCAGATAGCCTACCGGGCTGACCACGGCCGGGACTGGCCCGGCACCGCGGGCCGCAGGCGTCCGGCCTGGCAGCACCCGGTCCGGCGGCCAGGGCCACGCAGCCATGATCACGACCAGGTCGAGGTAGTGGCACGCCAGCGCAGCGGGCGTCGGTCGGGCCGCCCCAGGCGTTGGCGGTGGCGTTCGGGTCCAGGCCGTTGGTGACCTGGAACCCGGCTCGCCAGAAGCCATAGCCGAACAGCGCGGCCAGCGGCAGCGCCAGCACCGCCCGGCCGAGCGCCGCAGGCCAGGTCCCCCGGTCGCGCGCACGCAGCGTGTCGCGGGCCAGCCGGATGACGCGGCTCGCGGCGGGGCGGCCGAGCGGGTGCAGCAGCCAGATCGGCCGGTCCGCGCGGCGGCTCCGCCAGTAGGTGATGGCGAGCGCCAGGGCCGCGACCGCGGCGACGGCCGCCTGCTGCCCCCAGGCGGCGGTGCCGGCGACGTGCTGCTCCCGTACCGCCGAGCGGTGCAGGTAGGTGATCCAGCCGCTGCAGGCGCCGGCGGCGAACAGGGCGGCGGCGAGCAGGACAAGCGGACGGGACAAGTGCCTTCGGTACGTTTCCATACCGCTACGCTCGCCCGGGCCCGGTGCTCGCGTCGCCGGCGGGGCGGCCCGATCTGGGGTCCGCCGCGCGGTTCCCCGCGGCGGTGACGTCCGGCTCTGGACGGATGAGGACGTCCGTCCGCGGGCTGATGCCGGGTGCCCGCGGCTGGGTTACCGTCAGCCCATGACGATCTTGCGGGCCGCGGGCGTTGAGCAGGCCCCGTCCGGGCCGGGCGCCCCTGGTTCGCCCGGCTCGGTGACTGATTCGGAACCGGCCCGCGCCCGACGCGCTGGATGCGCTCATCGCGGTCGGCTTCTTCGCCGGCTTCACGCTGCCGGTCTTGCTCGTGCCCGCCTGGGGCGCGGGCCCGCTGTGGGCCATCGCCGCGCTGGCCGCGGTCGCCGGTGCCCCTGATCGCGCACGGCGGCGGCCGGTCCCGGTGGCCGTGGTTCTTACCTGCGTCTACGTCGCGGCGGCGCTGGCCGGTATCCAGTTCACGCCGTTCGTCAGCTCGCCGGGCAGAATATCGCAGTGGCGATCTTCACGGTCGCCGACCGGTGCAGTCGGCGCTATCGGTGCCGTGGCGGCGGTCGCGAGCCTGGTCACCTGGGCGGTGCTGGGGGGCTCTTCACCTGCATCCCGCCGTCGACCAGGACGCGGTCCAGGCCGCCGTGATCATCCCGGCCTGGGTGGCCGGGGACATCGTGCGCACCCGGCGGCAGTACCGGCGCTCGCTCGGCAGGAGGGCCGGCGGCAGGAGGCCGAGCGGGAGGCGCGCATCCGCGCGGAGGAACGCCTGGCGCTGTCGCGCGACGTGCACGACGTCGTCTCACACAGCCTGAGCATGATCGCGGTGCAGTCGGGCGCGGCGCGGCTCGTGCTGGCCGAGCGCCCGGCCGAGGCCCGCGCGGTGCTGGCCGCGATCGAGACGGCGAGCCGGTCGGCCCTGGATGAGGTGCGGCTGCTGCTCCGGCAGATCCGCGCGCCCGGACGGCCGCGGCGGGCAGGCACCGGGCCTTGCCGACCTCGCCGAGCTGGCCGGCCGGATGCGGGCCAGCGGCCTCGACCTGAGTTACCGCTGCCACGGGCAGCGCGGGGACTACCCGCCCGCGGTGGAAGCGTCCGCTTACCGGATCGCGCAGGAAGCGCTGACCAACGTCCGCCCGGCACGCGCCGGGCGCGCGGGCGACGCTGGCGGTGAGCCTGACCGCGGCGGCGGTGACGATCTCGGTGACCGATGACGGCGGCGGGGCGGCACCGCGACCGCCGGGCGCGGGCCTTGGCATCGCCGGCATGCGCGAGCGCGCCCTGATGCACGGCGGCGAATTGGGGCCGGCGCCGGGACCGGCGGCGGCTTCGAGGTCGTCGCGGTGCTGCCGGCTCTGCCGCCGCAGGCTCTGCCGCCTCAAGCTGGGGCGGCAGGCCCGTGACCGGCAGCATCCGGGTGCTGATCGCCGACGACGAAGCGCTGGTCCGGGCCGGGTTCCGGCTGCTGGCGGAGTTCGCCGAAGGCCTGGAGGTCGTCGGCGAGGCGGCCACCGGCGCGGAGGCGGTGAACCAGGCCCGCGGTCTGCGCCCGGATGTGGTGCTGATGGACATCCGGATGCCGGTCATGGACGGCATCGAGGCGACCGGCGCCCTGCTCGCGCAGCCGCACGCTCCGCGCGTCCTGGTCGTCACCACGTTCGACGACGACGAGAACGTGTTCGCCGCGCTGGGCGCGGGCGCCAGCGGTTTCGTGTTCAAGGACTCGCCGCCCGAGCAGCTGATCGAGGCCATCCGCGTGGTCGCGGCGGGCGCGGCGCTGCTGGCGCCCAGCGTGACCCGCCGGCTCATCGCCGAGTTCCCCGGGCGCCGCGGCCCGGCGCTCCCGGCGCGGCGCCGCGGTGCTGGCCGGCCTGACCGCGCGCGAGCGCGAGGTGCTCGCTCAGGCGGGCGGGGGCCGGTCAACGCGGAGATCGCCGCCGCGCTGCACGTCAGCGCCGCGACGGTGAAGACGCACGTCGCCGGCTGCTAGCCAAGCTCGGCGCGCGGGACCGCGCCCAGCTCGTCGTCTTGTGCTACGAACTGGGCGTCGTCACGCCGCAGGCCGCCCGTGACCGCAGGCCGCCCGCCACCGCTACCGGCGCACCCGCGCCGTCTCGTTCGCCACGAACGCCTGCAGCGCGCCGCCGGCGTCCTTGTAGACGCCGCCGACGCTGCAGTTGCCCGCCGAGGCGCACGCGACGGCGTAAACGAAGGTGTCGAAGCCCTTGTTCAGCCCGCCGCTGCCGGGCAGCTCGATCGCGCGGCCCCACGTGCAGGCCAGCTCGGTCGCCACGAACACCTGCTGGTGGTTGCCGCCGTCGAAGTAGAACCCGCCGGTCGTGCAGCTGCCCGCCGACGCGCACGACACCGACTCGGCCTCGGCGAAGTCGTCCTTGTTGAGCTTGGCGAGGCCGGGAATCTGCGCTGCGGTCCCCCACTTGCCCTTGCGCTGGCTGACCACCAGTGCCCGCGTGCCGACGTGGTCCTGGTAGTACCCGACCGCGCTGCAGTCCGCGCGGCGGGCGCACGAGACGTCCAGCAGCTCCGCGTGCCCGTTCACGCTCAGTTTCGCCGCGCCCGCCACCTTCTGCGCGGCGCCCCACTTTCCCTTGGTCTCCTGCACGAGCATCGGCGCCTGCTGATGCAGCGCGGGCGAGTCATCGCCGGCCGCGGTGCAGGTGCCAGGCGCGGCGCACGAGAGCGAGTCGATCTCGGCGTCGCCGCCCGCGTTGAGCTTGGCGGCGCCGCGCACCGGCTGCGCCTTAGCCCAGTGGCCGCCGGCCTGCGCGAGGGTGAACGGCTGGCCGCGGCCCGCCGCGTCGGTGTAGAAACCGCCCGCCTGGCAGTTGCCCGGCGAGTCAGGAGATCGCGCTGATGGCCGCGCTGCCGCCGGAGTTCAGCGCCGCCACCCCGCGGGCGGGCACCGCGGCGCCCCACCGGCCCTTGCTCTCGCTGACCACGAACGCCTGGAAGTGACCGGCCGCGTCCTTGTACGTGCCGCCGCCGGTGCAGGCGCCGCGGGCCGCGCACGACAGCGTGTCGATGCTGGACTGGCCGCCGCCGTTGAGCTTGCCCAGGCCGGGTATCTCCTGCGCGCGGCCCCAATTGCCCGTGCTCTGCCCGGCGACGTAGGACTGCACGTGCGCCGCGCCGTCGATGTAGTTACCGCCCGCGCTGCAGTACCCGCGCGCGGCGCAGGACACGGTGTTGACGTAGTCCTGGCCGCCGAGGTCGAGCTTCGCCAGTCCCGGCACCCGCCGGGCCGTTCCCCACTTGCCCTTGCTCTCCCCCGCCACGAACGACTCGTTGCGCCCGGCCTTGTCGGAGAACAGGCCGGCCGCGGTGCAGTAGCCCGCCGCCGGGCAGGAGATCGGCCCGATCCGGGCCTGGCCGGACACGTTCAGGGCGGCGGTGCCGGGCACCTCCAGCGCCTTGGCCCAGGAGACCGTCAGGCGGCCCTGGCTCGCGCCCGGCCCGGCGCTGGCCGCGGCCGCGCCGATCGCCACCAGGCCCAGCCCCGTCAGCGCGGCGGTCGCGAGCGCCGTCCAGCGTTTCATGTCGATCATCCTCACCCGGCTCCGGCGCGGCCCGGCGCCTCCGGGCCGCGGTATCCGGGCAAGCATGGCCCGCGGCGCTTAAGGCCGTCTTAAGGGCCGCGCGGGCCGGCCGCGGCTAGGCGATGGCCTTGCGCACGACGCTGGTCGCCCAGCTGAGGACCAGCGCGGACAGCGGCACCAGCACGGCGGCGGCCTGCCACACGGCAGTCCCGCTGAGCGCGCCGCCGCCCAGCACCCGAGACGACTGCACCAGGTAGTACAGCGGGTTGAAATGCGCCAGGACCCGCAGCCAGGCCGGGCCGAACGACATCGGGATCAGCACGCCCGCCAGCAGCAGGACCGGCAGGTTGATCCCGTTGACGACCGCCGCGAAGCCGCTGATCTCCCGGGTGAGCAGCGCCACCGCGACCGAGAACGCCGAGGCAACGATCATCAGCAGGCCGAGGAACACGGCCAGCAGCAGCAGCCCGCCCCAGTGCACGGTGAACCCGAAGCCGACGCCGACCGCCACCACGACGGTGTCGAACACGAACATCATCAGCATGCTGGCGAGGATCGGACCGGTCAGGATCGCGAACCGGCTCGCGGGCGTCACCCGCAGCCGCTCGATGACGCCGCCCTTCAGCTCGAAGATCGTGCCGAAGCCGGCCGTAACGCCGGTGGAGAACGCCAGCAGCGACAGGATGCCGGGCAGGAACTCGTCGAGCACCGCCGCGCTGGGCTGGCCGGCCAGCCGCTGCAGCAGCGGCGTGAACAGCGCGAGGTACAGGATCGGGGTCGAGAACCCGACCACCAGCCACACCGGGTTGCGCAGCAACTCGACCAGGTGCCGCTGGAACAGCAGGCCGATATCCCGCAGCGTCTTCATCGGGCCAGCTCCTTCTGCTCGGCGTCGTCCGGCCCGGCTCCGGCCGCGGCCTGGTCAGCGTGCGCACCGCCCGGGCCGCCCTCGCGCAGCGACCGGCCGGTCTGCCGCAGGAAGACGTCGTCGAGGGTGGGCTCGGACATCGCGATCGACCGGATGCCGACGTGCTCGTCGTCCAGCAGCCGGATCAGCCGCGGCAGCGCGGTGCCGCCGTCGTCCACGTACAGCCGGACCTGGCCCTCGTGCGCGGCGAGCTCGCGCACGTACGGCTCGCGTTCCAGCACTGGCGCCGCGCGCCGCGCGTCCTGCTCGCCGTGCCGGAGACTGATCACGATCGCGTCGCCGGCCACCTGCTGCTTCAGCGCGCGCGGGGTGCCCGCGGCCACGATCTGGCCGTGGTCCATGATCATGAGGCGATCGCACAGTGCGTCCGCTTCCTCCAGGTAGTGGGTGGTGAGGAACACCGTCGTGCCGCTGTCGCTGAGCCTGCGGATGTGATCCCACAGGTTCGCCCGGCTCTGCGGGTCGAGCCCGGTCGTGGGCTCGTCCAGGAACAGCACCGCGGGCTCGTGCACCAGGCCGAGCGCGATATCCAGGCGGCGGCGCTGACCGCCGGAGTAGGTGCTGACCCGGCGGCCGGCGAAGTCGGCGAGATCCAGCAGTTCAGCCAGGGCCGCCGCCCGCGGCAGCACCTGGTCCTTGCGCGCGCCGTACAGCCGGCCCTGCAGCAGCAGGTTCTCCTGGCCAGTGGCGAGCTCGTCGGCCCCGCCGAGCTGGCTCACGTACCCGATCCGGGCCCGCACCTCGTGCGGCTGCCGGGCGACGTCGAAGCCGGCCACCCTAGCGGTGCCCGAGTCGATCGGCAGCAGCGTCGTGAGCATGCGCAGCGTCGTCGTCTTCCCGGCCCCGTTCGGGCCGAGGAAGCCGAAGATCTCGCCCGGCCTGACGTCGATGCTGACGCCACGCACCGCCTCGACGCTGCCGCCCCTCGCGCGGAAGCTCTTGCGCAGGTCCTGCGTCGTGATGATGTCGTTCATTTACTCCTCCGTACCGAAGGGCTGGAAGCCGGTGAACGGCGGGAGTCCGCCGTGATCCGGGCCGTCCTGGTCGGTGCCGTCGTGGATCGACTGCCACCAGCCGATGCCCTCCAGCGCGCCCGTCTCGATGTCGCGGATCAGCTTGCGGACATAGCCGAGCTCCGCCTCCCGCAGCACGGCGGCGAACTCGGCCTCGACCCACACCAGCCGCGGCAAGCCGTGCTTTTGCACCAGCTCGCGGCTGGCGGCGTCCTGGGCCAGCTGGGCTTCCAGGTGCCCGGCGCGTTCGCGCAGCAGCCCGGCCACGTCGGCCGGGGGCAGCGCGGGCAGGAAAGACAGCGCGGCCTGGAACGCAGGGTAGTCGCGTACCGGGGTGGACAGGAGATCGGTCAGCCAGTCGTGCAGCTCGATCTGCCCGGCGTCGGTCAGCCGGTAGACCGTCCGTTCCGGCAGGCGCCCCTCGCGCCGCGTCTCCTGCGCCTCGATCAGGCCGCGCTTCTCCAGCGACTCGACGACGCCGTACAGGGAGCCGTAGTTGAGCCGGACGCTCTCGTGCTTCTGCCGCTGCCGGAGCGTCGTCGCCACCTCGTACGGGTGCATCGGCTGCTCGGCCAGGCAGACCATGACCGCCAGGGCCAGCGGGTTCGACCGGTTTCTGGCTGGCACGCACTTCACCTCCAAGTCGGATACTCGAAAAAGAGTACCCGAAGCCGAGCCGGATGTCGACCGGCTCTGGCGGGGCGCGAAGGGCCAGGCCGGGACCGTGAAACCGGGTGCAGGGCCGGTGAAACCGCGACGTAGCGGCGCTGAAACCGGACCCGCTTAGCGTGGGGCACGCACCCGATCCGGTACCGGAAGGAGCTCAAACGATGACGACAGCCAGCGTGACCGCCACTGGCCTGGTGAAGGCCTTCGGTGCCGTCCGCGCCGTCGACAATATTGACCTGGAGGTTCGGCAGGGCGAGATCTTCGGCGTCCTCGGGCCGAACGGCGCCGGGAAGACGACGATGCTGCGGATGCTCACGACGCTGCTGCCGATCGACGCCGGGCAGGCCCGGATCTTCGGGGTGGACGTCGCCCGCGAACCGCACCGGGTCCGCCAGCTGGTCGGGGTCACCGGCCAGTACGCGTCGGTGGACGAGGACCTGACGGCGACCGAGAACCTGCGGTTGTTCGGCCGGCTGCAGGGCCTGCCGCTGGCCAGGGCCCGGTCCACGGCCGCCGAGCTGCTGGTGCAGTTCGGCCTGGAGGCGGCGGCGAACAAGCCGCTGTCCCAGTTCTCCGGCGGGATGCGCCGCCGCTGGACCTCGCGGCCAGCCTGATCACCAGGCCGCCGCTGATCTTCCTGGACGAGCCGACGACGGGCCTCGACCCGCGCACCCGCGGTCAGATGTGGGACACGATCCGCGCGCTGGTGGCCGACGGCTGCACGATCGTGCTGACGACCCAGTACCTCGACGAAGCGGATCAGCTCGCCGACCGGATCGCCGTCATCGACCACGGCCGCAAGGTCGCCGAGGGTACGCCGGACGAGCTCAAGACGTCGGTCGGCGACTCGACCCTGCAGCTCCAGCTCGCGGCCGGCGCCGACCACGACCTCGCGCGTCAGGTGGTCTGGCGGGTGGTGGGCCGGGAACCGGTCCTGACGCCTGAGTCGGGCAGGCTGAACGTTCCCCTCGAAATCCCCGACGCCGCCGGTGACGTCCTGATCGGGCTCCGGCAGGCCGGCGTCTCGATCGCGTCGGTGAGCGTCGCCAAGCCCACCCTCGACGCGGTCTTCCTGGCCCTCACCGGCCACGACACCGGCGAGGAAGACCAGCCGGACGAGCCCGATGTACCGGGTGAGGCTGGCCGCGACGAGCAATTCCAGGAGGTCCGATGAGCATCGCCGTCACCGACCAGTCAGCGCCGATCCTCGGCATCCGCACGCCGGTCGTCGACCCGGCCACCGCCGTCGCCAGGGCGCGGCCGCGCACCTCCGTGGCCGAGACCATCAGCCAGACGTTCTCGATGGCCTGGCGGGCACTGAAGAAGATGCGTCGCAACCCGGAGCAGTTCTTCGACGTCACGCTCCAGCCGCTGCTGTTCACGGCCATGTTCGCCTACGTCTTCGGCGGCGCGATCTCCGGCAACGTGCAGGCCTACCTGCCGCTGATGATCCCCGGCATCGTCGCCCAGACCGTGCTGACGACCTGCATGGCCACCGGCGTGCAGCTGCGGGAGGACATGGAGAAAGGCGTCTTCGACAGGTTCAAGTCGCTGCCCATCGCCCGGATCGCCCCGCTGGCCGGGCCGATGGTCGCCGACCTGGTCCGCTACCTCATCGCCGGCGGACTGACATTCGCCACGGGCGTGCTCATCGGCTACCGGCCGGGCGGCGGCGTGCTCGGCGTGTCCGGCGCGATCGTGCTGGCCATCTTCACCGGCTGGGCGCTGGCGTGGATCTTCACCTTCATCGGCACGATCGCCCGCAGCGCGCGGGCCGTGCAGGGGTTCTCGATGATGATCCTGTTCCCGCTGACGTTCCTGTCCAACGCGTTCGTGCCGGTCAAGACGCTGCCCGGCCCGCTGGCCGCGTTCGTCCGGGTCAACCCCGTGTCGCACCTGGTCTCGGCCACCCGGGCGCTCGCCAACCACGCGATGATCAGCAGCGAGGTCGGCTGGACGCTGCTGGCCGGGCTGGCCGTCATCGCCATCTTCGCGCCGCTGTCGGTCGCCAGCTACAAGCGGCACATCTAGTCCCGTGCGTGGCGGGCCCCGTCAGGCAGCACCTCACCGCCTGGCAGGCTCGGTCAGCAGGTCGGCCAGGCCCGTCAGGCAGCACCTGCACCGCCTGGCTGGCCTGCGTCAGCAGGTCGGCCGGGCGGCGGCCGCCGTACTGGCCGCGGAGCTTGGCGAGCAGGCCGGGTGCCGCCGCCTCGGCGGCAGGCTCGATCCGCTCCCACAGCAGCGTCGGGGTCGCGCTGTTGTAGGCGAACCGGTCGGCGAGCGCGAGCAGCGTGACCGCGTCCGGCGCCGGGCCAGCCCGGCGGAGCAGGCACCACGATCCGAGCGCGAGCAGCAGCATCCCGAGGACCGGATAGTCCCGGTCCGCCTCCACGGTGGCGAGCGACCGCAGCGCGTCCGCGCGGCACTGCCGGTACAGCGCGAGCCCGAGTGCCTCGTCCTCCGGTTCCGTCGCGTAGTGCGCGTGCGCGGCCAGCGCCATCGACGTCCCGAACATCGCCCACGGCTCCAGCCCGGTGCGCGGGATACCGGGGAACTCAAGCGCGCGCATCTGGGCCATGCACTGGCGGTGCGCGGCGAGGCCGGCCCCGTACTCGCCCTGGGCCAGCATCAGCTCGGCCCGCGGGACCTCGCGGAAAGCCCGGCCGCCGAAGCCGCTCCAGCTCTCGGTGACCCCGTCCATGGCGGCGAGCTCGGCCTCGGCTTCGGCCAGCCGCCCGTCGGCGATCGCGCAGAACGCCAGCAGCGCGCGCAGCTGAAGCTCGTCGTCACCGGCGCCGAGCCGCTGCATCACCGGCAGCGCGGCCCGTGCGTGCCGGGCCGCCGCGGCCCGGTCGCCGCGGTGCAGGGTGAGCTGCGCGAGCATCGCCCGCGGCATGGCCCGCGCCCACGGCCCGTCGGTGTCGGCCGAAAGCTCCAGCGCGCGCTCGGCGGCCGCCATCGCGCCGGGGATGTCGCCGGCGTTTTCCCGCAGGTTGCTGAGCCAGAAGCAGGCGGCGGCCGCGGTTTCCCTGTCGCCCTCGTACGCGAGCTGCTCGAGCCTGGCCCCGAACGCCTCGGGGTCCTCGGGGTCGACGGCCAGCATCGCGGTGGCCAGCCCGGACAGCCGCACTTCGCCCGATCCGGCCCCCAGCCGCTGCAGCGTCGCCCGCATCCGGGTGAGCCGCTCGCTGCCCCCGACCATCGAGTTGGCCATCATGATCGCCGTCGCCGAGTGGATCGCGTCCCGAAGCTCCGGCGGCGGGTCCCAGTCCCTGATCGCGTCGAACACGGCGTCGGTGACGACGAGCACCCGGACATGCTCGCCCCGCATCATCCAGAACATCCCGAGCGCGGCCATCAGCTCGACGACCGTGGCCGGGTCACCGTCGGCGATCGCGCTGCGCAGCTCGTCGGCGAGATTCGTGTCCTCCTCGGCCAGCGCGTCCACGGCCCCGAACTGCTCGGCGGTGGTCAGCCGCGCGCTCTGGGCCCGGGCGTAGCCGACGGCCCAGCGGCGCAGCGCGGCCCGGCCCGCGCCGTCCTCGCCCGCGTCGGTGAGCTGCATCCGGCCGAACTCGCGCACGGTCTCCAGCATCCGGTAGCGCACGCCGAGCGCGGACTCCCGCACGGCGAGCAGCGACTGGCCGACCAGGCCCTGCACCGCGGGAACGGCTTCAGCGCCGAGCACGGTCTCCGCCGCCTCGAGGGTGAAGCCGTCGTTGAACAGCGCCAGGCGGCGCCAGCGCGCGTCGTTCGCTCGCGTCGAGCAGGTTCCACGACCAGTCGATGACGGCCAGCAGCGTCTGGTGCCGGTCCGGCGCGCTCCGGTCACCGCCGCGCAGCAGCGCGAACCGGTTCTCCAGCCGCCGGTCGATCTCCTCCACCGTCATGGCCCGGACCTGCACCGCAGCCAGTTCGATGGCCAGCGGCAGCCCGTCCAGCCGGGTCGCGATGCTGGTCACCGCCGGCGCGGGCAGCCGGACGTTCGGCCGGGCGGCGACCGCGCGCTCGGTGAACAGCGCGGCCGCGTCCGCGGTCTGCAGCTCGCCCAGCAGGTAGACGTGCTCGGCCGCGATGCCGAGCGGAGCCCGGCTCGTGGTCAGGACGTGCAGGCCGGACGTGGCCGAGATGACGAACGCGACCAGGTCCGCCACCGCGCCGATCAGGTGCTCGCAGTTGTCGAGCACCAGCAGGCCCGATGACTGCGCGAGCCGCTGCGCGATGCGGCCGCGGACGTCGGCCCGCTGCTGCGCGGTCAGCTCCCGGCGGCCCTGGATCGAGTCCCGTACGCCCAGCACCGAGCCGACCTCGCCGACTACGTCGTCGGCGGACGCGACGCCGGCCAGCTCGACGACGTGCACGACCGGCACCGGCGCGGTGCGCGCGATCGCCTGCGCGAGCCGGGTCTTGCCGAGCCCGCCCGCCCCGACGATGGACACCACCCGCGCGCTCGTGGTGAGCGCGCGCAGCCGGTCCAGGTCTGCATCACGGCCGACCAGTTCAGTCGCGTCGTACCGCACGCCTTTGCGCACCGGGCGGTCCAGGGCCAGCAGGTCCCGGTGCACGCGCTGCAGCGGCTGGCCAGGGTCGGCTGCCGAGGCGCTCGCGCAGCTCGCTGCGGTATCGCTCGAAGCGCTGCAGGGCGACGCGCCGGCCCCCGGACCGCCGACTCGGCGCGCAGCAGGTCAGCGAGCAGGGACTCGTCGTCCGGCCGGGCGGCGTACGCGGCCTCGAGCTCCGGCAAGGCGCCGGCGTGGGCCCCCATCCGGCCGGCCGCGCGCGCCAGCGTGAGCCGGGCCGCCCCGGCGTCGGCCGCGGCCGCCCGCCGGACCTGGGTCAGCGGGCCGCCGTCCGGGGTGCCCGGATCGGCGAGGTGATCCGCCAGCGCCACCGCCTCCCTGGCGAGTTCCGCGGCGCGCGGGGCGTCCCGGTCCAGCGCGGCGCCGGCGTCCCTGGCCAGCGCCGCGAGCCGGATGCTGTCGACTTCGTCGGGGGCGGCGCCGAGCCGGTACGCCGGCGCCGTCGCTGATGATCACGTCCGCGCCGTATGCGCTGCGGGTCCTGGACACCAGCACCTGGAGGTTCTTCAGCCCGTTGGCCGGCGCGTCCTCGCCCCAGATCAGCTCGATCAGCTCGTCGGCGCGCACCGGCCGGCCGCCGCGCGCGGCCAGCGCGGCCAGCAGGGCTTGCGGGCGATCGCCTGCCACGGCCTGCTCTCGCCAGCGCACCTCTCCCAGCAGGCTCAGCGCGATGCTCACCCGGCCAGTCTAGGGAGGTAGACCGGCGTAGCCGGGCGGGCAAATCCGGTCGGCTTATTCGAGCGTGGCGGCAGCGGTAGCCGCTGGCATAGAAAAGGGACCTGACGAGTCATGGCAGGTCCCCATTCTACCGCAACGTCAGGCTATAGAAAATCGTCGAAGTCTCCGCTTCGGATGCCGTCGACGAAGGTCAAGAACTCGGCCCGGCTGTACGTCAGTACCGGGCCCCCCGGGTCTTTCGAGTCGGCAATGAGAATCGCTTCATCGCCAAGCGGTGCGATGCGCACGCAGTGGCCGCCATTGCAGCCGCGGGCGACCCGCCAGGAGACGTCCTCCTGACGCAATGAATTATCGGGCATTCTACCTCCTTTTCCTATACCGCCTATACCTCATCAACAGGAGAAGACGGGTACAAGGTCTAATCGGCGTAAGTATCTCGAATTCGAGAGATCATCGCTACCGATTCCTGCAAGCTCAGGAGCCAACTCCCGCAGGTCTCGACCAGCCTCAGGGTAACGGTCGACCTCCGCAGGCCCTCTCCTGGTAGAGGTTTTGGGTACGGGGCTCTCCACGAAAACGACGGAGTTCTGTCCCCACTCTTTCCCGCTCGTCGACGCAGATCAAAGTTGCTGTCCGCGCTCCGCGTGAGCACCCACAGTGAACGGTATGGCCTGCCACGGAGGCTCTATCTGAGGCGACAGCGGCCAGAACCTTGTCGAGTTGCGCCCCAAAAACGGCCTTCCCTCCGATCTGGCGATATAGGACCGCTTCGTCCAGCAGCGCGCGGTACCTGGGAGGGTTAGCTCGGTAGAGGATCTCCTGGCGCCGCATCCTCGCTTCGACCCGCTGCTCGACAATGGCCCGATCCATCTTCCGCTGAATCGCGCGGATCACGGAGCGGGCATAGTCGGCGGTCTGCAAGAGCGGCGGTCCATAGTACATGCTGATAGTGGTTATCGCCCTTTGTTCCTGCACTCAAGAAATCCGATGAACCACTCAGGCTGGAGATCCTTGTACCGGGACCACCAGCTTGGCTCGCGGGCTTGCTTGGCGAGCGTCATCAGGTCGGCGGTCGTCGCCTCATCGACGTCATATCGCCAGGGCGCGGATCACCCGCGTCTTCATCACCGGCAGGCTTCCTGACGTGCGCCGGTCTCCATGCGGCTGACTTTGGCCGCCGAGCAGAGAAGCTCCCGGCTGACGTCCTCAACGGGTTCATGCCGCGCGAGGTCCTGAGCACGCGAAGACGCATTCCGAGCTGGCGTTGACGGATGGTGGGATTGGCCGCTGGCGGAGAACCTCGCGCCCGCTCTAGTGATCGGCCGGGCTGATCGCTGACGTTGCCATTGGCACTTGCCATGGAGCTAGAGCGTATACCCGATTCATCAAAACGGACAGCCGAAACGCCCGGGATGGGACGTTGGGCGTGTCCAGATGGAGGCTATGGCACGGATTGCCGCGCGAACACCTTGTCCTTGTGGGGCGCAAGTGGACTAGTGAGCCGCCGCCTTGATCACGAAAGCGGAACCCTACCAGATCGACTTAGAACTTCTCCTGGGCACCATGCCCTTGGTGCGTCCCCCATCGGTGCTGGGAGACCTGGAATGTGGAGAGTGCCGGTCAGCTGGCTCCCGCCGGGGGAGCTGGTTCGCGGCGATAAGGAGGCGTTCACTCAGAGCAGTGGCGCTGAGGTATCCGGGGAGGCGAGGCCCGGATATACAGACACGGCCGATGTTAGGGCATCGACCGTGCCAGTCACCAACACCGAGTCCGGCTAGGAAAGGGCTAGTGAACAGGTCAAATGCTACCTGTCTGAGCGGCATTATCAAACCGCGCAGCGTGCAGTTCAGCGCACGGCTTCATCCTATCCAATCAGCTGCGCCGAAGGGAGGTGGGCGACTCTGCCATCGACTTGAGCACACCGAAGCGATCCGGATGCTGGTCATCCTGGCTGCGGTGGCGATGGTGGGGGCTTTGTGGCGTACCGCGCTCCGGCTGCTGATGGTCATTGTGATCGCGACTATCAGCTAAGGCATCATCGTGTTCTGGCAGAACACGCACCACATCGCTGGATAGCAGTAGGCCTGCCGGTTGGTGCGCCGACCGGCAGGCGCTTGGACGGCTGACTCCGCGTCGCCCGGGCACGCAACCGCGCCGCCGTAGCGGCGGCTCCTTGAACTT
>CAWDVS010000022.1:0-182761 GCA_963805805.1 uncultured Actinomycetota bacterium | reverse complement strand
GGCGATCGCGACGTCACCGGAGCGTTGGCAAATTGTTACCAGGAAAGGGCGTTTAGCTACCAGTTGTCACTATGTATATAGACAGTGCAGTGATCGGCAAAATGGTCGGAAACGGCGCATCAGAAACATGCGCGATCAGAAAAGTTGCGCGATCCGAAAATTTAGCTATCCTTACTGTCGTGAGTACTGAGACGATGGCGGACCGGGGGAGCGCGGCCCCGGCGGCGGCCGAGGAGGAGCACCCGGTCGGGCTGCGGGAGCGGAAGAAGCTCGCCACCCGGCAGGCGCTCGGATTCGCGGCGATGCGGCTGGCCGTGCAGCACGGCGTGGAGAACGTCCTGGTCGAGGACATCGCCGAGGCGGCCGGCGTGTCCGCGCGCACGTTCAACAATTACTTCGGCAGCAAGTACGAGGCGATCTGCTCGCTCGGCTTCGACCGCGCCCTGCGCGTCGGCGCGGCGCTGCGGGAGCGGCCCGCCGATGAGGACCTGTGGCAGGCGATCACCGGCGCCGTGATGTCCGAGTACGGCGCCGCCGATCAGCCGCTCGACCCGGAGTGGATGGCCGGTATCCGGGTGGTGACCAGCTCGCCCGCGCTGCGCGGCGAGTACCTCAAGGTCCAGTACATGATCCAGTACGCGCTGGCCGAGGCGATCGCGATCCGGATGGGGCCGCGGGCCGCGGGCAGCATGTTCCCGCGCATCCTGTCCGCATCGGTGACCTGCGTCGTCCAGGTCGTGTTCGAGCGCTGGGTGACGTCCGATCCGCCCGTCGCGCTGGCGCCGATGATGCGGCGGGGCCTAAATGAACTTGCCGACGGCATGCGCCGCACGCTAGACACCGAGGTCCGGTCCGGATGCCGGCTAGCGGAATACCCGACGTTCCCGTCCGGACGATTTTCCTCCCCGAGAACTGAGAGAACCGAGTGCTGATCCGACTGCTGCGCGAGTTTCTGCGGCCCGTACCGGCGGCCGCTGTCGCTGGTGCTGGTATTCCAGCTGGCCCAGACGCTGGCGACGCTGTACCTGCCGACGCTGAACGCCGACATCATCGACAAGGGCGTGATCCTCCACAACACGCACTACATCCTGAAGACCGGCGGCTTCATGCTGGCCATCACGCTGGTGCAGATCCTGTGCGCGGTGTGCGCGGTCTACTTCGGCGCGCAAGGTCGCCATGGCGCTCGGCCGGGACGTGCGGCACGGGCTCTTCAGCCGGGTGCAGCAGTTCTCCGACCGCGAGGTGAACCAGTTCGGCACGCCGACGCTGATCACGAGGACGACCAACGACGTCCAGCAGGTCCAGATGCTGGCGATCATGACCTTCACCCTGCTGCTGTCCGCGCCGATCATGTGCATCGGCGGCATCATCCTGGCCCTGCACCAGGACGTGAGGCTGTCCTCGCTGCTGGTCATCGCCGTTCCGCTGCTCGGCGTCATCCTGACGCTGATCATTTCCCGGATGCGGCCGCTGTTCAAGGTCATGCAGGAGCGGCTGGACAACATCAACCGCGTGCTGCGCGAGCAGATCACCGGAGTCCGGGTGATCCGCGCCTTCGTCCGCGACCCGCAGGAGCGGGACCGGTTCGAGGGCGCCAGCAGCGAGCTGTTCGGCGTCCAGCTCGGCGCCGGCAAGCTGATGGCGCTCATGTTCCCCTCCGTCATGCTGGTGCTGAACCTGTCCACGACCGCGGTGGTCTGGTTCGGCGGCCACCTGATCGGCGACGGCAGCCTGCAGATCGGCTCGCTGACCGCGTTCATCACCTACCTGGCCCAGATCCTGACGTCGGTCATGATGGCCACGTTCATGTTCATGCTGGTCCCGCGAGCCGAGGTCAGCGCGGACCGGATCATGGAGGTGCTGGACACCGCGCCGGCCCTGCACCCGGCGCAGACCCCGCTGCCCGCCGGCGACGAGCCAGGCAAGCTCGAGCTGCGCGGCGTGGAGTTCCGCTACCCGGGTGCCGAGGCGCCCGTGCTGCACGACATCAGCCTCACCGCGCTGCCGGGCCAGACCACCGCGATCATCGGCGGCACCGGCAGCGGCAAGACGACGCTCATCAACCTGATCCCGCGGCTGATCGACGTGACCGGCGGCTCGCTGCTGGTCGGCGGCGTCGACGTGCGGGACCTGGATCCGGCCGTGCTATCGGACGCGGTCGGCCTGATTCCGCAGAAGCCGTACCTGTTCTCCGGCACGGTGGCGACCAACCTGCGCTACGGCAACCAGCGGGCGACGGACGAGGATCTGTGGAAGGCACTCGAGATCGCCCAGGCCCGCGACTTCGTGGCGCGGATGCCGGACGGGCTTGACGCGCGGATCGCGCAGGGCGGCACCAACGTGTCCGGCGGACAGCGGCAGCGGCTGGCGATCGCCCGGGCGCTGGTGCACCAGCCGCAGATCTACGTGTTCGATGACTCGTTCTCCGCGCTCGACTACGCCACCGACGCGCGGCTGCGGGCGGCGCTGGCCACCGAGGTGACGGGCGCGACGATGATCATCGTGGCGCAGCGGGTCAGCACGATCCGGCAGGCCGACCAGATCCTCGTCCTCGATGCGGGCCGGATCGTGGCCGCGGGCACACACGACGAGCTGATGGATTCCAACCAGACCTACCGGGAGATCGTCCTCTCCCAGCTGACCGAGCAGGAGGCCGCCGCGTGAGCGCGGGATCGAACGGCAACGAGACGAACGGCCCGGTGCCTGCGAACGGTGCCGGGCCTGCGAACGGTGCCGGGCCTGCGAATGGTGCCGGGCCTGCGAACGGTGCCGCGCCCGCGAATGGTGCCGCGCCGGAGACCGACCCCGGTCAGGGGCTGGGAACGGGGGAGCGGGCGACGCCGCAGCGCGAGCTCCGCCCGGCCAGCACGATGCAGGGTCCGGCCCGGTTCATGGGCGGCATGTCGACCGAGAAGGCGCTGGACTTCAAGGGCTCCAGCAGGCGGCTGCTGCGCATGCTGAGCCCGTACCGGCTGCTGCTGATCCTGGCGCTCACGTTCGCGGTCAGCGCCGTGACGCTGCAGGTGCTCGGCCCGCGCCTGCTCGGCGAGGCAATCAACGTCGTGTTCTTCGGCTACACCTCGCACCGCGGGATCGACTTCCACCACGTGGGGCAGATCCTGCTGGTGGTCGTCGCGCTGAACGTGGCCTCGTCGGTCTGCGCGCTGTTCCAGGGCCGGCTGACCGCGACGATGGTCCAGCGCGCGGTGTTCCGCCTGCGCGAGCAGGTGCAGGCCAAGCTGTCCCGGCTGCCGCTGGCCTACTTCGACCGGCAGCCGCGCGGGGAGATCCTGAGCCGGGTCACCAACGACATCGACAACCTGCAGCAGTCGATGCAGCAGACCCTCAGCCAGCTGGTCACCTCGCTGCTGACCATCGTCGGCGTGCTGACGCTCATGTTCGTGGTGTCCTGGGAGCTGGCCCTGATCGCGCTGGTCACGGTGCCGGCGTCCGCGTACGCCATGCGGAAGATAGCCAAGCGGGCCCAGCCGCAGTTCATCAACCAGTGGAAGTACACCGGCAAGCTCAACGGCCACATCGAGGAGATGTACTCGGGGCACGCCCTGGTCACCGCGTTCGGCCAGCGGGAGCAGGCCATGGCGACTTTCACCGAGCAGAACGAGGCCCTGTATAACGCCAGCTACCGGGCCCAGTTCATCTCGGGCACGATCCAGCCGGTGATGATGTTCGCCTCGAACCTGAACTACGTGCTGGTGGCCGTCGTCGGCGGCCTGCTGATCGCGGGCGGCTCGCTGACCCTGGGCGCTGTCACCGCGTTCATTCAGTACTCCAGGCAGTTCAGCCAGCCGCTGACGCAAGTCGCGAGCATGGCCAACCTGCTCCAGTCGTCGGTCGCGTCGGCCGAGCGCGTGTTCGCCCTGCTGGACGCGCCCGAGCAGACGCCGGACGCGGCGGAGCCCGCGCGGCCCGCTGGAGTGCAGGGCCGGGTCGAATTCGAGGACGTCTCGTTCCGTTATGTGCCGGACCGGCCGCTGATCGAGCACGTGTCGCTCTCGGTCGAGCCGGGGCAGACGGTGGCGATCGTCGGGCCGACCGGGGCCGGCAAGACCACCCTGGTGAACCTGCTGATGCGGTTCTACGAGATCGACTCGGGCCGGATCCTGCTCGATGGCGTCGACACCGCGCAGATGAGCCGCGAGGAGTTGCGCGGGCTGACGGGCATGGTGCTGCAGGACGCGTGGCTGTTCGGCGGCACCATCGAGGAGAACATTGGCTATGGTCGGCAGGGAGCCAGCCGCGAGCAGATCATCGAGGCGGCCAAGGCCACCTACGTGGACCGGTTCGTGCGGACGCTGCCCGACGGATACGCGACCGTGCTGGACGACGACGGCACGAACGTCAGCATGGGCGAGCGGCAGCTGATCACGATCGCGCGGGCGTTCCTGGCCCGGCCCGCGGTGCTGATCCTGGACGAGGCGACCAGCTCGGTCGACACCAGGACCGAGGTCCTGATCCAGCGCGCGATGTCGTCGCTGCGCGCGGGCCGCACGAGCTTCGTGATCGCGCACCGGCTATCCACGATCCGGGACGCGGACCTGATCCTGGTGATGGAGGACGGCCAGATCGTGGAGCAGGGCACGCACGAGTCGCTGCTGGCCGCGGGCGGCGCGTACGCCCGGTTGTACCAGGCCCAGTTCGCCCACGCGATGGCCGAGGTCGGCTGAGTCGGACACAGTTCCGTTCGATGGCCTCGATGGTGAAAGGCCGCACATGGCCGGCCGATTCCTGTACCTGATGCGGCACGGCGAAGCGGCCGAGGACGGCGAGCTGACCGCCAGGGGCGAGGAGCAGGCCAGGCTGGCGGGGGAGCGGCTTCGCTCCGTGCCGCTGACCGGGATCCTCCACAGCCCGCGGTCGCGGGCCGCGGCGACGGCGCAGATCGTCGCGAGCTGCGGGCTCGGTGTCTCGCCAGCTCCGTCGGAACTGCTGGATGACTACATCCCGTCCGATCCGGACCTGACCGAGCTGCCCGCGTCCTTCGGGCGGCTGGTCAGTGCCTATAGCCCGACCGAGCGGGTGGCAGGCGCCAGACCACCTCACCGCGCAGCTGCGCTGGACCGGGTTCCCGCCCGGTTTGCGCCCGCTGAGCGGATGAATTACTTAGATGTAATTCACCGTGGCCGCCGGTGTCGGCTCCGGGTGCAAAGCTGTCTCACGGCACAAGCGGCGTGGCTCGCGGGTCCGGAATCGGCCGGCCGCGGGCCGGGAAAGGAATGAGCCAGATGACCTACGCCTACATCGGATCCATGCGCACCAAAGCCGGGTGCCGCGACGAGGTGATCGCGCTGCTGTTCTCCGGTGCCGACGGGCTGCGCACGGCCGGCTGCCAGGTCTATGCCGTCTGCACTGACCCGGCTGACAGCGACATCATCTGGGTGTCGGAGGTGTGGGACTCCGCCGAAGCACACGCCGCCTCGCTGCGGCTGCCGGAGACCAAAGCCGCGATCGGCGCGGCGATGCCGATGCTGACGGGCGAGTTCACCCGGCAGGAGCTGATCGTGGCCGGCGGGCTCGGCGTGCGCCCGTGACACAGCCGGCGTCGGTCCGGTCTGCGCGGACCGCCCCGGCGAAGCCGACCCAGTCGGCGCCAGGTGCCCCGGTGATGTGAGTGCGCGGCCAGCTATTCGGCAATCTGGAGGCGGGCCCGGACCGGGAGGTGATCGGACCCGGCCGGCGGAAGTACCGTCCCGTGCGCGTGTGCCACCTGGCGGCTGGTCAGCACGTGGTCGAGCTGCACCATCGGCAGCTCGGCGGGCCAGGTCCGGCCGCGCACGGCCGGGGCGAAGCCTGGCGCGAGCCGCGCGAGCTGGCGCGGCATATTGAGGTCGCCGGCGATGACGGTCGGCTGCGTGCTCCCGCCCAGATGCTGCAGCAGCCGCGCGAGCTGAACCGGACTCAGCAGCCGGTGGGTCAGATGCGTGCCCGCGATCCGCAGGGCCGCGCCGCCGGGCAATTCGAGGGTCGCGATCTGAGCCCGCCTGGTCACGAGATCGCCGGGGACGTTACCGAGCTTGCAGGACCTCGTAGCCGGTCACGGGCAGTGCGGACAGCAGCGCGATGCCGACCGTGCCCGGTCCCGAGTCCGCCGGGATGGCGACGGTCCGCAGCGAGTCGATGTGCCGGACGGGCACCCGGAAGACCTCGGCGCCGAGTGCCTGCGCAGCTACGTCCACCGGATCGTCGCCGGCGGGGGAGTCGGGCGACCAGGTCTCTTGCAGCACGACGACGGGCGCGTTCAGGCTCAGGATCGCGGCTTCGACGTCGAACGGCTGGCCGCGAGTGCCGATACCGGCATGCAGGTTCATGCTCGCGACGACGATGTCCGGCACGCGACTCAGCCCCCTCAAAATCAAGATCATCATAAGCCAGGGGAGCGGGGGAGCCGGGTCCGGCGCGGATCGCGGCGGGCGTGATTCTGCTTTGCCGGGCATGCTCTGGCGGGGTGTGCCACGCTGTCAGTGGCGCGCAGTACGTTGCGTCGCATGAACACCATTGACGACCGAATCAGGACGTTAGAAATGCGCGTTGAGCGACTGGAAACCTGGGCAGGCCCCGGCCAGACCGAGGCGCTCAGCGTCAACATCCGCGCCATCCGCGCCGACGTGGTCGCCTTGCGCGGCGTGCAGAAGAAGCACGGTACGCAGCTGGACGAGCTCACTAAGGACGTCTCCCGGCTGAAGGCCGACGTCGGCGAGCTCAAGGGTGACGTGGCCGTGCTGAAGGCCGACGTCGGCGAGCTCAAGGGTGATGTGGCCGTGCTGAAGGCCGATGTCGGCGAGCTCAAGGGTGATGTGGCCGTGCTGAAGGCCGATGTCGGCGAGCTCAAGGGTGATGTGGCCGTGCTGAAGGCCGACGTCGCGAGCTCAAGGGTGATGTGGCCGTGCTGAAGGCCGATGTCGGCGAGCTCAAGGGTGACGTCGGCGTCCTCAAGGCCGATGTGGGCGCGCTTCGCGTAGCCGTGGCAGAGATTCTGCGCCGTCTGCCCGAGCCGCCTCCTGCTGACCAATAAGGAGAAGGCGGTGAGCAGCATGGAGGTCTGGACCCGTCCCGGCAGCGCCGAGCCACTCGATTTCAGCGTGCGGGCTCTGCGGGCGGACGTGGTGGCGATGAAACGCCTGCAGAGCCAGCACGGCGTGCTGCTGGGCACGGTGACGGAGGACGTCGCCCGGCTCAAGGGGGACGTGTCAGTGCTCAAGGCCGATGTGGCCGAGCTCAAACTCGATGTGGCGGAACTGCTCGTGGTGACGCGGGAGATGCTGCGCAGGCTGCCGGCTGACTCCTGATCGGCCGGGCGCGATCACCCACTCTTACGGATGAGCTCGGACACGACCCACGCCGCGACGTTCTCCGGGTATGGATCGGCGAGGCTCAAGACGATGTGGCCGAACCCGGCGCGGATCGCGGCGGCGATCGAATCGCGGGTGCTGCCGGGCTGATCGTAGGAAACGGGCAGGACCATGGACCGGGTGATCGCCGCCGGGTCGCGGCCGATCTCGGCGCAGTAGCGGTCGAGCAGCGCGCTGCGGCTGACGGCGTCGTCGATGTCACCGCCGGGCATGTTCCACCGGTCGCCGTGCTCGGCCACCACCCGCAGTGTCGCCATCGAGCGACCGCCGATCAGGATCGGCGGCCCCGGCCGCTGGACGGGTTTCGGGCTGGAGTACGCGCCCGCGAGCCGGACATAGCGGCCGTCGAAGTCAAACGGCTCCGTTTCGGTCCACAGCCGCCGGATGACCGTGCACGCCTCGGCCAGGCCCGCGACGGCGGCAGGAGCGTCGAGGTAAGGCAGGCCATTGGCGTCGTACTCACGGCGCGCCCACGGGAGGCTGGGTCGGGAGCCAGCACCGATGCCGAACTCGAGCCGGCCGTCAGAGACGATGTCGACCGTGGCGGCGATCTTGGCCAGCATCGCGGGTGGCCGGAAGCGATTGCTGGTCACGAGCAGCCCCAGGCGGAGCCGCGTGGTCTGCGCGGCCAGGGCGGACAGCAGCGTCCAGCCTTCCAGGATCGGACCGTCCCGATCCCCGCCGATCGGCAAGAGGTGGTCGAACAGCCACGCGTGCTCGATCTCAGGCGTCGTGTCCGCCTCCTGCCAGACTCGCAGGATGTCGCGATAGCTCACCTGCTGAGGCGCCGTCATGATCCCGAATTGCGGTTGCGTGCTGGCGGACACCGGCGGTCGACCTCCCTGATCAGGGGCAGTCGCCGGGGCCGTGTCGCGGACTGGCCCCGGCTCTGTCATGATGGAATCGAAGCGGAACACCGCTCCGTTTAACTATACGGAGCAATGCTCCGCTTACGCAAGGCGGGCGTCAGGGGAGTAGGCAGTGACAGCACGCTGAAGGCGATGAACCCCGGCCGGAGCCCGTGGCGGGCTCGCGCCGGCGCGCTGATGCCCGCCGGAATGAGCGGGCGCTGCTCGACGCCGCCGCGGCGGTGTTCGTCCGGTCGGGCGTCGAGGCGCCGGTCCGCGACGTGGCCGCGGCGGCCGGGGTCGGGATGGGCACGATCTACCGGCATTTCCCTACCCGGGCGGACCTCATCATCGCCGTCTACCGTCATCAAGTCGAGGCGTGCGCGGCCGCCGGACCGGAGCTGCTGGCGACTAGCAGCACGCCCAGGGCCGCGCTGACGCAGTGGGTCGACATGTTCGTGGACTTCCTGGTCACCAAGCACGGTCTCGCGGCCGCGCTGCGATCCGACAACGCGCGGTTCGAGACGCTGCACGGGTACTTCCTGGACCGGCTCGTTCCGGTGTGCGCGCGGCTGCTCGGCGCCGCCGCGGCGGCGGGCGAGATTCGCCGCGGACGTCGACGCGTACGGGCTTATGCGCGCGATCGGCAGCCTGTGCGCCGGCGCGAGCGCCGAGGCGGACCCGCGTTACGACGCCCGGAGCATGGTGGCTCTGCTCATCGCCGGCCTGATTACCGGGGCTTAACGCTGCGCCGATAATGCACATTATGTTAAGTTGAAAGGGACTCGGCCTCCTCTCGTGCGGCGAGCGCTAACGATCCGGACGGGCGGCGTCTCCCGGCGCAGGTTTGATGAGGTCGGATGACTCTTGCTTTCTCCGGGCGCAATCGCGGCATAGTGTCAACGTATTGCTCCGGACCCCGGCAGCTACAGCGGTGACAAGTGGCGACTGTGGCGATCGGCCCGGAGTTCTTCTTGCCTGATGGCGCTGGGAGCCCCAAATGACAACAGCTGTTAGCACGGCGAGCCATCCGGGGCTGGTTCGCACGCCGGCGCAGACCCGCCAGGGCACCGCTCCCCCCGCCCGGCGGCCGTGCGCCACCCGGGTTCCGGCCGGCCTTGCCGTCCGGTGCCAGCGATGATCTACCTGATCAGGTGGCTCGCCAGGAAACTGCGGCGCCGGGCGGAGCCGGTTCAGCCGGCCGTGGCGGTGGCCGCGGCGCCCGGGCCGGACGAGGCTGCCGCCCGCATTCTGGCCCGCTTCGTGAGCGGGGAGACAGCGGCGGCACGTCCGGCGGCGCAAGGCGCCCCGGCGCTGTCCGTCCATGACCTGGGCAAGCGCTTCGGCGACCGGATCGCGTTCCAGAACGTCTCGTTCGACGTCGGCCACGGCGAGGTCTTCGGTTTCCTCGGACCCAACGGCGCCGGGAAGACCACGACCGTCCGAACGCTGGGCACGCTCATCGCACCGACGTCAGGCTCGGCAACGGTTGCCGGAATCCCGCTCACGCCGGAGAACGGAGTGGAGATCCGCCGCCGGATCGCCATCATGCCCGAATCGCCCGGGCTGTACCTGAGGCTGAGCGTGGCCGAGAACCTCGAGTGCTTCGCCGACCTCTATGAGGTCCCCGACACCGCCGATCGCATTGATCGCGCCCTGCGGTCCGTCCACCTGTCCGACCGCGCTCACGATGCGTGCGGCTCCTTGTCCAAGGGATTGCGCCAGCGGGTCGCCCTGGCCAGGGCGCTGCTCAGCGACCCGCAGGTGCTTTTCTTGGACGAGCCGACCTCCGGCCTGGACCCGGCCGCCGCCCGCGATGTCCACGACCTGATCGACGATCTCCGCCAGCGTGGCGTCACGATCTTCCTCACCACGCACCGCCTCGAGGAGGCCGAGCGGCTCTGCGACCGCGTGGCGATCCTGAACACGACCCTGCGCACCATCGGCCGGCTGAGCTGCGCGACCGGATGTTCGCCAGGACACTCGCGATCAAGACCCGCGCCCCGGTGCCCGATCCGGATAGCGTCTTCGGCGGCCTGCCAGCCGTCGATAGCTGGCACCACGACGGTCTCGCCGGGTACGTCCTCGCCGTGTCCGACCCGGCCGTCGCGGCACCGGCCGTCACCCGCGCCCTGGTGGCCGCCGCCGCCGACGTGCTGTCGATCGGCGAATCTCACCACTCGCTCGAGGACGTGTACCTCGAGCTCGTCAACCAGGACCAGGCGGCGAGCCGCAGATGAGAGTGAGCAAGAGGCGCGTCCGCGCCATCTTCGGCAAGGAGCTCCGCGAATACCGGCACAACGGCAACATCATCGTGGCCATGGTGATCTTCCCGCTGATCTTTCTCATCCAGCCGCTGCTGACAGTCCTGACCGAGGCGGCGTCAGCAGCGAATGGGCTCGCACACGAGAATTTTCTGCTGTACATGCTCGCTATCCCGGCACTAGTGCCCGCCGCGCTCGCCTCCTACTCCGTCGTCGGCGAGCGTCAGCAGGGCACTCTCGAGCCCGTGCTCGCGACGCCGATCCGCCGCGAAGAGTTCTTGCTCGGCAAGGCGCTGGCCGCTTTCGTGCCGTCCCTGGCGATCTCGTATGGGGTCGTCGCAGTCTTCCTCGGCTGCGTCGAGCTGTTCGCGCATCCGGGCATAGCGCCAGCAATCCTGCGAGGCCCGGATCTGCTCGTCATGGTGCTCTTTACGCCGCTCCTCGCCGCATGGTCGATCTGGGTCGGTATTGCCATCTCGGCCAGATCGAGCGACGTGCGCGTCGCCGGGCAGCTCTGCTTGCTCGCGAGTCTCCCGTCGGTTGCCGTGACGACCCTGCTGGCGCTCGACGTGATCCACCCCACGCTCGGCCTGGCCCTCGCGGGAGGGGTGCTTCTCGTAGGTCTCGACGGACTCGGCTGGCGGATGACGTCGGCGGCGTTTGACCGCGAGCGGCTTATCACCGGCAGCCGCTGACGGAACGCGACCCCCCGGGCACCGTGCCAGCGGTGTTGGCTACGATCCCGCCGCGGCCGCTCAGTGCCGGAACCAGGGCCGCCGGCGGGACGTTGGCGGGATGTGCGGCAACCACCGGCAGGCGTTCGCGGTCCGGGCCGGGCGGATCAGCGGTGAGTGGTCCGCGCAGCCGGGTCGAGCGCTTCCTGCAGCGGCCGGGCACCCTCGATCTGAGGTCCTATCAGCGGCTGCTGCCGGAGGTGGCTGGCCACGAGCCGCGGCTGCGGGCGCTGGCCGACGAGAAGCTCGCCGCCGCGGCCCTCGCGGCCCGTGACGACGCTGAGATCTGCGCCTGCGGCCGGGAGGCGGCCCGGCGCGCGCTCGGCGAGCGGCCCTACGACGTTCAGGTGCTGGGGGCCCTGGCGATGCTGTCCGGGCAGGTGGCCGAGATGGCGACCGGAGAGGGCAAGACCCTGTCCGGTGCGCTCGCCGCGGCCGGATATGCGCTGCGGGGCCGGTCTGCGCACGTCATGTCGGTCAACGACTACCTGGCCCGGCGGGACGCCGAATGGATGGCGCCGGTCTATGACCTGCTGGGCGTGACCGTCGGCTGGCTCGGTCAGGCCTCCACCGCGCCGCAGCGGCGGCACGCCTACGCCGCGCAAGTGACATACGCGCCCGTGAGCGAGATCGGCTTCGACGTGCTCCGGGATCGGCTGTGCACCGACACTGCCGACCTTGTGGCCGGCGCGCCCGATGTCGTGCTCATCGATGAAGCCGACTCGGTGCTGGTCGACGAGGCCCGCGTCCCGCTGATCCTGGCGGGCACGGCGGATCACCCGGACGCCGACCGGGACATGGCCCTGGTCGTCGCCGGGCTGCGTCCCGGCCAGCACTACGAGACCGACGACGACGCCCGCAACGTGTACCTGACCAGCGCGGGCACCCGGATCGCGGAACGGGTTCTCGGGGACATCGACCTGTACAGCGGCGAGCACACCGACATGCTCACCCGGCTCAACATTGCCCTGCACGCACGAGCGCTGCTGCACCGCGACGTGGACTACATCGTGCGGGACGGCCGGGTGCAACTCATCAACGCGGCCAGGGGGCGGGTGGCCCGGCTCCAGCGCTGGCCCGACGGGCTGCACGCCGCGGTCGAGGCGAAGGAGGGCCTGGCCGCGAGCGAGAGCGGTGAGATCCTCGACAGCATCACCGTCCAGGCTCTGGTCGGCCGCTACCGGGATGTCTGCGGCATGACGGGAACGGCGGTGGCGGTCGGCGAGCAGCTCCGGGAGTTTTACGGACTGGAGATCGCGGTGATCCCGCCGAATCGCCCGTGCGTCCGCATCGACGAGCCCGACCGGCTGTACGCCGCGGTCCGGGCGAAAGAGAAAGCCATCGTCGAGCTGGTGGCGACGGCGCACGCCGCCGGCCTGCCCATCCTGATCGGCACCCTCGATGTGGCCGAGTCTGAGCGACTGGCCGCGGCGCTGGGCCGCGCGGGCGTGCCGGGCACCGTGCTCAACGCCAAGAACGACGCGCAGGAGGCCGCGATCGTGGCCGAGGCCGGCGCCTTCGGCGCGGTCACCGTGTCCACCCAGATGGCCGGCCGCGGCACCGACATCCGGCTGGGCGGCACCGGCGGCGACCGGGACCAGATCGCCGCGCTGGGCGGGCTGCTGGTCATCGGCACGGGCAGGCACGCGAGCAGCAGGCTTGACCGCCAGCTCCGCGGCCGCTCCGGGCGCCAGGGAGACCCGGGCGGCTCGGTCTTCTTCGCCAGCCTGGAGGACGAGCTGGTCCTCCAGTACGCGCCCGGCGCGGCGCTCGCTGAGGCAGCGGCACCCGGCCCGATCCACGATCCCGGCGGGCACCAGACCCTGGGCCACGCGCAGCGCGTCGCCGAGGGGGTCAACCTGGAGATCCACCGCAACACGTGGCGTTACAGCAAGCTCGTCGACGATCAGCGAGCCATCGTCCTGGCGCACCGGGACCGGCTGCTGCGCACTGACGGCGCGCTGTCGGCGCTGGGCCGCCAGTGTCCCGAGCGGATGGCCGAGCTGACCCCGGTCGTGCCCGCCGGCGTCCTCGCCGAGGCCGCGCGCCAGATCGCCCTCATTCATCTCGACCGGAGCTGGGCCGACCACCTGGCCTACCTGGCGGAAGTGCGCGAGGGCATCCATCTGCGCGTGCTCGCGCGCGGCGTCGACCCGCTCAGCGAGTTCCACAAGGAGGCGATCCGCGCCTTCACGAACCTGTTCGACGACGTGGCGTACCGGTCTGCGCAGACGTTCAGGACCGTGCCGATCACCGCAGCGGGCGCCGACCTCGGCGCGGTCGGCCTGAAACGGCCGACCGCCACCTGGACGTACCTGGTGCACGACAACCCGTTCGGCACCGACATCGACCGGGCGATCGCCAACGTGGGGCGCTGGCTCAAACGGAAGGCCGGGCCCGGCCGGGCCCGGCCGTTCCGCCGGTGAGTGGCCGGCCCCGCTACTCCTGCGGGCGGCGGCCGAGCGCAGCGGGCTCGCGGCCGGCGAGCAGCCAGCCGACGGCGGCCGCGATCACCGGCATGCCGACGAGAATGAGCAGCAGGTTGGCCACCGGGATGCTGCCGAGCGACGACAGCGTATCCAGCTGGCTGGCCCGGAAGAAGCCGATGGCCGCGACGTAGCCGGCCACGACGCCGACGACCGCGCCGGTCAGGGCCAGCGCGCCGGCCGTCACCGCGGAGATCGCGCGGCGGGCCCGGCTGCCCGCGCCGGTCGCGGTCAGGACGCGGACATCGCTGGCCGTCTCGCTGCGCAGCAGCCCGACGCACATCGCGAGGATGCCGAGCGCGAGCAGGATGCCGAAGACGGTCGCGACGTCGAGGATCTCGGCCGACGACGGGATGCTGTTACGGCTCTCCACGGTCAGCCCGGCGGTCGCCGCGGCGTGCTGGGCGGCGCTGATCTGCGCGGCCGTGAGCGCGCCCGGCGTCTGGAGGAGCCAGCCGGCCGTGCTGACCGTCAGGTGGAACTGCGCACCGCGTGCTCGGTGATCACGGTGTTCGGCGCCGAGGTGCCGGACGGCAGCGCGCCGGCCTGCTCGATGCGCGGGTTCGCCAGGCACGAACCCGGCGGGCAGGAGGCGCTCGGCGGCCCGAACTTGGTGCCGCCGTACCAGAACTGCAGATGCGACAGGCCCGCCAGACCGGGCCGCATGGTGAGCACGTCCGCCTGCGCGCTGACCTGCGCGGCGCTGATGCCGTAAGCGCGCAGCAACGCCGGAGTGGCCACGTAGATGGCTCCGTCCCAGTTCCGGCCGGCCACCACCCCAGCCAGGGTGGCGTCGGGAGCGTCGAGCTGCACAACGTTCCTGGCTCCGAACGAGGCGGCGATGCCGCGGGCCTCGGCCGCCATCGGCGCGAGCTGCGCGGCGGTCAGGGTCGGGCACCCGGCCGGCGTGCGCAGGCACGGCGCGTTCGGGGTGGTGGCGGCCTGCTGCGGGTAGACGATCAGCTGATCCGGGGCGAGATTCGGCCCCACGTAGTCGACCGGGTTGCCGAACCGGGCGGCGGCGACGACGCAGATGATGACGGCGATGAGCAGGCTGATGCTGATCGCGCCGAGCGCCGCGCCCGAGCGGGCCCGGTACCTGGCCAGGTCGCGCAGCGCCAGCCGGACGACGACCGGGGCGCGGCGGGCCGCCCACGCCAGCAGTTCCAGGAGGGTCGGCGCCGCGAGCACGACCCCGGCGCAGAGCACGACGAGCCCCACGACCAGCGCGAGGAAAAGCTGCGACTTGTTCCCCGCCTCAGCGGCGGGCGAGGTCGCCTGCGCGCTGGCGAACCCGATCAGGAAGAAGGCGGCGACCAGCAGCGCGACGCCGGCCTGCCCGGCCCAGCGGCGGACCGCGCGCGGCGCCGGCGGCCGTCCGGCGAGCGCGGCCACGACCGGGACCCGGGCGATCGCGCGCGGCGGGCCGGACCGCGGCGAGATACGCGGCGACCACGGCGAGCGCCATCGACACGAAGATCACCAGCCACGGGAGCTGGAACGGGCCTATGACGTGGTGGGCGCTGGCTTGGGCGCGCGGCCGGTACGCCAGCCAGGCCAGCAGGCCGAGCGCGAACCCGGCGACCGCGCCCACCGCTCCGGTCGCGGCGCCGTTGGCGCTGACGACCAGGCTGATGCTGGCGTTCGTCGCGCCCTGGGCGCCGAGCATGCCGATCGCGCGCAGCCGCCGCTGCGCGAGGACGGTGAAGCCGCCGACGCTGACCAGGGCGATGAGCAGCATCCCGAGGGTCGCCGCCGCCAGCGAGATCGTCACCGGGTTGAGCACGTTGGCGTTCGCGGCGGCCGTCCGGGACACCACGCTCCGCCCCAGCGGGGCCGGGATCGGCCCGCGCGCGTCGAACAGTACGGTGACCGAGGTGGGCGCGCGGACCTGGCCGGGGGCGACGAGGGCAAACTCGTCGAGCAGGTTCTGCGGGTTGCTGACGATGCCCACCACGCGCCGGGCGGCGCCGTCCGCGCGCCAGGTGTCACCGACCTGCAGGTGCAGTCCGGATGCCACCCCGCTGGTCAGGTCCGCCTGACCGGGACCGGTCGGATAGTGCCCGCTGGCCAGCGACAGCATTGGCTGGCCGAACGCACCGTGCGGGTTCTGCGCGCGCACGTTATAGGTAGTGACCGAGCCGGGGAACGCGATCGCCTGGTTCTCGATCACGTCGGCCCGGCCGAACCGGGCAGTCAGCGCGGCGATCTGCGCGGACAGGTGCGGGCCCGGCCCCAGCGTCGCCAGGTCCGTCGCGGTGCCGAAGCCGGTGCCGGCCGGCGGCGGCGTGTTGGTGGCCACGGCCGCGCCGACGAAGGTGGCCGCGACCGCGACGGTGATCAGGCCGAGAATCAGCAGCTGCTGGCGCCACTCGCGGCGCAGCAGCCGCCAGGCCCACCGGATCACGGCGCGGCGGGCGGGGATGCCCCCGTTGCCGGTCCTCCCCCGGACCGGCCGTTCCTGCAGCGTGACGGTCACTGCGGCGCTCCGCGCGTGAGCAGGGACTCCGCGCTCGCCGGCGGGGCGGTCTGGTCGGTGACCCGGCCGTCCCGCAGGAAGAGCACCCGGTCGGCCCACGAGGCGAGCTGCGCGTCGTGGGTCACCACGACCGCGGCCATGCCGCCGTTCTTGCACGCGTCGTGCACCATCCGCATGACCGATTCGGCGTTGCCCGAGTCGAGCGCGCCGGAGGGCTCGTCGGCCAGCAGCAGCCGCCGGTCTCCGACCACGGCGCGGGCGATCGCCACCCGCTGGCGCTCGCCGCCGGACAGCTGGTCGGGGTAGCGGTCGGCCTCATCGGTCAGGCCCAGCTCCTCGAGCGCCGCGAGCCCGGCGGCGCGGGCCTTGCGGCCGGGCAGCCCGTCCAGCTCGAGCGGCAGGCTGACGTTCTCCGCGGCGGTCAGGCCGGGCAGCAGGTTGTAGTCCTGGAACACGTAGCCGATCGTGCGCCGCCGCAGCCGGGCCTTGTCATTGCGGGACATGCGAGCCAGCGCGGCACCGCGCACGATCACCTCGCCCTCGGTCGGCTCTTCCAGGCTGCCCGCGATCGTCAGCAGCGTGCTCTTGCCCGATCCGCTCGGGCCCATGACCGCGACCATCGCGCCCTCGTCCACCGACAGGCTGATCCGGTCCAGCGCGTGTACCTCGGTGGCGCCCCGGCCGTAGACCTTCGACACCCGCCGCAGCTCTAGCATGCTCATCCCCGTGCTCCTGCGTTCCGTCGCTGCTTCGGCAGCGGCGCTGTGGCCGCCTGCACCTGGCCGTCCGCCGCCGCCCGCTTGAGCCGGGCATCGGCGGCGTCGAGCCAGCGGACGACCGAGTCCAGCCGGAACAGCTCGGCGTCCACTGCCAGGGCGAGGCCGAGATCACCCTCGGCGCCACCCTCCTTGATCCGCGTCCACTCCTGCATGAGCTGCACCAGGTACCGGCGGTGCGCCTGGATCACTTCGTGCACGTCGGTGCCCGGCAGCCGGATCGCCACCAGCACCTTCATGACGAGTTCGTCCCGCGGCGGCGAGCTCAGGTCCGGCGGGGTGCGCAGCCACTCGGCTAGCTCGGCCGCGCCGGTCTCGGTGATCTGGAACGCCTTCTGCGGTCCCTCGTCCGCGCCCTCGGACTCGACGAGCCCGTCGCGTTCCAGCCGCTGCAACGTGGTGTAGACCTGGCCGACGTTCAGCGGCCACACCTCCCCCGTGCGCGCCTCGAACTCTTCCCGGAGCTGCAGGCCGTACTTGGGTCCCTCACTGAGCAGCGCGAGCAGCGCGTGCCGGACGCTCATCGGCGAGCCTCGCTTCCTGTCATGCGGAGTAGCATACTCAGTATAGAGATTGAGGATACTGAGTATATAGATGCGGCGCAAGCCCGGCTGTCGCCCCGGCGGCAGACACCGGTGCGGGCCGGAACTGGGCGGTCCGCGGACGGCCAGTTTCATGGCCCCCGGGTGTCTGCCTGAGTGATGGTTACCGCACTCGGAAAGGCAAGCCGGACATGGGAAAGATAATTATCAGCACGAACATCTCGCTCGACGGTGTCGTCCAGGACCCGGACGGCCTGGAAGGCTACCGGCTCGGCGGCTGGTTCAACGAGTCGCTCGGCGCGGACCGGGACGCGTGGGCGGGTTACTTCACCGCCGACGCGCTGGAAGCCGACGCGCTGCTGCTCGGACGGCGCAGCGAGGAGTGGTTCGCCACCCGCTGGCAGGCGCGCACCGGCGAGTGGGCCGACAAGCTCAACGGGATGCCGAAGTACGTCGTCTCCGCCACCCTGGCGGCGCCGACGTGGTCCAACGCAACGGTCCTGGCCGGTGACGTCGTGACCGAGGTCGCGAAGCTCAAGCAGGAGACCGATGGCGAGATCTTCGTGTACGCGAGCTATCAGCTGGTGCACGCGCTGATCGACAACGACCTCGCCGACGAACTGCGGCTGGTGATCTTCCCGGTGCTGGTCGGGGACGGTGACCGCCTGTTCGGCAAGACCGGCGGCAGCAAGCCGCTGCGTCTGGTCCGGGCGGAGACGCTGGGCGCAGGCCTCGCGCTCGTCTACTACGAGGTCGTGCGCGCCGCCTAGCGCCGCCGCCGGGCGATCGAGCGGTGCGACCGCACGGGTCACCGCACCGCCCCGTGCGGTCGCATCCAGGCCGGCCGCCACCCGTATACGGATGCCGTCAGGCCGGGATCAGGTATGAGCGCAGGTGCGCGTCCAGCGCCCGCAGGCCGGCCGGATCGGCAGGGCAAGCCCGGAAGCCCACGTGACCGTCCGGCCGCACCAAGACCGCTTCCGGCGGGCCCGCGGCAGACGGCTGATCGCCCTCGGTTACGACGTCCACCAGGCCGCGCCAGCGGTCCGCGAACGGCGCCCAGCCCGCCGCGTCCGCGCGGCCGAGCAGCAGGTGATGGCCGGGGCCGGTCAGGCCGGTCCAGCCGGCGTACCGGCGGCCGGGCGCTGTCGCCGGGGCTCCGGCCGCGCCGCCGTAGCGACCGACTATCGGGTTGCCGTCGTAACAGACGTCGAGCATCGACCTGGCCCTCGTCAGCGCCGCCGCGTCGGCCGCAGGCAGCGGCTCGGCCGCAACGCCGGTGCGCGCCGATTCGACCGCCGCGTGCGCCATCTGATGGAGCCGGTCCGACGTCGCGAGTACGTGCCGGGCCGCCGCGGCCCGCTCCGGTTCATACGTTCGCGCGAGGCCGGGCCGGGCGCGGCCCTGGATCTCGAGTGCGAGTTTCCAGGCCAGGTTGTGTGCGTCGTGCAGCCCGGCGTTGAGCCCCTCGCCGCCGAACGGGCTCGACAGGTGCCCGGCGTCGCCGAGCAGGAACCAGCGCTCCCCCGCCAGCCGCGCCGCCATCCGCCGGTGCATGCGGAACGTGGACGCCCAGCCGATGTCGGTCAGCTGCACGGCGTCTGGCACCCGGCGCCGGATGCACGCGGCGACGGCCGACAGCGAGACGTCGCGCGCCAGCAACTCCGCCTCGTTGTCGTGCAGGTCACCGATGAACGTGATCCACCGGTCGCCGGGCAGGGGCGCCAGCAGCACGTAGCCCTGCGGGCTGGCGATCAGGGCCGAGCCGTCGCGCGGCAGCCCGCAGGCGACCCGCACGTCTGCGGCCAGCGCGGTCCCCGGATACGTCTCGCCCGCCAGTTCGCCGGTCAGCGACTGGCGGGCGACACTGTGGGCTCCCCCGGCGCCGATCACCCAGCTCGTCTCCGCGGTCTCCGCCGTCCCGTCCGCGTGCCTGAGCTCAGTCAGCATCCGGTCGGCGTCACTGCGTACTGAGAGGACTTCGGTGCCGCGCTGTACGGTGCCGCCGAGGTCGGCGAGCCGGCTGGCGAGGATCTGCTCGGTCCGCCACTGGGGCAGGCTGCACTCGTATTCCCACGGCGAGCCGGTGCCGGCGAAGGCCATCTCGGCGACCGGGGCCAGCGCCGGGTCGAAGACGCGTGCGTACCGCAGGGGCACGGCGGCCGCGGTGAACTCGTCCGCCAGTCCGGCCTGGGCCAGGACCTCCAGCGTGCCCGGCTGCAGCGCGGTGGCCCGCGCCTGCCGGTGCGGCCGCGGCTCGCGCTCGACGACGCGCGCCCGCACGCCGAGCCGCGCCAGCTGCACCGCGGCGAACAACCCGGCCTGCCCGGCGCCGATGACCAGCACCGGAGCCCCCGTATTCGCGACCCCCGTCACGAGCACTCACCCCCGCGCCCAGGCTACCGAGCCGCCCGCCGTCGGCCGGCGACCCGGGCCTCACTCGCGCGGCCCGCACCCGGACTCGGTATTGATCACGTAGAGCAGCCCGGCCAGGGTGCTGCCGGATGCGATCGCACCGCGCGCGACCAGGCCGGGCACGTCGCCCAGTGGTATCCAGTCGATCCGCTCGGACTCGAAGGCGTCTTCCGGCGGCCCGATCCGGGTCGCGGTGTCGGCGCGGTATACGTGGTGCACCGAGTCCGAGATCCCCGGCGTCGGCTCCGCCCGGAGCAGGCGGCGGAGCGGGCCAGGCCGCCAGCCGGTCTCTTCTTCGACTTCGCGCGCCGCAGTGACCGCGAGGTCTTCGCCCGGCTCGGTCCTGCCCATCGGGATTTCCCAGCCCCACGAGTCAGTGATGAAGCGGTGCCGCCACAGCAGCAGGACGCGACGGTCCGCGTCGGTGACGACCGCGCCCGCCACCGGCGGGGTCCGGATCAGCCGGTGATCCAGGTGCCGGCCATCGGGAAGTTCGACGTCCGCGATCCGGACGTCGAGCCAGAGGTCGGCGTAGACGGATTGCTCGGAGTGCACGGTCCAGCGCATGCGGGACAGTATCTCGTGCAGGAGGCGGCGTATTTCCGCGCCCGCCGCCGCGCCCGGCCGTGCCGTCCGGCGGACCGATGTGACTGTCGAAACGCACTTGACTAGTTACGCCCGCCGAACCTAGGCTCCGTGCCTGACCAAACGATACTCGCCAGTCACATGCGGAGGCGTTGTGCGCCCCAGCAGGGCCCAGACCCGCAGGCCGCTCCCCCGCGAGGTCTGGCTGATCGCGCTGGCCCGGGCCGTCAATCAACTCGGTGCGTTCTCGCTGGCGTTCCTCACCGTTCTGTTGTGCCGCGTCCTTGGCGCCAGTCTCGTCGCGGCCGGTGTCGTGGCGGCTACGTTCGGGCTAGCCACCATCCCGAGCAGGCTGCTGGGCGGATGGCTGGCGGGCCGCTCGGCGCCCGCCGCACCATCCTGGTCGGCTTGCTGGGCTGCGCCGCAGCTCAGCTCGGCATCGCGACCGCGCCGGACCTGATGGCGGCGGCCGCCTGGGCCCTGCTCCTCGGGCTCGCATTCGAGCTCTACGAGCCGCCGAGCCAGGCGATGATCGCGGCCGCGACGACCCCGGCCGAGCGCGCTCCGGCATACGCGCTGCTGACAACGGCGCTGGCGGTCGGCAACACGGGCGCGGGACTCATCGCCGCGATCGTGGGGCACTGGAGCCTGCGCTGGCTCTTCGTCGCCGACGCAGCCTCATGCCTGGCCTGCGCTCTGATCGTGGCCCGGACGCTGCCCGGCGGACGCGCGGACTCGCCTGCCCCCGGGCGGCGCGACCGCGGGCGGCGCGACCGCGGGGCGGCGGCCCGCCCGCCGTCCCCTTGGCGCGACCGGGCCCTGCTCGCGATGACGGCGGCCGGCACGGTATTCGCCCTGGTCTATATGTTGATGCTGGTCGGGCTGCCGCTGTCGCTCGCCGCGCACGGCATCAACCCGGCCAGCTCTGGCCTGCTTCTGGCGGTCGCCACTATCACCCTCGTGCTGGTCCGGCCGCTGCTGCGCCGGGCCGCGCTGGCCCGGCTTTCCGGCCCGGCCGCTGCGGCCATCGGGTTCTGCCTGCTGGCGGCCGGGCTGACCGGCTACGCCGCGGGCCGTACGCTGCCGGCCTTGCTCGCGCCGACCGTGGTGTGGAGCATCGGCAACGTGCTCCTGACCGGCAGTGCGTTCGCGGTGGTCACCAGTTTGGCGCCGGACGGCGCGGCCGCGCGTTACCTGGCGGTGTACGGCCTGAGCTGGGGTGCGGCCACGGTCGTGGCTCCCGTCCTGGCGACCCAGGTGCTCAGTTCGCTCGGGCCAGGCGCCCTCTGGCTCGGCTGCGCCGCGCTCTGCTTGCTGATGGCCGTGGTGCAGCCGTGGCTGCTGCGCGCGCTCGCCCGGCTTCCGCAACCTGCCGTGGTCACCCCCGCTTCCCGGCCTGCGGGCTCTAGCGCGGCGGCCTTACTCGGCCCGTAGGGCAAAGGCGGTGCGAGTCCTGGCCGCCCAGCCAACCGGGCCGGGCGCGCCCCTACCGCGATGATCAGCCCGGCCGCGCCCAGCAGCACCATCTCGGCCGGTTGGCAGACCGACATCAGGGACCGCAGGTAGCCGGAATTGGCTGCGTGCGCCGGGTTCCTGCCAAGGGCGCCGGTCCCGCGCTGCTGATCGAGGCCGTGCGCGCGCCCAGCGCCGGCGCCGCGCTCATCTCGCCCTCGGTCACCGCCCCATTCTCAGGAACTGGCCGGCGCGCACCAGCCTGCCCGCGCGGCCGGACTGCCCAGCTGCCCGACCGTGAGCTCGAGATCGCGCGCAGCGTCGCCAGCGGCCGCACCAGCCAGGACATCGCCGCCGCGCTGTTCATCTCGCTCAGCAAGTCGCACATCGCCCGGATCCAGGCCGAGCTCGGCGTTCGCACCGGGTCGAAATCGCGGCCTCGTCGTGGCAGCACGGGATCACCGGCGCGAACGGCGCCGACGCGGCGCTGACGCCTGATTCGCGCACATGACGGCGCTTTTTCCGCCCGCCGTTCCGAATGGGAACTGCGGTTTAACTGCGGTCCAAACAGCGGCATTCGCATAATGAGCGGATCAAGGAGTGCGGCGACGAGGGCGGGGCGACGTGAGCGCAGATCTTGAGCCGGGCCAGATCGTGCAGGAATACCGGGCCCGGCACGCGTCCGCGCGCCTGTCCGGCGTGACCGGCGCAGCCGGGCTGCTGACCGGCGTGCTGCTGGTCGTGCTGGCGGCCGAACTGCGGATCGGGGGCGCCGACTGGCTGCCGTGGGTCGTGCTGGCCCTGACGCCCGCGATCGCCGGCGGCCTGTGCCTGGCCAGGAACGAGCGCGCGGTGTACGGGCCCGCCGCCGTGTTCGGCAGCTGCACCGCTGTGATCGGCGTGACGGTCCCGGTGGGCCTGTGGCGAGACGGCGCGGTGATCGCGGTCATCGCCGTGCTGGCGGCGGCGGCCGGCGTCGGCGCGGTGTCGGCCGCGATCGTGCTGCGGGCCGCGCACGCGCACTCCGGGATCGGCATCGTGCGCCTGCCCCCGTGGTGCGCGGTCGCGGCGCTGCTCATCATCGTCTCCATCCCCAGCCCGGCCTACTTCCCGCCGGGCCCGATCGGCACGATCTTCACCGGCAACACGGGCAGCCAGAACGTGGTGGCAGCTGTCGGGCTGCTGCTGGTCGCCCTGCCGCTGGTGGTGGCCGGCCTGGTGCGGCCCGCGACCGCGGCGGCCATCGCGGCAGGCTGGCTGCCGGTGGCCGTCGCGCAGCTGATCGCGGGCCCGATCATCCAGACTGCCCCGGCGAGCCTGGACCTCTGGTACTACCTGACGTGGATCCCCTGGCTCGCGGTCGCTGCGCTGGCGGCCGGCTCGGCCGGGCTATTCAAACCGCACTCCGTCGGCTGACGTCAGCCGGCGCAGCAGCGGCAGCGAGGCGAGGATCACCAGCAGTGACCCGGCCAGGCCGACCGCCATCGTCACGAAGTAGGCGCCGCCCGGCACCGGCACCGGCGAGCCGGCCGCGCGATCCGGATGACGGTGACGACCGAGATGAGGTAGGCGAGGCCCCCCGCCACTATCGTCGCGGCCGCCAGCGGCAGCACGCCTCCAGCAGTACGACCCGGTACAGCATGGAGACCTGCGTGCCGGTCACGCGCAGCAGCGTGAACGGCCGCTTGCGCTCCACCAGGCTGCCGCCCACCGACACGGCCAGGCTGCAGCCGGCCACGATGAGCGTCAGCACGACCGCGGTGTTGATCAGGCGCTGCACCGTCGTGGCGACTGCGGCCCGAGCCTGTACCGCCTCGCCGAAGGTGCGCGGCGCCGTGCCGGACGCGGACTCGGGGGTGTGGGTGTCCAGGTAGGTACGGACCCGCTCCAGCGTGGCCGGGCCGTTCACTTTCACCAGCACCGCTTGCAGGTAGAGCCTGCTGAAGTTGGCCGATACCGCCGGGCTGGCCGCGCTGGCGATCGCCTGCGTGCTGTACTGCGGATTGTCATCAAAGAGATTCCCGGCCGTCACGGCCACGGCCGCGCGGCCCGGCGCACAGGCCCCCAGCGCGGGCAGTGCCCGCAGACTGGCGCAGCTCATGATGCCGTTGGCGGCCCCGCCAGGTCCGACCTGCTGCGGCCCGCCACCGGGTCCCGCGCCGGGGGCGGCACCGCTTCCTGGCTGGCCGCCGCCCTGGCCGGCCGGCGGGGCCCGTCAGCCGCGGGGAATAGATCGGAATTGCGGTGGCCCCGGTGATGCCTGCGAGGCCGGTGAGCAGCGCGGTCGCGGATCGCGGCGGCAGGCCCTCGAGGGCGATGCGCTGCAGCTGGGCCGAGGAGCCGGCCAGCGGATTGGCCGGGCCGGTATTTCCGCTGCTGCAGTTGACGTTGTTGCCGCACACCGGCGCCGAAACGAACCCGTCCAGCAGCACGTTGCTGAGCGCGCTCGCCCGCGGGCTGGAGCCGATGTACTCGACGGCCGGCAGCAGCCCGGCCACGACCGTGCCGAGGAACACGGCCAGCACAAGGCCGCTGACGGACCGGAAGGCAACCTGCGGGTTGTCGCCCAGCCGCCGGGCGGCCAGCAGCGAGGCCGCCCCGCCCGCGTGCCGGCGCAGCAGGCGCGCCGCCTGCGCGGTCAGCCACGGGCCGGCGACGACCAGGCCGACGAGGATCAGCAGGAGGCCGGGAAAAGTGGCCGGGCCGATCCGCTTCGAGTTGGTCACCGCGATGCCGAACAGATACAGCGCGAGCCCGGCCAGCAGCAAGATGACCCGTCCGTTGGCCGGCGGGGGCGGCGTCACCCGGCGGCTGACCCCGAGCGGCGATATCCGCACCCGCTGCAGCGAGATGAGCGCGGCGATCGCCGACGCGACCGGCACGCCGATCAGCACGATCAGGTATCCGGCCGCGGTCGGCGTGACTTCGTCGGCGAAATACCGGGCGCTGGTGATCGCGGAGCCTGCCAGGGCCGGCTGCAGCGCCTGGAAAATGCCGATCCCGGCCAGCGCCCCGAGGAAGGCGCTGACCGCGGCCTCGACCGAGGAGATCACGCCGACTTGCCTGATGGTGGCCCCGACCAGGCGGAGCGCGGCATAGCGCTCCTCGCCGCCGGGCGGCCGCCAGGCGGGTAGCGGTGCCGATCAGGATGAGGATCGGGAACAGGAACGCGATCGCGCCAGCCACGAACGCGTCCCGGAAGTAGTGCGTCCAGACCAGCCGGACCGTGCCGGTGGCGATCGTGTGCACGAGCGTCGTCGCGGGCAGGGCCGCGAGCTGCGACGGCGTGCGGCCGACATAGATCACCAGCTCGTCCGGGCCGGTCAGGGCCCGCTGCCCGATCGTTCCGGCCAGCCGGCCGGGGAACCGGTCCCCCAGTTCACCGGCCGGGACGGTGCGCAGCAGCGCGGCCATGGCCGGGGACGCGTAGTACTGCCCGCTGCCGGGCAGCCGGGTAATCCCGGGCGGCACCGGCGCGCCGGGGCCGAGCGCGGCGACGTCGAGCCGCTCGATGGTCTGGCCCTGGTAGACGTCGTTGCTGTAGTTCCACAGCTCGGCGTTCGTGGCCGAGGCGTAGCTGGCGGTCAGCGTCTGCCCCTGGGTTGATTCCCAGGACGGCCGGTTGTTGGTGGTCTTGAACGCGTTGAAGTCGGCGAGCACGGCGAGCATGATCGCCACGCCCACGGCGACGGCGGCGGCCGTGACCAGCAGGCGGACGAATGGCTCGCGGCCGCTGCGCAGCGTGAGGCGAAGCCCGAGCCGGTACATCAGACGCCGGCCTGGACCTCGGCGCCGGCCCGGTCGATGACCTTGCCGTCGCGCACCATGACTTCCCGGTCGGCGTACGCCGCGACCCGGGCGTCGTGCGTTACCAGCACGACCGTGACGTCGTCCTCGCGGGCGATGCTGACGAGCAGTTCCATCACCATCTCCCCGGTCAGCGTGTCCAGCGACCCGGTCGGCTCGTCGGCGAACAGCACCTGCGGGTGCATGACCAGCGACCGCGCCAGGGCGACCCGCTGGGCCTGGCCGCCGGACAGCTCACCGGTCCGCCGCTCACCCAGCCCGTCCAGCCCCAGCCGCGGCAGCCAGCTTCCCGCCTTCGCGTAGGCGGACTTGCGCTTCTCCCGGTTCAGCAGCAGCGGCAGCGCGATGTTGTCGGCGACGGTGAGCTCCGGCACCAGCTGGCCGAACTGGAACACGAAGCCGAACGCGGTGCGCCGCAGCTCGGTGCGCCGGGTGTCGCTCAGCTCGTTCACCTGCTGGCCGTCGAACCAGACCTGGCCCTTGTCCGGCGTGAAGATGCCGGCCAGGCAGTGCAGCAGGGTGGATTTGCCGGAGCCGCTCGGGCCCATCACGGCGAGGATCTCGCCCTTCGTGACCGTCAGGCTCGCTCCGGCCAGAGCTGGCGTGGGGCCGAACGACATGTACACATCGCGGGCCTGGATCAGCGGCTTGTCGCTGACGCGCCGGGCCGGGACATTCAGGGAGGTCATTTCGTACGCACCATTTCCGCCAGCGCGCTGAGCCTGGCTGAGGTCACATCAATCCAGCGAAGATCTGCTTCCAGGTGGAACAGGCCATGGTCGGCCAGCAACGCGTCCATGAGGCTGCCGGAGCGTTTGAGCTCGGTCAGCTCGCGCATCCGCTGCAGGTGCGCTGCGCGCTGCGTGTCGAGGTAGGCATCGGCCGGACGGCCGAGCATGAGCGCGATGACGACCTTGGCAAACAGCGCGGTCTGCAGGTGCGGCTCGGGCTCGATCGGCTCGGCCAGCCAGTCGTTCAGCTCGCTCGTGCCGACGTCGGTGATGACGTACCGCTTGCGGTCAGGACCTGACCCGGGCTCCGCGTTCCCGCCCGTCACCTTGCCGTCGCGGGCGAGCCGGCTGAGCGTCGAGTACACCTGCCCGAACGGCAGCGGCTTGCCCCGGCCGAAGAGGGCGTCGTATTCGCGCTTCAGGTCGTAGCCGTGGCTCGGCTCGCGCTCAAGCAGGCCCAGGAGGCTCATCGGGACGGTCACGGGGTGAGGATACACCAAGAGTAGACACTGAGTGTATAGACGACTCCGGATTCTCCGCTCGACTGTTGAAAGCGCAGGTCAGGCCCGGTTAAGCCGGGATGGCGAGCGGCACCCGGCTAGTCGGTCCGCCTGGACAGGCAGAACTCGTTGCCTTCTGGGTCGGCGAGCAGGACGTGGCTGTCGTATTCGGCCAGGACGAGCGCACCGAGGGCGCTGAGCCGGTCGAGCTCGGGGTCGACCGCGTCGCACCGCAGGTCGAGATGAACGCGGTTCTTGACCATCCTGGGCTCGGGCACGAGCTGGAAGAACAGCCGCGGCCGGGCGCCGGCCGCGGCCACCAGCACGGTGGGATCGTCCTCCGGGTCGTTGGTCCCGATACCGCGCAACCGGGCCAGCTCGGCTTCGTCGTAGGGCGCGACCTCGTAGTCATCGAGGGCGGCCGCCCAGAACCGGGCCAGCGACGCGGGATGTCGGCAATCGAACACGACGTCGTGAATGCGGGCCATGGTTCCACCCTGCCACGGATAAATCGCGTCGACACTGATCACGGCCGCATGCACAGTCGCGGCCATGGCGGCCGCGCGGGCGTGTCAGCGCCGTGTCAGCGGCGTGTCAGGCCGGCCGCCGAGGGTGGGCGGCATGAGCAATTCAGCGATAGCAGTCTCAGGGCTGCGAAAGGCATTCAACGACAAGACCGTCCTCGACGGCATCGACCTCGATGTCCAGGCGGGCACGGTCTTCTCCTTGCTCGGTCCCAACGGGGCGGGCAAGACGACGACCGTCAACGTGCTCACCACCTTGATGAAGGCCGACGCCGGGACGGTCCGCGTGGCCGGGCACGACGTCGCCACCGAGACCAAGGCGGTGCGCGCGGCCATCGGGGTCACCGGCCAGTTCGCGGCGGTGGACGAGCTGCTGACCGGGCGGGAGAACCTGCAGCTGATGGCGGACCTCAACCACCTGAGCGCCGCCGAGGCCGGCGCGCTCGTGCCCGGCCTGCTGGCCCGGTTCGACCTGACCGAGGCGGCGCAGAAGCTGGTGGCGACCTACTCCGGCGGCATGCGCCGGAAGCTGGACCTGGCGATGACGCTGGTCGGCAACCCGCAGATCATCTTCCTCGACGAGCCGACGACGGGGCTGGACCCGCGCAGCCGCCGCACGATGTGGGGAATCATCCGGGAGCTGGTGGCCGACGGGGTCACCGTCTTCCTCACCACCCAGTACCTCGAGGAAGCCGACCAGCTCGCCGACCATATCGCGGTGCTCGACCAGGGCCGCCTGGTCGCGCAGGGCACTCCGGCCGAGCTCAAGCGCCAGGTCCCCGGCAGCCACGTCCGGCTCCGGTTCACCGACATCGCCGAGCTGGACAAGGCGGCGCAGGTCCTGACCGGCTCTACCCGAGACGACGAGGACCTGACCCTGCGGGTTCCCAGCGATGGCGGGGCGCGATCGGTGCGGGCCCTGCTGGCGCACCTCGACGAGCAGTCCATCGACGTCGACGAGTTCTCCGTGCACACCCCCGACCTCGACGACGTCTTCCTCGCTCTGACCGGTCACGAAAGCACAAAGGAGAACGCACGATGAACACTGATTCGGCGATCATGCTGCGCCGCAACTTCAAGCACACCCTCAGGAACCCGACGGCTGTATTCAACGCCGTCCTGCTGCCGATCGTGATCCTGCTGATGTTCGTGTGCGTGATCGGCGGCGCCTTCAACGTCGGCGTCGACTACATCGACTACGCCACTCCCGGCATGATCGTGCTGGCGATCACCTACGGGCTGAGCGCGACCTCGACGGCCGTGAACTCCGACATGACCAAGGGCGTCATCAACCGGTTCAAGGTCATGGACATCTCCCGTGGTGCCGTGCTGAACGCTCAGGTCGTCGCCAGCACGCTGCGCAGCCTGATTGCCATCGCGGGCATCATCGGGGTGGCCTTCGCGCTGGGGTTCCGCACGTCGGCGAGCTTCCTCGACTGGCTCGGCGCGATCGGGTTCATCGTGGTGGTCTGCCTGGCGACCAGCTGGCTCACCGTCGCCTTCGGGCTGGCCGCCAAGACCCCGGAGTCGGCGGGCATGGCCACCGTTCCGCTGATCTTGCTGCCGTTCCTGAGCAGCGCGATCGTGCCCGCCGACACGATGCGGGCCGGCGTGCGGCAGTTCGCGGAGTACCAGCCGTTCACGCCGATCATCGAGACCCTGCGCGGGCTGCTCACTGGTCAGGAGCCGTCAGCCGCCCACGCGATCGCCGCGCTGGCCTGGTGCGCCGGCCTCGGCCTCGTCGGATATCTGTGGGCGCGGGCCACGTTCGGCCAGCGCGCGTGACCGGCCGGCTCCCCCGCTAGCACGTCAGCGACACGAGATAACAGGAGACAGTCATGCCGACATTCGAAACCCCTGGACCCATCAGCGCGGCCGTGCTGGTCGCCGGCGCTCAGGTACGGCTCGCCGCGACCGACCGGGCTGACACCGTCGTGCTGGTCGAGCCCATCGACCCGGCGAACACGTCAGACGTGAAGGTGGCCAGCCGGACCAGAGTCGACTTCAGCGCCGGCCAGCTGACGGTCAAGACCACCGTCTCAGGCGACAAAAAGGGCTCGGTCGCCATCACGATCGACCTGCCGGCCTGCTCAGGCCTGATCACAGACCTCGCGTACTCGGCCGTGCACGCGGAAGGCGCGCTCGGCGAGGTTGAGCTGCACCTGGCGTCGGGCCGGGCCCAGCTGGACCGGGTCGCGACGCTGCAGGCCAGCGTCGCCCGGGGCGAGGTCGCCGTCGGCAGCATCGCCGGGCGCGCCGTCATCACCGGCAGCGCGGTCGTGGCCCGCATCGGTCAGGCCGCGGCCGGCCTCGAATTCAGCACCGCCAGCGGCAGCGTCGACATTGACCGCGCCGACGGCAACGTCACCGCCACGAGCGGCGACGCCGCCATCCGGATCGGCCGGCTGACGTCCGGCCAGGCGGAGCTGACGAACCGGTCAGGCACCATCGAGGTCGGCGTCAGCGCGGGCACGGCCGCCCGGGTGGACGCCAGCAGCGAGCGGGCTTCGGTCCGGAACTCGGTTCCGTCGCCGGCCGATCCCGGCCCGTTCGATGCCCAGGTCGCGGTCCGGGCCCGCTCGCGGCACGGCGACATCATCATCGCGCGGGCAGCGAGCTGACCGGGGCCGGTCAGGAGGCCGAGCGTGTCCGCGACCAGCTCGGACCAGCTCGTCTCCGTACCCGCCCGCGTCGCCTCGGCGAACCGTGTTTCGCCGAGGCGACGCCGCGTGGCCCGCTCGATCCGGGCCGCGTCCGGGACCGAGCGATCCGGCTGGCCGCGGACGGCGGCGCTCGCGGCGAGCAGCCGCGCGGCCTGGTCCGGTTCGCCGCGGCGCAGGGCCAGGTCGGCGACGCCGATCAGGACTTTCGCGAGCAGGGGTGCGTACCCCAGCTCGGCCGCCGCCTGGCAGGCCGCCGCGCGATGCGCGGCGGCCTCGCCGGGATCCGCGGCCAGATAGCCGAGCAGGTCCTGTTCGACCGCGCGGATGTTCGCCCGGCCCGCGTCCTTCCCCAGCACGGCCGTCACGACCCCGAGCTGGCGCACGACGTCCTCGGCGCTACCACGCCAGCGGGCCAGTTCTGCTTTCGACAGGGCGAGCTCGACCAGCGCGTCCGGCCAGGTGACCCGTTCCGCGCACCGCTCGGCGTCGGCCATCGCGGCCGCGCTCCGGTCTGCGTCGCCGAGCAGCCAGTACAGCTGGGCCTGGCGCGCCCGCATCCAGATGACATCCTCGACGGCGCCGAGCTCGGTGACTGCGAAGATCGCCTGCTCGTAGCGCTCGCAGGCGGCGGCGAACTCGCCCCGGGTGGCGATCCGGTCGGCCAGCTCGGTCAGGGTGAGCGAGATCCCGTACCGTTCGCCGATGGCCCGGAACCCGGCGACCGCCCGCTCCAGGTCCGCGTCGGCGTCCCGCCCGCCCTGGCCGAGCACGATCCGCATCTTGCCGAGCTGGAACCGGGCCAGCGCACGGACCCAGGGGTCCTCGTCGTCGGCTAGCGACTCCCAGGCAGGCAGGAACGCGTCCGGCCCTTGCAGCAGCCGTTCCAGCGGCGCGACCAGCCGCAGCATCGGATAGCGGTCCTGACTGCGCTGGCTGAGCCGGGCCGCCGTGCGGATCCAGTCCGCGGCCTCGCGTTCGTCGGCGCGCCCGGCGGTCACGAACATCACGACCATCGCGTACGCCATGGCCCGGATCTCGTCGGCCGCCTCGCCGGGCAGCTTCGTGGCGGCGCTGACCAGCTCGAAGCCCTCGGTCCGGTGCCCGCCGAGCCACCAGTAAAAGCCGGCCGCCGCGGCGAGCCGCATCGCCGGCTGTGCCTCGCTGGCCGTGAGCGCCCCCCGCATCGCGGCGCCGATGTTGTCGTGCTCGGCCCCAAGCGCGGCCAGCCAGTCCAGCTGCTCGGCGCGGCGCAGATGCGGATCGGCGGTCTCGGCGAGGCCGGTGAAGTAAGCCAGGTGCGCGTGCCGGGCCAGGTCGGCCTCGCCCGCTTCGGCGAGCCGCTCCGCGGCGTATTCCCTGATCGTCCCCGTCATCTTGTACCGCGGTGCGCCGTCGCCCGCGGTGCGCAGCAGCGACTTGTCGGTGAGCGAGGTGAGCAGGTCGAGTACGTCCTGCGGCCCGACCGCGGCACCGGCGCAGACCTGCTCGGCCGCGTCCAGGCTCGCCGCGCCCGCGAACACCGAGAGCCTGCGCAGGACCGTCCGCTCCGGCTCGGTGAGCAGGTCCCAGCTCCAGTCGACCACCGCGCGCAGCGTCCGGTGGTGCGGCAGTGCGGTACGGCTGCCACCGGTCAGCAGCCGGAACCGGTCGTCGAGCCCGGTGGCGAGCTGGCCGAGGGACATGGTGCGCAGCCTGGCCGCCGCCAGCTCGATCGCCAGCGGCATCCCCTCCAGCGCCGCGGCGACGCGCCCCATCGTGGGCAGCGTGCCCGGGTCGAGCATGAGATCGCTGCGCACCGCCCCCGCCCGGTCCCGCAGCAACCGGATGGCGGGCGCGGACTCGATCTCGTCAGGGCCGCGTCCCCCGGCGGCAGGGCCAGCGGCTCGACCAGCCACAGCGCCTCCCCGGTGACGCCGAGCGGCTCCCTGCTGGTCGCCAGGATCCGCAGCCGCGGGCAGTCCCCGAGAATCCGGTGCGCGAAGGCCGCCGCCTGCTCGATCACGTGCTCGCAGTTGTCCAGGATCAGCAGCGCCGCCCGGTCGCGGATCGCCGCGACGAGCCGGCCGGCGCCGCGTTCGGCGCGTCGGCGAGCAGCGCGTCGCGCAGCCCGAGCGCGGCGATCGTCGCCTGGGCCACGTCCCCGTCAGCGCCGATGGCGGCGAGCTCCACCAGCCAGGCACCGTCCGGCAGCTCGCCGGCCAGCGTGCGCGCGGTCTCCGTCGCCAGCCTCGTCTTCCCCGAGCCACCGGACCCGGTCAGCGTGGTCAGCCGGTGCTTCGCGACGAGCTTGCGGACGACGGCGACGTCGGCGTCCCGGCCGACGAAGCTGGTGAGCTCGGCCCGCAGGTTAGTCTTCCGGTCCTCCGCCCGCCGACCCAGCTCGCCTCGCAGCAGCGCGACGTGCACCGCCGACAGTTCCGGCGCGGGGTCCGCGCCCAGCGCGTCGGCCAGCGCTTCCCTGGCGCGCTCGTACGCGAGCAGTGCCTCGGTGTCGCGGCCGGCGGCGGCGAGCGCACGCATCAGCGCGGCGACGAGGCGTTCGCGCAGCGGATCAGCGGCCACCATGTCGGTCAGGTCCGGGATCAGCTCGGCGCCGTGGCCGAGGCCGAGCTCCGCCTCGAACCGGTCCTCGACCGCAGTCAGGCGCAGCCGTTCGAGCCGGGTGACCGCGGCGGCGAACGCCGCGCTCTCCGGCAGGTCGACACCTTCCATGGCCGCGCCGCGCCACAGCGCGAGCGCCTCGCGCAGCAGCCGGGCCCGCCCGGCGCCCTCGGTGGCGCGGGCCTGCCGGACGAGGCTCTCGAACCGCACGGCGTCGACCGCGTCGGGTGCCACCATCAGCCGGTAGCCGCCGGGCTGGCCGTCGACCCGCCCGGCCGGCAGCGCCTTGCGCAGCCTTGAGGCCAGCCGCTGCAGCGCGTTTGCCGCGTCGGCGGGCGGGTGCTCACCCCAGATCCAGTCAACGAGCGTCGCATTCTGGACGAAATGACCGGGTTCGAGTGCGAGTGCGATCAGCAGCGCGCGCAGCCGGGCGCCCGGTACGTCGGCCAGCACGCCGGTGCTCGTGCGGACCTCGAGTGGCCCGAGCATCCCGATCTGCACGCTGCCGATTTTGTCACGGGCGGCCTGCTCGCCTGGCTGGCAGCAGGCGGGCACTAGCGCGCCACGACCCCGCCGTAGCTGGCGGCGAGGGCCTGCGCGACCGACGCCGCGTCCGCCGCGCGCTGCGCCGCCGGGCCGGCGGGCAGCAGGTCGTCCCACAGCGGGAAGCAGGAGCCGCGCAGCTGCCTGAACCCGGCCGGCCGGGCGAAGAAGAACACGTGCAGGTGCGCGCCGCCATCGCCCCACCGGGACACGTGCGCGCGGGCGATGTTCGGCAGCGCCTCCACAGCCCGGCTGATGTGCACGATCAGCCGGCCGAGCTCCGCGGCCCGGGCATCGGACAGGCCGGTGAGGTCGACGTGCCCGGCCGACAGCAGCATCAGCACCAGCGGCGCGCCCGACTCGGGCAGGACCCGCAGCCGCCAGTGGTCATCGGACCAGAGGGCCGGCTCCGGTTGCGCGCAGACCCGGCACGGGTTGTCGCCCTCGCCGTCGCGGGCCGGTTCGGGCAGCTGCGGCGGGGCGAGCGGCACGGTCCGCAGGCTGTCGCGCTCGAACGGGAAGATCTCCCAGCCGGTCATCGGCGGCAACTGCAGCCGGCCCTCGGCGTCGGCGGCCTGCCGGACTAGCGCATATAGCTCATCTGCTGTCATTGCCACCCAGATAGCCTACCGGGCTGACCACGGCCGGGACTGGCCCGGCACCGCGGGCCGCAGGCGTCCGGCCTGGCAGCACCCGGTCCAGCAGCCAGGCCAGCGCCGCCATGATCACGACCAGGTCGAGGTAGTGGCACGCCAGCGCGCCGGCATAGGTCGGGCCGCCCCAGGCGTTGGCGGTGGCGTTCGGGTCCAGGCCGTTGGTGACCTGGAACCCGGCTCGCCAGAAGCCATAGCCGAACAGCGCGGCCAGCGGCAGCGCCAGCACCGCCCGGCCGAGCGCGGCCGCCGGGTCCCCCGGTCGCGCGCACGCAGCGTGTCGCGGGCCAGCCGGATGACGCGGCTCGCGGCGGGGCGGCCGAGCGGGTGCAGCAGCCAGATCGGCCGGTCCGCGCGGCGGCTCCGCCAGTAGGCGATGGCGAGCGCCAGGGCCGCGACCGCGGCGACGGCCGCCTGCTGCCCCCAGGCGGCGGTGCCGGCGACGTGCTGCTCCCGTACCGCCGAGCGGTGCAGGTAGGTGATCCAGCCGGTGCCGGCGCCGGCGGCGAACAGGGCGGCGGCGAGCAGGACAAGCGGACGGGACAAGTGCCTTCGGTACGTTTCCATACCGCTACGCTCGCCCGGGCCCGGTGCTCGCGTCGCCGGCCGGGCGGCCCGATCCGGGGTCCGCCGCGCGGTTCCCCGCGGCGGTGACGTCCGGCTCTGGACGGATGAGGACGTCCGTCCGCGGGCTGATGCCGGGTGCCCGCGGCTGGGTTACCGTCAGCTCATGACGATCTTGCGGGCCGCGGGCGTTCAGCCGGCCCGGTCCGGGCCGGGCGCGCCCTGGTTCGCCCGGCTCGGTGACTGGTTCGGAAGCCGGCCCGCGCCCGACGCGCTGGACGCGCTCATCGCGGCCGGCTGCTTCGCCGGCTTCACGCTGCCGGTCTTGCTCGTGCCCGCCTGGGGCGCGGGCCCGCTGTGGGCCATCGCCGCGCTGGCCGCGGTCGCCGCGGTGCCCCTGATCGCGCGCCGGCGGCAGCCGGTCCCGGTGGCCGTGGTCCTCACCTGCGTCTACGTCGCGGCGGCGCTGGCCGGTATCCAGTTCACGCCGTTCGTCAGCTGCGCCGGGCCGAATCTCGCAGTGGCGATCTTCACGGTCGCCGACCGGTGCGGCCGGCGCGTATCGGTGCCCGTGGCGGCGGTCGCGAGCCTGGTCACCTGGGCGGTGCTGGGGCCGGCTATTCACCTGCATCCCGCCGTCGACCAGGACGCGGTCCAGGCCGCCGTGATCATCCCGGCCTGGGTGGCCGGGGACATCGTGCGCACCCGGCGGCAGTACCGGCGCTCGCTCGCGCAGGAGGGCCGGCGGCAGGAGGCCGAGCGGGAGGCGCGCATCCGCGCGGAGGAACGCCTGGCGCTGTCGCGCGACGTGCACGACGTCGTGTCGCACAGCCTGAGCATGATCGCGGTGCAGTCGGGCGCGGCGCGGCTCGTGCTGGCCGAGCGCCCGGCCGAGGCCCGCGCGGTGCTGGCCGCGATCGAGACGGCGAGCCGGTCGGCCCTGGATGAGGTGCGGCTGCTGCTCCGGCAGATCCGCGCGCCCGGACCGGCCGCCGGCGGGCAGGCACCGGGCCTTGCCGACCTCGCCGAGCTGGCCGGCCGGATGCGGGCCAGCGGCCTCGACCTGAGTTACCGCTGCCACGGGCAGCGCGGGGACTACCCGCCCGCGGTGGAAGCGTCCGCTTACCGGATCGCGCAGGAAGCGCTGACCAACGTCAGCCTGGCACGCGCCGGGCGCGCGGGCGACGCTGGCGGTGAGCCTGACCGCGGCGGCGGTGACGATCTCGGTGACCGATGACGGCGACGGGGCGGCACCGCGACCGCCGGGCGCGGGCCTTGGCATCGCCGGCATGCGCGAGCGCGCCCTGATGCACGGCGGCGAATTGCGGGCCGGCGCCAGGACCGGCGGCGGGTTCGAGGTCGTCGCGGTGCTGCCGGCTCTGCCGCCGCAGGATCTGCCGCCTCAAGCTGGGGCGGCCGGCCCGTGACCGGCAGCATCCGGGTGCTGATCGCCGACGACGAAGCGCTGGTCCGGGCCGGGTTCCGGCTGCTGGTGGAGTTCGCCGAAGGCCTGGAGGTCGTCGGCGAGGCGGCCACCGGCGCGGAGGCGGTGAACCAGGCCCGCGGTCTGCGCCCGGATGTGGTGCTGATGGACATCCGGATGCCGGTCATGGACGGCATCGAGGCGACCGGCGCCCTGCTCGCGCAGCCGCACGCTCCGCGCGTCCTGGTCGTCACCACGTTCGACGACGACGAGAACGTGTTCGCCGCGCTGGCCGCGGGCGCCAGCGGTTTCGTGCTCAAGGACTCGCCGCCCGAGCAGCTGATCGAGGCCATCCGCGTGGTCGCGGCGGGCGAGGCACTGCTGGCGCCCAGCGTGACCCGCCGGCTCATCGCCGAGTTTGCCCGGGCGCCGCGGCCCGGCGCTCCCGGCACCCGCGGCGCCGCGGTGCTGGCCGGCCTGACCGCGCGCGAGCGCGAGGTGCTCGCTCAGGCGGGCGCCGGCCGGTCGAACGCGGAGATCGCCGCCGCGCTGCACGTCAGCGCCGCGACGGTGAAGACGCACGTGAGCCGGCTGCTGGCCAAGCTCGGCGCGCGGGACCGCGCCCAGCTCGTCGTCTTGTGCTACGAACTGGGCGTCGTCACGCCGCGGGCCTGCCCGTGACCGCGGGCCGGCCCGCCACCCGCTACCGGCGCACCCGCGCCGTCTCGTTCGCCACGAACGCCTGCAGCGCGCCGCCGGCGTCCTTGTAGACGCCGCCGACGCTGCAGTTGCCCGCCGAGGCGCACGCGACGGCGTAAACGAAGGTGTCGAAGCCCTTTTCAGCCCGCCGCTGCCGGGCAGCTCGATCGCGCGGCCCCACGTGCCGGCCAGCTCGGTCGCCACGAACACCTGCTGGTGGTTGCCGCCGTCGAAGTAGAACCCGCCGGTCGTGCAGCTGCCCGCCGACGCGCACGACACCGACTCGGCCTCTGCGAAGTCGTCCTTGTTGAGCTTGGCGAGGCCGGGAATCTGCGCTGCGGTCCCCCACTTGCCCTTGCGCTGGCTGACCACCAGTGCCCGCGTGCCGACGTGGTCCTGGTAGTACCCGACCGCGCTGCAGTCCGCGCGGCGGGCGCACGAGACGTCCAGCAGCTCCGCGTGCCCGTTCACGCTCAGTTTCGCCGCACCCGCCACCTTCTGCGCGGCGCCCCACTTTCCCTTGGTCTCCTGCACGAGCATCGGCGCCTGCTGATGCAGCGCGGGCGAGTAGTAGCCGGCCGCGGTGCAGGTGCCAGGCGCGGCGCACGAGAGCGAGTCGATCTCGGCGTCGCCGCCCGCGTTGAGCTTGGCGGCGCCGCGCACCGTCTGCGCCTTAGCCCAGTGGCCGCCGGCCTGCGCGAGGGTGAACGGCTGGCCGCGGCCCGCCGCGTCGGTGTAGAAACCGCCCGCCTGGCAGTTGCCCGGCGAGTTGCAGGAGATCGCGCTGATGGCCGCGCTGCCGCCGGAGTTCAGCGCCGCCACCCCGCGGGCGGGCACCGCGGCGCCCCACCGGCCCTTGCTCTCGCTGACCACGAACGCCTGGAAGTGACCGGCCGCGTCCTTGTACGTGCCGCCGCCGGTGCAGGCGCCGCGGGCCGCGCACGACAGCGTGTCGATGCTGGACTGGCCGCCGCCGTTGAGCTTGCCCAGGCCGGGTATCTCCTGCGCGCGGCCCCATTTGCCCGTGCTCTGCCCGGCGACGTAGGACTGCACGTGCGCCGCGCCGTCGATGTAGTTACCGCCCGCGCTGCAGTACCCGCGCGCGGCGCAGGACACGGTGTTGACGTAGTCCTGGCCGCCGAGGTCGAGCTTCGCCAGTCCCGGCACCCGCCGGGCCGTTCCCCACTTGCCCTTGCTCTCCCCCGCCACGAACGACTCGTTGCGCCCGGCCTTGTCGGAGAACAGGCCGGCCGCGGTGCAGTAGCCCGCCGCCGGGCAGGAGATCGGCCCGATCCGGGCCTGGCCGGACACGTTCAGGGCGGCGGTGCCGGGCACCTCCAGCGCCTTGGCCCAGGAGACCGTCAGGCGGGCCTGGCTCGCGCCCGGCCCGGCGCTGGCCGCGGCCGCGCCGATCGCCACCAGGCCCAGCCCCGTCAGCGCGGCGGTCGCGAGCGCCGTCCAGCGTTTCATGTCGATCATCCTCACCCGGCTCCGGCGCGGCCCGGCGCCTCCGGGCCGCGGTATCCGGGCGAGCATGGCCCGCGGCGCTTAAGGCCGTCTTAAGGGCCGCGCGGGCCGGCCGCGGCTAGGCGATGGCCTTGCGCACGACGCTGGTCGCCCAGCTGAGGACCAGCGCGGACAGCGGCACCAGCACGGCGGCGGCCTGCCACACGGCAGTCCCGCTGAGCGCGCCGCCGCCCAGCACCCGAGACGACTGCACCAGGTAGTACAGCGGGTTGAAATGCGCCAGGACCCGCAGCCAGGCCGGGCCGAACGACATCGGGATCAGCACGCCCGCCAGCAGCAGGACCGGCAGGTTGATCCCGTTGACGACCGCCGCGAAGCCGCTGATCTCCCGGGTGAGCAGCGCCACCGCGACCGAGAACGCCGAGGCAACGATCATCAGCAGGCCGAGGAACACGGCCAGCAGCAGCAGCCCGCCCCAGTGCACGGTGAACCCGAAGCCGACGCCGACCGCCACCACGACGGTGTCGAACACGAACATCATCAGCATGCTGGCGAGGATCGGACCGGTCAGGATCGCGAACCGGCTCGCGGGCGTCACCCGCAGCCGCTCGATGACGCCGCCCTTCAGCTCGAAGATCGTGCCGAAGCCGGCCGTAACGCCGGTGGAGAACGCCAGCAGCGACAGGATGCCGGGCAGGAACTCGTCGAGCACCGCCGCGCTGGGCTGGCCGGCCAGCCGCTGCAGCAGCGGCGTGAACAGCGCGAGGTACAGGATCGGGGTCGAGAACCCGACCACCAGCCACACCGGGTTGCGCAGCAACTCGACCAGGTGCCGCTGGAACAGCAGGCCGATATCCCGCAGCGTCTTCATCGGGCCAGCTCCTTCTGCTCGGCGTCGTCCGGCCCGGCTCCGGCCGCGGCCTGGTCAGCGTGCGCACCGCCCGGGCCGCCCTCGCGCAGCGACCGGCCGGTCTGCCGCAGGAAGACGTCGTCGAGGGTGGGCTCGGACATCGCGATCGACCGGATGCCGACGTGCTCGTCGTCCAGCAGCCGGATCAGCCGCGGCAGCGCGGTGCCGCCGTCGTCCACGTACAGCCGGACCTGGCCCTCGTGCGCGGCGAGCTCGCGCACGTACGGCTCGCGTTCCAGCACTGGCGCCGCGCGCCGCGCGTCCTGCTCGCCGTGCCGGAGACTGATCACGATCGCGTCGCCGGCCACCTGCTGCTTCAGCGCGCGCGGGGTGCCCGCGGCCACGATCTGGCCGTGGTCCATGATCATGAGGCGATCGCACAGTGCGTCCGCTTCCTCCAGGTAGTGGGTGGTGAGGAACACCGTCGTGCCGCTGTCGCTGAGCCTGCGGATGTGATCCCACAGGTTCGCCCGGCTCTGCGGGTCGAGCCCGGTCGTGGGCTCGTCCAGGAACAGCACCGCGGGCTCGTGCACCAGGCCGAGCGCGATATCCAGGCGGCGGCGCTGACCGCCGGAGTAGGTGCTGACCCGGCGGCCGGCGAAGTCGGCGAGATCCAGCAGTTCAGCCAGGGCCGCCGCCCGCGGCAGCACCTGGTCCTTGCGCGCGCCGTACAGCCGGCCCTGCAGCAGCAGGTTCTCCTGGCCAGTGGCGAGCTCGTCGGCCCCGCCGAGCTGGCTCACGTACCCGATCCGGGCCCGCACCTCGTGCGGCTGCCGGGCGACGTCGAAGCTGGCCACCGTAGCGGTGCCCGAGTCGATCGGCAGCAGCGTCGTGAGCATGCGCAGCGTCGTCGTCTTCCCGGCCCCGTTCGGGCCGAGGAAGCCGAAGATCTCGCCCGGCCTGACGTCGATGCTGACGCCACGCACCGCCTCGACGCTGCCGCCCCTCGCGCGGAAGCTCTTGCGCAGGTCCTGCGTCGTGATGATGTCGTTCATTTACTCCTCCGTACCGAACGGCTGGAAGCCGGTGAACGGCGGGAGCCCGCCGTGATCCGGGCCGTCCTGGTCGGTGCCGTCGTGGATCGACTGCCACCAGCCGATGCCCTCCAGCGCGCCCGTCTCGATGTCGCGGATCAGCTTGCGGACATAGCCGAGCTCCGCCTCCCGCAGCACGGCGGCGAACTCGGCCTCGACCCACACCAGCCGCGGCAAGCCGTGCTTTTGCACCAGCTCGCGGCTGGCGGCGTCCTGGGCCAGCTGGGCTTCCAGGTGCCCGGCGCGTTCGCGCAGCAGCCCGGCCACGTCGGCCGGGGGCAGCGCGGGCAGGAAGGACAGCGCGGCCTGGAACGCCGGGTAGTCGCGTACCGGGGTGGACAGGAGATCGGTCAGCCAGTCGTGCAGCTCGATCTGCCCGGCGGCGGTCAGCCGGTAGACCGTCCGTTCCGGCAGGCGCCCCTCGCGCCGCGTCTCCTGCGCCTCGATCAGGCCGCGCTTCTCCAGCGACTCGACGACGCCGTACAGGGAGCCGTAGTTGAGCCGCACGCTCTCGTGCTTCTGCCGCTGCCGGAGCGTCGTCGCCACCTCGTACGGGTGCATCGGCTGCTCGGCCAGGCAGACCATGACCGCCAGGGCCAGCGGGTTCGACCGGTTTCTGGCTGGCACGCACTTCACCTCCAAGTCGGATACTCGAAAAAGAGTACCCGAAGCCGAGCCGGATGTCGACCGGCTCTGGCGGGGCGCGAAGGGCCAGGCCGGGACCGTGAAACCGGGTGCAGGGCCGGTGAAACCGCGACGTAGCGGCGCTGAAACCGGACCCGCTTAGCGTGGGGCACGCACCCGATCCGGTACCGGAAGGAGCTCAAACGATGACGACAGCCAGCGTGACCGCCACTGGCCTGGTGAAGGCCTTCGGTGCCGTCCGCGCCGTCGACAATATTGACCTGGAGGTTCGGCAGGGCGAGATCTTCGGCGTCCTCGGGCCGAACGGCGCCGGGAAGACGACGATGCTGCGGATGCTCACGACGCTGCTGCCGATCGACGCCGGGCAGGCCCGGATCTTCGGGGTGGACGTCGCCCGCGAACCGCACCGGGTCCGCCAGCTGGTCGGGGTCACCGGCCAGTACGCGTCGGTGGACGAGGACCTGACGGCGACCGAGAACCTGCGGTTGTTCGGCCGGCTGCAGGGCCTGCCGTTGGCCAGGGCCCGGCCCACGGCCGCCGAGCTGCTGGTGCAGTTCGGCCTGGAGGCGGCGGCGAACAAGCCGCTGTCCCAGTTCTCCGGCGGGATGCGCCGCCGGCTGGACCTCGCGGCCAGCCTGATCACCAGGCCGCCGCTGATCTTCCTGGACGAGCCGACGACGGGCCTCGACCCGCGCACCCGCGGTCAGATGTGGGACACGATCCGCGCGCTGGTGGCCGACGGCTGCACGATCGTGCTGACGACCCAGTACCTCGACGAAGCGGATCAGCTCGCCGACCGGATCGCCGTCATCGACCACGGCCGCAAGGTCGCCGAGGGTACGCCGGACGAGCTCAAGACGTCGGTCGGCGACTCGACCCTGCAGCTCCAGCTCGCGGCCGGCGCCGACCACGACCTCGCGCGTCAGGTGGTCTGGCGGGTGGTGGGCCGGGAACCGGTCCTGACGCCTGAGTCGGGCCGGCTGAACGTTCCCCTCGAAATCCCCGACGCCGCCGGTGACGTCCTGATCGGGCTCCGGCAGGCCGGCGTCTCGATCGCGTCGGTGAGCGTCGCCAAGCCCACCCTCGACGCGGTCTTCCTGGCCCTCACCGGCCACGACACCGGCGAGGAAGACCAGCCGGACGAGCCCGATGTACCGGGTGAGGCTGGCCGCGACGAGCAATTCCAGGAGGTCCGATGAGCATCGCCGTCACCGACCAGTCAGCGCCGATCCTCGGCATCCGCACGCCGGTCGTCGACCCGGCCACCGCCGTCGCCAGGGCGCGGCCGCGCACCTCCGTGGCCGAGACCATCAGCCAGACGTTCTCGATGGCCTGGCGGGCACTGAAGAAGATGCGTCGCAACCCGGAGCAGTTCTTCGACGTCACGCTCCAGCCGCTGTTGTTCACGGCCATGTTCGCCTACGTCTTCGGCGGCGCGATCTCCGGCAACGTGCAGGCCTACCTGCCGCTGATGATCCCCGGCATCGTCGCCCAGACCGTGCTGACGACCTGCATGGCCACCGGCGTGCAACTGCGGGAGGACATGGAGAAAGGCGTCTTCGACCGGTTCAAGTCGCTGCCCATCGCCCGGATCGCCCCGCTGGCCGGGCCGATGGTAGCCGACCTGGTCCGCTACCTCATCGCCGGCGGACTGACATTCGCCACGGGCGTGCTCATCGGCTACCGGCCGGGCGGCGGCGTGCTCGGCGTGTCCGGCGCGATCGTGCTGGCCATCTTCACCGGCTGGGCGCTGGCGTGGATCTTCACCTTCATCGGCACGATCGCCCGCAGCGCGCGGGCCGTGCAGGGGTTCTCGATGATGATCCTCTTCCCGCTGACGTTCCTGTCCAACGCGTTCGTGCCGGTCAAGACGCTGCCCGGCCCGCTGGCCGCGTTCGTCCGGGTCAACCCCGTGTCGCACCTGGTCTCGGCCACCCGGGCGCTCGCCAACCACGCGATGATCACCAGCGAGGTCGGCTGGACGCTGCTGGCCGGGCTGGCCGTCATCGCCATCTTCGCGCCGCTGTCGGTCGCCAGCTACAAGCGGCACATCTAGTCCCGTGCGTGGCGGGCCCCGTCAGGCAGCACCTCCACCGCCTGGCAGGCCTCGGTCAGCAGGTCGGCCAGGCCCCGTCAGGCAGCACCTGCACCGCCTGGCTGGCCTGCGTCAGCAGGTCGGCCGGGCGGCGGCCGCCGTACTGGCCGCGGAGCTTGGCGAGCAGGCCGGGTGCCGCCACCTCGGCGGCCGGCTCGATCCGCTCCCACAGCAGCGTCGGGGTCGCGCTGTTGTAGGCGAACCGGTCGGCGAGCGCGAGCAGCGTGACCGCGTCCGGCGCCGGGCCAGCCCGGCGGAGCAGGCACCACGATCCGAGCGCGAGCAGCAGCATCCCGAGGACCGGATAGTCCCGGTCCGCCTCCACGGTGGCGAGCGACCGCAGCGCGTCCGCGCGGCACTGCCGGTACAGCGCGAGCCCGAGTGCCTCGTCCTCCGGTTCCGTCGCGTAGTGCGCGTGCGCGGCCAGCGCCATCGACGTCCCGAACATCGCCCACGGCTCCAGCCCGGTGCGCGGGATACCGGGGAACTCAAGCGCGCGCATCTGGGCCATGCACTGGCGGTGCGCGGCGAGGCCGGCCCCGTACTCGCCCTTGGCCAGCATCAGCTCGGCCCGCGGGACCTCGCGGAAAGCCCGGCCGCCGAAGCCGCTCCAGCTCTCGGTGACCCCGTCCATGGCGGCGAGCTCGGCCTCGGCTTCGGCCAGCCGCCCGTCGGCGATCGCGCAGAACGCCAGCAGCGCGCGCAGCTGAAGCTCGTCGTCACCGGCGCCGAGCCGCTGCATCACCGGCAGCGCGGCCCGTGCGTGCCGGGCCGCCGCGGCCCGGTCGCCGCGGTGCAGGGTGAGCTGCGCGAGCATCGCCCGCGGCATGGCCCGCGCCCACGGCCCGTCGGTGTCGGCCGAAAGCTCCAGCGCGCGCTCGGCGGCCGCCATCGCGCCGGGGATGTCGCCGGCGTTTTCCCGCAGGTTGCTGAGCCAGAAGCAGGCGGCGGCCGCGGTTTCCCTGTCGCCCTCGTACGCGAGCTGCTCGAGCCTGGCCCCGAACGCCTCGGGGTCCTCGGGGTCGACGGCCAGCATCGCGGTGGCCAGCCCGGACAGCCGCACTTCGCCCGATCCGGCCCCCAGCCGCTGCAGCGTCGCCCGCATCCGGGTGAGCCGCTCGCTGCCCCCGACCATCGAGTTGGCCATCATGATCGCCGTCGCCGAGTGGATCGCGTCCCGAAGCTCCGGCGGCGGGTCCCAGTCCCTGATCGCGTCGAACACGGCGTCGGTGACGACGAGCACCCGTACATGCTCGCCCCGCATCATCCAGAACATCCCGAGTGCGGCCATCAGCTCGACGACCGTGGCCGGGTCACCGTCGGCGATCGCGCTGCGCAGCTCGTCGGCGAGATTCGTGTCCTCCTCGGCCAGCGCGTCCACGGCCCCGAACTGCTCGGCGGTGGTCAGCCGCGCGCTCTGGGCCCGGGCGTAGCCGACGGCCCAGCGGCGCAGCGCGGCCCGGCCCGCGCCGTCCTCGCCCGCGTCGGTGAGCTGCATCCGGCCGAACTCGCGGACGGTCTCCAGCATCCGGTAGCGCACGCCGAGCGCGGATTCCCGCACGGCGAGCAGCGACTGGCCGACCAGGCCCTGCACCGCGGGAACGGCTTCAGCGCCGAGCACGGTCTCCGCCGCCTCGAGGGTGAAGCCGTCGTTGAACAGCGCCAGGCGGGCCAGCGCGCGTCGTTCGCTCGCGTCGAGCAGGTTCCACGACCAGTCGATGACGGCCAGCAGCGTCTGGTGCCGGTCCGGCGCGCTCCGGTCACCGCCGCGCAGCAGCGCGAACCGGTTCTCCAGCCGCCGGTCGATCTCCTCCACCGTCATGGCCCGGACCTGCACCGCAGCCAGTTCGATGGCCAGCGGCAGCCCGTCCAGCCGGGTCGCGATGCTGGTCACCGCCGGCGCGGGCAGCCGGACGTTCGGCCGGGCGGCGACCGCGCGCTCGGTGAACAGCGCGGCCGCGTCCGCGGTCTGCAGCTCGCCCAGCAGGTAGACGTGCTCGGCCGCGATGCCGAGCGGAGCCCGGCTCGTGGTCAGGACGTGCAGGCCGGACGTGGCCGAGATGACGAACGCGACCAGGTCCGCCACCGCGCCGATCAGGTGCTCGCAGTTGTCGAGCACCAGCAGGCCCGATGACTGCGCGAGCCGCTGCGCGATGCGGCCGCGGACGTCGGCCCGCTGCTGCGCGGTCAGCTCCCGGCGGCCCTGGATCGAGTCCCGTACGCCCAGCACCGAGCCGACCTCGCCGACTACGTCGTCGGCGGACGCGACGCCGGCCAGCTCGACGACGTGCACGACCGGCACCGGCGCGGTGCGCGCGATCGCCTGCGCGAGCCGGGTCTTGCCGAGCCCGCCCGCCCCGACGATGGACACCACCCGCGCGCTCGTGGTGAGCGCGCGCAGCCGGTCCAGGTCTGCATCACGGCCGACCAGTTCAGTCGCGTCGTACCGGACGCCTTTGCGCACCGGGCGGTCCAGGGCCAGCAGGTCCCGGTGCACGCGCTGCAGCGGCTGGCCAGGGTCGCTGCCGAGGCGCTCGCGCAGCTGGCTGCGGTATCGCTCGAAGCGCTGCAGGGCGACGGCCGGCCCCCGGACCGCCGACTCGGCGCGCAGCAGGTCAGCGAGCAGGGACTCGTCGTCCGGCCGGGCGGCGTACGCGGCCTCGAGCTCCGGCAAGGCGCCGGCGTGGGCCCCCATCCGGCCGGCCGCGCGCGCCAGCGTGAGCCGGGCCGCCCCGGCGTCGGCCGCGGCCGCCCGCCGGACCTGGGTCAGCGGGCCGCCGTCCGGGGTGCCCGGATCGGCGAGGTGATCCGCCAGCGCCACCGCCTCCCTGGCGAGTTCCGCGGCGCGCGGGGCGTCCCGGTCCAGCGCGGCGCCGGCGTCCCTGGCCAGCGCCGCGAGCCGGATGCTGTCGACTTCGTCGGGGGCGGCGCCGAGCCGGTAGCCGGCGCCGTCGCTGATGATCACGTCCGCGCCGTATGCGGTGCGGGTCCTGGACACCAGCACCTGGAGGTTCTTCAGCCCGTTGGCCGGCGCGTCCTCGCCCCAGATCAGCTCGATCAGCTCGTCGGCGCGCACCGGCCGGCCGCCGCGCGCGGCCAGCGCGGCCAGCAGGGCTTGCGGGCGATCGCCTGCCACGGCCTGCTCTCGCCAGCGCACCTCTCCCAGCAGGCTCAGCGCGATGCTCACCCGGCCAGTCTAGGGAGGTAGACCGGCGTAGCCGGGCGGGCAAATCCGGTCGGCTTATTCGAGCGTGGCGGCAGCGGTAGCCGCTGGCATAGAAAAGGGACCTGACGAGTCATGGCAGGTCCCCATTCTCCGCAACGTCAGGCTATAGAAAATCGTCGAAGTCTCCGCTTCGGATGCCGTCGACGAAGGTCAAGAACTCGGCCCGGCTGTACGTCAGTACCGGGCCCCCCGGGTCTTTCGAGTCGGCAATGAGAATCGCTTCATCGCCAAGCGGTGCGATGCGCACGCAGTGGCCGCCATTGCAGCCGCGGGCGACCCGCCAGGAGACGTCCTCCTGACGCAATGAATTATCGGGCATTCTACCTCCTTTTCCTATACCGCCTATACCTCACCAACAGGAGAAGACGGGTACAAGGTCTAATCGGCGTAAGTATCTCGAATTCGAGAGATCATCGCTACCGATTCCTGCAAGCTCAGAGCCGACTCCCGCAGGTACTCGACGGCCTCACGGTAACGGTCGACCTCCGCCTGCCTCTCCTGGTAGAGGTTGCTGATTAGGCTCTCCACGAAAACGACGGAGTTCTGTCCCGAGTCTTTCCCGAACTCAAGCAGATCAAAGTTACTATCCGCGCTCGCGTGTGCACCCACAGTGAACGGTATCACCTGCACGGAGGCTTTATCTGAGGCGACAGCGGCCAGAACCTTGTCGAGTTGCGCCCCAAAAACGGCCTTCCCTCCGATCTGGCGATATAGGACCGCTTCGTCCAGCAGCGCGCGGTACCTGGGAGGGTTAGCTCGGTAGAGGATCTCCTGGCGCCGCATCCTCGCTTCGACCCGCTGCTCGACAATGGCCCGATCCATCTTCCGCTGAATCGCGCGGATCACGGAGCGGGCATAGTCGGCGGTCTGCAAGAGCGGCGGTATGTAGTACATGCCGTAAGTCGTTATCGCCGCCGCTTCCTGCTCGAATCCGATGAACGGCTCGAGTTGCAGATCCTTGTACCGGGACCACCAGCTTGGCTCGCGGGCTTGCTTGGCGAGCGTCATCAGGTCGGCGGTCGTCGCCTCATCGACGTCATATAGCCGGCACAGATCGCGTACGTCTCGCAAGGCTGCCTGACGTGCGCCGGTCTCCATGCGGCTGACTTTGGCCGCCGAGCAGAGAAGCTCCCGGCTGACGTCCTCAACGGTCATGCCGCGCGAGGTCCTGAGCGCGCGAAGACGCATTCCGAGCTGGCGTTGACGGATGGTGGGATTGGCCGCTGGCGGAGAACCTCGCGCCCGCTCTAGTGATCGGCCGGGCTGATCGCTGACATTGCCATTGGCACTTGCCATGGAGCTAGAGCGTATACCCGATTCATCGAAACGGACAGCCGAAACGCCCGGGATGGGACGTTGGGCGTGTCCAGATGGAGGCTATGGCACGGATTGCCGCGCGAACACCTTGTCCTTGTGGGGCGCAAGTGGACTAGTGAGCCGCCGCCTTGATCACGAAAGCGGAACCCTACCAGATCGACTCAAGGTTAGCCAGCACATGCCCTTGGTACATGCCCCATCGGTATGAGAACCTGAATGTGAGAGTGCCGGTCAGCTGGCTCCCGCCGGGGGAGCTGGTTCGCGGCGATAAGGAGGCGTTCACTCAGAGCAGTGGCGCTGAGGTATCCGGGGAGGCGAGGCCCGGATATGCAGCACGGCCGATGTTAGGGCATCGACCGTGCCAGTCACCAACACCGAGTCCGGCTAGGAAAGGGCTAGTGAACAGGTCAAATGCTACCTGTCTGAGCGGCATTATCAAACCGCGCAGCGTGCAGTTCAGCGCACGGCTTAGTCCTCTCCGATCGGCTGCGCCGAAGGGAGGTGGCAACTATGCAGTCGACGGCTCAGCACGCCGAAGCGATCCGGATGCTGGTCATCCTGGCTGCGGTGGCGATAGTGGCTTTCTGGCGTACCGCGCTCAGGCTGCTGATGGTCATTGTGATCGCGACTATCAGCTACGGCATCATCGTGTTCTGGCAGAACACGCACCACATCGCTGGATAGCAGTAGGCCTGCCGGTTGGTGCGCCGACCGGCAGGCACTTGGACGGCTGACTCCGCGTCGCCCGGGCACGCAACCGCGCCGCCGTAGCGGCGGCTAGCTGAACTTCAGCCCGGCGAACTCACCGCTCGCGCGCCACTGGTCGATGTACCGGAAGTACGCGGCCGCCCCGTCGACGTAGCCGCCGAACAGCGAGTGCGAGCTGAGCTCGCCGCCCTCGTTGTTGTAATAGCCGGGCGTGCAGCTGGTGAGGAACGAGCGCATCACCGGGTTGGCGACCATCTTCTGCATCCAGGCGTCCTCCGCCTCCGGCGTCACCTCCACCTGCTGGTGCCCGTCGCGGATCGCGTGCGCCACCACGGCGGCGACGGTCCGGGCCGAGTCGGTCAGGTTGTGCGGCACGTTCGCGACGAAGTTGGCGCCCTGCGACAGCTGCACGACGAACGCGTTCGGGAATCCGGCCACGTGAATGCCGTGCAGGGTGCGCATCCCGTCGGCCCAGTACTGCGACAGCCGGACACCGTCGCGGCCGGTCACGTCGAAGCCGGTACGCCGGGTCGGCGGGGTGCCGACCTCGAATCCGGACGCGTAGATGACGCAGTCGACCGGGTACTCGACGCCGCCGGCCACCACCCCGGCCGGCGTGATCCGCTCGACGCCCTGCCCGTCGGTGTCGATCAGGTGCACGGTCGGCTCGTTGAACGCGGCCAGGAACTCGTCGTGGAAGCAGGGGCGCTTGCACAGCTGGCGATACCAGGCCTTGAGGTTGTCCGCGACCTTCGGGTCGGCGACGATCTCGGTCACCCGCGCCCGGATCTCGCTCATCTTCTCGAAGTCGGCGGTCTCGATCTCCCGCATCAGCTGCTCGGTCGTGACGTTGCCGCTGCTGAGCTCCAGCACGCGCCCGCGCATCCGCTTGGACAGGTCCGTCCAGCCGTCGTTCACCAGGTCCTCGGCGGGCCACTCCCCCGGCGTCATGTTCGCGACGAAGTTCTCCAGCCAGCGCTGCTGCCAGCCCTGGGTGGCGGTCTGCGCGAACCAGCTGCGGGTCCATCGGCTTGTTGCCGCGGGTATCCACCGAGGACGGTGTGCGCTGGAACACGAACAGCTCGCCGCAGGCCCCGGCCAGGTGCGGAACGCACTGCACCGACGTCGCGCCGGTGCCGATGATCGCGACCCGCTTGTCGCCGAGGCGGTCCATCGGCGCGCCCTCCGGGTCGCCGCCGGTATAGGCGTAGTCCCATCTGCTGGTGTGGAACGCGTGCCCCGCGAACGAGTCGATGCCGGGGATGCCCGGCAGCTTGGCGACGTGCAGCGGCCCGGTGCCCCAGCCCACGAACTGGGCCGTGAACTCGTCGCCGCGGTCGGTCCGCACGATCCAGCGGGCCGCGGCCTCGTCCCACTCCAGGCCGGTGACCCGGGTGTGGAACAGCGCGTTCTCATACAGGCCGAACTGCTTGCCGATCCGGCGGCAGTGCTCCAGGATCTCCGGCGCGTGCACGTACAGCTCGGTCGGCATGTGCCCGGTCTCTTCGAGCAGCGGCAGGTAGATCATCGACGCGGTGTCGCACTGCGCGCCCGGGTACCGGTTCCAGTACCAGGTGCCGCCGAAGTCGCCGCCCTTCTCCACGATCCGGACGTCGCCGACCCCGGCCTCCTTCAGCCTGGCGCCGGTCACCAGGCCGGCGAAGCCGGCCCCGATGAACGCGAACGTGACGTGGTCGCGCTTGGGCTCGCGCTCGACCCGCTCGGTGTACGGGTCGGTGAGCATGTCCGCGAACGTCCCCGTGAACTCCAGGTACTGGTCGTTCCCGTCCGGTCGCAACCGCTTGGCGCGTTCGGCCGCGTACTTGCTGCGCAGCGCGTCGACGTCGACCACGGTCATCGTGCATACCTCCAAGCCGGGCCGGCGGGCCCCCGGTGCGCCAGTCCCGGCCGGGCGGATCTTTCCGCCCAAACACGGGCCGCAGGTGACATTGCTGCCAGTCAGTCACACGGTCTCGGCGGTAGTCAAGTGCGCTGACAGTCCGCTCTGAGACTGTCAGTGGCGTCTGATACCACCGTGTCGTGACGGGAGACAGGATGCGATACGCGGTCGTGCTGCCGGGCGGGACGGCGAGCCAGCAGCTGGCGGACGCGATCCTGGCCGAGCAGGCCGGCTGGGACGGCGTGTTCGTCTGGGAGGCCGCCTACGGCGTGGACGCGTGGAGCCTGCTCGCGGCGATGGCCGCGCGGACCGAGCGGATCCGGCTCGGCACGATGCTGACGCCGCTGCCCTGGCGGCGTCCGTGGAAGGTCGCCAGCCAGGTCGCGACCGTGGACCAGCTGTCCGGCGGCCGCGCGATCCTGGGCGTGGGCGTCGGCGCGCTCGGTACTGACCTGCCCGACACCAGCGAGGCGACCGGGCTCGCCGAGCGGGCCGCGATGCTGGACGAGGGCATCGACCTGATCCGCGGGCTGTGGAACGGCGACCGGGACTACGAGGGCGCGCACTATCAGTACCGGACCGGGCGCATGGATCTGACCGCCGCGGTCCGCCCGGTGCAGGAGCGCATCCCGATCTGGGTGGTCGGGGTCTGGCCCCGGCCCAGGTCGATGCGCCGGGTGCTGCGCTGTGACGGGATCATCCCGCAGTTCGAGGTGGGCGACCGGGCACCGGCGCCGGACGACGCGCGGGCGGCCAGGGCCTGGCTCGCCCGGCACGGCGCCAGCCCGGACCTCGACATGGTCGCCGAGGGCGAGACGCCGGCCGATGACGCGGCGGCCGCGGCCGGGCAGGTCGCGCCGTGGGCGGACGCGGGCTGCACCTGGTGGCTGGAGACGCGGTGGAGTGAGCCGGGTCAGACCAGCCAGGGCCATGACCCGATGCGGGCCCGGCTCGCGGCCGGGCCGCCCGCGGGCTGACGAGCACGGGGGCCAGCCTCGGCCCGGGCGTGAGCGCCGGGCCGAGGCTGCAAGGGCACTGCGCCGCCGGCGCGGCGGCCTCGCTGCCGCCGCCGTTGGCGGCTACGCCGGGTCGAGGCCGAAGCTGATCACCTTGTCCGGGTGGATCCGGATGATCTCGCCGGAGTACCCGGGCCCGAAGTCCTCATCCCGGAGCGCCTCGGCGTGGCCGCGGATCTCTACGCACCGCACGTGCCACGGCTGGACCGAGGCGAGGTCGTCGACTACGAACGCGACCCGCGGGTTCCCGGCCAGGTTACGGAACTTCCGGCTCGCGCCCATGTTGCGGCCGCCGATGTCGATGGTGCCGGTGTCGGGGTTATAGCGGAAGCCCACCGGGTTGTTCTGCGGTGCTCCGGTCGGGTCGACCGTCGCGAGCCGGCCGAGCCGTTGCGTTCCCAGGTACGCGATCACGTCGGCGCTGAATTGCGCGGTGTCGTCGGGCATGGTGCCTCCTTGCTCCTGCTGCCTTCGGAAGGCTGCAACCAGCGAACCGGCGGTCAGCTTCCGGCATACTGATCTCAGTCCCGGTAATGTTTTCAGAATTGAGATTAATGACCTAGGCTAGCCCCGTGACCGGATCCGCTGATCTGCTGCTGCACCCGGTGCGGCTGCGCATCCTGCAGGCCTTCCTGGGTGACCGCGCGCTGACGACCGCGCAGCTCAGCGCCGAGCTATCGGACGTGCCGGCCGCGAGCCTCTACCGGCACGTCGCCCGGCTGGTGGCGGGCGGCGCGCTCCAGGTGGTCGCCGAGCGCCGGGTGCGGGGCGCGGTCGAGCGCACCTACGTGCTGCGCCAGGCCGCCTCCCGGGTGCGGCTCGATGAGATCGCGAGCATGGGCACCGACGAGCTGCGCGCGATGTTCGTGGCGTTCGTCGCCGGCCTGCTGGGCGACGTCGACCGTTATCTCGCCCGCGGGAAACCGGACCTGCTCCGGGACGGGGTCGCGTTCGGGCTGGAAGGGATGTGGCTGACCGACGCTGAACTCGCCGAGCTGGTCCGCGAGCTCAACATCGTGCTGGCCGACCGGCGGGCCAATCAGCGCGCCGAGGGCAGACGGCGCCGGCTGCTCGCGTCGGTGTGGCTGCCCGGCGAGGACATCCGGCACCGGAAGGCAGGACATGAACAGCACTGACGTCACCTTCGAGAGCGACGGCTGCGCGCTGGCGGGCAGCTATCTGGAGGCTGCCCGGCCGGTGGCGGCGGCGCTGTTCCTGACCGGGTCGGGCAAGACTGACCGCGACTCGGACGTGCGGCTGCCTTTCGGCCAGACGCTGCGGGCCGGCATCACCAGGGCGGTAGCCGAGGCGCTTGCGCAGGCCAGGGTGCCGAGCCTGCGCTACGACAAGCGCGGAGTCGGCGCGAGCGGCGGTGACTACTACGCAGCGGGCATGGACCAGCGGCTGGCCGACGCCGCAGCGGCGCTGGACTGGCTCGCCGCCCGGCACCCCGGCCTCCCGCTGCTGACCGTCGGGCACAGCGAGGGCACCTACTACGCGGCCCAACTCGGGGCGGACGACGACCGGGTCGGCGGCGTCGTGCTGCTGTCGGGTTCCGCCCGGCCGGGCGGCGAGGTGCTCGCGTGGCAGACGCAGCAGCTGGCCCCGCGCCTGCCGCGGTCCGCCAAGGTGATCCTCCGGCTGCTGCGGACCGACGCCATCAGGGCGCAGCGCAAGAACCAGGACAAGATCATGACCTCGACCCAGGACGCGATCAGGGTGCAGGGCACGAAGGTCGCGGCCCGCTGGTTCCGCGACTTCGTCCGCTACGACCCGGCCGTGGCGCTGTCCCGGCTCGCCGTGCCCGTGCTGGCCATCACCGGCGGCCATGACCTGCAGGTACCGCCCGCCGACATCGAGGCCATGGGCAAGCTCGTGCCCGGCCCGTTCGAGGGGCACGTGGTCGCTGACCTCAGCCATATGTTCCGGCCCGATCCCCGGTGCGCCCGGCCCGCGCGGATACCGGCGCGCGAGCCGCGAGCCGATGAGCGCCGAGGTGCTGACCCTGATCACGGACTGGGTCTCTCGGCACTGGGACGGGGGTGCCCGATGACTGCTCCTGCTGGCTGCCGGCCGGGCTGCCCCGAGCAGCCACGACCTGTTTTTCGGCGTCTTGCCGCTGTTGCTGCTGGCGCTGGCCGTCGACGTCTACTGCCTCCGCGATCTGGTGCGGGCCCGGCTCAGTGCGCTACCTGCCAAAGGTCTGCTGGGCAGTTGTCATCTTGTGCAGCTTCCCGCTCGGTGCTCTGCTGTACATGTTCTACGGCCGCGACGGCAATCAGGGTTCGAGAATGGCCGGCTAGTGGAAGCCGTCATCGCCACCAGCGGCCTGACGAGGGACTACGGCGGCGTCGGACTGTTCGACGTCGACCTGGCCGTGCCGCGCGGCAGCGTGTACGGCCTGGTGGGCAGGAACGGCGCGGGCAAGACCACGCTGCTGTCGCTGCTGACCGGGCTGCGCCGGGCCAGCCGCGGCACGATCACGATGACGGTCCCGCGCAGCCGCGTCTCGGTCTGCCCGGACGTGCCGGAGTTCGACAGCTGGCTCACCGCGTGGGAGGTCGTGGACCTCGCCCGCTCGCTGGTTGCGCCGACGGCGGAGCCGGCGGCCGTGGCCGCGGCGCTGGCCGGCTGCGGGCTGGCGGACTCGATGGACCGGCGGGTCGGCGGGTTCTCCAGGGGCATGCTGCAGCGGCTCGGGCTGGCCGCCGCGCTCGTCGGCGACCCGGAGCTGCTGATCATGGACGAGCCGGCCGCCGCCCTGGACCCGGCCGGGCGCGCGGACCTGCTCGGCCTCATCGCGGGCATGCGCGGGTCCCGCACGGTCATCTTCTCCAGCCACATCCTCGCCGACGTGCAGCGGATCGCCGACCAGGTCGGGATCCTGCGCGACGGCCGCCTGCTGTACCAGGGCGGCACCCAGCAGCTGATCGACGACTACCTGCGGCCCAGCTGGCAGCTGCGCATCGCCGGCGACGCCGCGCCGGTCGCCGCCGCGGTCGCGGCGCAGCCGTGGGCGGTAGCGGTCGAGGCCAGCGGTCCCGGCATCATCCGGATCGACGCCACCAGCATCGAGGCAGGCGAGCGCGGCATCCCCGCGGTGGTCGCCGCGTGCGGCGCGCGGCAGGTGTCGTGCGAGCCGGTCGCGGCCGACCTTGAGTCGGCGTTCCTGGCGCTCACCGGTGCCGTCGCCGGGGTCGCGTGATGGCGGCGCCGTCGGCCGCGGCCGCGCGGACTCCGATGAGCCTGTGGCGGCTGGAGCTGCTCCGGCTGACCCGCACGCCGCGGGCGCCTGGCGCTCGGGCTGGTGTTCGTCGTGATCGGCCTGATCGAGCCCGTCGCGACGAGATTCGAGAACCGGCTGCTCGGGCACGTGGCCGGCCGGATCAAGGTCACGCTGCCGCCGCCCACGCCGGCGGACGGCCTCAACAGCTACGTCTCCGAAGTCACGCTGATCGGGCTCATCCTCGCCGTGGCGTTCACTGCCCAGGCCATGAGCTTCGACACCAGGCCGGGGCTGGCCACGTTCCTGCGCACGCGGGCGGGCAGCATGCGCCAGCTGGTGGCGCCCCGGTTCGCCGTCAACGCGGCCGCCGCGGCGGTGGCGTATGTGCTCGGCTCGCTCGGCGCCTGGTATGAGACCCAGGTGCTGATCGGCCCGCTGCCACCCGGCGGGATGCTGGCCGGGATGCTGTGCGGCGCCATGTACTTCATCCTCGCGACCGCGGTCGCCGCGTTCGCCTCGGCCCTGGTCCGCAGCACGATCGGCGCCGTGGGCGTCGCCCTCGGCCTGCTCATCCTGCTCCCGGTCGCCAGCGCCATCCGGCCGATCGCCAGCTGGCTGCCGAGCGCGCTCGTCGGCGCGCCCGCGAGCCTGGCTAACGGCAGCTATCAGCTCCCGCACTACGTCCCGGCGCTCGCCGTGTCGGCGGTCGCCATCGTGGCGGCGCTCGCCGCCGCCGTGCGGCTGCTCAGCCGCCGGGAGATCTAGGGGATCTGACCGGGCTTGCTGCTGGCCAGCAGGTGCCCGGCGGCGTCGTAGGCCGCCCACTGCACGATCCGGTTGCCCTGCACGTCGGCGCAGGCATAGAACCGCAGCGGGCCGACGGCGACGACCGGCACCTGGCTGGTCCCGCCGTCGTTAGTCGTGACCCGGAGGTACCTGCACGGAGGACGCTGCCTGTCCGGAGTAGATGCTGCAGGCTGCCGGCAAAGCTATTCGATCCCGCCGCCTGGGTACGACGGCGGCTCCGCTCGGCAGGTTCGGATCAGGACTCGACCGGCAGGAACTCAGGCCGCTGCGGTATAGATGCAGGTCCCCCACGGGCCGATGGCCACCTTCACGTTCCAGGACGAGCCGCCGGCGGAGCCCGAGCCGATCACCCGCGTCAGCGGCCGCGGCCGGGCTGGCTGACCGGGCTTGAGCCATCGGATCAGGTCCAGTTCGTCCGGTGTACTGAACGGAACGGCGTATCCGAGGTCGCGCCGGCCGGCGAACGCCGTCACCGTCACCACCGATCCCGCTGACGGCGCCACGATGACCACATAGCGCGCGTACGGGCCGGCGAAGACAGCGACTGGATGCAGCGTAATCACCTGGCCGTTGGTGTAGCTAACCTGGAGCGAAGTGACATCGCTGCGGACAGTGGCGACGTCCAGGTAACCGTCGCCCGACCGGCCGTCGCTATAGGACTCAGCCGGCGCGCCCGTGCCGGATGCTCGCTGCGGCGGGCCTTCGCCGCAGCTCAGCCCCGACCCGGGAGAGTACTGGGTGCACACGCCGGTAGTTGCGCCGGGTCCGGAACCCGACTCGGGCGTGATGGTCAGGCCCCAGCGCTTCCCGTCCAGCACGCCTGCTGCAACTAGCCCGGCGTGGTCGCCGGGTCCGGGCGGCCGCTCGGACAGGTGGTAGCTGGCCGGCGCGACTGGCGGTGCTGAGCCGATCAGCCGGAGCGGGATTGTCGCCGCGGCGACGGCCACGATCGCGACCACGGCCGCGATGGCCGCGAACTGGCGGCGCCGCCGGAGCACCGCGCGCCTGCGGACCGCACCGAGCCGGTCCGGCGGGGCAGACGGCTGTCCGGCGGTGAGATCGGCCAGCATCGTCCGGGCCGCGCGCTCGTCGTCGACAGTCATGTCACTCGCCTCCGGTCGGCGCGCTGGTCGGTGCGGACGGCCGGTACTGAGTCAGCGCCGCCTGCCCGCGCAGGCTCGCGAGCGCCTTCGCCGCCTGGCTCTTCACGGTGCCGACCGAGATGCCGAGCAGGTCAGCGACCTGCGCTTCGGACATGTCCTGGTGGTAGCGGAGCACGACCACCGCGCGCTGCCGGGCCGGCAGTTGCGCCAGCGCGGCCCGCAGCGCGTGCCGGTGATCAATCCCGGCGAACGCGTCCGGGCCCTGTGTCTCGGGCAGCTGCACGGCGGGCAGCTCGCCGCGCCACTTCCGCCGCCACCACGACGACCAGGTGTTGACCATGATCTTGCGGACGTAGCTCTCGGGGTCGTCCCGCTGGATCCGGGACCAGCGCGGGTACGCGCGGGCCAGCGCCGTCTGCAGCAGGTCCTCGGCCAGCGCCCAGTCGCCGGTCAGCGCGTAGCCGAACCGCTGCAGCGCCTGGCCGCGGCCTGCGACGAAGTCCTCGAACACGTCCCGCTCCTGCCCGCACCGGGCGCTAGCCCGGCGTCACAGCCCCTAGGACGGGCTGGCCGTCGGGAAAGGTTGCTGCAGCAGGGCGACAAGTTCGGCCGGGGAGGCCGCGCGGGCCAGCCGCTGCCGGCTGACCGGCGGCACGAACCCGGCGTCGACGAGACTATCCACGAAGCCGAGCAGGCCGTCCCAGAAGCCGCCGACGTCCAGCAGCGCTACCGGCTTGCCGTGCAGTTGCAGCTGCTGCCAGGTCAGGATCTCCAGCAGCTCCTCCAGCGTGCCCAGCCCGCCCGGCAGCGCCGCGAACCCGTCGGCGAGCTCGGCCATCCTGGCCTTCCGCTCGTGCATGGTGGCGACGACCTCGAGCCGGGTCAGCCGCCGGTGCGCGACCTCGGCTGCGAACAGGCCGTCCGGGATGACGCCGATCACCTCGCCGCCCGCCGCGAGGGCGGCGTCGGCCAGGACGCCCATCAGCCCGACGCTGGCGCCGCCGTACACCAGGCCGATGCCCGCCCGGGCGAGCAGGGCGCCGGTCTCCCCGGCAGCGGCGGCGAACTCGGGCTGGCTGCCCAGCGAGCTGCCCAGGTAGACGGCGACCCGCATCAGGATGGCCGGCGCTGCCGGGCCGCGAAGTCGCGCAGCGCGCGCAGGAAGTCAACCTCGCGGAAGGCCGGCCAGTAGCAGTCGCAGAAGTGCAGGTAGGCATCGGTGCTCTGCCACAGCAGGAAGTTGGACATCCGCTGCTCGCCGCTCGTCCTGATGATCAGGTCGGGCTCGGGCTGACCCGCGCCAGCGAGGTGCCTGGCGATGTCGTCCGGCCGGAGGTCCGCGGCCAGGTCGGTAAGAGTCGCGCCGCTGCCAGCCCGTTCCTCCAGATAGGCGCGCACGGCCTCGACGATCTCCTGACGGCCGCCGTAACCCACGCAGAGCGTCACGTGCCCGGGGGTGTCGGGCTTGCGGGTGGCGGCCGCGGCGTCCTTGAGCGCGCGGGCGGTGCTGTCGGGCAGCATGTCCACCAGGCCCGCGACGTGCACCTGCCAGCCCGAATTCGCGGCCACGATCCGGGTCAGCACGACCTGCTCGATGATCTCCATGAGCGCCGCGACCTCGGCGTCGTCGCGCCTGGTCAGGTTCTCGGCCGAGCAGACGAAGACGGTGACGTGCCGGATGCCCGCGGCCTGGCACCAGGACAGAGCTGCCCAGATGTGCTCCGCGCCTTGCCGGTGCCCGTCGCTGGGGCTGGTCAGGCCCGCGGCCTTCGCCCAGCGGCGGTTCCCGTCGATGATCAGCCCGATGTGCTGCGGCAGCGGCGCGCCCCGCAGCCTGCGGCGCAGCCGGCTCTCGTACAAGCGGTAAGCGAGCCGGCGCAAGGACACGGGGCACAAAATAGCCGGTCGCGATCTTCAGGTCCAGCCAGGCTCGCGCCGAGGTCCGGCCGCGGCGCCGAGGTCAGGAAGTCGTGACGGTCACGGGCCCGAGCTGGGAGCTGGCCCGGATCACGTGCGGCGAGCTGGCGGATCGCGGTACCGACACCGACGCGCGGGCGAGCTGCGCCTGCGCGCTGACCCGGTAGGAGAGGCCGGCGGGCACCCGGAACAGGTAGCTGTAGACGGCGCCGGAGTGCCGGTCGAACAGCCGGCCGAACGCGTCATGGTCGCCGGCGATCGCGCACTGCCAGAGGGCAGCGTCGGTCGGCTCGGTCCCGGCGGGCTGGCTCACATTTCCTAAGTGTCCGCTCCGCGGGCCATGGTTCCCAGATCGGCGGCGCCGGCTTAGCCGACGGTGCGGCTGCGCCCGCGGAACTCGGCCACGATTTCCTCGCCGCGCCGGACGGTGACGTCATAGATGCCGCTGCGGCCGTACCGGGTGCGCTCGGCTGCGGTGGCGGTCAGCACCTCGCCCTCGCGCGCTGGCGCGATGAAGGAGATGTCCGCCCCGGCCGCGACCGTCACCGGGCCGTCGCTGTTGCACGCGCACGCGAACGCGGTGTCGGCGAGCATGAACACGTAGCCGCCGTGCGCGATCGCGTGCCCGTTCAGCATCTGCATGGCGATCCGCATTTGCACGACGGCGGTGCCGGGGCCGGTGTGGACGAGTTCCATTCCGAGGCTGCGCGACGCCTGATCGGCGGCGAACATCACGGCAGCCGGACCGCGCGGGACGTCCGGCCCGGCCGCGGCTGGGTGCAGTCCGGACATGCGGGCTCCCTTCGCTGCCAAGTGCATCAGCGTAGCGCCGAGTGGCCGCCGCGGGGGTTCCGGAGCGCTGGCACGCCGGGCTTAAGGTAGCGATCATGACGTCCTACCACCAGCCGGGTACCGTGCTCACCGACCGGGTCTTCACTGTGCCGCTCGACCACGCCCATCCGGACGGCGCGCAGATCGAGGTGTTCGGCCGCGAAGTGGTGGCCGCGGGTGACGGCGCGCAGCGACTGCCGTGGCTGGTGTTCCTCCAGGGCGGGCCCGGATTCGGCGCGCAGCGGCCGGTCGGCCGGGAAGCCTGGCTGGACCGCGCGCTGCGGGATTACCGGGTGCTGCTGCTCGACCAGCGCGGGACCGGAAGGTCTACCCCGGCGACCCGGCAGACCCTGGCCCGCTTCCAGACCCCGCAGCAGCAGGCCGATTACCTGGCGCATTTTCGGGCCGACTCGATCGTCGCGGACGCCGAGCAGATCCGCCGGCAGGTCACCGGCGGTGACCGGTGGGCCGTACTCGGGCAGAGCTTCGGCGGCTTCTGCACGGTCAGCTATCTGTCGTTCGCCCCGCACGGGATTAACGAGGCGTTCATCACCGGCGGGCTGCCCGGCCTGACGACAACTGCCGACGACGTCTACCGGCTGACCTATCAGCAGGTCGCGGCCAACAACCGCGCACACTACGAGCGCTACCCGATGGATGTGGACCGGGCCCGGCGGGTCGCGCGGGCGCTGGCCGAAGCGCCGGCGACGCTGCCCGGCGGCGGCCGCCTGACGGTGCAGCGGTTCCAGTCGATCGGCCAGCTGCTGGGCTCATCGACCGGCAGCCACGCGCTGCACTACCTGCTGGAAGATCCGTTCGCCGGGGCCGAGCTGAGCGACGACTTCCTGCACCGGATCCAGTCGCTGTTGACCTTTGCCTCCGCGCCGCTGTACGCGCTGCTGCACGAGCCCTGCTACGCGCAGGGTCCGGCGACCCGCTGGTCGGCGCAGCGCGTCCGGGCCGAGTTCGGAGAGTTCGACGCCGCCGCTGCCCTGGAGGCCGGCGACGAGCCGGTGCTGTTCACCGGCGAGATGATCTATCCGTGGGCGTTCGAGCTTGACCCCGCGCTCGCCTCGCTGGCCGAGTGCGCCGAGTTGCTGGCCGCGCGGACCGACTGGCCGCCGCTGTACGACCCGGCGACGCTCGGCAAGTGCGAGGTCCCGGCGGCAGCGGCCATCTACTTTGACGACATGTACGTGCCGCGCGAGCTTTCCCTGCAGACCGCGGCTGGCATCCGCGGGCTGCGCCGGTGGGTGACCAATGAATACGAGCACGACGGGCTGCGCGCGAGCGACGGCGCCGTCCTGGACCGGCTGATCAGGCTGGCGCGGGGCGAGGCCTGAGCCGCGGCCAGGCCAGCGCCGGCCCGGCGCCACGCCCCGGACCGCGGCCCGGCGCCACGCCCCGGACCGCGGCCTTGCCCGGCCTGCGCGGACGTGGCGGCTAGGCTGTGGCGATGATGACGCGCACCTGCCTGTGCCTGATCCGGCGCCGCAGCGCCGGCAGAGCCGAGGTGCTGCTCGGCCTGAAGAAGACCGGCTTCGGCGCGGGCAAGTGGGTCGGCCTGGGCGGCCACATCGAGGACGGGGAGAAGCCCCCGGCCGCGGCCGTGCGCGAGGTGCACGAGGAATCCAGCCTGGTCGTGTCCGCTGACTCGCTGCAGCACATGGCCAGCATCACGTTCCTGTTCCCGGCCCGGCCGTCCTGGGATCAGACCGCGCAGGTGTTCGTCACCTGGGCCTTTGAAGGCCAGGCGGCCAATTCCGACGAGGTCAGCCCGCGCTGGTTCGCCGAGGACGAGGTGCCGTTCGGGCTGATGTGGGACGACGCCAAGTACTGGCTGCCGGCCGTGCTGTCCGGCCAGCACGTGGATGTGACGGTCACCTTCGCGGACGACTGCGCCACCGTCGCCAGCATCGAGCCGGAAATCGGCTGACGTCGCGTCAGATCACGTCTTTCTGCAGCACGAACAGGCCCGTCACCTTGCCGTCCTGGTCGTAGACGACCCGTCCTTTCATCTCGCTCGCCTCGAACGTCATCGGGATGTCGACGATGGTCAGGTTGCCCGCCTGACGCGCGGCGGCCTCCCCCATCTGCTCGTACCGGCCCACCAGGCCGGCCAGCTGCGCCCACGCGTCGGCGAGCCCGGCGGCGGACATCTTCTCCGCCATGATCTGATTGAAATCGGCCGTGACCTGCTCATAGCGGCCCTCGATCCAGTCGATCATCAGCTGGGTCGCGCGCTCGGCCGCGCCGGGAATCATGGCTTCATTCATCGGCTTCCCCGTCCTCGGGTCGACCGGGTGCCCGAACCGCTGGAACGCGGCCTGCCGGGTCACGCCGAGGACATCGCCCAGTTCCTGCCAGGTCCGGCCGGATGCCCTGGCCAGGTCCACGGCCAGCCGCAGCGCCGCGGCCGCCAGGAGCGACAGCTCCTGCGCGCTCTTCACCGCGGCCAGGTCACCGTCGCCGCCGGGCTCCGCGCTCTCGGCCGGTTCCGCGGTGCCCGCAAGCTCCGCATTCTCGGCCGGCCGGCGATCCCGGCCGATCCGGTCGCTGCCGCTGGCCCGGCCGGTCCGGCCCGCGCTGGGCCTCGCCTCGCGCTACCTGCCCCGGTTGGATAGCGCGCGGCGAGTTCCCGCGCCTTGGCCCCTAGCCGTCCAGCAAGCTGCGCAAGATCATCCCGGCTCGGACTCACGGTCGTCTATGCTGACCTGCGGCTATGGGCCATGTCAAGCGCCAGTTTACAAGCGCGGCGCTATGCCTCGGCCTCCGCTGCCTGCAACTGCCGGTAGCGCCGGTTCCGGAGCATGAGCAGCGCGGAGGCCAGCAGGCTGGCCAGCACCGAGGCGACCAGGACGGCGGTCTTGGCCGTGGCAGCCCGCGCTGACCCCTCGCCGAACGCCAGGTCGCTGATGAGCAGGGACACGGTGAACCCGATGCCGGACAGCACGCCGACGGCGAAGATGTCAGCCCAGGACAGACCCGGGCTGAGGCGCGCCCTGGTGAACCGGGCGGTGAGGTACGCGCCGCCGAAGACGCCCACCGCCTTGCCCGCGATGAGGCCGGCCAGCACGCCGATCCCGCCGCGCCCGGTGAACACCGCGGACACCGAGGCCGCGGACACCGTCAGCCCCGCGGACAGGAACGCGAACGCGGGCACGGCGAATGCCGCCGAGACGGGGCGGACCAGGTGCTCCAGGTGCTCAGCGGGCGAGCCGGCCGCTCCGGTCGCGGTCACCGGGACCAGCAGGCCCAGCGCCACCCCGGCCACGGTGGCGTGCACGCCCGAGTCGTGCACGAGCGCCCAGATGATCACCGCCAGCGGCAGCACGACCCACCACCGGGTGAAGCGGATCCGCTGCAGCAGCCAGAACACCGCGAGCAGCGCGATCGCGGCCACCAGCGGCACCACCTTGATGCTGGCGGTGTACGCGACGGCGATCACGATGATGGCGCCGATGTCGTCCGCCACCGCGAGCGTGAGCAGGAACGCGCGCAGCGCGGCCGGCAGGAACCGCCCGGTCACGGCCAGCACGGCGAGGGCAAACGCGATGTCGGTCGCGCACGGGATGGCCCAGCCCCGCGCGGCCGGATGCCCGGCGTTGACGGCGAGGTAGATGACCGCCGGGACGACCATGCCGCCGAGCGCGGCGAGCACCGGGACCAGGGCGGCCGACAGGTGCCGCATCTCCCCCGCGACCAGCTCGCGCTTGAGCTCAAGGCCCGCGATGAAGAAGAAGATCGCGAGCAGGCCGTCGGCGGCCCACTCCTCCAGGCCGATGTGCAGGCCGAGGGCGCGCGGGCCGATCTGGAGATGCTGCAGCTGGTAGTAGGCGTGCCGGGCCGGCGTGTTGGCGACCACCAGCGCGGCCACGGTCGCCAGCAGGAGCAGCGCGCCGCCGGCCGTCTCGGCTCGCAAGGCGTCGGCCAGTACCCGCAGTTCCCGGCCGCCCGGCCGCCGGAACAGCACCACCCCGGCGTCGTCGCGCTCAGGCCGCCCAGGCATGCCGGTGTCCCCCGATCCTGCGTTTTCACGGCCCGCGCCTGCGACGCCGACGCCCCCGCACCAGTGTGCCCGGCGGCCCGGTCCGGGCCGAGGGCAGGCGCGCCGCAGCCGCGGCTATCGTGACAGCTGGCCCGGACTGGAGAGGAGCGGCTCATGCCCGATGCGGCGTCCCGGTTCACCGGATTCGCGCCCGGCTATGACTCCGCCCGGCCCGCGCCGCCGCCCGACCTCACCGCATTCCTGGTGCAGTGGTCGGGCGTCGCGACCCCCGACGTGGTGGACATCGGCGCCGGCACCGGGCTGTCGACGATGGTCTGGGCAGGCGTCGCGGCCCAGGTCACGGCCCTGGAGCCGAGCGCCGACATGCGCTCCGTGCTGGTCGCGAAGGTGGCCGCCCGGGCCGGCCTGGCCGACTCGGTTCACGGTCCTGGACGCGGTCGCGGAGCGGACTGGCCTGCCGGACGCCAGCGCCGACATCGTGACGGCGAGCACCGCCATGCACTGGTTCGACCCGGTGCGCGCGCTGCCCGAGATCCGGCGGGTACTGCGACCCGGCGGGCTGCTGGTGGCGTACGTGCCGGCCTGGCCGCCGCGGATGGATCCCGAGGCCGACGTGGCCTTCGCCGCGTACGAGGACCTGGTGACCCGGCTCGAGATCGAGCGCGGGCTCCGGCCGCCGGACGCCGGCGATGACTACGCCGCGACGATGCGGGCCTCGGGCCAGTTCCGGTACGTCGCCGAGCTGGCGCTGCACTCCCGCGAGACCGGCGACGCCGCGCGGCTGATGCTGCTGGCCCGCACCCGTGGCGGGGCCGCCGCGCTGCTGCGGGCGGGTGCGACCGAGGACGAGATCGGGCTGACCGGGCTGGCCGAGGTCGCGGCCCGCCGCCTGCCCCGGCCAGGCCCATGGTGGTGGAGCTTCAAGGTAACGATCGGGGTCTGCTAGGTAGGTAGTTGCTGTAAAGCAACCTTTTCGAGGTAAGCTGGTTGGGCGATGGGAGCGATTACCAGCCAGCAGGCATCAGAAGCAGGGGCCTCAGCGCCCGAACCAGGACCGGTACAAGTGGGTGGCCCTGTCGAACACGACGCTGAGCATGATGATGGCGACGATCGATGGGTCGATCGTGATCATCGCGATGCCCGCCATCTTCCGCGGTATCCACCTGAGCCCGCTGGCGCCCGGCAACATCAGCTACGTGCTCTGGATGATCATGGGCTACCTGCTCGTGCAGGCGGTGCTCGTGGTCACCCTCGGCCGGCTCGGGGACATGTTCGGCCGGGTGAAGATCTATAACCTCGGCTTCGTCGTCTTCACGCTGGCGTCGATCGCGCTGTCGTTCGACCCGGCCCAGGGCAGCGCGGGCGCGCTCTGGCTCATCCTCTGGCGAGTAGGCCAGGCCTTCGGTGGCGCGATGCTGATGTCGAACTCCGCGGCCATCCTGACCGATGCGTTCCCGGCGAAGCAGCGGGGCATGGCCCTCGGCGTCAACCAGGTCGTCGGCATCGCAGGCCAGTTCATCGGGCTGCTGCTGGGCGGCGTGCTCGCCGCCTGGGACTGGCGCGCGGTGTTCTGGGTGAACGTGCCCATCGGCGTCTGGGGCACATTCTGGGCCTACCGCAGCCTGCGCGAGATCGCCACCACCAGGCGGGCCCGCATCGACTGGGTCGGCAATATCCTGTTCGCCGTCGGCGCCACCAGCCTGCTGGCCGCGATCACGTTCGGCATCCAGCCGTATGGCGGCCACCCGACCGGCTGGACGAACCCGAAGGTCCTGACCGGGCTGATCGGAGGGGCCGCGCTCCTGGTCATCTTCGGCATCGTCGAGACGAAGATCGCCGAGCCGATGTTCCGGATGAGCCTGTTCAAGATCCGCGCGTTCGCCGCCGGGAACGCGGCTGGCCTGATGGCCTCGATCGCCCGCGGTGGCCTTCAGTTCATGCTGGTCATCTGGCTGGCCGGGATCTGGCTGCCCCAGCACGGCTACGACTTCACCGTCACGCCGCTGTGGGCGGGCATCTACATGCTGCCGCTGACCGCGGGGTTCCTCATCGCCGGCCCGATCTCGGGCACGCTGTCGGACCGGTTCGGGTCGCGGATCTTCGCCACGGCCGGGCTGCTGCTGGCCGCGTGCGCGTTCACCGGTCTGTTGCTGCTCCCGGTGAACTTCCCCTATCCGGCGTTCGCCGCGCTGATCTTCTGCAACGGCATCGGCTCGGGTCTGTTCGCTGCGCCCAACACCTCCTCGATCATGAGCAGCGTGCCCGCCCAGTACCGCGGCGCCGCGTCCGGCATGCGGTCGGTCTTCCAGAACTCGGGCATGTCGCTGTCGATCGGCATCTTCTTCTCGCTGATGATCGCGGGGCTGGCGAACACGCTGCCCAGGACGCTGTCGGCCGGGCTGCGGGCGCAGGGCGTCCCGGCCGCAGCCGCGCACCACGTCGCGAGCCTGCCCCCGGTCAGCACGCTGTTCTCCGCGCTGCTTGGCTACAACCCGGTCAAGGGACTGCTCGGCCCGAGCGGCGTCCTCCGCAAGCTCCCCGCGCACAACGTCGCCGTGCTGACCGGCCACCAGTTCTTCCCGAACCTCATCTCGGCCCCGTTCCACCATGGCCTGGTGATCGTGTTCACCGCCGCCATCTGCATGTCGGTGGCGGGGGCGCTGATCTCGCTGCTGCGCGGTAAGCAGTTCTACTGGCAGGAGCCCGAGCCCGCCCTCGCGGTCGAGACCGCGGCCTCGCACGCCGCCGCTGGGGTCGCGGCTACCGGTCTGGCCGCGAACGGGCGCACCGTGAGCACTGGTCACGCCGCCGGGAACGGGGAGCCTCCCTCCGCCCGGCCTGCCACGTCGTACGCGGACTGAAAATCCCGGCGCCCCTTTGCAACCGGGCGGCGCCAGCGCAGTCTTACGGTGAGAAAACTCATCGCCAGCGGCGCTGGCACCGGCAGGCAAAGGATTGGGTGGGGATCATGAAGCTGTTGTCGAAGCGCGCGGGCGTGCTGGGCGGCGTAGTGGCGGGCGCGGCGGCCGTCGCCGCGATCGCGGCGTCCGGAGTGGGATTCGCGGCTACCGCCGCGCCAGCGGCGAAGACGATCGTGATCGTTGATTGCTCGGGCGCGCACGTGAAGCCGGCGACCTTCAACCGGCTGTGCGGGGACGGCAGCGACTACATCACCGGCATGCGGTGGGTCAGCTGGAAGAACGTCGCCTACGGCAGCGGTACCGAGCACGTCAATGACTGCAACCCGTCCTGCGCGAGCGGGAAGATCTACACCTACCCGGTGCTCCTCACCGCCTGGCGGGCCCTCCCCCGGCCGCACCACCCGAGCCAGAAGTACTTCAGCCGGCTGACCGAGATCCACACCGGCAGCCTCACCCGGCCGCATGCGGCCCGGCTGCCGCTGACCTTCACCTGGCACCTGTCCCCCAGCTTCCCCTGACGGCCCGGCGCCTTTGAGTGGAGCGTCTGGGGGCTGACAGCCCCCAGACACTCCACGATCGTGCGGCGGAGCCCGCGATGTCCGCAGGCAGCCGCCCGGCTGGGTAGAATCGTCCCGTGCCGCGATATGAGTACCGCTGCCGGGCCTGCGGAGACACCTTCGAGCAGAGCCGGCCGATGAGCGAGGCGTCCGCCCCGGCGACGTGCCCGGAGGGCCACGACGACACGGTCAAGCTGCTGTCTACCGTGGCCGTCGGCGGCCGGGCCAGCTCGGCGGGTCAGCCCAGGGCCGGCGGCGGCGGTGGCTGCTGCGGCGGAGCCTGCGGCTGCGGCTGAGCCCGCGAGATTGGCGCCGCCCCGTTCCCGGCCCTAGGCCGAGAACCGCTCCACCTGGCGCATCTTGTTGGTCGCGTCGAGCGCGGCCACCTTGTACGACTCGGCCAGGGTCGGGTAGTTGAACACGGCGTCCACCAGGTAGTCCACCGTCCCGCCGCAGCCCATCACCGCCTGCCCGATGTGCACCAGCTCGGTCGCGCCGGTGCCGAACACGTGCACGCCCAGCAGCGTGTGGTCCAGCGGCGAGACCAGCAGCTTCAGCACGCCGTAGGAGTCACCGATGATCTGGCCCCTGGCCAGCTCGCGGTAGCGCGACACGCCGACCTCGAACGGCACGCACTCCCGGGTGAGCTGGTCCTCGGTCTTACCGATGAAGCTGATCTCCGGGATGCTGTAGATGCCGATCGGCTGCAGCAGGTGGGCGGCGTGCACGGACTCGCCGCAGGCGTGGTGGGCGGCCAGCCGGCCCTGCTCCATCGACGTGGCGGCCAGCGCCGGGAAGCCGATGACGTCGCCGACCGCGTAGATCGTCGGCACGGTCGTGCGGTAGAACTCGTCGACGGTGATCCGCCCGCGGCCGTCGGCGCCCAGCCCGGCGGACTCCAGGTCGAGATCGGCGGTCATGCCCTGGCGGCCGGCCGAGTACATGACCGTCTCGGCGAGGATCCGCTTGCCGCTCGCGAGCTCAGCGATCGCGCCCTCGGCCCGCGACTCGACCGCGGTCACGGTCTCGCCGAACCGGAACGTCACCGCCAGGTCGCGCAGGTGGTACTTGAGCGCCTCGACGACCTCAAGGTCGCAGAACTCCAGCATCCGGTCCCGCTGCTCGATCACCGTCACCTTCGTGCCGAGCGCGGCGAACATCGACACGTACTCGATGCCGATCACGCCGGCCCCGGCGACGATCATCGAGCGGGGAATGCGGTCCAGCTCGAGCACGCCGTCGGAGTCGATGATCGTGCGCCCGTCAAACTCGACGCTGGCTGGCCGCGCGGGCTGGGTCCCGGTAGCGATGATGATCTTGTCCGCCGTGATGGTCCGGCTGCGGCCCCCGCCGTCCTCGACGTCCACCGTCTTCGGGCCCGTGAACCGGGCCGAGCCGGTCAGTATCGCCACCCGGTTGCGGGTCAGCTGGTTGCGCACCACGTCGGCCTCCCGGCTGACCACGTGGTGGGTGCGCGCGCTCAGGTCGCCGATCGTGATCTCTTCCTTGACGTGGTAGCTCTGCCCGTACATCTCGCGCTGGTCCAGGCCGGTCAGGTACAGGACGGCCTCGCGCAGGGTCTTGGACGGGATCGTGCCGGTGTTCAGGCAGACGCCGCCGAGCATGTTCGGTCGTTCCACCAGCCCGACGCGGCGGTCGAGCTTCGCCGCCGCGATGGCTGCCTTCTGTCCGCTCGGGCCTGACCCGATCACAAGAACGTCAAAGTCGTCCATGTGCCCAGTCTGACGAGCCGGCGATCCGGGCGGAAGGGCTGCGCCACCACGGTCACGGCGGGCGTCCTGGCCGGCAGTTGCTTTGCCCGCCGTTCACCCGGCCGCTGGCCGCCCGACGCGGAGGCGTCAGGCAGGCGGAGTACGACTGGTGCCTTCTAACAGCCGGTACACCCGCTACGGAAGGATCTGCCGATGAGAGCACGGCGGACAGCTCAGCTCGTCACGGCCGCCGCCGCGGCCGTCGCGTGTGTCACGGCGGCCGGGCCGGCCGTCGCAGCCGTTGCGCGGCCCTCGCACCACGCTCCGCGCTTCCGGGTGCGCGTCATTCTCGACGGCGCCCGGCTGACGCACACGTTCACCCCGCCTGGCTCCGCGACACGCACGACCGAGCCGCTGTCGGGCCCCGATGACATCACGATGCTGGGCGGTCATCTGTTCGCGGGCTTCCAGAACGGCGTCGGCCCGCAGGGTGAGCCGAGCGCCGACGGGAACACCGAGAGCACAGTGGTGGAACTCAGCACCGCCGGACGGGTGCTCGGGAAGTGGGACATCAAAGGCAAGTGCGACGGCCTGACCGCCGACCCGCGCGCGCAGTTCGTCATCGCGACGGTCAACGAGGACGCGAAGTCCAGCCTGTACACGATCCGGCCCGGCGGCCCGCCGGGCAGCCGGGTCCGGCACTACGCCTACAGCAAGCCGCTACCGCACTTCGGCGGCACCGACGCGATCTCCGTCTACCGGGGCGCGGTCCTCATCAGCGCCTCGGCGCCCGGCACCACCGGGAAGGCCGCGCCGCAGCCTGGTTACCCGGCCGTCTACATCGCGCGCTTCCACCCGGTCAGGCGCCAGGTCAGCATGCAGCCGCTGTTCTACGACGAGGCGACCGCGCGGGTCGCGAACGCCGGGCGCCACCGCGGCCAGCGGGTCCGGCTCGCGCTGGTAGACCCGGACTCCAACGAGGTCGTGCCCGCCAGCGCGCCCCGGTTCCGCGGCGACTTCATGCTGACCAGCCAGGGCGACCAGGAGCAGATCTTCGTCTCGCCCGGCCGGGCTCGCCTGGCGCTGTGGGTGCTGCACCTGAGCAGGTCCGTGGACGACACCGCGTGGGTGCGCACCCGGTCCGGGCGGCTGTTCGGCTCGAACACCGCGGGCGGCACCGTCGACGTGGTGACCGGACCGTTCCGGCGCGGTGAGATCTTCGCCGCGGTCACGCCGTGCGACCAGAGTGACGCCCCGGCCACTTGCCCGGCGCCGGGGTTCCCGGCGAACTACCTGGGCGCGCTCAATCCGTGGACCGGGCACCTGAGCCGGGTGCCGCTGCGCGGGCCGGCGTTCGGCCCGCAGGGCATGATCTTCGTCCCGGCCGGCTGACCGGACTCCCGCCCGGCGGCGATGGCGGCCGGGCGGGGCGCCGGGATCAGCCGGGCCGCGACAGGCGCGCCAGCGACAGCACGAACACCGACGACAGCAGCCAGCCGAGGATCGTCGCCAGGTCGAGCCACCACACCATGGCCTCGCCGTAACGGACTCGCGGGTCGGGGTACCAGGTCGAGCGCTGATCGAGTGAGATCAGCGGCACGACGGTGTCGACCGCGTACAGCGCCGGGTTGAGGCAGCGGATGGCCCCGTCGCCGCAGGTGCGGCTCGCGGTCAGTCGCGGTCCGGCCGGTCCGGCGGGCGTGGCCACCAGGCCGGCCGTGCTGTAGACGTAGCCGTTCCCGTCGCTCGCCCGCATGCTGGCCCGGCCGGCCGGCAGCACGAGCGAGACGGCCACGAGCACGAGCAGGACGGCGGTGAGCCACAACACCCGCCACGGCCGGTACCCGTAGCCGACGGCGGCGTAGCCGCGATCCAGCACGCGCCGCGGCCAGGACGCCGTGGACCGGCTCACCAGCCGGGCCTGCCGGCGCTGCGCGATCAGGATCTGCTCGGACTCGCTGACGTAGCCGTGCTCGCGGAAGACCCTGGCCGCCTGTTCGTACGGCCCCGAGTCGAAGGCCGTCTGCCGGGCCAGCCACGCGCATCTGGCCGGCGCGTCCCAGATCGGCCTGGGCAGCAGGCCCTGCGGCGCCTGAAACCGCTCGTAGGTGAGGCCCGAGATGGCGAACTGCCCCGGCCAGGTGGCCGGGTCGTCGGCCAGGAACGTGGCGGCGGTATCGGTGAAGTCCACCCGCGGGGACACGGCGGCCCAGCCGAGGTCAAGCCCGCCGCTGACCACCGCGGAGGTCGCGTCGATGGCGCTGCGCGGCTCCGGCCCGTGCTGATCCGGGCAGGTGAACGAGCCGCCGGACAGCAGCAGCCGGCCCTCGACCCGGCACCGGCTCAGCACCAGCTCACCTTCGGAACTGAACCCGTCGACGAACCGTACCGGGCCGCCGATCGAGGCGTGATGCAGATTGATCGTGTCGCCCGCCGGGTTCGCGAGCTTCGCCCCGGCCGCGGTGACCATGCCGAGCGAGGCGCCGCGGAAGTTCAGCCGGCCGCCCGCCGCATCCAGGTTCTCCAGGTACAGGTCGCCGTCCACGCTGACGCCGGTGGCGCCGACCAGGGACCGGTTTTCCGGGTCGCGGAGCTTTGCGTGCAGCGCCAGCGTGCCGTGCACGGCCGCGCCTTCCAGCCGGATCGTGCCGCGCACCGCGGTCTGGTTCCCGAGCACGATCGAGCCGCGGATCTCGGCGTTGGCGAGCTCCAGCGCGGTGGCGCCCGGCGCGCTGATCGTGCTGCCGGCGGTGATCCACAGGCTGCCCAGGTCGCTCATGGCCAGGTCGATGCCGCCGGTGATCTGCGACTTCTCCAGGGTGAACTCGCCGCCGAGCGACAGGCCACGGGCCCGGATCGCGTCCCCGGTCGTGAACGCCTTGAAGTAGCTCGTGTAGGGCGAGCCCGGACGGCCCGCGTCGATGACCGCGTTGCGCACGAGGATGCCGCCCGCGATGCTCGCGCCGCCGAGGTCCATCCGGCCGCGGAACTCCGGCTTGCGGCCGCTCGGGTCCTCGATGATCATCATGCTGCCCGCGATCGACGCGCCCTCGATGTCGAGTGAGAGGCCCTGCGCGGCGGTGACCTGGGCGCCGGTGAACTCGATCGCACCCTCGATGCGAGCGCCGATGAGCCGGATCTCGCCGGTCGCGGTGAACTGGTGAATGAACCTGGCCGACCCGCCGATCCTGATGCGGTCGGCGTGCAGCGCCCGGTCGGCGAGGCCGTCGATCCGGGTGTCGACGCAGATCAGCCGGCCGCCGACGGTGGACTCGCTGAGCCAGACCGCGGCCCGGCGGGCGATGCTGGCGCTGGTCGCGTGCGAGCCCGTGATGACCGAGCGGGACAGGTCCAGATCACGGCGCAGCCGCAGCCCGTTGCCGAGCAGTCCCGGCAGCTCGCAGCCCGTCAGCGCCAGCTCGAACAGGTCTGCGCCTTCGACCACGAAGACGCTGTCGAAGGCGCAGTTGTCGAACCGCAGCGGGAACGGTACCGCGATCCCGGCCAGGTCCAGCGGACCGGCGACGTCGAGCTCCCGCAGCTGCAGGCCGCGCGGGTCGACCTGCGCCGCCAGCTCGCGGCAGCAGCGGCGCAGCAGCGCGGCCGCGACGGACCGGCGCTGCCCGTCCCCCGCGCCGCCGAGGCTCCGGCCGGCCCTGGCCGCCGCGAGCAGCTCGGCCTCGTCGATCTCGGTCATGGCGACTCCGGCCGGGCTAGCGCGGGTAAAGGCGGGCAACCTAGCCTAGATTCGCCGCCTCGCTCCAAGTCAGTAGTACTCGCGCATCAGCTCCCGTATCCAGCCGGGCTCGCGAATGGGCCCGGCCGGCTGGAACGCGGTGGTGAACGGCTTGATGTCCAGGACCGGCGTGCCGTCGATCGCGTCCAGACCTTGCACAGTCAGTTCCAGGCCGTCAACCGCGAGCAGCGCGCAGCGGGATACGCCCAGGTGATTCGGGCGCACCGGCGAATGCCCGGCCAGCACCCCGACAGCAGGCCACGCGGGGTTGCCGCGCGGATGCGCGGCGCCGCGGCGGACGCGCTCCTCGCGGTGAAACCAGAAGACGATCTCAAGGTGCGAAAAGTCAACCAGCCCGAGTGTCGCATCCGGTTCGAGCTGCTCCGGGTCCAGCACGATCCGGGCGATCTCCGGGCCCCAGTCGTCCTCGTAGATGTCCGTGCGGCCGCCGCGCACGACACCGATCGGCGTGAGCGTCACCTGACGGCTCATGCCGGTTCCTTTGTGGCGGTGAACAGGGCGTGCACGGAGGTGGTGAGGATCCGGCCGGCGTCCGCCGGGTCGACGCGCCCGGCCCGCACGCCGTCCGCGCACGTGTGCATCAGCGCGATGCACGCCTCGGTGAGCCAGCCAGCCGGCAGGTCGGCGCGGAAGCTGCCGTCCGCCTGGCCGCGGGCGAGCAGCGATGCGATGGCCTGATGGGCCGCGGCGTGGGTGCGGCTGATCGCGTCCGGGCTGAGCAGTTCGGCCACCGTGGCCGCCATCCCCTGGTACCGGGCCAGGTGCTGCCAGGCGCCCGCGATGAGCCGGTCGAGAGCCTCGGCGGGCGGCCCGTCCTCCGGCCGCAGCGCGGCCAGCGCCGACATGACCTGGCCGACGGCCCGCTCGACCGTCGCCTCCAGCAGTGCCTCCCAGGTCGGGAAGTGCGCGTAGACGGTCACCCTGGACACGCCCGCCTGCGCGGCTACCGCGGAGATGTTCGTCTGGCCGTGCAGTCGGATGAGGTCTTCGGCCGCGTCCAGGATCGCAGTCACGTTGCGCTGCGCGGTGTGCCGCTGATAGCCGGTGGTCCCCTTAGGTGCCATCTCAGTGCACCCCGACGCGGACGCCGGCCGCGGGCCGCACCGACGGCACTCCCGCTGCGGCGAGCAGCGCAAGTCCGGCCGCCACGCCGATCATCACGCTGAACCCATGCCGGTAGCCGGCCGCGATCCCGCCGCTGGCCGCGACCGCGACGGCGGAGAACACGGCGACGCCCAGCGCAGCGCCGATCTCGTGCCCGGTGCTCAGGAGGCCGGAGGCCAGGCCCGCGCGGTCCGGCGCGATGTCGTTCATGGTGGTCACCGCCGTTGCGGGCAGCGCCAGGCCGCTGCCGGCGCCGATGACGAGCAGGCCGGGCAGTAGTCCGGTGACGTAGCCCGAGTCCGCGGACACCCGGCTCAGCAGCAGCGCTCCGGCGGCCATCAGGAGCAGCCCGGCCAGGATCAGCGGTCGCGAGCCCGCGCGTGGGAGCAGGCGGCCGGCGAGGTGCGCGCCCGCCCCGATGATGATCGCGAGCGGCAGGAACTCCAGCCCCGTGCGCAGCGCGGACGCGCCGAGCACCTCCTGCAGGTAAAGCGAGTTGAGGAAGAACGTTCCCACGAGGATGCCGGTCGCGCCGAGCATGACCAGCACGCCCGCCACGAGAGTGCGATTCCGCCAGGTGCCCGGCGGGACCAGGGGCCTGACCGCAGCGCGCTCGGCCAGCCCGAAGGCGGTCAGCAGGACCGCGGCGACGGCGAGCGCCGCGATCGTGCGCGCGGACGCCCAGCCGTGTGCAGGTGCGGCGGAGATCGCGTCCACGAGGCCGACCAGCCCGGCGACCGCGAGCACTGCGCCGCGCAGGTCGAGCGCCCGCCGCGGGCCGTTACCGGTCGCGCGCGGGATCAGCCGCAGGCTCACCAGGCCGGCCGCGATCCCGACCGGGACGTTCACGAGGAAGATCGATCGCCAGCCGAGCCACGTCGTCAGCATCCCGCCCGCCAGCACCCCCGCCGCCGCGCCCGCTCCGCCGATCGCGGCCCACGTGCCGAGGGCCGTCGCGCGCTGCGGGCCGGAGTACGCGTCCGTCACGATGGCGAGCGCAGCCGGGGTCAGCAGCGCGGCGCCCGCGCCCTGCCCGGCCCTGGCCGCGATCAGCGCCCCGGCGGTCGGGGCCAGCCCGCTGGCCAGCGACGCCGCGGTGAAGACGGCGAGCCCGGCCAGGAACACCGTCCGCCGCCCGATGACGTCGGCCGCCCGCCCGCCGGGCAGCACGAGACCGCCGCTGGCCAGCACGTACGCGGTCACCACCCACTGCAGGCCGCCGGTCGTGAAGCTGAGCGAGCGGGCGATCGAGGGCAGCGCGACGTTTACGACGGTCGCGTCCAGGATGACCATGAACTGCGCGACGCAGAGCAAGATCAGCAGCGACCAGGGCCGACGGCCCGGATCAGATGTCGCCGCGTCGATCGCAGCCGCGGACGGTGCCGCCCGCCGCCGGTTGTGCAGTCCGTGCATCGTGGCCTCCCGGTTGACAGTGCTGTCAACCCCAGGCTCCCGGAGCTAGGCTCTGGTTGTCAAAGCTGTAAACCCGATGCTCTGACCTGCGGCTGACGCACGGTCACTCGCGTTGCACCGTGCGCAGTCCGCGGTCCGGGGTCCAGGACTCGATGACCAGCAGCGTGGCCTCCGGGCTCAGGTGGGTGATGACGACCACGGCGATGTCCGCCTGGTACAGCTCCCCGTCGGCCGCGTCGCCGACCGGCCCGGCGGGCACCGCCCGCCCGGCGATCTTCGCCTCGCCCGGCCACTCGGCTTCGTGGCCCTCCACCGGGTGTACCACGGGGCCGTGCAGCGCGAACCGCGGATCCCGGCGCAGGTCCGCACCCTTGCGGGCGCCCGCCATCGAGCCGAACCTCAGCTCACCGTCGGCGAACTCGCACTCGATGCCGGAGATGCGCGGCGCGCCGTCGGCCCGCAGCGTCGCGATCGTCTTGTGCCGGCCGGCGTCGAAGAGCTGCCGCACTCGAGCGGCGAACTCGGGCTCGGCCTGCTCCACGTCCTGCCACGAGGTCATGTCCGGTGCTCCTAGCGGCAGTGCTCGATGAGCGTGCGGGTCGTGCTGCTCGTACTGGTGCTGCCGACGGCCCAGATGCTGCCCGGCGAGAGGGCGAAGACCGCGCTGAAGGAGTTGTTCTCGTTGGGGTTCCGGCCCGCCATTACCCGCCAGTGGCGGCCGTTCCAGTGCAGGATGAGCGCCTTCCCGCCGGTGCTGGTCAGGTAGGTCCCGACCGCGTAGATGTTCGCCGCGGACGTGCCGCCGATGGCGTACAGGTCATTGCTGCCCGCGCCGGTATTAGGACTGAACGCGTGCTTCCACACCTTGCCGTTCCAGTGCAGCAGGAGCGTCCGGTCGGCGTGGATGGCGGGGTTGTAGTCCCAGCCCGTCGCCCAGGCGCTAGTGGCGGACGTGGCCAGCACCCCCATGAGCTCGTTGGTGGAGTCGGAGCCGTTGGGGCTGCGGACGACGTGCCAGCGACCTTTGCTCCAGTGCTCGATCAGCGACCGGTTGGTCGAGCCCTTGGTGTACCACCCGGCCGCCCACGCGTCGGCGGCCGAGAGCGGCCGCACGGCGGTGAGCTGATTCGACTGGTTGTCCCCGTTCGCGCTCTTGACGACCTTCCAGGCCGTGCCATTCCAGTGCAGGACGAGGGTGTTGAACCTCGGATAGGCGATCTCTGTATAGCCGACGGCCCAGACGTCTCGCGCAGAGGTGCCGCGCACCCCGCTGAGCGCGTTTGTCAGTGCACCCGCGTTCGGGCTCTTGACGACCTTCCAGGTCTTGCCGTTCCAGTGCTCGATCAGCGTGTGTGCGGCGGAAGCGCCGCTGGCGTAGCCGCCGACGGCCCAGATATTGGCTGCGGACGCGGCGTAGATGGCATTCAGCGAGTTAACCGAACCGGGACTGGGGCTGCTGACGACCTTCCACGCCGTCCCGTTCCAGTGCTCGATCAGCGTGTTCGTATTCGCGCCGACGAAGTACTGGCCGACGGCCCACACGTCGCGGGACGACACGGCTGTGACCGCCTCGAGCTGGTTGTCCCCGGTCCCGACATTGCGGCTGGCGGTGGTGACCCAGGTCGTGCACGTGCGGCCGCCGGTGGCCGGCGCGGCTATGGCCGCCGAGGCCGGCACCAGGGCCATCACGACGAGAATGGGAACTGCGTAGAGCCCGAGCTTGCGCGCCAACAAGACCCCCTCCAGGAGGCCGGCGGCCCACTGACGCCCGGCCAGGAACGACGATTCCCGCCGATCTTCTCACGCGCGGCCAACCGGGGCCGAGCGCTCGTTCAAGGTCATCGCGACCCGGGCATAGCCGCCGGGCCGGAGACGTTAGGGTGGCCGAAGCCGGACCCGCGGAAGGAATACGGATGACGCAACTGAGCCCCGACCGGCATTACGAGCAGATCGAATCCGGCGCCGCCGAACTGGCCGACCTGCTGGCCGCGCACGGTCCCGACCTGCCCATCCCGACCTGCCCGGAGTGGAACTTGCGCCAGCTGGCCACGCACGCGGGCCGCGCGCACCGGTGGGCGGCGGAGATCGTCCGGACCAGGGCCGCGGCGGCGATCTCGTTCCGGTCCGTGCCGGACGGAGCGTTGCCGGCCGAGCCGTCCGAGCGGGGAGCGTGGCTGCGAGCAGGCGCGCGCCTGCTGACCGACTCGGTCCGCGACGTCGGCGACGGTGTCGTGTGGTCGTTCGTCGGGCCAGTGCCGGCCACCTTCTGGAGCCGCCGGATGGCGGCCGAGACGCTCGTGCACCTCGCCGACGCGCAGCTCGCGGCCGGCCAGGTGCCGGCCATGGACCCCGCCCTGGCCGCCGACGCGATCGACGAGTGGGTCGGCGTGATGAGCGGGCCGAATCCCGGCAGCCCGGACGACCGCGCGGCGGCGCTGCCGGCCGGCGCGCTGCTGCACCTGCACGCCACCGACGACGACCTGGACGGCGGCGAGTGGCTGATCCGCAACACCGCGGACGGCATCGTCGTCGAGCCCGGCCATGGCAAGGGCGACGCGGCGCTGACCGGCCCGGCGCAGAGCCTGCTGCTGGTGCTCATGCGGCGGCTGCCGCCGTCGGATCAGTCCGTGACCGTGCACGGCGACCAGGAAATCCTGACGGCATGGCTGGGCAGCACGCCGTTCTGAGCCGGGCCGGGCGATGACCGGCGATCTGCCGGGTGGCAATCCGGCGGCCGGCCATCCGGCCGGACGTGATCTGGCTGGCCGTGATCTGGCTGGCCGTGACTTGGCTGGCACTGCCGCGGCCGTGTGCGACCGGATCGAGCGCGCCGATCCGGACATTCGCGCGTTCGTGCCCGAGCCGGGCCGCCGGGCGCGGCTGCTGGCCGCGGCGACGGACCTGCAAGCGCGGTCCGCGGGCGCGACACGCCTGCCGGCGCTGTACGGACTGGTCGCGGGAGTCAAAGACGTCATCCGGGTGGACGGCCTGCCGACCAGGGCAGGCTCCGGCGTGCCGGCCGAGGTCCTGGCCGGGCCGCAGGCCGCTGTGGTCAGCCGGCTGGTAGCCGCCGGCGCGCTCGTGGCGGGCAAGACGGTCACCGCCGAGTTCGCGGTGATCGCGCCGGGCCCGACCCGGAACCCGCGCGCGCCCGGGCACACGCCCGGCGGCTCCAGCAGCGGGTCGGCCGCGGCGGTCGCGGCCGGGATGGTGCCGCTGGCCCTCGGCACGCAGACGATCGCGTCGGTGATCCGCCCGGCCGCGTACTGCGGCGTGGCCGGCTTCCGGCCGACCTACGGCCGGGTCCCGGCGGACGGCGTGATCGCCTACGCGCCGAGCCTGGACACCGTTGGCTGGTTCGCGCCCGCCGTCGCGGGGCTGGCCCAGGCCGCGGCCGTGCTGTGCGCGGACTGGCGGCCGCGGGCCGCCGGACGGGTGCCGGTGCTCGCGATCCCGGCGGGACCCTACCTCGAAGCGGCGAGTGCGGCCGCGCTGGAGCAGTTCGCGGCGCACGTGACCCGGCTGCGCGCGGCCGGGATCGCGGTGCGAGAAGAGCAGGCGCCCGGCGACTTCGGCGAGATCATGCGCGCGCTGTACGTCATCACCCGGTACGAGCTGGCGCGCGGCCACGCGCGCTGGCACGCCAGCCATCCCGGCGGCTACCGGCCGCCGACCGTGGCGATGATCCGCGCGGGCCAGGCGATCGGCGCGGGCGAGTACGCGGCCGCGGTCAGGTTCCAGCCCAGTTTCGCGGCGCAGGTGGCGGCCGAGATGGCAGCGCGCGATATCGATGCCTGGATCACGCCCGCGGCGACCGGCCCGGCCCCCGCCGGTCTCGCGAGCACCGGCGACCCGGTGATGTCGGTGCCGTGGAGCCTGGCCGGGCTGCCCGCGGTGAGCGTGCCCGCCGGCCAGGCCGGAGGACTACCGCTCGGCCTGCAGTGCGCGGGCCGGCCGCACGCCGACGAGCAACTGCTCGCGGACGCCGAGCTCATCGAGCAGGCGCTCGGCCGGGCCTGACCCGAGGCTGACTGCGCGGCTGGAGCCCCGGGCCGGCTACAGCCAGCTGACCCGGACGCTAGTCAGTCCGTCGTCCGCCGGCGCCCCGGCCAGCTCGCCGGACTTGACCTTGTCGAGCATGGAGCTCACGGCGCGCTGGATCTCGGCGGCGCTGCCGCGCAGCTGCTCGGCATCCGCCGCCAGCTCGTCATCGAGCTCGACACCCGCGTTCGCGAGCAGGGTCTCCAGGTCAGCGAGCTGCGCGCCGATCCAGCCGACCGGATCGCTAGACAGCCGCTCGTCGAAGACGCGCCGGTGCGGCTCCCAGTTGCTCATGGCGGGGTGGTGGTGGGCGCGGTTCAGGCTGCCGGGCGGGCTGTCGACGCTCTCCAGCAGGTCCGCCCGCCACACGGGCTCGCCGATCGTGATGGGTCGCGCCGAGTAGATGGAGCCGACCAGCTCGCCGGGCCTGAGCATGCGCACCTCGAGCCGGACGCCGCGCTCCGCCCCTTCCTGACCGGGCCGCGGGCTGGGATCGATGAAGTAGAGGTCCCCGATGACGACACCGATGCGGTCAAACCCGAAGACCTGCAACATGGAAGCTCCTGCCCGTTTTGCGTGTGCGCTAGGGACATCCTCCCTGCTCGCCGTCAGGTGCGCTAGCGCGGGTCGGGCCGGTCGATGTTCCAGTGCCGGACGACCGAGGCCAGCCAGACCGGGTCCTGGTCGGCGTCGCCATGGGGCTGCAGGGTGAACCGGCTGATCGCCCGCTGGCCGCCCTCGTGATCGCCGTAGAGCACGTCGACGGTGAGCATCTCGCGCGATCGGACCGCGGCGATCGCCTCCCCGTACAGCGGGTCACTGTCGTCGCGGAACGCGGCCTGCCAGAAGCCGATGTCGTTGGGCGCGATGAAGATGTCGCGCTGGTGCTGATGGAAGTCGGCGATGGGCGGATGCCCGTCCATGGGCTGGCGGCCGACGCTGAACCGCCAGCCGTGCAGCACGCCGATACCGCGGCCGGCGTTGCGCAGCGAAAGGCCCAGGTAGACGTTGCCCCCGTCGACCTCGGCGGCGCCGCGGCCGCCCTGGATCCGCTCGAACTTGCCGTCGCCGTAGAACACCTTCTGCTCGGTGTCGTCCAGCCGGGAGGCAACCAGCAGCGGGCGCACCCCGACCAGCAATGCCTCCTCGGCAACCCTGGCGGCCTTATTGGCCGAGCGCACCGCCTGGAACGTGGCGATCGCCAGTACCAGCGTGCCGAAGCCGGTGACCAGGGAGGAGACAGTCGTCCAGGTGTCGCTCACCGGGAACCGCCGCCTGCTCGCATCGGGACTTACCTTTCTCGTGCCGCAAGATCCACTAGCTAACGGTACCGGAGGGCCGCGCGGGGGCAACCGGCACGAAGCGCGTACGCCAAGCGCGCCTGCAAGCACCTGGCAGCAGTCAGATCGCGCTGGTAGCTTGGTAAACGCGGGAGATTAAGGCTGGATGTCTGAGTTATTTGTGATTCTCCGAATTCTCGATTACTGGTGCGGATGAGGTCATTACTGTGCAGAACGGCTCCGTCGACTTCGTTGTCGAGGGCGGCGCGGGAGCCAGGCACGAGACCCTCACCGCGGTAGCCAGCGGCGTCGGCACGCCCTTCACGACGGTCGGCGACGGCCCGGCCCGGCAGGTCCGGCGGGTCTGGCTCGACACCTTCGACTGGCGGCTCTACCGGGCCGGACTCGCGCTGGAACAGCGGGCCGGCCGGGGCGGCACGGAGCTGGTCCTCACCGGCCGGGACGGCGAGCCGCTGGCCAGCCTCCCGGTGCCCGGGCCCAACGGTAAGGCAGGCGGGCTGTCCTGGCCGAGCCTGCCGGCGGCGCTCCCGGCCGGGCCGCTGCGGGAACTGCTGGAGCCGGTCGCGGGCATCCGGGCGCTCGCCCCGGTGGCGCGGGCGGCGAGCCGCATTCGCGAGCATCGCGTCCTGAACTCGGACACCAAGACGGTGGCCCGGCTGGTCGTGGACGAGATGTCGGTCAGCTACCCGGCCCGGGTGCATGCCGCGCTCCGCCTGTCGGTGCTCCCGGTCCGCGGGTACCAGGCGCAGTCGGACCGGCTCAGCAGCGCGCTGGCGGCGAACGCCGGGATCTCTCTCAGCGGCCGGTCGCCGCTGGATCTGGCCCTGGATGCGGCGGGCCAGCATCCGGGCCGGCGCACAACGGCGGTCGAGCTGACCGCGGCGATGCCCGCCGCCGCGGCGCTGGCGGCCATCCTGACGGCGCAGCTCGAGGCGATCGAGATCAACGTGCCCGGCGCCATCAAGGACGTGGACACTGAGTTCCTGCACGATCTGCGCATCGCGATCAGACGGACCCGCTCGGCGCTGAAGCTGGCGGGACGGGTGCTGCCAGGCGGCCTGGCCGGCCAGTACCGGCCGGAGTTCAAGTGGCTCGGCGATCTGACGACCCCCACCCGGGATCTGGATGTCTACCTGCTCGGTTTTGGCGAGATGACCGCCGGCCTCGTGGGTGCCGACGCCGCGGACCTGCGCCCGTTCCTGCAGTACCTGACGCGGGCGCGGGCGGCGGCGCACCGTGACCTCGCCCGCGGCCTGCGGTCGGCCCGGTTCGGCCGGCTCACCCGGCAGTGGCGGGCGGACCTGGCCGCCGTGCGGCCGCCCCGCAAGCGGCCCACGGCCGCGCAACTGGCCGGGCAGCGGCTCGCGGAGGCGCAGGCGCGGGCACTGCGGGCCGGGCAGCGGATCACCGCGGCGTCGCCCGCGGCCGACTTGCACGAGCTGCGCAAGGACTGCAAAGAGCTGCGGTACATGATCGAGCTGTTCGGCTCGCTGCACGATCCGGAACTGCGCTGGCAGGCGGTCCGTGAGCTGAAGGCCCTGCAGGACTGCCTGGGCGAGTTCCAGGACGCCGAGGTGCAGCGGGACGAGATCCACGCGTTCGCGGAGCGGATGCTGGCCGAGCGGGCCGCCCCGGCCGCGACGCTGCTGGCCATGGGCGAGATCGCGGCCGGTCTGGCCCGTCGCCAGCGGCAGGCGCGGGCGGAGTTTGACAGCAAGTTCGCAGCCTTCGCCAGCAGGCCGAGCCAGGCGCGGCTGGCGGCACTCACTGAACCGGGCGGAACATGAGGATCCTCGCGACCTACAACATCAAGGGCGGCGTCGGCAAGACCGCCACCGCCGTCAACCTGAGCTATCTCGCGGCCAGAGACGGCTTCCGGGTGCTGCTGTGGGATCTCGATCCGCAGGGCGCGGCGAGCTTCCTGTTCCGGGTCAAGCCGCGGGTCAAGGGCGGCGGCAAGGCGCTGATCCAGGGCCGCAGGCCGCTCGACGGCGCCATCAAGGGCACCGATTTCGACAACCTGGACCTGCTGCCCGCCGACTTCACCTACCGCAACCTGGACCTGCTGCTAGACGCGGCGAAGAAGCCCGAGCGCCGGCTGGCCAGCCTGCTCGCGCCGCTCAAGAGCGAGTACGACGCGGTGATCCTGGACTGCCCGCCGAGCATCTCGCTGCTGTCGGAGAGCGTGCTGCACGCGGCGGACCTGCTGCTGGTCCCGCTGATCCCGACGACGCTGTCGGTGCGCACGCTGGATCAGCTGACCGAGTTCGTCGGCGAGTTCAACGGCCACCGGCCAGAGGTGCTCGCGTTCTTCTCGATGGTCGACCGCCGCAAGCGGCTGCACACCCAGATCACCCGGGACCTGCCGACCCAGCGGCCGGACTTCGCGGCCGCGGCCATCCCGGCGCTGTCGGTGATCGAGCAGATGTCGGTGCAGCGCGCCCCGGTCGCCGCGTTCGCGCCCCGCAGCGTCGCCGCCCGGGAGTACGCGGCGCTCTGGCAGGAAGCGCGTAAGCGGGCCGGCCTGCGGATCCGGCCCACCGCCGCCTGACGCGGCTCGGCACCCGCCCGGCCCTCGCGTGCTCGTGCAACGCTTGCTGTCCTGTTGACATAGGAGGGGTGTGACAGGACACCAGCGGCCGGACAGCGAGATTCTCGCCAGCCTGCCCGGCCAGCCGGAATGGATGGGCGTGCTGTACGAGCGACATGCCCCCGCCGTGTTCCGGTACCTGGCCCGGCGCGCTGGCCCATCGGCGGCGGAGGACCTGCTCTCCGAGGTCTTCATCGCCGCGCCTCGATGGCCGGACCAGGGTCGAGGCCCATGCCAGCGGCAGCGCACTGCCCTGGCTTTACGGCATCGCGCGGAACGTCCTGCGGCGGCACTTCCGGCCGGGAGCGGCGCACTGGGTCGCGGCGCCGGATCCCGGCATGGACTGGGACGCGGTCGATGCCCGGCTCGACGCCGAGGCGAACCGCGGCCAACTTCGCTCGGCCTTGACCGTCCTGTCTGAGCGCGACCGCGAACTGCTCCTGCTCGTGGCGTGGGAAGGGCTGACGCCGGCCGAGGCCGCCGAGGTACTCGGCATCGGCTCAGTGGCGGCCCGCAGCCGTCTGCACCGCGCCCGGCGGCGGGCACTCCAGGCGCTCGGTCCCAGCTTTCCCGGCCGACCGACAGTCGAAATGACCACCGCGACGGGTAAGGAAATGCCAGCGTGAACGCCCTTGATGAGCTGCTCGCCTCGACTGGCCGGGTCGACGACATCACGCCGGCCGGCCTGCGCAACGGCCGCGCTGCACTCGAGTCGATGCTCCGGGATGCCCGCACCTTGCAGGCGCCGGCACCGGCACCGCCGCGGCCAGCCGCGGCCCGGCGATCCGCTGGCCTGCCCAGAAAGATCATCTTCGCGGGCACGGTCGCGGCCGCGGCCGCCGTGGCGGTGACCGTGGTCCCCGGGCTATCAGCCCAGCGCCCTGCCGCCGGGCATCCGTCCCCGGCCCCGGGCACGGCGGTCACCGCGGCGATCGTGTTCCGCGAGGCCGCCAAGGCCGCCAGGGCCGCCAACGCAGAGCAGGGCGGCTGGCCGGACGCCGCTTACTGGCGGGCCGATTCGATCGAGGTCCGGGACGGCCGAACGTATCACCGCGACATCTGGATCGCCCACAACGGCGACGCCGTCCTGGCGGACGGGAGCCTCGCGCCGGGCCCGCAGCGGATCAGCCCCGCCGGTTCCGGCTTCGGCTATCTCGGCACCAAGCCGGGCTGGCTGACCTGGGACGGAGATCTACGCACTGCCCACCGACCCGGCCAAGCTCGCACCGGTCCTGACCCGCGACAGTGCGGGCCTCGCGGATGGCAGCCTGGCGCGGAACCTCTGGTCGACCGTGCTCGGCCTGCTGGTAGAGACTCCGGCATCGCCCGCGCTGCGGGCGGCGCTCTACGAGGTGGCGGCCAGCATTCCCGGCGTCGCGGTCGACAGCCGACTACATCGACTCGCTCGGCCGGACTGGTACCGCGCTCAGGCTCGGCGAAGAGACGCTGGTGATCGACCCGGCCAACGGTCAGCTCCTGGCCTGGATTGATCATGACGTCGCCTACACCTACACCTTCCAGGGGCCGGCGACCAGCGCCCCGTGAGGCGTCTTCTTCCTAGATCTGCCGCCTTGTGCGCACACGGTGCCGGATTTCGATCGTTCTGACGGCAGAAATCCAGCACAGGCGGGCGGGATCGCCTGATCAGCGAGCGGTATGCCACGGTTTATGCCGTCTGGCGAGCTGTCTGTGTGAGCGGGGTTACTGGCTAGTAGTGACGTGCGTCTCATCCGGAAACCGGATCTGGTGACGCCGCGTCAGAGTCCCGTAACGCAGCGAGATCCCCTCCGGGACCCGTCCCCCGACGAGCCGTCCCGTCCTCGCGACTCCGCCACCTTGTCCGCCGGGCCTAGTGCGCCGTGCGGCCATGGGCGGGGCCAGACAGGAAGGAATCCCCCCACATGCGCAGCACCAATGGCATCCGCGGATACCGCAAGGCCCTGCTCTACGCGGGCTCGGTCGCGGCACTGGCAGGCGCCGGTACCGCTGTCGCCTCCTCTGCGTCCGCAGCCGTAGTGCAGCACCCCGCGGTCGTCCGGCAGCACGCGGCGCAGGCCCGTCGGCCAGCGCGCGATCGGCCCGGCAGCCGTCGGCCGCGGCGCCGATGACCTGGCACCAGGTACTGGAGACGCAGGCGCACCGGATGAACCCCAAGGTCAAGGGCGCCCTGTCGGCGGCTGAGGTCGTGCGGCCGGTCTCGTTCTACGGCCCGCAGGAGAACATGCCGCTGACGACCGCGCAGTACGAGAACGCCAAGACGATCGTGCACCAGGCGCTGGCCAAGAAGATGGGCGTCCGGTCGGCGGTCGTCGCGGTGGCGACGGCCATGCAGGAGTCCGAGCTGAACAACCTGAACTACGGCGACCGTGACTCGCTGGGGCTGTTCCAGCAGCGCCCGTCGTGCGGCTGGGGCACCGCGGCGCAGATCATGGACCCGTCCTACGCAGCGGACGCGTTCCTGGGTGCGCTGGCCAAGTACCAGACCGAGAACCCGGGATGGGCGCACCAGCCGCTGTGGCAGGCCGCCCAGGGCGTGCAGGCCTCGGGGTTCCCCACCGCGTACGCGAAGTGGGAGGCCCAGGCCGCGGACATGGTCCAGCAGATCACGACGCAGCTGACCCGGTAACCCGCCAGACCCGCGTGCCCGCCTGAGCCCTGATCGCCGGGCGGGCACGCGGCCCAACCCCCCAGGCCATTCGGCCCTTCCCCCCAAGGGCCGGACGGCTGACCCGCAGCCGCGGCAGCGCCCCCGCCCCTCTCCCGTCGGGGCGGGTGCCTGCCGCAGCCGCCCGCCTGCCCCCGGTCTCCCCTCTGGGCCGGGGGCACCGGCATGCCCGCGGCTGGCTCCCGGTGTCAGAGGCGCCTGCCAGGATGGGCGGTGGCGGAAAGCATAGGTCGCGGCGGGAGGCCAGGTCGATGGAGAAGGTCCAGTCAGCTGACGGCACGGTGATCGCGTTCGAGCGGTGCGGCGAGGGACCGGCACTGGTCCTGGTGACCGGCGCGTTCAACGACCGCACCAGCTCCAGGGAACTGGCCGGCCTGCTCGGCGCGCAGTTCACGGTGTACGCGTTCGACCGCCGCGGGCGCGGCGACAGCGACCGGGGCGGCGGCACATACGCGATCGAGCGCGAAGTCGAGGACCTGGCCGCCGTGCTGGATGCGGCCGCGCTGCGGGCGGCGGGTGCCCCGGCGGCGGTCTACGGCCACTCCTCCGGCGCGTGCCTGGCGGCTGAGGCGGCGGCGCAGGGCGTGCCGATGCGCGCCCTCGCGGTCTACGAGCCGCCGTACGGGACCGGGGCGAGCCGCGAGTTCGCGGCCGAGCTGACCGCGCTGGCCGAGGCCGGGCAGGCCAGCGAGGCGGCCGAGCGGTTCCTGGGCATCACCGGCGTCCCGCCGCAGGCGCTGGAGGAGATGAAGAAGGCGCCCTACTGGCCGCGGATGACCAGCTTCGCGGGCACGCTCCCGTATGACGTCACTCTGGCCAGCCGTCCGATCCCGGCCGGGCTGTCGGGCGCCGGCTTCCCGGTGCTCGCCCTGGCGGGCGGCGCGAGCCCGGACTGGGCTGCCGCGGCGGCCGCGTCCATCGGATCAGCGGCGCCTGCGGCCAGCAGCCGGGTGCTGCCCGACCAGACCCACGCGGTCGCGCACGACGTGCTGATCCCGGTCCTGACCGAGTTCTTCCAGGCCGCGCCCGACTAGCCGAGGCCGCGCAAGAAGGCGATCATCGCCGCGGTCACCTCGGCCGGCCGTTCCTGCTGGGTCCAGTGCCCGCAGCCGGGCAGCATGACCGACTCGGTGAGCCGGGGGACGGCGCCGGCCAGCTCGTCGGCACTGATGAAGGCGATCACCGGGTCGCGATCTCCGGCCATGAACAGGGCCGGCACCAGCACCGGGGCGTGATGCCACGCAGCCGTCAGCTCCCAGTTGCGGTCCATGTTCCGGTACCAGTTCAGCGGCCCGGTGAAGCCGGCCTGCGCGTACTGGGCGACGTAGGCGTCGATGTCCGGCTGGGTCAGCCAGCCGGGCAGCTCGGCGGGCACGCTGCCCGCGTCCAGGAAGCCCCCGCCGGCCGGGATCAGCGACATGCCCGGTGAGTCGCCCGAGATGCTGTAGAGCACGTTCCTGAAGGTCAGCTCGGGATCGCGGCTGAGCTCGGCGTCGGCGACGCCCGGCTGCTGGAAGTAGACCATGTAGAAGCTCTCGCCGAGCATCGAGCGCAGCGTCGCGATCGGCGGGGCGCTGCCGCGCGGCCGGTACGGAACGCTGAGCGCGATCACCCCGCGGACCCGGTCGGGCCGGAACAGCCCGGCGTGCCATGCGACCGGTGCGCCCCAGTCGTGCCCGGCCACCACGGCCTGCTCGGCGCCGAGGGCATCCATCAGGGCGAAGACGTCGCCGGTCAGGTGATGGATCGTATAGTCCTCGATCCGCGCGGGCCGGCCTGGCTTGTCCGGCGGCCCGGTCTCGCAGTACCCGCGCTGATCGGGCGCGACCGCGTGGAACCCGGCCGCGGCGAGGGCCGGCAGCTGGTGCCGCCAGGAGTACCAGCTCTCCGGGAACCCGTGCAGGAGCAGCACCAATGGCCCTTCGCCGGCCTCCGCGATGTGCATCCGGAGCCCGCCGGCATCCACGAACCGGTGCGTGACCCCTGCGACCTCTGGTACCTGCGTCATGCGCGGAGAATAACGTGCGCGGGAGTGAGCTGACGGCGACTCTGCGTCATTAGCGTGAGCTTTATCGCTAATTGCGGAGGCAAGTTGTGGCAGTTCGGAGCATCCTGTAGGAAGCTTCGTTGCACACAATCATCCCGAGGGGGGACAGTGAGCCGCAGGGTGCTTCGGGCTGAGATCCCGGTATACCCGGAGCGGATGATGTTCCGGGTGCACGATCCGGCCTGCGATCTTGAGGCCGCCCGGCGGCCCGCTGCTGCCGGTCGAGGCCCTGATCAGCGCCGGCCGGGACCAGCTAATCGTCGCCTGCGCGCAGGATTACCTCGGGGTCCAGCTGACGATTGAGGAGTGGGACGACGCGCCCCCGCCGTTCAGCGACGGCTACGAGGACGAGGCCAAGTGCGTGCTGTACCTGCGCGGCAAGCTGACCGTGGACATGGGCTCGCAGGGCCGCGCGATCGACGCGCTGCGGCTGACCGGCGGCGTCGGGGACTACGGCGTGCGGGTGTACACGCGGAACCGGAAGGCGGCGCTGCGGAGCTACGAGGAGCTGTTCCGGGGCGAGGATGCCGACCCGCTCAGCGACGAGTTCCAGCAGGCCCGCAAGCAGCTAGAGGGGCTGGAGCAGTATCTGCTGCAGCTGTGGCGCGAATCCTGAGCTACTTCTTGCCCGACGCCTGGGTACTGCCCGCCGCTGGCGGATGGACATTCGTCTTCGGGCCGTTCTGCGGGTGATGAGCGAACGGGCTGATTACGAAGACCATGATCGTGACGGCGGCGATCAGCGCGAGCGCGAGCACACCGCTGATCGTCCGGGCTTGCTGGGACCGGAGCGGGCTGCGCAGGCGCTGCTGCCCGAAGGCACCAAGCCGCGCCGCCAGCCGGGGATCTTCAGCAGCGAGGTTCCGCTCCATCTCGTCCAGCACGCGCTGCTCTTCCATCGACAAGGCCACAGCGCCACCTCCCGGCCCACATGCACACCGGGCCGGCGGACCCGGCCGACCCCTTCAGATGATTCTTTACCAGGCCTTTGCAGACGGCAAGAGGAAGTCCTGTACTGGCCGGTAAATCCGACGGTACGGCCGATAATGTCCGTCGCGACACGCGTGCTGACCTGGGGTGAATCGAAAAGATATTTGAACTAATCGAACAGTTATTCTAGGCTGAGCCGCATGCGCTGGGACTCGATGCGGCTGACCGGGGAGTCCGGCGGGAACGGGCAATCCCCGCCGGCGCTGTTCGACCGGAGCGCGGTGTCCCGCACTTTCGACACGCCGGGCTTCCGCGGCATCACCTTCCACGAGATCCACGCCAAGACGATCATCAGCCGGGTCCCCGAGGTCTCCCGCGTCCCGTTCAAGTGGACGATCAACCCTTACCGGGGATGCTCGCATGCATGCTCATACTGCGTCTCGGGAGATACGCCGGTTCTGATGGCGGACGGCCGGCACAAGCCCATCGCTGACCTGCGCGTTGGTGACCGGATCTACGGGACGGTCCGGATCGGCCGGTACCGACGGTACGTGCCCACCGAGGTACAGGCGCACTGGCGGACCTTCAAGCCCGCCTACCGGGTCACCCTCGTCGACGGCACCACGCTGATCGCTAGCGGCGATCACCGGTTTCTGACCGAGCGGGGCTGGAAGCACGTCACCGGCGCGGAACACGGCCGTGACCGGCGCCCACATCTGACCCTCGGCAATGCGCTGATCGGTATCGGGGCGTTCGCCGAGCAGCCGAAGGAGTCGGTCGACTACCGGCGCGGCTACCTGTGCGGAATGATCCGCGGCGACGGCACCATCGGGCACTCCACCTATGAGCGCACCACTCCGGGCGGCGGGGACGTCTGGCGGTTCCGGCTAGCGCTGGTCGATGACGAGGCGCTGGAGCGGGCCCGGCGGTACCTCGCCTGCGAGGGCGTCGGGACGACCGAGTTCGCCTACGCGCAGCCCACAGCGACTCGGCGGGGACTGCGCGCGATTCGAACGTCCCGCCGCGATCATGTCCAGGCAATCGAGCGGTTCATCGAGTGGCCGGTGGCGCCGAGCGCGGACTGGCGGCTTGGCTTCCTCGCGGGCATCTTCGATGCGGAGGGAGGCTGCAGTCAGGGGGTACTGCGGATCTCGAATACCGATCCGGTGATCTTGCGCCAGATCGAGTCCTGTCTTCGCGCGCTCGGCTTCCGGTTCGTGACCGAGGACCAGCACCGGCCCAACGGCATGACGGCCATCCGGGTGCTGGGCGGGCTGCCGGAGCGGCTGCGGTTCTTCCACACCACCGATCCCGCGATCACCCGCAAGCGGCAGATTCACGGGGTCGCGGTGAAGGGCAACCGGCGGCTCGACGTCGTGTCGATCGAGCCGCTCGGGCTGACGATCCCGATGTACGACATCACGACCGGCACCGGCGACTTCATCGCCAACGGAGTCATCAGCCACAACTGTTTTGCCCGCAACACTCACACCTACCTCGACTTCGACGCCGGGCGCGATTTCGACTCCCAGATCGTGGTCAAGGTGAACGCGCCCGCGCTGGTGCGCAAGGAACTGGCCGCGCCGCGGTGGCAGGGCGAGCACATCGCGATGGGCACCAACGTGGATTGTTACCAGCGGGCCGAAGGCCGGTACGAACTGATGCCCGGCATCATCCGCGCGCTGACGCAGGCCGCGAACCCGTTCTCGATCCTGACCAAGGGCACCCTGATCCTGCGCGACATCGACCTGCTGGCCGAGGCCGCCGAGGTGACGGACGTCGGCCTGAACGTGTCGGTAGGATTTGTCGACAAAGAGCTTTCTCGACTAATCGAGTCCGGTGCCCCGGCGCCCGAGCGGCGGCTGGCGGTGTGCGCGGCGCTGAACGAGCACGGGCTGGCCTGCGGTGTGCTGATGGGCCCGATCGTGCCGTTCTTGTCCGACTCCCCCGCGCAGCTCGAACAGTCCGTAAGGCAGATCGCCGCGGCCGGCGCGACGCACGTCAGCCCCATCGTCCTGCATCTGCGCCCGGGCGCCAGGGAGTGGTTCCTGCGCTGGCTGCGGGAGCGGCATCCGGAACTGGTGCAGCCCTACGCGGAGCTCTACGGCCGCGGCGCCTACGCGCCGGCCGGCTATCAGCGCCAGCTCGGCGACCGGGTGGCGGAGCTAGCGCGCGAGTACGGCATCGGCCGGGCGTCGCCGCGGCAGGCCCGCAAGCTGCCGGCCGGCCGGGGTCGCCGCTGGCCGCCCGGCCTCGGCCCGGCTGACAGGACGGAGCCGAGGGGCAGCGGCGGTGCGGAGGACGGCATAGCCGGAAGCCGTCCGCCGGGCACTGGCGAGGGCGACGATCCGGGCGAGGTTCAGCTGGAGTTGCTCTAGAGCGCCGGGTCTGCGGTAGCGACGGCGGGCCTGGTGACGGGCAGCCCGCTGGCCTGCCACGCCTTAATGCCGCCGGCCATGTCGGTGGCGCGGTGCACGCCCAGTTCTTGCAGCGCGGCGGCGGCGAGGCTGGAGGTATAGCCCTCCGAGCAGAACACGATGACCTGCAGGTCGTAGCCGGCCACGGGCAGCCGCGCCTCACTCTCGGGATCGAACCGCCACTCCAGCACGTTGCGCTCGATGATCAGGGCGCCGGGGATCTCGCCCTCGGCGGCGCGCTGCGCGGCCGGTCGGATGTCGACCAGCACCGCTCCGTCCCGCATCGCCGCGGCTGCTTCCGCCGGGGTCAGCCGGGTGATCAAGGCTCTGGCGTCGGCCAGGATGTCGGCTATTGTCCGCGTCACCAGTCCTGCTCCGCTAGCTCGGTGCGCACAAGCGCGAGTCCGGACGGCGCCATCTCGTAGCGCCGCATCGCCGTCAGCGGCGGCGAGTAGGCGTGCACGCTGACAGCGGGGGCGCCGGAGTCGTTGCCCACGTCATGCAGGTGCCGGGCGCCGAATGCGGTCACGCTACCGCGCCGCGCGATCCGGCGGCGCACATCCTGACTTCCGGGCCGCGCCAGTCGCTCCTGCAGCTCGCCACGCACGACCGTGAACGCCCCGCTCGCCTCGCCGTGATCGTGAAAACCAGTGTGCTGCCCCGGCAGCCAGGCGAGCAGCCAGATCTCGTGGGACGGGGTCAGGTCCAGCCGCCCGTACCAGCGCTTGCCCGCGGAGAACTGGACGAGGGGAGGCCACTCCCCCGCGTCCGCAACCTCGCGGACAAGCCGGGCGAGTTGCGCGCTGCTCATCTTCGCGGCCCTGGACTGAGCCGGGCTGAGCTGCGCCGTGCTGCCTGTGCTGACCAGACCGCTCATCCTAGGAATCCCATCGGCTTAGTAGGTTAGCTCGGTACGGTATCAGATCACCGCCGTCTACTCTGGTCACACTGGTAAGGCGTCGCGACGCGGCGCCGGAGCGACCGACGAGGAGGCCGGGTGCCGGGCAGGACGGGCGAGCTCGCGTCCCGGCAGCGGACCGCCAGCCGGTCGCGCGGCGGGTCCGCGCCGGGCCTGGCCGACCTGGCGGCGGTGGCGGTCGGCGGCGGGATCGGCAGCGTCGCCCGCTACGCGCTTAGTCAGGCGTTCCCGGCCGGCCACGGCTTTCCCTGGACGATCTTCGCGGTCAACGTGTCCGGCTGCCTGCTGCTCGGCATCCTGATGATCTACCTGCTCGAGGTCTGGCCGCCCCGGCGGTTCCTGCGCCCGTTCCTGGCGGTCGGCCTGATCGGCGGGTACACGACGTTTTCCACCTACGCCGCCGGGGTGCTGACGCTGCTCACCGGCGGGGCGCCCGCGCTGGCCAGCGCGTACGCGCTGACCAGCGTGTTCGCGGCGCTGGCCGCGGTCTGGGTAGGTATCAAGGCGGCCAGGGCCGCATCGAGGGCACGGCGCTCCGGAGGCAGCAGATGACCTTGCACGGGCCTGCGCGGCGGATCACGATCTTCATCGGCGAGTCGGATCGCTATCACCACCGGCCGCTCTACGCCGAGATCGTGCACCGCGCGCACCAGCGCGGCCTGGCCGGCGCCAGCGTGTTCCGCGGGCTGGAGGGCTTCGGCGCGGCTTCGCGCATCCACACCAGCAGGCTGCTCTCGCTCAGCGAGGACCTGCCGCTCGCCATCATCATCGTCGACACCGCGGAACGAGCTGACGCCTTCCTGGACGAGATCGCCGGGCTGGTCACCGGCGGGCTCATCATCGTCGAGGACGTCCAGGTGCACACGTACGCGGGCGGCAGCCCGTCGTGACGTTCCTCCTCGTCCTGCTCGGTGGCATGATCGGCGCTCCGGCCAGGTACCTCGCGGACCGGATGCTGCAGGCCAGGCACGACAGCGTGTTCCCGTGGGGCACATTCGCCGTGAACATGGGCGGTTCGCTGGTGCTCGGCTTCCTGCTCGGGGCGCAGCGGCACCTGGGCCTGCCCGCGTCGGTGGTACTGCTGCTCGGCACCGGCTTCTGCGGCGGCCTCACCACGTTCTCCACGTTCGGCTACGAGACGCTGCGGCTGCTGGAGGACGGCGCGGTCGGTGAGGCCGGCCTCAACGTGCTCGGCAGCCTGGTGCTCGGAGTGCTCGCGGCGTGGCTGGGGATCCGGCTGGCCGGCGCCGTGTTACCGGCCGGGCCGCGGTCTCGCCCGGTTTGTTACCGCACGTAAAGTAGATTGCCGTGGGGACGGACCAGGATGGCGGGGAGACGCCGATGCCCAGGACCTTGACGGTGAAGACGGTCAAGGTGCCAGATCCTGGCGACCTGCTGGTGCGACTGCCCGACCTGGCTCCCTCGGCGTGGCTGCACCGCGGTGACGGGCTCGTCGGCTGGGGTGAGGCGGCCCGGATCACCATCCCGGCCGGCGCCGACCGGTTCGCGGTCGGCGAGAAGTGGCTGGCCGACCTCGTCGCGACCGCGGACATCAAAGACGAAGTACAACTGCCGGGCACCGGGCTGGTCGCGTTCGGCAGCTTCACCTTCGATCCCGCGGCCGGCGGGTCGGTGCTGATCGTGCCGGGCACCGTCGTGGCCCGGCGCAACGGGGTCGCGTGGCTGACCACCATCACCCCGGACACCGGCCCGCCGCACGTGCCCGCGTGCGCGGCGATCCCGGCGTCCGAGGTCCGCTGGAGCGATGGCAGCCGCACCGCGCCCGAGTGGGAGCAGGCAGTGATCTCCGCGGTCGGCCGGATCAAGGCCGGCCAGCTGCGCAAGGTAGTGCTGGCCAGGGACCTGTACGCGACGGCGTCCGAGCCGATCGACATCCGCATCCTGCTGGCCCGGCTGGCCGCGCGGGCGCCGGGCTGCTTCACGTTCGCCTGTGCCGGGCTGGTCGGCGCCACGCCCGAGCTGCTGATCCGGCGCGAGGGCCGGGACGTGAACTCGCTGGTGCTGGCCGGCACGATGGCTCGCGGCGGCAGCAAGGCCGACGACGAGGCGCTGAGCGCCGCCCTGCTGGCGTCGGCGAAGAACGCCGAGGAGCATGGGTACTCCGTCGAGTCGGTCCGCGACCTGCTGACCCCGCTGTGCACGACACTGAGTGTGGATCCGGCCCCGTTCCTGCTCCAGATGGCCGATTACCAGCACCTGGCTACCTCGGTCACCGGTGAGCTGGCCGGTGACACCTCCGCGCTCGCCCTGGCCGCGTCGCTGCATCCGACGGCCGCGATCTGCGGCACGCCGACGCAGACGGCGCTGGAGCTGATCCGGGAGCTGGAGGGGATGGAGCGCGGCCGGTACTCCGGCCCGGTCGGCTGGGTTGACGGGCGCGGAAACGGCGAATGGGGCATCGCGCTGCGCTGCGGCGAGATCGAGGGCAGCCGGGCCCGGCTGTTCGCCGGCTGCGGCATCGTGGCCGGATCCCAGGCCGAATCAGAGCTGGCCGAGTCGGAGACGAAATTCCGGCCGATGCGCCGGGCGCTGGAAGGCTGAGCCCCGCCCGGCCTGACAGGATCAGACCAACCCTGCACGCTCCTTGGAGAGGACGTGGCTAACTTGCCAGCGCAGAGCACGGACGCCGACTGGGTCGCGCGGCTGGCCGACGAGGTCATCGCGGAGTCTGAGCGGCGGGCGCCGGGCAAGCAGGTAGTCGTCGCGTCCGGCATCAGCCCGTCCGGCCCGATCCACCTCGGCAACTTGCGCGAGATCATGATGCCGCACCTGGTGGCCGACGAGATCAGGCGCCGGGGTATCGCCTGCGACCACATCCTGTCCTGGGACGACTTCGACCGGCTGCGCCGGGTGCCGGCCAACGTCGACCAGTCCTGGGCCGAGCACGTCGGCCGGCCGCTGACGTCGGTGCCCGCTCCGCCCGGCAGCCCGCACGCGAGCTGGGCTGATCACTTCCGGGCGCCGATGGAGGCGGCCCTGCACCGGATGGGCGTCGAGTACCGGGGCATCAGCCAGACGCAGATGTACACCTCGGGCGCGTACGTGGACCAGGTGCTGCTCGCGATGCGCGAGCGCGCGCACATCGACGAGGTGCTCGGCCGGTACCGGACGAAGGCCGCCCCGGCCCGGGCCGTCCCGGCGGGCGCGACCGCGGCGGAAGCCGAGGCGGCCGCCGCCGCGGCCGAGGGGTCCGGGGCCGCGACCGAGGACGACGGCAGGTCGAGCGCGGGCTACTTTCCGTACAAGCCGTACTGCACGGTGTGCGACCGCGACTTCACGACCGTCACCAGCTACGACGACGACACCACGCAGATGTCGTACACGTGCCAGTGCGGGCACTCCGAGACCGTCCTGCTGTCGCAGTTCCGCCGCGGGAAGCTGGTGTGGAAAGTCGACTGGCCGATGCGCTGGGCCTACGAGGGCGTGATCTTCGAGCCGTCCGGCGTAGACCACCAGTCCCCTGGCTCCTCGTTCGTGGTCGGCGGCCAGCTGGTCAGCGAGATCTTCGGCGGCCAGCAGCCGATCGGCCCGATGTACGCGTTCGTCGGCATCACCGGCATGGCCAAGATGTCCAGCTCGCGCGGCGGCGTGCCGACGGCGGGTGACGCGCTGGAGATCATGGAGGAGTTCCTGCTGCGCTGGCTGTACTCGCGGCGCCGGCCACAGCAGGCCTTCAACATCGCGCTGGACGCCGAGTTGCACCGGCTCTACGACGAGTGGGACGCGGTCGAGCGGCGGGTGGCGAGCACGGCCGCATCGGATCTGGAATTCAGCGCGTACGACCGGGCGATCCGCACCGCGGCGGGCGAACTGCCGCGCACCCCGCGGCCGCTGCCGTACCGGACGCTGGCCTCGGTGGCCGACATCACCACCGGCGAGCCGGTGCAGATGCTGCGGATCCTGAGCGACCTGGACCCCGCGCACCCGATCGCCTCGCTGGACGAGGTGCGCCCGCGGCTGGACCGGGCGCAGTGCTGGGTCGAGACGCAGCTGCCCAGCGGGCAGCGGACCCGGCTGCACGAGGAGCCGGACCACGCGGCGCTGGACGCGCTCAGCGACTCCGAGCGCGGCGCGCTCAAGCTGCTAGTAGACGGGCTGGACGGGCACTGGTCGCTGGACGGGCTGTCCCAGCTCGTCTACGCCGTGCCGAAGCTGCAGGCCGGGCTGGCCGCGGACGCCAAGCCGACGCCGGAGCTGAAGGTCGCGCAGCGGCAGTTCTTCGCGCTGGTGTACCGGCTGCTCATCGGCACCGACACCGGCCCGCGGCTGCCGACGCTGCTCTTGGCCGCCGGGCCGGCCAGGGTACGCGCGCTGCTGGGCGGCTGACGGCCGTCACCAGGGCAGCGCGCCGAACCCGCCACTGCCATCGGCGGTCCACTGATAGCCCCATAGCTGCCCGGTCGGGCCGTCGTCGGGCAGGGTCGCGAGATGGACGCTGACCTCGGCGCCCTGGTCGGCGGTGCGGAAGCCGCGGTGCTGGTTGAGGTCGGTCGCGCAGAAGCCCGGGTTCGCGGCGTTCACCTTGATCGGGGTGTCGCGCAGCTCCTTGGCGTACATCGCGGTGATCATGTTCAGCGCGGTCTTCGAGGACGGATACGGGATCGACGCCATCGCGAACATCGGGCTGTCCGGGTCCATATTGGCCGTGATCGAGCCCAGTTCGCTGCTGACGTTCACGATCCGGGCCGCGGCGGCCCGCCGCAGCAGCGGCAGCATCGCGTTGGTGACCGCGACGACGCCGAACACGTTGGTCTCGTAGACCTGGCGCAGCGTGTCGACGGCGGTGGCGCTCGGCGTGCCCGGCCAGCCGCCGCGGGTGATGCCGGCGTTGTTCACCAGCACGTCGAGGACGCCGTACTCGGCGTCGATCCACCCGGCTGCCCGCGCGACCGACTGCTCGTCGGTGACGTCAAGCGGCACGAACCGCGCGTGCGCGCCGCCCGCGGTCAGATCCTGCTCGGCCTCCTGGCCGCGGGTCTGGTCCCGCGCGCCGATCAGCACGGTCCAGCCGCGCGTCCCGAGCTGGCGCGCGGTGGCCAGCCCGATGCCCTTATTGGCCCCGGTAATGAGTGCAACTGTCATGCCTATAAGGCTGCCAGCCGCGGGCCGTTACCGGGAGAGACCGTCCGAACCCGGGACTGGCGGTACCACCCTGCGATCGGGCCTGGCCGGCGGCCCGGCGCTACGATCTTGAAGGTGAACCGCGACGACCTCGCTACCTTCCTGCGCACCCGGCGGGACCGGCTGCAGCCAGCCGATGTCGGCCTGCCCGGCGGCGGCCGGCGGCGGGCCACCGGTCTGCGCCGCCAGGAGGTCGCGCAGCTCGCGGGCATGTCGGTCGACTACTACATCCGCCTGGAGCAGGCCCGCGGCCCGCACCCGTCGGCGCAGATCCTGGCCGCGCTGTCCCGCGCGCTGATGCTGACCGCGGATGAGCGCCAGTACCTGTTGCGGCTGGCCGGCGAGAGCCCGCCCGACGTCGCGCGGCCCACCAGGGAGATCTCGGCCGGGTTGCGCAGCCTGCTGGACAGCATGCCGGACACGCCTGCCTACGTCGTCGACGCGAAGTACGACGTGCTCGCGTGGAACGAGCTGGCCGTCTACTTCATCGGTGACCTGTCGGCTTACCCGCCGGCCGACCGGAACATGATCCGGTGGATGTTCCGGCTGCCTCCCGCCGAGGGCCCGTGGTCCGACGAAGACAGCGTCCGGTTCGCCCGGTCGACCGTCGCGGACCTGCGCGCCGCCTACGCGCGCTACGCACGGGACCGCGGCCTGCAGGAGCTGGTCACCGAGCTGCTGGCGCTGTCGCCGGTGTTCGCGGAGATGTGGGCCGCGCACGAGGTCCAGTCGCGCGGTCCGCTCATGAAGCGCTTCGTCCATCCGCTGGCCGGCCCGCTCGAGTTCGAGTGCCAGGTCCTGCACGTGGCCGAGACCGGGCAGCGGCTGATCGTGTACTGCGCCGCGCCCGGATCGCCGACGCAGGACGCGTTCCGGCAGCTCGCGGCGCGGGCTCAGTCCTCGGCGAGCAGGTAGCGGAAGTACGCCTGCGGCTCGGTCATGAACCGCCGCCACGCGACGACGAGCTCCAGCTCGTCCCACCGGGCGGGCCGGATGCCCCAGTCTCCCAGTTCCAGGATCGTCGCGCCCGGAACCGCGGCGACGATGGGCGAGTGGGTGGCGACGATGGCCTGCGCGCCGGCCGCGGTCAGGTCATGCAGCAGCGCGACCAGGCCGAGGCTGGCGGTGAACGACAACGGCGCGTCCGGCTCGTCCATCAGGTAGAAGCCGGGCTCGCTGACCCGTGTACGCAGGATCTCCAGGAACCCTTCACCGTGGCTGAGTTCGTGGAAGGCCGCCTCGCGGCCCCTGGCCGGGTTCTCCTCCAAATAGCTGTACTGACCATGCATGGTGTCGGCGCGCAGGAAGTATGACCACCGCGGCCGGCCCGCGGCGCGCTCCACGATCAGCTGGGGTCCGATGCCGGGCTCGGCTTGCCGGGTGCGGTAGGCCGAGCCGGTCGAGCCGCCCTGAGGATTGAGCCCGACCGCCTCGGCCAGCATCTCCACGAGCGTCGACTTCCCCGAGCCGTTCTCGCCGACCAGCACGGTCAGGCCGGGCGGCAGCCGGAGCCCGCGCCGCAAGACCTGCGCGATCACGGGTACCGTGCCGGGCCACCGGGTCAGGTCGGGCGGCGCGAGCGGGTCACGCCTTAGCTGCCGCACCCATCGTCCCCGCTCACTGAGTGCGCTCCCGGTTCGCCCGCCCACGTTCCCATCATGCCGGATTGCCCGCCCGGAGGCACCGGACGGCTTATGACCTTATGGGTGGTCTATCCTCAGCCCATGCGAGGGTCTGTAACTGTGCACATGGCCGCGCCGGCCGACCGGATCTGGGACCTGGTCGCCGATGTCACCCGGATCGGCGAATTCAGCCCGGAGACGTTCGAGGCCGAGTGGATCGGCGGCGCGAATGGCCCGCAGGCCGGCGCCCGGTTCCGCGGGCACGTCAAGCGCAACGGCAAGGGACCCATCTACTGGACGACCTGCTCCGTGACGGTCTGCGAGCCGGGTCGCGAGTTCGCCTTCGCGGTCGGCGGCGACGGCCAGAAAGCGCTGAACACGTGGCGGTACGTGCTCACGCCGTCCGGCGACGGCACGGACGTCACCGAGTCCTTCGAGCTAACCCCGCTGCCACTGCTGCGGCTGTACTGGGCGCTGCTGGGCTGGACCAGGGGCCGGACCAACCTGGCCGGGATGCGCACCACGCTGGAGCGGGTCAAGGCGGTCGCCGAAGCAGGCCGCTGACGCCGCGCGACGCCGGCGGCTGAGATACTCCGGCGGTATGACCGGTCAGCTGAGTGGCAGCGGCGTGCCCTACTTCTCGCAGTGGGAGTCGGCCGAGCTGGTGCCCGCCTTCCTCGACGGGACCCTGCGCGCGGCGCAGGACCCGCGGTGGGCAGCCTCGGGCGCGCCGTCGCGACCGGAGTACGAGTTCTGGGCCAGCCGGGTCTGCGGTCTTGCCTGCCTGAAGATGATCCTGGCCGCCAGGTCATTCCTGGTGCCGCCGATGATGGCGCTGATCGAGGACGCCGTGCGCTGGGGCGCATACGTCCGCGACGGCGACCGCGTGGCCGGGATGATCTACCAGCAGTTCGCCGACTGGGTCGGTGCCGAATACGGCCTGACCGCGAAGGTGCTGCCCGATTTGCCGGCCGAGCTGGTCGAGGCCGCGTCGCCGCGAGCTCCAGTCATCGCGTCGGTGCATTCCTGGATCCGCTGGCCGGATCGCGTGCCGCCCGCCCGCGGCGGTCACCTCGTACTCGTCACCGGCATGGCCGACGGCCAGATCCGCCTGCACAACCCGTCCGGCCTGCCCGGTATCAGCCAGCAAGACGCGCTGATCAGCCTCGCTGACTTCGGCCGGTTCTTCGCCGGCCGGGGGCTGCTGATCGCCGGGTAGCGCGGCCTAGGGCAGGCCCGCAATCCAGGCCGCGACGCTCGTGACCTCGGCCTGGCGCGGGAACACCTTCTCGGTGAGCACGCGGTGCACCTCCGGGTCGCCGTCGAGGCAGCCGTCCGCGAGCACGGTGAGCTGATAGTCGAGGTCGGCGGCCTGGCGCACCGTGGACAGGACGACGCCGCTGGTGGCGATGCCGGCGAGGACCAGGCTGTCGATGCCGCCCGAGCGCAGCACGAACTCCAGGTCGCTGCCCGCGAACGCGGAGACGCGCAGTTTGCGCACCGTCACGTCGCCCTCCTGCGGCGCGACCGCCGGGTGAATCTGCGCCGCCGGGTCGCCGGGGGCGAACCGGCCGGTGCCCGCGATCGCCGCGAAGCTCTTGTTGCGGGGACTGACCTCCGGGTAACCGGCCCGGAACGAGACGACCACGTAGATCACCCGGAGGCTCGCGGCCCGGGCGGCGTCCGCGGCCGCCGCGACCCGGCGCAGGTAGTCCTCGTCATCGCCGAAGCGCCCGACGATCCCCTGCTGCACGTCCATGATCAGCAGTGCGGATGCCATCCGACCGCCTTTCGCTGTCCGAAGGTCCGGCCGCGGGCGGCCGCTGCCAGCATGGACCCTAACCTAGGGCTGGCGGCCGCCCGGCCGCCGCCAGAGCGGGGCGGGGACGCGGATGACAGAGATCCTGCACATCACCGAGCGGGCGGTGTGGGACGCCGGGCGCGCCGCGGGCGAGTACCTGATGTCGAGCCGCGGGATCACGCTGGAGCAGGAAGGCTTCATCCACTGCTCGCTGCCCGGCCAGCTGCGCGGCGTCGCCGAGCGGTACTACGCCGACGCCGACGACCTCGTCGTGCTGGTGGTGGACACCGATCTGCTGCCGTCGCCGGTCCGGTTCGAGCGGCCCGCGCCGGGAGCCGAGGAGTACCCGCACATCTACGGGCCGATCCCGCCGGCCGCGGTAACCGCCGTGATCGACGTGAGCCGGGACGAGACCGGCCGGCTCGTCTTGCCCGGCTCGGGTTAGCCTGGCGCGGTGGCGACAATCGAGGACGCCGCCAGCATCGCGCAGGCACTACCGGACGTGACCGAAGGCGAACGGCACGGAAACCGGACCTGGTCGGTGGGCGGCAAGGCGTTCGCCTGGGAGCGCCCGTTCAGCAAGGCGGACATCAGGCGCTTCGGCGACGAGCAGCCGCCGGCCGGGCCGATCCTCGCGGTCCGCGTGGAGGACCTGCACGAGAAGGAAGCCGTGCTCGCGGCCGGCCACCGCGGTTTCTTCACCATCCCGCATTTCGACGGTTACGCCGCCGTGCTGATCCAGCTGCCCGCGGCAGCCGCGAAGCCGCTCCGGGACGCGATCACCGACGCCTGGCTGGCGTGCGCTCCCCCGGCGCTGGCCCGCGAGCACTTCGGCCGCGGCTGACGGCGCGCCTGGCGCCCACCTGGTGCTAGCCCAGGGCCGTGGCGATCGCGTGCAGGGCCAGGCCCACGCCGGCGCCCACTACCGTGCCGTTGATGCGGATGTACTGCAGATCCCGCCCGAAGAGCAGCTCCAGCTGAGTCGACGTCTCGGCGGCGTTCCACCGCTCGATCGTCGCGGTCACCAGGCCGGCGAGCTCGTCGTGGAACTGGTCGGCCAGTGCCCTGACGCCTGAGTCGATCGTGCGCTCGACTGCATCCTGCAGCCTCGTGTCGGTTCTTGCCCGGCCGCCGGTCGTCACCAGCAGCTCGGCGAGCCGGCGGCGGAGCTCTGACTCGGGATCGGCCGCGTTGGCCCGCAGCGCGACCTTGGCCTGCTGCCACAGCGTCTCGGACCAGTCCCGCAGCTCGGCGCTGGCCACGACCTCGCGCTTGAGTCGCTCACCCCGCTCGCGCAGCTCCGGCGAGGACTCCAGCCGGTCCGGCAGCCCGGCGAGCCAGTCTTCGAACTGGCGCCGGGTCTCATCGCCCGGGTCGGCGGCCATCGCCGCGAGCCGCTGCCGCAGCCGGCCCAGCAGCCGGTCGAAGACCGAGCGGTACATGGCGTCGGGCACCCAGCGGGGCGCCGAGCCCTCGAACAGGTCGCGCAACTCGGCGTGATGGCCGGCGAGGTAGCGATCAGCCGCCGACACGACGGTGGCGACCGCCTCGTCCTTGTTGTCGCCCGCGAGCAGCACCCGCAGCACCCGGCCGGCGAGCGGCGCGACGTCGACCGCGGCGAGCACCCTGGCCAGCTCGGCGCTGAGCATCCGCTGGACATCCTCGTCGTCGATGGCGTCGGCCAGCGTGACCACGAGAGTGGCGACGTGACCCGCGAGCCGGCTGGCGTTCGCCTTGTCGGCCAGCCAGTCCGCCAGGCGCGGCACGAGCTGAGCGGCGCGGATCCGCTCGGTGAGCACGTCGGCGTTGAGGAAGTTTTCCTGCACGAACTGACCGAGGGTGGCGGCGAACTGATCCTTGCGCTCCACGATGAGCGCGGTGTGCGGTATCGGCAGCCCCAGCGGGCGGCGGAACAGCGCCGTGACCGCGAACCAGTCCGCGACACCGCCGACCATGGCCGCCTCGGCGCCGGCCTGCACGTAACCCAGCAGCGTCCCGTGGACGCCGGCCGCGGTCACGGCGATGAAGAGCGCCGTCACGGCCGCGAGCAGAGCCGTGGCCCGGCGGCGGGCCGCGGCCAGGCGGCGCACGCGCAGGTCCGTTGACTCGCGCGTCAGCGCCGCTGCAGGCGCACCGGACGCGGTCCCGGTCGGCTCCATCCGGCGACGCCCGGTCAGTCCGCGGCCCGGCAGGTGATCACAGTTTGCAGGCTAACGGCCGGGCCCGTTCGGTCTGCGACCGGACCCGCCGGAATCGCCGGTGCAGTGAGTTGCCGACCATTCATCCGGCCCGTATGACCAGCACGCGCCGTCATTTCAGATTTTCCAAACTAATGCGGAAGAACGCATTTCCGGCACGGTCTGAAAGAATGACTGAGAAGTGCTTTGGCGGCAAAGACCGGGCCGGTACTGTGACGGCTCATGAGGATCATCGAATCAGACGAATGCAGAAACCACCGGCGCCGCAGTGTCTTCCGCCGGGCCGCCATCGGACTCTTCGCGGGCATCCTGACCGCGGGCGCGGGCGGCGCGGTCGTGGCGACCAGTGCGGTGGCCGTGACCAGCGCAGCTTCGGCCGCGGCGGCCCCAGGGTGGAAACCTGCGCAAGCTCCGGTGCCGACCACGGCGGCGGCGAATCCGGTGACCACGGTGCGGCAGATCACGTGCACCGCGCCAGGCAAATGTGTCGGAGTCGCGAGCTTCAACAGCAAATCAGGATTTGCTGTCGGCCTTATCGAACAATTGCAAGGCGGCCGCTGGACAGCCACGTCGGCGCCGGTGCCGAGTGGGATTTCGGCACGGCAGAAAGTGACGCTGACATCGGTATCGTGCGCGACGCAGACATCCTGCGGGGTATCGGGATTTCTTGACACGCCGGCCTCGCGCCGGTCGGAACTGCTGACACTTGTCAACGGACACTGGAGCGCGCAGGCGGCCCCGCTGCTGCCGGGAACGCTCCCCGATTCGCAGACGCTCTCGGCTATCTCCTGCCGGCGGCCGGGCAGCTGCGTGGCTGTCGGCCGCTACCAGGGCGGCCCGCACGGGTACTTCCAGGGACTGATCGAGGTCCAGAGCGATTCGGGCTGGCGGGCCGTGGAGGCACCGCTACCGGCCGACGCCACGCGCACGGCTGACCCGTTCGGCGGCGTGGACTGGGTGTCGTGCACCGACGCCGGACAGTGCACGACTGTCGGCGCCTATGTCGACAACCAGGGCCGGCGCGAGCTGTTCGCCGACGTACTGGCCGGTGACCGCTGGCATTCTTCCAGGCTGCCGCTGCCCGACGACGCCGCCGCCAACCCGCTGGCCTACCTGGGCTACGTCACCTGCCTCAACGCGACCCGCTGCCTGGCGGTCGGGAACCTCGACCTGGCGAACGGCGCGCAGCACGGCCTGTTCGAGCGCGAGATCGCCGGGACCTGGCACGCTATCGTCGCCCCGAACCCAGCGGGAACCCCGGGCGGCGTGGACGTCAACATCAACGAGGCGTCCTGCCCGACCGTCAGCTTCTGCGCCGCGACCGGGAACTGGAAGGACAACAACGGCAACAACCGGGGCATCCTCGAGACACTCAGCGGCGGACGGTGGCACGCGGCGGCCGCGCCGGCTCCGGCCGGCGACCGGACCAACCTGTACATGGAGTCGGTGTCGTGCCCGGTTGACCAGTGGTGTGTCGCAGCCGGCTCCACCAACTTCACCGGCCTGCTGGAGATGTTTGACGGCGGACCGTGGACGGTGACGTCCGCGCCGCTCCCGGCCAACGGGACGTTCGCCGTGTTCGGGAGCACGTCGGTGTCGTGCCCGTCGGCGCAGATGTGCGGGGCGTTCGGCATCTACGTGCGCCGCGGCCCGCCGCAGACCCAGCAGGGGCTGCTGGAGACCTACCACGGGTAACCGCCGCCTGACCAGGGCCCGCCCGCACCATCGCTCAGGCGAGGATCTCGCGGAATCGCGTGAGCGCGGGCTGGCCCGGCAGCGGGTCATAGACGGCGAACACCACGTGCCCGAAGCCGAACTCGCCGGGTTCTTGCAGCAGGGCATGGAACGCGGCGGCGACGATGGCCGGGTCGTTTGCCGAACACGCCGCGGCCAGAGGCGCCGAGCATCAGCCGCTGGTGCTCGTGCGCGGCGGCGACCTGGAGCACCCGCCGGGCCCCTGGTCAGGTAGCAGCGTACGACGCCGAGCCGGGTCGCGGCGTGGCGCTTCGGCGAGCAGGGCGTTGGCGAAGGTCGTGGTCGACCACGTCGTGAGCGGGTGGAATCGGCGCCAGGTGCTGCCACGCAAGGTTCACTGCGGCCGCACCCAGCGAAGTCTTCAGGACCAGGCGGGCGGCGCGTTAAGTTAGCAATGCCCCGGCATGATCAGCGATCAGCGCAGGAAGCCTCAGGAAATATCGATGGCGCACATCTACGAGTTGTTGCGGCGGGACGAGAAGCTCGCGGCGGTCCTGGGTGAGACGAATACCGACAAGGCCAACGAGGCGCTGCGCTTAATAGCGGCCGATCGCGAGTACGGCATCGGGATGGCGCTGCTGACCGCCTGGCGGCACGGGATCGATGTCCGGCACATTCCGCTAAGCCTGGCCGCGGAGGACATCGCCGGCGATGATGGCGGCGCCGCCCGCTCGGTCCGGCCCGACGGCGCCTGTCCGTACGTCTTCGTGCACGTGCCGGTGCGCGAGCTCCGCAGCGACACGCCCACGCTCATCCGGCGCGGGATCATGAACGAGCACGCCGACCCGGCCCTGTTCGTCTATCACGAGGACGGGCTGATCGGCACGTTCAGCTTCGTCGACCCGGGCCAGGTCGGCCTGACCGAGGAGGATCTCGTCGAGATCCTCCGCGCACTCGTCAACCACAGGGTGCTGGTGAAGGCCAACATCGACAACAGGCAGATTCAGTTCAAAGACCTCGCGGTCAAACGCCGGATCGAGGCCTCCGGCAAGCAGGTCTACGTGCGGGTCGACCGCGAGCCCCTGGACCGCTTCCACATCCGGCTGCCCCCACGGTATGACCGGCCCGCCGTGTGGGACTACGTCCTCGGATCGCTGCAGTACCGGTTCGCGTGCAACTACTGCTCGGTGCAGACACTGTGCCCGCGTGAGGTCACGATCAACTCATCTATGACCGGTACGCCCGCCGTCCATCCGGACGGACCGACGACAGTGCGGAACTACCAGATGGGGTTCACTTTCGCCCCCGTCGGCGACCCCAACGAGGTCTGTCACTTCCTGGCCTGGGACTTCCCTCACATCAGCGACCTGGTGATGAACATGGAGCCGCAAGCGTACTCGTTCAGCGACCTGATCCGCCTGGTCGACGGCATCAACCGGAGCATCGAGCGCTACTACGCGGCCAGGGATCCGGGCGAGGTCCCGATCCGGATCTCCGGCGGCTGCAACCACTGGGCCGGCAACAGCATCTATCACCAGCACTATCAGCTGATGCGGATCGACCATCTGCCCCTCGTCGCAGCGGCATCCATGGCCGAGCCGTTAACCAGCTACCAGGGCGTCGACGTGCGCAGGATGGGAGCGGGCTGGCGCTCGCCCGCGCTGCTGATCTCGTCCGCGGGGCCGGATGGCAACGAGCAGGTCATGAAAGTCGCGGACAAGGTGGCCCGGGAGTGGCGGGTCCTCAGCGAGGAGGACGACACCACTTATGGCAACGAGATTGTCATCCGGAACCACACGCAGAACATCTTCGTCACGACCGGGCCAGACGGGCGTTTGCTCGCCATCTTCATCCCCCGGGTACGGCAGCGCGTCTCGACGAGCAACGCCAGCGGTATCTCGAAGCGGAACGCCGGGGTGCTGGAGATGATGGGCTACTTCGTCATCGACAGCCGGCCGGACTTCGAGAAGCTGGAGCGAATGACCCCCGCCGAGCGGCGGGACCTAGGCGATTCCTGGTTGCACGAGCTGAGCCCGGACCCGGAGGCGGTCGAGCAGTTCGAGGCCAACGTGCAGATCTGCCTCAATGCCGAGGTGGAGCAGCTGGAACAGCGGATTGACGAGCTGGCGGTCAAGCGCGCCCCGGACTGGCGCACCAAAGCACGCGACATCCTCGGGCTCATCCAGGGCCGAGCCGCAAAGCCCGCGGCTGGCGGTGACGGCGGTGCGGGAGTTGATAGCGCGGATGGTGGTAGCGCCTGCGAGGCCGAAGATCCCGATCTCGAGAGCGACCAGCGGGAGCACCTCTACCGAGAGCTGATCTGGGCGTTGCTTGAGCCGGGCGAGGATGAGGACCGCGCTGCCGCCGCCGATGCCGGCTAAGTCAGGGCGCGAGGAAGCGCCAGTACGAGGCGCCGCCGTCGGCATGAGCTGCCGCGACGCGATAGCTGCCGTCCCCGAGCGAGCCGGAGGACAGCACGCTGACCTGTGTGGCGACTTCGCCCGTGCTGGTCAGCCCGGCCCGCGACCGCGCCCACTGCTGGAGCCGGCCGTCGGTACCGGCGCTGATCAGGTCGCTGCCGCAGGCAGCGAGCGCAGATATCCATGCGCCAGGATGCGCGACCTGGACGGTGGCCCGGCCGGTGTCGAGATCCCACAGGCTCAGCTGACCGCTGTCGCCGCCGCCCGCCAGCAGGCCTGGGAGCAGGGCAAGCGCGCCGAGGCGACCCTCGAATCGATCGAAGGCAACGGCTGGCCGGCCCGGCCGGGCGGGGTGCCAGGCATGCACGTCGCCGGCCACCGCGCCGGTCACCACCCTGCCGTCGGGCAGCGCGGTGATGGCCACGACCGGGCTGTTGTGCCTGCCGAGGACGTGGCCGGTGACCTCAGGCCGCGCGCGGCCGGCCCGGGCCGCAAAGAAATCCGCGAGCTGCCACCGGATGACCCGGCCGTCGTAACCGCCGCTGACCAGGAGTTCGCCCGCCATACAGAGCAGAGCGCCGCGATGCAGGCCGGTCGGGCCGCCATCCACCCGGCTGATGGCGGCCGGGTGCTCCCAGGCCTGGATGGTGCCCTCGGCGTCCGCCATCGCCAATGCCGTGCCCGGTAGCGAGCAGATAGCCAGAGCTGGCGCGGCGAGCTCCCCGATTGGTTGCGGCTCGGTCGGCTGGACCGGATCCCACAGCCAGAGTCGGCGACTCAGGCCGCCGCTGATTGCCGCGCCATCCGGAAGCACGCACAGGCACATCACGCGCTCGGGCGGGCCCGCATGGAGCCCGTCCGGGCGCGGCGCCTCGCCGAGATCCCAGAACCTGACCTTTTGATCCCGGCCGCCGCTGACGGCGTGACCGCCCTGAGCGCAAACGGTACGGATAGCTCCGTCATGGCGACCGAGCTCGCTCCGGTCGGTGCCATGTGTGCCGCGCTGCCAGCGCCTCAAGCGGCCGTCGTCACTCCCGCTGACGATGATCCCGTCCTGGGTGGCAGCGACGCTCCGCACGACGTTGCCGTGGCTGCCGAACTCTTCGAGCTGGTCGTTATCGTCATCGCCTTCGGTCGCGGCGGCACAGAATTTATGCCGCCAGCGGTACACGATCCCGTCGTTGCCGCCCGCGATGACCGACCCGTCCGGTGCGAACGCCACGGTCATTATGCGCACCCCGATGGCTTGCGTCCCGGCAATCGGGGCACCGGGTGCGACCAGGTCCCAGAGCAGGATCCGGCCATCATCTGCGCCGCTGACGACTCGTCCGTGGCCGTCGGCGGCGAGGCCGCGAATGTTGCCAGCATGCCGGCCAAGCTTTATCGCGCGCGCGGGCTGGCCGCCGAGTGACCAGAGCCGCACCCACCAGTCATCCCCGCCGCTCACCAGCCGGTCAGCGTCCACGATCGCGAGCGCTCTAATCACGCCGTCGTGCCGTCCGAGCTCCTGAGGCTCAGAATTCATCAGGTCCTGACTCCAGAGGCAGATCTTCCGGTCATCGCCAGCACTGATGATGCGGCCGTCGGGATGCACGGCGAGCGCGCGCACCGGGCGGTCATGCTTGCCAACTACCCATCCGGCTGCAGCTGGCGTGCTCGGGTCCCAGAGCCTGACGACGCCGTCGTCGGCCCCGACCACAATGCGCCCGAGTGGCGTGAGTGCCACGGCGTTCACCCAGCCCGCAGCGACATTGAGCTCCGCGATCAGACCGCGGTCCGGTCGGCGGCTGCTCCACTGCGGCGCCAGGCCAGGATAGTCCTCGAGCGCCGTCAGTAGCGCGGCGAGCTGGTCGTACTCCGCTAGCTCCGCGGCCTGGAGGCAGAGCTGGCGCAGCAGCTGGCTAGTCTCCAGGTCAGGGACGGAGCGGAGGAAAGCTGCCTGTCCGCGGATGATCGCCAGCATCGCCGCGGGCGCGGCATAGCCCGGCGACTCGCGCACCCAGCTGCCGAGCATCGCCAGCACGGAGTCGACCTTCAGATGCCGGATGGCGGCGGCGATCCAGCCAGGATCTCCGGCCAGCCGGGCCCGGACGTCAGGGACGTCGCGCAACGTTTCCGGGAAGACCTCGACAAGATAACGCGGGACCCGCTCGTGACCGGACCGGCCGTCGCGCCAGCCCTGGGCCTGCCAGTCCCTGGCCCAGGATCGGATAGCCGCGCGGTAGGAGTCCATGTCCAGGCTCGCGGTGGATTCCAGCTGGCTGAGAAAGTCAGCGTCAAAGGCATACCGGCCATCACCGACCGGCGGCATGCTTCGGTGCGCGTCGTGCAGGAAGTCCTCCACCTGCTCGGCGGGCAGTCTGGTCAGGCGGGCGAGATCGGCGACCGACAGTGCGCCGCGGGCCGCCGTCAGCGTCCCGAGTAGCTTCCTGGCGTCCGGCCCGCGGCCGAGCAGGCCTGCGATCTCCTGCCGGGCGAGCACCTCGTAGTGCACGTTCTTGCTGTACTGGGTCAGCTGATGCGATGGGAGATCCTTGAGCTGGTGGCCGTCAGGGATCCCGCTCGGCAGCGGCACGCCCTTCCGGTTCGAAACCAGCACGTGTGCGTTGCGCCATTCCGGTGACAGCCCGGCGACGTGGACGGGCAGGATCTGGGCGATGCTCGGCGCGCCCGGGGGCGGCCGATCCTCGTCGAGCCCGTCCACGACGAGCAGGAGGTGCCGGCCATGTTGCAGCGCCCCGCGCGCCGCGAGCTGCCACAGGTTATAGAAGGCGCTGACGTCTAGGTCGTGGACATCGCCGCCGACGAGATCGACGAGCTGCGGGATCACGGCGGCGAGAAAGTATGTGCTATCGGCGCTGGACATCTGCCGCGAAACGAAGAACGAGACAACGTCCACGTCGCCCGGCACAAAGCCGGTGACGAACTTGGCGAGCATCGCGGTCTTGCCGGGCAAACCGGACACCTTCCAGAAGGCGGTAACCCTCGGTGCCGTGCGCGAAGCCGGCAACTGCCCGAAGGTCCTCGTCACGATCTTCGAAGTTCCTGATCAGGTCGGCGATCTGCCGGACCCTCGCCGGGTAGGTCGCCTTGTGGCGCGGCCCGGGCAGGACGCGCAGTGCGCTGGCCGATTCGGCGCCGAGCTTGCGCCACCACCGGCCGGGCTCGGGCACACCACGCCCCCACGCCGGCCAGCCCTCGGTTTCTTCCAGCAGCGTCAGCGGGGTGAACAGCAGCACCGAGGCGTCCTCGTGCGGTGAGTTGTCAGTGACGACGCCAACCAGACAGCCGGACGCTAGCACCGGCGAGCCGGACAGACCGGACCAGACCGAGCGGCCAGGCGGGGAGTCCGCGTCGGTGCCGCTTGGCTGGCCCGCTACCTGCAGCGCGCACATTCCGGTGTTGCGGCTCGACCCCAGCGGGATCCAGCCGTCTACCTGCTTGACGTTCCGCACTGTGCGGAGACCCCGGTCAGGACTGTCGTGATCAGTCTCGGCGACCCACGGATAGCCGATCGCCTGGCATGCTTCAAGCCGGCGGAAGTCGTCCCGGTTCAGCGCGGCGAGCGGCAGCGGGCTGAAGTCAATCGCAGGATCGTCTAGCTCAACGAGGGCTAGATCGGGCCCGTCGGGGAAGTCGTAGCCGATGAATCTTGGCCCGGCCGGCGGCCAGGTTAACGCCAGTTCTTGCTTGCGCTCGCTGCGGACAATCACGTGCGTCGCATCGCGTACGACGTGAGCCGCGGTGAGCACCGTCCGCCCGGCGACGATGCATCCGGAGCCGTGCCGGATCTCGCTGCCGCCGATGCCGATTACCTCGACGATACGGTCAGCGTCGGCTTGTCGAGGCATCCGTCAGTCCAATACGTGCTGACCAGGCCGGGCTATCTTGGCCTGCCGTCCCTGCCTGTCCACCGGCTCGCCGAAGACGATCGTCACCGTCTGCGTCTGCTCATTCCCGGCGCCGATAGTCCCCCCCACCTGGGCCTGCACGATCGGGATATGGAAGCCCGCCGTTCCGTCCTTCGACCTGGTCGCCGTCACCTTCAGCTCCAATGTCAGGGATTCCACCGGGAACTGGATCTCATCGTCGGCGCCAGCCTCCCGCGCCTTGATGAGGTCGGCCCGCAGTTTCGTGATCGCCTCGGACAGATCTATTCCGTCTGACATTGCCGATGCCTTTCTAAGCACTCACGAAGATGCTTTCCGCCCAGGCTGCCCGCAGCAAACTTAGCCTTGGCAACTGTGCAAATCCAGTGCAGTCCCGATCACGCAGGCGGCGGCCCTGGCGCCCCGACGGCGACGGCCAGTACCGACGCGGCGGTCGGCTGGCGGTTAGCTGCACGCACGCGCGAGTAGCGCGTCGAGCGGATGCGGCAGCCGGTCCAGATCCACCGCGCCGGCGAGCAGCCGGGCGTACCGCAGCTTGCGGGTAGAGCCACTGCCCAGGAACCGCCGCAGCTGCGCCCTCGGCAGGCTGGCCGCGCCACTCCGGCTGGCCCTGCAGACTTCGGAACGACCCGAGGTCTGCCTGCGAGTCGATGAGCGCCTCGACCTGCGCGGCGCCGATCGCGCGGATCAGCTCGTCTTCGAGATCCTCGACGCAGACGTAGAAGCCCAGCCGCTCCATCTCGGTCCGGCTTTCTGCTGATCCGATACCCGCCCGGACCAGACCTCGCCGGAGGACGTCCTCCTCGCCGCTGTCGCACAGACCCGCCAGCTTCAAGCCGGCCCTGGCCGGGCCGAACTGGGTCAGGTAGCGGGCCATCGCGTGTACACCGCCGGTCGGCACGACAACCGTCCGCCCGGCGGCGAGGTCCCGGCCGCGGCGGGCGGCGAGCGTCTCGACGGCGATCTGGTCGCTGATGCCCTCGACCAGCACGACGGCGGCCGCGTCCGGAACCTTCGCCAGCGCCCTGGCCGTGGCCTCGGTCGCGGCGGCCGGCCCGTGCACATAACCGTCCAGCAGCCGGCTGGCCAGCTTACGGCGCCTGCTGACGTTCATCGTCAGTAGTACTCGACCAGGCAGAACTCGTGGTCTTCGGGATCGGCCATGACGACGACCGCGCCCTCGTCGTAGTCGTGCCGTTCGCCGGTGAACCGTCCGCCGAGGGAAGTGACGAGTTCGATGGCTTCGTCCAGGTCGTCGACGGTGACGTCGAGGTGGATGCGGACCTTGCCCGCCCTGGGCTCCGGCAACCGGCTGGAACACCAGTCGCGGCTGCGGGTCGCCGCGGTGGCCGAGATAGACCCAGCCGTCCGCGGACGGGCCCGGCCGCACGCCCGGTCAGGGCGCTCCAGAAGCGCGCCACCCGCTGGGGATCCACGCAGTCGAAGGTCACTCCGGACACGACGTTCGCCACGCTGCCTACCCTACGAATACCTGCCTACTTGCCGCGCGCCTTGCCCACGCCGGCGACCTTGCGCCCTTGTTCCAGGTACACCAGGGTGCGGCTGGAGGTTGCGGCCCGGACGCGCCGCCGGATCGGACGCCGGAGCAGTTCGAGGGCCTCAGCCAGCGGGACCAGCCGGTATTCGGAGATCTCCTCGGCCTGGATTGTGATCGCGGTCAGGCGGCTGTCGTCGAAGGATCCGCAGTCGAACAAGAACCGGATGCCGCCAGGGCTGCCCGGCCGCGGTCGCCGGAAGTCGACGCAGGCGAGCCGGCCTCGGTGCACCTCGATCCCGCATTCCTCCCGAACCTCGCGGGTGCAGGCTTGCCAGGGCGTCTCCCCGTCCGCTTCCATGACGCCGCCGGGGATCGTCCAGCCCGACTTGTAGGTCGGCTTCAGGATCAGCAGACGACCAGACCGGTCGAAGATGAGCGCGCCAGCCGATGCCGGGATCGCCGGCACCTCGACCTGCCCGTCAGCCTCGGCAGTCAGCGCATCGCTCGCACCAGTCACGCTGCTCACGTCATTAGCCGATCAACTCGTCGCCGCTGTGGGATCGGGTCAGGAAGCCGGCGTAGCGGCGCATTGCCGTGCGCATCTGCTCGCCGCGGTCGGCTCCGGGGTCAGTCCCGAACACGAACGGCAGGAACTGGCCCGCTTCGTTCAGCCCGGCCCGGATGCTGTCCACCTCGTCCGGCGGATACAACCGGGCCGGGTCGCCCACGGCCACCCAGCCAATCGGGATCCGCATCTGCGGCGGCACCACGCAGCCGATGTGGACTGCGCCGCACAAGGCCACGCTGCTGGCCCGGCCCATCCGCGCGCCGTTGAAGACCATGGCGCCGGTGGCGACGAACACCTCATCGCCCACCGAGCAACCAGTCAGGTACGAGTGCGGCCCCGCCAGCACGTGATCGCCGATCGTGAGCGGATGCCGCGGGGTTCCGCGCAGCACGGCGTGCTCCATGATCACTGAGTTGGCGCCGATCTGCACCGGGCCGCCGTCCGCGGTCAGTACCGCGCCGTCGAGGACGCAACTGCCAGGCCCCACCCGCACCTGCCCGCGCAGGACGGCGGTCGGCGCGACATAGGCGTCCCGATCCACCGACGGAGTCCCATCGCCGTGCCTGATCTCCATCAGCCCACTATCTAACGCACGCCAGTGGCGCGGCCAGCCGGCCTTGCGGCTTGGCCCAGAGGCGGAGGGCGGCGGTAATTCCTGTCCCCGCGAACCCGAGCGGCACCGCGCGCAATAGACGAGGTGATGGACGATGACGAGTTGATCGAAGGGATATGTCATGCAGCTCAAAAGGATCGTCGGTCTGAGACCGCACACGACAACGCGGCCTGGAGGCGCGCCGCGCCGGCTGATGGTGGTGAGCCTGTCGGCTGCGGCGACGTTAACGGCGTGCCTGGCCGTGGGGTCTGCGTCGGCCGCGGCCGCCCGCCCAGCGCGGGCCGGGACGGCAGGCGCCGTTTACGGCCGCGGTACAGCCGGGCCCGGTGTTGTGCGGGCCGCCCCACTTTTTCATCCAGTGCTACAACCCCGGCCAGTACCAGGTGGCCTATGGCGTCGCGCCGTTGCTGAAGCGCGGGATCACCGGCAAAGGCGAGACGGTCGTGATGCCCGAGCTCGCCGAGCGGCCGGGATCCGATTTCACCGACATCCGCAAGGATCTGGCCGTCTTCGACCGCAAGTTCGGTCTGCCTGCGGCGAAGCTGAAGGTCACCACCAGCATCGCCGGGGCCAGTGCGCGCTACGTTGCCGGAACAGAGGAGGTCGAGGACACCGAGATCGTGCACGCCATCGCGCCTGATGCCACCCTCGACGTGGTCCTCGTCCCGCACAATGCCGTGGCGAGCGCGGCGAACTTTATCGCAGCCGTCATCGGGACGATCCACGCCGCCATCTCCCAGCACGCGGCAGTGATCTCGATCAGCGGCAGCCACGCTGAGCACCTCTTCAGCCCGGCCCAGGTGGCCAGCCTCCACGCGGCGCTGCAGCAGGCCGCCCGGCGCCACGTCACGGTCGTCGCCTCATCCGGGGACACCGGCGTCATCAGCGACAACGGGCCGCCAGTGCAAGTCAGCCTGCCGGCCTCCGATCCGCTGGTGCTGGGCGTCGGCGGCACCGCCCTGGACGCCAGCTTTGCCACTGGCGCCTACCAGGGCGAGATGGCCTGGAACTCCGACACCAGCGCTTCTGGCGGCGGGTACAGCTCCTTGTTCCGGCGGCCGCCCTACCAGGACGGCATCCTTCGCGCTCACCGCATGCGGGGGGTCCCCGACGTCGCCGCCGACGCCGACTCCTTCACCGCAATGACGCTGATGTTCACCGGCGGCGTCCCGTTCCCAGCCCAGGGCACCAGCGCCGCCACCCCGTTGTGGGCCGCAGTGATCACCCTGGCCGACCAGGACGCCGGCCGCCATCTGGGCTTCGTCAACCCGGCCATCTACGCCATCGCCCGCGGCCCCGCCTACCACCGCGCCTTCCACGACGTGGTCACCGGCGACAACTCGGTCTTCTGGCCAACCGGCCTCGTCGTCGGCTACCGGGCCGGCTCCGGCTGGGACCCGGTCACCGGCTGGGGCAGCCCGAACGCCGGCAACCTAGTTCCCTTGCTCGCGCACAGCTCGCGCCACGGAGGCACGCGTTCCTGACCCGCTGACCCGGACGCCGGCCGCGCGGACAACCCGCGCGGCCGGCGTTACCGGATTACGGACTTCGTCGGCTAGCGAGTTCAGGGCCATCAGGTTCCGCTGCCGAACCAGGTGGTCAGGGCGTCGCGCAATCCGGTGCCGGTGCCATCTCCGACCCAGGCGACGTACCCGTCCGGGCGGATCAGCACGGCGGCCGGCGCGCTGACTGAGCCCAGGACCGGGAGCTCCCACGGGCCGCCATAGCCGGCCTCGACCAGCTGGACCCGGTCAGTCCAAGGCGTGCGGTCGGGGCCGAGCGGCTGACCGAGGTTGAGCAGCACCGCTCTGGCGCCGTGCAGGAGCTCATAGACGCGGCGCGGGCCATCGGCGGTCGTGATGTCCAGATCGGGCATGCGTCGTCCGAGCAGGGGATGTCCCGGTCCGAGGTCGTAGTGGATGTCGAGACCCGACATCATGGCGGCGATAGTTTGACGCGGCTCGTCCAGGCTGAGTAGCTCGGTCATGGTTGTGCGCAGGGCCTGGTGCCGGTCGCCGGGGCTGGTCAGCGCGACCTGGGCCATGGTGCTCTGCAGCACCCGGGCGCCGACCGGATGACGTTCGTCGTGGTAGGTGTCCAGCAGGCTCTGGGGTGATGTCTTCCTGACCACCTGGGCCAGCTTCCACCCCAGGTTCACGGCATCCTGGACACCGGTGTTGAGACCTTGCCCACCGAGCGGGGCATGCACGTGTGCGGCATCGCCCGCCAGCAGGATGCGCCCCTTGCGATACGACGCCGCCTGCCGGGTGTTGTCGCTAAAACGGGAAGTCCAGCTCAGGCTGTGCACGCCGTAGTCCGTCCCGTCGGCGGCGATGAGCGCGGCGCTGACGTCCTGCAGGGTGGGCTCGCTGGTGTGCTCGACCTGGCGTTCGGTCAGGACGACCATGATCCGGTCGCCGCCCTCGGCCGGGCCGATGCCACCGCCTGGCCGCAGGCCGAACTCCGGCTTCTCGGCCATCTCGACCTCGGCCATGAGCCAGCTTGTCGATGGACCCCACCCGGCGAACTCGATACCGGCCGCCTTCCGGATCGCGCTGCGGCCCCCGTCGCACCCGACCAGGTACTCCGCCCGGATCGACGTGCCGTCGGACAGCGCGACGTCGACGCCGGTGTCGTCCTGGGTGAACCCAGTCACCTCTAGTTCGCGCCTGGTCGGCACGCCGAGCTCTTGGACCCAGGATGCCAGCAGCCGCTCGGTCTGAATCTGCGGGAGGGCGAGCCCGTAGTTGTGCCGGGCCGGGAAGTCGCTGATGTCCAGGCGGATCCGCCCGAATCCCTGAATCTGCATCGCCTGCCCCGCCGCGAGAAACCGGTCGGCGACGCCGCGCTGATCGAGCACTTCGATGGTGCGGGCGTGCAGGCCGCCGGCCCGGGCGCGGTCGGGATCCGGAGTGGCGCGTCGTTCCACGATGACGACATCGACCCGGGCCAGGGCCAGCTCGGCCGCCAGCATCAGTCCGGTCGGGCACCGCCGCCGGCGATCACCACGGCATGTTCGGCCATTCGCCGCTCCTTCACGTCCGTCGCCTGTGGTTCACCGGAGCGTGAGTGCTGCCAGGGACCAGCCGGTGTCTGGCAGGTCCGCATCGAGGGCGGCGCTGAGTGCCCGTTCCTCGTACCGGAAATGCGACTCCGCGATCGCCGCCAGGCCGTCAAGCTCGCCCCGCAGTCCGGCTAGGTCCTCCGCCGGCGTCATCGTCGCCGCTGCGGCCAGGGTCCGGACCCGGCGCAGGATCGCCGCTATGGCGGCGTGGTCCTCGACCAGCTTGCCGATCGCCGGCCCGAGGTCGGGCCGTGCCGTCACCAGCGCGCTGAACATCTCGCCGTCCTCGCCCGCATGGTGCGCCGTCAGCGCCGAGCAGAATGCCAGGCAGTGGGCTGGCACGCCGATGGCATCGAACTCAGTCTGGCCGAGCCCCGCGCGGAGCCCGGCTAGCTGATCCCGCAGCTGGTCATGGACTTGGCGTAGCTGCCGGCTGACCGCCGCAGCCCGCTCGCTGTCGTTGGTGGGCACTTCCGGTCGATGCTAGCTCGCGGCGATGATGGCAGCCGAACATGCCTGACTGACGGCCGCGCGCAGGGCCGTTCCCCCGGCCCGGTCGGTGCGCAGTTCGGCGATCCGCAGCCCGGACCCGGCCAGCACGGCGGGCACGTCCGCGGCGCTGGTCAGCCGCGTGTACGGCAGTCCGGCGGCGGTCGCCAGGGCCGCGAAGTCGGTACCGTGCGGAGTGCCGAAGACCCGCTCGAACGGGCCCGGGAACGCGGCCTGCTCCAGCGTCGAGAAGATGCCGCCGCCGTCGTTGTTCACGATGATCAGGCACAGATCCGGCACCGGCTCGTCCGGGCCGAGCATCAGCCCGGCCGCGTCGTGCACCGCGGCCAGGTCGCCGAGCAGGGCCGCGGCCGGGCCACCGCCCGCGGACTGATGCGCGAGCGCGGCGCCCATGGCCGAGGAGATCATGCCGTCGATGCCGCTGGCCCCGCGGCTGGCCAGCACCCGCAGATCCGGGCGCGGCTCCAGGTGCCGGTCCAGGTCCCTGGCCGGGAGGCTGGAGGCGACCCAGAGCAGCGCGCCCGCCGGCAGCGCGGCCGCGACGTCGCGGGCCAGCAGCGGCTCGCTCAGCTGGCCGTCGGCGGCCATGGCCTTGTCCGCGACCGCGCGGGCCGCCGCATCGGCGGCCTGCCAGGACCGGAACCAGCCGGTGGCCGGGTCAGCGGGCGCGCCGCGCAGCACGACGCGGTCCGTCACCGCTGTGGCGGACCTGGCGGGATCCGACCATCGGCCCGGACCCTGCATCAGCACGACATGGCGCCAGCCCGCGGCAGGCCCGGCAGGCCCGGCAGGACCAGCAGGACCGGCAGGGCCGGCAGGGCCGCGCAGCAAAGCGAGCTGACCGCGGGTCAGTCCGGCCCGCCCGGCAGAGACGATGACGGCTGGGCGGTGTTCCGCCATGAACTCGGCGCAGTCCAGCAGGTACTGGTAGGCGCCCAGCGCCGCCGGGCCGTGCCGCGCCCCGGAGGACGGCTCGGCGAGCAGCGGCCAGCCGGCCTGCGCGGCCAGCGCGACCGCCCCGGCCGGCTCGGCGGTGCCGTCGCCGCAGACCACGACGCCGCGCTCGGTCCAGTCCAGCTCCAACTCCAGCCGGCCGGCCTGCCGCGCAGCAACCGCGCCGTCCGCGCTGACCCGTGTCCACGGCGCGCCGTCCGGCCGTCCGGCCAGCGCGTCCGGCAGTGGCTCGTCGGCTGCGTCGGGTACCAGCGGATCCCGGAACGGCAGGTTCAGGTGCACCGGGCCGGGCAGCCCGCCGCCGAGCCCGGCCGCGAGCGCGTACGCGCGGCTCGCCAGTGACCGCCAGTACTCGCGCTGGCCTGGCCGGTCCTCGGGTACGCCGGTCTCGCCGAACCAGCGGACCGCGCCGCCGTACAGCTTGATCTGGTCGATGGTCTGATTGGCCCCGGTGCCGCGCAGCTCCGGTGGCCGGTCCGCGGTGAGCACGAGCAGCGGCACGGCCGACTCGTCCGCCTCGATGACCGCCGCGTGGAAATGCGCCGCCGCGGTGCCGGAAGTACAGACGACCGCGACCGGCGCTCCGCCGGCCTTGGCCAGGCCGAGCGCGAGAAAGCTGGCCGAGCGCTCGTCCACCCGCACGTGCAGCCGGAGACGGCCGCCCGCCGCGGCCGCGTGCAGGGCCAAGGCGAGCGGCGCGCTCCGCGAGCCGGGCGCGACGACCGCCTCGCGCAGCCCGCACCGGATCAGCTCGTCGGTGAGCACGGTGGCGAACGCCGTCGACGGGTTCACGCCGGCTCCGGCGTGAACAGTCCGGGCAGGAACTCGGCCGCCGCCAGCAGCCGGGCCCGCCAGCCGGCCGCGTCCACCTCGAACCGGGCCAGCGCGGCGGCATCGACGGCGGCCGCCCGCACCGGCAGCCACCCGCCGGACTCGGCCAGCGGTTCGGCGGTCACGTCGCCGGACAGCAGGCTCATCGTGGCCAGGCCGCAGGCGTAGTCCAGCTCGGGCAGCGCCGCGGCGAGGGCGATCCCCGCCGCCAGCCCGACCGAGGTCTCCACCGCGCTGGACACGACCACCGGCAGCCCGCAGCGCCTCGGCGATGTCCAGCGCCGCGCGCACGCCGCCCAGCGGCTGCGCCTTGAGAACCACGATGTCGGCTGCGCCGGCCGCCCGGACTTTGAGCGGGTCCTCCGCGCGGCGGATCGACTCGTCGGCCGCGAGCGGGACCTCGACCCGCCGCCGCAGCTCAGCCAGCTCGTCGAGGGTCGCGCACGGTTGCTCGGCGTACTCGAGCCCGAACCGGCTCAGCGTCGTCAGGGCAGCCGTTGCTTCGTCAACGTTCCAGCCGCCGTTGGCGTCGATCCTGACCTTGCCGTCCGGGCCGATGGCGTCCCGGACGGCCTCGACCCGCTCCGCGTCGTCGGACCCGGACTGGCCGGGCTCGGCGACCTTCACCTTGGCCGTCCGGCACCCGGAGCGGGCGACGATGTCGTGGGCCTGCCGCGGTCCGACGGCCGGCACGGTGACGTTCACCGGTACCCGGTCCCGGACCGGGGCCGGCCAGCCGGATGTCGCTGCCTCGATCGCGCACGCCAGCCACCGCGCGCACTCGCGCGGACCGTACTCGGGGAACGGGGAGAACTCGCCCCAGCCCGCCGGCCCGGCCAGCAGCGCGCCTTCGCGCACGGTCGTGCCGCGGAACCGGGTCGGCATGGGGATCGCGAACGCCCGCAGCGTCGGCAGCAGCTCCGGGACCAGGGCCGCGGCCGCGGCCCCACGCGCCAGCGCCACGCGCCCTCCCGCCTGATGGCCTGATCTGCCCGGTTAACCTTACGACCGTGACGACCCGGCCCCTGCAGGCGGTCCTGCTGCCGCCCGCCGAGGGCGGCCGGATGCTCGCCGCGCTGGCCGCGGCGCTGGACGGCTCCGGCCCGGCGATCCTGCCGCTCGACCCGGCCCTGCCCGCCGCCGCGCTGACCCGGACGCTGGAAGCGCTCGCGCCGTCACACCTGCTGACTTCGGAGGGAACGAGGCGACTCCCGGCTGCGGGCGCCGGCCGGGACGCGGCCGGCGTGGCGGAGAGCACCGCCGTCGTGATCGCGACGTCTGGCTCGACCGGGGTGCCGAAGGGAGTCGAGCTGGCCGCGGCCGCGCTGCGGGCCTCGGCGACCGCGTCGCTGCGCCGGATCGGCGCCGGGCCGGGCGACCGCTGGCTGTGCTGCCTGCCGCTATTTCACATCGCCGGCCTCGGCATCCTGGTCCGCTCGCTGGTCGGCGGCACCGAGCCGGTGATCGCGGCGAAGGCGGACCCGGACGTGATCGCGGCCAGCGGCTGCGTGCGCATCTCGCTGGTGCCGACGCAGCTACGGCGGCTGCTGGCGGCCGGCGCCGGGCCGGGTCAGGTCAAGACGGTCCTGCTCGGCGGGGCCGCGGCCGGCGGCGACCTGCTCCCGGCGGCGCGGGCGGCGGGCTGGCCGGTCGTCACCACCTACGGCATGAGCGAGACGTGCGGCGGCTGCGTGTATGACGGAGTGCCGCTCGACGGCGTGTCCGCGGTTCCCGGCGCCGACGGGCGGATCCTCATCTCCGGACCGGTGCTGTTCTCCGGGTACCGGCGGCAGCCGGCCCTGACGGCGGAGGTGCTGGCCGAGGGCACGTTCCGGACGGCCGATCTCGGGTACCTGGGGCCGGACGGCCGGCTCGTGATCCGAGGCCGCGCCGACGACGTTATTAACACTGGCGGGGAAAAGGTGGTGCCGGGCGAGGTCGAGGCTGTGCTGGGAACCAGTCCGCAGGTCGCGGACGTTGTCGTGATCGGAGTGCCCGATGCGGAGTGGGGTGAGCAAGTGGCGGCTTTCGTGGTGGCGGCCGACCCGGCTGAGCCGCCCGACCTCGGACAGCTCAGGGCAATTGTCCGGCAGGCCCTTTCTGCGCGTGCAGCACCCAGGAAAGTATTCGTTATGCCAGTATTTCCCCTGTTGCCCTCCGGCAAGCCAGACCGGGCGGCGCTGCGGGCATTCGCCGAATCGAAGTCACCCGAATCGGCGCAGTGAATAGGCAGTACGCGGTGAGTCACGGGCAGCGTAAGCTGGGAGGTTAGCAACCGAACGTGGGCGCACAGCAACCACGCGGGAACATTTATCCGCCTCGTGCGTTACAAGATAGTGCCCCCAGCGTGCGCTGCCAAGTCCCGCTGAGGGTCCCCGCCGAAACCAACAGCCGCGCCTGGCCGGGGCGCGGAGCCGAGCGCATCGCCTGTTATGCGCCCATGAAGTGAGGTGTCTCATGCCGAGGACAGCGGCAGTCCTGTCGCCCGCCCGGGAGGATGAGGAGACCACGAACCACGTGGACGAGCTTATCCAGCGCGGCCGCAGCCAGGGCTTTCTCTCCCTGCCCGAACTCCGCGCTGCATTCGACGAGGCGCGGGTGTCCCCGACCGAGGCCAAGTCCATCATCCGCGAGCTGACCGAGGCTGGCGTGCAGCTGGGCAACGAGCCGGCCGACGGCGCCGCGCCGGGCGCCGCGAAGGATCTGGCCGCCGACGACGAGGCCGAGGCGGAGGCCGAGGTGGCCGTCGTCGTGGAGACCGTGCCTGCCAGCGTGCCGGAGACCGACCTGGACGACCAGACGTCGGTGATGGGCGACTCGGTCCACACGTACCTGAAGTCCATCGGGCGGCGGAGCCTGCTTACGGCCGAGGAAGAGGTCGATCTCGCCAAGCGGATCGAGGCCGGTCTGTTCGCCGAGCACAAGCTTGAGACCGAGACGAGGCTGTCGAAGAAGCTGCGCGCCGAGCTGGAAGCGGTCGCTGACGACGGCCGCCTGGCCAAGGCGCACATGCTGGAGGCCAACCTGCGGCTGGTCGTGTCGGTCGCCAAGAAGTACAGCGATCGCGGCCTCTCGCTGCTCGACGTGGTCCAGGAGGGCAACCTCGGGCTGATCCGGGCGGTGGAGAAGTTCGACTACACCAAGGGCTACAAGTTCTCCACGTACGCCATGTGGTGGATCCGGCAGGCCATCCAGCGCGGCTTCGCTGACTCGGCCCGCACGATCCGGCTGCCGGTGCACGTGCTGGAGATGCTCAGCAAGCTGAGCCGGGTTGAGCGGGACATGCACCAGCGTCTCGGCCGGGAGCCGACCCCGGAGGAGCTGGCCGTCGAGCTGGACCGTACCCCGGACCAGATCGAGGAGCTGCTGCGCACCAGCAGGCAGCCGATCAGCCTGGACTCCACCATCGGCGAGGACGGCGAGACCAGCATCGGTGACCTGATCGAGGACATCGACGCGCCCGAGGCGGGCGAGCTGGTCGATCGCCAGCTGATGGCCGACCAGCTGCGGCACGCGCTCGACGCGCTGACGCCGCGGGAGGCGACCATCATGTCGATGCGGTTCGGCCTCTACGACGGCAACCCGCACACCCTGGATGAGATCGGCCGGGCTCTGGGCCTGACCAGGGAGCGGATCCGGCAGCTGGAGAAGCAGTCGCTGTCCAAGCTGCGCCACCCGAGCCGCGCGCAGCCGCTGCTCGACTACGCGAGCTAGCCGCGCGGCCGCCTTTCCCGGCGGCCCGCGCGACACCCGACCAGTGAGCCGGGCCTGACCCCCCGCCAGGCCTGGCTTACTGCATGTCTAGGCCCGTTCGCGGAAGGCTCGTTGAATCATGTGCGAAGCGCCGGCAATTTGCGGTCAGGCCGCGGGCGCGGGGACTGCGATGGATTCGGTGCTGGAGGTCCTGGGCTGGCTGTGCCTCGGCCTCGGTGCCCTGTTCGCCGTGCCAGCCCTGTTTGCACTGATCGCGGCGAGGCATCGCGGTCATCGCGGCGCTCATCGCGGCGATGCCGGCCCGAAGCGGGCCGAGGCGTGGTCGGAGCTGCGCGGGGGCACGATCGGGATGGCCATCGGGCTGAGCGACGTCGCCGGCCGGGCCGCGCACGGAGTCTCTCTGGTGGCTGGTGACCGCTCCGTTGTTCGCGATCGTGATCATTAACCTGGCCCTGTGGCTCCGGCCGCGGGTGCTCCGGCGGAGAGCACGATTCCAGTAGCCCCGTCCGCCGTGCGGCAGGATGTCGGTCATGGATGTGCTGATCAGGCAGGCCCGGCCGGGCGACTATGACGCCATCGCCGCCGTGGTCGACGACTGGTGGGGCCGCCCCATCCACGGGTCCTTCCCCCGGCTGTTCTTCGACCTGTTCTACCGGACCAGCCTGGTCGCGGACGGCCCGGACGGACCCGCTGCCTTTCTGGTCGGCATCCTGTCGCCGTCAGACTCGGACAGGGCCTACATCCACTTCGTCGGCGTCGCGCCGCAGGCCAGGAAGACCGGCCTGGCCCGTGCGCTCTACGAGCGGTTCTTCGCCCTGGCGCGCGCCGACGGCCGGTCGGCGGTGCGGGCGGTCACGTCCCCGGTGAACACGGGCTCGATCGCGTTCCACGCCGCGCTCGGCTTCTCAGTCACTGGTCCGGTGACCGACTACGACGGGCCGGGCCGCGATCTGATGGTGTTCGAGCGCGAGCTCTAGCTCCAGCCGGTGCGCTGCCGCAGCCAGTCGAGCGCGACGAGGCCCTGCGCGCGCTGGAACTCCCGCAGGGTCGGCAGGCCGGGCGGATCCGGCTGGCCGCCCTTCCACAGGAAGAATCCGGCCAGCGCCGCCACCACGACGGTGACCGCGTCCGGGTCCGCGGCCCGGCCGAGCGGGTGCGCCGCCAGGATCGTCTCCGGCGCCGGGCCGCCCTGCATGGCGACGCTCGGCAGCATCCCGACCAGGTCGAACCACGGCGGCGCGAGGCAGGCCCAGGGCCAGTCCACGAACATCACCCGGTCCGCGGTCAGCAGCACGTTGTCGGCGCGGATGTCGCCATGGGCCAGGCAGTCACCGCGGACGGCGTCAGCCCAGTTCCGTTCGAGGTCAGCGCACCGGTCCAGATTGCGGGTCGCCCACGGCGCGAGCGCGGCGAGGCGTTCGAGCGCGCTCGCGTCCGCCGCCGCGCACTCCTGCCAGCCGCGGCCGAGGTCGTCATAGCTCGTCGCGGCCGGCGGTGCCGCGACGGGCGCCGGCGTCAGGGTGGCCGCCAGCTCGGTCATGGCGGCCAGCACCCGGTCCAGCTCGGCCTGCTGCCAGGGCTGGGCCGGCATCCGCCCGTCGATGTCCGCCAGGATGAGGATGACCCAGTTGCCGGCGTCAAGGAAGCCGAGCAGCCGCGGTGCCGGGACGCTCGCGGGCAATGCGGCCGCGATCCGCGCCTCGGCGCGGTGGATCCGGGGCGAGTCGGGATTGAGGTCCCCGACCGCCTTCACGAACGCGCGCCGGCCGTCGCCGAGCAGCAGCCGCGCCGCCACTCCGGGCGAGAACCCGCCGGGCTGGGTGGCCGCCTCGACTACGCGGGCGCCGAGTTGCCGCTCCACCTCAGCGCGCAGCTGCGCTGGGATGTCGGTCCAGGGCAGCCGCTTGCCCTCGGCGGGAGGCGGGGTCATCCGGACATGATCGCGGCGGCGATCTGGCCGGGCAACTCAAATAGCCGGGGTGCAGTCAGGTGCACATCGTCTGCCGGATTGCCGCGCTCGACCTGGACTCGGTGACGGCGCAGCTGCAGCAGCTGGCCCGGGCTCATGCCCGCGCGGCGGGTCAGAGTGTTGTCAGGATCTGCGGCCCGTCCGCGGTGATCGCGACGGTGTGCTCGACGTGCGCGGCCCGGCTGCCGTCGCCGCTGCGCAGGGTCCAGCCGTCGTCGTCGATGCGGTAGCTGTCCCGGCCGCCGGCCATGAACCAGGGCTCGATGGCGATGACGAGGCCGTCGGCCAGCTTCAGGCCGCGCCCGGCCTTGCCGTCGTTGGGCACCGAGGGCGATTCGTGCATGGTGTGGCCGACGCCGTGGCCGCCGAAGTCGGTGTGCAGGCCGTAGCGTCCGGCCCTGGCGACGGCGCCGATGGCGGCCGAGATGTCACCCAGGCGCCCGCCGGGGACGGCGGCGGCGATGCCCGCGGCGAGGGCGCGCTCGGCGGTCTCGATCAGCTTGACGTCGGCGTGCCGCGGGGTGCCGACGGTGAACGAGATCGCCGAGTCGCCCGTCCACCCGTTGAGCGTGGCGCCGAAGTCGAGGCTGACCAGGTCACCGTCGGCGAGGCGGTACGGGCCGGGGATGCCGTGCAGCGCGATGTCGTTCACCGACGCGCAGATCACGCCGGGAAACGGCGAGTGCGCGAAGCTGGGCTGGTAGCCCAGGAACGGTGACGTCGCGCCGTGCTCGGCGAGCACGTCACGGGCGATCTGGTCCAGCTCAGCCAGGCTCACGCCGACGGCGGCCTGCTTGCGCATGAGCTGCAGGGCGGTCGCGACGACCCGGCCCGCGGGCCGCATCGCCTCGATCTCTGCGGGTGTCTTCAGCTCTACCACCGCTCCATGGTGGCATCCGCCAGGCACTGCTCGCGCAGCGGACCGGCTCAGACCGCCGGCGCGTCCGGCGTCCAGACGTAGGTCGTCGTGGCCGACACCGGCTCGAAGCCCAGGCTGCGCAGGATCGGCCGGCTCATCGTGGTCGTCTCCACCCGCAGGTACCGGAATCCGCGGGCGGCGGCCAGCCGGACCCGGTACGCGACGATCGCGCGGTATATCCCGCGGCCGCGCCAGTCTGTCCTGGTCGCCGCCGTGTAGAGGCCGGCGAAGTCGGGCCCGGGGCCGAAGGCCACCACCGCCGAGCAGACCGGCTCGTCCCCGGCCAGCGCCAGTACGAGCGCGACCCGGTCGTCGGCCAGTCCGGCCAGCATCCGGCTGACGTGCCGGGCTCGGCGCTGGCTGCCGGGCACCAGGTCCTCCTGGGTGGCGGTGGCGGCCTCGACCCCGGCCGCGTCCCGGACCTCGACCAGGCGGATGCCGTCGGGCGGCGGCACGTCCTGCGGCAGGCCGGCCGTCTCGGCGAACAGCAGCACTTCCTCCTCGTCGGGCACGAACCCGGCCCGGCCGAGCCGGTGCCCCAGGTCGGCAGGCTGGTCGTAGCCGAGCAGCTGCCACTCGAATACCTCGCCGCGGCGGCGGAAGAAGTCCACCTGCCCGCCGATCGCGTCGTCGGCGCTGCCTTCGTCCAGGTCGGACCAGTTCACGCACGACCGGCGCAGGCCGGGCTCCGCCAGCTCGCACAGCACGCCGTCGGCGTCGCGGAACCCGGCCACGCCCGGCAGGAGCGTCGTCGTGTTCCGCCTGACCTGCTCATCGAACGCGGCCCTGAGGCTGTCGAGATCCATCACTGCGGTACCCGATCACACGGCCACGACGGCCCGCAAACAGTTATCGGCCTGGGCCTGGGCCGCCGTGCCGACGCCTAGCACGTCCCCGTCGGCTAAGCCGGACCTGCTGGCTACGCTTCGCTGGTGGACGTTCGATCGCTTGGCTACCGCACCGACCTGATGATCCGGGCGCTGGAAGGCAGCGAGGTCACTGACCGCGGTGGCTACCTGGTCATCCGCACGCCGGCCAACCCGGCCTTCTGGTGGGGCAACTTCCTGCTGTTGCCGGCGCCGCCCGAACTCGGTGAGCCGGACGGCTGGCTCGCCACCTTCGCGGCCGAGTTCCCCGGCGCCGCGCATCTGACCCTCGGGGTCGACACCGGCGACGCGGCGAGCGTCGACGCGGACGCCTTCGCGGCGCTCGGGCTGGAGGCCGAGCTGTCGTCCGTGCTGACCGCGACCGCGCCGCACGCGCCCCCGCACCCGAACTCCGGCGCGACCTGCAGGCCGCTCGAGACAGACGATGACTGGCGGCAGGCGGAGGGCTTGGGGATCGTCATGTACGCGGGGACTCCGGGCGGGGACCCGGACTTCGTGCGCGCCCGGCTGGCGGCGCAGCGGGCGCTGACCCGGGCCGGACACGGCTGGTGGTTCGGCGCGTTCACCGGCGGGCAGCTGGCCGCTCAGCTCGGCCTCATCAGCGACGGATCACCGATCGCCCGCTACCAGAACGTGGAGACGCACCCGGACGCGCGCCGGCAGGGGCTGGCCGGCACGCTGGTCTGGCAGGCCGGGCAGTACGCGCTCGCGCACGGCGCGCGGACGCTGGTGATGGCGGCCGACCCGGCCGAGGGCGCGATCCGGGTCTACCGGTCGGTGGGTTTCGCGCAGCGCGAGACGCAGATCGGCTTCTTCCGCACACCGGGCCAGGCCTGATCCAGCCGGGCCGGGATGGCAGGCTGTAGCCCATGACGAGCGGGGACGCGGACGCGATCGTGGTCGGGGCCGGCCTGGCGGGCCTGGTGGCGGCGGCCGAGCTGGCCGCCCTGGGCCGCCGGGTGATCGTCCTGGACCAGGAGCCGGAGGCGTCGCTCGGCGGGCAGGCCTTCTGGTCCTTCGGCGGCTTGTTCTTCGTGGACTCGCCCGAACAGCGCCGGATGGGCATCAAGGACAGCTATGAGCTGGCGCGGCAGGACTGGATGGGCAGCGCCGGGTTCGACCGGCCCGAGGACGAGTGGCCGCGCCGCTGGGCCGAGGCCTACGTGGGATTCGCCGCCGGGGAGAAGCGGTCCTGGCTGCACAGCAAGGGCGTCCGCTTCTTCCCGATCGTCGGCTGGGCCGAGCGCGGCGGGTACGGCCCCGAGGGTCACGGCAACTCCGTGCCGCGATTCCACATCACCTGGGGCACCGGCCCCGGCGTCGTCGCGCCGTTCGAGCAGGAAGTCCGGGCGGCCGCCGCCAGCGGCCAGGTCCAGCTGAAGTTCCGGCACCGCGTGGACGAGCTGACGGTCACTGGTGGCGTGGTCGACGGCGTGCGCGGCAGCATCCTGGCCCCCTCCCGCGCGGCCAGGGGCGAGCCGAGCTCGCGCGAGGTGGCCAGTGAGTTCGAGCTGCACGCGCAGGCGGTCATCGTCACCTCCGGCGGCATCGGCGGCAACCACGAGCTGGTTCGCCAGCACTGGCCGGAGCGGATGGGATCACCGCCGGCGCACCTGCTCAGCGGCGTGCCCGCGCACGTGGACGGGCGGATGCTCGGCATCGCCGCCGCGGCCGGCGCGTCGGTCATCAACCAGGACCGGATGTGGCACTACACCGAGGGGATCGAGAACTGGGATCCGATCTGGCCGCGGCACGGGATCCGGATCCTGCCGGGGCCGTCGTCGATGTGGCTGGACGCGCGCGGCCGGCCGCTGCCGGCCCCGCTGTTCCCTGGCTTCGACACCCTCGGCACGCTTGAGCACATCATGACGACCGGGCACGACTACACCTGGTTCGTGCTGACGCAGAAGATCATCGAGCGCGAGTTCGCGCTGTCCGGGTCCGAGCAGAATCCCGACCTGACCGGGAAGGACATCGGCAAGCTGCTGCAGCGGGTGAAGCCGGGTGCGCCGGGCCCGGTGGCCGCGTTCATGCGGCACGGAGCCGACTTCGTAGTCGAGGACAACCTGGCGGCGCTCGTTGCCGGCATGAACAAGCTGACCGGCACTGACCTGATCGAACTGCCGTCGCTGCAGCGGATGATCGAGGCGCGGGACCGCGAGACCGACAACGCCTTCACTAAGGACGCGCAGCTCACCGCCGTGAACAACGCCCGCAGGTATCGCGGCGACAAGCTGATCCGGGTGGCGAAGCCGCACCGGTTCACCGGCCCCGCGAACGGCCCGCTGATCGCGGTGCGGCTGCACATCCTGACCCGCAAGAGCCTGGGCGGCCTGGAAACCAATCTGGACGCGCAGGTCCTGCGGCCCGGCGGCGAGCCGGTCCCCGGCCTGTTCGCGGCGGGCGAGGTCGCGGGCTTCGGCGGCGGCGGGATGCACGGTTACCGCTCGCTCGAGGGCACGTTCCTCGGCGGCTGCCTGTTCTCCGGCCGCACCGCCGGACGGTGCGCGAGCCGAGCGATCGGCTGACCGGCGCCGCTCCCCCGGCCCCGATAAATCCGGCCTGAATTGGCCGTTGACAGCCGATATGAGCCGGATCATACTGGCGAGTAACCTCGAGGTCGTGACCGGCCGCGTGCTGTGGCATGGGCCGGTGACGGGCATTTTGCTTAATGTCGCGATGAGGCGGCACTGGCCTGTCCCGGGTAAATCACGCCTGCCTGCGAGGCACTATGCGACGTCCTCAGTTCAGCAGCATCTTCAGCATGTCCGCGGTGGCGACCGGCGCAGCGCTCGCGCTGGTCATGGGTGCGATGCCGGCTCAGGCCTCGAACCTGCCACTGCAGGGCGAGGCTTCGGCATTCGTCAACTCTACGTTCTTCTGGAATTACGAGGCGCCGCCAGCAGGCGCCAATCAGCACTGCACTCCCTCGGCCGCCCATCCTTATCCGGTGGTGCTGGTGGAAGGCACTTTCTCCAGCATGTATAACTCGTTCGGTGCCGTCTCTCCGGACCTGGTCAACAATGGCTACTGCGTCTACGCGTTCAATTACGGTCAGACCCTCCCGCTGACCGGGATTCACGCGACCGGCGAGATAGCCGCGTCGGCCGGCCAGCTCGCGACCGAAGTCAGCAACGTCCTCGCGGCCACCCACGCCAGCAAGGTCGACCTGGTGGGCTGGTCGCAGGGCGGCATGATGCCCCGGTACTACCTCAACAACCTGGGCGGCGCCGCCAAGGTCAACATGCTCGTCGGCTTCGCGCCGTCCAACTACGGCACGACGCTCGACGGGCTGCTGTACCTGATCTCGGACCTGGGCGCGCTCGGCCTGGCCACGGCGCTGCTGTCGGTCACGTGCCCGGCCTGCTCCGAGCAACTCCAGGGCTCAAAGTTCCTCAGCAACCTCAACGTGACGCCCACTGTCGCCGGCGTGAAGTACGTCGACATCGAGACCCGCGACGATGAGGTCGTCACCCCGTACACCAACGCCTTCCTGCCCGCCGGGCCGAACGTGCAGAACATCACCCTGCAGAACCAGTGCCCGCAGGACAAGAGCGACCACCTGTCCATCGCCTATGACTCGAACGCGCTGCAGGACATGATCAACGCCCTCGGCGCGGACAGCCCGTCGTTCCAGCCGTCGTGCGCCTCCGTCGGGCCGATTATCGGGAACGTCTAGCTTGGTGATGGCGGCCGCGTCCCGCGGCCGCCATCACCGCCACTCGGGCGCAGCAATCGGGGAGACTCAGCGGATGCAGCGGCACAGCGAGTTCTTCGCCACCTGCCCGCCGGGCCTTGGCCGGCTGCTGCGCGATCAGCTGGCTGGTGTCGGCGGCGTCGAGGTCATCGCCGCCGGCTCGGACGGCGGGTCAGACGTCGTGCTGTTCGCGGCCGACCGGGCCGGCCGGGTGCGCGCGGCCGCGCACCGGCTGGCCGACGGCGTCTTCGCCACCGCGGCGCAGGCCCGCCGGGACGGAACCACCGACCCGGCCGTGCTGGCCGCCCGGTGCTGGCCGCGCGACGGCGCACAGCGCGCGCTGTCGCTGTGGGCCGAGCAGGTGCAGCCGCTGAGCTCCGCCCTGAGCTACCAGATCACCGTCAGGGTACGGACCGGGCCGAGGTCGCTGCAGTCCGGGCTGCGGTCGGCGCTGGCCGGCGTCGTCCGGCAGGACCGGCCGCGCTGGCGGCCGTCCGGCCAGGGTCTGCTGGAGATACTGCTGTCAGAGTGGCGGGCCGGTGAACTGGTGACCGGCCTGCGGCTTGGCGGCAACCGGGGCGACCTGGCCGCATCGGTGCCGCCGGCGGTGGCCGCCGCGATGGTGGTGCTGGCCGGGCCGCCGGACGGGGTGCTGCTGGATCCGAGCTGCGGCGACGGGGCGATCCTGACTGAAGCGGTGGCCGCCGGATGGGCCGCGGAAGGCACGGACCGCGACCCTGACGTGGCCGGCCGGGCGCGCCGCCCCGGCGCTGCGGTACGCGCCGGGGAAGCGGCGGAGATCCTGGAGCCGGACGGCGCCCTCGGTGCCTGCGTGACCCGGCTGCCAGCCGGCCCCGGCCCGGCCGACCTGACCGCCGCGCTCGCGGAGATGAGCCGGGTCACCCGCACCGGCGGCGCGGTGGTACTGCTGGCCGCGGACGTGCCGCGTACCGCCTGGCCGCCTGCCCTGCGGCTGCGCAAACAGGTGCCGGTGCAGCTGGCGGCCGGCCGGGAGACGATCTGGGTTTACCGGCGGGCCTGAGCGCTACTCAGCCGGCTTGCGGCGGCCGATCGTGAAGTAGGCGAGCGGCCCGAGGGTGTTGATCGCCGCGGCGGCCCGCCAGAGCCCCTTCGGGCCGCGGATGAGGTTCGTCGGCCTGCGCCTGATGTCGATGAGCATCGCGATCTTGGCGATGAGTTCGGCAACCGCGAGGATCTTGATCGCGTTCTGCTGGCCCGGGGTCAGGTCGCTCCACTTCTCGGGCATCTTCCGGTCAGTCATGGGGTCTGTATATCACCGTGAATCAGACCGCGAGGGGCGCAAGCCGGCGCGGCGGCACCAGCAGCCCGGCGACAACGCAGATGAGCAGCAGGAACGCCGACAGCACGAATGTGTCGGTGAAGCCGGTGAGCCGGGGCAGCAGGCCGGTGGTGTGATCGACGACGAGCGTGGCCGCGATCTGGCCGCCGACGGCGCCGCCCAGCGTGCGCACCACCGTGTTCATCCCGCTGGCCACGCCGGTCTGGTCCGGCGGGACCGCCTGCACGATCAGGTTGCCGAGCGCGGCGTAGGCCAGCCCGATGCCGACGCCGAGCAGCGCGGAGCTGATCAGCATGTCGGCCGGATGACTGGCGAGCCCGAGCCAGCCGCAGGCCACGGCGCTGATCGCGCTGCCGGCCACGAGCGCGTGCCGGGAGCTGAACCTGCGCTCGACCCGGCCAGCGAACGATCCCATCAGGCCCATGCCGATGGAGCACGGCAGCAGGTACAGGCCGGCGACGACGACGGAGGCGCCATAGCCGAAGCCGGTCTGCCGCGGCAGCTGGGCGAACTGCGGCAGCAGCAAGAACGCTGAGTACATGCCGGCGCCGAGCAGGAACGCGGCCAGATTCGGCGCCCAGACCCCGCGCGCCGCCATCAGCGACATGTCGACAAGCGGGTGCGGGCTGCGGATCTCCGCGACGATCCAGATGGCGCAGATCACCAGCCCGGCCGCCAGCAGGGACAGCGTCTTGGGACCGGTCCAGCCCCAGGACGTGGTCTGGGCGATGGCGACGAGCACGCAGCACATCCCGGTGCTCATGAGCGACGCCGACAGCCAGTTCACCCGCCCGCTGGCCCGCACCCTCGACTCCGGAATGAAGATCGCCGTGCACACGGCGGCCGCGACCATCGGCAGCAGCGGCGCCCAGAACAGCCAGTGCCAGCTCAGGTGCTCCGCGATCAGGCCGCCGATCACGAGCCCGCCACCGCCGCCTATGCCCAGGATCGAGGACATCAGCCCGATACTGCCGGGCACCTTGTCCGGCGGGAACTCGTCCCGCATGATCGAGAACGCGAGCGGGAAGATGCCGCCCGCGACGCCCTGGATGACCCGGGCGAGGATCAGCACGCTCAGTGACCCGGCCACCGCCGCCAGCAGCGTGCCGGCCGAAAGGACGATCAGCGTCCAGATCAGCATCCGGCGCTTCCCGTACAGGTCGCCGAGCTTCCCGATGATCGCGGTGCCGACCGAGGCCGACAGCAGGAACCCGGTCAGCAGCCAGGTGACCCCGGTCTCGGTCGTGTGCAGGGCGTGCTGCAGCACCGGCAGGGCCGGGATCACGGCCGAGCTCAGCACCGCGTAGGCCAGCGCGCCGAGCGACAGCACGGCGAGGATCACGCCCGGCTTGCTGCTCCGAATTTCGGCATGCGAATGCTGGGTGGTGACGGAGGCCATGCCCTTACCTTACGTGCCGCGACCTGGCCGGAGTCAGTCGAGCAGGCGTAGTGCGTCCAGGTCAAGGGCGTGCCTGGCGTGCCGCGAGGCCATCGCGGCGAACATCTCGTCGCCGCGGTCGGTCTGCGCCACGAACATCGCCGCGACTATGTCCATGACGATCCCGCCGAAGGCGTGCCGCCGGTAGCCGTTCCAGCAGTCCGCCCAGCTCAGTGGCACGCCGCGGCCGGTCAGGGCCCGGTGATAGGCGCGGACCAGGGCCTCCTCGTGCCGCTGCCGGTCCGGGACCAGCAGGCTGGACGCCAGGAAGTAGGCCAGGTCGTTCGCGGCGCTGCCGAAGCTGGCTGTCTGCCAGTCCAGCACGACCGGCCTGGGCCCGCCGAACAGGAGGTTGTCGGCCCGGAAGTCGCCGTGCACGATCGTCCGCGGCTCATCCCCGGCGGCGCCGAGATAGCCGGGCGCCCGCGGCAGGAAGTCCTCGATCAGCGGCAGCGTGCCGGGCTCGACCCGGCCGTCGAACCGGGTCCGGAAGCCGGGGTACAGGTCGGTCAGCACGCCGGCCAGGAACGCGGCGCCGTCCGGGGTGTTCCGGTTGAGCCAGGGCAGCGCCGCAAGCTCGGCGCTCCCCCAGCCGGCCGCGTGCAGGGCCGCCAGTTCCTCCAGCGCGGCGGCGGCCTGGTCGACGCCGATCCCGGCCAGCTGATCGCCCGGCTCGGCCGGCGCGAGGTCTTCCAGCAGCACGATGTACTCGTCGGGCTCCGGGTCGTAGGCCGAGTAGAAACAGCCGGGAATCGAGACCGGCAGGCGGGCGGCGACCTGACCGTAGAAGCTGGCCTCGATCTCATAGGTACGGAACGCGCGGGCCGCCCCCCGGCTGGCGTCGGCCGCCGCGGGTACCTTGGCGATCAGCGTGGGCGGCAGGTCCGGCGCACGGTCGTTGGAAGCACGGTCGTAGGTCAGCCGGAGCCGGAAGCTGTCCGAGACCTGGCCGGTGCCGACCGGCTCGGCCTGCACCGCGGTGACACATCCGCCGTCGAGGTGGCCCGCGAGCGCCCCGGTCAGGTAACCGGCGGTGAGGTCCGCCCCGCCGGAGACGGCCATGAGCGTCACTGACCGCCGTCCTCGGCGAGGAAGGTCCAGCCGTGCTCGCGCCAGCCCGGCGGCTGGTTCCACTCGGTCCAGCCGTACCCGGCGCGGCCGTCGTCGGCGGCGAACCGGCACAGGGCCCGGGGGAAGTGCGACACCTTGCCGTCGGGCGACGTCATGGCGACCGGCGCGAACGCGAGCGGCTCGGCGGTCAGCGGCGCGCCGGGCAGCAGCAGCCGTGAGCTGGCCGGGAACTCGTCGGCGCCGAACGTCGTCTGCGCGGCGAAGCCGCTGCGGTGGCTGAGCTCGCCGGACGGGGTCACGGCGAACGACGGCCACGGAATCGCGAACCCGATGTTGGCCTGCATGCCGTGGAAGCTGGTGCCGTCGTCCAGCTGCCCGGAGGTCCACAGCCAGGAGATCTGCCACCAGTCGCGCTCGCCCCAGCTGTGGTCGCGCTCGCCGGATCCGTCAATGCTGAGCCGCTGGCCGTCGGCGACCACCGTTCCGGTGACCCGGCACGGGATCTCGTACCGGGGCAGGTCCTTGTACGGGTACACCCCGCCTGCGGTGCTCCATTCCAGGTCCAGGCTCAGCGGCGCCGTCGCGGCCGCCGTCAGGTCACCGTAGGCCGCGGCCGGGTCGGGCAGCACGGCGGCGGCGCCGGCCTGCAGCCGGACCCGGGCGGTGCGCAGCGGGTCGGCGATGTCCTGGCTGGCGTCGTACCCGGCGGTGCGCACGGTGGTGCTGCCCGGAGCCGGCAGCGGTGCCGCGTTGTCCGCGACGAGCAGGAGCGGCTGTCCCGGCCGCACGACGCAGGCCCAGTACCAGGCGCGGTCCCAGTTCGGGTACAGGCCGAGCCGGACGTATCCGCCGACCGAGCCGTCGGGCGCGGCGAAGTCGAAGTAGTACGACTCGTTCCAGAGCCGTTCCGGGCCGGGGGCGTGCAGCCGCTCGTCTGCGTCTGTCAGCTGCCAGGTTCCGTGATCTACGATCTTCACCATCCGGCTGGCCTCCCGATGACCTGATGGGTCGTAGGGGCCGCGTCGCTCCGGCAGCTGCTGGTCGCGTTTGGTGGAGGATGGCATGAGTTCGGGCTGGTCGTCCAGGGTTGCGGAGGTGGGTCATGCTGATTGACGCGGGCGCGCAGGTCACGTCGTCGCTGCTCGACGTCGAGTCGTCGGCCGCGGCGGCGGAGGCCGCGGGGTACGACGGGTTCGGCGTGCCCGAGACCAAGCACGACCCGTTCACCGTGCTGTCCCTCGCGGCGCGCGCGACCAGCACGATCTCGCTGCACTCGGCGATCGCGGTCGCGTTCGCGCGCAACCCGATGAACGTGGCGGTGCAGGCCAACGACGTCCAGCTGATCTCGGCCGGCCGGTTCCAGCTCGGACTGGGCTCGCAGGTGCGCGGCCATATCGAGCGCCGCTACAGCATGCCGTGGAGTCACCCGGCGGCGCGGATGGAGGAGTTCATCACCGCGGTCAAGGCGATCTGGCACAGCTGGGCCAGCGGCGAGCGGCTGGCGTTCCGCGGCGAGTTCTACCACCACACGCTCATGACGCCGTTCTTCGATCCCGGCCCGAACCCGTATGGCAACCCGCCGATCTTCCTCGCCGCCGTCGGCGAGCTGATGACGAAGGTGGCCGGGCGCGTCGCCGACGGCATCCTGTGCCACGGCTTCACCACCGAGGCCTACCTGCGGGAGCGGACGCTGCCCGCGCTGCGCGCGGCCCGCGGCAGCCTGGACGGGTTCGTGGTCAGCCTGCCTGCGTTCGTCATCCTCGGCCGGACGAGAAGGCGCGCGCGGCGGCCGAGGCGGGCGTGCGCAACCAGATCGCGTTCTACGGCTCGACGCCGGCCTACAAGCCGGTGCTGGAACTGCACGGCTGGGGCAGCCTCGCCGACCGGCTGAACGAGCTGTCCCGCCAGCAGGCGTGGACCGAGATGGGCAACCTGATCGACGACGACGTACTGGGCACGTTCGCGGTGTCGGGCGGGACGCCAGCCGAGGTCGCGGCCGGCATCCAGACCCGGTTCGGCGACGTGATCACCCGGCTGTCGTTCTACATGCCGTACCAGGCCGATCCGGCGGACGTCACCGCGCTGGTCGCCGCCCTGCGGGTGTCGGCCGGGTGATGTGGGCGAACGACTAACCTGCGTCCGCCTGGGGTCCGGCGGCCAGGGGCCTGCCGGCGTGGCTGCGCAACCTGAGGTAGCGACCGCCGACGATGAGCTGGCGGGAGCCGACTTCCACCAGGACCATGAGCAGCAGACAGGCGACGATGGCGTTCGAACTCGTGATGTGCCAGGAGTGCATCACCCGGCCGATGGCCCGGTCAGCGGAAGCGCCACCTTCACTGGCATACAAGCTGAACGCGGTGCGCAGCACGACCCCGACAGTCCAGAACGCCGCAGCCAGCAGGCCGGCCTTGGCGAAGATGCCCTTCTCACCGGGATAGACCCGGGTGAAGGCACCGGCGCCTACCCCGAAGATGAGACCGAGTGCTACGCCGCCGGCGATGAGGTACAAGTCGTTCCCGGCCGTCGGCACGCCCTTGAGGTAGGCGATGAGAAAGTACACGACGATTGCGATGGGCAGGAGCAAGTTACGGGGAGTTAGCCGCCGGCCCCTGAACTGCAGGAAGATGGTTGCCACCAGGACCGCATCGAGGATGTAGTCAAGGGCGTTCATCCGCGGCTGACCGCTCTCCCGGTCTCAGCGCAGATCGCGCGCTGCCGGCTGGCCAGGATTGTGCGCATCTCGCCTCCGGGCTGGGCGTACCTTTTGTCCGCCCAACCATATCAGCCGATTGCGCCTGTCGGGGAGACCTGCCCTCGACGCATTCATCACCGGCGTCGAGGTTCTACACGCCGTACCAGGCCGACCCGAGGACGTCGCGGCGCTGGTTGCCGCGCTGCGAACCGACGGCTAGCTGCCGTCTCGCGCGACCAGGGCGAGCGGCACCGGCTCGCAGGCGAGCACAACGGGGCTCGTGCTGCCGTCTCCGCCGTACCAGAGATGGATCTCGCCGCCCCGGATCTCGGCATGCGGGTGCGGCGGGGTGCGCTCACCCGGCCAGGGATCATGCGTAGCTTCGTCGACGAAGTCCTGCAGTTCGTCTAGCGCCTGCCGCGCGACACTGGCCACGGCCTGCTCGGGCGTGCCAGTCTCCTCGCAGGCCTCGAGGTTGAGCTGCACGTAGGTGCCGGAGCCGCCTACGTGATAGTCGCCGAGCTGGCCAGGGAAGCGGCCTGCCGCGGCGGAGTACCAGAGCATCCCGTCCATGCCGCGGACATAGAAGCCATCCGGCACGATCGCCGCCAGCCGGCTCGCCAGCACCTCGGTCAGCCGGTCCGGGTCGACGTTCATCGCGGGCCGCTCAGCATCCGCGCCCGGATCTGAGATCGACCTGGCGGAACTTCGACGTCTCCGGTTCGCGTCAGTTCGTCCAGGTCCGCGGAGGACCGCTGTGCGCCGGTCACCACGTGTGCCCCGGCACTGGCCAGGCCGCCCAGCACCGCGAGGCCGATCCCCTTGCTGCCGCCGGTCACTGCCGCGGTCTTCCCGGCCAGGCCCAGGTCCATGACTCTCCTCTCGCGAGCGCGTGTCGCACGCTAGCCGGGCGGCCGGGACAGCCGGCGGGCACGTCTTATGCTGGCGTGATGGGTCAGCCTGCCAGGTTCTGGCCGGGCGCGCAGAACCGGGGACCAGCGTGAACGGGCGCGCTGACGCGCCGCCTGCTCCCGCCGCGGAGCCGGGCCTGCGCCTGGCCAGCGGGCCCGGCCGTTGGGTCCTGGCCGCGACGGTGCTCGGGTCAGCGATCGCCTCGATCGACGCGACCGTGGTCGGCATCGCGCTGCCCGCCATCGGCCGCGACTTCCACGTCGGTCTCGGTGCCCTCCAGTGGGTGGTGACCGCCTACACCCTGACGCTGGCGGGCTTGCTGCTCATCGCCGGGTCGCTCGGTGACATGTTCGGGCGCAAACGGGTGTTTGTCATCGGTATCGCCTGGTTCGCCGTGGCGTCCGCGCTCTGCAGTGTCGCGCCGAACGCCGGCACGCTCATCGGCGCGCGGGCGTTGCAGGGCATCGGGGCGGCGCTGCTGACGCCGGGCAGCCTGGCGATCATCTCCGCTACCTTCCGGGAAGAGGACCGGAGCAAGGCGATCGGCTCCTGGGCCGGATTCAGCGGGGTCGGCACGGCGATCGGGCCGTTCCTGGGCGGCTGGCTGGTGGCGGCCGTGTCCTGGCGGCTCATCTTCGTCATCAATGTGCCGCTCGCCGTGTACGTGATCTTCGCGACGGTGCGGCACGTGCCCGAGTCGCGTGATCCGGATGCGACCGGGCCTATTGACGTGACCGGCGGCGTGCTCGTCACCTTCGGCCTCATCGGGCTCACGTACGGGGCGATCGAGGGCCCGGTCTCGGGCTGGTCGGCGCCGGTGGTGGTGGCCGCCCTGGCGGCGGGCACCGTGCTGCTGGGTGCCTTCGTGGCCTGGGAGCACCGGGCGCCGGCGCCGATGCTGCCGCTCAGTCTGTTCAGATCGCGGCAGTTCACCGTCACCAACCTGGTCACCTTCATCGTCTACGCGGCCATCGGCGGCGCGCTGTTCCTGCTGCCTATCGTGTTGCAGGAGGTGTCCGGCTACACCGCGCTGGCCGCCGGGGTGTCCCTGCTGCCGATCACCGCGATCACGCTGGCCCTGTCCCGGCAGGCCGGCGCGCTGGCCGCGCGGATCGGCCCGCGACTGCAACTGGTTGCCGGTCCGCTCCTGATCGGAACGGGCTTCGCCTTGTTCGCGCTTATCGGCCGGTCAGGCAGTTACCTCACCGAGGTGCTGCCGGGCGTGGCCGTCCTCGGTTTCGGTCTGGCCATCACGGTCGCGCCCCTGACCTCCACTGTGCTCGCCGCCGTGCCCAGCACCCATGCCGACATGGCGTCGGCGGTGAACAACGACGTGGCTCGCGCCGCCTCGCTGTTCGCCGTCGCGCTGCTCCCGGCGGCGGCCGGCATCACCGGCGACGCGTACCTGCATCCGGATCGGTTCGCCGCCGGATTCCACACGGCCGCCTTCATCGCGGCCGCGCTGTGCGGCGCGGGCGGCCTGCTGGCGGCAGTGGGCCTCCGGAACCCGGCGCGAGCGGTGCGGGCCGGCCGGGCGGCCAAGCGGCCGCTGCTGAGCTGCGCTCTGGACGCCCCGCCGCACGCGGCCCGGGACGGGGGGCGCTGAGCTGCGGTCAGGGCGGACCGAGAATCTCCGCGCCGTATTCTCGCTGCCGGGCGGCGTCGTGCTCCGGCCGGGCTCGTCCGCGCACCTTGAACTCGCCATCCCGGCCGTCGCGGCTCGTGACGATGCTGTGCACCAAGATCCGCGGGTCGCGCATCAGGTCGGCCGCTTTCCTTTGCTCCCTATCGCCTGGTGCCGACAGTCCCGGTGGCCCGCTACCGTTCTTGCTCGGTCGGGCGGATGAGCAACTCGTTGATCGCGACGTGCCGCGGCCGGGTGACGATGTAGCTGATGGCGTCGGCGATGTCGGACGCGTCCATCTGCTGGCCGATCTGACTGCGCAGGCTCTCCAGTACCTCCGGCCGGTTGTGGGTCGCCAGCTCGGTGGCGGTGGCGCCGGGCTCCACCAGCGAGACGCGCACGTACCGGTCGGCCAGTTCCTGGCGCAGTGACTCGCTGAACGCGCCGACGCCGAACTTGGTCATCGCGTAGACGCCGTTCCATTTGCGGGCAAAGCGGCCAGCCACCGAGCTGAGGTTGACGATGTCGGCGACCTGGCGCGGGCCCGCTGCGGCCGCACGGAGCAGATGCGGGATGGCCGCGTGCGCGCAGTACAGCAGGCCGTGCACATTGAGGTCGACCATCCGCTGCCATTCGGCCAGCGGCGCCCCGGCGATCGGGCCGAGCAGCATCACGCCCGCGTTGTTCACCAGAGTGTCGAGCCGGCCAAGCTCGGCGACCGTGCGCTCCACGGCGGCCTCAGCCTGCGCCTGGTCGGTGACGTCACACTGCAGCACGAGCGCGGTGCCGCCGCGCTGGCTGATGCCGGCCGCGAGGTCGTCCAGCTGCTCCCGGCGGCGTGCCGCCAGGGCTACGGCCGCGCCCTGGCCGGCCAGCGCCTCGGCGGTCGCGGCGCCGATGCCGCTCGATGCCCCGGTCACCAGCGCGACCGTTCCCTCCAGCACTGCTGTCACTGCACACATCACCGCTCTGTGTCGTCGGGCTGCCGTCGGCAATTCTTGCGTCCGCTGGCAGGCCCCGCTCGACTATCACCCCCATTGGCCGGGCTGATAGTCGCCGGCGGCTGCCGGGTGATGACGTTCAGCCGGTTGTAGACGTTGATCAGTGCGACGAGGCAGACCAGCGCCTCGAGCTGCTCCTGATCGTGGTGCTTGGCGGCGTTGGCCCAGACCTCGTCGCTGACCCCGGCGGCCGCGTCCGCGATCCGGGTGCCTTCCTCGGTCAGCTCCAGCGCGGCCCGCTCGGCCTCGGTGAAGACCGTGGCCTCCCGCCAGACCGCGACGAGGTTCAGCCGGGTCTGGCTCTCCCCCGCGTGCAGTGCGTCCTTGGTGTGCATGTCGGTGCAGGCGCCGCAGCCGTTGATCTGGCTGGCCCGGATCTTGACCAGTTCCTGGGTGGTGGCAGGCAGCGCCGAGCTGGTGAGCACGCCGCCGGCGGAGTTAATGTACTTCCCGAACTTCGCCGCGAGACCGCTCTCGGTGTAGCTGAGCCTGGCTTCCATGGCTATCTCCTTGCCGTAGGGGGTTACCCCTCCCTGACCCCCCGGCCGGGCCGGATGTGACAGCCGAGCCCGGGCGAATCACCGATCCCGGCATACTGAAGGCGCTGTCACACCCGCTGCGCCGCCAGATCTACCGGCTGCTCATCCAGCTTGGCCCGCAGACGGTGACCCTGCTCACCGAGCACACTGGCGCCGATCCCGGCCAGCTCAGCTTCCATCTGCGCGAGCTGGCTAAGCGCGGCTTCATCACCGAGGCGCCCGAACTGGCCAGGGACCGGCGGCTGATGCTGGTCTTTCCCGGCCTGCGGCGGGCCCGGCTCCGCTGAGCCGGGCCCGCCAGGGTGCCGCTCAGGCGGTCTCGGCTTGCAGGATCGGGCCAGGGCCCGTGCGGGCGCCGATCCGGGCCGGGATGCTGGTCAGCAGCGCGACCGCGATGAGCGTCGCCAGCACGGCCGCGGCCAGCCACCAGGCCGGCGGGATCGTCACGATGCCGGCGTGGTTCGCGGCCGCGAACAGGCCGATGCCGAGCGGCACGCCGAGCAGGGCGCCCGGCAGTGCGGGGATGACCTGCGCTGCGGCGATGCCGGCGGTGACCTGCCGCGGGCTCGAGCCGAGCGCCCGGGCGAGCGCGGCCGCCCGCCTGGTGTCCAGGACCGTCGCCCACGCGGTCACGATCGCGTTCAGGACGGCGAGCGCGATCAGCACCACTGTCAGGATCTGCAGCATCTGCTCGTCCCGGTGGACGACCGGGTTGCCCAGCCCGGAGGACACGCCGGCCAGCCGCACGTCGACGGTCCGGTGGAAGGCCAGGACCGCGACCACCCCCATGACCGTGATGGCGATGCTGGCCGCGCTGAGCACTGCGCGGCGTGGCCGGCGCGCGACCATTCGCAGCCCGAGCAGCAGCGGGGTCGGCAGCCGCGACGAGAGCGCGATGGCCCGCGCCCGGCGCCGTGGCGGCCGGGCCGAGCTGGCCAGCGCACTGACCGTGCTGACGCGGGATGCCCTGACCGCGGGCACGAGCGTCGCGGCCAGGGCGACGGCCAGCGCCACACCGAAGACGATGCCGACCGTGGACAGCGTCAGCGATGGCGCGCCCGGCGTGCCGACCAGGCCCGCGCCGGGACTGGTGATCGACGGCGCGGCCAGCCGGCCGATGATCAGGCCGGCCACGGCGGCGGCGACGGCCAGCACGAGGTTCTCCGCCAGCAGCACGACCGCGACCAGGTCTGGTGTGCCGCCGACCGCCTTGAGTAGCCCGGTCCGCCGCGTCTGCTCGGTCATCCGGCCGCCGGCCAGCACCGCGACGCTGGCGAGCGCGAGCAGGGCGGCCAGCAGCGCACCGGGCGCCAGCACCTGCTGCTCGTCCTGCACGAGCAATCCGTCCGCCGCGGCGATCTGCTGCCACGAGGTCAGCTGCGGCGGGATGGCGTTCGGCTGGTTGTTCACCGAGTAGGCGGTCGCGAACTGGCGCGCCATGGCCGGGTCGCTCAGCTTCAGGTTGAAGACGTAGGTGGCCTGCCCGGCCGCCCGGATCAGCGGCACGGCATCGGACTGGGTGACCCAGCCGAGGCCCACGCTGCCCGCGACGTTCTGGAACTGCGGCGGGAAGTTGCCGGTGCAGCCGACCTGGCACATGTTCGGGTACGGCGGTTCGGCGGCGGTCACGGCGACTCCGGCCACCGTGAAGGCCCGGCCGTCCACGGTGACCCGGTCACCGGGAGTCACGCCGAGTGCGTCCGCGAACGTGCGCTCCAGCACTATCCCGCCGGGCCGGATCCAGCCGCCCGCCGTCGTCTTAGGCTGATCTACGGCGGCCGCCTGCTGCGGCCTGCCCTGCACGTACAGGAGCGCGGTCAGGCCGTTGGCCCGGATAGCGGCGCCGACCTGCGGATACAGCCCGCTGTGGGCGGTGACGCCAGGAGCCTGGCTGAGGATCTGCGCCTCGGCGCGCACGTCCGCGGGACTGCTCTGGCCGGGTCCGTGCGGCCCGGTGCTGACGCTCTGGCCGGGGCCGTGCGGCCCGCCGAGCCCCATGGTCGCGACCACGTCCGGGCCGTTCGTCGCGGCCTTGGTCTGCGCGTACGGCTGGTGGGTCACGCCGCCGAGCGCCAGGCCGAGCGTGAGCACGGCGGCGGCCGCGGTGATGGCCAGCAGAAGCAGCGCGGCCTGCCCGCGGCGGTGCCGCAGATCACGCGCGACCAGTCGCGCGGCCAGCACAAGCTTGCCCATGACGTCAGCTCTCCAGTCCCGCGAGCGCGCTCAGGCTGCCGGTGGTGCCGCCGGTGAGCCGGGTCTCGTCCACGAACGCGCCGTCACGCATGGTGATGAGCCGGTCCGCGGTGGCCGCGATGCGGGCGTCGTGCGTGACGATCACCAGCGTCTGCCCGGCCGAGTGCAGTCGGTCGAACAGCCGGAGCACCTCGACGGTGGCCTCGCTGTCCAGGTTGCCGGTCGGCTCGTCCGCGAGGACGATCTGCGGGCTGCTGACCAGTGCCCGGGCGACGGCGACCCGCTGGCGCTGGCCGCCGGACAGGGCGGATGGCAGGAACCGGGCCCGGTCGGCGAGCCCGACCTGATCCAGCAGCTCGGCCGCGCGGCGCCGCGCGGCGCGCGGCGACTGGCCCGCCAGCAGCGCGGGCAGCTCGACATTCTCGATCGCGGTCAGCTCGTCCATCAGGTGGAAGGCCTGGAACACGAACCCCACCGCGTCCCGGCGCAGCCGGGCCAGCAGGCGCTCGCTCAGCCCGCCCAGGCTCTGCCCGGCCAGCCAGATCTCGCCGCCAGTGAACCGGTCCAGTCCGCCGAGCAGGTGCAGCAGCGTTGACTTGCCGCATCCACTCGGGCCCATGATGGCGACCGTTTCTCCGCTGGCCACGTCGAGGCTGACGTCGTCGACGGCCCGTACGAGTGCTTCCCCAGAGCCGTAGTCGCGGCGCACCCCGCGGGCGCGCAGCACTGGCTCGCTGCTGTTGATTGTCATCGCTTGCTCCTTCGGCCAGTCCAGGTTCGTTCGCATGCCTCCAGCCAGCGCAGGTCTGCCTGCAGCCGGAGGACGATGCCCTCCAGCAGCAGCGCCGCCGCTGACCCATCGGCCTCAGTCATCGCCGCTCGCTGCGCGTCCCGCAGCCGGCGCAGCAGCTCACGGCGCTGCGCGTCGACGATCGCCAGCGGGTCGGCCAGACCCGAAGCGGCCGCCGCGATCAGCTTGAGATGAAATTCCGCCAGATCGGGCTTGGGCCAGCTCACTTCGAGGAGCCAGCCTGCTACCCGCTCCTGGCCGTCGGCCGTCAGCTCGTACACCTTGCGGTCCGACCGGTCCGCCGGATCGCCGGCCTCCTCGGCCGCCACCAGGCGGGCCTTCTCGAGCCGGCTCAGGATGACGTAGATCTGGCCGTCGTTCATGGCGTCGCCCAGCGGGCCGAGCGCCTGCCGCAGGCGTCCGCGCAACTCGTAGCCATGCGACGGTTCCTTGGCCAGCAGTGCGAGCACTACTTCCTGTCGCATCGCAACTCCCTAACGGTGATCCTCTAACGGTTAGCTCCAAAGATAACCGTTAGCCGTCGCGTGTCAAGCGGCAGGCGGCAGAAGATGCAAGACGGCCCGGTCCGATCTTTTCGATCGGGCCCGGCCGCTCGTCTCGCGGAGACTAGCCAGAACGACCACGCCGGCGCCGCGGCGCCCTCCAGCGTCGACTTCATCGCCTTCAGGCCCGCCTCCATCAAGCCGGCTGTCCGGTCGGCCAGCTCGTCCGGGAGCACGCCGGTGATCCAGACGATCCGGCACTGCCGCGGCCCGGCCGCGACTATCTGGGCCGAGGCGTTGTGGTTGCGTGCTGCCCATCGGACTCTCGGCTACCGTGGTTTGTGGCGAAGCCAGAGACCGGTCGCTCGTGCAGCGCCCCGAAGTCGCGCAAGGCGTCCCAGCACGGCACCGCGGGCGCGTCGACCGCTACCGGAAATGGCCGTTGCAAGTGCGGCCAGCAGCTCTTGGTACTCAGTGATGCACGCGGACGCGGCCGGCGATTGGCTTAATGTGCGCCGGGTCACCGCTTATCACTAGCAGTGGCCAGCGTCCATCGTCGTCGCGGATCGGGCGCCGGTAGGCGACGAGGGCCTCGGCATCCTGGAACTTCGGCCCGTTCTTCACCTCTGCCCAGCGGGGAGCGTCATGCGACGGCATGATCAGGCACCCGGCCGTCCGTCAATCTTCCGGAACGTGATGCGCGGGTGCTTACCAAAGACTCGTATCGATGCGGTACCGGCAGCCGCCAGGCGACAGGCGTGCGGTAACCCGCCGGGCTCTTGGGACGCCCCCAACTGCATCCAGCCGGATTTGCCGCTGAAGCCGAACCGGCCCGGCCCGAGGTAAGGGATCTTCTTCCACGCCACGGGGATCGTCACTGTGGCCTTCAGGCTGCTGTCGGTCAGCCTCTTCGTCGTGTGGTGGGCGGCCGCGGCCGCGAACGCGGTCGCACCGGCCGCCAGCAAGGCTGTAGCCACAGGCGCAATCAGTGCGATGCGCATCTTCGATGACATCGTCCCTCCGTATCGCTACAAGCGCGTCGCGGTGTGCCGACGGCAACCCGCCCCCAGGCGCTTCTCTACCGCTATGACGCGGGCCCAGCCGATCGGTTGCGGGTGATGAGATTCATGCGCGGCAACGCTTCCCTCACGGTAACCAGCCCGGACGCTCCCCCGGCGCGAGAGTCAACCGCTGCCGGTGAGCAGCTCAGTGCGCTGCCGCTCGATCTGCGCCAGCCGGGCATTCGCAGCGTCAGCCTGGCCCGAGAGCTGACGCCTGAGGTCATCGACGATCTGGACGGTCCGGGCCACGTTGTCCTGGCCGTCCCGGATCTGATGCGCGACCGCGAGGTCGGTGAAGATGTTGTTGAAGAACAGGTCGGCGAACCGCAGCCCGCCGCTCAGCTGAAGCCGCGGCGCGGTCGGCTCGGCCCGGGCCAGGTCGGCGAGATCCGTGCGCAGCGTGGCGAGCCGCCGGTCGGCCGCGGCGGCCGCGGCGGCGGCCTGGTCCATCCGGTCGTGCTTGATCGCGTTGCCGACTATCCCCCCGCCGAACACCATGTCGTACGTCGACCAGTTCGACGCGCTGCCCAGGTGGTCCTGGACATCGCTGAGCGCGACCAGCGCGTCCCGGGCCGCTTCCTCGGCCGTCCCGAGCTCGCGGACCTCCGCGGTCAGCCGGCCGCGCTCGTCCGCGAGCCGGAGCAGCTGCGCGCCACGGGGATCGGCGGAGCGGGTCAGCTGACGTTCCTTCCCGGCCAGGGCATCGGCATACGCCTGTGGCGCCCCGCTCAGCCCAGCGCGCCGCGCCTGGGCCTGGTCGAGGTCGGCACCGACGGCGGCGAGCCTGGACTCGGCGGCCGCCACCCGGTACTGCGCGGCGGCGGCCTCGGCCCGCTCGCGGGCGAGATCATCGTCGCGGGAGTGATGCAGAGCAGCCAGTACCCGGGTCAGCGACAGGTGCTCGAGCCGCTCGACGTCTTGCTTCTCGCCCGCGAGTCGCTCGCGCGCCCCGGCGACCTCGGCGGCTACCTCGTCCCGGCGCGCGCTTAGGTCTGTGCAGCGCTGACCACACAGTTCGTACTCCCGGATGGCCTGGGCCGCGGCAGTCAGGCGTTGCTCAATATCATCCGACATGCCGCAATTAGACCAGTGCGGTTACCACCAGCGCAGGTCGATGGGCCACGTGTCGACGACGTCCTCGCCGGAGAACAGGTACAGCTGCTGGTGCAGGGCCATCGTCGGGTCGACGTGCGCGGGCACCAGCAGCACCCGGTCCCCGACCCGCCGCGGCGGCGAGAACGTGGTGTGCTCGTCCGAGCAGAACCAGACGGCAGAGCCGGACAGCAGCGGGTTGCCGTGATCCATTCCGAATGCCTTCAGCCCGGCGTTGGCGACCGACCACTCGGGCGCGCTGGAGATGACGGACGCGAGGACGAAGACCGCCTGCCGGAACGGGTGGCCCTGGCGGCCGTACTGAGCGTCCATCAGCGCGTAGGAGCCGGCCTGGATCTCGTTGGCCCAGGTGTTGCACGCGTAGGTGCCGGTGCCGCCAGCCGAGATCAGCTCGCCGCCGACGTCAGCCGCGGCGGCGACCAGCGGCGCCATGGACTGGCGGCACTGGGCCGCCCGCTCGGCGCCGTCTTCGAGGATCACCACGTGCCCCTCGTAGCCCATGACCCCGCGCACGGCGAGGCCCCGTTCCCTGGCCAGGTCGGCGAGCTGGCCGGCCTTCTCCGGCGGGCAGCCGCACCGGGGCAAGCCCACGTTCACGTCGATGACGACCTCGCGCACGCCGCCGCGGACGGCGGCCTCGACGGTCTCGGGCGAGTCCACCGCGAGCGTGACCCGGGCGCCGCCGGCGACGAGCGTGCCGAGCCTGCTGGCGTCGAGCACCTCGTTGGCGAGCATCAGGTCGTCGCCGAGGCCCGCGGCGGCCATGCCCTCGCATTCGCGGATGGTGGCGCAGGTGAACCGGTGGTGGCCGGCCGCGGCCTGCTGCCGGGCCAGGCTCGTGCACTTGTGCGCCTTCACGTGCGGCCGGAGCCGGTCGCCGGGCAGCGCGGCACTCATCACGCCGATGTTGTGCTCAAGCGCCGTCGCGTCCACCACCAGCGCGGGCGTGGGCAGGTCCGCCAGTTTCAGCACGCTTCACCTCCGGCCCCCACGATAGGCGAGACCCCGGCCGGAAACGATCATCGGCCCGGTGCGGCGGATGCTGATATACCGGGTCTGTGAGCCGTGACCGGACTGCCACCGAGATGCGCGGGGCCGCCGCCGGCCTGCTGGGCGAGCTGGACGAGCGGCAGCGGGCGGCCGCTGCGCTGCCGTTCGCGGACGACGCCGCCCGGCGCTGGCTGGAATACCGGCCGCGCAGCCGACCGGGCGCGTGCCTGGCCGGCGCCAGCCCGGCTGCGCGCAAGGCGGCGCACCGGCTGCTCGCGACCGGGCTCGGCGAGCACGGATTCGCCCAGGCCGCCGTCATCATGGCCCTGGAGGAAGTGCTCGACCGGCGCGAGCGCGGCCGGATGGCCCGGCACAGCGGCGACTACTGGGTCTGCGTCTTCGGTGACCCTGGCGGCGACGATCCGTGGTCCTGGCGATTCGAGGGCCATCACCTGTCGGTGACGATGACCGTCCGCGGCGAGGACGTCTCCCCCGCGCCGGTGTTCCTCGGCGCGAACCCGGCGGCGGTCTATCACGGCGACCGCCCGGTCTCGCGGCCGCTCGGGCCGGAAGAGGATCTGGGCCGGGCCCTGCTGCGGGCCCTCTCGGCTGCCCAGCGTACGGCCGCTACCTGCGCCGACCGGGCGCCGCGCGACATCCGCAGTGCGACCTCGGCTACGGCCGAGCCGATGATGACCCCGCTCGGCGTGCCCGCCGCCGACCTCGCTCCCGGTGCCCGCGCGCTGGTGGACGAGATCCTCGCGCTCTACCTGGGGCGGCTCATTCCGCCCCTGGCCAGCCGGGAAGCGGCCCGGATCGCGGGCTCCGAGCTGTACTTCGCCTGGGCCGGGCCGGACGTGCCGGGTACCCGGCACTACTACCGGATCCAGGGCGACGACCTGCTGATCGAGTACGACAACACCACCAGCGACGGGAACCACGCGCACACCGTGCTGCGCCGGCCGCGCAGCGACTTCGGCGCGGACATCCTCGCCGCCCACCACCGGCGCGAGCGCTAGGCCGGGCGCGGGCCTGACGGTGCTGTGGCTGTGCCCGCGTCTCCCAGCACGGCCGCGAGGCCGGAGAACGTGAACTCGGCCCGGTCGGCGCTGATGGCGGCCGCCAGCAACTGCCGGGTGGCGGCGCCGACCTCCGGCAGTTCGTCCGGGCCATACCAGCCGACCGCGGACAGCTCGCCGTCACCGACCCCGGCCTGGCCGCCAGCGAGCCGGCAGCGGAAGCAGTACTCCAGGTACTGGACCTGGTCCCCGTTGGGGTAGGTCATGGGGGCGGACACGGTGACCGACGTCAGGACCTCGGGCCGGGCGACGACCCCGGTCTCCTCGAACACCTCGCGGACCGCGGCGTCAGCCGGCTGCTCGGCCGGGTCGATGATGCCGCCCGGCAGCGTCCAGACGCCGATGTCCGCCCGGCGGCCGAGCAGCACCCGGCCGGCGTCATCGAACACGGCCCCGACCGCGGTGGACAGCCACAGCAGGTCATGGCCGATCTTCGCGCGCAGGTCCAGCACGAACTGAGGTGTGGGCACCCCGGCATTCTCCAGTACGGCCCGGCTAGCGCTGCCAGCGGATCGCGGCCAGCCGCTTGCGGGTCACGAAGCCGTTGTCCGCGAACCAGCGGGCGGAGTCCTCGATCGCGAGCCGGGCCGGCCGTGACTTGTGCCCGATCTCCGCCCTCGCCCGGTCGTCGTTGAAGATCATCCGGGTCGCAGCCATCCGGGCGCCCTCAAGCGGCACGTGCGGCTCGCGCCGCAGCAGCCTGCCCTCGACCAGGTCCGAGACGACACCGGCCGGGATGACCACCCCGCGCGGTACCCGCAATCGTGGCATCGGCAGCCCCGAGCAGTCGGCCAGCGCCCGCAGGATCTCCCGCATGGACATGTTCTCCCCGCCGAGGATGTAGCTGCGGCCCTTCCGGCCGTGCTCCAGCGCCGCGATGTGACCTTGCGCCAGGTCGTCGACGTGGCAGACGTTCATGCCGGTGTCCACGAACCCGGGCATCCGGCCGTTGAGGAAGTCCAGCACCATCTTGCCGGTCGGGGTCGGCGCGGTGTCGCCCGGCCCGAGCGGGAAGGTCGGCAGCGCGAGGCTCACGTCCAGACCCTCGCCGGCGGCGCGCAGCACCTCGTGCTCGGCCGCGAACTTGGTCCGCTTGTAGTAGCCGAACAGGTGGCCGATGTCAGCGTGGGCCGACTCGTCGGCGGGCAGCCCGGCCTTCGTGCCGTGCAGGCCGAGGACACCCACGGTGGAGGTGTAAACCATCCGCTCGCAGCCGGCCGCCCGGACGGCGTCGATCACGTTCAGCGTGCCGCCGACATTCACCTCGTCGAAGATCCGCGGGTCGCGGGCCCAGAGCCGGTAGATCGCGGCGAGGTGGAAGACGTAGCGCGCGCCCGCGCAGACCGACCGGATCGCGTCCCGGTCGCGGATGTCGGCACTGACCCGCTCCACATCCAGGCCGGCCAGGTTCCGGTCGTTGCCGCCGGCCTCGGTCACGGCCACGACGTGCGCGCCGGTGGCCAGGACCGCGCGGGTGACGGCCGACCCGATGAAGCCGGAGGCGCCGGTGATCACGACCCGGTCGCCGGGCTCGATCGGCGCGCCCGCCGCCGCGCGCTGGCTGTAAGCGGGTGCCGCGGACTGCTCGGCCTGCCGGTCGGCGGCCGCGGGCTCGGCCTCCGGCCCGGATCCGGGCGCGGCCACGCTGCGGTTCGACTTGCGGCTCAGGGCACCGCGGGCCATGGTCGCGCCCACCTCAAGCGCGAGGCCTGAGCCCTTCCGCGCGTCCGTCATGATGTCGTCCAGCGCGCCGATGAAGTAGTCGACCTCCGGCTGCCCGGCGATCAGCGGCGGCAGCAGCTTGACGATGTTGACGTTGTCCGCCGCGACCTGGGTGAGGATCCGGTGCCGGTGGAATAGCGGCACGACCACCAGCTGCGAGAACATCCCGGTGCGCAGCCGCTCGACGGTGCGGAACCGGCGGGCGGCACCCTTGCTGCCGGGCTCGCCGAACTCGATGCCGACCATCAGCCCGAGGCCGCGGACGTCCTGGATCAGCTCGTGCCGCCCGGCCAGGACACGCAGGCCGTCCTGCAGCGCGAGCCCGGTGCGCTGGGCCCCGGCGATGATGTCCTCGTCGTCGAACGCCGCCAGCGTGGCCAGGGCGGCGACCATCGCCAGCTGGTTGCGGCCGAACGTGCTGGAGTGCTTGAGCGCGTCCTCCATCGAGTCGTAGACGCTGGCCCAGATCTTCTCGGTGGTCAGCATGGCGCCGATCGGCACGTAGCCGCCGGAGAGGGCCTTGGAGATCGTGATGATGTCAGGCTCGAGGCCCCAGTGCTCGTGGCAGAAGAACCGGCCGGTCCGCCCCAGCCCGGTCTGCACCTCGTCCATCACCAGCAGCGTGCCGTGCCTGCGGCACGCGTCCTGCGCCGCCTGCCAGTACTCCGGGGTCGCGCAGTACACGCCCTTGCCCTGGATGGGCTCCACGATGAAGGCCGCCACGTCCCGGCTGCTCAAACGCTTTTCCAGCGCCGCGATGTCCCCGAAGGGAACGGCGGCGGTCCCTGGCAGCAGGTCACCGAAGCCGCGGCGGAACTCCGCGCCGCCGTTGAGCGACAGCGCTCCGGTGGTCAGTCCGTGGAAGGCGTGCTCGGCGTACAGAATCTGCGGGCGCTGCGTCGCCTGCCGCGCGAACTTGATCGCGGACTCGATCGCCTCGGCGCCGGAGTTGCAGAAGAACGCGCGGGCGATGCCCGCGTGCGACCGCCCGGTGAGCTGCTCGGCCAGCAGCCCCGGCAGCAGGGCGCAGTCCATCTGGATCATGTTCGGCAGGTCCAGGTCCAGCGCCTGGTGCAGCGCGGCCTTGATGGCAGGGTGGCTGCGGCCGAGGGCGTAGACGCCGAAGCCGGACAGGAAGTCCAGGTACTGGTCGCCCGCGTCGTCGTACAGGTAGCAGCCCTCGCCGCGTACGTAATTGCGGTCGAAGCCAAGCGTCCGGAGAGTCCGGGCCAGCTGGTGGTTCATGTACCGCTCGTGCAAGGCGAAATTCTCCCCGGAGCGGGCCGCCAGCACCCGGCCAACATCGAAGGGCAAAGCTCCTCCTTGCACTGTCATGAAAGCCAGCAAACCGGCCGTCGACCTCGGGTTATGCCGTCGGCCCTCGGCATGCTGACCATCTTCGCGCGCCGTCATACCGATTGCCCGGTCTTCTCGGACTATAGGGCTCGGCCCGCCGCTGCTCTGCCGCCCGGATCCGCCCCGCGGCAGGCGCCAGGCTGGCCGCTCGGCCGGATCCAGGAACAGTATGTACTCAGGTACCTTAAAACGGGCTGGCAAGCTCGCCAACGTCACGGTCTGGCTTTACCCTGGCGGCTGAGGGTCCTGGAGCTGCCCCCTCTCGCGGAGCCAGGTGATCGCGGATCCGGGTGCGGCGCGCTTCTCGGCTGCCCGCTTAGTCGCCAATGCTCGGCTCAGCTGCAATACTCCTGTAAGAGCGCGCGGTCCGTTAGCTCGCGGTTGTCTGGGGCGTGTCTGGGGAGGTCGGGGTTGTCGGCAAGCGAGGTCCGCCCGCGCTCTGCATCACAGCAGGCAGAGGTGGTTGACCGCAGCGCGTTTGCCGGCATGTTCGACGATCACGCTGCGCACTTGTATGACTACTGCCTAGCACTGCTGGCGGATGAGGCCGAGGCTGCGAGCGCCGCGAAGGTCACCCTGATCGCGGCGTACAAGCTCGGCGGCCGGATGACTGAGCCCGGCCAGCTGCGCGCGTGGATGTTTGCTCTCGGCCGGCGCGAATGCCGCAGCGAGTCCCCGATCCGTCAAGAGCCGTGGGTCGCGCCTCGCAAGCGCTCCCCCATCGCGCAGAACGGCAGCGAGGGCCTGCCGCCCGCTGACGCCGAGACGAGGGAATTCGCGCGGATCGATACGGCCGACCCGCTGCGGACCGGGTTCGAGGCCGAGATCCGCCGGGTCGTGCGGATGGCGCCGCTGACCGAGAAGGTCTATCCGCCCCCGCCTGACTGCTACACCGAGGTGCATGACCTGGTGCAGCGGCACCGGATCGCCCCGGCTGAGCTGCCCGCGATTCTCGATGTCTCGGCCGGCGAGGCGGAGGACCTGCTGGCCGCGGTCCCGGCCATGGTTCCGGCGGACCGTCGTGATCACCCGGGGCCGCTGGCGAGCATGCCGCGCAACCTCTGGCGGGAAACCGCGAGCGTGGTGTTCGATCCGGAGCACGCGTGGCTCTGCGAGGCGATCGCCGCCGACGCGGGCCGGCTATGGGCGGACGGGTTCCCGGAAGACCCGGTGGAGGTCATGCCGCCGTCGCATAAGCGGATGGCCGCTACCTCGGTGGGCCTGGCCGCGGCCCTGCTCGCGCCCGCCGCGCTGGGAGCCGGCCTGTATGCGGCGTTCGCCGTCTCGCCGCATTCGGTCACGCGGTCGCATGAAACCGCGATCGCGCCGCCGCAGAGCTCGCAGCCCACGACCACCGGGTCGGGCTCATCCGCCACGACCGGCCGCACGCGGCAGAAAGCGCGGCACTCGGTCACGTCGATCTTCCCGACGGCGCCAACCTCGGCGCCGATTCTCCCGACGCCGACGCCCCATCCGAAGCAGACCACGCCGACGAAGGGCCGGACGTCGAGTCCGCCAGTGATCAAGTCAGGGCCGCCGTCGAAGTCGCCCAGCCCGTCGCCGACGAGCCCGTCGCCGACGAGCCCGTCGCCGACACCCACGCCGTCGCCGACCAGCCCGTCGCCGTCGCCGTCGCAGTCGTTACCGGCCAACGAGGGCGTCTCGCCGAGCCCGACCTCGAGCCCGTCCCCCTCCGATCCGTCGCCTTCGGATCCGCAGCCTTCGCCGTCGGGCTAGCTCGCTACGCCGCCTCGAAGATCGCGGCTACGCCCTGGCCGCCGCCGACGCACATCGTCTCCAGCAGGTAGCGGCCCCCGCGCCGGCGCAGTTCCTGCAGGCCGGTCGCGAGCATCCGTGCGCCGGTGGCGCCGATCGGGTGGCCGAGGGAGATGCCCGAGCCGTTCACGTTGAGCTTGTCGGGGTCGTCCCAGCCCCAGGCCGCGAGCACGGCGAGTACCTGCGCCGCGAATGCCTCGTTCAGTTCGACCAGGTCGATCGAATCCCAGTCCAGCCCGGTGCGGGCAAAGACCTTGGCCACCGCCGGGACCGGCCCGATGCCCATCGTGGCCGGCTCGCAGCCCGCGGCGGCCCAGCCGGACAGGAAGGCGAGCGGCTCCAGCCCGAGCGGCTCCAGCTGATCCTCGGCTACGACCAGGCAGGCGGCGGCCGCGTCGTTCTGCTGGCTCGCGTTCCCCGCGGTCACGGTGCCGCCCGGCATGATCGTGCGCAGCTTGCTGAGGCTCTCGGGGGTCGAGTCCGGCCGCACCCCCTCGTCCCGGCTGACGATGACCGGCTCGCCCCGGCGCTGCGGCACGGAGACCGGCACGACTTCCTCGTCGAACCGGCCAGCGTCCCATGCGGCCGCCGCGCGCTGGTGGCTGCGGGCCGAGTACGCGTCGGCCTCGTCCCTGGTGATGCCGTACTCCCTGGCCAGGTTCTCGGCGGTCTCGATCATCCCGGAGATCTTGCCGAACCGCCATTCCGGCTGGGACCGCTCCCGGCCCCGGTCCAGGCGGTCGTACAGGAACTGGCTGCCTGACCGCGCGCCCCACCGCATCGCCGTGGTGTAGTGCTCGACGTTGCTCATGCTCTCCACGCCGCCTGCCACCACGACGTCCGCCGCGCCGGTCTGCACCATCATGGCGGCGGTGACGATCGCCTGCAGTCCGCCGCCGCAGCGCCGGTCCAGCTGGAAGCCGGGAACCGCGACCGGAAGGCCTGCCTGCAGCCCGGCCCAGCGGCCGACGCAGGGGGTTTCACCGCTCGCGTAGGACTGGGCGAACGCCACGTCGTCGATCCGGTCGGGATCGATCCCGGTCCGCGCGAGCACCGCCTTGATCACGGTCGCGGCCAGTTCCTCGACTGGCACCGCGCGCAGGCTCCCGCCGAACGTGCCCACCGGGGTGCGCAACGGCGCGACGATCGCGGCTCTGCGGACGGTGCTCATGATTGCTCCCTCGGTCAGCCGGTATGTCCGTAGACCCATCATCACATCCGCGCCTGGACGCAGGCCGGGTCGCCCGCGCGCCCAGAGCGCTCTCTGTCTGCGCGCGGAACGCGGTGCGCTCAGGTTCGACCTTGCAGGGACTGGAACTGGCAGATGATCGGCGTCACTTCTCGCGCGCTCAGTTCGAGTACTTCGACCTCGCCGCCAAGACCGAGGACGGGAGTGACGATCGAGGACCAGTAGCGCTCCTCGAAGACTCCGGGCCGAGCCGGATCTTCGATGTCGTACCTCTCCAGCTTGTAGACCTCGCGCCTTCTGGTGGTCAGGGCTGCCTCGAGCGCCGTCCACTTGGGGTTACCGCCGGGATCCTCCGGCATCTTGGGCATCACTTCGAAGGCGTTGTGGCCGATTAGATCCTCTAGCGGGTGGCCTATCGCTGCCAGAAACTCGTCGTTGGCGTCGATGAACTCGAAGTTCGGAGTGAGTAGGGCCATCGCAGTGGCATTGATCTTAAAAATGTCGTGGAAGTCGATCTCCTCGGAGAGCATCTGGCCCTCCCTTCTGCGTCCAGCGTGACCGAGAAGTCGTCCGGGCTAGAGCCCGGCCGGGCCGCGCTGGGAATCTGCGTCTGGAGTTCCCGCTCGTTTCAACGCTTGCACTCGCGTGTGCATAGATCCAGACGCATAAACACGGGCAATTGACCCAGATGACGCGCTATGACTGCTGGCCGTGACCGGGTATCTCTCACCCGCGGCTGCTCATAGCCCTGTCAGGCGGCCTGGCCGGGTGGCGGGCCATGACTGTGCAGCGTGCGCGACCCGTCGGGACCGGTGACGGTCTTGGTGCCGTCGGGATTCAGCCGGATCTGCCAGCCCCATCGGTGGATGGCGCACAGATGGTGGAACGAGCACAGCAGCACGCAGTTGTCCAGGCTCGTGACCCCGCCGTCGCTGCGCTTGACGATGTGGTGCACCTGGCAGGCTGCGGCGGCTGCTGGCAGCCGGGGAAGGAGCAGTGCTTGTCCCGCAGCGCGACCGCTCGGCGCAGGTGCGGCGGAATGATCTCGGTGGGCAGCCCGACGTCCATCGGCAGGCTGATGGTCGCGGCAGGCCCGGCGGTGAGGCTCGTGCGCAGCCAGGCGGCGAGCCCGGCGGGGCCGGACAGCAGCCGCAGGGCGCGTGACACGGCCAGCTCGCGGGCGGCGGTGCTAGTCATCTCCCTAGTCCGGGCGGACGCTGCGGCCGGCGCCAGTGCGCCCGGCTGGGGTGCGCCCGGCTGCGGTGGCGCGGCGCGTGCGCGAGCTGCTCGAGGACGGCCGGGTCCACGTGCCCGGTGACCACGGGGACGATCTTCGCGTCGCAGTCCGCGCCAGGGCGCGGCTGTCGCGCCCCAGCCCGCCCACTCGGCGGTCACCTGATCGGCGCCCGGCAAGCCCAGCAGCTGGTCCAGGCTCATGTGCAGCTGGATGACCGTCGGCTGGCCGCCCCGGTCCGGGAGGCAGCCGGCGGCGACCAGTCGCCGCATGGCCTCGGCCAGCGCGTCGTGGTCGCGCTCGGCTTGAGTCCGGGTGTCTTCGCGGCCAGCCTTGGCGCCGAGGGCGTCCAGCACCGCGCGGACGGCAGCGGTGCACTCAGGCGTGAGATTGCCTGTCAGCTGACCCTCGCCGCGGAAGTAGGAGGTGAGCCGGAGGCTCCTGGACCGGAAGCCGTCGTCGTCGCCGTCCCCGTCGGGCTGCGCGCACTGCCGGTGCATCTCCTCGGCCAGGCCCGCGAGATCGGCCAGTTCTGCGCCTCCGGCCGCGGCGGAAAGCAGGATCCCGTCCCCGTCCGGCTGGCGGCACTCCGGCAACTGGTCGGTCCAGTCGCAGATATGCCGGGCCCACGACGGCGAGATGCGGCCCGCGGCCAGCGCCGCGGCGACGACCGGGTGCGTGGCGAGGCGGCGCATCCAGCCGAGCTCGCCAGCGGCCGCCGCCTGGGTGATCTGGGTCTGCCAGCGCAGCCACGATCTCGCGCCGCCGGCGGCGTCAGCCTCGAAGCCGCGGCTGCGGTCGAACGCGCCCAGCACCGCAGACCGAGCGGCAACCGCCTGCGCGTCCGCCCGGCCCAGGCCCCGCAGGCACTCGGCCTGCTCGGCCGTCGTCAGAGTGGTCATGTCGAGCCCGGCCAGGTGTGATAGCCCGGCGGTCACGGCCGCGAGCGCGTCCGCTGCACTGGCGAACGGGCCGGGCTGGCACATGAGCCCTCCTGATCGGATCGAATATAAATTCGACTTCTTAAGCTACGCTAGCAGGATGCTCGGACATTTTGCTGCGGAGCGGTTGCGACGGGAGCCTGATGCTGTCTGACGATGACGCCGCTGAGCTCTACGACGTCCTCAACCGGTGGGATCCGGAGCAGTTCCCGAGCGACCGGTTCTACGACGAACTCGTGTTGGGCGCCGAGTCGGTACTAGACGTCGGCTGCGGCACGGGCGCGATGCTGGCCCACGCCCGCGAGCTCGGCCACCAGGGCCTGCTGGCCGGCCTCGATCCGGATCGCGCGGCCCTCGCGCGAGCCCGGCGGCGCCGCCCAGACGTCGAGTGGACCCACGGGCGAGCCGCCGACATCCGCTGGCTGGCCGAGTTCAGGCTCGCCACGATGGCCAGCCACGCGTTCCAGTGCCTGGTCGACGACGACGAGTTGCGCGCCTCGCTCGCGGCGATCCGCGGCGCGCTGGTTCCGGGCGGCCGGTTCGCGTTCGAGACCCGGCACCCACAGGCTCGCGCCTGGGCCGACTGGACCTCGGCGCAGGTGACCGACGTCGTCGCCGCGGGGCGCGAACTGCGGGTCTGGCACGAGGTCGAGTCCGTGGCGGCCGACGTCGTCACGTTCACCGGAATCGCGGCCGCACCCGACGGCACCGTGCTGCGGACCGACCGGACCAGCCTGCGGTTCCTGGACGTCGCGGCGCTGGCCGCCTTTCTGGCGGACGCGGGGTTCGAGATCGAGGCGCAGTATGGCGACTGGGACCTCGGGCCGGTCACCGGCGCGAGCAAGGAGATCATCACCGTCGCCTGCCGGCCTTAGCGCAACCGCGGCCGGGCGTGCACCGTCTCAGCAGCAAACACCGGGCCTGACGGGCGGAGGCGGGCAGATGACCCTGAAGTACGGCGCGCTCAGCCGCCAACGCGGGCGATGCCGAGAGATAGCGGGCGACACTGCGGGCGACACTAGCGGGCGACACCGCTGCTGGCGACATTTGTGCTGGCGGCTGCGATCCCGATCGCGGCGTGCGGGAACCACGCGGTCACGACTGCCACGGCGGCGCGGACCGCGAGCACGTCCTGTCCCGCCGCCGCGCCGCGCTTTCAGCTGCCGGCCGACGGCGCGGGCCGCGCCGGGCTGGTCCCAACCGGACCGGTGACCGCCGCGTTCTGTCAGTACGGCAACGGTCGGGCCACCGGCATGCCGCGGCGGGTGCTGCTGACCGGCGCCGCGGCCGCCGGGCTGGCGGCGGTCATCGACAGCGCCGGGCCGGTCCAGCCGTCGGCGCGACACTGCGGCGAGCCGGCGCACCTCGACCCGTTGGCGCAGGAGATCATCTTCACCTATCCCGGTGGCGGGATCCGGTCGTCGGCCGTAGCATCGAGCGACTGCCAGCTGGGCCTGGTCGCAGCAGCGCGACCGGGCAGGCGAGCTGCCGTTCCCCATCGCGGCCGACCTGTTCTACTACACGAGCATCACGACGCTTACTGACGGCAGCGCGCCCGCGCCCGACCTGATCGGGCTGAGCGCGCGGGCAGCCACCGTCCGGGCCCGCCGCGACCACTACAGCGTCGGCATCGACGGTGCCGTCATCGACTCGGCCGCGGTGGCGGGCACGGTGGTGTTCCAGTCGCCGCCGGCCGGGGCGCGCGACAGCGGTCCGGGCGGCAGCGTGACGGTGCTGCTCGCGGCCAGGCCCGCGGCCCGGTGCACGGCCAGCCAGCTCGCGCTGACCTACCTGGCTGGCGGCGCGAGCGCGGGGAACGACTTCGGGACGCTCCTCATCCGCGACGTCTCCGCCCGGCCGTGCGCATTGGCCGGGCCGCTGCGGGTCACGGGCCTGGCCCCCGGCGGGCAGCCAGACACCACGACCTGGGTGGACCAGGTACAGGGCAGCGCGGTGCTGACCCCGGACGCCGGCCCGATCCGATGGCGACCGCCGGGCTTGCTGGCCGGTACCCGGCCCGGCGAGCTCACCGGCTCGGTCCCGCTGATCAGCGAGTACCGAGACGGCCCGGCGGGCGTCGACCGCGGGCTCTGCGAGCCGCTCTGGGTCGTGCCGGCGAGCTGGCGGGTGACCCTGCCCGGCGGCATGCTGACCGTCGCGAACGCGGCCGCCGCGAACCCGGCCGGGCTCGTCCGCTCGGGCGGCTTCGTGACCTGCCGCGGGCGGCTCGGCGTCGCGGCACCGGCCACGGTCGGCTCGCCCTGACTGTCGGCGCCGCCGGTTAGCCTGCATTCATGGCAACCTTCGCGCTGACCCTGGTGCACGGACCCGGCTGGGATGACACCCGGCCGATCCGCGAGCAGCGGGACTGGCCGGCCCACGCCGAATTCATGGACAGTCTCGTCGCGGACGGCACGATCATCGTCGGCGGGCCGCTGGCCGACGGCAGCCGGACGCTGCACGCGGTGCAGGCGCCCGGCGAGGACGAGATCAGGTCCCGGCTGGCGGCCGATCCGTGGGCGGCGGCCGACATGCTGCGCGTCGGCTCGATCGAGCCGTGGGCGCTGTGGCTCGATTCGCGTTCGCCGCATCCGGCTCACTGAGCCCGGAGTAGCCTGCCGCTGTGGCCGACTTCGTGCTCCGGGAATGGAACCTGGCGCCCTATCCGGGCGACCAGGCTCCGCCGCACATCCACCATCGATCCGACGAGGCGTTCATCGTCCTCGACGGTCAGCTGGAGGTGCTCGTCGGCGACGAGCGGCGGGTGCTGGCCGCCGGCCAGTCCGCGGTGATCCCGGCCGGCACCGTGCACACCTTCGCGACCCACGGCGCGGGCAGCGCGCGCGTCATCGCGGTGATGACGCCCGAGATCGACGAGCTCATCCAGGCGCTGCACAGCGGGTCGGACGAACCCGCGGCGGCGATCTGGGCCCGCTACAACGCGTCCGTGGCGAAGCCGGACTAGGGGGCAGCGCATGAATGTCGTGCAGCTTGAGCGCGCCGAGCCGCAGCAACTGGCCGCGATCCGCGCCACGACGTCACCACCACGGCTGGGCGCGGACATCATCGGCTCGCTGGACAAGATCTGGCCCGTGCTGCGCGCGCAGGGCGCCAGCACCGGGCACAACGTCGTGATCTACTACGGCGGGCCGCCGGGCACGCTGGAGATCGACGTCGGCGTCCAGGTCACGGGCGACTTCGCCGCGGCCGGCGAGATCCGCAGCGTGCTGACGCCTGGGGGCGAGGTCGCCACGATCGCGCACTTCGGCGAGTACTCCGAGATGGACGGCGCCTACGCCGCGCTGACGCAGTGGTGCGCGGACAACGAGCGCACGCAGGCGGGGGTGAGCTGGGAAGTCTACGGAGACTGGGAAGACGACCCGGCCCGGCGCCGCACCGACATCTACTTCCTGCTGGCGCCCGCCGCCTAGCAGCGGCGGGCGCGGGTGGTCACGCCGTACTTGTGCCACGCGCCGTCCTCGCGGAAGTGATAGTCCGTGCGGTACTTGCCGGCATGGCCGAGCCGCACTCGCCAGAACTTCCAGCCGGCCGACGGAGCCTGCCCGGCGCGGGCGAAGATCCGCCGTCCGGTCGGGCCGTAGACGTCAACCCGGTACGCCCGCGAGCCGCCGGAGATCTGCTGGTACCAGACGCCGACCGTGATGGTCTTGCCGATGCACACGCTGGCGGCGGGCTGATTGACCAGTACGTCAGCCAAGGCGGGGGGCGCGGCGGCGGTGACCGCTCCCAGGGTCATGACGGCGATGGCACCCGCGGCCGCTACTAGCCTCTTCACGTAGCACTCCCTGTCCCCCGGTACGGCCCGCTCCGCGCCAGTAACCCTACCGGGGCGGGGCGGCACGCGTGCACCCCGACCGGCGGCCTTGAGCTGTGCTACGAGCGCACGTAGACCGCCAGCCGGCTGCGCTCGGTGTCGGTGAACGGGATCGGCTTGCGCAGCTCGGCGTCCCAGCGGACCGAGGTCACCCGCGCCTGCGCCGCGCACCTCTTGCGCGGCGGTCAGGATCGTCTCGCTGGTGGTCAGGCTCGTCGTGCCGACCCGCTCCGCGGCGATCCGCACCGTCACCTGCCGGTCCTGATAGAGCACCTCGGCCCGCAGGTCCACCTCGAGCCGGACGACGACATAGATCGGCTCGCTGCCGATGATCCGCGCGTAGAACGCGTCCCTGCCCTCTTCCAGGTAGGTCATGAACACGGCGTTGTTCACGTGCCCCAGCGCGTCGGTGTCGCGCCACCGGACCGCGACGGTGTGCTCGAACTCCACTGGCACAGCGTAAAACGAGTTGACCGCCCGCGGCGCCGGGCCAATGCTTCTGCCCATGACCAGCCGCATCTCGCACACCACGTTCGACGCGATCGACGCGTACGCGCAGTCGGTGTGGTGGTCCAAGCTGCTGGACTTCGTCGAGGATCCCGACGACCCTAACCTGCCGGGGCACGAGGAGTGCCTGATCACCTCCCGCGACCTTAGCCAGTTGCTGCTGTTCGTCAACGTGCCCGACGGCAAGCAGCTGAAGAACCGGCTGCACCTGGACTTGCGCCCGACCGACCGCGAGCGGGAAGAGGAGGTGGAGCGGGTACTCGGACTTGGCGCCACCTTCTTCGCCGACCATCGCAGACCGGACGGCAGCGGCTGGATCACCCTGACCGACCCGGAAGGCAACGAGTTCTGCATCCTGCCCCGGCACCCGGCCGGTTCGGGCGCCACCACCTGACTCAGCCGATCAGGCGATCACCGCCACGTACCGCCAGTCGAGCACTGCGCGGGGCTCCGGTGCGTCGGCGCGGAGCTGGGAACGCAGGTGTACCAGGGCGCCGGCGCCGGGCAGCGGGTCTACCTGTTCCACGGTGATCGTGCTGCGCAGCGTGTCACCCTCGTGCACCGGGCCCAGGTGGTCGCAGCCGTGCCAGCCGGCGACCGTCGCGATCGTCGGGATCGCCCGGGCGGCCTGGGTCAGCGCCAGGCCGATGGCGTGCCCGCCGTAGACGAGGCGCCGGCCGCCCGCGGCCGCGCTGTCGTGGTGCACGGCGGCGATGTTCAGCGTGAGCCGGGCCAGCTCCGGTCCGCTGGTCACCACGTCTCCCCCGGCAACCTCGAAGGACTGGCCCGCGGTCAGGCCCGGCAGCCGGGAGCCGCCCGCCTGCCGGGCGAGGCAGTCCAGCCGCCAGCTGCCGACCAGAGCCGCGAGTCCGCGGGGGCTAAGTGGCTCGCCGACCGCGTCGAGGAAGTCCGCGTGCCCGGTCTGGCCGTCCGGATCGCGCAGCGGCAGCATGGCGCAGCGCCAGAAGTCCAGCACCGGCCGGTTGTCCTGGTCCACCGTCGTGATCCGCAGCGCGGCGAGCCCCGGTGGGCGCCCGGCCCGGCCGGGGCCGGTTCTGCCGGAGCCCGTCGACCGTCGTGGTGGTGCGCAGTGTGTCGCCGATCCTGGGTAGCCGGCGGAACGCCAGGCCGCGGTAGAACAGGTTGGCCTTCACGTGCTGGGTCACGATGGTCGACTGGCCGATCGCGACGTCCCAGGCGAGCGCCGGCGAGACCAGCTGCGGGCCGCCAGTGACCTCGTTGCAGAGCGGCACGTCCAGGGCCAGCGCGAGCCGGTCGCCGGTGATCGCCTGGTGCGCCGCCGCCAGGGCCGGCCATAGCGTGATGCCGGGCGCGGTGGCGAACACCTGCCCGACCGTGAGGTCCTCGAAGTACGGCCCCTCGACGGCGGGAGGATTCATCTGGCACGCTCCGATCAAGCCCGCATGGGGCGGGCACGGGCGAGAGCTTTTAATTTAGATTAGATCAACTTGGGTGAGGAGCTGGGTCGTGAGCGGTCTGCCGGCGGAAGAACGGGAAGTTGTGCGAACCGTGGCGGAGTTCGTCGACCGCGACGTCCGGCCGGTGGTGCGGGACCTAGAGCACGCTAACACCTACCCCGAGAAGCTGATCGAGCAGATGAAGGCGCTCGGCATCTTCGGGCTGGCGATCCCCGAGCCGTACGGCGAGGCACCGGTGTCCACGCCGTGCTACGCGGAGGTGACCGCCGAACTGGCCAGGGGCTGGATGAGCCTGGCCGGGGCGATGGGCGGGCACACGGTGGTGAGCAAGCTGCTGCTCCAGTTCGGCACGGCCGAGCAGAAGGACCGCTACCTGCCGCGGATGGCGACCGGCGAGATCCGCGCCACGATGGCCCTGACCGAGCCGGGCGGCGGCTCGGACCTGCAGGCGATGACGACGGTGGCGCGGCCCGGGCCGGATGGCGGCTACGTCATCGACGGCGCCAAGACGTGGATCACCAACGCCCGCCGGTCACAGCTGATCGCGCTGCTGTGCAAGACCGACCCGGCGGCCAGCCCGCGGCACCGCGGCATCAGCGTGCTGCTGGTCGAGCACGGCGACGGCCTGGTGGTGTCCCGCGACCTGCCCAAGCTCGGATACAAGGGGGTGGAGAGCTGCGAGCTGTCGTTCTCCGGGTACCACGCGCCGGCCGGCGCGCTGCTCGGCGGCGAGCCCGGCCGCGGCTTCGCGCAGATGATGAAGGGCCTGGAGATCGGCCGGATCCAGGTCGCCTCGCGCGCGGTCGGCGTCGGCCAGGCCGCGTTCGACGACGCGCTGCGGTACGCGCAGGAGCGGGAGAGCTTCGGCGTGCCGATCTGGCGGCACCAGCAGATCGGCGCGTACCTGGCCGACATGGCGACGAAGCTGACCGCCGCGCGCCAGCTGGTGCGGCACGCGGCCGAGCGGTACGACGCCGGCGAGCGGTGCGACATGGAAGCCGGGATGGCCAAGCTGTTCGCGTCGGAGGCAGCGATGGAGATCGCGCTGACCGCGGTGCGGATCCACGGCGGCTACGGCTACTCGACCGAGTACGACGTGGAGCGCTACTTCCGGGACGCGCCGCTGATGATCGTCGGCGAGGGCACGAACGAGATCCAGCGGAACGTGATCGCCCAGCAGCTGATCGCCCGCGGCGGTCTTGATCACTAACGACCGTGGGCGAACCTATAGTTGACTCGTGCCTAGAAAAGCTGCCGGGGCGGGCGATGGCGGCTCGAAGTCCGCGCGGACCAGGGAGCGGATCCTGGCCGCGGCCGCGCACGTACTGAGCCGCCGGGGGTACGCGGGCACCCGGCTGACCGACGTCGCCGATCAGGCCCGGCTGCAGGCCCCGGCCATCTACTACTATTTCCCGTCCAGGGACGACCTGATCGAAGAGGTCATGTGGTCAGGGATCGCGCGCATGCGCGAGCACCTGGACGGCGTGCTGGCGGCGCTGCCGCCGGAAGCCGATCCGCTCGAACGCATCGACGCCGCGGTCGAGGCGCACCTGCGGTACTGCCTGGAGATCTCGGACTACACGACCGCGGCCATCCGGAACGCGGGTCAGGTGCCGGAACGGATCCGCATCCGCTACTCGGCCGAGGCGGCTAGATACGGCGATACCTGGCGTCAGCTGCTCCAGGACGCCGACGGCGCGGGCCTGCTGCGGGCCGGCCTGGATCCGGTGGCGGCGCGGATGCTGGTGCTGGGCGCGCTGAACTGGGCGGCCGAGTGGTGGAACCCGCGCCGGGGATCGCTCGACACCGTGGTGCGGACGGCCCAGTCGCTGGTCCGGCACGGGCTCGGCCCGCCGGATGCGACCGTCGCCAGGGCGAGCACGCCGCGGCCCAGGCGGGGCGGGCTAGTCAGCTCAGCCGCGCCGGGCTTCGCTCCTGGCGCTGCGGCAGCGGGTCGCCGGCGGGCCGGGCCCGCGGGTCCCACTCGGGCAGGCTGAGCAATCGCCCGATATCGGGCTTGTGGTCCAGCTTCTTGCCGCCCGGCGGCGGCGGGATGATCGGGTCCTTACCGCGCGGGCCGCGGCCGCCCCCGCCGCCGCCCGGCGGATTGCGCCGCTGCTCGCCGTACAGCCCGCCCCAGGCGCCCAGCCCGGCCCCGATCAGCGGGAAGATCAGCAGCACCAGCAGGAACCCGACCGCGGCCTGGCTGACGCTGACCTCGAACGCGTACAGCGTGCCGGGCTGCAGATGCTGGCCCGGCAGGGTCCACTCCAGGTTCCTGGCGTCCTGCGGCACGAGCGCGATCGTCGCCATGCCGAGGATCGAGACGATCATGGCCGCCGCGACCCCGGTGCACGCGCCGGCGATCAGGCCCTGCCGGGCCGGGATGTCGATCGGGGACCGGCGCCTGGACGGCCGCCCGCTGCGCCGGGCGGCCTTCATCCCGGCCAGCACGGCGGCGGCCACGACCAGCGGCACCGCCAGCACGCGGGCGATCTCGTAGCCGCTGGCGAGCCAGCCGCTCGGCAGGTTCATCGAGCTGCCCTTGGGCGGCAGCGCGTACAGGATCAGGCCGCCCAGCGCGCCGGCCAGCGTGCCGGTGCCGAGCGCGGCCGGGCGGGCCGGGGCCCGGCGGGCGGTGACGGCGAAGACGCCGGCCAGGTAGGCGGCGATGATCAGCAGGAAGATGGCCTCGCCCGCCCAGACGCCCGCGGCCCAGACCGGCCGCGGCACCTGGCCGAACTCCGACCGCTCGACGTGCGTCTTCAGCAGCATCAGGGCGATCACCGCGGCGCAGCCCGCCACCCGGATCGTGCGCGCCAGGGCGGTGCTCGCGCCGGGACCGTACCGGCGCGCGATCAGCCACGGCACGACGGCGAGCAGGCCGACGGTCACCCCGACGTCGATCCTGCTGATCCCCGCGTACGGGCTCCCCGGCGCACCTGACCAGCCGCTCCAGGCGAGCAGCCCGGCGACCGCGCCCAGCACGAGCCCGTACCCGGCTCTGCGTCCCAACCCGGCCTCACGCCGCCAGGCCCAACCTGCCATGCGGACAGGTTAACCGGGCGGTTTCGCGGCCTTGCACGCCGGGCGTTACGTCTGCGTTACCGCGCCGGCACGAATAGCAACGAATGGGGCAAGCCGCCCGGTCACGCTGGTTCACGCCCGGACGTAGGGCTTGCCGTCGGCCGCGGGCGCGCGGACGCGGCCGACCAGGCCGGCGACCGCGATGATCGTCGCGACGTAGGGCGCCATGCCCAGGATGTACGGCGAGATCGGCACGTTGATGCTGCCCAGGAACGTCCCGAGCTGACTGGTAAATCCGAACAGCAGCGCGGCCAGGGTCCCGCCGAGCGGCGTCCACCGGCCGAAGATCATGGCCGCCAGCGCGATGTAGCCCAGGCCGGACGACATGTCCTTGTTAAACGTGCCGACCGAGCCGATCGTCAGGTAGGCGCCGCCGAGGCCGGCCAGGATGCCGCCCAGGATCAGGTTCCGGTAGCGAATGCCGAGTACCCGGATGCCGACGGTGTCGGCCGCGGTCGGGTGCTCGCCGACCGCGCGCACCCGCAGGCCGAACCTGGTGTTGAACAACCCGACCTGAACCAGCAAAATCGCGGCGTACGTGATGTACAGGAAGATCGTCGAGTCGAAAAGGATCGGGCCCAGGATCGGGATGTCCCCGAGCCCCGGGATCTTGATGGCGCTGAACGTCGGCCCGTTGTTGTAGGTGTTCGCGTTGGGCACCATCAGCCGGTCATAGAAGAACCCGGTGAGCCCGCTGATCAGCAGGTTCAGCACCACGCCCAGGATGATCTGGTCCACCAGGTAACGGACGGCGAAGGCCGCCAGCACCAGGCCGACGAGCGCGCCGCCCAGCGCGCCGCTGATCAGTCCCAGCCACAGCGCGCCGACCGCGCTCGCGACGATCGCGGCCATGAACGCGCCGAGCAGCAGCTGGCCTTCGATCGCGATGTTGATGACGCCGGCCCGCTCCCCCATGCAGCCGGCCAGCGCGCCGAGGATGAGCGGGATCGAGGTGGCCAGGGTCGTCTGCAGCAGCACCACCACATTGATGGGGATGCCGCTCACCCAGCTGCCGGAGTCCGACCACAGCAGCAGCGAGACGATGAAGAACAGCAGCACCAGGCCGATGCTGAGTCGCTTCAGGCCAGGCTTGGCGGCGACGAGCCCGCGCGCGACCCCGATGAGGACCGACGCGATGCCGAGCGCGTAGGCCACCGGCCGGGCCGGCACGTGCAGCACCGGGATCGTGAGCTTGGCGCCTTCGATGGAGAACGCGAAGGCCGCGTCGCCCTTGTGCCCCAGCAGGCCGAACACGAAGATGTCGATCAGCCCGAACGCCACCAGCGTGGCCGCCGCCACCATCCGGCGGCTGGTGGCCGACGGCACCCTGGCGCCGGTGACGGCTGCGACCGCGGTCATCCGTTCCACCCCTTCGCGACTGCCTCCATCCCGCCGGCCGGCGCCGAGCGGAGTCGGAACACCACCCGGATGAAGAGCGGCGCGGCCACGAACAGCACGATGAGGCCCTGCAGCACCTCGGTGATGTCGACGGGCACCGAGGTGGCAGCCTGCATCACGGTGCCGCCGGTATCCAGCGCGCCGAACAGCAGCGCGGCCAGGACGACGCCGAGCGGCCGGGCCCGGCCGAGCAGCGCGACGGTGATGCCGGTGATCCCGTAGCTGCCGTAGCTGAGCGTGTTCAGGCTGTGGTAGAAGCCCTGAGTCGTAACCGCGCCGCTGAGCCCGGCGAGGCCGCCGGCCAGCACCATCGCCAGCACCCAGACGCGCAGCACGCTCATGCCCGCGCTGCGGGCCGCGCTCGGGTTGGCGCCGACGGTCCGGAACTCGAACCCGGTGGTGCTGCGGGCCAGCAGCCACCACACCGCGGCCGCGGCCGCGAGCGCGATCAGGAAACCGACGCCTACCTGCGGGGGTGGCCCGCCGACGTGCGGCAACTGCGCGGAGGTGTGGATGTTCGGGGTGACCAGGTTCGACTGGCCCGGCTGCTGCAGTGCCTTGGGCGTGCCGAGCAGGTAGTTCAGCAGGTCGTACATGATGTAGTTCAGCATGATCGTGACGATGACCTCGTGCGCGCCGGTGCGCGCCTTGAGGGCACCGACCAGCCAGCCCATCATGGCGCCGCCCGCGAACCCGCCGATCAGGCAGACGATGGCGTGCAGCACCACCGGCAGGCTGATCGCGAAGCCCAGATACGTTGCCACGATCGCGCCGCCGATCCACTGGCTGGCGGCGCCGATGTTGAACAGGCCGGCCCGGAACGCCAGCGCGACCGAAAGCCCGGTCAGGATCAGCGGCGTGGCCTGGAACGTCGTTTGCGAGAGCGGGTAGAAAATCGCGCCGACCGAGCCGCCGTGGAACGCGGCGCTGATCGTGTGCGGGTTGAAGATCGCGCCCTCGAACATCGCGGAGTAGGCCGAGGCGACGGCCTGCCAGGCGGCGTTGATCGCCGTGCCCGGGTGCGAGAAGAACGTGCTCCACTCGTGCAGGACGCTGGTGTCGCTGAAGGCGATGAGCAAACCGCCGAGTACGAGGGCGAGCAAGATCGCCAGGATCGTGACGACGGTAGAATTGCCCTGCGAGATCGTGTCCCAGACGCCCGCTCCCAGCCGCGCGGCGGCGTGGGCGTGGCCGTGGCACTGTCCGCGGTGGCACTGTCCGCGGTGGCGCCGGAGGGCTGGGGCTCGGGCGGCTGGGGCTCGGGCGGCTGCGGCTCGGGCGGCACGCCGCTGGCGTCCTCGCTCACGTCCCCTCCACTCCGTCCGCGGGGCCGTCGCCGGGCCCGCCAGGATCGGTCCGGGCTAGACGGCGGCGGTCCGGCCGGCGGTCCCTCGGTCAAGGCCGGACCGGCCGCGTCACCGGCGGCGCCCGCCATCAGCAAGCCGAGCTCGGTCACCGACACCGACGGCGGCCGGAAGCCGGTGATCTGACCTTCGTACATGACCGCGATCCGGTCGGCCAGTGCGTAGATCTCGTCCAGTTCCGACGACACGATGATCACGGCGGTGCCGCTGTCCCGTTCCTCGACGATCCGGCGGTGCACGAACTCGATCGAACCGACGTCCAGGCCTCTGGTCGGCTGGCTGGCCAGCAGCAGCCGCACCTTTCTGCCGACCTCCCTGGCCAGGATCACCTTCTGCTGATTGCCGCCGGACAGCGTGCCGACCGCGGTGTCGATCGACGAGGTGCGGACGTCGAACTCGGACACCAGGCTGGTTGCGTTGTTGCGGATCGCACCGAGGTCGAGGGCGATGCCGGATGCGAACGGGGACCGGTCGTAGGTGTCGAGCACCATGTTGTCGGCTACCGAGAAGTCGGCGACGAGACCGTCCTCTTGCCGGTCCTCCGGGATGAAGCCGATGCCCGCCCGCAGCCGGTCCCGCGGGCTGGCGTGGCTGATGTCCTGCCCGTTGAGCCGGACGGCGCCGGTCGCGGGGCGCAGGCCCATTAGCGCCTCGCACAACTCGGTCTGGCCGTTGCCCTGCACTCCGGCGATGCCGAGGATCTCCCCCGCGCGGACCTCGAAGGACACGTCGTCGACCGAATTGCGGCTGCCGCCAGCCTCGATCGGGACGATGTCGCCCGCGACGGAGAGGTGCTGGACGTCGAGCACGACGTCGCCGGGCTGGGCGGGCGCCTTGCTGACCCGCAGCTCCACCGACCGGCCCACCATGAGGGCGGCCAGCTCCGAGTCAGTGGTGCTCGGCGGCCGCTCGCCGACCACCTGGCCGCGCCGGATCACGGTGATGTTGTCGGCGATCGCCTGGACTTCCTTGAGCTTGTGGGTGATGAAGACGATCGACCGGCCGCCCTCGCGCAGTTCTCGCATGACCCGGAACAGGTCTTCGGTCTCGCTCGGGGTCAGCACGGCGGTCGGCTCGTCCAGGATGAGCACGCTGGCGTCGCGCAGCAGGGCCTTGATGATCTCCACTCGCTGCTGCACGCCGACGGGCAGGTCCTCGACCAGCGCGTCCGGGTTCACCTGCAGGCTGTAGCGCTCGGAGAGTTCCTGCACCTGGCGGCGAGCGCGGCCGCGGTCGAGCAGGCCGGTCGGGAATCCCGCCGATGCGCCGCGTGTGCTCGACGCCCAGGGCGACGTTCTCCGCGACGGTGAAGACGGGCACGAGCATGAAGTGCTGGTGCACCATGCCGATCTTCGCGTTGATCGCGTCCCGCGGTGAGTGAATCTTGACCGGCACGCCGTCGAGCAAGATCTCGCCCGAGTCGGGCTGGATGAGCCCGTACAGGACGTTCATCAGGGTGGTCTTGCCGGCCCCGTTCTCGCCGAGCAGGCCGCGGATCTCGCCGGGGGCAACCCTCAGGTCGATGTGGTCGTTCGCCACCAGGCTGCCGAAGCGCTTGGTAATGCCGCGAAGCTCAAGCTCCACAACCATCCCTCCGCAGGAGAACCCGAGTGTGGCATACGTGGATTTGGGTCGCAGCTAGCTGCGACCCGAATCACGTCCGACGTCACCGGTGCTGGGCCGCATTAGCTGCTCAGCCCGCCGGGCTTTACACCGGGCTCTTGGTGGCTGGCACGATCTTGCCCGAGATGATCTGCTGCTTGATCGTGTTCAGCTCCGCCTGCAACGAGGCCGGGACCTTGCTCTGGAAATCGTGGAACGGGGCCAGCGCGACGCCGCCATTGGCGAGGGTGCCGGTGTACTGGCCACCCTGGAACTCGCCGTCGGCGGCGGCCAGGACCGCGGTCTTCACCGCCGTCGCGATGCCCTTCTCCACGCTGGTGATGAAGTACTTGCAGTACTGGGCGGCGCTGATGCAGCCGTCGGTGTCCACCCACATCATGTTGATCTTCTGCGTGCCGGCCGCGTTGTCCGCGTTCTGCACGGCCTTGGCCGAGCCGAGGCCGACGCCGCCCGCCACCGGGAAGATGATGTCCGCGCCCTCGGAGATGAACTGCTGGGTGATCGTCTGGCCGAGGGTCAGGTTGGTGAAGCTGTTGGTGAACTCACCGGACTGGGTCTTCTCGCTCCAGCCCAGCACCTGCACGTGGGTGTGGTGCTTGGCGTTGTAGGCCTGGACGCCGTCCCAGAAGCCGTCCATGTAGATGGTCACGGTCGGCAGCTTCTGGCCGCCGAACGTCGCCACCTTGCCCGTCTTGGACATGCCCGCGGCCAGGTAGCCACCGAGGTAGCCGTCCTGCACGGTGTTGAAGACCAGCGAGTCGATGTTGGTCTGCGGGAACTTCGGGAAGTCGACGATCGCGAACTTGGCGCCCGCGTTCGACTTCGCCGCCGTCTGGGTCGCGGCCGCCATCAGGAACCCGACCGTGACGATGATGCCGCACTTCTGGCCGAGGAACGCGGTGATGTTCGGCGCGTAGTCAGCGGTGCTGGTCGACTGCAGGTACTTGACGGAGACCTTGCTCGGGTCCGCGGCCTGTGCGTCCTGCATGCCCTGCCAGGACGAGGCGTTGAAGGACTTGTCGTCGATGCCGCCCGTGTCAGTGACCATGCAGCCGAGGAACTTGCTCGATGTCGCAGTACCGCCGGAGCTCGTGCTGCCGCCCGAGGTCGGGTTGGAACTGGGCGACGGCGAGGACGAACCGCACGCGGCCAGGAGCAGAGCCGCAACGGCGGAGACCGCCCCGACCTTGAACGATATTCTCAACGCTTACCTCCTGAAACGAGGGCAGCAGCAGGCTGCCACACGGCCGCCGGCTCGACCCGCAGCCCCAGCCGGCCGGGGCGGTATGACGTCCCCCCATGGGATGCCCGAAGGGTAGCCCTGCCGGGACACCCGCGAAAGGAGGTAGCCGATGTCCTGGTGAGGCTGATGCCAAATTGAGACGATTGGGTCCCGTAGCAGGAGGGTAGCAGCGTGATCATCGATTGGGAGGCGCTCCGCGCCGCGGCGACGAGTATGGCCGCGCGGGCCTACGCGCCCTACTCCGGACTGCGCGTCGGCGCGGCCGGCGTGGATGCCGCCGGCCTGCTAGTGACCGGCTGCAATGTCGAGAACGCGTCCTACGGGCTCACATTGTGTGCCGAGTGCGGACTCGTCAGCGCGCAGCGCGCCGCGGGCGCCGGGCCGTTGGTGGCGGTCAGCGTGGTAGCCGGCGACGGTGCGCCGCTGGTGCCGTGCGGCCGGTGCCGGCAGCTGCTGCTGGAGGCGGGCGGCCCCGCGCTGCTGCTGGACACCGACCCCGCGCCGCGTGCGCTCGGGGACCTGCTGCCGGCCGCGTTCAGTACCGACGAGCTGGCGGCCCGGCGGGACGGCCATGCCTGACGCGGTGGATCTGATCCGCGGCAAAAGGGATGGTATAGCCCTTTCGGACGCCGATATTCGCTGGCTGATCGGCGCCTATACCGACGGCCGAATCGCCGATGAGCAGATGTCGGCGCTGCTGATGGCGATCTTCTTCCGCGGGCTCAGCGGGCCCGAGCTGCAGACGTGGACCGACGCCATGATCAGCTCCGGCGAGCGGCTGGACCTCGGCAGCCTGCAGGCGCCGACCGTGGACAAGCACTCCACCGGCGGCGTCGGTGACAAGGTCTCGCTGATCCTGGCGCCGCTGGTGGCGAGCTGCGGCGCGGCAGTGCCTCAGCTGTCCGGCCGCGGCCTCGGCCACACCGGCGGCACGCTGGACAAACTCGAGTCGATCCCGGGCTGGCGGGCGACCCTGTCCAACGCCGAGATCCTCAGCGTGCTGGGCTCGGCCGGCTGCGTCATCTGCGCGGCCGGCGAGGGCCTGGCGCCCGCGGACCGCAAGCTGTACGCGCTGCGCGACGTCACCGGCACAGTGGAGTCGATCCCGCTGATCGCCAGCTCGATCATGTCGAAGAAGATCGCGGAGGGGACGAGCGCGCTGGTGCTCGACGTGAAGGTCGGCAGCGGCGCGTTCATGCCCGACCTAGCCGCGGCGCGAGAGCTCGCGCGCACCATGGTGGAGCTCGGGAACTCCCACGGGGTCCGCACGAGCGCGCTGCTGACCAGGATGGACGTGCCGCTCGGGCGCGCGGTCGGGAACGCGGTCGAGGTCGAGGAGTCGGTGGCGACGCTGCGCGGCGCGGGCCCGGCTGACCTGGTGGCGGTGACGCTGGCGCTCGCGGCCGAGATGTTGCGGCTGGCTGGCATCAGCGCCGATCCAGCCGCCGCCCTGGCGGACGGCCGCGCGCTGGCCAGCTACCGGGCGATGATCGCCGCCCAGGGCGGTGACCCGGACGCGGCGCTGCCGGTCGCGGCGCACACCGAGGTCGTCACGGCCGAGTCCGCGGGCTGGCTGCGGACCATGGACGCGCGCGCCGTGGGCGTCGCGGCCTGGCGGCTCGGCGCGGGCCGGGCCAGGAAGGAGGACCCGGTGTCCGCCGCGGCCGGCGTCATCTGTCTCGCCAAGCCCGGCGAGCAGGTGCAGCGCGGCCAGCCGGTGCTCGAACTGCGCGGCGACGAGCCGGACCGGTTCGGCCGGGCCAAAGACGCGCTCGCCGGCGCCATCGAGATCGGGATCGAGCCGCCGGAGCCCGCCGACCCGGTGCTGGAGCGGATCACCTAGCTTGCCCGGGTCAGCCCCGGTCATGACTGCATCCCGGTCTGGGCGGTAACGTCGGGACGTGGGGATCGAATCGATAGCCAGGCCCGTCGGGTTCTCCGGCGCCGACATCGCGACGTCAGACGCGGCGCTGCGTCAGGTCCTGCACGGGCTGCCCGGCGTAGACCAGGTCGGCGCGACCGAGCGGGCCGCCGCGCTCGCCACCCGTTCGATCAAGAAGGACGCCAAGCTGCAGGCGCTCGACCTGGCGATCTCGATGGTCGACCTGACCACGCTGGAGGGCGCGGACACGGCCGGGAAGGTCCGGGCCATGTGCGCGAAGGCCCGCCAGCCCGACATCGAGCCGCCCGCCGCGCCGCCGGTGGCGGCCGTGTGCGTGTATCCCGACCTGGTGCCGGTAGCCCGCGAGGCCGTGGCGGGCAGCCCGGTGAAGGTGGCCGCCGTCGCGACCGCGTTCCCGTCCGGCCGGGCCTCGCTGGCCGTCAAGCTGGCCGACGTCGAGGACGCGGTGCGCGCGGGGGCGGACGAGATCGACATGGTCATCGACCGCGGCGCCTTCCTGTCCGGCCGCTACGGCCAGGTCTACGCGGAGATGGCGGCGGTGCGCGACGCTTGCGGGGTCGCGCACCTGAAGGTGATCCTGGAGACCGGCGAGCTGGTCACCCTCGACAACGTGGCCAGGGCGTCCTGGCTGGCCATGATGGCCGGGGCGGACTTCATCAAGACCTCCACCGGCAAGGTCTCGCCCGCCGCGACGCTGCCGGTCGCGCTGGTGATGCTCGCCGCGGTCCGGGACTTCGAGCAGGCCACCGGCCGCCGGATCGGGGTGAAGGTGGCGGGCGGCATCCGCACGGCGAAGGACGCGATCCGCTACCTGGTCCTGGTCAACGAGGTCGCCGGGCCGGCCTGGCTGACGCCGGCGCTGTTCCGGATCGGCGCCTCGACGCTGCTCAATGACCTGCTCATGCAGCGCAGCAAGCAGCGCACCGGCCGGTACGCCGGGCCGGACTACTTCACGATCGACTGAGCAGCGATGCCAGCAATGAGGGCCGGTTGCTTCGGCCCCGTGACAACCGGGCAAAGGGACGGGATTAGCTGATATGGCCACCGGCAAGGGAAAGTCTGGCGCCGGACTCGCGCGTCCTGACACCGGCAGCCAGGACGGCGGCACGGTGGTGGCGCCGGCGCCGTGGGAGTACGCCCCGGCGCCGGAGTCACGAGATGTCGTCACGATCGCGCCGGAATACGGACTGTATGTCAACGGCGAGTTCCGCCCGGCGGCCACCGGCGCCACGTTCGCCACCGAGAACCCGGCGAGCGAGGAGCGGCTGAGCCTCGTCGCCGAGGCGGGCCCGGCCGACGTGGACGCCGCCGTCGCCGCGGCCCGGGCGGCGTACGAGCGGGTGTGGGGCCCGATGCCCGGCCGCGAGCGGGCGAAGTACCTGTTCCGGATCGCGCGGCTGCTGCAGGAGCGCGCCCGCGAGTTCGCCGTGCTGGAGAGCCTGGACAACGGCAAGCCGATCCGTGAGTCCAGGGACGTGGACATCCCGCTGGCCGCCGCGCACTTCTTCTACTACGCGGGCTGGGCCGACAAGCTCGAGTACGCCGGGCTCGGCCCCGACCCGCGGCCGCTCGGCGTGGCGGGGCAGGTCATCCCGTGGAACTTCCCGCTGCTGATGGCCGCGTGGAAGCTGGCGCCCGCGCTGGCGGCGGGAAACACGTGCGTGCTGAAACCGGCCGAGACGACGCCGCTGACGGCGCTGCTGCTGGCCGAGGTGTGCCAGCAGGCCGGCCTGCCGCCCGGCGTCGTGAACGTGCTGACCGGCGACGGCCAGGCGGGCGCGGCGCTGACCGCCCACGCGGGCGTGGACAAGATCGCGTTCACCGGGTCTACCGAGGTGGGCAAGCAGATCGCCACCCTGGCGGCCGGCACCGGCAAGAAGGTCACGCTGGAACTCGGCGGGAAGGCGGCGAACGTCGTCTTCGACGACGCGCCCGTGGAGCAGGCCGTCGAGGGGATCGTGAACGGGATCTTCTTCAACCAGGGGCACGTGTGCTGCGCCGGATCGCGGCTGCTGGTGCAGGAGTCGGTGGCCGACGCGGTGGTGGAGCGGCTGCAGCGCCGGCTGACCACGCTGCGGCTGGGTGACCCGCTGGACAAGAACACCGACATCGGCGCCATCAACTCGCGGCCGCAGCTCGACAAGATCACCGAGCTGTCGGCGGCGGGCGAAGCCGAGGGCGCGCAGCGCTGGTCGCCGCCGTGCCGGCTGCCCGGACAAGGGCTACTGGTTCGCGCCGACCCTGTTCACCGGCGTCAGCCAGTCGCACCGGATCGCGCGCGAGGAGATCTTCGGGCCGGTGCTGTCGGTGCTGACGTTCCGCACCCCGGAGGAGGCCGTGGCGAAGGCGAACAACACGCCGTACGGGTTGTCGGCCGGGATCTGGACCGAGAAGGGCAGCCGGATCCTGTGGATGGCCCAGCGGATGCGGGCCGGAGTGGTCTGGGCGAACACGTACAACCGGTTCGACCCGGCGAGCCCGTTCGGCGGCTACCAGGAGTCCGGCTACGGAAGGGAGGGCGGCCGGCACGGCCTGGCCGCGTACCTCGGTGTCTGATCGCACGAGGTCTGATCGCACGGTGTCTGATCGCACGGGGCCTGACGGCCGGAGCAAACGACGAAGCCGACCGCCGCCAAGACCGGCGCGGCAAGTCCGCGCCGCCCGCCCGGACGCCCGAGCGGCTGGCGGTCCGCAAGACGCACAAGCTGTTCATCGGCGGCGCGTTCCCGCGCTCGGAGTCCGGCCGCTCCTACCCGGTGCACGCGGCCGACGGCACCGTGCTCGCGTTCGCGGCCAAGGCCTCCCGCAAGGACCTGCGGGACGCGGTCGTCGCCGCGCGGGGCGCGTTCGCCGGCTGGTCCGGCGCTACCGCCTACAACCGCGGCCAGGTGCTGTACCGGGTGGCCGAGCTGATGGAGGGCCGGGCCGCGCAGTTCGCGGCCGAGGTCGCTGACGCCGAGGGCATCCGCCGCGGCCAGGCCGAGACGGTGGTCGCGGCGGCCATCGACCGGTGGGTCTGGTACGCGGGCTGGAGCGACAAGGTCGCCCAGATCGCCGGCGCCGCGAATCCGGTGGCGGGCCCGTACTTCAACTTCAGCGTGCCGGAGCCGACCGGGGTCGTCGCGATCCTCGCGCCGGCCGACTCCAGCCTGCTCGGGCTCGTCAGCGTGCTGGCCCCGGTCATCGTCACCGGCAACACCGCCGTCGTCGTGGCGAGCGAAGACCGGCCGCTGCCGTCGGTCGCCCTGACCGAGGTGCTGGCCACCTCGGACGTGCCGGGCGGGCGTCGTCAACGTACTCACCGGCAGCCTGGCCGAGCTGGCTCCGGTGGCCGCCGCGCACATGGACGTGAACGCCATCGACCTGACCGGCGTCCCGCCCGCGGGCCGGGCCGACCTGGAGCGCGCCGCGGCCGCCAACCTCAAGCGCGTGCTCGGCGGCGACGAGTCGTTCAGCGACGCTGCCGGGTACCCGGCGGCTGCTGTCCGCCCTGGAGATCAAGACTGTCTGGCACCCGGTCGGCATCTGACCCGGCGCGGCGTCACCCAGCCTGAATCTGCCGCTTGGCCTGTTCCAGGATCGCGGTGACGGCGGCGCCGAACCGGACGTCGCACGGGTGCGCGCGGTCAGCCGAGTTCGCCGCCGTGATCAGCTCGGAGAGGGCCGCCCGCAGGGCCGTCAGCGGATCGTCGGCCAGCGGTGGCATCGGCGATCGGCCGCGCTCGCCCCACAAGGCCAGGTCGAAGCCATCCAGCCCCGGCGGCGCCTGCAGCGTCACCGTGACCGTGCTGCTCGCCCCGCCCGCGTGCCGCAGGATCAGGTGCGCCACGTCGCCCGGGCCGCCGCCGGCCAGGACGGACTCGATCGGGCCCAGCGCCTGCGTCAGCACCGACAGTGCGTGCGGGCCGAGATCCCACAGTCCGCCCTCGCGCTGCCGCCACGGCGTATTGAACGGGCTGGCGTCGTCGACCGCGGACCCGAGCCAGACCACCTGGGCCCCCGACCACGGCGCGCCGGCGGCCGCGGCGAGCCAGGCGCGGATGTCGGGCTGGAACCGCGCGGTGAAGAACACGACGGACGCCACCCCGGCGGCGGCCACCGCGTCCGCCAGCGCGTCCGCGCTGGCGGCGGTCAGCGCGACCGGCTTCTCCAGCAGCAGGTGCTTGCCCGCCGCGGCGGCGCGGACCGCCAGCTCGCTCTGCACGTCGGGGGGCAGCGAGAACGCGACCGCGTCGACGGCGGTGAGGAACGCGTCGAAGTCGGCGTGCGCGGCGGCGCCGTGCCGGCCGGCCAGCGCGGCGGTCCGGTCCGGATTGCGGCCCCACACCGCGGTCAGCTCGGCGCCGTCGGTGCTGGTGAGCGCGCGGGCGTGCGCGACCTGCGCCCAGTAGCCGGTTCCGGCCAGCCCGAATCTCACCGCGTCACCACGGCGGCGGCCCGGCTGCCTGGTCCGGCCACGCGAAGCTCGTTCCTCACGTGTGGAAGTTACGGGCTTGCAGGAGTTCCTGCTCGGTCAGGTCCTTGCTGTCGACGTTCGACGCGATCCCCCACTTGCCGTCCACCGGGCAGCGCATGAACCGCTTGCTGCCCAGATGCACGGAGTCGAAGAGCCGGGCCACCTCGCCTGAGGTGAAGTAGTGGCCCTGCGCGCAGCGCAGGATCCGGTCGCCGACTATGCCTTCCACTTGGACTCCTTTTCCAGCCAGTCGGGCACGGCCTCGCCGCGGCTGGCGATCTGGCGGTCGAGCTGTGGCGGGCCGGTGATGACCAGCGCCGTGGCCGGACCGGCGCCGGACACGGTGAATCCATGCGGGTGGTCACGCGGCACGAACACGAAGCTGCCGGCCGTCGCGGTCCAGCTGTCGTCGCCGCAGAACACGCTCAGCTCGCCGGCCAGCAGGAAGAACATCTCGTCCTCCCCCGCGTGCACGTGCTCGGACACGTTCAGGCCGGCCGGGTAGACGGACTCCATCACGGCCAGCTGGCCGCCGGTGCGCGCGCCGGACGCCTTCATCACGACCGCGGCCCCGTGGAACCCGAACGCCGCACCCTCTCCCGGTCCCAGCACGAAGCCGGACATGCCCGCTCAACTCCTCTCGGCCCTAAGAGGAGACTAGCCGCCCGTCAGCCGAGCACCACGACGGAGTAGCCGCCGAACACCTGGCCGTTCTGGCTGGCGGTGACCCGGTAGACGTGCGCGCTGCCGGGAGCGGGCGGGCCGTCGGAGGAGCCCAGCGCGATCTGCTGGCCGTCGCCGGTCACGTCCAGGCCGGTCTGGTCGAGCATGCCGCCGGGGCTGCCGATGGCGACCAGGCCGGTGGGCACGGCGTGGAGCCCGCAAATTCACGTTGGCGCCAAAGCGCACGGAAAATCGGCCGCAAGCCCCCCGCCGAGATCAATGTGAAAGCGAATTGCTCGTTCAACGTGGCATCGGCCAGGAATGCTGTCAAGCACGCCCGCGAAGGCCGGCGGAGGCCTGGCTAGACTCCCTACCGGGCCTGGCGGCCGCGCGGGTCAAGGAACGGACGGGGAACAGCCGATGGGCAGACCGATGCGGCCGATCGATCCGGCCGACGGGGCGATTCAGGCGTTCGCCGCCGAGCTCAGGGATCTGCGGGAGCAGGCAGGCAGCCCGCCGTTCCGGCTGATGGCCCGGCGCGCCCACTACTCGGCGACGACGCTGTCAGTGGCGTGCGCTGGCACGATGATGCCGTCGCTGGCCGTCACGCTGGCGTTCGTCCGCGCCTGCGGTGGTCCGGAGGACTACTGGCGCGGCCGCTGGCAGGAGGCAGCGCCGGCCCGGTCCGTTCCGGCTGAGTCCCCGCCCGCTCCGGCGGCCGGCCGTGAGCCGGTAACCGCGCGCCCGCGCAGGTTCCGGCGGCCGCTGGGCATCGCGGCGCTGGCGCTCGTGGCAGCGCTGGCAGGCGCCTCGAGCTGGTCGGTCACGCATCAGTCCGCGGCGAACCCAGCCGGGCGCAGGCCACCGAGTTGTATGTCGGCGTGTCACCGTGCGACGTCGGCGCCGTCATCATCAGCCAGGCGCGCGTGAGGTTGCCGTCGCCGTTGCGGCTGGCCGGGCACGTCTACCCGGCCGGGACGGTCGTCGGCGAGGTCGCGCTCCGGTTCTCGCGGCGCTGCGCGCTGGCCTGGACCAGGTTCCTGCCAGCCCCCGCCTTCGCGTCGATGCACTCCGGCGCGCTGGTCTTGCAGTCACGCCGGGTCACCGACGGTGCCACGACGACGGCCCGCATGTCGCCGGTCGTCGCGGCCGAAGGCGATCCGCTGCTCACCGTGCCCGGTTGCGTGCTCGCGTCAGGCGACAGTCAGGTTCGGGCCGGGCCTGCCCACGGCCTCCGCGGCCACCGGCTGCTATCCCTGACCGATTGCCCGGTTGATTGATCGGTGCGGGCGTCGCCGCCGATCATCACGGCGGCTGATATGACCCCAGATATGCAGAGTCTGCGACCAACCATCGGCTGCGCGGCCGTCCTGTTGCTGGCGGCCGGATGCGGCGCGTCCGGGCAGCAGCCCGGCGCGTCGCCCGCGTCGCCCGCGTCTTCGGCGGCCGCCGCCTCGCCAGCATCGGCGACGCCAGCGGCAAGTCCCGGTTCGCTCGCCCCGGCCGGACGGGTCGTCGCCCGGATCCGCGTCGGTGACTATCCGGACGGGATCACAGCCGCGTTCGGCTGCCTCTGGACGGCGAATCTGAACTCCGGCTCGGTTACGCGGATAGACCCGGGCACCCGCAAGGTCACGGCGACTATCGCCGTGCCGCCGGGCCCGATCAGCCTGCTCGCGGCCGACGGCGCGATCTGGGCCGCTGACTACAACGGCACGACCGTCAGCCGCATCGATCCGGCCAGCGACCGGGTCACGGGGACGATCCGGGTCGGGGCTAAGCCGGTCTCGGTGCTGCTGGCCGGCGGTGACTTGTGGGTCTTCAACCAGGGCGACCAGACCATCTCGGTCGTCGACCCGCACACGGCGAAGGTCCGCCGGACCGTCCGCCTGGGCGCGGCGGCCGGCTTCGCGGCCGGCGCCGGTGACCTGCTCTGGGTGCCGGACTTCGAGGGCGGCTCGCACGACGTGCTGGCGGTCAGCGACCGCACCGGCCGCGTGACCCGGACCGTGCACGCGGGCAGCCAGCCGGTGAACGTCACCTTCGGTGCGGGCAGCGGGTGGACCGGCAACGGCCCGGACGACACGGTGACCAGATTCGACCCCGCGACCGGCGCGGTCCGGGCCACTATCCGGACGCCAGCCGATGCCGGGAACGTGCTCGCCGCGGGCGGCGCGGTGTGGGTCACCAGCTATCTCGGCAACGAGCTGGTGCAGCTCAGCACCGGAACGGACACGGTCGTCGGCGTGCTCGGGCTGGACTCAGAGCCCAACGGCATAGTGGCCCTGAACGGCTACCTGTGGGTGACCGAGTCCGGGGCCGCCGATGTCGCCGTCATTCGCCCGGCGGCCTGAGCCGCCGCCGCGCCGGGTGCCCCGCTAGCGGACCGGCGGGGCCGCGGCCGGCGGCTAAGCTCGGCCCATGGTCGCAGAGATCGATGTCGCGGTTGCCGACGGCCGGCTGCTGCACGCCTACGATGCGGGCACCGGCGGCGCCGGGGCGCTGCCGGTGTTCTGGCTGCATGGCACGCCGAACACCGGCGAGCCGCCCGAACCGCTGTTCGCGGCCGCGGCCGAGCGCGGCATCCGGTGGGTGTCTTACGACCGGCCGTCCTACGGCGGGTCGAGCCCCGACCCCGGCCGTACGGTGAGTTCCGCCGCGGCGGACATCGGGGCGACCGCCGACGCGCTCGGCCTGGCCCGATTCGCGGTCATGGGCCACTCCGGCGGCGGTCCGCACGCGCTCGCCGCCGGTGCGCTGCTGCCCGACCGGGTGCTCGCCGTGGTCAGCGGCTCGGGCCCGGCGCCGTATGACGCGGACGGGCTGGACTGGTACGACGGACTGGCCGGCGCCGCGGAATCCCGGGCCGCCACCCGAGGCCGCGACGCCCTGATCGAGTTCCTCGAGTCCGAGGAGGAGTTCGACTCGGAGACGTTCACCGCCGCGGACTGGGCCGCGCTGGAGGGGCCATGGGCGTGGCTCGGCGGCGTCGCCGGCAAGGCGATCGAGGCCGGACCCGAAGGCATGATCGACGACAGCCTCGCGAGCGTCCGGCCGTGGGGATTTGCTCTCGCCGACGTCCGTCAGCCCGTGCTGATCCTGCACGGTCAGCAGGACCGGATGGTGCCGGTGGCGCACGGTGAGTGGCTCGCGCGCCACCTGCCGGAAGCAGAGCTCCGGCTCTACCCCGACGACGGGCACGTGTCGGTGCTGCACGCGGCCGGTCAGGCACTGGACTGGATCCGGCGACGGCCGGCCGATAGCTCGATCGTCAAGTAAGTTGACAATAAATCCCGGTCGCGGCTAACGTCGCTGTCTGTGGCCGATCGGCGATCAATTCCCAGCGACAGCCCGCTCGCGCACGACCTGCTCATTGCGCTCAAGGGTGGTGACGGCGAGTGGCTGGGCGCGCTGCTGGGCGCGGAACCCGAGCCTCGCGACCGGGCTGATCACCGAACCCGGCGGCTCGGCCCGGACGCTGCTGCACGTGCTCGCGGACGCACCGGGTCATCGGCCCCGAGCTGGGGCGACAGTGGCGCTGCTGGTCGGTGCCGGCGCCGACCTGAACGCCCCGGCGGTCGGGATGTGGCACAGCGAGGCCCCGCTGCACTGGGCGGCGAGCAACGACGACACGGTGCTGATCGATGTACTGCTGGACGCGGGCGCCGACATCGAGTGCCCGGGCTCCTCGATCGGCGGCGGGCCGCCCATCCAGTCCGCCCTCGGCTACGGCCAATGGCTGGCGGTCCGGCGGCTGTTCGAGCGCGGGGCCACGGCCTCGCTGTCGGTCTGCGTGGTGCTTGGTCTGGCGGACCGGGCGGCCGACATAATCGACGCGGGCAACGTGACCGCTGAGGAAGTCAACGCGGCGTTGTGGAACGCCTGCCGGGTTGGTGACGTCGTGCTCGCGCGGCTGCTGCTCGGCCGGGGCGCTGATCCTGACTGGCGAGCGCCGTGGTCCGGCCAGGCCCCGGCAGAGATCGCCGCCGAAGGCCGGCCAGCGGCACCTGGTCGACTGGCTCGTGGCTAACGGCAGTGCTCGATGAGGGTCCGGTTGTGGGCCGGTCTTGGTGGCGGTGGTCCCGACCGCGTTCACGTCATCGCTGTCGGTCGCCCCGGTGTTAGGGCTGTATGACTTCAGCCACTTCCGCCCATTCCGGACGGTAGAGCTGCGGCCTGGCAGGCGGGGACGGCGTTAGAGGGAACGGGCGAAGAACCTCGCTACCGCGTCAACGGCCTGGCCGACATAAGGCTCGGTGTCGTACAGGTCGATGTGCAGCGCGCTATCCAGCCAGACGATCTCCTTATCGCCGGTGGCCTCTTCGTGCAGTGCCGCGGCGAGGTCCGGCGAGCAGAAGGCGTCGGCTTTCCCGTGCACGACCAGCAGCGGCGTCTGGTCCAGCAGCGGCGCCGCGCCGAGGGCGTCGAAGGTCATGAGCGAGTGGAGCGAGCCGCGGGTGACCTTGTTTTCCCAGAGCCGCGAGCGGGACCGGTCGGTGCCGTAGTAGGCGTAGGGTTCGTCGCCTGCCATGGCCGCCTCCGCGCCGTCAGCCGCGACGGCGGGGATGTAGTCGTCATCGCCGGCCAGGAACGAGGCAAGCGCGGCCCGGTAGGCGTCCGGCCCCAGCTGGGCGGCGAACCTGGCCGGGCTGTTGTAGCCGCCCGCGACGCCGGCGATCGCGCGGACCCGCGGATCCTGACTCGCGGCCCGGACCGCGTAGCCGCCCCCGAGACAGACGCCGAGCAAGCCGATCCGGCTGCTGTCCACGTCCGCTCGGGACTGGAGGAAACTGACGGCTGCGCGCAGGTCAGCCAGCTTGCCCTGGCTGTCCTCATGGCCGCGGCGGCCGCCGCTGCCGCCGAAGCCGCGATGATCGAAGGCGAGTGCGGCGAACCCAGCGTTGGCGAGCCGCCGCGCGTACGCGCCCGCGACCTGGTCGCGGGCGCCGGTGAAGGGGCCGGTGACGGCGACGCCGGGCCAGGTGGGGTCGCGCTGGTCACTAGCGGGCCGGTACAGCGTGCCGGCGAGCGGAACGCCTTCGCTGGTGAAGCTGACGTCATGGGAGTAGGCCGCCGCGGCCGAAGTGTGCGTCATGACGACCCACAACACCGGAGGCGACGCCGACAATCCCGCGGCGGGCCACGCTGACCGGAGGGGCCACACGACCCTTACGGTGGGTCAGCACCACAATCGCCGGACCGGCGCCCGGGACCCGAGGAGAGTTCGCGATGGGACAGCCCCTCATCACCGATGAGAACGGGATTCGCTGGATCACGCTCGACCGTCCCGAGATTCTCAACGCGCTGTATACCGACGACCTCGCCCGCATCGCGGACGCCGTCACGGGCATCGGTGCCAGCGTCAAGGCGATCGTGGTCACCGGCAGCGGCGATCGCTCCTTCTCGGCCGGGATGCACGTCAGCACATTCGCCGACGCCGGGCCGGAGGACGGCCGGGCCATTAT
>CAWDVS010000021.1:0-117708 GCA_963805805.1 uncultured Actinomycetota bacterium | reverse complement strand
GCCGACGTCGTTGTGATCCGCCCGGCGGGCTGAGCCGCGCACTTCGGATACACCGCCACCGAACCGGCCAGCGGGACCCGGCGGCTAGGCTCGGTTCGTGGTCGCGGAGATCGATGTGGCAGTTCCCGGCGGCCGGGTACTGCACGCCTACGATGCGGATCCGGACGCCGCGGGCGCGCTGCCGGTGTTCTGGCTGCACGGCACGCCGAATACCGGCGAGCCGCCCGAGCCGCTGTTCGCGGCCGCGGCCGAGCGCGGCATCCGGTGGGTGTCATACGACCGGCCGTCCTACGGCGGGTCGAGTCCGGACCCCGGCCGTACGGTCGGCTCCGCTGCCGCGGACATGGCGGCGATCGCCGGCGCACTCGGCCTCCGCCGGTTCGCGGTCATGGGCCACTCCGGCGGCGGTCCGCACGCGCTCGCGGCGGGCGCGCTGCTGCCCGACCGGGTGCTGGCCGTGGTCAGCGGCTCGGGCCTGGCGCCCTATGACGCGGACGGCCTCGACTGGTATGCGGGGATGGGAGCGGGCGGCGCGGCCGAGTCGCGGGCCGCCGCCGGGGGTCGCGACGCCCTGACCGAGTTCTACACGTCCGCGTCGGAGTTCGACTCGGAAATGTTCACCGCCGCGGACTGGGCTGCGCTGGAGGGGCCGTGGGCGTGGCTCGGCGGCGTCGCCGGAAAGGCGATCGAAGCGGGGCCGGAGGGCATGATCGACGACAACCTCGCCTATGTCGCGCCGTGGGGATTCGCTCCGGCTGACGTCCGCCTGCCCGTCCTGATCCTGCACGGCCAGCAAGACCGGATGGTGCCCGTCGCGCACGGTGAGTGGCTCGCGCGCCACCTCCCGGCCGCCGAGCTCCGGCTTTACCCCGACGACGGGCACGTGTCGGTGCTGCACGCGGCCGATCAGGCACTGGACTGGATCCGGGCGACGGCCGGCTGATAGCCCGATCGTCAACTAAATTGACAATAAATCCCGGCCGCGGCTAACGTCGCTGTCTGTGGCCGATCGACGTGCAGTTCCCAGCGACAGCGCGCTCGCTCGCGACCTGATCACTGCGATCAAGGGTGGTGACCGCGAGCGGCTGGGCGTGCTGCTGACCGCGGAACCTGAGCTCGCGGCCGGCCTGATCACCGAACCCGACGGCGCGGCCCGGACACTGCTGCACGTGCTTGCGGACGCGCCCGGTCATCGGCCCCGGGCCGCGGCGACAGTGGCGCTGCTGGTCGAGGCCGGGGCGGACCTGGACGCCCCGGCGGTCGGGATGGGGCACAGCGAGGCCCCGCTGCACTGGGCGGCGAGCAACGACGACACGGTGCTGATCGATGTACTGCTGGATGCGGGCGCCGACATCGAGTGCCCCGGGTCCTCGATCGGCGGCGGGCCGCCCATCCAGTCCGCCCTCGGCTACGGGCAATGGCTGGCGGTCCGGCGGCTCTTCGAGCGCGGTGCCACGGCCTCACTGTCGGTCTGCGTGGTGCTAGGTCTGGCGGACCGGGTGGCCGACATCGTCGACGCGGGCAACGTGACCGCCGAGGAACTCAACGTGGCGTTGTGGAACGCCTGCCGGGTGGGCGACATCGTCATCGCGCGGCTGCTGCTCGGCCGGGGCGCTGATCCTTACTGGCGGGCACCGTGGTCAGGGCAGGCCCCGGCGGACATCGCCGCCGAGGCCGGCCAGCGGCACCTGGTCGACTGGCTCGAAGCTAGCGACAGTGCTCGATGAGCGTCCGGTTGTGGCCGGTCTTGCCGGCGGTGGTCCCGACCGCCCAGATACTGCGGGCCGACAGGGCGAAGACGCCGTTGAAGATGTTGTAGCCAGCACCGGGATTGCGGCCTGCCAGCAGCCGCCAGTGACTCCCGTTCCAGTGTTCGATGAGCACGTGTGAGCTGGTGTTGCGGTAGTCGGCGCCCACCGTGTAGATGTTCGCGGCCGAAGTGCCGCCGACCGCGTTCACGTCGTCGCTGGCGGTCGCCCCGGTGTTCGGGCTGTACGACTTCAGCCACTTGTGGCCATTCCAGCGCAAGAACAGCGTCCGGTCGGCGGTGCCATTGTAGTAATCGCCCACAGCCCAGGCGTTTGTCGCGGACGTGGCGAGCACCCCGTTCAGGCTATTGCCGCCGGGCGGTACCGACGGGCTGGAGACGACACGCCAGTGACCCTTGCTCCAGTGCAGGATGAGGGTCTTGGACCCCACCGGGCGGCTGTAGGTTCCTACCGCCCAGGCATCGGTTGGGGATACCGGCCGGACCGCACGCAGCAGGTTCGTCGCACCGGCGATGCTCGGGCTGGCAGTGAGCTTCCAGTGCCGTCCATTCCAGTGCAGGATCACCGTCTTATTCACCGGGTAGCTGGTGACAGCGTTGCCGACGGCCCAGATATCGTGCCCGGACGTCCCGCGCACGGCGGTGAGGCCGTTCGATCCGGTTCCCAGGTTCGGGCTCCAGACGATCTTCCAGGTCTTGCCGTTCCAGTGCTCGATAAGCGTCCGCCCGGCCGACCCGTTGTAGTAGTTCCCTACCGCCCAGACGTTGGCCGCCGATGCGGCGTAGACCGACTCGAGCTCTGCGTCTGATCCCTTGTTGGGGCTCGAGACGACCTTCCAGGTCTTGCCGTTCCAGTGCTCGATAAGCGTCTTCGTGTCGACGCCGACGAAGTACTCGCCGACGGCCCAGACATTGCTGGCTGAGACTGCGGCGACGGCGTTGAGGTTGTTGTCGCCCGGGCCGGGATTACGGCTCGACATCGTCACCCAGTTCGTGCACACTCCCGGTGCGGCGCTGGCGGTGGTGGTGGTGGCGGCCAGGGCGGCCTGCCCGGCCCGAGAACGAGCGCCGCCAGGATCGGTCCGACGACGATGCCGAGTTTGCGTGCCACTGCTCCCCCTCGGTGCTGACCGCTCCGGCCCTGGCGCACGGCCAGAGCACCCCAAAGTTAGCCGCCGCCGGGCGGCCCTTCAAGGCGTCCCGACGTATCGCTACGCGCGTTCCGGCTCAGAACGCGACCGGCATGTGCTTGATGCCGTTGATGAAGTTGGACCGCAGCCGGCTGGCTTCGCCGTCGAGGCGGATGGCGGGCATCCGCTCGGTGAGCGCTTGCAGCAGGACGCGCAGCTCCAGCGCCGCGAGGTGGCGGCCGAGGCAGAAGTGCGGTCCGCCGCCGCCGAAGCCGACGTGCGGGTTGGGATCGCGGCCGACGTCGAAGCGGTCCGCGTCGGCGAACACGCCGGCGTCCCGGTTCGCCGAGGTGTAGAAGACCACGACCTTGTCCCCGGCCGCGATCGGCTTGCCGCCGATCTCGGTATCGGCCACCGCGGTCCGGCGGAACATGTTGACCGGGCTGACCCAGCGGACGATCTCCTCGGCCGCGGTCGGGATCAGCTCCGGCTGCTCGATCAGCCGCCGCCACTGGTCCGGGTGCTCGAACAGCGCCAGCATGCCGCCCGAGGCCGCGTTGCGGGTCGTCTCGTTCCCGGCCACGGTCAGCAGCAGGAAGAACAGGTCGAACTCGTCGCTGGTCAGCGCCTCGCCGTTGTCGTCGGGCTGGAGCAGCTTGGTCACGATGTCGTCGGCCGGGTGCTCCCGGCGGCGCTCGGCCAGCTGCGCGCCGTAGGCGTAGACCTCGGCCGCGGCGTTGCGCTGCGCTCCGGGCTCGACCTGGAACTCGGGATCGGCGGCCCCGATCAGCAGGTTGGACAGCTCGAAGATCCGGTCGCGGTCCTCGACCGGGGCGCCGACCAGCTCGCAGATCACCCACAGCGGCAGCGGCGCGGCGATGTCCGTGACGAAGTCGGCCTGGCCGCGTCCGGCGATCTCGTCCAGCAGCGCGTGGCAGATCTCGGCGATGTGCTTCTCCAGCTGGCCGATCATCCGCGGCGTGAACCCGCGGTTGACGAAGGCCCGCTGCCGGGTGTGCTGCGGCGGGTCCATGTTCAGCATCATCAGCCGCTGCAGCTCGATCTGGGCTTCGGGGACCTCGCCGAACAACGCGAGCCGCGCGGCCGACGAGAATAGCTCCGGGTGCCGGGAGACGTGCGCGACATCCTCGTGCCGGGTCAGGGCCCAGAAGCCGGGCCAGCCGGCCTCGCCGCCGCCGGCGTGCCAGAAGACCGGGTCGTGCGCGCGCAGCCACGCGAACTGGGCGTACGGCGGCCCGCCGCGCTGGTAGTCGTCCGGGTCGATGAGGTTGATCTCTGGCGCCACGAATCTCCGCCCTCCGCCGGCCCCGACAATGTCAACGATACGGGCATTCCCGGCGCGGCGGAACGCCGGGCTGCGCCGGCCTTGCGGTCCCGCGCGGTCAGGCCGCACAGTACTGGGATGAGTGCGCTGTCCCGAATTGCCGGTCGTGCCGTCGATCGCGCCATGGGCTTCACTGGTCCCCCTGCGGCGTTCACCCTCCAGCGCGACGTCGGCGTCCCGATGCCCGACGGGGTGGTGCTGCTCGGCGACCGGTACCGGCCCGCTGACCGCAGCGGCCCGGCGCCCGTGGTGCTGATCCGGTCGCCGTATGGCCGCGCCGGATTCGCGGGCGCCGTATTCGCGGCCCCGCTGGCCCGCCGCGGGTTTCAGGTCTTCATCCAGAGCACCCGGGGGACCTTCGGCTCGGGCGGGGAGTTCCGCCCGTTCCTGCATGAGCAGTCCGACGGCCTGGCCACCGTGGCGTGGCTGCGGGAGCAGCCGTGGTGCGACGGCCGCGTCTCGATGACCGGCGGCAGCTACCTCGGTCACACCCAGTGGGCGATCGCGCCGTACGTGGACCCGCCGCTGGAGTCTGTCTCGCCCGCCGTCACCGCCGCCAGGATCACCGCTGCCTTCTACGATCACGGCGCGCCCGGCCTGCGGAACGCGCTGAACTGGTCCGGGCTCATCGGCACGCAGGAGCGGAGCCGGCTGGCCAACCTCCCCAACCCGGTGCAACTGGCCCGGATGAAGCGGGCGCTGCGCAAGCTGCCGCTGCAGTCCGCGGATGTGGACGTGGCCGGGGCGCCGGTCTTGTTCTGGCGGGACTTCCTCGGTCACGCCGAGCCCGGCGATGACTTCTGGGCCGGCGCCGATCACGACCAGGCGGACCTGACCAGGCTGCCGCCGGTGAGCATGGTGACGGGCTGGTGGGACCTGTTCCTGCCGAACCAGTTGCGGGACTACGCGGCCATCCGCGCGGCGGGCGTGTCCGCGCGGCTCGTCATCGGCCCCTGGCTGCACGCCGAGCCGGCCGAGATCAAGGCCATCGCGCAGGCGGACGTGCAGTGGCTCAGCCACCACCTCAACGGTGGCCCGGCGCCGTCGGGACTGCCGGTCCGGGTATTCCTGCAGCAGACCAAGAAGTGGCTGGACTTCGCCGAATGGCCGCCGCCGCAGCATCAACTGGTCAGCCACTACCTGCGAGCCGAGGGCGGACTCGACCGTGAGCCCGACGCCGCCGACTCGAAGCCCGCCTGGTTCATCTACGATCCCGCGGATCCCACGCCGACCGTCGGCGGGCCGGTCCTGCAGCCGCCGGGCAAACAGGCCGACAACGCACCGGTCGAGACTCGCACCGACGTGCTCACCTACACCTCGCCGCCGCTGGCCGCCGACCAGAACCTGATCGGCCCGGTCAGCGCCCGGATCTACGTGCGGACCGAGCGCGAGTACGCGGACGTGTTCGTCCGGCTATGCGACGTCGACACCGGCGGGGTCTCCCGCAACATCACCGACGGCATCCGGCGGCTGGACCCGCGCACGGTCCCGGCGCCGGACGTGCAGCCCGGAGCGGACGGCATCCTGGCGGTCGACGTCGAGCTCTTCCCGACGGCGTACCGGGTGCTGGCCGGGCACCGGCTGCGGGTGCAGGTCAGCGGCGGTGCGTTCCCGCGGTTCGCGCGCAACTTCGGCACCGGCGAGCCGTTCGGGGTCGCGTCGTCCGGGCTGCGGTGCAAGTTCGAGATCTTCGCCAATGAGCAGCATCCGTCGGCGGTGGTGCTCCCGTACTGCGACCGCTGACTTAATGCGGAAGATCCGGGGTCATTTCCGACCCCGGATCTTCCGCGCTAACCGCTGAGCCGCGCTACGGGTAGCTCACCACGTCGACCGGGGTGTCCGGGTTGGCGGCGGTCGACGAACCGCCCACTCCGTTGATGACCGAGTTGATGCCGCCCGAGCCGTTCGTCGCGTCCAGGAAGATCGTCAGCAGGTCATGCATCTGCACGCCGGGGGTGTCCGGCACCTGGAACGCCTCGGACGCGAAGATCGGGATGTGCTGGTTGAAGAAGGAGTAGCTGCCCATCCCGTAGCCGGTGAACGTCTTGACGTTCGGCGCGACCTCGAACGCCGGATAGCCATCGGTGCTCGCGTTCTGCATCCACGCGGCCTGGCTCGGCGGGTCATAGGGCATCTCGTTCTGCAGGAAGACGTCCGTGCCGCCCTGGCCGCGCCAGATCACCTCCGTCTTCTGATAGTGCTCGACAAACAGCCCGTAGGCGGTGACGTCGTTGCCGTTGACGATCAGGCCGTGGTCAGCCACGTTGCTGGTCCAGCCCACGCCGGTGCCGTGGTCGGCCCGCCACGCCCAGATGTCGTCCAGGATCGTGTTGGAGCTGTTCACGACCAGGCTGTCGGTCGCCGATCCCGGCCTGCGCGCCGCCGATCCGGAAGAACACGTCCTGGAGCAGGGTCGGGTCACTGGCGCTGCTGCCGAAGTCGCCGGGCACGAGCCCGACCTGCATCAGCACCTTCGAGTTGACCGGCCCGGCGTCGATGATCAGCCCGGACACCTTGGTGCCCGGCACGCTGGAGACGATCATCGCCGCGGTGCCGTGCTGCGGGATCAGCGTCGCCAGGCCGAGCCCGAGCACGATCGTGTCCGGCCGGCTCACCACGATCGGCGCGTTGAGGTTGTACACGCCCGGCGTCAGGATCAGGTCCTTGCCCAGAGCCAGCGCGAGGTCGATCTGCAGCACGGACGTCGATGGGCTGGCGATGAAGAACTTCCTGATCGGCAGGGAGCCGCCGGCCTCGGTGCCGCTCCCCCAGGCCGGCCCGGACGAGTCGTGCTGCACCGCCGGCACGAACACGCGGAAGTTGCCCTGGCTGTCCTGGTAGAGGAACGGCTCCTCCTGGGTCACTGAGTTCGTCGGCAGCGTGGTGTACTGGTTGCCGCCGCCATTGTGGAACTCGGTCGCGGGCGCGCCGGGGTCGCCGGCGAAGACCTGGTTCCAGACGCCGTTCGACCAGCCGTCGATGTCGGTGTTGCGGACCAGGAACTGCTGCTGCGAGCCGTTCACGATGCCGCCGCCGCTGATGTCGGAGTCGGCGATGAAGCCGCCGCTGGCGAACGACGGGCCCGTGCAGTAGTCCATCAGCGTCATCGGCCCGTTGACGTGCACGCGGCGCATCGGCGCCGCCTGCGAGACGGCCCAGAACTCGCCGAAGTAGCAGCCGAAGTCCGGCGTGTTCACGTTGATGGTGAGGTTCGACAGCGAGCGCCAGAAGTTGTCCAGCGCGATGCAGTTGCCGGAGAAGCACTGGTTGTACACGTCGATCGAGCCGTTGATCACCACGTCGCCCGGCGTCGCGCCCAGGCCGGCGACCTGGGTGTAGTAGCCGACCTGGAAGTTCAGTGGGTCGGTGGCAGTGCCGTAGGTGCCCGGCTCGAACAGCAGCGCGTACCGCTGCGTCCCGAACTGGTTGGAGATCTGCTGGCTGGCGATCGCGTCCACGGTCGACTGGATCTGGCTGAGCGGCATGGCCGGGGTGAACACGTAGACGTTCGGCCCGAGGTCGGGCTGCCCGGCGGCCTGCGGCAGCGACAGCGCGGACGGGACCGGCCCCGCTTTGGCCGGAATGGCCCCGGGCTTAGCTGCCGCCGGGCTCGCAGGCGCCTGACTCGCGGCCCCGGCCGCGCCGGCCGTGACGAGGCCCGCGAGGCCAAGCGCTAATGCGCCGGCGAACGCCGTGGCGACCCGGTGCCGGAAATGGAATGGACCCATGTTCGCATAACCTCCCGATAGCGGAGCCATGCGCGGAGAGCCGTCCGCGCGCGGGTAACACGCGCCTCGTATCGAGTACTACTCCGGAACGGGAGCCTTTGCTAGGTGTTAGCGCTTACTCGGGCCAATGTCGGACTCGCTGGGCGGCCGAGGATCAGCGGCCTGCCGGCTGGCGGACCAGGTCGTGCCCGCCGACCGGGTAGTCCGTCAGAGCTCGCCCTTGGCCGGGTCGCCGGCTGGCACCGGAGTCAGCACCTGCACGTCGGGCGCGGCGGTCACCTTGCCGCGCAGCGCGCCGCCGAGCGCGGCCAGCGCGGCGCCGTCGCGGTGTGCTGCCAGCGCCTCGGGGCTCGCCCACTTCTCCACCATGACCAGCCGGTCGGGCCCTTCGTGCAGCGCGTACAGCTCGCATCCGGGCTCGCCGTGCACCTGCGCAACCGCTTGCCGCACCGCGGCGATGACGGCGTCGCGGTGCTCGGCGGCCGGAACGATGGTGGCGACAAGGACGACGGACATAGCGCTCCTTTAACCCGCAGGGCGTGATCGCGCCGGATCCGGCGCAGAGTCAGGATACGAGCTGGCGTTCCGCCTCATCCCGGACAGTGCTGGCCGGCGCCGCGGGCGCGTCCGGATTGACGATGAGGACGTGCGTTCTGGCGGCGCGCAAGAGCGCCTGGCTGGTGCTCGCGTCCATCAGCGTGGCCAGGCCGCCATGGCGGGGCGCGCCGATCACTATCGTGGTGGCGCCGACCTCGCGGGCGTACTCGGCGATGAGGCGGCCGGCCGCGCCGTGGTCGCCGGCGTGCAGCAGCAGCTGGCCCTGGGCCGCTACATCTCGGGCCGCTAGCTCACGCAGGTACCGGCCGACGAGCGCGGCGGCGGCATCCTGGCTCTCGCCGTCTACCGCGGTGTCGCCGCCGATGACCGCCTCGGGCACGTGCACGACGTGCACGGTCCGGCCGAGCGAGCCCGCCAGCCGGGCCGCGGCCGTGATCACCAGGCCGGCCACCGGCGAGTCGTCGACCGCGGCCACGATCGCACCCGGCAACGGCCCGGCCGCGCCGGTGCCGGTGGTCACTGTGCCGGTGGTCACGATGCCCGGGGTCACCGGGCCGGCCCCGCCTTCGGCGGTCACGGGCAGCCGCGCGGGCCCGGTGGCCGGGGCACCTGCCGTTCCCTCGCTGCTGCCGCTGGTGACCGCCGCCCGCACTTCCTCGGCCTGCGCTCGCTCCGCGGCACCGAGCGCCTTGTGCACGGTGGTGAGGATCACGATGCCGAGGACGACCGCGCCCGCGCCCAGGTAGAACGGGAAGTGGATGTTGACCGCCAGCACGAGCAGGCCGGCCGCGTACGGCGCGAGCCCGCCGCCGATGAACCGGACGAAGCTGTAGGCGGCCGACGCGACCGGGCGCTCGACCGGCGCGATCGTCATGACGGCCTGGGTGGTGATCGTGTTGTTGATGCCGATGAAGATGCCCGAGACGATCACCGCGGGGATCAGCACGTCGCGGTTGGTGGTCCAGACCGCGATGACGACGATGATCGCGGCGAACGCGGCCAGGTTCGCGTACATGGTCGCCGCGATCCCGAACCTGGCCTGCAGCCGGGGCGCGCCGAAGACCGCGAAGATCGCGACCATCAGGCCCCAGCCGGTGAAGACCAGGCCCAGCTTGATCGGGCTGAGGTTCATCGGGAACGGCGCGTAGCCGAGCACCGTGAAGAAGCCCCAGTTGTAGCACAGCGCCGTCAGCGACATCGTGAGGAGCCCGCGGTGCCGCAGCGCGCGCAGCGGCGCGGACAGGCTGGTTTTGCGGGCCGGCAACGGGGTCGGCTGCACCAGCACGATGGTGGCGATCAGGGCGATCGCCATCAGCGCGGCGACGCCGTAGAACGGGCCCCGCCAGCTGATCTCGCCCAGCACGCCGCCGAGCAGCGGCCCGACCGCGATGCCAAGCCCGAGCGCGGTCTCATAGAGCACGATCGCGCCGGTGAAGCCGCCGGACGCGGAGGCCACGATGACCGCGAGCGAGGTGGCGATGAACAGGGCGTTGCCGATGCCCCAGCCGGCCCGGAAGCCGATGATGCCGCGAGATCGAGCCGGACGCGCCCGCGAGCGCGCTGAACGCGACGATGAGGACGAGCCCGGCGATGAGGGTGCGCTTGGCGCCGATCCGGCTGGACACCCAGTTCGTGATCAGCATCGCCACCGCGGTCACGACGAGGTAGCTGGTAAACAGCAGCGTGACCGCGCTCGGCGACGCGTTCAGCTGATGCGAGATGGCCGGCAGGATCGGGTCCACCAGGCCGATGCCCATGAAGGACACGACGCAGGCGAAGGCGACCGCGAACACGGCTTTCGGCTGCCCGAAGGGGCTGGCTGTGTCCCGCTCATCGGGCTGGTACTCCATTTCTGCCGTGCGGTTGCGGCCGCGGGGCCTCGTGCGGGCCTGGCCTGGGGAGGGTTATCGGCTGGGAACGGCGGCTAGCTCGTCCTCGGGGCGAGCGGCGGCCAGCGTGTGCAGGGCGGGCAGCGCGGCGATCAGCGCGGCGCGCTCGGCCGGGGTGAGGCTGGTCAGCAAGCCGGACACCCGCTCCGCCCGGACCATCCGCCGGGTCGCGATCAGGTCCCGGCCCGCGTCGGTGAGCTGGACCCGCACGACGCGGCCGTCCGCGGGATCGGCGGTCCTGGCGGTCAGTCCCTGCTCGGACAGCCGCGCGATCAGCTGGGTCATGGCCGGCTGCGTCACGCCCTCGCGCGCGGCCAGTTCGGTCAGCCGGCTCGGCCCGATCCGGTCGAGCGTGGCCAGGGTCGCCGCGGCCGTCAGCGACAGCCCCGCCGGGCTGAGCCATCGGACCAGCCGGAACAGGCCTTCCAGGGCGGCCGCTACCTCGGTTGCGTCTGCGCTGCTGGCTGCCGAGTTCATAATGCATTTATATTAGTTGCTTATATAAGTGCAGTCAACCGCCGCGACGGGTGCCGGACCTGCAGGTCAGTCGGCCGCCGGGGGCCACCTGGACGCGGTGCCCTCGGGGAGCTGCACGTCGAAGGCGTTCAGCAGGAACGAGATGAGCGTGTAGTAGCCGCAGAGCGTGACCAGTTCCACCATCCCGGTGTCCCCCAGCAGCTGGCTGGCGCTGTCGTAGTCCTGCTGCGGCACGAAGCCGTGGGTCGCGAGCGCGTGCGCGAGGACGTAGACGACCCGCTCGTCCTCGGCCTCGAACGGCGGGCTGGTTCCGTTCCCGATCGCGTCGATGACAGCGTCGGGCACCCCGTGCCGGCTGGCCATGCGCGCGTGCGCCCACCACTCGAACTCCGCCTTCCACCGGGCGCCGACCGTGATGATTGCGACCTCGGTGAGCCGGCGATCGAGCGTGGTGCCGTACCGGAGCGTCGCGCCGAGATCGGCCAGCTTGCCGCCGACGGCGGGTGCGTGCAGGAAGGCGTTGAACGGCCCGGCTAGGCCGCCGCCCGGCGTCTCCAGCCGGCTGCCGCGGGTGCCGACCACGGCATCCCAGACCGCTAGTGCTTCGGGGGGTAGCTGGTCACGGCGTAGCTCCGGAAGTCTGCTCATAACCGGACGATAGTGCGGGGCCGGGCGGGGCCGCGACCGGCGGCCGGGCCTGGCGTCCTGAACTGCCGTTCTGCCCCCGGCGTGCCGGTGCTTGGCGGTCCTGAGCGGTCGCTGCACCATGGTCGCAGGGGATAGGGGGCGATCAATGCTGAACCGGGCTGAGCGGGTGCTCGTGGCGGGCGCTGGCGGCTTCATCGGCGGTCATCTGGTCAGGTATCTCGCGGCGCAGGAGTTCTCGGTGATCCGCGCCGTCGACGTCGTGCCGGTAGCCAGGTGGCTGCAACCGGCGCCGCAGGCCGAGTGCGCCGAACTCGACCTGCGCGACCGGGCGGCGGCGGCTGACGCCGTCGCCGGATGCGCGGCCGTGGTGAACCTCGCGGCGCAGACCGGCGGGATGGCGTTCGGCAGCCAGCACGGCGCGGCGGCCATGGTCTCGGCCACGATCAGCGCTCAGCTGCTCGAAGCCGCGCGGGACGCGGGCGTGTCGCGCTACTTCTATGCCTCCTGCGCCGGGGTCTACCCCGCCGACCGCCAGCAGGCCGCGGACGCCCGGGGTGTGCCCGAGCAGGACGTGTACCCGGCGATGCCGCCGGACGCCGCCGGCTGGGCGGGACTGTTCAGCGAACGGCTGGCGCAGCAGTTCGCGGCGGACTTCGGGCTGACGGTCCGGATCGCCAGGCTGCACAGCGTCTACGGGCCGCACTGCGTTTGGGAAGGCGGCCGGGAGCGGGCCCCGGCCGCGCTCTGCCGGAAGGTGGCCGAGGCGATCCTTGCGGGCGCCGACGAGATCGAGATCTGGGGCGACGGCAATCAGACCCGGTCGTTCCTGCACGTCGACGACTGTGTTCGCGCCATCCTGCTGATCCTCGACGGGGCCATAGCGCAGCCGTGCAATCTCGGCAGCCCGGACCTGGTGTCGGTGAATCAGCTCGTCGATGTCATCGAGGAGATCGCTGGCGTGCGGCTCAAGCGGCGGTACAACCTGACCGCGCCCGCCGGGGTGCGCGGCCGCGGCAGCGACAACTCGCGGCTGCGGGAGGCGTTCGGCTGGGAGCCCTCGACCAGTCTCAGCGAAGGCATGGCCGGGACCTACCGGTGGGTCGCCGGTCAGGTGAGCGCCCGGACGCTCACTGGGCGTCGTGGCTAGCCGGGCACTGGCCCGCTGGTCAGCCGGCCCGGATCTCGGTCAGGGGGGCCGTCACGACGTCGCGCCACCGGTCCGCGTGGCCGGCCGCGTGCAGCCGGTAGTAGATGACCTCCCGGCGGGGCGCGCCCGCCGGGCCGTCATGCCCGCCGATATTGTGCGCGAGCAGGTAGTGCGCGAACAGCACGCTGCCCGCCGGGCCGGTGACCTGCACCGGATCGCCGAGTTCTACCGGCGGGTACGGTCCCGGATTCATCAGGTCGGTCCGGGCCAGGGCGTCGGCCCCGCGGCGGGCCAGCCACTCCCCGAACCGCAGGTGCGTCCCCGGCCAGACCCACAGGTTGCCTTGGTTATGCTCGCGCTGGTCGGACAGCCAGATGCCGCACAGCAGCGAGAAGGTGCCCGGCCGGCCATCGGGCGGCGGGGGCGTGAGGCCGTCGACGTGCGGGCCGCCGGGGCGGTGCGGCCACGGCGGGATCGTGGTGGCCAGCTGCGCGAAGTCGGGCTCGGTGACAGGCAGGTCCGGGCGCAGCAGGCTCGCGGCGAGGCCGGCGACGTCGGCCTCCCGGTAGAACTCCAGCAGCGGGTGGCCGCCAGCCGCGAAGGCGGGCCAGCGGTAATCCGGCCCGGTATGGCCGGCGGCCGGCGGCTGCGCGGCGAGCATTGCCGCCGCGATATCCCGGCCGCGACCGACAATTCCCTCGTCCAGAACGGCCGGCAGCAGCACATACCCATGGGCGCGGAAAGCTCTCACCCCGGCCGGGTCAACTATCCGCATTCAGCCACCCCACCAGCGGATAGCCGGCCGCGCAACCGGATATGTCTTCCGCGTCCGCGCTACGACCACCGGATCACTGCGCGCCGTAATGGAGTCTTCATAGTGCGCGGGTAGACCTATCGCCTGGAGCGTCAGGCCGCAGGCCGGACGGGACACGGCCAGAGTCAGCGGTACCGAATGCCGGAAGGGGCAGGAGTGTCACGGTTCACCATGGAGCGCGGCGTGCGCAGTGGACCTGCTGCGCCACCCGGACATCGCAATAAGCGCCGCAGGTTCCGGCGGCTGCGCGCGTGGTGGCGACGGTGGCGGCTCCCCGTGCTCGCCGTTCTCACGGCCTTCCTGGCCGTCGTGGGCTGGTCGATCGGCAACGCGCTCACCGCTCCCGGCGGCGGCTCGTTCAGTGAGCGGATGGCGGAGTGGGCTCGGGACCACTACCTCGGCTTCGTGGTGACGTGGGGTGAGGAGCTGACCTACCAGCCCCCGCAGAAGGGCGGCAAGCCGGCCTTTGCCCTGACTGGTCCCGCGGCCGCGCCGGTGCGGCCGGCGAAGCACAGCGTGAAGGCCGTCCCGGTGCCGTCCCCGGCCACATTGCGCTCGCTGGCCGACGGCCCGCCGCTGCCCGGCGAGGGCAAGTGGCGGGTGCTGGCAACCGTGCACGGCCAGCCCGCGATCTACGGCACGGAGCTGCGGGTCAGCCCGGTCTATACCTCCGTCGTCGGCGGCATCGCCTGGCTGAACCAGAGCCTGGTGAAGTTCGAGCTGCGGCCCGGCACCGAGGACCCGGGTCCCGGTAACTGGCACGCGCAGCCGTACATCGCCGCGGGCAGCCGGCGCGGGCTCCTGGCCACCTTCAACAGCGGCTTCAAGATCGCCAATTCGGGCGGCGGCTTCTACCTGCACGGCTCGTATGCCGGGTCGCTCACACCCGGCGTGGCATCGGTCGTGTACTACCGGGACGGTCACATCACGATCGGCAACTGGGATCAGACGGTGCGGATGAACCACGACGTCGTCGGGGTCCGGCAGAACCTGCACCTGATCGTCAACCACGGGCAAATCCCGCCGAATGTGGACAACGCCAATAATTACAGCTTCGGAGCGACGCTGGGCGGCGGCTACTACGTATGGCGGTCGGGCATCGGCGAAACCAGGTCGGGTCAGATCGTCTTCGCCTACGGCAACCAGCTGGACGCGCACGAGCTCGCGCGGCTGCTGCAGCGGGCGGGCGCGTACCGCGGCATGGAGCTGGACATCAACCCGGCGTGGATGTCGTTCATGTACTACCTGCCGAAGACACATCCGGCGAATCCCACCCCGGTCAACCTGCTTCCGGACCAGCAGCAGCCGGCCAACCGGTATTACTCCTGGTCGGGCCGTGACTTCAACGCGGTCTACGCGCGATGAGCGAGCCGACCCGGACGATCGCGGCGCCTGGCCCGGCCCAGCCCCCGCGCGGCACCGCCAGCCAGCCGTCCCGCAGCCCGCTGAGCCTGCTGCTGGCCGTGCTCGAGGCGGCGCGCCCCCGGCAGTGGCCGAAGAACCTACTGGTCTTTGCCGCCCCGCTGGCCGGCGCCAGCCTCGGCCGCGGGAACGGGTTCGGGTACGCGCTGCTGGCCGCTGCGGCCTTCACCGCTGCGTCCTCCGCGGTGTACCTGATCAATGACGTGGCCGACGCCGAGCGGGACCGCGGGCATCCGACCAAGCGGCGTCGTCCGGTTGCATCCGGCCGGCTGCCGGCTGGGCTCGCCGTCTGCTCGGCGATCTTGGCGATCGGCTTGGCGCTCGGCGCTTGCGCCTGGGCCGACTCGGGCGCGCTGGCGGCGGTCATCGGCGTCTACGTCGCGTTCTCGCTGCTGTACACGATGGTCCTCAAGCACGTCCCGGTCGTCGAAGTGATCTTCGTGGCGGTCGGTTTCGTGCTGCGGGCGCTGGGCGGCGCGGTGGCGACCGGCGTGTCGCCGTCGGGCTGGTTCCTCACCGTGTGCAGCCTCGGCGCGCTCATGGTCGCCCTCGGCAAGCGGTACACCGAGCTGGCCGTGCTCGGCCCGGCGGCGGCCCGGCACCGCCCGGTCATGCGCTGGTACGGGCTGCGGATGCTGCGCTACAGCCAGCGGGCCGTGGCGCTGGCGATGCTGGCGGCCTACCTGCTCTGGGCGCTCTCCCACACCGACAGCTGGATGCGCGCGTGGCACCTGATCAGCGCCGCGCCGCTGGCACTGGCGCTGGGGCGGTTCGACCAGCTGACCGGGTTGGCCGAGGACAAGCCCGTCGAGGACCTGATCGCGCGTGATCCGGTCATGGCATGCTGTGAGATAACCTGGCTCACCTTGTTCCTGGTCGGGCTCTAGTCCCGCCGCCCGGCGGGCTGGGCGGGCCGGTTGGAGGCGGGCCGTGCGTGTGCTCGTGGCCGAGGACGACGCAGGCCTGCGCGACGCGCTGACGCGCGGCCTGCGCGAAAACGGCTACGTCGTGGACGCGGTGGCCGACGGTGAGGCCGCGACCAGGTACTTCCGCAGCTATGAGTACGAGCTGGCGGTGCTGGACTGGCGGATGCCCGGTATGTCGGGCCTGGACCTGATCCAGTGGATGCGGCGCCGCCAGCTGCCGACCGCCACCCTGATGCTGACGGCGCGGGACGCGCCCGCCGACCGGGTGGCCGGCCTGGACGCGGGCGCCGACGACTATCTGATCAAGCCGTTCGACATCGGTGAGCTGCTGGCCCGGATGCGCGCATTGCAGCGGCGCCCCCCGGCCGTGCAGCAGCCGCAGCTGGTCGTCGGCGACCTGGTCTTCGACCCGGCCACCAGGACGGTCCGGGTCGGCGCCGCGGCGCCCGAGCTGACGCTGACCGAGTTCGGCATCCTGGAGATGCTGGTGCGCCGATCGCCGGCGGTGGTCGCGCGCCGTTCGATCGCGCTCCAGGTCTGGGAGAACGAGGCAGACGCGCTCGGCTCCAATACCATCGACGTGCACCTGGCCCGGCTGCGGTCCAAGCTGGCGGGCGGCGCGGTGGCGATCGAGACAGTGCGCGGCATCGGCTACCGGATCGTGGCCCGGTGAGACGCCGGTTCCTGCGGCCGGGCCTGGCCCACGCGGCGCGGGTCGCGCTCGCGGCCAGCCTGCTGGTGTGCATCGTCTACGCCGGCTGCGCCGCCGTGCTCAACGTGGTGATCTCCGCCCGGCTGACCGGCCAGGTGGACGCCCGGTTGCGGGAGCGGATCGCGGACATCAGTGAGGCGGGCCTGCGGCCGTCGGCCGACGACGATGACACGGACACGGCACCGGTCTACTTGTGGCATCTCACTGCAGGCCGGCCCGGCGGCCGAACCCGGCGCAGCCGGACCGCGGCTGCCGGCCCGGTTGGACCTGGATCCCGGCCGGGCGGTGACAGTCAAGCTGCGGCCGGGCAGCTTCCGGATGTACGCGGCCGGACAGTACGTGGCCGGCCAGGGTCTCGGCGACCAGCAGCACCTGCTGGCCGTGCTGCGCGACGGTGAGGCGCTGGCCGCGCCGGTGCTGCTGCTGGCAATGTTCGCCGGGGCGCTGACGATCGGGCTGCGGGCGCTATCCCCGGTGGAGGAGTCCCGCAAGCGCCAGCTGGAGTTCAGCGCGGACGCCTCGCACGAGCTCAGGACCCCGCTGAGCGTCATCAGCGCGGAAACCAGCATCGCACTCAGCGCGCCCAGGGACGCGGCCGCCTACCAGGAGGCGCTGCAGCGGATCAGCGGCGAGAGCAGACGGCTGCAGCGGATCGTGGAAGACATGCTGTGGCTCGCCCGGTTCGACTCGGCACCCCCGCAGCCACGGTACGAGCCGCTGGACCTGGGCACGATCGCGGCCGAGTGCGCGCAGCGCTTCGCCGTACTCGCCACGACCCGGCAGATCGAGGTCGTCTCCGACGTCGCGGTCAGCGAGCCGGCCTGGATCAGCGCCCCGGCCGAGTGGATCGACCGGCTGGCCGGGGTGCTGGCCGACAACGCCTGCCGGTACGCGGGCGGCGGCGGCGTGGTGAGCATCGGCGTGACTGGCCGCGGGAACCGGGTCTGCCTCACGGTCGAGGACAGCGGGCCTGGCATCGCGCCCGAGCAGCGGGACCGGTTGTTCGACCGGTTTCACCGCTCGACCGAGCTCGGCGGCAGCGCGGGCCTCGGCCTGGCGATCGCGGACTCGATCGTGCGCTCGACCGGCGGTCAGTGGCAGATCGGCCGCTCGGACCTCGGCGGCGCGTCGTTCGAGGTGTCCTGGCGCCGGGCCGGGAACCGCCAGCATGCCTCCGCTCCGACCGGAAGGCGCCGATCCCGCGGCCGCCGGGCGGCCGATCCCGCTGCTGGTACCGACTAGCGGGCTACCAGGTGTGAGTCGTGCGCGGCGTGCTGTCGACGATCGTGCCGCGCCAGCCGGCGAAACCGAAGATTGACTTGATCATCACCCGGCCGGGTCCGCGCAGCTTGACCCACATGAAGTAGCCCTGGCCGTCGCGCATCCGCTCGGAGTGCAGCGATGCCTCGGCTGACTGGTCCTTCCACACCAGCGCTTGTGGCTTGACGTACACCATCTCGCCGTCGGCCAGGTCCCGGATGAATGCGCTGCCCGGCGCGTGCAGCAGCAGCAGGCCCGGAGTCTGCGTCGCCTCGAACCGGTCGAAGTAGGCCCCGCCGACCGGGTAATGCATGATGGCAGCCTCGTTCTGGTGCTTGGTCTTGTACCAGACCTCGGCCGGCCGCCAGTGATAGGCGACGTTCCCGGTCGCACCGAGAAAGCGGTGCTCGGCCACGTCGATTCCGTGGCCCGGCAGCAGCGGCACGGCGACGGTTTCGCCCGGCTCATCGGCCCGGATCGCGAGGTGACCGGGCCCGCGCGCCGTCATGATGTACACCGGAAGCCCGGCCAGGCTCCGCTGCCAGCCGTTGGGCATCCGCATGAGGTCCAGGTCCACGCTGGGCTCCGCGTGCAGCAGCGCGTGATGGGTGAAGTAGACCGAGTCGGCCGCGTCCAGCGCCAGTTCTGCCACCGGCACGTACGTGCCGCTGATCTGGCAGCTTGAGTGGCTGAAGCGCAGCCGGGTCAGGTCCCGGATGGGCGGCTGCTCCACCCAGCCGGCCCCTGATGTCCGGGCCCGCACGTCGACCGGGGCGCCGCAGTGCGGGCACGCTGGCCCGCCTTCGCTGTCGATCCGGCAGTACGGGCACGTATAACTCGCGTCGGGCATGCCCACCCCTAGCTGACGGCTGTCACCAGTACTGCGTCGTGGATCCCGACGTGCTGCGCACGCTCCCGACCAGCTCGGGCCGCTCGAAGACGGACTGCACCGCCACCCGGCCGGGTCCTTGCAGCGTCAGCCACACGGCCTTGGCCTGCCAGCGCGCGGAGCTGAACCAGTACTGGCCGTGCGGGTACTCGAAATGCAGGAACATCCGGACCGAGCGGTCCTTGTAGATGAGCCCGCCCGGCTGCACCAAGATCCGCTCACCCTGCTGCAGGTCGCGGATGAAGGTGTTGCCCGGCGCGTGCAGGAGCAGCAGGCCGGGCGCGTTGTGCGCGGTGAACCGGTCCATCGTCTGGCCGAGCGGGTAGTGCCACTCCTGGTCGTCCCCGCTCTGGGTGGTGTACCAGATGCCGGAGTTCTCCCACTGGAAGGCGACGTTGGTGGTGGCGGCCAGGAACCGGTGCTCGACGACGTCGATGGCGTGATTGGCGGGCAGCGGCACCGCTAGCGTCTCGCCCGGGTGGTCGGCGCTGAGGGCGACGAAGCCGGGACCGCGAGCGGTCATCATCCGCAGCGGCATGCCCGCCAGCATCCGGTTCCAGCCGCCGGACAGCTTCATCATGTCCAGCTGCACGCTGGTGTCGCAGTGCAGCAGTGTGTGGTGGGAGAAGTAGACCGAGTCCTCCTGGTCCAGCTTCATCTCCGCCACCGGCACGTAGGTGCCGGAGATCTGGCAGGTCGACCGGTTGAACCGGATCCGGGCCATGTCGCGGATCGGGGGCTGCTCCGCCCAGCCGGACTTGGACACCCGGGCCCGCACGTCGATCGGGGCGCCGCAGTGCGGGCAGGTCGCATCCGCGCCGGCGCTCGGGATGCGGCACCACGGACAGGTATAACTCGGCGTCGACATCGGCGCGTCCTACTCGGTGCCGTGGTGGACGTACATGGACTGGATGCCGACCCGGCCGGGTCCAACCATCTCGGCCAGGAACATGTTGTGGCTGCCCAGCATGCCCGTCTTGAAGCTCTGCTTGACGGTGTTCATCTGGACCGAGGAGTCCTTGTACAGGAACCCGCCTGGCTCCACCAGGATCTTCTCACCCGGCTCCAGCGTCTTCTGGAAGACGTTGCCGTACCCGTGCAGCAGCAGCAGGCCCTGCTCGGCCTGGGTGATGAACCGGTCCATGTACATGCCGCTGCCGCCGTGCAGCACGTTGGCCAGGCCCTTGATCCGGACAAAGGAGTAGTTCAGCGAGTGCGTGCCGGCCAGGAACGCGTGCTCGCGCACGTCGATCTCATGCGACGGGTGAATGGGCAGCACCACGACCTCGCCGGTGGCGTCCCGGGACAGCGCGATGCGGCCCGGTCCGTGCGCCACGCTCATGATGTGCGGCATCCCGCCCATCATCCGCCGCCCGCCACCGGTGTTCATGGCTGACATCGGGACGTGCGGTTCTTTCCAGAGCATGACGTGGTGCTCGAAGAACACCGAGTCCCCCTGGGACAGCGCCAGCTCGGCCACGGGGACGATCTCGCCCTCGATCTGGCAGGTCGAATTCGAGAACCTGAATTCCGTCATGTCCCGCAGCCGCGGCGCCTCGGTCCAGCCCGAGTCGGAGACGACGTTGCGCTTGTCGAGCGGCGCGCCGCAGGTGTTGCAGCTCGTGCGATCGGCTTCGTTCTGGGCTTTACACCACTGGCACTCGATCCTATCCATCCGGACAGGCCTCTCTATTCGGGGGCAAGAAGGCACGACATGACGGGGAATAGTGGCTGTGATAGTAGCGGAGCGGGCATTGCCCGCTCCGCTTAACGGGATGACCAGCGCGATCTTCCTAGGCCGACGGCGGCGCGGACGGCGTGCCGCACTCCGCGCAGAACTTCGCGGTCGGGCTGATGCTCGCGTTGCAGTTGGTGCAGTGCTTACTCGTCGGCGTGCCGCACTCCGCGCAGAATTTCGCGCCGACGGCCACCGGGCTCTGGCAGTTGCTGCAGGCCATAGTTGGCGCCGCGGGCGCCGCCTGGGCCTCGGCCGCAGGTGCCTGCGGCGGGACCGCCTGCGGCGGGGCCGCCTGCGGCGGGGCCGCCTGCTGCTGGCCCGCCTCGGCCTGGGCCGCGTAACCCTGGCCGCCGCCCGCGAACCCGGTGCCCTGCGGCGGCGCATACGGCGCCTGGCCGGGTGCCTGCATCATGTTGCCGGCCATACCCATGCCGACGCCCATGAACATCGGGCCGACGCCCTCGCCGCCCTTGGCCATGCCCTGCCCGGCGCCCTGCAGCGCCTCGGCCTGAGCCGCCTGCAGGAACCCGCCGGCCAGCCGGCTGTAGGCGGTGTCGCCGGCCAGCTTCTTCAGCCGGACATTGTCGTCATCGTCGAGGTTGATGTCGACGTTGCCGAGCCGGGTCAGCATGATCCCGTAGCTCTCCAGCTCGTGGTTGGCGGCCTCGAGCGACTGCGCCTCGATCTCCGGGCTGTGCATGGACAGGCCCAGGATCGGCCACGCGCCCGACATCAGCTGCCGCGTCACGGTGGTGCGGGCCACCTTGAGCAGCTGCTGGGTCACCCAGCCGGTGATGGCGTTGTTGTCGGTCACGTTCACGGTGCCGACCAGGTTCAGGATGAGCTTCTGCGGGTCGGCGACCCGGATGGAGTACTCACCGAAGGTCCGCAGCGTGACGATGAGGCCGCTCTGCGGGTCCTGGACCTCGTCCAGCCGGCCGCCGAAGCGGAAGTTGGGGAATTCCCTGGTCCCGACGAAGAAGATCTCGGACCGGAACGCGTTGCCGCCGGAGGCCCAGTCGACGAACATGCCCAGGAACGGCAGCTCCTTGGCGTCCAGGGTGTGCTGGCCGGGCAGCAGTACGCCCATGACCTGACCCTGATGCATGAACACCGCCACGGCGTCTGGCTCGACGATCGCCCGGGCGAATTTGCGGATGTTGATATCAGGCCACTTGAAGACGATCTGACCTTTCGCGCTGTCGGGCGCTGCGATGAACTCGCGGCGTGACTCATTGAGAAGGCCCATTGATACTGCTCCCCCTACTTGGTCCGGGACCCACGCTGCCTGCGGTCCGACCGCAACTAACGCCGATCATAGCCCGCAGGGCCAGGTATCTGGCAGGTTCTGTTGGCCAGCGCGACTTATGTGAGACTTAGGCGAGCCTTGGGCGGGCCCGGAGCGACCATTCAGGTTCCTGCGTAAGAATGTGTCATGAGGTGTCATGAGTAAGAGGCCGCTTCCGCCGCCACCCGGAGACAAACCCGTCCGCACCGCACCGCCGGCGCCGCCAGCCTGGCGGCACATGCTATGGCTGGTAGTCCTCGTCGTGGCCCTGCTCTACATCGTGCCCGGCTTCGTGCACACCACGTCACCGACCAGCCTCACCTACTCGCAGTTCCTGACGGACGTGACCGCGGGCAAGGTCAAGAACATCGACATCCCGAGCCCGGCGTCGGCTGGCGCCAACGTGACCGCGACCGGGACGCTGACCGACAAGAAGGCCTACACGACGGTCATTCCGGGGGGCGAGCCAGGCTCGGCCGTGGCCGGGACACTGCAAAAGGCCGGCGTGAGCATCAGCTACCAGCCGCCGGGCAGCTCGACCGGTGCCCTGGTGCTGCAGATTGTGCTTTTCCTCGTGCTTCCGATCGCGCTCGTCTTTTTCGTCTTCCGGCGGATGGCGCGCACCACCGGCCGCTCGCTGCAGGGAGTAATGGGCGTCGGCCGGTCCCGGGCCAAGGTCTTCGATGCCGAGCAGCCCAAGACTAAGTTCACCGACGTCGCGGGCTACGAAGGCGTCAAGGAGGAGATCAACGAGGTAGTCGACTTCCTGCGCAACCCGGACCGGTACAAGAGCGCGGGCGCGCTGGCGCCGCGCGGCGTGCTCATGATCGGCCCGCCGGGCACCGGCAAGACGCTCATCGCGCGCGCCGTGGCCGGCGAGGCCGGCGTGCCCTTCTTCTCGGTGGCCGGCTCCAGCTTCGTGGAGATGTTCGTAGGCGTGGGCGCGGCCCGGGTCCGTGACCTGTTCGCCGAGGCCCGCAAGCAGGCGCCGGCGATCATCTTCGTCGACGAGATCGACGCGATCGGGCAGCGCCGGGCCGGCAGCGGCGCCGTCGTCTCCAACGACGAGCGCGAGCAGACCCTCAACCAGCTGCTGTCGGAGATGGACGGCTTCGACATGGCTCAGGGCATCGTCGTGCTCGGCGCCACCAACCGGCCCGAGGTGCTCGATCCCGCCTTGCTGCGGCCGGGCCGGTTCGACCGCCAGGTGGTAATCCCGCTGCCGACGCTGCCCGAGCGGGCCGCGATCCTGGCCGTGCACTGCCGGGGCAAGCAGCTCGGACCTGACGTCGACCTCACGGTCGTCGCCCGCGGCACGCCCGGCTTCTCCGGTGCCGACCTGGCGAACCTGGCGAACGAGGCGGCGATCTTCGCCGTCCGGGATGGCCGGACCGTCCTGACCGCCGACGACTTCGACCAGGCGCGGGACCGGATCCTGCTCGGCCGCCGGGAGGGCTCGAATGTGCTGCTGCCGGAGGAGAAGCACGCGGTCGCCGTGCACGAGGCGGGTCACGCGCTCGTCGCGGCGCTGTCGGAGCACGCCGATCCGGTCGCCAAGGTGACGATCCTGCCGGCCGGGCAGGCGCTCGGCGTGACCCAGCAGCTGCCGCTGGTCGAGCGGCACCTGTACGGCGAGGACTATCTCACCGAGTCCCTGGCCGTCCGGCTCGGCGGCCGGGCGGCTGAGCTGGTGGCGCTCAGCCAGGGCTCGACCGGCGCGGCGAACGATCTCGCCTCGGCGACCGACCTCGCCACGAAGATGGTCAGGGAGTTCGGGCTCTCGCCGGCGCTCGGCCCGGTCGGGTACCCGGAAGGCGGCTCGGTGTTCCTGGGCGGCGGCGGTTCTGGTCTGTCCAGCCGGCCATTCGCCGAGGCGACGCAGGCGACGATCGACGCCGAGGTGGCCCGGCTGCTCCGCGAGGCCGAGCAGACCGCCGTCAGCCTCATCCGGGCCCACCGGTCCGAGCTGGACCAGATCGTGAGCCTGCTGCTGGAGAACGAGACGGTCGACGGCGACGCCGTGTACCGGGTCGTCGGCAAGCCGGTGCCAACCGGCCGCAGCGACGAGATGCTGATCGTCCCGCACCCGGTCCCGGTCCCGGCCCAGGCCGTCACCGGAGAGGCGGCGGACGACTCTTCCCGGCTGATCCGCGGCCGCCAGCCGGCCGAGCAGCCTAGCCGCCGTGGACGTCGTGCCCGACGATCGCCGACCACTCGGACAGCTCGGACGCGAGCCGGGGGTCGACGGGCTCCGGGCGGCGCGGCCGGGGCCGCCAGATCCGCTCGGAGCGCTTGCGCGGCTGCGCCGGCGTGGGCGTAGGACCCAGGCCCATCGTGACGGCAGCGCCGCCGCGTACTGACCGGCCGAGCGTCACCGAGCCGCCGGACGCCTCAGCGATCTTGCTGGCGATGGCGAGGCCGAGGCCGGTGGATCCGGCTCCGGACAGCCCGCGCCTGGCTGGCCCCTCGTGCGGGAACCCCGGGCCGTCATCCGCCACTGTCAGCCAGCCACCGCCGCCTGGCCTCGGCGTGAGCCTGACGGCCAGCGCGGCGCCCTCCGGCGTGTGCGCGAAGACGTTCTCGAGCAGGATGTCGACGCACGTCGCCAGATCCTGGGCCGCTACTCCGACCGGCAGCCAGTCGACCGCGATGTCGACCGACATCGGCCGGTCCTGATCCTCGGCCAGCGCACGCCAGAAGGCGGTCCGCTCGCGCACAACCTCGGTTGCGTCGCAGGCGGCCCGGCCGCCGTTGCCGCCCGGCCGCCGTGCCTCCCGGATAATCTCGTTCACCGTCCTCGTCAGCGCCTCGACGTCACCGATGAGCTGGAACCGCTCACTGTCGGACCGCAGCGACTCAGCGTCGATCCGCAGCGCGGTCAGCGGCGTGCGCAGCCGGTGCGACATGTCGGCCAGAGTTTCCCGTTCGTGCGTCAGCAACTGCCCGATCTGTGCGGCGAGCCGGTTCAGGCCGGCGCCGACCTGCCGGATCTCCGGCGGCCCGCCGACCGGCGCCCGGGCCGACAGGTCGCCGCCCCCGAGCGTCTCGGCGGCGGCCGCCACCGCCCGCAGCGGCCGCAGCATCGACCTGGCCAGCTGACTCGACACCAGCACACCGAGCCCGATCAGGCCCGCTCCGATCAGGCCGAGCGTCAGCCACGCGGCCGGCACCCCGTGGGTGAGGGTCGTGCCGGGTACGAAAGTACGGATGACCGCTGTGCCACCGGGCAGTCCCTGCACCGCGACCAGGACCTCCACCCCGCCGGGCGCTCGCTCGCTGAAGCTGTGCCCGTCGCGGGCCAGCCGGACGCCCCCTGACACTGGGGCGGTAGCGCCCAGAATGGCGCCGCCGGGCAGGAACACCGACGTCGGCTCGCCCGGGTTCTCCGCGTTGACCCTGGCCACCAGCAGCCTCAGGTCACGCGTGCTCAGCGTCGCCGCCAGCGGCGCCAGCCACTGCGCCTTGCTCGTTGCCGCGCTGACCGCCCGGTCGGCGACAAACGTCCGCAGCAGCAAGGCGAGCGGCACCAGGAACGAGACGAGGATCAGTGAGCTTACGGCCAGGACCAGGACGTTCAGCCGGAGTCGCATGACAGTTGCCTCGCGCGCGCGGCGCTAGCGCGGCGCGGTGAGCTTGACCCCGACACCCCGCACCGTATGCAGGTAGCGCGGCTCCTGGGCGGTCTCGCCCAGCTTGCGGCGGAGCCAGGAAACGTGAACGTCGACCGTCTTGTCGGCGCCCCCGTATGGCAGCTGCCAGACATGGGTGAGCAAGTCGCGCTTGGTCACGACCTGGCCGGCCCTGGCGGCCAGGTAGTACAGCAGCTCGAATTCGCGGCGGCTCAGGTCGAGCGTGACTCCGTCCAGGGCCGCTTCGCGGGCCTGCGCGTCAACCCGCAGCCCGCCGACCGTGATCGGCGCTGCCCGGCCGGCCTCGCGGTCGCCCGCGCGCCTCAGCACGGCCCGGATGCGCGCGTCTATCTGCCCCGGTCCGAACGGCTTTACCAGGTAATCGTCCGCGCCCGCATTAAGCGCCCGGATGATGTCACCCTCGTCGTCACGCGCGGTCGCCACCACCACCGGTACCCGGCTGATCGCCCGGAGCATCCGCAGCGCCTCGTAACCGTCCAGTCCTGGCAGGCCGAGATCCAGGATGACGAGGTCGGGTGGCCTGGCCACTACCTGCTGGAGCGCGTCCATAGCCGTCGTTGTGCTGGCCACGGCGTGGCCGCGCTCCGACAAGGCCCGGACGAGCGAGTGCCGGATCGCCGGGTCGTCCTCGACCAGCAGAAGCTGAGACACAGCACGGACGCTAGCCGGCCGGGCAGCCGGTCTGGGCTGTTCACCGCGATTCGGCCTAGTCATGCCTCGCCGTCGCGGTAAGCGCCGGCCATGTTGGCCTGCCCTTTACCTCCGCTTAATGCGCGGTCCGGCAGAATGCGCGGCATGCGATCCCGGTTCCTCGTTGGCGCCAGCGGATGGCTGCTGGGCGCGGCCGCCGCGACCTGCGGGAGCATGCTCGCGGTCAATCATCTTGCCCATGGCCTGCTGGGTCCGGGGAGTCAGCAGCTCAGCCCGGCGGACGTGCGGGACGACCTGGCCAGTTCCCAGGCCGGCCCGAGCTCGCCGCCGCCGTCCGCCAGGCCGCCCATGCGCGCGGCCCGACCGGCCAGGACCGCCGCCCCGGCGGCCAGCCGGGCCGGCACCTTGCTGTTCTCGAAGGCCGGCAGCGCGATGGCGGTCTGCGCAGCCGGCCGGGCGTACCTGCAGTACTGGAGCCCTGCTCCCGGCTATCAGGTCGACGACGTCGTTCGCGGCCCGGCCGTCCGGGTCCGGCTCGAGTTGGAGGGCACCGGCACCAGCCTGGTCATTACCATCAGCTGCGCTAACGGGCAGCCAGTGGACCGGATCAGCAGCGGCGGCTGGGATGACGACGGCCACCACGACGACTAGCCCCTCGGACGTCAGCGGTCGGTCCGCTCCTCGATGAGCAGCGCGAGGGCGGGGCACGAGGAGATTGCCCGCCGGGCATGCGGCACAAGGTCGTCCGGCAGCTCGGTCCTGGCGATGAGCGGGTAGCCCCACGGGTCCAGGTCGATCAGCTCCGGGACTAGCTCGGCGCAGACGCCGTGTCCCGTGCACAAGATCGGGTTGACCGTGAGCCGGCGGGTCACCACGCCCCCAGATCGCCGGGCACGCAGAGAACCGGATCGGACCTGACTCCCGGGCACGGGCCGTATTGCTCGTGCCACCGGGCGTCGCGGCCGAATGTCGCGATCGCGCTGCGCGCCAGCTGGACAGCGCCGTCCGGATGCCGGCAGGCACCGCGCCGCTCGATCAGCGGCACGAGGGCGCGCAGCCGCCGCACCGTCGGCTGCCCACCGCCGAAGGCCAGGTCCGTCAGCTCGTCGGCCAGCGCCGGAAGTCCGAAGATGCACGGCCCGCACTGGCCAGCCGTTTCGCGCGCGAGATACCGCACCACCCTTGCCGTCTCGGCTAGCCCGCACGCCGACGCGGGCAGCGCCACCAGAATGCCTGCCCCGAGCGCGCCGCCCGCGGCACGGACGTCGGCCGGCGCCAGGGGCACCCGCCAGCCGGTCTCGATCGGCAGCCAGGTCCCGAAGAAGCCGCCGGTCAGGACGGCCTGGAGCGGTGCCGTCGGGCCGCCGGCCTGCATCAGGACGGCACCGAGCGGCGTGCCCTGCTCGATCTCGTAGACCCCTGGCCGGGCAATGGCCCCGCTGAGGGTGACCAGTGAGGTGCCCGGCGCGGCCGGCGTGCCCGCGGCCCGGAACCAGCCGTCACCAAAGCGCGCGATGAGCGCGATGTGGGCCAGCGTCTCCACGTTGCTGACCAGGGTCGGGCGGCTGTCGACGCCCTTTTCGTGGGTCCGCGGCGGTGCGAACGTCGGGACCGCGGGGCCGCCGTTGATGAACTGGACGACGGCTGACTGCTCGCTGGCCACGTACCGGTCCGGGATGCCGACCACGGAAATCGGGACCGGATCCAGTTCTGCGACGGCCCGGGTGGCGACGGCGGCCGCAAGGCTCTCGCGGAGCCGGACCGCGGTCTCGTGCACGGCCAGGTAGGCGCGGTCGGCGCCGACGGCATAGGCCGCCAGGCTGATGCCGTCCAGCACCAGGTGCGGGCTGCGGGTGAGCAGCATCCGGTCCTTGGCGCTCGCGGGCTCGCCTTCGGCTCCGTTGGCCACCACGACGGCCGGACCGCGACGTGTGGCGACGGAGCGCAGTTTGCGCCCGGCCGGGAAGGCGCCACCGCCCCGGCCGGTCAGACCGGACCGTTCGATCACGTCGATCAGCCGTCCGGCCCGGTCTCGCTCAGATCGCCGGGCGCCAATCCTGGCGGGCAGCGGCAGCGGCCCGTACACCTCCTCGTGGTCCAGCAGGCCGGACCGTCCCCCGCCGCCGGGCCCGGCGAGCAGGCGCGGCAGCACCGGGGCCCGCACGTCCGGCTGCTCGGGGAGCGCGAGCGTCACCGCAGCCCCCGCCGCGCCAGCCGTACTGCCAGCGCCACCCGCGCTAGCCCCGCCGCCACGACGACCGCGGCGCACGCCATGGTCAGGTCGAAGACCCACGTCGCGGCGTGGTCGGTGCCGATGCCCAGGCCGTGCGCGAGCGCGACCGGCCAGCACACGTACCCGGTCCAGTGCACTGCCCGCCACAGCCGAGGGCGGATGTGCGGGCGGAGCAGGCTACTGATGGTGAGCGTCACCAGCAAGTCCGAGGCGATAGCCCCGAGGCCGAGCCAGAACCGGTGATAGCCAGACAAGAACGGAATGATCGCGTCCGGCAGCCGGACGGAGGTGTAGGTATCGACGACCGTCGTCCCGACATGCACCACGAGGAACGCCAGCGCCAGCAACGCGATGTTCCGGTGCAAGCCGATGACCACGAACCTGGGCCACCGCGGCGCTTCCGCCCGGGCGGCCGTCAGCAGGCCGAGTGCGGTGCCGGCGGTCAGCAGCAGCAGGGCCATCAGGCCCGCCGCTCGGGTCGCGTACCAAAGGCCCGGCCCGGAGAACGTCATGCTGGCCAGCCTCCTACGGTCACGATGGTGCCATCGGGGCCCGCCAGCCGAGCCGGCAGTCCAAGGCCGGCCAGCCATTGCGGCGCCGCGTGCGACCGGATCACCGCCGCCGTGCTGGCGGTGTTGGCATCCACGCAGCTAGCGGCCGCGACGGTCACGGCCGACCAGCAACTCTCGGCGGGCCTGCCGGTACCTGGCACCAGAATGTGGTGCAGACGCTGCCCGCCCGCCTGCCAGGATCTGCTGTGCGGGCCCGAGGTCGCCAGCCCGCCGTCGCTGATCCCGATGACCGGGCCATGACCGCCGGGGCCGGCCGAGTCGGCCGGGGTCGCCGCGATCCCGACGCTCCACCCCGCGGCCGGGGGCGGTCCGGCCACGGCGATGTCGCCGCCGAGATTCACCAGCACCCCAGTCTCGTGCGCGGCCGCGATCGCGGCCGCGCACCGGTCGGCGGCGTAGGCCTTCGCGGTGGCGCCGAGGTCCAGCTCGACGCCGGCCGGGACCCGTACCGTGCCCGCGCGGGCATTCAGGTGGACGTGCTGCCAGCCGCCGGCCGGCACGGGCTCGGGAGCGCGCCCGCCCGAGCCCCGGCCGATGTCAGCGAAGTCGCGGTCATACCCGAGGCACGCCAGTGACCGGCCGCAGGTCAGGTCCACGTCGCCGTCGGTAGCCTCAGCAGCACGGAGGGCCACTGCGAGCGCGACGGACAGCAGCGGGCTGATGCTGACGTCATGCCCGGCGGCCCGGTTGACTGCCGAGATCTCGGAGTCGGACCGGAATCGCGAGCAGGCCAGGTCGATCGCCGCGAGTTCTGCGCGGAGGATCCGGTAGCCGGGCTCCAGCGCGGCCGGCCGGGTGACCAGCAAGTCGCCGAAGGTCCCGAAGACAGTGAACCGGCGCAGTACCGACTCCGGACGGCCCGGCGCAATCGAGGTGATGAGCGTGCCGCCGGCTGGCGCCGGGGTACTGGTAGCAATCACTGCGATGGCGTCGACGTGCTGGTGGTCGTCGGGGCCGGGGTCGTTGGCTTGGGCGCGGGCGCCGTCGTCGGCGGGGCCGGCTTGGGGGTCGTGGGAACGGGCTTCGGGGTGGCCGGGGCTGGCTGCGGGGCGGGCGCTGACGTGGCGGCCGGCGCGGACGCCTGGCCGGCCGGCCGCCGCGAAGTACCCGCGGAGCGCGAGGGAGCAGGCCCGGCCGAGGCCGACGCCGGGGCGGACGGCACCGGCTGGCTCGGGCCTGGCCGGGCCGACGGCGCCGGGCTGCTGGCCGTGCCTGTCGGTCCGGTGCTCGCCACGGTGTTGGCCGCCGTCTTGGCGAACAGGCTGGCCATCCCGAAGGCGCCGACCAGGCTGAGCAGCGCCGCCCGGAACGTGATGCGAGAGATCTTGCGCAAGCCGATGTCGCGGGCCGCCCCGCGGTCACGGTGTCTCATGCAGTCAGTTCACCAGCTCGTAGGTTAAGAGCCCACCAAGAGCTGATTAGGGATGGCTTGCCGGACTGGCTAACCCGGCGCCGGTCCTGACATGTGCTCGGCCAGCCGTTCCACGGCGGTGCGCAGCCGGCGGAAGTAGGCGGCCCGGCTCATCAGCAGCCGGGACGCGGCTTCCTCGTGGCTGCGCAGCGGCTCCAGGTAGCCGGTCACCAGGACGCTCCGCAGCAGCTTCTCGTTCTCGCTGTCGCCGAAGGCCTCGGCCACGGCCGAGCGGACCTGGACCCGCACCGACTCGGCCCGCTCGGCCACCGTCGCCCCGCTGGCAAGCGGACTGCGGGCCAGCTCCCGCGGCACCCGGAAGTTCCTGAGTATCTCCCGTACCGTCTCCAGGTCGGCCGCGGGCCGCGGCGCCGGGCGCGCCTGCTGGCGGGGCGGCGGCAGCCCGAGCTCGGCGTAGATCTGGTCGCGCACCAGCGCGAACAGGCCGCCAGGCCCGTAGTCCAGCCGGTAGCACTGCATCTCCAGCTCGTCCAGCCCGATGTCCAGGTCACGGATGTGCTCGGCGCCGATGGCCTGGGCGAACTCGACCGCCCCCGGCACCCGGGCATCGATGGGCAGGTAAGCGAACCGCGGGTTGGGCGATCCGGACCGCAGCACCCCGGCGATCCCGAGCATCGCCTGCACCTTGCCCTCGCCGGTGAAGTCGACGGCCGCTTGCCAGAGCACCGAGTCGCCGAGGCCGGCGTTGCCGCGCGCGTGCGCTAGCCAGGGCCCCATCAGCGGGTCGGAGCCCGCGAAGGCGGGCGCCGTGGCCAGGCTCATGCACACCATGTAGCCGCAGACCTGGTCCAGGTCGTCGCGGGCGATGGCGACCCGGGCCGGCGCCTCCTCGAAGTAGCGCCGGGACTCCCGCCACAGCTGAGCAGGCCCGATGTTGCCGCGCTCAGCCTTGTCCGCGTCGCCGGGGCGCACCGCGTCGATGCGCAGGCCCACGTTCCCGTCCCAGCCGAAGCCCCACCGGATCAGCGGGTTCTCGACCAGGTGGGCCATGTCGATGATCGCCAGCGACTCCCCCGCTACGCCGCGCTCGTACAGGTAGTCGGCGATACGCCGCCGGACGTCGCGCTCCAGGTCCGGGTTGCGCTGGCGCAGGTCGGCCAGCAGGGCCTTGCGCACGAGCTCGTGCATCATGATCCCGCCGCCGAGCGGCTCGGTCACCGTCAGGCTGGCGAGCTGCCGGTAGGCCGCCTCGGCGTCCTCGCCCGGCAGCACCGCCCGAAGCAGCTCGGGCGTGGTGGACCGCGCCACTACCGCGATGCCGAGCGCCGACGGCCGGATATCCTGCAGGTCCGTCTCGACCAGCCGGTGCAGCAGCGCCCGCAGGATGTCCGGCCGGTCGGGCGAGTAGGCCGCGCTCCAGTCGGCGTCGGTCGCGGCCGCATCCGCCGCGAGCGCCAGGGCCAGTGGCGACCCGGCGGCCCAGTCGATGATCGCCGCGACCCGGCTGTCGGCGACGCCGTAGGCGGCCAGCAGCTTGCGCGCCTCGTCCGGGGGCAGGGCGCCCAGGTCGATGCGCGCCGTCACCGACTCCCAGCCGCCCTGGAACCAGCCGGCGTCGGGCGCGCCCCGGCCCGCGGTCACGATGACGGTGTCATCCGGGAGCCGGAGCAGCAGGTCCCGGCGCAGCCAGGAATCCAGCGCGGCCATCTGCTCGTACGAGTCGAGCAGGACCACAGGAGCGGCGTCATCGGCGACCGCTGCGAGCGCAGCCTCCAGGACCTCAGCATCTGGCCCGAGCTCGCGGCCGTCCAGGGCCACTACGGTCCGGCCGCGAGCCCGGCACCGCCGGGCGATCTCGCGCAGCAGCGTGCTCTTGCCGATGCCGCCCGGCCCGCAGACGTGGATGACGCAGGCGGGCGGGTCGTCGGCATCCAGGCACCGTTCCAGGAACGCGACTTCGGCGTGCCGGCCGGTAAACCGGTCCCGGTCACGGTGCTCCAGCCGGGTGGCGAGCGTGCGGCGCGGTGGCCCGTCCCCCATGTGATCCATTCTTGGCAAGGACTCGTCCGTGTGTGCAGGACTGCGGGGCGACCCACTCCGCATGACGACACCGGCAGCGTACCAAACAGATACTTCGCTGAGATTGCGCCGCTTCATGCCCTCCCGGAAGGTAGAACGCGGCGTGCGCTGGCGGCTGGGGCCGGGCGCGGGCAGAAGGGACCTGGTGACGGCGGCATGGGACTGCTCCGGCGCATGAAGGACATGCGCGACATGATGGAGGCCGCCCCCGGCCAGCTGGCCCAGTACCAGGCCCAGGCGGCGGCCGCGCAGGGCTATGCGGCCGGGAGCGCGGATTTCGCGCCGGTCGCGGGCGTCAGTCTCGAGCAGTTCGCGACGGTCTTTAAAGGCGCGGCCGCCCTCAGCCACGACGACTCCAGGCTGACCGAGATCGCGCAGGCCCGCGGCATCGACCCGGACCGCTGGCAGACGGCGGCGGCGGCCTGGAACGCGCGGATCCAGTCCAGCCCGGCCGTCGCGAACCGGTTCAGCCAGCTCTACCGGGAGGCGTGAGGCGGGACCCGGCCCGGTTCTTGCTCTTACTGGAGGGGAGGGCAAGGCCCCGGCCGGGTCGCCGGTACAGGCGGGCCGTGCTAATACGAGCGGGGCAAGCCGAGCACGTGCTCGGCCAGGTAGTTCAGGATCATCTCCTGCGGGACCGGGGCGATGCGCATCAGCCGGGCTTCCCGCCAGTACCGTTCGACGTGATACTCCCGTGCGTAGCCGAATCCTCCGTGCACTTGCACGGCCGCGTCGGCCGCCTCATAGCCGGCCTCGGCGGCGAGAAACTTGGCGAGGTTCGCCTGCTCGCCGGCTGGCTGGCCGGCGTCGATCCGCCAGGCGGCGTTGCGCACCGCCAGCTCGGCGGCGGCCAGGCGCGCATGCGCGGCCGCGAGCGGGAAGGCGACGCCCTGGTTCTGCCCGATCGGCCGGCCGAAGACCGTCCGCTGGCCGGCGTAGTCCACGGCCCGGCGCAGCGCCGCGCGGCCAGTGCCGAGCGCCTCGGCCGCGACCAGCACCCGCTCGGCGTTGAGCCCGTCCAGCAGGTAGTGGAAGCCGCGGCCCTCGTCGCCGACGCGGTCCGCCGCGTCGACGTGCAGACCGTCGTAGCTGACCTCGCAGGACGCCACCGCGTTGCGCCCGGTCTTCGGGATCGGGCGGATGCTGACGGCCGGATCACGCAGCGGCGCCAGGAACAAGGTCATACCGTCGCTGCGGCGCGCGCCGTCGGACCGCGGGGTCGTGCGGGTCAGCAGCAGGACCCGCTCTGACTCCTGCGCCTTGGAGGTCCATACCTTCCGCCCGGTGACCCGGTAGCCGTCGCCGTCCCGGACGGCCGCGGTCCGGATCGCCGTCGTGTCCAGGCCGGCGTCGGGCTCGGTGACGCCGAACGCGACGTGCAGCTCGCCCGCTGCGACTCGCGGCAGGTAGCGCTGCTTCAGCGCGGCCGAGCCGTGCAGCAGCACCGGCTGCATGCCGAAGATCGACAGGTGGATGCTGCTCGCCCCGTTCATGCAGGCGCCGGACGCCGCGACCTCCTCCAGCACGATGGCGGCCTCGGTGATGCCGCCGCCCCCGCCGCCGTACTCGGCCGGGATCGCGACGCCGATCCAGCCGCCGCGTGCCATCGCCTCGTAGAACTGCCACGGGAACTCGTGCCGCTCGTCCAGGTCCGCCCAGTACTCGTCCGGGAACCGGGCGCAGACGTCCCGGACGGCCGCCCGGATCTGCTGATGATCGCGATTCTCGGTGAAGTCCACGGGCGCGCTCCGTTCGGCGGTGTCTGCCCGTCAGCCTGCCGCATCGCCGCCGCCGCTGCCATGGCGGTGAGCTCGCCGGCCGGCCAGCGCTCGGGGACAATCGGGATGTGCGAGTCACCGGCAGAGCGGCGGCCGCCATGCTGGCGGCCGCAATCGCGCTCGGCTGCGCGGGCTGCGGCCAGCCGGTCGCCCGGTCGGCCTCCGGACCGGGCGCGGCGACCTGCTGGCAGAGCGCGGTGCGAGCCATCCAGCGGCACGTGATCATCCGGTCGGTGCCGCGGTCCTGCGCCGGGCTGACCGGCGCCGAGCTCGGCGTCGTCGTCGCCTGGGCGGTGCGCGCGGCCGGAGGCGCGCACGCCAAAGCCGCGCAGCGGCGCGTCGCCGCCGCCGACAGCCGGTACCTGGCCAGCCTGGTCCGTGCGAGCGCGTCGTTGGCCGCGGCGGCGCCGGCCCAAGGCGGGTCATCCGGATCCGAGTCGGCCGCACCCGGATCGGGCGGAGCGGCCGGCGCGCTGGCCCCACGCGCGAGGCCAGGCGCACCGCCGGGTGGCCAGGACGGCGGCCTCGGCCTGGCCGCGCTGGGCTGCTGGGCGGTGACCGCGGCCGTCGGCGGCTACTTGTTCCGCAGCCATCGCCGGTCAACGGCCCGCAGACCGCCCGCGATCGCCGCCGGACACGCCGGGGTGGCGCTGGCCGGCCTCGCCCTCTGGACGGCGGCCGCGGTGGCGCCCGGCAGCGCCGCCCTGGCGTGGAGCGCCGCGGCGCTGGTCATCGGCGCGGCCGGCCTCGGCCTGGCGGTGCTGCTGACGGCCGCTGCGGAGTCGGCCCCGGCCGTGCCGGGCGCCGCGGCCGGCCCCGCCGGCCCGGCGCGTGCTGGTCGTCGCCAGCCACGTCGGCCTGGCGGTGGCGACGATGCTGCTGGTACTGCTCGCGGCGACGGGCCGGAGCTGAACCAGCCGATATGCGGCGCGGCTAGGTGGCCCAGATCTCCGGCCACGCCCCCGCGCTCACCGGCAGCCCGCTGATGTGCAGCAGAGCCGCGCCCGCCGCCGCCAGCGCGGCGCGCGATCGCCGGTAGTGGTGCGCGCACAGCAGCACGTCCACGGCTTTGAGCCGGCTCTTGGACGGCGGCACGACCGCGATGATCACTGGCTTGGCGGGGCAACAGCAGGCGCGCGGCGCGCGCCGGGCCGCCCGCCAGTTGACCTGCCGGGCGAAGCTGAGGGCCGGTCCGGCCCAGGACGGGATCGGCACCGTTGCGCGGCTGGGGGTGGGCGCCCGGCGGCCCCTGCGGCGCCCGAATAATCTCGCTGACATGCGACCAGTCTCTACCGTCGGGATGAGTGCCGTGGCGGCTAGGGTCAATCTCGCAACCTGACCGGATGACCTGCCCGCTATTAGCCGACCCGGTAGTCAACTCGCGCCGCATCAATCACCCGGGCACCCGGCCCGGATGACCGGACCCGACCGGATCGGGGCGGGCGGCCCGGCCGGGGCTCAGGCGTCGGAGCGGAACCGCCAGCGGCCCATCCACGTTCGGGCCTGCGGCGCGTCCAGCAACAGCGTGATCCCCAGCACCGTTGCGGTGGCGACGCACACGCCGCCGATCGTGTCGGTGAAGTAGTGGAACTGGATCGCGATGAGGCAGATCGCAACTGTAACCCCGACCGCGACCGCCAGGATCACCAGGAGCAGCCGGAGCCAGCCGGGGAACCGGGTGCGCGGCGGGTCCACGAGCAGCACCGTCACGACGGCGACCAGGGTGAAGACGCTCGTGGTGTGGCCGCTCGGGTAACTCAGCACGCCGGGGTGGCCGATCCGCTCGTTCACTATCGGCTTCAGCACCACCTCGGTGAGCGCGTTCGCGACCAGCACCGCCGCCACGGCCAGGATCGCGCCGTTGACGCGGCGCACCGTCAGGCAGGCCAGCACGATGATGATCGTCAGCGTGATGATCGGCGTCGGGTTACCCAGGTTGGTGATCTGAAACGCGCCGTGCAGGTGCGTGTGCAGACGATCGATGACCCACTGGTCGATCCCGCGGTCCAGCGGGCCCGCGTGCGACCGGCCCGCGCCCAGGACGGCGCCCGCCGTCAGCAGGGCCGTGCAGCCGATGATGACGATGACCGCCGGGCGCCGGGCGCGGCCGGGCAGCAGCGGCGGGACCAGCCGGACAGCCTGCTCGGTCACGCTGGCACCACCCGTCATCCCGCTCCCGCCGGTAAGGCAGCAATCCTAGGGGCCAGCCGGCGCTCCGCGGGCTACCGGCGCTGCACGAACCCGCGGATGAAGGCCGCCTGCCCGGCGTGCTGCAGGTCGTCGCTGATGACGCTGATGAGCCGGACTCCCAGCGTCACCGGCGGGTCCCAGCGGGAGTCGACGACCGCGGCCAGGTCGGCGTCCCGCAACCCGCTGACGAAGGAGATCGTCTGCGCGTGGGTGGCGTCGTAGTACCCGGAGAGGAAGTCGGCCGGCAGCCGCACCTTACTCACCTCGGCCGGATCCTGGCCGTATCCGATCTCCGTCTCCGCGAACGGCAGCGCGGCCCGCTGCTGCCAGCCTTCCAGCCAGACCTGGTCCATCCCGGCCGCGTCCGCGATGTGGTCGTCCTGTACCCGGCTGAGATGCCAGATCAGCCAGCCGATCGAGTTGGCCTGGCGGTCGGCCCGAAAGCACAGGTCCTCGACGGTCAGGCCGTCAAGGACCTGGTGCACGACCTCCTGGACCCGGCCGAAGCCGTCGACAAGCAGGTCCGAGACTGACATGGGCGCTACCTCCGCTGCCGCAAATGGATGGTGACCCCAGTCTGGCGGTGATCGTCCGGGGCCGCCGACCCGGCCGGCTATCCCGCCGCGCCGGCCAGGGCCAGGTCCCAGACCGCCTGCGCCAGCGCCGCGGGTGTCTCCAGCTGCGGCAGGTGCCCGGCCTGCGGCAGAACGCGGAACTGCGCGCCGGGGATCGCCGCGGCGTAGGCGCGGCCGTAGTCGAGGTCGACGATCTGGTCGGCCTCCCCCCAGACGACCAGGACCGGGCCGGTGAGGCGGGCCAGCCGGGCCCGAAGCCCCGGATCGGTCATGGACTCGCCGCCGTACACCGCGAGCGCGGCCCGGTTCGCGACCTGCACGCGCTGCTGGTCGGCCGTCATCGAGGCCGGGTCAATACGGAACGCCTGCGGATCGTAAAAGCTGAGCCGCGCGAGCTCGGCCGGCGTGAGCGGGAAGATGTCCGCCACCGGGTGTCCCGGCACGTCGATGCCCGCAGCGTCGACCAGTGCCACCGCTCCGATCCGGCCGGGGGCCCGTAGCGCCAGCTCGGCCGCAATCCAGCCGCCGACGGAGTTCCCCACCACGATCACGTCCCGCAGGTCCAGCTCCTCGAGCAGGGTCGCGTACAGGTCGGCGAGCCCGCCGATGGTGGCGAGCGAGTCCGGCCGCGGGGTGCCGCCGAAGCCCGGGTGCACGGGCGTGATCACCCGGGCCGGGCGGGAGTCCGCGAGCAGCTGCGCGAAGGCGGTGACCGATTGCGGGCCGCCGCCGCCGTGCAGCAGCAGGACCGGCTGGCCGCTGCCGCGCTGGTCGATCGTCAGCGGCACGCCGCCGAGGTGAAGCTCCGTGGTTGCCGTCGTCATGATGGTCTCCTTAACGGGTGGCGGTCAGCGGCCGTAGCCGGTGGCCGGCTCGGTGGCGTAGCGGCGCATGATGCCGGCCGCGGCCGCCGGGTCGAACGGCTCGCCGGCGGCGAAGTACTCGCCCATGTCGCGGAAATAGCTGACGTACAGGTCCGGCGTGAAGGTGTTGAGGATGACCGCGGGGCGGTCGCCGGGGTTCGCGAAGGTGTGCGGCGCGCCCGGCGGCACCATCACGAGCGTTCCGGCCGGCGCGTCGTAGACCTGATCAGCGACGGTGAATCTGGCCAGGCCCGACACGACGTAGAAGCCCTCGTCATGCTCGGCGTGCCGGTGCTGCGGCGGTCCGTCGGTGCGGGGCGGGATCGTGATCTCGCCGATGCCGAGCCGGTGCTGCGTCGTGCTGCCGTCCTCGATGATCCGCATCGTGATGGGGCCCAGCTGGATCTTCTCTCCGCCCGACGGCCCGACCAGGGACACGCTGGCGTTGCCTGCCATCACAGATCGCCTCCGTTGCTTCGTGATAGTGGACTCTCACGAACGACTCTAACGACCAGAGGCAAGTAATGCAAGTACACTCTTATAACGAGAGTCTACTTGACTGAGAGTCGGCCTTCCTGTCACGATGGTGCGGTGACGACCGCAACCGGGTCTGGCCGGGCCAATCAGAAGGAGCGGACCAGGGCCGCGATCGTCTCGGCGGCGAGGCAGCTCACTGCCACCGGGGACGAGGTCACGATGCCGGCCATCGCCCAGGCGGCGCTGGTGTCCGAGGCCACCGCTTACCGGTATTTCCCGGACCTGGTCTCGGTGCTGCGGGAGGCGTTCACCGGAGCGTGGCCGAGCCCGGAAGAGGCCATGGCGAGCGTCGCAAGGTCCGCGAACGTGGTGGACCGGGTCGCGTGCGCCGCCGAGGTTCTGCTCCGCGGTGTGCACGCCCGCCAGGGCGCGGTCCGCGCGATGATCTCCGCGTCGGTCACCCGGCCGGCCGTCGCCGCCACCCGGCCGGGCGTCCGTTTCCCGCTGATCGAGTTCGCCCTCGCGCCGCCGGCCGACCTGTCGGCCATCTCGGCGGAACGCCTCGCGCAGCTGCGGCTGGACCTGTCGGTCATCGTCAGCGCGGAAGCGTTCTTTACCCTGACCGATCTGTGCGGCCTGTCCGCCGAGGCGGCGATTGCCAGCGCGGTCCGCACCGCGCGCACCGTCACCCGCGCCGCTCAGCACCGGGACGGGTAGCACCGCGAGGACGAAGCCGTCCTCAGCCCTCCGGCGTGATCCGGCGGGCCAGCAGTGCCGCGCCGGCCGCGACGACCGCGTAGCTCGCCGCGGCCAGCACGTGCCCGACGATCGCCAGCCCGGCGGCCGAGCCCAGGAACAGGACTAGCTCCGCGGCCAGCCGGGCCGGGTCCCGCAGCCGCCGCCGTGCGCTCGGCGCCATCATGACCGCCCAGATCACCGTCAGCACCACCGGCAGGCCGATGGCCAGGATGACGCGCACGGCCGTCCCGCCGCCGGCGCTCGCTCCGGTCCAGGCCAGTACCGCCACGGTGACGAGCTCCAGCAGGAACCGGAAGGCCAGGAACGCGGGGTGTCCGGGCCCGCCTGCGGCGGCCGCGGCGCGGGAGCTGATGTCGTGATCCTCGGCAGTCACCCGCACACCGTACCGCCCGGACATATCCGGACGGCAGCGGGTTTACGGCCGGCCAAGCGGCCGTCGCAGTGTCGGCCGCGCCGACTACTGTAGGGCCGGTGCGAGTCGCTACCTGGAACGTGAACTCGGTCAAGCAGCGGGTCCCGCGGTTGCTGCCCTGGCTGGACGAACGGCAGCCGGACATCGCGTGCCTGCAGGAGCTCAAGCTCTCCGACGCGGCCTTCACTGACGTGCTCGGCGGTGACCTGGCCGCCAGGGGTTACCAGGCGGCGGTGCACGGTGAAGCGCGCTGGAACGGAGTGGCGATCCTGTCCCGGGTCGGGCTCGACGACGTGCAGCAGGGCCTGCCTGGTGCGCCGGGCTTTCCCGACCCCGAGGCCAGGGCGGTCTCCGCGGTCTGCGCTGGCATCCGGATCACCACGGTGTACGTGCCGAACGGCCGCGAGCCCGACTCCGATCACTACCGCTACAAGCTCGACTGGCTGGCCGCGCTGGAGCAGTTCGTGCGGTCCGGGCCGGACGCCGCCATCGTGCTCGGTGACATGAACATCGCCCCGACCGACGCGGACGTGTTCGACCCGGCCGCCTACGTCGGGCAGACGCACGTCACGGCGCCGGAGCGGGCGGCGCTCGCCAGCCTCCAGTCGGCCGGCCTGCACGACGTGGTCCGCGACCGGTGGCCGGACCAGCGCGTGTTCAGCTACTGGGACTACCGGGCCGGCATGTTCCACCAGGACCTCGGCATGCGGATCGACCTGGTGCTCGCGACCGCGCCGGTGGCGGGCCGGGTCAGGGCCGCCTGGATCGACCGGCAGGCGCGCAAAGGCACCGGCCCGAGCGACCACGCGCCGGTGATCGTCGACCTGGATAAGGCGCCCGACGGGGACATCGGCCCGGTCGTGCCGCCGCCCTCGTCGGCCGGCCCGCGCAAGGGCCGCAGCGTCAAGCTGCCGCAGGCCCGGTGAGATAGCCGGCCACGAAGTCGTTCCGGAACTTCCCGGCCGGGTCGAACTCGGCCGCGAGCCGGCCGAAGTCAGCCAGTCGCGGGTAGCGGCCCGCGACGGTCGCGGCCGGGATGCCGCTGATCTTGCCCCAGTGCGGCCGGGGCGCGAACGGCGCCAGCGCGTCCTGCACCCTGGCCAGCACCGGCGCGACCGCCGCTGCGTCCGGGATCCAGGTGAAGTGGAAGGCGGTGCTGTCGCGCCGGTAGGCCGGGCTCAGCCACAGGTCGTCGGCGGCAACCGTGCGGATCTCCGACACCTGCACGACCGGAGCCAGTTCGGCGCGCACCTGGTCCAGGGCGGACAGGGCCGCCGCGGTATCCGGCCGCGCGATCAGGAACTCCGACTGCAGCTCCGCGCCGGCACTGGGGGTGAACTCCGGCCGGAAATGCGGCAGCCGTTCGTACCAGGGGCCGGGCGCACCACCCTGCGGGGTGGCGCAGTCGGCCGGCAGCCCGGCGATCGGATGCTGCCGGGTCGGCGCGAGCCGGCCACCAAGCCAGCGCTCCGGCCGCGGCGCCGGGTCCGTGCTCTTCACCCAGATCCGATCCGCCCGGTCCGGCCGCCAGCCGGTGAAGACGCTGACGCTGTAGCCCGCGGCGCAGACGGCGTCGAAGTTCTCCGCGATGGCGGCGAACGGGACCTGCTCGTAGACCCACTGGCGAACCTCGAACCCGGGCACCAGATCGAGCGTGAGGCTGGTGACGACCCCGCAGGCGCCGAGCGCCACGACCAGGCCGGCCAGCTGGCCGGGATCGGACTCCCGGCTGACCCAGACCAGGTCCCCGGCGCCGGTCACGAACTCCAGCGCCCGCACTGCCGCGGCGAGGCACTGATTGCCGTTCCCCGACCCGTGCGTCCCGGTGGCGACCGCCCCCGCCACCGAGATGTGCGGCAGCGAGGCGAGGTTGGCCAGCGCGAACCCGGCCGCGTCCAGCCGCGGGGCGACGTCGCTGTAGCGCAGGCCCGCGCTCACCGTGACCGAGTTACGGCCCGGATCGAGGTCGAACCGCGGCGGCAGATCCGCGACCGAGACCAGCTCGCCGGTGGTGTCCGCGACCCGGCTGAACGAGTGCGCGGTGCCCAGCGCCCGGATCCGGTCGGTGGTGGCGACCAGCCGCTGCAGCTCGGGCACGCTGCCTGGCCGGCGGATCGCCGAGGCGCGGAAGGTGACGTTCCCGGCCCAGTTAGTCGCGCGCGTAGATTGCTGCATGGCGTTGTCAGCGTAGGGCGAAGCGGAGATCCCCGGCCGGCCCGGGCCGGCTGCCCTAGGGTGGAATCTTGACCGGAAGAACGTGCACACGGACGGGACAGATGTGACGGCTGAGCTGATGGATGGCACCGGGCTCGCGCGCGAGATCCTCGCGGACGCGACCACAGGCGCGGCGGACCTGATCGCGAACGGGGTCAGGCCGTGCCTGGCTACCGTGATCGTGGGCGAGGACCCGGCCTCGGTGACCTACGTGCGGATGAAGCAGCGCCGCGCGGCGAGCACTGGCATCGAGTCCCGGCCCGTCGGCCTGCCGGAGCAGACAACGACCGCTGAGCTGACCCGCGTGCTGCGCGAGCTGTCGGCTGACCCGGCCGTGCACGGGATCTTGCTGCAGCACCCGGTGCCGGCTCACATCGACGAGCGGGCGGCGTTCGAGGCGATCGCGCCGGCCAAGGACGTGGACGGCGTGACCATGCACTCGTTCGCGGCGATGGCGTTCGGGCTGGCCGGGTTCGCGTCGGCTACGCCTGGCGGCATGCTGCGGTTGCTGGACGCCTACGGCGTCGATCCGGCCGGCCAGCACGCGGTGGTGATCGGGCGCAGCCCGATCCTCGGCAAGCCAGCCGGGATGCTGCTGCTGGCCCGGGACGCCACCGTCACCTACTGTCACTCGAAGACCCGCGACCTGCCCGCAATCGCGGCGACCGCGGACATCCTGGTGGCCTCGGTCGGCCGGGCCGAGTTCGTGCGGGGTGACTGGGTCAAGCCGGGCGCCGTCGTGCTGGACGCCGGCGACAGCCCGGGGCCGGTCGGGGACGTGGACTTCACGGCGGCCCGCGAGGTAGCCCGGCTGATCACGCCGGTACCCGGCGGCGTCGGGCCGGTGACGATCGCCGTCCTGCTCGCGCAGACAGTGGCGGCCGCGGCGCAGCAGGCCACCCGGACCTGACACAATCGTCGGCCGTGACCGTCACCCGACTGATCTCCCCCGCCGACGCCACCGAGGTAGCCGCGCTGCTGACCGCGAACCGGGACTTCCTCGCGCCGCTTTGAACCAGTCCGCAGCCAGAGCTACTTCACCGCCGAGGGCCAGCTAACCGGGATCGAGGACGTCCTGGACCGGCACGCCCAGGGGACCGTGCTGCCGCACGTCATCCTCGACTCCGGCCGGATCGCCGGCCGGATCACGCTGAACGGCATCGTCCGCGGGCCGTTCCTGTCCTGCAGCGTGGGCTACTGGGTGGCCGAGAGCGCGAACGGCCGGGGTGTCGCGACCGCGGCCCTGCGGGAGATGGTCGGGATCGCGTTCACCCGGCTCGGGCTGCACCGGGTGCAGGCCGAGACCCTGCTGGACAACATCGGCTCACAGCGGGTGCTGGAGCGCAATGGCTTCGAGCGCATCGGCATGGCGCCCGCCTACCTGCGGATCGCCGGCCGGTGGCAAGACATGATCTTGTTCCAGGTACTGAACCAGGCCCTGTCGTAGTGCTCCTGCCGCCGGCTGAGGCGGCTTTGCGCCAGGCCTGCGCGAGCGCCACGTAGCTGGCGGTGCGCCGGGCCCGGTCCAGGCTCGGCGTGACGACGACGATCTCGTCCGCCTGCGCCTGGTCCTTCAGCTCCAGCAGGCGCGACGCGACATCAGCCGGAGCGCCGGTGATCATGCGGCCATCCTCGTTGCGCCCGGCCCGGAAGTCCTCCGACCGGGCGAGCTCCTGCACCGTCTCCGGCGCGATCGGCTCCCGGACGCCGCGCCGGATGTTGCGGATCGTCAGCGTCCACGCGGCCTCGAAATCCAGCACGGACTCATCGTCATCGCTGGCGAACGCGAGCACGGACATGGCCGAGTACGGCCCGGTGCCCGGCTCCCGCGGCTCGAACCGGCGCCGGTAGTCGCGCAGCGCCTCGACCGCGACGTCGGGGCTCATATGGTGCGCGAACACCGCGCTGAACCCGTTGACCGCGGCGAACCGGGGCCCGTACGCGCTGGAACCGAGCATGAACAGCTCAGGCCGCTCGGGCACCAGTGGCGCCGCGATCAGCGGGGCGTACGGATGCCGCTCGGGGAATCCGTCCCCGAGGAACGCGAGCAACTCGCCGACCTGGGCCGGGAACTCGGCCGCGGGATCGGCCGACATGCCCCGGCGCAGCACGTGCGCGGTCAGCGGGTCGGTGCCGGGCGCGCGGCCGAGCGCGAGATCGATCCGGCCGGGATACATCGCCAGCAGCGTGCGGAACGTCTCGGCGACCTTCAGCGAGGCGTGATTGGGCAGCATGATGCCGGCCGCGCCGACCCGGATCCGCGACGTGAACGCGCCGATGTGGGCGATCAGCAACTCCGGTGCGCTGCACGCGAGGCTGCGCATGTTGTGGTGCTCGGAGACCCAGTAACGCCGGTAGCCCGCGGCTTCCACGGCTTGCGCGATGCCGACGGCCCCGGCGATCGACGCGGCGGCGTCCTCGCCGTACTCGATGCCCACGAAGTCCAGGACCGCCAGCGGCAGTGAGTCTGTGTGCCCATTCATGATCATGTCAGCAGCGTGCGACCCGGAGGCATTCCCGCCAGCAGAGCTGCCGTCAGCCGGGCCGCCCGCGCGGTCACCCGATCAAGCTGACTGCGGCGCGCGTGGATCAGGTGCGGGCCGGGCTGTGCACGGCCGACTGGACGCTCGGGAAGATCTCCAGCAGCCGGTCCAGGCCAGCCGCGCGCACGGCAATACTCACCGCCGGCCTGACCGCCGCCAGGCGGAGCGACCCGCCGAGCAGCCGGGCCCGCCGGTCGGTGCCGACGAGGACGGCCAGGCCGCTGGCGTCGATATGGCTGACCAGCGACAGGTCGAGGATGAGCCGGCTGAGCCGCGGGCCGGAGCAGGCGCAGCAGCGGCTCGCGCAGTGCGGGTGCGCGGGTGAGGTCGAGCAGGCCGCTGATAACGGCGACCTGGTAGCCGCGCTCGGTCCGGGCCGGAAGAGCGGGAACGTCATTTCGGCTGGTAACCGCGCGCACTATGCGGCTTTGATCAGGGCCGCCGCGCAGCGGGCTGGCGGTGGTTGCCTTCGGCATGGAGGGAGCTCCTCTAGCGAAATGAGCGGACTTGTCACCCGCCGGAGATTAAAGGAGCAGTCACCTCAGGCGGACGAAGGCGACCGGGCCCTGGACGTGAATCCTTCCGGTAACCCCGGATAGCTGGCCGCCGTGGGCGGCCGGAACCGTGCTTGGTTTTCACAGTATCCTAGTCAGATAATACTAGCAATTTGTTTCTAGTATCGAGCGGCTGTGCGCCCTGCGTTCCGACTGCCCCGCCGGGGGTAGGCTGTGCAGCCGCCCGAGTTCCGCTGGTCCAGACCGTGCGCCTGCCGGATCCCATCTCCCTGCAACCCAGAGAGTCAGGCAGGAAATGAGCCAAGACCAGCTCGCGCGGCAAGACCGAATCACCGCCGAAGACCAGCCCACGGGCCGCTATGACGGCCATAGTTCCTTTGCGGCGGCCGATGCGCCGCCGCAGACCCCGGCGCAGCGGGTCCTGCAGATCACGGTGACCGCCGTGCTGGTGGTCGGCCCGTTCGCTGGCCTGGTAGCGGCGGTATGGCTGCTGTGGGGCCGGGGCGTCGGTTATGCCGATGCCGGGCTGGCCCTGTTCTTCTACCTGCTGACCGGGTTCGGCGTGACGGTGGGCTTCCACCGGTGCCTGACGCATCGCAGCTTCACCGCCCGGCCCGGCCTGCGCGTCGCGCTGGCTCTCGCGGGCTCGATGAGCTTCCAGGGCGAGGTCAACAGCTGGGTAGCCGTACACCGGCGCCATCACGCGTTCACGGACCGGCCAGGTGATCCGCACTCGCCGTACCGCTACGGCACCGGGGCCATCGGCCAGCTGCGCGGCCTCCTGCACGCCCACGCCGGCTGGCTGTTCCGCAACGACCCGACATCACGCCAGACCTATGCGCCCGACATGCTGGCCGACCCGGCGATGCTGGCGATATCGAGGGCGTTTCCCGCCCTCTGCGTCCTCTCGCTCGCACTTCCGTTCGGGATCGGCTGGGCGATCGGGGGCGCCCGCGGGGCGCTGCTCGCGCTCCTGTGGGCCGGGCTGGTCCGGATCTTCTTGCTGCAGCACGTCACCTGGAGCGTCAACTCGCTGTGCCACCTGCTCGGCAGCCGGCCCTACACCACCCGCAGGCACGACCGGGCCACGAACCTGTGGCCGCTGGCCCTGCTGTCGTTCGGCGAGAGCTGGCACAACACGCACCACTCCGATCCGGCCTGCGCACGGCACGGCGTCGACCGCGGCCAGATTGACCTGTCCGCCGGGCTCATCCGCGTGTTCGAGCGGCTGGGCTGGGCCACCGCGGTGCGCTGGCCCAGCGCCGCCCGGCTCGAGAAGCACCGCCGCCAGCCACTCGTGCGCCCGCTATAGCCGCTCGTTGACCCACTGCCAGCCGCCCTCGTCGGCCCAGACAGGGCGCACCACGCTCGCCTCCGCTGTGTGCGTCAGCTCGGCGACAATCCTGATCAGCTGGCGGTGGAAATCATCCGGGGTATGCGGGGCCGCCAGCGGCCGGCGCCACCAGCGTCACGGCTGAACCCTCGCCCCCGACCAGCCGGGCAGTGATGTTGCCGTTGTAATCACGGCCGACTGCAGCGATGGCGTCAGCCCGGACGATGTCGCTGCCATCGTCCTTGGCCACCCACACAGTTCGCGCATCCACACGTCTCACCTCGGTCGTCGTGGCAGCTAGCTCGCTCGCCGCTATGCTGGCACAACATTGCTAGCAAAGTAATTCCAGAATAGAAGACTCAATGCCCGCTGCCGGATGGACCTTCCTGACCAACCACGCCAGGGTGCTGCTGTGCATCGCGCGCGATCCCGGCGTCCGTCTGCTCGATATCGCGCAGCGGGTCGGCATCACCGAGCGCAGTGCCTACGGCATCGTGCAGGACCTGGCCGACGCCGGCTACATCGTCAAGGAAAAGGCTGGCCGTCGAAATCGGTACCGCATCCGGGCCCATCTGCCGCTACGCGAACCCACGAGCAGGGAACGCACAGTCGGGGACATCCTGGCCCTGCTGGTCGACGGCGAGGTGCAGGCCAGCGCCGACCGGCCCTGACCGCCGTCCCGGCCAGGCCACGTGGCCCGATGGTGTTTAATGGCCGTGGTTGTAGTCGAAGTTCGTTCACGTGTCACAGCGCCTGCGAATTCTGACAGCGGGCGCCTGGACAGTGAATCGGCCAGATTCTCCGGCAGGCGATCGCGACGGCCACGGGATACCTAGTCAGGCCGTCCCGAAGCGCGTTCTAGCACCGAGGAGAATTCCATGGCTCAAGGCACCGTGAAGTGGTTCAACGCTGATAAGGGGTTCGGTTTTATCGAACCGGACGATGGCAGCGCTGACGTCTTCGTGCACCACTCCGCGATTCAGACTGAGGGTTACCGAAGCCTGGACGAGAACCAGCGGGTCGAGTACACCGCCACCAGGGGCGCCAAGGGACCCCAGGCCGAGCAGGTGCAGCCGGTCTAAAAGACCAGGTCAGCTCGATCTGCCTGGCCGGGTGGCGCCTTCGCATCAGGAGGGCCACCCGGCGCCGAGGCGCTGTCAGCTACAGCTTGAAGAGCTTCGCGCACGGCAGCGCGAGCCGCATCCGGCGCGTGCCGAAGTCGATCACTATCGCGGTTTCGCCGTCGACCTCAAGGACGCTGCCCAGGCCGTACTTGTCGTGCGTCACCAAGTCACTCTGCTCGTAGGTCTCGGCGGGTTCCTCGATGACGGGAGTGTTAAACGGACTTCCCGGAAGATAACGTCTTCCGGGGCCGACCCGCGTTGGTTTCATTACACCCACGGTACGCGCTAGCCGCTCGGCTGCCCAGGCCGGACCGAGATACGCGGAAAAAGATGCCTCAGGCCCGCTCGGGCGGCCAGCCGCAGCCCCGATAGGTTGTCGGCATGGAGACACGCCTGCTCGGCTCGCTTTCGGTGTCCTCGATCGGCCTTGGCTGCATGGGAATGTCCGAGTTTTACGGTGCCGGGGATGACGCCGAGTCCATCGCGACCGTGCACCGCGCCCTCGACCTCGGCTGCACCTTCCTCGACACCGCCGACATGTACGGGCCGTTCACCAACGAGCGACTGGTCGGCACCGCGATCAAGGGCCGCAGGGACGAAGTGCAGGTAGCGACGAAGTTCGGCAACGAGCGCCGGGAGGACGGCTCCTTTGTCGGCATCAACGGCCGGCCCGAGTACGTGATCTCCGCGTGTGACGCGTCGCTGTCGCGGCTCGGCGTGGATCATATCGACCTCTACTACCAGCACCGGGTGGACACCGCGGTGCCGATCGAGGACACCGTCGGCGCGATGGCGTCCCTGGTGGCGGCCGGGAAGGTGCGCCATCTGGGGCTGTCGGAGGCCGGGGCGCAGACCATCCGGCGCGCGCACGCCGTGCACCCGATCGCGGCCCTGCAGTCCGAGTACAGCCTGTTCTCCCGGGACGTGGAGGCCGAGGTCCTGCCGGCTGTCCGGGAGCTGGGTATCGGATTCGTGGCCTACAGCCCGCTCGGCCGCGGCCTGCTGACTGGTGCCCTCAAGAAGCAGTCGGACCTGCCCGAGGGTGACCAGCGGGCCGGCCGGTTCCCGCGGTTCGCGGCTGAGAACTTCGACGCGAACGTGGCGCTGGTGGCCGCCGTCGAGCGACTCGCAGCCGACAAGGGCTGCACGCCCGGCCAGCTCGCCCTCGCCTGGGTGCTGCACCGGGGTCAGGACATAGTGCCGATCCCCGGCACGAAGCGGCGCGGCCTACCTGGAGCAGAACCTCGCCGCGGCCGACGTGCGGCTGACCGCGGCCGACCTGGCGTGGCTGGAGAGCAACTTCGGCACCGCCGCCGGTGACCGGTATGCGGACATGGGGATGGTCAACCGGTAACGCATTCCGGCCGGCGGCTTCGCCGGGTCACTGGCCGGGGAGCATGCGCTCCTCGTGATCCAGCTCGCGCTGCAGCTGCCGCATGCTCTCGTCCGAGAGCCGCCCGCTGTCTCGCCAGCGGACGAACTCATCCCGCTGCGCGCCGATCATCCGGTGCTGGGCGCGCACGGATTGCTCCAGCTCGGGCGGCCAGCCGTCGTCGGCGTCCGCGTCTTCCAGCAGGCTGATCCGGGCCCGCAGCCGCTCCTCCCGCTGCCGCAGCCCGCGGCGCAGCGCGTCGGCGACGGACCCGGGCAGTCCTTCCTCTACCTGCATGTCAGTCACGGTCTCGGCGGCCGCGGCGAGCGAGGCCAGCCGGGCTTCGTTGCGCAACCCGATCGCCTCGGCCTCGTTCGCGCGCAGGCCGAGCCGCCGCAGCAGCGGGCCGAACGTGAGGCCCTGGCCCACGAGCGTCACCAGCACGACCATGTACGCGCACAGCAGCAGCAGGTCGCGGTCCGGGAACGGGCGGCCGTTGTCCAGCATCGTCGGCACCGTGAAGATCGCGGCCAGGGTGATGACGCCTCTGGTCCCCGCCCAGGTCAGCGCCGTTACCTCGCGGCCGTTGAGGGTCGGCGCGTAGTCACCCAGCCGCCAGCCGAACCAGCCGGGCACGATCTGAGTGAGGAACAGCCACAGCGGCCGCACGGCCAGCACCGCGGCGAGCGTGACGGCGATCGCGGCCGCGGTCCGGCCGGGACTCTCGTTGCCGAGCCCGCGCAGCACGGCGGGCAGCTGCTGGCCGATGAGCAGGAAGACCAGCCCTTCGAGCAGGAAGTCGATGAGCTGCCAGACGGCGCTGGCCTGCAGCCGGCTGGCACCCGACTCGCCGCTGGGCGGGTCGTGGCCGGCCATCAGGCCCGCGATGACCACGGCCAGCACTCCGGAAACGTGTGCCTCCTCCCCCGCGAGGTAGGCCAGGAACGGGGTGGCCAGCGACGCGGTGTTCGCCACCAGCGGGTCGCGCAGCAAATGCCGGCCCAGGCGCAGGATGTAGCCGATCGCGAGGCCGATGGCCAGCCCGCCGACGGACGCCAGCACGAACTTGCCCGCGGCGAAGGCGAGGGAGAAGCCGCCGCCGACGGTCGCCGCGATCGCCACCTGCAGCGTGGTCAGCGCGGTCGCGTCGTTGAGCAGTCCCTCGCCGCCGATCAGCGCGATCAGGCGCGGCGGCAGCCCGGCCCGGCTGCCGATCGACAGCGCCGCGACCGGGTCCGGCGGCGCCACGGCGGCCCCGAGCACGGCGCCTGCCGCGAGCGAGATCTCCGGCGTGACCAGCGAGGTCAGCGCGGCGACGGCGAACGTGGTGATCAGGACGAGCACGACCGAGAGGCTCGCGATCGGCCGCCAGTTGGCCCGGATCGCCAGCAGGCTCGACCGCCGGGCCGCGCTGTAGAGCAACGGCGGGATGATGAGCACCAGCACCAGGTGCGGATCGAGCCTGAGGTTCGGGCCGGGCAACACCGCGTAGATCAGCCCGCAGACCGTCACGACGATGGTGTACGGGACGTTGACGCGGTCGGCAACGAGCCTGGCGGCGATGACCACGGCGACCATCGCGAGCACGAACGCGACCTGCCCCAGCACCCGGTCATTGTGGCAGAGCAGCCGGGTAGCCGCGCGGACCCGGGGCGCGGCGCGGTCGCTACGGCACGGTCAGTACCGGTCTGCGAAGACTGGCTCCGGGCCGGTGGCGGTGTAGATCTCGCGTCCGTCCAGGAACGCGCGCTCGACCCGGCTCAGCACGTCCAGCGGGTCACCCGACCAGACCACCACGTCGCCGTCCTTGCCCGCCTCCAGCGAGCCGAGCCGGTCGGCCACCCCGATGATGCGGGCCGGGTTGATGGTCAGCGCCTCGATCGCGACGTCCCGGTCGAGGCCGTACTTCACCGACAGCGAGCCTGGTGCACCAGGAAGTTGATGGGGACGACCGGATGGTCGGTGGTGATCGCGATCGTGACGCCGGCCTGCGCGAGCTTGCCGGGGTTGGCCAGCGACCGGTTGCGCAGCTCGACCTTGGACCGCGACGTGAACAGCGGACCGATGATCACCGGCACGCCCCTGGCCGCGAGCAGGTCCGCGACCAGGTGCGCCTCGGTGCCATGGTCGATGACGAGCTCGTAGCCGAACTCGTCGGCGATCCGCAGCGCGGTCGCGATGTCGTCGGCCCGGTGGCAGTGCTGCCGCCACGGGATCTCGCGCCGCAGCACCAGGCCCAGCGCTTCGAGCTTGAGGTCGCGGTCCACCGGCTTGCGGTCGCCCTCCGGCTTGGCTTCCTCGGCGGCGATCCTGGCCAGGTAGTTGGCCGCCTCGACGAACGCGCCGCGGATGACCGCGGCCACGCCGAGCCGGGTACTGGGCGTCTTCTTCTGCTCGCCGTACACGCGCTTGGGGTTCTCGCCGAGCGCCGACTTCATCCCGGCCGGCGCGCGCAGCAGCATCTCGTCGACGGTCCGGCCCCAGCACTTGAGCGCGCAGGTCTGGCCGCCGATCGGGTTGCCCGAGCCCGGGTTCACGTTCACGGCCAGCACGCCGCCGCCGACCGCGTCGCGGAAGCCGAGATCGGCCGGGTTGATCGCGTCCAGCGCCCGCACGTTCGCGGTGACCGGGTCGGTCATCTCGTTGGTGTCCGAGCCAGCCCAGCCCTCGGCTTCCTCGTGCACGCCGACGTGACCGTGCGCCTCGATGAAGCCGGGCAGGACCCACTTGCCCGCCGCGTCGATGACGTCGACTCCGTCCGGCACGGGCACGTCCGCGCCGACCGCGGTGATCTTCCCGTCGACGATGAGCACGGTGCCGTTCTCGATCGGCGGCCCGGTGACCGGCACTATGTGCCCGCCTGCGATCGCCACCGAACCGTTGCTCATCGAGCCTCCCAGGCTGGCCGGCACGTGCCCAGGAACCACAGTAACGACCGGGGCCCGGCGCGGCCGCCGGGAGGCCGGTTTACGGGGCGAAGACGACCAGCACCCGCACCTGACTGTCAGTCCTGCCGCCGACGTCGACCGGCTGGCCGGTCCGGCCGGTGGCGAGGCTGACCGGCGCGACCCAGACAGCGGCCCGACCCTGGCCGTGCGGTCGCACGAAGGACACGTAGGCCGTGCCGTCCGGGCCGACCGCGACGAGCCCGTTGCGGCTGGAAGCCGGCCGGCGCGGCACCGAGCCGGATCGGCCGCAGCAAGGCGTTGCTGGCGACGTCGATTGGCTGGATCCCGGTGACCGAGTTGCTGGCGTAGAGGATCCTGCCGTCGGACGACATCGTGAGGTGGTCGACCTGAATCTCGAAGGCCGTCATCCAGGCCGGCATGCCGATCTTCGGCAGCAGGGTGCCGGTGGCGGTGTCGATCCGGGACGACGCCGGTGCTGCCGCCCACGTACGTGGTCTTACCGTCGGCCGAGACTGCCACCGCGCAGCCGAGGAAGTTCCGGACCAGAATCGGTGCCCCCGCCTTCCTGGTCGCCGTGTTGACCGGAACGAGTACCTGACTGACCTGACCCGCGGCGACGCCAGCGTGGCTGCTGTAGCAGAGATACAGCGATGTGCCCCCGCGGGGCCATCGCGATGCCGTAGACACTGCCAGCGGCGGCCGCCTTGCGGGTTACCGGCCGCAGGGCGGTGTCCGTGGCCGTACTGATCGGCAGGACGCTAGCCCGGCCCCCGCCGCCCTCTTCCACGTAGACGGTCCGCCCGTCGGGCGTGATCGCCAGGAAGTCGGCGCCGGTCAAGGGGATGAGCCGCCCCGCCTTCCCGGTGCTGAGGTTGACCGGAACCACGCCCTTCGTAACGCCCGGCTTTTCCGGGAGCGCGCCCACCTCGACCCAGGCGGTCGTGCCGTCGGGCGACAGCACCATGCCGATGCCGTAACAGCCCCGGCCGCACGCCACCGGAATCGGCCTGCCGCCGTGCTCGTCGCTACGTCCACCGGGGTCAGCCCGGCGTTGGTGAGCACGTAGAGGGTCCGCCCGCCGGGCCCGAGTGCCGCCACCTCGCCGATGCCGACGTCGAACACGTGGCCTCGGAGCGCGATCGGACGACCCGCGATGTCCGATCGCTGCGTGACCGGCACGACCATGGCGTGCTGCGGGCCGTTGACGATCGCGAACGCGGTCGGGCTGTTGGCGGGCCGCGCGGGCGGGTGATGACCCGTGAGCGCCCCCGCCGCTAGCGGGGCCACGATCACCACGGCCAGTGCCGCGGCCAGGGCCGCTCCGGCCTGGATGCGCCGGCGCCGCCGGATCCGCAGCCCCTGGCGCAGGGCCCCGGTCACCAGGTGCGGGACCGGCGGGTGACCGGACACCGCGCCTTCCATCAGGACGCGCAGCCGGGCGGGGTCCATCTCGTGCTCTCCTCCGCTCGTCATGGTTTGTCCCCCTGATTGCCTGGAGTCATGCCGGGCAGCGCGCCGTCGAGCAGGGCGCGCAGCTTGTCGAGCGCGCGGGCGCTCTGGCTTTTCACGTTCCCGGTCGAGCAGCCCAGCAGCCCGGCGACCTGCTCGACGCTCATGTCCTCCCAGTAGCGCAGCACGACTACCGCGCGCGCCTTCGGCGGGAGCGTGGCGAGCGCGTCGATGAGCGTGATCTTCAGCTCGGGCGTGTACGGCTCCACGGCCGGCTCGTCGAACACGGCAGGATCGCCGGTGAGCACTTCGCCGTGCCGGTTCTTCCGGCGGTCGGCGAGGTAGGTGTTGAGCAGCGTCCGCCGCGCGTATGCGTGCACGGCTTCCTGATGGCGGATCCGCCGCCAGGCGGCGAAGACCTTCGCCAGCGTCGTCTGAGTCAGGTCCTCGGCGGCGTGCCAGTTCCCGCACAGCAGGAACGCGGTGCTGAGCAGGCCCGCCGACGCCGCCTCTGCGTACTCGGCGAACTCATCTTCGGCGGATGCCATCGCCCATGTGCTCCTCCGCCCGACAGCCCGTGTGAATGCTCTGCCAGTAACGATTCACGCGGACGCGGTGAGGTTGCACGGATCGTCAGAGCGGTACCCGGCCGAGGTCGAACGGCACGTCGGCGAGCCGGGCGCCTTCGGTCATCAGCTCCTCGACCGTCCACTTGCCGTCCTTGGAGATGCTGTCGATGAGCGCGAACGGCTGGAACAGGTGGACGCTGCCACCCGCCACGAAGAAGATCCGGCCCTTGATCGGGCACGCCGCGGTCGCGAGGTAGGCGACGAACGGCGACACGTTCGCCGGGTCCATCGGGTCGAAGCCCTCGTCCGGCACCTGGCTGATGGAGTCGGGAATGCCGGGCGTCGCCAGCGTCAGCCGGGTCCTGGCCGCCGGGCAGATCGCGTTGACCTTCACGCCGTACCGGTCCAGTTCGCGCTGCGCGATGATCGTCATCGTGGCGATGCCGGTCTTGGCCGACCCGTAGTTGAGCTGGCCGGGGTTGTTGAACAGCCCCGAAGTGGACGAGGTGTTGATCACCGAGGGATGCAGGCTGTCGTTGCCCGCCTTCGACTGCCCGCGCCAGTACTGCGCCGCGGCCCGCAGCGGCATGAAGTGGCCGCGCAGGTGCACCCTGACAACGGCGTCCCATTCGTCGTCGGTCATGTTGACGAGCATCCGGTCCCGCAGGATGCCGGCGTTGTTGACCAGTACGTGCAGCGCGCCGAACTCGTCGATGGCCTGCTGGATCAGGCCCTGCGCGCCCGCCGCCGTGGTCACGTCATCGGCGTTGGCGACTGCTTGTCCGCCCGCCGCGCGGATCTCGTCGACGACCAGCTGCGCCGGTGACGCGTCGCTGCCCGAGCCGTCCGGGCCGCCGCCGAGATCGTTGACGACCACCTTCGCGCCCTCGGCCGCGAACAGCAGCGCGTGCTCGCGCCCGAGCCCGCGGCCAGCGCCGGTGATGACAGCTACCCGATCGTCAAGTGCGCCCATGGGGATCCCTTCTGCGGCAGATAGGAGGCAGCTTACTGACATATACGGCCACAGATCAGGCCGCGCAGCCGTGATATCAAGGGGCCATGAGCACTGCGTCCGGCCTGGTGCAGACCGCGTCCGGTCAGGTGCGCGGGACCGAGCTGGACGGGCTGCTGGTGTGGCGGGGCATCCCGTACGCCGCGCCACCGTCCGGGCCGCTGCGGTTCCGGCCGCCGCAGCCGCCGGAGTCGTGGACCGGGGTCCGCCCGGCCACCGAGCCCGGCCCGGTCGCCTGGCAGAGCGAAGCGGTCAACCCGTTCACTGGTGCGCCCGCCGAGCTGAACCGGGCCGAGGACTGCCTGTACGTCAACGTGACCGCGCCCGCCCGGCCGTCGCCTGATCCGGCCGGCTACCCGGTGCTGGTCTGGGTGCACGGCGGCGGCTACGTGCAGGGGTCGGGCGCGAGCGACCTGGTCGGGGACGCGGCCGAGATGGCGAGCCGCGGCCTCGTCGTCGTCACGTTCAACTACCGGCTCGGCGCGCTCGGCTTCCTGCACCTGGGTGACACCGCCGGGCCGGACTTCGCCGCGTCCGGGCAGTCCGGCTTCCTGGACCAGATCGCGGCGCTGCGATGGGTGCGCGCCAGCATCGCGGCCTTCGGCGGTGATCCGGGCCGGGTCTGCGCGTACGGAGTCTCGGCCGGCGCGAAGAGCATCGCCAACCTGCTCGCCTCGCCCCTGGCGGCGGGCCTGGTCAGCCGCGCGATCTCGGCCAGCGGCGGCGGCGAGCACGTGGCGACCGCCGGGCAGGCAGCCGCGGTCCGGCGCCTGCTGCTGGCCGCGCTCGGCCTGACCGACGCCACCGCGCACCGGCTGCAGCAGGTCCCGGCCGGCGAGTTGATCGCGGCGCAGGATGCCGTCGCCGCCGGGCCGGCCGGCACGTGGGTGTGGCGGCCGGTGCTCGGCGCGCCGGGCATCCCGGTACTGCCCGTCCGGGCCGTCGCGGCGGGCGCCGCCGCGGGCGTCCCGCTGCTGATCGGCAGCAACGGGAACGAAGGCGTCACCTATCAGCTGCAGGACGACTCGGCCGCGGACCAGTCACCCAGGGTGCTGGCGGACCTGTTCGGCGCGCAGGCAGCCGCCGACATGCTCGCCGCCTACCGGACGGCCCGGCCGGACCTGGACGACGCCGGCGTCCGGCTGGCCGTGTTCAGCGCCGAGCGCTACGGCGTCCCGACCAGGCGGCTCGCGCTGGCCCAGGCCGCCCACGCGCCGGTGTGGCGGTACCGGTTCGACGGCTGCCCGCCTGGGCTGCCGGAGCAGCTCACCGCCGGACACGGGATGGACATGTTCGCGGTGTGGGCGGCCGGCGACGCCGCGCGGCTCGCCGCGGCTGGTGATGCGCAAGCCCGGCTGTGCGTCGAGACGGCGAGCGCCTGGGCGGCGTTCGCCGCGGGGCAGCCGCCGGCCGCGGCGGGGCTGCCCGGCTGGCCGCGCTTCGACGCGGCCGACGAGCAGACGATGATCCTGGACCCGGCGCCCCGGCTGGCGCGGCACCCGCGCCAGGCCGAGTTCGATCTCTGGTCGGGCCGGGAGTGGCAGTCCGGTACCTGGTGGCCCCTGACCGGGCCAGCACTACCCGGCCAGCAGTGACCGGCGAGCGAAGGGACGCGACGGATGGGCAAGCTGGTAGCGCGGACTGAGCCGAGGCCTGGCGTCGTGCAGCTGACGCTGTCGCGGCCGGACAACCTCAACGCGCTGACCGCCGGACTGGTCGCGGAGCTGCACGACCACCTGCGGCTGCTAGCCGCGGACACTGCTTGCCGGGCCGTCGTGCTGACCGGGGCCGGTCGCGGCTTCTGCGCCGGGCTCGACCTCGGCGGCTTCGGCGTGGTAGCCGGGACCGAGGAGGCCGGCCAGGTGCAGCGGTCCTGGGCGGTGCAGCGGACAATCGCGGCGCTGGTACAGGAGATCCGCCGGCTGCCGCAGCCGGTAATCGCGGCCGTCAACGGCCCGGCCGCCGGCGGCGGGCTGGCGCTGGTCTGCGCCAGCGACATCAGGATCGCGGCCACGACCGCGGTGTTCGCCACCTCGTTCATCCGGATCGGCGTGACCGGCTGCGACATCGGCATCTCGTGGCTGCTCCCGCGCCTCGTCGGGGCGGCTCGCGCGCACGAGCTGATGCTCACCAGCCGCAGGTTCGACGCGGCCGAGGCGCTGCGGATCGGCCTCGTCACCGACGTGGTGCCGCGCGACGAACTCGACGCGACGGTCGACGCGACACTGGACGCCCTGCTCGAAGCCCCGCCGATGTCGCTGGCCCTCACCAAGCAGGGCATGTGGCTGGCGCTGGAGATCCCGTCGTTTGACGCGATGATCGAGATGGAGAACCGCCAGCAGATCCTCACCGCGCAGACCGCCGACGCGGGCGAGGCGATGGCGGCCTACACCGGCAAGCGGGCGCCGGAGTACGGGAACAAATAACGCCGAGCAGACCGGACGCGGGCGGCACACACGAAACGTGCCTTCCGCGCCTGGTCTACTCGGCTCTCGGCTGCTTCGCGCTGGCTAGCGCGTTGGCGGCTTCATCGCGTCCTTGATGTTGCGGCCGGCGTCCTTGGCCTGCTCGCCGACCTGCTTCACGCTGCCGCCGATGCGCTCGGTCTTGCCTTCTGCCTCCAGATACGGATCACCGGTCGCCCGGCCAGTCTCCTGCTTGACGCGACCGCGCCCCATCTGCAGCTTGTTCCTGAGCTTGTCCATGAAACCCATCTGCGTGCCTCCCTGAGCTGGGCAGATAATCTGACCTGCCCAGGGCTGGCCGGGTCATGCGCCCGCGTCCGGTCTACTCGGATCTAGGTCAGCGCGAAGTCGGCGATCAGCCGGGCGAGGGCCAGCGGCTGGTCGCTCTGGATGGCGTGGCCGGAGTCCGCGACCGTCTCGATCCGCGCCGTCGGCTGCAGGTCCTGGAAGCGCTCCGCGTCCGCGTCGGCGACGAACTTCGAGTCGCCACCGCGGACCAGCATGACCGGCATGGTCAGGCTCGCCACGTCGGCCCAGAGGGAGGCGAAGTCGGTCAGCCCCTGCGGCCGGTCGAACAGGTCATATCGCCAGGTCCACCGGCCGTCGGGGAGCTGCATCGAGTTGTGCCGCACGCCGCGCTCCACGGCTGAGTGCGGCCGCCGCGGGCTGGCCGCCACGGCGGCGGCCGCCATCTGCTCGAAGCTGTCATACAACGGCGGCCCGCTCACCAGCGCGACCGCGCCCTGGTCGGCCTCACTCAGCTGGCCGTGCCGTTCGTGCGCCTGGGGCGTGACGTCGACGATCACGAGCCGCCGGACCAGGTCCGGACGGGTCGCGGCGAGCCGGATCGCGGTGACACCGCCCAGCGACATCCCGACCACGACCAGCCCGCGCCCGGGCCACCGGCGGTGCGCCTGGTCGAGCACCGCCGCGACTGCCTCGGCGTTGCGCCACGGTCCGTAGTCGCGGTCGGCGCGCCGGCCGGAATGCCCGTGCCCGGGCAGATCCACCGCGATCAGCGGGCGGCCGAGAGCGAGCGCCACCGTGTCCCAGGTGTGCGCGTTCTGGCCGCCGCCGTGCAGCAGCACGAGGTCGGGCAGCGCGCTGTGCCAGTGGAGGGCGCTGACCTTCTGCCCGGCGCCGACCGTGAAGCTGTGCCGGGCGACGGCGGGCGCGCGGTCGAACGGCAGGCCGGCCTCGGCCGCGTTCTCGGGCAGCAGCCCGAACTCGTCGTAGCCCGCATCCGCGCTCATTGCCCGCGCACCTCCGCTGCCGCTCGGCGTCAGCTCCACCGCTTGGCTAACGTCAGCTCGACCGCCCGGCTAACGTCAGCTCTGCTGCCCGGCTAACACAGCCAGCCCGCCACGGTCTCGACGTCGGCGATGCCGTTGGGCCCGACCGGCTGCACATTGAGGATAGTGACGCCGGCGTCCTGGTACGCGGCGATCCGGTCCCGCACGAATGCTTCCGTGCCGACCAGCGAGATCCCGGCCACGAGCTCGGCTGGCACCATGGCCGCGGCCGCGGCCTTATCGCCGCTGAGATACGCGTCCTGCAGTTCCCCGGCCAGCTGCTCGTAGCCGTAGCGCTTGAGCACGTCGTTGTAGAAGTTCCGGCCGCGCGCCCCCATGCCGCCGAAGTACAGGGCGTGGTAGGGCCGGGCCAAGTCGCGCAGGTGGTCGACGTCAGCGCCGATCGCGAGCGGCCCGCCCGCGACTATCTGCAGCGGGGCCAGGCCAGGCTCGCGCCGCGCCTGGCCCGCCCGGAGCGCGTCACCCCACGCGCGCTCGGCCCGGTCCGGCCAGAAGTGCAGCGGCAGCCAGCCGTCGGCGATCGCGGCGGTCATCGCCACGTTCTTCGGCCCGAGCGAGGCGATGTAGACGGGAATCCGGTCGCGGACCGGGTGGTCGATCAGCTTGAGTGGCTTGCCGAGACCAGTGCCCTTGGCGGCGGGCAGCGGGATCTCGTACATCCGGCCGTGGTGCTCCAGCCGGTCCCGGCGCCACACCGAGCGGCAGATCTCGATGATCTCCGCGGTCCGCGCCAGCGGCGCGTCGTAGGGCACGCCGTGAAAGCCCTCGATCACCTGCGGGCCGGACGCGCCGAGGCCGAGAATGAAGCGGCCGCCTGAGAGCTTGTCGAGCCCGACGGCGGTCATCGCGAGCACCGAGGGCGTGCGCGTGTACAACGGCAGGATCGAGGAGCCGATCTGCGCGTGCCGGCTGACGGCGGCGACGAACCCGAGCGACGACACGGCGTCCGCGGTGTACGCCTCGCCGCACCACAGGTAGCCGACGCCGGCGTCTTCCAGCCGCCGCACGTGCGCGGCGAACGACTCCGGAGTGTCCCGCATGCCGACGGCGGCGCCGAGCTTCATGACCAAAGTCCTCCGGATTGTCCGTACCTGCTAACAAGGTTAACTTTTACCCATGTCGATCGCCATCACCGAAGATCACCGCGCGCTCGCGCAGTCGGTCGCCGACTTCCTCGCCCGGAACCAGGTCAGGTCCGCCGCGCGTGGCCTGCTGGAGACGCCGGACGAGGCGCTGCCCGCGTTCTGGCCGGACCTCGCCCGGCTCGGCCTGCTCGGGCTGCATCTGAGCGAGGAATACGGCGGCAGCGGCTTCGGGCTGGCCGAGGTGCTGGTCGTCGCCGAGCAATCCGGCCGGGCGCTGCTGCCGGGTCCGTACCTGCCGACGGTCATCGCTAGCGCCGTGCTGGCCGCGGCGGGCCCGGCCGAGCTGAAGCAGCGGCTGCTGCCCGGCCTGGCCGACGGCAGCCTGATCGGCGCGGTCGCGCTCGGCGGCGATGTCAGCTGCCCCGGCGGGGCCGCGAGTGGGAAGGCCGGCGTCGTGCTCAGCGGCCACCTCGCCGACGTGCTGCTCGTGCCCGCGGGCGATGACGTGCTGGTCATCGAGCCCGCCGCGGGCGGTGAAGTGACCGTGAAGGTGCCGGCCAACCTGGACCCGAGCCGGCCGGCCGCGAAGGTCACGCTGGCCGGCGCGCCCGCGGCCGTGCTGCCCGGCGCCCGGCGGCTCCTGACCGATATCGCGAGGACCGTGCTGGCGGCCGAGGCGGCGGGCATCGCCGCCGAGGTCACCCAGATGGCGAGCGAGTACGCCAAGGTGCGGAGCCAGTTCGGCCGGCCGATCGCCACGTTCCAGGCGGTCAAGCACCACTGCGCGAACATGCTCGTCGCGGCCGAACTCGCCACCTGCGCGGCGTGGGACGCGGGCCGGGCCGCCGCCACCGGCGGCGATCAGCTCAGCTTCACCGCGGCGCTGGCCGCGGTGCTGGCGATCCCGGCGGCGGCCAGCAACGCGCAGCTCAATATCCAGGTGCACGGCGGCATCGGGTTCACCTGGGAACACGACGCGCACCTGTTCCTGCGCCGGGCCGCGGCGGTCGCCGCGCTCGTCGACACCGAACGGGCCGCGGTCGAGATCACCGACCTGGTGCGGGCCGGGGTGCGCCGGGCCGCCGCCATCGACCTGCCGCCCGAGGCCGAGCCGATCCGGGCCGCTATCCGGCCGGATGTCGACCGGCTGCGCGCGCTGGCGGGCGACGCCAGGAGGCAGGCGCTGCTGGAGACGGGCTACATGCTGCCGCACTGGCCGGCGCCCTGGGGCCGGGATGCGGGCGCGATCGAGCAGCTGGTGATCGAGCAGGAGTTCGGCGCCGCCGGGATCAAGCGGCCCGGCTACGGCATCACCGGCTGGGTGATCCTTACCCTGATCCAGCACGCGACCCCGGACCAGGTGCAGCGGTGGGTGCGGCCGGCGCTGGACCGCGAGGTCAGCTGGTGCCAGCTGTTCAGCGAGCCGGGCGCGGGCTCGGACGCGGCGGGCATCAGGACCAGGGCCGTCCGCGCCGAGGGCGGCTGGCTCATCAACGGGCAGAAGGTCTGGACCAGCGGTGCGCACGTCGCGGGTCGCGGGCTCGCCACCGTGCGGACAAACCCGGACGCGCCCAAGCACGACGGCATCACGACGATGGTCATCGACATGCACGCGCCCGGCGTGACCGTGCGGCCGCTGCGGATGCCGACCGGGCACTCCGACTTCAACGAGGTGTTCTTCGACGACGTGTTCGTGCCGGACGCCGATGTGGTCGGGCCGGTAGACGGCGGCTGGACCGTCGCCCGCGCGACGCTGGGCAACGAGAGCGTCAGCATCGGCGGCGGCGACGGCGGCATGACCATGCCCATCGACGCCTACCTCGCGCCGCTGGACGCGCACCCCGAGCGCCTCGCCGGCGGGGCTGGCCGGGTCGGCCGGCAGATCGCCAGGACGCAGGCGCTGAGCGTGCTGAATCTGCGTAGTGCCTACCGGGCGGTGGCCGGCGGCGGACCCCGTGGTGAAGGCAGCAGCCCCGAGGGCAACATCGCGAAGCTGCTGCTGTCCGAAGTCGGCCACGAGGCCGCCGAGATCCTGGCCGAGCTCGCTGGCCCGGACGCGGCGTTCCTGGACGGAAGCGGCGCCATCGCCTCGACCATGGTGCTGCTCAACCGGGCGATGTCCATCGCGGGCGGGACATCGGAGATCAAGCGCAATCAGATCGCGGAGCGCATCCTCGGGCTCCCCCGCGACCCGCTCATCGGCTAGCTGACCGGGCCAGGCCGTCCGCAGCCGGCCGGCCCGGTCGATGCTGCTGGCTAGCCCGCGAGCCGGAGCAGGTGCGCCACGCCGCCGCTGAAGCGTGATGACCGCTGCGGACTGGCCCGGGCACCAGCGTCACGAGGTGCGCGAGGCTCAGCGTGCCGGTCACGGCGCCGGTGGCCGTGGACAGCCGGCTGATCTTGCCGGGCTGCAGCATCAGCAGTCCCGCCCCGGTGCCCGCGATGTCGTAGACCTGCGTCGACTTCTGCTTCGAGAAGACTCCGTGCAGGTTCGAGCCGCGGAAGGCATCGAGGAACTGCTTTCCCGACGGCTGATGGAATGCGAGCAGGAAGACGCGGCCGCCCGCCAGCGCCAGCGGGGCGTCGATGTTCTTGTCCGTCCGCCTCGTGACGTGCCCGGACGGGCTGACGCGGATGAGGTAGTCCTTGGATCCGATGGTCGCCTCGTAGTACAGGCCGCCTGAGTTGGCGGCCATGTCCGCCGGGTAGGCGACGTTCTTGCTGACTACATGGACGGCCGGCGACGAGGTGACGATCCGGCTCACATTCGCGAACTCGAAGCCGCTCTTGTCGGTCGCCCAGTCGGTCCAGGACCATAGCGTGTTGCCCACCGAGTACAGGCCGGCCGACGTCAGCGCGGCCGGGCTCTTCGGCAGCGTCCAGCTGCGCACGCGGTGGGTATTCGACACCTGGAACTCAATGATGAGCCGGCCGATCTGGACGAAGAAGTCTTTGTTGGTCGCCGCGACGGCGAGGACACTCTTGCCGGCGTGCAGCACCGCGGCCGGATGTTTGGTGCCTCGGACGGCGTAGACGACGCTGCCCTTGACGTAGTACACGGTGCCGTTCGGGGCCTCGCTGAACTGATAGGTGAACTTGCTGGTGACGGCGCCGAGGCTCACCGTACCGGTGACGTGCATCGCGGCCGGCGCCGCCGGAGCCGCTAGCGCGGCCTGCGCCGGTGCCCCGGCCGCGAGCAGGCCGGCGGCTGCGAGCCCTGCTGTCGCCGGCCCCGCGGTCCTCCGCAGTGCGTTCATGACGGACATCAAACCCGCTCCCCTCCGGGCCGGCGACCAGGCATTCCAGGCGTTACCGGTCACGACGACAGCCCTATCCCCCGCACATCGTAGAGTTCGCCGGCCAGACCGTCCGTGCTTGCGAGGTCTCGAATCAGTCTCTGCCTCGGGAGTCCGAGCCGGCTGCCCGCGCAGACAGTGCGCCCCGCCGGCGGAGCCGGCGGGGCGCACTACGGGCCCGTTCCCTGCGGTATGCCGTTACCGGCGGGCGAGGTCCGCGTCCGGCTCGGGCGCCAGCTCGCTCGCGACTGTGGTTTCCACCACGGGCGCCTCGTGGTCCTGACCGGACTTGCGCAGCGCCACGTAGCCGACGACGGCGCCGATGGCGAGCAGGGCGACCGTCACCAGCAGGCCGTCATGGTAGCCGTCGAGGAACGCCCTCGCCGGCGTCGCGCCGTGGTGCAGCGCGCTGCCCTGCCGGGACCGCAGCACCGCGCCGATGACCGTGATGCCGAGCAGGCCCGCCAGTTCCCTGGACGCGTTCAGCAGGGCGGACGCGATGCCCGAGCGTTCCGGCGGCATGGAGTGCAGCACCGAGTTGGTCAGCGGCACGTTCATCAGGCCAGCGCCGGCCCCGAAGAGCAGGAACCCTGGCATCAGGCCAGCGAACGTGGCGCCGCCGCCCTGCATCGCCACCAGATACAGCCCGGCGGACATGGCCGCCATCCCGAGCGCGACGGCCCGGTGCGCGCCGAGCCTGGGCGTGATCTGCGGGGCCAGCGAGGCGAACAGCGCGAGCATCACGGCCATCGGCACGAACGCCAGGCCGGCTTCGGTCGGCGAGAAGCCGAGGATCGTCTGCAGGTAGATGGACGTGAAGAAGTAGATACCGAGGATCCCGAACGCCCACAGCATCATGACGACGGTGCCGCCGGAGAAGACGCGGGACCGGAACAGGCTCATTGCCACCATCGGGTAATCCGCGCGGGACTCGATCCAGACGAACGCCGCGGCGGCGAGGGCGGCGACACCGAACGCGCCCATGATCAGCGCCGACGTCCAGCCCTGGTCGTGACCCTCGATCAGTGCGTAGGTGAGGGCGAACATCGCGGCCGCCGAGCTGACGAGGCCGGGCAGGTCGAGCCGGCGCGCGGAGCTGGCGTCGCGGGACTCCTGCATAGCCGGGATCGCGATCGCCATCGTGATCACGCCGATCGGCACGTTGATGAAGAAGATCCAGCCCCAGTGCACGTGCTGGCTGATGAATCCGCCGATCAGCGGGCCGAAAGCCAGCGCCATCGCGCCGATCGCGGTCCAGACGCCGATCGCGGTCGTGCGCTCCCTGACGTTGTCGAAGGTGGCGAGGATGATCGCCAGCGTCGTCGGCACCAGGAGCGCGGCGCCGATGCCCTGCACCAGCCGGGCGCCGATGAGCTCGGTGCCGTTGCCGGCCAGCCCGGCTGCCAGTGACGAGATCGTGAAGACCGACAAGCCGATCATGAACAGCCTGCGCCGGCCGAACAAGTCCGCCATCCGCCCGCCGAACAGCAGCAGGCTGGCGAACACCAGGATGTAGCTGCTGACCACCCACTCCAGACCCGCGATCGACAGATGCAGGTCGCGCTGGATGGTCGGGATCGCGACGTTGGTCACGTTGTTGTCGAGGTAGGTCATGAAGGTGGCCAGGCTTACCGCCACCAGGATCCACCAGCGTCTGTGCATGGGTACGGCCCTCCGAGCTTCCTGTACCTTGTCCCTGTACTAAGTCCGTGTACGTTGTACCTATACGACGTACATGTAGCTAGTCTCACTTGTACGGCGTATAGTTGTCAAGCGATGAAGGCACCTCAGATGGAAGAGACGGACCGGCCCAAGCTCAGCAAGGCGGCCGTGGTCCGGCGCGGGCTCGCACTGGCCGATGCGGAGGGGCTGGACGCGGTCACCGTCCGGCGGCTCGCGGCCGACCTCGGCGTCACGCCGATGGCGCTGTACTGGCACTTCCGGAACAAGGACGAGCTGCTCGCGGGGCTCGCCGACAGCGTCTGGGCCGAGATCGACGTCAACGTCGACCCCGCGGCGGAGTGGCAGGACCAGCTGCGGGTGCTGCTCACGTCCCTGGTCCGGGTGCTGCGCGTGCACCCGTCGGCCTCCGCCCTGCTGATGGAGGGCGAGAAGCGGACCAGCGAGGCCGCGCAGGTCGCGATCGAGACCGCTCTGGCGGTGCTGCACCGGGGCGGCTTCGATGCCAAGCACGCGGCCGAGATCGCGCGCAGCGCGCTGTTCAGCGGCATCATGCTCGCGATGAGCGAGCCCGGATACGAGCCGAGCATGTCCGAGCCGGAGCGCCGGGAGTACATGCGGCAGACGCGGGTGCGCCTGTCGCTGCTGCCGCCAGACCGCTTCCCCCGCACGATCGACGCCGCGGAGGCGCTGACGTCGTGCGATGACCCGGACTTCCACTATCAGCTGGGCATCGACCTGTTCGTGGCCGGCGTGGTCGCTTTGTCGCGGGCGTAGGTCCGGCCTTTACCCGCCCGCAGTTTTGCCTTGGCGCTGAACTGGCCAGACTGGCGCCAGCGCGCCCGGCGGAAGGAGCCGGGCCACGGCAGAAGGCACGGGAATGTCCGCTTGGCGGGGGGTCCCGGCGGGCCGCATCACGGAAGCGCGCCTTGATCGCGCTGGCCGCGGCCACGGCGGGGGTGGCGGCGAGCGCGCCGGTCCGAACGGTGGCCGAGACGCGCGTGCTCGTAGCGCCGTACGGGCAGGTGTCACCGGTCGGCGCGCTCTTCGCGCTCACTTCGGCCGGGCAGCTGGGCCGGCACTTCTGCACCGCCAGCGTCGTGAACAGCGCGGCCGGAGACCTGCTGCTGACGGCCGCGCACTGCCTGCGCGATCACACCGCGGCCCAGCTGGCGTTCGTGCCCGGCTACCGGGCCGGGCACAGTCCGGACGGAGTGTGGCGGGTCGCCAGCGCGCTCGTCGACCAGCGCTGGCAGGCGGCCGCTGACCCCGACGATGACTTCGCGTTCCTGATCGTGCACGACCGCGGCCGCCGGGGCAGCCTCGAGACGCTGACCGGCGCCGAAGCCATCGCGGTCGGGGTTCCGGCCGGGCGGCGGATCGAGGTCGCGGGCTATCCCGACGCCGGCACCGGGCTGGTCAGCTGCGACGACACCGCGGGCGCGTTCAGCGCGACGCAGTTCATGTTCCGGTGCGCGGGCTTTTCCGCTGGCACCAGCGGCGGGCCGTTGCTCGCCGACGTCGGCCCGGCCGACGGCCTGGACACCGTCATCGGCGTCATCGGCGGCTACCAGCTCGGCGGTGAGACGCCGTCGGTGTCGTACGCCGCCAGGTTCGGCGGCCAGCTCGGCGCCCTGTACCAGCAGGCGCTGTCGGCGGCCGATCGCCGGTAGGTCCGCCCCCTGGCTTCCGGCAGAATGCCGTTCATGAACGTAGATCTGGTGGTCATCGGCGCGGGCGCGCTGGGCCTGAGCACGGCGCTGCACGCCGCGCTGGCCGGGCAGTCCGTCGTTGTCATCGAGCGGCGGACGGCGGGCTCGCAGGCGTCCGGCCGGGCGGCCGGACTGTTCAAGTCGGTGCAGGCCGATGAACTACGTACCGTCCTCGCGCGGCGCAGCATCGAACGGGCGATCAGCTTCGCCGACTGGGCCGGCGCGGAGCTGCCGGTCACCCGGTCGGGCAGCTTCCTGATCGCGCGCACCGGCGCGCACCAGGCGATGCTGCGGCGGGAGGCAGCGCAGTCCCGCGGCTGGGGCGCCGACGTCCGCGCCGCCGCCCCGGCCGATCTGCTCGCGCGGCTGTCGTTCTACCAGCCCAGCGGCGCTGAGCAGGCGCTGTGGTGCCCGGAGGACGTCTACATCGAGGAGCCGATGAGCCTGATCGAGGCCTACGTAGCGGCGGGTCGGGGGCACGGGGTGGAACTGCTAGAAAACGAGTCAGTTGTCAGCGTCACGCTCACCGGCGGGCGGGTGGCGGGGGTGGAGACGACGGCGCGCTCGCTGACCGCGCGCGCCGTCGTCGACGCGGCCGGAGCGTGGACGCGCCAGGTGGCCGAGCTGGCCGGGACCGCCGTCGCCGTCGCGCCGGTCCGGCACCAGCTGCTGATCACGCAGCCCTCGGCCGCGGTGGACGTGACCGCGCCGATAGCGCGGGTCGTCGACGCCGCCGTCTACCTGCGGCCCGCCCGCGGCGGGCTCATGGTCGGCGGATTCGAGCCGGATCCGCTGCCGCTCGACCCGCGGTCGCAGGCCGCGGACTTCACGACCGACGACGTCCCGCTCGACGCGGGCGTGCTGACGAAGCTGGCGGGCCAGGTAAGCGCCGAGACGCCGCTGGTCCTCGGGCCGGCCGCCGAGCGCCGGGCGGGCCTGTTCACGATGAGCCCGGACGGCCGGTTCGTCGCGGGCCCGGTGCCGGACGTACCCGGCCTGTGGATCGCGAGCGGCTGCAACGGGTCCGGGTTCTCCTCCTCGCTGGCCATCGGCGAGGCCGTGGCGGGCTGGATCGCCGACGGGCCAGGCCGGCTGGACATCGGCCCGCTGGCGCCCGGCCGGTTCGGGCCGGTCACCGACGAGGCGCTGGTCAGCGACGGCGTCTGGCAGTACGCGCACTACTACGATCCGGTCGGCGCCCCGGCCTAGGTCAGGCCAGGAAGCCGGTCACCGTCGCCGCGAGTTCGGGCGCCGCGAAGATGTCGTAGTGGGTCCGGCCGGGCAGGACGGCGAGCCGGGACTGAGTCGGCAGCGTGCCGTCCCAGCCGGCGTCGCGCTGGCCGCCGCCGAGCAGCGCATAGAACTCAGCAGCGTGCGCGGCCGGGATGCTGTCGGAGTCGCCGTAGACCAGCAGGACGGGCATCGGCAGCTTGCTAATCTCGGCGCTCCAGTCGTAAGGGCGGCGCTGCAGTTCGCCCGTCTTGTCCATGAGCGCAGGAAACCCGTCCGGATCCGGCGCGACCGCGCGGTAAGCGGAGTACATGGGCGCCTGCCGGAGCTGCTCGAAGCCCGCGCTGCTCATCTGGTCGAAGGCGGCCAGGATCTCCGGATACCAGCCCTCGCGGCGGCACGGTATCGACACGACGGCGAGCCGGCGCACCAGGTCCGGGTGCTGGATCGCGCAGCGCAGGCTGGAGTTGCCACCGAGGGAGTAGCCCAGCAGGTCCGCCTGGCCGAGCTCCAGGTGATCGATCAGCGCGGCGATGTCGTCGCCGAAGTGCTCGTACCGGAACTCCCGGTCGATGTCCGCGGTGTGGCCGTGCCCCTGCACTTCGATGGCGATGACCCGGCGGTCCCCCGCCAGCTGGTCGAGCAGATCGCCGAACATGCTGGTCAGGCCGTAGCCGCCATGCGTCACGATCAGCGGCACACCGCCCTCGCCGCGGCTTTCCCAGTACATGCGCAGGCCGTTGACGGGCGCGTACCCGGCGGTGGTCTCGACTGGCATGACGACTCCTTCTATTGGCGGGCGGACTCCACCGTAGAACGATGCGGTCCGCCGGAACGCATCGTCGCCACCGACTCCGGGATCGCGGCCCGCGACGACGACGAACAGCGTCAGCGTCGCGGGCCGCGATGTGTGCGCTATGCGAACAGGTTTTTGCATTCGCGGGGATAACGGGTCGCCGAGCACGGCGTTACACCAGATAACCGGGGCGTCTGTACGGCCATTCAAAGTCAGCGAGCACTACGAGCAGGGAGGAACGCCGCTGTTCCCGCCACCATCTTCTTCGCGGCCGTGACCGCCGCGGCTGCCGCCACCGCCGCGCTGCCGCCGCCGCCGCGCCCGCTAGGTTCGCGGCTGCCACCGAAGTCCGCCCGGGCTCTCCCGTGGCTCCCCCCGTTGGCCACGGGAGGGCCCGGCCGGACTACCGTCAGGACCGCGCCATTCCGCCCCAGGGGGCAGAGGGTGACCCGGATCACGCAACGCGCGGCGACCCGGCCTCGTCCTACTGGTAAGTAGCCGGGGATGCGATACCCGGACATGGCGACCAGGACCGACGACGTCCGGTTTACCGCATACATAAGCTGATAGCAGCCAAACGACGGACAATCCGCGGCTGCGATTGGGGGTTTTGAGATGTTCCGGCTGAATGAGACCGACGAGCGGTGCGAGGCGCTGTTCGCCTCCGCGTTGCAGCGGTCCGAGGCTCCGAGCGCCAGCGTGGTCGCGCGGGAGATCAGCCGCACGCTGGGCGAACTCGGTACCGAGGGCTGCGCGTGCCGCGTCGCCCAGGAGTTCGGCGATCACCCCGAGTCGGCCCGCGACCGGATGCTGTGGGCCAGGCAGGCCGTAGCGGACCTGCCGGTGGAGCCGCCCCCTTTCTGCCGGGTGGCGATGGGCTGCGCGGCCTGACCGAGCGCGAGCTACCGCAGGCCTAAGCGCCCCCGCCCTCCCGCAGCCCGCGCGGGCACCGCGCCAGGCGAAGGTTACACCGCGTCATAGAGTTGCTCACTATGCGTAACCTCGGAGCCGACCTCGACGCCGGCGAGTCCGGCTTCCAGGTCATCCGGCTCCGCCTCATGCGGGCGCGCGAGATGTTCGAGTTGTCACCGACCGACCTGTTCTCGGAGTACCGCAACTTCCTGACCGGCGTCGACTTCTGCCTGAGCGAGCTACGCGGGCGCCGGTCCCGCCGCCCGGTCCGGCTGGAGATCTTCCTGCCGCCCGAGGAGATCGACGACGCGGTGGCGTGGCGACTTGGCCGCACGCTGCGCCGGTACTGCGAGCACCGGATCCGGTACAACCGGAGCGAGGCCAGCGCCCAGCGGCTCGGGGGCCTCAGCGCGCTGCGCATCGGCGGCCCCACCTGCGCCCTCGGCCTCGCGCTCACGATCGCGTCCAGCACCGTGTGGCCGTCGCCCGATACCGCCCAGGTGCTCGCTGAGCAGCTCGGCTGGGTCCTCGTCTGGATCGGGCTGTGGTTCCCGCTGGACCAGCTCATGTTCTACCCGCTCGCGTATACGAGAGAGTCGCGGGTGCTGCGCGCGCTGGCCGACGCCGAGATCGTCGTCACCCCTTACCGGCCCGCCGCCGCCACAGCGCCGGACCGGCCCCGCTGGTGACGCCCGCTCGTTAGCCGCCCGTACGGACGTGCCGGTAGAATCGTCTAGCATCCGATCGATCGATAGCTAGGTTGTCTGGAGCGTCATGCCGAGGCGGCAGCCAGTTCCGCGCGTCACTGTCCCGGCCGATCCGGCGCAGCTGACCACCAAGCAGCGGATCGAGCAGTCGGCGCTGCAGCTGTTCGCAACCAGAGGCTTCGAGGCGACCGGGATCCGCGACATCGCCGACCGGGCCGGCCTGTCCACCGCCGCGCTCTACCACTACATGGGCAGCAAGGACGAGCTGCTCGTCGCCTTCATGGTGGAGAGCATGACCGAGCTGACCCGGGCGGCGCGGGCCGCGCTGGAAGGCGCGGCGACGCCGGCGGCGCAGCTGTCCGCGCTGGTGCGCACGCACGTGGGCTTTCACACCCTGGACGCGCAGCGGTCGCTCGTCGCCGACGACGAGCTGCGGGCCGTGTCCGATGCCGCCTTCGTCAAGGTCATGCAGCTCAGAGACGGGTACGAGCGGTTGTGGGCGGACACCTTGGAGGGCGGCCAGCGCAGCGGCGAGTTCAGCTTCCCGGACGCGCGGATCACCCGCCTCGCGCTGCTGGAGATGTGCAACGGGGTGGCGCGGTGGTACTCCGACCGGGGCCGCATGCACCCGGCCGAGATCGCTGACTGCTTCGCCGACCTGGCGCTGGCCATGGTTGGCGCCGGGCTCACTGGCGCGGCTGAGCACGCGACGGCCGGGCAGGCGCACGCCACCAGGGAGATCCTCGGCCTCGTCGCCGCCGAGCTGACCGGCAGCAGCGAACCCGCCGCCTGACCCCGCGCTGTGTCCTGGCGGCGTTTGCGCCCGCTTGCCTTCGCGCGCGATGCTCCTCTCGGTGCCGGTCAGCGCGAATTCAGGGCATTGATGTCCGATCGATCGATCGGTAGAGTCGAATCACTTGGTACCGGCTCCGGCCCGAAGGAGGCCCGCCGATGTCAGTTCGTCAGGAAGAGCATGGTCTCGAGCGGCACGCCATCGGCCTGCCCGCCGTCACGGCTCAGTCCGCCGCCCTCATCGCGCCCGCCGCGGGCTCGGTCGCCAGCCTGGCGTTCATCGCCGGCTACTCGGGCGCGGCGACGCCGCTCGCGTTCCTGATCGGCCTGCTGGTGTGCGTGTGCATCGCGCTGGTGATCGGCGAGTACGCTCGCCGGCTCCCCAGCGCCGGATCGTTCTACACGTACCTGACCCGCACGTTCGGCCCGAAGACCGGGTTTGTCACCGGGCTGGCGCTATTCGGGGCGTACCTGCTGCTGTTCCCGTTCCAGCTGGACTTCTTCGGGAACTTTGTGTCGTCGCTGCTGGCCACGTCGAACGTGCACATCGCGTGGTGGGTGTTCTCGGCCGCGCTGATCGTGTTGTCCACGACGCTCGGGGTGCTGGGCGTGAAGCCATCGCTGCGCACGGGCCTCATCGGCCTCGGCTTCGAGATGGCGGTGCTGACCGTCTTCGCGCTCGTGATCATCTTCAAGGGCGGCGCGAGCGGCAACACGATCCAGGCGTTCAACCCGGCCGACAGCCTCAAGGGCTCCAGCGGGCTGCTGACGGCCGTGGTCTATACGATCTTCGCCTTCGTCGGCTTCGAGTCGGCGACGACGCTCGGTGACGAGGCGCGCGAGCCGCGGCGGACGATCCCGCGCGCGGTCATGCTCACGACGCTGGTCGTGGGCATCTTCTATGTCATCGTCTCCTACGCCGTCGCGATCGGGTACGGCACCTCCACCAAGGACGTGACGTCCCTGGTGTCGGCGAGCGCCCCGTTCACGACGCTCGCGGACCACTTCGGCAACGGCGTGCTGAGCGTGTTCGTGAACCTGGCGGTGATCTCCAGCTTCACCGCGCTGAACATCGTGACGGTCATCGCGGTCAGCCGGATCTTCTGGAAGATGGGCCGGGACGGACTGCTCCCGACGGCCTTCAGCCGGGTCAACCGCCAGCAGTCACCGTATGTAGCGTGCCTGTTCAGCGGCACCCTGGCGCTGGTCGCCTCGATCCTGTTCGGCGCGATCTACGGTGCGCTGAACTTCGCGTCCTGGCTGTCCTACTTCGCGACGCTGTTCTTCATCGCCGCGTACCTGCTGATCAGCGTCGGCCTGATCCGGTTCATGTGGCGCGACCACCGGTCGGAGTTCAGCTGGGCCAAGCACGCGGTCCTGCCGGTGATCTCCATCGCGGCGATGATCTGGGTGCTGTGGGGGAACATCCACCCCTACCCGCCCGCGCCGCTGCGCTGGTTCATCTACGCGACGATCGGGGTGCTGCTGATCGGCGTCGGGGTCGCGCACTGGCTGGCCCGCAACCGGCCGGAGGCGATGCAGAAGGCGGGGCTGCTGATGGCCGACATCGAGGCCGAGCGCGAGGAAGCCGTCAGCTAGATGGCCATCCTGTTTGACGTGCGCGACGGCATCGCCCAGATCACGCTGAACCGGCCCGAGGTGCTCAACGCCATGGACCCGGCGACCTATGACGAGGTCACCGCCGCGCTGCGGCGCATCGACGCGGATCCGGACATCCTGGCGGGGATCATCACCGGGGCCGGCGACCGGGCTTTCACGGCGGGCGCCGACCTGAAGATCATGCACACCGGCAACGCGGATCTCGGTGACTGGCGGCCCTGGCGCCCCGACCGGTGGGACTTCGGCGTCCAGGTCAGCAAGCCGCTGATCGCCGCGATCAACGGCTACGCCCTGGCCGGCGGGCTGGAGCTGGCGCTGATCTGCGACATCCGGATCGCGTCGCCGAACGCGGTGTTCGGCACGCCCGAGGTGAAGTGGAACCTGCTGCACGGTCTCGGCGCGTACCTGCTGCCGCGGATCGTCGGCCTCGGGAACGCGCTGGAACTCCTGCTGACCGGCGAGTTCATCGACGCCGCCAGCGCCGAGCGGATCGGCCTGATCAGCCGCGTCGTCCCGGCCGAGCAGCTGCTCGCCGAGGCCGGCCGGCTCGCGAGCGCGATCGCGGCCAACGGGCCGATGGCCGTGCGGATGACGAAGGAACTGGTGCGCACTGGCCTGGCCGCGACCGCGGACGAGCACTTCCGGCTGATGCACGAGTTCTACAGCCGGGTGGACGCCACCGCCGACCAGGCCGAAGGCCTGAGCGCGTTCGCGGAGAAGCGCAAGCCCAGGTATCGCGACAGCGATCAGGCCGTTCCCGACTGAGTACCCCCGAGCCGGACCGGAGGACCCGATCATGAAGATGTTCGCCTTCCACTGCGGCGGCGAGAAGACGCTGCGCTCGGTGTTCGACCCGTTCGACCCGGACTGCGGGTCGACGATCCACGTGCCGTACTTCTTCTACCTGATCCAGCACCCGGACGGGAACGTGCTGTTCGACAGCGGCGCGCACCCCGGCCTGCTGGACGACCCGCGGGCCCGCCTCGGCGACGCCGCCGACCTGTACGAGATCACGATGAGCCCCGGCGACGACGTCCGGTCGCGGCTGGCCTCGCTCGGGGTGGACCCGGAGGTCATCGGCCACGTGGTCCAGTCGCACCTGCACTACGACCACGCCGGCGGCCTGGAGTTCGTGCCGGAGGCGACGGTCTATGTCCAGCGCGAGGAGCTGACCTTCGCCTACTGGCCGCCGGTGTACCAGCGCGACGTGTACGTGCGGCAGGACTTCGACCCGGTGCGGCACTGGAAGCAGCTGCACGGCGAGTACGACATCTTCAACGACGGCCGGCTGGTGATCTTCCCGACGCCCGGTCACACTCCAGGACACCAGTCCATGCTCGTGCGCCTCGAGAACGAGGCGTACATCCTGGCCGGCGACGCGGTGTACGACCGGGAGAAGATGCAGGCCCGCTGCCTGCCCGGGCTGCTGTGGAGCCCGGACGCGATCATCGAGAGCTGGGAGAAGATCGAGGAACTGCAGCGGCGGCACAACGCCCGGCTGATCGTGACGCATGACCTGCACTGGCAGGACAACGTCAAGGTCGCGCCGGAGCAGTGGTACGAGTGATCAGTCCGATCCCCGACGGCCGTCCGGCCGACATGCCCGGCGGCGAACCGGATCGCGACCTGGTGGAGGTCGTCCGGGCCGCGTGCGCGGCGGATCCCGGCCTGCCCGCGCTCATCTTCGAGGACGGGGTCAGCGTCAGCCGGGCCCGGCTCTGGGCCGAGATCGAGTCGTTCGCGGGCTACCTCAGTTCCCGCGTCCGGCCCGGCGACCGGGTCGCCGTGATGATGCCGAACCGGGCCGAGTTCATGGTGACCTGGGTGGCGGTGGCCGCCTGCCGCGGCATCCTGGTCGCGCTGAACCCCGCGGCCCGCAGCCACGACGCCGGGCACGTGCTGCGCGACTCGGCGGCCAGGGTCGCCGTCGTGGACGCCGCCCACGCGGACCTGTTCCGGGCGCTTCAGCCGGACTGCCCGGAGCTAGCGGAGATCGTCGTCGCCGCGGCCGATGAGCCGGGCGGTCTGAGCGGCTACGCCGGGGCCGGGCTGCCGGACCGGCCGGCCGGTGCGCGCGGCGACCTCACCAACATCTTCTATACCTCCGGCACAACCGGGCCGCCGAAGGGCTGCGCGGTCGGGCACGACTACTGGATCCGGTTCGCCGACCTGATGCAGGAGCTGTACGGCATCACCGCCGCCGACCGGATGATCTGCTGCCTGCAGTTCTTCTACAACGATCCGCCGTGGATGCTGCTGCTCGCGCTGCAGGCGGGCACCTCGATGGTGGCGATGCGCCGGTTCAGCGTCTCCCGGTACTGGCAGGTCGTGCGCGAGCACGACGTGACCGTGCTGTTCGGCATCGCCTCCACCGCCAGCCTGCTGCTCAAGGCGCCGCCCAGCGAAGCTCGACCGCGAGCACAAGGTCCGGCTGTCGATCCACGTCGGCATCCCGGCCCCGCTGCACCAGGAGCTGGTCGACCGCTGGGGCGTGCCCTGGGTCGAGGCCTACGGCCTGACTGAGACCGGCGTCATCGTCGTCCGCCCCGGTCGCGGAGGCGGAGCAGCTGATCGGCTCCGGCTCCATCGGCGTGCCCTGCCCGGGCGCCGACGTCCGGGTCGTCGGCCCGGATGGCATCGAAGCCGCCGATGAGCAGCCCGGCGAGATCGTCGTCCGCGCGCCCGGCCTGATGCGCGGCTACCTCAACCGGCCGGAGGCGACGGCCGAGACGTTTCGCGACGGCTGGCTGCACACCGGCGACCTCGGGCGCCGCGACGCGCTCGGGGCACCTGTACTTCGTCGGCCGGATCAAGGACGTGATCCGCCGCGGCGGCGAGAACATCGCCGCCGCGGAAGTGGAAACCGTGCTCCGGTCGCATCCCGGCGTGCTGGAGGTGGCCGCCGTTCCGGTCCCGGACGACCTGCTCGGCGAGGAGGTCAAGGTGCACGTGCTGCTCGGTACCGGGCAGACCCCGGAGTCGGTACCGCCGGAGGAGCTGATCGCGTTCAGCGCGAACCGGCTCGCGCGCTACAAGGTGCCGAGGTTCGTCGAGTACCGGGCGGACGATTTCGACCGGACGCCGTCGATGCGGGTCAAGAAGGAGCACCTGGACCGGTCGGCCGAACCCGGCCGGGTGTGGGACAGGGCCGCGGAACTGAGCTGGTGAAGGAGGTCTGGTGACACCGGTCATCGATTTCAGGGTGCGGCTGCCGCTGGAACTGCGGCCCGAGGAGGAACTTCCGGCCGACTACCTCGACCAGTACGACAAGGTGCTGGACCTGTCGGCGAACCGGCACCGGACGCTGGCCGACCTGTTCGCGGACATGGCGGCGAGCGGCACGGAGCACGCCGTGGTGCACGCCGAGTACGAGTACGGCGACGACGCGGACGCGCTGAATGAGGCGGTCGGCCAGCTGGTGCGCGACTATCCGGACAAGCTGTCCGGCTACGGCACCATCTCGATGAACCCGGTGAAGATCCCGCGCGCCCTCGCTCAGGTGCGGCGGGTGGCCGAGCTCGGCCTGACCGGGGTGTCGATCCAGCCGTCGTTCTTCGGCATCGCGATCGACGACCGGGTGCTGTACCCGGTGTACGCCAAGGCCGACGAGCTCGGCCTGCACGTCGCGCTGCACACCGGCATCAACTACACGGTCAGCTTCCCGATCCGCAACGACCAGCCGATCCAGCTCGACCAGGTGGCCTGCGACTTCCCCGGCCTGGTGCTGATCGCCTGTCACGCGGGCTGGCCCTGGGTGGCGGAGATGGTCGCGGTGCTGCGCAAGCACCCGAACGTGTACGCCGAGTTCGGCGGGCTGGCCCCGCGGTACGTGTGCGAGCCGAACACCGGCTGGGAGGTCATGAAGCGGTTCATGAACAGCCTGCTCAGCGCCCAGGTGCTGCACGGCACCGACTGGCCGGTGTTCCCGATGGACAAGGCACTGGCGCAGTGGCGCGCCGGTGGCCTGCGCGAGCCCGTGCTGGCCGCACTGACCGGCGGGAACGCGGCCCGCCTGCTCGGCGGCTCGTCGTAGCCGCGGCGACCCGATGCGCGGCTGACGGGCGGCGCGGGCTGCGCCCGCTCTCAGCCCGCCCTCAGCGCGCTCTCAGTATGCGATCAGCTCGCGGCTGAGTACTTCCGGCGTGGACCGCCTGATCAGCTCGTCGTAGTCATCGAGGGAGCCGGTGCTCCCGCCGATCGCCTCGGTGATGGCGTGCGCGGCCGTGCTGCCGTCCTGTAGGGCGAGGCAGAGGCCCGGCGCCGCGACCTGCCCGGCCGCGCGGGCCGCGTCGCCGGCCAGCAGCACCCGGCCGGCTCGCACCTGATCCGCGGCGACGCTGGCCAGCTGGAACGACTGAACGCTGAGGATCTGGACCGGCACCCGGTCGAGGCCGGCGGCCGCCCGGACCAGCTCGGCGCACCGCGCCGGGCCGAAGTCCTGCAGGCACTGGCCTAGGCCGGGATGCCACTCCAGGCACAGGACCCACCGGTCGTGCTCGTCGGCAGGCGAGAGCACCGCGCCCGCGCCGCCTCGATCCCCGACCTCGTAGACCATGAACGGCGGATCGCTCAGGTGCTCCCGGAGCGGCGCCCGGAACATGACGCTGAGCCAGTGCTCGGGCTGCCCGCGCTGGGAGACGCCGATGCCGCACGACTGCCGCACGACGCTGCGCGCCCCGTCCGCGCCGAGTACGTAGCGAGCCCGGATACCCGCGGCCACCCCGTCGGTGGTGGCGGCGGTGGCGGTGACCGCGTCGGCCTCGGACCGCAGGCCGATCAGCTGTGCGCCGTAGCGGATCTCCGCCCCGCCGGCCATGGCCCGCACCGACAGGATCTCCTCCAGCCGGTCCTGCGGGCAGTTCCACACGTGCTCGGTGAGCGGTACCCGCTCCAGCTCCGGCGCCGTCAGGCTGGCCCGTACCGACCGGGCCCGCTCGGCCGGGAACCCTTGCCTGGACACCTCGTCCGCGACTCCCCACCGCCACATCAGCTGCATGCCCGCAGCGGTGAGAGCGGTCGCGCGCGGATGCCGGGTCAGTCCTGGTCGTCGCTCCAGCACCAGCGGCTCGATGCCCTGATCGGTCAGCTCGATCGCGGCCGCCAGGCCCGCCGGTCCCCCGCCGACGACGAGCGCCTCTGCCTGCTCCTCGTGCATGCCCTGCCCCCTAGCACCCCTCGGTGACCCTCGGCGCCCCCTGGCACCTTCGGTCATGAATGAAGGTACCCTGATTATCAGGTGTCCTTCGTAAGGAGTCAAGTGAGCGACCAGCAGCCAGTACGGACCGCGCCGACGTCGGCCCTGCTCAGGACCGCCTACAACGCGCTGGCGGCCGGTATCTACCAGGCCGTCGTGCACGCGGGCGGCAAGGACCTTCGGCCGGCTCACGGCAACGTGCTGGAGATGCTGGCCATCGACGACGGTCTGCGGTTGACCGACATCGCCAGCCGGGCCGGGATGGCGCCCCAGTCCATGGGCGAGCTGGTCGATGACCTCGTGCGCAAGGAGTACATCGAGCGCCGGGCCGACCCGGCCGACCGCCGGGCCAAGCGGATATACCTGACCGCGAAGGGACATACGCACGCGGCCGCCAGCTGGGTCGCGGTGGACAAGGCCGAGTCACACATCCGCGAGCTGCTCGGCCAGGAGCGCTACGAGCAGCTGCGCGCCGAACTCACCGAGGTCGCCGGCCTGCAGCTCGATCTGCGGTCAAGCGCTCCGTAGCTAGACTGCGCCCATGCCGCTGAACGTGCATCTACGGCCGGTCACCGAGGCCGATCTCCCGCTCCTGGAGCGGCTGACCTGCGATCTGGACGAAACCGGGCCGTTCGGCTTCTTCGGCTACCGTGACCTGACCCATGTGCGCCGCGACTTCGCCGAGAACAGCTTCCTCGGCCCGAACTCCGGGCGGCTCGCGGTCGGCATCGGTCCGCAGGCCGCGGGTAGTGAGTTCGCCGGCGAGGTGAGCTGGCATCGGCAGCAGCGGGGCCCGACCAGCCATTGCTGGAACATCGGCATCGGCCTGCTCGCCAGCGCGCGCGGTCACGGCTACGGCACGGTCGCGCAGCGGCGACTCGCCGAGTACCTGTTCGCGCACACACAGGTGAACCGCGTCGAGGCCGAGACCGAGGTCGGCAACACGCCCGAGCGCAGGGCGCTGGAAAAGGCTGGCTTCACGTTCGAGGGCATCGTGCGCGGATCATGCTTCCGCGCGGGCGCCTGGCGGGACATGGTCTCGTACTCGCTCGTGCGGGCTGATGTCGGCGCGCGGCTGACCGCCAGGGCGCGGGGGTGAGGTGAGTGACCAGTAGCCAGGTGGCCCTCGTGACCGGGGGCGGCTCGGGTATCGGCCGGGCCGTCGCCAGGACGCTGCTGGCTGCGGGCTGGCAGGTGACGGTCGCCGGGCGGCATGCGGCGACGCTGCGGGAAACCATCGAGCCCGGCAGCTGGGACGCGGGCGCGGGCGTCACCGTCGTCGCCGACGTCACGGTGCCCGAGTCGGTCGCGGCGCTGTTCGCCACCGTCGCGGACCAGCATGGCCGCATCGACCTGCTCGTCAACAACGCGGGCATCTTCGGGCCCGGCGGCGCCGTGGACGAGGTGTCCCCCGAGCAGTGGCGGGCCGGGATCGACACCAACCTCACCGGCTCGTACCTGTGCGCGCATCACGCGGTCGCGATGATGAAGGCGCAGGACCCGCCCGGCGGCCGGATCATCAACAACGGCTCCATCTCCGCGCACAGCCCGCGACCGCGCAGCGTCGTGTACACCGCGGCCAAGCACGCGATCACGGGGCTGACCAAGTCCATCTCGCTGGACGGGCGACCGTTCGGCATCGCCTGCGGCCAGATCGACATCGGCAACGCCGCGACCGAGCTCACCCGCGTCGTCAGCCAGGGCGCCATCCAGGCCGACGGATCGGTGCGGGCCGAGCCGACGTTCGACGTCCGGCACGTGGCCGATGCGGTGCTCTACATGGCGTCGCTGCCGCTCGACGCGAACGTCCAGTTCCTCACGATCACTGCCACCACGATGCCGTTCATCGGTCGCGGCTGAGTCCGCGCGGCCATTTCCCGGCTGTCCTTAGCGGTCGCCGTCCTGCCCGCCGGCGGCCGGGTCGGGCTGGTCGTGCAGGCCGGTCAGCAGGTCCTGGATCCGGTTCTTCGCCCGGATCGTGGGCGCGCGCAGCCGCCGTTCCCGGCGTACGGCGCGAGCGAGCCTGGACGGCCGGTCCCGGTACCGCCAGCGGGCCCAGACCGAGCCGGGCCGGGCCAGCCGGATCGCGCCGACGACCAGGATGGCGGGCACGAATATGCCGAGCAGCGCCGTCCACGGCTTGCCCTTCAGCAGCGTGATGCCAGCCAGCAGGAAGCCGGCTGAGATCGTCACGATGAGCGCGGCCGGGCCGCCAGGGATGTGCCGCGCCGCCGCCGCCGACTGCTCGCCGACCGGACTGACGCCGATGACGAGCAGCGCTGTCACCCCGCCGGCGACGAAGACCGCGTCAACCGAGAGCCGGCCCTCGTTGGCCCAGTAGACGTCGCGCAGGTGCAGGATGAGCGCGAACTCGTCGAGGACCAGCGCCATGCCCAGCCCGAAGGTAGCGGCGGCAGCCGACCGCCAGGCGAGCGAGTGCACCGGCGCCGCCAGCCCGGCGATGCCGCCGGCCGCCGTCAGCACGACGCCGAACACCATGTGGTGCACGTGCAGGCTGCCGGTCGTGAGGTTCCCCGGCCACCAGCGCACGCGAGCCCGGATGAGCCGCACCGACATGCGGATGCCGACAAACCCGCACACGAACGCGACGAAGAAGCAGAACAGCGGCAGCCGCCCGGTCTGGACGACCTGCGCCGAGAACCAGGCCGACACTGCTGACCTCCACCCAGTGCCTGCCCGGCGGACCTCAGCTGGTCACCGGGCAGGCACTAAGTCTGCCTGGCGGCGGCCGCCGCCGCTCAGAGCAGCTCGAGAATGGTGGCGTTCGCCTGGCCGCCGCCCTCGCACATGGTCTGCAGGCCGTACTTTGTGCCCGTCTCGCGCATGTGGTGGACCATGGTGGTCATGATCCGGGCGCCGCTGCCGCCGAGCGGGTGCCCGAGTGCGATCGCCCCGCCGTTCGGGTTGAGCCGGGCCGGGTCCGCGCCGGTCTCCCGGAGCCAGGCGACCGGCACCGAGGCGAAGGCCTCGTTCACCTCGAACACGCCGATGTCCTCGATCTTCAGCCCGCTGCGCTTCAGCGCCAGCGCGGTGGCCGGTATCGGGGCAGTCAGCATGATGATCGGGTCGTCCCCCGTCACTACCGCGGTGTGGATCCTGGCGATCGGGATCAGGCCGAGCTCGGCCGCCTTCTCGCTGGTCATGATCAGCAGGGCGGCGGCGCCGTCCGAGATCTGCGAGCTGTTCCCGGCCGTGATCGTGCCGCTGCCGTCCTTCTTGAATGCGGGCTTCAGCGCACCCAGCGCTTCGATCGTGCTGCCCCGGCGGACGCCTTCGTCGGTCTCCACCTTGGTGCCATCGGGCGCGGTCACGGCGGCGATCTGGCCGGCGAACCGGCCTTCGTCCTGCGCCGCGGCGGCCTTGGCGTGCGAGCCGAGACTGTACTCGTCCAGCTGCGTCCTCGGTAAGGCCCCACCGCTCGACGATCATCTCCGCGCCGATGCCCTGGTTGGGGAACACGTCGTTGTACCGGGCCCGGAAGCCGTCGCTGAACGGCATGCCGTGCGCGCCTCCGGCCACGGACGATCCCATCGGCACCCGGCTCATCGACTCCACCCCGCCGGCCACGGCGACGTCGTACTGCCCCGCGATCACGCAGGCGGCCGCGAAGCTGATCGCCTGCTGGGAGGAACCGCACTGCCGGTCGACCGTCGTGCCGGGCACCGTCTCTGGCCAGCCCGCGCCCAGCAGGGCAGTGCGGGCGATGTCGAGGGTCTGCTCGCCGACCTGGCTGACGCAGCCCCAGATGACGTCCTCGACCAGGGCCGGGTCGATGCCGCTGCGCTCGGCCAGCGCCGTCAGCACGTGCGAAGACAGGTCGCCCGCGTGCACGCCCGCCAGTCCCCCGTTCCGCTTGCCAACTGGAGTCCTGACCGCCTCGACGATGACTGCATCCCGCATGTGCGACCCTCCCGGGTGTCGGCCCGCCCGTGCACCCGGACCGGCTGTTTACAGATCTAAAGCTAGTTAAATATCGTAACAATTTGTCCGCTAGCCGACCATGGCCAGGTCAGCTGACAGTTGTAACAGCAGCGCGGCGCGTCTTGTGCCCGGCCACAGTGCACGGGCAGGGAGGAGTACCGGTGTTCACCCAGCTCTGCGAGCGGCTCGGCATCGACGTCCCGATCTTCGCCTTCAGCCACTGCCGGGACGTGGTCGCGGCGGTCACGAACGCCGGCGGGTTCGGGGTGCTGGGCGCGGTCGCGCACAGCCCGGCAGGCCTCGAGACGGACCTGACCTGGATCGACGAGCAGACCGGCGGCAAGCCCTACGGCGTGGACCTGCTGCTGCCGGCCAAGTTCGCCGACGTGGGGCCGGCGCCGGCCAGGGCGATGGCAGCCAGGGCCCGGCCGGCGGCAGCCAAGACACCGCCGGCGGCAGCCAAGCACCGCCGGCCCGCCGATCCCGGACCGGCACCGCGAGTTCGTCGCTGACCTGCTCGACCGCTACGAGGTGCCCGCCCTGCCCGACCACCTCACCGGCCGCCGGGGAACGCTCAGCGTCTCGCCGCAGGCCGCCGGGACCCTGCTGGACGTCGCGTTCGGGCATCCCATCCGGCTGGTGGCCAGCGCGCTCGGCCCGCCGCCGGCCGAGCTGACCGAGCAGGCGCACGCTCGCGGCATCGTCGTGGCCGCCCTGGTCGGCACCGTCGAGCACGCGCGCCGGCAGCAGGCGGCCGGGGTGGACCTGATCGTCGCGCAGGGCACCGAGGCCGGCGGCCACACTGGCACGGTCGCGACGATGGTCCTGGTCCCTGAGGTGGTGCGCGCCGTCGCGCCGACGCCGGTGCTCGCGGCTGGCGGCATCGTCACCGGCGCGCAGATGGCCGCCGCGATTGCGCTCGGGGCCCAGGGCGTGTGGTGCGGCTCGGTCTGGCTGACCACCCAGGAGGCCGAGACCGACCCGGCGGTGCAGCAGAAGATGCTGGCCGCCTCCTCCAGCGACACGGTGCGGTCCCGGTCGCTCACCGGCAAGCCGGCCCGGATGCTGCGCAGCGCGTGGACGGATGAATGGGAGAGCGAGGCGGCCCCGGCGGCCCTGCAGATGCCGCTGCAGACGCTGCTGACGGCCGGCGCGCAGCAGCGGATCACGCGCTCCTCGGCCAGGCCGGGCAGCGGCGCGCAGCAGCTGGCAACCTACTTCGTCGGCCAGGGCGTCGGCCTGCTGGACCGAGTCCGCCCGGCCCGCGAGGTCGTCGCCAGCATGGTCGAGGAGTACCTGGAGGTGGCCGGCCGGTTCGCCGCCCAGCTCGGTGACTGAGCTGTGCTGGCCCGGGGGACGCCCCCGCGGGGACATTCAGTCCTTGCGCAGGATCGTCTCCTCGATCTCGGTGCCGCGCGCCCGGGCATAGGAGATCTCCCGGCCGACCGGGACGAATCCGGCCTTGGCCAGGACGCGCAGCGACGCGACGTTGTCACTGGCGGCCCGGGCGTGCAGCGGCCGGGTCGGGACGAGCTCCAGCAGCAGCTCCAGCGCCCGGCTCGCGACGCCTCGCCCCCACCACGCCCGGCCGATCCAGTAGGTCACCTCGGTGTCGCCGTCGACGACGAACGACGCGACGTGGCCGGCCAGTTCACCGTCACACGTCACGGCCCGGTGGGTGATGCCGGGCGAGGTCCGCACCATCGCCATGTGCGCGTCGAACGCCGCCCGATCGTCCGGGTCGGGCGCGGTGAACGCGGCCATATGCACCGACTGCCGGTCGCGCATGTACTCGAATGTCGCATCTAGGTCACGGTCCTCCACCGGCCGCAGCGCGACCGCCGGCGGCGCGCTGAAACCCATCGCCGCCACCAGGTAGGCCACCCCGAACGGATCGTCGCGGTACCGGATCTCGGTCGTGGCGCGCAGGCCGCGCGCGGCGCCGGCCAGTACCTGCCAAGCGGGCCGCCCGGTGGCCATCAGTTCCCTGGCCAGATCCGGGTCAACGGCCAGCAGCGGGGTGAGGTCCGGTCCGGCGAGCAGCCGCGCGATCTCCTCGTCGAACGGTGCGCTGCGCTCGTCCAGGTAGCCGGGTGCCTTCAGGGTCCGCCGGGCGCTGCCGTCGGCGAGCACCAGCAGGGCCACCCGGCCGGCCTGGCCGGCCAGCTGCTCGCCGAGCGCCGCGCACGCTCCGGCTGGGTCGTCCTCGGTGACCGCGTGCAGGGCCCGCGGGCCGCGGTAACCCGCCAGGTCCAGCAGCAGCCCGCCCAGTCCGAGGGCCGGCGGCAGCGTCGGCACCTGCGGTGGCAGGCCGCCCAGCGCAGGCGCGAAGGCAGCAAGGTCCAGCCGCCCGGCCGGGTCGAAGCTGCCCGCGATCTCGGCGACACCGACCACAACGACGAGCTCGGGCTCGCTGGCCAGCGCCGCCGCTACCGCCGCCCGGCACGCCTCCCGCAGGTCCGGCACGACCGGGTCGGCGCCGGTCAGCTCCCTGGCCAGCAGCGGCGGGGCCGGGCAGAGCGCGGCGGCGACCAGCATCGTCACGCCATCCCGCGGACGGCACGGGCAGGCGGCCGGTCGCCCCGGATCGACGCGACCATGTCGACTACCTGCCGTGACTCGGTGACCTGGTGCACCCGGAAGATCCGCGCGCCGTGCCAGGCGCTGACGGCCGTCGCCGCCAGCGTCCCGGCCAGCCGCTCCTCGGTCGGCAAGCCCAGCGTCTCGCCGACGAAGTCCTTGTTGGACAGCGAGACGAGCACCGGCCAGCCGGTCGCGGTCATCTCCGCGAGCCGCCGGGTGACCTCCAGCGAATGCCAGGTGTTCTTGCCGAAGTCGTGCGCGGGATCGATCACGATCCGGTCCGGGTCGACGCCCGCCCGCAGCGCCCGGTCGGCCAGCTTGAGCGTGTGCGCCAGCACGTCGGCCACGACGTCGGGATACGAGACCCGGAACGGGCGGGTCCGCGGTTCCTGCCGGCCCGCGTGCGAGCACACCAGCCCGGCGCCGAACTCAGCGGCCACGTCCGCGAGCCGCTCGTCGGGACCACCCCAGCTGTCGTTGATGAGATCGGCCCCGGCTGTGCACGCCGCCCGTGCGGTCTCGTGCCGCCAGGTGTCCACGCTGATCACCACGTCCGGGAAGCGCTGCCGGACCGCGGCGATGAACCCGGCCGTGCGGCGGATCTCTTCGGCGGCGTCCACCGGCTGACCTGGCGCCGCCGGGATGCCGCCGATGTCGATGATGTCGGCCCCTTGCGCGATGACCGCGGCGGTGCGGTCCATCGCGGCCGACTCATCCCACGTCAGCCCTGGCCGGTAGAAGGAATCGGGCGTCCGGTTGACGATGCCCATGATGAGCGGCTGTTGCGGCGGGAACGCGTGCTGTCCGAGCCGCAGCGTTCCTTGCGCCCGGGTCTGGCGGGCGTGGCCCCGGGGTTCGGTCACGCGCTGGGCCCGGCCTGGAACTCAGCCGCCGGCGGCCGCTCCGCCAGCGGGACGGGCCTGCTCACCGGCCGGGCCCGGCCGCTGTCGCGGACGAACTGCCGCAGGTCGGAAGCGGCGAGCGGCTGTCCGGCCGGGCGCCGGCGTTCCGCGACCGCCAGCAGTTCTGCCGCCATCAGCGCGAGGTCGTGGTTGGCCTGGTGCCGGTGCGCGCGGCGGCCGAGGTCCACCTGCGCGATGGCATCCAGGCCGTGCCGGGCGGCGGTATCCATCAGCGTCGCCAGCTCGACGCCGTAGCCGACCGGGATCGGCAGCGACTCCATCAGGCCGCGGCGGGCGGCCCACTCACCGGCCAGCGGCTGCACGACGCCGGCCAGGTCCGGCCACCACAGGCTGATCAGCGGCCTGGCCACCAGCTCCGTGACCCGGCCGCCCTCGGTTGAGGTAGATCCGTCCGAGCCGGTGAAGACCCGGGTGTAGAACCCCTTCACCAGCAGCACCTCGCGGTCTGCGAGCAGCGGCCCGAGCAGCCCGGTGATGAAGTGCGGGCCCCAGCTCGTCAGGTCGGCGTCCACGAACACCAGCACGTCCCCGGTGGTCACGTGCAGTGCTTTCCAGAGCGCCTCACCCTTGCCGGGATAGCTGCCGGCCGCCGGGAGGATCTCGGCCGCGCGGTAGACCTTCGCGCCCGCCCCGGCCGCGGCTTCCGCCGTGCCGTCGGTGGAATCTGAGTCGATGACGACGAGCTCGTCGATGACGGGAATCCGCTGCACCAGCGACCGCGAGATCGCGCCGACTACGCCAGCGACGGTGCGCAGCTCGTTCCTGGCCGGAATGATGACGCTGACGGAGAGCCCGAGTCGTTCCTTGGCCGTCAGCAGCGCGGCGGCAGGCCAGTCCTGCCATCGTGACGTGCGACGGCCGAACCAGGCATCCCGATCTGTCATGACCGGGCCAGCCTAATCGAGGCGGCCGGTGGTCACCGGACCGACCGGACCGGGAGCACCGCGAGCGCGCCGATGAGGCCGCAGCAGCCGCCGGCCAGGAAGAGCACCGGGTAGCCGCCCAGGTGGCCGATGATCAGGGCCGCGAGCAGCGGCGCCAGTACCTGCGGCCCCGCGTTCGCGATGTTGAGCACGCCAAGGTCCCTGGCCGCGTCCTCGCCGCGCGGCAGCACGAGCGTGATGAGGGCCGCGTCCACCGACAGGTAGGTGCCGAAGGCGACGCCGGCGAACGCGGCGAAGATCTCGATGGTGCGGAACGTCGGCGAGAGCACCGGCAGCACGCAGCCCGCCCCGGCCACGGCCGAGGACAGGAAGACGAACGGCTTGCGGCGGCCGAGCCGGTCCGACAGCGGGCCGGTGATCCCGGCGGCGAGCAGCGCGCCGACCGCGCTGATCGCGGCCAGGATCGTGACCCCCTGGGCCGGCTTCAGTCCGTGCGGCAGGGCGATGTAGTCGGTCAGTGCGTACAGCTCGTACCCGACAACCAGGAAATAGCCCAGGATGGACGCGGCCCGGCTGACGAAGACGCAGGCGAAGTCGCGGTGCGTGAGCGCCGACAGGAAGTCCGCCAGCCGGGCCCGCGCTCCCCTGGTGTCGCGCGGCGGGCGCGGCAGGCCGGCCGTGGCCGGATCGGCGGTCGTGAGCACAAACGCCACCGCGGTGACGGCCAGCACCAGCCCGAGCGCGACGTAGCCGACGCTGGGGCGGCTCGCGAACGCGCTCGCGAGCCCGACGCCCGCGACCCCGCCCAGGACGGACGCCACGCCGGTAACCGCGGACGCCGCCCCGCGCCGGCTGACCGGGACCCGGTCCGGGATGATCGCCGTCAGCGGCGCCTGGAACAAATTCGCCATCACCTGGGCCAGGCACCAGCAGACCAGCACCAGCCCGATGGCCCGGGCGCGGCCGAGCAGCGCCAGCATCAGCAGCAGACCGCCCGGTGCGGCCACTATCCAGGGCGCCCGGCGGCCGAACCTGGACCTGGTGCGGTCGGACAGGGCGCCGCCGACCGGGTTGAAGACGAGCGCGAAGACGGCGCTGACGCCGCTCACGACGCCGAGCGCGGCGACCTTGTGCGCGCGGTCGATGTTCTCGATCTGCTGCGGCAGCAGGACAGTCACGACCCCTGCGTACACGGCCGACAGCGCCCCGCTGGCGAGGCCCAGGCTGATCATCAGCCGCCGGAATCCGGTCCGGCCGCCGCCGCTGGCCTCCCCCGGCAGGCCCGCCAGACCGGGGTCGGCCACTGCCGGGTCTGGCAGCCCGGTCCCGGTCATCGGCACTCCCCGATCGCGCGCCGGCCGGGCCTGGTCAGGTCAGGTCAGCCGACGGTGACAGTCGTCGCGAGGCGCACATCCCGCAGGCTGTGCGCCGCCTCAATCGTGTAGTCACCGGGGCGCGTCGTCCAGCCTTCGGCCCAGATCTGCCACGTTCGCCCGGGCAGCGGGACGGTCACGGTCGCCGTCTCGCCGGGCGCGACCGTCGCCGCCGCGAACCCGGCCAGCCACCGGCGGGGCCGGCCGGCGTCCGCGGTGACCGGCCCGGCGTAGATCTGGACGACCTCGCGGCCGGTCCTGGAGCCGGTGTTGCGCACGGTGACGCGCACCTGGGTCTGGTCGGCGATCAGGTCACCGTATTCCCAGGTCGTGTACCCGAGCCCGTGCCCGAAGCCGTAGCGCGGCGAGACGATGCCCCGCTCCCAGGCCCGGTACCCGATGAAGACGCCCTCGTCGTAGGGCAGCTCGCCCGCCTTCGGCGTGACGTCCAGCACCGGGCAGTCGGTCGCGGCCACCGGCCAGGTGGTGGGCAGCCGGCCGCCGGGCTCGGCCCGGCCCAGCAGCACGTCCGCGAGGGCGGCGCCGGCCTCCTGGCCGGGGAACCAGGCCAGCAGCACGGCCGCCACCTGGTCCGCCCACGGCAGCTCTACCGGTGAGCCGGCGTTCACGACCACGATCGTGCGCGGGTTCGCGGCCGCGACCCGGAAGACGAGTTCGTCCTGCCGGCCGGGCAGCGCGAGACTGGTCCGGTCGAAGCCCTCCGACTCGACTTCCTCGGTCGTGCCGACGACCACGATCGCGACATCGCAGGCGCGGGCGGCGTCCTCGGCCTCCGCGAGCAGTTCGTCCGGCGTCGCCATCGGGGCGCCGTAGCCGAGAGACAGCGCGACGATCGCGAACTCCGGGTTCAGCCGCACCCGCTGGGTCAGCGCGACCTCGACCCGCTGGCCCGCGGTCAGTTCGATCGGCACCCGGTGCTCGGGCGGCGCGAGGAAGATCATCGCGAGGTCGTCGGAGTCGGGCCGGACCTCGCCGTCAAACAGCGCCGCGCCGTCGGCGGTGAGCGTGAAGCTGCCGATGCCGCGGATGCCGAGCAGGTGCTCGCCGCCGGCCTCCGCCGTCAGCGTGCCCGCCACCGTCACGGTGGCGATCGCCGCCGGGTCCACGCCCGGCGGCATCTCCATCCAGCGGCCGCGGCCGGAATCCAGCTCGGTTTCGTACAGGACGGCACCGTCGGCAGCCCGGAACGTGCCGTGCAGGCCGGCCCAGGCGGGTGCCTTGGCCGGAGCCAGCTTCCCGGTCCGCGGGTCGGCGCCGAACGCGTAGCTGAGCCGCACCGAGTCCGGCAGTGCCTGCGACAGGCCCTGCAGCGGCGAAATCACGTGGGCCGGGAAGACCGTCGCGCTGCCGCCGCCGAGCACGCGTGCGTCCTTGGCCAGCGCGCCGATGACGGCGACGCTGTTGAGCGCGCCGTGGTCGAGCGGCAGCAGGCCCAGCGGGTTGGCGGCCAGCACGAAGGACCTCGCCGCGATCTCCCTGGCCAGGAGTTCGCCGTCGACCGGGGCGGGCCTGCTGGCGGCCGGGACGGACGCCGGGGCACCCGCCAGCGCGCCGACCCGCGCGGCCAGCCGCAGCACCCGCCGGACCTGCTCGTCGACGGCCTCGGCCGGCACCGAGCCGTCTTTCACCGCGGCGACCAGCCGCGCGCCCCACGGGTTGCCGGCGGCCGGCATCGCGACGTCGAGCCCGCCGGTGGCGGCGCCGACGGTGTCGCGGGCCGCGAGCCAGTCCGAGACGATGAACCCGGTGAAGCCCCACTCGCCCTTCAGCACGCCCAGCTGCAGCGGCCCGTTGGTCGTCATCGACGCGCCGTTGACCGAGTTGTAGGCGGACATGACTCCCCACGCGCCCGCCCGGCGCACGATCGTCTCGAACGGCGCGAGGTACAGCTCGCGCAGCGCGCGGTCGCTGACCTGCGCGTTGACGGTGAAGCGCTCGGTCTCGGAGTCGTTGGCGACGAAGTGCTTCACGGTCGTGGCCACGCCCTGCTCCTGCACGCCCGTGACATAGCCGGCCCCGATCTCGGCGGTCAGCAGCGGGTCCTCGGAGTAGCACTCGAAGTGCCTGCCGCCGAGGGGGCTGCGGTGCAGGTTCACCGTCGGCGCGAGCAGCACGTGCACGCCCTTGCGCCGGGCCTCCTGGCCGAGCAGCTGGCCGGCCCGCCGCGCCAGTTCCGGGTCCCAGGTCGCGGCCAGCGCGGTCGGGCTGGGCAGGGCGATGGACGGATCACTCGCGGACCACTGCGTGCCGCGGACGCCGATCGGGCCATCGGACATCACGATGGACGCCAGCCCGATCTCCGGTACCGCGGGCAGGGACCAGACGTCCTGGCCGGCCAGCATGGCGACCTTCGTCTCCAGATCGAGCTGGCCGAGCGCGGCTTCCACGGCCGCTTCCTGCGCGCCCGTCAATTCGGGCGGCTCAGGCAGGCTGGTCGGCTCGGGCAAGCCGGCGGGCGTGGGTGACTCGGCGGCGGGCACGTCGGGCATGGCAGTCTCCGGCATCTGCTGCGATTCGCGGGCTATTATCCCCAGCATGGATTACCTACCGAGTACTCGGTAGGTGCAGCGCGGAAAAAGTGATGACAGATGACCGACCGGCGTTCGGAGATCGTGGCGGCCGCGCTTGAAGTCTTCGCCGAGCGCGGCTACCGGGGCGGCTCACTCGCCGCGGTCGGCGAGCGGGTCGGCCTGACGCAGCAGGGCGTGCTGCACTACTTCCCGAGCAAGGACGCCTTGCTCACCGAGGTGCTGCGGCTGCGGGACGCGCTGGACGGCCAGGACCCGGCAGCGCGGAGCGGGCCGGATCACGCTGGGCCGGATCACGCTGGGTCCGGCCGGCCTGGCCGGGGTCGAGTCGCTCGTGGCCAGGAACACGGGCCGGCCCGGCCTGGTGCAGTGCTTCACCGTGCTGGCGGCCGAGAGCGTCACCGACCAGCATCCCGCGCATGACTTCTTCGCCGCCCGGTACCGGGCGCTCCGGCCGCAGCTGGCCGCGCTGCTGCGGGCCGAGCTAGGCGATCCGGGCCCGTCCGGGCTGACCGCCGACCAGGCCAGCGCGCTGCTCATCGCCGTCATGGACGGGCTGCAGCAGCAGTGGCTGCTCGATCCCGGTGAGGTGGACATGGCCGCGCTGGTCAGCGCGTTCGCGGCGGTGCTGCGCGGCCGGTCGTAGCGCGGGCCCGCGGCCGGAAACCCGGTCAGCCGCGCGGCTGCGGGTAGATGTCGGCCGCGATCGCGACGCTCCACGGCCGCACCAGCTCGCGCAGCCGCAGGCAGCCGTCGGTGCCGATCTCCGTCAGCGGCGGCACCGAGAGCTGGTCGGTGTGCTCCTCCACCGCCTCCCGGTGCGCCTGTCCGGCCTCGGTCGCCACCTCGTCCGCGTCAATGAGGCCGCGCGAGCGCAGGCTGTCGGCCGCGGCCGCCCACTGCTCCGGGGCCCACGCCCGGGTGCCGGCGAACGCCCGCGGCACCCCGCCGACGGCGACGTGCATGAGCAGGGCCTCGCAGCCGGAGTAGCCCGGCCAGTTGCAGCGCCATCAGGTGGCCGTCGCCGCGGTGCTCGCGCAGCAGCGTGAGCGCGTGCCACAGCTCCAGGTGCGGCTCGGCCGGCCAGGGCAGCGACGCGTGCCCGGCGAACAGCGCCCGGCCCTCGGGCTGGCAGGCCTGCGCGGCGGTCCTAGCCAGCCGCGCGGCCTCGGCCATCTCCGGCCCGGTCACGACCGCGTCACCGAGGACCCGGCGCAGCGCCGAGTCGGTCGCGGCCAGCCGGTGCTCCAGCAGCGCCGCGGGCGTGGTGAACGACCAGGCCGCCGGGATGCAGGACCGCACCAGCGCGGGCTGGAAGTTATAGAACGTGGCGATCACGACTTCGGCCGGGACCGCGCCCATCGGCGCGGCCCGCCCGGCGAAATACCCCATCGGCCCGCGGGGCAGCCCGGCGGCCGCCGCGGCGGTCTCGGCCTCGGCCACCAGGAAGATGATCGAGGGGTACGGGTTCACGGTCCGGGCCAGTTTGCGCGCAATGAGAGGGTCCACACCCGGAACGTAGCAGGAAGCGCGGCGACCGCACACGCGCTGGCGTGCGCCCCGGCCGGAATGACCCGCGACGGGTGAGGTTGGCCGGCCAGTTCTGGAGATATTCGCGGTCAGGCACATCTCCAGGAAAGGTCGCGATGAACAGCAAGAGCTACTACCCGGACGTCAAGCTCAAGGCAGCTCCCATGATGTCGGGCATCGTGCTGGTCGGCACCGGTGCCTTGATCTGCATGGCGGGCATGATCGTCGGCGGCAGCGCTGTCTGCTCCGCCACCCGCAAGTGGTTCCGCGCGCAGGCGGTCCAGTCGCCGCAACCGGTCAAGACCAAGTGGGCCAAGCGGCCCAAGATGCCGATGACCGAGGCCATGTCTGGCAACGGCATGCCGGCGCACAGCGGACACGCCTGACCGATCGTCAGCAGGCCCGGCCCGCGGCGCGGGCCGGGCCTGCGGCATCCGCAGTTCCCGAAAATCACCCGCTACGGATGATGCCTGCCCCGACGCGGGCGGACAGATACCTGGTGCCGTACGTCTCGAGGAAGGACGCCATGCACAACAGCCATAGCTCGCCGGCCGCATTCGAGCTCAACAAGACCCAGGCGATGACCGGAGCCGTGCTCGTCGCGGCCGGCAGCCTGCTCGGCGTGGCCGGGGCGATCATCGGCGGTCACGCCATGGTGATGGCAGCCAGCCGCTGGTTCGGTGAACTGGAAGTCCCGCCGACCGAGGTCGTCAAGCACAAGTGGAACCAGACGAAGGCCGCGACGCAGGCGGGCGCGACCGCCTGGCACGGAACCAACGGGGTGCGCGCGCACAGCGCTCGCGCCTGACCCCGGTCACCGCTGCTAGCCATGCGATCGCGCGGTAGCACGCGCTGCGGCGCCCCGCACGGATACAGCGCGCAGCTCAGTAGGAGCCGGGCGAGCCGGACCGCCGGCCGCCCGGCTCGCTGCTGCCCGCAAGGAGGCGTCACGTGCGGACCGACCTAGCCAGATGGCAGTTCGCGTTCACCTCGGTCAATCACTTCCTGTTCGTCCCGGTGACGATCGGGCTGGCGGTCCTCACCGCGTTGCTGCAGACGGCCTGGTACCGCCGCAAGCAACCCGAGTACCTGAGGCTGACCAGGTTCTTCGGCACCCTGCTGGTGATCAACGTCGCGATCGGCGTGGTGACCGGCCTGGTGCAGGAGTTCGAGTTCGGGATGAACTGGTCGTCCTACTCGCGGCTGGTCGGCAACATCTTCGGGGCGCCGCTGGCGATGGAGGGCCTGGCCGCGTTCTTCCTCGAGTCGACGTTCCTGGGCCTGTGGCTGTTCGGCTGGGACAAGCTGTCCCGCCGGGTGCACCTGGCCACCATCTGGCTGGTGGCGCTCGGCAGCGTGCTGTCGGCGGCGTTCATCATGGCCGCGAACTCGTGGATGCAGCACCCGGTCGGCTACGTGACCAATCCCAGGACCCACGCGCCGGAACTGAACGACATCTGGGCCCTGTTCACCAACCCGGTCTTCGTCTGGAGTTACGCGAAGGTTTTGCTCGCCTCGCTGGTGACCGGCGCGGCCGTCATGCTGGCGGTGTCGGCCTGGCAGCTGCGCCGCGGCGGGGACCGGGCCGTCTTCGGCCGGTCGGCCCGCCTCGCCCTCGTCGCGCTGGTGCCGGCGATCCTGCTGGCCATGCTCGTCGGCGATGAGCTTGGCGTGATCGAGGCGAAGTACCAGCCGATGAAGATCGCCGCCGCGGAGGCGCAGTGGACGACCTGCCAGCCGTGCTCGTTCTCGCTGTTCCAGATCGGCGGCGGGAACAACGACCACACGCCCGACCCAGATCCTCGAGATCCCGCACCTGCTGTCCCTGCTGGCCACCAACCACTGGAACGGCAAGGTCATCGGGATGAGCCCGCTGCAGGCCCAGTACGCCGCGAGGTACGGGCCGGGCAACTACGTCCCGGACGTGTTCATCCAGTACTGGGGCATGCGGGTCATGGCCTATCTGGCCGTCGTGGTCGTCCTGGTCGGCTTGTGGGGCCTGTGGCTGAGCCGGCGCAGGAAACTCGCCACCTCGCGGCGGTTCCTGTGGGTGGCGACCTGGATGGTGATCCTGCCGTTCCTGATCAACACGGCCGGCTGGCTGCTCACCGAGAGCGGCCGGCAGCCCTGGATCGTGCAGGGCATCATGCTCACCAAGAACGGGCTGTCCCCGTCGGTCAGCGCGACCGAGCTCTGGATCAGCGTGATCGTGTTCGTACTGCTGTACGGCACCCTCGGCACCGTCGACCTGCTGCTCATGCTGCGGTACTCGCGCAAGGAGCTGGGCCCCGCGCCGCCGGGCAGCGACACCGATACCGACAAGCCCGTTCCGGCGATGCTCTACTGAGGCGGTCTGATGGCGTTCGTCCCGTTCTGGTTCATCCTGATCACGGTTCTGTGGACCGGGTTCTTTGTGCTGGAGGGCTTCGACCTCGGCGTCGGCATGCTGCACGCGGCCGTCGGCGGGGACGAGACCGGGCGGCGCACCGTGATCAACACGATCGGTCCGCTGTGGGACGGGAACGAGGTGTGGCTCGTCGTCGCGGGCGCCGCCATCTTCGCGGCCTTCCCGGCCTGGTACGCCACCCTGTTTTCCGGCTTCTACCTGGCGTTCGTGCTGCTGCTCGTCGCGCTGATCCTGCGCGGCGTCTCGTTCGAGTACCGCGGCAAGAACCCGCAGCGGCGCTGGCGGCAGACCTGGAGCGCGCTGCTGGTCGTGGCCAGCCTGCTGGTGCCGCTGGTGATCGGGATCGCGCTGGGTAACCTGCTCAGCGGCACGCCGATCAACTCGCACCAGGAGTACGCGGGCAGCTTCTGGGACCTGTTCCGGCCGTATCCGATCCTGGCCGGGGTGACGCTGGTCTTCATCTGCCTGATGCACGGCGGGACCTTCATCGCGATGAAGACCGACGGTGCCGTCCGGGTCCGCGCGGCCAGGTCCGCGCGCCGGGTCGCGCCCGTCACCGCGCTGCTGGTGCTGGCGTTCATCGCCTGGACCCACGTCAAGGCCGGAGGCGGCGCGTTCCTGAACCCGGTGGAGCTGCTGGCCTGCATCGCCGTGATCGCGGCCGGGTTCCTCGCCTGGGACCGCCGGGAAGGCTGGGCCTTCACCGCGACGGCGCTGACGATCGCGATCTCGGTCGTCACCGTGTTCGTCGACCTGTACCCGCGGGTGATGGTGTCGAGCATCAGCCCCGCCTACGACCTGACCGTGCACAACACCGCCTCGCCGCCGTACACGCTGAAGGTCATGACCGTAGTCGCCCTGGTGCTGCTGCCGGTGGTGCTCGGCTACCAGGCCTGGAGCTACTACGTGTTCCGCAAGCGCATCACCGCCGAGACGTTCAGCCCGCCGCCCGCCCCGGTCGCCGCGGCCAGCTGGCCCGGCTGGGCCGGCCGCGGTACCCGCGAACCAGCAGCGGCGCGGCTGGGAGTTGCCGCGCGGATGGCGGCGGCCGCGTGGCCCTCGCCGCTGACCGGGGCCGGCGGGCGCCGGCCCGGCCGCTCATGCGCCCGTTCGACCGGCGGCTGCTGGCCCAGGCGCGGGCCGCGCGGGGCCTGCTGGGGCTGACCGTCTGCCTGGGCGTGGCGGCCACGATCCTGATCATCGCGCAGGCGGGCCTGCTCGCCCGCGCGCTGGCCGGCGCCGCTCCGTGGGGCACCGGTCCGGCCGGCCGGGTGCCGGGGGCGCTCGGCAGTACGCTCGCCGCGCTGCTGCTGGTCGTCGCGGGCCGCGCGGTCGTCGGCTGGGCGGGCGAGGCAGCCGCGCTGCGCGCCTCGGCCACGGTGCGGTCGCAGCTGCGGCGCCGGCTCCTGGCCAGAGCCGCGGCTCTCGGCCCCGGCTGGCTGAGCCGCGAGGGTCCGGGCGAGCTCACCGCACTGGCCACGCACGGCCTGGACAGCCTGGACGGGTACTTCGCCCGCTATCTGCCCCAGGTCCTGCTCGCGGTCCTGGTGCCCGCCGCCGTCATCGCCAGGATCGCGGTGGCCGACTGGGTGTCGGCGGTCATCATCGCCATCACCTTGCCGGTGGTGCCCGTCTTCGCCGTGCTGGTCGGGCTGCACACCAAAGCGCGGACCCAGCGGCAGTGGCAGCTGCTCGCCCGGCTCGGCGGCCACTTCCTGGACGTCGTCGAGGGGTTGCCGACGCTGAAGCTCTTCGGCCAGGGCAAGCGCCAGGCCGACGTCATCGGCCGGGTTACCGGTGAGCACAGGCAGGCGACGATGGCGACGCTGCGGCAGGCCTTCCTGTCCGCGCTGGTGCTGGACCTGGCCGCCACCCTCGCCACCGCCCTGGTGGCCGTCGAGGTCGGGCTGCGGTTGCTCGGCGGTCACCTGGGCTACCAGGAGGCCATGCTGATCTTGCTGCTGACGCCCGAGGTCTACCTGCCGCTGCGCGCCGTGGGCACGTCCTACCACGCGAGCATGGCGGGCGCGGCGGCCGGCGGCCGGGCCCTCGAGATCCTCGGCCCCCGGCCGGACAGCCCCGTCGCTGCGCCGGCCGCGAGCAGTCCGGCCGCGGCAGCTGGTCGCGGTGCTGGCCGCCGCGCGGACCTGCGCCGCGACGTGATCGAGCTGGCTGGCGTGACGGTCGCGTATCCCGGCCGGGACGCGCCCGCGCTGGCCGGTCTCAGCCTGCGGCTGGCGCCCGGCGACAAGGTCATGGTCAGCGGGCCGAGCGGGGCCGGCAAGTCCACCCTGCTGGCGGTCCTGCTGCGGTACGCCGACCCCGTGTCCGGCGAGTTGCGGGCGGGCGGGTGCCCGGCCGCAGGCCTCGATGTCCGCGGCTGGCGCGACCAGATCGCCTGGGTGCCGCAGCAGCCGACCTTGTTCGCCGGCACCATCCGGGACAACATCGCGCTCGGGCGGCCGACCGCGGGCCCGGACCTGGTCGAGGCCGCCGCGGAGCTGGCGGGCGCCGGCGAGTTCATCGCCGGACTGCCGGCCGGCTACGGCACCCGGATCGGCGAGCGGGGTCTGCAGCTGTCCGCCGGGCAGCGCCAGCGCATCGCGCTGGCCAGGGCGTTCCTCCGGCAGGCACCGGTGGTGCTGCTGGACGAGCCGACGGCGCATCTCGACGGCGAGAGCGCGGCCGGGCTGCGGACCCGGGTCGGCGCCGCGCTCCGGCCGGCGACCGTCGTAGTGGTGAGCCACGACGAGAGCTGGGCGGCGTGGGCGGACCGCCGGGTGCCGCTGCGCGCGCCCGCCGCGCCTGAGCCCGCGGCGGCTCGCGCATGAGCACAGCCTCGGCGTCCGATGGCGCGACGGTGCCGGCCCAGACGTCGGCGGTTCCAGCCGCCGTGCCTGCCCCGGCGCGCACGGCCCGGCCCGGTTACGCTGCCGGGGCGCCGGGCGGCGACCGGGCCGGACCAGCCAGCCGGGCTCGACGGTGCTGGCCCGGATCGTCCGGCTCGCCCGACCGCTCCGCGGCCAGCTGGCGCTCGCGGTCGTGGCCGGCGCGCTGGCCACCAGCTGCGGGATCGCGCTGCTGGCGGTGTCGGGATTCATCCTCGCCCGGGCGTCGCAGCATCCCGGCATCATCGCCATCTCCGTGGCGGTGGTCGCGGTCCGCGGCCTGTCCGTCGGCCGGGCGTTGCTGCGGTACATCGAGCGGCTGGCCGGGCACGACGCCGCCTTTCGGGTGCTCGCCGACCTGCGGGTCACGGTCTACCGGCGGCTCGAACGGCTCGCGCCCGCCGGCCTCGCCGCGTTTCGTTCCGGCGATCTGCTTGCCCGGCTGGTCAGCGACGTCGACGCCATCCAGGACGTATTCGTGCGCGGCATCGCGCCGGCCGCCACCGCGGCGATCGCCGGGGCCGCGGCCGTCACCGGCTGCCTGTTCCTGCTGGCGCCCGCGGCGGCCGTGCTGGCGGCCGGGCTGTTCGCGGCCGGCGGCGCGGTGTCCTGGCTGACGGCAGCGGTCGCCCGCCGGGCCAGCCTGCGCACGGCACCCGCGCGCGGTCAGCTCGCCGCCGCCGTGTCCGAGTTCATCACCGGCGCGGCCGAGCTCGACGCGTGCGGCGCGACGGACCGCGAACTGGCCAGATGCGCGGCCGCGGACGCGGAACTGACCCGGCTGGCGCGCCGGTCGGGCGCGGCCGCCGGGCTCGGGGCCGGGCTGGCCACCGCGGTGACCGGGCTGACCGTCTGGGGTGTGCTGGTGCTGGGCGTGGCGGCCGTCGGCGGGGGCACGCTGACCCGGGTGCCGCTGGCGGTGCTGACGCTGACCGCGCTGGCCGCCTTCGAGGCCGTCACTCCGCTGCCCGCCGCCGCGATCGCGCTCGGCGACTCCGTCAGCTCCGCCCGCCGGATCGCCGCGATCCTCGACGCGCCCGAGCCGGTCGCCGACCCGCTCGTGCCGCTGCGACTGCCGGATCTGGTGCCCGGCGGCCCCGTGCCCGGCGGCCAGGCGCACGGCGGCCCCGTGCACGTCCGGCTCAACGGCGCGTGCGTGCGCTACCGCGCCGACGGCCCGGCCGCGCTGACCGGCCTCGACCTGGACCTGGCGCCCGGTCGCCGGGTGGCGATCGTCGGCCCGAGCGGAGCGGGCAAGTCCACCGCCGCCGCGGTGCTGCTGCGGTTCTGCGAGCTGTCGGCGGGATCGGCCACCCTCAATGGTCAGGACCTGGCTGCGTACGCCGCCGACGACGTGCGCACCCTGATCGGCGGCTGCGCCCAGGATCCGCACATCTTCGCCGCCAGCCTCACCGCCAACCTGCGCGTCGCCCGGCCCGAGGCGAGCGACGCCGAGCTGGCCGGCGCGGCCCGCCAGGCCCGGCTGCTGGACTGGATCGAATCGCTCCCGCAGGGCTGGGAAACCCAGGCCGGCCTGCGCGGCAGCGCGCTGTCCGGCGGCCAGCGCCAGCGGCTCGCGCTCGCCAGGGCGCTGCTGGCCGACCCGGCCGTGCTCGTGCTGGACGAGCCGGTCGCGCACCTGGACGGCGCTACCCGCCGCGCGGTCACGGCCGACCTGCTGTCGGCTACCCGCGGCCGTACCACCCTGCTGATCACCCATGACCTGACCGGCCTGGAGCAGCTCGACGAGATCGTGGTGCTGGACCGCGGCGCGGTTACCGAGCGCGGCGGCCACGCGCAACTGCTGGCCGCGGGCGGCTGGTACGCCGACCGCTGGCGCGAGCAGGAGGAGACACGGTCAGACGCCGGTCTGCGCGGTTAGCCGGCCGGACTTCACCGCGGCCGAGAACGCGTTGTAGTCGCGCTCGTTCTGGTCGGCGTACGCGACCGAGAAGTCCGCGATCGCAGTGTCGAACGCCTCGCTCTTGCCCAGATAGGACGCGATCGCTATGCGGTCACCGGACCGGGCGTGCGCGCGGGCCAGGGTCGCCCCGCAGATCCGCGCGTACGCGTGCGCGCCAGGCACCCGCAGACTGTCCACATCGGCGCTGCCCTTCCAGTCCTGGAACTGCCGGACATAGAAGTCGCGACTCTTCCCGTCCAGGCCAGTGGCGGTCACCCAGCCCAGGAAGATGTCGCTCGCGGCCTGCATCAGCCGCTGGCCGGTGACGACCCGCTCGCCGTTGCTCGCGACCGCGCTCTTGCCCAGGAACCGCTCAAGCACGGACGGACCGGCCTCCTTGACCTGCAGGAACAGCGGGTCGTCGGCGTCCCGGCCGAGGAACAGCAGGATGAAGCAGCGAGTGCCGACGCTGCCGACCCCGACCACCTTGCGGGCGGCGTGCACGTACCGGAACTCCTCGATCGGGTGCTGCCGCCGGTCCAGCGTGCCGCGGTACTCGCTGATCACCCCGGCCAGCATCCGTTCGGTGCCGGCCCAGTCCGACCCCGGTTCGATCAGGTCCTCGGCCGGCACGATCAGCGGCGGGTCGGCGACGATCCGGGGCTCGCCCCCGACCTCGGCGGTGCGCTTGGCGTAGACGTGCGCGCTGTCGCGGGTTCTGGCCTGGCGCAGGCTGCGCATCGCGCGGCGCCTGGCGTCCTTGCCGTGCGGGACCGACGCCGCTTCCTTGTCGAGGACCCGCACCAGCGCGGCGACGTCGAGGTCGTCATACCAGACGGCGAGCGTGCGGAGCCGGGCGGCGCGGCGCATGCGCTGGCGGTACTCCCTGGCCGCCGTCAGTACGACGGACCGCCGGTCGGCCGGGCTGAACCCGCGGTCCCGGCCCATGATCTCGAAGCTCGCCGCGAGCCGCTTCAGGTCCCACTCCCACGGGCCGGGCAGCGTCTCGTCGAAGTCGTTGATGTCGAAGATCATCTTTCGCTCCGGCGTGCCGAATACGCCGAAGTTCGACAGGTGCGCGTCCCCGCACAGCTGCACGCTGATGCCCGATCGCGGCACCGTCGCCAGGTCGGACGCCATGATGAGCGCCGCGCCGCGGTAGAAGCTGAACGGCGACAGCAGCATCCGGCCGTAGCGCACCGGGACCAGGTCGGGCACCCGGTCCTTCGCCTGCTCCGCCAGCAGTGCGACCGGGTCAGGCCGGTCCGCCGGTGCCCGCCACCGTCCCTGTCCCGACCGCGGCACCGCCGTTCGTGCCTCGCGTCCGCGCGTTTCGCGGTCTGCTACCGAAAGTACAGTCAAGTCGGGTCCATCCTCACAACTGCCTGCGGTAGCGCCACCTGGCGCCCGTGCTCCGGTCATAGTCGCGCCCGGCTTCCGTGCGCGCGTCACCCGCGGCGGGTGACCGGGCCGCTTCACCCTCGCCGGGTGGTGCGGCGCCACTGTCGGTCGGTTTCGATGTTAGGCAGCGGGTGTACGCCATGTCAGGGTGGGCTTTCTCGGGGGAGACAATGTCGGCTGACGTAGATGCCCTGGTGATCTTCGGGGCCACTGGGGATCTGGCCAAGCTGGAGACGTTCCCGGCCCTGGTCGGGCTCGTCGAGCGCGGGGTGCTCGACGTGCCGGTGGTCGGCGTGGCCAAGAGCGGCTGGGGGCTGGACCAGTTCCGGGACTACGCCCGCAAGTCGCTGCAGCTGAACAAGATGGACGCCGACAGCCTGGCGGCCACGAAGATGATCGGCCTGCTCCGCTATGTGGACGGCGACCTCGACGACGACGCCACCTACCGGGCCATGTCGGACGCGATCGGCGAAGGCAAGCGCGTCCTGTACTACCTGGAGGTCCCGCCCCCGCTGTTCGGCCGCATCGCCCAGGGCATCTCCGGGGCCGGCCGGGCGGAGCACGCGCGGGTGATGGTGGAGAAGCCGTTCGGCGATGACCTGGCCGGCGCCCGGCAGCTGAACCGGACGCTGCACCAGTACTTCGACGAAGACAACATCTACCGCGTCGACCACTGGCTCGGGCTGGACCCGGTGGAGAACCTGCTGTTCGTCCGGTTCGCGAACTCGATAATCGAGCCGCTGCTCAACCGTGAGCACGTGGCCAGCATCCAGATCACGATGGCCGAGGCGTTCGACGTCGCCGACCGCGGCCGGTTCTATGACAAGACCGGCGCCATCCGCGACGTGCTGCAGAACCACATGCTGCAGATCCTCGCCTCGGTGCTGGCCGAGCCGCCCGACGGTAAGGGCACGGACTCCTGGCGCACCTCGAAGGCCGGCGTCATCGGTGCGCTCGATGCGCTCAATCCCGAGCACGTCATCCGCGGGCAGTACGACGGGTACCTGCGGGTGGACGGCGTGGATCCGAAGTCGCGGACGGAGACGTTCGCGGCGGTCCGGCTCGCCGCCGACACGTGGCGCTGGGCCGGCGTGCCCATCCTGATCCGGGCCGGCAAGTGCATGCCGGTGACCGCGACCGAGGTGACCGTGCGGTTCCGCCGCCCGCCCAGGGACACCTTTGACGTCTCGCCGCAGCAGATCCGCAACGGCCTCCGCTTCCGCATCTGGCCCAACGCCGAGGTCGGCCTCACCCTGGTCGGCAAGAAGCAGGGTCCTGGCTGGCAGCCGCAGCGGGAGGAGCTGACGTTCGCCGAGCAGCCGGCCGGCGACATGCGGCCCTACGACCGGCTGATCGGCGCGGCGCTGTCGGGCGAGCGGTGGCTGTTCGCGCGGGAGGAAACCGTGGAGCACGCCTGGCAGGTGATCGACGGTGTGCTCGGCGACGCGACGCCCGTGCATCCGTACGCGCAGGCGAGCTGGGGTCCCAAGGAAGCGGACGCGCTGCTGCCCGAGTGGGAAACCTGGCACGATCCGGCGGCCTGAGCGCAGGGGGGACGGGGCGGGCGATGGAAAATCACGACGGGCGGCACCGGGTCGTCATCATCGGGGGCGGCTTCGCCGGGTTGTTCGCGGCCAGGACGCTGCGGCGGGAGCCGGTGTCGGTGACCCTGGTCGACATGGCGCCCAATCATGTCTTCCAGCCGCTGCTGTATCAGTGCGCCACCGGCATCCTGTCCGAGGGCAAGGTCGCGTTCCCGCTGCGCAGCCTGCTGAGCAGGCACCGGAACGTGGAGACCGAGCTGGCCCAGGTGACCGGCTTTGACGTCGATGCGCGGGTGGTCCGCGCGATCCGGCCCAACGGCGAGCCGCTCGACCTGCCCTACGACGACCTGATCGTGGCGGCCGGCGTGCAGCAGTCCTACTTCGGCCACGACGAGTTCGCCGAGCACGCGCCCGGCATGAAGACGATCGCCGACGCGCTCGCGATCCGGCGGCGGGTCTTCGGCGCCTTCGAGCTGGCCGAGAGCTCGTCCGACCCGGCGGAGCGGGCCGCGTGGCTCACGTTCGCGCTGGTCGGCGCCGGGCCGACCGGAGTCGAGCTGGCCGGCCAGATCCGCGAGCTGGCGACCAAGACGCTGCGCCGCGAGTACCGGCACATCGAGCCGCAGGACGCGCGCGTGCTGCTGTTCGACGGCGGCACCGCCCCGCTGGCCGCGTTCGGGCCGAAGCTGTCAGCCCGGGCCGCCAGGGCGCTGGCCGGCCTGGGCGTCGAGCAGCGGATGCAGTCGGTCGTGACCGACATCGGGCATGGCTGGCTGGAGGTGCGGGACCGGGACGGGAAGCAGAGCCGCTATCAGGCCGGGACCGTGCTGTGGACCGCGGGCGTCGCGGCGCCGCCGGTCGCGCGCGCCCTGGCGGACGCCACCGGCGCGGCAACCGACAAGGCCGGCCGAGTCCAGGTAACCGAGGATCTGACCATCGCCGGCCACCCGGAGATCTCGGTGGTAGGCGACATGATGAGCCTGCACGGCTTGCCGGGTCTCGCCGAGGTGGCCATGCAGAGCGGGCTGTACGCCGGGCACCGGATCCGGCGCCGGGTCGCGGGCGAGCCTGCGGCCAAGCCGTTCCGCTATCGCGATCTGGGCTCGGCCGCCTATATCGCCCGCGGCAACGCCGTCGTGTCGGCCGGACCGGTGCACCTCAGCGGCTTCGTCGGGTGGGTCGGCTGGCTGCTGATCCACCTCGGCTTCCTGACCGGCATCCGGAACCGGCTCGGGGCGATCGTCACCTGGTGGCCGGCCTTCGCGCGAGACCTGCGGCGCGAGCGGGCCTACCTGGCGCGCGACATCGACACGCAGCGCCTGGACTACCGCAGCCGGGTGCCGGCCGCGGTAGCCAGGCCGCCCCAGCCACGGACGGAGCCGCAGCCACCGAAGCGGCAGCAGCCGCCCAAGACCACGCGGTCGGGCAAGAAGCGGTTACCGGCCAGACGCCGCGGCGCGACCGCCGCCGGCTCGGGCCGCCAAAGTCTGGCGGCTGGTGGCCAGCGCGAGCCGGCCACCAGCCGCAGGTTGTTACTTGCCCAGGTCGCCGCGGTGGGTGCGGCCGAAGCCGGCCATCCCCGACCCGGTCGGGTAGCCCGACTGGCTGAGCCGGACGGCTTCCTTCGTCCACTTGCCCAGCCGGGCCGGCGGTGGCGAGACCGACTGCACGCTGTCCGCGCTGCAGATCGCGGCGGCATCCGAGGCCGGCGCGGGTACCTGGCTGCTGGTCGGGATCCGGCTGGACCGCGAGTGACGATGCGGATGCCGGTGCAGCACCTCGCCCAGGTTGTTGGCGTTCGCGTCCCGCGCGGTCAGCGCGTTCAGCCCGAAGGTCGACTCGATCAGCGCGAGCGTCGAGGCGTGCTCGAACGGCCCGTGGTGCACGATCTGGGCCGGCGCGAGGTTGGAGACGACGATCGCCGGCACCCGGAATCCGAGCTGGGTGTAGTCGGGCACCAGCTGACCGTCGGTCGGGGTGGTGCCGTCTCCGGTGTGGTCGACGTCGGCCGGGTTCGTGTCGTCGATGACGTGCGGCGGCGGGACGTGGTCGAAGAAGCCGCCCCACTCGTCGAACGTCACCATCAGGACGGTGTTGTCGAGGTACCCCGCGGACGCGAGCGCGTGATAGGTGTCGGCGATGAACTGCTCGCCGAGCCGGATGTCGGCGAGCGGGTGGTCGTCGGCCGAGGTCCCGTTGCCCTCGGTGTCGAACGCCGGGTCGACGTAGCTGACGTTGGGTAGCTGGCCCGCCGCGACCACGTCCAGGAACGACGGGGTCGTCACCGGGATCCCGATCGCGTCAGTGTCGCCCGCCGCGAACGGATGCCAGAACGGGAAGTACTTCAGCCCCCACAGCGCGAGGAACGGCAGGTCGCGGAAGAAGTAACCGCCGGTGGGGATGCCCTGGTTGTTGGGGATCGGCGAGAGCTGGTCCCAGATGGACGGCAGGGTGGAGATCGTGTCGTTGTTGTGGTCGCGGTCGGTGCGCGCTGCGTGCTGGTAGAAGCGGTTCGGGAAGGTCTCGCCGGCGAACGAGCAGAAGTACCGGTCGAGGACGGTGTAGTGCTCCGCGAGCGCGCCGATCACCGGCAGGTCGGGCTGCGACTTGTGGCGGCCGTCCGGGTGCATGTTGGTGTAGTAGCCGATCGGGAACGTGTTAGCGGCCGCGAGCGTGACGCCGGGATTGTCCGCGGGCGCGGTCGGGCGCTGCAGGAAGCCGTCCATCCGCCCGAAGTTGTGCTGAACGAGGAAGCCTTCCCAGCTGTGGTCGGGGTCGCTGTAGCCGCAGCCCTGGAAGTCCGGGGCGAGCGGGTAGTTCCGGTAGTAGTTGCCGTCAGTGGACTGGTAGACCATGTCGTGGCGGCCATCCGCACCAGGCAGCCAGCTGAGGAAGTGGTCGAACGACCGGTTTTCCATCATCAGCACGACGACGTGCTCGATCCCGTTCGAGCCGCCGGGAGTCTTCGGCGACGCGAGCGCTGCTGCACGTGACAGGAGTTCTGATCCCGTCAGTGCCATTCCGGTGGAGGCCCCCATGAGTGACAAAAACGTGCGACGTGTCAGCATGACCGCAATTATGAACAGCTACCGGGGTGGCGGAAAGCCTCATTTCATGACTACTCGGTGACCGGCGCGCGAACGCAGGCCCGGCGGTGCGGCAGAGTAGGCGGCATGACCGTGCCGTTCCCGTCCTGCACCGACCCGGCGTCCTCGACCGCCGAGGTGTTCGTCCGGTATCTCGATTTCTTCCGTGACCGGCTCATCAGTAAGCTCCGCTCGCTGCCCGCCGCCGAGCTCCGCGCGAGCAGGCTGCCGTCCGGCTGGACGCCGCTGGAGCTGATCCGGCACTTGCGGTACGTGGAGCTGCGCTGGCTGGTCTGGGGCTTCGCGGGCGAGGACGTCGGCGATCCGTGGGGCGACCGGCGGGACGACCGCTGGTACGTCGATCCCGACGCCACCCTGGACGCGCTGGTCGAGGAGCTGCTGGCGCAGGCGGCCCGGAGCACGGCCATCATCGACGCCCACGATCTCCGCGACGTCGGGCAGCCGGGCGATCGCTGGGACGGCGCCGACCCGGCCACGCTGGAGCGCGTGCTGTTCCACCTGGTGCAGGAGTACGCCCGGCACGTCGGGCAGCTCGACGTGGTTACCGAGCTGGCCGGCGGCGAAACCGGCGAATAGCGCCCCGCCGTCCACAGCCGGCTGACCGCGTTCGGATAGGCCGAAGACTTAGGGCCCGCTCAGAGCCCAAGTCTTCGGCTTGTGCCTCAGGAGCCTTCGCGGATCAGCGCGCGACCGATGATGAGCCGCTGGATCTCGCTGGTGCCCTCGTAGATCCGGAACAGCCGGGCGTCCCGGTACATCCGCTCGACCGGGACGCCGCGCATGTAACCGAGCCCGCCGTGGATCTGCACCGCGAGGTCGGCCGCGCGGCCGACCATCTCCGAGCAGAACAGCTTCACGGCCGACGGCCCGATCCTGCGATCCGCGCCCGAGTCGTAGTTGCGGGCGGCCTCGGTCACCATCGCCCGGCCCGCGTAGGCACCGGTCTGGATGTCGGCCAGCATGGCCTGGACCAGCTGGAACTCGCCGATCGGCTGCCCGCCCTGCTTGCTGTTTCTGGCGTGCGCGACGGACTCGGCGAGCAGCCGCTCCGCCATGCCCACGCACACCGCGGCGATGTGCACGCGACCGCGCACGAGCGACTTCATGGCCTCGCCGAAGCCGGCGCCCTCCTGGCCGCCGACCAGCCCCGACAGCGGGACCCTGACCTGGTCGAAGAACACCTCGGCGGTCCACGCCCCGGCCTGGCCGGTCTTGCGGTCCTTGGGCCCGACCCGGACCCCGTCGCGGTCCGCCTCGACCAGGAACACCGAGATTCCGCGGGTGCCCCGCGCCTGCGGGTCGGTGCGGGCGAAGAGCACGAACAGGTCGGCCACGGGCGCGTTGGTGATGAACCGCTTCGCGCCCGAGATCACGTAGCCGTCGCCGTCCCTGGTGGCGCTCGTCGTGAGCCCGGACGGGTCGGAGCCGGCCTCGGCCTCGGTCAGCGCGAACGAGGCGACCGCGCCCCCGGCCAGCCGCGGCAGCCAGTGCCGCTTCTGCTCGTCGGTGCCGGAGCTGACGAGGACCTGCCCGGCGATGCCGTTGTTGGTCCCGAACATGGACCGGAACGCGGGCGTGGTGTACCCGAACTCGAACGCCAGCTGGACGTCTTCCGCCAGCGTGAGCCCCAGCCCGCCGTACTCGGCCGGAAGCGTGTAGCCGAACAAGCCCATGTCGGTCGCGGCCCGGCGCAGCTCGTCCGGAATCGCGTCCGACTCCTCGATTGCTTCCTCGCGCGGCACGACCTCGGCTCGGATGAACTGCCGGACGGCGGCCAGGACGTCGGCGAACTCTGCGGCTTCCATGCCGTGCAGACTAACCCCCGGTGCGCACCGCCGGCTGAGCGCGCAGGTCCCGCTGCGTCATGATCACCTAGCCGCGAGCGCGGCCAGCTCTTCTTCCCTGGCCCGCGCGAGCAGCGCGCGGGCGAGCCCGTCCTTGGATCCGAACAGGAACGGCAGCACCCGCGGGCTCGTGCCGATCGCCGCGGCGAGCGGGCGCAGCGAGTACTCCGCCAGGGCCGTTCGCGAGCGCGTACTCGTAGGCGGCAGCGAGCAGTTCGGTCTTGCGCGCCGAGTCAGGGGTGCTGGCCATCTGCACATTCTGGCCCGCCGGCCGGCCGGCGGGCACCCGGGCTCGCGCACTCGCGGCGGTCAGTTAGCCGAGATCGAGAAGTTGTTGAAGCTGAACGTCGCCGGAGCGCCGCTGGTGGATACGAGCTCGACTCCGAAGTCGATCTGGCCGACGGTCGACGTCGACGGGATCCAGCCCTTGCTGATGATCCACTTGAACACGGCGAGGAGGTCGACGGTGCCCGCGCTGAAGTTGGAGTCGGCGACGAACGCGATGTAGCTGCCGTTGCGCCAGACCTGGTAGCCGTGTCCGCTGAAGGTGGCCGAGCCCTGGACCGACCCGCTGGGAGCCTGATGGAAGTTGTCGGTCCAGATCATGACCTCGGTCGAGCCGTTCGACGCTACGCCGTTGAGCCAGATGTCATAGGCGTACTCGTAGATACCTGCGTGCGGGCCGTGCTCGCCGAACGCACTGGTGATGGAGCTGAACGAGCTGATCTTGCGCTCGTTGAAGTCCTCGTGCACGTTCGGGTAGGTCTTCACCGCCCCGTCCCCGCTGTCGTTGTTCATGTTCGCGACGACGTACCAGCTGCGGTAGGAGCAGGCATTCAGTGTCTGCTGGACGCTGTAGTTGCTGGCGTTCCACATGTCCTGGGTGACGTAGTAGGCGCCGTCCTGCCAGCCACCGTTCGGGTCAGAGGTGTGGTACACCGGGCTCGCGCAGCTGGCGGATGACCCGGTCGGCGGTGGCGTGCTGGGCGGGGCCGAGGAGCTGTGCGCGGCCTTGGCCCTGGCCGATGACGCCCGCGGGGCCGGCTGCGGCGTGGAGCTGGCCGGCGCTGGCGTCGGGCTCAGGCCGGCCGCGACTGGCCGGGTGGCGCCGTGCGCTGCCGGGCCGGCGGCGCGCGGGGTATGGCCATGGTCGTCAGCCAGGGAGCGGACGGTGAGCGTGCCGCCGACCAGGACGGCGACGGCGACCACCCCGGTGACCGCGCCGGTCCACCCGGACATCCCCGTCCAGCCGGACAGGCGGGCCCACCCGGACGGGCGCCGGGGTCCTTGCGGTGGCGGGCCTGCTCTATGCATTAGCGTTGCTCACCCGGGCGGCATCTCGGCGCGGCCGCCGCAGCGGCCGTTAGCAGTTCGTTATGGTAGCGAGGCAACGGGTGTGACATGCCCAGATCGCGCTGATCTGTGGTCTGAAGCCGAGTCGGTCCCGGCGGCCGGGTGATCTTTGAGCGAGCCAGAGGTGGACGCCATGGCGGCAGGTGAAGCGGCAGGACAGCCCGACTACCGCGGTTACGCGGCGGCCGGCATCGAGGCGCTCCAGCACTGGTACCGGCCGTGGACGGGCCGCTGGCGCAGCACCGGCTGGTGGAACGCGGCGAACGCGCTGACGACGGTGATCGCCTACACCCAGCGCTCCGGCGACGACCAGTACGCGGACGTCGTCAACCGCACGTTCAACCGGGCCCGGCGGCGGCACCGGGACTTCGTGAACAGCTTCTACGACGACAACGGCTGGTGGGGCCTGGCCTGGGTGGGTGCGTACGACCTGACCGGCGAGGGCCGGTACCTGGCCGCGGCCCGGGCCATCTTCGCCAACATGGTGACCGGCTGGGATGACACGTGCGGCGGCGGCCTGTGGTGGAACACCGACCGGAAGTACAAGAACGCGATCACCAACGAGCTGTTCCTGACCCTCGCGGCCCGGCTGCACCAGCGCGAGGCTGGCGGCGGCGTCGACTACCTGCAGTGGGCGCTGCGGGAGTGGGAGTGGTTCAGCGCGCGCGGCCTGCTCGGCGACGCCGGGCTGGTCAACGACGGCCTGACCGACGCGTGCGTCAACAACGGGGACGTCACCTGGACCTACAACCAGGGCGTCGTGCTCGGCGGGCTGGCCGCGCTGCATGAGATCACCGGGGACGGCGGCTACCTTGCGCAGGGCGAGGCGATCGCGGACGCGGCCATCAGCCAGCTCGTCACCTCGGCCCCGGCGGCCGGCATCCTGTTCGAACCGGACGAGCTGGGCACCGACCCGAAGGACGCGGACCGGCCGCAGTTCAAGGGGGTCTTCATGCGCAACCTGTACGACCTGAACGTGCGCAGCGCCAAGCCGGCCTACACCGAGTTCATCCAGGCCAACGCGCGCTCCATCTGGGAGCGCAACCGAAATGACCGGAACCAGTTCGGGCTGCACTGGGCGGGCCCGTTCGACCAGGCGGACGCCTGCCGGCAGAGCTCCGCCCTGGACGCCCTGAACGCGGCCATCCCGGCCCGGTCATAGCGGGCGGGCTGCGCTCCAGGCTTGCAGACCGAGCCGGACCAGGTCACCGTTGCCGGCCACGGCTGCGCCATCCGGCCCGAGCAGCGTGTCCTCCAGGCCGATGCGCGCGGGCAGGCCGAGCGCGCCCGCGTGCGAGATCAGCGGCCAGCAGCCCTCGTTCTCGCCGTGCAGCAGTACCGGCGCGGCGGCGTCCGTCTCACGCAGCTCGTGCACGATCTCGTCGGCGGCCGCGACCGCACTCCCGGCCGGGGTCTTCAAGATCTCGATCATGATGCGCAGCCAGCCGGCCGGTGGCTCGGCCCGGTCGAGCAGGGCGACGTCGGCCACCGACCAGACCCCGGCCTCGGTCGCGATGCCGGCCGACGCCAGCAGACCCGGCAGCTCGGCCGAGCCTGGCTCGGACAGGTTCAGCGACGCGTAGTCCGGGCGGCTCGCGGGCGGCAGCCCGGCCCACGTGCTGATCGCGGCGTACCGGGCGCCCGGATCATCCGCCGTGATCCACAGCCCGGTTGACACCCCGACCGGCGTGCCCGGGCAGGCGGCCCGGACCGCCGCGACCGCCGCGCCGATGTCGCCGGCGTGCAGTGACTGGGTCCCGTCGGTCGCCCGCGGGTGCATGTGGATGGCTTCCGCCCCGGCGGCGACGGCCTCGGCGGCGGCGGCGGCCAGCTGGTCCGGGGTCACCGGCACGGCCGGATGGTCGCCGCGGCTGCGGCCGCCGTTGAGGCACGCTTGCATGCGCTGTACTCGCATCGCGCCATTCTCGCATCGCCACCCGGAGGGCGGCTAACGCGTCCGGTCCGGTCACCGCCAGAGGAACATCCGGTCCGGTCACCGCCAGAGGAACACGGGCGCGTCGAAGTGCGCCACCCGTACTTCCTGGCCATGCAGGGCTACCTGGCAGAACTGATAGATCACCGCCGCGGTCGGCGCGTGCACGAACCGGTCGAAGATGGGCAGCCGGATGACCGGAGCGTCAGTCTCGGGCGCCTGCAGGAACTGCGGCTCCACGTCGAGGTCCCGCACTGGGACGCGGAACACCCGGGTGACCTCGCTAGCCGGCCCGCTGAGCTCGCCGGACTCGGTCTGCGGCCAGACCACGACCGGCGTGATGACGTACCCGGACCGGGTGACGTAGTCGTCCAGCACGCCCAGTATGTCGCTGCTGTCCGCTATCAGCCCGGTCTCCTCGCGCAGCTCGCGCAGCGCGGCCGCCTCGGTCGTCTCGCCCGGGTCTCGCCGTCCGCCGGGCAGGGCCCACTGCCCGGCGTGAGCGCGCAGGCCCTGGCGCCCGCCGGGTGATGAGCAGCACGTCGCCAGCCGGCGACGGCAGGATGCAGACCGCTACCGAGGCCGCTTTCAGGTCCGGGCGATCGGCGGCAATCCGCCCGAACCTCGCGAGATTGGCGGCCGCAGCCGCGCGCCGTCCGTCCGGTGCCGAGCCCACTGCCGACCTCCCTGGTCCTCGCCTCCCTGACCGCAACCCGCGGCCGGCTGCCGGGATTCCCGCGCCCGCGGGCACCTATCCTGGTGGCTGTCGCCGAGCCCGGAGGTGCCGTCATTACCGCTGTTGCTGACGCGCTCGCCGGCTGGGCAGCGGACCTGCGGCCCGACACCACCGATCTCGCGCTCGCCGACCGCTCGCTCCGGGACACGCTCGCGGTCACGCTCGCCGCGCGGGACCATCCGGTCACGGCCCTGGCGAGCCAGCTGCCGGAAGGCCCGCGCTGGGCCGCGGCCGGGCATGTCCTCGACTTCGACGATCTGCATATGGCCTCGACGGCCCACGTCAGCGTCGTCTGCGTGGCCACCGCGCTGGCGGCCGGCGGCGGCGCGAACGCCTACCTGGCAGCGGCCGGGGTCATGGCCCGGCTGGGCACCGCCCTCGGCTGGCGGCACTACTCGGCCGGCTGGCACGCGACGTGCACCGCGGGCGCCCCGGCTAGCGCGGCCGGGGCCGCGGTCGCGCTCGGGCTGGACGCTCCGCGGATCGCGACCGCGATGGCACTGGCGGTGCCGGCCGCCGGCGGCGTCCAGCGCGCGTTCGGCACGGACGCCAAATCGCTGCAGGTCGGGTTCGCGGTGGACAGCGGCATCCGGGCGGCGCGGCTCGCGGCGGCCGGCGCCAGGGCCGACCCGGCGGCGCTCGATGCCTGGCTGGAACTGGTCGGCGGCGATCCGGCGGCGGTCGACACGTCGCCCGGCCCGGCCGTGCCCGGCGGGCTCGCCGTCAAGATCTACCCGTGCTGCTACGCGCTCCAGCGGCCCATCAGCGCGCTGGCCGGGCTGGCCGGCCAGGTCGACCCGGCCGGCGTCCGGCGGATCGTCCTCAGCACGCCCGAGGCGACCGTGCAGCCGCTGATCCATCACCGCCCGGTGACCGGGCTGGAGGGCAAGTTCAGCCTGGAGTACGCGGCGGCCGCCGCCTTGCTGGACGGCTATCCGGGGTTCAGCAGCTTCACCGACGACGCGGTGCGCCGCGCCGAGGCGGTCCGGCTGACCCGGCTGGTGGAGGTGCAGCTGGAGCCGGGCGGCAGCTGGCTGCTGGACGGTGAGCTGGCCGCCGAGGTGCACACCGCAGGCGGTGGCGTGCTGACCGCCCGCGAGCAGTTCCCGCCGGGCTCGCCCGCCCGGCCGCCGTCCGACCGCGAGCTCGCCGCCAAGCTCGCCGACTGCGTGCGCGGCCTCGACACCGACCCGGCGGACTGGACCTGGGACAACGCGGCCGCGCTGCTGCGCGGGTTTCTGCCGGCGGCCGCGCGGTGACCGCCCTCCCGCTCGCGGGCGTCACCGTCGTCGGGCTGGAGCAGGCGGTCGCGGCCCCGTTCGCGACCCGGCAGCTGGCCGATCTCGGCGCCCGGGTGATCAAGATCGAGCGGCCCGGCGGCGGCGACTTCGCCCGCGGCTACGACGCGTCCGTGCACGGCCTGTCCAGTTACTTCGCCTGGCTCAACCGCGGCAAGGAGTCGGTCGAGATCGACGCCAAGTCGGCCCGCGGCCGGGACGTGCTCACCGCGCTGCTGGCCAGGGCGGACGTCTTCGTGCAGAACCTCGCCCCCGGGGCGGCGGACCGCATCGGCTGCGGCGCGGCCGAGCTGACGGCCCGGCATCCGCGGCTGATCTGCTGCTCGATCTCCGGCTACGGGACAGCCGGCCGTACGCCGGCAAGAAGGCCTACGACCTGCTCGTCCAGTGCGAGGCGGGGCTGCTGTCGGTGACCGGCACGCCGGAGCACCCGGCCAAGGCGGGCATCTCGGTAGCGGACATCGCGGCCGGGATGTACGCCTTCAGCGGCGTCCTCACCGCGCTGTACGAACGCGAGCGCACCGGCCTGGGGACGCACTTCGACGTCGCCATGCTCGATGCACTGGGCGAGTGGATGGGCGCCCCGTACTACTACCACGTCTACGGCGGTAACCCGGTCCGCCGCAGCGGCGCGCGGCACGTCTCGATCTCGCCGTATGGCCCGTACGCCGCGGCCGACGGCCAGGTCTTCATCGGTCTGCAGAACGACCGGGAATGGGCGGTCCTGTGCGAACGGGTCCTGCGCGCCCCGGAGCTGACCACCGACGAGCGGTTCCGGACGAACCCGGATCGCCTCGCGCACGACGCGGAGCTGACCGGCATCATCGAGCAGGCTCTGGCCGCCCTGACCGTAGCGCAGGTCGCGGCGCTGCTCGACGACGCCGGCATCGCCAACGCGCGGATGCGCACTCCGGCCGAGTTCGCCGCGCATCCGCAACTGGCTGCTCGCGACCGATGGCGCGAGGTCGGCTCGGCGGGCGGCCCGGTGCGGGCCCTGCTGCCACCGATCACTCTGCCGGACCGGGAGGCAGCAATGGGTGACATCCCGGCGCCAGGTGAGCACACCGCGGCGATCCTGGCCGAGCTCGGTTTCCAGTGACCGGCAAAGCAATCGACATCATCTGGGCGCAGCATGCATGACGGGCCGAAAACTGGCGAGGATTGCAGGTGCGCACACCGCAATCGGCCGACCACGCGGCCGGCGGCGCGAACGACCGGGCCGCGGCCCGGTCAGCTGACCAATGCCGTACCCAACACAAGACAGCGGAGGTGACTCTTGCACATCGGCCCAGCGCTCACCGAAGCGCGCACCGAGGCCGGAATGACTGTCGAGGATGTGAGCGAGCGGACCCGGATCCGGCGCACGATCATCACCGACATCGAACGCGATGACTACACCAGCTGCGGCGGCGACTTCTACGCCCGCGGCCATATCCGGGCGATCGCGAAGGTAGTGGGCGCCGATCCGGTGCCATTGATCAAGGAATACGACGCGGATGTCGCGGCCAGGGACAACATTGAGCTGCAGACCGGGCCGGACCCGAGGACCTGGCTGCAGGCCGAAGGCCGCGCCGATCCGCTGCTGTGGCAGCCGGCCGCTGCCCCCGAACCGGGTGAGCAGGCCGCGACCGCGGCCGTCGGCGACTTCGCTGCCCCGGTCACCGCGGGCCTCGACGCGCCCGCTGGCCAGGACTCCACGAAGACCCAGTTCCTGATCGGCGACCAGGCCACCCAGTTCCTGCGCGGCGACTGGGCCGCCGACGGCCCGCGTGCCCCCGGCAGCCAGGAGACCGCGCCGCAGCCCATCCTGCCGTCCGGGCCGCCGCTGAGCTCGGCCGGCCTCTCCAGGCCAGCCCGCGGCGCCGGGTCGGCCGGTGCCCTGCGCACTGGCGCCGCCGACGCGCTGCGCGGCGGCGCGGCGGGCGCGGGCCAGGCAAGCGCGGCCGCGGTGCACTGGGCCGCCACCCGCATCCGGCAGGCCCGCACGCAGCTGGCCGCCAGGCAGCCGGCCCGGCCTGGTCTGGCCCGGTCGCAGCCCCGGTCTGGACAGCCCCGGTCTGGACAGCCCCGGTCCTGGACAGCAACTGTCCGGCCAGGTGCGGGACGCCGCGGCTGAGCTTCGCCGGGCGGGCGCCGAGGCGGTACAGCGGCTGTCCCGGCTGCGGACCGCGGATCAGAGCGCCAGCCGGGTCGTCGGTTTTGCCGCGATCGCGCTGGCCGCGCTGATCCTGATTCTGTACGGGATCCTCTCCGGACCGGCCCACGGCGCCGCCCGGCCAGCGGCGCCGCCGCGGCATCATCCGGCGCCCGGCCGCCAGCATCCGGCGCCCGCGCGCAGCCGGAGCGCTGCCAGCAGTCCCGCCAGCGCCCCGGCAGCGACGACGCTCCGGCCGGCTAGCGTCCGGGCGTTTGGCCCGGCCGGCCCCGCGGACGGTGACAACCGGCCGTCGGCGGCACTGGCGTTAAGCCCGCGGGGCGCGGGCTGGCACAGCAACTGGTACACGACCGCCCGGTTCGGCGGACTGCAGTCAGGCACCGGGCTCCTGGTCGACATGGGCAAGACGGTGACCGTCAGCCGGGTGGCGGTCCGGCTCGGGCCCGCCAGCGGCGCCGCGGTGCAGTTGCGCGCTGGCGCGGCCGCGGTGTTGTCCGCCCTGCGGCCGGTCGCGGGCGCCAGCGGCCGTGGCGGCATCCTGGTGCTCGCGCCGCGCGCCCCGGTGCACGCGCGGTACCTGCTGATCTGGTTCACCCTGCTGCCGCCCGACAGCGCCGGCACCTATCAGGCCACGGTCAACGGCATCTCGGTGACCGGGTCACCGGCGCCGGCCTGAGCCAGGATTACGATGCCGCGTATGCGGTTCGCGATCTCCATTCCTCAGTTCTACGGCGACGGCGAGTTCGACCCGGCCGCCTTCCGCGCCTACTTCGGCCGGGTCGAGCAGCTGGGCTTCGAGAGCGCCTGGACGCAGGAGAACGTGCTCACGACGTCGGCGCAGCTCGGGCCCATCGAGACGATGACGTACGCGGCGGCGTGCACGCAGCGGCTGCGGCTGGGCTGCGTCGTGCTGGTCACGACGCTGCACAGCCCCGCGCACCTGGCCAAGTCGCTGAGCACGCTGGATCAGCTCAGCGGCGGCCGGCTGGAGATCGGTGTCGGCACCGGGGGCAAGGCCCGGCCGTTCGCGGCGTTCGGCATCAGCCAGGACCGCTACATCGCCAGGTTCACCGAGGGCCTGGCGCTGATGAAGGCGCTGTGGACGCAGCCGACAGTCACCTTCGACGGGGAGTTCTGGCAGCTCAAGGACGCGGCGATGGAGCCCAAGCCGGCTCAGAAGCCGTACCCGCCGCTCTGGTTCGGAGCCAACGCCGAGCCGGCTCTGCGGCGCGCTGTCCGGCTCGGTGACGGGTTCTTCGGCGCGGGCTCGGCGCCGACCGCGCGGTTCGCCGGGCAGGTGCAGGTGGTGCGGGCGGCGCTGGCTGAGGCTGGCCGCGATCCGGCCGGATTCCCCATCGCCAAGCGGGTCTACATCGGCGTGGACGACGACACCAGCCGTGGCCGGGAACGGATGAACGCGGCGATGGCGCGCATCTACGGGCGCCGCGTGCCCGACATCGAGTCCGCCGCCATCGCCGGGACCGCGGCCGACTGCGTGCGCGAGGTGCAGGCGGTCGCCGACGCGGGCGCCGAGCTCATCCTGTTCACCACCGTGTTCGACCAGGCCGAGCAGGCGGAGCGGCTGGCCGCCGAGGTCATGCCGCAGATCGCGGCCGGGCGCTAGCGGCCCTGCCAGTCGGGGCTGCGCCGGGCGAAGAACGCCTCGATCCCCTCCCGGACGTCGGCGCTGCGCAGCAGTTCCTCATGCCGCGCGTCGCTGAACCGCCACAGCGCTGACTCGTCGCCGCGGGCCGCCTGCGCGCTGGTGGCGAGGGCGGCCCTGGTCGCGAGCGGCGCGTTCGCGCACACCCGGCCGGCCAGCTCCAGCGCCGCCGGCAGGGCGGCACCGGGCTCGGCCAGCACGTTGACGAACCCGAGCCGCTCGGCGCGGTCCGCGGCCAGGTCGTCGCCGGTCAGCAGCAGTTCCCTGGCCACGTTCACCGGCAGCGCGCGCACGATCCGGAACGCTCCGCCGAAGTCCGGCATCAGGCCGCGCTTGACCTCCGGCAGCCCGAACCGCGCGTCCCTGGCCGCCACGACCAGGTCGCAGCTCAGCACCAGCTCGAGCCCGCCGCCGAGAGCGAACCCCTCGACGGCGGCGATCAGCGGCTTGACCCGTTCGCGCTGAATCAGGCCGGCGATCCCGCCGCGGGGCGTCGGCGCGCCCGGACCGGCGGCGAGATCGGCACCGGCCGAGAAGAACCGCTGGCCGCCGGTCAGCACCCCGCACCACAGCTCGGGATCGTCTTCGAGCTCATTCAGCGCGGCGTCCAGGCCGGCCGTGACGTCCGCGTTGATCGCGTTGCGTTTGTCCTCGCGCTCGATCGTGATGACCAGGATCCGGCCCAGCGGCCGTCGGCTGACGGTCATCGTGCACCTGGCTGGATCGGGCGGGCAACGGGGAAACGCACATCTGCCTCCGTACTGCCGGGCCGGGTAGCCAAAGGCTAGCGAACCGCCTTATCCCTTGCCCGGGTTGAACAGGCCGTCAGGATCAAGCGCGGCCCGCACGGCGGCCTGCATGGCCAGCGCGGCCGGGTCAAGTTCGCGGCGCATGCCGTCTCGCTTCAGCAGGCCGACGCCGTGCTCGCCGGTGACGGTTCCGCCCAGCGCGATCGCCGCGTCCAGAAACTCCTCGAACGCGGCCTGCGCGGCTAGCCGGGCCGCGTCGTCCCCGGCCGGAGTGATCAGCAGCGGATGCAGGTTGCCGTCGCCGGCGTGCGCGATCGTCGCGATCCGCACCCCGTGCCGGCCGGCGATGTCGCTGATCTGCGCCAGCATCTGCGGGACCCTGGACCGGGGCACGCAGACGTCCTCGGTGAGCACCGGGCCGAGTCGCTCCAGCGCCGGGTACGCGAGCCGGCGCGCGTCGAACAATGCCTCGGCCTCGGCGTCGTCGGTCGACTGCTCCGCCCACAGGGCGCCCGCGTCCGCCATCGCGGCGGCGATCGCGGCCGCCTCCGTCGGGCCGGCGTCGCCGGGAGTGTCGATCCTGGCCAGCAGCATGGCCGTGGCGTCGGCGTCGATGCCCAGGTGCTTCCAGTCCTCCACCGCTTCCAGGCAGGTCCGGTCCAGCAGTTCCAGCACCGCGGGGGTCAGGCCGGCGCGGGTGATCCGCGCCACCGCGTGACCCGCGTCCACCAGGGTGCCGAACGCGGCGACCACGGTCCTAGGCTTGCCCGCCGGGGCTGGCCGCAACCGCAGCGTTGCCTCGGTGACCACGCCGAGGGTGCCTTCGGACCCGACGAACAGGCCGGCCAGATCCAGTCCCGTGACGCCCTTGGTGGTCCGCCGCCCGAGCCGCACCGCGGTTCCGTATCCGGCCGGACCGCCGGCCACCACGCGCAAGCCGAGCACGTAGTCACGGGTGACGCCGTACTTGAGGCAGCACAGCCCGCCCGCGTTGGTCGCGACGTTGCCGCCGATGGTCGACCACGGCGCGCTCGCCGGATCGGGCGGGTACCAGAGCCCGTACCCGGCGACGGCGGCCTTGAGATCGTCGTTGATGACCCCGGCCTGCACGACGCAGACGAGGTTGTCGGCGTCGATCTCCAAGATCTGGTTCAGCTGCGACAGGTCGAGGACGACGCATCCGGCTATCGCGTTCGCGCCGCCGGACAGGCCGGTACCGGCGCCGCGCGGCACGACCGGCGCGCCGAACTCGGCGCACGTCCGCACCACGTGCTGGACATCTGCCTCGGACCGGGCCCGGACTGCGGCGGCCGGCACCGCCGCCGGCGCCCACTCGGCTTCGTCGTGGGACAGCGCCGCGAGCACATCCGGATCGGTGACGACGCCGCCGGCCGGCAGCCCGCGGCTCAGCGCGCCGACGAGCGGCCCTGGTGTCATGCCCTGACCTTAGGCGGTCGCGGTCCGGACCGAGCCTCCCGCTCGGGCCGGCGAGGTGGCCGGACCGCGGTCAGACCGGCCGCGGCAGGCGCAGCCGCCGCCAGTCGTCCGGCGGGTGCTGTGGATCCGGTTCGGCCGCGGCTCCCCGGCCCGGCCGCTGCAGGCCCGGAAGTGCCGGGCCGCCCGCCGGCCGGCGCGCTGCGCCGCGCGCCCGGAGTCCTGGCGGCATGGGCAGCCGTTCCCACGCTGACCGCGTTCGCGGTCACGATCGCGCAGACGGCCAGCCACTCCTGCCACTGCAGCGGCTGGCCGAG
>CAWDVS010000020.1:0-459982 GCA_963805805.1 uncultured Actinomycetota bacterium | reverse complement strand
GCGAGCGGGCGTATGAGTTGCTGGAGTGCGAGTTGCGGCTGACCGCAACCCACGATGGCATGTTCGCCTGGCCGTATTCCTGCGTCAGTCCGGCGTGCCGGACGGATGGTCGGTTGCCGCCGCGACCCGGCTCGATCCTGGCGAGGAATGACCAGGGTCGCAGGGGACGTGGCGGAGTTGCTGGTGCCCCTGCAGCCATAACGGCTGCTGTCCTGGAGGACCGCTCACGGTGCTCGCCGCCCGGAATGTTCCGGGAGAGGTTCAGTCAGTGAGGCGATGCATGCACTGAGCAGGCGCCGCATTTGATCTTGTTCGCTGGCATCCAGATTGGCCAGCATGTCTTGCTCGACGCGGCGAACCGCGGCGCTGGCCACCTTGAGCTGGCGGCGCCCGCGGGCGGTCAGCTCGGTCGGCAGGGCCCTGCCGACGGGTGCCTGTGCCGGGCGGACAACGAGTCCCTGGCGTTCGAGGGCCTGCAGGAGCACATTCATCGACTGCCGGGTGACGAAAGCGCCGCGGGCGAGCTCGGAGTTGGACAGACCCGGTCGCTGGGCAAGCAGCTCCAGGCAGGCGTAGTGGGTGATCGTCATGCCGAGCGGCCTCAGCACGGCCTCCAGGGCGGAGTGCAGGGCGCTCGCGGCCGCCTTCAGCATGTACCCCAGCGATGTGTCCAGCTCGATTCCGGGCTCGCCTTGACTCATGTCAGTAGTCTGACATACATTGAAGTGTGTCAGAAGACTGACATCCATGAGGAGGTAAGAATCGTGGCAGTCACCGGACCCGACTTCATTTCACTGCAGGTGCGCGACCTGGAGCGTTCCGCCGCTTTCTACGAGCAGTACCTGGGGCTGAAGCGCTCCGACGCAGGACCGCCGCACGCCGTCGTGTTCGACACCAAGCCGATCGCGTTCGCCGTTCGCGACGTCGTCGCAGGCACCGACCTGGACGCGATCGCGCAGCCAGGGCAGGGAATGGCGCTGTGGCTGCACGCCCCCGACGCGCAGGACATCCACGACGCCCTCGCCGCCGTCGGCACGACGATCATCTCAGCGCCAGTCGAGGGGCCGTTCGGCCGCACTTTCACGTTCGCGGACCCCGACGGCTACCGGGTGACCCTCCACGACCGCGGCTGAGCCGGGCTCCTGCTTCGGCGCGGCAGCGCCCTGAGCGTGCTTCTCACAGCAGCAGGCCGGCCGCCCGGGTGCGGCCGGGGCCGCCTCCCAAGCAGCCGCGCAGTTGCGTGCTTTTCATCTGACGCGTAGCCGAACCAGGCTGAGAAAACGAGCGGGAGGGCCAGTCAGTCGTCGTGACCGCCTCGGCGACCCATCGGGCGTGCGCCCAGCCGAGTGAGCTGCTGACCACGGCGGACACGTCAACGGGGGCGGCCCGCGGCGGGTGCGCGGCAGTAGTTTCAGGACCGGGTCACTGGTCGGCCAGGACGGCCCCTTCGCTGTGTTGCGTAGGCCTTGTACCGGTGGATCTCCCTGTCCGTCGTGCGCGCTACGACCGCGACTGTCTCGCCGTCGATGCTGATCTGGAAGCTGTGGTCGTCTGCGGTCACGGTGACGACCTTGCGGGTCGGCACCGAGGTGGGAACCTCCCGGGTCGACAGCTTCACCGTCGGCCTCGGCGGGCGGCTGACCGCCGCTCCCGGGTCGCCGTTCCCGGCTCAGGGCCTGGGACCGTTCGGCAGCGAGTGCCTGCCGACCAACCCCAGCCAGCTGTTCGTGTCCACCGCGCACAACGTCGGCGCTGGTACCGGGACCGTCTCGACGTTCACTGACGCCGTCAACGGCACGCTGACCCCGGTCGCGGGCTCTCCGTTCGCAGACGGCCAGAGCGCGCCCTGCTGGGTGGAGATCACCCACGACGGCCAGTTCCTGTTCACCGTCAACACCGGATCCGGCGAGATATCCCGCTACCAGATCGCCTCCGACGGCGGGCTGACCCTGCTCAGCAGCACCCAGGTCTCCGTCACCTGCGGCGTCGGTGCCGTCGACGCCCGGCTCAGCCCCGACGGCAGCTTCCTGTATGTCGATGAGAGCAGGATCGGTAAGGTCGGCGCATTCGCCGTCAACGGCGGCAACCTGACCGAGCTGGCTACATCCCCGACGTCGCTGCCCTCTGGCGCCATGCCCGCCGGCATCGTGGCCAACTAGCCCCCCGAACAAGCCGGAGCCGCGGGCAAGACCCGCGGCTCCGGCCGCACGACCCGAGCACCGCCGCAGACACGCCGGAAGCTCCGAACCGGCGGCCACGCCCGAGTCCTCGGCCTGCGCAGGACGGAATCGATCTTAGTTCTACGGAGCTCGGGACTGCGTTCTCGCGGACGAAGATCCAGAGTCGGCCTTCCTTCTGACCAAAGCTGACCAAGGTCCTCGTCCGCTATGGGCGGCGGCTGGCTCATGGATGATGTGACGCATAGACTGATGATATGATCTGTCTATGCGTAGTAATGCTCCGAGGCTCCTCCCGGTTCTGCGGTCACAGCATCAGGCGGATCTGCTGACGATGCTCCTCTTGCACCCGGCGCAGGAGTTCACGATCACCGAACTGGCGCGGCGGCTGTCCGTGCCCCAGTCGACTGTGAGCGGCGAGGTGCGGCGCCTCGCCGACGCTGGCATTCTCGCCGACCGTGCCGTCGGCCGGGCCCGGCTGGTGCGAGCGAACTCAAGTTCCCGGCTTGTCGGGCCGCTGACGGAACTGCTGACGCTGACCTACGGCCCGCACGTCGTCATCGCGGATGAGTTCTCCGCCCTCGAGGGTGCGGTTCAGGTAGTGATCTTTGGGTCGTGGGCAGCGCGCTACCACGGCGAGCGGGGCCCACCGCCGAATGACGTGGACGTGCTGGTCGTCGGAACCCCGGACCGGGTCGCGATGTACTCTGCGGCCGAGCACGCGGAGTCACGGCTAAATCAGCCCGTCAACCCCGTCGTGTGCCCGCCAGAGCAGTGGGCCCGGCCGGCCGAGCCGTTCATCCGCGAGATTAGGTCTCGGCCGTATGTGACCGTCCTCGACCGCGCGACCGACACAGCAGGAGGGCCAGCATGAGCCGGTGGCAAGTCGGTGAGGCTGAGATCGAGAGACTTCTGGCAGGCGGCGAGCTACAGGCGGTGACCGGAGCAGCCGCTGATGGCGAGCAGTGGCTGTCGAAAGCACGCCGCACTCTCAACACGGCCGAGGCCGCGGCCGATGACGACCCGGACAGTGCGTTCACGCTCGCCTACGACGCGGCCCGTTTCGCCTGCACGGCGTTGCTCGCGCAGCAGGGACTGCGCGCCACCACGCGCGGCGGTCACTACGCCGTCGAGGTCGTCGTCCGGAGCCAGTTCGCAGGCACATTTGACCGGTTCGGCGGACTACGGCGGCAACGCAACGACATTGAGTACCCGATAATCGTCGCCGCCCAGCTAACATCGGCCGACGCCCGGTCCGCCACTGCACTGGCGACAGAACTGATCGAAGCCGCCGAGAAACTCCGGCCGCACCTCGGTCTTTTCGGATAACGGACGGTGCGGTCAGCGGAGATCTGCGCTCGGTTCAGGGCCCACGACATCGCCCCGACACTCATCCGTACCGGCCTGAATGGCCGAGGCTCTGCCATCTGCAAGAAGGCCAGGCGCAAGGCAAGGCACGGCGACGCCTGACAGCACGCGCTGCAAAATCCCTGACTCACTCGGACGTGTGGTCGTACTCGTCTACGTCCAAGCCCGCGCCTGTTTGCCAAAGGATGGCCAACCAGGGCTCGTCGAGCCACAAACCGAGGCGTGCCTCGCCGACCGCTGGAAGGAACTTGCGGACTATCGCCAGGGAGGCGGTCGGCTCACCCTGGCAAAGCTCGGCAATCCTGGCGGTGACCGGAACTCCGGTACTGGGCCGTGCTGGCGGTGCAGTCCGGGGACCGGGTTATTGAGGTCGCGCACCAGCTGGGGGTGTCGCCGCAGAGCCCGCACAGCTGCATGCGTTCAGCTGCCCGGTCCTCTAGCTGGCGGTAGGTCGTGTCAAGCGGGCAGTTGGGCATGCTTGCCTGACCCCGCGGCGCGGGGCTGATGGTGATCTTGGCCGGGTCTGCTTGGAGAGGCGGTGCCTGGGCGCCCACGCTGACTTATGCGACCTCGGGCACCGTCGCGGCGACGAGGGTCATCTGGCGTCGTTCGGGCTGCCGGGATGGCGAAGGGCCGGGCGCCAAGCTAGAAACGGCGTGACGCGGGTGCGCGTCCGCCATAGCGGTAACGGCGTCTGGTCCGGCCCTTCGTCCGTCTAGCCTGGCATCGCCGGCCGGAGTTGTGAAGCTCCTTTGGCTAGTCCTGCGTGGTCGTCCACCGGGACGGGTCGTAGTGAGCCTGGTCGCGGACCAGGGCGAAGGCGATGCGGTTGGCCCGGTGGGCGAGCGCGCAGGCGATGACGCCGCCGTGCTTGCCGCGGGCCTTCATAGCGGCGGCGCTGGCCCTGGCGGGCGGGTCGCAGTGCCACAGCCCGATGCCCAGGTCGATCAGGGCGCGGCGGAGCTCGGTGCTGCCCTCGCGGCTGATGGCACCGTCGCGGCGCTTGCCGGCGGACTCGTACTGCACCGGGGACAGGCCGGCGGAGCGGTAGATCTGGGCCGGGCCCGGGTGGCGGCCCGGCTCGCCGCGGGCGGCGCCGTAGGCGGCGGCGCGGACCACGCCCCAGCCCGGGACGCTGGTCAAGGTCGCGTACGGGCTGGCGGGCAGCAGCCGGGCCAGCTCGGCGTCGGCGCCGGTGACCTGGGCGTCCAGGCTGGCCAGCAGCGCCAGGTCGGCGGCCAGGACCTGCCGGGCGACGGCTGCGTCCGCGGTGGGCAGGGCGTCGCGGGCAGCAGCGACCAGCCGCTCGGCCAGGCCCCGGCGTACTTTCAGGCCGCGCCCGGCGGCGAACCGGGTGAACCGGGTCACGCCGAGGGCCGCGAGCCGGGCGGGATCGGCGAACTCGGCGGCGACCAGCCGGCCCGCCTTCGTGCCGAGCACGTCCGGCAGCACCAGCGTCAGGGCGGGGAAGCACCGGTCGAGCTGGCCCAGCAGCTGGTTCTTCACCGCGGTGCGGGCATGGACCCGGCGAGCCCGGTGCGCCGCCCAGGCAGCCAGCTCCACGATCACGGTGTCCTGCCCGCCGGCCGGCACGCCCTGCCCGGCCAGCAGCAGGTCCGTCATCGCCTCCAGGTCCACCGCGTCGGTCTTGATCCCGCGCCGTCCCCGGACCCGGCGCTGCTCGGTCACGTGCGCCGGGTTCAGCTCCAGTACCTGCCAGCTCGCCGCCACGCCGACCCGATCAGCAGCGGCCGGTGGTAATGACCGGCTGCCTCCACCCCGACCCGCACCACCGCGCCCGCCGGAAGCGCCTGCTGCAGCCTGCCGGTCAGCGCCCGCAGCGCCGGGGCAGTCATCGCGAACTCCGCCGGCCCGAACAGCCGCCGCCTGCCGGCATCAGTCGCCGACACCGCGATCACGTTCTTGCCGACATCGACCGCCACAACAACCGTGGACGAGGAGACCAGACCATCAACAACAGACACGACCCACCTCCGGAAAGCACGCCAGAAACCAGGGCGCATGAAGCGCCCGGCCTTCGGCAAGGAACCTGACAGGTCCCTTCTGGCACCTCCGGAGATGTCATGAAGGACGACACGCCGATCTATATCAGCGGTAGGGCGTCAGATCGGCCCGGGGGTAGCGCGTTTGGGTGTCGGCCAAGGTTTGCTCGTCCCAATACGGATCGCCCGGAGCTGGGAAGCCGAACACCGACCGCTCCCGGGGAGAGGCCCGCTCGACGATCTCGAACCAGTCTGACCGCGTCGCGCGCTCGGCCCAGGCGACCCGGCCGGTCCAGCGCGGTGCCCACACATCGTAGTCGGCGAGGAGCGCAAAGCGGGCTGATCGTTCGCCGGTCATGCGCGACCCACGGTGCAGTACGTCGGACCGAAAAGCGAACAGGGTTCCTGCCGGGCCGGTCATCGAGACCTCCTCCTCGGCGAACATCCCCTCGGGGAGGTAGTTAGTGATGTCGTGATGCCCGGGGACAGGCCAGTACGGGACGCTCTGCCCGACCGGCAGCGGAACGATCTTGGTAGGGCCGTCCTCATCGCCTACGTCGGACAGCAGGATCCAGCTCAACATCTGCGTGGCCGGCTCGGAGCGCTTGGGCACGACGAGGCTGTGGTTGACGAAGTCGCGGTGGTGGCGCTGGTCGTAGTCGACGGCTCCGGCGTACTTGGCCCACAGGGACGCCTCGTAGAGCCGCAGGTCGGCTGAGCCCAGGAAGCGCTCCGCCAGGTCGAGCAGGTCCGGGTGGAAGGCCAGTCGGTTCAGGTTCCAGGATCGCCACGGTCCTCTGACTTCGCCGGCCACTGGTCCGTCGCCATCCACGCATGAGCAGCTGGGTCGGCGAAATACACCTCGGGCCGCGGGTAGTGCAGCCACAGAGCTTCGCGGGCCGCGGCCAGCTCGTCAGCCTCGAGGAAACCCTCGAAGAGCAGGTAACCCCGCTCCCGCAGGTCCGCCAGGCAACGGTCGGGCACCCTCATCCCCGCACCCTAGCCGCCCTCGCAGTTCGACCGCACCGGCATTTCGGCACGGCAGCGGTTCAGGGTCACCGCCGATCAGATAAACAGCTCCGGCGACAATCGTGAGATAGAAGGATTGCACCAGGGGGACGGATACGCTCACGAGCCGTCGTACTGGCCACGTTTGCATGCCTCTCATGTCAGCCTGGAAAGGTGCTGCCTGTGCCTAACCTGACCTTTCCGGCCGGGCAGGCCATGGGCACGCTCGACTGGCTGGGATCCGGTGCCGCTCCGGTGCTGGCCTCCGGTGTGGTGGCCGTGCCTGACGGAGTCGAGGTCAGTCTGGACGTGATGGTCATCGAATCGGTGCGGCGAACCGACGCGCAAGACAGGTCCGTTCACATCACGCTTACCACCCAGCGGCAAAACGCAGACGGCTCCGTGGAGTCGGAGGTCCGCGACGATCCGGAAGAGAACTGGGAGATAACCGGCGGCAGCCAGCCCGCTGACCTCAGCTTTCTGCGTCAGCTCCCCTCAGACAGCATCACTGCCCTGCACCTGTGCGCCCCGATCCTGCCAGGCTCGTTCGCCGCGGTGACGCACCTCGCTCCCGGTCTCCGCAAGCTGTACCTGGCCTGGGCCGACCTCAGCGACGATGCGCTCACGCACATCAGCGAGCTTGACGGCCTGATCTACTTGCAGAGCTGGGGTAACCGGTTCACCGACCGCGGCGTGCAACAGCTCGCGGCGCTGACCCGACTCGAAAGCCTGTACCTAGAGGAGGAAACGTTGTCAGCGGCCGCATTCGGCTTCGCAGTCAACCTCCGTCATCTCTCCCGCCTCGGCGTCCAGGACGTACCCTCACCGAGGTCGAGCTAGCCGAACTCAGGCGACGACTTCCCGGTGTCGGCGTTCGGTAGCCGTACGCCCCTCTCAAAGCTGGGATTCACGAGCATGCCGGTAGCGACACTGCAATAACCCGGCAACGGCTCCGGAGACCGCCGCTGCCAGCAGGCGAATCTATGGCGCTGACCTGGTGGGCCGTCTTCTTGCCGACCCACTCTTGGTGGGGACGTTCCACGCATGTTCCGGATCATGGTCAGGCCGCTAGCGCTCGTCGGTCGTCTATCTCGCGCTACCGCGACCGTTTGGCCTTCAGCCGAAGAACGTACTTGCACCTATCGGTCGTTCGTGCTGCTGTGCCTATTCAGGCGGCGTGGGCTTCGAAGCCGACCGAGCCGAGGTCGTCGCCGGCTGTGATGCGTACGTCGGCGTCGAGGGCGGCGGCGAGGCGGCGGAGCAGGGTAATGGTGGGCTCGGTGCCGCCTTCTTCGATGCATTCGATCCGGTCGGCGGTCATGCCTGCCCGCAGCGCGACTTCGGCCGCGGTCAGGCCTAGGGCGGCGCGGCGGTCGTAGACGGCCTTGCCGAGCGCCAGGGCTTCCCGGATCGCGATCCGCTCCGGGTCCTCGGGGTCAGCGTCGGGCAGCTCCCACCGGGTGTGGTAACCGGCCATCACGCCCGCCTCTCATACGCTTGGCCTGCTGGGCCGTGGTGGTCACCCTCGCAGGTCTGCTGCGCCCGCACTGCCCGGCCGACCTGCCGCTAGTCGTGCTGGCGGGTCTTGCGGAACACGGTCAACAGCGAGCATGCCGCATACCTCGTCGACTCGCTTGTAGTCGAAGTCGCTGAGGCTGTTCAGCCAGTCAAGGACCTCGGGCTCGAGTTCGAGGTCATGCAGGCGCATGGCGTCGGTCACGGCTTGCACGGTACCCGCCGGGGCCGACATCGAGCCTGTAGCCGCGACCGGCGTCAGTGCACCTTCCGCTGCACGAGAGGGAGGAATACGTCGTCGTCCTCGGCTCTGTGCTCCTCGCTCGCCTGCTCATGGTCCAGGCGCCGCCTCGCTGGCTCACTACCGGGAGCATCCTGGTCGAGGCCGCCGGACTGGTTGATGGTCAGGCATTACCGCAGGTGTTCTTCTCCTCGCAGGCTGCTGGCTACCACTACTCTCCGGCGGATAGCTGCGACTAGCCGCCCGCTGGTGCACCTGGCGGCACGCTGCTAGGAAATGCGATTGACGACCGGATCGGCTGCAGCCGAGAATCTGCCGGTGGCAGCGGTGGATGGGTGAGCCCCCGGCGATGACCCGGCGACGGGGCGGCCTGTGGCGGCAGCGGAACTTCGCGCTGTTCTGGACCGGTGAGAGCATCAGCGAGGTCGGCAACTCGGTCGCCGTCTTCGCCGTGCCGCTGGTGGCCATCGATACCCTGCATACCAGCACGTTCGTCGTCACGCTGCTGACCGCGATGGTCTGGATCCCCTGGGTGATCATCGGCGTTCCGGCCGGGGCGTGGGTCGACCGGCTACCGCTCCGGCGCGTCATGCTGGCCTGTGATGCGATCTCGCTGGCGGTGTACGCGAGCGTCCCGGTCGCGGCCTGGTGCGGGGTGCTGACCGTGGCGCAGCTCATCGCGGTCACGCTGATCGCCGGTGCGGCGTCAGTGTTCTTCAACAGCGCCTACCAGGTCCTGCTGCCGGGGGTGGTCGACGAGGCGGACCTTGCCGAGGGGAACGCCAAGCTGCTGGGCAGCCGCGAGGTCGCCCAGATCGGCGGGCCAGGGCTCGGCGGGCTGCTCGCCCAGGCGGCCGGCCCGGTGACCGGGCTGCTGGCCGATGCGGTGAGTTTCGCCGCCTCGTTCTGCTGCCTGGCCGCCATGCAGCCACCGCGGGATCGCCGGTCGGATGACCCGGCCCCGGCGGCGTGCTCGACGGTCTTCGCTTCGCCTGGCGGGATCCCTACGTGCGCGCGATGACGGCATTCTCGTCCCTCGGCAACCTGGCACTCACTGGTGTCGACGCGCTCATCGTTGTCTTCCTCGTCCGCACTCTCGGGCTGTCCTCGGCCGCGGCCGGGCTCGTCCTGGCCAGCCTGGGCGCTGGCGGCGTCGCCGGCTCGCTTGCCGCCCGCCCCCTGGGACGGCGGTTCGGCACAGCGCGGACCATGATCTTCGCCGTCCCGAGCGGCCTGTGCTTCGCGCTGCTGCTCCCGCTTGCGGGCCAGGGACCGCGGCTCGCGTTCGCCAGCGTGGCGCTGGTGTGCGTCGGTTCTGTCGTCGTCACCGGGAACGTGATCGTCGACAGCTTCATGCAGGCCTACGTCCCGCCGGACATATTCGGCCGGGTCATCTCGGCGACCTGGGCCGTCGGGTTCGCGATGATGCCCGTCGGCGCGCTTCTTGCCGGAGTCCTCGCCACCGTCCTGGGGGTCAGGGCTGCGCTGTGGATACTCACGGCCTTGATCGCCGCGTCCGGCCTGGCGTTCCTGCTGACTCCCATGCGCCACCTGCGTGACCTGCCGCCGCGTCCGGCCGAGACTGCTAACCCCGGCCAGACCACCACTGACTTCGCTACCCCATCTCCCTCATAGGCGCCGAATCCCGGTGAGCGGGCGCCGGGTCTAGCCCCACACCGATAATCGAGTGGTGCTTATGGTGGAGCGATGACGATCATGGACGCGGATGTGGTGGTCGTCGGAGCCGGCTCGGTGGGCAGCATGGCGGCCTGGCAGCTGGCCGAGCGAGGTGTCCGCGTGATCGCCGTGGACAGGTTCACCGTCCCCGGACCGTTCTCGGCGTACGCGGGCGAGTCACGGGTATTCCGGATGGTCTATGCCGAGGGCGGCCATTACACGCCGCTGCTGAAGCGCGCCCGTGACCTGTGGCGCGACCTTGAGGCGGCCAGCGGGAACGAGCTGCTGACGATCACCGGCGTGGTGACGGTGATGGATCACGATCATCCCGACCATGCTGCGCTGCTACGAGCGGGCCGGGAACGCGGACTGAGCTTTGAGGTGGTCGCGGGGGCGGAGGCTCGGCGGCGGCTGCCCGACCACCTGATCCGCGACGGTGACGTGGCCCTGTTCGATCCCGAAGGCGGCTTCGTGCGCAGCGAACGCGCGGTGTTCTCGGCCGTGTCGCAAGCCCGCCGCCGCGGAGCGTCGTTCCTGGGCGACCGGCAGGTCCGCGCGCTGGAGCGAGATGGCGACCGGTGGCTGGTCCGCACGGACCAGGAAGACGTGCGCGCGCCCCGCGTGCTGATAACCACCGGAACCGGCGCGGGCCCGCTCTGCTCGGCGCTGGGCACCCACCTGGCGGTGCTACCGCAGGTATTGACCTGGTTCCCGATCGTCGATCGCGATCTGGTCAGCCGCGGCGGGCAGCAGGTCTTCATCCGCCGGTCGCACGATGCTCAGTTCTACGGTTTCCCCAGCAGCGACGGCTGGACCATGAAGGTCGCCGCCAGTATCTACCTCGACGAGGTCGCCTCGATGGCCCGTCCCATCACTTGGGATCCGCGCCATCTGGACACCGTGCAGTCCTGGGTGAGCACGTACCTGCCCGCCCTGGCGCCCCGGCCCGTCCGGGCAGTGGTCTGCGCCGACGGGTACACGGTCGACGAGACCGCGCTGCTCGGGATCGTGCCGGGCATGGACGGGGTTGTCGTGGCCGTCGGCTTCTCCGGGCACGGGTTCAAGATGGCGTCGTCGCTCGGGGCCGTCGCCGCCGACCTCATCGCGGACGGATCGACCCGCACGGACATCAGCTTCCTGGACCCCGCGCGCTTCCTGCCCGCCGGAGCAGCTATCGACGCGCTTCCCCTGGCTGCGCCCGGCCCAGAAGGCGAGGACCGATGACCGATCCAGTGCGATACACGGTCGCGGACCTGGCGGCTCAGCCGGGCTCCCAGGTCCGCGGCTACTGCACGGTCAGCCTCGGGACGACCACGGTCGTCCTGCCGATCGCGATCATGCACGGGATCGAAGCCGGTCCCGTGCTGGCGGTCACCGCCGGGATCCACGGCGGCGAATACGTTCCCATGGTCGCCGTCCGCCAGTTCATCCGCGACCTGGACCCCACCCGGATGCGGGGCACCGTCGTCGCCTGCCTGCAGTCCAGCCCCGTCGCTTTCGAGCAGCGATCCGCGTTCGTCAACCCGCTCGACGGCCAGAATCTCAACCGGTCGTTCCCCGGCGATCCGCGCGGCGGCCCTACCGCACGCTTGGCCGCCTGGCTCTGGGAGAACCTGCTGGCCCGCGCTGACTACTACGTCGACTGTCACTGCGGTGACCTGCCAGAGGCCCTTGACTCGTTCGCCGGCGTCGCTGCCGGGCCAGATGGCATGGTCAGCGAACTGGCCCGCGCCGTGGCCGACTGCTTCGACGTCGCCCGCCTCATCGTCGATCGCACCGAGGGATCCACGATCTTCCAGGCGGCGCTCGCCGGGGTCGCCGCGGCGCTGGTCGAGGTGGGCGGCCAGGGCCGCTGGACCCAGGCAGAGGCCGATGTGCAGCGCCAGGGCCTGCTCCGGGTCGCGGCGCTGGCAGGCATCGTCGACGGGGACGGCCACCACCGTCCCCGACTGCCCTTGTTCGAGGACGCGGCCGACGTGCTCAGCGACCGTTACGGCTTCTGGTTCCCCGAGGTCGAGGTCGGGACCGCCGTCGACAAGGGCACTCGCCTGGGCCGGCTGGAGGACGCGCTCGGCGACAAAGTCCGGGATGTCATGGCTCCTGCTGCCGGCGTCCTGACCTATGGGCTGGCCAGCCTGGCCGCCGTGCCCGGCGACCTGCTGGCATCCATCGCCCGCCCTCTGGCCGACGGCCAAACCCTCGGCACGCCACTGACGAGCCGCGATTAGGCCATCACCGCGGCGCGGGACGATTGACCGCTGGGCTCGACATGCCTTAGCCGGGTGCGAGCCGGGACACGAAGGCCCAACTTCTTGTGTCGTCCCCGAATCTGGGCGGTTGCCAGGGCCGTCGATTCTGCCCAGCGGGACATGCGACAGGGCGTCTGTAGTGCTAGCTTCGCGGGCCCGGAGGGATGGCCGGCCTGCCAAGATGGCCGCATGGAACGTGTGCTTGGAATCGGCGGGTACTTCCTGCGGGCTACTGATCCGGCAGCCCTGTCTGCGTGGTATCGCGATTGCCTGGGCCTGGACGCCGATGAGAACGGCCTGTGGCGTCAGGGAACCGGGCCGACGGTGTTCGCGACGTTCGAGCCCGACACCGACTACTTCGGGTCCCATGACCAGCAAACCATGCTCAACTTCCGGGTCCGCGACCTGGATGCGATGCTCGCGCAACTGCGCGCCAAGGGCGCGGACGTGGCCGAAGATCCGCGGGACATGGAGGGTGTCGGTCGGTTCGCCTGGGTCAACGATCCGGAAGGCAATCGAGTTGAGCTTTGGCAGCCCGTCTGACGTGGCTGCAGTAGGTCAGCGCGGAGGTGATGGCCGGAACGGCCGGACACCGAAGGCTACAGGGGACACACCGCCGCGAAGGGGTGGCCGGTGGTCAAGGCATGAGTACTAGTCCGACAACGTCAAGGCCCAGGCCCTGGGACCATCCCGAGACCTGGGCCTTTTGCTTTGGCGGGTGCGAGCCCCCTCGTTACCGCCCTTGCTGAACGGCGGCGGCGCTCAGTCGGGTCCGCCAAAATCGTGGTCGTCCGTATAGCCGTCCTCGTCGTCCACGAGGTCGTTGAACCGTAGCCTCAGCGTCCGGAACGGTCCTGACCACAGCACCGCGCCGGTGAAGGCCAGCGCGACCGCCGTGATCGCGAGTCCGATCGCTTCGAGGATGTACCAGGTACCGGGACGCACATGCGCGCCAGCAGCGCCGCCCAGGCTGATGAGGTTGAGCACGAACGCGGCCGCCAGCACCACGGCCGCGGTCTGCACCACCTGACGTGCGCGTTCCGCTATACCACCGCCGAATGCCACCAGGATGACCGCCAGGACCGGCAGTCCCTGGACAAGCGGCGTTGCTGAACTGGGGTGCGACGGACGACGCTCGCAGCGAGAAAATACTGACGGGCGCCGGATTAGCGGGAGCCGGGACGGACTGCGGCGGCGGCGTGGAACCAACGGGGACAGCCGACCCGGCCGGCGCGCTGGAAGTTACCGGGACCGGCTGAGCAACAGGAATCGTCGCACCGGCCAGGTGGAAGAGCTGGCACGCGCTCACCAGCACGATGATCGCCGCGAGGGCCACCAGCGTCCACGCCAGTGGCTCGCGGAGCCAGCGCAGACTGTCCCATGGCCGCGCAAATACCGGCGGCACCTCGCCGCCTACCTGTTCCCTCACCTTGGCCCCATTTCGACAGGAATATACGAGGCCATTGTCGTCCTCGCGGCTCGACGGATGGTGCCCAGTTGACTGCAACTTTGACCGCGACGACCGTGCGCCGGCCTCTGCGTCTGCCCTGAGTACCGGGGTCATGACGCAGCGACAGCCGGCCGGCGCTCTCCTGGGCTCGGTGCCGCTGCTAGTGCGCCTGGTGCATGGTCGGGGTTAAGCCGGACGCTGAAGTTGACCATCGCCAGTGGCTGGGTACCGGGTGGCCGAGGAGGTTCTCGAATCGGAGCAGGTCGGGAACGAGGCGCTCGGCGAGCCGCTCGCGCAGTTCGGCTGGGATCGCGGAGTCATCGGCACGAGCCCGCCTGGTCGTGAGGAGCCGGGCCAGCCCGGTCCGCTGATCGGGTCGCCAGCGCGGATCGGGCTGGACCTGGCGTCGCGATAGCCAGCGGAGATCATGCAGGCGCGGCACCGGCTTGTCCGTCGAGCGGTGGTCTCGCCGCCGCTGGTCGAGGTCAAGCGCGGCGGGATCGACGCCGACGTGCTCAAACACCGCGGTCAGCGCCGCTCGCGGCCGCTCGCGGAGCACCTCGCTCGCGATCACGAGTACCTGGCTGCGGTCGAAGTGATCGAGAAAGGCGGCGAGCTGGAAACCGTACCGGCTCGGCCCGAGGTAGCGGTCGTCCAGCAGTGCCACCTCCGGGCGGCGTCGCTCCCGGCCAGCTGACACCTGATGCATGTACATCGACTGCATCCGGGCGATGGGGTCACGCACGACGTAGATGAGGCGCGCCCGCGGCACGAGCCGTGCCATCCGCTCGGGCACGCCGCGGTATACGTGGGCCCACGAATAGGAGGGGGAGCACTCGCCGATTGCGGTGGCTCCGTCGGCGCCGTCGAAGAGTGACTCGTACCAGCCGCGGCCGCGCGGCCAGTTGAACTCGGCGACGAAGAAGCTCGGCTCGCCGAACCGGCCGCCGTTCGCGACGAAAACCTCGGGGTGTTCATCGAGGTAGTGACGAAGGCTGACGGTGGCCAGCCTTCATCGCCCCGATCACCACGAACGTCGGCAGGGTCATCGCGTCTTCACCGCAATCGGTGTCCTTCAGTCCTCGGCGCAATCAGCGGCAGGTCACATTCTCTGCCCGGCCGATCCGGCCAGCGCAAAGTGTTTATTGAGGCTGAGCGTGCGTCTAGCATGACTGGGCTGGTCAGCTGCCGCGAAACTCATGACCGGTGGGAGCGACGCCTTGGGACGGCTTGTTTTGCCCCGCAACCTGGTCGACCCGGCCGGGCGCGAGGACTGGGCGCAGTGGCTGTCGACGACGCTGCCACGGGCGATCGCGCAAGCCAGGGAGCTGTGGTCGCTGACGCTCAGCGATCCATTCCAGCCTGGCGGCCATACGGCCTGGGTCGCTCCCGCTCGGGACGCGGCAGGCGATGAACTCGTGCTGAAGGTCGTCTGGCCGCATCCGGAAGCCGCGCATGAGGCGGACGGGCTGCGGGCCTGGGCCGGGAATGGTGCCGTGGTGCTGCGCGCGGCCCGGGCAGTTGACGGCGCCGTTGCGTTGCTGATGGAGCGGTGCGTGCCCGGCGCCCCGCTGGCCGCCCGGCCCGAGCACGAGCAGGATCTGGTGATCGCCGATCTGCTGCACCGGCTGTGGATCACGCCCGCCGAGCGGCACCCGTTCCAGCCGCTGCGCGTCATGTGCGCGGACTGGGCTGACCAGTTCGAGCGAACCGCCGCCACCAGCGCGACTGGGCTGGACCCTGGCCTGATCCGGGCCGGGATCTCGCTGTTCCGGGAGCTCCCCGCCAGCGCCCCCGCGCACGTGCTGCTCTGCACGGACCTGCACGCCGGCAACGTGCTGACCGCCGCGCGCGAGCCGTGGCTGGTCATCGACCCGAAGCCGTATGTCGGTGATCCCGCCTACGACGTGCTCCAGCACATGCTCAACTGCGACCAGCGGCTGGCCGCCGATCCGCACGGTCTGGCCCGGCGCATGGCGCATCTCACCGGTCTGAATCCAGCCCGCGTCCTGCTGTGGCTGTTCGCACGGTGCGTCCAGGAGTCAGTGGGCTGGCCCGAACTCGCCGAGGTGGCGCGTCGCGTCGCGCCGTCCTGATGCGGTAGCGCCGCTAGCCAGGCCCGAGGTCGGCCGTCAGCCACCGCTCCGGCCGCAGGTAGATCGCGATCTGCTCGCCCAGTTCAGAGGTGGCGAAGTCGAGATACTCCTGCACCCGTGCGCCGGTCAGGTACCGGGTGGTGATCTCCAGCAGCAGCGCCTCGGTGCCGGGAACGGTCCGGGTGACCGGACCTTCCACCGAGACGTAGCGGGTAGTCGGCGTGACGCGCTGAACCATCAGGCTGAACCGCCCGGCCGCCTCGATCAGGCGGGCCTTGCGCGACTTAGCCTCGGTCAGCACCCACGCTTCGCCGCCCGGCTCGTACTGGTACCAGATCGGCAGCGTCAGCGGACCGCGGTCCGGCCCCGCTGCCACCGACAACGCCGCGATGTGGGGCTCGGCCAGGAACAGCTCCCGGTCCGCTACGGACAAACTCGCATCGGCCATGATCTGAGCCTACGAGCGGGCGCCGACAGTCACGGCGGTCTCAGCATGCGGCGGCCCGGCGGATGGGCGCGTAGGTCGGCACCGGGTCGTTGGTGAGGAAGTCCAGGATGATCTGGTTGCACAGGCCGGGCTTCTCGACCAGCAGCCCGTGCGAGGTGCCCGGCACGATGCCGAGTTCTGCGTCCGGCAAGTTCCGGTACAGGTCGATCGCGTGCTCAAGCCGCACCTCATCGTCGTCCCCGACCAGCACGAGCGTGCGCGGCGCGATTTCGCGCAGGTCGGCCGTAGTGAAGGCCGGCCCGGTCGCGTGCATCGTTGCCAGCTTGGCGACCACGACGTCATAGTGCGCGGGGCCGTCCGGCGAGATCTCCGCGTAGCTCTGCCGCAGGAAGTCAGGCGGCTCGCCGTCGAGGACGCCGTCGTGCCACCCGTCGCGGTGGAAAACCCCGGCGACGAATGCCAGCCGCCGCACCAGGTCGGGCCGGAGCCGCGCGACGGTGAGCGCGACCACGGCTCCGTCGCTGCAACCGACCAGGTGCACGGGCTGCCCGATGACGCGCTCGATGAATCCGATCGTGTCGCCGGCCATCAGTTCGTAGCTCAGCGGGCCGTCGACGTCCGGTGTCCGCCCGTGCGCCCGCTGCTCGGGGCAGTACGTGTGCAGGACCCGGCTGAGCGCCTCGTCCGTCGGGCCGAGCGCGCGCGCGTCCACGCCCGCGCCGCCCGGATGCAGCAGGACCGCGGGCTCGCCCTGACCGCGCTCGGAGTACCACATCGGCACGCCCGGAAGTTCGATGACCGGCATCGCCGTGCTCCTCATCCTCGGCCTGAACTGGCGCCGTCGCTGGCCCAGCCTAGGCACTCATCGACAGCCTGGCGAGTAAGCCCGATCGCGGGGTCAACGTCAATCAGCAAGGTGGGAACGCGGCGCTCAGCCGCCCACTCGCGTACCTCCGGCGCGAGGGCATCGTCCAGCCAGGCCAGGGGCCGGTCACCGGCGAAGCTGCGCACCCCGGGCAGCTTGTCCCGCGGCTCGAACGGGACGGGCGGGAACTCGATCACCGGCAGCGCGGGCAGCCGCAGTAACGGCGCGAGCAGCCGGTTGGCCTCGGTGCCCCACGCGGTCGCCCACGTCAGCTCGAACCGGGTCGCGAGTTCCCGCAGCCAGCGTCCGTGCTCCGGGCACACCCGCACCGGCTCCTCGCCCGCGAAGAACTCGTACTCGGCGTAGCCGTCCGGGCAGGTCGCGGCCGCGTACGGGTTCAGCACGCCGTCCACATCGAGCAGGAGCAAGGGCCGGCCGGGCACGGCGATCGGGTCAGTCCCGCAGCGGCAGCGAGCCGGTGACCGGGTGCCACCCGGCCGGCGGGTCCTCGCCGGTGCGCCCGTCGACCGACTCGCGGATCAAATCCGCGTGGCCGGTGTGGCGGCCGTACTCCTCGATCAGGTCGAACAAGAGCCGGCGCACGCTGGCGTACTGGCCGTCGGGGAACGAGGCGTGCGCCAGCCCGTCGAGTCCGCCGCCGCGGAGGGCCGCGTCGAACCGGGCCCGGGACCGGTGCACCGCGCCGTCCCAGAGCGCGTAGAGCTGGTCTGGCGTGTCGGCGGCGGCCGACTCGAACTCCCAGTCGTTGCTGCCGTCCCAGCCGAACGCGTCCCAGGGCGCGCCGATCGGCTCGCCGGTCAGCTTCACGGTGGACGTGTAGTCCTCCACCGACGCGAGGTGCTTGAGCAGGCCGCCGATCGTGAGCTCGGAGGCGCCGAAGCGGGCCTGCAATCCGGCCTTGTCCAGGCCGTCGGCCTTGAACCGGAACGTGACGCGCAGCCGGTCGAGCGCGGCGAACAGGTGCTCGGTCTCCGACCCGGCGCGGGGCGGCTCCCAGGGGTAGTCAGTGTCGGTCATGACGCCCACCGTAGGGCTTAACCCGGACGCTGCACGTCCGGGTCAGCCGGTACTGCAGCCATTTTCGGTACCAGGGGCCCGGCGGCCGCTTTCGCGCGCAGACCGCCTGCGGTCAGCCGCAGCCGACGCCGGGTTCACCGAGGTGACGCACCCGACGCCGGGCCGGTGTGTCATGCGCGTCGACTACTGACGCGGCGGTGCCGCAGCGCCGCGCGGACTCGCTAAGAGCTCGATGTGTACACGCCGGCCTGGAAGCTGCCCGAGCGGGGCGCACGCGGATGCCGGGCCGCGAAGGTGGCGCCGGTCACGCCGCCGAGCAGGCCGCCACCGGGCCCGTGATCATCAGCAGCATGCCAGGGAAGCTGGCTATCGTCATCAGGAACAGGCCGGTCGTCGCGCCCGCCGCCAGGCCGGCGAGCATCCCTTGCTTGTCCTGCGCGAACCGGAACTCCCGCGGATCCTCGATCGCCGCTGCCCGCCAGGCGGCGACCGCGCCGGCCGGGGTGGCCAGCGCGCCGGTGACGAGCGGCGCGACGATGAGGGCCACGAACATGCCCGTCTTTTCGCTCATGTTGATGGCGGTGATGCCGAAGATGGCGGACCCCGCCGCCAGCCCACACAGCGGGCCGGCCGCGAGCGCCGCCGGGATGACCGGCGACCGCCGCGCGGTGGCTGCCAGTACCGCCGCGACGTATCCCACGGCCACGGTCTGGAACGGGGCCACGAAGAACGCGACCATCGCTGCCATCGCGGTGATCATCCAGGCCATGGCCGGGTCGGCCTGCGGCCACCTGGCCTGCACAACCCGTGGTCCGGCCAGGACCGCGAACATCAGGACCGCGCAGATGAGGGCCAGGCCGCCGGCCTCCTGCAGCCAGTTGAAGTGGCCGGACCCGACGACGCTGTTCACGTTGGAGCGCCGGTCCAGGCCCACCAGCCAGATGCCCACCGCGCACAGCGCGGCCAGCGTCGAGATACGCACCAGCCGGGCCGCCAGGCTGTCGCCCACCGGGCCGAACAGGCCGCGTCGGCGGCCCACCCACGGCAGCACCAGCATCGCGCCGACGCCGACGAGTACCCGGGCTCGGTCGGTCGTCGCCTCGACGTCCGCGGCCGGCGCTGCGCGGAAGCTGAGCCACAGCGCCCAGGACACGACTGCACCCACCGCCACGATGCCAATGCCATAGCCGATCCTGCGCACCACGTTCGCCTCCTTTGCGATCAGCCACAACCCGCCAGCGAGCCACTGCGCCTGTGATCGTCCTGGGGGTGCGCTCGCGGCCTCGGCCCCGACCGCCTCCGCCCACTGCCGTCGCTCGGCGGGCAGAGCCCGGGCCGCGCCCCGCAGGATCGCCGCCAGCGCGCTGGACAGAAACTCGGTCATGAACCCTCCCCGGCGGCCGGGCGCGGTGCCGCGATCGGGCGCAGGGGTGCCCGGCGCCGCCCCGCCGTCCGCGCGGACCGGCGCGCCGAGTCGGCGGCCGCGGCGGCGGCCACCGCTAGCCCGCCGGGAGTCAGCTGGTACTGGTGCCGCCTTGGTTCGCCTTCAGTCCAGCGGGCGCCGACGAGTTGCTGGTCGGACAGCCGGATCAGGATCGGGTAGAGCGTGCCCGGCCGCAGGCCGGTCTCGCGCGCCAGGTCATACCCGTGCCGCCAGGCCGCGGGCTGGCCGGCGAGCGCGGAGAGGACCGCGAAGGTCTGAGCGGAGAATCGGATCCGGGCGGGCATGCGGCAAACTCTACCTAGGTAGAATTTTTGCGCAACCGAAACGGCGAAACCATCGCTGCCGGGCTGCCCGCCCGCTAGGGGCGGGGCTGCAGCAGGACCTTGACGGCGCCAGTGCGACGCGAGTCCTTCACCGCGAGCACCGCCTCGTCCCACCGGGTCAGCGGGAACCGGTGGGTGATGACCGGGGTCAGGTCCAGGCCGTCGGAGACGAAATCGAAGTAGTGCAGCATGGCGTGCTTGGCGACGCCGCCCACTTCCTCGACGCCGAAGCCGTTGGAGCCGACGACCCGTAGTTCCTTGAAGTACAGCGGCGTCCACTCGAAGCGCTTGGGCGGCTCGACCCCGGAGACGATCAGGGTCCCGCCGGTCGCCAGCAGCCGCAGCGACGTCTCGACCGTCTCCGTCGAGCCGATCGTGTCGTAGACGACGGCCGGGCCATCCTGCAGCCAGTCGCGGTTGTTCCAGGGCCGCAGCGGCTTCGTACCGACCCGCGCGGCCACCTGCGCGACGAGCTCGTCCGGCACCGACGACAGGGCCGCGTGCGCGCCGAGCTTGGTCGCGAGCTCCGCCCTCTTGCCCGGCCGGGTCGCCGCCCACACCTCCGCGCTGGGATACAGGTAGCGCAGCAACGCGATCACGGCGAAGGCCAGCGTGCCTGATCCGTAAACCAGCACGGCCTGACCGTCGGCCGGCGGCGCGAGCAGGATCGAGCGGAGGGAGACGCTGACCGGGTCGGCCAGCACCGCGGCCTCGTCCGAGATGTGGCCGGGGATCGCGAACAGCTGCGAGACATGCGCGGCGAAGCGCTCCGCGTGGGCGCCGGATGCCGCCGCGCAGTTCCCGATGTGAATCGAGACCGGCAGGTCGCCGCCGCGGAAGTTGCGGCACCACGGGTACCGCCCGACCCGGCAGGCCGCGCAGGGCGGGTCGATGCCGCGCGGGCCGCACGACAGCCACGGGTTGAGCACGACCCGCTCGCCGGTGTCGATCCGTCGCCCGACGACCTCGTGCCCGAGGACGTGCGGGAAGGACACCAGCGCGGTCAGCGGGTTGTCCCGGGCGCCGTTCAGCAGGATCTGCTTCACGTCTGACCCGCACAGGCCCGAGAACGTCGTTTCGACCCGCACCCAGTCCGCGGCCGGCAGCGGCAGCTCGTCGATGTCATCCAGGCGCACGGGCGCGAATCTGGATGTGAACGCGCGCTGGTCGACTCGCCCGCCGATGGTCGCCGCCGCTTCCCGCGCGAGACTGTGCTGGAACACGAGTGCCTTCACCCGACCTCCTCGACCCGCGGCAGCTCAACCTACCAAGCCGGCGGGCGCAAAGGGTCACATCTCGGTCGGAGCGCTCCCCTCTAGTGCCAGCACCGTCGTCCCGGCCGGACCCAGCTCTGCGAAGAGGCCGCAGATCCACTCGGCGAAGACGTTGCCGTGGTCGTGCACCGGCACCGCGATCCTGGGCCGGATGACGCGCAGCCAGTCGATCGCCTCGGCCGCCTTCATCCAGGCCGCGCCGACCGGAACGGCCAGGATCTCGACCGCCGTGGCCGGGACGGTGAACGCATCGCCCGCGCAGAACAGCCGGTCCGCGACCAGGTAGCCGACGTTCGGCACGTTCTCCAGGTCCGGATGGATGACCGCGTGCTCCCGGCCGTGCACGCTGACCGGCACGCCGAGATCCAGCACGTCACCGTCGCGGACGGCCTCGGCCCGCACGCCCCGGTCCGCCAGGGCGGCCGCGCTCGCCTCGTCGCTGATGACGCGGGCCGCCGGGTTGGCGGCCAGGACCGACTGCAGCGCGCCGAAGTCAAGATGATCTTCGTGAATGTGCGTGATGAGCACGGCGGTGAGAGCACGCAGGTCTGCCAGCCCGTGGGCGAAACAACCCGGGTCGATGAGGATCCGGGCGCCGGCCTCCTCGGCCAGCAGGCAACTGTGGCCTAGCTTCCGCAGGAGCATCTGGCCACACTAGCGGCCGGTGCCGCTGGCCTGGTCAGCCCTTCCTGAGCCAGGCGATGACCGTCAGGACGGCCAAGAAGATGAGTAGGTCCACCTGCTGCCTCCCCCCGTAGTGCCTGCTGCCTCACCCGGAAGCAGCACCCTCACTGGCACTGACCAATCACATTTACCCGTCCCGCCACACCGCTAGTCGCGCCGTATGGCGATCAATCCCGCTCGTTCTGACAGTTAATGACCGGATTAATCCGCCTTCGGGTTAGCGGACCGGGCCGGTATTATCGGTGCCCGCCGATCGTCGCTCCTAGCTGCGCACTGTAGCGGAGTCGTCGCACCTAGCCACCAGCGAGTACCCGGCCGGGTACGCCGAGCGGTCAAGCACGCAGGGCGGGCACACGCATGGCAGACCGGGAGCGGCTGCGGGCCACCTTCAACTCGGCGGCGCAGCGGTACCACCAGGCCAGGCCCGACTATCCGGCCGCGCTCTTTACCGAGCTGATCCGGCTCGCGGACCTGCAGCCGGGAGACCGGCTACTGGAGGTCGGGTGCGGCACCGGGAAGGCGACGGTCCCGCTGGCCCGGCTCGGGTTCCGGCTCACCTGCGTGGAACTGGGACCCGAGCTCGCCGCCGCCGCCCGGGCCAATCTGGCCGGGGTCGGCGGCAGCCGGGTCGTTACCGCGGAGTTCGAGACCTGGCCGCCGGCCGACAGCGCCTTTGACCTGGTGTTCGCGGCGACGGCATGGCACTGGATCGATCCGGTGGTGAAATACCGGCGAGCCTGGGACCTGCTGCGGCCGGGCGGCCACCTCGCCTTCTGGTCCGCGACGCACGCGGTCCCGGTCGGCGGGGACCCCTTCTTTCGGGACATCCAGCCGGTGTACGACGAGATCGGCGAGGGGATGCCGGCCGGAGCCAGCTGCCCCGAGCCCGGCCAGCTGCCCGACAGCGCGGCGGAGATTCGCGCCAGCGGGCTCTTCGAGGACGTGCGGGTACGGCAGTTCGACTGGGAAATCCGCTACGACGCGGACGCATACATTCGGCTGCTCGACACGTTCTCCGGGCACCTGGCCATGGCCGGCTGGCAGCGTGAGCGACTCTACGGCGAGATCAGGCGGCGCCTGGCCAGCAGGCCGGACGGCTTCCTGCGCCGGCACTGGGGCGCGGTGCTGCACGTGGCCCGCCGGGCTGACCAGGCCTTGTCACCCTCGTGTAACTGCTGAGACAAGACGGCGTTACCTGGATCACGCAGGGAATCGCCAGCGGTAAAATCGCAGTTGTCCAAACCGAAGGCCGAACGCGACCCTGCCGCTGGTCGATGCCCTGTGGGCTGCGAGTTTTTCTGAAAAAGGCGGGCAGGTACGGGGGCGGCTGCCACCTAAGCCTGATCCTCAGGTTCCTGAGGTAGGGTTCTCGCCGTCATGTTTCCGGCGAAACCGGCGTCGGCCACGGGGTGCGCCCCTACGCTGGCAAAGACCTGCAGGAAGGGTCTGTCCGAGAAGTAATGACGGCTTTCCAGGATCCCAAGACGGCCGAGCACGGGGGCGCTCGCGCCGATCCTGGTCGCCCAGATCAGCCGCCGTATGGAGGTAAGGCCCAGGTGACGCAGGTGTCCAACCCGGCCGAGACGACCGATTCGGTCGGGCTCGACCGGCCGCCGCGGCACCCGGGTCCGCTGGACGGGCCAGGCCCCAATGGCCCCATCGAATGGGTTGTCAGCCGGGTCATCCGCAAGCTGGCCTGGAGCCGGCTGTCCGACCCCAAGGTCGCCGTCTCTGTCTCCGTCGTGGGCCTGCTGCTCGGCATGCTGGTCGGGGCCAGCGCGCCGAACCAGATGACGCTGTCGGCGCAGCTACCGCTGACGCACCTGTTCGCGCAGACGTTCCCGGCGCTCTCGCACCTCGCCAGCGAGCACCCCATCTATATCGGCGGGATCCTGTACACCGGCGACATCCTCGCCTGCCTGGGCCTGGCGGGCATGCTCTGGGCGCACAGCCAGGGCTGGCGGCCGAATCCGACCCGGCTGTTCCTGATCAGCGCCGCGATCGTGGCGGTGATGGTGAGCATCACCCCGGTCGGCTCGTCGGACACCGCGAGCTACGCCGCCTACGGCCGGATCTCCTCGCAGGGCGGCAACCCGTACACGACGAGCCCATGTCAGTGGCTGTTCGGGAGCAACCAGTACCACTGCCCCGTGACCGTGCAGCCGTACATGCACCTCGCGCACCCGACATTCCTGCCGTACTACGACGCGATCGGCGTGTTGTGGAAGAACCAGCCGTCGGTCTACGGCCCGGTCGCCACCGCGATGCAGTCGGGCTCGGCCGCCCTCGGCGGGGCCAACGGGCGCACACGATCTGGGTCCTGATGATCCTGAACGGCCTGGTGTTCGTGGGGGTCGGGTTCCTGCTGCTCAAGACCTCGGTGGACCCGATCCGGGCGACGTTGTTCTGGGCCGCGAACCCGGTCATCATCCAGCAGCTGGTCAGCGGCGGGCACTCCGACACCTATGTGGCCGCGGCCGCGATCTGCGCCATCCAGCTCGCCCGCCGGGTCCATGGCCGGTGGGGTGACGTGCTGATCGGGGTGCTGATCGGGGTCGCCTGCGGGGTGAAGATCACCGCGATCCTGGTCGGCCTCGGCCTGGCGTTCCCGCTGCTGATGCGCCGGGAGTGGATGCGAACGGCCCGGATCACGGCGGTGTCGCTGGTCACCGTCGGCGTGATCTACAGCTTCTACGGCTTCACCGCGCTGAAACCGCTCGCCCAGGGCTCGTCCTGGGTCGAGTTGCCGTCACCGTGGTGGTTCCTGCAGACCTTCGGCGTGCACGTGGCCGGGCTGCAGCAGCACACGATGGGCACGATCATCAGCCTGCTCTGGCCGATCGCGATGCTCGCCCTCGCCTGGGTGATCTACCGGCGGATCTCCGCCGAGCAGCCGCGGGAGATCGTCGCCCCGTTCGCCGTCTCGTTCGCCTGGATCCTCGTCGCGCCCTGGACGATGGCCTGGTACACGGCCATCGCCTGGGTGACGCTGTCGGAAATACCGCGCAACCGGATGACCAGATGGCTCGCCCTGGTGACGGTCGTGCTGGCGATCTGGCATTCCAGCGGAGGCCAGCCGCTGCCGCCCAGGATCTGAGCTGGTGGCCGCGACCCCGCGCGAGGGCCAGCTTCCGGCCCCGGCCCAGCCCGTAACTGACCGGCAGACGACTGCGTCGATGCCGGTTCCCGGGCTGTCCGGCTTCACGGCGAGCCTGCGCCAGCACTGGCTCGCCGTGATCCTGGTCACGCTCGGCGTGATCCTGCGGCTGATGGCGCAGTTCGCTTACCGGCCGGCGCTCTTCTACATCGACTCGGTCAAGTACCTCTACGACTCGCAGGGCAACGACCCTGAGGGCTACAAGGGACCGTTGCGGGCGATCCTGGCGGTCGCGAACCTCAACGCCGTCGCGGCCGTGCAGCACCTGACCGGCATCGTCATCGCCGTGGTGATCTACCGGCTGCTGCTGCGGCGCGGGGTCTCGCGCTGGCTGGCGGCGCTGGCGATGGCGCCGGTCTTGCTGGACGCCTACCAGCTCCAGCAAGAGCAGGCGATCATGCCGACCACGCTGTCGGAAGCGCTGCTCGTGGCCGGTTTCGCCGTCCTGCTCTGGCGGCCGAAGACCACCTGGCGGGCGGTGCTGGTAGCGGGGCTCATCTTCGGCACCGCCGCCATCGTGTGGCAGGCGGCGGAGGCACTCATCGTGCCCGCCGCCGTCTACCTGCTCGTGGCCGGCGGCGGCTGGCGGCGGGCCGTCAGCCGGGCGGCCGTCATGGTCGTGGCCTGCGCCATCCCGATCCTGGCCTACTGCGCGGGCTCGTACGTCATGACGGGCAACTTCTTCCTGTCGCACTCCGGGGTCACGTCCCTGTACGGGCGGACCGCGGCGGCGGTGGACTGCAAGACGATCCGGCTCTCGCCCGCCGAGCGCAAGATCTGCCCGGACGCGCAGGCCCAGGCGATGGGCAGCGACTGGCTGCAGTTCGGCTATCCGTCGCCGGTGCAGGCCGACTACCGCGCCCTGCCGCGGGCTGAGGTCGACTCGCTGATCACCGGCTTCGACCGGGCCGTCGTGACCCAGCAGCCGGTCCGAGTCGCCGGCGCCTACCTCCGGGACGTCGTGAAGGTGTATGCCGTCAGCCGGCCCACCGAGCCGGGCGACCCGCCGATCAGCCGCTGGCAGTTCCAGAAGTCCTTCCCGTACCTCACGCCGCACGCCACCAAGCCGGAAGTCGACGCGATCACCCGGCAGTTCGGCGGCGGCCTGCCCGCGGTCTGGCGGCCCGTCGCCGCGTTCCTCCGCTCCTATCAGCTGGACGGCGGCTACACCCCCGGCCCGGTCCTGCTGCTCTGCACGCTGGCCGGCCTGGCCGGCTCGGTGATCGCGCTGATGCGCCGGCGACTCGATGAGGCAACCCAGCAACTGGCGCTGGCCACGTTCCTGTTCTTCGTGCTGGGAGCGGCGATCCTGCTGGTCTCAGACGTGTTTGTGTTCTCCTGGCGATACCAGTTGCAGGCGCTGGTGACGCTGATACCCGCCGGCGCGCTCGGGCTGGCCCTGCTCAGCCGGCTGGTCCGGAGCTGGCGGACGGTCCCGCGGCCCGCGGGGGAGTCAGAGGTGTCAGCGGGCGGGCCCGAACTGGCCGCCGGCTCGCGATGAACCAGACCCCATTACGGCGTGCCGGTGCGCGTAGCCGCCGCGACCGGCACCTGCGGCAACCATGCCGCGGCAGCCTCGACGACGATGGCACCTGCTGACGATGCACAGCATGAGCAGCAGCCAGGCCGCAAGGACCGTGCCGCGATCGGCGCCCAGCTGCTACCGCCGCGACAAACGGCCGGGCCAGAACGTGGCCAAATGGGTGGCAGGCCACGGCGAGCTGTGCAATCGATGCCGGAAAGTCGTGACGGAAAGTCATTAATCCAGCCATCAATCGCCACAATAGGTGGACAACAGCGATATGCCGTTAAGTTGACACAGAGTCAACTTCGTAACGCTGAGTGAGTTCGCTTGTACGAACCGTACATGCCGCGGGTACTCTCTAGCTTGTGAGTGAACCTGCTACGGAAATGCCCATCTCAGAAGCGCGCGACCAGTTCAGCGACGTGGTCAACCGCGCCGCGTTCGGCGGCGAGAAGACCTACATCACCCGCCGCGGCCGCCGCCTGGCCGTCGTCGCCTCACCCGACCAGCTCGCCGCCGACCAGGCCGAAGCCGCCCGGCTCGCCATGCTCAAAGTCGCCAAGGAGGCACTGGCCGACTTTGCTGACCAGCCAGAAGCAGTCCGCGAAGCACTGGCCGCGACAATCGAACGGGCAATCCAGCTCACCGAGGACGCCGTCGACCTGACTCTGTACAGACTCTCGATCAGCAATCAGGAGAACGGCGTCGACCCCGAGCCCTGGGAGAAAGTCCAGGCTGAGCTGGGACTGTGACTGCGAAATACCAGATCCGAGTTGACCACCGCGCCAGCAAGACGCTGGCGCGCCTTGACCCTGTCATCCGCGCCGCATCGGCAAGGCAATCACCGCATTAGGCGATGACCCGCAACCGGCAGCCTGCCAGGCAGTGCAGAGCATGACCAATGTGCTGCGCATCAGAGTCGGCGACTACCGGGTGCTCTACCGCATCGACCACGCGACCAGCAGTGTAACGATCATCGACATCGGCCACCGCAGAGACGTCTACAAGCAGTAGCGCCCGAGCCGCCAGTGCGAGCAGCACCTGGTCGCTGCAGCCTGAACCGAACGAAGCCGCGCCACCTTAGCCATCACGGTCACGGGCGGCGCCGGCGTCGCGTTCGCTCACTCGCTGGGCAGAAACCCGCCATCGTCGGGCTGCAGCTCCGGAGCGCTCTCCGGCTGCTCCTGCGGGTGCAGCTTCTGCCACCCGGCATGCGCTACGTCCTTGACGCCTGCACCGCGGAGTCGACCAGTGGCCGGGCCGCGCCGCCGACGACTGCGCTAACAGCCGCGCCGGCGACCATGCTGCCCAGGCTCCGCTGTGCATCATCGGGGCCCGGCTTAACCAACTTGTTGATCTCGACAGGCGGTTCCTGGCCGCCGCCATCATCCTGTTCTCTCACGTCATCGAGCCTGCCAGACGATCGCCAGTCGGCAAGACGTTGCTTCGCCGCACTAAGAACGCTGAGACGTCTGCGTGGTGGGGGCGTGGCGCAGACGGTGCACACGGCGGTGACGGTCGACCACCAACGGCCACTATCAACACCAGGATTCCAGCAGGTCAGAGCGGGTGCCAGTGGTATCGCGGCAGGTAGCGGATCTGCTGCGATTACCTCGGCGCGAAGTAGATGATGCCGACGCCGACCAGCACCACCGCCGCGCCGGCCACGTCATAGCGGTCCGGCCGGAATCCATCGAAGCCCCAGCCCCACAGCAGCGACGCCACCACGAAGACGCCGCCGTAGGCCGCGTAGATCCGGCCGAAGTCGGAGCTGCGCTGCAGCGTCGGGATCACGCCGTAGATGACCAGGACGATCGCGCCGATGACGCCGAGCACGACCGGCGCGCCCTCGCGCAACCACCGCCAGATCAGGTACCCGCCCCCGATCTCGGCGAGCCCGGCCGCGAGGAACAGGCCGATGGACCTGGCGACGTTCACCGGAGCCGACCGCTAGCCGTTCGGCAGGATCAGGTACTTGGATCCGGTGGCCTGCCGGGCGTAGGCGGTGAGCGCGCCGAGATCCAGCGCGCCCGCCAGCGTGACCTTGTCGGTGTAGCTGCTGGCGAACGTCGTCGTCAGCTCGGCCGCCACCCGAGCGCGCAGCCGGGCGATGCCCTCCAGGCCGATGCGGCCGAGGAACGGCGTCAGCAGCCAGCCGCCGACGCCCCAGGCCATGCCGAAGTTGCGGGTCAGTTCCGTCGGCGCGCGGTCGAGGCCGCCGTAGATGTACACCTGCTTGTGCACGGCCGAGCCGTACCGGCTGAAGCTGGCGCCCGCGCTCGCCGCGGCCTCCATGCCGGTCAGGATCTGGCTCGTCAGCTTGCCGCCGCCGATCGCGTCGAAGCCCAGGGTGGCGCCGGTCGCCTTGAGCGCCGCGATCAGGTCGTCCATGAACGACGGCGCCGTCGAGTTGCAGACGTAGCTCGCCCCGGCCGACCGGAGCAGTTCCTCCTGCTCGGGCTTGCGCACGATGTTGACCAACGGCACCTGCTCGCTGTGGCACAGCCGGAGCAGCATCTGTCCGAGGTTCGAGGCGGCCGCCGTGTGCACCAGTGCCGTGTGGCCCTCCAGCCGCATCGTCTCGACCATGCCGAGCGCCGTCATCGGGTTCACGAACGAGGATGCGCCGTCGGCGGCGGCGGTGCCAGGCGGCAGTTCCAGGCAGAACGCCACGTCGACGGCGCGGTACTGCCCGTACATCGAGCCGCCCGCCGCCGCCACGGTCTTGCCGACCAGCGCCTGCGCGGCGTCGGATGAGCCCGCCGCGACGACGGTGCCCGCGCCCTCGTTACCCACTGGCATCGGCACGCCGACCCTGGCCGTCATCGCCCGCATCGCGGCGGGCGGCAGCGGCGCCATGATCACCGGGCGCTCCGGCGTGCCGGTCGCGACCGCCGCCGTGACGTCCGCGCCGGCCAGCAGCAGGCCAAGGTCGGACGGGTTGATCGGCGCGGCCTCGACCCGGATCAGCACCTCGGTCGGGCCCGGCACCGGGACCTCGACGGTGTCCAGGAACAACTCGACCTTCTGGTCGTCGGTCACGAGCGAACGCAGTTGCAGCGCGGATGCCGGTGTCGTCATCGAAGACCCTTCCAGCTGGAATCCGGTGTCTCTGCGCTGATGCTAGCCGGATGCGCTCAGCTGATCGACAAGGGTCAGCCGGGGCACGATCGTGCCGGGCGGCAGCAGCGTGCCCGGGCTGGTGACGGAGTTGGCCCCGATCCGGCAGCCATCACCGAGTACCGCTCCGAACTTGACCAGCCCCGTGGGCTCCACGTTCCCGTCCAGAAGCACGAATATTGACTTGTCCGCGCGTTCGTTGAAGTGGTTGGCGAGGACCGCCCCGGCTTCGAGGTTGACGTCGGCGCCGACGATCGAGTCCCCGACGTAGTTGCGGTGCGCCGCCGCTGACCCGGCGAACAGCAGCGAGCCCTTGATCTCGGACTGCGGGCCCACGGTGACGTCGCGGCCGGCCCACACCCCGCCCCGCAGCAGGGCGCCGGGGCCGATCCGGCAGCCGGGCCCGACGATCGCCGGGCCGGTCAGCTCGGCCGAGGCCGCCACCGTGGCGGAGCGATGCACCGCGACGTCCGGCGCGGTGCGCTCGAACTCCGGCGCCAGCCGGGCCAGCGCCGCCGCGGACCAGGCTCTCGACCCGGCCGATGACCCCCCAGCACGGCCCGGCAGGCGGCGCGAACGGCAACTCGCTCAGGTCCGCGATGAACGCGTCCAGCCCCGGCCCGGCTACCGGGCCGGGCGCGATGGCCGGTCCTCCTGGTCGTCCGGAGCGGTTGCCGGGCCGGCCGCTCGCCGCCGTCCCCGGCCCCGGTGCGCCGGTCTGCGGTTCCAGCGCGTCGGGCGCGGCGTGGATGCCGCGGCGCAGGCCGACCCTGGCCACGATGGCGGCGACGGCCATCACGCCGGCCATCCCGTACAGCACGGCCTGCATGCCGTCGGCGACGCTGAGCGAGGCGGCGTGGAAGACGTGTGCCGCCTCGGCGCCCGACACGCCGGACGGCGGCTTGCTCTGGTGGTTCGACGCGATGGCCTTGGCGGTGCTGTGCGCGGCGCCGGACGGCAGGCCCAGGTTGACCAGCCGCGTCGTCAGCCGGCTGCGCTCCACCGTCACCAGCAGCGTGCCGAGCGCGGCCAGGCCGAAGCTCGCGCCGAAGTTCCGGACCGTCTGGGTCACGCCGGTGGCCTCGCCGTAGGACAGCCGGCCCACCTGGTTGATGGCGTCGGTGTTCGCCGGGCCGAGCATCAGGCCCATGCCGAAGCCGGCGATCACGATGTAGTACCACTGCTGGCCGAGGCTCAGCTGCGTCACCTTGCTGGCCCAGAGCGCGAGCCCGATCGCGGCGATCACGCAGCCGCCCACCACGACGCCCTTGGCGCCGTACTTGTCCAGCCGCCGCCCGCCCACCTGTACGCCGGGCGCGAAGCCGAGGAAGAAGACGAGCAGGTAGAGGCCGGCTTCCTGCGGGCCGTCGCCGAGCGAGATCTGCGCGTAGATGCTGGCGAAGAAGAAGATCGGGATGAAGACGATCATCGAGATGAACAGGATGACGTTCTGCACCGCGAACGCCCGGATCCGGAACGTGCGCACGTCGATGAGCGGCTCGGTCTTGCCGCGCTCGTAGCGGAAGAACGCGACCAGCAGCAGCACGCCGACGATCATGCAGAGGATTACGGTCGCGTTGGCCCAGCCCCAGACCTGGGTCTGCTGCAGGCCGAAGACCGTCAGCCCGACCCCGCCCGCGATGAGGACCAGCCCGTTCCAGTCGAGTCGGCCGGGCCGGATCTGGGTGTGCGGCCGGGCCAGGAACGTGAGGATGAGCGCGATGATCGCGACCGGCACGTTCACCCAGAAGATCGCGCGCCAGGTCCACTCGCTGAGGTAGCCGCCGAGGATCGGGCCGATCGAGGTGAGGCCGCCGGCCACGCCGAAGAAGATCGCCATCGCGCGGCCGCGCTCGCGCACCGGGAACGCGGCGACGACGATCGCCAGCGCCGCCGGGTACATGAACGCGCCGCCGACGCCCTGGATGACCCGCCAGGTGATGATCCAGGCGGCGGCGGCCGAGCCGGTGGGAGTCAGCCCGCAGGCAATCGAGGCGACGGTGAACACCACGATGCCGACGACCACCATCTTCAGGTGGCCGACAGTGTCGGACAGCCGGCCGCCGAACGCGAACATGGCCGCGAGCGCGAGCAGGTACCCGTTCACCACCCACTGGACGGTGTTGATGGACAGGTGCAGCTCGGTCTGGATCTTCGGGACCGCGATCGAGACGATCGTCTGGTCGATGAAGGTCATGGCCACCGCGAAGATCATCGCGGCGAGCACCAGCTTCTTGTTGCCGCTCCCGCTGGCCGCGCCCGTGGTGGTGGTCGTCACGGCGGTCCTTCCGGGTACTGGCCGTCACCCGGACGGCGATCCTTCGAAGCTCTCGACGCGGCCATGCTAGTGAGCACCGGGTTTGCGGCCGCCGGGCGAGGCGGCCGCCGGCGGCCTAATTGATCATTTGTCGCGTCTGTCCGGCCGCGCCGCTGCCTGGCCTCTGGTCGCGGGTGGGTAGGCCCCGCCGGGCCCGGGAACACTAGGCGGCATGTCCGTCTGGCAGTACGCGCAGCTCACGATCTCGCTGGATGCGCAGGATCAGGGCCACACCCGGACGATCTTGTGGCACGGCCCCGACGGCGAGGTCGAGGAGAACATGACCGGCACCGAGCTCAGCGCGCTGCAGCTGCTGAACAAGGTCGGCAAGGACGGCTGGGAGCTCACCAGCCAGGAAGAGCACCGGCCGCAGGGTGACGAGCACACGTACTGGGACGCGCCCTGGACGCTGACGACCTACACCTTTAAACGCCGGGTCAGGTAGCCAGGTGCCGGGCCAGGAAGGCCAGCGCCTTGGGCACCGCATCCGCCCGGTTGGCCCGCTTGGCCAGCCCGTGCCCCTCGTCGGCGTAGACCAGCAGCTCACACTCGCGGCCCCGGCTGGTCATCGCGGCGTGAATCTGCTCGGCCTCGGTCAGCGGCACGCGCGGGTCGTTCGCCCCGTGGATGATGAACAGCGGCGCCGTGATGTCGTCGATCCTGGTCAGCGGCGAGACTGAGTGCAGGAAGTCGCGATCGGCGGCCAGCGTGCCGTACTCGCGCTCGCGGTAGGCGCGCCGGTAGGCCGACGTGTTCTCCAGGAACGTGACCAGCGACGCGATGCCGACGATGTCCACTCCGGCGGCCCAGAGCCCGGGCTGGAACGCCAGGCCGGCCAGCACCATGTACCCGCCGTAGGAGCCGCCCCAGAGCGCGGCCCGCGACTGGTCCAGGCCCAGCTCGGGCAGGTAGGCGTGCAGCGCGGCCAGATCGGCGACCGAGCCGAGCCGGCCGTGTCCGTCGTCGGCGGTGTACCAGCGCTTGCCGTAGCCCGGTGGAGCCGCGCACGTTGGGCACCAGCACGGTGTGGCCGGCGGCGGCGAGGATCTGCACGTACGTGCTGAAGCCCTGCCTCGCCTGTGACTCGGGGCCGCCGTGGATGACCAGGACGGCGGATCCGGTCAGTTCGTCCGCGCCGCCGGGCGCGGGCCGGTAGACCAGGCACGGCACGGTCTCGCCGTCCGGCGCCGGCACCTGGTGCGCCTCGGGCAGCGCGGGCCGGTCGGTGCCGAAGACCACGGCCGAGTTCGTCAGCGGCCGCACGGCGGCAGGCGCGGCCAGCCGCTGCGCGCCGACCGGGCTCAGATCGGCCAGCAGCACGTCGCCCGGTCGCTCCGCGCTGCTGATGGACAGCGCGACGCAGCCAGAGTCGGCGGCCCAGTGCGGCGGCGGCACGTGATCGGCGACGGTGCCCACGGCCGGCAGCGGGACGTGGGCCAGGTACGCGCCGCTGGCCGCGTCGTAGATCGCGAGCGACGACGCGCCGTTCTCGTTGCGCTCGACCAGCAGCCGCTCGCCGTCCGGCGACAGCCAGCCGGCCAGGTCGGCGCTCCCGTCGGTCACCAGCCAGCTCAGCTGGCCGCCGGCCACCTCGAACCGGGCGACCCCGGTGAACTCGCGGTCGTTGTTCGAGCTGAAGTACAGCGCGGCGCCGTCCGGCGACCAGCACAGCGATCCGTTCATCGCCGGCGCGTCCGCCGGGGTCACCGCGGTGAGCCGCTCCTGCCCGGCAGGCACGGCGAGGTCCACCAGCGCGACGTGCTGCGCGTTGGCAGTGACCTTCGAGTGCACGGTGACCGCGAGCAGCTGGCCGTCGGGCGAGATGGCCGCCTCGCCGAACATGGCGTCGGCCAGCACCAGCTCTCGCTCGGCTCCGTCCGCGAGCTGGCGGATGACCGGGTCGAAGTCGACCCCGTTCCGGCGGTTGACGAAGTAGCAGATCTGCCCCGGCCGGACGTCGGCGAGCACGTGCATGCTGGCCGGGTCGCGCACCATCGGCTCCAGGTCGGCCAGCCTGGCGGGCTGCCCGGCCGGCAGTGGCAGCCGCAGCAAGGACAGCTGGTGCTGCTCGTTGCCGCCCTCGTCGTGGGACACGATCACGGCCCGCTCGCCGGGCAGGTAGCGCCCGGTGCACGCGCCGGGCAGCGCGGTCAGCGAGGTCGCGGCGCCGTCCGGGGCTATCTCGATCAGCTGGGTGGCGCCGGCGTCGTCGCTGCCGGCCAGCACCCGGCCCGCCGCGTCGAGGTCAAACGCACGGTAGAGCCGGACATCCAGCAGCCGGAGGAAGTCACCGGGCATAACCGCCCCCGTGGCCGCGCGGCCGGGCTCACGCGGCGCCCTGGGAGGGACCGCCGGTCCGCCTGAGCCGGGCCCGGACCCAGAGCACGGAGTTCGGCAGGAACGAGCCGAGCACGCCAGCGGTCGCGCCGACGAGCGCGACCATCCCGGTGTTGCCGTCGTCGAGGTGGCTGCCCAGCCACGCCCCGAGGGCGGCGCAGGTCGCGGCCGCTACGACAATCCAGACACCTATTCGCTGCCGTTGCACACAGACATCCTAGTGTTGGGCACATGTCGCATGCTGATTCCCTGGCCGCAGAGCTAGCGGCCGCGAGCGCCGTGCTCCGCCGCTTCCCGCTCATCGACGGGCACAACGACCTGGCCTGGGCGCTGCGGGAAGCCGGGCTGCCGGATCCCGCGCAGACCGACATCGCCCGCCCCGTCGACTTCACCCACACCGACCTGCCGCGGCTGCGGGCCGGTGGCGTCGGCGCGCAGTTCTGGTCGGTGTACGTGCCGGCCGAGCTGCAAGGCGACGCCGCGGTGGCCGCCACGCTGGAGCAGATCGACCTGGTTCGCGGCCTGATCGCGCGGTACCCGCAGGCGCTGGAGTTCGCGGTCACCGCCGCGGATGTGGAACGGATCACATCGGCCGGCCGGATCGCATCGCTGCTGGGCGCCGAGGGCGGGCACTCCATCGCGTGCTCGCTCGGCACCCTGCGCGCGCTCTACCAGCTCGGCGTCCGGTATCTGACGCTGACCCACAACCTGAACCTGCCCTGGGCCGACTCGGGCACCGACAGCCCGGCGGTCGGCGGACTGACCGAATTCGGCCGCGAGGTCGTCCGGGAGATGCAGCGGCTGGGCATGCTGGTCGACCTGTCGCACGTCGCCGCCACCACGATGAGCGACGCGCTCGACGTCGCGACCGCGCCGGTGATCTTCTCGCACTCGTCCGCGCGGGCCGTCTGCGAACATCCGCGCAACGTGCCGGACGACATCCTGGCCCGGCTGCCCGGCAACGGCGGCGTCTGCATGATCACGTTCGTGCCCGCGTTCGTGTCCCAGGCCTGCCGGGACTGGGACCTGGAGCTCGCCGCCGAGATGGACCGGCTGGGCCTGGATCACCGCGACCTCGCCAGCCGGCGCGAGGTGCGGCAGGAGTGGCAGGCCGCGACTCCGCGGCCGGTGGCGACCATCAAGGACGTCGTCGCGCACGCCGTGCATATCCGGGAGGTGGCCGGGATCGACCACATCGGCGTCGGCGGTGACTACGACGGCGTCGACGTGCTGCCCGAAGGCCTGGCGGACGTCTCGTCGTACCCGGCGCTGATCGCCGCGCTGCTCGACGCGGGCTGGTCCGAGGCGGACTGCGGGAAGCTGGCGCACGGCAACCTGGTCCGGGCGCTGGGCGCGGCCGAGGCGGAGGCCGGGCGGCTGCAGGAGACGCGGCCGCCGTCGTTCGCCCGGATCGAGGATCTCGACGGCGCACCGGACGACGCGGCGGCCTGAGTCCTATCGGCGGGCCGGAGCCCCGGCGGCGGCGGGCCGGCTAGCTCGCCGCGGACTGGGCTCCGGCAGCGGCCTGCCCGGCCGCCGATCCGGCGCGTACCCGGTCGCCGATCCGGCTGGGGCTCCGGCTGCGGCTCCGGCCGCGGCGGCGCCGGCCCGGGCCAGCAGCTCGGGCTCCAGTGCCTTCTCGGCCGCGTCCACGACCCCCAGGTCGGCGCGGATGTGCAGCTCGGCCGCGGTGATGAGCAGCCCGACGACCGACGGCGGGCGCTGCGACTTGGCCTCGGATAGCGCGTGCAGCTCCCGCAGCAGGTGCTCGCGCTGCCGGCGCAGCATGCCGTCCAGCACGTCACTGTCGCCGGCCTGCACCGCGGCCATCAGCTTCAGGAAGAAGTCATCGCGGTAACCGCGCTGTCGCGTGGTCGGCTCGGCCAGCCACCGGTCCAGCTCGGCCCGGCCGGCCGGTGTCAGCCGATGGACGACGCGGTCTGGCTTGATCGGCTGCGGCTGGCGCTCGGAGTCGATCAGGCCGTCCCGGCTCAGCCGGTCCAGGATCTGATACAGGTGCCCGATGTTCAGGCCGCCCCACTGGTCGCCGACCGCCTGCTCGAAGCTGGTTTTCAGCTCGTAGCCATGGGCCGGCTTCTCGGCCAGCAGGGCAAGAACCGCGTGGTGCAAGGGCATGGTGGCCGCGCTCCTGTCAGACGGTCACAACCTGGACGGGCATAACGAGTAAGTCTCATCTTGCATTGTGACTAGCTATCAATCTACCCTGCCCTTAAATTGCGACTAGGTAAGGCATGGATCCGGCAGGAAGGCAGCCCGCGGTGGGACGGATTGGCTGGTCGCACGTCCGGTCCGGGCTGGCCCGGTCGGTCGCGCTGTTGCTCGGCATGTTCATCGCCGCGACCGCGTTCACCGTGCTCACCGCCGCGTCGTCGACCGCCCAGCTGCGCACCGTCGGGACGGTGACCGCGCACTTCCAGCCTGCCTACGACATCCTGGTCCGGCCCGCCGGGGCGCGGTCGAAGACCGAGAACCAGACCAGCACCGTGCAGCCCGATTTCCTGTCCGGCATCTACGGCGGCATCACCATGGCGCAGTATCACAAGATCGCGGCCATCCCCGGCGTGCAGGTCGCCGCGCCCATCGCGATGGTCGGGTACAGCCTGCTAGTCGCCGGGTTCGACTTCCCCGTGCCCGCGGCCGACTACTCCGCCGCCGGCCGCCAGCTCTACCGGGTCAGCACGACCTGGGTCAGCGACGGCGGCACGACCAAGATCCCGCAGCCGCCCAGCTACGTCTACGTCACGCCGCAGCCGGTGCGGACCGACACCAACTCCGACGCGACCACCGAGGAGCTGCCCGGCGGCGCGGCCGTGACCACCTGCCCGTCCCCGCCCGAGCCACCGGAGAACGCGCCGTTCGGCCGGAAGACCCAGGCCACGACGCTGTGCTGGTCGAAGGCCAATCACGAGGGGACCGGCGTCTCCACCGGCGCGGTGCACACCGCGGTCTACTCGGTGGACTGGATGGTCCCGGTGCTCATCGCGGCCGTCGACCCGGACGCCGAGGCGAAGCTGGACGCGCTCAATCACGCGCTGGTCTCCGGCCGGTACCTGACCGAGAACGGACAGGACTCGGTCCGGCCGGGCCGCGGCGGGTCCGGGGTCTCGTCGTTCCCGGTGCTGGCCGCGTCGGCCAGCGGCATGAACGAGTACGCGCTGACCCGGCTGGAGCAGCTGGCTGCGCCCGCCGCGCCACCGGTGCTGGACCAGAACTGGATGGCGCGCGCGGCCAGCGCGCCCGGCCACGTGGTGGCCAGCAAGCGAACCACCGTGCAGCAGGCCTACCAGCAGCTGCTCGGCGAGATGACCGACAAAGGCCCGACGGTCGAGGGCATCAACGCGTACTGGGGCGTCAGCGAGGCGACCTACCGCGCCGTCCCCGGCGGGGCGCTGACACCGGCCGGCGTCACCAACCCGCCCTCGGTCTGGTGGTTCGGCTACGGCACGCAGACCAGCATGGACAACGCCGACAACCAGTACCGTAGGCTGATCCCGCACGGTCCCGTCGGCGGCGACTTCACCGGCGACTTCGCCAGCCCGAAGCTCGTCGGGACGTACGACGCGGCGAAGATCAAGTCTTTCGACCCGCTGTCGCAGGTGCCGCTCGGTGCCTACCAGCCGGTGACCGCGGGGCCGGCTGACGCCGCGAGCCGGGCCGCGCTGCACGGCCAGGACCTGCTGCCCAACCAGAACCTGGGCGGCCTGGTCAGCCAGCCGGTGAACCTGGTCACGTCGCTGAGCGCGCTGCCCGCGCTCTGGAACACCGGCTACTTCGGCAACAACCTGCCGATCGCCGACCCCATCAGCGCCATCCGCATCCGGGTCGCGGGCGTGACCGGGCCGAACCCGGTGTCGCTGGAGCGGATCCGCGAGGTCGCGCAGCAGATCGCCGTCAGCACCCAGCTGACCGTCGACATCGTGGCCGGTTCCTCACCGGAGCCGGTGACCATCGACGTGCCCGCGGGCGAGTTCGGGCAGCCCGCGCTGGCCCTGTCCGAGAACTGGGTCAAGAAGGGCGTCGCGGCGAGCATCCTGCACGCCGTCGATCGCAGCAGCGTGGTCCTGTTCGTACTGATCCTGGTCGTCTGCGCGCTCTTCGTCGCCAACTCCGCCACCGCCGCGATCCGCGGCCGCCGCACCGAGCTGGGCGTCCTGTCCTGCCTCGGCTGGTCCAGGACCAAGCTGTTCCTCAGCGCGATCGGCGAGGTGACCGGCATCGGAATGCTGGCAGGCCTGCTGGGCGCCGCCGCCGCCCTGCCCGCCGCCGCGCTGCTCGGCCTGCACGCCTCAGCCGGCCGCGCCCTGCTCGCGATCCCGGCGGCGGTCGCGGTCGCACTCGTCGCGGGTACGCTGCCGGCCTGGCTCGCCGCCTGCGCGATCCCGATCGCCGCCGTGCGCCCGCCCGTGCTGGGCGTGGGCCGCGGCCACAACCCGCGCACCGTTACCACCATGGCCGTGCGCAATGTGGCCCGCTCGCCTGGCCGGGCCTTGATAGGAACGGCAAGTCTCGCACTCGGGATCGCGGCGCTCACGGTGCTCATCGCCGTCAGCTTCGCGTTCCGCGGCGTCGTGGTCGGCTCGCTGCTGGGCGACGCCGTCGCGGTCCAGGTGCGCGGGGTCGACTACATCGCCGTCATCGTCACCGTGACGCTCGGCATCCTCGCGGTCGCCGACGTGGTCTACCTCAACATCAGGGAGCGATCCGGCGAGATCGCGACTTTGCGCGCCGTCGGCTGGGGCGAGGCCGCCCTCGGCCGGCTCGTCATCACCGAGGGCACCATCATCGGGCTGGCCGGATCGCTGGCCGGCGCCGCACTCGGCCTCATCGGGGCGGCCGAGTTCACCGGCCAGCTTCCCGCCCGGCTGCTCGTGCTCGCGGGCGTCGCCGGGCTGGCCGGCACCGTCATCACCGCGACCGCCGCCTTCCTGCCCGCCCGGGCCATGCGCCGCCTGCCGACCGCCCGTCTTCTGGCCGAGGAGTAACCGATGACCGACCCTGTCGCAAGCACCGGTGCCGGGCACGCCGGCGTCGCGCTCGAGCTGCGCGGCGTGTGCAAGAGCTACGGGATCACCAAGGACCGGCTGGCGCGCGCGGCCGACGACGTGACGCTGGAGCTAGCGGCCGGGGCGTTCGTGGCGCTCACCGGCGCGTCCGGCTCGGGCAAGTCCACCTTGCTGCACCTGATCGGGGCGATGGAGCGCCCGGACGCGGGCACGATCGTGGTGGGCGGGACCGACATCACCGCGCTGCGGCGCGGCGCGCTCGCGGGGTACCGGCGTTCGGTCGGGTTCGTGTTCCAGCGCTATCACCTGCTGCCGGCGCTGACCGCGCTCGACAACGTGATTGCGCCCGTCCTCCCGTACCGGACGGACTTCAGCAAGCGCGACCGCGCGCACGAGTTGCTGGCCGCGGTCGGGCTGGCGGGCCGCGAGCAGTCGCTGCCGGCCAAGATGTCCGGCGGCGAGCAGCAGCGGGTGGCGATCGCCAGGGCCCTGATCAACACGCCGGGCCTGCTGCTGGCCGACGAGCCCACGGGCAACCTGGACTCCGCGAACGCGAGCGAGATCCTGCAACTGCTCGGCTCGCTGCGGGCGCAGCATCAGATGACGGTGGTCATGGCCACCCACGACCAGCAAGTCGCGGCGCAGGCCCAGCGGCTCATCCGGCTCCGTGACGGCGCGGTAGTCGACGACATCGACCTGGCCGGCGGCTACCCGGTCGAGGACGTCGTGCGCAGCGTCGGGCAGCTCGGGTAGTTCCCGCCCAGCTGCCGGCCGAGGACTGACCGCCGGTCAGCTGAACGGCGTCCGGGGCCGGTCCAGTCGCTCGCCGTCGACGAAGATCTCGACCCGCTCGTTGTAGAAGCACGCGAGGCCCGCGATCTTCTGGCTCTCCGCCAGCGGGGTGCGGTAGATCCACACGACGTCCTTGTGCGTCCTTTTGGGCGTCTGCACCGACCAGTACGCCGCCGTGCCCTTGTACGGACAGCTGGTGTGGGTGTCGGAGGGCCGGAGCAAGTCCGTCCGGACGTCGGGCAGCGGCAGGTAGTAGCGCGGCGGCAGGCCGGTCTCGAACAGGATCCGCGGGCTGCCCGAGTCGGCGACGGTAACCCCGTCGATCTCGACCCGCACGCGCCGGGAGCTGGCGAGAATGTCGACCCGCGAGTACGGGTTGCGCGGGTGCACGTAGACCGGCTCGTCCTCCTCCAGCCACTCGCTCATCGCGCCCCACTCGAACCGCACGTGATCGCGCAGCTCGGCGACCGTGGCGGCTGGATAGCGGCGCGCGGCTGCCTCCGCCGTCGCGGCCGCGACTTTGACCGTCAGCACTTCGGGGTCGCCGAGCCCGGCGACGCGCTTGACGTCCGCGGTCGCGGTCCCGCCCGGTACCAGGTCGGCGAGCACGTCGCCAGCCGGGATGTAGTAGGCCGGGTAATACGGGACTTCCCAGACAAGCAACGCATGCCTGGTGTCGGCCACCAGCTCTCCGGCCAGCTGCACCCGGATGCGCTTGTGCGTGGGCTCGAACTTGATCGGACTGGCCGCTGCGGTCATCGTGTGTCCTCCCGGGTGCGCCGGAACTGCCGTGTCAGCAACAGCCGGGCGGAGCGCCCAGATGTTCCCGCGGCGGCAACCCTGTAGCGTCAAGGTATGCGACTTGGCGTGCTCGACGTCGGATCGAACACCGTCCACCTGCTGGTCGTCGACGCCCACCAGGGAGGCCGGCCCATCCCGGCGTTCTCGCACAAGGAGGAGATCCGGCTCGGCGAGCACATGGACAGCGACAACAGGCTGACCGAGCAGTGCGCGGGCCAACTGCATGAGTTCGTGCGCGAGTCGCTGCGGATCGCCGAGGACAAGGGCGTGCACGAGCTGCTCGCGTTCGCGACGTCGGCGGTGCGGGACGCGGCGAACGGCGACGAACTGCTGGCCTGGATTCACGCGGATACCGGCGTGGAGATCAAGGTACTGCCGGGTCCGGATGAGGCCCGGCTCACGTTCCTGGCCGCGCGGCGCTGGTTCGGCTGGTCCTCCGGCCGGCTGCTGCTGCTGGACATCGGCGGCGGATCGCTGGAGATCGCCTCCGGCCAGGACGAGGAGCCGACCAGCGCGGTGTCCCTGCCGCTCGGCGCCGGCCGGCTGACCAGGGACTGGCTGCCCGGCGACCCGCCGTCCGCCGACGAGGTACGCAAGCTGCGCAAGCACGTGCGCGCGGAGATCGCCACCAGCATCGGCATGGTGCTGCGCGAGGGCCCGGCGACGCACGCGGTCGCGACGTCCAAGACTTTCCGGCAGCTGGCGCGCGTGGCAGGCGCCGCGCCGTCCAGCGACGGCCTCTATGTCAAGCGAGTGCTCAAGCACACCGACGTGACCGCCATCGCGGAGCGGCTGGCGCAGACGACCGTCGCGGAGCGGACCGCGATGCCCGGCGTGTCCGAGGGCCGCGCGGGCCAGCTGGCCGCGGGTGCGATCGTGGCCGACGCGGCCATGGACCTGTTCAGCGTCCCGATCCTGGAGATCTGCCCGTGGGCGCTGCGCGAGGGCGTCATCCTGCGCCGTCTCGACACGCTCGCGGCCTGACCGCGTGCAGCTAGGCAACGGCCGCGCCCGCGGTTACGACGGCTGCTGCTAGCCGTCGGCCGCGGGCGCCGATGCTGACTTGGTACTAGTCCTTGGTGACCGAGATCCCGCTGGTGTCGTCCGTGTCGGCAGGCCGGCGCTGGTCGTCAGCCGCCTGACCCTCGGCCCGCTGGTGCGCGTTGCCGTTCCCGTGCCCGTTGCCATGCGCGCCCGCCTGGCCCGGCTGGGCCGGGGTCTGCTGCCCCAGCGCCGCGCCCTGCTGCGCCCGGCCGACGTTCGGATGCTGACTGCCCGCCTGCTGGCCGGCTGGCTGCTGGCCGCCTTGCTGCTGTCCGGCCGCGGCACCGGCGTGCGGCTGCGTGCCCGCGTGCCTGCCCTCGGGGAGCGGCCGCCCGGCGGCCTGGCCCGGCTGGCCCTGCTGCGCTTGCTGCGCCTGCTTGGCTTCCGCGGCTGCGGACGCCGCGACCGCGCCAGCCACCGACCTGGCCACCTCGTCCTCCAGTGAGCCGCGGTCAGCCTCGCCGGCCACCAGCGTGGTGACGACATCGCGGATCTCGGTCAGCCGCCTGATCGCTTCGGTGTGCCGCGACATCAGCAGGTTGAGCCTGCGCTCGGCGCCGTCGTGAATGGCGGTGGCGCGCGCCGTCGCTTCGTCAAGCTGCTGCTTGGCCTGCGCCTTGGCGGTCGACACGGCCGTCTCGGACTGCTTAGTGGCGTCCGCCAGCACCTGCATCGCCTCGGCCGCTGCGCCCTTGCGCGCCTTCTCCGCCTCGGTCTTCGCGGTCGAGACAGTGCTCTCGGCCTGCTCCTGGGCGGCGCTCAGCATGCGCTCGGCCTGCTCCTGCGCTTCCGCGCGGCTCTTGTCGGTCTCGGCCTTCACGTCCGCGCGCAGTTTGTCGGTCTCCGTCTTGGCGTCCGAGCGCAGGGTGTCGATTTCCTCTTCTGCCTTGGTCCGCTGCGACTTGGCCTCGTCGTCGGCGAGCTTGAGAATCTGGCCGATCCGCTCGCTGATCTCCTCGTGCGGCGGCCTGCCGTTCGTCCGCGCGGCGGACAGCTCCAGCTTGAGCCGCTCGATGTCGTCCAGCGCTTGTGACAGCCGCACTTCCATGTCGCGCTTGGAGTCCTCCGCGGACCTCATCGCGATGCGCAGGCCCGCCAGGGTCTCGTCGACCTGCCTGCGGCTGTAGCCGCGCACCTCGCGCTCGAACTCGTCGTGACCCAAGTCCTGCGGGAGATGGCTGTGCTCGCTCATGGTGTCACCTTGTCGCTGTTCAGGCAGGCCAGGCAGGCTGCGGGGCTGGCGAGTGGCCGCGCTCGGGTCGGCGAGCTGCGGAAAGGTGGCCTACCGGCTACGACGCGGCGATTCTGCGATGTCGGGCTTGACTCTGTCCCTAACATCCCGCACGCGCAACCGAAACGATGTTTTGTCCGGGAATTCCTGATTTAAGAACTACACCGGGTGTGTTAGCCCTAATCTGCGACAATCACGTGGCGCTGTCGCGCTCTCCGTGACAAGCGGATGACCAGGAACGAGAGGTACCCATGCGCCGCCTTGTCGGCTCGCTGCCGGGCCGGGAGCCCCGAATTCACCCGGAGGCGTGGATCGCGCCGGGCGCGGTGGTCGTGGGCAGCGTCACGCTCGGCCGTGCGGCCTCGGTCTGGTATGGCTGCGTGCTGCGTGCCGACGAGGACGAGATCATCGTGGGCGCGGAGTGCAACATCCAGGACCTGAGCTGCCTGCATGTCGACCCGGGCGAGCCGGCCGTGCTGGAGGACAGCGTCAGTCTGGGCCACCGGGCCATGGTTCACGGTGCCTACGTGGAGACCGGCGCCCTGATCGGGATCGGGGCGATCGTGCTGGGCCGGGCCAGGATCGGCGCGGGCAGCCTGATCGCGGCCGGCGCGGTCATCCCGCCTGGCACGACGGTTCCGGCCGGAGTGCTCGTGGCCGGTGTCCCTGGCCGGGTGATCCGCGAGCTCACCGACGCGGATCGGGCGTCGTTCGCCAGTACCGCATCCGGCTATGTGGAGCGATCCGGCCGCCACCGCGAGGTGCGCTGGCAGCCGGGCGCGGAGGAGATCCGGATCCCGCAGCAGCCCGGCCCGGGTGACCGCGACCGCTGACACCACAACTATCGGTGCCACAGCCACGGGGCGCCACAACGACGCGCACCTGGACCACTGGTACCAGCGGCATGCCATGGGCCGGGTGGTACTGGAAATGGCCCTGATGGGTCATGCGCGCGGCCTCCTGGCAGCGCTAGCCTGAAACCCGTAGCTGGTCGGTGCCTCTCGTCGAGGAGGTGAGCGCACTGCGATACGACGAAGCAGACCTGCGCTTCCACGACCGCGTCGCGCTCGACGAGATCGAGCTCTACTCGGAGGTCCTGAGCGCGGTGGCCGCCACTGACCGGCAGCTGACCCCGGCCGAGCTGGACGAGGTCCTCGGCCTGCGGCAGCCCGCCAGCGCGGACTGCGCGAGCAGCTGACCCGCAGTCCGCCAGCGGTGATTCATCCGTAGTCCGGCGTGCTTGGCCGTAACCTCTGCGCCTGGGCTAGGCGTCTTACCACCGATCAAGAAGTGGTCATGGGTGGGGAGAAGATCATGAGTAACCAGGAATCCGGCCTGCGTCACGCGGGCCAGCATTCGCGCCGCCTGCCGGATACGGCGCCCAGGCGCGCGTGCGGCAGGAAGTGGCAATACCAGCACCTCAGACGATGCCACCCGCCGCATACGGCCAGTACGCAGTTCAGCCGGTGGTTGCCCCGAAGAGTCCCGGCATCGCAGTCGTGGCGTCTCTCTTCATTCCGGGCCTCGGGTCGATGATCAGCGGTCGCGGGGGCAAGGGCGCACTGATCCTCGCCTGCTACATCGTGGCCTCTATCACTTGCCTTGTGCTGGTCGGCTTCGTGCTGGCGCCCGCGTGCTGGATCTGGGGCATGGTCTCGGGCCATCAGGACGCCAAACGCTGGAATGCCGCGCACGGAATCATCTCGTGAGCGCTAAGCCAGGCGGGTGAGAGCCCTAGCTTGCCGGGCGTGAGTACATGACGTCGGTGTCCCAGTGGGTGAAGCCCAGGGACTCATACAGCCCGATCGCGGCCGCGTTCATCTCGTCCACGTACAGCATGACCTGGGCCAGGCCGCGGGCGCGCAAGTAGCGCAGCCCGATCAGGGTCAGCGCCCGGCCCAGGCCGGAACCACGCTCGGCCGGGTCGACGCCGACCACGTAGACCTCGCCGATGGCTTCGTGCCCGTGCCGGTCCGGCGACTCGCGGCCCGCCAGCGGCTCTGACCCGGCGGCCGGGCCGGGCGCGCCGCCGTGGATCTTGGTCCAGTGGAAACCGACCAGGCCGCTGTCGCGCTCGGCCAGGAAGAACCCGTCGGGGTCGAACCAGGGCTCGCGTTCTCGCAGCGTCAGGTCCGCGCGGGTCCAGGCGCCCTGCTCCGGATGGCGCGCGAAGGCGCGGTGGTTCAGCGCGACCCAGGCGTCCTCGTCCTGTCCCGGCACGAACCCGCGCACTGATATCCCGGCGGCGATCTGCGGCCGGCCGATCCTGGCCTGCAGCGAGCGGCGCATCTGCCACAGCGCCCTGGCCCTGGTGAACCCGGCCGCCGCCGCGAGCCGGGCCGCCGCGGGCAGTTCGCCGTGCGCCCACAACCGGAGGCCGCCATCGCCCGCCTCGTCGCTGATCGCCTGCCCGAGGACCATCCCGACGCCCTGGCGGCGCACCGCGGGATCCACCACCATCTCCGCGGCCGGTCCCGCCACCGGATCAGTGGGGTCCAGGTGCCCGTACCCGGCCAGCCGCCCGTCCTGCCAGACGAGCACGTTGCGGGCGCGCTGGTCGCCGCCGTAGCGCAGGTGCAGCAGTACGTGCTCGGACAGCGGGCTGACGCCGTCCTCGTCCGCCGCGTGCTGCACCACGGCCAGCACCTGCGCCGCCTCGGCGGGGGGCAGCGGGCCGCTGACGCTCACCTTGGTGCCGGCCGGCGGCCCGTCGTTACCGATCGGCACGGGCCGCCGCCGGGCTGTCGGTGAGCGCGGTGCTGCGCGCCGCCTGCGGGCCGGTGACCGGGCCCGCCCGTAGCTGCCGGGACCCGTTCGGCCGCCCGGCCTGCCCGGACGCCGCCCTCGGGGCGGTGCTCGATGCCGGGCCGGGGCCAGCCGCCGAAGCCGGCGGGCCGGGCGATCCGGGGCTGTGCTGGCCGGGATTGGCCTGGCTGCCCTTGGCCGGCACGAACCGGTACCCGACGTTGCGCACGGTCCCGATCAGCTCCTCGTTGTCCGCGCCCAGCTTGGCGCGCAGCCGCCGGACATGCACGTCGACTGTCCGGGTACCGCCGAAGTAGTCGTAGCCCCAGACCTCCTGTAGCAGCTGGGCCCTGGTGAAAACGCGGCCAGGGTGGTGGGCGAGGAACTTCAGCAGCTCGAACTCCTTGAACGTCAGGTCCAGTGCGCGGCCGTTGATCCGGGCCGAGTACGTGGCCTCATTGACCACCAGCTCACCGGACCGGATCTCGTTTGGCAGTGCCCCGCTGGCCTGGGCCGAGCGCCCGATCACGAGCCTGAGCCGGGCCTCGACCTCGGCCGGCCCGGCCGTGTACAGCAAGAAGTCGTCGGCGCCCCAGTCCGCTGAGGTCGCGGCCCAGCCGCCTTCCGACACGATGACGATCACCGGCGCGATGCTCTGGCCGGCCCGCAGCGTGCGCAGCAGCCGCCGGGCCTGGACCAGGTCCCGCCGGGCGTCGATCAGGACCGCGTCCGGGGCGGGCTTGCTGGCCGCTACCTGCTCGGCCGCGGCCGGGGCGACTCGCACCGAGTGCGACAGGAGGCTCAGCGCGGGCACGATGTCGGCGGAAGTCTCGCGGGCGCTGGTGAGCAGCAACACGTTGCCCAATAGCTGCCACCTCCGACCTCGGCGTCATCCGCCGGGAAAGCCCTTCGAACTCCTAGCCTGCATTGCCCGGGTCGTCGTCGGCGGGGCTCGCTATGAGCGAGGATAGCTGACATGGCCATGGTGACCTTGAGGTACTGGGCCGCGGCGAAGGACGCGGCCGGGGTGGCGGAGCAGGTCGTCGCCGCTGACAACCTGGCCGCGGCGCTGGCCCAGGCCGGTGACGCCGCCGTGCGGGCCCGCCTCGCCCCGGTCCTTGAACGGTCATCTTTCCTGGTCAACGGGACTCAGGTCGGCAACCGGGCGGCCGAGACCGTGCAACTGCCCGAGGGAGCGGTGATCGAGGTGCTGCCCCCGTTCGCGGGCGGATAAGCAGGCGCGATGAACCGGAAGCGCGGCTTTTCCGTTCACCTGGGCATGGCGGGCAGCGCTAGGCGCTAAGGACTCGCGGCAGATCTCTTCGGATGAAGATCTGATCCGCGCGCTTTACGCTGAACATGCGGGGCCGCTGCTTAGGTACGCGATGCGCCTGATGAGCGGCGACCGCCAGCGCGCGGAGGACATCGTGCAGGAGACGCTGTTGCGAGCCTGGCAGCACCCGGAGGCGATCGCCGACCGGCCTGCGCGGCCATGGCTGTTCGCGGTGGCGAGAAACCTCGCGATTGACGCATATCGGGCTAAGCGGGCGCGCCCGCACGAGGTTGGCGAGGCGGCGCTGGAGGTGCTGCCCGGCCCGGACGACGCCGAGCGGGCGCTGGAGTCCTGGGCCGTGGCGGATGCCCTGAGCGCGCTGCGCCCCGAGCATCGCGGCGTGCTGCTGGAGACCTATTACAAGGGCAAGTCGGTCGCCGAGGCCGCCGCGACCCTGGGGATACCCGCCGGAACCGTAAAATCAAGGACGTTCTATGCGCTCCGGGCCTTGCGGCTGGCACTGGAGGAAAGGGGGCTCGCACCATGACTGTGACCGGTGCCGGCAGCCCTGACTGCCGGGAACTTCGCCAGCTGCTCGGCGTGTACGTGGTGGGCGCCATCGACCCGGCCGAGCGGTCGCTGGTCGATGAGCACCTCGGCACGTGCTCGGCCTGCCGGGACGAGCTGGCCGGGCTGGCAGGCCTGCCCGCGATGCTGAGCCGGGTGCCGACCGCCGACGTGGCGCAGATGGAGGGCTCGGTCACCAGGCTGCCGGAGAACTACGAGCCGTCGCCAGAGCTGCTGAACGCACTGCTCAGAAACGTCGCCGGCCGGCGCCGGACGCGGATGTGGCGCGGCTCGGCAGCGGTAGCGGCCGCGGCGGTGTTCGCCGCGGGCGGCACCGCGGTGGGGCTCGGCTTGACCGCGGCGTCGGCGCCGGCCTGGAGTGCCGCCAGCGCATCGAACCCATCGACGCACGTCAGCGCCGTCGTGGACTTCATCCGCGGGTCAGCGGGCACCGACATGAAGGTGCACGTGAACGGCATCCGGCCGGGGACCTTGTGCCAGTTCTGGGTGCTGACCAAGACCGGCGCGAAGGCGTGGGCCGGCTCCTGGGCCGTCGAGCCGACCAGCTACCAGCCGAGTCCTTGGTATCACGCCAACTCGGGCGTCAGCCCCAGCTCGGTGCGCGGGTTCCAGATCACCGCGGCGGGCAAGGTCCTGGTCACAATCCCAACTGCCTGAGCCGGGAATGCTCCGGCCGCGTCCTGTGCTGATACGACCATGAATCCGGGAGTCATCGCGCTGTGCGCCGCCCTGGCCGTCGCGCTGGCGGGCGGCGCGGTGTGGCGCTCCCGGACCGGCCGGATGCGCGCAGTGGCGGTGCCAGGGCAGTCAGCGGCCCAGACCGGGTCGTCGGCGGAGGCGCTGACCAGCGCTGACCTGGGTGCGGGGTTGGGGGAGCGGGCGACGCTGATCCAGTTTTCCTCGGCCTTCTGCGCGCCCTGCCGGGCGACCCGGCGGATCCTGACCGACGTCGCGGGCATGACCGACGGCGTGGAGTACGTGGAGATTGACGCGGAGTCCCGGCTGGACCTGGTCCGCGCGTTCAACGTGCTGCGCACCCCGACCGTGCTGGTGACCGACTCGGCCGGCCGCGTGGTCAAGCGAGCCGCCGGCCAGCCGCGCAAGGCGGATGTCATCGCCGCGCTGGGGATAGCGATCCCTGCAAATCCGATCGATAAAGAGGATAGTGACATCCGTGTCCGGCCCGCATAGCATCAGCTACGTGCCCGGACGCCCGGCCGGCCGATGCCGGTTGCCCCGGCTCGCGCTGACCAAGCGCCGGGCCGTGGACTTCTGCCGCGTCTCGACCGCCATCTGTCGCGGCGCTGCAAAGAGCGGGGCCCGGCCTTAACGACTTGCCGGCGCCCGCGCTAGGCACGGGCCGCCGCGGCCCGTGCAGACAGTCAGCACGAGCTAAGAGAGCAGTCACATGGACATCGACCCCAGAGGCCCGCGGTTCGGCGCGCTGATCACGATGGTGGTCTTCGCCGTCGTCCTGATCACCGGCAACGTCTGGGTGCTGGCCGTGCAAGCGCTGTTCTTCGCGATCGGCGCCTTCGCGGGACTCACGAAGACCCCGTACGGGCTGCTCTATCGCTGGCTGGTCCGGCCCCGGCTAGGCCCGCCGAAGGAACTGGAAGCGGAGGCGCCGCCGCGATTCGCCCAGGCGGTGGGCCTCGTCATCAGCATCATCGGAATCATCGGATACGGACTCGGGCTGACGCCGCTTGGCATTGTCGCCGCGGCGCTCGGGCTGGTCGCCGCGGTACTGAACGGGGTGTTCGGGATCTGCCTCGGCTGCGAGATGTACCTGATGATCCGGCGCAGCACTGCATGACGCAAACACAAGAGGAGGATTCAGGCATGAGCCGTTCCGACGTCCTGGTGGACGCTGACTGGGTGGAGGCCCACGGCAGCGACCCCGGCATCGTCCTGGTCGAGGTCGACGAGGACACGAGCGCGTACGACAAGGGCCACATCCGCGGCGCCGTCAAGATCGACTGGAAGAAGGACCTCCAGGACCCGGTGCGCCGCGATTTCGTCGACAAGGCCGGCTTCGAGGCTCTGCTGTCCGAGCGGGGCATCGCCAACGACGACACCGTCGTCCTTTACGGCGGCAACAACAACTGGTTCGCCGCGTACGCGTACTGGTACTTCCGGCTGTACGGGCACCAGAACGTGAAGCTGCTCGACGGCGGCCGGAAGAAGTGGGAGCTCGACTCCCGCGAGCTGGTGACCGACGTGCCGCAGCGGCCGGCCACCAGCTACACGGCCACCGACCAGGACACGTCGATCCGCGCGTTCCGGGACGAGGTCGTCGCGGCGATCGGCGCCAAGAACCTGATCGACGTGCGCTCGCCGGACGAGTTCGCGGGCCGCCTGCTGGCGCCGGCGCACCTGCCGCAGGAGCAGGCGCAGCGTGGCGGCCACGTGCCCACGGCCAGGAACGTGCCGTGGTCGAAGGCGGCCGAGGAGGATGGCACGTTCAAGTCGGACGACGCCCTCCGCGCGCTGTACGCCGAGGCCGGGGTCGACTTCAGCACCGACACGATCGCGTACTGCCGGATCGGCGAGCGGTCCGCGCACACCTGGTTCGTGTTCCACGAGCTGCTCGGTCAGCAGAACGTGAAGAACTACGACGGTTCCTGGACCGAGTATGGCTCGCTGGTCGGCGTGCCGATCGAGCTGGGTGACGGGGCATGAGCGACACGGCTGGATCGAGCACAGTGCAGCAAACCGCGGAGCAGCAAACCGCGGGCCAGCAAACCGCGGGCCAGGCGGTAGCGGACGGCTGCGGCGCGCCGGCGGATGCGGCCAAGGTGACCTCGGCCGGCAATCAGGCGGTCGTGCAGGGCACGGTCACCCAGAGCGGATCGCCGGTGACGACCGGCTACGCGCGGCTGCTCGACGCCGGCGGCGAATTCGTCGCAGAAGTACCGCTCGGAGACGACGGCGGGTTCCAGTTCTTCGCCGCTCCGGGCGACTGGACCGTGCGTGTGCTCGCGCCCGGCGGCATCCGCGCAGAGCGTGCCGTCAGCGCTGCGCTCGGACGCATCAGCAAGGTGGAGGTCACGGCCTAGGCCGGGCCTATCGGGCAGGGCGGCGTCGCCAGGATGACTGGCGCGCCGCCCTGTTTGTATTTCGCAAGGACCACTGCTGTCGTTATCCGACTGGACATCTGCGGTTCAACCGTCAGTCACCTTGGCCCCCTAGAACTGTGCACGTAGTTCCGATGAAGCTCGCAAACGCCAGGGACTAGGGCATCAGCAATGTCGACGATCGAGCTGGGTGTGCTGATCGTCGACCGTGCCGTTGCGCTCCCGGCGGCTTCGGAATGAGCCGCGATGCATCCTGAGCGTGTCGATCTCACGCTGGTTGGCGGGCGCGATGGGTCCGAGGATCCGAACCAGGCCAGGCCGGTGCCACCGGCCCGTCGGGACGACATGAGCTTGACCTCAGACGCACCCGGCGGAGCCCAGGGCCCGGGTCAGTGGCAGGGCGGCGACGACGCATCTGGCGCCGGCGAGCTGCGGCGGCCAGCGGAGAGCATCCTCGCCGACAGGATAGCCGCTGCCCTCGTCCATCACGAGCCAGGCTGGCGGCTGCCGCGGCATTCCGCGCTGGCCCGTCGGTACGGCGTCAGCACCGCTGAGATCGACGCTGCTGTCGGCGTGCTCATCTCGCGGCACCTAGTCCGCCGGCTTGCCGATGGCCAGCTGTACCGGGCAAGCCCGGCTGAGTATGTCATCGGCCTGGAGGGTTTGCCCGGACTTGCGTCCTACGTGGACGTCATGGGTGGTGAGTTCACCTGTCGCAACCGCCAGATCAGCTGGCGGACTCCGCCGGAAGACATCAGCTGGGCGCTGCGGCTGCCGACAGCAGAGCCAGTCTGCGTTGTGCGCTTGCTGTGGACCGCAGCTGGTGAGCCAGCCGCGTTCAGTACCACGTACCTGCCTCCCGATATCGCCAGGCCGGGCGAGGTGACTGTAGGTGACGAGCCGCTCCCGTCCGTGCTCAGCCTGCTCCAGGTGACCGGCGCGGCCGCTGGCAGCGCCATCAGCGCAGTGCCGAGTGCGCTCCACGTCGAAGTGCAGGCGCCGCCCCCTTCGGTGGCCCGCAGCCTCCGGCTCTCGGCAGGCCAGCCCGCGATGCTGATCACCGTTCGGTTTGATGACAAGACGGTACGGAGGCCGGTTGCCCTCACGACGGCTGTGCTGCGGGCCGACATGTTCCGGCTGGTACTGGAGTCCACCGAGCCATCGCCGTCAGCCGGCCAGGCGGGCAATCTGCCGAATTCGCCGCCGGAACCGCCAGCGGACTGGGAGCTCTAACCCGATCATGGAACTGCCGGACGCCACCAAGTCAACGCCGGGCCGGTGGCTAGAAACCCAATGTTCACTTTTCAGTCGCCCTATGTGCATCCGAGGTTCGCCGGCGGATACCCCCAGTCCCGACAAACTGTTGTCCGACGCCAACGGGTCTGGACGTCGACCGATCGTCGGGTTGCTCGTCCCCCGGAAGCCAGCAGAAGCAGATATTCCTAAGGAGATATTCGTTATGCAACCTCGAGGCAGGAAGCAGGTCACGCTGGCGGCAGCCGCCACAGCCGCGGCTACGCTGGCCCTCGCCGCGTGCTCCTCGTCGGGTTCGCCCTCGACGACCGGCGGATCCGGCAGTGCCCTCAGCGGCACTCTCAACGCGAGCGGATCGACGCTCCAGGCCACCTTCGAGCAGGCAGCCATCGCGGCCTTCAAGTCGGTCCAGTCCGGCATCACCGTCAACTACAGCGCGGTCGGCTCGGGCACCGGGCGGACGAACCTGGCCGCAGGTACCGTTAACTTCGCGGGCTCGGACTCCCCGATACCTTCCTCGGAGACGGCCAACTTCAAGGGCAAGACGGTGCTGTACTTCCCCATCCTGGTCGGCCCGATCTCGGTGTCGTACAACCTTTCGGGCGTCAGCGGTCTCAAACTGACCCCGACGGTCATCGCCGACATCTTCCAGGCCAAGATCACGAAGTGGAACGACCCGGCGATCAAATCGATCAATCCGGGCGTCAATCTGCCCGGTACCCCGATCACAGTCGCGGTCCGCTCGGACTCCTCGGGCACGACGCAGAACTTCTCCCTGTTCCTGCAAAAGGGTGCGGGGAGCGCGTGGAAGCTGGGCAGTAACTCGACCATCAACTGGCCGCACTCCGTTCATGCCGCCGACGGAAACTCGGGGGTGGCGCAAGTAATCAAGTCAACCTCCGGCGCGATCGGCTACGTCGACTTCGCTACCGCCAAGGCCTCCGGGCTGACCTACGCTTCGGTCAAGAACTCGGCCGGAGACTACGTCGCGCCCTCGTCGGCGTCGGCGTCCGCGGCCGCGGCCGGGGTCACCGTCGCACCGGATCTCACGTTCGCCTCGGCCTGGGCCAGCGGCGCGACCTCCTACCCGATCACAGCACAGTCGTGGGTCCTGGTCTACGAGCACCAGGCGAATGCGAACGACACGGCCATGCTCAAGGCCTACATCGGTTACCTGCTCGGCCCTGGCCAGAGCCTGCTGACCCCGGAAGGCTACGCGCCGCTGCCGGCCAGCATCGACTCGAAGGCCAAGGCTCAGCTCAGCAAGATCGGTAGTTAGCAGCGCCGGGACCACGATCGGCACGCAGCGGTGAGTAGTGTGATGAAGATGTACGAGGTGGGCCTGTCGTGAGTACCGTCACGCAATCGGGCCCGGCCGCTCCGGCCGGGCCCGCGGGCACCCTGGTCCGGCGGAGGCCGCTCGGTGACCGCGGCTTCCAGGCCGCGGCGCTCGGCGCGGGCCTGCTGGTGCTGGTGATCCTGGTCCTGATCGCCATCACGACCAGCCAGCAGGCCGCGCCGTGGTTCAGCGCCGAGGGCCTCCGCATCTTCACCAACAACTGGAACCCGGCGGCCAACCAGTTCGGCGCGCTGGCCTTCATGTACGGCACGGCGGTCACCGCGATCATCGCGATCGTGCTGGCCGTCCCGGTCAGCGTGGCCGTCGCCATGCTCCTGACCGAGGTTGTGCCGCGCCGGTGGGCGCAGCCGATCGTGTATGTGATCGACCTGCTGGCGGTGGTCCCGTCCGTGGTCTGGGGTCTGTGGGGGATCCTGGTATTTGCCCCCTGGCTGCAGGGCATCTACACCAAGATCGGCTCGGGCGTCCAGGGCATCCCGGTGCTCGGCAGCCTGTTCGGGCCGCCGGTGAGCGGCGCCTCGTTCTTCACCTGCGGTATCATCCTGGCCTTCATGATCACGCCGATCGTGACCTCGCTCTCGCGCGAGGTCACCGCGACGGTACCGGCGATCGACAGGGAGGGCGCGTACGCGCTCGGCGCCACCCGCCTGGAGGTGATCCGCGGGGTCGTCTGGCCGCACAGCTCGGGCGGAATCGTCGGCGCGGTGCTGCTCGGGCTAGGCCGGGCGATGGGCGAGACGATCGCAGCGGCTCTGGTCATCGGCTCGTCACCGGCCATCACCTCGCACCTGTTCGGCACCGGCTACAACATGCCCGCGGTCATCGCGAACCAGTTCGGCGAGTCCTCCGGGGTGTTCAAGGCCGCGCTGATGGGACTAGGCGTGCTGCTGTTTGCCTTTACGATCATCATCAACGTCATCGCTCGCGGGGTCGTGCAGCGCTCCGCCCGGCGCACCAGGGGGGCCTGATGGCGGTCGCCACCGAGCAGTCCAAGTTCGACCTGCAAGAGCCAGCGGGCTGGCGGCGGACCAAGAATCGCCTCGCGACCGCGGCGATGGTGCTGGCGTTCGTGGTCGTGATCATCCCGCTCGGATTCGTCCTGTACACGGTGATCAGCAAGGGCGCCTCGATTGTCGGCTGGTCATTCTGGACCCGCCCCATTCCCCCGAACCTGCTGCCGGCTGGCTTCGGCGGGATGGGGCCGGCGGTGCTGGGCACGATCGAGATCACGGCCCTGGCCACGATCATGGCCGTGCCGCTCGGCGTGCTGGCCGCCGTCTACCTCAACGAGTACGGCGGCAACCGTCTGCTGGCGCGGTTCATCGGGCTGATGTCCGACGTGATGACCGGCGTGCCGTCGATCGTCATGGGCCTGTTCATCTACTCGATCTGGGTGATCCATTTCGGCTACTCGGGCCTGGCCGGCGCCCTGGCGCTTGGCTGCCTGATGCTGCCCATCGTGATCCGCTCCAGCCACGAGATGCTCAAGCTGGTGCCGGACTCGCTGCGCGAAGCCAGCTACGCGCTTGGTGCCAGCAAGGCTCGGGTGACGGCGACCGTGACGTTGCCGGCCGCCTCGGGCGGGATCGTGAGCGGTGCGCTGCTCGCCGTCGCCCGGGCCGCGGGTGAGACGGCTCCGCTGGTGTTCACCATCCTCATCACGTTTACGGCTAATCCAAATGTGTTCAGCGGAGCTAACACCGCACTGTCCGCGCAGATATTCGCGAACGCGACGCAGCCGTACGTCGGTGCCCAGGCGCGCGCCTGGGGCGCGGCCCTGACGCTGATCGCCATCACCTTCCTCCTGATGATCGCGGCCCGCGTGGTCACGGCACGATACTCCCGACACTCGCGCTAGGAACGTCATGGAACAGCCTGATCAGACAGTTGTCACCAAGCTCGATGTGCCCCACCTGGCCGCTCGGAAGGAGGCGCCGGCAGCTGGCACCACGATCTTTGACGCCAAGGACGTATCCATCTTCTACGGCTCGTTCCGGGCCGTGACGAACGTGTCGCTGTCGGTCTACGAGAATGAGATCACGGCTTTCATCGGCCCGTCCGGCTGCGGCAAGACGACGGTACTGCGGACGCTGAACCGGCTGAACGACCTCATACCGACCGCCCGCGTCGAGGGTGAGGTGCATTACCGCGGGCAGTCGCTGTATGACCCGGCCGTCTCCCCGATCGCCGTTCGCCGTCGCATCGGCATGGTCTTCCAGAAGCCGAACCCGTTTCCGAAGTCGATCTACGACAACGTCGCCTACGGCCCGCGCATTAATGGTGAGCGCAATAAGCAGAAGCTGGACGAGATCGTCGAGGGCTCGCTGCGAGCGGCCGCGCTGTGGGACGAGGTGAAGAACCGCCTGCACGCGTCGGGCCTGAGCCTGTCCGGCGGGCAGGCGCAGCGGCTGTGCATCGCTCGCACGCTCGCGGTCGAGCCGGACGTCGTCCTGATGGATGAGCCCTGCTCGGCGCTGGACCCGATCGCGACGGGCGCCATCGAGGACCTGATGAAGGAGATCAAGTCCCGGTACACCATCGTCATCGTCACGCACAATATGCAGCAGGCGGCGCGGGTCAGCGACCGCACTGCCTTCTACTCGGTGCTGCGCGACGAGCAGAGCGATGTCCGCACGGGCGTCCTCGTCGAGTACGACATGACCGAGAGCATCTTCGAGAACCCGCGCGACAGCCGCACCCAGGCCTACGTCACCGGCCGGATGGGCTGATCACCGCTCCTGTCAGCTAGCGGCCGCGGGTCCGGCCAGGTAGACCACTCGGCGGGCGATGTTGACGGCGTGCGCGCCAAGCCGCTCGTAGTCGCGCGCCACGAGCGTCATTTCCATCGTCACCGGCAAGGCCATTCGGCCGGACGCGAGTTCGGCGATCAGGCTGGCGTGCAGCTCGTCCATTTCCTCATCGCGTTCGGCCAGCGCAAATGCAGCGGATCGGTCGCGCTGGTACCAGGAGTCGGCCGCTTGCCGCCACATGCTGGAGACCAGTTCCCCCATCCGCTCGACCAGGCCTCGGCTGCGCGCCGAGAGATCATTGCCAAGGAAATGGCTGGCTTGCGAGGCGATGTGCATGACGAGGTCGTGGGAGCGCTCCATTTCCGGCACAATCCGCAGCACGGAGATCAAGAACCGTAGGTCAGAAGCGACCGGCGCCTGCAGCAGGATCTCGCGGTTGACCAGTTCCTCGACTTCCGGGTAAAGGGCGTCGATGGACTGCTCGCGTTCGGCCAGCACGCGGACCACATCGTTGTCGCCGGTCAGCAGGGCATCGGTGGCCTTGGGCATGTCCTCGGCGACCATCGCGAATAGTTCGATGACCTTGATTTCGATAGCCTCGAGGTCGCGCTGGAATTCCTGCCGATGCCCGGTCATACGCAAAGCATACTGACCACGGGCATTCCAGGGCAGCCAGGCAGCGCTGGCCCGCCGTGCGCAGTTCCGCCGTTTCCTGGGCATAGCCGGCGGCGCGCTGGAAGACTTTCCCGGGTATGCCCGTCCAGGTGGCGAATACGGTGCGGCGCGATCCGCGGCGCCCTCGCATGTTTTCGTCGGCCGCCATCTCCCGCCGCGGTGAATTAGCGGCTGCGCTCGCCACGGCCGTCCTAGTGGCCCAGCTCATCATCGCTCCGGTCACGCTGCTGGTCACCGTCGTGCTGGCGGTGACCGGCCGGGCCGCGAGGTGGCGGCCCGGCTGGCTGGCCGCCCCGGCGGTGGCTGGGCTGATCTGGGCGCTCGCCGTCGGCTTCCGGCCCGCGTTCGCGGGATTCGCTGCCGGGCCGCGCGTAGTCGTAGCGGCGCTGGCGCACCCGGGTCGTCCGGCGCTGCGGGCCGCTGCCGCCGCCGCGCGGCACTGGCTGCCCGCCCAGCTTCCGCTGGGGCTGCTCGCCGGCAGCGCGCAGGCCTGGCTGCTGCAGCGATGTGGCTGGCTTGCCACCGACGCGGCTGCCCGTCCCTGGCTGATCACCGCGGCCATCGGCCGCTGGCGGCGGGCCGAGCTGGCGGCCGGGCATACGGTGACCGCCGACGGCTGCGCACTCGGAGTGCAGGCCGCAGTCCGGGCGGCTGGCCGGGTTCAGCTGGGCCGACGCCGAGCGCGGGGTGCTCGTGACCGGCGCCGGCACCGGTCCCATAATCACGGCTGTGCTGCCAGTCGCCTGTGCGGCGCTGCGGCGGCGCAAGACCGTTCTGGTGGTCGACCTGACCGGCAGCCGCCCGGTCCTCGATGCGGTTGGCTCGGTCGCGGATGCGCTGGGCGTGCCGGCGGTCTGGGCCAGCGAGCTGGCCCACCAGGCCGGGCAGGCCATCCGCCATCGCACCGTGGTGCTGGCGCCGGCCTTGCCCAGCCAGGCGGGGCAGCTTCAGCAGGCCCGAAACCTCAGCGAGCTGGCCGATTTGCTGAGCCGGCTGTGCGACCTGCGGCTGCGCGCCGACTGCCTGGCCTGGATCCACGGCATCGACGCCGCGAACGCTGCGCTGGCGGCCGAGCTGATCAGCCTGGGATCACAGACCGGCACGTCCGTGCTCCTCAGCACACAGAACCCAGCCGCCGCCGCGTCGCTGGCCGACGGCGTGTCGGTAGTAGTCGCTGCCGGTCCGGTGGAGCAGGAGCTGGCCGTGCGGATTGCCGGGCACCGGCCTGCCAGCAAAGCGGTAGCCGGCACCCTGACTGCCCAGCGGCCAGGAAGCCTGGCCGTGCTGGCGCGCGGTGGCGCGATTGCGCAGTGCGGCGCAATCACCATCCGGATCGGGGCCAAGGTGTGACCGGCACGCTCGGCAGTGCCCGGCCGGCCGACCTGCCGCGCGGCCGAATGCGACCTGACCTCGTCTACCTGGGCTGGCAGCTGGTGCGCGGGCCGACGGATCCCGGTCAGATGCCCAGGGCGCCCGCTGCGCCCGCGCTGGACGAGGTCAGCGCGGACTGGCTGGTCGCGCAGCGCGCGGTCCACAAGCGGCTTGGCCGACCCGCCCGGCTGGGTTGCGCGGTCGGCCTCGCGGCGTCCGTCGCCGCAGCGGGCAGCTGGCTGGCGGGCCTGCTCGGGGCCGGCCTGGCGGTGCTGACGGTGACGGCGGCCGGGGCTGGCGCGGCCAGCTGTCTGCGCCGGGTGATCCTGGCCGAGCGCGCGCTGCGCGTCCAGGTCCGCACGGAAGGCGACCGGGTGGAGAGGTTCCGGGCGGCGCAGCAGGCCGAGTTCGCGGCCAGTCAGGAGCAGCACGCGCGCGCGGTCAGGGACTGGCAGCTGCGCCGGACCGAGGCCGCCCGCGGGCCGGGCTGGCACCCCGCGGTCGTTCCCGTCGAAGTGGATCGCATCGACGTCGCCGGCGGGACGCTGCGCGGCTGGACGGCGCTGCTGACCATGCTCGCGGCGCCGCGGCTGGCGGCTGGCGGTGAGGTCACCGTGCTCGACCTGACCGAGGGCGCGGTAGCGGCTGACCTGCTGGCGCTGGCGGCGAGCTGGGGCATCCGGCCGCTGGTCTACGTGCTCCCTGACGACCTGCCGCGGCTCGACCTCGGGCTCCGGCTGCCGGCCGACGCACTCGCGGACGTGCTCGCGCTCACCGCCGCGGCGGCCGATCCGGGCCGGGCCGGTCCGGCCGCGGACCCGGCCCGCGACGCGGCGATGCTGGCCGGGTTGCTGGACGTGCTCGGCCCGCGCCCGGCCATGGCGGACCTGCTCCTCGCGCTGCGCGCGCTGGCCCAGCTCGGCGGCCCGCGCCCGCGGGCCTCCGAGCCGCGCCTCAGCCCCGACCAGCTGGCCGCGCTGAGCACATGGTCGGGCCGCGCGGCCGAGCAACTGGTCGTGGACCGGGCCTGGACGCTGGCGGCCCGGCTGCGGGCGCTGGGCCCGCTTGGCAGCGCCGCGCGCCCGCAGCCGCCGAGCCCGCTGCGGATCGCGGCCACCGGCCGGCGCGGCACGTCCGTCGGCAACCAGGTGCTCGGTGCCTACCTGGCCACCGCCCTGACCGAGGTGCTGCGGCAGGCGCCGGCGGCGGCGCCGTGGCAGCAGACCGTCTGCTTGCTCGGTGCGGACCGGCTGCCCGGCGACGTGCTGGACCGGCTGTGCGACGCGGCCGAGGCCGCCCGGGCCGGGCTGGTGCTCGGCTACCGGTCGATCCCGCCAGCGGTGCGGGAACGGCTCGGGCGCGGGCACGCGGCGGTCGCGTTCATGCGCCTGGGCAACGCGGAGGAAGCCCGCGCCGCGGCCGAGCAGATCGGCACCGCGCACCGGTTCGTGCTGAGCCAGCTCACGGACACGATCGGCAGCTCGCTGACCGACACGATCGGCGACTCCTACACCAGCACGGTCGGGACCGCGGACTCGGTGTCGGACTCGGTCTCGGCGAGCCTGACGGCCGGCCAGAGCCGGGGGCGGGGCCGGAGCCGGCCCAGCGGGTTCGCGCCGTTCGGCGATGGCACCGGCTCCGCGAGCCGGGATCAGAGCACCTCGGTCGCGGTGTCGGACTCGCGGGCGATCACCGAGGGCATCAACGCCAGCACGTCCTGGGGCTGGAGCACGTCGCGCGCGATCGGCGCGAACAGCTCGCTGGCCGGCAGCTTGCAGCGGTCCAGGGAACTGCTGGTCGAGCAGCACGAGCTGCAGCACCTGCCGCAGACCGCGGTGCTGCTGTGCCAGGACGGGCCGTCCGGCCGCGAGGTGGTGCTGGCCGACGCGAACCCGGCGATCATGACGCTGCCCGGCGCGACGCTGGCCGGGGCGGCCCATCGACGTCGATCGGCCGGGCGGACCTGACGGCGGCCTGGTTACGATATCGATCATGCGACAATTCCGGCAGGTCGATGTCTTCACCGACGTTCCCTATCTCGGCAATCCGCTGGCCGTGGTGCTCGACGCCGACGGCCTCAGCGACGAGCAGATGGCCAGGTTCGCCAACTGGACCAACTTGTCGGAGACGACCTTCGTGCTCCCGCCGCGCGATGCTGCCGCCGACTACCGGGTGCGCATCTTCACCCCGAGCGGGGAGTTGCCGTTCGCCGGCCATCCGACGCTCGGAACCTGCCACGCCTGGCTGGCTGCGGGCGGCCAGCCGAAGGTCGAGGGACTGGCCGTGCAGGAGTGCGGCGCGGGCCTGGTGCAGGTGCGCCAGGACGGCGACGGGCTGGCGTTCGCGGCCCCGCCGCTGCTGCGCGGCGGCCCGGTGGCCGAGGACCTGGCTGAGCGCATCGCTGGCATCCTGCGCATCCGCCGGGACGAGATCGTGGACCTGCAGTGGGCCGACAACGGGCCGGGCTGGATCGCCGTGCTGCTGGCCAGCGCGGACGCGGTGCTGGCCCTGCGGCCAGGGGTGACCGACCTGGACCTCGGCGTCGCGGGGCCGTACCCGGCCGGCGCACCCGCCGCGTTCGAGGTCCGCGCGTTCACACCGAAGCTCAGCTCGACCGACGAGGACCCGGTCACGGGCAGCCTGAACGCGTCGCTGGCGCAGTGGCTGCTGGCTACCGGCCGGGCCAGCGCGCCGTACGTGGCGAGCCAGGGGACCGTCCTCGGCCGGCGCGGCCGGGTGCGCATCAGTACGGGCGCTGACGGCGGCGTCTGGGTCGGCGGCAGCACCGTGACGTGCGTGACTGGTGAGGTGCAGCTCTGACTACTCGGGCACATTCCGGACCAATCAGGTAGCAGCGCGCCGCCCGGCCTGGTAAGCACGCACTGTGTCCGTGAGCCCGATGTCACCAGACCCCGAACCGGCCAGCACCGTCTCGGCCAGCACTGTTTCGGCCAGCACCGTCTCGGGGATAGGCGGCGGCGCGGCCGGGCAGTGGTACCGCGTCCAGGCCGTCAGCGCCGACTGTCTCGGCGGCAGCGCGGACCGTGACTACGCGAGCGTCCTGCCCGCGGTGCTGAACGCGGCCAGGCACCGCCGGCCGTTCATCGCGGGCTGGCTGTCCCGTGGCGGCGGCGCGCCATTGGAGCTGATCACCAACGCCGGGCCGCTGCCCGGGGCCGGGTCAGGTGCCGCCGCGGAGATGCTCTTCCCGTGGGGCGCCCGCGGTATGCCGGCCGACGGCAACATGCTCGCCGATCTCGACGAGCTGGTGTGGACCGCGTGCCCTGGCCGCCGGGTGCCGGTGCCGCCGGGCTCCGAGCCGACCCGGCCGGACGAGCTGCCGACGCTGTTCGAGTCCGCGCTGCAGACGCTGATGGGCCGCCACTTCGGCTGGCTCATCGTGGCCGACCCGACGGACCTGCTCGACGCCGAAGTGGCCGAGCTGCGCGACCAGCTCACGATGCTGCGCCGATACGACGAGGAACAGGCCAGGTTCGACGCCGACCGGGCGCAGCGCAGGCTGGCGGAGCTGGACGCTTACCGCGAGGCCGGGTTGTGGAACGTGCGCGTGCTCGTCGGCGCGTCCTCCGAGTCCGAACTCCGGCTCATCGCGCCGCTGCTGGTCGGGTCCGCGGACCTGCGCGCCCACCCGTACCGGCTGCGCTGCGCGGACGGCGCGCAGGAGTTCGCCGACGTGCTCGCGGCCCGGATGACTGATCCGGAGGACGGATCGCAGCTGCCGTTCGCGGCCACCGCGGGGACGCTGGCCGCGCTCACCGGGCTGCCCCGGCGGGAGGTGCCAGGCGTCCGGGTGCTGCAGGCCGGTTACTTCGACCTCACCAGCGAGGTCGGCGCGGGCGATTCGGTCCGGCTCGGCGAGATCCTCGACGCGCAGGACCGCCCGGTCGGCTCGTTCCGGGTCCCGCTGTCGACGCTGAACCGGCACGCCCTGGTGGCCGGAGCTACCGGCGCGGGCAAGTCCCAGACGGTCCGGCACCTGCTCGAGCAGCTCACCGCCGCCGGCATCGGCTGGCTGGCGATCGAGCCGGTGAAGTCGGAGTACGCCGCGATGGCCGCCAGGCTCGGCCCGGACGCGCGGGTCACGCTCATCAACCCGGCGGACCCCGAGGCCATCCCGCTGTCGGTGAATCCGCTCGCTCCCGAGCCCGGCTATCCGGTCCAGGCGCACATCGACATGGTGCGCGCGCTGTTCCTGGCCGCGTTCGACGCGCACGAGCCGTTCCCGCAGATCATGTCGCAGGCGCTGCAGCGGGCCTACGAGCAGTGCGGCTGGGATCCGCAGACCGGCGCGGGCCGGCCGGAAACTAGCGTGCCGCCGTCCGTCCCGACCCTGGCCAGGCTGCAGGCGGCCGCGCTGGCGGTGATCGAAGAGGTGGGCTACGGGCCGGAGTTGCGGGCGGACGTCCGCGGGTTTGTCGAGGTGCGGTTGCGGTCGCTGCGGACCGGCTCGGCGGGCCGGTTCTTCGAGGGCGGGCACCCGGTCGACATCGCGGCCCTGCTGAGCCAGAATGTCGTGCTCGCGCTTGAGGACGTGGCCAACGACGAAGACAAGGCGTTTCTGATCGGGACCCTGCTGATCCGGATCGTCGAGCACCTCCGGCTGCAGGCCAGGGTGGCGCCCGCGACCGGGCTGCGGCACGTGCTCGTTATCGAAGAAGCGCACCGGCTGCTGCGAGCCGGGCGCGACGGCGCCAGCGCGCACGCGGTCGAGTTGTTCGCCGCCATGCTCGCCGAGATCCGCGCCTACGGCGAGGGCATAGTGATCGCGGAGCAGATCCCGGCCAAGCTGGTGCCGGACGTGGTCAAGAACACCGCGCTCAAGGTCCTGCACCGGCTGCCGGCCGCCGACGACCGCCGGCTGGTCGGCGCGGCCATGAACCTAGAGGACGGCCAGTCCCGCCAGGTGGTCTCGATGCTGCCGGGCGAGGCAGCGGCGTTCGCGGACGGGATGGACCGGCCGGTGCGCATCCGGGTCCCGTACGGCGGCGACCGCGAACTGGCGGCGGACCGCATGCTGGCCCGCTCCGTTCCCGTCCCGGTGACCGGCCGCCGGTCGGCCGCGTGCGGGCTGACCTGCCTGGGCGAGCGCGCCTGCTCGCTGGTGGAGATCAGGGCCGCCGAGCTGCTGGCCGGCTCGCCCGGCGACGTCTGGATCCGGGTCTGGGCCGAGACGTACCTGCTCGCGCACCTGACGAACCGGCCCCGGCCGCGAGTGCCGGTGCCGCTCCGGCAGCGCTGGGCCAACCTGGACAACCGGCTGCGCGAGTGCGTGCTGGCGACCGCGCTGGACCGCGCGCTGCACGGCCGGGAGCAGGCGCTGCGGACCAGTTTCAACCCGCGGGACCTGGCCGCGGCGTGCGCCGAGCACGCGGCGGGCATGCTGGCGGGCGGCAAGGGTGCGGGGACGATGCCGGGCACGCAGTGGGTCATTCCGCAGCTGCGCTGGCTGCACGAGCTGGAACGGGCCTGCCCGCACGACGCGGCGGCGCCCGACCCGTTCGCCCTGGCGCCGCCGCTTGACTACGCGCTGCCCGGTCTGGCCGACCGCCCGGACGTCAAGATCGGGCAGCGGATCAGCGGGCTGCGCCGCCACCCGCTGTCGATGGAGGTCCCGCACAACCGGCTGATCGCGTGGACCGCGTTGCTGGGCGAGGACGACCAGGGCGGGTTCATCGAGGACCTGGCGGCGGTGGCGATCGGTGTCACGCATACCGGCCAGCTGCGCAAGGCCGCGGGCGAGATGGCCGTCACCGGCTGGCTCGAAGCCGTGCTGTCCTGGCCGCGCCGGTTCATCGTCGGCGCGGACGATCAGGCCGAGCATGTTCGGGGCCACAGAGCCAGCGCCCGTCGCCGGATAGCATCGACCGTTATGAGCAAGCTCCCGCTGCGCGCGCGCCTCGCCACGTCCATCGGCGGCGCGGCGGGCCGCGTCTCGCGCCTGACCGGGCGCGGCGACGGGTCCGTGATCGGCGGCGTGCTCGGCCTGCGGGTCGAGCCCGACCTGCTCAGCCTGCTCGCGCAGGACCGGCACATCGTGCTGGTCACCGGCACCAACGGCAAGACGACCACGACGCGGCTGATCAGCGCCGCACTCAGCGCGCTCGGTCAGGACGTGGCCTCGAACGCGTTCGGAGCGAACATGGAAGCCGGGCTGGCCTCGGCCCTCGGCCGCGCGCCGGACGCCCCGTACGCGGTGCTGGAGACCGACGAGCGGTATCTCCCGGCGGTCATCAAGGCCACCAAGCCGCGCGTGGTGGTGCTGCTGAACCTCAGCCGCGACCAGATGGACCGGGCGGCCGAGATCTGGCTGACCGCCCGGCGGTGGCGGCAGGCGCTGGCCGCGGCCGACGGCTGCCTGGTCGTCGCCAACGCCGACGACCCGCTGATCGCGTGGGCGGCCTCGCAGGCGCCGCGGGTCACCTGGGTCGCGGCCGGCCAGCGCTGGCGCGAGGACTCGTGGTGCTGCCCGGACTGCGGATCGCACCTGCGCCGGGACGAGCTCGGCTGGCGATGCGGTGAGTGCAAGTTCACCCGGCCGCCGACTCGCTGGGTACTCAGCGGCGACACCGTCATCGACGAGGAAGGCAAGGTCCACGACCTGCTCCTGTCGCTGCCGGGCCGGGCCAACCGGTCCAACGCGGTCGTGGCGCTCGCGGTCGCGTCCTACTTCGGCGCCACCGTCGACCAGGCGCTGCCGCGGCTGCGCGAGGTCAAGTCCGTGGCGGGCCGGTACACGCAGGTGCAGCGGCATGGCCGCACGATCCGGCTGTTGCTCGCCAAGAACCCGGCCGGCTGGCTGGAGGCGTTCGACGTGCTGGCCCCGGCGCCGGGACCGGTGCTGCTGGCGGTCAACGCGCAGATCCCGGACGGCAAGGACACCTCCTGGCTCTGGGACGTCGACTACCGGCTGCTGCGCGGCCGCCCCGTGCTGGTCAGCGGCGAGCGAAAGCTGGACCTGGCGGTGCGACTGGAGGCGGACCAGGTGGACTTCGAGCTGGCCGACGGCATCGACGACGCCGCCAGCCGGGTGCCCGCGGGCGAGCTGGACGTGATCGCGAACTACACCGCGTTCCAGCAGATCCGCGCCGTCGTGGGCAGGACTGACTGATGCCGGAGGCGCGCAGATGACCGAGCACGTCGGGCGGCACGCGTCCAGGGAGCCGGGCGAGACGCTGATCCTGCCGGCCATCACCGGCGACGCCGAGCCGCCTCCGATGCGCCCGGCCACCGGGCGGCACGCATCCGGCTCGGCGCGCGGCGAGCCCGCGCGAGCCGCCGCGGCCCGCCGCAGCGGCCGGGCAGTGGCGGCCGCCGCCAGTGACCGATGCGGCCCAGCCCGAGACTGCCCAGCCCGATGCGGCCCAGCCCAGTCCCGCCCCGGCGGAGCAGGCGGCGCCGCGGCCCCCGCACGGGCGGCCGGTCCGGCTCGTCTGGGTCTACCCTGACCTGCTCAGCACCTACGGTGACCGGGGCAACCTGCTCGTGCTCACCCGGCGGGCGCAGCTGCGCGGCCTGGAAGTCGCCGCCGTCGAGGTCAACTCGGACCAGCCGGTCCCGCCCGACGGCGACATCTACCTGCTCGGCGGCGGCGAGGACCTGCCGCAGATCCTGGCCGCGGACCGGCTGCGCGCGGACGGCGGACTGCAGCGCGCGGCGGCGGGCGGGGCCGTCGTGTTCGCCGTGTGCGCCGGCTACCAGCTGATCGGCCGGCAGTTCGGCGGCGTCGAGGGCGAGCCGGTCGCAGGCCTGGGCGTCCTGGACGTCACCAGCGGCCGCGGCGAGCGCCGGGGCGTCGGCGAGATCGTCGCGGACGTCGACCCGGCCCTCGGTGTGCCGCGCCTCACCGGGTTCGAGAATCATCAGGGCGTCACGCACATCGGGCCCGGCGCGCGCCCGCTCGCCAGGGTCGCGCTCGGCGTCGGCAACGGGGACGGCACCGAGGGTGCCTACGCGGGCAAGGTGCTCGGGACCTACCTGCACGGCCCGGCGCTGGCCCGCAACCCAGGGCTCGCGGACCTGCTGCTGAGCTGGGTGGCCGGACCGCTGTCGCCGCTGGACGATGCCGCGGAGAGCTGGGCGCGGCGGCTGCGCGCCGAGCGGCTCGCCGCGACGTCGAGCTGAGCCTGGTCAGTACACCAGCGCCTGGGCTCCCTCGGCCATGATCTCGGCCAGGAACGTGGCGGCGCCGGCGATGCGGACCCCGTCGAGCACGTCCGCCTCAGTGATCTCCCGCCTGGCCGCGCACTGTGTGCACAGCGTCAAGGTGCCGGCCTGGCGGACGGCCGCGAGCAGGTCCGGCAGCGGCGGCGAGTGCGGCAGGCCGAGGTCAGGGCAGCCGTCCGGCAGCGCGAGCCAGGAGGCCTCGCCGGTGAGCCACACCGACAGCGGCACTCCGCTGGCCGCCGCCGTGGCGGCCACGGTGAACGCCTGATTGCAGCGCTCCGGGTCGTTCCGGCCGGCTGTTACCTTCAGCACCAGAGAACGGGGGGCCATGAATCGCACCCTAGCGCCTGTCCGGGTGGCGGCGTGGCGAGCCCCACTGCGGCAGACTCGCTGCCTACACTCCGCAGGTATGACTGCCCTCGTCAGTAGCCTGATCCTGATCGGCGTGTTCGGCGTCGTGGCGGCGGCTGGCATCGGCTTGGTCATCGCCCTGTACCGGGCTACCGGCCGCAAGCAAGCTGACTAGGGGCTCCGGGAGCGGCGATGGACACACCAGAGGCTGGCCCGGCGAACTCGGGCGCGCTGCCGGACGGCCACGAACTGCACCCGAGCCTGGCGCCGCTGCGGTTCCTGCTGGGCCGCTGGGAGGGCGCCGGCGTCGTCGGGTACCCGACGATCGAGAGCGCCAACTTCGGCCAGGAGATCACGTTCAGCCACAACGGCAAGCCGTTCCTGAGCTACGCCAGCCGGACCTGGCTGCTGGCCGAAGACGGCTCCATCGGGCGGCCGCTGGCGACGGAGACCGGGTTCTGGCGGCCGCAGCCGGACGGGGTCGTGGAAGTCGTGCTCGCCCATCCCACCGGGATCACCGAGATCTACATCGGGCAGCAGACCGGGACGAAGATCGAGCTCGTTACCGACGCGGTCGTGCGGACCAGCACGGCCAAGGAGGTGACCGCGGGCAAGCGACTGTACGGCCTGATCGGTACGGACCTGGGCTGGGCCTACGACATGGCCGCCATGGGGCAGCCGCTCCAGTCGCACGTGTCGGCGCAGCTCAAGCGCGTCGGCTGAGGTCAGTCCTCGCGCAGCCAGTAGATGTCGAACGTGCGCGCCGCCGTCGGCGTCGGCCGCGCGAGCGTCGCGCCGCCCGAGTCCCGCAGCTGGATGATCTTGGTGGCGTTCCAGTGCGGGGAGACGATGCCGCCCTTGGCGCCGCGGCTGTCGGTGATCGAGATCGCGTCGAAGCTGATCGCCCCGTAGTCGGCCAGCCGCGCGATCCGGAGCCTCGGCCCGGTCGCCGGGGCCTCACTGATGATCTCGGCTGAGTTGCGCGCGCAGCTGAGCAACTTCCCGGCCACCTCGACGTGCGGACATTTCCGCTGGACGCTGAAATGCCTGCCGTTCGTGTTATCGGTAATCGTGATCTTGTAATTCCTGCTCTGGGCGCTGTAGGTGACGGATGCCGTTACCGAGTCCCCGGCCGAGACCCTGAGCGTCGTTTTCTGCTGCGCGCCGGGAAAGAGTTCCCACCAGGCGAAATAGGTCGCTTTCCCGCTCGCCAGGCAATTCGCCGCGATGCCGCTTTGCTCGACCGAGTCGGCCCGGCCGGTGAAGCCGTCCAGACCCACCCAGTCCGACGACAGCGCGCTCCCCGGCGACTTCGCGCAGTTCAGGTACGGGACGAAGAACGTCGCCCGGACGCCGCTGAACCGCAGATGCGTCTTGGTCACCGCGTATCCGGCCCAGTTCAGCGACGCAGCGGAGGTGATGTCGGGGGTGCCCGGCCCGGCGGACGCGGCGGGCCCGGCACCGGCCCGGATCATCGGTAAGCCGCCGAATTCGGCAGCTCCGCCCGACTGCGCGCCGGGCGGATGGGACCGCGCCCGGGCCCCGGTCGGGCCGGCCCCGGCGAGCAGGAAAGCGACCGCCACTGAGAAGGCGGCGGTCGCTGCGGTGCGTATTGCTGAACTGGCCATCGAGCCATTATCGCGAGGCCGCGGCGGCCGCGGGCGCAAAAGAAAGCCCCCGGGCCGCTCCCGCGGCTGCTCGCATCCGAAGACGCGATGTGCCACGGGGACCGGCTGGACAGGCCGGTCAGCCCGGGGGTCCGGTGTCTGCCGTGAATTCGCCGACCGCCGCTAGCGGTCGATCATGCGCCACCCCGACGGTGTCGCCGCTGGGGCTCCGCTTCACGCAGGCGGCGGCTAGCTGACAGCCACCTCGCAAGTCCGACATCTATGCATACTGTTGGACCACCTCCTTTCCTGCGTTAGCCCGAACGCTACGTCAGGCGGCAGGTTCGAGGCAAGCGTGTTATCGCCCGCGCGTCACTACACTCGTGAGCATGGCGCAGGAGTGGGATGACGCGCTGCGGGCGAGCGGTTATCGCGTCACCCCACAGCGCCAGCTCGTGCTGGAGGCGGTGTCCCGGCTCGAGCACGCCACCCCCGAGGAGATCTACGCCGACGTCAGGCAGACCGCGCGCGGGGTCAACGTGTCTACCATCTACCGGACCCTGGAGCTGCTGGAACAACTCGGCCTGGTGACTCACACCCACCTGTTCCACGGGGCGCCGCGCTATCACCTGGCGAACGAGGCCGAGCACGTCCACCTGGTCTGCCACCGGTGCGCCCAGATCACCGAGGTGGACAAGGCCGCGGTCCGGCCGCTGGTAGCCGCGCTAGAGGACGCCGAGGGCTTCCAGACCGACGTCGGGCACCTGACGATCTTCGGCCTGTGCGCGGCCTGCCAGGCGACCGCATAGCCTTGGAGCCGTGACAAGTCCGCTTCTGGCCGAGCCCGGCGCCGTCCCGGCCGACGGCCCGGACGCCGGCGTCGCCGCGCACTACGGCGACCCGTACGCCGAACAGCGATCGATCGCCCGCGCCGCCGGGCTCGTCGACCGGTCGAACCGTTCCGTCGTCACGATCACCGGGCCGGACCGGCTGAGCTGGCTGCACAGCCTCACCACCCAGGCGCTGGACCAGCTCGCTCCCGGCGACAGCGCCGAGGCGCTGATCCTCAGCCCGCAGGGGCACGTCGAGCACCACCTCACCCTGACTGACGACGGCACGACGACCTGGGCGCACGTCGAGCCGGGCAGCGCGCCCGCGCTGCTGGCGTTCCTGGACTCGATGCGGTTCATGCTCCGGGTCGAGGCCAGCGACGTGACCGGCGACTACGCGGTGCTGACGGTCGCGGGCCCGGCCAGCGACGGGGTCGCGGCCAGCCCGGGCGCGGTCGCCCGGATCACCTCCGGCGGCGGCACCGACCTGATCGTGCCCAGGACCGGGCTCGCGGACGCGGCGGCCGCGATCCGGGCCGCGGGCGCCGGGCTCGCGGGCATGTGGGCTTACGAGGCGCTGCGCATCGCCGCCGGCCGGCCGCGATTCGGCCTGGACACCGACCACCGGACGCTCCCGCACGAGGCCGGCTGGATCGAGACCGCCGTGCACCTGAGCAAGGGCTGCTACCGCGGTCAGGAGACCGTCGCCCGGGTGCACAACCTGGGTCATCCGCCGCGCCGGCTCGTGCTGCTGCACCTCGACGGCAGCGAGGACCGGCTGCCCGGCCACGGCGCGCAGGTGCGCAGAGACGACGGCACCGCGGTTGGCTTCGCCGGCTCTGCCGCCCGGCACTACGAGCTCGGCCCGATCGCGCTCGCGCTGATCAAGCGCGGCGTCCCGGTGGATGCCCCGCTCACCGCCGACGGGATCGCGGCGGCGCAAGAGGTCATCGTTTCGCCAGACGCGGGCGCCAATGTGCAGATCACCCTGCGACGTCCACGTGGTGACCTGATCGGCCGTCCGCGCGAGTAACCTGAGCCGACAGCGGACAACGTCGTTCCCGGAGGTCCCCCGCCGTGCTTCGTCAAGCGCTCCTGGCCCTGTCAGCCAGCAAGAAGGCCCGCGAACTGATCCTCGCCACCCCGGTCACGCGCGACGTCGTCTCCCGGTTCGTCGCCGGCGAAGGGGCGGCCGACGCGCTGGCTGCCACCCAGCGGCTGATCGGCCAGGGCCTGCACGTGACGATCGACTTCCTCGGCGAGGACACCGTCGACCCGGAGCAGGCGACGGCGGTCGCGGAGGAGTACATCGCGCTGCTGCGGCAGCTGTCCGAGAGCGGCCTGGCGGCGCACGGCCGGGCCGAGGTGTCGGTGAAGCCCACCGCCGTCGGCCTCGGGCTGCCCGAGCACGGCGAGAAGACCGCCAGGGAGAACATCGCCAGGATCGGCACCGCGGCCAGGAACGCGGGCACCACCGTCACGGTGGACATGGAGGACCACACCCGGATCGACTCGACCCTGCGGATGGTGGCCGAGCTGCGGGCCGACTTCCCCGACCTGGGCTGCGTGCTCCAGTCCTACCTGCGCCGCAGCGCGGACGACTGCCAGGACCTCGCGTTCGCCGGCTCCCGGGTGCGGCTGTGCAAGGGCGCCTACCGTGCGCCCGAAGGCATCGGCCTGGCGAACAAGGCGGACGTGGACCGGTCCTACGCCCGGTGCATGCGGATCCTGCTGGACGGCCCCGGCTACCCGATGCTGGCCACGCACGACCCGCGGCTCATCCAGATCGCGGGGTCGAAGGCCCAGCTAGCCGGGCGGGAGCCGGGCAGCTTCGAGTACCAGATGCTGTACGGCATCCGGCCGGACGAGCAGGCGCGGCTGGCGGCTGAGGGCGCTCAGGTCCGGGTGTACCTCCCGTACGGCAGTGACTGGTACGGCTACCTGGTGCGCCGGCTGGCCGAGCGGCCGGCCAACCTCGCGTTCTTCCTGCGGGCGCTGAGCTCGCGCCGGTAGCTCCGCGACCTAACTGACCGCCGCGGTGGCGCGCACGCCGAGGCTGCCCTCGCTGGCCACGACCTGAGCGAGCGGAATCCGGAGTCCGGTCAGCACGCCCAGCGCGAGCGCGTCATCGAGGCCGCCATCCACGACGGCGTGCACGGGTGCGGTCACGGCATCTGACCCTGCTGAGCCGGATCCCGGATCCACCCGCGCGCCGTCTGCGTCAGCTCGGTGAACGGCAGCGCCCGCAGGAACGCGCGGTCGGCGTCGTAGCTCTGCCCGGTCTCGTCCTCGCCTTCGAGGTAGGTGTAGGCGAGCAGCCGGTCGACGTGCGCCAGGTGCAGCCAGCCGGCCAGCTGGCCCAGCAGCCAGGTGGCCACCCCGCGGCGGCGGTACTGACTGGCCACGTGCAGGTTGCCGATGTCGGCCCAGTTGCCGTGCCGCGCGTGCCGTTCCCCGCCGTGAACATCTCCGCCTCGACGTACCCGATGACCTCGTCCGCCGGTCACGGCCGACAGCCGGGTGCCGTTGCTCCCGACGCTCCGGCGGGCCGTCAGGCCGGGCAGGCCGGCCGGCCCGCTCGCGCCGAGCGGCCGCAGGTCGTCGATCAGCGCCACGAACACGATCTCGATCTGCCCGCCAGGCCGGAACCCGGACCGCTCGTACAGGGACCGCACGTGCGGCCACTGCTGCGGCACCCCGTACACGCCGCGCACCGGCAGCTCGCCGGCCGCGTACTGGTGGCGCACCGCCCACGCTCGCAGCTGCCGCAGGCTCGCCGCCATCAGCTCGTCCGCCGCCCGCGGGCCTTCGGCAGGCGCGCCGGAGCGAGCGGACTCCGGCCAGAACACCAGCCAGTGGATCTCGCCGGCGTCCCGGTAGTCCGGGCCGACCCGGTCGTCGGCCGCGTACCGGAGCAGGTGCGCGGCGGCCGTCACCCGCTGGTCCTGCTCGGCCACGAGCGTGACCCGGTCGCAGACCCAGGGATCGACGATGAACTCGCCCGGCTGGCGCTCCAGCTGGCTGAGCACGGTGGCGACCGAGACGCCCAGCCCCGGCACCACGGCCGCGGCGTGCGCGTTCACGAGCTCGGTGAGCTGCTCGCGGTCACTGCGGCGGAATGGCCGCACTTCGATGGACGACATGGGCAGGCCTCCTCGGTGAGTTACGCGACAGGCCCGCCATCGGTGCGGTACGCCCAGCACTGTAACACCGGGGGCGCTCGATAGGCTGCCTGGGTGATAGCCGTGCTGGGCGCAGGCCAGATGGGCGAGGCGCTGATCTCCGGGCTGCTGCGGGCCGGCGTGGTCGCGCCGGGCGAGATCATCGCGGCCGCCCGCCGCAGTGACCGGGCCGAGCAGCTGGCGGGCGCCTACGGCATCGAGGTGCTGTCCGCGGCGGCCGCGGCCGAGCGCGCCGACACCCTGGTGATCACCGTGAAGCCGCAGGACATGGGCGCGCTGCTGGACGAGATCAGCCCCAAGGTCGCACCCGGCACGCTGATCATCTCGGTCGCGGCGGGCATCACCACCGGGTTCATCGGCCGCAAGCTCGCGGCCGAGGTACCCGTCGTCCGGGTCATGTCCAACACCCCGGTGCTCGTGGATGAGGCGATGAGCGTGATTTCGCCCGGCCCGCACGCCACCGAGGACCACCTGCGCCGGGCGGAGCGGCTGCTGCGGCCCGTCGGCAAGGTACTGCGGATCCCCGAGTCGCAGCAGGACGCGGCGACCGCGCTGTCGGGCAGCGGCCCTGCCTACGTGTACTTCCTGGTGGAGGCCATGGTCGACGCGGGGATCCTGCTCGGGATGCCGCGCGCCAATGCGCTGGAGATGGTCAAGCAGGCTGTCTTCGGCGCGGCCACCATGCTGCGTGACTCCGGCGAGCATCCGGTGCTGCTCCGCGAGGCGGTCACCTCGCCCGGCGGCACCACCATCAACGCGATCAGGGAGCTGGAAAAGCACGGGGTGCGGGCGGCCGTGCTAGCCGCGATCGAAGCCGCCAGGGACCGGGGCCGGGAACTCGGCGCGGGCTGACCCGGACGAGCGATCGCATACTGCGCGTAATAGCGCAGGAACGGCGCGCATTGGCCCGCTCCGAATTGGCAGGGCTCGCACGGGGTTGCCCTTTTCCATACAGGACTTACGCTGGAGACGGGCGTGACTGATGCGCCACTCCCGCGCGGCGTACCAGCTCGGTCGGAAGAGGGCTATCAATGGCAGCAGACGCAGCAACTCCGCTCAGCGACGTCAGGTTCCTGACCGTGGCCGAAGTGGCCGCGATCATGCGTGTTTCCAAGATGACGGTGTACCGGCTGGTGCACTCGGGTGAGCTTGAGGCGATCAGGGTGGGCAGGTCCTTCCGGGTACCGGAGCGGGCCGTGACCGACTACCTGCGGGAGGCCTTTGTTCCCTCTGGGTGACCATCTGGCCGTGCAGATGCCCCAGATCCTGGCCGATGCCGGGCAATGCGGCCCGGCGGAGGTACGCTGTGGCGTTGGCATGTTGCCCGGCCGCCCTTAGTGGCGAGCATGTGCAAGGGCATGCCCGTCGGCCGAAGAAGCAGAGTCTGAGGGTGGTCTCGTGGGTTCAGTCATCAAGAAGCGCCGCAAGCGGATGGCAAAGAAGAAGCACCGCAAGCTGCTGCGCAAGACGCGGGTTCAGCGCAGGAACAAGAAGTAGCGGTCGCCGGGGGCCAGCGCAGGCTGGCCCGGCGGCCCGAATATCGCGGGCCGAGGCGATGAGCACGCTGTGACCGGACATCAGCCGGGTGAGCCGCTAGGCGGCGGCTGGCGGCAACGGCTGGCCGCGGTCGCTGAGTTCACCCGGCGGCGGCTCGAAGGCGACTACGAGGTCGACGAGTTCGGGTTCGACCCCGAGCTGAACGAGTCAGTGCTGATGCCGGCCGCCCTGTCGCTGTACCGGAACTGGTTCAAGGTGCGGGCCGAAGGCATGGAACACGTACCGGCCGAGGGCGCCGCCCTGATCGTAGCCAACCACGCCGGCGTCCTCCCGTTGGACGCGATCATGCTGCAGGCAGGCATCTTCGCCGACCACCCGGGGCACCGTAACCTGCGGCTGCTCGGGGCCGACCTGGTCTACTCGGTGCCCGGCCTGGCGTCGCTGGCGCGGCGCAGCGGGCACAGCCGGGCCGATCCCGGCGAGGCGCAGCGGCTGCTGGCGGCCGGCGAACTGGTCGGCGTCTTTCCTGAGGGCTTCAAGGGCACCGGCAAGCTATTCAGCGAGCGCTACCGGCTCCAGCGGTTCGGCCGGGGCGGGTTCGCCCGGACGGCGCTGCAGGCAGGCGTGCCCATCATCCCGTGCGCGATCGTCGGCGCCGAGGAGACCTACCCGATGATCGGGAACGCGGAGCCGCTCGCCCGGCTGCTCCGGCTGCCTTATTTCCCGCTGACGCCGCTGTTCCCTTGGCTCGGGCCGGTGGGCGCGGTGCCGCTGCCGTCGAACTGGATCATCGAGTTCTCCGCGCCGGTCGAGGTCGGCGACGCGGTCCCCGGCGAGCCGGACGAGGAGGTCGTGACCAAGCTCGCCGATCACGTCCGCGACCTCATCCAGGACCGGCTGAACGTGCTCGTCGAAGAGCGCGGCCCCGCTTTCGGCTAGCACCGCCTTCGGCTAGCAGGGCCTTCGGCTAGCAGCCTTCAGCTATTCGGCTAGCAGCTCAGCTGCAGCCGGCCCGGCGCCGCTTCAGCGCGACCGCTGCCGCCGCGCCGCCGGCCACCGCGCCCGCGCCGGCCGCCACCGGCAGCGCGATGAGCGTGGCCCGCCGCCCGGACCGGAAGTCATGCACCGGCCAGTCCCGCCGCCGCGCCTCGGCCAGCAGTTCGGCGTCGGGGTTCACCACATTCGGGTGGCCGACGAGCTGCAGCAGCGGCATGTCGTTGAAGGAGTCGCTGTAGGCGCTGGACCTGGACAGATCCAGGCCCTCCCGGCGGGCGAGCGCGCGCACGGCCGCCGCCTTCACCTCGCCGTGCAGCAGGCCGCCGACCAGCTTGCCGGTGTACACGCCGTCGGCCGACTCCGACACGGTGCCGAGCGCGCCGGTCAGCCCCAGCCGCCGGGCCAGGATGTTCGCCAGCTCGACCGGGGTGGCGGTCACCAGCCAGACCCGCTGGCCCGCCTGCAGGTGCCGCAGGGTGAGCTCGCGGGTGCCCGCCCAGATCCGGTCGGCCATCGTGTCGTCGTAGATCTCCTCGCCGAGCCGGACGATGTCGGCCACCTTGTGCCCGGCTACGAACGCCAGCGCGGCCTCGCGGGCGGCGTCGATGTGGTCGGCGTTCTCGGTGCCCCGCAGCCGGAAGGCGAGCTGGCCCCACGCCAGCCGGGCCAGGTCGCGCGGCCCGAACATGCCGCGGGCCGCGAGCCCGCGGGCGAAGTGGTAGATCGAGGCTCCGCGCATGAGGGTGTTGTCGACATCAAAGAAGGCAGCCGCGGCCGGGTCGGGCACCGGCGCGGGCTGATGATCTACTTCGGCTACTGCGGCTGACGCTTCCCCGGCCAGTTCCTCGCGGTGCCTGGTCGGTCTGCGTAGCCTGCGGACGGCCGGCTTGCCGGACTCGCCTGTCATGTCACCGAGCCTACGCGCCAGCCACCGGCGGCCAGCCGGGCATAAGCTTCGGTGGGTCGCATCACTGCCCGGAGTCGTGCACCATAGGCAGCAATGTCTAACGCAATCTTGCTGGTCTTCGCCGCAATCGGCGCCGTCGCGGCCGCCGGCGGCGCCGGCACGCTGCTCGCGCGCTGCTTCCGCGCGCCGCGGGCGGACCTGATCGCGTGGTCCGTCGCGCTCCTCGGCCTGCTGGTCAGCCTCGGCGCCCAGCTGCTCGGCTACCTGGCCGGATACGACCCGGCGATCTTCCGGGCGATGGCGATCGGCGGCCTGGTCATCGCGCCGCTCGCGGTCATCCTGGGGCTCACCGAGGTCGCGTCCAAGGGCCTGGCCGCCCGGTTTTGCGCGCGGCTCTACATCGCGGCGCTGGCCATCGTGGCGGTCGTGATCCTGGTCCTGGATCAGCTCGGAAGCACAACTTTTACCAAGTCATGGCCGAATCCGCACGCGTACTACCAGTCACCTCCTAACTACATGCTGTACGCGATCAGCGTGGTGACGGTGATCATCGCGGCGGTGGCCGTCGGGATTGTCATGGCCAGGTCGGGCGACCGGGATTGGAGCCGGACCAGTACCCCGCACGTCGCGGCCGGCGTGGCCGCCCTGATGCTGGCCTATCCGGGGCTGGCCCTGCTGGCCCGGTACGAGGCCAAGCAGAGCCTGCCGCTCGGCACGGTGTTCACCCCGTTGCTCGCGATTGCGGCTGGCCTGCTCTTCTGGTCCGGCCTGAAGCTGAGCGGTCAGGACGTCATCGCGCTACATGCCCGTGGTGGCAGCGCCCGTGGTGGCAGCGACCGTGGTGGCAGCGACCGTGGTGGCACGGGCACCCGGCGGCGCGCGGACGACGACACGGCCAGGGGCGACCGGTACGCGGCCGACGGGACGAGCGACTTCGGCCGGTACGACGGCCGCGACGACTACGGCGACCGGCACCGGCCGGAGCCAGTACCGGATCGGTCCCGCCAGGGTCAGCCGCACCCGGACGACGACGCCTACGAGTACGGCTGGGACGACGCGGCCAGTACGGCGAAGACTGGGCCGAGGACGGCCCCGCGGCCGGCGACCGGGACCGCCGCTACGCCGGCGAGTACGCAGACGACGGCTACGGCCGGGACGAATTCGAGGCCGACGACGTCCACACGGGCGACTTCCAAACGGGCGACATACTCGACCGGCGACTTCGCGACCGGTGACTTCGCGGCCGGCGACTACGCCGCCGCGTCCGCCGGTCCGGCCCTGGCCGCCCCCGCCGACGGGGGCGACCAGTCCCGCAAGGACCTGTTCGGCCAGATCGCGATCTACACGCTGCTCGAGGACCGGGTGCACGAGTTCGACCAGCTCACCGAGCGAGTGGTCGAGGACGTCCGCGGCCGCGAGCCGGACACGCTGGTGTTTATCGTGCACGCGGTCCCGTCCGCGCCGATGCAGCGGATCCTGTACGAGGTATACCGGGACCGGGCCGCCTACGAGTGGCACCGGCAGCAGCCGTATGTGACCCAGTTCGAGTCGGACCGGCGCCCGTACGTGCTCGCGACCAACGTGATCGAGCTGGGGCTGCAGCAGGCGAAGGTGTCGCCGTTCCCGTCGGTGGCCGAGCTGTTCGGCGAACCCGGCTACGACACCTCAGGCTTTGAGCGGCCGGACTACCTGCGCGACTACGGCCGGCCGTCGGCCAGCCACGGCGACCCGCGGGGCTCCGGCCGGTGGTAGCGGAGGGCTGCGGGGGGTCTTCGTCCCCGCAGGCCAGCACCGCAGACCGCGTTCTGCTGTTGTCCCGGCCCGGCTGCCACTTGTGCGACGAGGCCAGGACGGTGATCGACCGGGTGACCGCCGAGCTGGGCGTCACCTGGGCCGAGCGTGACATCACCGGCAGCGCGGCCGACCTGGCGGAATACTCCGACATGATCCCGGTCACGTTCGTGGACGGCGTGCAGCACGACTTCTGGCGGGTGAGCGAGGAGCGCCTGCGGGCGGCCCTGCGCGACTGAGCGGGATACCCGACGTTCCCATACCGGGCGAATCATCGCTTAACGCCAGCCGGTGCAATCTTCCTCGACTTTGTGCAAACGTTCACAAGGGCGTACCGTGGGAGTGAATACGCAGCCGGAAACCCCGCCGGGTGCGAGTCCGTGTCGAGTCCCCCCAGGAGTACCGGCGCATGTCTCCGCGTCCTGAGCAAAGCGGCCGCGTCGAGGTCGCGCGCCGGCGCGCAGGCGGCAGCCGTCCTGGCAGCAACGGGCACGGCATCCCGGATGCGACGGTGGCCCGGCTGCCGGTCTATCTGCGCGCGCTGTACGCGCTGGCCGACAACGACGTGGCGACCGTCTCCAGCGAGGAGCTCGCCGCCGCCGCCGGCGTGAACTCGGCCAAGCTGCGCAAGGACCTGTCGCACCTGGGCTCGTACGGCACCAGGGGCGTCGGCTACGACGTCGAGTACCTGGTCTACCAGGTGTCCCGCGAGCTGGGCCTGACCCAGGACTGGCCGGTTCTGATCGTCGGGGCCGGTAACCTCGGCCGCGCGCTGGCCAACTACGGCGGGTTCGCCTCCCGTGGCTTCCGCATCGCGGCGCTGCTCGACCGGGACCCGTCCGTGGTCGGCACCGTCATCGCCCGGCACACGGTTCGCAGCGACACCGAGCTTGAGGACGTCATCGACCGGTTCGACGTCTCGATCGGCGTGATCGCCACGCCCGCGGGCGCCGCCCAGAATGTCTGCGATCGACTGGTAACCGCTGGTGTCACCAGCATTCTGAACTTCGCGCCAGTCGTACTCAGCGTGCCTTCGGGCGTCGATGTGCGTAAGGTCGACCTGTCGATCGAATTGCAGATCCTCGCCTTCCACGCGCAACGACGCAGTGCGGGCGGGCGGCCTGAGCTCGCGGTCGCTGACGATGTGATCGCAGCCAGCCAGGGGCCGGACCTGAACGTGACCGAAATCTGGACGGGAGCGCAGGCGATAGCGACATGAGCGTGCTGGTCGTCGGTCTGAGCCACAAGGGCGCGCCATTGGCGATGCTCGAGCGGACGGTGCTGACCGGCGACGCTCTGGCCAAGCTGCTGCGCGACGTCGCCAGGTCCGATGACGTCGCCGGCGCGCTGGTGCTGAGCACCTGTAACCGGACGGAGATCTACGCCGAGGCCGGCTCCTTCCACGGGAGCGTGGCGGCGATCTGCGATCTGCTGTCCCGGCACACTGGCGTCCCGCATGACGAGCTCACGTCGTGCCTGTACGTGCACTACGCCGACCGGGCCGTCGCCCACCTGCTGACGGTGGCCTGCGGGCTCGACTCCATGGTGGTCGGCGAGAGCCAGATCCTCGGCCAGCTGCGTGGCGCGCTGAAGGACTCCCGCGAGCAGGGCACGCTCGGCCGCCCGCTGGCCGATCTCGGCTCGCTCGCGCTGCGGGCCGGCAAGCGCGCGCAGTCCGAGACCGGGGTCGGCGCTGCGGGCGCGAGCCTGGTCAGCGTCGGCCTGCAGGCCGCGGTGGCCCGATTGCAAGGCCAGGATGCGAAGGAACGGGGGATCCCCGCTCTCAGCGGCCTGCAGGTAGTGGTCGTCGGGGCCGGTGCCATGAGCGCGCTGGCCGTGGCCAGCGTCGCCAGGGCAGACGCGGCCGGGCTGGTGATCGCCAACCGGACCCGCCCGCACGCGGAGCGGCTGGCCGCCCAGCACGGCGGCCGGGCCGCGGCGATGACCGACCTGCCCGCGCTGCTCGCGGCCGCGGACCTGGTCGTGACGTGCACCGGCGCGCCGGGACACGTGATCACGACCGACATGGCCAGGGCGGCCACAGCTGACCGGGAATCGCGGCCGCTGGCCGTGCTCGACCTGGCGCTGCCGCGTGATGTCGAGCCCGGTGCCGGTGACCTGCCCGGCGTGCACGTCACCGACCTGGCGAGCCTGCAGGCAGCCGAGCCGGAAGGGAGCCGTCCCGGCGAGGCCGCGATCGCGGCCGCCCGGCAGGTCGTCACCGACGAGCTTGCGGCCTATCTGTCCGCCGGCCGGGCAGCCCGGGTGGCGCCGACCGTCGTGGCACTGCGCGCGAAGGCCGCCGACGTGGTGGAATCGGAGCTGGCCAGGCTGGCCAGCCGGCTCGGGACAGTGGACAAGGCGGTGCTTGAGGAAGTGGCCAGGTCGATGAACCGGGTGGCCGACAAGCTGCTGCACGCGCCCACGGTCCGGGTGAAGGAGCTGGCCGGGACGCCCGGCGCCGCGAGCTACGAGGACGCGCTGCGGGTCCTGTTTGACCTGGATCCGGCCGCGGTGCAGTCCGTCGCCCAGGCCGACGCGCTGCTCTCGGCCCGGCCGGCCAGTTCCGCCGCCGGGGAGCAGGCGTGACCGGCGCAGGCGTGCTGCGGCTCGGCACCCGCCGCAGCCCGATGGCGATGGCGCAGTCGCGTCAGGTGGCCGCCGCCATTACCCGGCTGACCGGGCGAGACATCGAACTGGTCGGCATCACCTCGCGCGGCGACGTGAGCGCCGAGCAGCTCACCCAGATCGGCGGTACCGGCGTGTTCGTCAGCGCGCTGCGGACTGCGCTGCTGGCCGGGGACGTTGACTTCGCCGTGCACTCGCTCAAGGACCTGCCGACCGGACCGGCCGAGGGCATCGCGCTGGCCGCGGTGCCGGTCCGGGACGACCCGCGGGACGCGCTGATCGGGCCGGCGGCGCCAAGCTCGCGGACCTGCCGCGCGGCGCACGGATCGGTACCGGGTCGCCGCGCCGGGCCGCGCAGCTGCTGCTGCTGCGCGCGGATTTGCTGCCGGTGCCGGTGCGCGGGAACGCGGACACCCGGCTCGCCAAGGTGGAATCAGGCGATCTGGACGCTGTTGTGCTCGGGCACGCGGGCCTGGGCAGGATCGGGCGACTCGACGCGGTCACCCAGCTGTTCGAGCCGGACGAGATGCTCCCGGCGGCCGGGCAGGGTGCGCTCGCGGTTGAGTGTCCTGCCAGCAGGGAAGACCTCGTTGCGCTGCTGGCCTGCGTGGATGACCCGGTCAGCCGGGCAGCGACGACCGCGGAACGCAGCCTGCTCGGCGCGCTTCAGGCGGGCTGCACGGCCCCGGTGGGCGCGTATGCTGCCGGGACGGATGTACTTCGGCTCCGCGGCCTGGTGGTCGCAGCCGACGGGGGGATGGCGCTTCGAGGCAGCGCGAGTGGTGCACCGGCAATGGCTGAAGCGATCGGCCAGCAGGTAGCCAGCGAGCTGCTCAGCCGGGGCGCGGGAAGGTATATGGCGGTGCCAGATCGGGACGATGACAGGTGAACTCGACAACCGGTAAGACCGGGAAGCAGACCGCAGCGCAAGCACCAGGATGGGTGGCCTTCGTCGGCGCCGGCCCTGGGGACGAGAACTTGCTGACGGTCCGGGCAGCGGAGCTGATCGGCAAGGCCGATCTGGTCGTCGCCGCGCCGTGGATCGGCGAGCGGCTGAGCCACCTGCTCCAGCCCGGTGTGACCCTGGTCGACTCTGACGCGCAACAGCAGGATCCGAAGATGCTGGTCAAGGCCGCGAAGGCGGGCCAGTTCGTGGTCCGCCTGTACGGCGGCGACCCGTTCATGTTCTGCAACGCGGCCGCGGACGCGGCGGTGTGCGCGAAGGCCAAGATCGGGTTCGAGATCGTCCCCGGCGTCTCGGCCGCCACCGCGGTGCCCGCCTACGCGGGGATCCCGCTCACCAGCGACGGCAGCGGCGACGTCCGGATCATCCACGCCAGCGAGGCCAGCCGCGTCTCGGCCAGCGACGGCACGCTGGTGATCCTGGGCGCGGAGACCGGCCCGGTGGACCTGGGCAAGATGCTGATCGCGGCAGGCTGGCCCGAGACCGCGCCGTTCGCCATCACCTGGAACGGCACGACCACCGACCAGTACACGGTGACCGGCGCGCTCGGCACCGTGGCCGCCGACCTCAAGGCCGCGGGCGTGAGCCTGCTCACCGCCAGCGGCCCGGCCGTAGCGGTCGTCGGCGACGGCGTGGCCACGCAGCAGTCCCTGTCCTGGTACGAGACCAAGCCGCTGTTCGGCTGGCGGGTGCTGGTGCCGCGCACGAAGGAGCAGTCTGACGAGGTCTGCGAGCTGCTGCGGGCCAGGGGCGCGGTGCCCGAGCAGGTGCCGACGATCGCCGTCGAGCCGCCGCGGACGCCGCAGCAGATGGAGCGCGCGGTCAAGGGCCTGGTCACCGGCCGCTACCAGTGGATCGGATTCACGTCAGTGAACGCGGTCAAGGCGATCCGGGAGAAGTTCGAGGAGTACGGCCTGGACGCGCGGGCGTTCGCCGGGGTCAAGGTCGCCGCCGTGGGCGAGCAGACCGCGACGGCGCTGCGCGAGTTCGGCATCATGCCCGATCTGGTGCCCGAGGGCGAGCAGTCCGCCGAAGGACTGGCCGACGCCTGGCCGGTCTACGACGAGGTGCTGGACCCGATCAACCGGGTGCTGCTGCCGCGCGCGGACATCGCGACCGAGGGCCTGCTGGCCCGGCTGACGGAACTGGGCTGGGAGGCCGAGGACGTCACCGCTTACCGGACCGTGCGGGCGGCGCCGCCGCCGGCCCCGATCCGGGAGGCGATCAAGGGCGGCGGCTTCGACGCGGTGCTGTTCACCTCGTCCTCGACGGTGCGGAACCTGATCGGCATCGCGGGCAAGCCGCACGCCGTCACCGTGATCGCGTGCATCGGGCCGCAGACCGCCAAGACCGCCGCGGAGTTCGGCCTGCGGGTGGACGTCGTCGCCGATCAGCCCTCGGTCTCCGCCCTGGTGGAGGCGCTCGCGCAGCACGGCGCCGGGATCCGCGACGCGGCGATCGAGGCGGGGGAGCCAGTCCGCAAGCCGAGTGAGCGCCGCCGGGGGGCGCGCCGCCGGATCAGGTAGGGCGGGATAGTCGTGACCGCTGAGTTTCCGCTTGCCACGTTTCCGGTGGCCCGGCCGCGGCGGCTGCGCCGGTCCGGGCCGCTGCGCAGGCTGGTGGCGCCCGTGCAGGTGCGACCGTCCGGTCTGGTCCAGCCGCTGTTCGTGAAGGAAGGCATCAGCGAGCCGCAGCCCGTTCCTTCCATGCCTGGCGTGCTGCAGCACACCAGGGAGAGCGCCAGGAAGGCGGCGGCTGACGCGGTCGCGGCGGGCGTAGGCGGCGTGATCCTGTTCGGCGTCCCCGCGGTCAAGGACGAGCGCGGCTCGGCCGCCGACGACCCGGCCGGGATCGTCCAGCTCGCCCTCGCCGATCTGGCCGCCGACCTTGGCGGTGAAACTGTGCTGATGGCCGACCTGTGCCTGGACGAGTACACCTCGCACGGGCACTGCGGTGTGCTGACCGCGGCCGGCGAGGTCGACAACGACGCGACGCTCTCCCGGTACGCCGCCATCGCCGTCGCGCAGGCCACGGCGGGCGCGCACGTGGTCGCGCCGAGCGGCATGATGGACGGCCAGGTCGCGGCCATCCGGACGGCGCTGGACGACGCCGGGTTCGGCGACGTGGCGATCTGCGCCTACTCGGTGAAGTACGCCTCCGCGTTCTACGGGCCGTTCCGGGACGCCGCTGAGTGCGCGCCGCAGTTCGGCGACCGCGCGTCCTATCAGCAGGACCCGGCCGCGTTCGACGGCGACGCGCTGCGCGAGGTGGCGCTCGACGTCGCCGAGGGCGCGGACATCGTGATGGTGAAGCCGGCCCTCGCCTACCTGGACGTCATCAGCTCGGTCGCCGCGGCGGTCCAGCTGCCGGTCGCGGCCTACCAGGTCAGCGGCGAATACTCGATGGTCGAGGCGGCGGCCGCGAACGGCTGGCTCGACCGGGACCGGACGATCATGGAGACGCTCACCGCGATCAGCCGGGCGGGCGCCGACATCATCCTGACCTACTGGGCGACCGAGGTGGCGCAGCGCCTGAGTTGACCCGGACTCGCCGCGCCGGGCGTTAGTCCCGTCCCTCGGGCGAAGGGTGACTGCCAGGCGGGCGATCCCCTCTTGGCCGATCCGCCCTGGGCGGGCGTTCCCCGGCTTGCCTGTCGTCCGTAGGCAGTGGGTCGCCGCTGAGTCGGTCGTCACCGAGCCGGTCGTAACCGGGCAGGCGGTCCGCCCTGCGCCGGTCGTCGCTGGCAGGCGGCGTGTTCGGGGCGGCCGGTCCGCTCCCGAGTTCGTCCTCGCCGGGCCGGGCGTTCCTGGCGGGCCGGTCGTCGCTGGCCCGGCGGCGTACCTGGGGCGGTCGGTCCCTGCCGGGTTCGCCGTCTTCGATGGGCAGGGGGTCCTGGCGGGCCGGTCGTCGCTGGGCCGGCGGCGTGCTGGGGCGGCCGGTCGCTCCCCATTCGTCGTCCGTGGGCCGGGCGATCCTGGCGGGCCGGTCGTCGCTGGGCCGGCGGCGTGCCTGGGGCGGTCGGTCCCTCCCGAGCTCGTCTTCGATGGGCAGGGGGTTCCTGGCGGGCCGGTCGTCGGTGGCCCAGCGGCGTATTCGGGGCGGGCGGTCGCTTCTGGGTTCGTCGTCTCCTGGCCGCGAGTCCCTGCTGGGTCGGTCCGCGCCGGGCCGGTGGTCGGTCCTGGGCGGATCTTCGCTGGGTCGGCGCCGCGCTCTGGGGCGGCGGTTCTCTTCGAGTCCCAGGCCTTCGGCTGGTCGGCGATCGTCGCCGCGCGAGTGGTCTCGATCGGGCCGCGGGTCGCTGCGCCGCCGGTCGTCGCGGCGCCGGTCTTCGGCCGGCCAGCGGTCTTCGTCCGGTCCGTCGGGGTGCTCATCGCGCCAGGACTGTCGGCCTGGCCGCCGGCCGGACCGGCCAGGCGAGGCTCGTCCTCGGGTGCCCGACTGGCCAAGTCGCCCGGCGCGGACAGGTCGCCCAGCCTGGCCCGGCGCGCGGCGGGCTCGCGACCACGCCGGGGCCGCCAGCCGGGCTCGGCGGCCTCGTCGAAGTACTCGTCGTCCACGAACTGGTCGTCGTCAAACTGACGGTGATAACCGTTGCTCGCGGCCAGGCTCGGCGGTACCCGGCGCCGGGTAGTCCCGGCCCTGACTGTGCCGGACCTGCCGTCGGATGAGCCCGATCAGCAGGAGCACGATGCTGATCATGGCTTCGACCTGGAAGATCCCGAGCGGGTGCCAGCGGTGCGCCCACAAGCTGGCGGTGGCGATGATCGCCAGTACCGCGAGGCTGAGCGCGACTGGCGTCGCCGCGGCCGACCACCGGCCGAAGCCCGGCCAGTTGGACACGATGGCCCGGCCCGGCACGTAGCAGGTGAACGCGAGCGCCAGCAGGATGCGCGGGGTCCCGGTCCCGTTCTGATGAATAACCAGGGTGAGTCCGGCCGCGATCAGGATCGCGAGCAGATCCTGCAGGTCAGCCTGCCGCTGCGGCGCGCGCGAGGCTGGCAGGTTCTCGGTGCTCACCCCTACAGTGTCGCCGGCTGCGGGCAGCAGTACGTACAAAGGTTACTTATCGGCCGAGCCTGCCAGCCAGGCTTGGTAGCATCTGGTGGCAGCCCCCTGGTGCGCGACGTGAGCGAGGTTTTGAGTGCGTAGCCGGCTACTGTTCGCCAGCCTGGCTATCGCGGTCGTCGCGGGGCTGATCGGCTGGGGCCTGACGCCGAGCGCGGCCGGGTCGAGGGCAGCGGGTTCGGCGACGCACAAGAAGTCGCCCTACCAGCTCGCGGTGTCCATACCGGCCAGCGTCAGCAAGATGCGGCTCGCGTTTCATGCCACGTTCGCTGGCAGCCTGCTCAACACCAAGATCTGGAGCACCTGTTACCCGACCCTCAAGGGGTCGGCCTGCTCGAACTTCAGCAATCCTGAGCGCGAGTGGTACCAGGCGTCGCAGGTCCAGGTCTTTGGCGGCGCGCTGCACCTGGTGTCGAAGAAAATCCCCACCGCCGGACTGGATAGGTACGGGGATCCGGCTGAGTACGCTTGCCGGTCCGGGATGGTCACCTCCCACCCAGGCTTCAACTTCAAGTACGGCTACATCCAGGTCACCGCCCACGTGCCGAACGGCGCAGGGCTGTGGCCGGCCCTGTGGCTGGCCGCGAGCGACCTGAGCTGGCCGCCGGAGGTTGACCTGCTGGAGCACTGGGGCCCGCCGAAGAACACGACCGGCGTCTACTTCCATCCGCTGAACGGAGCCCGGACCGCCGTCCGGTTCAGCCCCGGCAACCTGTTCCGCGGCTGGCACACCTTCGGCGTGAGCTGGACCGCCACCCAGCTGTCCTGGTACATCGACGGCAAGCTGGTCGTCACCGTCCGGCAGCACATCCCGCACCAGAAGATGTACCTGATCGCCAACGTCGCCCACTACGTGCAGAAGCATCGGAGCAGCTCGGCCTGCACGGGGACGATGCTGATCCGCTCGGTGAGCGTCTGGCAGTAACGCGCTCGGTCCGCTGGGCACGTCAACGTGCATATAGTGTAGGTAAGCTTGACAAATAGGATCGCTCGGCGGCTACTTGAAGTTACAAGCGGCACGGTGCAGAGGCGGGGGAGAGTCATTCGTCTGGGCCTCATGACAGCGTTCCGTGACAGCTTGATCTCTTTTAGCTACGCGCAGTCATCTCTCCGTACCGCCTCGTCCCGCCCGTGGCCGGGGCACTAGGTGTTCTCTACCACCAGGGAACTGCCGGTCATCTCGACCATCGAGATGCCGGCCATCACCGACGTCGAGGGTTCGAATAGCAAGGTCGTCAAGGCGCTTCGCAACCCGCTGTACCGGAGCGGGTACGCGCTCGTCATCAACACCGCGGGCACCACCGCGCTCGGCGCGGTGTACTGGGCGATCGCCGCCCGGCTCTACAACCAGCAGACCCTCGGCCGGAGTTCGGCGCTCATCTCCGCCCTGCTGCTGCTCTCCACGCTCGCCCAGCTGAACCTCGGCAATGCGCTGGTCCGGTTCCTGCCGCAGTCCGGGCGGTCGGCCAGCGGCCTGATCCGCGCCAGCTACGGCGCGAGCGCGCTCGCGGCCCTGGTCGGAGCGGTTGGGTTTGTGCTGATCCTGCCCCGGACCAGCAGTGCGTGGAGGTTCCTCAGTCAGTCCTGGCCGCTGTGCCTGGCGTTCATCGCGGCGGCAATCATCTGGGGCGTGTTCACCCTGGAGGACGCCGCCCTGACCGGATTGCGGCATGCGGTCGTCGTCCCGATCGAGAACACCGCGTACGGCGTGCTCAAGCTGGCGCTCCTCGTCGTCTTCGCGTGGGCGCTGCGCAGCAGCGGGATCTTCGTCTCCTGGATCCTGCCGCTGATCCCGATCATCCTGGTGATCAACTGGATGATCTTCCGCCGCTACGCCGGTCAGGTTCCGCCGTCAGACGTCCGGCTGCGGACCCGAGAGATCGTCCGGTTTGCCGGCGTCGACTATCTGGGCTCGCTGCTCAGCCAGGCCTACGGCAGCATCCTCCCGCTCATCGTGCTGTCGGTCCTGGGCGCGGCCGCCAACGGCAGCTTCTACATCGCGTGGACTATCTCCTCCGGGCTCATGCTGGTGGCCGCCAACTTCGGCACCTCGCTGATGGTCGAGGCGATGTCGGCACCGGAACGGCTCGGCGAGCTGACCAAGGGCGTCCTGGCCAGGTGCGCTGCCGTCGTGCTGGCCGGCACGGCCGTCCTGGTCGTCGGCGCGCGGCCGATCCTGGACATCTACGGGGCCAAGTACGCCGCGCACGCCTCGGTGCTGCTGATCGTGCTCGCGCTCGCGACCCTGCCGCGCAGCCTGGTCCAGCTGACGTTCGCGCTCGACCGGATCGCCGGCAAGGTCGGCCGGGCGTCATTCACTCAGTTCGTGCTCGCGGTGCTGGTCCTCAGCGCCGCCTCGGTGATGATGCGGCCGCTGGGAATCCTCGGCGTCGGGCTGGCCTGGACCGGCGCTAACCTCCTGGTGGCCGTGGTCCGGCTGCCGACCATCATCAATGCCACCCGGCAGCGGCCATGGATGGCGTCGCCCGCGGCCGGTCATCCCGAGGCTGTCGGGCCGGCACCGTGGTTCGCACCGGCGCGGTGCCGGGCCCGCCCGCGCCTTGCCCGCCCCCTCGGTCCCCGCCCCGGCGGTGACCGGGCGGGCGTCCGATGCCGCGCCGCGGCCCGGCAAGCACGCGGGGTCAGGGCGGCACCGGGTGGACACACGCTGAGTACAATTCATCCGAAAACAACGAGTTCGCGGGTCAGCGCGGCGCGGCCGGTCCCGGCGGCTAAGGTGCCCTGCATGAGCAGAACGAAGTCTTGATGCGGTCGGCTGAGCACACGAGCGTTCTTTACCTCGCGGGCATTCCCCGCACCGGCAGCACGGTTCTCGGCCAGGCGCTGGCGGGCCTTCCCGGCGTCGTATTCGCGGGCGAGCTGAACTTCTTCTGGCGCCGGTACGCGAACCGCGAGCTGTGCAGTTGCGGTCAGCCGCTGCCGGAGTGCCCGCTGTGGTCGGGAGTCGTGAGCAAGGCGTTCGGCGCGGTGACGGCGGAGCGCGCCAGCGAGCTGTCCGCGCTGGAGGAGCGAGTCGTGGACCGGCAGCGGCTATTCGCGCTGAACCCACTGCGCTGGCCCCGGCCGCCAGCCCGCGACCTGCGCCCGATGCTCGAGATGCGGGACGAGCTGTATGCGACGGCAGCCGCCATGACCGGCGCGAGCTGGCTGGTCGACGGCGGCAAAGAGCCAGTCTTCGGCCGTCTGATGACCGGCCTGAAGCGGACGGACGTGAGCACGATCCACATCGTCCGCGACCCGCGCGGGGTCGCGTTCTCCTGGATGAAGCGAGTCCGCTCCGACTCCGAGCCGGGCGAGATGCCGAGCCGGCGGCCGCTCGTGTCCGCGGTCGAGTGGATACTGCAGAACCTGATGATCCACATATCGTTGCAGCGGCTCAGCCGGTCTTATGTCCGGGTCAGGTACGAGGACCTGGTGACCGACCTGCCCGGCGTGGTCAGCGCGGTGGCCCGCGTGGCGGAGCTGCCCGCCGCGGCCGGGGACGCGGCCGATGCCGCGTTGACTGGCACCGGCATGGCCGGCCCTGGGCTGGCAAGCACGGGGCAGGCGCACCTGGTGGCGGGCAATCCGGGCGTCCGGCGGCAGGCATCGAAGACCATGAAGCTGACGCTGGACGATGCTTGGCGGACCCAGCTCCCGCGGATGAAGCAGCGGCTGGTCACCGTGATCTGCGCGCCGCTGATGGCGGCTTACGGTTACCCGCTCACCTCCGGCCCTGGCCCGGCCGGGGGGCGCGACAGCTAGTTCCCGATAGTGCCCAGCAAGTATCCGAGCACGCTGTCGGCCGGAATCGCGGTCGTTCCCAGCTTCCAGCTGGTCTTGTAGACGGGTACCTCCCGCCGGTCGATCTCGGCCCGGACGACATCGGGCACGGGCGCCAGCAGGCCGGTCGTGATCAGCCGGTGCGGGCCGTCGGCGCTGATCCTGGGGGTCTGTCGCCAGATCTCCGCGCAGCCGGGATCGGCACCGATAACCTTCTCGAACCCGTAGTGCAGAGCGAAGTACGGGACCGCGCCGAGGCCGGCCCGCAGGGCCGGGTTGAACCACCAGCCGCGGGTCCGCGGCGCGGCTCGCAGCAGCCTGGTCAGCGCCTTGACCAGGAAGTCGTGCTCGTCGCGGCGCATCGGCTGGCTCAGGTAGCCGCGTATGAGCGCGAACGTCTCCGACACCAGCGCGTTGCCGGGTTGCGCAGCCAGGAACCAGCTCGACAGCAGCCGGTCCGGCCCCGGCCGGTCGAACGCGAAGAAGCCCGAGGGCAAGCACGGGAGCAGCCAGTCGTCGAGTGGCCGCACGCAGAAGCAGGTCGCGTCCGCCCAGACGCCGCCGTGCCGGGCCAGCAGGTCCAGCCGGGCCAGGTCGGCCTGCAGTCGGCCGGGCAGCTTGCCGACCGGCCCGGCCCGATAGTCCACCGAGGCGAACTCGGCCAGCCGCTCCTTGTCCAGCACGACAACGCGCCAGCCCGGGTTGCGTTCAGCCCAGGACTGGTGGCACTTGCGGACCACATCCGGGGCTTGGTCCAGGCCCTGGGACCAGAAGAACCAGACGGTGCGGGGCATGGTGCTGGGGTCCTGCATTGGCTGCCTTCCGGCCATCTCTCCTGAAGAGCCTGATAGCGGGATATAGGATGGCGTCCCGTCGGGCGCATTGGAGCGTCAGGTGCCTGCTGGGGTGGCCACCTCAGGTCGCGGCACACCCTGGCAGCGAATATAGTGCATTCCGGCGTGTGCCGGATATAAAGTCTAAAAAGGGCAGAGCCGGGCCGGTACGTGGCCTGTCGCTGACCGAGCTGATCTGCCGGGTTGGCGCCTCGGGCGCGGCCGGGTGACGCGGCGGAGCCCGGCTGCCGCCGGATCCGTGCGCCGCGCGATCGCCGAGGAGGGGCGCAGGTGGGGGACGAAGGCAGCATCTGGGTCGGCGAGCTGGAGGTCGGCGCAGACGGTGCGGTGACCCCGGTCAGCGGTCCCGTCCGGTCCGGCTACGCGACCGCCAGGGTGCTGATCCGACTGCACGGCGCACCGATCGGGAACGTGCATTTGCCGCTGCACCCGGCGGACTCCCTGACCGCTCGCGCCCGGCAGTCGGCCGAGACCGACCTGGCTGAGCCGCTGCGGCGGCACCGGGACCGGGACGCGGCGGCGCCGGGGACCGGACCTGAGGCCTGGCAGGCCGGCGTCGGGTGTCCCGGCCGCTACCAGCCGGGCGGCCCCGAAGGCGTCAGCGTGATCATCTGCAGCCGGGACCGGCCTGCCGGTCTGCTTGAGTGCCTGCGCACTCTGCAGCAGATCAGCTATGCGCCGATGGAGATCATCGTCGTCGACAACGCGCCGTCCGACGACGCCACCCGGCAGGCCGTCACCGAGCTGGCGCGCGACGACCTGAGAATCAGGTACACCAGCGAGGCGCGCCCTGGCTTGTCCAATGCCCGCAACCACGGCCTGAGCCAGGCAACCTTCGACGTGGTGGCGTTCACCGACGACGATGTGTACGTGGACGCTCGCTGGCCGGCTGCGATCGCGGCCGGATTCGCCGCCGACCCGGAAGCCATGTGCGTCACCGGCCTGGTCGCGTCGCGGTCGCTCGACACCGCGGCCGAGCGCTACTTCGACTCGCGATACTCGTGGGGTGAGGCCTTCGAGCCGCGGCGCTACGATCTCTCGGTGCACCGCGACGCCTCCCGCCTGTATCCCTACAGCCCCGGGATCTTCGGCACCGGGGCCAACTTCGCCGTCCGCCGCAGCGCGATGACCAGGCTCGGCGTCTTCGATCCGTTGCTCGGCGCGGGCTCGGCCGCCCGCGGTGGCGAGGACCTCGACCTGTTCGTCCGCGTGATCCTGGCGGGCGGACGGATCTGCTACCTGCCGTCCGCGCTGATCTGGCATCAGCACCGGGCCGAGACGCAGGCACTGGCCGACCAGGTGTACGCCTATGGCCACGGTCTCGGCGCCTACCTGGCCAAGCGGCTGATGATCAGGGACATGCCGGTGAGCATGCTCTACAAGGGCTTCGGCCAGTCCGCCGTCGTGGCCGGGCGCATGCGCCAGGCCACCCAGGCAAGTCAGTACAAGTCCAGGGGCAAGCGGCTCGCGCTGAGCGAGGCGTGGGGCGTCCTGGCCGGCGGCCGCACCTATTACCGCGCCGCCCGCAAGGCCCGGGATTGATCACTGTGATCCGCGAGGCGGTCACCTCGGCGGTGGATGAGGACCCGGCGCCCGCGCCGCGGCGGGCGCTTCCGCACGTCAGCGACGTCCTGCTCCCGCTTAGCGCGATCCTGTGGGCAGTGGGCGTCGCCCGCACGAACACCTCGCACCTCGGCGGGTACGGACTGCCGGCCGTGCTGCCGATCGTTTTCTACGCCGGCGTCGCGCTGCTGGTGATCTCCGTCGCGTTCGAACTCGCACGGCCGGTGCTGACGCCGGCCCGGATGGCGATGCACGCGGTCGTGCTCGTCGTGATGCTGTACGGCACGGCGCCGCTGGTGTACCAGCAGAGCCGCTACCCGTGGCTGTACAAGACCGTCGGCGTCATCCAGTACGTCAGCGCGCACGGCCAGCTGGACCGGCAGATTGACATCTACCAGAACTGGCCGGGCTTCTTCGCCCTGGCCGCCTGGTTCGACAAGGTCGCGGGTGTATCGAACCCGCTCGTCTACGCGAAGTGGGCGCAGCTCTTCTTCGAGCTAGCGGCGCTGCCGCTGCTCTACCTGGCCTACCGGACGCTGGCGCTGCCGGCCCGGCAGCGCTGGATCGCGCTGTTCATCTATTCCGGCAGCAACTGGATCGGCCAGGATTACCTGTCCCCGCAGGCGATGGGGACGCTGCTCAGCATCTCGATCATCGCCATCGCGCTGCGCTACATGTACGTCGGCAACTCGGCCGGCCAGCGGCTGCGACTATGGCGGCTGGCCCGTGCTCCCGGTGAACGTCGGTTCGCTGTCACCCGGCGCACGATCGGGCCGTTCCTGGTCATGGCCACGCTGTACGTCGTCATCGTGTTCAGCCACCAGATCTCGCCCTACATCGTGGTGGCGCAGCTCGGCATCCTGGCCATAGCCGGGCTGCTCCGGCCGCGCTGGGTCCCGGTCGCGTTGCTCGCCATCGCGCTGGCGTATCTGCTGCCCCGATTCGACTTCATCGAGACGCACTTCGGGATCCTGTCCTCCATCGGGCAGTTCTTCCGAAACGTGCGGCCGCCCCGGATCGACGCGGCCGCGGCCATCCCGCTCAGCCAGAAGCGCCTGAACGAGATCGCGGAGATCCTCTCGATCGGCATCTGGCTGCTGGCCCTGGCCGGGGCCTGGGTGCGGCGGCGGTCCCGCCGGACCGTGATCGCGCTGCTGATCCTGGCGTTCTCACCGGTGCTCGTGCTGGCGGGCGTGGCCTACGGAAACGAGGCCATCCTGCGCGTGTACCTCTTCTCGCTGCCGTGGGCCGCGGCGCTCGCCGCCGCCGCGCTGTCGCCGGTCGGCGTCCGGACCCGCCGGGGGACCCGGCACGGCGCCGGGGACGAGGTGTCGCTGCGGACCTCGATCCGGCACTGGCTGCCCCCCGGCGCGTTGCGGACGCCACTCGTGCTGGGCGCGATCCTGGCGCTGTTCTTCCCCGCTTTCTTCGGCGGCGACAGCTACGAGACGATGTCGACGAGCCAGGTCGACGCCGTGACGTCGTTCATGCAGAGCGCGCCGCCCGGCCCGGTGTTCGTACCGGTGGACGACACCGCGTTCCCGGACACGGCCAAGTACGACCAGTTCCCGGTCGCGGTGATCTTCGGGTTCGGCGGGGTGCTCAATACCCATCCGGCCACGAAGGACATCGCGAACCAGCTCGCGTTCAAAGCCGACCAATACACCGGCGGCAACGTGGCCGCCTACGTGCTCGTGACCCCGTCGATGAAGGCGTACAACGACTCCAACCCGGTGGCCAAGCCGGGCAGCTTCCAGATCCTGCTGACTTCGCTCTCGAAGTCGCTGATCTGGGAGAAGGTCCTGGACCAGGACGGCACGATCATCTACGAGCTGCCGCCCGGTCTTGAACTCGGCAAGGCGCCGCCATCCGACAGCGCCCGCGCGCTGTTCTGGATCCCCTGATCGCCCGGCGGAGCCCTGCGACATGAAGACCGCGTTCCTGGTCCTGAGCCACCGCAACCCGGATCAGACGGTGCGGCTGCTGACCACGCTGCGCCGCCAGCTCCCGGACGCGCCGCTGGTCGTCCACCATGACCAGTTCCGGTCCAGGCTCAGCGCCGCCGACGTCGCCCCTCTCGGCGATGTGCACGTACTCACCAGCCCGGATCCCATCGTCTGGGGCGACTTCAGCGTGGTCGACGCCGTCTGGCGGTCGATGGCCTGGATGCTGGAGCGGCTGGAGTTCGACTGGCTCGTGCTGCTGTCCGCGCAGGACTATCCGATCAGGCCGCTGGCTGACCTCGGGGCGTTCCTGGCCGGCACGGACGCGGACGTCGTGCTCAACGCCAGGCCGGTGAACGAGATCGCCGACCCGGCCGCCCGGCGAAACCGGCACCGGCGCTACCTCTACCAGTGCCGGCCGGTCCGGGTCCGGCTGTCCGTCCCGGCCTGGCTGCGGGCCGCGCGCCGGCTCCGGAACCTGTGCGGCCCGGTGGTGGGCGTCGTCAACAACGTGCAGCCGTGGCTGCAGATCTACCGGGTCGGGGACGGGCTGCCGTGGCGCGTCGGCGTCCGGGCTAGATCGGCGCCGTTCACCGCGGACCAGCCGTGCTGGTTCGGCTCGATGTGGTTCGGCATCTCCCGGGCCGCCACGGAGAAGCTGCTGGCGGCGGCCCGGGACCGGCCCGAGTACGTGGACTACTTCCGGCGCACGATCGTCCCGGACGAGGCGGTCACCGCGAGCATCCTGGGCAACCTGCCCGGCGTCCGGGTGCTGCGGCAGGACCTGCACCACATCCGCTGGACCACCGCGACGAAGACCGGGCATCCCGACGTGCTGACGTCGGCGGACCTGCCCGAACTGCTGGCCGCACCCGAGTTCTTCGCGCGGAAGTTCGACGTCACCGTCGACGCCGGCATCCTGGACGAACTCGACCGGCACATCGTCGCGTCCGCCAGGCAGTGACTACCTAGTCCTTGCCTACTTCCAGACCTTGACCGAGCGGATCAGCATCGTGCCGTTGCAGCGCCCGCTGTGCGCGGTGACCGGCAGGTAGTCGGCCACGTTCGCGGTGAAGTACATCGACTGGTGCGGGATGTGGCCGCCCACCGTCCAGACCTTGTGCCCGTCGATGTACCAGGTCATCCGGCTGGACGACCAGATCAGCGTGTAGGAGTGCCAGCCGACGGTGAGGTTAGCGGTCTTCGGGTGCCTCTTCAGGGCCGCGCCGACGGCGTGGAAGAAGGTGCCGGTGAGCGACATCGGCGCGCCCCAGTGCTCAAGCAAGTCCGCTTCCGGCGGCCACTTGAGGTTCGAGGCCGCAATCCACAACGCCGACCACAGGCCGTTGCCCCTGGGCATCTGCGCGACGACGGTCATCTTGCCGTACTTGTAATTAAAGCCGGGATGCGTGGTGACCATGCCCGAGCGGCAGGTGTAGATCTTCTTGCCGCCGGTCTTGCTGAGGCCGGTCGTGCGCACCGGCCGCGCGATCAGGTGCAGCGCGCCGCCGTAGACCCGGGCCTGCGAGCGGATGTACCACTGGTACTCGCTGTTGTTGAAGTTGGTGCAGCCCTTCGACGGCTCGGGCGCCCAGGGGTAGCACGTGTCCCAGATCTTGGTGTTGAGCTTGGTGCCGGGGAACGTCGCGTTGAACACCAGTCGCATGGCCGGCTTGGCCTTGGCGGCCGGACGCGCTGAGGCCGCCGGGCTCGCGGTCGTGGCGGCCGGGCGCGTCGCGGCGGTACGCGCTGTGGCGGCCGGCGCGGCCGTGGCGGCCTGAGAGGCCGGCGCCGAGGCACAGCCCAGGAGGGCCGGGACGGCCACCATGCTGGCCGCGGTCAAGAAGCTAGCGACGAGCCGTTTGGACACGCTCGAACCTCACTTAGAAATCTGGGCAAGATGGCAGCGGATGACGCTAACGCTACATATTGGTCGTCGGCGCGGGCTCAGCGGTTGTCAGCGCGGCCGGGATAATTTCCGGGACGACCTCGTATCGCCGGGAGACCCGCCGTTCGACGAGGATCGTGCGCAGGACCCGCATGCCGTCAGCCGGTGCGTTCAGGTTGCTGACGCCGTGCAGCCGGGGGTGCTCGAAGCTCGGCACCTCCACTACCTTCAGGCCCGACTTCGCGACCCTGATGTGGATCAGCGTCTCGACCTCGAAGCCGTCGCCCCACATTCGCCCGTCGCCGTCGGTCAGCGGCGGGGAAAACGGATCCAGCGCGAGCACCTGGACGTGCTCGCGCCAGAACACGTTGAACCCGTAGCACAGGTCGGTGTAGCCGGTGGCGTAGATCGAGTTGAACAGGCCGCTGAGGCCGCGGTTGCCCATCTGGCGCAGCTTGGTGATGTCCGCGCTACCGCCGCCACCCGCGAACCGGGTGCCCTTGGCGAAGTCGGCGCCATCAAGCAGGGCCTGCGACAAAGCGCGGGATCTCGGCCGGGTCGGCCGAGCCGTCAGCGTCGACCATCGCGATGACGTCGCCGGTGGCCGCCTCGAATCCGCACGCGAGCGCGTTGCCTTTGCCGTAGCGGGTCTGCCGCACGATCTTGACGTCCGGGCGCAGGCTCTGCGCCACCTCGATGGTCTGATCGACGGAGTGGCCGTCAACGACGATGAGTTCATGGAGATCGGCAGGCAGCAGGGCGAAGACGTGGGGCAGGTTCTTGGCCTCGTTGAGCGCCGGCATGACCACCGAAACCGTCGGCATGCTGGCTGGCAGCGGCTGCTCGCTCATTCGCCGTTGTTACCTTCCGTCCAGCTCCTGTCACGCATGGTGACTATGGTCGCTGCCGCATGCGACTCCCCGTTTCGGTGCGGCTTGTTCCCGACAGGATGGATGGATCTACCTGCGCCCTTTCGGAACGATGAGCACAGTAGCAGCGCAGTGGCTGTGGATGCGGATGTTTTCAAAACGAAAGTGAGCAATTGATCCGAATCTTTCGGATAAAATACTTAATGTAACCGAGCGGTGCCGCGCTGCTCACTCTGGTCTCATGGGTTTCAGTCCGACTGGCGCGCTTTGATCTTGAAGACCGGATAAATTACGTCCGCGTCGTGTGCTCAGCAGAGGAAGGCTCCGCATGACCGCACCTGTGTTCGGTTCGCTGCCCGGGGTTCCTGCGCCGCCCGCCGCTGGCGCGGAGCTGGCGGTGACGGTCCTGGTGTGCGCGTACACGATGGCGCGGTGGGAGCAGACCAAGGCGGCGCTCGGCTCGGCGCTCAACCAGCGTCCGCGGCCCGCCCAGGTGATCCTCGTCGTGGACCACAACACCGAGCTTGCCGCACTCGCCCGGACCGAGCTGACCGATGTGCTGGTGCTGGACAGCGCCGGGGCGGCCGGGCTGTCGGGCGCGCGCAACACCGGACTGCAGGCCGCGACCCAGCCGGTGACGGTGTTCCTGGACGATGACGCGCAGGCCAGGCCCGGCTGGCTGGCCGCGCTCGTCGAGCCGTACGCCGAGCCCGCGGTGGTCGCCACCGGCGGTCACGTGGAGCCGCGCTGGGCGGACTGCAGGCCAGCCTGGCTGCCGCCCGAATTCGACTGGGTGGTGGGCTGCAGCTACCGCGGGCTGCCCGAGACCGAAGGCGCCGTGCGCAACCCGATCGGCGCCAACATGAGCATGCGCACCAGGGACGCGATCGCGGCCGGCGGGTTCGACGGGTCGATTGGCCGGGTCGGGATCCGGCCGCGCGGCTGCGAGGAGACTGAGCTCGCCATCCGGATGACCGCGGCGCAGTCAGGCGCCGTCGTCATGTACGTCCCGGCCGCGGCCGTCGATCATCACGTCGGCCCGGACCGGACCAGGTTCCGCTACTTCCTGCAGCGCTGCTGGCATGAGGGCCAGTCGAAGGCCGTGGTGGTGGGGCTCGTCGGGGCGTCGTCCGGGCTCGAGCGGGAACGGCGGCAGGCCGCGGTCGTGATCCCGACGGCGCTGCTGCGCGAGCTGCGCGGCCTGCTCACCGGGCACGTGACCGCCGGCCGCCGGATGGCGGCGCTGATGGCCGGCCTGGGCGCGGCGACCGGCGGCTACGTGGCGGGCCGGCTGACCCGGCTCGCGCCGCGCTAGGCCGTCAGCCCGGTCGGCTCGTGCGGCCCGAGCGCCCAGTACTCGAAGAGGCCTGACCCGGTCACGGTCGATCCGTTCTCGGCGCATTCGAACACGGCGACGCTGTCCACCATGCCCCACATCCGGGCCTTGTCCTCGGGCTTATCCAGGTCGTAGGCCACGCCCTGGACGACGAGGTCCGGTCCCTGGTACATGCCGTGCTTCCAGTCCGGTTCCAGCCCGTAGCCGGTCCCGACCAGAAGCGACACCGGCAGCACGGGCCGGACGGTGATCTCGATCGGGGCAGCTTCGGGCGGACGGTAGGACAGTGTCGCGCCGGCCACGTCCCGTGTCCCCGGCGCGAACTGCGGCCGGTACTCCGGCCGGCCGAGCTGCTGCGGCGCGCGCCCGGCCGACTCCGGCCAGACCCGGACCGCTTCCTCCAGGACCCGGTTCCCGCCGGCGTCCTCCTGCACGATCGTGAGGATCGAGAAGTCGTCGAACTGCATCGGCGCGTACATCCAGTAGAACTGGCCGGGGTTCTTGGCCTGGATGCCCGGTGCCTCGCTCTCGCCGACCGGCCGCACGCCCCAGGATCGGTCGCGAGAGCCGCGCCACCGGTCCGGCGTGATCGTGAACTCGTCGCTGCCGCTGCGGACCTGACCGCTCCACCGGCCGGTCTGGGCCAGCCGGAACGAGTCGAAGATCACCCGCTCCTGGGACCGGACGAAGTGCCGCGGCTCGGCCTGGGCCGGAATAGCGCCCTCCCAGGTCAGGTCGAACTCCAGCCCGTGCTCGTTCGGCCCGAGCAGCACCCGCAGCCGCCGCAGTCCTTCGCAGGACCTCGACCCGGAACGGGCCGACGCTGGTGTCCATCCGGTCGGCGCCCAGTTCGCGCGACGCCCGCACGACCCGGTGCGTGCTGCCGTGCCGGGCCAGCGCGAACGCGTCGGTGACGCCGAGGTTGGGGTACTGACCGACGCCCACGATCAGCATCAGCTCGTCGGTGCCCGCGTGGCAGTTGAAGTAATAGCGGTCGTAGAAGTTGCGGTCGGAGGTCGTCACCTGCCGGATCGGGAGCGCGGCCTGGTGCACCGGGTAGTCATCGAGCGGCGACAGCGTCACGTTTGCCTCTCCTGCTTCGTCGGCCTCTGCGTCGTCGGCCCTTTCGTGGCCGGCTCTACATCGTCGGCACGGTCAGCTCGCCACCGGGCGGCGGCAGGCCCAGGATCTTGGCCAGCAGCTGGCTCGCCGTGTTGTTGTAGGGGAAGTCGTTGTCGGGCGGGACCAGGTCGTAGTGGATGAAGAGCTGGCCGATGCGCGCCATGACGACGGCGAACTTCGTCGCGGACAGCACTTCGTAATACTCCATGTGGGCCAGCTTCCGGCCGGTGAGCTGCTCGTACCTGGCGATCGTCTGCGCGGCGTCAGGGAATCCCGGCAGCCGCGGGAAGCCGACGCCCTCGCTGTGATGCCGGTCGAGCAGCAGGAACCAGGCCAGGTCCTCTTCCGGCTGACCGAGCGTCGCCATCTCCCAGTCGAGCACCGCGGCCGCGCGGCCCGCGGTGAAGATGATGTTGCCGATCCGCGAGTCGCCCCACAGCAGCACCGGGTCGCGGGTCTCCGCCGGGCGGTGCTCGTGCAGCCAGCGCAGCGCCTCCTGCACGACCGGCACGCTGCCCTCGTAGGCCCAGTCGAGGTAGTGCTCGTAGTAGGCGAGGCGCTGGCGCGAGGCCGGTCGGGCCGTAGTGCACCTGGTCCACGAAGTCCAGGCCGAGCCGGCCGACGTCGAGCGCGTGCACCTGCGCGAGCACGCTGACGCCGGCCCACCAGATGCTCTCCCGCTCCGCCGGGCTCGCCGTGGTGAGCCAGCCGCCGGTGTGGTAGGGCGGCATGTCGGTGGGCACCGCGCCGTCGATCCGGCTCATCACGTAGAACGGAGCGCCGAGCACCGACGGGTCGGCCTCGTTCCAGTGCACGCTGGGCACCGGTATCGCCGTTCCGGCCAGGATTTGCAGCAGCCGGAACTGCTCAGCGAACCGCGGCTCGGGGAAGATCTGGAAGCCGGTCGGGGCCACCTTCGCGACGAGCTGCTCAGTCCTGGCGGCGCCGTCGGGATCGTGCCAGCTCGCCTCGAACATCAGTGTCTCGGCCGAGAAGCCGGTGTTGGCTGGCGTCTGCATCGCCGCGATCGCGACATTGGTCGCGCCCGGCAGCTGACGCTCGAGCCAGGCCTGCAGCGTCGTTCTGGTGAGCTCAGGATCGCGCTGATCAGGGACCGGCATGCCGACCTCCGGTGCATAGCGGTACCATCCGAAACAGAATTAGAACAGGTTCTATAGCGGCAGCGGCCGTACGTCAACAGCCAGGAACGTTGCGGCGTGGATGGCCGCGAAACAGGGAGCGCGTGAGTATCCTGGCAATAGTCACCTTGCAAATCTCCCTTGTGCATCGGGTTGGTCTGCGCCGCTGGACCGGCGGGCCGCATACCCGGCCAGGCATCATCGAGAGCGTACGGCTCGGCAGAGCCGGGCGGGAGCGTAGCTAATTGGTCGAGGCTGTACTGCGGGTAAGGCGCCGCCGGGCCGAAGGTGCGAACCGCGGACGCGGCGGCCCAGTATGCCGCGATGGGCTGGCCGGTGTGCGTCGGCGCCTTCCCGCCAGGGCGGCCGCAGCACCTCGGCTACGTACAGCGCGCGTGCTCGTGTGACCGGATCGGCTGTCCTTCGCCGGGCGCGCACCCGATGTCGCCGGCCTGGCAGATGCTGGCCAGCACGGACCCGGCCACCGTCGCGCGATGGTGGCTGGCGATGCCGGAAGCAAATGTGGTCCTGCCGACCGGCCGCGTCTTCGACGTCCTGGACGTGCCGGCCAGCGCGGGCGTCACGGCGCTCAACTGGATGGAGCGGTCTGGCTTGCGGCCCGGCCCGGTGGCGATCAGCTCCGGGGACCGGGCCCATTTCTTTGTCCGCACCCGCGGTGCGCCGGCCGATGAGACCGAGTGGTGGTCCTGCCATCTAGACTGCGAGCCGGAAGAGATAGCCGAGGTTTCCGGGCTGCGCTGGCACTGCCGGGACAGTTACGTGATCGCGCCCCCCTCGCGGTACGCGAGCGGAGCAGCGGCCCGCTGGATACGCCATCCAGTCGGTCATGAGCTGCCCGACGGGCTGCGCCTGCTCGAGATCCTCGCTGATGCCTGCGAGGAGATTGGCTGATGCCGGGAGCAGCGCCGTCGGGGAGAGCCGGCGGCCGAGGTCCGCTGAGTTGTTCGGCCGGGCCAGCAAGCTCATGCCAGGCGGGGTGAACTCCCCGGTGCGCGCGTTCGGATCGGTGGGCGGCGATCCGGTCTTCATGGCCGCCGGCCGTGGTCCCTACCTGACCGATGTCGACGGCAACGAGTACGTGGACCTGGTGTGCTCGTGGGGTCCGATGATCCTCGGTCACGCGTATCCCGCGGTCGTGGACGCGGTCCAGGCCGCGGTCAGCCGGGGCACGTCGTTCGGCACGGTCACCGAGGGCGAGGCGGAACTGGCGGCCGAGATCGTGGCGCGCGCCCCGGTCGAGCGCGTGCGGCTGGTCAACTCCGGCACCGAGGCCACGATGACGGCGATCCGGCTGGCTCGCGGGTACACCGGGCGGCGGCTGGTGGTCAAGTTCGCCGGCTGCTACCACGGCCACGTCGACGCGCTGCTGGCGGCGGCCGGCTCGGGCGTGGCGACCTTCGGGCTGCCCGACTCACCGGGCGTGACCGGGGCCGCGGCCGCGGACACCGTCGTGCTGCCCTACAACGACGGCGAGGCGATCCGGCAGGCATTCGCCGACAGCGGCCAGGACATCGCGTGCGTCATCACCGAGGCGTGCCCGGCCAACATGGGCGTCGTCCCGCCGGCCGGCGGCTTCAACGAGCTGCTCGCCGCCTTGTGCGCGGAGTACGGCGCGCTGCTGGTCATGGACGAGGTGCTGACCGGATTCCGGGTCACCCGGTCCGGCTGGTACGGGCACGAGGGCATCGCCGGTGACCTGATGACCTTCGGCAAGGTTATGGGCGGCGGACTGCCCGCGGCGGCGTTCGGCGGCCGGGCCGAGATCATGGACCGGCTGGCGCCGTCCGGGCCGGTGTACCAGGCCGGCACGCTGTCCGGTAACCCGCTGGCGACGGCCGCCGGCACGGCGACACTGCGAGCTTGCACGCCGGAGGTCTACGCGCGGGTGGATCAGGCCGCGGCCGCCGTCGCCAAGCTGGCGGCCGACGCGCTGACGGCGGCCGGGGTGCCGTTCCGGCTGCAGCACGCGGGCAGCCTGTTCTCCTTCTTCCTCGGGGTCAGCGACCCGGTCCGGGACTTCGGCGGGGCGAAGGGACAGTCCGCGGCGGCCTACGCGGCCTTCTTCCACGCGATGCTGGACCGCGGTGTCTACCTGCCGCCGTCGGGATTCGAGGCCTGGTTCCTGTCGGCGGCGCACGACGACGGGGCGCTGGACCGGGTCGCCGCCGCGCTGCCCGCCGCGGCGGACGCCGCCGCCAGGGCGCTGAGCTGATCCCTGCGCTCAGACATCAGCTCGTCACGCTGCGTAGCTATACCCAATTGAGATCGGTTGCTGCGGCCTTCGCCAAGGTCAGTCCGCTAGATTGGCTCACTTCGTGACGTCGCGTGTTGTGATCACCTAAAGCGGGCCTCAATGACAAAAATGCTTCCTGCGCAGCGTGCGGTCGGAAGGGGAACGCACCGCAAGCACCGGCAGCGAGGCCGTCGTCGACTAGTTCACCGCCGCCTCATTCTCGCCGCGGTGCTGGTGCTGGCCACGTACGGAATCGTCCGGGCTGGGCCCGCCGCGTTCCAGAACGGGCAGCCCGCGCTGACCCTGTCGAGTAATCACATGCAGATGGTGGAGGCGACCACCGCGGACGCGTTCACGCCCGCGTCGGATCCGCTGACGCCGGCCGGCTGGACGGCGGTCGCCAGCGACAAGGAGAGCGGCAATCCGGCGAGCGCCGCCATTGACGGGAACAACGCCACCTTCTGGCACTCGCAATACTCGCCCAAGACCGTGGTGCTGCCGCACAGCATCACCATTAATATGCACGCCGCGCACTGGATCGCCGGGCTGACCTACCTGCCGCGCCAGGACAGCAGTTTCCACGGGAACATCGGCCGGTACTCGATCTCCGTCAGCCGGGACGGCAAGAACTGGGGCACGCCCGTCGCCACCGGGACCTGGCAGGACGACAAAAGCCTGAAGACGGCGGTGTTCGGCGGGGCCTTCGTTCAGTATGTCCGGCTGACCGCCCTGAGCGAGGCCGGGAACCGCGGGCCGTGGACATCGGCGGCCGAGATCGGCCTGCTGGGCGACCCCAAGATCGGCCCGGCCTTGCCGCGGACCGGCTGGACCGGGTATACCGACAGCGTTGATCCTGGTAACTGGCCCAGCAACGTGCTGGACGGCGACGGCCTGACGATCTGGCACACCGCGACCACCGTCGGGCCACTGCCGCACTACATCGAGATCGACATGCACAAGTCGAATGTCGTGTCCGGGGTCGCCTACCTGCCCCGCCAGGACGGCAACCAGAACGGGAACATCACCCAGTACGCCGTCTACGTCAGCAGCAACGGCACCACCTGGGGCAGCCCGGTGGCGACGGGTACCTGGGCGAACGACACGACGCAGAAGTACGCCGTGTTCAGGCCGGTATCGGCCCGGTACGTCCGGCTTATGGCGCTCGCGACCATCGGCAGCCCGGCCACGTCCGCCGCCGAGGTTAATGTCATGGGCGTCGCTCCGAGCGCCGGCGTGGGCGGCCGGTGGAGCGCGCCGATCGGCTTCCCGCTCGTGCCGGTGAGTGCCGTCATGCTCCCGAATGACAAACTGCTGACGTTCTCGGCCGTCGACGACATGGAGTGGACTAAGGCGCCGGACACGATCACGAACGTCGCCGTGCTCGACCTGAAGACTGGCCGGGTCAGCGAGCCGGTTCAAGTGGACACCCACCATCAGATGTTCTGCGAGGGGCTCGCCCTGCTGGCGAACGGTGACCTGCTGGTCAACGGCGGCAGCAACGACCAGGCGACGTCGCTCTACGACCCGTACACCAACAAGTGGAGCATCGGGCCGCTGATGAACATCCCCCGCGCGTACGAGGGCGATGCCACGCTGTCCACCGGGCAGGTACTGACGCTCGGGGGCTCGTGGTACGACTCGGCCGGCGACAAGAACGGCGAGATCTACACGCCCTCGGCCTCCGGCGGCAGCTGGCGCGAGTTGTCCGGCGTCGTCGCCAGCAAGATCCTCACCAACGACCCGGCAGGCGTCTTCCGCGCCGACAATCACGTCTGGATGTTCGGCCAGGCAAACGGCACGGTCTTCCAGGCCGGCCCCAGCAAGCAGATGAACTGGATCAGCACCACGGGCAACGGCAGCATGACGTCGGCCGGCCTGCGCGGCACCGCCGACGACGAAATGAACGGCAACGCCGTCATGTACGGCGTGGGCAAGATCATCGCCCTCGGCGGCGCGACCGCGTACCAGGACGCGGGCTCGGTGACCGACGTGCAGGCTACGAGGGACGCCAACACGATCAATATCAGCGGCGGGCCGTCGAAGCCGGTGAAGGTCGCGGCGACGGGGCTCATGGCCTACGCCCGCACCTTCAGCAACAGCGTCGTGCTGCCCAACGGTGAGGTGCTCGTAGTCGGCGGCCAGCAGCACCCGCAGCCGTTCACCGACACCGGGGCGGTGCTCAGCCCGGAGCTCTGGAACCCGGCCACCGGGAAGTTCACCGTCATGGCGCCCGAGCTGATCCCGCGCACGTACCACAGCGTGGCGATCCTGCTGCCCGACGGCCGGGTGTTCTCGGGCGGCGGCGGGCTCTGCGGCGGCACCATCTGCGCCACCAACCACCCCGACGGGCAGATCTTCTCCCCGCCGTACCTGTTCAACGCGAACGGCACCGCCAGGACCCGCCCGGCCATCAAGACCGCCCCGGCCAAGGCGACCACCGGAACCCACATCACGGTGACGACGAACTCGGCGACACCGAAATTCTCGCTGATCCGGATGGGGGCGGTGACCCACACGGTGGACAACGACCAGCGCCTGATCCCGGTCACGCCGAAGAAGGTTCGCGGAGCGAAGGACAAGTACCGGCTGTACCTGCCGTTGAGCAAGGGCGTCCTGCTGCCCGGCAACTACATGCTGTTCGCGCTCAACTCCAGCGGCACGCCGAGCGTGGCGAAGATCATCAGCATCAAGTAGCGGCGGATAGCGCGGATGAGTCCGGCGGCCGGGCCCTCGTGGCCCGGCCGCCGGCGGACGGGCGTCGGGCATGCGGCCGACCGTGGCGGCCGGTGCCGGTCGGCCCGCGGGCCCACAGTAGGCTGTCCGCGTCATGAGCAGCAGTGAGATCCGGCCAGCCGCCGGCACGACCGCCATCGTGCACCTGGTCCGGCACGGCGAGGTCCACAATCCCGACGGCATCCTGTACGGCCGGCTGGCCGGCTTCCACCTGTCGGAGGCGGGCCTGCATGGCCAAGGCGGCCGCGGACTACCTGGCCGGGCGGGACGTCACCGTGCTGAAGTCGTCACCGCTGCAGCGGGCGGTCGAGACCGCGGAGCCCATCGCGGCCGAGTTCGGCCTGGAGGCCGAGATCGACGACCGGCTCATCGAGCCGTGGAACTACTTCGAGGGCATGCGGTTCGCGGTCGGCGACGGCGCGCTGCGTAACCCCCGGCACTGGCTGGCGCTGCGCAATCCGTTCCGCCCCTCCTGGGGCGAGCCGTACCAGGACGTCGCCGCCAGGGTGCTCGCCGCGGCGGCCGACGCGGCCCGCGCGGCGGCCGGGCACGAAGCGGTGTGCGTGAGTCACCAGATGCCGATCTGGATCGCCCGCCGCTCGGTCGAGGACCGGCGGCTATGGCACGACCCGCGCCGACGCGAGTGCGCGCTCGGCAGCGTGACCAGCCTCAGCTACGCCGGCGACAAGGTCACTGGCGTGCACTACGCGGAGCCGTCAGGGTCCACCCCCGGCCGGGTCGCCGGCGCCTGACCGCGCCAATACTCGGCCCGCCGTCCGGTCAGCCGGTGCCATCAGGCACAATGGGGCCGGTACTACTGCCTGTAGGAGATCTCCCCGTGTCCCGCCTGCACCGCCCCGCGCTCATCGGCGCGGCCGCGTTGGCCGCGCTGCTTGCGACCGGTTGCTCGGGCGGCCCCATCGGCGCGGACACGCCGCTCAACAACGGCAAGAGCTTTGTCGGCAGCAGCTACGAGAGCACCGTGTTCAAGGTCGGCAGCAGGCCGCAGGCGCCCGCGGTCTCTGGCAACACCGTCACCGGCGGCAAGCTCAGCCTCGCCGCCTACCACGGCGACGTCGTCGTGCTGAACTTCTGGGGCTCGTGGTGCGCGCCCTGCCGGGACGAAGCCCCGGCGCTCGGCACGCTGGCCAGCGAGATGCAGCCGAAGGGGGTGCGGTTCATCGGTATCGACATCCGCGACCAGCCCGACGCCGCCCAGGCCTTCATGCAAGACTTCCGGATCAGCTACCCGAGCATTTCCGACCCCAGCGACGACATCGCGCTCGAGTTCCGGGCCACCGACCCGCCGGCTGCCATCCCGTCGACGATCATCATCGACCGGACCGGCCGGATCGCGGCCCGCATCATCGGGCCGGTGACGTACCGGACGCTGCAGGAGCTGCTCAACCCGATCATCGCGGAGCACGCATGACCACGGCCGACCAGGGCACGGGGGCGCAGTTCGCCGGCTCGGGCGTCGCGGCCCCGGCCGGGCCTGCCACCGAGGACGCGTTCGCCGACACCGTTGACCCGGCGGCCGAGCGGGCCGGCGGCCGGCCGGCGGCCCGCGGCTGGGCGTGACCGGCTGGCTGCGCTGGCTCTGGCGGCAGCTCACGTCGATGCGGACCGCCCTGATCCTGCTGTTCCTGCTCGCGCTCGCCAGCGTGCCCGGTTCGGTGCTGCCGCAGGAAGGCGTCGACCCGGCCGCGGTCAGCCAGTACTACGCGGCCCATCCGGGACTGGCCCCGATCCTGAACAAGCTGTCGCTGTTCAGTGTCTTCGCGGCGCCCTGGTTCGCGGCCATCTACCTGCTGCTGTTCGCGTCGCTGGCCGGCTGCGTGCTGCCGCGGACCGTGCGGCTGGTCGGGTCCGCGCGGCAGAAGCCGCCCCGTGCGCCCAGGACCCTAGCCCGGCTGCCGTTCTCGGCCAGCATCTCCTCGCGCCCGGCCGCCGGAGCAGGCCCTGGCCGAAGCCCAGAAGCTGCTGCGGTCCAAGCGCTTCCGGGTGCAGTCCGGCGATGGCTGGGTGTCGGCGGAGAAGGGCTATCTGCGCGAGGTCGGCAACCTGCTGTTCCACATCGCGCTGCTCTCGCTGCTCTTCTCGGTGGCGCTAGGCGGCATCTTCGGCTACAAGGCGAACCGGCTCCTGATCGTCGGGCAGAGCTTCGCGAACACGCCGACTGACCTGGACGTCTTCCACCCCGGCCGGCTCGTCGGGCCGTCCAGCCTGCAGCCGTTCGAGGTCAACCTGAAGGGGTTCAAGGCACAGTACGTCAGCTCCGGTCCGCAGCTGGACCAGCCGATCACCTATCAGGCGCCGCTGACGTACCGGGCCAGCCCCGGCGGGCCGCTGCGGCACGACGTCTTGTCGGTCAACCACCCGCTGGTGGTCGACAACGTCAGCGTCTACCTCATCGGGCACGGGTACGCGCCGGAGTTCACGATCACCGACGGCACCGGGCACGTCCGCTGGCAGGGCGCGGTGCCGTTCATCCCGGTGAACCAGACGAGCCTGATGTCGGAAGGCGTGATCAAGGTCCCGGACGCGAAGCCGACCCAGCTCGGCTTCGCCGGCGTGTTCCTGCCCACCGCCATCGAGGCCCACGGCCAGCTGGCGTCCGCGTTCCCGGCCGCGCTCTTCCCGCGGGTGAGCCTCGTCGCCTACGCCGGGAACCTCGGCATGAACGGCCCGCAGGCACAGTCGGTATACGACCTGGACACCAAGCAGATGCACCAGCTCGCGGTCTCGCCCACGCCGCTGGCACCCGGTCAGTCCATCAAGCTCCCGGACGGCTACGGAACGCTGAAGTTCACCGGCTACACCCAGTGGGCCAGCCTGGCGATCACCTACGATCCCGGCCAGCTCCCCGCCCTGATCTCGGCCATCGTGGCGCTGGCCGGCCTGATCCTCTCGTTCCTGGTCCGGCGGCGGCGCGTGTTCGTGCGGGCCGAGCCGGCCGCCGACGGCAGCACCGAGGTCATGCTCGGCGGGCTGGCCCGGTCGGACGCGGCCGGGGGCTTCGAGGCCGAGTTCACCGACCTGACCGCGCAGTTCAGGGAACTGCACGCGGATACCCCTGTTCCCATCACAGAGCTCCCAAAGACAGAGCGGAGTGAACGGTAGATGCCCGTCAACATAGATCTGGCGGACGCCAGCAACGCGCTACTGGTGGCCACCCTGGTCCTGTATGCGCTGGCGATGCTGGCCTACGCGTGTGACTTCGCCTTCGCCCGGCAGCGCGTGCTCGCGGGCGTCGAGACTCCGGTGCGAGTCGCGGTCGGGGCCGGCGGACCCGAGGTGGCCGTCACCGGCGAGGCCTGGGCCGCCCGCTGCCGCGAGCGCCGGACCCGGCCCGGCCGCCGGTCGCTGGCCGGCCGGGGTGTGGCTGCGGACCGCGTTCGGCCTGACCTGCCTCGGCGTGGGCTGCCACGTGCTGGCGATCCTGGCCCGCGGCCTGGCCGAGCACCGCACGCCGTGGGGCAACATGTTCGAGTTCCTCTCGGCGATCACCTGCATGGCCGTGCTGGTGCTGGTGGCGGCCTCGGTGCGGTACCGCGCCTACTACATGGGCCTGTTCGTGCTGGTGCCGGTCGTGCTCACCCTGGGCATCGACGTGACCTCGGTCTACACCCCGGCGGGCTCACTGGTGCCGGCGCTGCAGTCGTACTGGATCGCGATCCACGTCACGGCGATGATCGTGGCATCGGGCCTGTTCATCTTCGGCGTGGTGGTCACGATCCTGTACCTGCTGGCGGACCGCAGCGAGCGCCGGATCGCGGCCGGCCAGCCGTCGTGGAGCGCGCGGGATCATGTGTCACCTGCCGCGCTCGATCGTGCTCGACCGGCTGTCCTACCGCAGCGTCCTGTTCGGCTTCCCGGTCTGGACGTTCGGCGTGATGGCGGGCGCGATCTGGGCCGATCACGCCTGGGGCCGGTACTGGGCCTGGGACCCGAAGGAGACCTGGTCGTTCATCACCTGGGTTGCCTACGCGATGTTCCTGCACGCCAGGGCTACGGCGGGCTGGCGCGGCAAGCGCGCCGCCTGGATTCACCTCGCGGCGTTCGTGTGCCTGATGTTCAACCTGGTCGGCGTCAACCTGTGGATCACCGGCCTGCACTCCTACGCCGGGATGCCGTAGCCGCGGCGCCTGCCTGCAGCCGCGGCCGGTCAGGCGTCGTCGAGCGGGCCGTGAATCCGTCGGTGCAGTTCCTCGAGGAACTCAGGGTCGTCGTCGGGGCCGAGGGGCACCTGGGCGCCGATGTTCACGGGCCAGTTGCCGGACTCCGGGTAACCTCCGGCTGCTTGGGTCGCGGGGTGGCGCAGCAGCGCCTCCGCCTGCCCGAAGCCGTCGCCGTACCGCCCGTGCCGATGCAGGGCGGGCCGCTGCGGACGCCCCACGAGCAGCCAGGCTGCCGCTCCGAAGATCCAGAAGGCGCCAGCGATCAGGAGCCACATGCCCTTGGAGAGCGTGCCGAATTCCGAGTCGGGCGTGGTCGTGATGTCGAGCATGCACGGCAGCACAAATCCGACGCTAAATAGGACAATAAGTGCACAAGCCAACCACATGCTGGCAGCCTAGCCTCTGGCGTCCCATGCTTCTCACATATTTCCGGATCTGTCTGAAGTCACTTCGCTCACATATGTGACTACGTTCAGTCACAACGCCCGACGCTGGCCGATCACGGGCTTACGCTATGTGGGCCGGCTCGCACGCCGGGCCCGCAGGTCAATCCCGCAGGAGTGAGGCTATGCCGCTCGGCTTACTGAGGCGCGTCAGGCTTTTCGCCTGGCTGTTGCCGCGGCGGCGCGGCGGCCACCGGCGGGTGCGCGGCGACGCAGGCCCCTGGCACTGCGCCCGCGTCCGGGCGGCCCGGACTGGCACCTGGTCCGGCATCCGGCCGCCCCGGCCCGGTGCCGCGGCCGGTCACGCGGCTCACACCCCCGCCGCCCCGTCCGGCCGGGCCGCCGCCGTCGCGGCTGGCCGGTCCGGCGGCGCCCGGCAGCCCCGGCCGGGGCAACGGCGCGCTGCCCAAGGCGCAGCCGGGCGTGGCGGCCGGGAATGCGCGCGCGGCGGTCCGTACGGCGCAGGCGGCACGGGAGCGGATCGGGCCGGCCCAGCGGCGCCCGGCGGCCCGGCAGGCGCGCGCGGCCGCCAGCCGGCCCTGGTACGAACAGCAGGCGGTGAGCCGGGCGGCGCCCGGCATGCGCGACTGCGGCTGCCTCGAGCCGATCCTCGTCCGCGAGTGGGCGGCCGGCGACACACCGGAACCGGCCACGGTCGCGGCCGTGAACCGGCTCGCCGCGCTGCCGCAGCTGATCAAGGAACGGCTGGCCGCGGGCCTGGACGCGATCCACGTCGGGGCCGGCGGCGTACCGGACCTCGACGACATGCGCGACCTGAAGGGCGTGCTGCTGCCGTCCGGCCGGGCCACCTGGGATGCCTGCGCGGGCGCGTACGGCGACAAGAAGATCATCGTTGGCTCCCGGCCGTCGCCCACGCCAGACGTGATGTGCCACGAGATCGGGCATGCCCTCGACGATCTCGACGGCACCGGCGGCCGGTGGCAGTCGGACTCGGCTGACTTCTGCCGGCTCTACCAGCGGTGCATGTCCCGGCTGGCGAGCGCCTTCCACCGGCAGGGCGGGCCGCTCGGCCGGCGCGAGTTCTTTGCCGATTCATTCGCGGCGATAGCGTCAGGACAGCGACCAGCCCTGGTCGAGATGCTGTCCGGGGACACCAGGGCCGCGCTAGACGTGATGCTCTACTTCAACGTGCGTTACGGCATCTGATGGAGTCGATGCAGCGATGTTCGTGATCCGGCTAACCAACGGCAACCTGCTCGTGCCTGACGCCGCGACGAGCGCGGACGGCCGGGTACTCGGCGATGCTTACGTCGAGATAGGCCCGGACGACGCGGAGTACCTGACGCTGGCCGCCGAGGCGATGACGCAGGAGGAGTACGACGCGCGCAGACGCCAGTGGCGGGAGGGCGACGAGCAACTGCGCCGGGAGTTCCTTGACTACCTGGCGCGGCACGGCGCGGCCGGCGGCTGGGATGAGCCGTCGGGCGGTGCCGACCAGCACAGCGAGCGCTGAGCCGGCCGGCTAACGAACGCGGCCGACCGGGCGAGCGCCTCAGGCCGACGGGTCGGCTGTGCCGTCGTTGCCTTCGAGTAGCTCGCGTACCTCGGCCTCACGGAACCGCCGGTGCCCGCCGGGGGTGCGGATGCTGCTGATCCGCCCCGACGCGGCCCACCGCGTGACGGTTTTAGGGTCGACTCGGAAGAGCGTGGCTACTTCCCCCGGGGTGAGCAAGCGCTCACTAGTGCCATCCATCGTTCTCGTCCCCCTTGGTGGGCTCCCTAACCTCTGTCGCAAGTGTCGCAGATGTTCGCTAACTTGGCTAACCTAGCGACAAAGAATAGTTTTCTCCAAAGAGTCCCGTTAGCGCCACAAGATTCTGAGTAAATCGTTGCTTAGATCGCGAACAATACTGAATTCTGCCACTGTCGCCTGACGATATGTGCGTTAGTGCGCCAGAAACACGCACGAGTTGCAGGATGCAACACGCATCCATCGCTCTGTGTAGTCGGCCTGGTCATATCCCGTTACTCCCCGGTACGGCCGATCGTCCACTGCGCCCGGTCCCTCATGATCGTGGAGACTTTGCGGGGCTCACGAGCCCCCAAAGTCTCCACGCCGTTCCGGTAGGCCGGGAGTTATCCGCAGTCTCGGCCCGGCTCGTTGCCCGGTCGAATGGCTGGGCGCCGATGGCGCGGCCCGCCGGAGAAGGGCGCCACGCAATGGCGCGAGCTCGGGCAACTGACAGTGACGGCCGCGCACCTCGCGCGCATCCGGTGCGCGCAGGTCATATGCTCAGAGTCGTCATGCGAGCAACGATGTCCTACACGGTCCTGCGGCTGCTGCTGTTCTTCGCGGTGCTGCTCATCCTGTACTGGGCCGGCATCGGCGGCTTCATGCTGGTCGCACTCGCCGCCGTCATCAGCGCACTGATCAGCTACGTCATCTTGTCGCGGCTGCGCGACCGGATGTCTATCTCGCTGAGCGGCCGGATGGGCCGGTTCCGGCAGCGGCTTGACGAAGGCGCCAGCTCCGAAGACACCGACTAGCCAGCCGGCCTGGACCAGCCAGCCAGTCATCGGGCCGCCGGCCTGGCCCAGCCAGCTGGACCAGTCGGCCGGCCCAGCCAGTCTTCCGGCCCTGGGCCCGCGCCGCCCTGCTGCGCCCGTCGCGTTATGCCGGCTCCGGCTTGAGCCAGCCACCGGCGGTGAGCAGTCGGAGCACGGCGGCGACCGCCTCGGCTCTGGTCATGGCTGAGGTATCCAGCACCAGCTCGGCGTCGGTCGGCTCCTCGTACGGGTCGGACACGCCGGTGAACTGCGTGATGATGCCGGCCCGGGCCTTGGCGTACAGGCCTTTGCGGTCGCGGGCCTCGCACACCTCGACGGGCGTGGCCACGTGAATCAGGAAGAAGTCGCCGACCTCGCTCACCATCTGCCGGACGCGCGTTCTGGCCGCGGCGAACGGGGCGATCGGCGCGCAGATCGCGATGCCGCCATGCCGGGCGACCTCGGCCGCGACGTATCCGATCCGGGCGATGTTGAGATCCCGGTCGGCGCGCGAGAACGACAGGCCGGCCGACAGCAGCTGGCGCACCAGGTCGCCGTCCAGCAGCGAGACGTGCCGGTCACCGCGCTCGGACAGCACGTCGCTGAGGTCCCTGGCGATCGTGGACTTGCCGGACCCCGACAGCCCGGTCAGGAACAGCACCAGGCCCCGTTCGGACCGGGGCCGGCGCACCCGGCGGAGCTCCCGCGCCACCGCGGCGGGCGTGAACCAGGCCGGTATCTCGGTGCCCGCGTCCAGTAGGTCGCCGAGCTGGTCGGGGGTGAGGTCCTCCATCTCGGTGCCCGCCTCGATGAGCGAGAGCGGCCGCCAGACCTCCGCCCGCGGGTCATAGGCCCAGTCGCCGGACCGGACGACCGGGATCACCGCCGCCGTCGGCCAGGTCGGTCGCGGTCATCCCGGCAACGGGCGTCCCGGCAACGGCCGTCCCGGCAACCAGGCCGGGCTGGCTGGCTGGGTCGAGCGGCAGGCCGTCGTCGGTCATCAGGTGGGTGGCGCCGTAGGCGGCCGCGACGCGCGCCCAGAGCGCGACCTCGCGGGCGCGGCCCTGCGAGTCGGCGGCGAGGCCCGCCCGCGGCCCGAGCGGGACCGGCACCACCAGCGAACCGGCCGGCAGACTTCCGGCCGCGGCCAGCACGGTCCGGATCAGCGCCTGCGGGGTGTGCACCACCTCGGCCGGGCCGCCCACCAGCGGCAGCACCAGGATCCGCGCGTGCAGCTGGCCGGCCAGGTGCCGGAGCTGCCCGATCTGCCTGCTGCCGAGTGGCGCGTGGGTCGCGAACGCGAGCACCGGCCCGTCGGCCAGCTGCTGCTTGGTCTGGGCCGGGGTCAGCATGTGCCGGCGGAACGCCCCGTGCTCTAGCTTGCGGTTCGCGGTCACCGGGCCTGCCAGCCGGACCAGCTCGGAACCGGCCGCGCCGTCGGTGCCCGGCGCCCGCAGCGGCGTGCGCTCGGTGATGTCGAGCACCGCGACCGGGGTGCCTTCCGGATCGGCCAGCATCAGCCGGCCAGAGGTGGCGACCGCGAGCTGTTGCGGCATCGAATCCGCGGGCAAGTCCAGCGCCACCGGGACCGGGAACGGGGTGCCATCCGCCAGGCGGCCGTGCGCCCGGACCGCGGCCACGTCGGCGTCGGTCATGAACCCGGTCAGCGGGGCGAACGCGCCAGAGAGCAGGAGTTCGGTGTCGCCGAGCTGCTCGGCCGAGAGCGTGTAGACGTGCAGGTCATCGACCGAGGCCGACGGCGCAGCCTCAGCTCCAGCAGTCACTTTCTTCCCCTCCCGCGGCGCGCCGGCCGCCGGCCCGCCAGCTCGCCCGGCCAGCCACCCCGGCTCCCGGCGGGCGACCGGCCAGCACGCGGGCAACCGGGCAGCACACACCTGCCGGGCAACCCGAGGTTACCGGAAGACCCTGCCCCGGCTGCTCAGCCGCGCGCTAGGGCAGGACCCTGGCGAACCGGTCCACCGGCCGGCGGATGACGTAGTACAGCTCGTCGTGGTCGGTGGCCAGCCGGCCGCGCGACAGCCAGGCCGTGAGGCGCGCGGCGGCCCGGGCCAGCGGGGGGCGGCTCAGGCTGCGGGGCGAGCTGGCCGTGCCGCGGTGCGCGATCGCCAGGCCGTGCCGGTTCGCGAACGTCTCGATGCCGCGCGCGGACGCGACGGCCTCAAACCGCGCCGGGTACGGACCGGCCTGACCGGGCCGGGTGCTGCGCCAGGCGACCGCGCGGGCCAGCTGTGGCAGCCGCCGGTCCAGGAACCCCATTGCGCTGCCGGGATCGGACATCCGCAGCAGCAGCAGGCCACCGGGCCGGACCGCCGCCGCCAGCTTGCTGAGGACCGTCTCCGCGTCGCTGATCCGGTGCAGCAGCAGGGAGCACTGCACGATGTCGGCCGAGCGCGGCCGGACCGGCAGCAGCCGCAGCTCGCCGAGCGTGGCCGCGGCCAGCTCCGGTCTGGCCGCAAGGGCGGACCGGCTGGCGGTCGTCTGGTCGTCGATCATGGTCACTTCGAGCTCATGGCCGCGGGCTCGCAGCGCCGTGAGGTCGAGCTCGGGCCCCGCGGTGGTGCAGCCCGCCTGCAGGATCGCGAGCGCACGGCCTGGCCACTGCCCGGCGAGGTCCAGCGCGAACTTCGTGAACAGCCCGGTCACGCCGGGTGCGGGGCTGTCGTCGGCCACGACCGTCCGCGATGCTCAGCCCGGAAAGGCTCTCCGCAGTAGTTGCCACGAATCCATACAGTAGCGCTCCGAGCACTGTGCGTACCGGAAATCAGGCCGCACCAGAAGCCCGCAGTCAAGAGCCCGGCGCGGCCGCGGACCCCGTAAGCTAGGAGCATCCCGTTCGCAGCGCGCCTTCGCGCCGCGGCGGGCCATTCGTGCTGCCCACGTAAGGACACAATGAGTCTCTCCGGCCTACTCCCGGTCATCAGCACAGATCCAGATCTCCAGGCCGCCGTCGAGCAGGCACGTCAGCTGCCTCGCCTGGGCGGTGACCTGATCGCCCCGGCGGCGCTCCGGCCGCTGCTCGTCGCCGCGCTGGCGGACCAGCCCGCCGGCGACACCGCGTCGGCCGGCCACACCGCGTCGATCGGCGACACCGCACCGCCCGGCCCGTTCGTGCTGGCCGTCACCGCGACCGCGCGCGAGGCCGAGGAACTCGCGGCCGGTCTCGGCTCGCTGCTCGGCGCGGACGCCGTGGGCTACTTCCCGGCCTGGGAAACGCTCCCGCACGAGCGGCTGTCGCCACGCTCGGACACCTCCGGCCAGCGGCTGGCGATTCTGCGGCGGCTGGCGCACCCCGACTCCTCTGACCCGCGGTCCGGCCCGTTGGCCGTCGTCACCACGCCCGTGCGCAGCCTGCTGCAGCCGATGGTGGCGGGCCTGGGCGAGCTCGCGCCGGTCAAGCTGCAGACGGGTCAGCAGGCCAGCCTGGAGGACACCGTCGCGCACCTGGTCGAGATCGGGTACGCGCGGGTCGAACTCGTCGAGCGGCGGGGCGAGATCGCCGTCCGCGGTGGGCTGCTTGACGTGTTCCCGCCCACCGACGAGCACCCGCTGCGGATCGAGTTCTGGGGCGACGAGATCGAGGAGATCCGCTACTTCAAGGCCGCCGATCAGCGCAGTCTGGCGGTCGCGCCCGACGGTCTGTGGGCGCCGCCGTGCCGGGAACTGCTGCTGACTGCCGGGGTCAGGGACCGGGCCCGGCAGCTGGCCTCGGAGTGGCCCGGCCTGCACGACATCCTCGGCAAGATGGCCGAGGGCATCACCGTCGAGGGCATGGAGGCGCTCGCGCCGGCCCTGACCGACAGCATGGAGCTGCTGCTGTCCTACCTGCCCGCGGGCAGCAAGATCGTGGCCTGCGACCCCGAGCGGATCCGGGCCCGGGCGGCGGACCTGGTGTGGACCAGCCAGGAATTCCTGGAGGCCTCGTGGGTGAGCGCGGCCGCCGGGGGTGAGGTCCCGATCGATCTCGGCGACGCCGCGATCCGCCCGATCACCGAGGTCAGGGATCTGGCCACCGAACGAGAGCTGCCGTGGTGGACGATCACCCCGTTCGTCGCGGCCCAGGACGGCGAGCCGGCCGGAAACGGGGAGGGGGAACCTGCCCCGTTCCTTATCCAGGCCGAGCCGGCGCCGGGCTACCGGGGCGACACGGCGCGCGCGGTCGGGGACGTGCGCCAGTGGCTCGCGCAGGAGTGGCGGGTCGTGCTGGTCACCGGCGGCCACGGCCCGGCCAAGCGGCTCGCCGAGCTGCTCCGCGGCGAGGGCCTCGGGGCCAGGGACGCCGACCTCGCGCAGCCGCCCAAGGCCGGCCTGGCGCACGTGGCGACCGGGCAGCTGGAAACCGGGTTCGTCTGGCCGTCGGTGCGGCTGGCCGTGCTGGCCGAGGCCGACCTGTCGGGCACCAGGACCGGCTCCCGGCAGGCGCACCGGATGCCGAGCCGGCGGCGCGGCGGCATCGACCCGCTGCAGCTCACGCCCGGTGACTTCATCGTGCACGAGCAGCACGGCGTCGGCCGGTACCTGGAGATGACCAGCCGGACGGTGCAGGGCGCCACCCGCGACTACCTGGTGATCGAGTACGCGCCGAGCAAGCGCGGGCAGCCGCCGGACCGGCTGTACCTGCCGACCGACCAGCTGGACGAGGTGACCCGCTACAACGGCGGCGAGTCGCCCGCGCTGCACCGGCTCGGCGGCGCCGACTGGGTCAAGGCGAAGGGGCGGGCCCGCAAGGCGGTCCGCGACATCGCGGCCGGCCTCATCCGGCTGTACCAGGCCCGGATGGCCTCGCCCGGGCACCAGTTCGGGGCGGACACGCCGTGGCAGCGCGAGCTGGAGGACGCGTTCCCGTACGTGGAGACGCCCGACCAGCTCGCGGCCGTGGAAGAGGTCAAGGCCGACATGGAACGCGGTGTGCCGATGGACCGGCTGATCTGCGGCGACGTCGGCTACGGCAAGACCGAGATCGCGGTGCGGGCGGCGTTCAAGGCGGTCCAGGACGGCAAGCAGGTGGCCGTGCTGGTGCCGACCACGCTGCTGTCCGCGCAGCACTTCGCCACCTTCGGCGAGCGGTACGCGCCGTTCCCGGTGACGGTCCGGCCGCTGTCGCGGTTCCAGTCCGACCGCGAGGTGGCCGACACCCTCGAAGGACTGGCGGCCGGCAAGGTGGACGTCGTGATCGGCACGCACCGGCTGCTCTCGCCCGAGGTCAGGTTCGCCAACCTCGGCCTGCTCATCATCGACGAGGAGCAGCGGTTCGGGGTCGAGCACAAGGAGTTCCTGAAGCAGCTCCGCACCGAGGTCGACGTGCTGGCGATGTCGGCCACCCCGATTCCGCGCACGCTGGAGATGGGCATCTCCGGGATCAGGGAGATGTCCACGATCCTGACCCCGCCGGAGGAGCGGCACCCGGTGCTGACGTCGGTGGCGCCGTACGACGAGAAGCAGATCGCGGCCGCCGTCCGGCGCGAGCTGCTGCGTGACGGCCAGGTGTTCTTCGTGCACAACCGGGTCAGCTCGATCAACAAGGTGGCGGCCCGGCTGGCCGAGCTAGTGCCGGAGGCCAGGATCGGCGTCGGGCACGGGCAGATGAACGAGCACACGCTCGAGAAGGTCATGACCGGGTTCATCGACCGCGAGTTCGACGTGCTGGTGTCCACCACGATCGTCGAGTCCGGGCTGGACATCCCGAACGCCAACACGCTGATCGTGGACCGGGCGGACGCCTACGGCCTGCCCGACCTGCACCAGCTCCGTGGCCGCGTGGGCCGGGGCCGGGAACGGGGCTACGCGTACTTCCTGTACCCGCCGGAGAAGCCGCTCACCGAGACGGCGCACGAGCGGCTCGCCACGCTGCAGCAGCACACCGGCATCGGGGCGGGGCTGCACATCGCGATGAAGGACCTGGAGATCCGCGGCGCCGGGAACCTGCTCGGCGGTGAGCAGTCCGGGCACGTCGCCGCCGTCGGCTTCGACCTGTACGTGAAGATGATCGGCGAGGCGGTCAGGGAACTGCGCGGCGACGGGCCAGCCGAACGGCCGGAGGTCCGGGTCGAACTGCCGGTAGACGCGCACATCCCGCACGACTACGTGACCGGCGAGCGGCTCCGGCTCGAGGCCTACACCGCGATCGCGTCGATCGACTCGGCGGCCGACATCGATGCAGTCAGGGACGAGCTGAACGACCGGTTCGGGCCGGTGCCGGACCAGGTGGAGAGCCTGCTCACGGTCGCGCGGCTGCGGTACGTGGCCCGCCAGGCCGGGCTGACCGACGTCATACTGCAGGGCAATCACGTCCGGTTCGCGCCGGTGGAGCTGCCAGACTCGCGCGTGGTCCGGGTACAGCGGCTGTACCCCGGCACGATCCTGAAGCAGGCGGTGCGTACGATGCTCGTACCGGTGCCGAAAGCGGTGCCCGGCGGGCGCGGCGGTTCAGTGCGCGCGGGCACCGGGCAGACGATCTCCCTCGGCGCACCGCCCCTGCGCGACCGGGACTTGCTGTCCTGGTGCGAAGAACTCATCGAGGCGGTGCTCAGCGGGCTCACTCCGGCCGCCGGCGATCCGGCTGCCGCCGGACCGGAGCAGGGATAGGAAGACTTCGCATGACAAGGAGCGTCGTCGTGTCGCGCACCGAAAGCGATGCACCCGGAGGAGGTCGGGCACCTCGATGAAGCCCCGTTCGGCCGTGGCGACGGCCGCGGTCGCGCTGGCCGGCGCGCTGGCGGTCTGCGGCTGCGCGAGCACCCAGCTGGGTGCCGCCGCGGTCACCAGCAGCAGCCGGATCACGGTCTCGACCCTCACCGCCAAGGTGGCCAACCTCGACTCCGCCTACGCGGCCGACAAGAAGAAGGGCATCTCGCCCCAGCGGCCGGTGAGCCAGGCGACGCAGCAGGTGCTGACCTGGCTGATCCTGTTCCAGGTGTACGACCAGATGGCCAAGCAGCACGGCATCTCCGTCACTCAGAGCGACATCCAGGCGACGCAGCGGCAGTACACGGCGCAGGCCAAGCAGAGCAACGTCACGGTGCAGCAGTACTGGTCGGCCGGCGGCGCGCTGCCGCCGTCGCTGCTGCCCGAGCTGGACCGGGCGGGCGCGATTCAGACCGTGCTGGCCGCCCAGTTCAACGGCGGCACCACGCCGACCACTTCGGCGGAGCAGGCTGCGGTCGAGAAGCAGCTCAGCAAGCAGCAGTGCCTGGCGGCCAAGAGCCTCGACATCCACGTGAACCCGCAGTACGGCGTGTATGACTACAGCGGTTTCTCGGTGGCCACGGTGCCATCGGCGCTGGCCGCGGATCCGACGCCGTCGGCGGCGCCGACCGCGCTCCGAACCAGCCCGACCTGCTGACCGGCGAGCCCATGACGACCGGCGAGCCGGATCCCGGTCGCGACCCGGCCGCGGACGGGGCTGCGGCCGCCGGGCCGGACGCGCCGGGCGCGCGGCTGATCGAGCTGGTCCAGGTCATGGACACGCTGCGGGTGAACTGCCCGTGGGACCGGCGGCAGACGCACGCGAGTCTGGCGCCGCACCTGCTCGAGGAGACCTACGAGGCGCTGGACGCGCTCACCGGCGGCGACCCGGCGGCGCTGCGGGAGGAACTGGGCGACGTGCTGCTCCAGGTCGTCTTTCACGCGCGGATCGCCCAGGAACGCACCGACGGCACCGGCTACACGATCGATGTCGTCGCCGCCGGGATCACCGACAAGCTGAAGCGGCGGCACCCGCACGTGTTCGGTGACGTCGCGGTGACCGGACCGGACGAGGTCAAGCGGAACTGGGATTCGATCAAGGCGGCCGAGCGCGCGGCCAAGGCCGGCGGCGGCCCGGTGTCAGCGCTCGACGGCGTGCCGATGAGCCAGCCGGCCCTGTCGCTGGCGGCACAGCTCTTGCACCGGGCCCAGCGGGCCGGGGCGCCGCCGGAGCTAATGGACGCGGTTGCGGCCGCGGGCGATGTTCCCGACGCTGCTGCCGACCCCGTTGCCGACGCTGACGCCGCTGCTGACGCCGTCGCCGTTGCCGGGCCGGGCAGCGAGCTGGGGCAGGAACTGCTTGAGCTGGTGGCGCGGGCGCAGGCGGCAGGCCTGGACCCGGAACTGGAGCTGCGGGCGGCCGCGCGTGCCTACGCCGACCGCGTCCGCGCGTGGGAAGCCGAGCAGACGGCCTCAGCCGGGCCGCTTGCCGCGAACTAGGTGATTCGCGGCATATCGCCCGGTGGTCAGTCGACTGTGTGCGGATGCGGTCGCTATGCGGGCTGTTGCAGAATCGGCTGACCTGGCCCGGCGTGCCTTTCCTCCACGTTCATGATCGTTTGAGATGATTAGATCATGGCGAAGCGATACCGTCCGGTGCAGCGGGACCAGCCGTTCCTGCTGCCGCCGGACATGCGGGACTGGCTGCCGCCCGATCACCCGGTCTGGCTGGTGATCCGGGTGGTAGAGGAGCACCTGGACACCGGCGCGTTCCACGCGCTGCGCCGCACCGGCGGGGCCGGGACGGCGGGCTATGACCCGGACATGCTGGTGACGGTGCTGGTGTGGGCCTACGCCCATCAGGCCACCTCCTCGCGGCGGATCGGGCAGTTGTGCTGCACCGACGTGGCGTTCAAGGTGATCTGCGGCGGGAACCTGCCCGGCCATGCGACGCTGGCCCGGTTCCGGGCGGCGTTCCCCGGCCCGGTCGCGGAACTGTTCGCGCAGGTGCTGGCGCTGTGCGCGGCGCTGGGCATGGGCAAGCCCGGGGTGGTCGCGCTGGACGGGACGAAGATCGCCGCGTCCGCGTCGAAGTCGGCGAACCGGGCCGGGGACACGCTGGCGAAGCTGGCGGAGCAGACCGTCGCCGCGCACGCCGGCGCTGACGCGGCCGAGGACGATCTGTTCGGCCAGGATGCGGCCGGGGATGAGGTGCCCGGCGATGCCTGGTCGCCGCGGTGGCGGGACGGGCGGATCGCCGCGGCGCTGGCCGGCCTGGCCCGCGAGCGCCAGGCCGCCGAGGCCGCGCGCGCCAGGACTGAGCAGGAGCACCTGGCGGACGCGGCGGCCGGGCTGCCGCGGCGCGGGTCGCGGCCGGCCGGCGCGGACGTGGCCCTGGCCGGGATGGCCCTGGAGCGGGCCCGGGCCGCGCAGCAGGCCAAGATCGAGGCCTGGCAGGCGCGCAACGCTGAGCAGCAGGCGGCGACGGGCAGGCCGCTGCCCGGCCCGCAGCCGGTCCCGCCCGGACAGTTCGTGCGGGTCCGCGAGGCCGAGGTGAAACTGGCCGGGGCCCGGCGGCGGCAGGCCGCCGCGGCGGCCCGCAGGGCACCCAGGGAAAAGGACCGCGCCGGGCCCGGCCCGGTCCGTAACATCACCGGCCCGCACTCGCGGCTGATGCCGGTCCGCGGCGGCGGGTTCATCCAGGGCTGCAACGCCCAGCTCGTCACCAGCGAAGACGGCCTGATCATCGCCACCCGCCTCACCGGCACCACCGGAGACACCGGCTGGTTCGCCCCGATGCTGGCCGCCGCCGCCGACGCCGCCGCCCTGATCACCGCACGCCGCCCGCCCGGCAGCGACGACAAGGACCCCGGCAGCGGCCACGATGACGACGTCGCCTGCGCCGGGCCGACCGGGCTGTTCCTGGCCGATGCCGGGTACTGCTCCGAAGACAACCTGACAGCACCCGGCCCGGACCGGCTGATCGCCACCGGCAAGCTGCGGGACCTGGAGAAAGCAGCCCGCGGTGACCCGGCCAGCGGAAGCCAGGCCGGGCAGGCCACCCGGGCGATGGCCGCCCGGCTGCAAACACCCGACGGCATCGACGTCTACCGCCACCGCGGCCACATCGCCGAGACCCCCAACGGCGACATCAAGCACAACAAGGGCTTCCGCCAGTTCAGCATGCGCGGCATGCCCCGGGCCAGCGCCGAATGGCAACTCATCACCGCCACCGTCAACCTGTTCAAGGCCATCAGCAGCGGGCACCTCACCCAAACCGCCCTCGACACCCTCGCCGGCCAGGCCGGCTGGCTGGCCCGCCCGGCGGGCATCCCAGCCTGACCAGCCCGGCCAGCCAAACCACCCGCTACGCCGAACCAGCATCCCCAACGCGGCAGCCAAACTGCGCGTGCGGGCACTGCGGCTCCCCGATACCGCCGAGTAGCCATCGATTCTGCAACAGCCCGTATAGCGACCGCATCCGCACACAGTGGGCCGCCGTCGACAGCTGCTGTCATATTGACAGTCGCTGTCACGGACTGTTGGGTTGAGTCATGACATTCCGGGTCATTCAGTGGGCGACCGGCGGTGTCGGCCGCAGCGCGATCGAGGCGATCGTCCGCCACCCCGAGCTTGAGCTGGCCGGCTGCTGGGTGCATAGCCCGGCCAAGGACGGCCGGGACGCGGGCGAGCTGGCCGGGCTGGCTCCGCTCGGCGTCCGGGCGACGACGGATGCCGACGCGCTGCTCGCGCAGCCAGCCGACTGCGTGGTGTACGCGCCCCTGGTGCCTGACAAGGACGTCGTCGTGGCGCTGCTGCGGTCCGGCAAGAACGTCGTCACGCCGGTCGGCTGGATCTACCCCGACCTCAGCCGGGTCGCCGACGTCGAGACCGCGTGCCAGGCCGGCGGCGTCAGCCTGCACGGCACCGGCATCCATCCCGGCGGCATCACCGAGCGCTTCCCGCTGATGCTGTCGGCCCTGAGTTCCGCGGTGACGAAGCGTTCGCGCCGAGGAGTTCTCGGACATCAGGACGTATGACGCGCCGGACGTGATCCGGCACGTCATGGGCTTCGGCGCGACGCCGCAGGACGCCCTGGCCAGCCCGATGGCCAGTCTGCTCGGCGCGGGCTTCAAGGCGTCGGTCCGCATGATCGTCGACGCGATGGGCTTTGCCGGGACCGGCCCGGTGCGCACGATCCAGGAGGTCGCGGTCGCGACTGCGCCGATCGACTCGCCGATCGGCGAGATCCAGCCGGGCCAGGTGGCGGCCCGCCGATTCCGGTGGGAAGCCGAGGCTGACGGCAGGCCGGTCGTGACGGCGGCGGTGAACTGGCTGATGGGCGAGGATCACCTGGATCCCGGCTGGACGTTCGGCCCGGCCGGGCACCGGTTCGAGATCGAGATCACCGGCGACCCCGGCATGCTGGTCACGTTCACCGGCCTGCACCCCGGCTCGGTGGCCGACGGCCTGATCCGCAACCCCGGCGTCGTCGCCACCGCGAATCACTGCGTCAACTCCATCCCGTACGTGTGCCGGGCCGAGCCTGGCATCAAGACGTACCTGGACCTGCCGCTGATCAGCCGGCCGCTGCCGCCCCGGCGGTGCGAGCGTGAGCGAGCCCCGAGCGAGCCGCCGGGCGCGGCGGAGTCCTGGACGAGGAGCGAGGTACGAGCGACGAGGGAAGCGCCGCGTAACGAGCGCCCCGACGGTGAGCGGGAGGCAGAGTGATCCCGGAGCACGGACATCGGCCCGGGCCGTCGTGTTCCTGGCCGACCCCGGCTCCGGCTTCATCACCGCTGCACGCTGATGGTCGACGGCGGCGGCAGCTTCTTCAGCTAGCCCGCTGAGCCGAGCCAGAGCCGAGCCGGAGCCGAGTCATCGGGCTCGGCCCGCAACGGCGTGCCCGCTGCGCTGCCACCCAGCGCCTCTACTAGGCTCCGAATCATCCCGACTACAGCCAGACCGTCAGGAGCAGTAATCGTGGCCTCGATCGAAGGCATTTACGCAAGGCAGATCCTCGACTCCCGTGGCAACCCCACGGTGGAGGTCGAGGTGGCGCTCGACGACGGCAGCATCGGCCACGCGGCGGTCCCGAGCGGCGCGTCCACGGGCGTATTCGAGGCCGTCGAGCTGCGTGATGGCGGCGAGGAGTACGGCGGCAAATCGGTTCACAAGGCCGTGCAGGCAGTCATTGACGAGATCCAGCCCGAACTGCTCGGTTACGACGCCGAGGACCAGCGGCTGGTCGACCAGGACATGATTCAGCTCGACGGCACCCCGGACAAGTCCCGGCTCGGCGCCAACGCGATCGTGGGTGTCAGCCTCGCGGTGGCGAGGGCGGCCGCAGACTCGGCCAGCCTGCCCCTGTTCCGCTATCTGGGCGGGCCGAACGCGCACCTGCTCCCCGTTCCCTGCATGAACATCCTCAACGGCGGAGCGCACGCGGACTCTAACGTCGACATCCAGGAGTTCATGATCGCGCCGGTCGGCGCCGCCACGTTCAGCGAGGCGGTGCGCTGGGGCGCGGAGACTTATCACGCCCTGAAATCGGTGCTGAAGCAGCACGGCCTCAACACCGGCGTGGGCGACGAGGGCGGGTTCGCGCCCGACCTGGAGCACAACCGGGCGGCCCTGGACCTGATCGTCGAGGCGATCGGCAAGGCCGGCCTGACGCCCGGCCGTGACGTCGCGCTGGCGATCGACGCCGCCGCGAGCAACTTCCTGTCCGGCAGCAGCTACGCGTTCGAGGGCGGCAGCAAGACGGCGGCCGAGATGACCTCGATCTACGCGGACTGGCTCACCGCGTACCCGATCGTGTCGCTGGAGGATCCGCTGGCCGAGGAGGACTGGGACGGCTGGCGGGAACTCATGACCGAGCTTGGTGACCGCGTCCAGGTCGTCGGTGACGACATCTTCGTCACCAACCCGGACCGGATCCGGCGCGGGATCAGGGAGAAGACGGCCAACTCGCTGCTGGTCAAGGTCAACCAGATCGGCACGCTGACCGAGACCTTCGCGGCGGTGGACCTCGCCCACCGCAGCGGCTTCACCACGATGGTGAGCCACCGCTCCGGAGAGACCGAGGACACGACCATCGCCGACCTGGTCGTCGCGATGAACTGCGGCCAGATCAAGTCCGGGGCGCCGTGCCGGTCCGAGCGGGTGGCCAAGTACAACCAGCTGATGCGGATCGAGGAACTGCTGGGCGACGGCGCGGTCTACGCAGGGCGCGCCGCGTTCCCGCGCTCGGCGGCCGGCAGGATCGTGATGCCCGCGGGCGACACCGGACTGGCGGCAGATCAGCCATCCTCGCGGCCCAAGTTCACCAGCCGGGCCGCAGTCCTGGTCGTCGTCATCTGCGCCATCGGGCTCAGCCTGGCCTATCCGATCCGCGAGTACATCGCCGAGCGGCGTCAGATCGACCAGCTGCAGCTGGAAAACGCGCAGCTGGCCACGAAGGTGCAGAAGCTGCGCGGGCAGCAGCACGCCGTGACCACGCCCGCCTTCATCGAGCAGGAGGCCAGGGACCGGCTGAACATGTGCTTCCCGTCGCAGACGTGCTACGTGGTGATCACGCCGGCCAAGCATCACGCCAAGACCACCCGAGCCCAGCCGTCGACGCCCTGGTACGGGGCACTGTGGGCGTCGGTGCGGACCGCGGACGGGACGCCGCCGAAGTCGCCCCGGTGACCATGCGGTGACGAGCCGGCCGGGCCCGACCCAAGCCGAGCTTGACGTCGTCGCGCGCCAGCTCGGGCGCCCGCCGCGGGGCGTGCTGGCGATCGCGCACTACTGCCCGTGCGGGCTGCCTGATGTCGTGCAGACGCAGCCGCGGCTGCCCGACGGCACGCCGTTCCCCACGCTGTACTACCTGACCTGCCCGCGCGCGACGGCGGCGATCAGCAGGCTGGAAGCGGCCGGCGTCATGCGGGAGATGCAGGCGCGGCTGGCGGCCGACCCCGCGCTGCACGCGGCGTATCTGGCCGCGCACGCGGACTACCTGGCCCGCCGCGACGACGCGGCCAGGGCCGCCGGGCAGGAACCGCTGCCAGCAGGCACGCAGAGCGCAGGCGGGATGCCGGACCGGGTCAAGTGCCTGCACGCCCTGGCGGCGCACGAACTCGCTGTGCCCGGCGTGAACCCGCTCGGCGCCGAGGCGGTGCGCGCGGCGGGGTCATGGTGGGAGGCTGGCCAGTGCGTGCCGGAAACAGCGGACATGCCGGAGTCGGACGGGAATGCCGGAGAGGCGGGCGGATGAGCCAGCGGGTAGCGGCGATCGATTGCGGGACCAACTCGCTCCGGCTGCTGATCGCCGACGTCGATCCGGCGCGACGCACGCTCACCGACGTCGAGCGGCGGATGGAGATCGTCCGGCTCGGCCAGGGCGTGGACGCGACCGGACGGCTCGCGCCCGAAGCGCTCGAGCGCACGCTCGCGGGTGCTGGCGCAGTTACGCCGCCGAGATCGAGACGGCCCAGGCAGGCGCCGTCCGGATGGTCGCGACCAGCGCCACCCGGGACGCCAGCAACGCGGCCGACTTCACCGCCGGCGTCCAGCAGGCGCTCGGCATCCTGCCGGAGGTCATCAGCGGCCAGGAGGAAGCGACTCTCTCCTTCACCGGCGCGACGGGCGAGCTGGGCGGCGCCGGGCCCGGAGGCCCGCAGCCGCCGTACCTGGTGGTCGACATCGGCGGGGGGTCGACCGAGTTCGTGCTCGGCAGCGGCGCGCCCGAGGCGGCCCTGACGGCGATCTCGGTCGATGTCGGCTGCGTCCGCCTCACCGAGCGGCACCTGCACGCCGATCCGCCGCTGCCTGCCGAGATCGCCGCGGCGCGGGCCGACATCGACCGCGCGCTTGACGACGTGGCTGCCGCCGTGCCCGTTTCGGCGGCGCGGACCCTGGTAGGCCTGGCCGGGTCGGTGACCACGGTGACCGCCATCGCCCTGGGCCTCGCGGACTATGACCCGGCCAAGACCCATCACGCCCGGCTGTCCGCCGCGGAAGTGCATCGGGTGGCCGATCAGCTGCTGAGCCAGACCCACGCCGAGCGCGCGGCGATCAGCGCACTGCACCCGGGCCGGGTCGACGTGATCGGGGCCGGCGCCCTGATCCTCGACCGGCTGATGGATCGGTTCGGGTTCGGCGAGATGGTGACCAGCGAGCACGACATCCTGGATGGCATCGCCTGGTCGATAGCCCGTGGTTAGGGAACCCCGTGGTTAGAGAACTCTGTGGGTAGGGAACGTCAGGGCGCCGGACTCGTGGCGTCACCCGGCGCGGGCTGGCCCGAGGACCCGGCCACCGCCACCACGCCGGTCGCGCCGGACGCGGCGGCGGTCCTGGAACTGGCGGCGACGGCCGGCTCGGTCGGCGAACTCGCCGCGCGGGAGTCGGTATGCCGGGCCTGCGACCGGCTCGTCGCCTGGCGCGAGCAGGTGGCCGCGACCAAGCGCAAGTCCTTCGCCGACGAGCCGTACTGGGGCCGGCCGGTGCCCGGCTGGGGCGACGACCACCCGCGGCTGCTGATCCTGGGCCTGGCGCCGGCCGCGCACGGCGGCAACCGGACCGGCCGCATCTTCACCGGCGACCGCAGCGGCGATGTGCTGTTCGCGTCGCTGTGGCGATGCGGCCTGGCGGTGCAGCCGACGTCCGTCACCGCGGGCGACGGACAGCGGCTGATCGGGACGCGCATGTCCGCGGCGGTGCGCTGCGCGCCGCCGGAGAACAAGCCGACACCGCAGGAACGGGACACCTGCGCGCCGTGGCTGGCAGCGGAACTAGCGGCGGTTGCGGCGGGCCTGCGGGTGATCGTCTGCCTCGGGCACTTCGCCTGGCAGGCGCTGTGGCCGCAGCTGGCGGCCGCCGGCTTCGTAGTGCCGCGGCCACGGCCGGTGTTCGGTCATGGCGTCGAGGCCCCCGTGTTTGCCAGCGCCGTGTCTGCCAGCACCTGCCCGGCGCTGTGCCCGCCAGCGCCGCGGGGGCCGACCCGCTCACCGTCGTCGGCTGCTACCACCCGAGCCAGCAGAACACGTTCACCGGCCGGGTCACCGACGGGATGCTCGACGCGGTCTTCGGCCGCGCCCGCGAGCTCAGCGGCCTGGCGCCCACCGAAGCGTGAACTGTCGCTACTGACGGTAATAAGAATGGCGCAATGGTCACTCTTTGTATCAGCCGCCGAACTTCGCATGGATTAAAAACCGAGACATTGGCCTTGAATCGCCAAACGTTTAATTTGTATATCTGGAGTCACCAGATCGGCGCGGGGTATCATCGCAATGCCCCCGTAGCCCAAAGGAAGAGGCCGGCCCCCTAAAAGGGTCCCCAGTGTCGGTTCGACCCCGACCGGGGGTACTAAGGCGGTCCTGACGTGCGACAACGCCCTGGCCCGCCAATCCTGCCCTGACTGGCTGTTCAGAACCTGACTGTTCGCATAAACTCTGAGTCGCATGCGTAGTTATGTGACGACAGGCTACGGCGGTGCACTATTCGGGCGAATTAATGTGCGCCATTGGTGCGCGACCAGTCGGTGCTAGCCGCTAACGTTCGGTCCAGCCCGGTCCACCGTGATCCGGATAATGAGGCGCTTGTCGCGGCGCATTGCCTCCTGATACTCCGCCCAGTCCGGATGCTCACCGGAGATGCGGCGGTAGTAGTCCTCAAGCAGCGGCATCGCCGCGGGCAAATGGATGAGCTCGGCGGTTCCCTCCGCCTGGACCCACTCACCGTAGAAGCTGTCGTTCAGCCCGCAGACCGCTGCCCTGGGGTCCCTGGCCAGGTTCTTCGCCTTGATGGCGGTTTCCCTGGTGCTGATCAGGAGTCGGCCGTCGTCATCGACCGCTACGACGATCGGCGAGAGCTGCGGGCGGCCGTCAGACCGCGTAGTGGCCAGGACGGCCCGCGGGTTTACTGACAGGAAGCTGGTGGCGCTGGCTATGTCCACCGGTAAAGACTAGGCGCTGTTGAGCCTTGTCCGGCGCTGGATCTCGTACTCGTGCACGATCGCGGACGCGTAGCCGTGCGACAGCCCGTGCTCGTCAGAAAGCCAGTGCGCGCGCTCGTTGCAGCGCAGGAAGGCAGGACCCGATTCAAGTCGGCTGAACCACTCTCGGAGCTGAAGTCCCGTGACGGACGGGATTCTGGCGATCAGGTTGCGATGCATCTCCGGGGAGTGGGTCAGGGACAAGTGGCACCTCCAGGGTGAGGGAGTCCTTGGTGTCGAGACTGCACCACGACCTGGCCGCTGGCAAGACCTGAAAGTCACCCTTCCGTAATGCCCTGTTTATCTACCGTGCGCGAATCCTGGCATATCAGGTCGTGCTGGCAGTCGGCTGCGATGTCGGCTTAAGCCGCCCATCACGGTCCTGGCCTAATGCCGGTGGCGTCGGCGAGCCCGCCGGCCAGGTTCGCCGGCGGGGCCCTCCGTCCGCGTCTTGCGGCGCTAGCCCAGGCGCTCGAAGATCATGGCCATGCCCTGGCCGCCACCCACGCACATCGTCTCCAGCCCGACGGTCTTGTCGTGGAACTGCAGGCTGTTCAGCAGTGTGGAGGTGATCCGGGCCCCGGTCATGCCGAACGGGTGGCCGACCGCGATCGCGCCGCCGTTGACGTTCAGCTTGTCGATGTCGATGCCGAGATCGGCGTAGGACGGGATCACCTGGGCCGCGAATGCCTCGTTGATCTCGACCAGGTCCACGTCGTCGATCGTCATGCCCGGCCCTGGCCAGGGCCTGCCGGGACGCGCCGACCGGGCCCAGGCCCATGATCTCGGGAGACAGGCCCGTGACACCGCTGGACACGATCCGCGCCAGCGGGGTGATGCCAAGCTCGGCCGCCTTGGTGTCGCTCATCACGACGACGGCCGCGGCGCCGTCGTTCAGCGGGCAGCAGTTCCCCGCGGTCACGGTCCCGTCCGGCCGGAAGACCGGCTGCAGCTGGCTGACCTTCTCCAGCGTGGTGCCGGCCCGCGGGCCGTCGTCGGCGGAGACCACCGTGCCGTCGGGCATCGTGGCCGGGGTGATGTCGCGCTGCCAGAACCCGTTGGCGAGTGCCTTCTCGGCCAGGTTCTGCGACCGGACGCCGAACTCGTCTTGTTCGGCCTCGGCTCACGCCGCGCAGCTGGGCGACGTTCTCAGCGGTCTGGCCCATGGCGATGTAGATGTCGGGTATCTGGCCGTCCTCGCGCGGGTCATGCCAGCTGAAGTCGCCCTTCTCCATCTCCTTGGCCCTGGCTTCGGCGTCGGCGAAGACCGGGTTCTTGGTATTCGGCAGGCCGTCGCTGCTGCCGTTGGCGAACCGGCTGACGCACTCGACGCCCGCCGAGATGTAGATGTCACCCTCGCCGGCCTTGATCGCGTGAAACGCCATCCGGGTGCTCTGCAGGGAGGAGGAGCAGTACCGGGTGATCGTCGTGCCGGGCACGGTGTCGTAGCCGAGCATGATGGCCACCACCCTGGCCATGTTGTAGCCCTGCTCGCCGCCGGGCAGCCCGCAGCCGAGAATCAGGTCGTTGACCTGGGTCGGGTCCAGCTGTGGCACCTTGGCCAGCGCCGCCGTGACCATCTGGGCCGTCAGATCGTCCGGCCGGATGCTGGTGAGCGAGCCCTTGAAGGCGCGCCCGATCGGGGATCGTGCAGTCGCGACGATGACAGCCTCTGGCATGGCGGGCTCCCTGGGTCATTCTCGTTAGTTAACCCGACAGTAACTCAGGGCGGCGCGGGCCCGCCAATCCGGCCTTGATCTGCGCGGCGAGTGGGTTGGATAGCCTCTATCCGGAGGCAACGGGGCCTCGCCGGGGGCTTACTCACAAGGCGGCGACAGATGCAGGTCTACGACTCTCTGATCGATCTCTTCGGGGACACCCCGATGGTGCGGCTGCACAAGATCACCCGGCAACTGGGCCCGGCCGCGCCCCAGGTGCTCGCCAAGGTCGAGTATTTCAACCCCGGCGGCTCGGTCAAGGACCGGATCGCGCTGCGCATGGTCGAGGCCGCGGAGCGGTCGGGCGCGCTGCAGCCGGGCGGCACCATCGTGGAGCCCACGTCCGGCAACACCGGCATCGGCCTGGCCATCGTGGCCCAGGAAAAGGGGTACCGGTGCCTGTTCGTCTGCCCGGACAAGGTCGCCCAGGACAAGATCGCGGTGCTGCGCGCCTACGGCGCGGAGGTCGTGGTCTGCCCGACCACCGTCTCGCCGGACCACCAGGACTCCTACTACTCGGTGTCCGACCGGCTCGCGCGCGAGACGCCGGGCGGCTGGAAGCCCAACCAGTACACCAACATGGAAAACCCGGCATCGCACTATCACTCGACCGGGCCGGAGATCTGGGCCCAGACCGACGGCCGGATCACCCACTTCGTGGCCGGGATCGGCACCGGCGGCACCATCTCCGGCACCGGCCGGTACCTGAAGGACGTCTCCGGCGGCCGGGTGCAGGTCATCGGCGCGGACCCGGAGGGCTCGGTCTACTCGGGCGGGACCGGCCGGCCGTATCTGGTCGAGGGCGTCGGCGAGGACATCTGGCCGGAAACCTACGACAAGAGCATCTGCGACCAGATCATCGCCGTCAGCGACGCCCAGTCCTTCCTCATGACTCGCCGGCTGGCCAGGGAGGAAGCGCTGCTCACCGGCGGTTCCTGCGGGATGGCGGTGGTCGCGGCGCTCGAAGTAGCCAGGTCGGCCAGCCCGGACGACGTCGTCGTCGTGCTGTTGCCCGACGGCGGCCGCGGTTACCTGTCGAAGATCTTCAACGATGAGTGGATGGCCGACTACGGGTTCCTGACCGCGGAGACGGCCGAGCCGCGGGTCGGCGACGTGCTGGAGCGCAAGGGCGCGGGCCTGCCCGCATTCGTGCACGCGCACCCGACCGACACCGTGCGCACCGTCATCTCGGCGCTGCGTGAGTTCGACGTCTCGCAGCTGCCGGTGCTGAGCGCCGAGCCGCCGGTCATGGCCGCCGAGGTGGTCGGCTCCATCGTCGAGCACGATCTGCTGGAGGCCCTGGTGGCGGGCAAGGCGCAGCCCGACGACCAGGTGGCCGCGCTGATGTCACCGCCGCTGCCCTCGGTGGGTTCCGGCGAGCCAGTGAGCGTCGTGGCGAACGCGCTGCAGAGCGCCGGCGCGGCCGTCGTGCTGGTGGACGGCAAGCCGGCCGGCGTGATCACTCGCCAGGACGTGCTCACGTTCTGGTCGAGCCAGGGTTCATAGCGGGCGGCCGCGGCTCAGAGCCTCCCCGTTCAGCCAGATCGATCCCGCAATCTGCTGGCTCTTCGCGGACGGCCGGCCGTAGCTGTAGAGCAGCGTCGCGCTCGTCCACGGAACGCCCGCCATGCCGAGGTCCGCTGCGTCCGGGTTGCCGTGGACCCACGCGTGCCCGTTCCACAGCGCGGCCGGGCCCGCCCAGGCTAAGTCGCGGCCGGTGGCGGCCAACGGTCCGGCGGCCCACCACGGCACGGTAAGAGTGTGCCAGGCCCGGAGGTCGCAGCGGCGGTGCCGGCACCGGAGTCCTCGTCGGGCATCGCGACCACCCGCCAGGTGTGCGCGGTCCATCCCGGCGCCTCGTACTGGCCAGGGCTACCGCCGGAAACGCCTGCGATCACCCAGACGTTGTCGCCCGGCGATGCGGCGACGGCCGTCGGCAGCAAATGGCCGGGAAATCCCGCCATCGCGCGCCAGGACCGTCGGTGTCAGGAAATGGCTGTGATAGATCAGGTGCCATCCGGTGGCCGATGGCGCCGCCGCCGCTGCTGCCTCGGCGCTGGCCGGACCGGCCGCCAACGCGGCGATGCTCCGGCTGCTCCGGCCACGGGACGTCGGTGGCCCGTAGACTGGGCCGCCTCATGCGGCACTCGCCGCGTTACCGCCGATGCGCAAAGGGGCGCCTGGGATATGCACGGTTTCGAGACGCTCGCGATCCACGCTGGCCAGGAGCCTGACCCGGTCACCGGCGCGGTGGTCCCGCCGATCTACCAGTCATCCACCTACAAGCAGGACGGCGTGGGCGGCCTGCGCGGCAAGGAACTGGGCGATGCGGCCCGCTGGATCGAGGGCTACGAGTACTCGCGCACCGCGAACCCGACCAGGGGAGCGCTGGAGGAGTGCCTGGCCGCGCTCGAAGGCGGTGCCCGCTGTCTGGCCTTCGCCTCGGGCATGGCCGCATCTGACTGCCTGGTCCGCGCGCTCTGCCAGCCCGGCGACCACGTGCTGATCCCGCTCGACGCGTACGGCGGTACGTTCCGGCTGTTCGACAAAGTGCTCAAGGGCTGGAACGTCAGCTACCAGCCGGTGGCGATGTCCGACCCCGGTGCGGTGCGAGCGGCGCTGGCCGCCCAGCCGACGCGGCTGGTCTGGGTGGAGACGCCGACCAACCCGCTGCTCGGCATCGCCGACCTGGTCGCGCTCGCCGAGATCAGCCACGAGGCCGGCGCGCTGCTCGTGGTCGACAACACCTTCGCCTCGCCGTACCTGCAGCAGCCGCTCGCCCTCGGGGCCGACGCCGTCGTGCACTCGACGACGAAGTACATCGGCGGCCACTCCGACGTGGTCGGCGGCGCGGTGGTCGTGGCCGATCCCGACCTGGGCGCGAAGCTCGCGTTCCTGCAGAACGCGACCGGCGCGGCGGGCGGGCCGTTCGACGCGTGGCTGACGCTGCGCGGCGCCAAGACGCTGGGCGTGCGGATGGACCGGCACTGCGAGAACGCGCAGCGGATCGCGGAGATGCTGGCGAGCCATCCCGGTGTCAGCGAGGTCTTCTACCCCGGGCTGCCCTCGCACCGCGGACACGAGGTCGCGGCCAAGCAGATGCGCGGGTTCGGCGGGATGGTGTCGTTCCGGGCCAGCGGCGGACCGGACGAGGCGGTGGCCCTGTGCGGCCGGACCCGGCTGTTCACGCTCGGCGAGTCGCTCGGCGGAGTGGAGTCGCTGATCGAGCACCCCGGCCGGATGACCCATGCGTCCACGGCGGGTTCACTGCTCGAGGTGCCGGCCGATCTGGTCCGGCTCTCGGTCGGCATCGAGACGTGCGACGACCTGATCGAGGACCTGCGGACTGCCCTCGACCCGGCTGGCGGGTAAAACGGCAGTGCCGGGCACGCCCGCGGCAGCCATCGCCGCGGGTGCCCGGCACGAGCACGCTGGCTGCTCAGGCCTTCTTGTTCTGCCACCACGCGAGGGCGAACAGGATCACGGCGACGACGATCGCCACCACCGCGTGAATCGGGTGCGTGATATGCGTCTTGCTTGAGGTGCTGTACAGCGTCAGGGCCTTCGGCAGGCCCTTCACGACGAGGTTCAGGATGCCGTAGACGAGCGCCAGCACACCGACAACGGCCAGCACTATGACCAGCGGGCGCTTGCCGGACGTGCCGGAAACGCTTGCAGAACTCACTTCGTCCTCCTTGGGGGGCCGGACGCCTCCGATGTACCGCGGAGGCCAGGGGCCGGCGAATGATTTTCCAGCGGAACAGTACCGCCGCCGAAGACTGCCTGTATCCGTAGCAAAGATAATAAATGTAAAATCTTGCCTTCGACCGGCCGTGACCAGGACAGTGCTCCCCGCGCGCTCGTCGGGGCGCGGTGCTTCCCGCTCGCTCGTCGGGGCGCTGCTAGGTGCCGCCTTCCCTCGTCGCAAAGCCCGCTCCTCAGTCCAGGCGGCACCGCGCCCCGACGGCTCGCTCGGGGCTCATCGGTCTATCGCGTCGCGGAGCGAGGCGACTGGCTCGGAACTCCCCGCCCCGAGGGCTGAGCGGGAAGCAGAGCCCCAATCAACCGGTGAACTGGCGGCGGGTACGCAGGAAGTCCTTCACCACGTACTCGCCCAGGCTGTCCGGCATCGCCCGCAGCACCCGGCCGCCATTGCGCCGGGCGACCTCGTCCACGAAAGACGACAGCCGCTCGTCGTCGGCGAGCATGAAAACGTTCAGCGTCGCGCGGCGCCGCGTCATCTTGTCGACCTCGGCGAGCGTTAGCTGCAGTGTCTCGGGCGACGGCGGCCAGTCGAACCAGAACCGCCCGTCCCGGCGCAGGTGCGCGGTCGGCTCCCCGTCGGTGATGATCATGACAACCGGGTTGTGCTCGGGCCTGCGGTCGAGGAACCGGCCGGCCAGCACGAGCGCGTGATGCAGGTTCGTGCCCTGCACCATGTCCCAGCTCAGGCCGGCCAGCTCGGTCTCGCGCAGTTCCCTGGCGTAGTTCGAGAAGCCGATGACCTGGATCGCATCCTGCGGGTATTGGGTCCGCACCAGGGCGTGCAGCGCCAGCGCCGTCTGCTTGGCCGCGCCCCACGTGCCGCGCAGCGCCATCGAGTAGGAGAGGTCGACGAGCAGGCAGACCGCGGCGGACGCGCGGCGCTCGGTCTCGGCCACCTCGAAGTCGCGCACCGACAGCTTGACCCTGGCGTGCCCCTCGGCCCTGGCGTGCGCTGGTTCGGTGCCGAGCCTGGCCTGGTGCATCAGCGCGTTGCGCACCGTGGCGGCCGCGTCAATCGCCTGCTCGTCACCGAACCGCCAGGGCCTGGTGCTGCCGGTGAACTCGCCCGCCTGCCCGGCGTCGTGCTGGTCGTGGTCGCCGGTACCGCCGTCGGGCAGCTGAGCGAATACCTTCTTCAGCGCGGTCTGGCCGAGCCGCCTGACCGCCTTCGGGGTGAGCTCGAGCTTGCCGTCGGCGCGCTGCAGGTAGCCCTGCCGTTCCAGTTCGCGCTCGATCTGGCGAAGCGCCTCCATGTCATCGACGGCCTGGCGGCCGAGCGCGCGGCGGATGGCCTCCTCGTCGACATCGTCCAGGCGCGCGCCCGGGTAGTCCTGGCGCATCGCGTCCTCAAGGTCAGCGAGGTCGGCCAGCTCCGCCAGCGCGGCGGTCGCGTCGCTGAGGCCGAGTGGCTCGGTGCCGGTCATCCGAGCCTGCGGATAACCCGAGTCCATGTCGGGCCGGCGCGACCGGAGGGCGTCGGCCAGCCGGCTCATCTCTGCCGCCAGGCCCGCGTCGTCGAGCGCCTGGGACATCAGGCCCGCCAGCTCGTCGCGCTGCGCGTCGGTGAGCGAGTCCAGCAGCCGCTGGGCCGCCGACATCCGCCGGACCAGACTGTCCACGAGCTCTTCCAGATTGCCGGGCGAGTCGGGGAACATGTCGCCGTAGCGGCTCATGAAGTCGTCGAAGTCACGCTGCGTGTGGTCACCCCTGGCGTCGGCCTCCAGCATGCCGGTCAGGTCGGACATCATGTCCTTGACCCGCTGCAGCGCGGCCGGATCGGGGTCGGCCAGCGCCTGCTTCATACCGCGGAACTGGCTGTCGAGCACCTCGCTCCGCAGCAGCGACTTCAGTTCCTCGAACGTCTGCCGCGCGGCGGCCGACTGCCAGTTGTAGTCGGCCAGCTCCCGGATCGCCTGCGCCGTGTCGGACGGCAGCGCATCCAGCTCGGACTCGCGCATCCTGGCCTCGTCGGACGGATCGGGGAACAGCTCGGCTCGCTCCTGCCCGATGGCGGTATCCAGCAGCGCGCGCACCTGCTCCAGGATGCCGTCGAGCCGGCCACGACCGCGGATCTCGCGCTGCCGTTCCCGTACCCGCCGCAGCAGGTCATCGAGCCCGCGGTGGCCGGACATGCCGCGCCGCAGCAAGTCGCGCAGCGCGCTGGCCGGATCCGAGCCGTCCAGCACCTGCTCGCCGAGGGCGTCGACGGCACCGCGGACGTCGTACGGCGGCTCAAGCGGGTCGGGCCCGCCGTCGTACTGTCCGTACCGGTAGCCGCTCGTCATGCTGTGCTTACCTCCGCTTCGCGGACACCTGCCGAACCGGTCAGGTCCGGTAGACCGCGCCGCCGTCCATCGTTTCCTTCGACAGCCGGCGCATCAGGTACAGGCCTTCAAGCGCGAACTCCAGCGCGGCGGCCGCCTGACCGAACGACTCGCCGCCGGTCATCTGCAACCGCTCCATGATCTTCGCCAGGCCCGGCACCTCGCCGATACGCCGGAGCAAATCCGACGCCGGCACCAGGTCGCCGGTCTCCACGATGCCGCCATCGCTGAACCGGGCCAGCAGTCCGGTGAGGTCGGCGTTGCCGAGCGCGGCGCGGAAGGTATCGCTGGTCGCGCGCCGCAGCAGGTGCTCAAGCACCTCCTGCTCGCGGCCCTCCTCGCTGACCTCGAACTCGACCTTGCCGCGCAGCGTGCTCACGACGGCGGGCAGGTCGCAGACGCGCGCGACGGGCTCGTCCTCGCCGCTGATGGCCGCGCGCCGGACCGCGGACGCCGCGACCGCCTCGGCCGCCGCGATCGCGAACCGGGCGGACACGCCGGACCGCGAGTCGACCGCCGGCGACGACCGGACCAGCCGGGTGAACCGGGCGATGATCTGCACCAGGTGCGCGGGCAGCAGCGCGCCCGGCTCGGAGTCGCGCCACGCGAGCTGCGCCTCCTGGTTGATCAGCGCGAGCTCGGCCTCCAGCGAGATCGGGTAGTGGGTGCGGATCTCCGCGCCGAACCGGTCCTTGAGCGGGGTGATGATGCGCCCGCGGTTGGTGTAGTCCTCCGGGTTGGCGCTCGCCACGAGCACGATGTCCAGCGGCAGCCGCAGCGAATACCCGCGCACGCCGATATCGCGCTCCTCCAGCACGTTCAGCAGCGCCACCTGAATCCGCTCGGCCAGGTCCGGCAGCTCGTTCAGGCAGAAGACGCCGCGGTTGGTGCGGGGCACGAGCCCGTAGTGGATCGTCTCCGGGTCACCCAGGGTGCGGCCCTCGGCCACCTTCACCGGGTCGATGTCCCCGATCAGGTCGCCGACGCTGGTGTCGGGCGTCGCGAGCTTCTCGCCGTACCGGTCGGCCCGGTGCCGCCACGTCACCGGCAGGTCGTCGCCGGTCTCCGCCGCGAGCCGGGTGCAGCGGGCGCAGCCAGGCGCGTACGGGTGGTCGTTGATCTCGCAGCCCTCGATCACCGGCGTCCACTCGTCCAGCAGGCCGGTCAGCGTCCGGATCAGCCGCGTCTTGCCCTGGCCGCGCTCACCCAGCAGGATCACGTCGTGCCCGGCGATGATCGCGCGTTCCAGGTGCGGCAGCACCGTGGTGCCGAATCCGACGATGCCGGGGAACGCGGTTTCACCTGCGCGCAGGTGCTCGAGCAGGTTATGCCGTAGTTCCTCTTTGACCGTGCGAAGCTGGTGTCCGCTGGCCCGTAGCTCGCCAAGCGTGCGCGGCGCTGGCGGCGAAGTCGCGGGCTGCTGGGCTGACGCGGGCTCATGCCTGGTTGTTGGCTGCACCATTCGACACTATGTCGCTGCAGGGCATGTTCGCATCTCGGGAGGGCGTGAATGGAGGATTCCCGGCCGGTACTCGCGGTGGACATCGGCGGGACCAAGCTGGCCGTCGGGCTGGTGGAACCGGCTGGCCGGGTGCTCACCTGGTCGCAGGTGCCTACGCCGGCCGGGGTGGACGCCGAGCAGATGTGGCGCACGCTCGACGCGCTGATCACGAAGATCCTGGACGGCGCCGAAGTCGGCCCCGCTGACCTGGCTGGCTGCGGGTGCGGGTGCGGCGGCCCGATGGAGTGGCCCGCCGGACTGGTCTCGCCGCTGAATATCCCGGCGTGGCGGTCCTTCCCGCTGCGCAGCAGGCTCTCCGAGCGGCTGCCTGGCATCCCCGTCCGCGTCCACAACGACGCGATCTGCATGGTCGCGGCCGAGCACTGGCGCGGCGCCGGCCGGGGCCGGGACAACGTGCTTGGCGTGGTCGTGTCGACCGGGGTCGGCGGCGGCCTGGTGCTGGACGGACGGCTGATCGAGGGCGCGTCCGGCAACGCCGGCCACATCGGCCACGTGGTCGTCGATCCCGACACCGGTCCGGTCTGCGAGTGCGGCGGCCGCGGCTGCACCGAGGCGATCGCGCGCGGCCCGGCCCTGGTCGCCTGGGCCCAGGCCGAGGGGTGGCGGCCGGACCAGCAGAACGCGACGGCGAAGGAACTCGCCGACGACGGCGCGCTCGGGCATCCGATCGGGCTGGCCGCGATGCGGCGCGCGGGCCGGGCGCTCGGCATCGCCTTTGCGTCCGCGACCGCGCTGTGCGACCTGGAGGTCATCTCCGTCGGCGGCGGCCTGTCCCAGGCCGGACCGCTGCTGTTCGACCCGCTGGAGGAGTACCTGCGGGCGCACGCCCGGCTCGATTTCACCAGGGCCGTGAGCGTGGTGCCGGCCGCGCTGGGTCAGAGCGCCGGGCTGGTCGGCGCCGCGGCGCTGATCTTCGCGGCCGATCGGTACTGGGCCGCGGACTGATGCACCGGCTGCCCGTCCGGCACCCAGCGGTGCGACAATCCAGGCGTGACCTCCGCATCGCCCGCCGTCGGGCCGAAGGACGTGCTCGCCGCCCGCGAACTGCTCCGGCCGGTGGTCCGGCAGACGCCGCTGCTTGAGTCCGGCGCGCTGTCCGCGCTGGCAGGCGGCCCGGTGTACCTGAAGTGCGAGAACCTGCAGCGGGCCGGCTCGTTCAAGGTCCGCGGCGCGTACGTGCGGATAGCCCGGCTGACGGCCGCCGAGCGGGCCCGCGGGGTGGTGGCGGCCAGCGCGGGCAATCACGCCCAGGGCGTGGCGCTCGCGGCCGGCTGGCTGGGCGCCCGCGCCACCGTCGTCATGCCGGCCGCGGCCCCGCTGCCGAAGGTCGCCGCCACCAGGTCCTACGGCGCGGATGTCGTCCTGCACGGCGTGTCGGTCGAGGAGGCGCTCAGCCGGGCGCGCGAGCTGGCCGAGCAGACCGGCGCGATCTTCATCCACCCGTTCGACCACGCCGACGTGATCGCCGGCCAGGGCACGGTCGGCCTGGAGATCGGCGAGCAGTGCCCGCAAGCGCGGACGATCGTGGTGCCGGTCGGCGGCGGCGGCCTGTGCTCGGGCGTCGCGGTCGCGACCAGCTCGGTACTACCCGCCGCACAGCTCATCGGCGTGCAGGCGGAGGCCATGGCGCCGGTCCCGGCGTCGATCGCGGCTGGCCGCCCGGTCTCGGTGGCGCCGTCCGCCACGATGGCCGACGGCATCGCCGTCGCGGCCCCCGGCGTACTCACCACCGAGCTGATGGCGCGGCTGTGCGGCCGGGTGCTGACGGTCACCGAGGAGAACCTGTCCCGGGCGCTGCTGCTGTGCCTGGAGCGGTCCAAGCAGCTGGCCGAGCCGGCCGGCGCGGCCGGCGTCGCGGCGCTGCTTGAGCATCCGGCCGAACTGTTCGAGCCGCCGGTCGTGGTGGTCCTGTCCGGCGGCAATATCGATCCGCTGCTGCTGTCCAAGGTGCTCAGGCACGGCCTGTCCGCGGCCGGACGGTACATGGCGTTCCGGTGCAAGCTGCCGGACCGGCCGGGCGCGCTGGCGACCCTGCTCAGCGAGCTGGCCGCCCTCGGCGCGAACGTGCTGGACGTGATGCACGAGCGGGTGACCGCCGACCTGCGGGTGGACGAGGCCGAGGTGAACCTGCACCTGGAGACGCGCGGGCCGGAACACTGCGACACGGTCATCAGCCAGCTGCGCAAGGCTGGCTACACGCTGCTGTTCAGCTGACCTCCGGGCACCCCTCTGGGGCCGCCGTCAGCGGGACGGCCGGGGCCGGGCGGGCACCTTCCTGACGACGATCGTGCCGGCCAGCCGGTCATGCAGCGAGCGCTTCTGCGGGTCGGTGGCGAGCACCAGCGAGTCGGCGAACCACAGCGCCCCGCCGAGCAGGCTGATGATGGACAGGCCCCAGGCGCCGGCGAAGGCGAAGATGGCCGGCCCGGTCAGGAACAAGATCGTGCGCACTCCGGTCGACCAGATGCCGGCCGCGGTCTGCTCCGGCAAGTTCACGACCCGCAGGCCCAGCACGCGCTTACCCAGCGTGGCTCCGCCCCTGGCCTCCAGCGCCCAGAAGTAGGCGAGGGCCATCAGGAACACCATCAGGAAGTAGCTGACCAGCGCGCTGATCGTGGCCGGGCTCTGCTCGAAGTCTCACGAACGCGTTCTGCTCGGCCGTGGGCCCGAGCGCCTGCGCGGTCGTCATCACCGCCTGCAGCCGGTCCACCAGCTGTGCCATCTGCTCGTGCAGCAGCAGGAAGCTGGCCACCAGGATCAGCAGCCAGTCCATGGTCATCGCCAGCAGTCGCTCCCAGGCGCTGGCGAGCACCATGTCGGCGGGCCCGGCGGCAGCGCTGGCGCCGACGGGCACGGCGAGGCCGGGTTGGCCAGCCTGCGCGCCCGGACCTGACGGCGCGGGACCGCCGGACGGGGCCCGCTGGCCGAAGCTCGGACGGCCGGGCGCGGCGCTGCGGGCCGGGCCGGAACTGGCCGGCCGGATCCCCGTACCTGGGCTGACCGGGCCGGGCCGGGGCCGGATAGGCCTCGGGGGCCGACTGACCCTCGGCCAGGTACGGCGATGGCCAGTACGGCGTCGCTGGCTGGCCGGCCGGCTCGGCGGGCAGCACGCCAGCGCCATCACCGGGCTGGCTGGCGCCCGGCTGCTGGCTGGTCATGTCGCCCTGCTGAGTCATCTGCCCCGGTTCCGCGGCGGTGTCAACTGGCCACAACACTATGCGCAGCGGGGCCGTCACGGCACCCGCCGGCCGTGTCGCGCCGCACCGCATGATGCGGCGGCGGGACGGCCGCGTGCGGTCGGCCGCCAGCAGGCCGCCAGAGTCAGATCACAGGTTGCCGCGGCGCTCCTGCTCGCGCTCGATCGCCTCGAACAGCGCCTTGAAGTTGCCCTTGCCGAAGCCCTGCGATCCGTGCCGCTCGATCAGCTCGAAGAACACGGTCGGCCGGTCCTGCACCGGCTTGGTGAAGATCTGCAGCAGGTAGCCGTCCTCGTCCCGGTCGGCCAGGATCTTCAGCTGGTGCAGCTCGTCCAGCGGCACCCGGGTGCTGCCGACCCACTCGCCCAGCGTCTCGTAGTAGCTGTCCGGGGTGTCCAGGAACTGGACACCTTGCTCGCGCATGCCCCGCACCGCGCCGACGATGTCGTCGGTGGCGAGGGCTATGTGCTGCACGCCGGGCCCGCCGTAGAACTCCAGGTACTCGTCGATCTGGGACTTCTTCTTGCCGACAGCTGGCTCGTTGATCGGGAACTTGACCTTGCGGCTGCCGTCGGCGACGACCTTGCTCATCAGGGCGGAGTACTCGGTGGCGATGTCGTCACCGACGAACTCCTTCATGTTCGTGAAGCCCATTACGTGCCGGTAGAAGTCCACCCACTCGTTCATCCGGCCGAGCTCGACGTTGCCGACGCAGTGGTCGATCTCGGTGAAGAACGGGCCCGCCTGCCTGGCCGTGAGCGGGCCGGCGGCGACGAAGCCGGGCAGGTACGGGCCGGCGTAGTCGGACCGCTCGACCAGGGTGTGCCGGGTCTCGCCGAAGGTCCTGATCGCGGCGAGCACCACCTTGCCGTTCGCGTCGTCGACGACGTGCGGCTCCTGCAGCCCGACGGCGCCGTGCGACGTCGCGTACTCGTAGGCCGCGGTCGCGGAGGGCACCCCGATGGCGAGGTCGACGAGGCCGTCACCGTGCTCGGCGACGTGCCGGCCGAGGTCGGTGCCGGCCCGGACCGGGCCGCGGAACACGAACCGGGCGTTGCCAGACTCCAGCACGTAGGCCGCCTCGTCCCGGCAGCCGTTCTCGGGTCCGCGGTAGGCGACGCAGCGCATGCCGAACGCGGTGGAGTAGAAGTGCGCTGCCTGCCGGGCGTTGCCGACAGCGAAGACAGCCGCGTCCATTCCGGTCACGGGGAACTCGTCGGTGACTGCTGCCTGGTCCTGGACTGCCTCGGCGGTCATGGCGTGCTCCTGTCGCGGCTTGGCTATCCGTTCCTGGCAGCATCGACCAGGCGAGCAGGATGTGCAACTGGCCGCTCAACTGCTATGCAATATGTATAGTTACTGAGCGGAACCAGTGATCTGCATGCACACGTTGTCGATGAAAAAGGCCAGGCGATGATCGACACGCTGGACGGGCGGCTGATCGAGCTGCTCAAGGCGGAGCCGCGGGTTGGCGTGCTGGAGGCGTCCCGTCGGCTCGGCGTCGCCAGGGGAACGGTTCAGGCCCGGCTGGACCGGCTGCACGCCCGCGGGGTCATCACCGGGTACGGACCGGAGATCGACCCGGCCGCGCTTGAGCACGGCGTGATGGCCTTCGTCACCCTCGAGCTCCGGCAGGCCGGCGGCCACGACCCGGTCGCCGAACGGCTGGCCGCGATCGCGGAGGTGCTGGAAGCGCACACCATCACCGGGGCCGGTGACATGCTCTGCCGGGTCGTCGCGCGCAGCAACGCCGACCTGCAGCGGGTCATCGACGCGATCGTCGGGCTCGACGGGGTGGTGCGCACGTCCACGGTGATCGTGCTGGACAGCCCGCTGCCGCACCGGGTGCTGCCGTTGGTGCGCGCCGTAGCGGGCCTGACCGGAGCCGGGCCAGCGCCCGCCGCCTAGATCTGCTGGCCCGCGGGCTGGACGTTCACCAGCTCCAGCGCCACATCCAGCAAGGCGGCGCGCAGCTCGGCCGGGTCGGCCGCCCGGTGCTGGTAGTGCATGCACCCGAAGCTGACGCTCATCAGGCAGGACGCGGCCCGAACCTGATCGCGCAGCGGCGCGCCGGGTCCGGCCAGCAGGTCGATGAGCGCGTCCATGCGCTCCCGGAACAGCTCGCCGCGCTCCTTGGCCGAGGCCAGGCTGGCGACCGCGGCCTGGTTCTGCTGCAGCATCCGGAACACGGCCGCCCCGTTGGCGACGATGTCGAGGTACCTGGTCACGATCTCGGACCGGGTTTCCGGCGACCGGGGCTGATTCTTCGCCCAGTCGATCAGCTTGTCCAGTTCGGCTACGTAGTCCTCGACCAGGCTGCGGACGATGTCTTCCTTGGACTTGAAGTAGTAGTACAGCGCGGCCTTCGTGACGCCAAGCCGCTCGGCTATCTCCCGCAGGGACGTCTTCTCGTAGCCCTGCTCGGCGAACAGCTCGAGGGCCAGCTCACGCAGCCGCGACCGGGTATCGCGCCCGTGGTCGTGGCCACCGTGCTCGTGGCCCTCGCCGCTGATGTTCTCTTCCATGACCCTGCTAGCTCTGCCCTTCCAAGTCCGGCGTAATCTACTTGACGGCCGGTTAGTAGCAAGCTTACTCTGGCATCGGGTCGGATGCTAGCCGGTCGGCAAGTAAGTTGGAAGTACCACAAGTTCTGACATGCGGCGCGTTTCGCATGAGCAAGGAGCGGATGAATGACAGACAGCCAGGCGGCCGCCGCGCAAGCTGAGCGATGTGCCGACCGGACCCAAGCGCGAGATCCTGATCGTGTTGCCGGGCCTGCTGCTGACGCTGATCATCGCGATGCTGGACCAGCTGGTCGTCTCCACTGCCCTGCCCCGGATCGTCGGCGATCTCGGCGGGCTGAATCACCTGGCCTGGGTCGTCACCGCCTACATCCTGGCCTCGACCGTCACGACGCTGTCTGTACGGCAAGCTCGGCGACATGTACGGCCGCAAGCGGTTCCTCATGATCGCGATCGTGCTGTTCCTGATCGGCTCGGCGCTGTCCGGCCTGTCGCACTCGATGGACCAGCTGATCGCGTTCCGCGCGCTGCAGGGCCTTGGCGCTGGCGGCCTCATGGTCGGCGCGATCGCCACCATCGGCGACATGGTCTCGCCGCGCGAGCGCGGTCAGTACATGGGCTACATGATGGCCGCGATGATGCTGGCCATGGTCGCCGGACCGCTGGTCGGCGGCTACATCACCACAGCAACTGGTCCTGGCGCTGGATCTTCTACATCAACATGCCGATCGGCGGTGCCGCGCTGGTCTACCTCTGGGCCACCCTGCACCTGCCGCGCAAGCGGGTCGAGCACAAGATCGACTGGCTGGGGGCCGCGGTCATCGCCATCGGCGCCAGCGCGATCGTGCTGCTGACCAGCTGGGGCGGCAGCCAGTACGCGTGGGGCTCCTGGCAGATCATCGCGCTGGAGATCATCAGCGCGCTCGCGCTGGTCGCGTTCTTCTGGGTCGAGAGCCGGGCGGCGGAGCCGATGCTGCCGCTGCACGTGTTCAAGAACCGGAACTTCAGCCTGGCCTCCGGCATGAGCTTCCTGCTCGGCATCGCCATGCTCGGCGCGCTGACGTTCCTGCCGCTGTACCAGCAGACCGTGCAGGGCGCCTCGCCGACCGTCAGCGGCCTGCTGCTGATCCCGCTGATGCTCGGCTCGACGGTGACCTCGCTGATCTCCGGTCAGGTGACGAGCAGGACCGGCCGGTACAAGATCCTGCCGATCATCGGCGCTGCGATCATGACGGTCGGCCATGTTACCTGCTGACTCACCTGGGCCCGCACACCACCCGGCTGACCTCCGCGCTGATCTTCGTGGTGTTCGGCGTCGGCATGGGCTTCCTGATGCAGATCACCTCGCTGATCGCGCAGAACAGCGTGCCGCAGAAGGACATGGGCGTGGCCAGCAGCTCGCAGGGCGTTCTTCCAGCAGATCGGCGGCTCGATGGGCGTCTCGCTGTTCGGCGTGATCTTCATCAACAAGCTGAACTCGCGTGATGGCCCCGCTGCCCGGCGGCCACGCGCTCAACTCCAGCAGCCTGGACCCGCAGTCCTTCCAGCACCTGCCGGCTGCCGCGCGAGCGGTCGCGTTCGTCGGGATCAGCCACGGTCTGGACGCCGTGTTCTGGTTGGCGATCCCGATCACTGCCGTGGTGTTCCTGCTGGCCCTGTGGGTCAAGGAGATCCCGCTCCGGGGCCGGATCGAGCCCGCGGCCGACTCCGGCAAGCCGGCCGCCGAGCTGGTGCACTAGCAGCGGGCTGAGCACAGCCAACGACGGCGCCCGCCGCCCGGATCCCCGGGCGGCGCCGTTGGACGCCGCCTCGACGGATCTGGCGGCGGGCGCGTCGGCGTATGTACGGGTCGCTAGATGCCGCCGTAGGGCACGGCGTCGATGATCTCCACCGACGAGGACCGCCCGTTGGGCAGGCTGTACGTCGCCGTCTCGCCGACCTTCTTGCCGTTGATCGCCTCTCCGAGCGGCGACTTGGGCGAGTAGACGTCGATGGGAGAACCGGACTCCTCGCGGGACGCGAGCAGGAACGTGACCTCCTCGTCGTCGCCCTGGAACCGCACGGTCACGGTCATGCCGGGGCCGACCACGCCGTCGGTGCGCGGCGGCTCGCCGACCCGGGCGTTCTCCAGGATGTACGTGAGCTGGCGGATCCGGGCCTCCTGCATGCCCTGCTGGTCCTTGGCGGCGTGATATCCGCCGTTCTCCTTGAGGTCACCCTCTTCCCGAGCCGCCTCGATCTTCTTGGCGATCTCGACCCGGCCCGGTCCCGACAGATGATCCAGCTCAGCCTTCAGCCGGTCGTACGCTTCCTGGGTCAGCCAGGTAAGAGTGTCATCGCGGGTCTCGGTCACGGGTACTCCTCGGATGGATGCGGAGTCAACGGGGGTTCAATCCGCTGGGCCTTGCGGCCCGGGGGTAATCCTTTGAGGCTAACAAGGCTCGGTGACTAGGTCGTACCTGTCAATGGCCCAGGTTAAACAACCCCGGACGAAGATGGGCAAACCCTAGGTCAGAGGACCCCGGTCGGCTTTCACTCATCCCGTCGGCCCGGATATGCCGAATTCGCCCAGGCTACTCACCGGAATACCGGAAAAGTCAATTGATGCCGCTCTTACCTATGCTGATGCCGCCTTGTGATAGAAGGTCGCAAGCGGCGGCGGCTGCACGGCCGGCCTGATGCTGGAGGTTGGCATGGGAGATCATCCGGTGCTCGGTTACCTGGTCTGGGCGGTGCTGATCGGCGCGGTATTTGCCTGGGAAGGGCTGGCGCTCAGCCACATCAGCGGCAGCGTGCCGACGCTGAGCGACACGTTCCGGGCGATCATGCGCTACCCGCTCGGCCGCTGGGTGCTCTTCGCCGTCTGGCTCTGGGTCGGGTGGCACGTGTTCGTCCGCGGCTGGCACTTCCTGCTCCGGGCCTGACCGGTGTCCGGGCACCTGATCTCGACTGACCTCGTCCCGGTCGGCGGCTTCTACCTGATCGTCATGGGCGTGCTCGCGGCGGGTCTGCGGCTGCACCGCCGCGGCTCAGTCCGCGGCGATCCGCCCCCGATGACCGGGCCCTGGCCCGCGGCCGGCGGCCCGGCTGGCTGGCGCGGCGGTTCCCGCCCGGCTGGCCCGCCTTCGCTGCGCAGGTCACCGCGACCATGCTCGGCGGCTACCTGCTCCTGGTGGCGGTGCTGACGGGCTACTACTACGGCGTCAGCAGGGTCAGGGGCAGCTTCCTCGTGAGCGCCTGCACCGGGTGCGCCATGCTGGTCGGGCTGGCGCTCCCGGTCTTCGCCGCGGCGTCCTGGCTGGCCTGGCGGCGGGCGGACAGACCCCCGAGGCCGGCCGCCCCGCCACCCGCCCCGCCGCCGCCCGCCGGACCGGAGCCGGTCCCGGACTGATCCGGGAATGAGGCACGCGACGAGCCGCGTTGGAGCAGAAGGCCGGCTGTCGCGCCCCGGGCAGCCGAGGGGGCCGCGCTGACCTACAGTTGGCAGCCTCCGTTACCGACTGACGAAGACGGCTGAGGTGGATTGTTTCGTGCTCACTTCTCCTGGTCGCGGCGATGCCTGCGGCGAGCTGACGTGCGGCGCCGCTGGCGGGCAGCTGCGGCTGATGGCAGTGCATGCCCATCCCGACGACGAGTCGAGCAAGGGCGCGGCCACGATGGCCAGGTACGTGCGCGAGGGCGCCGAGGTGCTGGTCTGCACGCTGACCGGTGGCGAGCGCGGCGACATCCTGAACAAGGCGATGGAGCGGCCCGAGATCCGCGCGGACCTGCCGGCCGTGCGCCGGGCCGAGATGGACCGGGCCAGGGAGATCCTCGGCGTGCAGCAGCGGTTCCTCGGCTTCGTCGACTCCGGCCTGCCCGAGGGTGACCCGCTGCCGCCGCTGCCCGAGGGTTGTTTCGCCCTGCACCCGCTTGAGGTCGCGGCCGCGCCGCTCGTCGCGGCTGTCCGTGAGTTCCGGCCGCACGTCATCCTCACCTACGACGAGAACGGCGGCTATCCGCATCCGGACCACATCAAGACGCACGAGGTGGCGATCGAGGCGTTCGAGGCGGCGGCCGACCCGGAGCGGTACCCGGACTGCGGCGAGCCGTGGCAGCCGCTGAAGCTGTACTACTTCGTCACGTTCCACCGGGCCAAGTTCATGGCGCTGCACGACGAGATGCTGCGCCGCGGCGCTGGAGTCGCCCTACGCGGAGCGACTGGAGGAGTGGCTGGACGACGAGGACGGCGGCCGGCCGCGGCACGAGATCACGAGCCGGATCGCGTGCGGCGACTACTTCGAGATCCGCGATCAGGCGCTGCTCGCGCACGCGACCCAGGTCGACCCGGACGGCGGCTGGTTCGCCTGCCCGGTCGAGGTGCAGCGCGCGGCGTGGCCGACCGAGGACTATCATCTGGCCAGGTCAGTTGTGGATGCCGGCCAGCCTGAGGATGACCTCTTCGCCGGGATCCGGGAGAGGGTAACGCTGTGATTGCGCTGGCAGCCTCGTCGTCCTCGACGAGCGTCTTCGACCAGCCGGGAACCCTTGGCTTCCTGGTCGTCTTCGGCATGGCCGTGATCATGTACTTCGTGTTCCGGTCCATGGCCAAGCACCTGCGGAAGGTGAACGCGACCGCCCGCGCCGAGGCCGCGCAGGCCGAGGCGGACGCCAAAGCGCACGGGCATCCAGCCGGGAACGCGGCTCCGCCCGTCAGCTGACGTCGCCCAGCGCGCGGTTACCACAGCTGGCGGCAACCGGGCCGCAGCCGAGGTTTGCGGCGTGTCGCCGCGATGAGATTGCTAGCTTCAGATGAGGCAATTGCAGGAGTGCGGGTCATGCTGGCGATCCATGGTGTCTGGTCACAGCGCACGCTGGTGCTGTGGGCGGAGGACTCGCACCTCTCGGCCGTAGCGCCGGCTGGCCGGACCGGACCAGTACGCGACCACCCCTTCGCCGCCGCGCCGGGGTTGCTCGCCGACGTCCTCGCCGAGTTCGGTGACCCGGCCGGTGACCTGGTTCGCAAGGCGGCCGAGGAAGATCTGACCCTCTGGCTGCCCGGCGCCGCGGGCGGACCCGCGGCCTCCCCGGAACTGATCAGGGACGCGCCAGCGAGCGGAAAGCCGGCCGCGGTCGCGTCGGTGGCGGCCTGGCGGGTACCCGCCCTGACCTTCGAGCCGGACGCCGCCCGCGGTCTGCTCGCCGCCATCGGTCCGCCGGTCGCCGGCCAGCAAGAGGGCAGATCCGGCCGCGGTGTGACCGGCGGATCGGTGCTCTACCTCGCGGCCGTGGCCGCGCTGGCGACCGACCTGGCCGCGCGCGGGAAGGTGCTGCCCGGCCTCACCGAGGCGGCCGACGGCAGCAGCCTTGCCTGCTGGCGGCCGGTGCTCGCCGGGCCGGACGCGCTGCGGGCCCGGGAGCTGAGCTGCGCTATGCCGCCGCTGTGCCGGGCCACGACCGAGACCGGGGAGGCGTCGGCGGCAGTGTTCGGGCAGGCGCTCGACGCGCTCACCGACGCCGCCGTCCGCGCCCGGCTGGCCAGCGTGCCCGGGTTCACGCTGCTGCCAGGGCCGGGCCGCGGCCGGTCCGAGCCGTTCATCGAGCGGTGGCTCGCGGCGCTGACCGGGGAGAGCGGCGAGCTGGACGTAGGGCGGGCCGACACGATCGCGGCGGCTCAGCTCACGTTCGCGCTGTGGAGCTGGCAGGACGCCGCGCAAGAGCCGCCGGGTCCGGTGCGGACCTGCTTCCGGCTGATCGAGCCGCCGCCTCCGGACGAGCCACCCGTGCTTGAGCCACCCGTGCTTGAGTCGCCCGTGCTTGAGGCAACTGCGCTCGACCCTCCAGTGCCCGGGTCAGCCGCCGCCGACGGGTCCGGCGAACCGGCCCAGGATCAGGGCGGCTGGCGGGTTGAGTTCGCCCTGCAGTCGACCGACGACCCGAGCCTGTTGCTGTCGGCCGCCGACATCTGGTCCGGTGACACCACCGACGGATGGGCCGCCGCGGGCGTCAGGTACCCGGAAGAGGACCTGCTGGCGGGCCTCGGCCGCGCGTCCCGGCTGTTCCCCGAGCTGGACCAGGAACTGGAGCAGGCCGGCACCCGAGTCGGTCGAGCTCGAGACTCGCCAGGCGCTGCATTTCCTCAAGGAGACCGGTCCGATGCTCGCGGGCGCAGGCTTCGGCGTGCTGCTGCCGGACTGGGTGCGCAAGTCGCGGCTCGGGCTGAAGCTCACCACCAGGTCGCGGTCCGCGTCGGCGGGCGCGTCCGGTGCGGCCGACCCGAAGTTCAGGCTGCACGACCTGATCGACTTCCGGTACCAGCTCGCGGTCGGGGACCACGCCCTGGACGAGGCCGAGCTAGCCGAGCTCGCCCGGCTGAAGATCCCGCTGGTCCGGCTGCGAGGCCAGTGGGTCGAGCTGGACGAGCGGCACCTGCAGGCGGCGCTGAAGTTCCTGGAGCGCCGCGGGTCGGGCACGATGACCTCGGGCGAGGCGGTGCTCGCCGGTCTCGCCGAGACCGACGACCTGCCGGTGACCGAAGTCGACGCCGACGGCTGGCTAGCCGACCTGCTGTCGGGGCAGGCCGAGCAGCGGCTCGCGCCGACCCCCGCGCCCGGCACGTTCCATGGCGAGCTGCGGCCCTACCAGGAACGCGGCCTATCGTGGCTGGCCTTCCTCGGCAAGCTCGGCCTCGGCGGCGTCCTGGCGGACGACATGGGACTCGGGAAGTCGATCCAGACCCTGGCGCTGATCGCGCACGACGACCAGTCCGGGCCGACGCTCCTCGTCTGCCCGATGTCCCTGGTGGGGAACTGGCAGCGGGAGGCCGCGAGGTTCACCCCGGACCTGCGGGTGCACGTGCATCACGGCTCGGACCGGCTGGCTGGCGAGGACCTGGCGGCCGCCGTCGCGGGCGCGACCTCGTGCTCACGACCTACGGGGTCGCGACCAGGGATCGTGAGGCGCTCAGCCGGGTGCGGTGGGCCCGGGTCATCTGCGATGAGGCGCAGAACATCAAGAACGCCGGCACCCGGCAAGCGCAGGCGGTCCGGGGCATCCCGGCCGGTTCGCGGCTGGCGCTCACCGGCACGCCGGTGGAGAACCGGCTGTCGGACCTGTGGTCGCTGCTGGAGTTCACCAGCCCGGGCCTGCTCGGGTCGGCGGAGAAGTTCCGGCAGCGGTTCGCGATCCCGATCGAGCGGGCCGGGGACGAAGACGCCACCGCGCGGCTGCGGCGGATCACCGGGCCGTTCATCCTGCGGCGGCTGAAGACCGACAAGACGATCATCGCCGATCTCCCGGACAAGCTGGAGATGAAGGTCTGGTGCAACCTGACGCCGGAGCAGGCCTCGCTCTACCAGGCGACCGTGGACGACATGCTGGAGCGGATCGAGGCGGCGGAGCCCGGCATGGAGCGCCGCGGCCTCGTGCTCGCGACGATGGCCAAGCTCAAGCAGGTCTGCAACCATCCCGCGCACCTGCTGGCCGACGGATCGCGGCTGGACGGCCGGTCCGGCAAGCTGGCCCGGCTGGAGGAGATTGGTGAGGAGATCGTCGCGGCCGGGGAGAAGGCCCTGTGCTTCACCCAGTACGCGGAGTTCGGGCACATGCTGCAGCCGTACCTGGCGGCGCGGCTCGGCTGCGAGGTGATGTACCTGCACGGCGGCACCGCCAAGCGCAAGCGGGACGAGCTGGTCGCCCGCTTCCAGGACGGGACCGGCCCGGCGGTGTTCATCCTGTCCCTCAAGGCTGGCGGCACCGGGCTGAACCTGACCGCGGCCAATCACGTCGTGCACGTCGACCGGTGGTGGAATCCGGCGGTCGAGGATCAGGCCACCGACCGCGCGTTCCGGATCGGCCAGCGGCGCGACGTCCAGGTACGCAAGTTCGTCTGCGTCGGCACGGTCGAGGAGCGGATCGACTCGATGATCGAGGAAAAGAAGGCGCTCGCCGACCGGATCGTGGGCACCGGCGAGAGCTGGCTGACCGAGCTGTCGGTTGCCGACCTGCGTGACGTGATCGCGCTCGCACCGGAGGCGGTGTCGCAATGACGGTCATCCAGGGCCCGTGGGGCAACGGCCCGGCCGGCACCGGTTCGGATGGCAGGTGGCCCGGCGCCCGGCGAGGCGGAGCAGCCGGCCACGAGCAGCGGGTTCTTCCCGAAGCCGCGCAAGGCGGTCGGCGGTATCAAGGCGCGCAGCAAGCGCGGGCCCATCGGCGAGCAGTGGTGGTCGCGCCGGTTCATCGACGTGCTGGAGTCGTTCGGCATGCAGAGCCGGCTGACCAGGGGACGCAACTACGCGCGGTCCGGCCAGGTGCTGAGCCTGGACATCGGGACCGGCCGGGTGGTCGCCCAGGTGCAGGGCTCGCGGATCAAGCCGTACAAGGTCACGCTGACTGTGGATCCGCTGACCAAGCCGCAATGGCGGGCGGTCGAGCAGGCACTCGCCGCGCGCGCGGTGTTCCGGGCGCGGCTGCTCGCGGGCGAGATGCCCGCGGAGATCGAGGAGATCTTCGCCGGGTGCGGCACCCCGCTGTTCCCGCGCTCGGCCAGGGACCTGGTGATGGCCTGCTCCTGCCCGGACTGGGAAGTCCCGTGCAAGCATCTCGCGGCCGTCTGCTACGTGCTGGCCGAGGCCTTTGACGTTGACCCGTTCGGCATGCTGGCATGGCGAGGCAAGGGCCGGGAGGATCTGCTGGCCGCGCTGCGCAACCTGACCGGCGGCGGGGCGGCCCCGCAGACCGCGGTGCGGACCCCGGACAGCGCGGACCGGCCGCTGGCCGACTGCACCGAAGGATTCTGGGCCTCGTCGCTCAGCCCCGCGCGGCTGCGCGCGCTGCCGCCGGCCACCGCCGCGCCTGCGGACCTGGTACTGCGCGGCTTTGAGCCGCCCGCGATCCAGATCAGGGAACAGGATCTCGCCACGCTCCTGCGGCCCGCCTATGAGCTGATGGCGGCCGACGGCCCGCCCGCGCCGGACTGACGCCCGCCCGCGTGGGGCACGCCGGGCGACGGACGGAACCGGGCAAGCCCGGCTGATTAGATAGCGGTATGCAGATCAGGGACGCGCAGCCGGGCGAGCTCGCGGAGATCGGCGAGCTTCGGGTCGCGGCCTACCGGAGCGGCGGGTTCCTGTCGGCCGGGTCGGGTTACGCGCAGACGCTGCGGGCGCTCGGCGCGGACGGCCGCGGTCAGGTGCTCGTCGCCGAGGCGCCAGACGGGACGCTGATCGGCACGGTCATGCTGCAGCTCTGGCCGGTGGCCGATGAAGTCATGCGCGGGCCGGACGAGGCGGAGGTCCGCGCGCTCGCGGTCCGGCCCGAGGCGCGCGGCGGCGGAGTCGGCAAGGCGCTCATGGCGGCCGTGATCGACCGGGCCGTCCAGCACGGCGTGCGGCACCTGGTCCTGTGCTCGCAGCCGGAGATGGCGGCGGCGCACCGGGTGTACGAGGATGCCGGGTTTACCCGGCTGCCGGAGCGCGACTGGTCGCCGGTCCCGCAGATGTTGCTGCTCGCCTACGGCCTGCTGCTGCCGGAAAACTCGTAGGCTAGCCCGAGCTACGCGATACCAAGGGAGCGCACGCCGATGGGCGAGAGACTGCCCGACCTGCCGGCCGCCACTGTGCCGGACGACGTCTGGCTGCTGGACGTCAGGGAAGACGACGAGTGGGCCGCTGGGCACGTCTCCGGCGCCAGGCACATCCCGCTGGGCCAGCTCAGCGCGCGGGCCGGTGAGGTACCGCAGGACGAGCTCATCTACGTGATCTGCCGGTCGGGCGCCCGGTCCGGGCGGGCCGCGGAGGCGCTGGCGGGCGCCGGCTGGCGCGCGGTCAACGTCGCCGGGGGCATGCAGGACTGGGCCGCGGCAGGCCGCCCCATGGTCACCGACTCCGGCGCCGCCCCCTACGTCGCCTGACCCGCGACCCGCCAGCCGGCTAACCGCTCGCCCGCTGCCGCCACGCGCCTCGCGCGCTCGCGCCTGCGCGGCCGGCGCGGCGGCCGCGGAGCAACTCTTCACGGGCATCGACGCCGCAAAACGGCATAAATTGACTCCGTCAACCGTCCGTTGCCCGTGAAGAGTCGCGGCGGATTGCGCCAGCTGACGGGGCGGTCGACGGCTGCGTGACCCGACAGCCGACTTGACAAAATCTGATCTGAAGGGTTTCTTTTGAAACATGCCTTTCAGATCGCAGGACGTGACCGAGAACGAGTTCGGGATTCCAGGCAAGTCGATCAAGCTGACCGACCCGGAGACCATGCGCGCGCTGGCCCACCCGGCCCGGATCGCGTTGTGGCAGCACCTCTTGCTCGAAGGGCCGGCGACGGCGACCGAATGCGCGCCGGTCGCCGAGCTGTCGCCGTCCGCGTGCAGCTATCACCTCCGCCAGCTCGCCCGGTACGGCTTCGTCGAGCAGGACCAGGCCGCTGCGGCCAACGGCCGGGAGCGGCCGTGGCGCGCGGTCATCACGTCGACCACGGTCGAAGACCTCGATGACCCCGTGGCGGTGATGGCGGCCCGGCTGCTGGACTACAGCCTGGAAGAGCGCTGGCAGGTGGCACGGCAGCGGTACGAGAACAGCAAGCAGGACTACCCGGCGCCGTGGCGCCGCGCCGCGGGTGGCGACCGGTCGGTGCTGTACGCGACGCCGGACGAGATCGCCGCGCTGCGCGAGCAGATCCGCGAGCTGTACCGGCCCCTGATCCGGCTGTCCGGCCAGGAGCGACCGGAGGGGGCCCGGCCGGTGCAGGGCGCGATCGACTTCGTGCCGCTGTTCGGTCCCGCGGATGTGTTCGGGACCGACGAGCCGGCGACGGGCGAGTCCGCGGCGGGCAGCCGGCCGGGGACGGACGACTCCGCGGCAGCGGGCGGGCCGACGGCGACGGACGAGTCAATAGCGGACGGGTCCGCGGCTGACGGAGCGGGCCGGTGACCGGCCGCCGCCGCCCGGTCGCGGCGCTTCTCGGTGTAGCCAGGTCAACTCCCGCGCTGCGATCACGCTCGTTCCGGCTGCTGGCGAGTGGCCAGTTCGTCTCGAACGTCGGCGACGGCCTCTATGCGGTCGCGCTGCCGTGGTACGTGCTCGCGCATCACGGCGGCCCGATCCTGCTCGGTGCGGTGCTGGCCTGCTACGGCATCCCGCGGACCTGCCTGATCATGGTGGGCGGTCACCTCGCTGACCGGATCGGGCCCTGGCGGGTGATGATGGGCGCGGACCTCGGCCGGCTCGTGATCGCGGCGGCGCTGGCCGTGCTGGCCGCGACCAGGCAGCCGTCGCTGCTCACCCTCGCGCCGATCGCGTTCGGCCTCGGGGCGGGCGAAGGGCTGTTCCTGCCAGCCTCGTTCTCGATCATGCCGAGGCTGGTCGACGGGGACGAACTGCAGAGTGGCAACGCGCTGCTGTCGGCCGGTACGCAGCTAGCCACGTTCGCCGGGCCGGCGGTCGGCGGCGTGGTGGTCGCCGCCGTCAGTTCCGCGGCCGGATTCGGGCTCGACGCGCTGACCTTCGCCGTTTCCGCCCTGACGCTCTGGCGACTCGGGGCCGTGATCGCGGCCCGGCAAGCGGCCGGGACCACTGCCGGTCCGCACGCGGGCCGATCGGGCCGACTACGAGCCGGCCGACGCGGTACCCGCGGCCGCGGAACCCGCCCAGCCCACCGATGCCGTCAGCGCGGCTGCGGAGTCAGGCGAGGCCGAGCCGGTCAGCCTGCGCGCCTTCATCCGGCGCGAGCGGGTCGTGCCGCTGCTGATGGCGATCAACGTCGCCGCCAACCTCGGCAGCGCCGGGGCCACGGAGGTGGCGCTGCCGTTGCTCGCGCGCAACCATCTGCATGCCGGCGCCGGCGGTTACGGCAGCCTGATCGCCGGGTTCGGCATCGGCGCGCTGGCCGGCTCGCTCGTCGCGACCCGGCTGAACCGGTTCCGCCGTCCCGCGTTCGGCGCGGGCTTCATCTTCCTGGCCCAGACGCCGCTGATGATCTTCCTGCCGCTGGCGCCAGACCTGGCGCTGGCCTGGGTCATGATCGCGCTGTGGGGCGGGTTGAACATGTCGGCGAACATCACGACGCAGACCGCGTTCCAGCGCTGGGCGCCGCCCGGAATGATCGGCCGGCTGAGCGGCCTGCTGCTGGTGACCAGCTACGGCATGTTCCCGGTCTCGGTGGCCCTAGCCGGTTTCGTCGTGCACCGGTTCGGTCCCGGCTCGTTCTTCCTGCTGTCCGCCGTCACGATGGCGGTCACCCTGGTGCTGGCGCTCAGCCAGCGCGCGTTCAGGGAGTGGGGCACGCAGCCGGCCGCGACCGAGCCGGTCATGCGGATCGCCGAGCCGGCCCGCGGCTGAGCGAGCTCAGCGGGCCGGCCAGGCCCGGCTCGGCCGGAGCCGGCCCCCGCAAGACTGACTCCGGGGACCGATCGGTCAGGGGACGTTGACGCGCAGCACGTCCTGCTCGGCGAGCAGTTTGTCGAGGCGGGCCTGGTCGACGCGGCTGACCAGGACTGTTTCCTCCTGCCGGTCGCGCACGCACTTGGCGAGCGTGAACGCGGAGGTCACGGTGTACAGCATCGCGATGCCCAGGAAGGCGCGCGGCCAGCCACCGAGCGGCAGGTACAGGATGCCGAGCGTGGTCGCGGCGAGGGAGACGCCGAACGAGATCGACGCCTGAGCAAAGTAGGCGGGAGTGGTACGGGGGTGCAGTGGAGTGCTCATGCCATTCATGGTCCGCGTCGCGCCGGGCCAGCGGATGAGCACAACAGCCGGACTTGAGCCGAGCTTTTCTACTCAGCCGCGGACAGGCGGAGGTACCTGGTAGTCCAGTCCGACCATCTTGGCCAGGTCGGTCAGTACCAGCTCGAACATGGGCGCCGCGTCGTCGAGCGCGAACCGCAGGTGGCCGGAGATCTCCAGCCCGACCGACCCGTACAGCAGCACCCAGCAGCGCAGGAACGTCTGCAGCGCGCCGAGCGGCAGGTCGGAGCCGGTCAGCTCCCGGTACCGGGCGAGCTGGCTGCGCATCGCGGGCGCGATCTGATCGTCGGCCGGAATCGGGAACGGCCGCTTCCGGAACAGCTCGCCGAACAGGTCGAGGAACACCTGGCCGAACCGGAAGCCGCAATCGTCGCCATGGTCGGCGTACAGCACCTCGATGTCGATGCCGGGCACCTGGCTGCCGAACACCAGCCCGAACTCGGGCACGTGCTCGATCGCCCACTTGCGGAACCCGCTGCAGCCGGCGACCAGCTTCACCGCCATCAGGTCCGGCTGCGACAGCTCATCGCCGTAGGAGTCCGCCGCGGTGTGGATCGCGTCTCGCACGTGATCGGCCAGATCACCGAAGATGTCTCCGACCACGCTGCGGAGCAGGTCCTCGTGGCTGCCGAAGTAGCGGTAGAGGGCCGGCGCCGTCATGCCCATCTCGCGCGCGATCGCGCGCAGCGAGATCGCGTCCGGGCCTTCGTCGACCAGCAGCCGCCGGGCCGTCTGCAGGATCTCCTGGGTGGTGGCCGCGCGCACGCGGTCGCGCCGGCTCAGTGTCGGTACCTGAACCATGACTCGCAGCCTCCTCTCGGCTCGCCGATCTGCCTTGACGAGCTAATCGCCGTATGCAAGAGTTTACATCGTTTAGAGCTTACAGCGTTAACCAAAGCGATATTAGCTAACGAGTCTAGCTGCGGAGAGACATATGTTCGAGGCCTGGGGACGCTTCATATTCCGCCGCCGCCGGCTGGTGCTGCTGATCGCGGGGCTGGCGGTCATCGCCGCGGCCGTCTGGGGCACCGGGGTCTTCGGAAAGCTGCAGTCCGCGGGGGGCTTCGCTCCGCCCGCCAGCCAGAGCCAGCGGGAGGCCGACCTCGCGGCGCGCACCTTCGGCCAGGACGCGGCCGACGTCGTGCTGCTCTACTCGAGCCAGGACATGACGGTCGCCGCACCCGCCTATAAGGCGGCCGTCACCAGCTCGCTGGCCCGGCTGCCGCGCGGCGAGGTCACGTCGGCGCAGACCTACTGGTCGACTGGTTCGGCCCGGTTCGCCGGCGCCGGCGGGCACGAGAGCTTCGCGCTCCTGCAGCTGCGCGGCGGCGGCGACGCCGCGAAGATCAAGTCCTGGGACGCGATCGCCGGGCAGCTGGCCGCGCCCGGCCTGACCGTGCGGGCGGGCGGTCAGATCCCGACCGAGGCGGCGATCAACAAGCAGGTCACCAGCGACATCGGCCGGGCCGAGGGCATCTCGATGCCGGTCCTGCTGCTCCTGCTGCTGGTCATCTTCGGCAGCCTCGCGGCCGCCAGCCTGCCGCTGGCGATCGGCGGCATCGGCATCCTCGGCTCGTTCGCCGCGCTGCGACTGCTGACGCTCGCCACCCCGGTGTCGATCTACTCGATCAACATCACCACGATTCTGGGCCTCGGCCTGGCGATCGACTACGGGCTGTTCCTGGTCGGCCGGTTCCGCGAGGAACTGACCCGGCAGCCGTCGGTCGAGGACGCGCTGGCCAGGACCATGGCGACGGCCGGCCGCACGGTGGCCGTCTCCGGCGTCACCGTCGCGATGGCGCTGGCCAGCCTGCTGCTCTTCCCCGAGGTGTTCCTGCGCTCGATGGGCTACGGCGGCGTCGCCACCGTGCTGGTGGACATGCTCGCGGCGCTGACCGTCCTGCCCGCCCTGCTCGCGGTGCTGGGCCCGCGGGTCAACGCGCTGCGGATCCGCCGGTCCGCCGGGCGGCCGCGGACCACCGAGGCCGCGGGCGGCTGGTACCGGCTGGCCGCCAGCGTGATGCGCAGGCCGCTGGTGTACGCGACCGCGATCGTCGTGGTGCTGCTGGTGCTGGCGGCGCCGTTCCTGCACATCAGCTGGGGCGGCACGGACGCGAGGGCGCTGCCGGCCAGCGCCCAGGCGAGGGTGGTCGCGCAGGCGCTGACCAGGGACTTCCCCGGCAATCCGACCGCACCGATCGAGACGGTGGTCCGGTTCGACGGCAGCGGTGCGGCAACCGGAGCTGGCCGGCTACGCCAGCCGGCTCGGGCACCTGCCCGGCGTCACCGGCGCGCAGATCAGTGGCGTGCGCGGTGACGTGGCCCGGATCGACCTGGGCTACGGCCCCGACCCGCTGTCCGCCCAGGCTCGGCATCTCGTCCAGGCAGGTCCGCGCGGTGCCACCGCCGCCCGGCGCGCACGGGTACACCGGCGGCCAGACCGCCGAGCTCGTCGACGAGCTCGGCAGCCTGTCGGCGACGGTGCCGTGGATGGCGCTGGTGATGGCCGCCGCCACGTTCGTGCTGCTGTTCCTCGCGTTCGGCTCGGTCGTGCTGCCGGTCAAGGCGATCGTGATGAACGTGCTGTCGCTCGCGGCGACGTTCGGCGTGGTGGTGTGGATCTTCCAGGACGGGCACCTGTCCGGCCTGCTCGGATTCGCGCCGACCGGCACGCTGGACCCGACGATGCCGATCCTGATGCTGGCGATCATCTTCGGACTCTCCATGGACTACGAGGTGTTCCTGCTCTCCCGGATCCGCGAGCGATACGACGTGACCGGCAGCAACACCGAGGCGGTCGCGGCCGGGCTGCAGCGCACCGGCGGCGTGATCACCAGCGCGGCCCTGCTGCTGGTGATCGTCATCGGCGCGTTCTCCGCGTCCGGCATCACGTTCATCAAGCTGATGGGCGTCGGGATGATCGTCGCGCTGATCGTGGACGCCAGCATCGTCCGGGTGCTGCTCGTCCCCGCGACCATGCGGCTGCTCGGCCGCGCCAACTGGTACGCACCTGGCCCGTTGCGCAAGCTGTACGGCAAGTACGGCATCCGGGAGGAGGCCGCCGTGGATAGGAACGAGGATTCCCGTGCTGGCTCGCGTCCGGCCCAGACGCAGGCGCCCGCCCGAACATGAAAGCCTGGAAGCGTCCGCTTTCTACCTGGAGGCTTTCGTGAAGTACGTGAACCTTGGCTCCACCGGCCTGCGCGTGTCCCGCGTGTGCCTCGGCATGATGAGCTACGGCAACAACAGCGAGCGGCCCTGGGTGCTGGACGAGGACGCGGCCGAGCCGATCGTCAAGGCCGCGGCCGACGGCGGCATCAACTTCTACGACACCGCGGACGCGTACTCGGACGGCGCCAGCGAGGTCGCGACCGGCCGGCTGCTGGGCAAGTTGTTCAACCGCGACGAGGTCGTCGTCGCGACCAAGGTGTTCATGCCGATGGGCGAGGCCGAGAACATGCGGCGGCCTCGGCCGCAAGCACATCATGGCGGCCATCGACGCCTCGCTGTCCCGGCTGGACATGGACTACGTGGACCTGTACCAGATCCACCGCTGGGACCGGCGGACGCCGATCGAGGAGACGATGGAGGCGCTGCACGACGTGGTGCGCGCGGGCAAGGCCCGCTACATCGGCGCGAGCAGCATGTATGCCTGGCAGTTCGCCAAGGCGCAGCACGCGGCCGCGAGCAACGGCTGGACCCGGTTCGTGTCGATGCAGAACCACTACAACCTCGTCTACCGCGAGGAGGAGCGGGAGATGATCCCGCAGTGCATCGACCAGGGCGTGGGCGTGATCCCGTGGAGCCCGCTGGCGCGCGGCTTCCTGGCCGGCAACCGGACCAGGGACGGTCAGCGGCACACCACCCGGTCGGGCTCGGACCCGTTCGGCGACTCGCTGTACAAGGTGGACGCCGACTTCGACGTCGTCGACCGGTGCGGCGAGGTCGCGGCCGAGCGGGGCGTGCCGTCCGCGCAGGTGGCGCTGTCCTGGCTGCTGCACCGGCCCGGCGTGACCGCGCCGATCGTCGGCGCCACCAAGCTGGGCCACCTGGAGGACGCGCTGGCCGCCGAAGACCTGACGCTCAGCGAGGCGGAAATGCAGCGGCTGGAGGAGCCGTACGTGCCGCACCCGGTGCTCGGGCATATGTAAAGACCGGTGTGCACCTTCCGGCGAATTCTTCAAATCGGCTTTACGGTTGCAGTCGGCGCGTTAGCGTTAGGTGAATTAGTCATTCACCGGGACCGGCGTCCGGATTTCCGTCAGCACGCTGACGTATAGCGCTATTGCAGCATTGGTATCTGCGGACTCCGGCCCGACGGGGCGATCGGAGGCGTAGATGCGGGTGCCGCGCGCGTATTACCGGATCTTCTTCGTGGCCGGCCTGGCCGCCGTCGCGGCTGGCGCCGCGGTCATCCCGGCGGGTGCGTCGGTGCCGACGGCGCGGCCCGGCATCGCGGCGGCGGCCGGGCACGCGGCGCCGCTGGTGACCGACGCCCGGCCCGCCGCCGCGGCGAAGGCCGGGCTCGGCGCGCCCGCGATGAGCACGGCGATGCGCGCGGCCAATGCCAGGAAGCAGGCCGACGTGCTGGCGTTGCTGCAGCTCAAGGCCAGCAAGCTGAGCACGCCGCGCAAGTGCACGACGCTCGCGTGCCGGGCCGGGCTGCCGGCCGCGCGCAATCTCGCGGGGACGCAGCGAGCGCAGGTGCTCGGCTACTTCTGCGGCCCGGCGACGGTCACGGAGATGCTCGCGCAGGTCGGCGTGCGGATCAGTCAGGCCGCCGCGGCGCGCCAGCTCGGCACGAACCCCAGCGGCACGAACTGGTCGGACGCTTCCGGCTACCCGGTCCCGCGAGTGCTGAACCAGAACCAGAAGCGCAACGCCTACGTGGCGGTGGCGCTGCCGTGGACGCCGACCGCGGCCCAGATCTCGACCTATGAGACCGATCTGGTCGCGGACGTTAATCACAACGGCGGCGTACCGCTGGCCGGTAATGCCTACGAGGTAGCCGGCGGACCGCATCTAATCGGAAATCCGATTAACCAGACAATCATGCACTGGTTCGATATTCGCGGTTACCAGAAGTATGGCGCCATTACCGATTATGAGGATTCGGTGCACGGCGCGACCAGCATCGGCTGGGCCATGACCGTGCCGGCTTACTCGTCGATGCCGTCCGGCGTGATCGCGGACATCGTCGGCGCCCGCGGCTACGACTGGTAACGGCCCCGCCGATCGGCCGAAACGTGTCCCGGCGCAGCCGCGATCTAACCGGAGTGTGGTCAGCCGGCAGGCTCAGAAGGCTCGCGGACGTGACGGCCCGGCCGGGCCGCTGCGTCACCGGCGAGCGCGCCGTGCGCGTGCGCGTGCGCCGCGGTGCTCGGCCGGTTGCGCCGCGGACGGGCAGCGCGACGCGAGAGGTCCGGGCCGGCGACGACACCGAGCGGGGGTGACCTCGGTCCGAGCCCGGTCCCGGTCGCGGCCGCTGGCCCGGCCGCGTTCTGCGCGGCTGCGCCGCTCGGCGGGCTGACCCAGGCCCTGGCCAGCGCCGTTCCGGGCTCGGCCGCGGCCGCGCTGGTTCCGCTCGGCGCCGCGCCGGACGGCCGGACCGCGTACGTGGCGGCCTGGACGCCCGGCTTCGCCGGCGTCGCGGCGCTGAACCTCGCGACCGGCCGGCTGCGCGCGATCAGCCCGTTCGCCGATCCGGCCGCGGATCAGGCGGACGGCGCCTCGGCGGGCCGGTGGCTGGTCTGGACCCAGACCAGCTCGGTCACCGACCTCGACTCGTTCACGGTCGACGCCTGGGATGCCGTTACCGGCCGCGCTGCGGTGCTCGGCCACTCGCTGACCGGGCCGGACGGCACGCCGTGGCCGAGCCCGTGGCACGCGCCCGCCGTCAGCGGGCACTACGCCGCCTGGGCTCAGGGCTACGGCCAGGGCGGCCTGGTCGAGATCGAGCTGGCGGACCTGGACACCGGAGCGGTCGTCACTGTGCGCCGCGGGCACGTGCAGGCGCCGTTCTTCGACGGCCAGCTCGTCGTCTGGCCGGAGTCTGACCGTCCCGGCAGCGAGACGTCGCTGCGGGCGTACAGCCTGCTGACGCGCGCGCCCGCCGCGCTGCCCGCGGTGCTGGCGCCGGTGCGGGGCACCGATTTCGTCGTCACCGACGGGCACCGGACCGCGTACCTGAGCCCGGACTTCACCAGGCTGCTCTACTCGCCCGCGCAGGATCAGCCGGCCCGGCCCGTGCTGGCGCTGCCCGCCGGGAACGACTTCACCGACCTGGCGATCGCGCCCGGCGTGCTGGCCTGGAGCACCACCACCGCGACGTTCCTGGCCAGCACCTCGACCGGCGCGTACGCGCAGGTGACGCCCCGGTACGGCTACCCGACCGGATCGGGTTCGGTCATGCTGATCTCGGACGCGCCCACCCGGCAGTCGGCCCACCCGCCGCTGCCGACGCACGTCGTGCACCCCGCCGCGCTGGCCTGGCCCGCATGTCCCGCGCGCTAGCCGACCGTGTCGGCCGGATTTCGGCCCGGCTGTCGGCGGCCGCGTGGCATGCTCGGCGCTGGGACATCCGGTCGGGCGGCGGGAGGCCAACGATGACGTTCCAGGGCTGGCCCGAGGAGGCGCTGGACTTCTACGACGGACTTGAGGCGGACAACTCCAAGACCTACTGGCTCGCGCACAAGCACGTGTACGAGACGTGCGTGCTCCAGCCGATGACCGAGTTGCTCGACGAACTAGGCCCCGAGCACGGCGAGGGCAAGATCTTCCGGCCGTACCGGGACGTGCGGTTCAGCAAGGACAAGTCGCCGTACAAGACCGCCATCGGCGCCGTCGTCGGCGACGGCTACGTCCAGCTCTCGGCCCGCGGGCTCGGGGTGGGCAGCGGGATGTGGCAGATGGCCCCCGACCAGCTCGAGCGCTACCGGCGGGCGGTCGCGGCGGACCACTCGGGCGCCGAGCTCGAGCGCGTGGTCGCCGCCGTGCGCGCGCACAAGATCGACGTGCACGGGCACGAGCTGCTCAAGTCCGCGCCCCGCGGGTACCCGGCCGATCACCCGCGGATCGAGTGGCTGCGCTGCAAGGGGCTTACGGCCTGGCAGGAGTGGCCGGTGCAGGCCTGGCTGGGGACGGCGGCGGCGCGGGATCACGGATTTCCTGGCCGCGACCGCGCCGCTCAACGGCTGGCTGGACAAGCACGTCGGCCCGTCCGAGCTGGCTGAGTCCCGGCGCCACTAGCACCACGGTTCGCGGCCGGCGTTAGCCCGCGGCTCGGCTGGCCCGCGGACGCGGTGCTCGGCGGCCGCCTGGCCCTCGGCAGCGTTCGCCGGGTCCGCCGCGGCCGCGGAGCAGTCCGGGCACAGGCCGAACAGCTCGACCGTGTGCCCGACGCTGGTGAACCCGGCCTGCGCCGCTACCTCATCGGCCCAGCGCTCCACCGCCTTGCCCTCGACCTCGACGCTGCGGCCGCAGTTGCGGCAGGTCAGGTGGTGGTGGTGGGCGTCGGTCCGGCAGCGCCGGTACAGGGTCTCACCGCTCGCGTCCCGGATCGCGTCCACCAGGCCATCGGTGCTGAGCACCTGGAGGTGCCGGTAGACGGTGGTCAGGCCGATGTTCTCGCCCTGCCGGCGGAGTTCGGCGTGGATCTGCTGCGCGCTGCAGAACCCGGGTAGCTCATCCAGCGCGGCCGACAGTACCTCCGCCTGCCGGGTGCCGCGGACCCTGGTACCGCGGGCCGTGGTGGCCTGCGGATCACGATCGGCTGAGCTCACATACGCACGTTAGCAGCCTGGTCCGGCTGCTCTGGCCGCGATCACGCGGCGCCTGCTCAACCAGGCCGGCGTGGCCGGCTAGAACACATCAGCGCCGGCCGCGGGGCAATTGCCCCGCGGCCGACGCTGACGATGCCCAATCCGGGCTGTACTAGCCCTGCGGGACCTCGGTCATCAGGTCCTCCGAGGTCTCCATCCCGGCCCGCCAGACCGACCGGGCGATGATCTTCGTCGGGTCGACCCGGTCCTTGTACCTGGACGCGATCTCGGTGATCTCCTCGAGCAGGCCCTCCGACAGGGTGGTGGGCTTGCAGGCCGAGCGCGAGGAACTGGTCGTTGCGGACCGCGAGGTCGTTCTCCTCGGCCTCCCGGCGCGGGTTGGGCAGGTAGGCGATCTCCCCGCCGGTCATGTCGGCGACCATCTTGGCCAGGTCCAGCAGCCGGTGCGTCTCGGTGACCTGGTTGCGGACCAGCACCTTGGAGCCGGCGTCCGGCGGGTTGTTGAGCGCGATCTCGATGCAGCGGACCGAGTCGCGGATGTGGATGAAGGCGCGGGTCTGGCCGCCGGTGCCGTGCACGGTGAGCGGGTGGCCGATGGCGGCCTGCATGAGGAACCGGTTCAGCACGGTGCCGTAGTCGCCGTCGTAGTCGAACCGGTTCACCAGCCGGTCGTCCTTGGCGGACTGGTCGGTCTGGGTGCCCCACACGATGCCCTGGTGCAGGTCGGTGATCCGCAGCCGGTCGTTGACGGCGTAGAAGGAGAACAGCAGCTGGTCCAGCGTCTTGGTCAGGTGGTAGACCGAGCCGGGGTTGGCCGGGTGCAGGATCTCGCGCTCGACCTCGCCGTCGGGCGTGGGGACCTTGACGGTCAGGTAGCCCTCCGGGATCGGGGCGCTGCCCGACCAGCCGTAGCCGTAGACGCCCATCGTGCCCAGGTGCACCAGCGAGGCGCTGCTGCCGGTCGTCACCAGCGCGGTGAGCAGGTTGTGGGTGGCGCGGACGTTGTTGTCCACGGTGTAGCGCTTGGTCTTCTCGGTGCGCATCGAGTACGGCGCGGCCCGCTGCTCGGCGAAGTGCACGATCGCGTCCGGCTGCACGTCGGTGATCAGGTCGACCAGGCGGTCGTACTCGGTGGCCAGGTCCAGGTTCACGAAGTCGATCGTGCGGCCGGACACTTCCTCCCAGACGCGGAGCCGCTCGTGAATCGGCCTGATCGGGGTCAGCGACTCAACCTCGAGCTCGACGTCGATCTTCCGGCGGCTCAGGTTGTCCACGATGGTGATGTCGTGACCACGGTCAGACAGGTACAGCGAGGTTGGCCAGCCGCAGAAGCCGTCTCCGCCGAGGACCAGTACGCGCATAGGAGCTCCAATTTGCCTTATCGCTTGCGGAAAAGCCCGGGGCGACCGCCCACGGCGCTCGGATGGGACCCGGCGGCGCCGGGCTCCCAACGATGGCATCCGTGGCAGTGTACCGGGCGTTTTCCACCGCGATGGACTTGTTCGTGCCACTCTTGCGGCCAACCCGTCCGTCGAGCACGCCTGGCCGGCCTCTAGCCACCAGCATGACCTGCCCGCCGGGCGCTTGCCAGAGCCGGGGGCTATTTTGCAGCGAGTACTCAGCAACCTCGGGGGAAACGACACTGCTTGTCCGCACCTCGGTACGGGCAGCCGGCCGTAGGGGAGGATGAGGCCATGGCAGCGCGGCTCCGCGGGCAGACCAGCCCGTACCTCCTCCAGCACGCCGATAACCCGGTGGACTGGTGGCCCTGGTCGGATGAGGCATTTGCGGCGGCACGGGAGCGGGACGTCCCGGTGCTGCTCTCGGTCGGCTACTCGGCCTGCCACTGGTGCCACGTGATGGCGCACGAGTCGTTCGAGGACGAGCAGACCGCGGCGATCATGAACGAGCACGTGGTCGCCATCAAGGTCGACCGTGAGGAACGGCCGGACGTGGACAGCGTGTACATGACGGCCACCCAGGCCATGACCGGCCAGGGCGGCTGGCCGATGACAGTATTCATGACGCCGGACCGCGAGCCGTTCTTCTGCGGTACCTACTTCCCCCGGCCGCAGTTCCAGCGGCTCGTCCTCAGCGTGGCCAGGGCCTGGCGCGAGGACCGGGACCAGGTCACCGAGCAGGCCAGCCAGATCGCCGCCGCGCTGGCCGGGCAGGCGGGCCAGGGCGTGCCCGGTGCCGCGGACGCGGGTCAGCCGGAGCTGAGCGCCGCGGGTGATACGGCCGTCGGCGGCCTGGCCCGCGAGTTCGACGCGAGCCGTGGCGGCTTCGGCGGCGCGCCGAAGTTCCCGCCGTCGATGGTGCTTGAGTTCCTGCTCCGGTACTCCGAGCGGGTCCCGGCCGCGGCCGGCGGCGAGCAGGCCCTGGCCATGGCCGTGGGTACCGCTGAGGCGATGGCCCGCGGCGGCATGTACGACCAGCTGGCCGGCGGCTTCGCCCGGTACAGCGTGGACGCGGACTGGGTGGTGCCGCACTTCGAGAAGATGCTGTACGACAACGCCCTGCTCGCCCGCGTCTACGCGCACCTGTGGCGCCGGACCGGGACCGGGCTCGCGCGCCGGATCGCCGAGCAGACCTGCGACTGGCTGATAACCGGGTTGCGCACGGCCGAGGGCGGATTCGCGGCCGCGCTGGACGCCGACAGCGACGGCGCCGAGGGCGCGTTCTACGTCTGGACGCCAGCCGAGCTGACCGCGGCGGTCGGCGCGGCCGACGGGGCGTTCGCCGCGCAGGCGTACGGCGTCACCGCGGCCGGCACGTTCGAGCACGGCTCGTCGGTCCTGCAGTTGCGAGCTGACCCCGCCGATGCCACCCGGCTCGAGGCGGTGCGGCTGAAGCTGCTGGCCGCCCGCGGCCAGCGCGCGTGGCCGGCCAGGGACGACAAGGTGGTCGCGGCCTGGAACGGCCTGGCGATCGCGGCGCTGGCCGAAGCCGGGCGTCCTGCTCGGCCGGCCGGACTTCATCGCCGCCGCGGAGGCGGCTGGCGAACTGCTCGCGGGCGTGCATCTGCAGGCCGGGCGGCTCACCCGCACCTCCCGCGACGGCGTCGCCTCCGCGACCGCGGGCGTGCTCGACGACTACGGCTGCGTGGCCGAAGGCTTCATCGCGCTGGCCGGCGTCACCGGGTCCGGCCGCTGGGCCACCCTCGCGGGCGAGCTGCTCGCCGCCGCGCTGGACCGGTTCCGGGCCGCGGACGGCAGCTTCTACGACACCGCCGACGACGCCGAGCAGCTGATCTACCGGCCTGCGGACGTGGCCGACGGTCCGAGCCCGTCGGGCACATTCGCGGTGGCGGGCGCCCTGCTCAGCTACTCCGCGCTGACCGGGTCGCAGGACTACCGGTCGGCCGCCGAGGCTGCGCTCGCCAGCGTGCCGGTGCTCGCCGCGCGGTATCCGCGGGCGGCTGGCTGGGGGCTCGCGGTGGCCGAGGCGATGCTCAGCGGGCCGGCCGAGATAGCGGTTGTCGGCCCGGCCGGCCCGAGCCGGGACGCGCTGCAGCAGACCGCCATGCTGGCCGCGCCGCCCGGCGCCGTCGTCGTGATCGGAGACGGCACCCAGCCGCCGCCGCCAGCGCCCGCGGAGATTCCGCTGCTGGCCGGCCGGCCGGCGGTAGCCGGTCAGGCCGCGGCGTACGTCTGCCGCAACTTCACCTGCCGAGCGCCGGTCACTGAGCCGGCGCAGTTGCGCGCGGAACTCGGTACGCCGGGCCCGCCCGGGTCGCGCTGACCTCGGATCACTTCACCACGCTGCCGCGCGCAGTTCGCCAAGTGTTCGCCACGGAGCTGTACTCAACGGCATTTTCTCTACCATCATGGGGAACTGGGGGTATTGACGAGCAGTGCGTCCCGTGCCTGGATAACAAAGGGAGCGGGTGCGGCAAGGCAAGTCGCCGGCGGAGGGAGTCTGGGGTGCGCGACGCGAACCGTCGCCTGACCGCGGGCGTGTGCGCCACGGTCGCCGCCGGCTTCGTCATCGCCGTCGCAACGCACGTCAGCGTCCCCGGGCTGGACAAGGTCACCGGCACCGCCGTGCCCGCCGCGAGCCCCCGGAGCACAGCCAGCCCGTGGACACCCCGTTCCCAGCCCATCGCCGAGAGCGGCGTGCAAGGCGGCGCGTACCTGCCGCAGTTGGACGCGGTCGGATCCGTTCCGGTGGCCAGGCTGACGGCGAGCGTGCACCCGGCGGTGGCGCCGCTGCGCAAGCTCCGGTCGGCTGATCTGCTGGTGATCGGTCCGCGGACGCTGCCGGCCGGCGTGCTCAAGGCCATCCGCAAGCTCGGCGGCGTCACCGACGCGGAGCTGCTGGACGCGGCCCGGCTCAAGCTCAACGGCCGTTACGTCGCGGTGCTCGGCGTGAACCCGTCCAGGTTCCGCGTGTACGCGGCGCCGCCCACGGCCCGGTCGACCCAGTTGTGGCAGAACGTCGCCGACGGCGGGATCGCGGTCTCGTACCTGATGGGCAAGCAGGACAAGCTGCCGCTCGGGAAGCCGGTGCAGGTGACCGGCGCGAGGACCGAATCGCTCGCGGTCGGCGGCTTCGGCACCGTCGGCATCGGCGGCGTGGACGCGGTCGTGTCGGACAAGGTCGCCCGCTCGCTGGGCATGCCGGCCGGCAACGCGATCGTGATCAGCGCGCCGCACGCGCGGCTGAGCGTGCTGATGCGGCAGATCGCTGTCGCGCTGCCGCGCAGCGCGACCGTCACCGCGCTCGTCGCCCAGGCGGCCACCCGCGGCTTGCCGGTCACCACCGGCTCGGCCGGCGGCGTGGGGATCACCCCGGCCGACGGGCCCGGCCTGTCCGTGACGCAGATCCGGGCGTTCCTGACCGCCGCGTTGAGCCGCGTCGGCCGGCCGTATGTCTGGGGCGGCTCCGGGCCTAGCGTCTTTGACTGCTCCGGGCTGGTGCAGTGGTCGCTGCGGCAGGCTGGCATCGTCATGCCCAGGGTCGCCGTCGACCAGGCCCAGACGGGACCGCGCATCGCGCTCAGCGATCTGGCGCCGGGGGACCTGCTCTTCTACCACACCGACCCGACCGCACCTACTTATATCTCGCACGTCGCGATCTACCTCGGCAACGGCATGATGGAGCAGGCACCGGAGCCGGGCATGGACGTGCAGGTCGTGCCCGCCGTGCTCAGCGGCGACTTCGCCGGCGCGGTGGAGATCTACCCGCGGGTCGCCGCCGCCGTGGCAGGCGACTTCTCCGGCTGACCGGCGCCTGCTTCTCCTGCTGCTGCGGCTGACCGGCGCCTTGCCGCCACCATCCAGGCTGACCCGGCGGCTGCGCCGGACCCTCGCTCTGGCCTGCCTGACTCGAATGGCGACCGTGCCCTAGTCCGATTCCGCGGCCGTGCTTGCCAGTCAAGTGCATTAGTGTAATCATGATTACATGACTACGAAATCATCGGCCGGGCCAGGCCAGGGCAGCACGGCGGCGTCGGCCGCGTCGGCCGCGGAAGAGAAACTGCGCGGCTGGTTCGCCGGGCGGCTTCCCGCCGAGTGGTTCACGCAGACGCCCGAGGTCAGGGTCGACCGCGAGGAGATAACGATCGTCGGCACGCTCGCCGCGCCGGATACGGCGGACGACGCGAGCGAGGCCGAGACCGCGGCGGCCGCCGAAGGACGCAGCCTGCGATTCCGCGAGGAAACCAGGGACCACCGCATCGAGATCGCCCGCGAAGCCGAGCACAAGTTCGGCCGGAAGGTCTCCTGGGGCGTGCACTGCGCCGGCCGCAAGGTGATGTTCACCACGTTCTCCGTGCCGGTCATGACCAGGCTGCGACAGCCGGAGCGGCTGGTGCTCGACACCCTCGTGGATGCCGGGGTGGCGCGCAGCCGCAGTGACGCGCTGGCCTGGTGCGTACGCCTCGTCGGGCAGCATCAGGACAGCTGGCTCGCCGACCTGCGGGCCGCACTGGCAAAGGTTGAGCAGGTCAGGGACGAGGGACCCGGTCTGTAGCCGGGCGGACAGCGGCCCTGCGCGCGGGCGGGCGAGCCGCTCGGTCCCGCGGCCGCCGCGATTGGCGCGCTCGGCCGCGCGCCGCGAGGCCGGGTTGGCCGCGGCGCAGCGCGCGCCGGCTCGCGGTCACCGACGCCGCCGCGGACTGCGCGCTGCGTGGCGGACTGCAGGTGACGAGGGTCACTTCGGCGGTACCGGGCCGAATTGATCCCCTTCTGCCGGGGTACACTCCCCGAATCCCGCTTGACAGGACTGGTTTCCCTTCTTACTGGCGGGTACCCCCGCAGCGGTGCTACCCCGCAAAGCCCGCAATGCTCTTGAGGAGGACCGGTCGTGGCGTCGGAAGTCAGTGCGGCCTCGAATCTGGATGACCTTGAGACAAGTCTTGATCTCGCCGGACTGAAGAACCCCAGCGTGCGCGAGTACATCCGGCGCTGGGCCGACCACACCGGGGCCGCACGGGTTGAAGTGATCGGGGCCGCCGACGACGCGCGGCTGATCAGCGAGTCGCTGGCCGCCGGCGAGATCCTTCCGGCCGGCGAAGAGCGGTACTACGCCCGCAGCTACGTGAAGGACACCGCGCGGTCCGAGGAGCGCACGATCGTCGCCACCGCCAACCCGGCGGACAAGGGCGTCTACAACAACTGGCGGTCGTCGGCAGAGATGCGGCCGCTGGTCGAGGGCCTGATGCGCGGCGCGTCCGCGGGCAAGACCATGTACGTCATCCCGTACCTGATGGCACCGCCGGGCTCGCCGCTCGAGCCGTACGCGGTGGGCATCGAGCTGACCGACCACCGGACCGTCGCGCTGCACATGATCCGGATGGCGCGGTGCGGCGTGGAGTACGTGAACGACCTCGCCGACCCAGACAAGTTCGTCCGCGGCGTGCACGTCACCGGGTGACCTGGAGAACCTCGGCCAGGGCACGCCGGACGACAAGCGGTACTTCGTCACCATCGCCGACGAGCGCACGATCCTGCACTTCGGCTCGTCCTACGGCGGCAACGCGCTGCTGGGCAAGATCGCGCACGGGCTCCGGCAGGCGTCGTTATGACGGCTGGGCGTCGGGCGAGTTCCTGTCCGAGCAGTTCATGCTCATCGGCATCACCGACAAGCACACCGGCCATACCTGGCACATCTGCGGCGGCTTCCCGAGTGCGTCCGGCAAGACGAACCTGGCCATGATGCTCCCGCCGGACAGCCTCGGTGACCGCTACCACGTCGAGTTCTACGGCGACGACATCGCCTGGCTGCGGGTCGACCCCGAGGACGGCAAGATCTACGCGATCAACCCTGAGTTCGGCGTCTTCGGCGTGGCCAAGGACACCAACGAAGTGACCAACCCGACGGCGCTCGGCTCGGTCGCGCCCGGCACCAGGGTGCTGTTCACGAACGTCGCCTACAACGACGACACCCAGGACGTGTGGTGGGAGGGTCGTACGCCGAAGCCGCCCGCGGACGTCACCGGCTGGCGGGACTGGACCGGCCAGCTCATCGCGGAGCGCTCGGGCGACGAGGTGGGCAAGCCCTGGGCGCACCCGAACAGCAGGTTCACCACGTCGCTGCGCGAGGTGCCCAACATCGCGGCGGACTTCGAGAACCCCAAGGGCGTGCCGATCGACGCGATCATCTTCGGCGGTCGGACCAGCGACCGCGAGCCGCTGATCCGGGCGATCACCGACCTGGCCGAGGGCGTCTACGACGGGCTCACCCTCGGCGCCGAGGCCACGTTCGCGGCCGAGGGCGTGGACGGCCAGCTGCGCTACGACCCGATGTCGATGCGGCCGTTCATGTCCTACCCCGAGGGTGCGTACGCAGCGCACTGGCTCAAGATCATCGGCGCCGCGGCCGATCAGCCGATCTTCGCGCACGTCAACTGGTTCCAGGTCGACCCGGCAGACAAGCACTTCCTCTGGCCCGGCTACCGGGAGAACCTGCGGCCGCTGCTGTGGCTGATTCAGCTCAAGAACGGCGAGGTGCGGGGCCGGCCGACGGCTGTCGGCATCGTGCCGACCGAGGCCGAGCTCGACCTGGACGGCATGGAGATCAGCGCTGCCGACCTGGATCGGCTCCTGACCATCGACGTCGCCCGGTGGCAGCAGGAGATGGCGCGTCGTGAGCAGCACCTCGCGCAGTTCGACGGGCTGCCCGAGGAGATCTGGGCCGCGCACCGGCGGGTCGCCGCCGCCCTGGACGACGCCGCCGGGTAGTCCGCGCACTTAACGCGGTAACTCTGCGTGCGGTGGGAACGCAAAGTTTCCGCGCTAATTTGATCTTGCCGCGCGCGCGGGGGTGCCGCTTTCGGCAGCCAAGATGTTAACGTTCCGTTATGGGGGAACTACGCTGCGTGGATGGCTCGGTGCTGTCTGTTACTGCAGTGGCGTGCCGCGATCGCGCCGGGCAGCCGTTCGAGATCACGCTGAGCCTGGCCAGGGACTCGGTCCCGTTCGCGTCCGTCGGCCAGCGGTGCGGTCACCAGCTCGCGCAGCTGGCCGGCCAGCTCACCGACGCCAGGCTCGATCCCGAGCAGGCCGCGGCGTGGCCGGATCCGGACGACCGCTTCCCCCCGCGGCCGCGAGTTGGCGACGGCGAGCCCGGCGGCCGGGCCCGGCCAACTGGGCAGTTATCTTCCCGGCGAGACCGAATACTTCGCGCTCCGCTCGCGCGACCGGGCCGATCTGCCGGGCACCGGCGAGCTGCGGTGCGTGCTGCGCTCCAGCGCGGTCTGGATCGGTGACTGCGCAGGCACCGGGGCGCATGGCGCGACCGACGCGGCCGGGCTGCCGGGTCAGCACCCGTGGCCGCAGCCGCCGGGTCAGCACGTCTGGCCGGGTCAGCACCTTCGGCCCGGGCAGCATCAGCCGGCCCGCCAGCCGGCCGCGCCGGGCCAGCCTGACTCGGGTCAGGGACGGGCGGGCTGGACCGCGGTCCGCGAGCCGGCCACCGGCCGCGGCCAGTGGCGGCTATCCAGGCGGGCAGTGATCGAGGCGTGGGGCGCGAGCGGCGTCGGCGTACGCGCTGTCCTGACTTCTGCTGAACTAGTGGCATTCTTGGATACGGTTCTCACGGGGCCTGAAGCCCGCGCCCTGGCCGAGCCCGAGCCGGCCGTGAGCCAGCAAACGAGCAGATCAGGCGGCAGTATTCCGTACTGGCGTCAGCGAGGAAGGGTGCCGGATGCGACTGCGCGGACTCGCCTACCGGCTCTACGAGCGCAGGCTCGAGGCGGCGCTCACGCCCCAGGCGATCCCCAGGCACGTTGGGGTGATGTGCGACGGTAACCGCCGGTGGGCACGATCGGCCGGCCTGACCGACGTCAGCAGCGGTCATCAGGCAGGCGCCGACAAGATCTTCGAGCTGCTCGGATGGTGCCAGGACGCCGGGGTCGAGGTCGTCACCCTGTGGCTGCTGTCCACTGACAACCTGGCCCGCCCGGCCGCCGAACTGGAGCCGCTGCTGCGCATCATCGAGGGCACCGTCCTGGAACTGGTGGCGGAGGGCTGGCACGTCAAGCCGGTGGGCGCGCTCGACCTGCTGCCGGCCGACACCGCCGAAGTGCTGAAGGACGCGACTGAGGCCACCGCGGGCCGGCCTGGCCTGCTCGTCAACGTCGCTGTCGGATATGGCGGCCGCCGCGAGATCGCGGACGCCGTGCGGTCACTGCTGCAGGACCACGCCACCCGCGGCACCACGATCGAGGAGCTGGCCGAGATCCTCGACGTCGAGCACATCGCCGAGCATCTGTACACGGCCGGCCAGCCCGACCCGGACCTGGTCATCCGCACGTCCGGTGAGCAGCGGCTGGGCGGCTTCCTGCTGTGGCAGAGCGCGCACTCGGAGTTTTACTTCTGCGACGCCTACTGGCCTGCGTTCCGGAAGGTCGACTTCCTCCGCGCGCTGCGCTCGTTTGGCGCGAGACATCGCCGATTTGGCGCGTGAACAGCTCGTTACGGTACTTCCTTCACTGACATCGCTTAGGTACGGTCGGAATTGACGGGCGGTGCCTAGCCGCCCGCCGGGAAGGCCCTCGAATTATCGAGCTTCGCGTCCTGGTACGCAGGCGAGATGTGCGAAGGGCCGGCGTCCGGCCCTTCGCTGGCCGGACCCGGTCCCGCCGACACGTCTGTGTCCGACCGCGGCGCCCACGCGGCGCCCAGGGGAGAGCGAGTGGCCAGTTCCTCAGCCCGCCAATCAGATCAGCCCGGTCAATCCGCCCGGTCAGTCCGATCCAGGCGACCGGCGGCTGCCGCCGTCAGCAGCAGCCCGCCGCGCCGCACGTACGTCCTCGACACCAGCGTCCTGCTGGCGGATCCGGCAGCTATCGGCAGATTTGCCGAGCACCGCGTGGTGCTGCCGGTCGTTGTCATTACCGAGCTTGAGGCCAAGCGGCATCATCCGGAGCTTGGCTACTTCGCCCGTCAGGCGCTGCGTTATCTCGATGACCTTCGCATCGAGTACGGCCGCCTGGACGCCGACCTCCCGGTAGGGGACAGCGGCGGCAGCGTGCGGGTCGAGCTCAATCACTCAGACCCCGGCGTCCTGCCTGCGGGATTCCGGCTGGGTGACAGCGACACCAGGATCTTGTCGGTGGCGTGCAGCCTGGCGGCCGAGGGCGAGAGCGTGATCTTGGTGAGCAAGGACCTGCCGTTGCGGGTGAAGGCGGCCGCGGTCGGGCTCACCGCGCAGGAGTACCGGGCTGAGCTGCCACCGGACTCCGGCTGGACCGGGATGGCCGAGCTGGACGTGACCGCGGCCGAGATCGACGAGCTGTACGAGCACGGCCGGCTGGAGCTGCCTGCCGCGCGGGACCTGCCCTGCCACACCGGGCTGGTGCTGATATCCGGGGTCAGCGGGTCGGGCAGCGCGCTCGGCCGGGTGCTGCCGGATAAGTCGGTCCGGCTGGTGCGCGGTGACCGGGAGGCGTTCGGCCTGCGCGGCCGCAGCGCCGAGCAGCGGGTGGCGCTGGACCTCCTGCTGGACAACGAGGTGGGGATCGTCTCGCTCGGCGGCCGGGCCGGCACGGGCAAGTCGGCGCTGGCCCTGTGCGCGGGCCTGGAGGCGGTGATGGAGCGCCGCCAGCACCGCAAGCTCGTGGTGTTCCGGCCGCTGTACGCGGTCGGTGGCCAGGAACTGGGCTACCTGCCGGGCTCCGAGGCCGACAAGATGAACCCGTGGGCCCAGGCGGTCTTCGACACGCTCTCGGCCGTGACCTCGAAGGACATCGTCGACGAGGTTCTGGACCGGGAACTGCTGGAGGTCCTGCCGCTCACCCACATCCGGGGCCGGTCGCTGCACGACTCGTTCGTGGTGGTCGACGAGGCCCAGTCGCTGGAGCGCGGCGTCCTGCTGACCGTGCTGTCCCGGATCGGGGCTGGCTCCAGGGTCGTGCTCACCCACGACATCGCGCAGCGCGACAACCTGCGGGTCGGTCGGCATGACGGCATCGTGGCGGTGATCGAGAAGCTCAAGGGGCACCCGCTGTTCTCCCACGTCACGCTCGTCCGGTCGGAGCGGTCCCCGATCGCGGCGCTCGTCACCGAGATGCTGGAGGACGCCAGCCTGTGAGGCTGATCCGGCGAGCCGGGCCGACGCCGCCAGCTGTGGCGTCCCCGGCTCGCCGGAACCGCCCTCGGGGCGGTACCGTGACCAGCGTTATGAGCCAACAGCCTGACGGGCACCAGCCGGCCGCCGGACCCGGCGCGCCGCTGCTCACCGGGACCGCGGAGCCGGTCTCCGTGGTGATGCCCGCCCGCAACGAGGAGCCGTACCTGGCCGAATCGGTCCGGTCTGTCCTCAGCCAGGAGCTACGACGGCGAGCTTGAGCTCATGATCGCCGTCGGCCCGTCCAGGGACCGCACCGCCGAGCTGGCCCGTGAGCTCGCGGCCGCCGACCGGCGCATCACCGTGGTGGACAACCCGACCGGCAAGATCGCCACCGCGATCAACCTCGCCTTCCGCGCCTCCAGCCACCCCGTCGTCGTCCGCGTCGACGGGCACTCGATGCTGCCGCCCGGCTACATCCGGACCGCGCTGCAGACGCTGCGGGAGACCGGGGCAGTGAACGTCGGCGGCGTCATGGCGGCCGAGGGGATCACCCCGTTCCAGCAGGCCGTCGCGTGGGCGATGACCTCGCCGTACGGGGTCGGCGCCGCCAAGAACCACACCGGCGGCGAGCCGGGCCCGGCCGACACCGCCTACCTCGGCGTGTTCCGCCGGGAGGCCGTCGAGCAGGTCGGCGGCTACAACGAGAAGTTCGAGATCGCCGAGGACTGGGAGCTGAACCACCGCATCCGGCAGGCGGGCGGCCTGATCTGGTTCCAGCCGGCCTTGCGCGTCACCTACCGGCCGCGCACCACCGTCCGCGCCCTCAGCATCCAGTACTTCCGCTACGGCCGGTGGCGCCGGGTCGTCGCGCGCCAGCACGCCGGCACCATCAACCTGCGCTACCTGGCCCCTCCGCTTGCCGCCGCGGCCGTAGGGGCCGGAACGCTGGCCGGCCTGGCTGGTGTGTCCGCGCTGGCCGCGGGCGCCAGCGGGATCTGGCCGGCCGTGCTCACGGTCGGGTTCGCCGCGCCGCTGGGCTACCTGGCCGCCGTCTCGCTCGTCGGTGTCCGCGCGGCCCGGCAGCTGCCCCCCGCCGCGGCCGCGCGGCTGCCGCTCGTGCTCGCGACCATGCACATGACCTGGGGTACCGGCTTCCTGACCAGCCCGCGCCGGCTGGTGCCCGAGGCCGTGCCGCGCGAGCCAGTGTCGGCCGGAACAGTGCCGCCCGGAACAGTGCCACCGGGAACCGTGCCCCCCGGGTCGGGACCCGCGGAGTAGGTGCGCGGACGCCGAAGCGGCGGTCAGGGAGCCGCGGGGTCGCTGGTGCTTTCGGGGTCGCCAGTGCTGAGCAGCGCGGCGGCGACCGCCAGGTCCTGCGCGTAGGTGATCTTCATGTTGCGCTCGCTGCCCGCAACCGCGCCCACCGCGACGTCGGGCAGGTAGCGCAGCACCACGCCGCAGTCGTCGGTGGCCGGCCGGGTCGTGAAGCCGGGGTCGGCGGCCGCCAGTTCATACGCGCGCCGGATCACCCCGAACCGGAAGCCCTGCGGGGTCTGGCAGCGGGCCAGGGCCGCGCGCGGCAGCACCCGGTGGAACGCGCCGTCCGCCAGCTCGACGATCGTGTCGGTAGCGGGCACGACCACGCCGACTGCGTCCCAGCTGTCCAGCGCGGCGATGCAGTCGGCGATGATGCGCGCGTCGACCAGCGGCCGGGCCGCGTCATGGAGCAGGATCTTGCAGTCGTCCGGGCTGGCCTGGCGGGTCAGCCACTCGATCGCGCTGCGGGTGGAGTCGGTGCGGGCCGCGCCGCCGTTGACGACCGCGGCCAGCCGGGGCACGCCGGCCAGCTGGTCCCGGACCTCGCCCGCGTGCTCGGCGGCGACCACGACTAGCAGCGCGTCCACCCCGGGCGCCTGGCTGAAGGTGGCGACGCATCGTTCCAGCAGGCTCTGGCCGGCGAGCAAGTGCAGCTGTTTGGGTATGCCAGGACCGAAGCGATGGCCGGCCCCGCCGGCCAGGACCACTGCCACTGTGCGCATGGCCGGACCCTACCCGGTCCGGCCCGCAATCGTTACGGAGTGTCTGCCTGGGTGCCCTTGGGGCATCCTCGGTACGCTTGGTAGCACTCGTACTACTTATCGTGAGAGCGAGCGTCAGGTTCGGAGGGTGACATAGCCGCGGGACTGCACGGGCGCGAGCCGGGTGGCCGGCCGGGACCGGCCTCATCCGGCCGGTCCGGTTCGGACCCGCCGCGGGTCATGCCCGGCGTCGTGCTCGCCGTCACCGATCACGATCCGGCCGGCAGCCGCACCACGGCGACGACCGTGCCGGCCGGGCCGGAGGGCGATCTCGGCCGGGAACCGCCGTTCCTGGCGGACACCGCCCGGATCGTCCTGGACTGGGCGCGGGGCCGGGCGCTCGGATCGAGCTCGGTCACCGGCATCTCGGTGGCACTGGCGCTGTGCGCAGCAGGATGGCTGAGCGAGGGCAGCCGGTCCGGGAACTTCTGGGCGACGCTCGCGCTGGCGGGCAGCTATCTCACGGTGCTGGCGGGCCGCAGCCTGGCCGTGGCGCCTGCGGTCGGCTCCCGCCGGGCCGACGGGGCGGCCAGGGCGGAAGCGCTCGGGAAGGCCAGGTACCTGGCCAGCGTCGGGTGGTCGGTGTCGGAGTGCGCCATCTACGCGGGCCTCGCGGTCGGAGCGGTGGCCGACCGCTGGTCCGGCATCTGGATCCTGGCCATCGCGGTGCTCACCATGACGGGCATCCGCGAGCTGATGACCGCGAGTACGTGGCCCGGTGGGCGCGACGACGCGGACCGGGGCGTGTTGCGCCGCGTCATCACCGAGGCGCTGCGGATGCCGGCCGGCGGTCGGGTCGCGCTGATCGCCATCGCCGCGCCGATCTGGGGCGACCGGGCCGCGCTGCTCGCGCTGCTCGACTGGACGATCATCGCGGTCGGTTTCGGCCTGGCCAGCCTGCAGGGGCCGCCGCGGGATCGGGTCAAGGCTGCGGCCGCCGCCCGGTCGGCGAGCCAGCAGGAGCCGTCAGGCCTTTCCGTGTTGCTGCTGCCCGCGGGCGACGCGGCCGGGCCCCGGCTTGACCCCGCGGCCGTGGACTCGCTGGAGGTTCCCGGCGACGACGCGGACCAGCCGGCGGCCGGCCCGGGCGGCGGAGACTCCCCGTTCCCGGCTCAGCCGGACGAGGTCATCGCCGCGCCGCGCCAGCCGGACGTCGGCCCGCGGCAGCGGCGGCGGAGCCATCCGAGGTCGACAATTGGGGGCGGCCCGCGGCCGATGCCCGCCGGCGACGGAGCCATCCGAGGTCGACGATGGGGGCGCCCGCGGCAGACCCGCCGGCCGCGGAGCCGGACGAAGCCGAGCTGTGGCGGGACCGGCTGCTGCTACTGCGGGACGACGGGATCCTGGCGCGCAACCTGGGCGCGCTGGTGCGCGGCAACCTGCTGCCGCTGCCGCCCGCGGTCCTCGGCCTGGCGGCGACGGCCATGCTGGCTTACCTCGGCCTGCGGAGCGTGCCGGGGATCCTGATCATGAGTCCCTGCCTGATCATGCTGCTGGCCGCGTTCGGGTCGAGCAACCGGCACGCGGGGCGGCTGGACTGGCTGGTGCCGGCCGTGCTGCTCGGCTGGCAGTGCCTGTACCTGACCACGGTCGGGCAGGCGCAACGGATACCGGCGCCGGCCACGTTCGCGCTCTGCGCGGTGCTGCTGGTCCGGTACGCGGACCTGGCCGCCCCCGGCCGGCCGGTGATCATGGCCAAGCGGCGGCGGCGCAACTGGACGGTCGAGCTGACCGAGGGGGACCGCGAGCGCGGCGGGGCGCTCGGCTGGGAAGGCCGGATGCTGCTCATGGGCGCGGCTGCTGCCGTCGGCATCGGGACCTTGGCCTACGTGGCCCTGAGCGCATATCTTGGGTGGCTCATCTGTGCGAAAGTCCTGACGAGCTGCCTTGCGCTCCGGGAGGGAGACCACCGTTGATCGGTTTGGTTATGGCGGCTGGAGCGGGCCGCCGGCTCCGGCCTGACACCGATCAGCTGCCGAAGACGCTGCTGCCGGTGGCGGGCGAGTCGACCATCCTCGACATCGGGCTGCGTAACCTCGCCGCCGCCGGGCTCTCCGACGTGGTCGTCGTCGTCGGCTACGCGGCGTCGGCCATCGCCGACCGGGCGCCCGATCTTGAGCGCCGGCACGGCGTCGCGCTGGAACTCGTGTACAACGACCGGGCCGAGGAGTGGAACAACGCCTACTCGCTCTGGCTCGCCCGCGAGCACTTCGGCCGCGGCGTCCTGATGGTGAACGGGGACACCGTGCACCCGCCGAGCGTGGAGCAAAAGTTGCTGGCGGCGCGCCGCCCGGACCTGGCCGCGGACCTGATCCTCGCCGTCGACACGGTCAAGAAGCTCGCGGACGAGGAAATGAAGGTCGTGACCGACGACCGCGGGATGCTCACCAGGATCACCAAACAGATGGACCCGGCGGACGCGCACGGCGAGTACATCGGCGTGAGCCTGATCGAGCCCAGGGCCGCAATCGCGCTGGCCGACGCCCTGGAGTCGGCCTGGCGGCGGGACCCGAACCTGTACTACGAGGATGGCTTCCAGGTGCTGGCCGACCGGGGCGGGTCGGTGGCACTGGAGCCCATCGGCGAGGTCGAGTGGGTCGAGGTCGACAATCACGAGGACCTGCGCCGGGCCAGGGAGATAGCCGGGCGCTGCTAGTCTCGCGGCCGTAGCCACCGCTTCGGGCAGGAGGATCATGCCACTGCTGGCGAGGATGCTAGCCGCGCCGTTGTTCATCGAGGTCCGGGCCGGGGCCGTCGCCGACCTGGGCTCGTTGCTAGCCGATCAGCGGATCGCCAGGGAAGGCCGGATGGCGGTCGTGGTGGGGCCGGGCCAGGGCGACAGCGTCTGCGCCGACCTGCAACTGGCCGCCGCCAAGGTGTACCGGGCCGAGCAGGGCACGTATGAGGCCGCGGTGGAGCTGGGCCAGGAACTGCGGGCGGGCACATTCGAGGCGGTCGCCGGCATCGGCGGCGGCCGGACTATCGATGTCACCAAGTTCGCCGCGCACATGGCGGGCATCCCGATGGTCGCGGTGGCCACCAGCCTCGCGCACGACGGTATCTGCTCGCCGATGAGCACGCTGCAGCACGAGTCAGGCCCCGGCTCCTACGGCGTGGTCATGCCGACGGCGGTGCTGGTGGACCTGGACCGGGTGCGGCAGGCGCCGGTCGCGCTCTCCACCGCCGGCATCGGCGACGCCGTGAGCAATCTGTCCGCGGTCGCCGACTGGGAACTCGCGGTCGCGGACGTGGGCGAGCAGATGGACGGGCTCGCCGCCGCCATGGCCAGGTCAGCCGCTCAGGCCGTGCTGCACCAGCCCGGCGACGCCAGGTCCGATGAGTTCCTCACGATCCTGGCCGAATCGCTGATCTTGTCGGGGATCGCCATGTCGGTCGCGGGCTCCAGCCGGCCCGCAAGCGGCGGCGACCACGAGATCTTCCACGCCGTCAACCGGCTCTATCCGGGCACCGCCAGCCATGGCGAGCTGGCCGGGGTGGGCGCGCTGTTCTGCACGTTCCTGCGCGGCGACGACAACCTCGCGGCGGAGATCTCGGGCTGCCTGGCCCGGCACGGCCTGCCCCGGCTGCCGCGGGATCTGGGCCTGTCCGACGCCGAGTTCGTCCGGGCGGTGGCCTTCGCCCCGGAGACCAGGCCCGGCCGGTACACGATCCTGGAACGGCTGGCGCTGTCCGAAGCAGAGATCGCCGGCCGGCTCGCGGAGTACGTCACCCGGTTCTCCGGCTAGCCGGGCGGCACCGTCGGCGGGCGCGCGGTGGCGGATCACATCCAGGACGAGTTGGTCTTCCAGGCCATGACGTTGCCGTACTGGGCCGTCGGCTTCCCGAAGATCTTGAGCAGGTACGAGCCCAGCGGCGACGTGGGCGAAGAGTAGGCCACGATCCCGGCAGGCTTCCAGGCCGCCATCTGCGCCTGGATCGCCGCCATGCTCGGGCCCGGCCCGGCGTCGTCCACCTTGTCCCAGAGCGCGTCCAGGTACATGGTGAACGGCGTCTCGCCGGCCCGGCCGGACCGGGACTTGCGGCCCTTGGCGCTGGCGTCGATGAAGTCGCCGCCGATCATGTGGGCGGGCAGGCCCTTGTCGGCGTACCAGCGCATGGGCCAGGTGACACCGCCATTCGGGACCGGCACCACCAGCACGGTGGCGTTATCGGACAGGTGCAGCGACTCGATAGCGCTGACGTAGCCGCCGGGCGCCGCGCCCACCACGCCGGGGGCGTAGGGCACGGGGAACAGCGGCAGCAGCGCGATCACCGCTACGGCCATGCCGACGAAGGCAGGCTTCTGCCAGGTCTTGCTATCCGCGCGCACTTCCCGGGACCGGAACTTGTCGAGGGCGAACGCCAGCACCGCGGCGGCGGCGCCGTCGGCCAGCAACGACAGCCGGTCCGGCAGCGTCGAGCTCATCATCGGCAGGTTCTCGATCCAGTGCCACGGCAGCGCGGCGCCCGGGTAGGGGCCGATGGGCTGGGCGCCGAGCGAGAAGATCTCCAGCACGATGAAGGTGAGGAACGCGACCCGGATCGGCAGGCTGCGCCAGTAGTAGATGCCGGCCGCCAGCAGCACGACCACCAGCAGGATGCCGAGGTAAGCCAGGTACTCGGGGGTGGGCTGCGGATAGTTATTGACGACGCCCTCCGACCAGCCGTTGTGGAACAGCACCTGGTCAGAGGGGACTACGAACGTATACGGGATCGTGTAGAGGTGGGTCAGCTGCCCGTGGTGGCTGACCACGTTGTAGGCGCCGTTCGAGTGGAAGCCGTGGAACTGAACCCACAGGCCCCGGGCGCATAGCACGAGCGCGGTCACCACGGCCACGCCGCCGCCGATCAGGCTGGGCCGCAGCCGGCCGGGCACGTCCTTGGGGCGGCACGCGATCAGCACGACGAGCAGCACGGCGGCGGCGATCGCGGTGTCGATCAGGGCCTCTTCGCCGATGAAAAACTGGGCCGCCGCGAGCACGCCGAGCCAGAGCCCGTTGCGGATGGCACCGCCGCGGCCGGTCACGATCCGCAGGATCGCGTCGATCATGAGCGGCGGCACAAAGGCCAGCACGAGGTGGTAGTGGCCGATGCCAGAGCCGGTCATCGCGGGGGAGAACCCGTACAGCGCACCGCCGAGCGCGGCCGAGCTGATCCGGGCCCCCCAGCGCCGCAGCACGAAGTACATGCTGGCCGCTGAGCCGGCGAAGCCGAGCGTGAGCAGGACGTTCAGGGTTACCTGCGGGCCCCAGATAAAGGTGATCGGGGACATGATGACGCCGGGCAGCAGCAGCGAAGTGTTCCACATCAGGTTCACCGAGTGCGGCGCGTTCATCGCGCTGGTGACCAGTGCCGGCAGATGGAAGTGCACGACGGCTTGCTCGGCGTAGCGCATGAACCACGCCATCTGATCCACGTCGTGCAGGTCGCCGTTCTGCGCGAGCCCGGCCGGATCCGACCATAGGCGCGCGGTCACGTACAGGGCGCCGATCAGGTAGAGCGCGAGCACCAGATAGGGAGCTGGCGATCTGCGTACCGGTCGCTCGTCCGCAGCATCCTGCGAAGACTTGACCGCCGGCGTGGCGAGTCCCACCTCAACCTCCGTACGTCGGGCGGCCGTCAGATTCTATCGATTCGGCCTATGTGCCGTGGCCACAAGCAGCCGGCGGTCGCGCAGTCTTTGCCTGGCTTTAACCTGCGGCCGAAGACCCAGTGCGCGTCTTGCGGGCAAATTGGAGAGTGTCGCCCGGCGCTGGTGTGACTACCGGGAAGACCCGGTAGTCAGTTTACGGTACGGTCGATTGGGTCTGGGCTGGCCGCGCGTAAGATCTGCAGCGCCTGCCCCGGCCGCGCCCGGCGCCCGGTCCAGGGCAGCCCGGCCCGATCCGCGGGGCCAGCGGCCACAGTCCGCCAAGGGAGATCTACGTGCAGGAAACGCGGCTACGCGAGCGGCCGGACGACGCCGGCAAGCGGCCGGGCCCAGCGCCGTTCGGACCGGACAGCCTGGCTTGGCCGGCGCTGGTCAGCGTGCTGTTCTTCCTGGCAGAACTACTGCCCGCCCTGCTCCGGCTGCCGCTCGGCGCGGACGAGATCACCTACATCGCCCGCACCAGCGCGCACGCCTCCGGGGTGTTCCTGCCGCCGGTGCATGGTCACGGGGTCGGACTGCTGGCGGCCCCGGTCACCCTCATCACAACCTCGCTGACGGTGCTGCGGGTCTGGATGGCGCTGCTATCCGGCGTGGCCCTGTTCGGTTCGCTGCTGTGCTGGCGCGGCCTGCGCCCGGCCTGGGTGCTGGCGCTGGCCGGCTTCATCTTCGGCAGCCTGGCGATCACGCAGCTCAGCGGCGTCCAGGTCTACCCGGACCTGTGGGCCGGGTTCGGCGCGCTGGCGATCACCGGGCTGCTGCTGCAGGCCGTGGCGCACCGGGTCCGGCCGGGGGTCGTGCTGCCGGCGATCGCGTTCGTGGCCTTCGTGATCGTCATGATGCGGCCGCAGAACATCGTCTTCGTGCTCGCCCCGACGTTCCTGGCGCCGATCGTGGTCCGGGACTGGCGGCAGCCGCGGCTGCTGGTCGCGATGATCATCGGCACCGCCCTCGGCGTCATCGAGTGGGTGGCCGAGGCTTACCTCTGGTTCGGCGGCCTGACCAACCGGATCCACCTCGCCGGGCAGGAGCCGCCGACGTTCGGGCTGCACTTCTCGCTGCTGATGCAGGTCCGGACCATGAGCGGCCCGTGGTACTGCCAGCCGGGCACCTGCCAGCAGTTCTACTACCCGGCCTTGTACCTGTGGTGGCTCGCGTTCTTCGGGCTCATCGCCCTGGGTCTGGTCGCGGTCTGGCGGCTGCCGTCCCGGCGGTCCTCGCTGCTCGCGCTCGTCACCGCGGCCTGGGTCGGAGCGCTGTACATTCTGCTCGTCCCGTTCGGTGCCCCGCGTTACTTCCTGCCCTGCTGGGCGCTGGGGGCGATCGTGGCGGCCGACGGGATCACCTGGCTGGTGCGGGTGCCGAAGTGGAAGACCATCGGTGCGGTGCTGGCCGGCGTGTTCCTGGTCGCCGGCGCGGTGTCCCAGCACGTCGTGCTCAGCGGGCAGGTCGCCAACGCGGCGTCGGTCCGGCCATTCCTGGGCAAGGCGCAGCGGCTGGAGAAGCTCGGGGTCAAGCCGCCCTGCGCGCTGGTGTCGCCGTCGGTGGCGTACTACGTGGGCTGCACGGCCCCGTGGAGCGTGGACACGCAGTACACCGGCTCGACCATGAAGTGGATCTTCAGCCAGGACGGCGGCGTACGGTCCTGGCACCGGGTCAAGCTGCCGCCAGGCGCGCCCTATAAGTACGTCTGGGTCCGCCGGTAACGCACGCTGCTCCGGCCTCGGCCGGAGGCTAAGCTGCCGCCCCGCGGGCCGGTGAACGCACCCGCGTCGTGGCAGACGTTCGCGTTGCCGGTGATGCCGCCGTACTGACGGGCCAGGTTGCCGGGGTTGCCACCGGCCGGCTGCGGCAGCGTCAGGAGGCTTCCGTGCCCTCCTCCGGCCTGCGCCTGCCGGTGCCGGGACGCGGCCGGAACGCCCTGGTCACGGGCGATCTCTCCGAATAGCCTGCGGTCGCTCGCGGGCCAGCTGACCCAGTTCGGGTTCGCCGCGTAGGGCACCGTCGGCAGCTCGATGAACTGGACCGCCGATGAGTGCAGCCCCTGCAGGCTGGCAGCGATGCCGATCATCGCCGGCAGGCTGAGGCCGGAGTCCGTGGTCATGTACCTGGCCGCGTCGGTGACCACCCGGATCAGCTGGCTGGGGCTCGAAGCCAGGTCGGCGTGCTTGAGGCCCTGCAGCAGCGATGCCATCAGGTACTGGTCGCGCCGGATGCGCTGCAGGTCCGATCCCTCGCCGATGTAGCGGGCCCGCCAGAAGGCCAGCGCCTGCGCACCCCGCACGTGGTGCCGCCCGGCGCTCAGGTTCAGCTTGGACTGCGAATCGTGCACCGCGAACGGCAGGCAGATGCTGACTCCGCCGATGTCGTCGATGATCTTCTCGAACCCGGTGAAGTTGATCTCGATGAAATGATCAAGGCGGACTCTGGTTGTCTGCTCTACCGTCTTCCAGAGGCAGCCAGGGCCGCCGTTGGCGAACGTGGCGTTGATCTGCTCGGCCTGGCCCGGCTGCGCGGCCTGGCCCGTGGAGCCCGCCTCCGGCGGGCAGGCCAGCACCGGCACGACCGAGTCGCGCGGGATGCTGAGCACGACCACGTTGTGCCCGCCCGACGCGATGTGCAAGATCATGATGGTGTCTGAGCGCTGACCGGTGATGCCGGCGCCGAACTGGCGATTCGCGCCCGCGCGGGTGTCCGAGCCGATCACCAGCACGTTCATCGCCGGGTTGAGCGGTGGCGGCCGGTGACCGAGGCCAACCACCTGGATTCTGGCGATACTGTCCCAGATCGACCGGTATTTCAGGTAGGCGGTGAGCGACACCGCTACCAGGGCGATCGCGACGACGACCGCCAGCACCCCCAGCGCGCGCCGGACCACCGGCCCGCGTCCCCTGCCCCGGCTCATGTCATGATCCCCGGACGGGGACCATGCCCGCTCGGCTGCCGTCTACACCGGCGCTGACCTGGGCAGCGGCCGGGTAGCCCCGGGCCGGGTGCTACCCGCCGTCGGGACCCGCGAACGCGGCCTGGTCGTGACAGATATTGACGCTGCCGGTGACCCCGCCATACGTGCTGGCGATGTTCTGGATGGTCGCGCTGCTGGTCGGGGCGGGCTGCACTACCTGCAGCGAGGTGAACGTCGAGCCGAGGATCAGTTGCAGCGGCGACGTGGAGCTGAGCTGGGAGTCCAGCTGCACGTCGACGTCACCGGCCGGCCCGACCTGCTTGGCCAGGTACTGCGCCTCCGGTAGCTCGGCCGCCGTCGCGTACTCGATGACCGAGTGCGTGTAGGTGCTGGTGGCGGCGTCGGTCGGCTGGCCGATGACCTGGAGGCCGCGGGCGGTCAGGGCAGCTGCGGTGCTCGTGGCCAGCCCGTGGGTGGTGGTGCCGTTCAGGACGGACACTTGCACGTCGGACGGGCGGACGGAGACCGTGGCGGCCGTGCCCGGCTGGCTCTTGGTCGCCTTCTTGCCCTTCTTGGCCGCCTTCGGCAGCCGCGTGTCGTGCGCAATGGCGGAGAAGAGGTGGCCGGCGTCGGGCTGCTTCCACTGGACCCAGTTCTGGTTCGCCGGGTAGGCGCCCCAGGGCACGGTCACGAACTGGACCGAGTCGCTGGCTATCCCGCGCAGGTCCTTGCCGATGTTCAGCAGCCCGCCGAGCGTCAGCTGATCGTCGATGGTGATGTTTCGGTTCTTGGTCAGTGCGGAGATGACGCTGTACATCCTGGTCGGGCTGTTGAGCAGGCCGCTGCGCTCGATGCCCTGGAACAGGGACGCCATCAGGAACTGGTCGCGCTGAATCCGCTGCAGGTCATCGCCCATGCCCAGGTCCTCGCGGGTCCGCCAGAAGGCGACCGCCTGCGCGCCCCAGATGTGGTGCCGCCCGGCCTTGAGGTCGAGGCCAGACATCGGATCGTTCACGGCCGCAGGCAGGCATACCTCCACCCCGCCCAGCGCGTCGACGGCGCGTTCGAAGCCGACGAAGGTCATCGCGATGAAGTCGTCGAGGTGAATGCCGGTGGTCTGCTCGATCGTCTCCCACAGGCAGCCGGGGCCGCCGTAGGCGAACGTCGAGTTGATCTGCTCGACGGCTCCGGGCTGCGCCGTCTGGCCGGTAGCGCCCACCTCCGGCGCGCAGCCGAGGACCGGGACGACGGAGTCGCGCGGGATGCTGATCACCACGACCTGATGGGCGCCGGGCGCGATGTGCACGACCATCACGGTGTCCGACCGCGCGCCGCCGATGTCAGTCCGGCCGCCGATGGCGCCGTTCCTTCCGACGCGCGAGTCCGACCCGATCAGCAGCAGGTTGATGGCGTGCGGGTCTGCGGGCGGCCGGTTATGGTGCAGGTCGGCGGAGACGTCCACCCGGTTGATCGAATCCCAGACCTCGCGGTACTTGAGGTACACGGTGAGGGAAGCGCCGACCAGGACGATGGCCAGCAGGCAGGCGAGCGAGCCGAGCGCCATGGACGGGGTCGAGTACCGGCCGCCGATCCACCTGCGGGCACCAGATCGGGCGGAGCCTGGCCGCGCGGCCGGGACGGTTGTCCGGCTGCGAGCGGGGCGCGGGTTGGCCGGTCCGGTTTCCTCGGCCTGCCCGGCAGGATGGGGCTCCGGTTCACCGGATTCGTCGTCGTAGCGGCTCATCGCTCCTCGAGGTCTTCATCCCACTTGGCCCGGGGCGGGGTCCGTGCCGCTAGTTACGTCTACCCATGTTACGTGGAGTTAACGGATTGAAATACACGCACAAGTAAAGGACGGGACAGGTCCGGGTCACAGCGACCGTTGTCGGCCAGCCCGCGCCGCCCCGTGGTTGCGGGCCGTGACGTCACCAGTTTGGCCTTCGGGCCCGCACCTCTACAGTTGAGCCGTGCGCGTTCCCGACAGCCCCGACCGCACGCACAGCGGCGAAGAGCCGCCCGGGCGGCCGGACCTGGCGGTCAGCGCGGAGTCGGCCCCGCCGCAGGCGGCGGCTCCCGCGCCGTCCGACGCTGCCGGCGACGCTGCGGTCGAGGTTGCCGCAGGCGCGCAGCCCGGTCCGGGACCGGGTCAGGCCGCCGCCGACTCCGCGACGAAGACGCTGGACAAGGTCGAGACCACCGACGGCACGCCGCCGCACCGGCCCGGCCGCGGCGACGAATCCCGGCCGCAGGCTGGCCGGCCGGGCGAGCGCCGCGCTCGCGCCCCTAGCCCGTGGCTGGCGGCGGGTCCGGCCACGGCGCGCCGGACCGGCCGCGACCGGGCAAGTCGCCGCCGGGCCGGTCGCCGGCGAGGCGGCCGGCTCGGCGCTCGCGCGGCTCACCGCGCTGCCGGCGATCCTCATCGCGGCGTGGCTGCTGCCCGGACTGCCGCTGTTGCTCGGCGGCAGCTTCCTGCCGGTGCCGATGCTGCTCATCTCCGTCCCGCTCGCGGCCGCCCTCACCGTCAACGGGCTGCGCGAGGTGCCCGCGACCTGGCCCCGGTCCGGACCGGCCAGGGCCGCGCCGGCCCGGGCGTGGCCCGCGTGGTTCGGGCTGCTCGCCACTGTCGCGGTGGTCACCGGCCTGATCGCGTGGCAGATCCGGGAGAGCTCGCAGTCGCTGATCGTGCTCCGCGCCGCCGGTACCTATCTGCAGGCGGGCTACTGGGCCGCGCAGCACGGCGGCCTGCCCATCGCCCAGCAGGCCGCCGCGTTCGGCGGCGCCCACCAGGGTCTCGTCTTCGCCAGCAACGGCTTCCTCAGCCGCGGCTCGTCGCTGTTCCCCGCGGTGACTCCCGGCATGCCGATGCTGATCGCCGCCGGATTCTGGATCCACGGCATCACCGGGGCGCAGGCGGTCGGGCCGGTCCTGGGCGGCCTGGCGGCGCTCAGCTTCGCCGGTCTGGTCGCCAGGCTCGTCGGGCCGCAGTGGGCCCCGGCCGGCGCGCTGGTGCTCGGCGTCAGCCTGCCGCAGCAATACATCAGCCGCTCGACCCTGAGCGAGACGGCGCTGCAGGTCGTGCTGTTCGGAGGTCTGTGCCTGCTGGCCGACTCGATGCTGGTGCGATCCGCGTTCCGGCCGGCCTCCGTCGGCGCGGCCGGCGGTGCTGGCCCGGCCGAGGCGGACGGCGCGGTCGGGCGGGCGAGCCCGCTGCGCCGGCTGCGCGACGCCGGCGACCTGGGCGGTCTGGCTCACGCCCGAGCGGGTGCTGGCCGCGCTGGCCGGACTCGCGCTCGGCTTCGGCTTGCTGCTGAGTCTCGACGGGCTGCTCTATCTGCTGCCCGCGATCCCGTTCGCCGCGCTGCTGCTGATCAGCCGGCGCCCGCAGGGCGTCCCCTTCCTCATCGGATTCGCGCTCGGCGCGATCTACGGGCTGGCCGGGATGTATGTCCTGGACCGGCCGTTCCTGGACACGGTCGGCGGGACCGTGGCGATAGCCGGGGTCGCGGCCGTGTGGCTGCTCGCCCTGGCGGTCGTCGCGGGGCAGCTGACCAGGCTGCCCTCGGTGCGGCGGACGGTGCCCGCCTTGCTGGCCAAGATCCCGCTGCGATGGCTGCCCGAGGTCGGCGGCCTGGCCACGGTGGCGGCGCTGACGGCCTTCGCGATCCGGCCGTACGTGCAGACGGTGCGAGGTCACCCCAGCGCGGCCATGGCCACCTTCATCGCGGGGCTGCAGCGCGCGCAGGGACTGCCCCCCGACCCGGGTCGGCTGTACTCCGAGCAGACCCTTTACTGGGTCATCTGGTACATCGGCCTGCCGACCCTGCTACTGGGCGGCGTAGCGGTCGCGGCGCTGGTCTGCAACTGCCTGCGCGCGCTGCTGACCTGGCGCGATCCGGACCTGCGCTGGCGGCTCTGGGCGCTGCCGATCGCGATTGTCTGTGCCGGGTCCGCCGTCGTGCTGTGGGCGCCCGAGATCGCCCCGGACCAGCCGTGGGCGAGTCAGCGGCTGGCGGTCATCGTGGCGCCCGGGCTGATCCTCGGGGCGTGCTGGGCCGCGGCCTGGCTCACGGTGCGGGCCCGCAGCCGGGGTGCGGGGGCGGCGACGGCTGCCCTGGTCGGCGTGTTCTGCACGGCGGCGATGCTCGTGCCGACGGTGGCCACGACCTTCGGCATTGGGATCAGCCACTCCGGCAGCAAGGGCGGACTCCAGCCCGTGGCCCAGGGTCTCGCCCTGCGGCGCACTGGCGAAGGCGAGACGGCCGCGGTCAGCGCCCTGTGCGCGCAGATCCCGCGTAAGGGCTCCGTCGTGATCGTCTCCGGCAACGTGGCGTCGCAGTTCTCGCAGGTGATCCGGGGCATGTGCGGCGTTCCGGTGGCGTCCATGGCCGGCCAGCCGGCCACGGCCGTGAATACTGTCCTCGCCGCGATCGGGTCGGCGGGCCGCCGGCCGGTCGTCCTGGCCGCCTCGGCCAGGCCGGCTCAGCGGCTTCGGCGGCACCCCGGTCCGGGTGCTTGACCTGGCCACCGCGTCGGATCCGCACCAGCTCACGCAGCTGCCGACCGCTCCGGTGCGAGTGCGCTTCCGGGTCTGGATGACGCTGCCGCCAGCCGCTTCGGTCGGCGCGTAGGCCGCTGGCAAGCCGCTGCCCGGCGGCCGACGGGCCGATTTGCCTCGGGCCGTCGGGGCCCATACAGTTGAGTACCACGACGCGGGGTGGAGCAGTTCGGTAGCTCGCTGGGCTCATAACCCAGAGGTCGCAGGTTCAAATCCTGCCCCCGCTACCAAGAAGTAGCAGGTCAGAGGCCTGATCGCCGGATATGGCGGTCGGGCCTTGATCATTGTGGCAGCGTGATGGCAGCAGAATCCCGCCCTACAGGCTGGTCGGCAATGGCGGTGTACAGCATGAAATGGTAGAGGCCGACGTTTGGATGCTTCCCTGCACTTCCGCACCGGACGCGCGGCATGCCGAACGCGGCGCGCTTCTGACGGGCCACGTCTCGCTGGATGATTGCTCATTTCGTGCGTGACCTCCCACGCGGGATAAGCGGCCGACGCTCTACGACATCGTGATGTCCGGCACTGCCGCTATCGTTCGCATCGTGCCTATGACGCTGATGGCTATCGGAGCAGGCGACGAGCAAACGTAGCGTTGGATGATCTTGACTGAGCAGACCGACTACCGTCCGGGAATCAACGGCAGGCTCAGGCTGCTGCCCTCAACACGCTGGCAGAATCCGAACGGAAATGGCTCCCCCCGTCCAACGCCGGCCAAGTCCGCTGCCATGACCGGCGCAGCGGCCGCAGTGCTGGTCGCAACGGCCGGGGTGCTGGCAGGCATCGTCGGTACGGCCGGCGGCATCGCCTCACTGATCTCCTATCCAGCGCTGCTGGCAGTCGGCGTCCAGGCCCTGACCGCGAACGTCGCTAATATCGTCGCCCTGGTGACGTGCGGTCCCGGCGCGGCACTGGTATCCCGGCCGGAACTGGAGGGCGGGCAGGCTGGGTCCGGCGGTGGTCCCTCGTGGCGGCGGCTGGCGGCACGGCCGGGGCCGTCTTGCTGCTGCTGACCCCTGCCGGGTCGTTCCGCCGGATAGTCCCGTACCTGGTGGCGCTCGGATCGGTGGCGCTGCTCGTTCAACCGAGAGTTTCGGCGCTGCGTGACGGGCATGGGCGGGGCAGGGCCGCCGTGTTGCTGGCTGGCCTGCTCGTGATCAGCGCCTACAGCGGTTACTTCGGCGCCGGCTCTGGCGTACTGACTCTCGCTCTGCTTCTGTTCACCGTAGATAGCCAGCTGGCCCGCGCCAACGCCCTGAAGAACGTCATAGTCGGTGTTGCCACGGCCATTTCCGCGTTGATCCTGGTAATGGCCGGGCCGGTGGACTGGACCGTCGTGCTGCCGCTGGCCGCCGGGTTGTTTACCGGGAGCCTGATCGGTCCGAAGGTCGCCAGGCGCGTTCCCGCCGGGATCCTGCGCTGGCTGGTCGTGCTCGTCGGCCTGGGCCTGGCCGCCTGGCTGTGGGCACACTAAGCACGGTGCAGGATAAAGGATGCCGCCAAGCGCGAGCGGTCGGATGGGTGGTGACGGTGCCTGCGGCACGTGCAGGCTCAGTCGGAACGTGCTCGATACCGTCCAGCGCCGACTGCGCCGCCGCCTTGACCTACGCTGCGGTCGCGTACAGCGGGTAGGCCGCCCGGCCGTGTTCACCGAACTGAGGGCGATGAGGTCAACGGCACGGCAGCGACCACATCGGGTCAGTGGCGGTTCCCGCGTAGGTAGTCGTGGATCAGGCGGATTGCGACTGAGCCCTCGCCGACCGCCGACGCTACCCGCTTTACCGATCCGCAGCGGACGTCGCCGACCGCGAAGACTCCGGGCAGGCTTGACTCCAGAAACATCGGAGGACGCGGGAGCGGCCAGCTCTCCGGAGAGTGCCCGCCCGTCATGAGGTCTGTCCCAGTGACCACGAATCCCCACCGGTCACGCTTGATGTCGTCCGGCAGCCACTGGGTCCGGGGCTCGGCCCCGATCAGCACGAATAGTGCCGCGGCCGGAACGGTCTGGGTCTCCCCGGACGCCTGGTCACGGATAGTCAGGCTCTCCAGCGAGCATGTCCCGGTGCCGGCCTTCACGACGGTGTTGTGCCGTACGGCGATGTTGGGTGTGCTGGTGATCTCTTTGATCAGGTACTCGGACATGCGGTCGGCCAGCGACTGGCCGCGCACCAGCATTGTCACCCTGGCGGCGTACCTGGCGAGGTGGACCGCGGCCTGGCCCGCGGAGTTCGCGCCGCCTGCCACGAAGACCTCCTGGTCCTGCATCGCCTTGGCCTCGGAGGTGGCGGCGCCGTAGAACACGCCGGCACCGGTCAGCCTGTCGAGTGAGGGGATGCCGAGCCGCCGGTACGAAACGCCGGTGGCGATGATGACGGCCCGGCTGCGAACTTCGTCCCCGCCGGCGACGGTCACCACGCGTTCCCGCCCCTGGGCGCGCAGGCCGGTCGCTGGGTTCCCGTAGACGTATTCGGCGCCGAAATTCCAGGCCTGGGTGTAGGCCCGCACCGCGAGATCCTCGCCGCTCACCCCGGTCGGGAACCCCAGGTAGTTGCGGATGTCCGAGCTCGTCCAGGCCTGGCCGCCGATGGCCACCGGCTCCAGCATCACCGTGGACAGGCCCTCGGACGCCCCGTAGACCGCGGCCGCCAGGCCGGCCTCCCGGCGCCGATGACCGCCACGTCGTACAGGCCGGCGGCCGGGCTGGTCCGGACCCCGATGGCCGCGGCAATCTGAGTGTTCGACGGATTCTCCAGCACCTGCCCGTCGAACATGATGATCACCGGCAGCGTCGCCGCGGTGGCGCCGGCCTGTTCCAGCAGTGCCCGTCCCGGCCCGGCATCCTGCGGGTAGAAGCCGAAGGGGACAACGTTGCGGCTCAGCAGGTCCCGGATCTCGTGCGAGCGGGGAGACCACTCCATGCCTACCACCCGCATGACCTCGGGCCGGGGAAGGTTCGACTTGGCCCATTTCTCAAGCAGTTCGGTGACCGTCAGGTGGAACTCCTCCGCCGGCACCGTCGCAGGCCTGCCGGCGTAGGCGTCGATGTGGCCGAGCGCGATAGCCTGCAGGATCGGTTCCGGTGGCGGTCCGTATTCCCAGTGAATCAGCAGGAGACGCTTGGCCGTGCTATGGAACTCACGGACTCGCGCCAGCAGCTTTGTCCCTGGACGCGGACGCGGCCGGCGCGGAGATGGCGCAGGTCCGGCAGGACTTCCGCCGGCTGATCAGCCGTGCGAGCGCAGCGGACCTGCGCCGGCGAACCGACGGGACGAAGTGGACCAACCAGCAGCTGCTGTTCCACATGCTGTTCGGCTACCTGATCGTCTGCGCGCTGCTGCCCCTGGCGCGCCTGTTCGGGCGGCTCCCGGCCCGGCCAGCGCAGCATTCGCGCGGCTCCTGAACTCCGCCCGCGGGCCGTTGCACCTGATCAACTACCTGGGGTCCTGCGCGGCACACGGGTCATCCGGCCAGCGCGCCTGCCGGGCACGCTCGACCACGTCACCGCGGCGCTGCAGCGCCGCCTCGCCGACGAGACCGATGCCGCTCTGGAACGGGGGATGCGCTACCCGGTCAGCTGGGACCCGTTCTTCACCAGTCACATGACCTCGCCGAGCTCTACCGCTACCCCGCCCGCCATTACCGTTACCACCGCCGGCAGCTCACCCTGCCCAGAGTGGAGCCCCGGCAGGCGCCGCAGCGCGCACAATGACAAACGGCGGCCGAAGCTGACCAGACCCGTCAGGCCCCGCGGCCCCGGGCTACATGCGGAGACGGAGAGGACTGGCGGCTATGGTGCTCACCTCCAGCCAGGCCAGGCGCTTCTATGACCGGTTCGGGCGCGCGCAGGACCTGCAGGCCTTCTATGAGGACCACGCGGTCGGCGAGATGCTGGCCCATGGCCAGCTTGACCAGGCGCGGGCAGTGTTCGAGTTCGGCTGTGGCACCGGCAGGCTGGCGGCCCGCCTGCTCGGCCGGCTTCTGCCCGCAGACGCCCGGTACCTGGGAGCCGACATCAGCGGCACGATGACCTCGCTGAGCCGGGCGCGGCTTGCCGCGTTCAGGCACCGCGCCGCGATCATCCAGGCTGACGGCACCCGGCCGCTGCCGATCGCCTCGGCCAGCGTCGACCGGTTCCTCGCCATCTACGTGCTCGACCTGCTCGGACCTCCCGAAACCGAAGCCCTGATCGCCGAGGCCCGCCGGCTGCTTCGCCCCGGCGGCCTGCTGGAAGTCGTCAGCCTCGCACCAGGCGCGACTGCGCCGTCGCGGCTGGCATCGCGGGCCTGGACGTCGGTATGGTCGCGGGCACCGGGCCTGCTCGGCGGCTGCCGGCCGGTCAGCATCCTGCCGCTGCCAGACGGCTGGCAAGTGCAGCATCGCGCCCTGATCACCGCCTGGGCCCTGACCTCCGAGGTGGTGGTCGCCCGGCGGTGACCCCGGGCGGCGCGATGTCCAGAACGTCGGGCGCGCCGTAGGACACGCTGGCATGGTCCGGACTGATCCCGGTTTCCGAAAGCCGGGCAGCGACGCTGGCCGATGGCAGCCAGGGATGGCAGATGCCGATCGCGCATGCGTCGGTTTCGGTGATTCCCTGCAGCGTCGTGATGCGGCGGGGACCGGTGGGCTACTTGCCTGGGGCGGCGAAGTAGGTCGGCGTCACGGCCCACTCGCGCCCGTCGTAGACGCCGACTGCCGCGTCAGGAAGTGCGCGCGCAAGCACGTCGGCGACAGCTCTTGTGCTGCCGGGATCGAGTACGTCGCGCCAGAGGGTCGCCCGCAGTGCTGGTACCCAGCCAAGGCTTCCATTGCAACAGATGGCTCCGGCGAGCTGATCGGCGAGGGGACCCAGGACAGACAGCCCGGCAGGAGTTCGCGCCGTGGCGGCGATGAGCGGTATCCCCCCTCGTGCAGCTGCACCGCGGCCGCGTGGGTGGCCGGACTGACAGTGCCATCGGCTCTCACGATTGTTCCGTCAAGGTCAGTGATTACCGCTCGGGATCTCGCTGGCCCGGACCACCTGAGCATTTTGCCCTATTCGCCAGAAAGCTGCCATCTCCCGAAGTCTCCGCGCGGTGACTAGTGGTCATCTGCGCGGTACTGCTCAGGGCGATCGGCCGATCCGGAGGCTCTGCGACCGGGCCCTACGGGATCTGGCATCATCAAGACTTCGACATCTGTCTATATTGACATTCCCATATGTCTCGTGCCAGATTTCAGGCTGAAGAAGACATAGACGACCATCAATATATGTGGAGGTTGCCATGACCGCCCTGGCGGATGTCATCGTGATCGGCGCCGGTCAGTCCGGCCTGGCCGCCACCAGCGCGCTACGGGCCCGCGGCATCAGCCCGGTCGTGCTTGAGGCCGGCCCAGAGCCAGTCGGATCATGGCCGCACTATTACGACAGCCTGAGCCTGTTCTCCCCGGTCAGCTACAGCAGCATCGAGGGACTGGACTTTCCCGGTAATCCCGATCACTACCCGCATCGAGACGAGGTCGTCAGCTACCTGCGCAGCTACGCCGCCGGACTGGACGCCGACATCCGCACTAACACACCGGTCACCGCCGTCGAAGTCGATGGCCGGGACGGTTTCCTCGTGCACACCGCCGCAGGGGAAACGCTGGCCACACGAGGAGTGATCGCCGCGAGCGGATCATTCGGCAACCCGTACGTGCCGGACCTGCCCGGTCAGGAGGGGTTCACCGGCCGGATACAGCACGTGGCCAGCTACCGCAACCCGCATGGCCAGATCGGGGAGCGCGTTGTGGTGGTAGGTGCGGGCAACTCCGCCGTCCAGGTCGGATACGAGCTAGCCCAGGCGGCGACGGTGTCACTGGCCACCCGCCACCCGGTCATCTTCGTGCCGCAGTGCCGCGGCGGCAAGGACGTCCACTACTGGCTGAAGACTACGGGCTTCGACCTGCTCCCACCGGAGTGGCTGCGCCGCTACTTCGGCGGCCGGACCGTCGACGACACGGGGAAATACCAGCATGCCCTGGAGGCCGGCCAGCTCGACCGGCGCGCCATGTTCTCCGCGCTCTCCGGCGACAGCGTCGTCTGGGCGGACGGAACACGTGAGCACGTCGACACCGTGCTGCTGGCGACGGGCTACCGGCCGAACCTGGCCTACCTCAGTCCGCTGGGAGCGGTCGACGGGAGCACGCCGCTGCATTCAGCCGGAATCTCGGCGACTCATCCGGGCCTGGTCTACGTCGGGCTGGAATACCAGCGGTCGTTCTCCTCGAACACCCTGCGCGGCGTATACCGGGACGCCGAGCACGTGATCGCCCCGCTCGTCGCGCACGTGCGGAACGCTCCCGCCGCGATTGGTCTCTAGCCGCGCTGCCGTGCGGCACTAAGACCCGAGCGGCCAGCCCAGCCTGGGTCTCGCCTGCTGCCCAGATGGCGCTGTCGGCTTCGTCAGAAGAGATTCCATGCACGCTCGAAGGTCAGCCGGGATGACTGGCTGGCCTGGCACGGCCTGGATGTGGCCGACGTTCCCGGCGATACTGACCGCCAGGCCGGTCACGGCAGTTGCCCGCGGCCAGATCCGCTGCCGGGCAGGCCAGCCGTCGAGGTAGGCAATGTAGAGGGCAAGCTCGCCGAAGGCCAGGAACACGTCGATCTCCGCGGGCCACGACATGGCCTGCCACCGAGCCGATGGTGCACCGCCCAGTCATACAGCCCCGCGTAACTGTGCGCGAGCGCGTTGACGCTCGCAAGGATCGCGATCATCCCGATCGCATACAGCGCTGCCCGCCGGGTCCGCGGGTTCACGCCGACCGCCCCTGCGCGCGGGTCCGGACTCTGGTGAACGCGTCTAGCGCGTCGTCGTCGGCCTCGGGGAGCGTGTGCAGGTACTTTTCCGTGGTGGAGATGCTTCCGTGGCCGAGCCGGTCCTTGACCATCTGAAGGTCAGCTCCGCCCGCAAGTAGCCAGGAGGCGTGCGCGTGGCGGAGATCGTGTGCACGGACGCGGAACGTTATCCCCGCGCGGCTCAGTGCGGGCTGCCAGACGTTCTGGCGGAACCAGTCGCGGGAGATATGACCGTCAGTGTCGACCGCCCGCGGTTGACGCGGCTCGTCCTTGCCCTGGGCGCGGCGGCTGGCGCGGTAAATGGCGGCGGCGTCCTTGCAGGGGCGGCATCGGCACTTCCCGGCGTTGTAGCCGCTCATGGTCCCGTGCCGGTACTGGCGATTGTTGGCGTTCGGCTTGGTGAACCCCAGGGTCGACGGGTCCGGCAGGGCGCGGAGCCGGCCCGCGGGGGAGTCGGGACGGCGCATCGTGAAGAACAGGTCATCCGCGCCGAGGCCGGCGTCCTTGATGTGCGCGCCGAGCTTGGCAGCGAGCTGCTTACTGACCTTTAGCCGCCGGTCCTCCTTATCCTTGGGGTAATCCTTGACCAGGAACCGCTTTCCCATTGGGTGGAACTTCGGGTCGACCTGAACGACCGTCCTGCTGATGGTGAGAATCCGGGTCACGGGATCGAGGTCCTTCACGCGGGACTCGGTCAGCTCTCCCCATCGCAGGCCGGTTTCGATGTCGGTCTCGACGAGCAGCCGCGACGCCGCGTCGGGCAGGGCATCGTAGATCGCGTCAAACTGCTCTGGGGTGATGATCTTGAGGGGCTTTCTCGGGACGGTGGGCGTCTTGACGCCCTTGCACGGGTGCAGGAAAGTCACGTCATCCAGGGCAGCCGTGAAGATCGCGCTCAGGATGAACCTGATCTTCTGGATGCTCGCCGGGCTCACGCCTTTGCCCTGGAGATCGGTCACCCACTCCCGCACGTGGCCGGCATGATCTCGTTCATCTTCATGGGACCGAACCACGGCAGGATGTGCTTGCCGATCTGGTACGTGTACGCCTCCCGCGTGGTCACCTCCATGACGTGATGGGGTAGCCATTCCTCGGTGACGTAGCGGCGGAAGGTCTGTCGGCCGCGCCGCGGATCGCTCAGGCGTCCTTCGGCCAGCTTCGCCTCCGCGCGCTGCCAGGCCTTGTCCGCGTCGCGCTTGCTTGAGTACGTACCGGCACTCTGGATCTGGCCGCGGATGTCGCGATCCCGTAGTCGTGCCACACGTGCTGCAGCTGGGTCAGGCTGCCAGTCAGGTACAGCTAGGCTCGGCGGCTTCCTCCTCCTCCTGCTGCTCGCAGCGATCTTCGGCGGGCGAACCCGGCGAGTGCCGCCCACGCCACCGAGTACGCGCACGCAATTACAGCGGACCGGATAAGGCAAGGCCGTGCCGCAACGCTGCCGGGCCCGGCCAGCTGCTGCGTCGGCCGGGTCACCGGCTGCCCAGGGTCCACGGCCTGATCCTAGGGGCGGGCGCCTGGCGCCCGTATAGCCCGCGGACCCACCTGGGACACTGCGCGGCGCGGCAAACGCGAGCTGACCCAGGGTGATCGAGACCTCCCACTGTCACCCACCTGCACTACTGGCTGGTACGGGAGCCGCGGCTCGCGGCCTTCCTCAACACGTAGTACAGCGCTCCGGTAACGGTGAAGCCAATGTAGAAGGCAAGGTCGGCGCCGCCGAGCGCTGTCGCGACCGGTCCGGTGACGATGGAGGTGTTCATGAACGGCACCATGGCCCCGTAGCCGAGCACGAACGCTGCGATCGCTGGCCAGCCGCTGCCGAGATTGCGGAACATCAGCGCGCTGCGGAGGAACGATGGCGTGTACCGCTGCCTGTTGTCGTGCCAGTCGATCATGACGATCGCGCAGAACGGCGCGATCCAGTAGCCGATGAACAGCAGCAGGTTCTCGAATTTGCCGGCCGTATCGCCCGCGTGTATCCACAGGATCGCCGCGAACGCCGTCACCGCCACCAGGGCGGCGGTGACGGGCCGCTTCAGCCGGGCGCCCAGCGCCTGGAATGCGAGCGACCCGGTGTAGTCGTTCATCGAGTTAGACGTGATCGCCCCGCAAACGATCGCGACCAGGGCCAGCACACCCACGGTCCCGCCGCCCATCAGCGACCGGACGCCCGCCGCCGTCTGGTTCCCGAGCACGCTGGCCCCGGCCAGCCCGATCGTCTCGACCCACACGTACGAGCCGGTGAGGCCACCCATGGTCAGCCAGAAGACCGCCGCCCGTGAGGACGCGGGGTTCAGGTACCGGCTGTAGTCGGACGCGTAGGTCGCCCACGACAGTCCCTGGCTGACGGCGATCGCGACCATCAGCGCGAAGGCGCCGATCAGGGCGCCGCCATGAACAGTGTTGTGCGGCAGCACGACGTGATGCTGGAAAATCCGGGCCGTGAGGACGGCGAACAGCACGATGAGCATGGCCGACCCCCAGGACTGCAGCCGGTGCACGAACTCGTAGCCGTAGATGCTGACCAGTCCCTCCAGGGCCAGCACGATCGCCGCGCCGATCCAGAACGGGACGCCGAGCAGCAGCTGGGCTGCCTCCCCGCCGAAGAGCCCGACGAGCGCGTCCCAGGCGATCGACGACAGCCATTGGACCGTGCCGGGCACGATGATGGCTTTCCCGAATGGCAGCCGTGCCAGCGGGACCTGGCCAGTGCCGGTCCTCGGTCCCCAGGTGCACAGGATGGCCACCGGCACGGAGCCGATGACCGTTCCGGCGATGATGGCCAGCAGGCCGAGCCGGAACCCGAGCCCGACCGCCGCGGCCAGGGTGCCCGCGAAGACCCCGGACAGCTCCATGTTGGGGGTGAACCAGATCGTGAACATCCGCCAGGTCCCGCCATACCTGGAATCCTCGGGGATCGGGGCCATCCCCTGGCTTTCCAGCGCCAGGTCACCGGTGCGGGTGGGCCGCACTCCCTCGAAGACGCTCAGCTCGTCAGTCGTCCCGGCCACGGGAACGCTCCCTTCGCCGGCATGACCCGGATCAGGTTCCTGCGGTCGGCGGCTGGCCAGCCGCCCTCTCAGCCCGGTCCGCACCGGACTCCCGCGCGTGCCTGACAGCTTACCCCTCAGCGCGTCGGCGGCGAGCAGCCCTGCATGGCGATCAGCTCGCGGTACCTGCTGCCCAGATCGAGTCGCATGCCGGGGTTGTGACCCGCGAATCGACAGAGGTTGACCAGTCGGAGGCGGCACTCCGCGGGCGGCCGGGAGTCGATCCGCCGGCCCGCCGGACCCGGTGCCTAGCGGACTCCTGTCGGGCTCGGGTGGCGCACGGGCGGGGTGTACTCGACCGGCCGGCCTCTGCTGCGGCCACGCAGCCACAGGAGGATCGCCAGCAGGACCAGCAGGAAGCCGACCGCGGCCGCGGCGATGGGCACTGCCACGCCCCAGGTGGTGATCGCGGAACTGCCGTTGTTCGCGTCCGTCACCGCCGCCGACAGGCTGGCCGGGGTGGCGTGGTAGGTGTCGGCGAGGATCGGGAACACCGGGATGATCTTCCCGCCGGGCAGCGCGATGCCGCCCATCTCGGTCTCGTTGTTGCTGACGTTCACCACCAGGCCGGTGGCCGGGGCGACGAAGTAGTTGTTGCTGGCCTGGTAGGTGTAGCCGAGCGGGATCGAGGTTGCGTGCGGGAAAGCCCTGGCGAGAGCGGCTGCCTCGGCAGCCGGCAGGATCCCAGACGCACGGAGCTTGGTGAGCAATGCAGCCGGGATCGCCTTCGGCAAGCTTGCCAGCACCTGCGGGTCCTTGATCGGCGTCGGCGGCACCGCGGCGTGGTACTCGTAGGTACTGATCCCGCCCTGCTGAGCCTGCTTCACATAGGTCAGCGGCGTCGTGGTGTGCGTGAAGGGGACCCAGCCGGTGTAGGTCTGCTTCTTCGCGCCGAGCGGCCAGCTGACCGTCAGGCCCGTGGCCGGGGTTACCTTCCAGTCGCCCGGGTGGCTTGAGGTCGCCTGGAGGCTGCTCCGGTCGACCGCGTATTGCCAGGTGCTAGAGCTGACCCTGGTGCCGGACGCGGATATCGTCCGCGTGTCCTGTATCCGGGCCGTATTGCCGGCGGTCTGCAGCACCTTGACCTGGTCGGTCAGCGTCGCTGGCAAGCCGGTCCTGATCGCCCCGGCCAAGTTACCGCGCGCAAACGCAAGCGGATTGAGCAGGCTGCTGATCGTGCCGGTGTAGGTGCGGGTCTTGTTGTAGTCGCTCGGCATCCGCGCGATGTACGAAGGGGTGATCCACCATGCCATCAGGCCGGCGGCCACAAGCAGGATCACTCCGAGGATGCCGCACGAGACTGCGGCCTTGCGCATGGCCAACCCCCCGTCTTGTGCGCCTGGCCAGCCTGTCACCGGGCCGGGCGCGTCCCGTACGGGGCGGCCCAGGTTTGAACAGACAGCTTGAACTGACAACTAGACGTGTTGATCGGTCTTTCCCCACCCCGGGGCCAGTGCGCGTCACCCTCTCCGGGTGATTGCCGGCCGTGGCGCCCACCCGAGGTGGCTCATGGTATCCCCCACGCCCCAGAAGGGCTGCGCGACCCACAGTTGTGGGCGAACCCGCTGTCCGTGGTAGCGGAGGCGAGCTGCGTCGACGAAGCAGCCGCCGCGCTTGATTTAGAGCCTGCTCAGCGTCTTCATGTAGTGCTGCCCCCGTGACCGGGCCGATCTGCCTGCAGCTCGCCGCCCCATGGGCTCCGGCGAGGACGGCGGGAGCAGGCCGACCGTGTGTGCTGGACATTATGGCCCGCCGACAGCTACTACGACGAGCACGCCGACCATAGCGCTGGCGATCGATGACATCGCCCTCAGCTAGCGAACACGTGCTCGCGCGAGTTCAGGATGGGCCATCTGGTGCCCTGTGCCGCGCCTGGTCTCAATGACACGCGCGTCGGCCGCGACACTCGCAACTTGGCCTCCCTCCGGCGTGTGCAGGACGTCTTGGGCGGCTGTTCTTGCGGCCCGGCGGACGCCTGCTCCGATGCCGGGCCTGTGGATCTAACGGCACCTCTCTTGTCAAACCGCGGGCAGCAGAGAGGTCTCCGTTAGTGAGATAGACCCGCGGCTGCCAGCATGCTGCTCGGAGCGTTCATGACGACTGCGAGCTTGTCGAGGGTTTCCGCGGCGTGCAGGCTCGCGGTGGTCACTGTGTCGTAGGCGCTGAGCAGCTCGCCGGCCAGCGGGGGCGAGATGCGCGTGTAGGGCTGCGGTATGTCGTAGTGGTCGGGCAGCAGGCGGGTGGGCATGTAGAGGCGGTGGTCGGCGGCGGCTTGCCGGACTGCCTGGGTGTCGTGGTCGGCGGTGCGGCTGATGGCGTCGGCGGCCTGGTGAACGGCGGCCAGCACGGCAGTGATGTCGCGGGCTGCGGGGGCGAGGTCTGACGGGTCGCGGCGCGGGCTGGCGTCTGCGCAGGCGGGTGTCCAGCGGGGATTGGAGTAGGCGAGCCGTCCGGTCCGCAGGACGAGGTCACTGAGCTCGGCGGTGACAGGGGAGGTGTCGCGGCCCTGGTGGATCCCGGTGCTGACGGTGTCCCAGTGGCGGGCGATCGAGCGCCATGCCGGCCACGCCTGGCCGAGTGCGTCGGCTGAGCTGGCTAGCTGGGCATGGAGCGAGGGTAGGGCGCCGAGTTGGCTGGCGCGTTCGGCGAGGGTGCGGAGGATGAGCTCGCCGGCGTGGCTTGTGATGGCCGATGCCAGCGCGCCGCGCCGCCACGATGCCGAGATGGCGGCGGGTGACCAGCGGCCCTGGGCGGCGACGGCCCGGACCGCGTAGCGGAGCCGCTCGGCGGTGATCGTGATGCCGTCGCACAGGTCCGGGACAGGTTCTTCCCCGGCCGGTGGCCTGCGGGGCGGCGGCATGTCAGGCGGCATGGCAGCCAGCAGGCTGCGTCCGGACGCTGGCGGGGGCTGTTTGCGCTGCGCGGTCTGGATGACGGTTCCCGCCATGCGCAGCCACACGCTGGCGGCTTGGAGTGCCACCGATCCCTGGGCTGGAAGGTTCGCGTTTATCGAGCCTATCCCGGATAGCTGCGCGGTCCAGGTCGCGAGCTGCCGCGAGCAGGCGGCCAGTTCGCTGAGCAGCGCGGCTGCCACGGGCTCGGAGGTGATGACCGCCGCCCAGGGGGAGTTGCCTGCCGGCGCTCCGGCCGGGCCGCTGGTGAAGTGGGTTCGGAGCAGGTCCCGGCCGGCGGTGAGATAGCAGTTCGCGGACGACAGGTGCCCGACGGCCGGGTGGATGTAGTCGGCGGTGGATTCCCGGACTGCGGATGCTGCCGGGTGCAGGGTGCTGGCGGCCCGGTGCAGCGCGACCCTGGCATCCAGGGCGGCCCGCTGCTGCGGGCTGACGTTGCCGCCGGGGGTGAAGTCGGCCAGCAGGGCGAGGTCATCCAGGTAGCGGGAGATAGTCGCGACCAGGCGGTCGAGCTCAGCGATGGCGCCGCGTTTTGCGGCGTCGGCGAGCTCGATGACGAGCTCGCGGCAGCCGGGATCCGGGGCAGCATCACCGGCACTACCGGGCCAGGCGACAGGCCGAAGGCCCGGCGATCCCGGTCGACGCGCAGGCGGCAGGACCCGCCCAGGCTGCCGGGCGGCGCGTGTCGGATCGCACGACCGGCCAGGTGTACACCGCGCCGGACGGCAAGTTCTACCGGCCGTCGATGTTCCTCACCCTCTCCCGCGACAGCTACGGCAAGGTCCGCGACGACGGCACGCCCGCCGACCCCGGCAGGTACGACTACCAGCGGTCCGCAAGGGACGATGGCGGGCAGCCCTGATCGAGGCGAGACGGCGAGCCGATCACGAAGACGAGCAAAGCAATGTTTCGGCAACTCGGAGAGCAGGATGATCGCGCGAAAGGTAACAGCCGGGATAGAGCGGCACCTGACTGTCGCCCAGGTCGCCGAGCTGCTTGGTACCAGCGATCGCTTTCCGCGGCTGCGGCTGCCGCACATCCGCCGTCACGCACCCGCAGGTGATCGCCACCGCGAGAGCACAGCGCTGGGAACCCGCCGAGGTTCTCCGTGCCCTGCTCACCGAGGAAGCCGCCGGCCGGGAGCGCTCCGCCCTGGCAACCCGCCGGGCGGCCGCCGCGTTCCCGACCGGGAAGACATTCGACGCGTGGAACGCCGCAGGCCAGCTCCATCCCGGCCCCGACCCAGCAGGCGCTGCGGACCCTGGAATGGGTGCACCGGCGGGAGAACCTCGTGGTCTGCGGGCCGTCCGGGACCGGGAAGACGTTCCTGCTCGAAGCCCTCGGCCAGCAAGCCGTCGAGGCCGGGCTGAAAGTCGCCTGGTTCACCCTGGAAGACCTCGGCGTCCTGCTCCGCCGCCACCGCGCCGATGACACCGTCAGCAAAGCCATCGCCCGCGTCCTGCGGGCAGACCTCGCGGTGGTCGACGACATCGGGCTGCTGCCCGTCGCCCAGGACGCCGCCGAAGGCCTCTACCGTCTGGTCGACGCCGCCTACGAGAAACGCTCCGTCGCGATCAGCTCAAATCTGCACCCCGCTGCCTTCGACGAGCTCATGCCCAAAACCCTCGCCACCGCAACCGTCGACCGGCTCCTGCACCACGCCCACGTCTGCCAGACCTCCGGCGACTCAGTCCGGCTGTCCCAGGCCCTCGCCGGCCAGGGGGTAACGCCACTGACCTGACCCACCAGGCCGGCGGTGGCCACCACCGGGCAGATCCCGTGGCCACCACCGGGCAGAACTCGTGACCGTCACCGGGCAGGTTTCATGACCGCCCCAGGGCAGATCTCAATGGCCCTTGACACCGAGACTGATCCGCATCACGCCCTCCCGGCTCACTGCGAATGAGTGCCTAGGCTCCCAGAAGCCTCGCAGGTCACTAGACACCGACGTCGCGCCGGGCACTCCCAGGAGCGCCGCCCATGCCCGCCATAGCGGGTCAGCGAACCGGCCGCGCGCGACTGCCGGGTCGCCGCCCGGCCCGATGGATCCGCAAGTTCTGCCAGCGCGGTGCTGCCGCTTGCGTCAGTCACTAGCGGGCGGCGCCCGCAGCCAGGACCAGAAAGGAATCACGACACAAGCCCAGAACCGGAGATTCCGCGTGCGGCCACCTGCCTGACCGGCGCTGCTCTCAGGCACACCGAGCCGGTAACCGGCGCTGTGCCTCGCTGCGCAAGATCACCCGGTGCCGCGCTAGTCGGCGAGTTGAATGCGAGCTCGGTTTCCCACTCGCTCATGTCCTGGCCGGGTTCGTCGTGATAAGTCTCCGGGCGGCAACCCCACCGCTCGCCATCGGGCGTGGACGTGACGTCCCAGGCCAGGCCCTGCCGCGTGGCCCAGTCGAGCAGTGTTCGGGTTGCGCCGGCCAGCTCATCCGGGTGCCCGGTATGCCACAGGGTCGCATACCGGCCGGCCGGAAGGACAGCCGCGAGCACCTGGCCTTCGCCGGTTACCGGGGCAGCGACCGGGAAGCCGGCCTCGATCTCTAGCTGCCGGTCCATGTCGATGACGTTGTATCTGCAGAACGGCTGTCCGGCCGGCTGTAACGCCCTGCGAGCACAGCCAGCGGCGCACCTCAGGGTGCAGCCCCGGCAGTACCTCGCCGAGCGTGTGCATTGTGACGAGCGCCCTGATCGCTACGTAGGGCTGCCCGGTGCGCCGGACGATTCCCGGTTGGGTGGCCATCTCCGCCTCCGTTTCGCTGATGCCATCATCCGGTAGAGCGAATTGGCTCAGCAGGTGAGGGGCATATACCCGTATCTGACGGACGGCCTCGCCGGCCAGCGCGACCGTGAACTGCGCAGGTCAGCGGGGTGATGCGGTCTGCTGGTGTCCTGCCGCCGGCGGCGGATCCCGGCGTGGCGCGGGAGGCCTGCGGGCGCGGGAGCCAGCCCGCGCCGCGCGGAAGGCGGGGTTGAGGAGTGTCACAGCTTCGGGTCGTGCCTGGTCTTCGGGGGAAAACACTAGTTGGGAGGAAAGATCATGCGAGTTTTCGTCACGGGAGCGACTGGGGCGCTGGGACGGCACCTCGTTCCCGGGCTGGTCGCGGCGGGTCACCAGGTCACCGCCACCACGAGGACGCCCGGCAAGGTCGCGCAGTTGCGCGCAGCGGGGGCGGAGCCGGTGGTCGTCGACGGGCTGCATCGCGAGGCGGTGATCGCGGCGGTGCAGGCCGCGGCGCCGGAGGTGATCGTGCACGAGATGACCGCGCTGGCGGGTATGCGGAGCTTCCGCAATCCCGACAGACTGTTCGCCGTCACCAACGAACTCCGGACGCAGGGCACCGATATCCTGCTGGCGGCCGCGGAGCAGGCGGGAGCAAGCCGGGTCATCGCGCAAGGCTATGCGGGCCCTGGGCCGGACAAGGGTTCCGGCGGCCGGCTGAAGACCGAGGAAGATCCGCTTGACTGGCGGCCTGTCCCGTCGGCGGTTCGGGCGTCGGCGGCGATCAGGCACGTGGAGAAGACCGTGCCGCTCGCCGCACCGGAAGGAATCGTGCTGCGCTATGGCGGCTTCTACGGGCCGGGCACTTCGGATGCCCTGCTGGACATGGTGCGGAAGCGGCAGGTGCCGGTAATCGGCGGGGGTGCCGGCGTCTGGTCGTTTATCGAGATCACCGACGCCGCCGCGGCGACGATCGCCGCGGTCGGCCGCGGTGCGCCCGGCGTCTACAACGTGGTGGATAACGACCCGGCGCCGGTCACGGAGTGGCTGCCGTACCTCGCCAAGATCATTGGCGCGAAGCCTCCGCTGCGGGTGCCTGCCTGGCTCGGGCGGCCGCTAGCCGGCGAGTTCGTCGTGGGCCAGATGACCACCTCGCGCGGGTCCTCGAACGAGAAGGCGAGGAAGGAGCTCGGCTGGGAGCCGCAGTACCCGAGCTGGCGGGAGGGATTCAGTGCCTGGGTCAGCGGATGAGACGGGCGCGGCCGGGTGCCGGCCGGTGCTGTTCTCCATTGCCCGCGGGATGACCGGATCGGTGGGCGACGCCGGGGACGTCGTGGAGGACGCGTTCCCTGGCCTCACCCGGGCGCGGCAGGCCGGAACCACGATCACCGAAGGCGTACCTGACGACGGCCGTGACACGGCTGGGAATCAACTGCCGGCGTTCGGTGCGGGTGGAGACGTACCGGGGGGACTGGCTGCCCGAGCCGGTGGTCGTCCCCGCGGACGGGCCGGGGTCGGCCGAGCACGCCGAGCTGGGCGACTCGCCGTCGACCGCGTTCCTGGTGCTGCTCGGGCCTTCTCGCGGGCAGAGAGGGCGGTGTTCATGCTGCGCGAAGTGTTCGGGTACCGCCACCCGGAGGCGGCGAGGATCGCCGGCAAGACGGATGTGAACTGCCTGCAGATCTTCGTCGCGCCCGCCGCGTCCGGCGCGGCGGGCGGAAGGCGAGGAACCGCCCGCAGGTTCTCCGAGACCGCCGATGGCGGCGACATGGACGCACCGCTCGGCGTGCTCGCGCCCGAGGTGGTGTTCCACGCGGACGGCGGCGGCAAGGCGCAGGCGATCAGCGCGCCGCGGCACGGGCGGGAGCGGCTCGCCTGGCTGCTGGCCGACCTCTTCCGCCGAGGCCGGCACCTGGGCCGAAACGGGCCTGCTGGGTCGCCCAGCCGAGCCGGGCCGGTCTTTCACCGGCGAGGAAACGCAGTGACGCCGACGGTTTCCCGCCATCCATGGTTCACCGCCTGCTATCCCGAGGGTCTAGGTGTAATCCGGGCCGGCGGATGCACCTCCGAGCTACTCATCCGCAGACGAAGCAGCCCGTCTCAGGCCACAGCCCGCCTTCTGACTGAAGCGGAGTCCGCACGCGCCGCACGGGCACTGGCGCCAAAGTACCCGATCCGGCCTGGCCTTCTCAGCCCACGCATACACCACGCGCGGCTGGCAGACGGTGCAACCCGAACTCCGCGCCCAGCAGCCACCGACTCCCGACCGTCTCGGAGGAACTGACATGAGAGTCCTGCTCGCTGGCGCTTCCGGTGCCATCGGCATGCCGCTGATCCGGCAGCTGCGCGCCGCCGGCCACGACGTGCTTGCGATCCACAAGACCGCGCAAAGCCGGGAAAGGGTGGCCGCCGCCGGGGCCACCCCGATCCAAGTCGACGTGCTCAACAGGCCTGACATGCTCCGCGCGCTGAGGGGCCAGCGAGCTGACGCCGTGATCTCCGAGCTCACCGCGCTGAAGAAGCCGCCGACCTCTCACAAGGACATGGCGGCGACCGACAGGCTGCGGACCGAGGGCACAGCGAATCTGATCGCCGCGGCCCACCAGCTCGGCGCCGGGCGGTTCCTCACCCAGTCGATGGTCTTCGGATACGGCTACGGCGACTGGTCCGGCGGGGTGCTGGCCGAATCAGACCCGTTCGGCCCGCCGGGGCATGGCCGCTTCGAGGAACACATCGCTGCCATGCGCTCCAACGAGGAGCAGGTCTTCTCCGCCGACGGCTTGGAGGGGGTCGCGCTGCGCTACGGCCTGCTCTACGGCTCAGGCCCGGCAGGCGATGCCATGGTCGAGGGGCTGCGCAAGAGACGGCTTCCCGTCGTGCGCAACTCCGGCGTGCAGCCATGGGTCTACATCGACGACGCCGCCGCCGCGACCGCGGCCGCCCTCGAGCGAGGCGAGCCGGGCGCGGCATACAACATCGCCGATGACGAGCCGGTCAGCCTCGCCACCCTGGTGACCGCGATGGCTGAGGCAATAGGGGCGCCCAAGCCACGCGCAGTTCCAGGCTGGCTGCTCGCGGCTGCCCCGTACGCCAAGGCGGTGATGACCGGCGGGCTGCGCGTGTCCAACGCCAGGGCTGTCCGGGAACTGGGCTGGATACTCCAGGCGCCGACCTACCACGAGGGCATTCGGCTTCTTGCCCGCTACTACACGCCGACGGCTGCCTGATACCGCTGGCCAAGCGGGATAACGGCGCCACCCGCAAGCGTGGCATGTCGATGCTCACCTTCAAGACCGTACCGGGCCGCGGGCTTGAACCCCAGCAACGACGAGCTGGCCGATTACCTGGCCATGGGTACTCGACGTCGCCGCGCTCACCCCCCGCGGCGAAAGCCTGCTGCGCGCGCACCGGGCTGACCTGGAACTGCTGCGGCGCGGCCTTGACCAGGCGGGGACTCCGTATGTTGAGGTCGCCGCCGTATGCGCTCTGCTGCCCAGACTCGGCCGTCGTGAAGCCGGACTCGTGCACGCCGCGTGGCAGGTCGGCCCGCCGCGCGAGGAGGTCGGGCTGGAACCGTTTGCCCCGCCGGAGTACCTGACCGGTTACAGAGCCCAGACGTGACCCCCACCGGGGCGCAGGTGTTCTGGTGGGTCGACCTGCCCTACCTCGCGCTCTCAGTGTTCGTCCTCGGGCACGTGTGGCGGTGGTGTTACGACCAGTTCGGCTGAACCACCCGCTCCACGCAACTGCAGGAGCGGCGGCGCATGCTCAAATGGGGGTCGCCGCTGTTCCACTACGGCACTTGGCAGTCCCATGCACTTCGGACGGGGTGCCTGCTAGCGCGCTCAAGGCAGTGCAAGAATCGGCCAGCCCAGGGATTGCGGCGGGCAGATCTGCGGTCGATCGCGGGTCACGCGCGATGCGCTTGCATTCACGGCTGAACAGGCCGTCAGCGAAATTGGTGAGGCCTTCCTGGCCGCTGCCCGAGCTTTGGTTACTTCGGGGGCTGAGGCGGAGATGGAGAAGCTCACTGCGCTCCGACCAGCCCTACACATGCTGACCGGACGCCGAGACGACCGTGACGATGTGAAGATCGGCCAGCTGTGGCGCTTGCGGTGGCGCGACACGACGGAAGTTGCCGTCGTCGTCGCGCTCGACCGCTGGTGGGTCACAGTTGTGCCGGTAACAACCGATACCGGTGCCGCAGATGAGTACAGTGTCGTCCTACCAGAGACCTCGACCATCCTCGGGGTGTCTGCAGCGGTGTGCTTCAGCCTTGAATGCGTCGTACCGCTTTTCACCTTCGACACTCTGATCGCGCAAGCTGGCCGACCAGCGCAGGCTGAGGGCGACCGCCTCACACAGCTACCTCCGCCGGAGAGGCTTCGTGACGTATGGCGGGCATGGCGGCGCGGGACTAACCCACCGCCCCACCTGACCTATGGCCAGCCACTGCAGGACGGAGATCTGGACCGACGTGAATTGCGAGGCGCAGTCGCCGCAGGATTCATGCCGTTGGTGAGTGCGAGCGCAGTGGCTCCTGGCCAGTCGACTCGACAGGCGTCCGCGACGCTGGCAGCGATGTTGCAAGGCCTTCAAGTGCCGCCAAGCGAACTCGCACGACGTACCAACCTGGAGCGTGAGGTGTTCCTTCGGGTGCGGCAAGGCGGACGGGTCACTGCCACTGAAGCTCGCGCGCTCGCATCTGTGCTCGACACCGACACCGACACGGTCATGGCGGCAAACCCTCCCCTGGACGAGAGCTTGGTGGTGGAGGTAAGCCGACCCAGGTGGCGAGCTGATCTTCGTCGGCTAGCAGAGTTCCGCTGCACCAATGAAGATGACGAACGCTGGAACCTCGCGGATGTAGTAGCCGCTTCGCCGCGCCGAACGGTGCATCACTGGTCCGGCAAAGATGACCCTACAGAGCGCAGCGCCGACCAGCCCGCCTCTAAGTGGGGGCCGATCGTGGAGATGCACCTGCGGGCCGAACTCGACACGCTCGGCTAAGGGCCTCGCCAGACGAAGTGAGATAACTGGGCTAGGCGGCGACACGGCAGTGGCATTCGGTCAGTCCGAGAGCAGCAACCAGTCCCTCGCGGATCTCGTCGCCGCGCTCCTGCAGCACCTTCGCGACAGAGGCATCGACTTGGCGGCACTTGCCGAGAACCCGCAAGCCGTCCTTTCCGCTCTCGGAGACGTAATTGTGGTACCAGTTGACCCCGCTACGCTGCCGGCCGACTGCTCAGTCGCAGCCTGCTACGACGCCAAGAGCACGCCGCCCAGACTGCTCGTTGCGCAGGATCTGAGCATTGGGCGGCGCGGCTTTTCTACCCTGCACGAATATGCTCACCACCTCCGCAACCACGTCGACGGTGGGTACCCCCAGGTCATGCAGTATCCGCCAGGCCTCGCCGCCCCTGCCGAGGGCGTGCGGCCCCTGGTTGAATCGGTAGCCGCTCAGTTCGTCGGTGCGGGCCCGGCCTCCCGCGGTGTGTGCCTCCACCACGACCACCGGCCGTCGCGCCCGGGCGGCGGTTGCCGCCGCCGTAAGCCCTGCCAGCCCCGCCCCGATGACCACCACGGTTTCCTTGTCGTGTTCTCGCATGTAAATACGACGCCGCCGCCCGCGGTGCTGTGACATGGCGCTGGAAACCAGGCGACGCGATCTCCCGCGATAATCTGGTCGACGGTGTCACCTGGGCCTCCTCCCCGCCGGCTTCAGTCACAGTCCTATTTCCGTTGGCCTTAGCGAGTCTGCTGACTGTCACCTCGTCGCCCTGGTCGCGGGCGAGCGCTTGGCTGCTTCACCGCTTCGCTCTCGGCCCTTCGGCATCTGGAAGTACATGGTCGCCTGCATCGGGTCCGTCGCGGGGCTCGGACACCACCAGGGCGTGGCCCAGGTATAACGGATCAGGCTGACCGGCTTCCCCGGCTGGCTGGCGCACCGGCTCTACACCTGTACTGGGTGCCCGCCCTCAGCCGCAACGCACGAGTACTCACCCACTGGACGCTAGCCCTGTTCTTCCGGCGCGAGACTGCCCAGCTGACCTCCCTCGAGCACCCAGGAGACGAGTTCCGCGACGCCGTCCGCGACGCCTGAACTGTGCGCTCCCTGGCCGGTAATACAGCATTACCTTCCGCGACTATTGGAGCCGTTGGGCTGGCGGCCGCCGACCGGGTCCTCGCCTGCTGCGAGTATATTGCATCTGGAGATGCAATCGAGATACAATGCTGGCATGTCTACATCGACTGTCGGGTTCGCCGTAGCGGATGAGGACCAGGAGCGGCTGGCCCGCCTGGTGGAGCATTTCGGGCACGGGAACAGGTCGGCGTACCTGCGGGCGACGCTGCCGGTAATGGAGTCGCTGGCTCGGGCCGAGCGGCTGCGTGAGCTCCAGGCCCGTAATGCGGAGCGGGCCGCGGCGGCGGGCCAGGATTATGAGTCGCTGCTGGCGGAGATCCGCCGGGCCTACAAGAGCGGGACGCCAGACCAGTGAGCGTGCCCGGGCCGATACCGGTGCCCGTTGTGTTCGACGTGAACGTGCTCGTCCTCGCGATTGCCGTGGGGGAGTCGCCGTTCCGGAGCTGGCCGTCACCCCCGCCGACATCCGGGAACCCGAGTGCGGACTGCCTGGGCGTTGTCAACGACGCGGCGGAGTTCGCGCTGTGGCTCTCGCCGCACATCCTGGCGAACACCGGCCGGGTGCTGGCGACGGTTTTGAAGACCCCGGATGAGGAGGTCGATGAGTACCTGCGGGCGCTGGCCGAGATGGCCGAGGCCTCGGGCGGCGGCATCACTGACCCGCCGCAGACGGTTGGGGACTGCCCGGACTGGGAGGACAACCGTGTCCTGGACCTCGCCTCCGCAGTGGGCGCATTCCTGATCGTCTCTGCCGACGCGGACCTCACGAGCATGTCGCCCTGGCGGGGCCGCCCGATCATCGAGCCGCCCCAGTTCGCGTCGATGATCGACGCCTCCCGCCGGGCCCGCAGGCGGCGGCGGTGAGAACTGCCGCGCGCTTACCGTCAATGCCGGACAGGGCTGAACAGAGCCAGACTGCGCTCATAACCCATAACTCAGAGGTCGCAGGTAATGTAAGGAACTGCGCTTGATCAGCGCAGGGGTTCCGGGGGGCAGGCAGGTCAGAGGCCTGATCGCCGGAGTCGGCGGTCGCCTTGGTCGTTTGCTGGTGATTCGTTGGCGGGCCGGGATCTCCGAGCGCGGCAGCGGGCGGTCGGACGAGGCATGAAACGGCATCGCGCGACGCTTATGGGGCCGCGCGCGGGGGTGCTCTGACGACTCCCTTGCCCGGATAGTCCTGCTGACAGGCAACGCGACTCCCTCCAGGCAGTAGCGCCGGTGCCTGAGAACGTTTGGTCATCGGCACTCTGGTCGAGGCACGAGATGGCGCGGGCGCGATTACCCCATACCGGAACGGGCCTGCCGCGCCCTGAGGAGCGATGGCCGCGCCGACCGACGCTGGGCAGGATGACTATGTGGCGATGTAGCCTCGGAGGAGTCGGCAGCCGGCTGCGTGATCCATGAGTATCTTCGCCTCGGCGTTCCGCCAGGAGCTTCCATGCGAGCTGTTCCCGCCGGGTCAGCCGCCGAGGCAGACGAATCCGGCTGCCGCCGCGGCGGCGGGGCCGGCCTTCCTTGCCGACAGTTCTTGTGCCTTCGCCAGCGCTGCCGATGGTTCCTCGCCGGATACCAGCAGCCGGTGCAGCTCGATCATCAGCGGTCTTGTTTCCATATCAGGCAGCGGCACCATAGCGGCGATGATCTGGCGGGTTCCCCTGGCCAGGAGGGTGGCGGTCAGCCCGAGCAGCTCGTCCCCGGCCCTAACCGCCAGCCGCCCGCTGTCGCAGGCAGCCAGGATGACCAGTCTCGGGAGGGAGTGCAGGCGTTCCAGGTCATACGCGGTGAGCGGGCCGTCGGCGAGCAGCAGCGAGGAGAACAGCGGGTTGCCGGGATGCACCCGGCCGTGCGTGGCAAGGTGGGCAAGCGCGGCCCCGTTCAGTGCGTTCATGGTGGCGGCCACCGTCGCGGCTGCGCCGTCCAGGGGGGTGATCGAATGGATCTTCGCTACGGCCGCCGCCTCCGCCTGCGCGCCCGGCAGGCCGGGCCCTGCCACGACCGCGGCGGAGCCGCCGCCCGGCCCGACGTCGCGGACCCGGCCTGCGGCGCAGGCGGCGAACCACACGGCGGCTGATGGCGAGACTGTGACCGGGCGGCCGGCGCAAGACGGCAGCGTGGACCATGGCAGGGCATGCAGCGGATCGGTGCTGACGAGTACTAGCGGCCGCCCGGCGAGCTGCCTGCCAAGGGGTGCAAGCAGCAGATCATCGAGCCTGTGGGCGGCGTCGTCGAGCAGGGCCAGGGCAGCGGCCCGGCTGGCATCACCGGTCGCGGCGCGGCCGAGCAAGCGCAGCGCGAACGGTATGCGGTCGGCCAGCTCCCGTATCGGCGGCAGCGGGCCAAGCCGGTGCAGCCTGACCTGCCCTCCGGCCATGGTGACGGCGTGGACGATGCCGTCCAGGTGCACAAACTCGACGAGTGCCCGTTCGTCGAGCGCCTCGGCGAGCAGGCGGGCCGGCACCGGCCGGCCGACACGGTGACGGCACTGTCGTGGGCATGGCGGCGGCTGTGATCGCGGATCAGGCGCTCAAGCGCAACCTGGCGCTGCTCCAGCCTGGCCGCGTTTGCCGGCTGCCCGGACTGAGCGGCGCTTCTGAGCTTCGCGAGCTCGGCGACGGTGGCGCGCAGTTCGGCGAGGGCACTGGCGAGCTCCGGGTTGTCCGGCGGGCGCGCGGGAGGCATCAGCAGATGGCTGGCACGGCCTCGCTCGGCGGCAGCGAGCACTTTAGCCGGACGGCCGTCACGCAGCGCCATCCGCAGCCCGAGTGCGGCCGCGTCCACCCGGCGCGCTGAGGCGTGGGCGCGCAGGTCCGTCGCGGCGAACGTGGCGTGATGCTCGTCGATGATCCGCAGGGCCGTGCGGACTGCCGAGTCGGCACCGCGCAGGTTGCCGCCCGCCTGCCGCAGCAGCGCCTCCGCGTGCCAGGCCCGCGAACGCAGAGCCACGGGTCCGCGATGTCGCTGCGCGGCTGCCTGCCGTAGCTGCCGGTGCGCCCGGTCGGTCCAGCCGCGAGCGAGCGCGAGCTGGCCGGCCAACAAGCCGGGCATCCAGCGCCGCCGACCGCCAGCCCACGGCGGCCAGCGCGTCGGCTGCCCGCTCCGCTTCGGCCACGCTGACCGGCAGACGCGAAGCCGCCGGGCGGGCCGACAGCGCCGGGCCGACGGTGCCCGGTGCCGGTGACCACGCGGCCTGCCTCGCGGTGAGCACCGCGAACCTGGCAAGCGCCGCCCATTCCGGCCGCCGCTGCCTGGTGAACTCGCGTACCGCCCGGCGCGCCTGCCTGGTGGCCTCGGCATTGTCGCCGACCGCGCTCGCGGTTCGGGCAAGCAGCAACCGTATCTCGGGCAGCGCGATCTCCCTGCGTTCGCGCTCGAAGGCGCCGACTGCGAGCTCGGCCGCCTGCCGCGCCTCGGTTACCAGGCCGACCGAGAGCAGCAGCTCGCATCGATCGGTCAGCACCCACCCGAGCTGCGAATGCAGCGAACGCAGCCGCTGCTCGGCCTGGTCCAGGTAGCCGAGCGCGCGCGGTACGTCACCCCGCCGGCCGCAGACCCAGCCGAGGTTCTGCTGGATGAAAGCCAGCGTCAGATCCTGGCCGAGCTGCCGGCAGAGCCGTTCGGCCTCGGTCAGGTCGGTCTCGGCGGCGGCGAACTCATACCGCTGGCCATGCAGCACACCGCGGTTGGACAGCACGCGCTTCACCCAGACCGTGTCACCGGCCTGGCGCAGAACGGGAAGGCTAGCCTGGTAGCCGGCCAGCGCTTCGCCCAGTCGGCCAAGCTGGTGCATGATCGCGGCCCGCTGCGCCTGGGCCCTAGCCTTGGGCGCGCCGTCGAGATGCTGGAGAACGGCGTCGATCTCGCGGATCGCGCGCTGCGGGCGGCCTCTGACATTGAGGACGAACGCCAGCCTGATCCGTGCCTCCGCGGCCAGCGCCGCCGAGCCGCCCTTCTCGCCGAGCGCCGCGGCGGCGCGCAGGTGTCGCATCGCCGCGTCTGGGTCTTGCAGGTGGAGCGCGGCGAGCCCGAGTGCCCGTGCGGCAACCGATGCGGTGTGGTAATCGCCTGATCTGCGTGCGTTACGCAGGATTGCGGTGGCAAGCGGGACGCACCGGCGCGGGTCATCCTCCGCCAGCCGGAGCGCCTCGCCGGCCGGATCTTCGGTTGTCGCGCTGATCACCTGCGGCCATGCTGGGCATCACCGGCACCGTCTGGTGGCGGCGGGAACGGAATTTCCCCGCGGCCAGAGTATCAGCGGCCGGCCGGCGCTCCGTTCTCAGCGAGCGGGCATCCGGCCGCCATGGATAAGGGGAGGGACGTACCGATGCCAGTCGTACGCAACGGTGTCGAGGCCTATCAGGACGATCAGCTGGTGGTGGAGCAGGCGCACAGCGGGCTGGTCACCGAGGAGCTGCGCCGTCTGGGAATCGCGGCGAGTGAGCGCGATTCCGATGACCAGCTCAGCCTGACCCTGCTGAACCTGTCAGGAGTCGAGACTGCTGCAGGCGTGTTGCGCGCCGATCCTGAGCTCGTGGCGGCCGCTAGCCAGGCGCGGCAGGCGCCCAGCTCAAGCACCGGCTCAGGTCCGGCCACAGGCTCAGGTTCGGGCCAGGCATCGGGGTCAGGTTCGGCCGGCATTGACGATCTTGACCTGGTGCTGTTCACCATGCGCGAGCGGATGCGCCAGGCGCATGACGGCTGGGTGGCGACGGTCGGCAAGAATCGGATCGTCGACCAGGTGCAGGGCTCGCCCTATATCAAGGGCGGGGTCGGCGTTCCCGATCCGGCCACGCCGCTGGCCATCCCGCGGCCCGCGGGACAAACCGGGGCCAGGGTGGCAGTGCTCGACACCACGCTGTTTGCTCACCCTGACCTGATCGGCCGGTTCCTCGGGGACTCGGTGACCGCCTTCGGCCCCCCGCCACGCAGCACCCAGGGTCACTCCACCTTCATCGCCGGCCTGATCGCCCAGCGGGCACCTGGCGCTCAGCTGGCCGTGCAGACGGTGCTCGACGAGAACGGCGAGAACGCAAGCTCCTGGGACGTGGCCAAGGCGATAGCGAGCATCCTTGGCACCGGGACCGATGTGCTGAACCTGTCGCTCGGCTGCGCGACGGCGGACCGCCTGCCGCCGCTGTGTCTGCGCAGGGCCGTCGAGCTGGTGACCCCGTCAGTTGTCGTGGTGGCCGCAGCAGGTAACAACGGCATGCCGGACGCCCAGGCCGCCGCGGCCGGGCTTACCCCGGTCACCCCAAATTATCCCGCGGCGATCGACGGTGTCATCGCCGTCGGAGCGTACGACCCATCGACGGGCAGCAGCGAGCCAGCGCCCTTCAGCCCGGCGGCGCCATGGGTAGATCTGCTCGCCCCAGGGGTGCGGGTGCGCAGCACCTTCCTGCCTGGGCAGGTGCAGCTGGTCAGCCATGACCCCGACGGCAGCCTGGTCGGAACCGGCACCGTTGACTTCGGTCAGCCTGGCTACGCCGACTGGGACGGGACGTCCTTCGCGGCGGCCAACGTGACCGGCGCCATCGCCGCCATGGTGATTCCCTGCCGGGTGAGCGCCTACGACGCGCTCGAAACGCTGTGTCATCCGAGCGGCCAGGCTGGCCCGGGCAGCGACATCCTTCTCTACGGCTCAGGCTGATCCATGCGAGACGATCCGGCGGTCATCGATCTTGTGTGCCGGGCCCGCGACGGCGACCGGGCGGCCTGGGACCAGATCGTGGAGAGGTACGCGCCGCTGGTCTGGTCGATCTGCCGCCAGCACCGGCTGGGCCGGCCGGATATCGACGACGTGGGCCAGGGGGTCTGGCTGCGCCTGGTCGAGCACCTGCCCGCGCTCCGCGAGCCGGCCGCGCTGCCCGGCTGGATCGTCACCACCACCCGCCGCGAGTGCATGCGGGTGAGCCGCGCCGGACAGCGCCGCGAGCGGCACGAGAGCCCGCTGCCGCCCGACCGGGCCACCGGGCTGGCCCAGTCCGGCCGAACTGCGGCCGGGTCGCCGGAGGCCGAACTGCTCGAGATCGAGCTGCAGGCGGCGCTGCGGGATGCGCTCGCGTCGCTGCCAGAACGCTGCCAGCGCCTGCTCACGCTGCTGATCGCTGACCCGCCGCTGCCCTACGCTGAAATCGGCAGGCGGCTCTCACTGCCCATCGGCAGCATCGGGCCTAACCGGAGCAGGTGCCTGACGGCGCTGCGCCGTGCACCAACGCTGGCGATGCTGATCGAGACCGGTGCCAGCGGCGAGGAGGCCGAGCATGTCGCGGGATGACGATCAGCTCCTGGCTGCGCTGGCCGCCGCAGTGCGGGCCGCGCAAGAGGTGCCGCGGGACTTCATCGGTGCCGGCCAGGCTGCCTACTCCTGGCGCACAATCGACGCTGAGCTCGCGACGCTCAGCTATGACTCGCAGGCCAGCGAACCCGCGTACGGCCAGGCCGAACTCGCCACGGCCGGGATGCGCGCCGAGCCTGCCGCGCTCCGGGCGCTCACCTTCACCTCCGGCCGGTTCGCGATCGAGGTGCAGATCGGTCCCGATGGCCTGCTCGGCCAGGTCGCCCCGCCGGCCCGGGGACAAGTCCAGGTGCAGTTCGCGGCCCGCTCACCGGTGGTCGCGCCGATCGACACGCTCGGCTGGTTCGCCGTGCGGGCCGCCCCGGAGGGCCCGTTCCGGCTGCGGGTGATGACGGCCTACGGCGCCGATGTGCTTACCGGCTGGATAACTCCCTAACAGCCTGCCCGGCCTTATCAGAGCGGAATTATGTCCGCTGCCTGGCGTTATTATGCCTGCTCCTGTCCGGCGAAAAAGACTGTAAAACAACGGATGCCTTTGTATCAGCGGTGGCCACGCATGCTCCGCCTTCATTGAGAACGGTAAAACGGACCGGCCTAGCCTTGGGCAGGCGAAAGGAGCAGGCAATGGCCGCGCGCAGTATCAGCATTGTTTTTCATAACAACACCGACCAGGATCTGACCCTGACTTCGTCAGATCTGCCGCACGGCACCTGGACGCAAAAGCCGCCGGACAACATCGACGCCAGCGCCGATGGCTCATGGGAGTCGGAGTCCGATGGCATCGCGACCGGCACCGAGGGCTCGGCGACCTATGCGATCGGCGGTGACGGCGATTCGGTTCTCATCAGCTGGGACAACCCGTTCGCCGGCACGAACAAGTTCAGCTTCAACCTGAGTTCAGGCTACGCGCTGTACCAGTCGGGCTGGGATGGCGACAACGCCGCCATCGAGTACACCCTGGAGCGGACCGCGTTGCACGCGACCAACTTCCGGCCAACGCAGCATGGCTTCCCGTTCGACAACCACTGGGACCCGAACACCCCTCTGGTCACCATCGACCTCGGCATCGTGCAGATCCCGATCGGCGACGCGTCTAACGGGCTGTGCGGCGGGATGGTATACGCCGCGCTCGACTACTTCGCCGCCGGCCTGCCGATCCCGCAGCAGCGGCCGGACCCGGCCGCGCCAGGCACGCCGCTGTACGACTACCTGGTCAAGCGGCTGATCGACAGCTTCGACCTGCCCAACGTTCCGGCCAGGCTGCTGACGATCATGAACCCGGCCTACCCGGACACCGGCAGCGCGGGCAACCCGCTCGAGGGCCGCGCCCCGATCATCATCAAGGACGCCTGGCCGCAGATCAGGTCCAGCGTCGACGCCGGCTCCCCGGCGACGATCTGCCTGCAGACCATCGAATCCGCGCTGCCCACCGACCTGGGCCACAACCACCAGACCGGGGTCTGGGGTTATCAGATGGACGGGAACCTCGTGACGCTGTTCACCTACGACCCGAACATCCCGGCCGACGACACGGTCAGCATCACCTTCAACGCCTCCGACGTGCTGAGCCCGCCTGGCATCACGGTCAGCAACCCGCATCAGGACCAGGTGTTCTGCTTCTTCACCACCGCCTACGCCACGTCCGACCCGCCGCAGTAACCGCGGGCAGTCAGGAGGATCGAGATGGCACTACAGCAGATCACCGTCCCGCACCTGGGCACCTATGACTTCGGGGTCGGAATCGACCGGCTATCCGGCAGCGCCCTGAACCTGGTGGTGAGCCCGACCCAGTCGCAGCCCGTGTTCGGCGGGTCGATCCAGGGCTTCCAGGTGTCACGGATCACCTCGACCAGAGACCTGCAGACCAAGCTCGGCATCGACGCCGACGCCTCGTACGGCTGCGCCGCGTTCGGGGCCGGCGTCTCCGCCAGGTTCGCGTTCGCCAGGGACGCGGCGGTGCACTCGGCGTCGCTGTTCATGGCGATCACCTGTGACTTGCACCTCGCCGACATCAGCATCACCGAATGCACGCTGACGGAAGCCGCCGCGGCCGTCGCCGACCGGCCCGATGTGTTCGGCCTGCGCTACGGCGATATGTTCGCCCGGGCCTGCCAAAGCGGCGGCCTGTTCGTCGGGCTGATCCAGGTGGAGACGTTCGACGAGTCGGAAGCGACCAGGATCGAAGGTGCGCTGCAGGGGTCCTACGGCGCGTTCAGTGCCGATGTCCAGACGTCGTTCAAGCAGGTGATCCAGCAGCAGCAGGTCAATGTGTACTGCCAGGTCTACGCCGAAGGCGGCCCGCCGCTTCAGATCACCGACCCGGCCGACCCATCGCTGCTGCTCCAGGCCGCGAACAACTGGATAGCGACGATTCAGTCCGATCCCGAGAAGTACGCGCGGCCCTATGAGTGGACACTGGCGCCGACGGTGATCGCCGAAGGCCCGCTGCCGCTCAACGCGGCGCAGATACAGCAGGCACAGGACGTGCTCGCGTTCTGCGCCAAGCAGCGAACCGCGCTCGATGACCAGCTCAACCTGCTGAACTGGTGGATCGAGCATCCCGACAGGTACGACTGGAGCGGAGCGGCCGACCTGATGCAGCAGGTAACCGCCGCGTTCAACGGAACCCAGACCGACCTGGACACGGTGGCAGGCTGCGCCAGCGCGGCCATAAACGACCCTGCGTCCGCGCTGATGCCGGCCGACTATGCGCAGCGGCAGGGCATCGCCTACCCGGCGTCCCAGATGCCCGCCGTACTGCCCAAGCCGTTCCCCGGCTCGGCGATGGTCTTCGACCTGGTGAGCTACGGGGGAACTCCCAGCCGGCGCCGCTCGGCAGTTACGACAACGCGCTCGGCCAGCTCACGGTCGGCAACGACGCGATCAGCTCCGTTCAGGTCGCCACCGGCCTGGTGGTGCGCCTGTACGAGCACTTCCACTTCCAGGGGCAGTGGATCGACATCAAGCAAGACACGCCGGACCTGGGAACCTGGAAGGCAAAGGCCAGCTCGCTGATCGTCTACGCCGCTGGCAGCGCGCCGCCGCGCACTACTACGGTCGTGCTGAACCAGCTACCGAACAACGACAACTGGGACGGCCCGTTCTGGGTGTTCACGGCCAGCGACGGCGCGCAGGCAGAACCCAGCATGACGATCAAGTCTGGCCTGATCCCGGACGGGATGGTGGTCACGTTCTACGACCAGCCGGATTTCGGCGGGGATCACCGGGACTACACGCAGGACACGCCGGACATGGGCGACAACGAGCCCGGCGGGTACTCGTTCGTGGTGTGGGACCGGCTGCTCGGCACGCCGCCGTACTGAGACGCCTCCTGGGGCCATGCCGTGGATCTGCCGGTCCGCGGCATGGCGGCCGGAGGGCTCAGTCGCTTACCGCGGCCCCCGCCACCACTGTCCCCGCTGCCAGGAACTAGCAGGTCAGGGGCCCTGACCGCCGGAGACGGTGCTCGGGCTTCTGTTCGCATGTTGGTGATTCGTTGGCGGGACGGGACCTCCGAGGCGGATCAAGCCACGAACCGGCTCGCTCGCCAGGCCACGTTTGGCGAGCGAGCCGGCCACCGCCGGTCGAACCGATCGATCTAGCTATGGCCAGGGTTGGGCGGGCCTACGTAGGGGAAGTGGGGCAGCAGGTCGTCGTGGGGCTTGAGGCCGGACGGGGGGACCTTGCCGTTGGTCAGCCAGGCGAAGCGCATGCTGTAGACGTCGTCGGTGGGTATGCGGCCGTTGGGGTATGTGGCGGGCTTGGTGCGGTCGTAGTGCAGGATGTCGGGCAGGACCTGGAGGGCGGCTGCCCTGGCCTGCTCGGGTGTGTAGCCGCCGGCGTTCTGCAGGATCGCCGACCACGGTTCGAGGTAGTTGGCTACGTCGTCGCCGGGCTGGCGGGAGTTGAACCGGTTCTTCTCCCCGTCGGGGTTGATGAACGGGTTGATGGTCGGGTTCCCGCCGCGGTCCATCTGCTCGAGCACGCCGTTGCTGCGGCGGCTGATCGAGGCCCACACGCCGATGACCGGGCCGCCGAGCATGTCGTCGGGCACTTCCAGCACGATCGAGTCGACGTTGTTCTCGGCGAAGTCGTCGTGGCCGGTCCACTGGAAGCCGTGCAGGGCGCCTTCTACGTCGGCGAAGAACGGGTCGCTGCGCAGCCCGGCGAACAGCCGGATCCGGCCCGCCTGGACAGGCTCCGCCGTGCCTTCGAAGCTGACCGGGATGTCTGCGCTGAGGACCTCGCCGGCCGGCTCGGGCTGGCGGGCCTGCGCGCCGGTGGCGTACTTGAGGGTCCCGGTCTGCCTGCCGTTCTCGTATTCGGAGAACTCGAACGTGAACGCGATGTCGGCGTGGTTGTCGCCGTCGGTGTCGATGTTGATCCGGTAGATCGCGCCGGGGTAGAACTCGGGGCCGGTTACCGGGGCCGGGATCGGCGGCGGGGCGCTGGTCGGGTTCGAGTCCATGATCAGCACGGTTGTGCCGGGGTGATCGCCAGGCGCCTGGAAGACGAACAAGTCGGTGAGGTCCAGGCGGCGGTCGTCGCCGGGGAACTTGAGGTTGTCGGCGCTGAAGTGGTTCGACATCTTGCTCTTCCTCCTGGGTTAGTGGTGTGGGCTGGGTCGGTTGTCAGCTGCGTATTCGGGGTTGTCGGGTGTCTGCAGCAGGAACGGGTGAGTCGGGGCGACCAGCACGCCTTTGGCCACCCGCTCCGCGCCGTAATGGCCGAGGTAACGGGTGACCTCGCCGCTACCCGTCGAGTGCTCGGCCAGTACGGCGCCGCCTAGGTCCAGGTGCTCCACCAGGGTGCTGAAGTCGGCGGCGAACGTGTCGTAGTCGTACCCGGCGTCCAGCAGGGCCGGGATCTGCTTGTCCCAGGCACGGCCGCTGAGCGGGGTAGCCGTGGATCAGCACCACCGGCTGCCCGGCGCCGTGATCCTCGTCGTAGATCTCGATGTCTGTTTTGTTTTCTGTCCGACAGTTACCGTGGCCATGGGCTTCCTTTCGATGGCGGCGACGCGCCGCCCCCAGGCCGCAGATCAGGAGCCCGGCGGTCTCGCCTGAATGCTGGTACTGAAACCACGGTCGCGCGACGGCCGGCGCGTCGAACCCGTGGAAACCCCTGGCCCGATGCCCTGGTGTGCGGCAGGGCCGCCAAGCGCCGGGCACCTATCCGGGGCCCGCAGACGTAGCGGTGCCCGGAGCCAGGACAGCGGAAACCTGACGTCCGAAGCAACAGTCCACCCCGGCACCGGACGGACGTCGGTCGGCTGGTCTCCGGTACCGCGTGCGCCCGGGCCGACCCGCAGACCAGGGCAAAATGGAGAACATGGAATACGAGCTCAGGCTGCTGTAGAAAAGCAGGCCGGACTCGCCGCGTCCGTCGAATTGGCCGTGTCTTTTATCCACCGTCAGATCGAGTAGCCGGAGGAAACGATGGGAATGACGTTTCCGCCTGGACGCCATGAGACCATCGAGACCGCCCTTCGTGGCTCGCACTCCGTGTCCTGCGCTGAGGCAGGGCCGGGGACTGAAATGAATGCGCTAGCGGATGGCATTCCCGTCCGCGGCGCCGCGGCGAGCACATTCAGGTCGCTTGTATCGGGCAGCTGGTACGGCAGTTGTTCGGGCGATGACCGTCCGCGATCAAGGCAACGAGTTCGTCACCTATTACACCGAGATCGGCAGCGGCTACAGCGGCTACAACCAGACCACGAGTTTTTCGGCTACCGGCAGTCCATCTAGACTTCCGGCACCCGCGCCGGAACACGATCGGCGCGGACGACCCGGACCGGCCGAAGGGTCTGGACCGCAGCCCGGTCTCGACCGCAACGGCAGGAGGCAGCGAACGAATGGGTAGCCTGCACAAAGTTCAAGTGCGCCGGATTTACGAAGACCCCGCCTCTGGGGACGGCACCCGGGTGCTGGTGGACCGTATCTGGCCGCGGGGCATGACCAAGGAGAAGGCCCGCCTGGACGAATGGTGCAAGCAGATCGCTCCTTCCACGGTGCTGCGCAAGTGGTACGGCCACGACCCGGCACAGTTCGAGGAGTTCACCCGCCGTTACCGCGAGGAGCTGACCGAACCAGAGCGGGCCGAGGCCCTCGCGCATCTGCGCGCACTGGCGGAAACCACTACGCTGACGCTGCTCACGGCCAGCAAAGCCGCTGACATCAGCGAGGCCACTGTGCTCGCCGCGCTGCTGCTGTAACCAGCGGCCCCGATGGCGGCCCTGCGTCTGCGGGTCGGCGAAGGCCATCGGCAACCGTGTTCCTCATTGGGGCGGGAGAGTGCGCATGAAGTCGCCCCTGGGGCCGCCAAGCTCACCTGCGCGCGGTACCGCGCCGAGGACGCCGCTGTCGGCCCCTGCTCCGTCACCGCGCACTTCGTCAACGCAAGGTTGACAGCCACGCTGCGTCAACCTACGGTTGACCCATGACACCTCTGCCCAGCTTGCAGGACCTCATCGATACAGTCCGGCACGATGCCGGCACGGAGGAATCCCTCGACCTGCTGGCTGCCGCGGCGGCAGCTTCCGCGCAGCTCGATGACAGCACTGATGCGCTGCTAGGCCATTTCGTCGACCGCTGCCGACGGGAAGGGCGGTGCTGGCCAGAGATCGGAACGGCGTTGGCGGTCGCGAGGCAGCCAGTGCACTGGCGCTTCGCCAGCGCGGTCGCCGCGCACCTGTTTGCCGCCAGCCCGTCGCCGACATTCGAGCAGTTCACCGAGCAGGCCGGACACGTAATCGCCGCCGCCAGCCAGGCAGCAGCAGCCACGGGACAGGAATCGGTGACTACGGTGCACCTCCTGCTGGGCCTGTTCAGCGAGCCGGACGGGCTGGCGGGCCGTGCGCTGGCGGCGATGAATGTCAGCGAGCAGAGTGTGCGTGCCGCCATCTGGGCAGCGCAAGGTGGGACCGCAGACGACGAGGCCGCGGATAACAGCATCGCGTTGGTGGCGCCCGGCGGCAGCGCCGCCGGGCCTGCCACGCCTGACGACGGCACGGCGGAATCACGCCCCGCATTCGATCATGATGCCAGGCACGCGCTGCAGAGAGCTCTGGCCGTTGCGCTGCAGTTCGGCCACAGCTACATCGGTACCGAGCACATTCTGCTCGGACTCTACTGGGACGAGGAGAACCAGAACCTCGCGGCAAAGATCCTGGCCCAGGCCGGCGCTCCCGAAACCGTTGCGCGCGCCTACATCACCGAGATGCTGCGTGGCCTGAGCACGAGCAGCTAGCGTCAGCTAGGACCTGGGCGGCAGACACACGACGTGCCGGCGCAGGTGAACTGCCTATGTCGATGAGCTGGGGATGGTCAGCTTGGCGGCCTCCTTTTGGAATTCACCGGACCTCCACTCCCGGCGGATCAGGCCAGCGGTGAGAACCGGGCAGCCGGAAGCAACCTCTACGGCTAGCTCATGCCGATCGATCTATCAGGATCACGGCCCTCGCTGCTCCGCCACCACCTGCCGCGCCGCGACGACCATGACCTGGGCGAGGACGCCGAACGGCTGGGTGGCCGAGTCGGGAAGACTGCAATTCGGTCGTCCCGCACGCTCGCCAGTGTCTCTGGCCGACTCCGCACGATGCGACTGGACACCAACGACTCCGCCTGTGCAGCACCGACTCGGCCATCGTCACCCGTCACGCAGAGGCTCCGAGGATCGGCCCTGCCAGGCAGCCAGGAATGTCCTCGTTGTGGTCAGCTCTTGTGCGGGCCGTCACATGACGGGTCTCAGGGTCTTATCTCATTGTTCGTGCGATGGATCTGGTGAGGGAGGCGGATCCGTCTGGTCCTGTGATGCGGCGCGGAGCCGGTGGAAGCGTTCTTCGTATCTGGCGACTTGCTCGGAGCGGACTTCGCGGACCGTGTCGCGGGGTTCGAGGAACAGGACGGGGTCGTCGGTGCCAGGGAAATCCAGGATGGCGAAGGCTTCGCCGATCCCGTTCCTGAGGCCGGCGCTGAAGGGCATGACCTCCAGGGTGAGGTTCGGCTGGTCGGCCAGTTCGGTCAGGTGGTTGAGCTGGCGGCGCATGACAGCCGGGCTCCCGATGGGGCGGCGCAGGGCGGCCTCGTCGAGCAGGATCGACAGGGCGGGCGGATGGGTTCGGGCGAGCAGTTCCTGGCGCTTGAGACGCAACTCGATCAGGCGGTCTATCTGCTGGCCGGTGTGGCGCTCGTCGCTGAACTCGCGGATCACCAGCGCGGCGTGCACAGTCCGCGCTGTGCGTGGGGCTCGCGGCACGAGGACGCACCATGAGGCGAGGCCGGCGCAGCGACCCTTGCGCTAGGTGCGGCTGCGGTCGCCGAATGTACCGCGCCATCGACGACCGGCGCGGCTCGCCGGCTTTGCGGAATGACCGGCTGCGGGAAGGATGTGTCCTCGGATGTCAGCCTGGGCGCGGTTCCCAGCGGAAGAAACGAACCGCGAGCAGCAGTCCGGCAAGGCCCCAGGCGGCTACCACCAGGACGTCTGTCCAGCTGAACGGGCCGCCGAGGAACCCGGCCTGCATGCCGGACAGGAAATGCCTGACGGGGAAGATCCGGCCTACCCAGGCCATCCAGGCGGGCGGATTGTTGCCGAGCGGGATAAAGACGCCGGACAGGAACAGCAGCGGCAGGATGATTGCGTTGACGATCGGCAGTGAGGCGTCGGCAGTCGGGATGACCGAGGAGATCGCGAACCCGAGTGCGCAGAACGCGGCTGCGCCCACGGCGAGCATCACGAGCATCCGCAGCAGGGTGACGCCGGTGGGGATGTCGGCGCTGTAGAACGCGCGGCCGAACGCTGCCGTGATGACCACCAGCATGACCGATACCAGCACCGCGTGCAGGATGCGGGCGCCGAAGAACGACGCGCTGGGCAGGGGAGTCCCGTTGATGCGCTTGAGCACGCCGGAATCGCGCTGGAAGGTGACCGCGACCGCGATGTTGTTGAAGCAGACTGTGATCACGGCGAGAGCTACCATGGCCGGCACGTAGAACGTGGCCTCGTTCACCCGCCCCGCGCCGAACTGGACGTCGGAGCTACGGAATATCGATGTGAAGATCACCAGGAACATGAGCGGGTAGGCGAAGGCGAAGAATGCCTGCGCCGGGCTGCGCCAGTAGGCCTTATTCACATACCGAAGCTGCGAAATGGTGAGCGCCGCCGCGTTCATGCCGTCGGTCCTGCGGGTTTCCCGGCCAGGTCCGGCTGGCCGACGGCTCCGCCGGCGGCGGGCCGGTGAGCGAGAGATAGACGTCCTCCAGCGACGGCCTTGTCACCTGCAGCCCTTCGAGGCTGGCCCCATGATCGATGGCCCACCCGGTGAGCTGGTGCAGTGCCTGGATGAGGTCGTCCGGTGTGATCTCGATGTAGCCGTCTGGCCCCGGCGGCGTGTACAGGCTCTCCGGCATATTCGCGCTGGCCGGCGGCAGGTAGCGGATCCGCGCCCGGGCGACCTGCCGGTCACCGAGCGTGGCCGGCGTGCCCTCGGCCACGATCCGGCCTGCCGCGATCACCGCGACCCGGTCGGCGAGGAATTGCGCTTCATCCATGTAGTGCGTGGTGAGCAGCACTGTCATTCCCAGCGTCGCCAGGTTCTTGATCACATCCCACGCCTCGCGCCGGGCCGAGGGGTCAAAGCCCGTGGTTGGCTCGTCCAGGAACAGCAGATCCGGATTGCCGACCAGGGCTATCGCGACGTCCAGCCGCCGCTGCTGCCCGCCAGACAGCCTGCTCACCCGGGCGCCACGCTTCTCCTCCAGACCGACTAGGGCGATCACCTCATCCACCGGCCGCGGCCGCGGGTAGAAGGTCGCGTACATAGCGATCGTCTCGCGCACAGTGAGGTACCGGTCGATACCCGTGGACTGCAGCACGATCCCCATGCGGCTCTTCAGCCGGGCCCGCTGACGACCCGGATCCACGCCAAGAACGGTCACCTCGCCGTCGTCACGGGTCCGGTAGCCCTCCAGGATCTCGACCGTGGTGGTCTTGCCCGCCCCGTTCGGTCCGAGTAGTGCGAACACCTCACCCTGGCGGATCGTCAGATCGATGCCGCGGACCGCTGGCATGCCCTGATATGACTTAACAAGGCCACGCACATCGACCACGACCGCCTGGCCGTTTTCCATCGTGCCGCGGTGCTGGCCACTCGGAAGTGCGTCCTGCGCTGTCATCTCGCCGTCACCTCCGGCCTGGCCCGCGCATTGCTGCCACCAGTTGCTGCCCGGCAGTGACAGGGCGATCAGAGCGGGAGCGGACGCCCCCTGCAGCAGCACGCGGCCCCGGCCAAGACGTGGCTGATGCGGATGTCCCAGGCCAGAGGACCTGGGCCAAGCCCCTGGTCATGCGCCAGCGCCGGAAACGCCCGCGGGATCGGGGCTGCCACAGCGCCTGGGACAGTTCGTAGCTGGAAGCCGCGGCCAGGTCGAGAATCAGTTTCTCCCGGATCGACTCCACGTCGTGCACGCTGCCGCAGTTATGGCATAAGTAGGCGGTGTCTGTCATTGGGCTCCCGCCCGGAACAACGGCCCGCGTCCGGGCGGTCAGGCAAAAAAAACCGGCCTCCCACAGTCGCGACTTGTCGCTGCTGTGGCTGCCGGGGTCCGGAGCAACACTTCGACACTACCCCGCGGCCGCGCCCGAAGATAGGGGAGCTGTGACTGTTAGTAGGCGGCCCTCACCGACCTGCGGTCGGGCCTCTTGGTCGTTTGCTGGCGATTGTTTGCGGACGGGACCTCCGAACTCGGCAGCTGGCGGTCAGACAAGGCATGAATTGGCATTGCGCAGCGCTTCTTGAGTCGACGGAGATCATCTGTGCCGGCGGGGTCCGGCCGCGGCAGCGACATCGTCAAGGCGGCCACGTGCTCGGATGGCTGCGCCGACATGATCCGGACGATGAGCCGAGTCAGTCGCGGCCCTGGAACCGTGCGCTCATCGACGCAGCAGATGTGCCAGCCGGTCCGCAGACACGTTGCTGACCCGCCCGCCGCGTCCGGATCCGTGCGGCCGCGGGTCGCCCCCGGCATCGGCTCCGCGATCGGCTGAATCTAGCTACGATCGCGGCGCGGTGAGCTGTCCATCTGTGTGATGCCCATGGCGGTCGAGCGAGTGGCCTAGGCCGGCGCGATGAAATGGCGCTAACTGAACCTGCGTCAGGCCGGCCTGCGGCCTGGCAGCGTGCCGGAGGCCGGGTTGTCGGGAGGGCCGCCTGATCAGGCTAGCCGCGGTTCACCCCAACGCCGCTCGACGTCGGTCGAGATGGCGGCTCCATTCCCGCGGCGCTAGAACTACCGCGGGCCGGGATCGTGGCTGCGTGTAGTCCGCGCGGATTCGGCTGCCACCGCACTCGGGATCAGGTCTGCCATGGTGGCGTGGCTGCTGGTGTCGTTACCGCGGTTCCTCAAACGGCCGGATCTGCGGTGTGGTGATCCGAGCGATGGTCTGCAGAGCGGTGGCGCAGCAATGTCTGGTGCCGTCGGGTTGGACGTCGAACACGTTGATGAGACACGTGGTCAGCCTTCCGGGCCGCAGGACTTCGCCGATGGCCTCCAGCCGGATGCCGCGGGCCGGAACAAAGAGGCTGAGCTTGTACTCGACGGTCAGCGCGTCGGTGTCGGCTGGTGCGACGCTGCAGGCGGCATACCCGCCTGCGACGTCAGCGAGGGCGCCGATCGCGCCGCCGTGAAAGTAGCCGTGCTGCTGCGATAGCTCGGGACGGTAGGCCAGGCCGAGCACGCAGCGTCCGGCATCTAGCTCAAGGATCTGGGCGTCGAGGAGTGTCATCATTCCCTGTGCGGCGAACCTGGCCTTGAGGTTCGCCGCGATGCCATCTGCCAGGGTTTCGGGTCGCGATGTTGCCGTGGTCCGGGGCAGGCGCGCCGCGCGTGGCTCGCGGCGCATGGTGACCTCTAGCACGCCCGTACTGAGCCTCGCAGTGCAGGTCCCGAACGAGCGGAGCGCCCACACGATCCAGTCCTGGTCAGGCTGCATGGTTGCCTTGAGGGTCCGCAGGCCATTTCGGTCGGCATGATCGAGGAGCCCGTTCAGGAGGACGGTTCCGATTCCCTGACGCTGCCAGCCGTCCTCGACGAGAACTGCCACGTCAGCGGTCGCGCCGGCCGTGACTCGGCAGCTCGCCAGGGCCACGACGGCCGTCGGTGTCGCAGCGACCAGCGCGAGGTGATCACCGTGCCCGTCCAGCGCCTCGGTGAGATAAGGCTCGGGCAAGGACCGCAGCGGCACAGGGAATCTCTTCAACTGCAGCGGCTCCGACCACCGGGTCGAGCATCTCGGCCAGGGCCGGCCGGTCGGCGATCGTTGCCGGTCTTATCCGCACGGCCGTTGCGGCCGCGGATGGCATCGGCGGTTCCATAGCTGTAGGTCCTCTCGGATGGGCAAGGGCACGACAGTGATGCCGGTGCGGCAGTGGGTTTCGGCGTGCGCCATCGCGCTGGCCAGAGCGAAGCGGGATCTTTCCCGGGCTCGCTCCTGTCTCGTCTCACACGTGACTGGCGGAAGCCAGTCACTAACCATCACGTTTGTTTCGTAACGTTGGTTCAAAACGTTTGCCGGTCGGCGGGCAGCTGCCCGCTCGGCTGTGCCGCAGACGCTGCCGCCGCCCGAGGGGAGGCGGCTAGAGCATGAATGATCGGCGCGGCTCGGCGAAGCTTGAACGCCTGCACGGAGGCACGAGCTTCCTCACGGCCCGGTCGCGTCAATCTGCAACAGGCTGTCGCCGCCCGTCACTGGCCTGGGCTGGGCTGCCGCACGACCGGGGTCGTGGTCCGAGGCCGGCCAGGAACGCGCCGACGGTCAGGTCCCAGCGGCGGTTCACCGACGCCCGGGAGGAGCCGAGCCGCCCGGCGGCTTCCTGCATCGCCAGTCCCTGTGCCAGCGCGTAGAGCCCGTGCGCTATGTCGGTCTGGTCGCCCTCGATGATCCCGGCGTCGATGCAGCGCCGGACTCGGTCGACGATGAAATCCCTGACTTTGGCCCCGGCCGCCAGGTCCTTCGGGCCGGGGTCGAAGTCGGCGAACGGCCGGGAGAACATGACCTGTGCGAGCACGGGGTTCTCCCGGACGAAGACACGGAACGCGCCGACCATGCGCGTCAGATCGGCGAGCGGGTCATCCGACTCTTTTATGCGCCCGAACTGGTCCCCGAGTAGCCGGAAACCCTCGAAGAACACCTCCCTGACCAGGCCGGCCTTGTCGCCGAAGAGCTCAAAGACGGCGGGCGGCGACGTATGGGCCCGGTCGGCGACATTGCGGGCGGTAAATCCGCGGACCCCGTCAGCGGCAAGCATCGCGACCGCCACCTGCACGATGTGCTCGCGCAGCTGCTCGGTCCGCTGTTTAGCCCTGGGCACCCTCGAATCCTAATAGGGCGTTCGGCGGTCAACGGCGAAGATCATCCGCGCCCCTGTCGCCCGTCTGCGCGGGCAGTGCCGCAGTTACTACCTCCATCCTCCGACGATGTCGCTTCATGATCTGTCACGAGCGTTTCCGCACGGCGCGATCGCTGGGATGTTCCTGGCAGCTGTCGCAGGATGACGTCGGCTCGGTCACCGACAGAACCAGTGTGTGCCCCGCTAAGGCGAGAGGCCCGGAGCGGAAGCTCCGGGCCTCTCGCGTGCCGTTTCTTAGAGCGTGCCCGGCCGCGGGCGCGGCCAGGCGTTAGGCCCGGGCGACGAGCGGGTCAGTACCCTCCGCCGGCCGGGGCGGAAGCGCCGGATGGCGCTGCCCCACCGGATGCGGGGACTTCGTGCCACAATCCGCCGAAGGCGTTGACGCCGTTGCCATTGGCCTGCCCGGGCGCCGTATCCCCGGTGAAGGTGTAGAGCGGGTGCCCGTGAAATGCGAGCTGCATCGAGCCGTCGGATCGCTTGATCGCTGTATAGGGGCTCTTGATAGTCGCGGGCGCCTTCTCCGGCGGCCAGCTCGTCGCGCACGCTCCATTGCACGCCGACTTCGTGGCCGTGTCGGGGGCGAACGAATAGAGCGTGAAGCCCTTGGCGTTCGTCAGGACCGTCGCGTTGCCGACCTTCGCGGTCTTCAGGCCTTCCGCGGCCGCCGCAGCGGAGGCGGAGGCGGAGGCAGAAGGGTTCGCGGGCGGCGAGCTGGTGGCTGCGCCGCCGGATGAGCCGCACGCTGCCAGCGCCGTGAGGCCTGCCGCCGCTGCCGGGACCACCACTAGCGCCCATCGGCGGTTGCGTGGTTGTGGTCCGTCATCTGACGTAATCATGGTCTTTCCCCCTTATTCCCTTTTCTCCCCCTGCGCTTTGCCAGTCACCTTCGGTCAGGCTCAGCTGGCCGATGCATGACCGGTCGTCTATCCACGCATAACGGCCGCTGTCGGGCAGCTTGGGCCGGGATGACTGCGCACGATCCCTCTACCCTGACCGTCGCCGGCGAATGCGGTCGCCTCGAATCCTCTGACCGATCGGTGCCCCTGCTGGATGCCGAACTCGCGTTGGATCACCGCGCACAGCGCGCCGGAGGTGAGCTCGTCCGCTGGCCCGGGACAGCAAAAGGGCCAGTTACGGCGCCCGTAACTGGCCTTCGAGATGCGGTTGGAGCGAATGAACACTTCCCTCCAGCTTCAATCTATAGCGCACCAGGGGGCTTGCCGCAAGACCCGGGTTGTGCCGCATAATCGCAGGCTGGACCAGATGGGGCGGCCGTGCGGGCGGCCGTCACCACGGGCCCGCCCCGGCCCGCGTGGTTGGCTGCACGTGCTGGCCGCACCCGACCTCAGATCGGAGCTGATGCCGTGAGTCCCCGGATTACCAGCGCGTTCGACCTGCCCGAACGCCTCAGCGCCAAGTCCGACCCGGCGCTGATCGAGGCCGACGAGCGGCAGTTCGCGGCCATCGCCGCGAGCCTGGAGCAGGCGATCGCGGAGCTGTCCGACCGGCTCGAGGCCGGGCGCAGGGCACCCGGTGGCATCGGCCAGGAGGCGATGGACCGGGATCTGGAGGTGCACCGGCTGGCCGCCCGGCTGCGTACTCTGCGCCGCTTCGGTCTGGATCTCTGCCTGGGCCGGATCGTGCCCGCGGACAACCCCGCGGACAACCCCGCGGGCAACCCCGGGCCCGTGTATGTCGGACGGCTCGGGCTCACCGACAGCTCGGGTCGGCGGCTGCTGCTCGACTGGCGCTCGCCTGCGGCCGAGCCGTTCTTCGGCGCGACCCACGCGAACCCGATGGGCCTGGCCAGCCGGCGCCGGTACCGGTGGACCCGCGGCCGGATCAGCGACTACTGGGACGAGGTCTTCACCCAGGACGGGCTGGAAGGGCACGCCGCGCTCGATGATCAGTCGGCGTTCGTCGCCAGCCTGGGCGCGAACCGGTCGGGCCGGATGCGGGACGTGCTCGGCACGATCCAGGCCGACCAGGACGCGATCATCCGGGCCGGATCGAGGGGCGCGCTGGTCGTCGACGGCGGGCCCGGCACCGGCAAGACCGTGGTCGCCCTGCACCGGTCCGCGTATCTGCTCTACTCCGACCCCCGGCTCAGTCACCGGCGGGGCGGCGTCTTGTTCATCGGCCCGCACCAGCCCTATCTGGCCTACGTCGCCGACGTCCTGCCCAGCCTCGGCGAGGACGGCGTGCAGACCTGCACGCTGCGGGACCTGGTGCCGGAGGGTGCCGCCGCGTCAGCCGAGACCGACGCGGAAGTGGCCCGGCTGAAGTCGTCCGCGCGGCTGGTCGGAGCGATCGAACCCGCCGTCCGCTTCTACGAGGCGCCGCCCAAGGAAGGGACGACGGTGGCGACCCACTGGTGCGACCTCTGGCTGAGCGCCGACGACTGGGCGGAGGCGTTCGACGCGCCGGAGCCCGGCACGCCGCACAACGAGGCGCGCGACCAGATCCTGGAGCAACTGGTCGCGATCCTGACGGACAAGTACGACGGCGACGTCGAACCGCAGCTGATGCGCAAGTCGTTGCGGCAGAACCGGGAGCTGCTGACGACCCTCGGCCGGGCGTGGCCGCTGATCGACCCGGCCGATCTCGTCGGCGACCTCTGGTCGGTACCTGCCTACCTGCGGCTGTGCGCTCCGTGGCTCAGCCGGGACGAGATCCAGACCCTGCAGCGCCGCGACCCCCGGGCCTGGACGGTCGCTGACCTGCCGCTGCTGGACGCGGCCCGGCAGCGGCTCGGCGACCCGGCGACGGCTCGGCGGCAGCGGCAGCGAGCCGCTGCTATCGCCGCCGAACGGGAGCAGATGGCCAAGGTCGTGGACAACCTCATCGAGGTGGCCAGGACGGCGGGCGACGAATACGGCATCGGCCTGGTGACGATGCTGGGTGGCGAGGACTTCGAGGAAGCCCTGATCGACCACGCGGCGCTGCCGACCGCCGACCCGGACCTGCTCGCCGGGCCGTTCGCGCATATCGTCGTCGACGAGGCGCAGGAACTGACCGACGCCGAGTGGCAGATGCTGCTGCTGCGCTGCCCGTCCCGGAGCTTCACCATCGTCGGGGACCGCGCCCAGGCCCGGCACGGGTTCACCGAGTCGTGGCCGGAGCGGCTTACCCGGATCGGGTTCGACCAGATCAGGATCGCGTCGCTGAGCATCAACTACCGGACGCCGGAAGAGGTCATGGCCGTAGCCGAGCCCGTCATCCGGGCCGTGCTGCCGGACGCCAACGTGCCGACGTCGATCCGCAGCACCGGCATCCCGGTCGGGTACGGCTCTGCCGCGGAGCTGAATTCGATCGTGGGCGCGCTGGCTCGCTGCCCACGCCGCGGGCGAGGGGATCGCCTGTGTCATCGGCGACCCCGACTTCCGGCCGACCTCCCGGGTCTGGTCGCTGACCCCGGAGCTGTCGAAGGGTCTCGAGTTCGACCTGGTCGTCCTCGTCGACCCGGAGACGTTCGGCGACGGCATCGAGGGAGCCGTCGATCGGTACGTCGCGATGACCAGGGCGACCGAGCGACTCGTGGTCCTCACTACCCCGGCCGGGTGCGGGAACTGAGCAAAGCGACCCTGGTCGCGGTCACAGGCTCGCAGGCAGCCCGAACGCGGTGAACATCGAGGGCTGCTCGAAAGCGGCGATGTCGGCCACCCGGCCATGCTCGATGCGCAGCACGGCGAGCACGAACGGGGCGTACTCGGTCGCGCCCGGCCGCTGGAGGTAACCGGCCGCGCCGAGCGCGCCGTTGGCCATGATCGGGACCAGCCGCCACCGGCCGAGGGCGTTCATGCCGTCCCGCAGCGCGTCACCCACCTGCGGCCGGCCGTTCCACTCGCCGACCTTGGAGATTGCCAGCCGGACGTCGTCGCTCAGCACGTCGATGAGCGCCTCCGGATCGGCGTGCTCGTGCGCGTCGATGAAGCGCGCCAGCAGCCGGCGCTGCTGTGGGTCGGGCGCCGCGGCGGGCGACCAGTCCAGCCGCCCGGCCGGCCACTGGTCGCGCAGCGTGCCGCGGGCCCGCTGGAGCGCGCTGTTGACGGCCGGGACGCTCAGGTCGAGCAGCCCGGCGACGTCGGCGGCCGGCCAGCTGACCACGTCACGCAGGATCAGCACCGCCCGCTGGCGCGGCGGCAGCAGTTGCAGCGCCGCGAGGAAGGCGAGCGACATCGTCTCCTTGCTGATCACGACCGCCTCCGGGCCGGGCAGGTCGGCGGCCATCTCGTCCAGCAGCGCGTCCGGGTACGGCTGCACCCACGGCACCGCGGCGACTGATGGGCCGCCGCCTGCGGGCCGCGTCCGGCCGGGCGGGAACGGCCCGGCGCGCGTCCCGGCGCAGCGTGTCCAGGCAGGTGTTGGTGGCGATCCGGTACAGCCAGGTGCGCGGGCTCGATCCGCCCGCGAAGCTTTCCCGGCCGCGCCAGGCGCGCAGGAGCACTTCCTGGACGTGATCCTCGGCCTCGTCGAAGGACCCGAGCATCCGGTAGCAGTACACGTGCAGCTCGCGCCGGTACCGGCGGACCAGGTCGTCGAAGTCGCCCACGCCCACCTGAGCACCCCTTCGCGTTCGCGCTGACCGGTAGGTCACAGTACTCGGGTCTGGCGGCACCGATGAGTTTTCCGCGCTGGCACGTCTGCATGACTGTGGCCACCACCGCAGGCACCACCGACAGCGGATGGAGCAGACAGATGAGCAGGCTCGTGCTGTACATGTCGATGTCCCTGGACGGATTCATCGCCGGCCCCGGCGACACCCAGGACAATCCGTTTGGCACCAACGGTCACCGGTTGCACGCTGGCTGGGCGCCGGCGGCGAGGACATGGGCGACTTCCGGCCGGGGGAGGGGCCCGGCCAGACCGTGTTCGACGAGATGATCCGCGACCGGGGCGGTGATCACCGGCAGGCGGACGGGCGACTTCGTCGGTTACTGGGGTGGCGACCATCACGACGGCGTCCCGATCTTCGTCCCGACGCATCAGCCACCCGCAAGTACGTTCCCAGGCGACGTCCGGTTCGTGACGGATGGCGCGAAGTCGTGCGCGAGGCAGGCGAAAGCAGCCGCCGGACAGCGTGACGTCCTCGTGCACGGTGCCTACACGGCCCGCGAGTGCTTGCGGGCTGGCGTGCTGGACGTGCTGGAGATCCAGCTGATCCCGGTGCTGTTCGGCGCGGGCCGGCGGCTCTTCGATGGCCTCGGGCCGGAGCACACCGAGCTGCGGCTGGTCCGGACGCTCGAGTCGCCGGCCGCGGTGCACCTTCGGTACGAAGTGGGTCCGCGTGAACCCGCCGATTCGCCTCTACATGTCGATGTCCCTCGACGGCTTCATCACCGGCCCGGACGACCGCGCCGGGCAGGAACTGGGCCACGACAGCGGCCGGCTATTCAACTGGATACGTGACGCTAGGACGGAGGCGTGACGCGACTCACTGCGACATCCCATCTGACCATCGATGGGGTCACGCAGAGCAACGAGCCCGATGGCGACATCGCCAGGGATCGCGCGAGCCGGCCCGGCGCCACGTCCTGACCCGGCGTGCGGATGGCCGCTGACCTGGGGTGCAAGAGAACCGTCAAGGCGGGCGCAAGCCCGCTGCCGAGGATGAGTGCAAGCGGCCGGCCCGCTGCCGCGCCGCTCATCTTCGGAGGGACGGGTCGATGCGAGAACTCCAGTCCGGCTCGGTGCGGGGCGGTGCTCCCGACCGGACGCTGGCCGACGATCTGCCGCCGACCGGGTCGCACGGCGAGCACATCCTGCAACAGCGCTACGGGACGGCGGACCGGGCGGGCCAGTTCTACCGCAATCAGGTAACCGACCAGCTGACACAAGAGATGATCGAGTTCGTCGGGCGGATGGAGATGGCGTTCATCGCCACGAGCGACGCGGCCGGCGACTGTGACTGCAGCTTCCGGGCCGGGACGGCCGGCTTTGTCCGGGTGCTCGACGAGCGCACCATCGCCTATCCCGAGTTCCGCGGCAACGGCGTGATGGCGAGCCTGGGCAACATCCTCGAGAATCCGCGAGTGGGCATCCTCATGATCGACTTCACGCACAGCCTGATCGGGCTGCACGTGAACGGCGCCGCGGAGATCGTCACGCCCGAGTACATGCTGGAGCTTGACGAGTCCCTGCCCGAGCAGGCGACGAACGCCGGCCGGCGGCCGGTGCAGTGGGTGCTCGTCCGGGTGACCGAGGCCTACATTCACTGCTCCAAGCACATCCCGAAGCTGGTGCCCGAGTCGCGGGTGCGGCACTGGGGCACGGACAACCCGCGGCACAAGGGCGGCGACTTCTTCGGCGTCGCCGCCCGGAATCTCGCCGGGCCAGCCGAGGCGCCGGTGCCGGTCTCGGCCGGCCCGACGTCGGACGGGTCGGCGGGGACTGCGGGTGACCAGGCGGCCGGCGGCGGTCAACCCGGCGCGGCCGGGCGCGAGCAGGCCGGCCTGCCCGCCGGGGCGCCGGTCGGCCCGTTCATGCTGTAGCCGGCCGGTCGTCCTCAGCGCAGCAGGGACCTGGCGGTGGGCGCCAGCCGCAGCTGCTGGGGCGCCCTGGTGAGTAGCGCCGACAGCGCGGGCAGGATGCTGTCTTGCCACCGCTCGGATCGCTGCAGCCGGCCGATGTGGCGGCCGAGGTCGTCCTGGCTCGCGAACCGGGCCAGCCAGGCGAAGACGTGCTCGCCGGTGCGCACGGGCAGCGCCGGGAACGTGTTCTCCGCGTACTCCGTCTGCAGGCGGGCGATCGGCGTGGCGCCCGTCTCGGTCAGCACCGGGCGGACGTGCCGGTCGAAGAAGCCGGTGAACGAGGAATCGAACGGGCGGTCGCCGAAATAGAGCGTCACCAGGATGCGCGACTGTGCGGCCGAGGTGTCGGCGGCCCCCGACCGCGGCCCGGCCGGGACGGGAAAACCGGCCTGCGCGGTCACCGGCCGCAGCAGCAGGACGTCATCGGTGTCCAGCATGGTGGCGTTGGCCTGCGCGCTGCTTGCCTTCCAGGCCGGCCCGCCGTAGAAGCCGGCCAGGGCCCTGGCCCTGGCCGGCATGCTGGCGAACCCGCGGATCCAGACGAACCGGTCCGGGTCATCAAGGTCGCGGAACTGGCCCACGACGGCCATCCCTTCCGCCTCCTGGCTCTCGACGAACTCCCGGTCGAACAGCTCGATGAGGACCTCGCGCTGGCCGGGGCGCAGTCGGTACTGGCGCAGCTCGACGACCGGGTAGCGGACTCCGTCCATCACTTCATCTCCTTGACAGAACAATTGTTGTTACATCAACGGCGGCGCGGGACGAGAGGCGTACCGTGGGGCATGGCGCTAGCGCGCCTGGAGGGTCTTGCCGAGCACCTCGGCCACCGAGACGAGGGCCAGCTCGCGCCGCATGGCCTGCTCGACCTCGCCGTAGAACTGATCCAGCGCGGGCCGGATGCCCTTGCCGACCGGGCACTCCAGGTTCGGCTCGCTGTGGTGCAGGCCGAATGGCCGCTCATGGCCGACCGCGTCGTGCACCTCGAGCAGCGTGATCTGTTCCGGCGCGCGGGCCAGGCTCCAGCCAGCGCCGGCCCCGCGCCGCACCTGGACCAGGCCGGCCCGGCGCAGGTCGCCCAGGCACCGGCGGATGATCACCGGGTTGGTGTTCACGCTGGCGGCGACCTGGTCTGACGTCAGGACGTCGTGCCCCTGCCGCTGGGCCAGCGCCAGCCACGCCAGCGCGTGCACGGCGATCGTCAGCCGGCTGTTCGCAGCCATCAGCTCTCCTTCGCTGTAATAGCTTCAGTTACAGCTGTGACGGCTGTCAAGCTCCGGCGCCGCGGCCCGCCTACGGCGGACAGGGGTTCGGGCCGGGCCCGGCCGCCGGCTAGAAGGCCGAGATCGCGGTGTAGATGCCCAGGCCGAGGAGAATTGTCGCGGTGATGCGCTGGATCCAGGCCATCGGGAGCACGTTCAGGCTCTTGGCGCCGATGCTCACCGCGACCCAGGAGACGGCCCACAAGCCCAGCGTGGCGCCGACAAATACCGGGAACGGGCTGTACCGAGCCGCGAGGTTCGCGGCCGTGATCTGCGTGATGTCGCCCCATTCGGCGAGGAAGATAATCGCGAAGCTCGCGCCGCTGATCCGCCAGAACGTGGGCTGGGGCCCGCCCATGCGGGCGGCGTCCGGGCCGTCGTGGCTGGCCGTGCGGAAGCTAGACCACCACAGGTATGCGGCCCCGGCGACGAACAGCCCGGCGATCACCCCGGCCAGGATCTGGTGCGGCAGCAGCGCGAGCAGCCGGCCTGCGGTCACCGCGATCGCCATGTGCACCGTGAAGGCGGCCGCGGCTCCGGCCCACACCCAGGCCGGCCGGTACCGGGTAGCCATTACGAGCGACGCGAACATCGACTTATCCGGCAGTTCTGCCAGGAACGTCACGACGAGCGCGATGCCGATCACCGCAAGGTAGTGCATGAAGCTTCCTTGGTCGGATATCGACCGGGATCTGATCGCTGCGACCTCGGCCGGAATAGCTCAACAGCCGAAGGTCTCGTCCACCAAAAGGCGGCCTGGCGGCCGGGCGCACGCGCCGGTATGTCGGCCAGCCAGCGAGGGACTACTCCCCTTCGCCTTTAGTCTACAAGATCGGGTCTGATCTGGCCCGGCCGCGCCGGGTGTTGTCGGTCACAGCGGAAAACCGGGTGACGACCCGCGGTGCCGGTGCCACAATCGCGTCCCGTGCGCAAAGCGGATATCACCGCCGATCTGGTCACCCGGCTGATCGCCGAGCAGTTCCCGCAGTGGGCCGGCCTGCCGATCCGGAAGGTAGCCGTCGACGGCGTGGACAACACCACGTTCCGGCTGGGGGACTCGATGTCGGTCCGGCTGCCGAGCGCGGACTGCTACGCCGAGCAGCCCGGCAAGGAGCACCGCTGGCTGCCCTGGCTCGCGCCGCAGCTACCGCTGCCCATCCCGCAGCCGCTCGCGCAGGGCGTGCCCGGCTGCGGATTCCCGCGGCCGTGGTCGGTGTACCAGTGGATCGACGGCGAGCCCGCGACGGCGGACAACATCGCCGGCCTGCCGCGGTTTGCCGCGGACCTGGCCGCGTTCCTCACCGCGCTGTACCGGCTGGATCCGGCTGGCGGGCCCGAGCCCGGTACGCACAACTTCCACCGCGGCGGCCCGGTCGCGGTCTACGACAGCCAGACCAGGGCGGCCCTCACCGCGCTGCGCGACCACATTGACACCGGTCTCGCGACGCGAGTGTGGGAGGCGGCCCTGGCCGCTGGCGAGCCGACGGCGCCGGTGTGGTTCCACGGCGACGCGCAGCCGGGAAACCTGCTCGTCCGCGACGGTCGGCTCAGTGCCGTGATCGACTTCGGCTGCGCCGGCGTCGGCGACCCGGCCTGCGACACGACGATCGCGTGGACCTTCTTCGCCGGCGCGAGCCGCGAGACGTTCCGGGCCGGGCTCGGACTCGACGCCGCCACCTGGGCCCGCGGCCGCGGCTGGGCGATCTGGAAAGCCATGATCGTGCTGGTCGATGAGCTGCCGAGCGACCCGGAAGGCGCCGCGTTCACCGCGGCCGTCATCGAGTCGATCCTGGCTGATCACCTGGCTTTCGGCGGGGCGTAGCGTGGCAAGCGACCCCTTCGATGGAGGCAACGATGCCACTGTTTTCCAACCAGCCCAACGCCCAGCAGGGCGCCTGGGAACCTGAGGCCGCCGCGGGCCGGCTCGCGCACACCGCTGGCGCCGAGGAATCCGCCGTCTTCACGTCTGACCTGTCGGTTTCCGAGTACGTCCTGCTGGGCGAGGCGGGCTTCGAGCCGCTCGGCTTCGTCATCGGGTCCTCGATCTATCACGTCGGGCTCCAGGTTGGCCGCTGGTCGCAAAACCAGGAGCTGCAGGTCCTGACGCAGGCCATGTATAACGCGCGCGAACTGGCGATGGCCCGGATGCAGGCCGAGGCCGATCACCTCGGCGCGGACGGCATCGTGGGCGTGAACCTGCGGATGCAGATGTACGCCTGGGGTCAGGGTGCCCTGGAGTTCGTCGCGACCGGGACCGCGGTGCGGCACCTGACCGGGCAAGGGGCGCACAAGGCCCCCAGCGGCCGGGCGTTCACCTCGGATCTGTCCGCGCAGGACTTCTTCCGGCTGCTCGCGGCCGGCGCGGTGCCGGTGGCCTTCGTGCTCGGCACGTGCGTCTACCACGTCGCGCACCAGGGCGTCATGCAGTCACTGCGCCAGGCTGGCCAGAACCAGGAGATGCCCCAGTTCACCCAGGGTGTCTACGAGGCGAGGGAACTCGCGCTGTCGCGGATGCAGGCGGAGGCGACGGCGGCCAGTGCGTCGGGCATCGTGGGCGTGACGGTCGAGGTGAAGAACCATGTCTGGGGCGAGCACGCGACCGAGTTCTATGCGACGGGCACGGCCATCCGCCGGCTCTCGGCCGAGCACCAGCTGCCGGACACCACGCCGAAGCCGACCTTTACGCTCGGCCTGGACAACTAGCCGGGTGAATTTCAGCGCGGAACTGCGGCCCGCCGTGATCGCGGGTGACCTCACCGTGTCGTTCCGGCTCTGGCAGCGGCCGAAGGTGCGAGCCGGCGGCCGCTACCCGGTCGGGCCCGCGGTCATCGAGGTCGACTCGATCGAGCTGGTGCCGTTCGGCACGATCACCGCGGCCGACGTCCGGCTCGCGGGCGAGCCGGACCTGGAGACGCTGCGGCACCGCGCCGCGCACGCCGGCCCGATCGACGCCGACACCGTGCTGTACCGGATCGAGTTCCACGTCGTCGGCCAGCCGTGACCGACCCGGCCCTCGCCGCCGCGCGGCGGCGGATCGCGCCACCGCCCGCCCGCGACCTCATCATCGAGCACCTGGAGGCTTGCCACGGGATCGCGGTCGCCGGCCTGACACCGCTCGACCTCGGGGTATACCGGGTGGACCGGCGGGACGGGCCGGCCTGGGTGGCGCGCGTCTTCCCGGCGGCCCGGCCGCAGGCGGCCGCGGCGGGTGACGCGGAGATCCTGGAACTGCTGGCGGGTCTGGACTACGCCAGCGAGCGGCCGGCCGCCGCGGATCCGGTGTCGGATCTGGCCGGCCGCAGCGTCCTCGTCACCGAGTTCGCCGAGCCGGTGCCGAGGACGCAGCGGCGGGATGCGATCCGGGCGGCTGGCGGCCTGCGCCGCCTGGGCGAGATGCTGGCCGAGCTGCACGCGCTCCCGGCCGGGGCCGTTGGCCGGCCCGGCGGCGGCTGGCATCACCTCGTCGACGGCTCCGGACCGGATGAGGTCGCCGCGGCGCAAGCCCTGCTGGCCGGCTGTGCCGACCAGGTGGCGCCCGCGGATCAGGCTGCCTATGCCGCGCTGCGGCGCGAACTCGACGACGTCGATGACGGCGCCGGGCTGCCGGCCGCGCTGACGCATCCCGACTTCGTGCTCGCGAACGTGGTCGCGCCCGCCGCCGGGGGCATGGTCGTCGTCGACTGGGCTGGCGCCGGGACCGGGCCGCGCGCGTGGACGCTCGCGTTCCTGCTCTGGGCGGAAGCGGCGCGCAATCTGCCCAGGGTCGACCTGGTCGCGGCTGGCTACCGGCGCCACGTCCGGCTTGAGCCGGCCGAGCTGACCCGGCTGACCGCGATGATGCGGGCTCGGCCGGTCGTGCTCGCGGTGTGGAGCTACTGCCTGGGCCGGGCCACCCTCGCCGGGGCGGCCAGCGCCGCGGCCGAGGCCAGGGACATCGCGGCGGCGGCCGGTCCGCGCGCGGTGACCGCGCTGTCTGGTTAGGCCGCGGCCGCTAGGCGGGCTTTCGCGCGACCAGGATGTCGCGCACGATGGCCTGGTCGACCCGGTGCCGGAAGCTCAGGTACGGCGGTTGAGTCAGCGGCTCAAGGCCGGCCTGCGCGAGGATCGCGGCCGCGTCCTCCCGGCGGGCGACCAGCGTGTTCCACGCGATCCCGATCGCGCCGCCGGGTCGCAGCACCCCGGCCCAGGCCGGCACCGCCTGCCGGAGCAGCTCCAGCGGGCCGCGGGCCAGGCCGGCTGTCGCGGACCGGCTGCCGTGCTGAACCCCGTACGGCGCGTCCGTGACGATCACATCCGCGGAGCCCGGCCGGAAGAACTCCGCCGTCGCCACCGTGTCGGCGTTGACGACGTCGAGCAGCTGGGTGGCGCCGGTCTTCCAGGCGTCCCGGCCGGGTGCCATCGAAACCTGCAGCCGTCGCGCGACGACCTTGCCGTTCCGCCGCACCGGCCCGTCGTAGCTGACGTGATGCTTCAGCCGCTTACGCTGCAGCCAGGTCTGCAGGAACGCGCGGTAGGCGGCGAAGTCCTTCTGATCGAGGTCCACCCCGGCGGCGTCGAACCCGTACATGAGCGCCTGGTTCAGCGTCGTGCCACGGCCGCAGAGCGGGTCGAGCACGGACAGCTTGCGAGTCAGCAGCTCGGCCGCGAAGGACGACGACAGCAGGGTCACGTTCAGCAGCAATTTAGTGAACTGCTCGTTGGTCTTGCCCTGGTACTTCTGGATGGTGATGAGGTCGTCGTCGTAGCAGTCCAGGCGGTGCAGCGCGACCGGCCGCAGCAAGCCGTCCGCCCGCTCGAAGAGCGCGTAGCCAGCCGACAGGTTCGATAGCAGCGCGATCGCGCTGGCGTCGAGGGACGGTGCCTCGAAGGTGACGTACCCGACGCCGCCGATCGTCGTCTCGGCGATCTCGCCGACGCCGCCGGCGAGTACGGCCTGGCCGAAGAGCTCAAGCTCGGCTCGCGCCAGCCCGGCCGCTGCCTCGGCATAGACCCGGTTGGCGGACGGCAGCAAGAGCAGCGCGTACCTGGCCATCCGGCCATGGTCTCAGCCAGCTGCCAGCCGGGCGCTGCGGGCCCGCTCCCTGGCCGACGCTTCGCGCGGCAGTTTGCCTGACGTCATGAACAGGAACTCGGCGTAGGTGGCCGGAACTCCGCGCGGCGCGAATACAAATCGCTCGGGCGCAAGCTGGTATGCCAGCAGCAGGCGCTGGGCACTGTGCCAGTCACTAACGAAGCTCCCGATCATCCTGCCGAGCCGCCGGATTGCGATGTTGATGCTGGTGTTCATAACTCAAGGCTGCCTCGCCGGCTGGCGCGCGAACAGTGGCAGTTCTGACACTCTACCGTGACATCCTGCCAATGTATGTGTAAGGATGGAGGCATGCTGAGAGACGTGGCGGTCGTTGCCCTGGATGGGTTCTCGCCGTTCGAACTGAGTGTGCCGTGCGAAGTATTCGGCTCCGACCGGACCGACGAAGGCCTGCCCGGTTACGAGTTCGCGGTGGTCGCGGGCGAGCCCGGGCCGATCCGGTCCGAGGTCGGCTTCACCGTCGGCTCCTGCGCCGAGCTGGAGCGGCTGCGCAGCGCCGACCTGGTGGTCGTGCCGGCGCCGAGCGATGAACGCCGCGTCCGGGCCGGCTGGCCCGAGCCGCTGCTGGCCGAGCTGCGCGCGACCGTCGCCAGGGGCGGGCGGGTGCTGAGCGTGTGCACCGGCGCGTTCGTCCTGGGGGCGGCGGGCCTGCTCGACGGCCGGTCCTGCACCACGCACTGGCGGCACGCCCGCGAGCTCGCCGCGATGTACCCGCGGGCCAAGGTCGACCCCGCGGTGCTGTACGTCGACGACGACCCGGTCATCTCGAGCGCGGGCACGGCGGCCGGTATCGACGCGTGCCTCTACCTGATCCGCAAGGAGCAGGGCAGCCGGGTGGCGAACGCGATCGCCCGCCGGATGGTGGTGCCGCCGCACCGGGACGGCGGACAGGCCCAGTACGTGGAGCTGCCAGTCGGCCCGCCCGCCTGTGACACGCTCGGCGAGGTCATGGAGTGGATGATGCGCAATCTCGGTCGCCAGATGTCGGTGCCCGAGCTGGCCGAGCTCGCGGCGATGTCGCCGCGCACGTTCGCCCGCCGGTTCGTCCAGGAGACCGGGACGACCCCGCAGCGCTGGCTCACCGGCCAGCGGATCCTGCTGGCCGAGCAGCTGCTCGAGGAGACTGACGAGACCGTGGACGTCATCGCGGACCTGGCCGGGTTCGGCAACGCCACGGTGCTGCGGCATCACTTCCGCGCCTGGCGGGCCACGACGCCGAACGCGTACCGCCGGGTGTTCTCCGGCGCCGGGACCGGCCAGGCTGGGCCCGCGGCTTGACTCCGTACCGTGGTACGGCCGGTAGCTTGGCCACATGCCAGGACTGACTATCGGCAAGCTCGCCGCCGCCGAAGGCGTCGGCGTGGAGACGGTGCGCTACTACCAGCGGCGCGGCCTGCTCAGCCAGCCAGAACGGCGCGGCTCCGGCTACCGCGAGTACTCGGAGTCGGACCGGGCCCGGCTGGTGTTCATCCGCCGGGCCCGGCGACTCGGTTTCACGCTGGCGGAGATCGCGGATCTGCTCGGGCCGGCCGAGGCCAACTCGGCGGCCGAGATCGCCATCGCCGCGCAGGCCAAGCTCGCGGCCGTTGACGAGCAACTGCGCGAGCTTGAACTGCTGCGGTGCCGGCTGCGCCGGCTGCTGCATGTCTGTGCGCACGGCAGCGGCGAGGACTGCGCCGCGCTGCAGTTCGGCGCGCTGACCCAGATGACTTCGAATGCGGAAGGCGGCCCCCTATGAACGCGGTCAAGAACGTGACGGACGAGAGCTTCGCGGCCGAGGTGGAGGGCAACCCGCGGCCGGTCATCGTCGAGTACTGGGCGCAGTGGTGCGGCCCGTGCCGGCAGGTCGGGCCGGTCCTGGACGCGATCGCCGAGGAGCACGGCGGTGCGGTGGACGTGGTGAAGATCAACGTCGACGAGAACCCCCGGACCGCGCAGAAGTACAGCGTGCTGCTGGTCCCGACGGTCAGCCTGTTCTCCGGCGGGCAGCCGGTCCGGCAGGTGATCGGGGCCAGGTCGAAGGCCGCGCTGCTGCGCGAGTTCGCGGACTACGTCTAGCGGGCTCGAAGAGGCCGTCCTGGTGGCCCGGCGACCGTACCCGAGCGATGCGGGCAGGCGAACAGCGCTGCTGAGGCCCAACCGGCCAAGCCCGGTGAATGCAGCCGAACCAGCAGACGCGTGAGGTTGGCCGTCTCTGCGGATGATCTGACGATCACCCGCAGAGCCAGGTTCCGCCCGCGTACGGTGGGCAGATCGCTGCCACCATGGGGGATGCAGCGAGCGCACGCACTACGGGGCTCCGCTCTCGCGGGCTAGCCAGGTCACGGAGATATCCGCAGGGCGTGCGGCGGGCGGCTCCGCCCGGGATACAGACGCCGTGGGCTGGCAGCGCTCCGCGCTGCCAGCCCACCGGGTCATCCGGCGCCGGTCAGCCGGCGGACCGCGAAGAAGACGCGGTCGCTGTCATCGCCGACCGGGCCCGCCGTCCAGGTCCTCTTCCAGCAGCACCGCGAACCTGCCGTCCAGCGCCGCCCGCAGGTGCGCGAGCGGGACGCCGAGCTCGAGGATGCGCTCGTCGTGCAGCCGGAAGACGTCGTCGTGCAGCCGCTCGAAGATCCGGGTCTGCCACATCGACAGCCAGCCGCCGGCCGGCTCGACCGACATGACGACGACGTTGCCGTCGAACTCCTCCAGGAAGGACGGCCCGCCGTGGAGCCGCCGCAGCCGGCCCGACGTGTTGACGTCGAAGATGAACAGGCCATCGGGCGCCAGGTGCTCGTGCACCCGGTCAAACAGCGCTTTCCAGCGGTCGAACGAGGGCAGGTGATTGAGCGTGTCGAACATGCAGATCACCACGTCGAACCGGCTGGCCAGGGTGAAGCTCGTCATGTCGGCCTGGATCAGCCGCGCAGCCGGCACCCGGCCGGCCGCGATGCCGAGCATCTCGGGCGACCGGTCCACGCCAGCGACCTGATAGGGCTGCGCGAGCTCGGCCAGCAGCGCGCCGGTGCCGCAGCCCAGCTCCAGCAGCGACGCGGCCGCCGGGCGGAAGGCGGCGATGTAGGACCGGATCCGCTCGATCTCCTCCGACCGGTCGCCGACGATGCGGTCGTAGAAGCGGGCGAAACCCGCGTAGTCCGTCATCGCAGGCTCTGCTCGATGTCGGCGATCAGGTCGTCGGCTGGCTCGAGTCCGGCGGATAGCCGGATCAGCGCCGCCGGCGCCGCCTCGCCGGGCCAGCGGGCACGCCGCTCCCAGCTGCTCTCCGCCCCGCCGAAGCTGGTGGCGGGGACGATCAGCCGGGCCGCCGCGATGACGGCGTCCGCGGCCGCGGCGTCGCCGGCCACCTCGAACGAGAGCAGCGGCCCGAAGCCGCGCGGCATCTGCCTGCTGGCTACCGCGAGCGTCGGCCCGCACGTGCCGGGATAGTGCACCGCCGTCACCCGCGGGTGCCCGGACAGGTAGCCGGCCAGCCGCAGCGCGGTCGATGACTGGCGCTCGATCCGCAGCGGCAGCGTCTTGAGGCTGCGCAGGGCGAGCCAGCTCTCCATCGGCCCGGCGATGCCGCCGCCGAGGGTGCGCCAGCCGCGCAGGTCAGCCAGCAGGCCGGCGTCCCTGGTGAGCACCGCGCCCATGATCAGGTCCGAGTGCCCCGCGGCCGACTTCGTCAGCGAGCACAGCGACGCGACCGCGCCGAAGTCGAGCGGCCGCTGCAGCAGCCCGGTTGCCACGGTGTTGTCCACGATCATCGGCGCGCCCGCGGCCGCGGCCAGCTCCGCCAGCGCGGTGAGGTCGGCGACGCGCAGCAGCGGGTTCGTCGGCGTCTCCGCCCACAGCAGCGCGGTCCCGCGGCTCAGCTCCCGCTCCACCTCGGTGAGGTCCTGCAGGTCGACCAGGACCGCCCTGGCGCCGTGCGGCCGGAGCCGGGCGGCCAGCGCCCTGGCGTTGTAGTAGCCGTCGCGCGGCATCAGGATCTGCTCCCGGCCGGCCGCCAGCGCGAGCATCAGCGCCATCGACGCGGCCTGGCCCGAGCCGAAGACCACGGCTTCGGCCTGCTCCATCGCCCCGAGCGAGGCCTCGACGGCCGCCCAGGTCGGGTTGCCGTTCCGGGCATAGCCAGGATCCGCACCTGGGTCACCGGCCGACACGAAGACGCTCGCCAGGGTCGGCGGCGGGACCACGGGCCGCCCGGCCGTGCGCTCAGTGCCGCCGTGGATGACGGCCGACTCCGCCGACCAGCCGGGCGGCCCGGTCACTGGGCGGCCCACTCGTCGGCGAGGACGGCCCAGCGCTCGTGGTCGCGCCACTGCCCGTCCACCATCAGGTAGTGCGGCGACAGTCCCTCGCGCCGGAACCCGAGCCGCCGGACGAGGGCGATGGACCTGGCGTTGGCCGGCTGGATGTTGGCCTCAAGCCGGTGCAGGCCGAGGTTGGCGAAGGCAGTGCTGACGACGGCGGCGACCCCGGCCGACATCAGCCCCTGGCCCTGATGCGTGCTGAAGCCGGCGTAGCCGAGGTAGCCGGACTGGAAGGCGCCGCGGACGATGTTGTTGATGTTGACGAAGCCGACGAGGCCGCCGCACTCGCGGTGCCGGACCAGGAAGCACTCGAACTCCGCGCGCCCCGACCGGCTCAGGTAAGCAGCGAACCGCTCGCGACTATCCGGCGGGTCTACCCACGGCAGCACCGCGTCCCGGCTCGCCTGCGCCGCCGCGATGAACTCGTCACCGTCGGCGGCTGTCGGCGCGGACACCGTCACCGGCCCGGGCATTGCAGCTCCTTACTCCGCCGGTTGAAACGGGTTGAGCACGGGCACGCGGCCGACCGGGAAGTCGGCAACGTTGCGCGTCACGAGAGTCCAGCCGCGGGTAACCGCGGTAGCGGCTAGCAGGCCGTCGAGGACAGGCAGCGGGTCAGGCACATTCAGCCGTCCCCAGGTGTCGGCAATCCGCGCGTCAATGCTGACGATGTGATCATCAAACGTCAGCAGCAGGCCGTCCAGCCATTTTTCGAGCCGACCAGCCTGCGCCGCGTCCTTCCGCCGGAGTCGCTCTATGCCGCGCCGGATCTCGCCGATCGTGATGGCGCTGAGGTAGAGCTGCTCGTCCTGCTGGCCGCGGAACCAGGCTAGGACGGCGGGATCCGGATGGGCCTTGCGTAGCTCGGATATGACGTTGGTGTCGAGCAGATACGTCACGTCTCCGCCGTCCAGTCGAGCTCCCGCGGAGGTTCGGCCGGCCTGCTGAGATCAAGATCCTCGAAGCCCGGGCCCGAGACCAGGTACTCCCTGAACCCGACGGTCTCGCCCTTGAGCCGCCGGTAGTCCGCGATGTCGATCACCACCGCCACCTCGCGGCCATGCCTGGTGACTACTTGCGGGCCCTCCTCATGCGCGGCCCGGAGGACCTCGCTCAGCCGCTGTTTGGCGTCCTGTACCTGCCAGATCATCTGACCCTCCCAAACAGTCTAGTCTGACTAGACAGAATAGCACCTCAGGTCAGGTGGCCCGCTGGAAGCCGGCCGCGAGGGCGCGGAGCGCTTCATCGAGGTACACGGTGAGGTCGGCGTCGGCGCGGTCGACCCAGCTGTCGTAGGCGGCCCGGCACACCGCGAGGGTGGCCCGGCCGATGGCCATCGGGATGAGTTCGTCGGCGCGCTGGCCGAGCCGGGCCGCGGCGAACTCGGTCACCGCCCGCTCCCACGCGTCGTAGTGCTGCGCGGCGCTGGCCTGCAGCGCCGGGACCGAGCTGATCAGGTTCATCCGGGTGCGCAGCTCGGGCACGTCCTCGGCCCGGTACCGGTTCGCGCCGACAACGACCTGACGGATGGCGTCCAGCAGCGGCACCGAGGCCGGCACGGCCGCGAACGCGGCCCGCAGTGCCCGGACCTCGCCGTCGAAGGCGTCCCAGAGGACGTCGGCCTTGGAGTCGAAGTACCGGAAGAAGGTGCGCCGGCTGACCCCGGCCTCGGCCGCGATGCGCTCGACCGTGGTGTCCTCGAAGCCCAGCTCGCTGAACAGCCGGAGTGAGATCAGCTCCAGCTCGCGGGCGCTGGTGCCGCGCGGCCGGCCCCGTCGCCGCGCACCCGCGGCGGCACCGCCAGCGCCCGCCGGCGCCGCGCGATCCGTCGGCACGACCATGATCAACTCCGCCCGCGGTATTGATTACGTCACCGGGTGACGATTAATGTACTCGCTATTCGTCACGCTGTGCCGAAACTAGACGCGGCCGAGACTTAGGAGCTGACCATGCCCGAGAGCGCGACCGAACTGCTCGACCCGCCGGCCGCCGTAGACCTGGCCCCGGACGAGGTCGCCGCCCAGCCGGCCGACGTCGTCGCCGATGACCTGCTCGTCGAGGAGATCTCGATCGACGGAATGTGCGGTGTCTACTAGCCCTGCGCTGGCGCCCGCCTTCGACCTGGACGCGCCCTGGCAGCTGCACCCGCAGGTCTCCATCCGGCCGGAGCGGTTCGGCGCCCTGCTGTACCACTTCGGCACCCGGCGGCTGTCGTTTCTCAAGAGCCGCGCGCTGCTGACCGTCGTCAGCTCGCTGGCCAGCCAGCCGACCGCGCGGGCCGCCTGCCAGGCGGCGGGCCTCACCGACACCGACCTGCCCGCGTACCGCAGCGCGCTGGCCACCCTGGCGGCCGGGCACATGATCCTCCCGAGGATGCCAGCATGACCGTCGCCGCCGGATCGCTGGTGCAGGAGTTCCGCTCCGGGCTTGCCGCGCCGATCTGCCTGACCTGGGAACTCACCTACGCCTGCAACCTGTCCTGCGTGCACTGCCTGTCCAGCTCGGGCCGGCGTGACCCGCGCGAGCTGAGCACGCAGGAGTGCAAGCGCGTCATCGACGAGCTGGAGCGGATGCAGGTCTTCTACGTCAACATCGGCGGCGGTGAGCCGACGGTGCGGGCTGACTTCTGGGAACTTGTGGACTACGCGACCGCGCATCACGTCGGCGTGAAGTTCTCCACCAACGGCGTGAAGATCACGCCGCAGATCGCCGCGCGGCTCGCCGGCAGCGACTACGTCGACGTGCAGATCTCCCTCGACGGCGCGACCGCCGAGGTCAACGACCGGGTCCGCGGGCCGGGGTCGTACGCGACGGCGCTGCGGGCCATGCGCTACCTGGCCGACGCGGGCTTCGCCGGGTTCAAGATCTCGGTGGTGATGACCAGGCAGAACGTGGATCAGCTGGACGAGTTCAAGGCGATCGCGGACTCCTTCGGCGCGCAGCTGCGGATCACCCGGCTGCGGCCGTCCGGCCGCGGCGCCGACGTCTGGGACGAGCTGCACCCGACCGCCGGGCAGCAGCGGCAGCTCTACGACTGGCTGCTCGGGCACGGCGAGAGCGTGCTGACCGGGGACTCGTTCTTCCACCTGGCCGGCTACGGCGCGGGGCTGCCGGGGCTCAACATGTGCGGCGCCGGCCGGGTCGTCTGCCTGATCGACCCCGTCGGCGACGTCTACGCCTGCCCGTTCGCGATCCACGACGCGTTCCTGGCCGGGAACGTGCGCGACGCGGGCGGATTCGCGCGAGTCTGGCGCAGCTCGGAGTTGTTCACGCAGCTGCGCACTGAGCAATCCGGCGGCGCGTGCAGCTCGTGCTCCGCCTACGACGCGTGCCAGGGCGGCTGCATGGCGGCGAAGTTCTTCACCGGCCTGCCGCTGGACGGGCCGGATCCCGAGTGCGTCCGCGGTCTCGGCGAGCAGGCGCTCGCGACGGCCGGCGGCAGGCAGGTGCCCCGCCCGTCCGGTGACCACTCGCATCGCCGCGCGCCGGTGCCGGTGCGCATTGGTCCCCGCCCGGCCGCGGCCGGCCCAGGGGACGGCGCGCAGGCCCGCACCGCGGTGCCCGACCGGGCCTGCGACCAGAGCCCGCTGGCCGGGTTCCGGCCCGGTACCTGACGGGCAGCAAGGTGGCCAGCGAGGGCGGCACCAGGCGCACCGCAGGCGTCACCAGCACGGGCGCACGCACGGCGACCTGGGCGCGCCAGCAGCCGGCCGGGTCGCGGTCGTCACCGGGGCCGCGCGCGGTATCGGGGCGGCCACCGTCCGGGCGCTCGCGGCGGACGGCTGGTCGGTGCTCGCCGTGGACCTCGCGCATGACGACCCGGCCATTCCGTACCCGCTCGGCAGCGCGGCCGAGCTGGCGGCGGTCGCGGCCGACGCGGGTGGCGACGGCCGGGTCGCGGCCCGCGCCGCCGACGTCCGGGACGCGGCTGAGCTGGCCGCCGCGGTGGCCGAGGCGGAGAGCCGGTTCGGCGGCGTGGATGCGGCGATCGCGTGCGCGGGCGTGATCGCCGGCGGCGTGCCGCAGTGGGACCTGCCGGCCGCGCACGAGCAGGCGGTGCTCGACATCGACCTGACCGGGGTGCTGAACCTCGCCAGGGCCGCGGTGCCGGCGTTGCTGCGCCGGCCGCAGCCGCGCAGCGGCCGGTTCCTCGCCGTCGCGTCCGCCGCCGCCAGCCGCGGGATGCCGATGCTGGCCGCCTACTGCGCGGCCAAGGCGGGCGTGGCCGGGCTGATCCGGGCGCTCGCGGTCGAGCTTGGACCGACCGGGGTCACCGCGAACGCCGTCAGCCCCGGCTCGACCGACACGGCGATGCTGACCGAGAGTGCCCGGCTGTACGGGCTGGGCGACAGCTCTAGCTTCGCGGGCCAGCAGCCGGTCGGCCGGCTGCTGGCGGCGGCGGAGGTCGCGGCCGTGCTGGCGTTCCTCGCCAGCCCGGCGAGCAGCGGCGTAACCGGCGCGATCGTGCCGGTCGACGGCGGCCTGGCGCTATGACCGGCGCGCGGGCCGGAGCCGGCGCATCCGGGACTGGCGCCTCCGGGACTGGCGCCTCCGGGACTGGGCCTGCGGGCACTGAGTCTTCTAGGGCTGGCGCATACGGCGAGTGGCAGGGCCGGAGGTAGCCGCGCCAGAAGCGGCGCCGCCAGAATCGGCGCCGCCAGAGGCGGCGCGGACGGAGGCGGCGCGGACAGAGGCCGGCAGGCGCAGGCAACTGCGGGCGCCCGGCCGCGGCCGCTGCCGGACGGGTTCCGGATCGAGCTCGACCCCGCGACCAAGCAGCTCAGCGGCGACGTGCTGTTCGGCGGCTCACCCGCGCGGGCGCTGCGGCTGTCGGCCGCGGGCCGGGCCGCGCTCGCCGAGCTGCGCGCCGGGCCGGTCTGCTCAGCGGCCGGCGGGGCGCTCGCCCGGCGGCTCACCGACGCCGGGCTGGCCCATCCGCGGCCCCCGGCCGCGGCGGCCACGCCCGACGTCACCGTGCTGATCCCCGTCCGCGACCGGCCGCAGGAACTGGATCGCTGCCTGGCGGCGCTCGGCGGCGCGTACCCGGTGCTCGTGGTGGACGACGGCTCGGCCGATGAGGCCGCCATCGCGGCTGTCGCCGCCCGGCACGGCGCGACGCTGATCCGGCGGCCGGAAGCCGGCGGCCCGGCCTCCGCCCGCAACACCGGCCTCGCCGCGATCGGCGCGGGTGCGGTTGCCGCGGCATGCGGTCCGGCCCGGCTGCGCGTCCAGCTCGGGCTCGGTCACTCGCGGCACTGGCGCACTCCCGGCCCGGCTGTCGTCCGGCACGGGCGCGGTCGCCCTGCTCGACAGCGACTGCGTGCCGCCGCCGGACTGGATCGCCCAGCTCGCCGCGCATCTGGCGGATCCGCTGGTCGGCGCCGTGGCACCCCGCGTCGTCCCGGCGGCGCAGGCCCGCAGTCGCCCGGGCCCGGCCGGCACGGCGGCCGTGCGCGGCCGTGCTGCCCTGGGCCGTGCTGTCCTCGGCCGCGCGATACGCGGCCGCGCGCGGGACCCTGGATCTCGGCGGGAGCGAGGCGCGGGTGGTCCCGATGACGAAGGTCTCCTACGTGCCGACGGCCGCGCTGCTGGTGCGCCGGTCCGCGCTGGACAGCGTTGCCCGCGACGATGGCGCGGTCTTCGATCCGGCGCTGCGCTACGGCGAGGACGTGGACCTGGTGTGGCGGCTGCACGACCGAGGCTGGCGGATCCGCTATGAGCCCGCCGTGCAGGTCCGGCACGACGACCCGGACACCTGGCCAGGGCTGCTCGGCCGGCGATTCAGGTACGGCACGTCGGCCGCGCCGCTGGCGCGCCGGCATCCGGGCCAGCTCGCCCCGCTCGTGCTGCATCCCTGGCCGGCCGCCGTCGTCGCGGCTGCGCTGGCCCGCCGCCCGGTGCTCACCGCGGCCGCCGCGGCCGGCAGCTGGCTGAGCCTGACCAGGGCCGTCCGCGCGGCCGGGCTGCCCGCCGACGGTGTGACCGCGGCCGCGGCGACCTCGGTCCGGCAGACGTGGCTCGGCACCGGGCGGTACGCGACCCAGTTCGCCGGCCCGGCGCTGGCGCTGGCGCTGGCCGCGCCGGGGGGCAAGACCCGCGGGGTCCGCTGGGGGCGGCGGGCGGCGGCCGCCAGCCTGCTGCTCGGTCCCGCCCTCGATGCCTGGCGAAACCGCGAGCGGACCCTCGACCCGATCCGGTTCACGGCCGGCTGCGTCGCCGACGACATTGCCTACGGCGCCGGGGTGTGGGCAGGCTGTGCCCGTTCCCGCACGCTGACCCCGCTGCTGCCGAAGGTGGCGTGGCGCCCGCTGCGAGTCACGCGAGAAAGGAACACCGCCGATGGGCAGCACCTGGTTTGAGTCAGTGGCCGAGGCGCAGCGGCGGGCGCGCAAGCGGCTGCCGGCGTCGGTCTACAGCGCGCTGCTCGCGGGCTCGGAGCGTGGCCAGACGCTGGAGCAGAACGTGGCCGCGTTCACCGAGCTGGGCTTCGCCCCGCACGTGGCCGGCCTGTCGGCGCAGCGCGATCTGGCCACCACCGTGCTCGGCCAGCCGGTGTCGCTGCCGGTGATCATCTCCCCGACCGGCGTGCAGGCGGTGCACCCCGACGGCGAGGTCGCGGTGGCCAGGGCCGCCGCCGCCCGCGGCACGGCGATGGGACTCAGCTCCTTCGCCAGCAAGCCGGTCGAGGAAGTCGTCGCCGCGAACCCGCAGACGTTCTTCCAGATCTACTGGTGCGGCAGCCGGGACCAGATCCTGGCCCGGCTGGAACGCGCCAGGGCGGCCGGCGCGGTCGGCCTGATCCTGACCCTGGACTGGACGTTCTCGCACTCGCGCGACTGGGGCAGCCCGCAGATCCCGGACCGGATCAACCTGCGGGCGGCCGCTGCAGCACGCCCCGGAGACGCTGCGCCGGCCCCGCTGGCTCGCGTCGTTCGCGCGGACCGGGAAGCTGCCCGACCTGACCGTGCCGAACATGACGATCCCGCCCGCGCCCGCGCCGACCTTCTTCGGCGCGTACGGGGAGTGGATGCAGACGCCGCCGCCGACCTGGGGCGACGTCGCCTGGCTGCGCGAGCAATGGAACGCGCCCTTCCTGCTCAAGGGCGTCATCAGGGTGGATGACGCCAAGCGCGCGGTCGACGCGGGCGTCAGCGCGATCTCGGTGTCCAACCACGGCGGCAACAACCTGGACGGCACGCCCGCGACCATCCGCGCGCTGCCCGCGGTCGCCGAGGCCGTCGGCAGCCAGATCGAGGTGCTGCTGGACGGCGGCATCCGGCGCGGCAGCGACGTGGTCAAGGCGCTCGCGCTCGGGGCCCGCGCCGTCATGATCGGCCGCGCGTACCTGTGGGGGCTGGCCGCGGCCGGCCAGCCGGGCGTCGAGAACGTCCTCGACGTCCTCAGGAACGGCATCGACTCGGCGCTGCTCGGGCTCGGCAAGTCGAGCGTGCACGAACTCAGCCCGGCCGACCTGGTGATGCCGGCCGACTTCACCCGGCGGCTGGGCGGCTGACCTCCGGAGCTGGTCGTGAAGTTCAGGCTCGTCAGGTGACCGGCACCGGTCGGACCGGCTGCCAGTCGGGCTGCGTGCCCGCGGTCAGCGCGCGGGCGGGCAGCGGCACGATCCCCGGCGGGCTGTAGAGGTAGATCTCGGGTGTGCCCCGGTGGTTCCGGACGTAGGCGAGGTACACGCCACTGGGTGAGTACACGGCCTGGTACGCGCCGGCCAGGATCGGTGCCGACCCCGGGGTCAGGTCGATCCCGGTAGCCGAGCAGTGCCCGGCCGGGCAGTTCTCCTGCGTCGTCAGCACGTTGACGTCGAACATCGGGTTGTTCGGATACCAGTCCGGGTCGAGCAGGCGGACCGGCTTCGAGGTGATGTCCTCGGCGCTCGGGAAGCCGTTGCGGTAGTCGGACTGCGCGCCGAAGCCGAGCGCGTCCAGGCAGTACGACCCGCTCGGGCACTTCGGCGCCGTCGCGCCCTCGAAGACGATGAAGGACCCGTGGCTGACGCCGGTGGCGTCGCGGGCCCACGCCCAGGCCACGCGCCGCGGGCAGCGCGGTGACCTTGATCTGCCGCTTGGTCGGCGATTCTGAGTGGTACGGCGTGCTGAACGTCGCGGTCTTGCCGGTCGTCGTGTCGTAGCGGGTCAGGTAGCCGAACTTGGCGCCGCGCCGGGTCTTGACGAAGGCGAGATAGCGCCCGTTCGGCGACCACGTCGGCCGGGTGTCGGTATAGCCGGGCGCCTGGCTGGTGAGTTGCTTCTTGTGGCTGCCGCTGGCTCTCATGATCCACAGGTCGCCGCGGTCGAGGTAGGCGATGTGCTTGCCGTCCGGGGACCAGCGCGGCCCGGAATCGTGCCCGTCCCTGGTCAGCCGCCGCACCGTCGAACCAGGCGCCGGGCTCTCCGGGTTGATCGTGTAGATGTTGCCGTGCCGCACGAACGCGATCAGCCCGTCCGCGCCGGCGTACGCGGCGCGCGCAGTTCCGGTGCAGCCCGGCCGCGAGCAGCGCTCCAGCCGCGAGAGCCGCAAGTGCGGCGGTGCCGCGCCGCATGGTCAGTCCGCGCATGGTTGTCCGCCCTGTGTCGAATCGGATGCGGGCATCCTACGGGCGCGCCGCGCCCATGACAGCCGTCATGGGCAGGTCATGACGGCGTGTTTAGCCCATGGCCGCGAATCACTGAAACGATGGGGGCATGACAGTAACGACCACTATGCCGCTAGCGGTGAAACTGACAGGAATCCACAAGAACTTCCGGCAGGTTCGGGCCGTCCGGGGCCTCGACATCCAGATCGAATCCGGCGAGATCGTCGCGATCCTTGGGCCCAACGGGGCGGGCAAGACGACGACGATCGACATGATCCTCGGACTGTCGCAGCCCACCAAGGGCGAGGTCTCGGTCTACGACATGCAGCCACGCGAGGCGATCGGCCGCGGCCTGGTGTCCGCGGTCATGCAGACGGGCGGGCTGCTCAAGGACCTGACCGTTGCCGAGACCGTCGAGTACACGCGCGAGCTTGTTCGCCCGGACCCAGGACACCCGAGAGGTCCTGAACCGGGCGGGCATTGCCGGGATCGGGGACCGCCGCGTCGGCAAATGCTCGGGCGGCGAGCAGCAGCGGTTGCGGTTCGCGCTCGCGCTGCTACCCGACCCCGAACTGCTCGTGCTGGATGAACCGACCACCGGGATGGACGTCGAGGGCCGCCGCAGCTTCTGGTCGGCGATCCGCAAGGACGCCGAGCAGGGCCGGACTGTGCTGTTCGCGACGCACTACCTGGAAGAGGCCGACGCCTACGCCGACCGGATCATCCTGCTGCGGCACGGGCTGATCGTGGCTGACGGCACGGCCTCCGAGATCAAGGCGATGGCGGCCGGGCGCACCGTGCGCGCGACGCTGCCCGACGCCAGCGAGGCGGCGCTGCAGGCGCTGCCGGGCGTCGACTCCGTCGAGGTGCGGGGCGAGACCGTCCTGATCCACACCAATGACAGCGATGCCGCGGCCGCGCGATACCTGCTGACCCAGACTTCCGCCCGCGACCTGGAGATCGCCGCCCGCGGCATCGAGGAGGCATTCCTCGCGCTGACTGGCGATGAAGACCGAGCCCGCTGTCCCGGCGGCAGCCGACGCTCCGAGTCTGGAGGCTTTGTGATGAGCACGCATCAACCCGCCCGCCCTGCCGGACCTGAGACACCCGGCGCGCCCCCGGCCTTCGGTGGCTTCAACCTGACGGCGCTGAGGCTGGAAATCCGCCGGCTGCTGCGCAACCGGCGCACCGTCATCATCACGCTGATCTTCCCGGTGATCTTCTTCCTGCTGTTCGGGCTGAACAAGCGCCTACGCTGCTCAACCCGGTTGGCCACGGCGCTGACGAGGCACGCCGCCCATCATGGTCAGCCTGTCGCTGTACGGGGCGGTGTCAGCCGCGACGTTCGGTGGCGCGATGGTGTCGATCGAGCGGGCCCAAGGGTGGAGCAGGCAGCTGCGGCTGACGCCGCTGTCACCGGCCGCGTACATCGCGATGAAGGTGCTCACCGCCCTGGTCCTCGGCGCCGCCTCGGTGCTGGCGGTGAACATCGCCGGCCTGCTCACCCACAAGGCGTCGATGCCGGCCTACCTGTGGGTCGTGAGCGCACTCTGCGTCTGGGTCGGCTCGCTCCTGTTCGCCGCGTTCGGCCTGTTCATGGGCTACCTGCTGCCGACCGAGAACGTTATGCAGCTGATGTCGCTGGCGCTGACGCTGCTGTCCTTCGCCGGCGGCCTGTTCATCCCGCTCAGCCAGTACCCGCACACGATCGCGGACATCGCCAAGTTCACGCCGCTGTACGGGCTCAATCAGCTCGTGCACGCGCCGATGGTGGGCGGCGGCGTCTCGTGGACCTGGCCGGTGAACGTCCTCGTCTGGCTGGCGATCTTCGTCGGCGGCGCGATGTGGCGGTTCCGCAAGGACACCGCGCGCGTCTGACCATTTCCGACAGCGACTGGGCGTGGATCGGGACGTTATAGCGTCCCGATCCACGCCTGGTTGGCTTCGCCGGGCCTGGCTGACCGGCCAGCGAGGGTCGGCCCGGTGCAGAGCTGCCTGGTCGGCTAGCCTCTGCTCGCGACAGCGGGAGGAGGAGCCGATCGTGGCCAAGCCGGCTGGCCCGGACGCCGCCGCCTGGCAGCGGCGCTGGACGATCAAGGCCGGCGACGTGACGCTGGAGCCGGTGACCCGGGACCTGGCCCAGGCGGTCATCGACGGCGGCCCGGCCCCGCGCGAGTTCGAGGACGGTGCCCGGCACGACCGGATCCCGCAGGCGATGGGCTTCGCCATCCGCGACGTCGACTCCGGCGCGGCGGCGATCCTGCCGACCGTGTGGGTCGTGGTCCGGCGCGCGGACGGCAAGATCATCGGGGACATCGGCACCCACGGCCCGCCGGACAGCGCGGGCTGCGTCGAGATCGGCTACGCCCTCGCCCCGTCCGTGCGCGGCCAGGGCGTCGGCACCGCGGCCGTCACCGGCCTGGTCGGCTGCCTGTCGGAGGTGCCGGGGATCCGCCGGATCATCGCGGTCACCGGCGCGGACAACACCGCCTCGCGGCGGCTGCTGGAACGGCTTGGCTTCCGGCTGGATGGCAGCCTGCCGGACGCCGGCGAAGTGCGCTACGCGCTGGACCTCAGCTCGGCGGGAGCAGCTCCGCGAGGTTGAAGTTCACCGGCTCTTCGAGCTGCCCGAAGCCGCACGAGCGCGGGTCACGGTCATCGCGCCACCGGACCCACTGGGCCGTGTGCCGGAACCGGGTGCCTTCCATGTGCTCGTACCTGACCTCGACGACCCGCTCGGGCCGCAGCGGCACGAACGACAGATCCTTCTGCGCGTTCCACCGGCTGCCCTCGGCCGACCGCGGGTGCCGGGCCCGGTACTCCTCCGCCTGTTCCCCGCCCCAGTTCCACGGGTGGCCGTCGAACGTCGTGACGAGCGGCTGGACCTCGGTGAACAGTTCCTTGCGCATCGCCATCGGGAACGCGCCGATCACGCCGACGCTGGCCAGGTTCCCGGCGTCGTCGTAGAGGCCGAGCAGCAGTGAGCCGATCGCGTCCGGGCCGCTCTTGTGCAGCCGGTAGCCGGCCACGACGCAGTCCGCCGTCCGCTCGTGCTTGATCTTGAACATGACCCGCTTGTCCGGCTCGTACGTACCGGCCAGCGGCTTGGCCACCACGCCGTCAAGCCCCGCACCCTCGAACTGACTGAACCAGCCGACCGCCACGTTCCGGTCCCGCGTCGTGGGCGTCAGGTAGACCGGCGGCGCGGCCTTGGCGAGCGCCTCCGCCAGCAGCTCGCGGCGGCGCTCGAACGGCAGCCCGGTGCAATCCTCGTCGCCGAGCGCGAGCAGATCGAAGGCGACGAACGAGGCCGGCGTCTGCTCGGCGAGCAGCCGGACCCGGCTCGCCGCCGGGTGGATGCGCTGCAGCAGCGCCTCGAAGTGCAGCCGGCGCCGGTCGGAGTCGGCCACGACGATCTCGCCGTCGATGACCGAGCGCTCCGGCAGGTTCGCCAGCACGGCCGACACGATCTCGGGGAAGTAGCGCGTCATCGGCCGTTCGTTGCGGCTGCCGATCTCGACCTCGTCGCCGTCGCGGAAGATGATCGACCGGAAGCCGTCCCACTTCGGTTCGTAACTCAGCTCTCCGTCCGGTATGTCCTTCACGGACTTGGCGAGCATCGGCGGCACGGGCGGCATGACGGGCAGGTCCATCGCCCCATCATCCACGAAGCCGGCCCCGCGGCGTGCAGTTCATGGCCGGGCGCCAGCGCCAGCAGAGCGACTCAGAAGTTCGGCGGCCGAGCCTGGACTTGCGGCCGGGTAACCGATCCCGGCCAGGACGAGATCCGGGAGGTATCCACTCGTGAACTGGCTCTGGCTCAACGTCCCGCTGATGGCGGTCTTCTTCCTCGCCATGGCGGGCATCCCGCTGTGGCTGGTCTTCAAGCATCCCGACCGTGGCCCGGCGGCCGTGCCGGTCCCGGCCCCGCGCCCGCAGCAGGCAGCGGCGGCGACGCCGGTGCGCAGCGCGCGAGCCCGCGAGCTGGCGGGCGCGAGCAGGTAACCGCCATCCGGCCGAGGGCTACTGCACCGGACTGGTGTGCTGATATGAAGGCAACTAGCCACTAGTCCGCCGGGCGCCCGCATCCAGGGGCGCACGGCTCCGCGTTACCTGGAGGAACGCAGATGAAGGTGCCGCTCACGGTCGGGGACTACCTGCGCCGCGGCGCTGCCGTCTACGGCGGCCGCACGGCAGTACACGACGAGCCGGGTACCGCGGGTTCCTTCGGTTCCCTGACCTACAGCGAACTGGAGAGCCGGGCCCGCGGCATGGCACTCGCTCTCGAGCAGCTCGGCGTCGGGCACGGAGAGCGGGTCGCCATCGTCAGCCCGAACGCCACCAGGTTCCTCATCTCTTATTTCGGCGTCAGCGGCTACGGCCGGGTGCTGGTGCCCGTCAACTACCGGCTCAACGCCGACGAGATCAGCTATATCGTCGGCCACTCCGGCTCCTCGGTGCTGCTGGTCGATCCCGAGTCCGAGCCCGATCTGCGCGACATCTCGGTCAAGCACAAGATCGTGCTGGACGGGACCTCCGACGCGGCCCTGTTCGCGCCCGCGCCGGCCGGCGCCGAGCCGGCGAAGTGGCAGGCGGACGAGGACGCGACCGCGAGCATCAACTACACCAGCGGCACGACCGCCCGGCCCAAGGGCGTGCAGCTGACGCACCGCAACTGCTGGCTGAACGCCGCGACCTTCGGCTGGCACACCGCGGTCACCGACCGGGACGTGTTCCTGCACACGCTGCCCATGTTCCACTGCAACGGCTGGGGCATGCCGTACGCGGTGACCGGCATGGGCGTCCCGCAGGTGGTGGTGCGGAAGATCGACGGCGAGGAGATCCTGCGCCGGATCGAGGCGCACGGGGTGACGCTGATGTGCGGCGCTCCGGCCGTGGTGGCGGCCATCCTCACCGCTGCCGCCGAGCGGCGGGCGGCCGGCCGGGAGATACCCGGCGCCGGGACGGTGCGGATCGTCGTCGCGGGCGCGCCGCCGCCGTCGAAGACCATCGAGCGGGTCGAGGGGGAGCTGGGCTGGGAGTTCATCCAGATCTACGGCCTGACCGAGACGGCGCCGCTGCTGACCATCAACCGCGCGCCGGCCGAGTGGGACGGGCTGGACCCGGCCGAGCGCGCCCGGCTGCAGTCCAGGGCCGGCGTGCCGGCCATCGGCGTGGAGATCCGCACCGACGAGGACGGCGAGGTGCTGGCCAGGTCGAACCACGTCTTCGCCGGGTACTGGGAGCAGCCGGAAGAGTCGGCCAGGGCGCTGGACGGCGGCTGGTTCCACACCGGGGACAAGGGGCACGTCGAGGCGGGCGACTACCTGGTGATCTCCGACCGGAAGAAGGACGTGATCATCTCCGGCGGCGAGAACGTCAGCTCGGTCGAGGTGGAGGACTGCCTGTACCAGCACGCCGAGGTCGCCGAGGCGGCGGTCATCGGCGTGCCCGACGCCAAGTGGGGCGAGACGGTGAAGGCGCTGGTCGTGCTGCGGCCGGGCGCGAGCGCGTCCGAAGCCGACCTGATCGCGCACTGCCGGAGCCGGCTCGCGCACTTCAAGTGCCCGACCTCGATCGAGCTGCGGGATTCGCTGCCCAGGACCGCGACCGGCAAGCTGCAGAAGTTCAAGCTGCGCGAGCCGTTCTGGGCCGGCCAGGAGCGCAACGTTAACTGACAGCGCCTGCCAGACTCTTGACGGTTCTGGATCGGCTACTTCTACTACATCCGCGAACAACCGCACCGACATGCTCGACGCCATGGGCCGGGTCTGGGAGCCGGCCACGGACTAGCGCGTCACCGGCCCGCTGCGGCCCGCGGCCGCCAGGGGATGAATCCGCTCGTCCTGGCCACGTACTCAGCGTAGCCAGGACGGGCGGCCAGCCGCTCTTCGGTGATCGGCTTGCCGCTGCCGGCCGCGAGCAGGAACGTCATCACGGCCGGCGCGAAGATCGTGGCCAGCCCGGCCCAGGAGCCGCAGCTCAGCACGAACAGCCCCCACCAGACGCACGCGTCGCCGAAGTAGTTGGGATGGCGCGTGTACCGCCACAGCCCCGAGTCCATGACCTGCCCGCGGTGCGCGGGGTCGGCCTTGAAGCGGGCCAGCTGCCAGTCGCCCGTCGCCTCGAACGACAGGCCCACGGCCCAGATGGCCAGTCCGGCCGGGATCGTCCAGGCCGGACCCCGCTGGAACATCCCGGCCTGGACGGGGGCCGAGATGAGCCAGATGAGCGCCGCCTGCAGCAGGAAGACCTTGCGCAGCGCGTACGCGTTGCGGCCACCGGGCGCCTTCGCCAGCATGTCCGCGTAGCGCGGGTCCTCGCCGGCGCCCCGGCTGCGCGCGCCGATGTAGGCGGCCAGCCGCACACCCCAGATCACGGTCGCGGCGAGCAGCGCAGCCCGCCGGACTGGGTCCCCGTGCCCGGCCGAGACGGCGAAGGCCACGGCCGCGATGAGGGCGAAGCCCAGGCCCCAGAACACGTCTACGACGTTGAACCGGCCGATGCGCACGCCGATGCCGAACGCCGCCAGCAGCAGCGCGACGACGGCCCCGGCCGTGGCCGCGAGCGTCAGCCAGAACTCAGCCAAGGCGCGCGGTCATCTCGCCGGCCGGCCCGGCGCGATCCATGTCGGCTCTGCCGGGGCTGGCACCCCCGGCAGAGCCGGCATTCCCCTCCGCGGTATCCGGCACCTGGTCGTACCGGGCGGACATGAGCCGCGCAGTCGTGACTGGATGTCTGACTTGTGCGGGATTTGGCATGTCGCCCCCAGGGCATCGCTGCGTACGGGTAGTTCGGGCGCGGGCAGGGCCCGGATTGGTCCCGCTCGTCGCGTTGTCCACGGCCGGGTCACGCCACGCTGGATCGTCCAGCAATGACTACCTAAAGTCACTGTCTGCTCACGATAAGTACGAGCTGTGCAGCTCTAAACGGTCCGGAACGGGAAGTAAGTCATCGGGATCTAGGGGGCGCTAGGTCCGCTCTGCGGCGGGCCAGGACGGGGGAGTGCCGGTGGGTCAGACGTCGCTTGCCATCAGGCCGGCCAGCCTTGAGGATGAGCGGCCGCGGCATGCCTGGCGCAAGGCGGAATGGCTGATCCTGCTCGGCTACCTGCTGGTGGCCGTCCTCGTGACCTGGCACGTCGACGTCAACCCGGCCGGGCGCGTGCCGTCCAACGGGACCGCGAACGTCGAATCCGACATCTACCTGAACATCTGGTTCATGCGCTACGCCGCCACGGCGGTCGCGCACTGGCACCTGCCCGCGCTGATCACGACGGCGGTGAACGCCCCGCACGGCATCAACATGATGTGGAACACCTCGATGCTGCTGCCGGGCGTGCTGCTGACGCCGGTCACGCTGCTCTGGGGTCCGTCGGCCAGCCTGGCCGTGCTGCTCGTGCTGGGGTTCGCCGGGTCGGCGAGCACGCTCTATTTCGTCCTGCGCAGGTGGGGAGTGAGCATCGCCGCGGCCGCCGTCGGCGGGGCCGTCTACGGCTTCTCTCCAGCGCTGCTGGTCTCGGCCGAGGATCACTATCACCTGCAATTCGCCGTGCTGCCCCCGCTGATCGCGGACGCGGTGCTGCGGCTGGCCACCGGGCGCGGCAGGTTCGTGCGCACCGGCGCCTGGCTCGGGCTGCTGGTGGCGGCGCAGATCTTCATCGCCGAAGAACTCCTGGTCGACACCGCGCTGATGATCGTGATCCTGGTCGCCGTGCTGGTCCTGAGCCGGCCATCCCAGGTGCGCGACCACGTGCTCCGGGCGGCCGCGGGCGCGGGCATCGCGCTGGTGGTCACGCTGGTGATCTGCGGCCACGCCCTGCTCGTGCAGTTCCGCGGGCCGCTCACCGAGACCGGGAGCCCGTGGCACCTGACGCACTACTGGATCGACCCGCTTGACTTCGTGACCGCCCCGAACGCGGTCTTCCTGCACGGGCATTTCCGGCACTTCATCCTCGCCACCCACCAGTGGCCGGTCGAGACGATGGCCTACCTCGGCTGGCCGCTGCTGATCCTCGTGGTCGCCGCGCTCATCGCGTTCTGGGGTGACCTGCGGATCCGGATCGCGGGCGTCGCGTTCCTGCTGATGGAGTGGATGGGCATCGGCAACCACAAGATCGTGCTGCACGGCTACCACGTCCCGATGGCGCTGCTGCCGTGGCACTACCTGGTCCGCGTCCCGGTGCTCAACCAGGTGCTGCCCAACCGGTTCCCTATCCTCGCCGACGGCCTGGCCGCCGTCGTGCTCGTGTGCGCCTTCGACCGCGTGCTCGCCGCGATTCCGGCCCGGCACGCCTGGCGGGTACCGGTCGTGGTGGCCGCCGCCGCGCTCATCCTGGTGCCGATCATCCCGCGGCCGGTGCCGTACCGGCCGGTGCTGGCCCCGCCGTCCGGCTGGCACACCGCGCTGACCCGGATGCACCTGAAGGACGGGGCGTCCGTGCTGGTCCTGCCGTTCAACGCGGCCATGGACGACCGCGCGAACGCGATGGAGTGGCAGGCGATGGCGGGCACCCCGATTTCGCTGGTCGGTGGCTACTGCATCGTGCCCGACCAGCACGGCCGCGCGGTGATGTGCAATACCGGCCGGACCCTGACCCGGGCGCAGCACGCCAGCGTGCGCCGGATGACCTGGCTCGTCCTGAACCGGCCGGGCCGTCACGGCCCGTCCCGGGCCACGATGGCCGCGGCGATGTCGGCGTGGCACCCGGCGGCGGTCGTCACCGCGTCCGGGCCGGATACCCGGCTCGGCCGCTACCTGATCCGGTTCTTCGGCCCGCCGACCGTGCACGTCGGCGCGACGCTGGGCTGGCGCATGCCGACCGGCCCGGTCACCGACACGCCCGCCGCGGACGCCCGGTAGCGCCAGCGGATTGGTGACCGGCCGCGCGGAGGCGGCCTTTTGCGGGTACCTGGCCCCGTAGTACGCTCCCCAACTGCACGCCGTCACCCGGACGTTAGGCGCGAATCATCGTGTTTCGCTGCGGGCTCCCTGGTCAGCGGAACCTCGGGTCCGCGTGCGGACCAAGCTCCGGCGGCCGGGCGCGTCCGCCGATCACGTCAGACCCGGCACAGGCAGGAGGCAGGCAGTGGCTAGTTCGGATCCGGCCCGGAGCTTCAGCGGCGGCGAGCCCTCCATCACCGTCGTCGAGCGGCGCGGCATCGAGCACGTCCCGCAGTCCGAACGCTGGGGTAAGCCGAGCGGGCTGTTCTGGATGTGGGCCGGCGCCGTGTGGAACGTGGAGTTCGTCTACTACGGGGCGATAGCCGTGGTGTTCCTCGGCCTCTCGTTCGCGCAGGCAGTGCTCATCATCCTGGTCGGGAACCTGTCCTACGTGCTGACTGGCCTGGCCAGCCTGCAGGGCCCCCAGGCCGGGACCACGACCTTCGCCATCAGCCGCGCGCCGTTCGGACCGCGCGGCAACAAGCTGCCGTCGTTCTTCAACTGGGTGACCCAGGTCGGCTTTGAGATCGAGGGCATCGCGTTCATCGTGTTCGCCGCCATCGTGCTCACGAGCAAGGCGGGCTTCACCGCGGGCACGGCGGCGAAGGTCATCTTCATCCTCCTGGCCGTCGCGATCCAGGCCGTGCTGCCGACCCTGGGGCACGCGGCGGTGCTGAGGGCGCTGCGCTGGCTGACGATTCCGTTCGTGGTGTTGTTCGTGGTGCTCGCGATCCTGACGGCTGGCAAGGCGAACCTGCACTCCGTCGCCCACGGAGCGGGCTGGGGCGAGCTGTTTGTTTTCCTGGCCCTGGTCATCGCCGCCGGCGGACTGGGCTGGACGGAGAACGGCAACGACTATTCCCGGTATTTGCCGGCGAGCACGGACAAGAAGCGGATCGTGGTCGCCGTCGCACTAGGCGCGGCCATACCCTCGGCGCTGCTCGAGATCCTCGGTGCCGCTGTCGGCACCGCGGTCCCGGCCGCGGCCAACTCGCCGACCGGGCTGGTGGCCGGCTTCTCGACCGGATTCGTGGTGCCGTTCCTGATCCTCGCGATCATCCAGCTGTTCGCGATCAACACGCTGGACCTGTATTCATCCGGGGTTACGCTGCAGAGCCTGATTCCCCGGCTGCACCGGCTGCACTGCGTAGCCATTGACACCGTCGTCTGCGCCGCGCTGGCCGCCTACGCTGTCTTCTCCAATGACTTCTTCGGCCTGCTCACGGGCTTCCTGCTGTACATAATCCTGTGGCTCGGGCCCGTGGTGCGCCATCTACCTGGTGGACTCCTACCTGCGCCACAACCGGTATGACCATGACGCGCTGCTGAACGAAGGCAGCGGCGGACGGTACTTCAGGAACGGCGGCGTGCACTGGCCCGCGATCATTGCCCAGGTGGTCGGCGGCGTGGCCGCGTTCCTGTGGCTGAACGCGTCCAGCGGCGGCACGCTGGCCTCCGTCGGGCCGCTGTCGAGCCGGAACATGGGCTCGGACTTCAGCGTGTTCATCGGCCTGTTCGTCGGCGGCCTCGTCTACCTCGTGCTGGCCGGCCGGGCGGTCCGGGCCGAGGGCACCGACACGCCCGTCCCGGCCGCGACCTGATCCGGGCGATCGGCTAGCCCGGCGCCACCGCCGTCAGCGCGAACCGGTCCACGTCGACCAGGCCCCGGTCGGTGATGCGCAGCTCGGGGATCACCGACAGGCCGAGGAAGCTCAGGTGCATGAACGGCGTGCCGATGGTGACGCCGAGCTGCGCCGCGGCGATGTGCTCCAGGTGCTCCACGGCGGCCGCTACCGCCGCGGCCGGCTGGTCGCTCATCAGCCCGCCGATCGGCAGCGGCACCTCGGCGATGACGCGGCCGTCCAGCACGGCGACCTGACCGCCGCCCAGCTCGGCGAGCCTGGCCACCGCGACCGCCATCTCAGCCGGTCCGCCCGGCCCGAGCTCGCCCACCACCATGCAGTTGTGCGCGTCGTGCGCGACCGTGGACGCGATCGCGCCCCGCTGCAGACCGAAGCCCTGCACGTAGCCCAGGCCGATCCGGCCGGTGCGCAGGTGCCGCTCCGCGACCGCGATCCTGGCCACCCCGGCCGCCGGGTCGGTGACGTCGAGCACCAGGTGCGCGGTCGTGAGGGTGTCGGCGGCGATGCCGATGACCCTGGCCCGGCCACCCGCGGGCGGGTCCAGCGCGAACGCGCCGGCCGCCGGGAGGGTGTCGAAGTGCACCGAGCCGCGCATCCAGTCCGGCGCCGGCGTGTCCGGCACCGCGCCCGGCACCACCTGGCCGCCGGCCGCGACCAGCCGGCCGGCCTGGTAGACGCTGGCCGGCTGCATCCGGTCCAGTGAGTCGAAGCACAGCACGTCGGCCTGATAGCCGGGCGCCAGCCAGCCGAGCTGGTGGAAGTTGTGGTACTGGGCCGGGTTAGCCGTGGCCAGCACGAGCGCTTCCTCGACCGGGACCCCGCACGCGACCGCCAGCCGGACGCAGTCGTTGACGTGCCCGTCGGCCAGGATCGTGTCCGGCTCCCGGTCGTCGCTGCACAGGGCGATCCGCTCGGTCCCGTGCCGGAGCACAGTGGGGATCAGGTCGGCGACGTTCTTGCTGGCCGAGCCCTGCCGGACGAAGATCCACATGCCCTTGCGCCGCTTCTCCTCGGCCTCGGCGAGCATGGTGCACTCGTGGTCCGACTCGATGCCGGCGGCGAGATACGCGTCCAGCGCCGCGGCCGGACAGGCCGGGCGCGTGCCCGTCGACCCGGCGGTCGCCGGCCGCCGCGATCTTCGCCAGCAGCTCCGCGTCGCCCGCGACGACACCGGGGAAGTTCATGACCTCAGCCACGCCGATCGCGCCGTGCTCGTCGAGCAGCTCGCGCACCTCCGCGGCGTGCACCTCCGCGCCCGGGCTCTCGAACGGCGACGCGGGCACGCAGCTGGACGCGCAGATCCCGAACGTGATCGGCAGCCCGGCCGCGGCCTGGGCCAGCGCGGCCACGCCGCGCACGCCGAAGACGTTGGCGAGCTCGTGCGGGTCCGCGGCGACCGCGGTGGTGCCGTGCGGGCAGGACGGCGCGGGTGAACTCGTCGACCCAGAGCTTCGTCGATTCCAGGTGCATGTGCGCGTCGACGAAGCCGGGCGTGAGCGCGGCGCCGGCCACGTCGACGACCTCGCGGGCCTCTCGCGGCCCCCAGCCGGCGATGACGCCGTCGACGATGGCCAGGTCCTCACGCAGCCACTCCCTGGTGCCGGGCGAGAAGATCTGCCCGCCGCGTAGCAGCAGGTCAGCGGGCTCATCGCCGCGAGCCACGGCAAGAATTCGGGGCGTTCCCCGGCGTGGTGGCATCTCGTCTTCCTCCCGGCTCAGGGGCGGAGCGCCGGCTCCGCCACCGCCTGACCTGAGTGTAGGCCGGGCGGTGCCGGCCGGGCGCGGACCAGGGGCGCCGTCAGCGCGCTCCGGGGCCGGACCGCGCGCCCGGCTAAGGTGGTCCAGAGTTAACGCCGGAGGTGCCTGGTGGACATGGGCGCGTTGCTTGCCGCTCCCCTCGCGGCAGGAGAGTCTGACGGCATGAGCGCCGAGGAGCTAGCCCGATTCAACGGGCTGCCGCTGGCGGCGGCCCGCGACCAACTGCTGGCCTGCTGCAACTCGCCGGTGTGGGCCGACCGGATGGCTGCGGGCCGGCCGTACTCGTCGGCCAGGGATGCCGTCCGCCAGTCCAGCGCGATCGTGGCCATGCTCACGGTGCCCGACCTGGAGGCCGCGCTGTCCGGCCACCCGCGGATCGGGGAACGGGCGGCCGGCCCGTCGCAGTCGTCGCAGTGGTCCCGGACGGAGCAATCCGCGGCGGCCACGGCCGACGACGAGACCCGGCGCGAGCTGGCGGAGTCGAACCTGGAGTACGAGCGCACGTTCGGGCACGTCTACCTCGTCTGTGCTTCTGGCCGCAGCGCCGCTGAGCTGCTTACGGTGCTGCACACGCGGCTGGGCAACAGGCCGGAACGGGAGTGGCAGGTGGTGCGCGGCGAACTGCAGAAGATCAACGAGATCAGGCTGACCAAGATGCTGGCCGGCCGCCGGTGAGCGCGGTCACGACGCACGTCCTCGATACCGCGCTCGGCCGGCCCGCGGCCGGGGTGCCGGTCCGGCTGGAGCGCGCCCGCGACGACGGCGGCGCCGACCCGGGCGGCGCTGACCTGGCGAGCCCTGACCCGGCAACCACAGTGCTCGGCCGGGCCAGCACCGACGCGGACGGCCGGGCCAGCGATCTCGGGCCGGCCGAACTGGAGCCGGGTACCTACCGGCTCGTCTTCGGCACCGGCGTGTACAGCCGGGCCAGCCGGCTGGCCGAGCCGCCGTTCTTTCCCGAGGTCACCGTCACGTTCACGGTGGCCGACCCCGGCCGCCACTACCACGTGCCGCTGCTGCTCAGCCCGTACGGCTACAGCACCTACCGGGGGAGCTGACGATGAGCATCGTCCTGGGCGCCAACCAGTACGGCAAGGCCGAGACCAGGGTCGTGCGGATCTACCGCGACACCCCCGAGCACGAGATCCGCGACCTGAACGTCTCGACCTCGCTGCGCGGCGACTTCGGCCCGGCGCACCTGCACGGCGACCAGTCCACCGTGCTGCCGACCGACACCCAGAAGAACACCGCGTACGCGTACGCGAAGGAGCACGGAGGCGGTGACGTCGAGGACTACGCGCTGGCCCTGGCTCGGCACTTCGTGGCCGACGTCGCGCCGGTGCGGGCGGCCCGGGTGGACGTGGACGAGTACCGCTGGCAGCGGATCAGCGTGCACGGGTCAGATCACCCGCACGCCTTCGTCCGCGCCGGGCAGGAGATCCGGATGGCGTCGGCCATCGTCGAGGAGTCGGCCAGCTGGGTGCTGGCCGGGCTGCGCGACCTGGTCGTGCTGAAGTCGACCGGCTCGGAGTTCCACGGATTCCTGACCGACCGCTACACCACGCTGGCCGAGACCACCGACCGGGTGCTGGCCACGTCACTCACGGCCCGGTGGCGCTATCGGACCCCGGCGGCCGACTGGAGCGCGGTCTACGCCAGCGCGCGGTCGATCCTGCTGGCCCGGTTCGCCGAGGTGCACAGCCTGGCGCTGCAGCAGACGCTGTGGGAGATGGGCCGCGGCGTGCTGGCGGCGCACCCCGAGATCGCCGAGATCAGGCTGTCGGCGCCGAACAAGCATCATTTCCTGGTCGACCTGACCCCGTTCGGGCTGGAGAATCCCGGCGAGGTGTTTCACGCCGACGACCGCCCGTACGGCCTGATCCAGTGCGCGGTGCAGCAGGACGACGCGCCGCCGGCGGGCCCGGCCTGGGACGCACCCGCCAGTTTCGCCTGAGGGCATGCAGGCTGAAGCCCAAAGCCCATCAAATCGTCGCTTGGTGCCCTCCAGTCCATGCCTGTGCGAATCTGGGGTCGCTATAGCTCTGATTTACCGCGGTCGGCTGAACGCGACGCTGACCCCCCGGCACACATGGTGATGTGCGAGATTAGTGACCTATAGGTGACCGGGATGCGCACCGTCGAACGATCAGCGCCGCGCGTCCGACTGCAGTCGCAAAACCTGCGAAACCTACCAAATCGCCTCGGCGTACAGAGGTGTCCGGCGACTGTGCGTAGATTGGTCACCTATAGGTGTCCGGGATGCGCACAGTCGAAGGTTCGGCGCCGGGGTGAGACTGGCTCGCTTGAACCGGGCCCGCCGGGGCGGGAATCATGGCGCTAGAGGGAGCCGCCATGGAGTTCATTCAGCCAGCTAGCTGGTCCGACGCGCTGGCCATCAAGGCCGCGACGCCGGCGGCTGTGCCGCTGGCCGGGGGCACCGACCTGATGGTGGAGCTGAACTTCGACGCCCGCAGGCCCGAACTGCTGCTGGACCTGACCAGGATCACCGACCTCACCGAGTGGGACCGGGCGGACGGCAGGCTGCGCCTCGGCGCGGGCGTCACCTATACCCGGGTCATCCATGAGCTTGGCGGCGTCCTGCCCGGCCTGGCGATGGCGGCCAGGACGGTCGGATCGCCGCAGATCCGCAACCGCGGCACGGTCGGCGGGAATCTCGGCACCGCCTCCCCGGCCGGCGACAGCCATCCGCCGTTGCTGGCGGGCGAGGCCTCGATCGAGGCCGCGTCGGTGCGCGGCACCCGGATGATCAGTGCCGCCGACTTCTACACCGGCGTCAAGTCCAACGCGCTCGCCCCGGACGAGCTGATCGCCGCCATCCACGTGCCGCTGCCGTCCGGGCCGGAGCAGTTCAGCAAGATCGGCACGCGCAACGCGATGGTGATCGCGGTGGCCGCGTTCAGCCTCGCGCTGCACCCGGACCGGAAGGAAGTGAGCACCGGCATCGGCTCGGCGGCGCCGACGCCGCGGCGGGCGATGGCGGCGGAAGCGTTCCTCACCGGCGCCCTGGACGAGGACGGCCTGTGGGGGTCGCGGGCGGACCTGCCCGAGACCATCAGCGCCGAGTTCGGGCGGCTCGTCGCCACCGCCGCCGCGCCGATCGACGATGTGCGCGGCACCGCCGCCTACCGGCTGCACTCGCTGACGGTGCTGGCCCGCCGGACGCTGGCCTGGGCGTGGCGCGACTACCAGCACGGCGACCTGAGCGAAGGAGGCTGACGGACATGCGCATCTCCGCGACCGTCAACGGCGAGACGGTGCACGCCGACGACGTCTGGCCCGGCGAGAGCCTGATGTACGTGCTGCGCGAGCGACTCGGCCTGCCCGGCTCCAAGAACGCGTGCGAGCAGGGTGAGTGCGGGTCCTGCACGATCTACCTGGACGGCCAGGTGGTCTGCTCCTGCCTGGTGGCGGCGGGCCAGGCGCAGGGCCGCGACATCGTCACCGTCGAGGGCCTGGCCGAGGCGACCGGGCTGCACCCGGTCCAGGAGGCGTTCGTGCAGGCCGGCGCCGTCCAGTGCGGCTTCTGCACGCCGGGCCTGATCGTCGCCGCGCACGACCTGCTGCGCCGGGTACCGGAGCCGGACGACCTGGAGATACGCGAGGCCCTGGCCGGCAACCTGTGCCGGTGCACCGGCTACGAGAAGATCATGGACGCCGTCCGGCTGCCGCCCGGCGGATGCGGGAGGACACGCCTATGAGCCGACGCTGATTCTGGACGGCTGCGCGATCGTGACGATGGACGCGCACCGGTCCGAGCACGCCAGCGGGCACGTCGTCGTCACCGGGAACCGGATCACCGCCGTGGGACCAGGACCCGCGCCGGAGCCGGCCGTAGCGGCCGGGGAGACCGTCCGGCGGATCGACGCGGGCGGCTGCCTCGTCACCCCGGGCCTGGTCAACACCCATCATCACCTCTATCAGTGGGCGACCAGGGGGATGGCGGCGGACGCCACCTTGTTCGAGTGGCTGACCGAGCTGTATCCGGTGTGGGCCGCGATGGACGCGGAGATGGTCCAGGCCGCCGCCACTGGCGCGCTCGGCTGGCTGGCCAGGACCGGCTGCACAACCACGATGGACCACCACTACGTGTTCCCGCGCTCGGGCGGCGACGTGCTGGGGGCCACCATCAGCGCGGCCGCCGACGTGGGGCTGCGGTTCCACCCGACCCGCGGCTCCATGGACCTCGGGGCCAGCTCCGGCGGCCTGCCGCCGGACGCCGTGGTGGAGAGCCGGGACGAGATCCTCGCCGCCACCCAGGCCGCGATCGAGGAGTTCCACGACCCGTCGCCGGACTCGATGCTGCGCATCGGCGTCGCGCCCTGCTCGCCGTTCTCGGTGACCGGGGCGCTGATGGCCGAGGCGGCCGAGCTCGCCCGGCGGGCCGGGGTGCGGATGCACACCCACCTCGCCGAGACCGCGGACGAGACCCAGTACTGCGCGGAGCGGTTCGGCTGCACGCCGGTGCAGTACGTGGAGTCGCTCGGCTGGCTCGGCGACGACGTGTGGCTCGCGCACGGCGTGCACCTCGACGACGCGGCCATCGCCAGCCTCGCCGCGACCGGGACCGGCGTGGCGCACTGCCCGTCGTCCAACGGCAGGCTCGGCGCCGGGGTGTGCCGGGTGCCGGACCTGCTGGCCGCCGGGGTGCCGGTCGGCCTGGGCGTCGACGGCGCCGCCTCGCAGGAGGCCAGCTCACTGGTCAGCGAGGTCAGGCAGGCGGCGCTGACGGCCAGGGCGGCGGGCGGCCCGCGCGCCCTGTCGGTCCGCCAGGCGCTGGAACTGGCGACCATCGGCGGCGCGAGCCTGCTCGGCTGGCAGGACCAGATCGGCTCGGTCGAGCCGGGCAAGCTGGCCGATATCGCGGTGTGGCGGCTCGACCGGCTGCCGCACGCGGGCATCGCCGATCCGGTCGCCGCGCTCGTGCTCGGCTCGCCGCCGCCACTGGAGCTGCTGCTGGTGAACGGCAGGCCGGTGGTCGAGCACGACCGGCTCGTGACGGTCGACGAGGACGCCGCGGCCGCCGCCGCGCAGGCCGTCAGCGCTCGCCTGGCCGGCCAGGTGCCAGCCGGGCGCGCGGGGGCCGGACTATGAGCACGCCGCCGCGGGTGCCGGCGCAGGCCCCGCCGGTCACCCGGCGCGAGGTAACTCCCGGCGGCGTCGGGGCGAGCCCACTGCGCCCGGACGGGACGCTGAAGGTAACCGGCCAGTTCGCCTACGGCAGCGACCTGTGGGCGGACGACATGATCTGGGGCGTCACCCTGCGCAGCCCGCACCCCTACGCCCGGATCACCGGCCTCGACATCGGCCCGGCGCTGGCCACGGCGGGTGTGCACGCCGTGCTCACGCACGAGGACGTGCCCGGCCTTAACCTGTTCGGCCTCGATCACCCCGACCAGCCGGTGCTGGCCGACGACGTGGTCCGCTACCAGGGCGAGCCGGTCGCGCTGGTGGCGGCCGACCATCCTGAGATCGCCCGCCGGGCGGCCGCCAAGATCCGGGTCGGGTACGACGTCCTGACCCCGGTGACGGACGCGGTCGCGGCGCTGGCCGACGACGCGCCGCGGCTGCACCCGGACGGCAACCTCGTCCGCCACCTCAAGCTCCGCAAGGGCGCGCCCGACCCGGCGGCGGACGTGGTGGTCACCGGCAGCTACCGGGTCGGCATGCAGGACCAGGCGTTCCTCGGCCCGGAAGCGGGCATGGCCGTGCCGGGCGAGGACGGCGGGGTGGACCTGTACGTCGCGACCCAGTGGCTGCACGTCGACCAGCGTCAGATCTGCGCGGCGCTGGGGCTGCCGCCGGAGCAGGTCAGGCTGACCCTGGCCGGCGTGGGCGGGGCGTTCGGCGGCCGCGAGGACCTGTCCATGCACGTCCACGCTTGCCTGCTCGCGCTGCACACCGGCAAGCCGGTGAAGATGATGTACAACCGCGAGGAGTCGTTCTTCGGCCACGTGCACCGGCACCCCGCGACGATGCGGTTCGAGCACGGCGCGACCAGGGACGGCCGGCTCGTCTACGTGCGGGCGGAGATCTGGCTGGACGGCGGCGCGTACGCGTCCAGCACCCCGGCCGTCGTCGGCAACGCCGGCACCATGGGCATCGGCCCGTACATCGTGCCGAACGTGCACGTCGACACGTACGGCGTCTACACCAACAACCCGCCGTGCGGCGCGATGCGCGGCTTCGGCTCGGTCCAGACCGCGTTCGCCTACGAGGCGCAGATGGACAAGCTCGCTGCCGTGCTCGGCCTCGATCCGGTGGAGCTGCGCTGCCGCAACGCCATGGAGCTCGGCTGCGAGGCGCCGACCGGGCAGATCGTTGACAGCGCCGCGCCGGTGGCCGAGCTGCTCCGGACCGTGCGCGACATGCCCCTCCCGCCGGCCAGCATGCGGCTGCGGGCGGCGAGCCGGCGGGGTGACCGGGTACGACCTGCGGCAGCTGCCTGGCGGGGTGGCGAACACCACGCACGGCGAGGGCGTGCGGCGTGGCATCGGGTACGCGGTCGCCTATAAGAACGTGGGGTTCTCCGAGGGTTTCGACGACTACTCGACCGCGCGGGTGCGGCTGGAGATCGCCGGCGGCGAGCCGACGGTGACCGTGCACACGGCGGCCGCGGAAGTCGGCCAGGGCCTGGTCACCATCGAGCAGCAGATCTGCCGCACCGAGCTGGGCGTGCCGAACGTGGTCAGCTATCCGAAGGACACCTCCGTCGGGTCCGGCGGGTCCACGTCCGCGTCCCGGCAGACGTACGTCACCGGCGGCGCGATCCAGGAGGCGTGCCACCGGATCCGGGAGCGCGTGTTCGCGCTGGCCCAGCGCCGCCTCGGGCACACAGTCGCCGACCTGCGGCTGGCGGACGGCAGCGTGCTGTCGGCGCAGGCCGGTCACCTGGTGTCGCTCGCCGAGCTGCTGGCCGGCGACCCCATCGAGGAGACCGTCGAGTGGCGGCACCGCCGCACCTACCCGATCGACCCGGAGACCGGGCAGGGCTTCGCGCACGTGCAGTACGCGTTCTCCGCGCACCGCGCCGTCGTGGACGTGGACACCGAGCTCGGCCTCATCCGGGTCGTGAGCCTTGACTGCGCGCAGGATGTGGGCAAGGCGATGAACCCGGACGCCGTGCTCGGCCAGATTCACGGCGGCAGCGCGCAGGGCCTCGGCCTCGCGGTGATGGAGGAGATCCAGGTGCACGGGGGTCAGATCAGGAACCCGTCGTTCACCGACTACCTGATCCCCACCATCGCGGACATGCCGCCGCAGCGGGTCGCGGTGCTGGAGTACCCGGACCCGCACGCGCCGTATGGCCTGCGCGGCGTCGGTGAGCCGCCGACGATCTCGTCCGGGCCCGCTGTCGTCGCCGCGATCCGGGCGGCGACCGGCCTGGACCTGACCCGCATCCCGGTCCGGCCCGAGCACATCACGGGCACCGCGAATGACTGACTCGGCCGGTGCCGGGCCGGATCTCACCATCTCGGGCCGATCGCGTCCTGTTGCCCGGCGGCCCCGTTCCCGCCCAGGTCGTCATCGCTGGCGGGAAGATCCGCGCGGTCGGGCCGCCGGACGCGACCCCGGCTCGCGGCCGGGTCGTGCGGCTGGCGCCGGATGAGGTGCTGCTGCCTGGCCTGGTCGACACGCACGTGCACGTGAACGAGCCGGGCCGGACCGACTGGGAGGGCTTCGCGACCGCGACCGCGGCGGCGGCGGCCGGCGGCATCACCACGATCGTGGACATGCCGCTGAACTCGCTGCCGCCGGTGACCAGCACCGGCGCGCTCGCGCAGAAGCGGGCGGCCGCGGGCCCGCAGTGCCAGGTCGACGTCGGGTTCTGGGCCGGCGCGGTGCCCGGCAACGAGGCCGCGCGCGCGGCGTTGCACGCGGCGGGCGCGTTCGGGTTCAAGTGCTTCACCGTCGACTCGGGCGTGCCGGAGTTCCCGCCGCTGGACGCCGCGGGCCTGGAGCAGGCGGCCGGTCAGCTGGCCGGCCTCGGCGCCGTGCTGCTGGTGCACGCCGAGGACGCCGGCTGCATCGCGGCCGCCGCCGGCCGGGACTACGCCGCGTTCTTGCGGTCCCGGCCGGACGAGGCGGAGCGCCGGGCGGTGGCCCTGGTCATCGACGTGGCCCGGCGAACCGGCGTGCGCGCGCACATCCTGCACGTGTCGAGTGCGAGCGTGCTGCCGCTGCTGGCGGCGGCGCGGGCGGACGGCGTGCCGGTCACCGCCGAGACGTGCCCGCACTACCTCGCGCTCGCGGCCGAGGACATCCCGGCCGGCGCGACGCAGTTCAAGTGCTGCCCGCCCATCCGCGGCCGCGCCAACCGCGAGCAGCTGTGGGACGGCCTGCGCGCGGGCACGCTGGACTGCGTGGTGTCGGATCACTCGCCGTGCCCGCCCGCGCTGAAGCGGCTCGACGAGGGTGACTTCGGCGTCGCCTGGGGCGGCATCGCCTCGCTGCAACTGGCGCTCCCGGTGGTGTGGACGGCGGGCCGGGAGCGGGGCTGCACGCTGGCGGACATCGCCGCGTGGATGGCGGCCGGCCCGGCTGCGCTCGCGGGCCTGACCGCGAAGGGCGCGATCGAGCCGGGCCGCGACGCCGACCTGGTGGCGTTCGCCCCGGACGCGACGTTCACGGTGGAGCCCGCCCGGCTGCGGCACCGGCACCCGGTCACCCCGTACGCGGGCCAGCGGCTGACCGGCGTGGTCCGGCGGACCTGGCTGCGCGGGCGCTGCGTCTACCCGGACGGTCCGGCGGCCGGCCCGGAATCGGCGCAGGCCGGTCCCGCCGGGCGGCTGCTGGTACGGCAAGGTGGTAGCCGATGAGTGCCGAACCTGACTTCACGTCGCTGCCCGACCTGGCGTCGCGCCAGCTCGGCGGCAGCGTCGTCGCGGCCAACGACGAGCTGTTCGCCGAGAAGGAGAACCTGATCAAGCCCGCCGCGGCGGTGTTCGCGACCGGCGACTACGGGCCGCGCGGGAAGGTCTACGACGGCTGGGAGACGCGGCGCCGCCGGGAACCCGGTCACGACCACGCGGTCGTGCGCCTCGGCGTGCCCGGCGTCGTGCACGGCGTGGTGGTGGACACGTCGTTCTTCCGCGGCAACTACCCGCCGCAGATCTCGGTCGAGGCGGTGTCGGTGGCTGGCTATCCGTCGCCCGCCGAGCTGGCGGCGCTCGACTGGCAGCCGCTGGTGCCGCGCGCGGACGCGCGGGGCGACACCGCGAACCGCTACGCCACCGGCAGCCGGGCGCGGTGGACGCACGTGCGGCTGTCGATCTACCCCGATGGCGGGGTGGCCCGGCTGCGGGTGCACGGCGAACCGGTGCCGGACCCGGCGTTCCTGACCGGCACGATCGACCTCGCGGCGGTGGAGAACGGCGGTCGGCTCACCGACTGCTCGGACGCGTTCTACTCGTCCGCCGGGAACCTGATCATGCCGGGCCGTCCGGCCGGGATGGCGGACGGCTGGGAGAACGCGCGCCGACGCGATGGCGGTTTCGACTACGCGGAGTTCGCGCTCGCCGCGCCCGGCGTCGTGCACCAGGTCGAGATCGACACCTCTTTCTTCGTGGGGAACGCCCCCGGCTGGGCCCGGCTGCTGGCCGCGGGTGACTCCGGCGACTGGGCCGAGCTGCTGCCGCGCGCCCGGCTGCAGCCCGATACCAGGCACCGGTTCCTGATCACGGCGAGCGAGCCGGTCAGCCAGGTCCGGCTGGAGGTGTTCCCCGACGGCGGCCTCGGGCGGCTCCGGGTGCTGGGCGAGATCACGCCCAGCGCGTTGGCGTCGTTGCGAGAGCGCTTCAGCGCCTACGGTTAGCCGGGTCCGCGGCGCTATCGTGGCCATCGTGACGGCTCCGAGAGTGGCGATAGGCCCTGGCCACAGCACCCTGATGACCGCCGCGGTGCAGGACGGCGGCGGCGTGCCGGCCGCGGCCGACGCCCCGGCCGACGCGCTCGTCTGGCTCGATCCGGCGGACCCGCACGGTATGCGGGCCGCGGCGGACAAGACCGGCGCGCGCTGGGTGCAGCTACCGAACGCGGGCATCGAGAATTTCGCCGCCGCTCGGGTGCTCGACCCGGCCCGGACGTGGACCTGCGCGAAGGGTGCCTACGCCGAGCCCGTGGCCGAGCACGCGCTCATGCTCGCGCTCGCCGGGCTCCGCTCGCTGCCGGAGCGCATCAGGGCCCGGTCGTGGGGCGAGCCCGCCGCGGTGAGCCTCTACGACGAGCGGGTGACGATCCTGGGCGGCGGCGGCATCACCGCGTGCCTGCTGCCGCTGCTCGCGCCGTTCCGGGTGCAGGCCACGGTCGTGCGCCGCAGCGGCGCCGCGGTGCCGGGCGCGGCCCGGACGCTGCCGTCCGAGCGCCTGGCCGAGGCGCTGCCGGACGCGCTCGTCGTGTTCGTGGCGCTGGCGCTGACCCCGGAGACCGAGCATGTCATCGGGGCCCGCGAGCTGGCCGCGATGCGGCCGGGCAGCTGGCTGATCAACGTGGCCCGCGGCCGGCACGTGGATACCGGCGCGCTGCTCGCGGCGCTGGACGGCGGGCCGATCGGCGGCGCGGCGCTGGACGTCACCGACCCCGAGCCGCTGCCGGACGGCCACCCGCTCTGGGGCCGGGAAAACTGCATCATCACGCCGCACACCGCGGACACCCCGGAGATGACCGATCGCCTGCTGGCCCGCCGGGTCCGGGTGAATGTCGCCCGGTTCGCCGCGGGCGAGCCACTGGACGGCCTGGTCGACGTGGCCGTCGGCTACTGATGCCGGGCCTGAGCTGATGCCGGTGCTTGGCCGATGAATGGGCTCAGCCGCGAGCGGGTGCTGGCGCTGGCGCCTGACCCGGCCGCCGCGAAGGCCGGGCAGGGCCAGGCCATCCGGGCCCGGTGGACCGGGCTCGGCCACGACGAGGGGGCCGTGTGGGGTGAGTGCAAGGGCAGCGGCGCCACCCCGTACCGGTGTCAGGCCACCCTGGCCGACGGCGCCGCGGCATGCTCGTGCCCGAGCCGCAAGGTGCCGTGCAAGCACGCGCTGGGGCTGCTTCTGCTGCTGGCCGCCGGCGAGGTCCCGGCCGCGAGCGTGCCCGACTGGGTCGCCGACTGGCTCACGGCCCGGGTGGCACGCGCGGCGAAGGCGGCCAGTGCCCGGGAGGCCGGGTCCGGCCCGGCCGACCCGGAGGCGCAGCGCCGCCGCGCCGCGAGCCGGGAGCAGAAGGTCGACGGCGGCGTCGAGGAATTGCGCCGGTGGCTGACCGACCTGGCCCGGGGCGGGCTGGCCGCCGCGCAGGCCCAGTCGTGGCTGTGGTGGGACCAGGTGGCGCGGCGCATGATCGACGCGCAAGCGCGCGGGCTGGCCGGGTACGTCCGCAGGCTGGCGGAGATAGCGGCGGCCGGCAGCCACCGGCCGGACTGGCCCGAGCGGATGCTGGATCAGGTCGGCGCGCTGCACCTGCTGTGCGAGGCGTGGACGCGACGGGACGAGCTGCCGCCCGAGACGGCCGCCGCGATGCGGTCCCGGATCGGGTTCACCACGCCGGCCAGCGAGGTGCTGGACTCCGGGCGGCGGATCGCCGACAGCTGGGCCGTGCTCGGCCAGCGCTCTAGCGACGACGGCCAGCTCGTCACGCTGCAGCAGTGGCTCTACGGCGAGCGGACCGGGGCGGTGGTGACGTACCTGGCGTTCGCGGCGGGCGGCGGCGCGCCGGAGCCGGGCCTGCCGCTGGGCGTGCGCACCGAGGCGACGGTGGCGCTGTACCCGGGGAACCTGCCGTCGCGCGCGCTGATAGCCGACCAGCAGGCCGACGGCGTATCCGCTCGGGCCGATGCCGGGCGCGGGGAGCTGGACCGAGGCGCTGTCCGGGGTGCCGCGGGTGCTGGCCGCCGACCCGTGGGCCGACATCCTCCCGCTGGCGGTCCGCGGCCTGACGGTGCTGCCATCGGCCGGCGCTGGCAGCCCGTGGCTGCTGCGGGACGCGACCGGCCGGGCCGTGCCGGTCGCCGCCGGGCCCGACGTCCGCTGGCGGCTGCTGGCGCTGTCCGGCGGGCGGCCCGTCGACGTCGCGGGCGAGTGGGACGGATTCGGGTTCACCCCCCAGGCCGCCGCCCCGGCCGGCCAGATCGCGCAGCTGCTGACATGACTGAGCCGAGCAACCCGCCTCGCTCCGCGATGCGTAACACTGACGAGCCCCGAGCGAGCCGCCAGGGCGCGGCGGCGTCCTGGACTGAGGAGCGAGGTACGAGCGACGAGGGAAGGCGCCGCGTAGAGAGCGTCCCTGGGGGGCTCGCGGGGAAAACTGGACCGCGCTGGTAGACACGGCCGTGGTCGGCACCGGCCGGGCCGCGCTGCCGCCCGTGCCGCCGGTGCTGGCCACCCTGGTCGGAACGCCGGCGGAGGATCGCCCGGACGCGACCGACGGTGCGCCGGAGGACGCCGGCGCCCGCGACGCGGTCGGCCTGCTGGCCGACCGCGGCGGCGGCGTCCAGGGCCCGGCGGGCCGGCCATCAGCCGGCCGACGCCCGGGACGCGGCGGCGCCCGAGCCGGCCCCCGCCGACACCAGGCCCGAGGTGAGTGGCGCGGCGATGCGGCGGCTCAGTGACCTGCTCGCCACCGACCGGACCGACCTCGTCCTGGAATGGCTGCGGATGCTGTCGCCGACCGGCTGCCGACCGCCCGACGCGCTCGTCCCGACGCTGCTGACCGCGGCGGGCATCAGCCGCGACCTGCGGGACGCATTCACCGGGCTGGTCGGGCCGCTCGCCGGGTGGCTCGCGACCGCGAATCCGGAGTGGGCCTGGATCGCCGCGCTGGGTCCGGGCGGCCAGCCCGACCCGGCGGCCTGGCCGACGTCCAGTCACCGCGAGCGCCGCGCGCTGCTCGAATCGCTGCGCCGCACGGACCCGGCCGCTGGCCGTGAGCTCGTGCTGTCGACGTGGGATACCGACACCGGGCGGGACCGGACTGCGTTCATCGTCGCGCTGGGGACGGGCCTTCAGCCAGCGGACGAGGAACTGCTCGACCGGGGCCTGGCGGACAAGCGCGGCGAGGTGCGGGCGGCGGCCGCGGGACTGCTGGCGCGGCTGCCGGGATCCCGGTTCTCCGCGCGGGCCACCGGCCGGGCCGCCGCGGCCGTCACGGTGCTGCCAACCACGGGGCAACGCTCGATCACCGGCCGCAAGCTGGTCGCGGTCGCGCCGGACGAGGCAACCCCGGACCTGCTGGCCGACTGCATCGATCCGAGCCCGCCTCGGGCCACCGGACGCCGGTCGTGGCTGCTCCGGCAGATCGTGGCGGCAGCGCCATCGGCGTGGTGGCTGGGCCACACCGGACTGGCGCCATCCGAGCTGCTGGCGCTGGCGGCGGGCACGGAGTGGGCGACGGCCCTGGAATTTGGCTGGACCGACGGCGCGATCCGGGACGCGCGACGTTGCCTGGCTCACCGCGCTGCTGGACCGCCGGGCCGACCGCGCGGTCTTTCAGGCGCTGCCCGCCGCCGACCGGGAGGACTGGCTGCGCCGGCACCCGGATAGCCCCGCTGTTCGCGGCCCTGGACCTCGTGCCCGCGCCGTGGTCGGCCGGGCTGTCCGAGGTCGTCTGCGCGCGGCTGACCAGCCTGGCTGCCATCGATCCGCGCCAGTCCCCGGAGACGCGCAGGCTGCTGCGGGTGGCCGCGCTGCGGCTAGCGCCGGACGCCGCGCCGCAACTCGACCCCGAGCTAGTGCACTCGCGCCTGCTCGACAGCTGGGCCGAGATGCTGACCACGCTGTCCATCCGGGCGGCGATGTACCGCGAACTCAACCAGGAGCGCAGACCATGACAGCCCCCGTTCCTCAACAAGTGCTGCGGCCGCACGCAGAGCAGCAGTACGCGGCCGAGCTGGACGCATTGCGGGCGCAAGACGAGCGGGCCCGGCCGCCGTCCTGGCAGCTGTCGCCGTGGGCGGTGGTCACCTACCTGCTCGGCGGCGCGCTGCCCGACGGCACCGCCATCACGCCGAAGTACGTCGGGTCGCGGCGGCTGGTGGAGGTCGCGGTCGCGACGCTCGCCACCGACCGGGCGCTGCTGCTGCTCGGACCGCCGGGCACCGCGAAGACCTGGCTGTCGGAGCACCTCGCGGCCGCGATCAGCGGCGACTCGACGCTGCTCGTGCAGGGCACGGCCGGTACCGCCGAGGACGCGGTCAGGTACGGCTGGAACTACGCGCGGCTGATCGCCGAAGGCCCGTCGCAGGACGCGCTGGTCGCGTCGCCGGTGATGACCGCCATGCGCGCCGGGCAGGTCGTCCGGATCGAGGAGATCACCCGGATGCCGGCCGAGGTGCAGGACGCGCTCATCACGATCCTGTCGGAGAAGACGCTGCCGGTGCCCGAGCTGGGCGCCGAGGTGCAGGCGGTCGCGGGCTTCACGCTGGTGGCCACCGCGAACGACCGCGACCGCGGCATCAACGAGATGTCGAGCGCGCTGAAGCGCCGGTTCAACACCGTCGTGCTGCCGCTGCCGGAGAGCGCGGACGTCGAGATCGAGATCGTCAGCCGCCGGGTCGCCGAGCTGGGCCAGGCGCTGCAGCTGCCGGCCGAGCCGCCCGCGCTCGCGGAGGTACGCCGGGTGGTCCAGGTGTTCCGCGAGCTGCGCTCGGGGGTGACCGCGGACGGCCGTACCACGCTCAAGGTGCCGACCGGCACGCTCTCGACGGCCGAGGCGATCAGCGTGCTCACCAGCGGCATGACCCTCGCCGCGCACTTCGGCGACGGCCGGGTGCAGGCGCCCGACGTCGCGGCCGGGCTGGTCGGAGCCATAGTGAAGGACCCGGTCCACGACGGTGTCGCGTGGAACGAGTACCTGGAAGCGGTCGTGCGGGAGCGCGAAGACTGGCTCGACCTGTACCGGGCGTGCCGGGAGCTGACGGTGGCCGCCGGGTGACCGAGTGACCACGACGATTCTCGGCGTCCGCCATCACGGGCCTGGCTCGGCGCGGGCGGTGCGCGCCGCGCTGACCGCGCTGGCGCCGGACATCGTGCTGATCGAGGGCCCGCCGGAGGCCGACGCGCTGGTCGGGCACGTCACCGAGCTCACCCCGCCGGTCGCCGTCCTCGCGCACGCGCCCGAGCAGCAAGGGCGGGCCGCGTTCTGGCCGTACGCCGAGTTCTCGCCGGAGTGGCAGGCGCTGCTGTACGCGGCCAGGGCCGGGCGGCCGGCCCGGTTCATCGACCTGCCCGCGGCGGTGACGCTGGCGGTTCAGGACTCGCCGGATGCGAGGATCGGGGAGGCCTCGCCGATCGCCGCGGACCCGCTCGGCTGGCTGTCCGAAGCGGCGGGTCACGACGACCCGGAGCGCTGGTGGGAGGACGTCGTCGAGCACCGGCTGGGCGGCGACCCGCTGGAGCTGTTCGCCGCCATCGCCGAGGCGATGGCGGAACTGCGCGCGGCGGCGGCCGAGGACGGCTGGCGCCTGTCCCGCCGGGAAGCGCAGCGGGAGGCCGCGATGCGCAGCGGAATCCGCGCGGCCGCCAAGGCGGGGCACACCAGCATCGCGGTGATCTGCGGCGCCTGGCACGCGCCCGCGCTCGCCACGCTGCCGACGGCGCGGGCCGATGCCGAGCTGCTGCGCGGCCTGCCGTCGGTCAAGACCCGCGCGACGTGGGTGCCGTGGACGTCGCAGCGGCTGACGCAGGCGAGCGGCTACGGCGCGGGCGTCGCGTCGCCCGGCTGGTACGGGCACCTGTGGCGCACGCCGGACCAGATCGCGGAACGCTGGGTCGTCCGGGCCGCGCGGCTGCTGCGCGCGGCCGATATGCCCGCCTCGACCGCCGCCGTGCTGGAGGCGGTGCGGCTGGCGCAGGCGACGGCCGCGGTTCGCGGCCGGTCCCTGCCGGGGCTGACCGAGCTGACCGACGCGACCCAGGCGGTCTTGTGCCACGGCGACGAGGTGCCGTTGCAGCTGATCCACCGGCAGCTCGTCGTCGGGGAGGATCTCGGCGCCGTTCCGCCGGACGTACCGGTCGTGCCGCTGCAGGCGGACTTCGAGGCGACGTGCCGGCGGCTCCGGTTCCGGCCGCAGGCGGCCGCCAAGGACGTCGAACTCGACCTGCGCGGCGACACCGACCGGGCCCGGTCCGCGCTGCTGCACCGGCTGCGGCTGCTCGGCGTGCCGTGGGGCACCGTGGCCGCCGCCCGGGGCGAGGGCACATTCAAGGAAGGCTGGCGGCTGCGCTGGCAGCCGGAGTTCCTCGTCGGGCTCATCGAGCGGGCGCGGTACGGCACGACGGTGCAGGCGGCGGCCGCCGCGGTGGTGTCCGAGCGAGCGGCGGGGGCGGCGCAGCTGCCCGAGATCACGGCCCTGGTCGAGGCCGTCGTGCTGGCGGACCTGCCCGCCGCGCTGGCGGCGGTGACCGCCGCGCTGGAGCAGCGGTCGGCCACGACCGGCGACGTGCAGCAGCTCATGCACGCGATCCAGCCGCTCGCCCGGGTGCTGCGGTACGGGAGCGTCCGGCAGACCGACACCCGGCTGGTCCGCGGCGTGGCCGACTCGTTGCTGATCCGGGTGTGCGCCGGACTCGCGGCCGCGTGCGCGTCGCTGGACGACGCCGCCGCCGCGGCGATGCTGAACGCGATCGAGGGCGCCGAGGCCGCGATCGTGCTCATCGGCACGGCGGCGCAAGCTCGGGCCTGGCGCGCGGCGCAGCGGTCGGTGGCCGATCTGGTCGGCGCGCCTGGCCTGATCGGCGGCCGGTGCGTGCGCCTGCTGCACGACGCCGAACTGCTGTCCGCGAGCGAGGCGGAGCAGCGGCTCGCGCGGGCGCTGTCCGCGCGCGCGGACGCCGGCTACGCGGTCCGCTGGCTGGAGGGATTCCTGCGCGGGCTCGGGCTTGCTGTTGCTGCGCGACCGGGCCTTGTGGGAGTTGCTCGACGACTGGCTGTGCGGGCTGCCGGGCGCGGCGTTCGAGGAGACGCTGCCGATGCTGCGGCGCGCGTTCGCGCAGTTCCCGTGGCCGGAACGGCGGCAGATGGGCGAGCGCGTCCGGGCCGGGCGGAGCGCGCCCGGACCGGCCGCCGTGGCCGCGACCGACGCCTGGGACGAGGACCGGGTCCGGCAGATCCTGCCGGTCCTGGCGGCGGTACTCGGCACTGGTTCGGGGGTGTCCGGTGGCTGATCTGGACCTGGAGCGTGAGCGGCTGCGGCGCTGGCGGCTGGTGCTCGGCAGCGCGAGCGACGACGGTGGCGGGCCAGGTGACACCGGCCGCACCGGCGCTGGTGAAGACGGCGCCGGCGACGGGCTGTCGGACCGGGACGCGGCCATGGACGGTGCCCTCGCCGCGGTGTACGAGAGCCCGTCCGGGACAGGCGCCGGCGCACCGGGGGACTCGGCGGCTCGGCGCCGGCCGTGCACCGCTGGCTCGGCGACATCCGCACGTACTTCCCGGCTCCGGTCGTGCAGGTGCTCCAGCAGGACGCGATGGAGCGGCTCGGCCTGCGCCAGCTGCTGCTCGAACCGGAACTGCTCGCCGCGGTCCAGCCCGACGTGCACCTGGTCAGCACGCTGCTCGCGCTCGGCTCCGGCATGCCCGAGCAGACCAGGCAGACGGCGCGGATCGTGGTTGGCCAGGTGGTCGCGGACATCGAGCGGCGGATGCAGACCGAGCTGCACCGGGCCGTGCTGGGCGCGCTGGACCGGTCGGCCCGGCATCAGCGACCCCGGCTGCCGGACGTCGACTGGCCCGCGACGATCCGCGCGAACCTGCGGCACTACCGGCCCGAGCTGGGCACGATCATCGCCGAACGGCTGATCGGCTACTCCCGGCGGCGGCGGATGGCGTCGCTGCAGGACGTCGTGCTGCTGGTCGACCAGAGCGGGTCGATGGCGTCGTCGGTCGTCTACTCCGGCGTCATGGCGGCGTCGCTGGCCTCGCTGCGCGCCGTGCGGACCCGGCTCGTCGTGTTCGACACCGAGGTGGTCGACCTGTCCGACCAGCTGGCCGACCCGGTGGACGTGCTGTTCGCCACCCAGCTCGGCGGCGGGACCGATATCAACCAGGCGGTGGCGTACGGGCAGTCGCTGGTCACCCGGCCCGCCGACACCGTCATGGTGCTGATCTCCGACCTGATCGAGGGCGGCGACCAGACGGCGCTGCTGCGCCGGCTCGCGGCCCTGGTGGACAGCGGCGTGCGGCTCATCGTGCTGCTGGCGCTGTCGGACGACGGCGCGCCGTCCTACAGCCACGAGCTGGCCGCGGCGTGCGCGGCGCTCGGTGCGCCCGGCGTTCGCGTGCACCCCGGACCAGTTTCCTGAGCTGCTCGCCACCGCGATCCGGCGCGACGACGTGGCCAGCTGGGTGGCCCGCAACGCACCGGGCGGCGCGGCCAGCTAGCGGATGCCGGGGCAGTAGTCCGAGGTTCCGGTCAGCGCGAACTCGTCCGGCATGGTGATGATCTCGGTCCTGGTGATCCAGCCGACGCGCACCCGCAGGACCACTGCCGTCGCTCCGAAGGTGCCGCCTTTCTGCACGCAGAAGTGCTGGCTGGTCCACATCACCCGGAGGAAGCGGCCCTGGCCCGGCGGGATCGACACCGGCAGGGCGTAGTGATCCTGAGGCGCGGCATCGGGCGGATTGCCGCTGGGACTGGTCCGGGTGGAGACCGCCACCCGCGCGGAGCTCGGGTCGGGCCAGGGCCATTCGGTTGCGTAGCCGAGCACCGTCTGCGTGTAGCCGCTGACGTTATAGATCTCGACGTAGTAGCCCTGCTGCTGGTGCCAGCGCACCGGCATGGTGGTTTGGTCCGCGCCAGCCGCCGAGGTCTCGACCGCGTGCGTCCCGTCCTGCGGATACCACCAGCCGTAGCCGCCATCGAAGGACAGCGCAGGCGTCAGTCTCGACGGTCACCAGCAGGCCGACCACCACGCCGGCTGCTACCAGGCCCGCGCTGACACTCGTCCAGAACCTCCAGGAGCGCCGCTTGAGGGCCGAGCGCAACGTCGCGGCGGGCTCCGGCTTCGCGGGCCAGGTCGGCGGGCGTGCCCATGCGGCGGATCGCCCCGGCTACCTCGTCGTCTGTGGCGCTGGGAGGTAGTTCTTCTTCCAGGTGCCCGGCGATCTGGTCGCGGAGTTCGGCCGCCCGCTCCGACGGCAGCGACGCCAGTGCCTCGTCGAGCTTACGCAGGTAAGCGCGGACCAGCGGATGGTCAAGCGCGGTGTCGCTCATCTGCCTGGTTCCTTTAGTGTGCCTGCGCACGTCGACTGCGCCGTGAGCCTACCAGTGCCCAGTCCTCGTCGAGGCTTGACGTCCTCAGTCCTGGTGATCCAGCCGACCCGGACCCGCAGCGTCAGGATGTATCAATGCTCTGACTGCCCGCCTGCCATGTTGCACTCCGTCGAGATCCATAGCACTCGGAGGTAGCGGCTCTGGCCGGGCGGAATGGATACCGGCAACGAGTACCGCTGCAGCCCTCGGGTCTCCCGGAGTCCCGTGGATGTCCGTTCCGGGGGACGAGGTACCGAGCTGCGCCACTCCACTGATTTCCGGGGCTCTCGAGGGCTGTCCGGCGCGTAGCCGAGGATGGTCTGGGTGTAGCCGCTGTTGTTGGTGATCTGGACGTCAGAAGCCCTGCTGTTGATGGAAACGCACCGGCACGGTGGTCTGCTCGGCGTATTTCCTACTTCGGTATCGACCTGCGTGCTCGTGAGTCCTGCGGATACCACCAGCCGCCTGGCCGTCGCCATTAAAGTCTAGGGCCGGTGCGGTCTCGATGCTGACGAGCAAGCCGATCAGCACCGCCGGCGACTAGCGACGGCGCCTCCGAAGCTGGTCCAGAACCTCCACGAGTGCCGCCGGACTACCGAGCGCAGCGTCTGGCGCGGGCGGGCGCCGGCCTCGCGGGCGAGATCGGCTGGCGTGCCCACCCGGCGGATCGCGTCGGCCACCTCGTCGTCGGTGGCGCCGGGCGGCAGTTCCTCGGCCAGGTGCGCGGCGATCTGACCGCGAAGTTCGGCCGCCCGCCGCGACGGCAGCGAAGCCAGCGCCTCGTCGAGCTTGCGCAAGTAAGCGCGGACCAGCGGGTGGTCAAGCGCAGTGTCGTTCATCGCGGACGTTCCTTTGTGCGGTCGCCAGTCTGGCCTGGTTCGTGGTGCAGCACCGCGCCGACGGTCTTGGTGAAGCCGGCCCAGTCGTCGCGGAACTCGGCCAGGCTCTGCCGCCCGGCCTCGGTGATCGAGTAGTAGCGGCGGGCGCGCTCGCCTTCGGCGTCATGCCATTCGCTGGTGACCAGCCCCGCGTCCCGCAGCCGGTTCAGCAGCGGATAGACCGTGCCGTCGCTGGTGAGCAGCCCGTCGGCGGCGGACAGATCGCGCACGAGTTCCAGGCCGAACCGCGGCCGCTCCGCCAGCAGCGCGAGCACGCACGGCCCGAGCACGCCGCGCCGCAGCTCGGTCATGCCGCTGCCCTCGCCTGCCATGCCTGACATGATGTCTTGCGTCGCAAGACCAGTCAAGGATGAATTAGACGATTTTGCGCCACCGCTCCGGCCGCGCGCCTGTGGACAACCCGCGGCCAGGCCAAAGATCTTGAAGACTTAGGGCTCTGACCGGGCCCTAAGTCTTCGCGCTGACTGGGTCCTGCGCGTTCTGGCGGCGCAGCCAGGCCAGGTAGGCCTCGCCGCGGGGCGATAGCCGGTAGCCGATCCGGTAGCTGATCGTCAGGCCGAGCGCCTTCAGCCGGCGGACCTGCAGCTTGAACTCCGGCCGCTCCCAGCCCAGCGTTTCCGCGAGGCAAGTCGAGTTGACCTCCGGCCGCTCCGCGATCTGGGTGAGGAACGCCGTCGTCCACGGCCCGTGCTTGCCGCGATCCATCCGGGCGAGCCGGCCCGCGAGCGCCTCGGCGTCGGCGTCGGTCAGCGGCGCGGTCCGCAGCACGTCGCGCGGGTCAGGCTCGGTGAGCTTGCGGAACCGGATCACGTACAGCGGCAGCGAGGGATCGCCGCGCAGGTCGGCCAGCAGTTCGGCGGTACCGGGATAGCCGGCCGCCTGCGCCTGCGCCGGCGTGATCCCGTCGGGCTGTCACGACGTCGACCGATTCGGCCGCCACCATGCCTGCGCCGGTCCGGTAGTGGTGCCCGGCCACCACCTGGACGCGCCGCCAGCGCCGGAACGCGACCGTGATGGTGCCGTCGTTCAGGCCGTCGCGCAGCCGCTGCTCAAACCGCACCCCGCGAATGTACTCCGCGCGTCAGCGGACCGTTGCCCGCACGATCATCGACAGGTCGATCGGCGCGAGCGAGTCAGATCGCTCCCATGCGTCCGGCGGCACCTGGTCGCGCTGGGACACGTGCTCGATGTCGAAGGACCCGTGCGCGGTCAGCAGGCCCGCCATCTCGGCCGGGCGCAGGAACGTCCGCCAGGGCTCGCCCCGCTCGGCCGCGAAGGGCGCGACGAGGTCAACGTACAGACTGCCGGCCGCGTCGCGGAGATCCGCCGGGAGCATGTGGTCGGCGATGAGCTGCGTGCCGGGTGCGCAGCCGGCCACCGCCGCCAGCACCCGGTCGATGTCGGGCTGCGCCAGGTACATCGTGACGCCGAGCCAGCTGATCACCGCGGGCACGGCTCGGTCGAAGCCCGCCGAGGTGAGCGCCACCATGAGCACGTCCTGGCTGAGGTCGGCGGGAACGAACGAGAGCCAGGAGGGAACGTCCAGTCCGGCGGCCTCGAGTGCAGTTCGCTTCCAGTGCTGCGTATCGGGATGGTCAACCTCGAACACGCGCAGTGCGCCCGCCAGCGGGGAGCGCCAGCAGAACGAGTCCAGCCCGGCGCCGAGCAGCACGTACTGCCGGACGCCCGCGGCCGCGGCGCGGGCGAGCACGTCCTCCGCGAACCGGCTGCGGCAGACCACCTGCGCCCGCGCGGCGGACAGGACCGGATGGTCGGCGTTGCCGCGGTGATAGCCGATGAGCTGCTCGGCTTGAGCACCGAGCAGCGCGGCAGCGTGGATGTCGGCGAAGATGGGTGGCTGGCCATCGACCACGAGATGAGCCGCACGTGCGGCCGCGGCGGTCAGCGCGGTATTGCTGGGCTGGGAATCGGTCACCCAGCGAATCTAGCCGCCGTTTCTCCCACTATATCACAAAAACTAATCTTTCGGAATAGTAGTGGCATTACGCTTCGATTCCATTTCCGCGCTGCGGCCTGATCACGATGTCGGCGGGCCGGGTCACAATGGGGTCATGGCCATCGCGACCGCCCCGCCGGTCCGGGAGCACACGCAGCACGCTCCCGGCCTCGCCGTGCGGCCGCATCTGGCCTGGTGCACCGGCTACCGGGAGAGCGGGGTGGCGCCCGCCTTGCACCGCGGGCTGCCGTCGCCGTGGCTGACGTTCATCGTCACGCTGGACGAGCCGCTGGTCATGGCCGCGCATCCGGATCCGGCCCAGACGCCGGGGACGTTCGACGTGCTCGTCGGCGGCCTGCACACATCACCGGCCATGATCAGCCACGACGGGTCGCAGTCCGGCATCCAGCTCGCGGTCAGCCCGCTGGCCGCGCGCGCGTTGCTGGGCCTGCCGGCGAGCGAGCTGGCGAGCATCGACGTGCACGGCGCGGACATTCTCGGCGGGGCCGCGGCCCGGGTACACGAGCGCGTGCGTGAGCTGGCAGGCTGGGAAGCGAAGTTCGCGTTCCTTGAGCAGTTCCTGCTCGACCGGCTGCGCGCGGCCGACGAGCGGGCCGGGGTCAGCGCCGAGGTTCGGTACGCCTGGGAGCAGTTGCTGCGCTCCGGCGGCAAGATTCCCGTGGCCGCGCTCGCCGCGCAGACCGGATGGAGCGAGCGGCACCTGCGGTCGAAGTTCCGGGCCGAGACCGGGCTCGCGCCTAAGGAAGCGGGCCGGGTCGTCCGGTTCGACCAGGCCCGGCGGCTGCTGCAGCGCCGGGCGGCGGCCGGTCAGCCGCTCGACCTGGCCGGGCTGGCGGTGTCCGCCGGCTACTTCGATCAGGCCCACATGGACCGCGACTTCCGGCTGCTGGCGGGCTGTCCGCCGACCACGTGGCTGACCTCGGAGTAGTTCCGAATCTTCCAAGCCACCGCCCGCGGGCCGCTGCGAGAGTGGGCCACATGAACGAGAAGATTCCAGCCCCGCAGGTATGGCCGACGCTGCGTGCCCGCGATGGGCGCGCGCTGATCAAGTTCCTGGTCGAGGCGTTCGGCTTCGAGGAGACCGCGGTCTATGCCGACGGCGACCAGGTCCACCACGCCGAGCTGTCGTGGCCCGAGGGCGGCGGCGTCATGCTCGGCTCCGCGACGGACGCGGCGGACGACCCGTGGCCGCTGCGGCCAGGCACGTTCGGCGCGTACGTCGTGACGGACCGGCCGGATGAGCTGTTCGGCCGGGCGACGGCAGCGGGCGCGACCGTCGCGGCGGGCCTGCATGACACGGACTATGGCTCGCGCGACTTCACCGTCAGCGATCCCGAGGGCAACCGCTGGTCGTTCGGCACCTACCGGGGCGCGGCGCGCGGCTAGCAGCACGCCGCCGCGGCTAGCGCTGCGGCGCGCGCGGCCAGCCACACTCCCGGCGAGCCACAGCCGCCGCCAACCACGGGGCCGAGGGTTATGATCGCCAGATCACGACACGGGCGGTGATCCGGCGCGAAATGGCGGAAACCTTCGACTTCATCATCGTCGGCGGCGGGTCCGCCGGATGCGCGCTTGCCAACCGGCTGTCCGCCGATCCGGCCAATAGGGTCCTGGTCCTGGAGGCGGGCAGGCCGGACTACAAGTGGGACGTCTTCATCCACATGCCGGCGGCGCTGACCTTCCCGATCGGGAGCCGGTTCTACGACTGGAAGTACGAGTCCGAGCCTGAGCCGCACATGAACGGCCGCCGCATCTATCACGCGCGCGGCAAGTTGCTCGGCGGGTCCAGCAGCATCAACGGGATGATCTTCCAGCGCGGCAACCCGCTGGACTACGAGCGCTGGGCCGCCGATCCCGGCATGGCGGACTGGGACTACCCGCACTGCCTGCCGTACTTCCGCCGGATGGAGACGTGCCTGGCCGGGACCGACGAGTTCCGCGGCGGTGATGGCCCGCTGGTGCTGGAGCGCGGCCCCGTGCTCAACCCGCTGTTCAGCGCCTTCTTCGCGGCCGTGCAGGAGGCCGGCTACCAGCTCACCAGCGACGTGAACGGATACCGGCAGGAAGGCTTCGCGCCGTTCGACCGCAACCTGCACCGCGGCCGCCGGCTCTCGGCCGCGCGCGCCTACCTGCACCCCGTGCGCGGCCGGCCGAACCTGACGGTCCGCTGCCGGGCGATGGTGACCAGGGTCGTGCTGACCGGGACCAGGGCCACCGGCGTCGAGTACACCGTCCGCGGCACGCCGCACCGCGCCGACGCGGCCGAGGTGATCCTCTGCGGCGGCGCCATCAACACCCCCCAGCTGCTGCAGCTGTCGGGCGTCGGCAGCGCCGCCGTGCTGGAGCAGGCCGGCGTCCAGGTCCGGCACGAGCTGCCGGGTGTCGGCGAGAACCTGCAGGATCACCTGGAGGTCTACGTCCAGTACGGCTGCAAGCAGCCGGTGTCCGTCGCGCCCGCGCTCAAGTGGAGGAACAGGCCGCATGGTCGGCGCGCGGTGGCTGTTCCTGCGCAGTGGCCCTGGCGCCACCAACCACTTCGAGGGCGGCGGGTTCGCGCGCAGCAACGACGACGTCGGCTACCCGAACCTGATGTTCCACTTCCTGCCGATCGCGGTCCGGTACGACGGCTCCGCGCCGGCGGGCGGGCACGGCTACCAGGTGCACATCGGCCCGATGAACTCCGACGCGCGCGGCAGCGTGCACATCACCGCACGCGGACCCGGCGGTCAAGCCCGCGCTGCGATTCAACTACCTGTCCACCGAGCAGGACCAGCGCGAGTGGGTCGAGGCCATCACGGTCGCGCGCACGATCCTGAACCAGCCCGCGATGGAGCCGTTCAACGCCGGCGAGCTGTCGCCCGGCCCGGATGTCAGCTCGCCCGAGCAGATCCTGGACTGGGTCCGCCGCGACGGCGAGACCGCGCTGCACCCGTCCTGCACGTGCGCGATGGGGACGGGGCCGATGGCCGTCACCGATCCGGCCAGCATGCGCGTGCACGGCCTGGACGGCCTCCGCGTCGTGGACGCGTCCGCGATGCCGTACGTGACCAACGGCAATATCTACGCGCCTGTCATGATGATCGCGGAGAAATCCGCGGACCTGATCCTGGGTAACACCCCGCTGCCGCCCGCCGCCGTGGAGTTCTACCGGCACGAGCGGGAGAAAGCGTAGGAAGCATGGGGCTCATCGATTCGGCGTCCACCGGCGACGGAGGCCGTTCCTGAAATGAAGCACGGAATCTTCCTGCCGCCCTTTGACGAGATGTCCGACCCGCGCCGGGTCGGCGCGCTGGCCGCGGAGGCCGAGCAGGCCGGCTGGGACGGCATGTTCGTGTGGGACCACATGCTCGCCGAGCCCGGCATGGCCGTCGCCGATCCGTGGATCGTGATGGCCGCGATCGCGATGAGTACTACCCGGCTGCGCACCGGCCCGATGGTGACGCCGCTGGCGCGGCGGCGGCCCTGGGTGCTCGCCCGGCAGATCGCGTCGCTAGACATCTTGTCCGCCGGCCGCCTCACCGTCGGCGTGGGCCTCGGTGACGACGGCTGGCGGGAGTTCAGCTCGTTCGGCGACGAGGTGTCGCCGCGGCGGCGCGGCGAGATGCTGGACGAGGCCCTGCAGATCCTGCAGGGCTTGCTTGCCGGGTCCGCGGTCGATCTCGACGGAGAGCACTTCACCGTGCACTCGCCCGGCTTCCTGCCCAAGCCGGTCCAGGACCCGGTGCCGATCTGGGCCGCGGTCCGCTGGCCGAACCGCAAGCCGCTGGCCAGGGCCGCGCGGCTACCGGGCTGTTTCCCGATCTTCGCCGGATCCGGGCAGCTGCCAGCTCCGCCGGAGACTTCTGATCTGACCGAACTGCGGGCCGCGCTCGCCGAGCGGGGCGCCCCGCCCGGCCACGATGTCGCGGTCCGGGTAGCGCTGCACCGGCTGCCGGAGGCGCAGCGGCCAGACACCGTCGCCGCGCTCGCGGCGGCGGGTGTCACCTGGCTGCTGGAGGCGTTCGAGCCGGGTCAGGACGCCGCGCAGATCGAGGCCTGGGTTCGGGCTGGTCCGCCCGCTGCTGCACACTAGGCGGGTGACGACCCCCGACCCGCGCGACCCGCTTGGCCTGCGCGTCGACGCCCCGATGCTGGCCGGCTGGCTGGACTACACCGCCGCGGCGGCGGCCGGCGAACTGTTGCCGATGAGCACGCCCGGCCACAAGCAGCGGACCGACCTGGTGGGCAGCGTGGTGGCGGGTGACGCGCCTTTCTACGGCGGCGTGGACACCATCAAGCACGCCGACCACCTGCGGGTCGACGCGGAGGCGCGCGCGGCGGCGCTGTGGGGCGCCGACTGGTGCCGGTTTTCGGTCGCGGGCTCGACCCACGGCAACCAGGCGCTGGCACTGGCCGTGGGCGCACCCGGCCAGAAGGTCATCATCAACCGGACGCTGCACCGGTCCCTGCTGCTCGGGCTCGTCCTGGCCGGGCTGCAGCCGGTCTGGGTCCGGCCCGACATCGACCCGGCCTCCGGGCTGCCGGCCGGCGTCGCCGTCCAGACCGTGCGGGACGCGCTGGCCGCGCACCCGGACGCGTGCGCGGTGTTCCTCGGGGACCCGACCTACGTCGGCACGATCGGCGACCTCGCTGGCCAGGCCGAGGCCGCGCACGCCGCCGGAGTGCCGCTGATCGTGGACGCGGCCTGGGCCGCGCACCTGGGCTTCCATCCCGATCTGCCGCGGCACGCGATCGCGGCGGGCGCGGACGCGATGGTGACCAGCGCGCACAAGGCGCTGCCCGCCTACACCCAGGGCGCGATCGTGCTGGCCCGGACGGAGCGGCTGGATCCCACCCGGCTGGACCGCGCGTTCGAGGCGACGCACACCACCAGCCCGACTGGCTCGATCCTGGCCAGCATCGACGCCGCCCGGGCGCTGCTGGCCAGGGACGGCGAGCGGCTCTGCGGCCGGCTGCTGGCCGGCGTCGCGGCGGCCCGCAAGCGACTGGCCGAGGTGCCGGGCCTGGCGGCGCTGGACGGCCCCGGCGTCGAGCCGGGGAAGCTGACGGTGCTGCTGGCCGGCACCGGAGCGCATGGCGGCCTGGTCGAGGCGGACCTGATCGCCGCCGGGATGCCGGTGGAGATGGGCGACCGGGACACGGTCGTCGCGATCACCACGATCGCCGACGACGAGGCCGCCATCGCGAAGTTCACCGAAACGCTGATCGCCTCCGTCGAGCGGCATCGCGGCCCGCCGCGGCATCCCGACCCCGCGGCGGCGTGGACGGTTCAGCCGCAGACGGTGGTGGCCCCGCGGGAGGCGTTCTTCGCGGCCAACGAGACGGTCCCGGCCGCGGCGGCGATCGGCCGGGTCAGCGCGGAGCTGATCGCGCCGTATCCGCCCGGCGTCCCGGTGCTGGCCCCCGGCGAACTGATCACCGCCGAAGCCATCGACGCGCTGCGCGAGGTCGCCGCCGACGGCGGCCGGATCGCGTACGCGGCCGACCCGAGCCTGGCGACCTTCCAGGTCCTCACCGGATAACGCGGCGGGCGCAGCCGCACCGGCCGCTTGTCGTCCGCGGGCGTAGCCCGGACGGGACCAGAGGATGACGCCAGCGCGGTCTGACTGCGCGAACATGATGCCATGGCCGGCCACGACGAGCGCGTTGTGCTCTTCCTGTTCTCCGACACCGGCGGCGGGCACCGCCGGGCGGCCGAGGCCGTCATGGAGGCGCTCGCGGCTGGTACGCACGGCTCCTTCCGGCTGCTCATGCACGACCCGCTGCTTGGCCCGGACGCGGCCTGGCCGCAGCGGCTGATAGCGCGGCTGTACGGGCCCGCGGTCCGCCGGGCCCCGTGGCTGTGGGGCGCGGGCTGGTACGTCAGTAATTCCCGGCTGGCGATGGCAGTGCTCTGGCGTACCGTGTTCGGTTCCGTCGCCCGCACGGTCGCCGCCCAGGTACGCGGCTGCGAGCCGGACGTCATCGTGTCCTGTCATCCGCTGACCGGCCGGGCGGCCGTCCGGGCCGCGCGCGGCCGGCCGGTGGTCACACTCGTCACCGACCTGGCCCGGTTGCACGCCTCGTGGCGGGAACCGGGCGCCGACCTGGTGCTCGTGCCGTCGACTGCCGTCGCGGAGCAGGTCGGGGCTGGCCGGTGCCTGCCGGTCGGATTGCCGGTGGAGGCGCGACTGCGGCCCCGGCCGCACGGGGCCGGCTGGCCAGAACCGGCCGCCCCGGGCGACGGCGGCTTCGTCGTGCTACTGGCCGGCGGGGCCGAGGGCTGCGGGGGCATGGCCAGACGGGCCGCGGCGGTGCTGCGCACGTTCGCCGATGTGCAGGTGGTGGCGGCGTGCGGGCGCAACGAACGGCTCCGGCGCCGGCTGAGCGCGCGGGCGTTGCGGGCTGGTGGCCGGCTCACGGTGCTCGGGTACGTCGGCAACTTCGCCGACTGGCTCGGCCGGGCCGACGTCGTCGTCACGAAGGCCGGCCCGGCCATCATCGCCGAGGCCGCGTGCTGCGGCACGCCGCTGCTGCTCACCTCGCACCTGCCGGGGCAGGAGCGAGGGAACGCCGACCTGGTGGTGCGGGCGGGCGCCGGCCGGTCGGCCCGCGGCGTCCGCGGCCTGCTGGCCGAGCTCGCGGCAATGCGGGCTGACGAAGAGGCCCTGGCCGGACTGCGGGCGGGCGCGGCGGCGCTGGCGAAGCCGGATGCGGCCGCTCGCGCGGCGGCGCAGATCGCGCGCCTGGCCCGGACCAGCCCGGCTGACCGGTCGGCCGGGGCCAGCGCAGACCGGAAACCAGCGAGCGCCGTCACGGCGGACCCGGCCGCGGCGATGCCGGCAGCGGCCATTGCCGACCTGGCCCGGCCCAGCCGGGCTGATCTGTGGGCCGGCGCCAGCGCGGACGGCACTCGCGCGGGCAGCGTCGCGGCGGAACCGGCTGGCCCGATCGCCAGCGCGGCCGCGGCCGCCGGCGCGGCGGTGACCGTGACTTTCGAGCCCGGATCCGGCCGGGCCGTCCCCAGGCCAGCGCGGTGACCGCCATTCGCCGCAGCCTCGGCTCGGTCGCCAGCCTGCTGCCGGTCGTGCCCGAGATCGTCGTGGCGCGGCCGGCCCGGCCGCTCACCGACCGCTGGGCCGAGCTGCCGGTCGAGCCGGCCGGCAGACGATGCTCGGCATCAGCTTCCGCCCGCTGCAGGCCGCGGCGCTCGGCCTGGATCCGCACCGGTCGCTGGCGGAGTTGCTGAGCTATCCGTTCCCCGTGATCCGGCTGGCCGCGTACTGGGACCAGCTGGAGCCGCGTCCCGGTCAACTCGACTGGTCCGCGCTCGACTGGCAGATCGACGCGGCGGCAGCGGCTGGCAAGAAGATCATCTTGTGCGTCGGGGCGGTCAAGGCGTTCGGCTATCCCGAGTTCTTCGTGCTGGCCCACCGGCTGCCCGAGCCGCTGCCCGAGCGGCGGCTCGTCACGCCGCGGACCCACGCCGGGCTGGCCGCGGCCGCGGCCGAGTTCACCGCGCAGATCGCGGCGCACTACCGCGCGCAGCCGGGCATCATCGGGTGGCAGGTCGAGCACGAGCCGGTCGATCCGCTCGGCATGGAGCACTCGTGGCGGCTCGCGACCGCGTTCGTCGCGGGCGAGATCGCCGCCGTGCGGGCGGCCGATCCGGACCGGCCGGTGGTACTGACCGGCTTCGTGCCGACGTCTACCCCGGTGCGCCTGCAGCAGCGCTGGCGGACGAGGGATCAGGGCGACTCGCTGGCCGTGGCGGCCCGGCTCGCCGACGTCGTCGGCATCAACTTCTACCCCCGGCATGGCCTGGTCCGGCTCGGGGCGCGCAGCGTGTACCTGGCCGGGGGCAGGTCCGCCTGGCAGCGCCGGGCGGCGATGCGCCTGGCCGCCGGGCTGGCCGGTCCCGGCCGGCCGCTCATGATCTCCGAGTGCCAGGCGGAACCCTGGGAGACCGTCACCACCCCGCCGAGCGAGCCCGGCCTGGGCATGTACAGCTGCCTGCCCGAGCACGTCGTCGGCAACTACAACGCCGCGATGCGGCTCGGCACGACGGCGACGGGCGGGCCGTGGGCGTTCCTGTTCTGGGGCGCCGAGTACTGGCTCAGGCGTCGCGACCAGGGCGACGGTCGTTACCTCGACGCGTTCGCGCGCGTGCTGGCCGGCCGGTAGCCGTCACCGGACGCGCTCGCGGTACTCGAACAAGGCCGCGCCGGCCGCCGTCAGCGCCGTCGTGAGGGCGATGATCACGACGATGTCCAGAGCCGGCCCGGCGGCTACCACCCGCGCGTAACCGGGAGTCCCGGCGTAGAACGCGGCCCGCATCAGGTCGACGCAGTAGCGCATCGGCATGAGCCACGCGATGGTGCCGAGCAGCCGCGGCGCTCCGGCCAGCGGCACGAGCACGCCGCTCAGCACGTACTGCGGGATGATCAGGAACTGGAAGATCTGCATCGCGGAGCGCTGGGTCGGCAGGACCGCGATCGTGACGAGCCCGAATCCGGCCCCCAGCAGGCAGCACGCGAGGCCCGCGCCGGCGATGCCGGCTACCTGCCAGCCGTCCATGCGGACCCCGATCGCGATCGCGAATGCCGCGATGCAGACGCCCTGGCCCACTGCGACCGCGCTCTCGCCGGTGACCTTGCCGGCCAGCAGCGTCAGCCGGGACACCGGCGCGATGAACAGCTCCCGGGAGAAGTCGTTCTCCCGGTCCTCCACGATCGAGATCATCCCGGCGGCCGCGGACTGAAACAGGCTCGCGGCCAGTACCCCGGTGAAGGCGAGCGCCACCGTGTTCAGCCCGGTGACCTTGCCGACCGTGGCCTGGAGCAGGCCGCCGAGGCCGGCGATCAGCAGCACCGGGAACGCGAGGTTGACCCCTAGCCGCGGCCGGTCCCTGATCAGCTTCACGACGTCCCGCTGCGCCACCATCAGCAGCGCGCTCAGCTCGGCCGCGGCCCGGCCACTAAACCGCGGCCGGGCCATCGGTCGCGGACCGGCGAGCTGGCGCGGCACCACGACGGCCCCGCCCTTGCGGTGCGCCAGCGGCCCGCGCCTCGTCAGCCCGGATCGCACGGTTCCTCCTGGCTCAGCAGGGCAATATACGCGTCCTCCAGGGACGCGGCGGCGTGCCGCTGCCGCAGCTCCGCCGGGCTGCCTTCGGCAATGATCCGGCCGCGGGAAAGAACGCAGGCCGCGTCGGCGGCCTCGGCCTCCTCCAGGTAGTGAGTGGTCAGCAGGATGGTGGTGCCGAGTTGCTGACGGGTATGGCGCAGGTGCACCCACAGGTCGCGTCGGCTCTGCGGATCCAGGCCGGCGGTCGGCTCGTCCAGGAACAGCACCCGGGGCTGGTGCATGAGCGCGCGGGCGATCTCCAGCCGGCGGCGCTGGCCGCCGGACAACGACCGGACCGGCCGACCGAGCAGGTCCGAGATTCCCAGCAGCCCCGCCGTCGCCCGGACCTGGGTGCGGTAGCTCGCGGGCATCCACCGCAGCAGCGGCCGCCACCTGTGCAGCCCGTACAGCACGGCGTGCAGCCGCAGATTTTCTTCCGCGGTGAGGTTCTGGTCGAGCGCCGGCTGCTGGAACACGACGCCGATCTCGCGTCGGACTCCGGGCTGGTCGGAGTCGAGGTCATGGCCGCCCACCCGCACCCGGCCGGAGGTCTGCCGGAGCACGGTGGTGAGGATCGAGACCGTGGTCGTCTTGCCGGCGCCGTTGGGCCCGAGCAGGCAGAACAGCTGGCCGGCCCGGACGCTGAAGCTGATGTCGTCGACCGCGTTGCGGTCAGCGCCGCGGTAGCGCTTGACCAGGTGCTCGACGTCGATCGCGGTCATGACCGGGAGCGCAGCCGACGGTAGCGGGCGTCCAGGCCGTGCCGCCGGGCGAACGCGGCCAGCCGGCGCACGGCCGGCCGGACCAGCCGCGCGGGCAGGAACGGCGCCCGGACCTCTCGCTCGAAGTCCGCCATGAACAGGGCCAGTTCCAGCGGCCGGGGCAGCGCGCGCCCGGCCGAGTGCTGCTCCTGCGCCAGCGCCGCCGCTGTCTCCAGCAGTTCCTCCATGGCCAGGGCCGGCCTGGACTGCACCGCCAGCCGGGCCGGCGCGGCCGGCGTTGGCGAAGTGATGCACGGTCCCCGGCGGCACCCGCACCACGTCGCCGCCAGCCGCGATCAGCCGTCGCCAGCCGATGCGGAACCGCATCGTGCCCTCGAGCACGGTGAATACCTCTTCCTGGCCCGGATGGGCGTGGCTGCTCGGCACCTTGCCGCCGGGCGCGAGCGTCAGCTCCCAGTCCAGGACGGCGCCGTCGGTCTGTGCGGCCGTGCGCCGGATCACGATCTGCTCACCGCTGAGCGGATTGGTTATCACTCGGGTCGCCGTCACTGCGCCTCCCGCTAGCTGACGTCTTTCTCGACAGTAGTCCTGGCCGCGATCGCGGCCAGGGCGAGCGCGATCACCGCGAGCAGCGCCGCCGCCGCCGCGAACGGCAGCGGGGTGGCGGCGCTGGCCGCGCCGTGCGCCGGTCCGAACGCGGCGCCGCCGAGGACGCTGCCAGACAGCGTGGTCGCCGCGGTATAGGGGAGATACGGCTGCACCGCGTGGTACAGGCCGCCCACGACGGACTCGACCACGATCGCCCAGACGAACACGCCGATGACCGCCGCGAGCTGAGATCTGACCAGCGCCCCGATGCTGACGGCGATGGCGGCGAGCAGCGCGCCCGCGACGGCGTGGCCGGCCGCGTAGCGGGCCAGCGTCGCGGGGCCGAGGGCCACCGGGTAGCCGTCCGCGGCCGCGAGCCCCAGGCCGATCCCGGTCGCGACCAGCCAGCCCGCGAGCCCGAACACCGCGCCCGCGGCCGCCGCGGCGACGGACTTCGCCGCCAGCACCCGGTCGCGCCGCGGGGACACCAGGTAGGTAGCGGTGATCGTGGCGTGCCGGTACTCACCGGAAGAGACCGTGACGCCGAGGACCGCCGCGAGCAGCAGCGCCCAGACGCCCCCGGTGATGACCGCGTCCAGTCCGGCCGCCGTCGACAGCGGTGCTACCGGCCCGCTGCCCGCGCGGCTCGCTTCCAGCGCCGTGAACAGCGCGGTGAGCGCGACCGCCGTCGCCAGCAGGCCGTACGTCAGCCGGGTGGTGCGGATTTTCACGAGCTCGACCCGAATGAGCCTGATCATGGCGTGGCCTTCCCGCCGGGCTGGCGCGGGCCGGCGTGCGTCGTCCCGGTCAGGCTGAGGAACGTCGCCTCCAGGCCGGCCCCGGCCGTGAGTTCGCCGATCGGCGCGTGCGCCAGGACCCGGCCGTTGCTGACGATGATCACCGAGTCCACGGTCTGCGCCACCTCGGCCAGCAGGTGACTGGAGATGAGCACGGCGACGCCGCCCCAGGCCAGCATGCGGAGCAGCCGGCGCAGCCAGCGGATGCCCTCGGGGTCGAGGCCGTTCGCGGGTTCGTCCAGGATCAGCACGTCCGGATCGGCCAGCAGCGCGGTGGCCAGGCCGAGGCGCTGGCGCATGCCGAGCGAGAAGCCGCCGACCCTGCGGTCGGCGGCGGCGCCGAGGCCGACGAGGTCGAGCACCACGTCGATGCGATCAGGGTCGGCGCCGGCCGCGAGCGCGTGAATCCGCAGGTGGCCGCGAGCCGTCCGGCCCGGATGGAAGCTGGCCGCTTCGAGCATGGCACCGACTCGCTGCGCGGGCTCGGGCAGCTCCCGGTAGCGGCGTCCGGTGATCGTCGCGGTGCCCTGGTCGGGCCGGACGAGGCCCAGCAGCATCCGCAGCGTGGTCGTCTTCCCGGCGCCGTTGGGTCCGAGGAAGCCCGCCACCTCGCCAGGCTGTACACGGAAACTCAGATGGTCCACGGCCTGTACCTGGCCGTATCGCTTGCAGAGGCCGTTTGCCTCGATGACCGCCATGGTCAGCACTGTCCTTCCGATTCGTCGGGCGTTCCGGCGATTCATGCTGTCGCGGGCAGCGGCACCCGGTCGCCGGCCGGACGGTCGGACTGCGCTGCGCCCGCAGGAGGGTCGGGGCGGCCGCCGGGTCAACCCCGGGAGTACGCCGAGCGCGCGAATGCCGGCCTGGGGACGACGCGGCCGCGGCGGCGGCCCAAGTACCGTCGTAGGTAGCGATGACCGACCCGACCGCGCCCGACGGCCGCCAGCGGCTGGCCAGCCTGGCCCGCCGCTGGCGAGCCGATGTCGCCGTGGCGGCGGCGGTCACTGCCATCCAGCTCGCCGCGTACTCCGCGAGCTTGTCCTGGCATGGCCACGATCAGGGCGAGGCAGGCTGGCCAGCCTACGTGCTGCTCTCGATTGCTGGCCTCGCGCTGGCGTGGCGGCGCCGGCACCCCACGGCTGTCCTGGCCGTGAGCCTCGCGGCGACGCTGTGGGCGGGCGCTATCTCCGGCGGGTTCATCTGGCTCGCGCTCATCGCCGCTTTCATCAGCGCGGCCATGGCGGGCAAGCACCTCGCGGCCGCAGCGTCGGTGCTTTTCGGATACCTGGCCAGCCTGTGGCCGCCGTGGCTCATCGGCACTTCCGGGCATGCGAGCACGGCCATGGCGCTGGGCATCGCGGCCTGGCTGCTGGTGCTGCTCGCCATCGCCGAGCTGATCCGGATCCGCAGCCAGCGCGCGGCGGCCCAGCGGCGCAGCCAGGAGGAGGAATACCGGCGCCGGGCGAGCGAGGACCGGGTGCGCATCGCCCGCGACCTGCACGACGTGCTCGCGCACAACATCTCCGTCATCAACGTGCAGTCCAACACCGCCCTGCACCTGATGGACCGGCAGCCGGAACGGGCGAGGGAAGCGCTGACGGCCATCCACTCCGTGAGCAAGCAGGCGCTGGCCGAGCTGCGCTCGGTGCTCGGCGTGCTGCGCGAGGACGCGGGACCTGACGGGGCGCCGCGATTGCCGGGCCCGGGTCTCGCGCTGCTGCCGGACCTGGTTGCCGCGGCTCGCGCGGCGGGCCTGGACGTCAGGCTGAGCATCGAGGGAGACCAGCGGGTCCTGCCCGGCGGCCCCGACGTCGCCGCCTACCGCATCGTCCAGGAGTCGATCACCAACGTCCGGCGGCACAGCGCGGCCCGCGCCGCCCTGGTCCGGGTCGGGTACGCGGCGGATGGCGTCGCAATCACCATCGAGGATGACGGCCCGGCCGCGAGCCCGGCCGCGATTGGCCGCGCCAGCAGCTCCGGCCTCGGCCTGGGCATCGCCGGGATGGCCAGCCGGGTTCGCGAGCTGGGCGGCACCTTCGCGGCCGGGCCACTGCCAGCGGGCGGCTTCCGGGTGTCCGCCTGGCTGCCCGCCGCGGCTGACCACGCCGGAGACGACGGCCAGCCCGAGGCGGCCGCCGCGGACCAGCAGCCCGCCGATGGCCGGCCTGCGACCGGTGCCCGCCCGTGATCCGCGTCGGGCTGGCCGACGACCAGGCCCTGGTGCGGACCGGGTTCGCCGCGCTGCTCGACGCCGAGGACGACATGGAAATCGCGGGGCAGGCCGCGGACGGGGCCGAGGCCGTGCGGCTGGCCGCGCGCGAGCGGCCGGATGTGCTGCTGATGGATATCCGGATGCCGGTTCTGGACGGCATCGAGGCGACCAGGCAGATCGCCGGCCACCCCGAACTGGCCGACGTGCACGTCGTCATCCTGACCACGTTCGAGCTGGATGAGTACATCTTCGACGCGCTGCGGGCCGGGGCCGCCGGATTCCTGGTCAAGGACACCGATGCGGTGGAGCTGATCCGCGCCGTGCGGGTCGTCGCGGCGGGCGAATCGCTGCTGTCCCCGACGGTGACCAGGCGGCTCATCGCGGAGTTCACCGCGAGGACCAGGTCACCCCGGCCGCGGCCGGGGCTGGACGACCTCACCGCCCGCGAGCGCGAGGTGGTCACGCTGATCGCGACCGGGCTCAGCAACGACGAGATCGCCGGCCGCCTGTATGTCAGCGCGTCAACGGTGAAGACGCACGCCGGCCGGGCGATGACGAAGCTCGCCGCCAGGGACCGGGCCCAGCTGGTGGTCGCAGCCTACGAGACCGGCCTGGTGCTGCCGGGCGGATGACACCTTATGGGTGATATAGCCAATTTGACCGCACACCAGTTCCTCGCTTTCCGTGATGGCTCGCGTACTGCGGGTAGGGCCAGGTGTACCGAAGGAGGTGCGCCGATGAGTGGATCTCTGGCCGCGATCTGGACCATCCCGTTCGTGGTGGCGATCGCCCTGTTCGGCTGGCTGTTCGTGGTGCTCAGGGCCGATACCCACCCCGGCTGGAAGCAGAAGAACATCCCGCCCAAGTACGAGGTGACCGGGGGATCCTTTGAGGCGGTCGACGGCGGCCGGCAGGTGATGCCGCGGCCCGGCGGGCGTCCGATCCCGACGCAGGCGGATCGCGACCGTGCCGGGCATTTCGGATACGTGCCACCGCAAGGCTCCGCGCCGGACGACACTGACCCGGCGCGCACGCCGGTCGGCCAGGAGGACGACGCCTACGCCGAGTCTGGCGGCAGGCCGCGCTGACGCGACAGCGGGAGGTTCGCGAAGGTCGCGCATCGGACGGGCGTGACGGCTGCGCTGTATTGTGCGGTTAAGCCGCACAAAGGGAGCAGCCATGGCCGATCTCGCCAGCCAGTCACCGGCGCCGGAGGCTGTCGATGACCCGCTCCCTGAGGCCATTTCGCTGACTCAGGGCGCTGCCGACGCTGGCCTCGGCCTGAAGCTCCTGGGCGGGCTCGCGGTCCGCGTCATCGTGCCCGGCCTGCCGCCGCGGCTGCGGGCCGGGCAGGACATCGACTTCGCCTGCCTGTCCAAGGGCCGCCGGGAAGTCGTCGCTTACCTGGAGCGCAGCGGCTGCCAGCCGGACAAGCGGTTCAACAATCTGAACGGCGACCGGCAGATGTACTTCAATGCGCCGTCCGGGCGACCGATCGACGTGATGGTCGACCGGCTCACGATGTGCCACACGCTCGACTTCCGCCCGGCCTTCGGCGCGCTGTCGCTGACCCTCAGTGCGATGGACATCCTGCTGTCGAAGCTGCAGATCGTGGAGCTGAACGAGAAGGACGCCAGGGACATCCTGCAGTTGCTGGCCGGCACGCCGGTCAGCGACCGGCCGTCGGCAAAAGCGAACGAACCGGTGCTGGACGCGAGCCGGTTCACCGGGCTGGTCGCGGCCGACTGGGGCTGGTGGCGCACCACCACCGGCAACTTGGACAAGCTGCCGGAGCTCGCGGCGGCCAAGCCGGAACTGGTGCCGGCCGGCGCCAGCTACGATCCGCTGGCCCAGGCGGCGCGGCTGCTGGAACTGGCTCGGGCCGTGCCGAAGGGCATGAAGTGGAAGCTCCGGTCGAACGTCGGCGATCGGGTCCGCTGGTACGAGCTGCCCGAAGAGGTCGGCCATTGACGGTGGCCTAAGTGGCACCTTTCGGCCAGTGTGATCTTGACGTCCGGTTACGCCTGATGCTAGACCGATCCAAAGACGGCCGAAAAAGGCACAGGTAGCAACATGCGGATCTTCTTTGCCACCGACATCCACGGCTCGGAAGTGTGCTGGCGGAAGTTCCTGAACTCTGCTGCCTTCTACAAGGCCGACCTGGTCGTGCTCGGCGGTGACGTCACCGGCAAGGCGATGGTGCCGATCGTGGCTCACCCCGGCTACTGGCAGGTGACGCTGCGCGGCGAGACCTTACGGCTGGACACGAAGGACGAGCTTGACGCCATCGTCACCAGGATCCGCAACAGCGGCTTCTACCCGGCGATCGTCAGCCAGGACGAACTGACCCACCTCGGCGCGAACGAGGGCGCGGTCGACGACCGGTTCAGCCAGGAGATGCTCAGCTCGCTCGACCGGTGGCTGGACATGGCCGACGGCAAGCTGCACGGCGGGCAGATCCCGTGCATCCTCAACGGCGGCAACGACGACTTCTTCGAGATCGACAGCGTCATCGAGTCCTCCCCGTGCGTCAGCTTCGCCGAGGGCAAGCTGCTCGACCTCGACGGCTTCTCCCTGGTGTCGATGGGCTGGACCAACCCGACGCCGTGGGACACCTTCCGGGAAGCGCCAGAGGAAGATCTGGCCGCCAAGATCGAGGCGGTCGCGGCGCTCGTGCCCGACATGGGCCGGGCCATCTTCAACTTCCACGCGCCGCCCTACGGCACCGGGCTGGATGAGGCGCCCGCCCTGGACGCGGACCTGCGGCCGATGCACGGCGGCGCGGTGATGAAGCCGGTGGGCTCCAAGGCGGTGCGGGACGCGATCCTCGCCCACCAGCCGCTGCTCTCGGTGCACGGCCACATCCACGAAAGCCGTGCGGTCAAGAAGATGAAGCGGACTCTGGCTCTCAATCCCGGCAGCGTCTACGGCGACGGGGTGCTGCAGGGCGCAGTGATCGACCTGGACAAGAAGAAGGCAAAGGTTTCGCGGTACCTGCTGGTCAACGGCTGATCCACATCAACAACTGAGGCGGAGATGGCGACAGAATCGATTGGCGAGGCCCCCACCCTGTTCCTCCGGAAAGCCACCGGGCTGGTTCGCGGCTGGTCGGTCCGGGACTCGATCATCTACGCGTGCCTGGCGACGAACTTCCTGACGCTGGGGATCTACGAGTTCACCTTCGCGGGCCCGGCGTTCCCGCAAGGCCAGTTCATCACCGCGATCATCATCTCGGCGATCCTGGTGTCGTTCCTGGTCGTGGCCTACACCGGGCTGATCGTCACGATCCCGCGAGCGGGCGGCGACTACGTCTGGCAAACCCGCATCCTGGGCAGCGGGATCGGCTTCGTGATGGCGGCCACCGGATGGTGGTTCATCCTGTGGCTGTGGGCGCCGATCTACGGCAACATCCTGTCGGTCATCTTCTTCCAGCCACTCTGGGCGACGCTCGGCAGCCCCTCCGGTGCGGCCTGGTTCGCGTCCAAGCCCGGCATCTTCGTGGTCTGCCTCATCACGATCGCGATCGCCGGCGTGCTGGTCTCGCTCGGGATGGCGGGCTACGCGCGGATCCAGAAGTGGTGCTTCTACGGCGGCCTGGTGGCCTTCGCGGTCATCGTCGTCTTGCTGCTGGTGAACAACCACGCCTCGTTCGTCAGCTCGTTCAATCTCGAGGGCCAGAAGATCTTCGGGGTGCACAACGCCTACGCCGCGACGAACGCCGCGGCCAAGAAGGCCGGCGTCGTCACCTATCCCGCTGGGCTTCGGCCCGCTCAGTCAGTCGATGCTGCTGGTGCCCGCGATGATGTTCTTCCTGCTGTGGCCGAACTGGGGATCCACCCTCTACGGCGAGATCCGCGGCGCCAGTGACTTCAAGCGCGTCTTCACCGGCATGTTCACGGGTCTGTGGATCACCGTCGCTGCTGACCGTCATCTTCCTGCTGCTGGTCGACAAGACGATCGGGTGGAGCTTCTACCAGAACCTGAACGCGCTGGACTACGACCTCAAGCCGCAGTTCGGCATCTGGCCGTACCCGTTCCTGTTCGCGGGCTGGCTGGTACACAACACGGTGTTCCAGGTCGTCCTCATCCTCGGCGCTCGGCCTGTGGTTCTTCGGCTGGGTGGGCACGCTGTTCCTGTCCTCGACCGGGTCATCTTCGCCGCGGCCTTCGACCGGGTGCTGCCCGACCGGGCGGCCGAGGTGTCCGAGAAGCGCAAGGTGCCGCTGTACTCGCTGGTGCTGATGCTGCTGCCCGCGGCTCTCCTCAGCGCGGTCTACGCGTTCTCGCTGACGTTCCGCACTTACACGCTGGACGCGACGCTGGTCATCGCCATCACGTACCTGTTCAGCGCGATCGCCGTGGTGATCCTGCCGTGGCGCAAGCCGGACCTGTGGGCGGCGTCGCCAGCCAGCCGGTTCAAGCTCTTCGGCGTGCCGATCGTGCCCGGCCGCCGGCGTGGTCACGATCGCGCTGCTGGTCTTCGACCTGTTCGAGTGGTTCCACAACAGCCTGTACTTCGTGAACAACAGGGACTCGCTGTACTTCATGGGCGCCATGTACGTGCTCGCGATCGTCGTTTACGTCGTTGCGCGGATCGTGCGGCGCCGGCAGGGCATCGATCTCGGCATGATCAACGCGGAGATCCCGGTCGAATAGCCGCGCGCGGTGTAATGGGCACGGACGACGGATTCGTGACCCGGCCGACTCGGCCGGTTCACGAATCCGCAGATACGGCTGTAGCCAACGACCTTTCCAAGGCACGGGAGGTCGTCCGTGACTCATGCGCAGCCAGCGGATCAGGTGCGAGGATCGGCGGAGAAGGTAAATGAGTGACATCCCGGAGCGGGCCAGCGCCGTCATCATCGGGGCCGGCATCGTCGGTAACAGCCTGGCCTACCACCTGTCCCGGCTCGGCTGGACGCAGCTCGTGCTCGTCGACACCGGCCCGATGCCGAATCCCGGGCGGCTCGACCGGGCACGCGTCCAACTTCATCTTCCCGATCGAGTACTCCAAGATGATGATGGAGCTCACCCGCGACAGCACCGAGCAGTACCAGGAGCTCGGCGTCTTCACCGAGAGCGGCGGGATCGAGGTCGCCCGGACGCAGGACCGGATGACCGAGCTGCGCCGCCGCTGCTCGCAGGCCAAGGCGTGGGGGATACCCGCGGACCTGCTGACGCCCGAGGGCGTGGCGAAGCTCGTTCCCTATCTGGACCCCTCGGTGATCCTCGGCGGCGCCTACTTCCCCACGGTCGGCGTGGTGGACTCGCTGCGCGCCGGGACGCTCATGCGGGAGCGCGCGCAGCAGCTCGGCGCGCTCACCGTGCTGGCCGGCACCGAGGTGCTCGGCATCGAGAAGTCCGAAGACGGCCGGGTCAGCGGCGTGCGCACGGCGGGCGGCACGATCGCGACCGAGGTCTGCGCGATCTGCTGCGGCGTGTGGAGCCCGCGGGTCGCGCGGATGGCCGGCGCGCGCATCCCGCTCACGCCGATCGTGCACCAGATGATCAGTGTCGGGCCGATCGCGCTGTTCGACGGTACCGAGGGCGAGATCGCGTACCCGATCGTCCGGGACGTCGACGAGAACATGTACGAGCGCCAGCACGGCGGCGACATGGAGGTCGGCTCGTACGCGCACCGGCCGATCATCGTGGGCCCGGACGACATCCCGTCGATCGAGGCCGCGGTGCTGTCCCCGACCGAGCTGCCGTTCACCCAGGACGACTTCGACCCGCAGCTGGAGAAGGCGCTGGAGCTGATGCCCGAGCTGCTCGGCGACGAGCGGGCCGGCATCAGGCACGCCATCAACGGGCTGATCTCGATGACCCCGGACGGGCATCCGGTGCTGGGCGAGACCCCGGAGGTGCCAGGGCTCTGGGCGGTGGCCGCCAGCTGGATCAAGGAGGGGCCGGGCATCGGCCGCGCGGTGGCCGAGTGGATGAGCGGCGTCACCCCGGAGATCGACATTCACGAGGCCGACATCTCCCGGTTCTACTCCCATCAGCGCACGACCGCGCACGTGACCGCGCGGGCCACCGAGGGCTTCAACAAGATGTACGGCATCGTGCACCCGGCCGAGCAGTGGGAGGCCGGCCGCCCGGTGCGCCTGAGCCCGGTGTACGAGCGCGAGCGCGAGCTCGGCGCCGTGTTCCACGAGACCGCGGGCTGGGAACGGCCGATGTGGTACGCGTCCAACGCCGCCTTGCTGGACCGCTATGCCGGCCAGCTGATGGACCGCGGCGCCGAGTGGGAGTCGCGCTGGTGGTCGCCGATCATCAACGCCGAGCACCTGGCGATGCGCGAGGCCGCCGCGCTGTTCGACCTGTCCGCGTTCGCGATCCTGGATGTCACCGGTCCGGGCGCGCTGCACGCGGTGCAGGGCGTCGCGGTGGCGCAGCTGCACGTTCCGGTCGGCCGGGTGGTGTACACGTCGTTCCTGGACGAGGCCGGCGGGTTCCGGGCCGACCTGACGGTCATGCGGCTCGGCCCGCGGCACTTCCGCGTCGTCACCGGCGGTGCCACCGGGATGATGGACCTGAAGTGGATCACCGATCACCTGCCCGCCGACGGCAGCGCGCACGTGTCCGACCTGACCTCGGCCTGGACCACTCTCGGGCTGTGGGGCCCGCGCGCCCGGCAGATCATCCAGCCGCTCACCACCGCCGACATGTCGCATCCGGCGTTTGGCTTCGCCACCTGCCAGGAGATCGAGATCGCCGGGATGACGGTGCTGGCCTCCCGGATCTCGTACGTGGGTGAACTGGGCTGGGAACTGCACGTGCCCATCGAGCAGGGCGCCCGGCTGTGGGACGCGCTGGTTTCCGCGGGCGGCTCGCACGGCCTGATTCCGGCCGGCATCGGCGTGTACGGCACCACCGCCCGGCTGGAGAAGGGCTACCGGGCTTACGGCGCCGAGCTGGACGCGCACTACAACCTCGTGGAGGCCGGGATGACCCGGCCGCGGGTCAAGGAGCAGGAGTTCGTCGGCAAGGCCGCCTACCTCGCGCAGCGGGCCGCGCCGCCCGCCGCGGTGCTGTGCACGCTCACGGTGGACGACCACACGTCCGGCGACGGCGACCTGCGGTACATGCTGGGCGGCGAGCCGGTACTGACCGAGACGGGTGAGCCGCTGATCGACGAACGCGGCCGCCACTCCTACGTCACGTCGGCCGGCTCGGGGCCGTCGGTCGGCCGGCACCTGCTGATGACCTACCTGCCGCCGGCGCAGGCGGTCACGGGCACGCCGCTGACCGTCGAGTACATGGGCGATCAGTATCCGGTCACGGTCGCGGTGGCGGGCGCCACGCCGCTGTTCGACCCGGCCAACGAGCGGATCCGGTCCTGACCGGGGTGGACATCCTGGTCTGCGTCAAGCGGGTGCCCACCGTCGGCGGGCAGGTGCAGCTGACCGCCGACGGGCAGGAGGTCGACACCCGCGCCTCGGGCTTCACCGTCAGCCCGCACGAGGAGTGCGCGGTGGAGGAAGCCATCCAGCTGGCCGAGCGGCTTGGCGGCACCGTGACCGTGCTGACGCTCGGGCCGCCGGATGCGGCCGCGCAGCTGCGGGACATGCTGGCGCTCGGCGCGCACCGCGGCGTGCTGCTGGAAACCGACGGCCGCGAGTGGGGTCCGGTCGCGACGGCGGCCGCGATCGCGACGGCGGTGCGCGAGCTGGACGGGTCGTTCCCGCTGATCCTGTGCGGCAACGAAGCCGCCGATACCGGCGGCTATCAGGTCGGCATCCGGCTGGCGCACGCGCTCGGCCGGCCGTGCGTGACCGGGATCAAGCGGCTTGAGGTGACCGCCGGGGAGCTGCGGGCGGGACGGGAACGGGGCGCGGTCGTCGAGGAGTTCACGCTGCCTCTGCCCGCCGTGGTCGGGGTCAAGGAGGGCATCAACCTGCCCCGCTATCCGTCGCTGCCCGGACGGCTGCGGGCCAAGCGGGCCGAGATCACCGTGCTGCGGCCGCAGTGGCAGCCGGACGGCCTGCGCAAGGAACTGCTGCGAGTGCCGGTGGCGCCGCCGCAGCAGGCGACGGTGCTCGGCCACGGCGCGGCGGCGGTGCCCGCGCTGGTGCGGGTCCTGGGCGAACTGGGCGTGCTGGCCGGCGGGCGGCGATTCCGGATGAGCGTGCTGTGCCTCGCCGAGCGCGACGGATCCGCCACCGCGGCGGCGTCGGTGGCGGCGCTCGGGTTCGCGCGGGCGCTCGGCGAGCCGGTAATCGCGGTGGTGTTCGGCGCCGATCCGCCACCCGCGGACCTGGCCGCGACTCGCGTCGCGGCCGTCCGCCACGTCACCGCGCCGGGTCTTTCCGGCTATGCCCCGGTCGCGTGGGCCGTGGCGCTCCAGCAGCTCGCGGCGAGCAGCGGCGCGTCCGCCGTCATCGCGGCCGGGACGGACCGCGGCGGTGAGGTGATCGCGCACCTCGGCGCCCTGACCGGGCTGCCGGTCGCGGCGAACTGCGTGTCAGCCAGCGCCGCCGGGCCAGGCCGCTGGCAGCTCGTACGGCAGCGCTGGGCGGGCAGCGTGCTGGAGGACGCCGTGCTCGAAGCCCAGCTGGCGCTGCTGACGGTCGCCGACGGCGCCGCTGGCGCGGGTGACACTGGCGGCGGGACGGCCGGTGGCGAAGTGGCCGGCTGGCGAAGCGGCGGGCTGGCGCCGCGGCGGGCGGGATGCGCCGCGCCGTCAGCACGTTCACGCCGGAGCTGACCGAGGCCGACCTGCTCGTGTCCGCGACCGAGACGGCCGCGGACACCGCCGGCGCGTCGCTCGCCACGGCCAGGGTCGTCGTGGGCGGCGGCCGGGGCGTCGGCGGCCCCGAGGGCTTCGCGGCGCTGGAAGAGCTGGCCGCGCTGCTCGGCGGCGTCGTGGGGGTCTCCCGGGTGGTGACGAGCGCGGGCTGGCGGCCGCACCGGCAGCAGGTCGGTCAGACCGGCACCAAGATCTCGCCGGAGCTGTACCTGGCCTGCGGCATCAGCGGGGCCATTCAGCACATGGCCGGGTGCCAGAGCGCGAGGCACATCATCGCGATCAATACCGACGCGGGCGCGCCGATCATCGCGCGGGCGGAGTACGCCGTGATCGGCGACCTGCACGAGGTGATCCCCGCGCTGGTCGCCGCCATCAAGGCCGGGGCGGGCGGCCTGAGGCCGATCGGCCGACTGTGCGCCACCGGACCGGTCCGCCGATAGCAGCCCTGGGTCGGCGACAGTCAGCTGAACGCGCCCGGCCGGGATCGGCGCGGACTCCTGGTTTCCGCTGCCGTCGACAATGATGATCTCGGTCGGGCTCTGCGTGCCATCGAGGAACCGTCGTCGGCTGAGCCGGAGGAGCAGGGCCCTGCGCCCTGTGGACAGCCCGCCGCCTGGACCCTCGGGCCGACCCTGTAGATCAAATTGTGCATAGGGCTGTGGATAAGCGGTGGAAAAACCGCTACAGCGGGGGATAACAATCGCCCCGCTGTGGACGTCCAAAAGAATCTTGGAAAGATGTTCAGAAGCTCTTGCGCGGCATGGTCCGGGGGCAGTAGAAATTCTCTCACCACCTCGCAAGGGCGGACCCGAAGGGGAAACTCTGAGGAGCGCGGAGAGCCTGGGGAACCAGGATCTTGGCAAGATTCGCCAGTGCGGTGGTGCGGCCAAGCGGTGCGTGGCCTGCCGAGGAATCGGCTGGTCATCGGACTGCTAGCCGACCTCAGGGCCCCTGCATCTCATACATGCAGGGGCCCTGAGTGTATTGCGCGGCAGCCGCCGTTCGGGCCTGCAATGCGGGCAGCAATTTGCATCCTGCGCGCGATAGGAGTGCGCCGGGATGAAGTGCTCGATAACGGACTTCCGACGCCGGTAGCGACGGCCCGGGATACCCATCAAAAGAATCTTGGAATTCTTCGCGGAAAGCCCTTGCGCGGTTAGCCGCGGAGGCTGTTGAATTCATTCACGGCCACAACGGATCCGAGGTCCGGGAGCAATCCGGGATCAGGAGCAGGCAGGCGGCAACGTCAGTCGGCGCCAGGGTCTGGAGAGGCGGTACCGGCGGCCAGGACCGCTAGCTGCTGAGCAATCAGTAGCGGCTTGTCCGGGCAGCCACGCGAGGCCCCTGCATCTCATACATGGAGGGGCCTCGCACCATGTCCGGGCCCATTCCTGCAGACTCCGGCGACAGGCGGCCGGACCGGCCTGGGATAGTGACCCGCGTGGGGATATCAGAGCTGACCGGATCACCGGCCGAGCGCACGGCGCTGCTGCTGCGCCGACAGGGCGAGGCGTGCCGGGACATCGGCAGTCCCCTCTACGGTGACCTGCTGACGCACGCGGCCGAGGATCTGCTGGCCGGCGGCCCGGTGGCGGACGTCCTGCGCGGCCACCTCGATGCCCGCCCCGCGAGCGTGCTCGCGCTCCGACTGCTCGGCGGCGCGCACGCTCTCGCGCTGTCCGGCCGCGCCCCGGACCTCGCCCGGTGGTATCCGTCCGCCGGCGGCGTCGTGGACACCGAGCCGGGCAGCCCGCGCGCGTGGGCGGCGCTCCGCCGGACGCTGGCCGATCAGGGCGACGAGGTCCGCGAGTGGCTCAGCCGGCCACCGCAGACCAACGAGGTCGGCCGGGCGGCCGCGCTCATCGGCGGGCTGCTGCACCTCGCCGCCAGGACGACGCTGCCGGTGCGGCTGGTGGAGGTGGGCGCCAGCGCCGGGCTGAACCTGCGCGCCGACCAGTTCTGCGTCGCGGGCGATTCAGGCAGCTACGGCGACCCGAACTCGCCCGTCGTCCTCACCCACGCCTGGCAGGGCGCGGCGCCGCCGACCGGCTCGATCGAGGTGATCAGCCGGTCCGGCGGTGACCTCGCGCCCATCGATCCGGCGACCCCGAGCGGCCGCCTGATCCTGACTGCCTACGTCTGGCCCGACCAGGCCGCGCGGCTGGCGCGGCTGCGCGGCGCCTGCGAGCTAGCCGAGCAGGTGCCGGCCGACCTGCGGGCCGAGTCGGCCACCGCGACGATCGCGCGGACCAAGCTGGCCGACGGCAGCTGGACCGTCGTGTGGCACTCGATCTTCCGGCAGTACCTGGACGAGGCTCAGCGCACCGAGCTGGCGGACGGTGTCGCGCGGCTCGGCGCGACGGCGACGGCGCGGGCCAGATTCGCCTACCTCTACCTTGAGCAGTCCCGCGCGGGCGGCTGCCCGGTGACGCTCACGACCTGGCCGGGCGGCGAGACCCAGGTGCTCGGGTCGGCGTCGCCGCACGGCATCCCGGTCCGCTGGCGCCCGTCCGCCTGAGCCCCGTCAGTTTGAGGCCCCGTCAGTTTGAGGCACCCGTCGGCCAGCAGGCCGAGGCCGATCCCGAGCATCCAGACATCCTTGCTCACCGCAATGCCCGCCCGGGTCGGCCAGACGCTGCCCGGCTTGTGCATGCTGGGCGTCCGCAGGTACATGCCGAGCAGGCTGCCTGCGAAGGCGGACAGCGCCGCGCCAGCGACCTTGTTGGGAACGACCGGCACTAGCAACGCGGTGCCCGCGCCGATCTCGGCCGCCGCGAGCGCCTTCAGGAACTGCTCCGGCGGGATCTTGGCCAGGAACGGGTACGCGCCCGACGCCATCGCATGCACGCCTTTGGCCTGTTCTTCGGTGCCCCGCCACTTCTCCAGGCCGGAGTGCAGGATGAAGGCTCCGGTGCTGAGCCTGGTCGGAACGTCGCGCAAGCGCACGGTTACCAGTTCTCCTTTCAGGCTGACTACAGCTCAAAGACTCGCACGGATCAGCAGGTCGAGTTCGCGCTCAAGCCGGGCCGTGCCGACGTCGATGACGCGCAGCGGCAGGCCGAACATATCCGCGATCGCCGCGGCCTGCGCGTCAAGCTCGGGGCTGCGGTCCTGGGCCAGCCAGGCCAGCCGGCGGTAGTGACCGAAGTAGTCGGCCCACAGCTGCGGATGCCGGTCCAGGCCGAGGCCGCTCAGCACGGTCCGCCGGAATGTCGCCACCAGGTAGTCGGTGAGCAGGTAGGTGCCCGGCTCGCGGGCCAGCAGGGCGCGCACTCTGGACTCGCCGCCGAGCACGTCGTAGCAGTGCAGTCCGCCGAGCCGGCGGATGTCCAGCCGCTCGCACAGCTCGTCCAGCGCGCCGTAGCTGCCGCAGTCGGCGTATCCGAGCGCCACCCGCAGCCCGCGCGCCTGCAGCCGCAGCGCCAGCGCCTCGGCCGCCGGGGCTATCTGGGCCGGGCGGTTGTGCAGGCTCGCGGGCAGCGGGTAGACCCGGACGGCCCAGCCGCGACGGGCCGCGATCTCCCGCACGGCGCCGGCGAGCGCGCCGCAGGCGATGACCGCGACGGTGCCTGCCTCGGTGTCAGCGGGCTCAGGCGGGGAACTGCAGCTGGTCGACGAACGCGTCGTTGAAATCGGCGCGATCGGAGAGCTCGACATATCTCACCTCCGCCACCATCGCCATGGCCGCCGCCCGCTCGCGCATCGACAGCAGCACCATCTTCGCCCCCTCACCCGCGACATTGCCCGCGCTGACAATGCGCAGCACCGGCAGCTCGGGCACCAGCCCCAGGGCGATCGCGCTGGCCGGCGACAGATAGCTGCCGAACGAGCCGGCCAGCAGTACCTGCTGGATGTCGGCTGGCTCCAGTCCGGCCTCGGCCAGCAGCACGCGCCAGCCGGTCGCGATGGCGGCCTTCGCGAACTGCAGCTCCCGGACGTCCCGCTGGGACAGGTAGATCGAGCCGGTCACGTCGCCCGGTGCGCCGGCCAGTGCAGCACGAACACCCGCTCCTGGCCGAGCATCGTCAGCCGGGGCGCGAGCGCGGGCGCGATCTGCGCCGCCATGTCCGCACTGGCGAACCGGCCGGAGGAATCCAGCAGGCCCACCTGGATTAGCCCGGCGACCGCGTCCACCAAGCCTGAGCCGCACAGGCCGGCCGGTGCGGTGTCGCCGATGACCTGCAGACCCACCTCATCTGGCGTGACGGACACGACCTCGATCGCGCCGTCGGCGGCCCGCATCCCGCACCGGATCGCCGCGCCCTCGAAGGCCTGCCGGCCGGGGCCGCGGTCGCGAGCAGCCAGTCCCGGTTGCCGAGCACGATCTCGCAGTTGGTGCCGATGTCGATGAACAGGCGGACCCGCGCGTCCCGGTTCATGCCGGCGGCGAGCAGACCCGCGGTGATGTCGCCGCCGACGTAGGCGCCGAACGCCGGGAAGGTGAACACCGGGCTCGCGGCGTGCACGGGCAGGTCCAGCTCGGCGGCGCTGACGACGGGCAGCTGCCGGGCGGCCATGATGAACGGCGCGACCCCGATCGGCTCGGGGTCGACGCCGAGCGCGAGGTGCATCATCGTCGCGTTCCCGGCGAGCGCGACCTCGGCTACGTCGGCCGGGTCGACTTCGGCCTGCGCGCACACCTCCGCCGCCAGTTCGGCGAGCGTCTGCCGGGCCAGGGCGGTCATCGCGTCCAGCGCGTCCGGGTTCAGCATCGTGGCGCTGATGCGGGTGATGACGTCGGCGCCGAACGGCTGCTGCTTGTTCAGCATCGACGCGACCGCCAGCGGCGTGCCGGTCGTGAGGTCGAGCAGGGTGGCCACGACCGTCGTGGTGCCCAGGTCGAATGCCATCCCGTACAGCCGGCTCGTGGTGTCGCCCGGCTGCACGTCGGTCAGCAGATCGTCGACGATGACGGCCGTGACCTTGAAGTCAGCGGCCCTGAGCACCCGGCCAAGCCGGCGCACGACCGGCAGCGCGACCCGCAGTTCCAGGTCATCCAGGCCGGCCAGCACCCGATCGAGGTCGGTGCGCTGGTCGGAGAGCGACGGCTCGGTCAGCTCCAGGTACCGCTTCTGCGCGGCCGGACGCAGGATGACCTGGCGGCCGACGCCGACGGTCGCGGCCTTCGGCCGGGTCGTCAGCGGCGGGACCTCGATCTCCAGGTCGCTCTCGGCCACCGCGCGGCAGGCGAGCCGCCAGCCAGCCCGCAGCTCGTCCGGGCTGAACGCGCGGACGTCGATCTCGGACACCGGCGCGCTTCCGGTCAGGACGCGGACCTTGCATTTCTTGCAGGTCCCGTGCCCGCCGCAGGTGGAGTCGATCGCCACGCCGTTCCAGGACGCCGCGTCGAACAGCGTCACCCCCGGCGGCACGCGCACCTGCGGGCCGTCCGGCCGGAACCTGAGGTCGACCCGGGCCGGCAGGCTGACGGCGGGCTCAACCCCGGCCGTGGTCACTGGCTGCCCGTGGCCGCGGCCGCGCCCGTGGTGGCAGCAAGAGCCGCCTGCCGCGCCCGGTGCGCGGCGATCCAGCCAGCGCCCCAGGGGTCCCGGTTCGTCAGCAGGTCCGACGCCTTGGCCGCCTGGACCAGCCGGGCCGAGCGAGCATCCATGATCGCGCTGGTCAGGCCCGTGGTGATGGCCATCGGCAGGAACGCCGCGCCGATCGCCCCGCGCTCGGGCATGCCGAACGACACGTTGGAGGCGCCCAGCGTCATGTTCACGCCGAGCTCTCCCCGCAGCAGCGCGATCGTCTCCAGCGTCCGCAGCACCAGCGACGTGTCCGCGCCGACCGGCATCGCAAGCGGGTCGAACACGATGTCCTCGATCGCGATTCCGTACTTCCCGGTCGCCACGTCCACGATCTTGCGGGCCAGTTCCAGCCGCCGGGCCGGCTCTTCCGGGATCTCCTCCTCGTCGTTGGGCAGCGCGATCACGGCCGCGCCGTAGCGCGCGACCAGCGGCAGGATCGCGTCCAGCCGTTCGTCCTCGGCGGTTACGGAGTTCACCAGGGCCTTCCCCTGGTACGCCGCGAGACCGGCGTCCAGCACCTCGATGATGGAGGAGTCGAGGCAGAGTGGCAGGTCGCAGAGCGACTGGATCAGGCCGACGGCCTGGGTCATCAGCGCGGTCTCGTCGCACAACGGCGCGCCCATGTTGACGTCGAGCATCATCGCGCCGCCGGCCACCTGCTCGGCCACGTCGATCGCGATCCTGGACAGGTCGCCGCGTCGCAGCTGCTCCTGGAAGATCCTGCGGCCGGTCGGGTTGATCCGCTCGCCGATGATGCAGAACGGGTTCTCCCCGCCGATGCGCACCTGCCGGGTGGCGGAGGACAGCACGGTTTCCATGACGCCGCCGTCAGCCGGCCACGACCGCGGCGCGGCGCCGGCCCAGCAGTTCCTTCGCCCGCACGACCGCGGCGGACGCGTCGGCGGCGTAGCCGTCCGCGCCCACGACGTCCGCGTACTCCTGGGTGACCGGGGCGCCGCCGACCATGACGATGACCTGGTCGCGCAGACCGGCCTTCTCCAGCGCGTTCATGTTGGCCTTGAACATCGGCATCGTCGTGGTCAGGAACGCGGAGAAGCCGACGATGTCGGGCTGGTGCTCGCGGATCGCGTCGAGGAACTTCTCCGGCGCCACCTGGACGCCGAGGTCGATCACCTCGAAGCCCGCCCCCTCGAACATGATGTTGACGAGGTTCTTGCCGATGTCGTGCACGTCGCCCTTGACCGTGCCCATGACGATCTTCCCGATCGTCTGGGCGCCGGTCTCCGCGAGCAGCGGCCGCAGGATCTCCAGCGCTCCGGCCATGGCCTTGCCCGCGATCAGCATCTCGGGCACGAAGAAGTCGCCGCGCTCGAACCGGGCGCCGACCTCCTCCAGCGACGGGATTAGCGCTTCATAGAGCAGGACCTCCGGGCCGAGCCCGAGCTCCAGTCCCTGCCTGGTCAGGTCCAGCACCTCGGGGCCATTGCCCACGAGCGTGTAGTCGTACAGCTGCCGAAGCAACTCGTCTCGGGTCACGTGGCACCTTCCTTGCCGAGCAGGGCGGAGAGTGAGTCGGCGGCCGCCGCGCAGCAAGCGGCGACGCTGGGTACCTGGGCGGCGGGGAGCCGGCTGGCCGGCGCCGAGACCGACACCGCCGCGATAACCGACCGGCCGGCGAACACCGGCGCGGCGACGGCCACCAGTCCCGGCTCGAGTTCCTCGTCGGTCACCGCGTAGCCGCGCTCCCGCGCGGTTGCCAGTTCGGCCGCCAGCGCGGAGTGACTGGTGATGGTGCGCGCCGTGCGGGCTTCCAGCCGGCCGCGCGGCAGTTCCGCCGCTCCGAACGCGAGCAGCACCTTGCCCAGCGCGGCACAGTGCAGCGGGACCGTAAGGCCGACCCAGTTCGTGCCGCCGATCAGGTACCGGCTGTCGACCTGGGCGATCTGCTCGACCAGCCCGCCGTCGCGCGGCACGCCGAGGTTGACGGTCTCGCCGGTCTGGTCGCCGAGCCGGGTCAGCACCGGCTGGGCGAGGCTCACCAGATCGGCCTCGAACCCGCCGCGGCAGGCGTAGGACACGAAGACCTGGCCGGGGGAGAACCGGCCGGCCGGGTCACGGCGGATCAGGCCGTTGCGCTCCAGCGCGGTCAGCAGCCGGGAGGTCGTGCTCTTGGCCAGCCCGCTGGCCGAGGTCAGCTCCGTGAACGTGACCGGGTCGCGGTGCCGCGCCACCTCGATCAGCAGCTGCGCCGCGCGGTCGACGGCCTGCGTGCCCGTCGGGCTACCATGTTCCATATCACGAAACATTGTTTTACGATGTGATGCGCTGGTCAAGATGGTGCCATTTCACCACTGCATTCCGGGGTGCCAATGTTCCGCAACGCGATGCCCAGGTACGAGATCCTTTCGCCGGACGCGGTCGCCACGCTGGACAGGGGCTGGCGGCGGATCGTGTCCGAGATCGGCGTGCAGTTCGCCAAGCCCGAGGCGGTGGAACTGTTCCGTAAGGCCGGCCAGCGGACCGACGGCGAGACCGTGTTCCTCGACCCGGACTTCGTCATGGAGCAGGTCGCGCTCGCGCCGCGGGAGTTCGACGTGCAGGCCAGGAACCCGGCCAACAGCGTGCACATCGGCGGCGACGACATGGTCTTCGGCGCGGTGTACGGATGCCCGTTCGTGCGCGAGGGCGATGTGCGCCGGGACGCGACCATGGACGACTACCGCCGGCTGTGCATGCTCTCGCAGTCGTTTCCCCAGCTCGACTCCGCGGGCGGGGTGATCTGCGAGCCGAATGACACGCCGCTCGACTCCCGGCACCTGGACATGGTCTACGCGCTGCAGACGCTGACCGACAAGATCTACATGGGCAACGTGGTCTCCGGCCCGAACGCCGCGGACACGATCGCGATGACCGAGATCCTGTTCGGCGGTGCTGGCGGGAAGGGGCGGGCGGCGATCGAGTCCGTTCCGGCGACCATTTCACTGATCAACTGCAACTCCCCGCTGCGCTGGGACGACCGCATGCTGGACGCGCAATTCGAGTACTGCGCCGCGAATCAGCCGGTGGTGCTCACCCCGTTCCTGCTCATGGGCGCGATGTCTCCGGTGACCATCCCGGCGGCGCTCGTGCAGCAACTGGCGGAAGCCCTGACCGGGATCGCGCTGGCCCAGCTGATCCGGCCAGGGTGCCCGGTGATCTTCGGGTCGTTCCTGTCGAACATCGACATGCAATCGGGATCGCCGAGCTTCGGCACGCCCGAGTCGGGTATCGGGCTGCTGTGCACCGGGCAGCTAGCCCGGCACTTCGGGCTGCCGTTCCGCACCGGCGGCGGCCTGAACGCGAGCCAGACGTGCGACGCGCAGGCCGCCTACGAGTCGCTGATGACGCTGCTGCCGACGTTCCTGGCCGGCACGAACTTCGTGATGCACGCGGCCGGCTGGCTGGAGGGCGGGCTGGTGTCGTGCTTCGAGAAGTTCATCGTGGACATCGAGCTGCTGCGGATGCTGCGGGTGGAGTTCACGCCGCTGGAGATCGACGAGGCGTCGCTGGCGTTCGGCGCGCACGAGGAGGTCGGCCATGGCGGCCACTTCCTGGGCGCGCAGCACACGATGGAGCGGTTCCGGGAGTGCTTCTACCGGCCGCTGCTGTCGTCGACGGCGAACTACGAGCGCTGGCTGAAGCTTGGTGGCAAGGACACGACGGCCCGGGCCGGGGAGATCTGCGCGAAGACGCTGGACAGCTACGAGCAGCCGCCGCTCGATGACGCGATCCGGGCCGAGCTGGCAGAGTACGTGGTCCGGCGCCGGGCCGAGCTAGGCGACTGACGGGATCCCGGCGTCGGTGATCGCCTGGGCGAGCGCGGCCACGGCGTCGTCCACGTCCCGGTCATGCACGCAGCCGTAGCCGAGCAGCAGCCCCGGCTTGGCCGGATCCGGAGTCAGCCGCATCTCCTCGATGTCGCCGACCAGGACTCCGCGGCGCTCCGCCGCGGCCACGAGCGAGCTCGTCTCGGTGCCGGCCGGCAGGTCGACCAGCAGCATCGTGCCAGCCTGCGCACCGTGCACTCGGTAACCGGGCAGCCGGGCGCGGAGCGAGTGCACGAGCAGGTTGCGCCGGCGGCGCAGTTGCAGGCGGGTGGCGCGCAGGTGCCGGTCGTACCCGCCCGACCGCATCAGGTGCGCGAGCGCCAGCTGATTCAGCGCCGGCGGCAGCAGCTGGAGCTGATCCTCGGCCCGGACCGCGCGCACGAGCCGGCCTGGGGTCACCACCCACCCGATGCTGACCGTCGGGCCCAGGGCCTGGCTCATCGAGCCGAGCAGCGCGATCCGGTGCGGGTCGGTGCCCTGCATGACCGGCGGCGCGGGCCGGTTATAGCTGAACTCGTGGTCGTAGTCGTCCTCGATGATCAGCGCGTCCGTCCGGCGGGCCCAGTCCAGCAGCTCCGCCCGGCGCTCCGGCGGCAGCGGCGTGCCGTAGGCGAGCTGCCGGGCAGTCCCGACGCAGACCGCGCGCAGCTGAGGAAACTGGTCGAGCTGGCTGGTGACCAGGCCTTGCTCGTCGACGGGCAGGCCGACGAGGTCCATCCCGGTGGTGCGGGCCACTTCCCAGTACCGGATCGAGCCCGGGTCTTCGATCCCGAGCACCTGTACGCCGTCGGCCAGCAGCGCCCGGCACACCTGGGTCAGCGCCTGCCCGGCGCCGGAGAACACCGAGATCGTGTCCGGTTCGACGAACGCGCCTCTGGCCCGGTTCAGATGTTCGGCTAGCACCGTGCGCAGCTCCGGCAGCCCGCCAGGCGCGGAGTAGCCGAGCTGGTCGTGTGCGGCGGTCGTCGCGGCCGCGGAGATCGCCTCCACCCACTTCCGTCGCGGGAAGGAGCGCAGGTCCAGCCAGCAGGAGTACAGGTCGTAACGAGCCTGCGGCCGGGGGCCTGGCGCACCTTGGGCCGGTCGCGCCGACGCCGGGTCGTCCGGGCCTGGAGTCCAGCTCACCCGCGTCGCCGAGCCGGTCCGGGCCGACAGGTAGCCCTCGGCGACGAGTTGCCCGTAGGCCTGGGTCACCGTCCACCGGGAGATGCCGAGGTCCTCGGCCAGGCTCCGGCTCGGGGGCAGCGCCGCGCCGTGCGGCACCCGGCCATCCCTGATGGCGGACCGGATCGCGGCGGCCAGCCGCATGTTCAACGGGCCGGGCCGGGTGACGGAGAGATCGAACAACGTCTCCCAGGCGGTACTCCAGTCGCCGGCTTCGGCCTGCGCCGTGCCGCCACGCGGAGGATTGGTCTGCGTTTTCGCCATCGGCGGTGATCGTAGCGCCGGTCGTGCCCTTATCCGCCCTGCAGCGACACTGCCTGGTGCTAGCGTCCATGGCATGGCTTATCCGCTGACGGCAGCTCAGGCCAGCTGGGCGAGCTGGTCGCGCAGGCGCGGCAAAGCCACCGTCCGGTGACCATCAGCGAAGATGGCAAGCCAGTTGCCGCCCTGATCAACATTGATGATCTCGCGGATCTTGAGGATCGCGCGGCTCTAGCGGAGCACCTCGCCGACAAGGTCGCTGGCCGGGACGGCATTAGCCTCGATGACCTGGATATAGCACTCGACCGGATCGACGCCGAGCCGTTGTCGTAAGCCTGACCGTCGTCTTCCGTGAGACGGCGCTTCGCAACCTGGCCCGCATGCGCAGCGAGGACCAGGATCTGTTCGTCCGCACGCGCCGGGCCGTCGGCATGCTCGCCGACCGGCCGTATCCGGAGGGCGCGGTGGCGTGGGGCGCTACTGGCATCTACCGGCTGCACGCGGCCGATATCAGGATCCTCTACGAAGTAGATGATGACGCGCCGACGGTGTACATCATCAACATCGCAGTCATCTCCTGATCTGAGATCGCGTTATACAGCCGCTCGTTCTGGCTTGGCGCATTCGCTCCCAGTGAGCTGCCCGCCCGGCAGCGATGGCACACGCGGGCTCAGCGAATCACGGCGCCCACGCCCCCTTGCCCCCTCCGAATTGGTCTGCGTTTCTGCCGCCTCATTGGATCGGTCGGGCCGGCCGTGCGCACCTAGCGTCATGAGTGGCACAAAGATCCGGCACGCGAGAGGAGGTGTCACATGGCCTGGTCAGCCTCGATGAAGCGGCGAGTCCTGGTTGCCTGGCCGCGGCGTCGGCCGCGGCTGCCCGCACGACCGCGCGTCCAGCGCAGCCCGTACCGCGACGTGTACTTCGCGAACCACGAGGACGTCGAGAACGACTACCTGCGGCTGCGGCGGCGCTGAGCCGCCGCGGCCGCGGCGGCCCCCTCGCGTCAGGTCAGCTGCTGGCGGAGGGCGGCCGCGAGCCACTCCCGGTACCGGCCCGGAGTCCAGCGTCTGTCGATGACAAGCAGCCGGTACACCTCGGGGGACATGAGCGCGTGAATCACGTCGGCAGCCTCGCCTTCCGCCAGCCCGGCCCGAAGTGATCCGGTCCCCGCGAGGGCGCGAACGATCTGGCGCTGGCCCTGGTCGCGCTGCTCCTGGATCGAGGTGAGCAGGTCAGCCGCGGCCGGGTCAGAGCCGGCCGCGCTGACGAGCACCCGGTACGCGTCGTTGCTGCGCTGGTTGATGGCGGTCGTGAGGCCGGCCACCCGGTCGAGCAGCCTGACCGGGTCCGTCTCAGCGAAGACGGCGGCTACCTCCGGTCGGTCCGGCACCGCCACCGGCTGGTCATCCCCGCTGATGGACGTGTCGACGAGCGCCTTGAGGATGCCGAGCTTGGACGCGAACAGCCGGTACACGGTCGCCTGCGGCACGTCCGAACCGGCGCTGATGGCGTCGATCGTGGTCGCGGCGTAGCCGCGCTGCAGGAAGAGTTCGCCGGCGGCGGCGATCACGGCCCGGCGCGCCAGCCGGGTGCGGGCCTGACCGCGTCCGGCTCCGGCGGGCTGGCCCGACTTGACATTCTCCGTCATGGCTATGATAGTAGCACTATCGAATTGATAGTGAGACTCTCAATTCGAGGTCAGGCCGGTAAGCCCGATCAACGACCGGACAGATGACGGTCGCTGGTCTCGTAAGGAGGCGATGAGTCCGTGAAGACGATGACGTGCAAGCAGCTCGGTGGACCGTGTGACCAGCAGTTCCGCGGTGTCACTGCGGACGAGGTCATCAAGGCGCAAGACCGCCATCTCAAAGACATGGTCGCCGGCGGCGATGACACGCACGCTGGCGCGCACCAGGAGATGCAGGGCCGGTGGAAGCATCCCGTTTCCGGCATGGGCTGGTACCGGAGCACGAAGCGCAGCTTCGCCGGCCTGCCCGAGGACTGATGCTCGCGACGGGGCCGGCGGCGCTAGCGGGCGCCGCCGGCCCCGTCGCGACCGAGGCTAGGCGAACCCGCCGTTGCTGTAGAGCAGCTGCCCGTTGATCCAGCCGCCCTGCGGGGAGCACAGGAAGTCCACCAGGTGCCCGGTGTCCCGCGGGCGTGCCGAGCCGGCCGAGCGGTGTCTGTGCCACGCCCGCCGACCCGGATCTCCTCCGACATCCAGCCGGTGTCGATCGGCCCGGGGTTGATCGCGTTCGCGCAGACGCCCAGGTGCGCGAACTCCTGCGCCGCGGCGAGCGTGATCCGGTCCAGCGCGCCCTTGCTGGCGCCGTAGGGCACGTTGCCGATCAAGGCGTCACTAGTCAGGCTCACGATGCGACCGGTGCCGAACGCGCCGCGGAACCGCAGCCCGAACTCGCGGATCAGCAGCCAGGTCGCCCGCGCGTTGACCGCGAAGTGCCGGTCGAAGCTCTCAACCGTGGTGTCGAGCAGCCCGGAGTCGACGGACTCGCAGTGGCACATGACCAGCGCGGTCACGTCGCCCAGGGCCTGCTGCGCCGCGTCGAAGATCTCCGCGGGCGCCGTGGTCGTGGCCAGGTCGGCTTCGATCGCCACCGACGCCGCGCCCTCCTGGTCCAGCGATTGCGCGATCGCCGCGGTGGCCCCGGCTTCGGGACCCCAGGCCATCCGCTTGTCGTAGCCGTGCCAGTAGGTGAAGGCGATGTCCCAGCCGGACGCGGCCAGTTGCCGGGCGATGCCTGCGCCGATTCCGACCGTCCGGCCCACCCCGGTCACCACCGCGACTGGCCTGCCGTCCCGCGCCTGCTCTGCTGCATTGGTCATGACCGGCTATCTCACCGCGTCGCCCGGCCAGGCGGCAACTCATTTGCCGCGGGCCCGCCGGTGCCGCTGCCGGTGCGTGCCCCAGCGCAGCGCGGGCTTCCGCGTGCACCGTGCAACTGGCTTCGCCGCCGGATCTGGCGTCGCGCAGCGCGCGCTCGGCATCCTCGATGCGGTGCGGCAGCAGCTTCTCGGCCCGGGCCAGCTCGACGGCCCTGGCCAGCAGGTCCGCCGCCCGGTCGGCGTGCCCGGCGGACAGCTCGACCTCGCCGAGCGCCACCAGCGCGCTCGGCAGGTAGCGCGGCTCACCGAGACCCTCGCGCAGGTCGAGCGATATCTGCAGGTGCCGCACCGCTTCGGCCGGCTGCACGTCCTCATAGCCGAAGTAGAAGCCGAGGTGCCGGTGCACCTCCGAGCGCAGGTACGGCCCGGCCTGCGTGTCCGGGGCGGTGACCAGGCCCAGCGCCTGCCAGTAGTACGGCATCGCCGTCATCCAGTCCCGGCGCAGCACCTGGAACACCAGGCCGAGCCCGAACAGCGACTGCGCCGTCGCCGCGGCGTGCCCGGCCTGCTGCGCCTGCGCCAGCGCCGCCCGGAACAGCTGCTCTTCGGCGGCTACGTCCGGATCGGCCGGCGCCGACCCGCTCATCAGGACGCCGAGGTTCTCGTGGTGCGCCACCATGCCCAGGCCGTTCAGCGCCTGCGCGAGGCCGCCGGCGTCGCCGGCCCGGTCGGCTTGCGCCCGCGCCTGCTCCAGCAGATCGCGGGCCGGCCCGAAGTCACCGGTCTGGAACGCGGCAGTGATGATGGCCGCGTCGCCGGCCGCGAGCAGATCCTGAATGCTCTGATCGGTGGTCATGCGCCCGATGTTAGACCTCGGCGGTCAGCTGGCCAGTCCCGGTCGCGGCGGCTGGCCCGGCCAGATCCGCGCCGACCACGGGCAGGGTGAGGGCGGCCGGATGGAGCGCGTCGTGCAGCACCTGATGGATGACAGGCACCGTCCGGGTGCCCCGGACGAGGTCCGGCGGCTCGCCCAGGTTCCGGGCGTAGCGCGGGTGCGCTCCGCCCGCGACCTGCAACCGGACCCGGTGACCAGGCAGGAAGACGTGCGCTACGTCCGTCAGCGTGATCGTGATCTCGCGCGGCTGGCCGGGGGTCACCTGCGCGGGCACCGAGCGCACGATCTGATCCGTCAGGTTGCGCGAGACGCCCTGCGGGTCGACGTCGCACAGCCGCACGAAGACATCGTGATGGGCGTTGTCGGAGACGAGGTACAGCCGGACCCGCGGCAGGCCGGCCACTTCGAGCGGCTGCGCCAGCGGTCCCGTGCTGAACGTCAGCACGTCGGCGCGGGCCTCCAGCGCGCAGTTGTCCTGGCTGCCGCCGGAGCGCAGGGACATGATGCGGCCGCCGACCGACGGGGTCGGGTCGGCCGGGTCGTACCGGAACGTGCTCGCCGCGCCGCTCCCGGCGGCCGGGGGATCGCTGCCCAGCCCGCCGCCCGGCCGCAGGTAGAAGTCGCGGTCGGCCGCGTCCGGCGGTGGCCACTGGGCCAGCTCGTGCCACTGCTCGGTGCCGGACCGCCACACTCGCACCGGCGCCGGCCGGGGCGCCGAGACCGCGGCGTTCCCCGGGTCGAAGGCGTCCAGCCAGGCGAGCGTCTCGCGGATGGCGACGCCGAGGTCCAGCGTCATGTGGGTCCACGGCCCGACCGTCAGGCCGACGGGCACGCCGCGGCCGCTCAGCGCGCGGTACTGCTGCATCGTCTGCGTCACGAAGAAGTCATGGAAGCCGCTGATCAGCAGCGTCGGCACGGCGACCCGGTCCAGTGCGGCGGCGGCGCTGTAGCCGGCCCAGTAGGGGTCGGCGGGATCGGGCCGCGCGATCCAGTCCGCGTACCAGGGCGCGCCCGACCCGCCGATCGCCGTCCCGGTCCGCGCGAGCGGCAGCCGGCTGAGTGCCGGGCCGAGCCGCTTGTCGGTGGTCATGGTGCGCCACGTCATCACCGCGGCGCTGTGGTGCTCCTGATGCGCCATCAGGTCGCTCCACATCAGCAGGTTGAAGAGCTCGAACGGCCCCTGCCCGAAGCCCGCCGCGGCCAGGTCGTGCGGGCTGATGTGGACCGCCATCGCGAACAGCTCGGGCGGCGGGTCGAGCGCCAGCGCCCACTGGACATAGGCCAGGTAGCTCGCGCCGACCGTCGCGAGCCTGCCGTTGAACCAGTCCTGGCCGCGCAGCCAGGCGACGGTGTCCTGCCCGTCGGCGGGCTCATCCGCGGCGGGCCGGAACGTGCCGCCCGAACCAAAGGTGCCGCGGGTGCTTTGCAGCAGCACGTGATAGCCCCGCTCGGCCAGCGGCCGTGCCATCAGCTGCAGTTGCCAGCCGCGGCCGTACGGGGAGCGCATCAGGATCGTCGGCCGGGGCGTGTCGGTCACCGGCGCGAGGTGGTCGGCGACCAGCAGTGTCCCGTCCCGCATCGGCACCAGGATGCCGCGGTCGATCGTGATCTTGTTGTGCGCCGGCCCGAGCCGGAGCTGCCGGATCATCGCGCCGGCCAGCAGGTCAGACGGGCGGCGCGGCTTGCGGGGTCCGCTGCTCATCGTGCGCCCGATCCGCCCGTGGCCGATCTCCTGCTCGCTGCTGCCACGAGCGGTCAGGACGGGCCGCACCGGGTGCCGGTAGTACCGGCCGATCCGGATCAGCCAGACGTGCAGGGCCACCGGCCGGAGCGCAGCACCGTGGTCTCGCAGCAGCGCGGGCCGCAACGGTGCCAGCGCGCGCAGCGCGGCCGGGAACGGCGTCGCCGACTGGCCGAAGAGCAGGATCTCGCCGGGCCGCCGGGTACGGAGCATCTTTGCGTCGCGCTTGGTGAACCGCGGCGGGACGCTCGGCACGGTATTGAACATCCCGTGGTACATGCCGGCGAACTCGCGGTTGGGGAAGCCGCGGTGGTCGATCGGCCACCACATCAGCAGCTGCTCGCCGCGATAATTGGCCGGGCCGACGAAGACCGGCAGCTCGGTCGCCACCCGGTAGGCGTCGATCAGCCCGGCCGAGCTGCCGCCGAGGGCGCTGGCGTAGGCCGGGGCCGGGTCGTCCTTGGCGGCGGTCCGCGGCGGCGGCGCGTGCGCGGGCACCGGCGCCACCGTGAGCACGAGCGCCGCGCCGGTCAGCACGACGAGCGCGGCGCCGAGCGCCGACGCGGCGCCGACCGGGCTGATGAGCCTGCTCGCACCGCGAGCGGCCGCGGCGGCCACGACGATCACGACGGCGACCAGCAGGCCGGCCGGGACCCAGCCGAAGGCCGGCACGTGCGGGTAGGCCTCGTATCCGAGCGGGACGGCGAGCAGCACGGCGGCGGGCAGCCACCGGGCGACTGGCCTTCCGGCCAGCGGCTCGGCCAGCTCGGCGATCGTCACCGCGAGCAGCAGGCAGACGCCCGCCCACAGGGTGGAGGAGAAGTAGTGCTCCTCCAGCGTCTCGATGGTGCCGAAGAACTGCAGCCCGGCGTAGAGGACGAACTGGGCGGCGACGGCCGCCGCGACGATCAGCACCGGGGACGGCAGCTGCCGCCAGCGCCGCGCAGCCGCGGCCGCGAACGCGCCGAGCACAGCGGGCGGGAGCAGCAGGTAGGCCAGGTACGGCGCCCACCGCCAGCTGGCCGAGTGGGTGTAGGCCACCATGGCCGGGGTGGACAGGTAGTGCACCGACTGCCAGGTGCTCGCGATGAAGTTCCCGTGACCGAGCAGCGCGGCGGAGGTGAGCACGAGCAGCCCGGTGACCGCCACCGCGACCCCGGCCAGCAGCGCCAGGTCCGCGACCAGGCTGGTCCGGTCCCGGGCCAGCCGCACGGCCAGGTAGCCGGCCAGCGTGGCCGCGGCCAGCGGCACCGCGACGCCGTGTGACCAGACCGCGGCGGTGAGCAGCACGCCCGCGGCCGCCAGCCAGCCGCGCCGCCGGCCTGGCAGGCACGGCATCGCCAGGCAGGCGAGCGCTCCGGCCGCGTAGGAGACCACCGCGGAGTCCGGGTAGTCGGTGCCCCACGCGGTGACCAGCACGGGCGAGGAGAGCACGATCAGCAGCCCGGCTACGCCGGCCGGCGGCCCGTACAGTCGCCGCAGCAGCAGGTAGACCGGGCCGGCGGCGATCAGGGCGAAGACGTACCGCAGGACGAGGAAACCCGGTACCGAGCCGAAGGCGAGGTAGGAGAGCCGGGCCGGGACCAGGAAGCCGACCCTGGCACCCTCGCGCAGGCCGGCGTTCGCCGAGTACGCGTACGTGAACCGGGTGAAGACATCGCGCGGATCCACGATGTAGGTGGAGTGCATGGCCGGGTCTGGCAGATCCGCTGGTGCCATCAGCCGCAGCCGGAGCACCAGGGCGACGACAACCGGGGCCAGCAGCACGCCGATGACCTCGGCGACCTTGACCCAGCGCGGAAGGTCCGCGCCGCGCCAGGGAACGCGCACATCCTGGCCGCCCGGACGGGTCAGCCGGTCGGTGAGAGCACTCACTGGAGAACTATTGCACCCCCGCGCCCGATTCTGCGGTCCAGCCTGTCTACCAAGTAAAGCCGGCTTCGGCCGGACCGACCCGAAAACACCTTTATATCAGATAAATCGGGCACTCCCGCGGTTAAGGGATCATGCCTGAACGCGCTGCGGGACCGTTAAGCTACCTGGCGTGATCAACAAGCGGCGAGTCATTGTCGTGATGCCGGCTTACAACGCCGCGGCCACGCTGTCCCGGACGCTCGCAGACCTTGATCCTGACGTCGTGGACGAGGTCGTGCTGGTAGACGACGCCAGCAGCGACGAGACGCTGGCGCTGGCCCGTGAGCTGGGCCTGGACGCCATCCGTCACGACCGCAACCGCGGCTACGGCGCCAACCAGAAGACCTGCTACCGGCGGGCGCTGGAGCTAGGCGCCGACATCCTGGTGATGGTGCACCCCGATTACCAGTATTCGCCCGCGCCTGGTCCCGGCGATGGCGTCCATGATCGCTTACGGCGAGTACGACATGGTGCTCGGCTCGCGGATCCTCGCGCAGAACACTGTCGCCCGCGGCATGCCTCGATACAAATACGTCGCGAACCGGGTCCTGACGCTCACGCAGAACGTGCTGCTGCAACAGAAACTGTCCGAATATCACACCGGGCTGCGGGCATTCAGCCGCTCGCTGATGGCGGCGCTGCCATTCGACCGGAACTCAGACGACTTTGTTTTCGACAATCAGATAATCGCGCAGGCGGTCGTCGCCGGCGCCAGGATCGGCGAGGTCTCGTGCCCGACCAGGTACGGCGACGACGCGTCCTCGATCAACCTGGCCAGGAGCATCCGGTACGGATTCGGCGTGCTGCGCACGTGCGCCGACTATCAGCTGCACGTGCACCGGCTGCACCGCAGCGGCTATCTCGACCTCGACCCCGGGCCCGCCGCGGCCCGCCCGCCCGGCCGTCGCCGGGCCAGGCTGAGCTGGTGGCGCGCGAGCTGACGGCCGGGATGCGGGCGGTCGTCTTCGACTTCTTCGGCACGCTCACGCCGGTCAGCCCGCGGCAGACGTGGGCCGGAAACGCGGCGAGCCTCGCGGCCGCGATGGGCGTGCCGGTCGCGGACCTGGTCGAGGTGCTGGAGGAGACCTTCCCCGACCGGATCACCGGGGCGTACGGCGGCGTCGCGGAGACCCTGCAGGCACTGGCTACCCGGCTCGGGGTCACGCTGACCGACAATCAGCTGGCGCGGGCCACCCGGATCCGGCGCGAGCGGCAGGAGGCGATGTTCGGGCTCCGGCCCGAGACCCTCGGCGTCATCGGCGCGCTGCGCGACCGCGGCCTGCCGATCGGGCTGGTGTCCGACTGCACCATCGAGCTGCCCGAGGCCTGGTCGGGGCTGCCCCTGGCGTCGCTCGTGGACGTGCCGGTCTTCTCCTGCCTGGAGGGCACGCGCAAGCCCGACCCGCGGCTGTTCCGCAAGGTCGCGGCCGGCCTGCGGACGGAGCCCGGCGGGTGCCTCTACGTGGGCGACGGCGGCGGCGACGAGCTGCCCGGAGCCGCAGCCGTCGGCATGCGCGCCGTCCTGCTCGCGGGCTCGGACTGGGACAACCACCCCATGCCGGCGCTCGGGCCGGGCGGCGTCAAGTGGACCGGGGAGCGGATCAGCTCGCTGACCGAGCTGCTCGGGTGACGGTGCTAGCCGGTTGACGGTGCTGCCCGGCTGATGGGGCTCAGGGCTCGTAGCCGAGATTCGGTCGCAGCCAGGACTCGGTCTCGCCGAGCGCCGCGCCCTTGCGCGCCGCGTAGTCCGTCACCTGGTCCCGGCCGATCCGGCCGACGTTGAAGTAACGCGCCTGCGGGTGCGCGAAGATCAGGCCGCTGACGCTCGCCGCGGGGGTCATCGCGAACGAGTCGGTCAGGTCCACGCAGGCCCGGCCCGGCGTCGAGCAGCCGGACGAGATCCTGCTTCAGCGAGTGGTCGGGCGAGGCCGGGTAGCCGAACGCGGGCCGGATGCCGCGGAACCGCTCGGCGTGCAGGTCCGCCAGCACGGGCTCGGCGTCCGGCTCGAACCAGGCGCGGCGGGCTTCCAGGTGCGCGAACTCGGCGAAGGCCTCGGCCAGCCGGTCCGCCAGCGCCTTGACGCTGATCGCGTTGTAGTCATCGCGGGCGGCCTCATACCGCGCGGCGAGTTCGGCCCCGCCGTGCACGGCCACCGCGAACGCGCCGAGGTAGTCGCCCGCGGGCGCCACGTAGTCGGCGAGGCACCGGTTCGGCCGGTCCGCCCGGTGCTCCTGCTGCCGCAGCATCGGGAACCGCAGCCCGGCGTCGCCGTCGATGACGATGTCGTCGCCGTCGGCGTGCGCGGGCCAGAACCCGTACACGCCGCGGGCCTGCAGCAGGCCGCCCTCGATGATCTCGTCCAGCAGCCGCTGGCCGTCGTCGAACAGCTCGCGCGCGGCCGGCTGCTCCAGGATCCCCGGGTACTTGCCCTTCAGCTCCCAGGCGGTGAAGAAGAACTGCCAGTCGATGAACTCGCGCAGCAGCCGCAGGTCGGGTTCGACCAGGGTGGTGCCGGTGAACGCGGGCACCGGCAGGTCAGCTGAAGTCCAGCTGCTCCCGGTTCGCGCGCGCATCGGCCAGCGGCACCAGCGGGCGGCGCTGCCTGGCCGCGTGCTGCTCCCGCAGCCGCTCCTGCTCCTCCCGGTTGACCCGGTCCAGCTCCGCGCCGCGCGCCGGGTCGAGCAGGTCGGACATGACGCCGACCACGCGCGACGCGTCCAGCACGTGCACGGTCGGGCGGGCGTAAGCAGGCGCGATCCGCACCGCCGTGTGCTGCCTGGAGGTGGTCGCGCCGCCGATCAGCAGCGGCAACTCCAGGCCGCGGCGCTGCATCTCCTCCGCGACGCTCACCATCTGGTCCAGCGACGGGGTGATCAGGCCGGACAGCCCGACCGCGCTGGCGCCCTCGCTGACGGCCGTGTCCAGGATTGTGGCCGCGGGCACCATGACGCCCAGGTCGATCACGTCGTAGTTGTTGCAGCCGAGCACCACGCCGACGATGTTCTTGCCGATGTCGTGCACGTCGCCCTTGACCGTGGCCAGGACGATCTTGCCCTGGGAATGGCCGGACTGGGCCCGGCCCGCCTTGATCGCCGCCTCCTTCTCCGCCGCCATGAACGGTTCGAGGTACGCCACCGAGCGCTTCATCGCGCGCGCGCTCTTGACCACCTGCGGCAGGAACATCTTGCCCGAGCCGAACAGATCGCCGACGATCTTCATGCCCTCCATCAGCGGGCCCTCGATGACGTCGAGCGGCCGGTCGGCGGTGAGCCTGGCCTCCTCGGTGTCTGCCTCGATGAAGTCCACGATGCCGTGCACGAGCGCGTGCGCCAGCCGCTTCTCGACCGGCGCGTCCCGCCAGGACAGGTCCACCTCGCGCTTGGTGCCGCTGCCCCTGACCGTGTCCGCGAACGTGACGAGGCGGTCGGTGGCGTCCGGTCGCCGGTCGAAGATCACGTCCTCGACCAGCTCCAGCAGCCCGGCCTCGATGTCCTGGTAGACCACGAGCTGGCCCGCGTTGACGATGCCCATGTCCAGCCCGGCCTTGATGGCGTGGAACAGGAACGCCGAGTGCATCGCCTCCCGGACGACGTCATTGCCGCGGAACGAGAACGAGAGGTTAGAGATGCCACCGCTGGTGCGGACGCCGGGACAGCGCTGCTTGATCAGCGGCAGTGCCTCGATGAACGCCTTGGCGTAGCCGTTGTGCTCCTCCATCCCGGTCGCGACCGCGAGCACGTTGGGGTCGAAGATGATGTCCTCGGGCTCGAAGCCCGCCTGCCCGGTCAGCAGGTCATAGGCCCGCCCGCAGATGGACACCTTCCGCTCCACGGTGTCGGCCTGGCCCACCTCATCGAACGCCATCACCACGACGCCGGCCCCGAAGTCCCGGATCCGCCTGGCCTGCGCCAGGAAGGCCTCCTCGCCCTCCTTCAGGCTGATCGAGTTGACGACGCCCTTGCCCTGCACGCACCGCAGCCCGGCTTCCAGCACGGTCCAGCGCGAGCTGTCGATCATGATCGGGATCCGCGCGACCTCGGGCTCGGTCGCGATCAGGTTCAGGAACGAGGTCATGGCGGCCTCGCCTTCGAGCAGGTCGGCGTCCATGTTGACGTCCAGCAGGTTCGCCCCGCCGCGGACCTGCTCGATCGCCACGTCCGAGGCGGCCTGGAAGTCGCCGGACTCGATGAGCCGGCGGAACCTGGCCGACCCGGACACGTTGGTCCGCTCGCCGATCATGACGAACCCGGTGTCCGGTCCGATCTCGAACGTCTCGAGTCCGCTGAACCTGGTGCTCGGCCGCGGCGCGGGCACCGCGCGCGTGGCCAGCCCGGCGATGTCGCGCACGATCTGCGCGGTGTGCTCAGGCCCGGTGCCGCAGCAGCCGCCGACGACGTTGACCAGGCCGTCACGGGCGAACTCGCGCAGCAGCCCGGCGGTCTCGTGCGGCTGCTCGTCGTAGCCGCCGAACGCGTTCGGCAGCCCGGCGTTGGGATGGCAGCTGGTGTAGATGCCCGCGAGCCGGGCGAGATCCTCGACGTACGGGCGCATCTCGGCCGCGCCCAGCGAGCAATTGACGCCCACGATGAGCGGCTTCGCGTGCTCGATCGACGTCCAGAACGCCTCGACCGTCTGGCCGGACAGGGTGCGCCCGCTCAGGTCGACGATCGTGACCGAGATCCACAGCGGCAGGTCCGGGGCTACCTCGCGGGCCGCGGTGATCGCGGCCTTCGCGTTGAGCGTGTCGAAGATCGTCTCGATCAGCAGGAAGTCGACCCCGCCCTCGGCCAGGGCCGCGATCTGCTCCGCGTACGCGGCCTGCACCTGGTCGAACGCGACGGTGCGGAACGCCGGATCGTCGACCCTGGGCGAAATCGACAGCGTCACGTTCAGCGGGCCGACCGAGCCGGCCACGAGCCGGCCGCCGGCCTCGTCGGCCGCCTGCCGGGCGAGGCGCGCCCCGGCCAGGTTCATATCGCGGACGGCGGCCTCCAGCCCGTAGTCGCCCTGGCCGATGCTGGTGGCGGTGAAGGTGTTCGTGGTGGTGATGTCGGCGCCCGCGGCGAGGTACTGCCGGTGAATGTCGAGGATGAGGTCGGGCCTGGTCAGGTTCAGGACGTCGGGATCGCCGGTCAGGTCCCGCGGGTGATCGCGGAAGCGCTCGCCCCGGTAGTCGTCCGGCCCGAGGCCAGAGCCCTGCAGCATGGTGCCCCAGGCACCGTCTAGCACCAGGATCCGCTCGTCTAGCGCCCGCCTGATCTGCGCGGCGTCCGCTGCCACTGCGCCCCTCCGTTCCGAACCACCCAGAGAGGCGCGAGCTATGGCGCGAGACTCTTTAGGCGTTTTTGTCCTGGTCGCCAAGCTGTCGTCAAATCACTCCAGGTGCTCAAAAGCGTACCTCACGACGGGTCGCAGCGCGCAGGGCACGTCCGCCGGGCGATATCAGCCGACGAGGCTGACCGGGACCGCCGCGTCAGCGGCAGGCGCTGCCGCCCGGCCGCAGCTCCGCCAGGCCGGCCGTGCCGACCGGCACCGGGTTGATCCGGGCGGCCTTGAGCGCCGCCGTCCAGGCGGCCTGCTCGGTCGCGATCACGTGACTGCGCACGAGCCAGATCGTGGCGCACGAACCGGGCCGGACCCGGGCCAGCGCGCTGGCCAGCCCCGCGCGCACGGCCGCCGGATCCCGGTCGCGTGCGACCACGATCCGCGGCTGGTCCGGGAAGTAGGCCTCATAGCCCTGCCGCACCGCGGTGCTGGGCCGCCGGGCCGGCTGACCGTAGGGCCAGTAGTACGCGAAGCCCCAGTTGCTGTTCAGGTTGACCAGGATCACGTCGTCGGCCCTTGCATGCGCGGCCACGTAGGTCGCCTGATCCCGCACGTCCTCGGCCGGGATCGAGTGACTGCGCACGTCCGGGGCGGCCGCGGCGCACAGGCCCGCGACGGCCGCCACCGCCAGCAGGCCGGGTACGAGCCGGGCCGAGGCACCCGGCAGTACGTTCCTCGCCAACGCGGCGATCCCGCCGACCCCGATCGCGGCGAACGCGACGAGGGCGACAATCAGCCAGGTCGAGGTGCGCAGGTCGCCGAACGGATATACCTTCAGCGCCGACGCCGCGATGAGTTCGGGCAGCAGGGCGGCGGCGGCCAGCGCGGTGGCGGGCAGGCCGAGCCGGAACGTGGTGACCAGCCCGGCGAGGACGAGCGGCACGGCTAGCCAGGACGGCCCGAGGCCGAAGTCGGCGCGCAGCAGCCCGAGCATCTTGACGATCCAGGTCAGGCTCGCGTGCAGGCCCTGGCCGGCCGGCACGTAGAAGCCGTCCCAGTGCGTCGAGGCGCCAAGCGCGCCCGCGGCGCTGGCCACGAACGCCTTGTACAGGCCACCCAGGATCACCGCGGCGGCGACGCCGGCGATCGCCGCTTCGGCGAGCCGGCGCCACTCCCGCCGGGCCAGCGCGACGATCAGGACCGCCGCGAACGCCGCGACACCCACGAGCACGGCCGGGTCGCTCAGCAGAATGCTGAGCCCGGCTGCCACTGTGAGCAGACCGAGGTTGCGCCGGGACCAGTCGCGTTCCAGCCGGGAGGTGAGGCCGAGGATGAGCAGCGTCAGGCACGCGTCGGCGGTGTACTGCTTGAGGTCATCCCGCAGCAGCATCGCGGGCACCAGCAGCACGCTCAGTCCGGCCAGCGACGCCGCCAGCACCGCGCTGAACCGATCCGGCCAGCCGAGCCCGCGGGCCAGCCAGTAGCCCGCCGCCACGGCCAGGGCGGCAAAGGCCAGCGGCAGCAGCCGGGAGGTCTCGCCGCCGTGCACGGTCACCAGCCGCAGCAGCAGGGACCAGCCGATGGGGGTGCTGGACGTGGTCTGCGGCAGCTGGCTGAGCGGGAACCTGGTGGTAACGGCGACCCACGCCTCGTCGTTCCAGAACGGCTGGCTGAGCATGTAGCCCACGTCGTGCACGGCCAGCACGGCGAGCCCGAGGAGCAAGACCCACAGGTGCTCCGCGGTGAGCCGGGCGCGAGCCAGCTGCCACGGCCGGGCGCTGGGCGGGCCGGCCGAATGCCGCGGTGCGGCCGCGTCGCCGCCAGGACGCGACGGTGCGACTGGCTCAGCCATGAGACCGGACCTGGCGGCCGGGCAGCATGAACGCAGCACCGCACGAAGCGGACGCGACGCTGCGGCTGCTGCTCATGCTGATGATCCTCGGCTAGCCGCGCCTGGCGCGGACGGGGGACGTTCTGGGCGCAGAGGATACTGGACGCGGCCGAGCCGCCGGTAGCCTCGGCCGATCACGACGCTACCCGGCCAGCTCGGCCCGCAGCGTCCTGGCCGCTTCGGTCAGCGCCGAGAGCTTCCCGTACGCAGACTCCCGCGGCAGGTACTTCATGCCGCAGTCGGGCGCGAGCACCAGCCGCTCCGCGGGGACGTAGGGCAGCGCGCGCCGGACCCGCGCGGCGACCGTCTCGGCGGTCTCCACCGCCGGGTCGCCGAGGTTCAGCACGCCCAGGATGATCGTCTTGCCGGCGAGCTCGGCCAGCACCGAGCAGTCCAGCCCGGACTGGGCCGTCTCGATGGAGATCTGGTCGGCCGGGCACTCGGCCAGCTCGGGCAGGAACGAGTAGCCCGACGGCCGGTCGTGGATGATGGCCGCGTAGCCGAAGCACAGGTGCACGGCGGTCGTCCCGGTGATCCCGGCGAGCGCCTGCTTGAGCGCGGCTACGCCGTACTTCTTGGCTTCCTCCGGGCGGGCCTGCAGGTACGGCTCGTCGAGCTGGACGATGTCCGCGCCGGCCGCGAACATGTCGGCCACCTCCGCGTTGACCGCCTCGGCGTAGCCGAGCGCGGCCGCCTCCGTGGCAGGGTAGTAGTCGTTCTGCGCCTGCTGGGCCATCGTGAACGGGCCCGGCATGGTGACCTTGATCGTCTTGTCGGTGTGCGCGCGCAGGAATCTGACCTGCTCGGTTCCGGCTGGCCCGGAGCGGCTGATCGGCCCGACGATCCGCGGCACCGGGTTCGGGTGGCCGCTGCGGTCCAGCGCCGTGCCCGGATTGTCGATGTCGACGCCGTCCAGCACCGTCGCGAACGCGTTGGAATAGCTCTCCCGCCGGATCTCGCCGTCGGTGATGATGTCCAGGCCGGCGTCCTCCTGCGCCCGGATCGCCAGCAGCGTCGCGTCATCCTGGGCCTGCGCCAGGAACTCCGGCCCGACGCGCCATAGCTCACGCGCCCTGACCCTGGGCGGGAACCGGCCAGCCAGCCGCTCCCGGTCGATCAGCCAGTCCGGCTGCGGGTAACTGCCGACGAGTGAGGTGGGGAAGAGCACATGGGCCTCCGGGGTTAGCTTCTGGCCCAGTATGCCCAAGCCGCCTCGCTCCGCGACGCGGACACTGACGAGCCCAGAGCGAGCTGGAGGGGCGCGGTGCCGTCTGGACTGAGGAGCGGGGTTTGCGACGAAGGAAGGCGGCACCTAGAAGCACCCGACAGGCGAGCGGGAAACCTCAGCCCGCGCCGATCTCGGCGAGCCGGCGGGCCAGGAACCGCCGCTCGGGTTCGGTCGCCGTCAGCGCGAGCGCCGCGCGGTAGCTCGCCGCCGCCTCGTCGAGCCGGCCCAGCCGGCGCAGCAGGTCGGCCCGGGTCGCCTGGAGCAGGTGGTACCCGGCCAGCTGCGACTCCCGCTCGAGCGCCTCGACCAGCGCGAGCCCGGCGTCCGGGCCGTCCGCCATGGCCACGGCCACCGCCCGGTTCAGCTCGACGACCGGCGACGGCACGACCTCGCGCAGCGCCGCGTAGAGGCTCGCGATCTGCGCCCAGTCGGTGTCTGCTGGGCTCGCGGCCCTTGCGTGGCAGGCGGCGATCGCCGCCTGCAGCAGATACTGGCCGGCCTGCCGGTGCCGCAGCGCCGCCGCCAGCAGGTCCAGGCCCTCGCTGATCTCGGCCCGGTCCCAGCGCGTCCGGTCCTGCTCCTCCAGCGGGACCACGTCCCCGCTCGCGGTCGAGCCGGGCCGGCCGCCGGGCGTCGGTGAGCAGCATCAGCGCCAGCAGCCCGGTGACCTCCGGCTCGGCCGGCATCAGGCTGGCGAGCACCCTGGCCAGCCTGATCGCCTCGGCGCTCAGGCCGAGCCGGACGATGTCGGGACCAGCGGTCGCCGAGTAGCCCTCGTTGAAGAGCAGGTAGAGGACGGCGAGCACGCCGGTCATCCGGTCGGGCAGCAGGTGCGCCGGCGGCACCCGGTACGGGATTCCGGCGTCCCGGATCTTGTGCTTGGCGCGGACGAGCCGCTTGGCCATCGTCGCCTCGGGCACCAGGAACGCGCGCGCGATTTCCGCGGTGGACAGACCCGCCAGCGTCCGCAGCGTCAGCGCGACCCGCGCCTCCAGCGCTAGCGCCGGGTGGCAGCAGGTGAAGATCAGCCGCAGCCGGTCGTCAGCGACGCCGCTGTCCCCGGCGGGATTGTCGCCGCTGCCGGGCGGTTGCGCGGGCTCAGACAGCATCGCCATCTCCTTGAGCTTGGCTGCCTCGTTCTTGCTGCGGCGGAGTTTGTCCAGCGCGCGGTGCCGGGCCGTCGTGGTGAGCCACGCGCCGGGCCGGTCCGGCACTCCGTCCGCGGGCCAGCGCGCGATCGCCGTGGCGAAGGCGTCCTGGGCACACTCCTCGGCCAGGTCCCAGTCGCCGGTCATCCGGATCAGGGTGGCGACGATCCGTCCCCACTCCTGCTGGAAGGCCTGCGCGACCGCGGCGTCGGCGTCGGTCACCGCACTGCGCTAGCTGGCACTGCGCTAGTTGGCACTGTGCTGGCCGGCATGGCGTCAGCCCGCCAGGATCGGCCGGATCTCGATCCGGCCGCCCTCGCTGATGGTCGGGTGCCGGGACGCGACGTAGACCGCCTCATCCAGGTCCGGCACGTCGATGACGTGGTAGCCGAGGATCTGTTCCTTCGTCTCGGCGAACGGTCCGTCGGACAGGAGGACGTCACCGTCGCGGACCGCGACCGTCGTCGCCGCGGTGTCCGGCTGCAACTGCGCGCCGTCCAGCAGGCCGACGCCGCGGGCCGTCATCTCCTGGAACCACGGCAGCCAGCACGGCTCCTCGGAATCGACCTGCTCAGCCGCGGCCGCGATGGCGGCTTGGTCTCCGACCATCAGCAGCATGTACTTCATCACCGCTCCCTTCGGTTCGGCTCGTCATCAGCACGACGATCGGCGCAGCCCGAGATGGACACGCTGTCTTAGGTCCGAAGGGTAGCGCCGGACGGCTAGCGCGGGCTGAGTCCGGCCCGCGCCAGGATTGGCGGGATTGCGTGCTCCGCGCCGATGGCCATCACGTGCACCCCGGCCACGCCGGGCACGGCGGTCAGCGCCGCGATGATCTCGCTGCACAACTGCTCGCCCTCGGCCCGGATGCCGTCGGGTCCGGCGGCTTCCAGCCGCCGGACGACCGCAGCGGGGATGTTGACGCCGGGGATCCTGGCCAGGTGCGCGAGCCCACGGGCCGAGCGCACCGGGCCGACGCCCGCCAGGATGTGGCACCGTTGCGTCAGCCCGAGGTCGGAGAGTTGCCCGAGCCAGGCCGCGAACGCGGGCACGTCGAAGACGAACTGGGTCTGCAGGAACTGCGCGCCAGCGTCCACCTTGGCCGCGACCCGGCGAGTCGCCAGCTGCGCCGCGTCCCGGTCGGCCGGGTCGGCAGGCGGGCTCTCGACCGCGCCGAGGAGCCAGGACGGGGGCGGGGTCAGCACGCCGCCGGACATCAGCCGCCCCTCGTCGCGCATCGCCGTCGCCACCGCCAGCAGCTGCGTGCTGTCAAGGTCGAATACGGCGGTTGCCTCGGAGTGATCGCCGTGGCGGGGATGATCGCCGGTCATGATCAGCACGTTCGGCACGCCGAAGGCAGCCGCGGCCAGCAGTTCCGACTGCAACGCGATCCGGTTCCGGTCCCGGCAGGTCAGCTGCATGATCGGCTCGACCCCGGCCCGGCCGGCCGCGACGCTGCCCGCGAGGCTGGACAGCCGCACCGTCGCGCTCTGATTGTCGGTGATGTTCACCGCGTCCACCCAGCCGCGCAGCGCGGCCACCTTGTGCGTGACCGGCTGCAGGCTCGCTCCGCGGGGCGGGCCGATCTCAGCGGTGACGGCGAACTGACCGGCTGTCAGCCGGGCGTGGAAGCCGTTCCCAGCCCGGTCGCTCTGCCCCGATTCGGGCAGAGCGTGCTCGCCGTCCGCTTTGCCCGCCATGGCGCCTGAGCCTACCGTGGCGCCACCCGGGGCCGGCCGGGCCGGCCGCTGGCGTCCTGGTCCGACGCGCTATCGCTGGTCGGCGACCTCGGTGCTGACGTGGCGGCGCGCCACGGTCAGCGGGCCCAGGCCGGCGAGCGCCGCGATGATCTCGGCGCCGAGCACGGCTGAGGCGGATATCGACTCGACCACGCCGACGGTGTCGACGCCCGCCAGCATGTCCGGCGTGATGTCGGCGATGGCACCGACCGGCTGGACCTTGGCGCCGGTCTCGCGGGCCTGCGCGGAGAGCTGGCGGATGTCGGCCGACTTCGCGTTGCCCAGCAGCAGCACGAGGTCGCTGCCCGCCGCGATCGTGCGGACGGTCGCCGCTCGGTCGGATGCCGCGTAGCAGGTGCCACCGGGCAGCGGATCCCTGGCCGACGGGTACCGGGCCCGGAGGGCGCTGACGATGCCGCCCGCCGCCTCGATCGGCATGCCGGGCTGGACCATGTAGGAGACCTGGCGCGAGTCGGCCGCGCGGATGGTGCCGGCGCCGGCCGGGGTCTCCACGACCGTGACCCGGCCGCCGGCCCGACTGGCGATCGGCCCGGTGGCGGCCGCCCCCGGCTGGCTGATGAGCGCGATGTGCTGGCCGCGTTCGGCCAGCCTGGCGGCCTTTTCCTGAGCCCGCGCGACGAGCGGGCAGGTGGCGTCGACGACGGTCAGGCGGCGCTCGGCGGCCTCGACCTGGATCTCGGTGGCCGCGCCGTGCGCGGGGATGACGAGCACGTCGCCTGGCTGTGCCCCGGCCAGCGAGGTGACCTCGACGGCGCCAAGCTCGGCGAGCTCAGCGGCCGATTCGGGCGGCATCGGGACCGGCGCGAGCAGCCGCACGGTGTGCCCGGTGCCGGTATTGGCGGCGGCCGCGCGGCGGCACGCCTCCAGCGCGGCCACGGCGCCGCTGCACCACGGGCTGGGCGCGGCGAGCAGCGTGCGAGGGCCGGTCGCGGCGGCCCATTCCTCGACCGCGGCCCTGGCGTGGGCGGCAGCGAGCTTGTCCTGCGGCGCGGTGGCCGCGGCGATGGCGCCGGTCCGGCCGTCCTCCTGCCAGGTCGCGAGCACGACGGTCGCGTCCCCGTCCCCGGCCGGGTTGTCGCACCGCGGGACCGGCGCCAGCCGGACCTGGCAGCCCCTCCGCACCAGCGAGCCTGCCACCAGCGGCGCCGCGCCGCAGCTCAGCGCGCCCTGGGTCTCGATGCCGATCAGCCGCGGCACCAGCACCTCGCCGCGCTGCGCGCCGATGCCGGTCGCCTGGATCTCGCGTGCTGCCGAGTGGATCATCCGCTCCATCCCCCTGAACATCCGGATTGAGCGGCCGGGAATGCCGCCACTCCGGCTGTGCACAGCCTTCCCCCGGTCACACCGGCTTTGTCTTTGTGCTTCGCCAAGGTTCGGTCAGCCGCGCACCGAAGCGCAATACCTATACGAAAACTAGGAAATAGGCGGCGCTAGCCTTAGGCTGAGGTGGAATGGTGATCAAGCGGCTAAGAAGGGAAAAGAGTCGTATATGTCCAAGACTGACGAGTTTCTGGAGAACAACCGCCGGTACGCGGAGTCATTCGGCGGTCAGCTCCCGCTGCCGCCAGCCGCCGGCGTGGCCGTGGTCGCGTGCATGGACGCGCGTCTCAGCGTCTACGCCATCCTCGGCCTGAAGGAAGGCGACGCGCACGTCATCAGGAACGCGGGCGGCGTCATCACCGACGACGAGATCAGGTCGCTCGCGATCAGCCAGCGACTGCTCGGCACCACCGAGATCATCCTGATCCACCACACCGATTGCGGCATGCTGACCTTCACCGACGACGCGTTCAAGGCCGGTATCGAGGCCGAGACGGGGATCAAGCCCGGCTGGGCGGCCGAGGCATTCGCAGACCTGGATGCCGATGTGCGGCAGTCCGTCAAGCGGATCACCGCGAGCCCGTTCATCCCGCACACCGACGCCGTGCGCGGCTTCGTGTTCGACGTGGCGACGGGGCTGCTCAACGAGGTGAAGTAGCCGGCGGCCGGGGCTCGGGCGCGAACCGGGAAGCTACAGCTCCGGGCTCTCGCCCCGGCCCTGCTGCTCGGCCAGGAACCGTTCGAACTGTGCCCCGAGTTCCTCCGCTGTCGGCATGGGCTCGGCATTGTCGGCGAGCAGGCTCTCGCGGTCCGCGGTGAACGCGTCGTACTGCTCTTCCAGCGCGTGCACTACCTGCGCGACTTCTTCTGAGCCCTCCACCTGCCGGGCGATCTCGAGATCGGTGCGGCGCGCGGACTCGCGCAGCGCATCGGCGGGCAGCTCAAGCCCGGTCACGCGCTGCACCGACTCCAGCAGCGTGACCGCGGCCGCGGGGTATGCCGCCTGGGCCAGATAGTGCGGCACGTGCACGGCGAACCCGATGGCGGCCCGGTTCTGCGCGCCCAGCCGGTACTCAAGCAGCGCGGCCGCGCTGCCCGGCACCTGCAGCTTGTCCACCAGCGGGCGGTACCCCTCGACCAGGCCGGGCTGGGTGGCGTGCGCGGTGATGCCGAGTTGCCTGGTATGCGGCACTCCCATGGGGATGCCGTGGAAGCCGACGGCGACCCGGACGCCCAGGCTGGCCGACAGCTGGCTGACGGCGGCGGTGAAGGCGTCCCATTCGCGGTCGGGTTCGAGCCCGGACAAGAGCAGGAACGGTGTGCCCGCGGTGTCGTGCAGCAGCGCCAGCTCCAGCATCGGCGTCTCGTAGTCCTCCCAGTGATCCTTGGAGAACGTCATGACCGGCCGGCGGGAGCGGTAATCAAGCAGCGAATCGACGTCGAACTTGGCGATGCGCTGGTGATCCAGCGTGCTCAGCAGGTGCGCGGCCAGCAGCCGCCCGGCGGCGCCCGCGTCGATGAAGCCGTCGAGGTAATACAGCAGCACGAGATCGCGGTCGGGCGTCGGCGCGCCGGGCTCCGCCTCGTAGAGGTCAGCCGGATCTCGCCCCACGTCTCGAGCCCTTCCTCTTCGGCGCTACTACCAGTCTTACCAGCGCTGCGCCCGCGATGGTTAATCCCGCCCGCGCTGTGTGCGCGCGCCAGTCGGCGCGCTGCCGAGCCTAACGGCCCGATTCTTGCTGCTTCCAGCGAGCCAGCAGGCCAGCCATCTCGCCCGAGATGAACTCGAAGTAGCGAACCGTCTCCGCCATCCGCAGCCCGGCCGGGGAATCCGGGCCCAGGATCTGCACGCCGTCATGCAGTTCGGCGGCCCAGTGGGTGAACTGCCGGTCCCGCAGGCTCACGATGTCCTGCCAGACGTGCACCGACATCCGGTAGTGCTGGCGGCGCGAGCCAGGCTCACCCTCGGCGGTGATGAGGCCGACCTGAAGCAGGTACCGGGCGCCGCCGGACACCGACGCCGGGCTGGCCTGCAGCAGCTCGCCGAGCTGAGCGGCGGTCATGCTGCTGGAGTCCGCGGTCAGCAGGGCGACGAAGATCCTGGCCGGCGTGCGCGGGAATCCCGCCTGGGCCAGGAACGCGGTGAACCGCTCGATGAACTGCCGGACCGCGGCCGGGTCACGCTCGGCGACCGCGTCGTCGGCGGATCCGTCGGCCGGGGGTGCGGTCCCGTCTGGGCGACCCGGCTGGTTGCGCTTGGTCGTGGACACGAGTGGGCTGGATCACTCCGTTACTATATTTAGTGTTTAGTGAATTTAGTATAGGCTAGCACTCCGTGAACGCGATTGAAGTCGCTGGCCTGCGCAAGGCATTCGGCAAGTCAGTTGCGCTCGACGGGCTGGACCTCACCGTAGCCGCGGGCGAGGTACACGGGTTTCTCGGCCCGAACGGCAGCGGCAAGACGACCACGATCCGGGTGCTGCTGGGGCTCCTGCGGGCCGACGGCGGCCGCGCCGTGCTGCTCGGCGGCGACCCGTGGCGGCAGGCGGTGGAGCTGCACCGCAGGCTCGCCTACGTGCCCGGCGACGTGACCCTGTGGCCGAACCTGACCGGCGGCGAGGTCATCGACCTGCTCGGCCGGCTGCGCGGCGGGCTAGACCCCAAGCGCCGGGCCGAGCTGCTGGAGCGCTTCGACCTCGATCCGACGAAGCAGGCGCGCGCGTACTCCAAGGGCAACCGGCAGAAGGTGGCGCTGGTGGCGGCGCTCGCCTCCGACGCCGAGCTGCTGATCCTGGACGAGCCGACGTCGGGACTCGACCCGCTGATGGAGGCGGTGTTCCGGGAGTGCGCGCAGGACGAGCGGGCGCGCGGCCGCACGGTGCTGCTGTCGAGCCACATCCTGTCCGAGGTCGAGGCGCTGTGCGACCGGGTGACGATCATCCGGGCGGGCCGCACCGTCGAGACCGGCACGCTGGCCGGGCTGCGGCACCTGACCCGCACGTCGATCGCGGCCGAGCTGTCCCGCCCGGTGGCCGGGCTCGACCGGCTGGCGGGCGTGCATGATCTCGTGCTCGAACGCCGGTCACGGACGGCGGCACCCGGGTCCGCTGCGAGGTCGACTCCGACAAGCTCGACGCGCTGCTGGCCGCCATCGTTCCGGCCGGCGTCCGCACGCTGGTGAGCCAGCCGCCGACGCTGGAGGAACTGTTCCTGCGCCACTACGCCGGCGCGGGACGGGAATCTGTCCGCGAACGGCCACGGGCCGGGGCCGGCGTGAGCCAGGTCCTCGCCCCGCCCGCCGTCGGCCTGCGCGGGCCCGCGAGCACGCTCGACGGGCGCGCGGCGAACTCACCCGGCTCGCCATCCGCCGGGACCGGATCATGCTGCCGGCCTGGATCTACGCGCTCACCGCGATCGGCGCGTCCGGCGGCTACGCGGTGAAGGAGATCTACAAGACCCCGGCCGCGCGAGCCGCATTGATCCGCAGCATCGGGCACGACCAGGCGCTGTCGTTCCTGTACGGCCAGCTCCACGGCACCTCGCTCGGCGCCATCGTCGCGTGGCGCTACCTCTCCTACGCCGCGCTCGCGGCCGGCCTGATGAGCATCTTCCTGGTCGTCCGGCACACCCGCGCCGACGAGGAGACGGGCCGGCTTGAGCTCATCGGGTCGACGTCGGTCGGCAGGCACGCGTCGCTGGCGGTGGCGCTGACGATCGCGTCGGTGGCCAACGCGGTCGTGCTTCGTGCTCGCGGTCGCGGTGCTCGCCGTGAGCGGCCTGCCGCTGACCGGCGCGCTGGCGTTCGGGCTCGGCGAGGTCGGCTGCGGCCTGGCCTTCGCCGCGGTGGCCGCGGTCGCGGCGCAGGTCAGCGGGACGGCCAGGGGCGCGCGCGGGCTGTCGATAGCCGTGCTCGGCGCTCGTCTTCTTCCTGCGCGCTGTCGGTGACTCCGGCGGCAGTCACAGCCTGGGCTGGCTGACGTGGCTGTCGCCGATCGGCTGGGCCGAGCTGATCCGGCCGTTCGCAGCCGAGCGGTGGTGGGTGCTCGCGCTGCCGGCGGCGGCGACGGTCACCGGCGTCGCCGTGGCCTTCGCGCTGGCTGCCCGCCGGGATCAGGGTGCCGGCCTGATCCAGCCGGGCGCCGGGCCCGCGCAGCCGGCCGGCTGCTGGCGGGCCCGGCCGGGCTGGCCTGGCGGCTGCAGCGGGCCTCGCTGACTGGCTGGGCGGCCGGCTTCCTGGCCGGCGGCCTCGCCATCGGCGTGGTGGCGAACGGCATCGGCCAGCTCATCGGCTCGCGCACCGGCGCCGTCGCGAAGACGCTCGTGCGGATCGGCGCGCAGCACGCCCTCACGAACGCGTACCTGGCCGCGTGCATGAGCCTGCTCGGCATGGTCGCGGCCGCGTACGCGGTCTCCGCAGTGCTCCGGCTGCGGTCCGAGGAGACGGACGGCCACGCCGAGCCGATACTCGCCGCGCCGGTCAGCCGGATGTGGTGGGCGGGCAGCCAGCTGCTGGTCGTCGCGCTCGGCACGGTCGCCGTGCTCGTTATCGGCGGCCTCGGTATGGGACTGGGTTACGGCCTGGCCAGCTCGACGCTGAGCCACCAGCTGCCCAGCCTGGTCGGCGCGAGCCTGGCGCAGATCCCGGCCGCGCTGGTGATCGCCGCCATCGCGGTCGCCGGCAGCGGCCTGCTGCCGCGCTGGAGTGCCGGGATCGGGTGGGCGGCCATCGCTGTCGCCGTCGTGATCACCGTGCTCGGTCCGGCCTTCAACCTGTCCCAGGCGGTGCTGGACATCTCGCCATTCACGCATACGCCGAAGCTGCCTGGCGGGGCCCTTGCCGCCGCGCCGCTGATCTGGCTCACCGCGCTCCTGCTGGCGCTGGTCGCGGCCGGGCTCGCGGGGCTGCGCCGGCGCGACATCGGCTGACTGGCCGCGGTGTCCGGCCAGCCGCGGTGTCAGACCGCCGCTTCGGCCTGGGCCCGGCGCAGGATCTCGGCTGCGGTCTGGCGCGGCGTCTGGTCCGTCGTGTCCAGCCACAAGCCGATCCGGGGCGTATCGCGGCGCAGCGCGGCGTCGAGGCCGGCCACCGTGTAGTCGCCGTAGGCGGTCTTGGCCCGCCCGGCCTCGCGCGCGGTCACGGCGGTGGGCTCGGGCGCGAGCACGACGACCAGCAGCGGGCGGCTGCGGATCCATCGCACCATCTCGGTCAGGTGCTCGCCCAGGATGATGTCCTGCGCGACCACCGTGAACCCGGCGCGGCAGTACTGATCCGCGACGCTGGCGGTGAGCTGATAGCGCAGCCGCAACTGGCGCATAGCCTCCGGCCCCGGATCCGGCGTCATGTCCGCCCGGCCAGTCACGATCATCCGCCGGAACAGGTCGCCGCGCAGGTGCACGGACCGCTCGAGCTGCTCGGCGACGAGCTGCGCGACGGTGGACTTGCCTGCTGCCTGGATGCCGGTGATCAAAAGCACCGCAGGCGGGGCGGGCATCAGTGGATCGTCTTGTGCTCGGCCAGCATCTGCACGTACTGCTCGATCTTCCTGGCCCTGGTCTCGGCGCGCTTGACCGAGTGGATGCGGTACAGAATCGCGTACCGGTTGACCCGGCTGATCGTCTCGAAGAACTCGGCGGCGGCCGGGTTCGCGTCCAGGGCCTGGCGCAGGTCTTCGGGCACCGTGGACGATGCCTGGCCGGCATACGCGCGGTCCCACCGGCCGTCGGCCCTGGCCCGCTCCACCTCGTGCAGGCCGGCCGGCTGCATCCGGCCCGTCTCGATCAGCGTGGTGGCTTTGTCGGTGTTGATCTTCGACCACTTGCTGCCGGGCTTGCGCGGGGTGAAGCGCTGCAGCCAGTAGTGCTCGTCCAGCGGGCCCTTCTGCCCGTCGATCCAGCCGAAGCAGAGCGCTTCTTCGAGTGCCTCGGCGTAGGAGATGGTCGGCTCCGGCGCGCCCTTCTTGGCGGTCTTGAGCCAGACGCCGACCGCGGTCGCCCCGTTCCCGGCCAGCCATTCGTGCCAGTCGGCCGCCGACCCGAACGCCAGCACCGGAAGGTCACCAAGGTCCATGCGGCCCAGTGAACCACGAGGGTGTGTCAGCCAGGCTTAGCCGGCGTACCCGCGCAAGAGCTCCAGCACGCCGGCCCTGGCGTCCGCCTCGCTGGCGCCAGCGGCCGTCAGGATGGCCGCGGCCGGCGAGTCCGCGTTCTGGTACAACCCGAGAAGCAGGTGCTCGGTGCCGACGTAGTTGTGGCCGAGCTCGAGCGCTACCGCCAGCGCGTCGCGCAACGCGACCCTGCCGTCGGCGGTGAGCCGGGGGATCTGCGGCATCGCCCCGGCGGTGGCGGCCCCAGCCGCGGCACCGGGCTCGGCGGCATCCTCCGGCTCGTCGGCCGGGCGGGCGGCCAGCGCGGTGGTGCGGACCGCGGCGGTGCGGACCGAGTCCCTGGTCACGCCCAGCGACTGGAGCACCTTCGCCGCGATCCCCTCGGGCTCGGCGAACAGGCCGATCAGGATGTGCACGGCCGCCGCCTTGTCCTGGCCCGCGTCCCTGGCGGCCAGCGCCGCCGACGCGAGCACGACCCGGGCGCGGGCAGTGAAGCGCTCCAGGGTCGGTGCCGGGATCGAGGCGATGATCTGCTCGGCCACGCTGGCCGCGAACCGCTTGTGTACGGCCTGCTTGGAGACGCCAAGCGCGGCGCTTATCTCCGACCAGGACCGGCCCTCGCGGCGGCACCGGTCAACGAAGTGGCCCAGCAGGGCGTCGCTGGTGTCCTCGATCTGCGCCACCGTGGTGGCGGCGGTGGACAGCTGGTCCAGGGCGTTCGCGCTCTCGGCGTCCTGGCGGACTGTGTCGATGAGGGCCTGAAGGCTTGGCGGTGGCGTCATGAGTCAACTCTAGGTTGACGGCAGGTTCTCGTCAACTTTTGGTTGACCAAGTAGCTGGCGTCAACTGCCGGGGTGGCGGAGGCGGCGTCCGGAACCGGGCGCGGACGGAGGCATACTGCATAAATGGGCCAGGCGGAACTGAGCCAGCGGCGGCGCTTGCTGATCCTCGCGATCTGCTGCATGAGCCTGTTCATCGTCGGGCTGGACGTGACGGTCGTGAACGTCGCGCTCCCCTCGATCGGGCGCGACCTGCACGCAGACGTGTCCGGTCTGCAGTGGACCATCGACGCCTACACGCTGGTGCTCGCCAGCCTGCTGATGCTGTCGGGCTCCACCGCCGATCGCGTCGGCCGCCGCCGGACTTTCCAGACCGGGCTGGCCATCTTCACGCTCGGGTCGCTGCTGTGCAGCGTCGCGCCTGGCCTGGGCTGGCTGGTCGCGTTCCGGATGATCCAGGCCATCGGCGGCTCGATGCTCAACCCGGTAGCGATGTCGATCATCACGAACACGTTCATCAAACCGGGCGAGCGAGCCCGGGCCATCGGCGTCTGGGGCGGCGTGGTCGGCCTCAGCCTGGCGCTCGGCCCGCTGGCGGGCGGGCTGCTGGTCGAGTCGGTCGGCTGGCGGGGCATCTTCTGGGTCAACATCCCGGTGGGCATCGCGGCCATCGTCTTGACCGCGCTGTTCGTGCCGGAGTCGCGGGCACCGCGCGCTCGCCGCCTGGACCCTGGCGGGCAACTGCTGGTGATCTTGCTGCTGGCCTCGCTGGTCTACGCGCTCATCGAAGGGCCGGACCGGGGCTGGACATCGGCGCCGATTCTGGCCTGCTTCGCGGTCGCGATCGCCGCGCTGATAGCCCTGGTGACGTATGAGCCGCGACGCGCTGAACCGCTGATCGACCTGCGGTTCTTCCGCAGCGCGCCCTTCTCCGGCGCAGTGGCGATCGCCATCTGCGCATTCGCCGCCTTGGGCGGCTTCCTGCTGGTCAACACCCTGTACCTGCAGAACGTGCGCGAGTTCTCGCCGCTGCTCGCGGGCGTCTACACGCTGCCGATGGCCGCAATGACGGCAATCTTCTCGCCGTTGTCTGGCCGGCTGGTTGCCTCGCGCGGCACCAGGCTCCCGCTGCTCATCGCCGGCGCTGGCATCACCGCGGCCGGCCTGATGCTGACCAGGCTGGAGGCGAACTCGAGCACGCTGTTCCTGGTGGTCAGCTACCTGCTGTTCGGCCTGGGCTTCGGCATGGTCAACGCGCCCATCACCAACAGCACCGTGTCCGGCATGCCGCGCACGCAAGCGGGCGTGGCCGCTGGCGTGGCCTCGACGAGCCGGCAGATCGGCGCGTCTCTCGGCGTGGCCGTGATCGGGTCGGCCTCGATCTCGATGCTGCACGGCTCATTCCGGCACGACTTCGCCACGGCCAGCCACACGGGCTGGTGGATCCTGGTCGGCTGCGGCGCGCTGGTGTTCGTGGTCGGGCTGGTCGTCAGCGGCTCGTGGGCGCTCGGTACCGCGCAGCGGACCGCGCAGCGCCTCGGACACGCGACGGACGAGCCGCGCGTGCCGGTACCGGACTGAGCGCTGGCCCGCGCGGCTGCGCGCCGCGCGGGCCAGCGCGGCTAGCCTTCCTGACTGCCGTCGGCGCTCATGACGGCGAAGACCGCTCCCTGATCGTCCGCGACCACGGCCATCCGGCCATACGGCGAGTCCCACGCCGGCGCGACCACGCGCCCGCCGAGTTCGACCGCCCTGGCGACGGCCGCGTCGGTGTCGGCGACGGCGAAGTAGGTGCCCCAGTAGGGGGGCGGGGGCGCGTCGGCCGGCTGGTCGGAGCCGACTGTGCCGATGCCGCCAACCGGCCGGCCGTCGATGTCAAGCGTCGCGTACTGCACGTCCCCGCCACCGATGTCGCTGAAGTGATAGCCGAACACCGCGCCGTAGAACGCCTTGTTGGCCTCATAGTCGCGGCTCATGTTCTCGCTCCAGATGAGCGAGCCCGGCTCGTTCGCGAGTTGCACGCCAGTGTGGGCCTTGCCCTGCCAGACGCCGAACATGGCGCCGCCGGGATCGCTGGCCATGAACATCCGGCCCGCGTCCATGACGTCGAACGGCTCCATCAGGACCTGGCCGCCGGCCGCCTGGATCGCCTCGGCGGTCTTGTCCGCGTCGGCGGACGCGAGATACGTGGTCCAGAAGATCGGCATGTCGCCCTGGCTGCTGCCGATGCCGGCTACGTGCTGACCGCCGATCTCGCACATGCTGTACCCGCCGGCCTCCGGCGGGCCGTCCTGGATCTCCCAGCCGAACAGGGCGCTGTAGAACGCCTTGGCCTTCGGGATGTCGGTGACGCCGAGGTCGACCCAGCACGGCGTGCCGGGCGCCCAGGCGGTGTCGCGAGTGACCATTGCTACCTCCTGTGCCGCGGCTGTCGATCCGCGGCGAAGCGTCGGATGCTCGTTGGCGTTCGGCAGCGTACTGCTGCCGTCTGACACTTACGGGGGTTTCGGCTACGGTCTCAATGCTGGAGCCCCAGTCCGCGCAATCCGGGAGGCGCCGCGATGTCCGAATCAGCCGCGAGCACGCGCTCGGCCGGGGTTTCGTCGTCTTGCGCGAGGTGACGGCCGGCCACTGGGTCGTGGTCGGCGAGGCCGACCGCAGGCCAGGACTGCCTGCCCGCAGGGCCCGGCAGCAGGCGGTCGAAGATGCGACCGGCGGCGCCGCCAGGGCGGACGAGACGTACGCCGCCCTGCCGCGCAGCGAGTGGCGGATAGCGCAGCAGTTCTAGCCGGGCACGCGGCCGGCCGTGCGGTAGAAGGTGGGGTCGGTGTGGTGGCCGGCGTGGTCATGGTCGTGCTCAGTGCTCATGAGCTTCTCCTGGTAAATCGCCTAGAACACTAGGAAATCGCGCGGTCGTCACGTGCGCGCGAACTTGGTGGTGGTCAGGGCCGGTACCAGGCGGCCGGAAGGCGCCCGTAGTCGGGATAGTGCAGGTTGGCGGGTAATGGCGGGCCGGTAGCCATGCCAGGAGTCTCCGCGATCCCGCGCGCCGGCGTCAATCGAAGGCCCGGTCGCACGCACACCCGCGCCGGGGCGCGAAGGCGCGAACTTCGGGTGATCATGGGAGTCGCCCCGCGGTGGCTGGGTACGACCACCTTTACCCGGGGGATCGCCGGGCCGCAGCTGACCTGCGGCCCGTTGCCGTGCCTGGACCGGGCCCGCTTGCGCCGCGGGCCGGCCAGGATTCACTCATCCGGCCGCCGTATTCTCCTGGCCGGACCACGGAGGTAACTGTCGTGCGAACCGATTGGCGCCGGCGGCTCAGCGCGGCTGCGGCGGGTACCGCCGTGCTCGCCGTCGCGAGCTGCAGTTCGTCCGGCGGCCAGCAGGCGGGCGGATCCGGCGGCAGCCCGGCGGACGGCAGCGCCAGCGCCAGCCCCCCGGCCGCCAGCTCGTCCGCCGGAGCGACCGGCTCCGCGAGCCCGGCGCCCGCCCAGCCGGACAACCTGGCCGCGGCCGCACAGCGCGTGCAGGGCAACCCGGCGCACGCCACCGCGGCGCAGCAGGCCGCGCTGCGCGCCCAGCATCAGGTCATCGCGCACATGTCCGCCCAGCAGATGGCCGGGCAGCGGGTCATCTACAGCTACACCGGCCTGACCGCGCCGGGCTGGCTGCTGACCGATGTCCGCCGCGGCCTAGTCGGCGGCGTCATCTTCTTCAGCTTTAACATCTCCAGCGAGCCGCAGATCAGGGGCGTCATCAAGCAACTGGCCACGGCAAACGCGAGCGCGGGCAACCCGACCCGCAAGTTCCCGCTGCTGCTGATGACGGATCAGGAAGGCGGTGCGGTCCGCCGCCTGCCGGGCGGCCCGGCGGAGTCCGAGGCGCAGATCGGGGCGTCCGCCGACCCCGCGGCAGCGGCGGCCGCGGCCGGCACGAGCGCGGCAGCGAACCTGCGCGGCGTGGGCATGAACGTGAACCTGGCCCCGGTGCTGGATGTGTTCCGGCAGCCGGGCGACTTTGATGACCAGTTCCAGCGGTCCTACAGCATGGACCCGCAGGTCGCCGGCGAGGCGGGCGCTGCGTTCGTCTCGGCACAGCAGGCGGGCGGCGTGGCGGCGACAGTGAAGCACTTCCCCGGCCTGGGACCGGCCGGGCGTACTCAGGACACCGACAACGAGCCCGTCAGCATCGACCTTTCCGCGCACACGCTACGGACCGTCGACGAGGTGCCCTACCAGGCCGCGGTCCGGGCCGGCGTCAAGCTCGCGATGGTCTCCTGGGCGAACTACCCGGCGCTCGGCAGCCGCCTGCCGGCCGCGCTGGCGCCGTCGATCGTGCAGGGCGAGCTCCAGGACCGGGTCGGGTTCACCGGCGTCACGATCACCGACGCGCTCGGGGCCGGCGCGCTCGGCGCGTACGGCAACCTGCAGAACCGGACGATGCTGGCCGGCCGGGCCGGCATGGACGCGCTGCTGTGCACCGCGATCAAACCGCTGCCCGGCTGGAAGTGCGTAGCCGGGCTGCAGCAGGGCCTGCAGCACGGCGCGCTCCCCAGGGGCGCGTTCGAAGGCCAGCTGGCGCAGCTGCTGCAGCTGCGCGCGAGCCTGCCCGGCTGATCTGGCCGCGCTAACCCCGCCCTGGCCTCGTTACCAGTTCGTTAGCATGGGCACCGCACGGCCCGTGTGCCCACTTCGATGGAGGCTGCTGACCTGTTGGCCTGGTTTAGAACCGGTTGCGTGCTGCTGGCGGCCGGTCTCGCGCTGATCTTCGGCTCTGGTGTCGATGCCGCGTCGGTGTCGCCCGCCTTAGGTCACGCCGTGGCCTGGGTGCCGGCCGCCGGGCTGGTGCGCGGCACAACCGCGGGCGGAGTCCCGGCTGACCAGACCGTCGCCGCGCTGGGCTCGGCGGTGCTGCAAGCGGCAACGGCGCAGGTCAGCGCCGAGGCCGCCGCCGACACTGCCGTCGCCCACATGACGCCAGCGCAGCTCGCCGGCCAGCGGGTCATCTACAGCTACCCCGGCCCTGACGCCGCCGGCCAGCCTGCTCACCGTCATCCGGCAGGGCCGGGCGGCCGGCGTGATCTTCTTCGCCGGAAACTACCGCAGTCCGGCGCAGTTCCGGGCGGCAGTCCGCGAGCTTGCGGCGGCCAACGCCAGCGTGGCGAACCCGGCCCGCGAGTATCCGCTCCTGCTGATGACCGATCAGGAGGGCGGCGAGGTCGACCGCGTGCCCGGCGCGCCCGCGGAGTCGGAGAAGCAGATCGGCGCGGTCCGGCCGCTGGCGACGGCGAGGGCCGCCGCCGGTCAGGCGGGCGCGGCCACGGCCGCGAACCTGGCTAGTCACGGCCTCAACGTTGACCTGGCGCCTGTCCTCGACGTGTACCGGACCGCCGGCGACTTCGACGATCAGTACGCCCGCTCGTACAACAGCAGCCAGGCCGTCGTGTCCGCGCTCGGGGCTAGCTTCATCGCGGCCTTGCAGACCGGTCACGTCGCGGCGACCGCGAAGCACTTTCCTGGTCTCGGCGCCGCTGCCGCGCAGCAGAACACCGACCACGGCCCGGTCACGATCGACGCCTCCGCCGCCGACCTGGCCAGCATCGACGAGAGTCCCTACTCCGCCGCGATCGCCGCCGGGGTGCGGCTGGTCATGCTGTCGTGGGCGGTCTACCCCCGACTCGGGTCCGATCGCCCGGCGGGCCTGTCCGCGCCGATCGTGCAAGGCCTGCTGCGCGATCGGCTGAGCTTCCAGGGCGTCACGATCACCGATGCGATCGAGGCCGGCGCGCTGCGCCAGTACGGGCCGGTGCCGCGGCGCGCCGCACTGGCCGCGGCGGCTGGCATGGACCTGATCCTCGCCTCGGCGCAGGACAGCGCGGAGGGCGCCCAGGCCGCCGCCGGACTGCAGAACGCCGCCGCGGCCGGCACGCTGACCGAGGCCAGCATCGACACCGCCCTGCAGCGGATCCTCAGCCTGCGCGCGAGCCTGCGCCGCTGAGCCAGCGCGTTGACAGCCGAGCGGCAAGGCAAGAAGGGTTCAGCGAGTCACAGCAGGGCGAACGGCGGCTGGGCTGCGTCCTGCTCGCTGAGCTGCAGTGGCAGTTCCACCCGGCCGGTGCGCGCGGCGAGGTAGGCCGCGTAGATCAGCTCGAGCACCGCCCGGCCGTCCGCGCCGGTCTCCTGCGGCGTCCCCGCGTCGAGGACGCAGCTGACGAAGTGATCCATCTCCTGCGGAATGCCGGACTGCCATAGCTCGTCGAAGATGGTGTAGGTCCAGCCGCGGGTGTCGGGCGCTTTCTCGACGGCATATCCGTAGCCGACGTCGCTGTAGGTCGACAGGGAGGAGCCGCGCATCAGGTCGGCATAGGTGATGCCCCGGCTGCCAGCGATCTCGGCCCGGTCGTCCATCCCGCCCGGCTTGGCCCAGCTCGCCTCCACCAGGCCCATCCGGTTGCCCTCGAAGCGGATGGTCACGATCGCGTGGTCCTCCGCCTGAGTCCGGTTGCCGTGCACGAACGTGCCCACCTCAGCCGCCACGGTCAAGGCGGCGGGCTTGCCCAGGACCCAGCGCGCGAACTCGATGCCGTGGCAGCCCATGTCCATCAGGACGCCGCCGCCGGACTGCTCAGGATCCCAGAACCAGTCCGAGTGGGGGCCGTAGTGCTGCTCGGTCTGCCGGACCAGGTACACCTCCCCGAGCGCGCCCTCGTCAGCGAGTTCCTTCGCGCGGACGTACTTCGGCGCGAAGCAGATCTCTTCCGCGTACATCAGCAGCACGCCGGCGGAAGCACACGCGCTGATCATCTCGTCGGCCTCGCGCAGCGTCCGGGCCAGCGGCTTCTCGCAGATGACATGCTTGCCGGCCGCGGCCGCGGCGACCGTGATGTCGCGGTGCAGCGCGTTCGGCGCCGCGACGCACACGACGTCGACGTCGGGCCGATCAGCCAGCTCGCGGAAGTCGGTGAGCCAGGCGGGAATCCCCCAGCGGGCGGCGAACTCGGCTGCCTTTCCCGCCGACCGCGAGGCCACGGCCCGGACCGCAGCGCGTGGCAGCCGCGAGAAAGCCTCCGCGTGCGCTCCGGCGATGAAACCGCTGCCAACGATCCCGATACCGACCTGATCCGCCGACATGACTTACCTCCGACCGCTGCCATCCCGCCCACCGCACCGGCCGCCGCGCCGGGCCGCCTGATCTGCCGACCGTAGCGGACGGGCGTCAGGCCCGGTCGCGTTAAGGAGGGACTCGGGGTCATTTCCGACCCGCGCTCTGCCCGCGGCGGCCCGCAGGCGGAAAATGCCCGCGCCCAGCCGCGGCCCGCGGACTTAGGGTGATCCGGTGCGGCGGATCTCGGTGGTGGGCAACAGCGGATCCGGCAAGACGACCCTGGCCGCCGCGATCGCGGCGGCGCTCGGCGTCCCGCACCTGGAACTGGACGCGGTCTTTCACCAGCCCGGCTGGCGGCCGCTAGAGACCGAGCTATTCCGGGCCAGGGTCGCGGAGTTCGTCGCGCAGGACGGCTGGGTAACCGATGGCAACTACAGCGCGGTGCGCGACCTGGTCTGGCAGCGCGCCGACACCGTGGTGTGGATCGACCTGCCCAGGCGGGTGGTGATCTGGCAGCTGGCCCGCCGGACCCTGCGCCGGATGATCACCCGGGAGGAGCTATGGAACGGCAACAGGGAGTCCTGGCGGTACCTGTTCTGCCTGGACCCGGACCGGTCCGTCCTCGTCTGGGCCTGGACCGCGCACCACAAGTACGTGCAGCGGTACGCGGCGGCGCAGCGGGATCCGGCCAACCAGCACCTGGCATTCATCCGGGTGCGGGACCGCGCGGCGGCGAACCGCCTGGTCGCAGGCCTCGAAGGTCAGCGGGCAGCCAGCAGCGGCGGTGCCGCCGGGGCGTAGCCGGTGCGGAAGAAACCGCGCACCGGCCAGCCGATGTTCAGGTTGTGCTCGATGGCGGCGGGCGTGGTGTCGAACGCGATCCGGATCCGGTCGTCCGGGCCGCTGTTGGGGTCGTACACCGCCAGCGTCACGGTGTCGCCTGACTGTTCATAGCCGTAGGCGAGGACCTGGTGATTGCGGCCGAGCAGGCCCGGCCAGGCTGACGCCATCGTGACCACCCCGAGCGGGGCCGGCTGGCCGGCGTCGATGCTGTCCCGGATCCGGGGCCACTCCTGCTCGGCCGACAGCCGGTCCACATCGGTCCGGTTCATCCACTGGTAGTACTTGCCGACGCCGGCCGGGACGTGCCAGGAGTCGATCAGACGGCGGACGATGAACTGATACAACGGCGTGCCGCCGGCGGGCCGCTCGGCTGGCGGCGGCACCCCTGCGTGCCAGTAGTCGAGCGCCGCGAACACCATCCCGCCGCACAGGCCGCGGGCGGCGTTCCCGAATCCGATCTGGCGGCCCCGGAACGGCAGCACCACCCCCGGCCCGGACGGCCACGAGTTGGTGAACGCGAAGCCGTCGCGCGACGGCAGGAAGCCGGCCTGCACCGTCAGCCGCCGCCGAGACCGTCGAGCGCGGCCATCTGGTCCGCTGTGAGCGCGAAGCCGAACAGGTCCAGGTTCGCCGCGATCCGTTCGGGCCGCGCCGACTTCGGGATCACGGTGATGTCGTGCTGCAGATGCCAGCGCAGCACGACCTGCGCGGCCGACACCCCGTGCGCGGCCGCGATCGCGGTCAGCGCTGGATCGCGCAGGTTGGTGTTCTTCAGCGGGCTGTAGCCCTCGACCAGCACGCCGCGCTCAGCGTGCCCGGCCAGCACCGCCCGGTCGTACAGGCTCGGACCCCAGTCGATCTGATTCACCGCCGGCGTCTGGCCGGTCGCGGAGATCAGCTCGTCGATCTGGGCCAGGCTGAAGTTGCTCACCCCGACGTCGCGGGCCAGGCCCTCGGCCTGAACGGCCAGCAGATCTCGCCACGCCTGCAGCCGGCCTGGCCGCGACGGCGGCCAGTGCAGCAGCCATAGATCCAGGTAGTCGAGGCCGAGCGCGCGCAGCGACGCGCCCAGCAGTGCCCGCGCCCGGTCGACGTCGGAGGCCTGCAGCTTGGTCGTGACGAAGACTTCCGATCGCGGCAACCCGCTGTCGCGCAGCGCCTGGCCGACGCTGTCCTCGTTGCGGTACATGGTCGCGGTGTCGATGTGGCGGTAGCCGGCCCTCAGTGCCGCGCCCACCGCTTCGCGGGCCGCCCGGCCGTGTAGCGCCCAGGTGCCGAAGCCGACCATCGGCAGCTGACCACCGGCAGGCAGCTTGGCGACCGGGACTTCAGCAGAAGAGGCCATGGACGCCATTATGCGCGCGGCCAGGGCAGCGCTAAGCCCCCGGCGGGTGCGCTCCGGCCGCGGCGGCCTTGCGAGCCAGACCATCGACAAAGATGTCGATGAGGAGCTCGAACTGGGCGTCCCGGTCCGCGTAGCCGAACTCGTCGGCCAGCGCGACCAGGTTCGGGAACTGCTCGGCCGGAAGGCCGGCCAGATAATCCCTGGCCATGGCTGCGGCCTGCTCAGTCTCGGAGGTCGCGGGCGGGCCGTCGGAATCGCTGACTCCGGTTTCGTCCACTGTGAACCCGTTCACGGTCGCGATCAGCAGGTGGCTGCCCTTCACGGCTAGGTCCGGGGGCAGGCCACCAGCGCGCAGGATGGCCAGCACCCGCTCGGAGTAGCGCAGCGCGTTCGGCCCCATCGGGATCCGGCCGATCGAGATCCGCACCACGTAGGGATGGCGGATGGTGACTGCCCGCTGGGCCCTGGCCACGTCCTTCAGCTGCTCTTGCCAGCGGCTGGGGACCGGGTCAGGGATACCCCGCATCCCCTCGCCGATGATCTCGTCGAAGACGAGATCCAGCAGGCCGTCCTTGCTGCCGACGTGCCAGTACAGCGACGCGGCGCCGGTGCCCAGCTCGTCGGCGATGCTGCGCATGCTCAGCGCGTCCAGGCCCTCGGCATCCAGCAGCCGGATCGCGGCCGCCACGATCGCCTCGCGGCTGATGGGATCCCGGCGCCGCCTGGTGCCGCGCTCGGGCAGCCGCTGCCACGGCGGCGGCGGTACAGCAGGCAGCTCAGCCACGCGGGCCCTCCTTCTGGAACAACGTACCACTAACGAACGCCATTTGACTGGAACGCAGGTCCATGTTAGAACGGTGTTCGTTATGGAACAGTGTTCGATCCGCGGAGGGACCGCAATGACCAGCAGATCAGGATCTTCAGGGCACCGGCTGGCCGCGGCCGTGATGATCGTCGGCGCGCTGATGGACATGATCGACGTCACGATTGTGAACGTCGCGCTGCCCACGATCAGGCGCAGCCTCGGCGCCAGCTCCACCCAGCTGGAGTGGGTGGTGTCCGGCTACATGCTCGCGTTCGCCGCCGCGCTGATCGTGGCCGGCAGCATGGGCGACCGGTTCGGTCGGCGGCGCGTGTTCCTGTTCGGGGTCGGGCTGTTCGGAGTCGCGAGCCTGTGTGCCGGACTGGCCGGGACCGGAGCCGAGCTGATCGCGGCGCGGATTGTGCAGGGAGTCGCCGCCGCGTGCATGGCGCCGCAGGTGCTGGCGACCTTCCGGGTCATCTTCACCGCCGCGAAGGAGCGCGGCCAGGCCTTCGCGGTGTACGGGGCGATGCTCGGCTTCGCCTCCGCGGTCGGGCTGGTTCTCGGCGGGGTCCTCACCGACGCGAACCTGTTCGGCTGGAGTTGGCGCGCGGTGTTCTTCGTGAACGTGCCGGTCGCCGTCGCCGCGCTCACCGCCGGCCTGCGGGTGATTCCGGAGACGCGGGACCCGGCCGCCCGCCGGCCGAACTACGCAGGCGCCGGGCTGCTGGCCGCGAGCATGGTCGCCATCGTGTACCCGCTGCTCGAAGGCCGCCAGCTGGGCTGGCCGGCCTGGGTGTGGCCAGTGCTGGCGGCGGGCGTCGCGGGTGTCGCCGCGCTGGCTCTGGCCGAGGAGAAGCGCTCCGCCACGGCGCGCACCGCGCCGCTGCTGCGGGCCAGGCTGCTGCGCATCCCCGCGTTCGCGGCGGGCCTCGGTGTCCAGACTGCGTTCGCGGCCGGCCTGCAGGGATTCTTCCTGGTGTTCGCGCTCTGGCTGCAGATTGGCGAGCACTTCTCACCGCTCAAGGCGGGCCTGACCGCAGTCGCATTCAGCGCCGGCAGCTTCATCCTCGCGCCGGTGGCGGTCCCGCTGGCGCAGAAGTACGGCCGCCGGGTGCTGGTCATCGGCGCGGCGGCGATGGCCGGCGGCATCGGGCTGGTGACCGCCTTCATCGGCCAGGTCGGGACCAACGGGAGCCCGTGGCCGGTCGTGCCCGGTCTCGTGGTCGCCGGCGCTGGCCTCTCGCTGCTGGTGATCCCGCTGGTGAACGTCGTGCTGGCGGCGGCGCCGGCCGAGGCCGCCGGCAGCGCGTCCGGGCTGTTCAGCACGAGCCAGCAGCTCGGCGGGGCGATCGGCGTGGCGGTGCTCGGGACCGTGTTCTTCGGCTCGCTCGGCTCGGCCCACACGTTCGCCGCGGCGCTCCGGCACACGGCGCCATACGCGATCGGAGCGTTCGTGCTCTGCGGCGTCCTGAGCCTGCTCCTGCCGCGCACCGCGGTGGCGGAGGACGTGCTGCTCGCGGACGCGGGCGAGCCGCAGCCGGCCGACGTCGCGCTGACCGGCCCCCGGTCCTGATACTCCCCGGCCCGGTCGAGCCGGCGGGTGTGGTGAGCGGAACCGCACCCGCCGCTGCCGCGCGGGCCAGCCCGGCTACTCGGCCGCCGCCACGGGGGAACGATCCTTCGCGGACACCGTCAGAGCACGACGACGGAGCGGAGCACCTCGCCGCGCTGCATCTTCGCGAACGCGTCCTCGACGGCGTCCAGCGTGATCGTCTCGGAGACGAACTTCTCCAGCGGCAGCCGGCCCTGCAGGTGCAGGTCGACCAGCATCGGGAAGTCCCGCGACGGCAGACAGTCGCCGTACCAGGACGACTTGAGCGTGCCGCCCCGGCCGAAGACGTCGAGCAGCGGCAGTTCCAGCCGCATGTCCGGGGTCGGCACGCCGACCAGGACCACGGTGCCCGCGAGGTCACGCGCGTAGAAGGCCTGCTGGTACGTCTCGGGCCGGCCGACCGCCTCGATGACGACGTCGGCCCCGTTCCCTTCGGTCAGCTCCCGGATCTGCTCGACCGGATCGCTCGCGCTGGAGTTGATGGTGTCGGTCGCGCCGAACTGGCGGGCCCACTCCAGCTTCCGGTCGTCCACGTCGACGGCGATGATCTTCCGGGCGCCGGCCAGCGCGGAACCGAGGACCGCCGCGTTGCCCACGCCGCCGCAGCCGATGACGGCCACCGAGTCGCCGCGGCTGACCCCGGCCGTGTTGATCGCGGCGCCGAGACCGGCCATCACGCCGCAGCCGAGCAGTCCGGCGACCTCCGGCCTGATGGCGGCGCTGACCTTGGTGCACTGACCGGCCGCGACCAGGGTCTTCTCCGCGAACGCGCCGATGCCGAGCGCGGGCGACAGCTGCGTCCCGTCGGTCAGGGTCATCTTCTGGCTCGCGTTGTGGGTGTTGAAGCAGTACCACGGACGGCCGCGCAGGCACGCCCGGCACTGGCCGCACACCGCGCGCCAGTTCAGGATCACGAAGTCACCGGCGGCGATCCCGGTGACGTCCGGGCCGACCGCCTCCACCACACCGGCGGCCTCGTGGCCGAGCAAGTACGGGAAGTCAGCGCCGATGCCGCCCTCCCGGTAGTGCAGGTCGGTGTGGCACACACCGCAGGCCTGCACCGCGACGAGGGCCTCGCCCGGGCCGGGGTCGGGAACGACGACCGTGCTGATGCTGACCGGGGCGCCTTTGCCGGTGGCGATGACGCCCTTCACCTCGTATGCCATGGTGCTCCTTAGCCGGGAACGGGCGCCTCGTGCCGCCACGTGCCGAGATGATACGGCCTCAGGCTGCGACCTCAACGGGGATACCCGGCGCGAACGCGGCCAGCTGGTCGCGCTAGCTGAGGTAGGCGAGGGACTCGCCGTGCTGCTCGCGGTAGTCGGCGAGCAGTTCGCGGGCCACGGTGGTACCGGGGACCAGCGGGTGCAGCGCCAGCGCGACGGCGGCGAGCTCGGCGTCGCCAGTCGTGGCGGCCTGCACGGTGGCCCGCTCGTACTCCTTGACCTGCTCCACCAGCGCGCGGGCCGGGCCGGGCAGGTCGGGCACCGGGACCGGCTCCAGCCCGGCCGGGCTGACCCTGGCCGGCGCCTCGACCACGTCGGTGGCCGCCAGCGAGCCGATCACGCCGGCGTTGCGCACGTTGACGATGACCTGGCCGGGATGCTTGCCGGTGAGCCCGTCGATGACCCGCAGCGCGAGGCCCTCGTAGCCGCCGATGCCCGCCGAGTCGAGCGCCGGGTGCGGTTTCGCGGCCTGCCGGGCCCTGGCCTGGTCCTGGCCGCTCGCGCCCTGCATGTCCGTGCGCATGTAGGTGTCGCGCCGGACGCCCAGCAGCTGGGCGTAGGCCGACCAGGCGTCGTGCACGTCGCCTTCGGCGAACGCCTTCGTCAGCGCGCCGAGCAGCTCCTCGTTCAGGCGCAGGATGTCCTCGCCGCGGCTGGTGCCGGCCGCCCGGACGCCGCGCAGGTAGCGCTCAGGGTCGTAGTAGTAGAAGACGTACTCGGTCGGCAGCGCGCCTATCCGGCGGACGAAGGCGGGATCGAACGCGGAGAACCGGTGGTCGTGCGCCTGCAGCTCGGTGAACCGGTCCAGCAGCTCCCCGATCCGCTCCTCGCCGCCGACCCGGACCGACGTGATCCAGCCCAGGTGATTGAGCCCGGAGTAGCCGAACGACGCCTCCGCGGGGTCGGCGCCGAGGAATGCGGCCAGGTGCTCGGCGGTCCCGCCGGGGGTGTCGCAGACGCCGACGGCGCGGACCAGGCCCTGGTCGGCGATCGCCTGGGTGATCAGCCCGGCCGGGTTGGTGAAGTTCAGCAGCGTGGCCTGCGGTGCGTACCGGCTGAGCAGCTCGCAGTAGGACAGCACGACCGGGATCGTCCGCATCGCCATCGCGAAACCGCCGGGGCCGGTGGTCTCCTGGCCGACCACGCCGCGGCGCAGCGCCACCTGCTCGTCGATGACGCGGCCGCGGTCGCCGCCGACCCGGAGGGCTGAGAACACGAAGTCCGCCCCGGTGAGCGCCGCCGCCGGGTCGGGCGTGATCGTGACCGAGCCGGGCTTGCCCAGGGCCGCGGCGATCTCCACCGCGAGCCTGCCGGTCGTGTCCCGCCGTAGCTGGTCGGGCTCCAGCAGGCAGATCTCGTCGAAGTGATGTGCGCCGCCGGTCAGCACGGCGCGCACGAACGCGGGCATCCGCATCCCGCCGCCACCGAGGATGGTCAGTTTCACTTGCGCGCCTCCAGCAGCGACGTGACCGGGGGGATGACGGCGCTCAGTCCCTCGACCTGCACCGGGCCTACGGCGCCGAGCCGGCTCGCGGCCGCCGAGCCCGCGGCGTTGGCTGCCGCGACGGCGCGGACCAGCGGCGCGCCGCGCAGCAACTCGCCGATCAGCGCGCCGGCGAACGAGTCGCCGGCGCCGGTGAGGTCCGCGACCTCGACCGGCGTCACGCCCTCGGTCACCGGGGCCACGCCGTCCGGGCCGCACACCAGCGCCCCGTCCGCGCCCATCTTGACGACCGTGGGCGTACCCCAGCCGGTCACAGTCGTGACGGCAGCCTCCAGCGACGCGGCGCCGGTCAGGTGCAGCAGCTCGGCCCGGTTCGGGGTGAAGACGTCGGCGAGCGGGATGCACTGCAGCACGTCGGCCGGGGCCTGGTTGATCTCGTTGTGCGACACATCCAGCAGGATCTTGCTGCCCTGCTCGCGCGCGACCCGCAGGAACCGCGCGACGCCGGGCCCGGCGTGCACGTAGCACCAGGCGGGCTTGCTCCTCCGCACGACGTCGGCCCACCGCGCCAGCTCCGGCTGCTCGGCCGGCGGGGCGGGCGGGATGTGCGTCACGAAGGACCGGTCGCCGTCGTAGTTCAGCACCATGGTGATGCCGGTGGCGCGGCGCTGCACCCGGACCGACGGGGACAGGTCGACGCCGGCCCGCTCGCAGTGCTCGGCGACCACGCGGGCGCCGAGGTCGTCGCCCAGCCGGGTGCAGACCCCGGCGTGCGCCCCGGCCCTGGCGGCCGCGGTCGCGCTCGTGACCGCACCGCCGCAGGAGATCGCGAAGTCGCTGGCGAAGATCTCCTGGCCGGGCTCGGGGAGGGCCGGCACGTGCCCGAAGACCAGCTCGAGAAACACCGAGCCAAAGGAGATCACGTCCATCGCGGCCATCTTAGTGACAATACGGTCCAGGCCGTCCGGGCCGGCAGGCCCGCAGCGGCCGCGATCTGGCGGATGGCGGGCGGCTAGTGCGGGGCCGCCGCGCTCACCGGCACGCCGGGGTCGGCTGTGGTCAGCGGCACGGCAGTGCCCGGCCGGGCCGCAGAGGGGTAGCGCAGCGGACCGGGCTTGGTCAGCACCCGGACGGCGATCGGCGGCGGCTTGACCGCGGTCAGCACCTGGCGCAGATCGGCGGGCCGCACATCGCAGACGCGGACCAGGTACCGCGGCGGATCGGCGCGCGCCGCAGTGAGCGCCGGGCGGCCGCGGCCGAACCAGAACGGCATGACGAGCATGCCGACCAGGAGCAGCGCCTGCCGCCCCGGACCTGGCCGGCGCACGATCTGGGCCGCCGGGCGCAGCCCGATCTCTACCAGCGTCCCGTAGAAGGTCGACGCCATCCGGATCTGGGCGACGTCGGACCAGGCAAGATGAACCTGGCGCAGCCGCGGCCGCTTGCGAGTGGTGCGGCAGCCCAGCCAGATCCCGTCGCTGCTGACCCGGAACGCGTGCCGCCGGACGGTGCCCAGCACGCAGACCAGCGTGAGCCCGGCTAGCACCATGCAGCCCAGTTCGGTCGCGGCCAGCCACACTGGCATCCGGCCGCTGATCTCGTGCCCCGCCAGCAGCACCAGCAAGCCGAGCCCCGTGAACCACACGGGGATGAGCCACACGTAGCCTCTGGGCAGCTTGCTGGCAGGCCCCCGGACCAGAAACACGTAAATGTCGTCCAAGGTAGGCCACCTCCCCGTTAGGTCCCTATCCGGATCATCGGTCCTCGCGGGCTCGCACGCAAGGGTGGATGCACGACCGTGACAGGGCGTAAGCCCAGCTAGGCAGGGGCGTCGCCGGCCCGGCCGGGCGCGGTGCCCTAACCTGGGGCCAGTCAGTGCCCACCCGTATCTGCTCGATGAGGAACAGACGCATGCCCACAGCCGAGATCACCCGCAACGAGACCGCCGAGCGCGCCCGGCTGTTGCGCGTCGACGAGTATCACGTGCACCTGGACCTGACTCGCGGCGACAAGGTGTTCCGGTCAACGTCGGTGATCACATTCGACTGCGCCGAGCCGGGCGCGGACAGCTACGCCGACCTGGTCGCGGCCGACGTGCTGGAGATCACTCTGAACGGGGCCGAGATCGACCCGGACACGGCCTACGCCGACGGCCGGATCGCGCTGGCCGGGCTCGCCGCCCGCAACGAGCTGCGGGTGGTCGCCGACTGCGCCTACACCTACGACTCGAAGGGCATGCACCGGGCGGTCGACTCGGCCGACGGCCGGGTGTACCTGTACACGAACTTCGAGCCGGCCGACGCCCGCAGTGTCTACGCGAACTTCGAGCAGCCCGACCTCAAGGCGTCGTTCACGTTCCGGGTGACGGCGCCGGCCGGCTGGGTCGTGCTCTCCAACCAGCCCGCGCCCGACCCGGTGCCGACCGGCGGCGTAGCGACCTGGGAGTTCGCCCCTACGCCGCGCATCTCCACCTACCTGACGGCGGTGGTGGCGGGGGAGTACCACGTGGTGACCGCCGCGCACACGACGCCGGGCGGCCAGCAGATCCCGCTGGGCCTGGCCTGCCGCCAGTCGCTGGCCGCGTTCCTGGAGCCCGACGACATCCTGACCGTCACCAGGCAGGGGTTTGACTACTACACGGCGCTGTTCGACCGGGACTACCCGTTCGTCAAGTTCGACCAGGTGTTCGTGCCGGAGTTCAGTGCGGGCGCGATGGAGAACGTCGGCTGCGTGACGTTCTCCGAGCGGGTGCTGTTCCGGTCCAAGGTCACCGACATGATGTACGAGCTGCGGGCGACGGTGATCCTGCACGAGATGGCGCACCAGTGGTTCGGCGACCTGGTCACCATGAAGTGGTGGGACGACCTGTGGCTGAACGAGTCGTTCGCGGAATACTGCGCGGCCCTGTCCAGCGCCGAAGGGACCAGGTTCACCGACGCCTGGACGACGTTCTCCGGGTCGCGCAAGACGTGGGGCTACCGGCAGGACCAGCTGCCGTCCACCCATCCGGTCGCGGCCGACGTGCCGACGCTGAGCGAGGCAATCGCGAACTTCGACGGGATCAGCTACGCGAAGGGCGCGTCCGTTCTCAAGCAACTCGCGGCCTACGTGGGCCGGGACAACTTCTTCGCCGCCATCCGGGCGTACTTCACCGAGCACGGCTGGGGCAACGCGACCCTCGCCGACCTGCTCCGCGCGCTGGAGACCAGCTCGGGCCGGAGCCTCGGGGACTGGTCGAAGGCGTGGCTGCAGACAGCCGGGCCCAACACGCTGCGCAGCGAGTTCACCGCCCGCCCGGACGGGACGTTCGCGTCGTTCGCGGTCCTGCAGGAGGCGCCGCCCGAGCACCCCACGCTGCGGCCGCATCACATCGCGATCGGCCTCTACAACCGGGCCGGGGACGACCTCGTGCGCACGCACCGGGTCGAGCTGGACGTGGCCGGCCCGCGGACCGAGGTACCCGCGCTGACCGGCCAGCCGCGGCCGGACCTGATCCTGCTCAACGACGAAGACCTCGGCTACGCGCTGACCAGGTTCGACGACCGCTCGCTGGCCACGCTGACGCACGCCATCGGCCAGTTCACCGACTCGCTCGCGCGGACGGTCTGCTGGAGCGCGGTGCTGGACATGGTCCAGCAGGGCGAGCTATCGGTGCCGGCCTTCGTCTCGATCCTGGCGTCCGGCATGGGCAAGGAGCCGGTCGTGTCGGTGCTGCAGACGCTGCACATGACCGCCGCCCGGCTGATGGCGGTCATGGCCGACCCGGCCTGGGTACCGGCGGGCAAGCAGCAGCTCGCGACCGCCGCGATGCCGCTGCTGCGGGCGGCCGAGCCGGGCAGCGACCATCAGCTGGCCTGGATGCAGCTGCTCGCCTGGACCGCGAGCACGCCGGACCAGCTGGACCTGCTGGCCGGGCTGCTCGCGGGCACGACGGAGATCGAGGGCCTGGTCGTCGACACCGAGTTGCGCTGGTCCCTGCTGCGGCGGCTGGCGGCGAAGGGCCGGGCCGGCGACGACCAGATCGACGCCGAGCTGGCCAGGGACGCCACCGACGCGGGCCGCAGGCACGCGGCCGCGTGCCGGGCCGCGATCCCGGACGCCGAGCACAAGGACGCCGCCTGGCGGCTGCTCGCGGAGTCGGAGGAACTCGGCCATGAGGGCGTCTTGGCGGTCGCCGCGGCCTTCGGCCAGGCCGAGCACGCCGCGCTGCTGGCCCCGTACGCGGCGCGGTACTTCGAGGTGCTGCCCGACCTGTGGGCCAGCCGGGGCGATCACATGAAGCGGGTGCTGGCGGACGGCCTGTTCCCGTACGCCTCGGCGTCGCCGGAGCTGCTGGCCCGTATCGACGCCTTCCTGGCCGCGGCGCCGCGCGACCCGGCCCTGGTGCGCATCCTGGTCGAGCGCCGGGACACGGTGGAGCGTGCGCTACGGTCCAGGGAGCTGGCCGCCTGAAGCAGTACCAGCCAAATGCAGGGGCCAGCCAAATTAAGGGGCCAGCCGAATCAAGGCGCCAGCCGCTAGCAAAGGGATGCCATGCCGCCCGCTGAGATCACCAGGGCCGAGACCAGCGAGCGGGCGCGGCTGCTGCGCGTCCGCGACTACGACGTCACCCTCGACCTGACCGGCGGGCCGGACACATTCGGCTCGACGTGCGTGATCAGGTTCGACTGCGCCGAGCCGGGCGCGGCCAGCTACGCGGACCTGATCGCGGCCGACGTGGCGGAGATCAGCCTCAACGGCACGCAGCTGGACCCGGCGGGCTGGGCCGACGGCCGGATCGCGCTGCCGGGCCTGGCCGCGAGCAACGAGCTGCGCGTGGTCGCGCGCTGCCGGTACTCCGCCGACGGCACCGGCATGCACCGGTCCGTGGATCCGGCCGACGGCCGGATCTACGCCTACACCAAGTTCGAGCCCGCCTACGCGCGCACCGTGTTCGCCAACTTCGAGCAGCCCGACCTGAAAGCGGTGTTCACGACCCACGTCAGCGCGCCCGCGGGCTGGACGGTGCTGTCGAACCAGCCGCAGGCCGGGCCGGCGATCACCGACGGTGACGTCGCGACCTGGCACTTCGAGCCGACCCCGCGGCTGCCGACGTATCAGTTCGAGGTCATCGCGGGCGAGTACGCCGTGGTGCGCAGCAGTCACACGACGCCCCGCGGCCAGCAGATCCCGCTCGGGCTCGCGTGCCGCCAGTCGCTGGCGGCGCACCAGGATCCGGCCGACCTGTTCGCCGTGACCAGGGCCGGCCTGGACTATTACACGACCCTGTTCGAGCGCGACTACCCGTTCCGCAAGTACGACCAGGCGTTCGTGCCGGACTTCAGCGCCGGCGCGACCGAGAGCGCGGGCTGCGTCGTGTGGACCGACGAGATGCTGTTCCGGTCCAGGGTCACCGACACGATGCTGGAACTGCGCGCCAGTGTGCTGCTGCATGAGATGGCGCACATGTGGTTCGGCGACCTGGTCACCATGACCTGGTGGGATGACCTGTGGCTGAACGAGTCGTTCGCGGAGTTCTGCGCGGCGCTGTCGAGCGCCGAGGCCACGAGGTTCACCGGCGCCTGGGCCACCTTCTGCGCGGGCCGCAAGGGCTGGGGCTATCAGCAGGACCAGTTGCCCTCGACGCACCCGGTCGCGGCCGATGTGCCGACGCTGAGCCAGGCCATCGCCAACTTCGACGGGATCAGCTACGCCAAGGGTGCCTCGGTGCTGCGCCAGCTCATGGCCAGGGTCGGCCGGGACGCGTTCTTCGCCGGCCTGCGCGCCTACTTCAGCGCGCACGCCTGGGGTAACGCCGGGCTGGCGGACCTGCTGGCCGCGCTCGAAGCCAGCTCCGGCACCAGCCTCCGGGACTGGTCCGACGCCTGGCTGCGCACCTGCGGCCCGAATACGCTGCGCGCCGAGTTCGACAGTGGCACGCAGCGCTCGTTCCAGGCCTTCGAGATCGTGCAGGAGGCGCCCGCGGAGCATCCGGTGCTGCGGCCGCACCGGATTGCGATCGGCTTGTACCGGAACGGGGCGGACGGGCTGCGGCGGACCAGTCAGATCCCGGTTGATATCGCCGGGCCCAGGACCGCGGTGCCCGCGCTGGCCGGGCAGCCGCAGCCGGATCTGGTGCTGGTCAACGACGACGACCTGACGTACGCGCTGGTCCGGTTCGATGAGCGTTCGCTGGCGACGCTGATGACCTCGATCGGCACGCTGGCCGATCCGCTCGCCCGCGCCGTCTGCTGGGGGTCGCTGATCGACATGGTCCAGCAGGCCGAGCTGGCCGTGCCTCAGTTCGTGTCGATGGTGGCGGCCAGTATGGCGACCGAGCCGTCGGTGGCGGCCCTGCAGATCCTGCTGGAGGCGGTCAACAGCGCACTCGCCCAGCTCGCCGACCCTGGCTGGGTGCCAGCCGGGCGGCGGCAGCTGGCCGGAGCGGCCGCGCGGCTGCTGCGCGCCGCCGAGCCGGGCAGCGATCGGCAGCTGGCCTGGATGCAGCTGCTCTGCCGGACCGCGACGGCGCCAGATCAGCTGGGCTTGCTCAGCGGGCTGCTGGGCGGCCGCGAACGGCTGCCGGGCCTGGCGCTCGACGCCGACTTGCGCTGGGCGATGCTGCGCCGGCTGGCGGCCGCCGGGCAGGCCGGGGCCGCCGAGATCAACGCCGAACTCGCGGCCGACCCGACCGAATCGGGCGCCCGGCACGCGGCGGCCTGCCGGGCGGCCATGCCGGACGCCAGCCAGAAGGAAGCCACCTGGCAGCTGCTGACCGGCGCCGACGTGCCGATCAGCGGCCTGCGCGAGATCGTGGCCGCCTTCCATGAGCCTGAGCAGGCGGAACTGCTGGCCCCGTACGCGCAGCGTTATTTCGACGTGCTGCCAGGCCTGTGGGCCGCCAGGGGCGGGCACCTGCGCGTACGGCTCGGCGAGGCGCTGTTCCCGCGCACCGCGGCGGGCCCCGGCCTGCTGGCCATGATCGACCGGTTCCTGGCCGCCGACGGCCGCGATCCGGCGCTGGTCAGAGTCATCGCCGAACGCCGTGACCTGGTCGAACGCGCGATCAGGTCGCGTGCGCTCAGTGCGCAGTCAGTCATTTGAGCGTCCGGAAACGCCGATAACGTAGCGGTCACGTTCAGCCGTGCCGCATGATGTAGTGGACTCGGGCATCGGGAAGAGACGCCGCATCAGTCTCAGGAGTAACGCGCCTCATGACCACGGGATGGCCGCAGAACCAGCAGGATCTGCGGTCGCCGTCCACCGAGGACGACCAGGACCGGCCCGCCCCGGCGCAGGCCGGCCAGTCGCATCCCAGTGGGCCGCTGCCGGTCGGACGAGGCCGGTCGCAGCGCGGCTGGGGCCGCGGCCGCGGCCGGGACGAAGACCCGGTGGCCGGCGTTGAGGACGACGACGACTACGGCTGGATCAAGTACCTCGGCGCCGCCGGTCCCGCGCAGGAGACCAGCAGGCGTACCGATCCGAAGCCGCCCGCCCGGCCGCAGGCTACCCGCCCGACCGAGTCCTGGCAGACCGCCTCCGGCGGCGACGCCAGCCGCACCAGCGTGGGCGAGTCGTGGCAGACCGAGCCGCCCGGCGGCCGGGACCCGGTAACGCCGGGCCGCGCCGCTCCGCGGCGCCGGGATGCCGCGCCGCGCCGGGACGTTACGCCGAACCGGGATGTTGCGCCGCGTCCGGATGTCGCGCCGCGACCGGGACGTCGCGCCGCGCCGGGACGTCACGCCGCGCCCGGACGACGGCGACACTGACCCGCGCGGCCAATGGCAGGCCTCGCCGCGGCCGACCGGCGCTTCGCCCTCGGGTGTTCCGCCCCGGCCGGGCGGCTCGCCAGTCGGCGGCGCCGCATTGCCGGACGGGCGCGCGGGCGCCGGGCCGATTGGTCCCCGGCACAGCGGCGGCTTCGATGTGACGGATCCGGGCCGACGTGCGGCCGTTCCTGGCCGGGATGGCGGCCGGTTCTCCGATTCGCGGCCGAGTCCTGTCGTTCCGGATCGCGACGGCAGCCGGTTCTCCGATTCGCGGCCGGGTCCTGTCGTTCCAGATCGGGATGGCGGCCGATTCGCGCGCTCGCGTCCGGGGGCTGTCCCGCCGGATCGCCGGGCCGGGTCGCGCGCTGACTCGCGCCCGAGCGCGATCCCGGCCTCCGCCGATGACCATCCCTCAGCCGACCGGCTCTCTGCCCACCGGCCTGGCGCCGACGCGGCCCGCGTACCGACCGCCGCGCAGGCAGGCTGCGCCGGAGCGAGCGCGGTGCGGACTTCTGGCGAGACGCCGACCCGGCACCCGGGTCGCCCGTCGATCGCGCCGCCTCGGTCGCCGCTGCGTCTACCGCCGCCGCCGCGGTGGCCGCTCGCCGGGGTCGCGATGACGGATCCCCGGTGGCCAAGCCCGGCACCGGCCGGGGCCGACTGGGCCGGCGACGGCAGGCCGCTGTCCCGGATTCCGGTCAGACGGTCCCGGCGGCCAGCCCAGCGCCACTAGCCAGGCCGCAGGCGCCGGCCGCGGTGCCTGCAAGGACCACAGCACTCGCACGGACCTCAGCACCCGCACGGACCACGGTGCCTGCGCGGACCACGGGCCTGCGCGGACCACGGTGCCTGCGCGGACCACAGGACCCGGCCGGATCTCGGGGCCCACGGCGACTCCGATGCCGGCGAGGACCAGCGGTCCGGCGCAGACCAGGGCAGGGACGACGGCGCTGCCCGTCACGACCACGGTGCCCGTGACGACGGTGGTACCCGCGATCACCGCGCCGCCGAAAGCGGCGCCACCCAAGTCCGCCGGCCGGCCGAAGAAGGCGCGCAAGAGCTTCCTGCGCAGGCCGCGCACTTACATCCTGACCGGCTGCTGCCTCGCCGCGGCCGGCGCGGGCGTCGTGTACTTCATGCCGAAGGCCACCCAGGCGCACGCCATCACGGTGCCGACCCGGCTGCCGGGCTTCGTGCTTGAGCCATCCATGGTCGAGAGCGCCGGCGCGAGTGCGCTGCGCAGCCACCTGGTGGCCAGCAGCGCCGGCGAAGCGACGCGCGTCCAGGACGCTGTCTATGAGGACATCGCCAGCGCGACCGGGAGTTCGGCGCCGCAGATCGTGGTGTTCGTGGGCGGGCATCTGGCGGGCTCAGCGAGTTCGTTCATCGGCAGCCTCACCCAGGCACTGCCGGGCGCGTTCAACGTCAATCCCGGCGCGCTGCACGGCCAGGCCGCGTGCGCGCCCAGCCGGTCCGGCCAGCCAGCTGAGTGCGCCTGGGCCGACAACGACACGTTCGGCGTGCTGGTCTCACCCAGCCTGACCGCGTCCGCGCTGAGTGCGGAGCTACGTCAGATGCGGCCGTACATCGAGCACGTCGTCAAGTAGCGCGCCGCGCCGGTCAGCCGTCAGCTACCGGCGGCTTGCTGGCGCCCTTGTCCTCAGCCGGCTTGGGCGTGCGCAGTGAGAGCCGCGCGATCGCCAGCACGACGGCACCGATCAGCACGGCGAGGCCGGCCAGCTGCCCGCCGATCAAACGCGAGTCGAGCGGCACGGTCGCGGCGGCGTCGGCGACCCGGATGGTCTTGTGCGGCTTCACCGGGGGCAGCCCGAGCGGGGCGGACGTACTCGGCGACGGAGCAGGACCGACGGTCGGGAACAAGCCGGACGGGTCGCTGGCCGAAACGCCAGTCCCCGTCCCCGACAGCGGCGGCAGCGTGACCGGCGGCAGTGTCACGCCGCCCGCGGGCGTGGTGGTCGTCGGCGACGCGGCCGGCTTGGTGACCACGACATCGGTCGCAGAGTCGGTGTAGGACTGCGCCTTGGTGGCGGACGCGCGGGCCGTGAGCTGTACCTGCTCGCCCGGTGCCGCCTGCTTACCGACCCGGACGCTCACCTGAAGCTCATCCGCCTGGCCCACCGCGATGCTGCCGACGCTGCAGGCGGTGCCTTTGGCCACCGGGCAGACCGTGAACGCGGGCGTGTGCACGCCGGCGGCGGACTTGGCCGCGACCCGGACCGTCACACCGGAACTTCGGGCCTTCGTGCTCCACACCCAGACCGCGAAGCTGGCGACTGCCCCTGGCTTCACCCGCGAGCTGGCCGAGAACGACTGCACCTGGACGCAGAGCTGCGGCGTCTTCGGCTTCGGCTTCGGCGATGGCGAGGTTTTCGTCGGGCTCGGTGACGGCGATGGCGACGTTTTCGTCGGGCTCGGTGACGGCGATGGCGAGGATTTCGTCGGGCTCGGCGACGGAGACGGGCTGGAGCTTGACGGCGAGTTCGAGTCGGTGGGCTTCGGCGACGGATCGCTGCTCTGCGCCGGGCTCGGGCTGGAACTTTCCGGCTGTGTCGGGCTCGTCGTCGGGCCGGAGGTCGGGCCCGCGCTCGGCGTGTCGGTCGGGGTCGCACTCGCCTTGGAACTGGACGTCGAAGTCGCGCTCGCGTGCGTGCTGCTCGGCTTCGCGCGGGTGCTCGTGCTGGCGTGCACGCTCGTCGGCACGAGGTGCGCGTCGAGGGTCGCGTTCTTCGGGATGGTGGCGCACGCGGCGTTCACGATCGGGCCGACGGGCTGCACCGGACCGCCGGTGTCGGCGGCGAGCGCCTGGCCGAGCATGCTGGACGAAACGAAGGCAAAGCCGGTCAGAGCCCCGACTACAGCAGGCCGCACGAGGCGCTGCGCCCTCACCCCTGACCTCACTTCTTGCGCTCCGGTTACCGGGTGTCCCGGCCCTTCATAATGCCCACATTATGCGGCGTCTGCCTAGACGCACCAGGCTGGCCGGAATCGCGGCAAAGGATTAACTAGCAGTTCATCCGGTCGTCTATTCGTCTGCACGCGGCGTCAGTTGCGAACGATCGCAGTTAACTCTTGCCCTACCATGCGGTAGTTATGCAGCCAGCAGACGTCCTGTCCAGGCCCGCCCGGCCGCCAGACGTGACGCTGACGTACGGGCGGCCGGACCTGGTTGCGGATCTGTTTCTGCCACCGGCCAATCCAGGTCCGGCCGCGGCGCCGCTGATCGTGTTCCTGCACGGCGGGTTCTGGCGGGCGGCCTACGACCGCAAGCACGCCCGGCCGCTGGCCGAGGCGCTCGCGGCCGCGGGCTTCGCGGTCTGCGTTCCCGAGTACCGCCGGGTCGGGCAGGACGGCGGCGGCTGGCCCGGCACCTTCGATGATGTTCGCGCGGCGGTGGCGAGGTTGCCGGATCTGGTCGCCGGGGCGGCCGCGGGCCGGGCCGACGCCACCAGGCCGGTGCTGGCCGGCCACTCGGCCGGGCGGGCACCTGGCGCTGTGGGCGACCAGCCAGCCTGCGGGCGCGGCCGTCAGCGCCGTCGTCAGTCTGGCCGGGGTCTGTGATCTCGCCGCGTGCTACCGGGACGGGCTGGGCCAGCGCGCCGCCGACGGCCTGATGGGCGGCAGCCCGGACCAGGTGCCCGACCGCTATGAACTGGCGGACCCGATGGCGGCCATCCCGCTGGCTGCCAGCGTGGTCCTGATTCACGGCCGGACCGACGACCGGGTTCCGTGGCAGCAAAGCGATGAGTACGCGACCGCGGCTACCGCCGCGGGCGCCGCGGCCCGCTGCGTGCTCCTGCCGGAGACGGGCCATTTCGAGCTGATAGACCCGCTGTCTGGTGCCTGGCCGGCGGTGCTGGCGGAGTTCCGGATGGCGGCTGGGTTCGGCTCGCACGCCGTAGCCGGCAGTCGTGTATGCTCGGCTGGCGCGGTCGCGCTGCGGGTCATCCCGTGCGAGCGGCGGCGACGCGCCCCCTTAGCTCAGTCGGCAGAGCGTCTCCATGGTAAGGAGAAGGTCTACGGTTCGATTCCGTAAGGGGGCTCCATCTACCAGGCACTACGCTCCAGAAATTGGATCTTGCAGTCAGCGCGGTTGCCGGGATCTTCTGGACTGTTGTCACTAAGGTCGCCGCATTCGTGCACTTGCCGCCGTAGCGATACGCATCCCCTGTCTCGCGTGAGGCAAGCGAACACGCGCAGCCACACGCATGCGGCAATCGCAAAATAGAGAACGACTCGTCGAGGGTGCCCGGGTCGTCAGAGCATGCTGATGAGCATGTATGCCATGGCGATGCTCATTGTGATCTTGTAGCAGGTGGCGAATCTGGGTGCGAGCGGCGCTGCGAGGGCGCGACTACCTGCAGGCGCGGCCGGCCCGGAGTGCAGCTCGCTTATGACGCCCGCCGCGCTCGCTCTGTATGGATAGGAGAGCTCGGATGGCTGGCGCGCCGAGTGGGGGCGGCCCCGTGACCAGCTGGCGAGCTGGTCGGCTGCCCAGAGGATGTAGCCGAGCATGAACAGGGCCAGGATGAGCCCGAGGGCGGGGTTGGCCAGGGCGTTGGTGTCGTTCATGCCGGGCATCGCCGCGTGGGTGGCTTGCCGGGCCGGCAGGAGCATGTAGATCATGGCTGCGCATTCGACGGCGTGCGGCGCGGGGTGCGCGCACACCAGGCGGGCCGGCCGACGGCGGCTGCGGGCCCGGACTGCCTGCCAGGTGAACCATGCTGCCGCGGCGGCGAACACTGCCTGCCAGATCGTGGCGGGGAGGGGGCTGAGCCGGGGTTCGAGCATGCCGGCCATGGCCACGCCCATGATGACGTGGAGGGTGTCGGCGTCCGGCTCGGTGTGACGGCTGCGAAGCCTGGAGATGGCCAGGCGGGCGGTGCAGCTCGCCGCGATCAGCAGCATGAGCGCAGCGAGCCCGGCCGCGAGCCAGCCGGGGCCGGTCATTTCAGCGTCCTTGAACCGTGTCCAACGCTGGGGGCGGTCTCCGGGCGGCGCTCGCTGTGTGACATGGCGGTAAAAGGTTATGACGGCGCTGTCAGATGCGGCAAGATTACGGCGCCAAATAGGGAACGGTTGTTCCCGGTGTGCTGTTCCGGTAAACCCCGGCGGGGTATTGCATAAACCGGGTGCGGGTATCGCCGATACGGCCGGAAGGTATCGGCGAGCCTTTGCGAATACCGGACACGGGTATTGTCAATGCCCGTCCTGCCGCCAGTCCTGTGAAATCCGGGAGCTTGTTGAGGCAATATGTTGCCCGGTTATTCGATGGCTGTGTAGATTCCGGTGGTGCGGCGGGAGTCCCGTCGTCCTTCCCGCAGGCCGGCGCGTGCCGTCTGGTCCGCTGACACTCTCTGACACTGTGGCGCGCTGGCCGGGCGTTCCGGCCGGAAGGCAGGGCTGAATGTCGCCGTCTTCTGTTACCGGCACGGCGCCGTCACCTGCACTGAGGGAGATTAGGCTTTCGATCCGGGGAATGACGTGCGCGGCGTGCGCGAACCGGGTGGAAAAGAACCTCAGCGCGATCGAAGGTGTCGTCGCGGCGGTTAATTTCGCAACCGAGAAGGCCATCGTGAGCGCGCCGCCGTCGGTATTGCCTGAGCTGCTCATCCAGACGGTGCAGCAGGCTGGCTATGACGCGGAGCTAGCTGATCCCGCGGCCGCGGAAGCGGGTCCTGCCGGGGCCCCGACCAGCCCCAGCCCCGATGCGGGCAGGGTCCGGTACCTGCGACGGCGGTTGATCGTCGCCCTGGTCTTCTTCGTCCCGCTGGGCGACCTGTCGGTGCTGCTGTCGCTGTTCCCGGCATACCGGTTCGCGGGCTGGCAGTGGGTCCTGGTGGCCCTGACCGTGCCAGTGGCGGGCTGGGCGGCGTGGCCGTTCCACGCGGCGGCGCTGAAGAACGCCCGGCACGGCTCGACGTCCATGGACACGCTGGTCTCGCTGGGCATCACCGCGGCGTGCGGCTGGTCGGTGTATGCCATGTTCGTCCTGGACACGGGCCAGGCCAAGATCAGCGCGATGCAGCTGCTGCTGCACGGCTCAGGGGGCGGGATCTACCTGGAGGTCGCCGCGTCGGTGACCACGTTCCTGCTGGCCGGCCGCTGGTATGAGGCCCGGGCTCGCCGCAATGCCGGCGATGCGATCCGGGATCTGGCCGCGGCGGGCGCGCGGGACGCCAGCGTGCTGGAAGCAGACGGAACGGAACGCCGGGTCCCGGTGGCACAGTTGCGGCCGGGCGAGCGGTTCGTGACCCGGCCGGGGGAGACGATCGCCGCCGACGGGGTCGTGGAGTTCGGCGAGTCGGCCGTGGATACCAGCATGATGACCGGCGAGTCCGTGCCGGCCGACGCAGCGGCGGGAGACCTGGTGGCTGCGGGCGCCATGGTGGTGAGCGGCCGGCTGGTGATCCGCGCCACCCGCACGGGAACCGACACGCAGCTGGCGCGCCTGATCGCCCTGGTCGATCAGGCGCAGGCCGGCAAGTCAGCCGCCCAGCGGCTCGCGGACCGGATCTGCGGGGTGTTCGTCCCGGCGGTGCTGCTGGCATCGGCGCTGACGCTGGCCGGCTGGCTGCTGTCGGGCGCCGCTGCAGAGCGGGGGTTCAGCGCCGCGCTGGCCGTGCTGATCATTGCCTGCCCGTGCGCGCTCGGGCTGGCGACCCCGGCCGCCCTGGTAGTCGCGTGCGGCCGGGGCGCGCAGCTGGGCATTTTCATCAAGGGCTATGAGGCGCTGGAGGCCTCCCGCAGCGTCGACACGGTCCTGCTGGATAAGACCGGGACCATCACGACCGGGGTGATGGCGGTGACAGGTGTGCAGGCTGCGGCGGGCACCAGCCGGGAGCAGTTGCTGCGCAATCTCGGTGCGGTCGAGAACGCCTCGGCTCACCCGGTCGCGGTGGCGGTCAGCTCCTTCGCCCGCTCCGAGCTGGGCAGCGTGCCGCTCGCAACGGATTTCACGGCGTTGCCCGGGATGGGCGTCCGCGGTTTCGTCGCGGGCTCCGAGGTCATCGCGGGCCGGCCGAAGCTGCTCGCTGACCGCGGTCTTGCCGTACCGCCGGAGGTGGCGGCCCAGTGCGCGGACTGGGAACAGGCGGGCCGGACGACCGTGCTGGCTGGCTGGGACGGACAGGTCCGCGGCGCGGTCGCCGTCGCCGACGTCATCAAGCCGTCAGCGGCCGCCGCGGTTGCCGGGCTGCGCCGGCTGGGCCTGCGCAGCGTACTGCTGACCGGCGACAGCGAGATAGTGGCACGTGCGGTCGCGGCCGAGACCGGGGTCGATGAAGTGATCGCCGGGGCGCTGCCGGAGGGTAAGGCCGCCGTTGTCCGGGACTTGCAGGCCCAGGGCTGCCGGGTGGCGATGGCGGGCGACGGGATCAACGACGGGCCCGCGCTGGCCGCTGCAGATCTCGGGCTGGCGCTCGGGTCGGGCACTGACGTGGCGATCAGCGCTTCCGACATGATCCTGCTCCGCGATGACCTCGCCGTTGTCCCGGAAGCGATCAGCCTGGCCCGGGCCACCCTGGCGGTGATCCGCCGGAACCTGGCGTGGGCGTTCGGCTACAACATTGCCGCGATCCCGCTCGCGGCGGCCGGGTTCCTCAACCCGCTGATCGCCGGCGCGGCGATGGCGGCATCGTCGGCGTTCGTCGTAGCCAGCAGCGTGCGGTTGCGCCGATTCGGCCAGCCGCCCTCCGGCCGGCCCGTGCGTCGGCCGCCGGCGTCACACGAGAACAAGACAAGGCCGAAATCGCGGCCGGGGAAGAGCAGGTGCCGTCATGCCAGGCATGAACTCCGGCCTGAACATCAGCGACCCGACTATCGTGGCGGCGTTCAAGGCCGCGCTGCTGCATCAGGGACTGCTCGCGCTCCTGATCTTCGCGGTGCTCGGCCTGGCGTGGGTAACCGTGCGGGCGTACCCGCCCGCTGCGCAGCCCGGCCGCGATGCCGCGAGCACGGCCGGCCCGGCTGCCGCTGAGCCGGCCTGGCGGCGGCTGCTGCGGATCGGCTTCGGGCTGATCTGGGTGTTCGACGGGGTCTTGCAGGCGCAGCCGAATATGGCGGTGGGGCTGCCGTCCCAGGTCATCGAGCCGACCGCTGCGAGCTCGCCGGGCTGGGTGCAGCACGTGGTGAACTGGGCCGGCACCAGCTGGTCGTATCACCCGATGCAAGCCGGCGCCGCCGCAGTGTGGATCCAGGTCGGCATCGGCATCTGGATGATCACCGCGGCGCGCGGTTCGCTGTCGCGGCTGGCGGGGCTCGCGGCGGTCGGCTGGGGTCTGGTTGTGTGGGTGTTCGGCGAGTCGTTCGGCGGGATCTTCGCGCCCGGCCTGACGTGGCTGTTCGGCGCCCCGGGCGCCGCGCTGATCTATGTCGTCGCGGGGGCGCTGATCGCGCTGCCGGAACGGGCGTGGCACAGCGCCCGGCTGGGCCGCCTCACCTTGGGGGGGACCGGCCTTTTCCTCGTCGGCATGGCGGTGCTGCAGGCCTGGCCGGGACGCGGCTTCTGGCAGGGAACCGCCCATGGCCAGCAGGGCACGCTCACCGGCATGATCACCTCGATGGCCGGCATCCCGCAGCCACACCTGCTGTCGGGCTGGGTCAGCGGATTCGCGGGGTTCACCGCCGCGCACGGCTTCGCCGTCAACCTGGTCGCCGTGGCCGCGGTCGCGGTCACTGGCGTGGTGTTCCTGACCGGGCGGCCTTCGCTGATCCGGCCCGTGCTCATCGGCTTCACCGTGCTGTGCCTGGCGGACTGGGTGCTGATCGAGGACTTCGGTTTTTTCGGCGGGCTGGGCACCGACCCCAACAGCATGATCCCGATGGCGTTGCTGGCCATCGCCGGGTACCTCGCCCTCGCCGCAGCGCCGGCGACTGCCACGCAGCCGGCCGCCGACCCGGTGCTGCAGGGCAACTGGCGGGACCGGATCCGGCCCGCGGCCCTCCGCCAGTCGGCGGCGGCAGCGGGCATCCAGTCCGTCGCCGCTGTCGGCGCGATCGGCGTGATCGTCCTCGGCGCGGCGCCGATGGCCGCCGCGCAGGCCAACCCGGTCGCCGACACGATCCTGGCGCAGGCCATCGACGGCTCCGCAGCCCCGGTCAACTACCCCGCCCACGCGTTCAGCCTCACCGACCAGAACGGCCGGCCCGTCACGCTGGCCAGCCTGCACGGCAAGGTCGTCCTGCTGGGTTTCCTCGACCCGGTGTGCACGACCGACTGCCCGCTGATGGGTCAGGAATTCCGGCATGCCGGGCTGCTCCTGGCCGCCCATGCCAGTCAGGTCGAGCTGGTCGCCGTCAACTACAACCCCGTCGATACCGCGCGCGGCTACCTGCAGGCGTTCGACCGGCAGGAAGGCCTGAACCAGATACCGGACTGGCGTTACCTGACGGGCACCACCGCCCAGCTGCAGCAGGTCTGGCGTGCCTACGGCCTGCCCATGCAGATCCTGCCCGCCGGGTCGATGGTCGGGCACGGCGACTACGCCTTCGTCATCGACCAGCATGGCCGCATCCGCCAGGAACTGGACTTCGACCCGGGACCCGGCACAGCTGCCACCGAGTCATCGTTCGCCGCCGAGCTCACCGACGCCGCTCGGCAGCTGCTGGCAAAGCCATGACCGCCGCCCGCCCCGTCACTGCCGCGGCTGCCCTGCTGGTCACGATCGCGCTGGCAGCCGGCTGCGGCAGCACCGCACCCGCCCCGTCCGCCCCGAGCGCGGCCACACCAGCCCCGCTATCGCTGGCCACGTCCGCCGCCACAGCGACCGGCACCTGGGCCGTCACGGTCATGGGCGGCAATGCCTCCCAGCACAACAACTTCTGGCAGCTGTTCGTCCGCCCGGCCGGCAGCACCCGATGGAAGCTCGTCACCCCGCCAGGAACCGCCGACAACGGCGGCCTGGTCCTCGCCGCCGGCGGCTCGTCGCTGACCACCGGGTTCCGGCCCAGCCAGTACCTCACCTTCTCGCCGCTCTCGGCCACCAGCGACAACGGCCAGGCCTGGACATCGGACAACCCGCTCGACGCGCCGCTGGCCCGGCTCCCCGACGCTCTCGCCGAGGCCCCGGCCAGCCATGATCTGCTCGCCCTCACCGCGCGCGGCACCATCCTGCAGGCCGCGCCCGGGTACACCACCTGGACCACGCTGGCAACCCGGCAGACGGTCGCCAGCACGGCCGCCGGCCGGCGCTGCGGCCTGGAGGATCTCACCGCAGCCGCATACACCTCATCGGGCGTGCCGCTGCTCGCAGGCGCCTGCACGCGCCCCGGCGTGGCCGGCATCCTCACCCGCACGGCGGGTGCCTGGCAGGCAACCGGACCCGCGCTTGCGGGAGCGCCGGCACAGCAGCCCGTCACCGTGCTCCGGCTCACCAGGACGGCCTCCGGCCTGACCGCGCTGCTGTCGGCCGGCACTGGGCCAGGCGCCAGCCTGATCGCCACATGGTCGGCTGACAACGGCAGCAACTGGACCGTTTCCGCGCCGCTCCCGCGGGGCCGCGCCAAGCTCACCGCCACCGCATTCGGGCCTGCAGGCGAGACCGCAATCGTGCTGAACGGACATCAAGGGGAAACCGTCAGCCCAGGCTCCGGAGCCGCATGGCAGCAGCTGCCGGCCCTCCCGCCGGGCACCGCGACCCTCGCCCCGGGACCGCAGGGCAACCTCGACGCCCTGGCCGTCGACCGCACCGTGCTCACCATCTGGCAACTCGGCCCTGGCTCCGCGGCATGGCACGCCATCCAGGCCATCAACGTCCCTGTCCAGTTCGGCACCTCCGGCTGACCTGCGGGCAAGGCACAGGCCGATGCCGTCGAGCTGGCGACCGCGCCGAGGTCCAAGTTCAGGCGCGCTGAAGGCAACCCGCGTTGCGGGAGCCGGACCGAATTTCTGCTGCCATAATGAGCCCACTGTGGGGAAGTCACGTGTCAACGGATGACGGTGCTCGCCACCGGCGCGCTCAGCCCGGGGCGGTGAGCCGGCGCCGCTTCCTGTGGGCGGGCGCTGCGCTCGGCGTTCTGATTCCCGCCGGAGCCGAGATCGCTGATCAGCTGACCGGGCGAGAGTCACGAGCCCGGGCGGAAACTCGGGCCCGCCCGCTGTCCCCGGACATGGCCTCGCCAACTGCCCCTGCCGCCGAGCCGGCGGTGTCCGCGGGTCTGCTCGCGGGGAAGGTAGTGGTGATCGACCCCGGTCACAACCCGCATAATCCCGGCCATGTCGCGCAGATCGACTCGCTGGTGAACGCCGGCGGCTTCCTGAAAGCCTGTGACACGGTCGGCGCGGAGACTGACGCCGGGTATCCGGAGTTCGACTTCACCCTGGCCCGGCGGGTCAGGGTGATCTTGCGGGCGGCGGGCGCCAAGGTGATCCTGACTCAGAACGGCCGGACCGCGTACGGGCCGTGCGTCACCCAGCGGTCGGCGATCGGCAACCGGGCGCACGCCGATGCGGCCGTGTCCATCCACGCCGACGGCGGCCCGCCGGACGGATACGGGTTCGCGATCCTCGTGCCGGTGGTAGTCCGGAACTCCTCGGCCGATAACAGCATGATCATCGGGCCGTCCCGGCTACTCGCGGAGTCGATGCTGACGCACTTCGCTGCGACGACCGGCCAGATCCGGTCGACGTATCTTGGCGCGGACGGGATCCAGCCCCGGTCCGACCTCGGCGGCCTGAATCTGTCGGTCGTGCCGAAGGTGTTCATCGAGTGCGCCAACATGCGCAACGCTGCTGACGCGGCAAAGGTCACCGATGAGCGCTGGCGTCATTCCGCGGCGCGCGGGATTGCCGATTCGCTCGCTGCGTTCGTGACACGGAGCTAGCCAGCCGGCAGTCGGCTGCTCTCTTTGTTGCTGCCATCAGAGTTTCTCCGTCGAGACGTTCTCGGCCACGGCTTTGCGGAGCGCGTTGACCTCGGCCAGCATCCACGACTGGTAGTGGTATCCCGGTGTAGGCATGGTTTCGTAGACGCCTACTACGGGGATGCCGTACCGGCGCGCGGCGGCCAGGAAGGTCTCGGTCAGCGCGTCAGTGACCTGCTGGTTGTAGAGGAACACCTGCACTTTGTGTTCGGAGAACAGGCTGTTCTGAAGCGACACGTACTGCGGGGACAGCTCCACGCCGTTCATGATGTCGGCTTGCAGCCCGAACGGTGTCATGATCTTCGTGCCTGTGGCCTGCAGCACGTAGTCGCCGACTGGTTCCGTCACGGCGACCGGCGTGGCGGGGTACTTCGCCTTGAACTGCGCTATCGCCGTCCGCCAGGGCTGGAGCGAGGCATCGAACTTCGCCTCGTTGGCGCGGAAGTAAGCTGCGTCGGCCGGGCGCAGAGCCGCCAGATCAGTCGTGATTGCCTTCGCCACCGCCGGCATGGTCGCCGGGGAGTACCACAAGTGCGGATTGGCCACCGTGGCGGGCAGCCCGAGGAGTTGCTGGACGTCGATCACCTTGCGGTGAGAGCTTGGGGAGGCGCTCTCGATCTTGTTCATGTAGCTGTCGTAGCCAGCGCCGTTCTGGACGACCAGGCCAGCAGCGGCGATCGTGCCAGCGTCCGAGGCACTTGCCTCGAACTCGTGCGGATCGGTGTTCGGGTTACTTTCGATCGCAGTGACCTGAATGTATTTCCCGCCGATCTGCGACAGCACGTCGGCGTACTCGTTCTCGGCACCCACGGCCACCACCGCGCCGTCACGTGCCGCGGATGAGCCAGGCTGGCTGGAGCATCCGGCCAGCGCGGCCACGGCCGCCAAAGTGATGACCGTGATCACGGCACTTCCGCGTCCAGGCATGCGTCATCTCCGGGAAGAGGGGTCCTAGCGCAAGAGCGCCGGTGTCACCTCCGGCGCCTTAATGACAATGACAACCATAACCAGTAGCACAACTGACGTCAACGCGAATGCAGCAGTCCAGTGGCGTGCCCGGATAGGCGGAGCCTGGTAAGTGATCCACGCGAGCAGACCTATGCGAGCGCCGCATCAAGGCCGCCGGATCAGTGCCTGATCGAAGGCACCGCGGCTCACGGTCAGCGGTAGGCCTCGTGCCACCTGCTTGCCGGACCGGCCCGACTACGCCTAAAGCGACGATCTCTCCTTGAGACTGGCCAGCCAAGCGAGATAGTCGGAGCGGATCATGGCTCTCAACTCGCCCGGAGTGTTGGCGGTCAGGACGTGCTCAGGGAAGCCGATCCGGGCTGCCGCGTAGACGCTGCCTTCATGGCTGACCTTGTAAGCCTTCTCCCAGTGCCAGGCGATGTCTTCGAGCTCTGAGGCGCCGGACTCAGTCATCTCAGTTTCAGATCGCATAGCGGCGAGCATACGTGTGAAATCAAGTTCATACAAGTGGAGTCGAGTGCAGGTATGCATGGTTGTCGCAGGTCAGCTAGCCTCCCCGCGTGTTTACGGACAGGCCGGACGTCCCCAAGTGGCGGCAGCTGGCCGAACTGCTCCGGGAGCGGATCGAAGCAGGGGAGTACCAGCCTCGGCATCCGATTCCGTCCGAACACGCATTGGTTTCAGAGACTGGGCTGTCCCGTAGCACAGTTCGGAAGGCCATCGCGGCGCTGAAAGAAGATCACTGGGTCTACTCCGTCCATGGCTTGGGAGTCTTCGTCGCGCCAGCCCAAGACATGCACTGACTCGCCGCCCATGACTGCCTCGGCTGGCGAGCGCGCCAGCCGGTCGGCTTGCGATCGTAAGCCTCCGCCAATTCGGTGTATGCGGGATGGACCATCGTATGTCCAGGGCATACGATAATGGTGTGCCCAGGTCGTTAGGGGATAATGGACCGCAGAGGGGATCTGCCACGGCTCGCCGTCCTGGGCCGGACTCGTCTCGCGGTCATTCCGCCGATGACGAAGCAGGCCGAGCGTCTCAGGCATCCGACGCCGGTCTCCGCATCGAGCGCTTGGCGTACACCGTAGAGGAAGCGGCGACGGCTCTCGGTATAGGCCGGGACCTGATCTACGACGAGATTCGGACGGGGCGCCTGCGGTCCAAGAAGGCCGGCGGACGGCGGATCATCGGCCGTCACCACCTGTTGGCGTGGTTAGACAGCGACCATCTCGAACAGCACAGGCGCGCCAGTTAGCCCTCGCCTTTGCCGCAGGTGCGAGCTTCCATCTGGACACTTGCCGCCCCCGCGGAACGTTGCGGGAGCACCCGTCGCGCCTCGGGGCGCGGAAGGCGGAGCCTTACTCCTTAGGGGATGGCCAGGAATGTGACCGATAGTCCCTCGGATAGACCCTCAGCGGAGTCACGGGTCCGACTGTCTAGCGTCGTGCCTGGTAGAACTGGTGGGCCGTACGGGATTGAACCAGTGACCTCACAGCCAGGGACGATAAGCCGGTTGCTGACTGGCTCTGGAAGGTGCCCGCCAGGGTATGGTCCTGTGGCTTTCCTGGCCGGACATGACTTGTCGTGGCGGGACCGCTGCCGTTGATGGCTATCAGAATGGCTAGCAGCAAGCGCCAATCGGCGAGTCCGACAACACAGCCTCGGGCTAGTCACAAATGCTGGCCGCTGGTCACCGTCCAGTTCGGCACCTGAATGCCCCCTCGCAATGTGAGCGCTATGCGCTGGACGGAACAAGGAGGCCGACGATGAGCAACAATCAGAGGAAAGCTAGCTATCGTCACGCTGGCGTGGACGAAAAGCGAGAGCAGAAGACGCTACGTGAAGCTATGCTGCCATGGTTCGAGCAGACCCGCCTTGGCATCGGCAAGATCGCCGACCAATGGGATCACGGACCAGGTGCGGCAGATGAGTGCGTCTGCAACGCGCCCTAAGCCGCCGATCGGTTCAGTCATGCCGGAGATGGCGAGGCCTCGGCGAGGCGCTCCAGGATGGTTGTTCTGCGCTGGGAATGAAGCTCCTCGCACACCTGCGCAATCGTTCATTCATCGGCTCATGCGAGCTAAGGTCTACATAGGGTGATCGCGAATGTTCCCTGTGCGGCCCGAGGGCAAGGACGGTCCGGAACCGGAAATCATCGGCACTGCCGGTGAGGGCCGGGCCCGCCTGCACTGGCGGTGGTACGTCGTGGCTGTGGGCGTGTTGGCGCTGGCTGGGGTCATCAAGGTGGCATCCTTGTCGTCTTCGGAGCGGCATGCCGCACTTCCGCATCCCAACGGAGTCACCGGCAGCCTGGTCCAGCTCGAGCCTCCCGCGCCCGGCCCGCTTCCGACCCAGGCCTGGGCGGCCTCACTCAACATCGCCAACTGGCCGATGCCCGGGTCTGGCACGGAAGCACGTAACGGCATGATCGCTGGCGGTGTGGCCGGGACCGGTCTAGCCGGGAACAGTGGCTGGGAGCTCACGGTGCGGGACGTCGCGCGGCCCGGACAGCGGTGCACCGCGGCGGTGTTGCTGTCCCTGTACGGCAAGATCACCCATGCCCACCCGATATCACCTCACCCGGCATCGCGGACCCCGGTCGGCGACCTGGCGTTCATCGCCCTCGGCGCGCATTCACCTGGTGTAGGCATTGCCCTAGTGCAGCTTGACGCCCCCGGAGTGGCATCGGCTGATCCGAACCGTATCGGCGGATTCGAGATCGGCGTACCGATCCTGCCGGTGACCGCATGCGGACTGCGGTACTACCTTGGCGGCTTCGCCTACCCGCTGGCCGGGACATTGGACCTCTCCGTGGCGGGCAACAGCGCCAGCCGGGTTCACTATCTCGTGCCAACACGACTGACCCGACCGACGGTGCCAGGGGTGTGGCACGGCACGGGATAGACCGGCAACGCGCGGCGAGTTCCGCCTTCTGCACAAGTGCGAGCGCCACCGGTAAACATTCACCCCAATTGCGCTCTGTGATGCGCGCCGTTTGTTATCAGGTGGGCGCCGGGAGCGGAGGGGCTCCACGGTGTGCCGGTCATGGCGCTGCGCAGGACGTCCATGACGTCGCAGCCGTGCTTGCGGGCGGTGTCGATGTAGCTGCGGACGTCCAGCCGGGCCTGGGTGACTTCCTCGCTGGTGAGCCGGCCGGAGATCTTCTGCTGGGTCTTGACGGGCCGCACGCCGCGTTCGGAGATGTTGTTGGTGGGCCAGACCCGGGTGTCGTAGCAGAACCGCAGGACGTCACCCTGCCGGTCGCGGCAGAACTCCAGAAGGCCGCGGCCGGGGTGCTGGGCGGTGATGCTCTTCGGCCCCGGGATGCGGGGCATATCCGACAGCCCGGCCAGGACCGCGTGGCGGAACTCGCGGATCAGCGGGTCGCGGATGGGCTCGGGGATCTCGCCCAGGCCCGCGTCCCTGGCCCGGTGCCAGGCGTGGATCAGCCCGCGCAGGGCCCGCTGCGCCTGGACCGGCCAGACCGCGCCCGGCCAGCACTCGGCCGCGTCCTCATAATCCCTGATCACGTGGGCCAGACAGGCCTGGTTACCGGCGATGTGCTCCCAGCCGGGGTGGAAGTAGTTCTGGTACCGGTCGGAGACCACCACCCCGGCGAAGGCGGGCAGGATGCCAAACTCGCGGAACGATTCCAGGGTGCGCGCTCCCAGGAAGAACAGCGAGTAGCGCTCGGTGACCGCGGCCAGCACGTACTTCTTCTGTCCCGCTGGGCCGCAGCGCAGCGTGGTCTCATCAAACCCGGCCACATAGGCGGCGGTGATCAGCGTCTTGATCAGCTTGACCACGTCCGCGACCACCCCGGCCGCTTTCGCCAGGCAGGAGTGCACGAACCCGGCCGAGACCTGCGCGCCGGTCACGTCCGCGATCAGCCGCGCGCACCGCTCGATCGGCACATGCTGGAAGACGACTAGGTAGACGGCCAGGGCGCGCAGGTTCGGGCCAATGGAGGCCGCGGCGTCCGCCACCCCATCAGGCCGTGCGGCCACATGTGCCCTGCCGCAGGCGCAGCGGACCTCGTGCAGGTCATGCTGGATGCGCCGCGCCGCCATCAGCGGCATCTCCAGTTGCTGGAGTGACCTCCTGACGCCCAGGTGCGCCGCCCCTGCAAGGTCCGCACCGCAGCCATCGCAGGCCCCGGCCGGGCGGTGATCAACCACCTCATCGGGTTCTGCCCAGCTCATCGCGGCGCCCGGCGCCCCCGGCTGCTTGCCGCGCCTGCGGCCAGAGCCGTGGCTACGCCGTTCCCGCAGTGGCGGCTGGCGCCCCGGCAGGTCATCAGCTGAAGGCGGCATCGACGAATTGCGGCTGTTCTGGCCCAGCCGGCGCCGCAACTCCCCGACCTCGGCCCGAAGCTCCTCCGCCGCCCGGCCAAGCTTCGCGATCACCTGATCCCGGGCGGCGCATGCCGCGCACCCCGCACCCTTGCCGGACACACTCCGCAGAACCGACCGGCGCTGGCCGTCTGGTGTTGGCTTTATCGGTCGCGGGGAATTCATGAGTCCCGCAGGTGGAGCACGAGACTTCCGACCAAGATCGACCCCACGGCCCATGCTGCGAGCACCGCGAGCCCTGCCCACGGCTGGATTGGAAGGGTGCCGAGGTTGGTGGTGGCTTGGATGTTGAGGCCGGCGGTGGTGGGGCCGATTTGCTGGAGGTGCCGCTGCCAGGTGGCGTTCCCGGCGAGCTGGGCGGCGAGCGGGAACAGGTAGAGGAGGCCGAGCACGACGCCGGTGGTGGCGGCTGTGTCGCGTACGGCGAGGGCTGCGCCGGCGGCGAGCAGGCTGATGAGGCCGAGGTAGAGGATCGAGCCGAGGGCGGCTCGTAGCGTCGGTCCGGCGCCCAGGGGGAGTGGGAGACCGTGGGCGGTGGTGAACCCGTTGGCAGACAGCAGGGCGTGAGCGGCCAGAAGGCTGCCGATCACGGTGACCGTGCTGGCGGCGAGAGCCAGGGCGGTGACGACGGCGGTCTTGGCGGCGACGAGGTTGGCGCGCTGGGGGACGGCGGCGAGGGTGGTGCGGATCATCCCGCTGCGGTACTCGCCGGTGACGGCGCGCACGGCCCAGATGGCGATGAGCGCTTGGGCGAGCTGGATGCCGCTGAGGGCAAGCTTGGTGGGGTCCTGGCCGCCGCCGGTCTGATAATGGACGACCGCGCAGATCGCAGCACTGAGCCCGACGCCGAGGGCGACGACAGCCGCCAGCAGCCAGCCAGTCGAGGCGACCGTGCGGGCCTTGATCCACTCGCCACGCCAGGCGTCGGCGAATCCGCGCCAGCAGACGCTCGAGCTCATGGGTCTCTCCGGCGCAGCAACACGGTGGCGACGGTGACGGTGACGGCGGCGTAGGCGCAGAGCACGGCGAAACCGGCCCACGGGGCGAGCGGGTAGTAGCCGTTCACCGGGATGTAGCTGTTGGCGACCTGGTGGTAGATGGGCAGGGTTTGCTGCACCGACAGCGCGGCAGCGGGGGTGACCCGAAGCAGCCATTCGGCGGCCCCGGCGGGCAGGCCGGGAAAGAACAGATACGGCAGGGCGATCCCCACGACCAGGGCGGTGATGGCTCCGGCACTGCGGCGCAGGATGACTCCGAGCGCGAGGGCGATGACCGCGGCGACGGCGAGGAAGCCGGCGGTGCCGACGATGACCCGGGCCTCGGTGAGGGTGGTGACGGGGTAGAGGAGGTTGTGGTTGGCCTGCAGGACGTGCTTGCCGATAACTACCGAGATGGCGACGGCGGGAAGGCTGACGGCGAAGACGGCCGAGCCGATGACGGTGGCTTTGGCGGCGAGTACTCGGCCGCGGCGGGGGGTGGCGGTGAGGGTGGTGCGGATGAGGCCCCGGCGGTACTCGGCGGTGATGAACACGGCGCCGAGCGCGATGACGACGATCAGCCCAGCGAACCCGCCGGCGAGGGTGTGGTCGATGGTGACCCCGACGCCCTCGACCCCGCTGACCGCGGGCGCGATGTCACCTGACCCGCTGACCCGGTAGCCCCCGTCGCCCAGACGGCGGTAGTTGCCGGTGAGGGCGGGGTAGGCGCCGTCCGGGCCGCCGATGGTTTCGCCACGCAACGGGGCGGGATTCCATGAGCCGTGGATGGTGAGGTGGGTGAAGGTGGCGGTGGCGAGGGTGGGGCCGACCGCGCCGGAGGTGACGAAGGGGTGCTGGGTGACTTGGGCGTCTTCGGGTGAAGTGACGAACAGCCCGCCTTGGACCTTGGCAGGCAGACCAGGCAGGTGGGCGGTGCCGACCTGGGTCCAGCGGGCGCCGTCGCTGGAGGAGTAGCCGGTGATGGTGTCTCCGGTGCGGGTGAGCCGCAGCCAGCGCGGCGTACCGGTGGTCACCGTGGCGGCGGGGCCGGCGATGTCGTGGGTGTAGTCGTATTGCAGGCGCACGCCGTGGCCGGCGGTGACCGTGACCGCGGCGTAGGGGGCGCCTTGCCGGGTGCTGGCGGTGATGATGAGCCCAGCCTTCGCCCACGGCTCCAGACCGGAATGTCCGGCCGAGAGCGGATTCGCCGGCGGGATCGGCTCACCGAAGGCCCCACCTTTGGGGGGCAGGGTGCCGGTGAGCGAGGCGACCTGGACGATGAGCGTGCCGTTCCCGGTCAGGGGTCGTTGGACCAGTTCGTAGCTGTCGGCCACGGCCTCGCCGTCGGGGCCGACCACGACCGTGGGGCACCCCGCCGCGCCGGCGCAGTTGCGCCGCTCGCCCGACGCGGACAGCACCGACAACGCAGTCATGGCGACAGCCGCGGCGATCAGGGCGATCAGCCAGGCTCGGACGGTGCGCAACTTGGTCCACTCAGCCCACACCAGCCGGGCGAAGCTGTCTCGTTCGTCATCCCGCGTGGAGCGCTGTCGCGTGGCGGTCATCGGGTCGCTCCCGACGCTCCGGCTGGCGGCTCGGCCTGGTAGTCGACCCGGCCGCGGGTGAGCTGAAGATAGGCGTCCTCCAGCGTGGCTCTCTCGGCGGATAGCTCAAAGAAGCCCACCCGTTGATGCGCGAGGACGGCGACGATCTGCTCCGACGAGAGCCCCGCCACGCAGAGGGTGTCCGGCCCGGTGCGGGTGATCGTGCCGCCTGCCTCGCTGAGCACACGGGCGGCACAGTCGGGGGTTACGGAGCGCAGGACCGTCCGATCACCAGCGACAGCGGCGAGCAGGTCGGCTACCGCCGCGTCGGCGAGCACCTTGCCGCGGCCCACGACGATGACATGGCTGGCCATGTCCTCCAGCTCGCCCATCAGGTGACTGGAGACCAGCACCGAGCTGCCCTCCGCGGCGAGCGATCTCAGGAACGTCCGGGTCCAGATGATGCCGTCGGGGTCCATGCCGTTGAACGGCTCGTCCAGCAGGAGCACCGGCGGGTCGCCCAGCAGGGCGGCGGCGATCCCGAGCCGCTGGAGCATCCCGAGCGAGAACCCGCCGGCTTTGCGGCGGGCCACGGTGGGCAGGCCGACCAGTTCGATCACCTCCTCCACCCGTCGGGCCGAGATCCCTTGAGAGCGGGCCAGCCACAGCAGGTGGTTCCGGGCGCTGCGGCCCGGCTCGACTGCCCCGGCATCGAGCAGGGCGCCGACCTGGCGCAGCGGGCGGCGCAGGCTCCGGTAGGGACGGCCGGCCACCAGCGCCTCACCCGCGTCGGGGGTATCCAAGCCCAGGATCACCCGCAGCGTGGTCGACTTACCGGCCCCGTTCGGCCCCACAAGGCCCGTCACCACCCCGGGACGGACGGTGAACGACATCCCGTCAAGGGCTCGGGTTCCCCCGAACCGCTTATGCAGGTCGGCGACGACAACCTCAGGCTCGCTCATCGCGCCGGGCGTCCGGCTGCATTTGCTCTCATGAATGTCGTTGTACGGGACGGCCGGTCCCAGCACGGTGCCAGGCGCTGGGACCTGGTTGGGACCGACCAGCTGGCATCGTTGAGGACATGGCACGTCGCACCGTCGGCCCGCAACGCTTGCCCGCCCCCACGACGACCGGTGGCGATCGGCGGTGAGGGTCCTGGTAGTCGAGGACTTCGAGGTGCTGGCCCGCTCCATCGGGACGGGGCTGCGCCGGGAAGGCATGGCCGTCGATGTCGTGCTGAACGGCACCGACGCCCTCGACCGTCTGTTGCTCACCCGCTACGACGTGGTGGTCCTCGACCGCGACCTGCCCGGCGTACACGGCGACGACATCTGCCGGCAGCTCGCCCAGGGTCCTTCCGAGACCCGAGTGCTACTGCTCACCGCGGCCGACACCATCGAAGACCGCGTCGACGGGTTGAGTCTCGGCGCCGATGACTACCTGCCCAAGCCATTCGCGTTCGCCGAGCTGGTCGCCCGCGTCCGAGCCCTGGCCCGGCGGGCCGCCCCGCCGCTTCCCCCCACCCTCTCCTATCGGGACATCACGCTCGACCCGGCTCGCCGGGTGGCGTTCCGGGCCGGCCGGCGCCTCGATCTCAGCCCCAAGGAGTTCGCCCTCCTGGAATGCCTGCTCGCCTCACCCGGCCTGGTCCTCTCCGCCGAGGAGCTGCTCGAACGAGTCTGGGACGAGGCCGCCGACCCTTTCACCACTGCGGTCAAGAAGACCATGCACCGGCTGCGGGCAAAGCTCGGCGACCCGCCGGTGATCGAGACCATTCGCGAAGGCGGCTACCGGATCGGGACACCATGACCCACCCCCAGCCGCTGGTGAGAAGGTCATTGCGAGCCCGGCTTGCGTTCTTCTACGCGGCGGCCATCTTCGCCGCCGGGGTCGTCGTGCTCGTGATCGTCGACGTCCCGCTCGCCGGCATCCAGTCGACCACGCCCGCCGGCCGACCCGCCTCAAACGCAATCACCGGCTCGGGGCACGGGATCGGGCCACACCAGCTCCTCGTCGGCTCCGCCGTCGCGCTCGTCGTCCTGATCCCCGTCGCACTCGCTCTCGGCTGGTTCGTCGCGGGCCGCTTCCTGCACCCCCTGCGGGCCATCATCAGCGCCGCCCAGGTCATCTCCGCTGGCAACCTCCACCAGCGCCTCGACCTGGGCGAGCCCACCGATGAGCTGACCGAGCTGGGCCAGACCCTCGACGACCTGTTCGCCCGCCTCGAAGCCTCCTTCGACGCCCAGCGGCACTTCGTCGCCAACGCCTCCCACGAGCTACGCACCCCCCTCGCCGGCCTGCGGACCCTCCTCGAAGTCGCCCTCGCCGATCCCCACGCCGACGCCGAGACCTTGCGCTCGGTCTGTCAGGAGGCCCTCGCTCTTGGCGGACACCAAGAACGGCTCGTCCACGCACTGCTCGCCCTCGCCACAAGCGAGCGCGGCGTCACCCGCTGGGACACCCTCGACCTCGCCCAAGTCGTCAGAGGAGTGCTCGCCTCCCGCCGCGACCAAGCAACAGAGAGAGGCATTGACCTCGCCGAACACCTAACGCCCGCAGTGACGGCCGGGAACCCGAGACTGATCGAAAGCCTCATCGCCAACCTCATCGACAACGCCATCCGCCACAACCACCCAGACGGGCACGTGGAGATCACCACTCAGACCTCCGGCACGCAGGTGACCCTAACGGTCACCAACAGCGGGCCAGTCATCCCCGACAACCAGATCCAGCGACTCTTTCAACCCTTCCAGAGACTGACGCCCGATCGTCACGGCCGCCGCAACGGCTACGGTCTAGGCCTCGCCATAGTCAACGCCGTCACCCAAGCTCACCACGCCACCCTCACCACCAGCGCACGCCCCGAAGGTGGCCTGTCCATCACTGTGCGGTTCGCGCACGCATCTCATCCGAACCTCCAACATCAGGGGGAGCCCAACACAGGGCTCGCGACGTGAATGCTTACAAGTCCGACCCGCCGTCGAGGATCAGCAAGCGTCCGCCCGCCAGCTCCCCGAGGCAGGCCAGTGAGCCGTGGAATGCCGCCCGCCCCATGATGATCAAACTGACGGTCTTCTTGGTCTACCTGTCGATCTGGATGGTGATCGCGATTGTGGGCCTTCCGATGGCAGTAATCGCCTCGGCTCGGGATAACCAGCGGTCCGCCCGCCAGTGGCAAGGGGCCGCGCACTGGGCAAGGCTGGCCGACATGCCGCGCCGCCGGACTCAGGTCAGTTCAGGTTCTCAGGAGAGGCTGGAGCCATCCCTGTCATCGGGGGGAAGCCACTCGGTGAGCTGATCCCGATTTCGGGGCTGACCGAAGCGTTCCCGGTACCCTCTGCCTCATGGGCCACGGCGAGCTGGACATCACGGAGTACCAGAAGTGGGCCGTCGAGTATGAGTTCAACGGTGCGCGGGTCCTATATGAAACCGAGGACCTAGACGACGCGCGGCAAGTGCAGGTCAGGGTCGCTGGTCGCCTGCTGACGTGCACCGTTTATGAGACACGGTGGGATCGCCCGGCGAGCACATCGTGATTTCGGGCCGAGGCAGAGATCTCCGCGTGTCGTCGTCGGTTGCCAGGGCTCCGCAACGATCGCGGCGACGTTCGCCAGAGATAGGCGCTCGGCATGAGCAGCAGACCGCGGTGATGATCCGCCAGCTCGACGCGCTCGCCAAGATCATGGAGCGCCATTACGCCGCCGGCTGCTTCTCGGCCAGGCCGTGATGATCGAGCGACTCAGCCAATCCACAGTGGACGAAGAATCCAACCGGGCCTATATCCAGCGCGCATATCATGCCGTGCTCCGCGTCCACGTGGACTCCCCGACAAGCGTCAGAGCCGCTCGGCGGACACTGATCGCCAGCGGCTTAATCGCCGCGACGCCCGGACTGTCCGGCGGCAGCGGCCAGAGCCGTAATGTCAGCGTTGCACCGAAGATTCGCTCACCGCGTCCTCCATCGGGATGGCAGCGGTGTTAGCGGCCGGCTATTGGCAGGCCGTGCGCCGGAGTCTAGAGTGACTGTCAGGTGTGCCGGGAAGCCTGGTCGGCGCGGAATATTCGCGCGCGCCGCAGGAGGTTTCGATGACCGGGCAGCCAGACCAACCCGTCGCCGCCACACCCGCACTGTTGACCTCGGCTCGGGTAGCCAGGCGAGCCACTATTCCCAGCTGGCCTTGGCGCCGTGGTGCCATGCTGCTATCCGGCGCCGCCCAGCTCATCACCATCTCCGCGCTCGTGTCGGCAGACCCGGAGCCGGCCACATGGTCGATGCTGATGCTCGCTATCGCTCCGGCCCCGCTCGCCGCCGGCACCGCGTTTCTGCCCGCCCGGCTGGCTCGGCTGACGGCCGTCGCCGCCGCGGTCGTGCTGCTGGTGGGCATCATCGGCGCTGTCAGGCACACCGGGTTGTTCTTCGTGCCAGCGTTCGTGGTCATGGTCGTCGCCATCATCAAACTGTGGAGCGAACCAGGCGGACCGTAGTCTGGCCGACTGTGCGGGCAGTTCTTGGCGGCGGCCCATTTCGGGCGCCGATTCCAGGGACTCGTCGGCCTTCGGTCAGGAAGTGGGTTCACGTTGACGCCGCTTGTCGAGCATCCGAATCGATATATGCGGGCGTTGCTCGGACCAGTTCCGCGTGTCGTCGCCGTGGGCATGGGCGGCATCCCAGTGCGCCGCTGCCTGGCTATGAGTTCCCGGCCTGGGCGTGTCCCGGCGGCTCAGTCTGCCTCCACCCGCTGCTTCAGCGCCGCCATGTTGGCTGGCATCTCCTGGCGTGCTTCCCGGCGGACCAGGAGATATCGCGGACCGTCCGGGCAGGGATCGCGTGTCCTGGCGAGGACGCGGCCGTCGGGATGCTGATTGGCCGACACAGCCGCCCGATGCCATGGACGTTCGGAGCTGGCCGGTGAACACCGGGCCATCGTCGCGCTCGCTCGCGCGTCAGGTTCGCTGTCGGTGGCGGGACCCGGCGGTTTACTGCCTTGCGCCGCCAGGCATATCTGGAGGTGAGAGCGCGGCAGGAAAGCGCAGGTCCCGGGCTGGACGGTCTCCGCGGCGGAGCGCGATGCTTGCCCTGATGCGGGTGTCTATGCTCGGGGCTGGTGAGCCGGGAAGCCTGGTCGGCGCAGGATTGGATTTAAGAAGCCCTCCGGTTCCGCGCCCTGAGGAGCATCGGCTGTGGCGATGACCGCGCGATCAGATAGCGCACCGCGATCGCTGCTGTGCGTGTTTGCGGCGGCCGCCGACTTTCCACCCAATTGCTCGTCAGCCTCGTGGGTCTGCGGGAGTGGCGGTCTGAATCCGGGCGCTGCCGAACCATCTGCACGCCTTGAGGCGCCCGGTGCCCTAATGGCAGGTGACGGCGCCTGTGATTCGGGCCCGCCCGGCGGACTGCCGCTGCGAGTTGCGGGCGATGGGCAGGATTGCGTGCATCTCCTGCTAATGCTGGCGGCGGGATCCAGGCTGGCGGCGCGGGCGCAACTGGTCGGTGCCGCTGACAGGTCCGGTCGGGCATGGACACGGCGTCGCCGGTCGGCGCGGAGCGTGTCGTGATGGGGCGGCGTGCAGACCTGTCCTGCGGCTGCAGCCGGAGGACGGTGTAGTGCTGGCGGTAGCGGCCTTCCTGGCCGGCGCGGCTGTGAGCCTGGCGACGAGCTGGCTGCTGGTATCGCGGCTGGAGCGGATCGGCGAGCGGCTCGGTTTGTCCGAAGCGCTGCTGGGGATGGTGGCCGCGCTCGCCGCCGATGCCCCGGAGATCTCCGCCGCAGTCAGCGCGCTGGCCAGCCATCAGCAGCGCGTTGGCGCCGGAGTGGTCCTGGGCTCGAACGTATTCAACCTGGCGGCGCTGCTGGGCCTGGGCGCCGTGGTGGCCGGGCGGATAGGCCTGCATCGCAAGGTGGTTGTGCTCGGCGGCGCGGTAGCGCTGGCGGTGGCGCTGATCTGCGCAGCGGTGGTGAGCGGTCTGCTGTCAGCCGCCGCGGGGCTGGTGCTGGCGGTCGCCGTCCTGGTCCTCTACCTGCTGGTGCTCGGCACTGAAGGCCGCGGATTGCGAGGCCTGCGGCTGCCCCGGCGGTGGCAGGCCTGGCTGCGATCGGCCGTCACCGAGGAGGAGATCGAGCTGGAGGATGCCATCCGGCCGAGCCGCGGCCGGTGGCCCGACGTGGTGATCGCCGCCGCCGCGCTGGTGACAGTGGTGGTAGCGAGCGTGACGATGGAACGGGCCGCCATCAGTCTCGGCACGCGGTACGGCGTCCCGCAGATCATCACGGGCGGCCTGGTGCTGGCCGCGGTCACCAGCCTTCCCAACGCCGTCGCCGCCGTCTACCTGGCCGGCCGCGGCCGCGGCGCCGCGACGCTGAGCACGGCGCTGAACAGCAACACGCTCAATGTGGTCGCGGGGCTCCTGCTGCCCGGCGCGCTCATCGGTCTTGGCGCGCCGTCGGGCCAGGCCGGGCTGGTCACCGCCTGGTATGCCGGCCTCAGCCTGGCCGTGCTCGCGCTCGCCTACCGCCACCGCGGGCTTGACCGCCGGTCAGGCGCCGCGATCATCACTGCCTACGCCGCGTTCACCGCTTCGGTCATCATCAGCGGTCATGCCGCCGGCGGCGGCACCGTGCCGATCACGGGACTGGCAATTTCTCCGCGCTCGTCCCGGTCGTGGGATGGGTATCCAGTCCTTCGTGAGATGCGTGAACTGTCCGCGCGGCCGGAAGAAGCACAGCCCGGCCGCCCCGGTCACTTGACCTGCCAGAAAGTCGGAAGTCGACCCGCAGTACACAGTTCGGGCGGCCTCGCGAATGTGGTCGAGGTAGTCGGCTTCGCCGTTGTCGTTGACTACGAGCCACCACCGGACCGGCGCTCGTGATAGCTGGCAGTTCGGCATAGACTGCCAGCCACGCGCGGGAGTCCGGTGCGGACCGGGCTGAGAGGGTGGCTGGCCAGCCGCCGACCGCTAGGAACCTGATCCGGATCATGCCGGCGAAGGGAGCGTTCCGTGGCTGGGGCGATCGACGAACTCAGTGTTTTCGACGGCGTGCGGCCGACGCGCGCTGGCGACCTGGTCCTTGAGAGCCAGGGAATGGCGCCCATCCCTGAGGATTCCAGGTATGGCGGCATCTACCGGATGTTCACGATCTGGTTCACGCCCAACATGGAGCTGTCGGGGGTATTCGCGGGCACGCTGGCCGTGGCGCTCGGGCTGGGGTTCCAGGCAGGCCTGGCTGCGATCATCCTGGGTACGGTCATCGGCTCCGTTCCGGTAGCCATGCTGTGCACTTGGGGGCCGAGGACCGGGACCGCCCAGCTGCCGCTGGCGCGGCTGCCGTTCGGGAAGGCCATTGTTGTCCCCGGCACGGTGCAGTGGCTGTCGTCCATCGCCTGGGATGCGCTTGTCGGGCTGTTCGGCGGGGAAGCGGCACAGTTGCTGCTCGGCGTGCCGTTCTGGGTCGGCGCGGCGATCGTGCTGGCCATCGAGGGCCTGGTCAGCATCTACGGGTACGAGTTCGTGCACCGACTTCAGTCGTGGGGTTCGGCCGTGCTCATCGTGCTGTTTCTCGTGCTGACTGTACGGATTTTCCAGCATCACATCGTGCTGCCGGTCGATACCGTTCATGGCGGGGCCCTGATCGGCGCCTTCGTGCTTATGGCGACCATAGCGCTCAGCCAGGGAATCTCATGGGCCACGTACGCCTCTGACTACAGCCGGTATATGAAGCCGACGTCGTCGAGGCCGGGGATTTTCTGGCTGACCTTGGGTGGACTGACCGCATCATATGTGTGGGTAGAGACAATCGGGCTTGCCGCGGCCAGCGTGCTCGGAAACCAGACAGCGTCCGGCGTCCGGACCCTGATGGGCGGGGGGACACTGGGCGTGCTGGCCCTGATCGCCATCGTCTTCGGGGCGATCACGTCCAACTCGATGAACGATTACACCGGATCGCTGGCGTTCCAGGCGTTGGGTGCCCGGGTGAAGCGCCCGCTCACGGCCGCCCTCGTGGCGGTGCTGGCATTTGCCGCGATCCTGTGGATGCACGCGGGTGATACCTCCGGCAGGTTCGAGAACGTTCTGCTGTTCATCGGCTACTGGATAGCGCCATTCTGCGCGATCGTGATCATCGACTGGCACTACGACCGGACGTTCTATACGCCGTCGTTCCTGCGGGGTGCGCTGACGTTCCGCGGCCTGGGCAGCGGCTGGCCCGCGATCACGGCCTTCATGCTCGGCTTCGCTGCCATGGTGCCGTTCATGGACACCTCGATCGTGGTCGGGCCCGTCGCCAGCGCTCTGCATGGCGCCGACCTTGCCTTCTACATTGGCTTCGTCGTTACGGGAGTTTTGTACTACCTGCTGAGGGCGGCTGCAGGACGTCGTGGAATGCCAGCCGGATAGAGGGCACCTGCGCCGTCACTCACCCGCACGGATTGGCTCAGGCCCGCTGGCACCCCCACGGGCGTGCTTGGGCTGCGGTGAACAGCCTGCCGGGGCCGGGGCGCGCTGCGATTCGCTTTGAGGACCGCCGCGCGGCGGCGGGCGAGGAAGGCCAGGTGGGCCTGGATGGCCTCGTCGGGGTAGACGGCCTCTGGCGACGGTGATGTTGAAGTCGCGGTGCCCGGCGATGATCCGGGCGATGTGCGGCCGCAGGCCGTTCATGATCGCGTCGGTGATGAGCATCCGGCGGAAGTCGTGCGAGGTGTAATGCAGCGGCGCGCCAGCGGGGTCGGTCAGCCCGGTCCGGGCAAGCGTGGCGGCGAGGATCTATTCCCGGCCGGTTCCGCGCCCGCCAGTGCATCGCGTGGATCGCCCGCGCGCCCGCCCGGCCGGACCGGCTTGCCAGCCAGCTACAGCCACCGGCAGGAATTGGATTCGGCTCACCGGTACCTGGGGATGGCGTAGTTGGCCACCCTGTACAGCGGCGGATTGACCACCGCTCCCGGCGGCCGGCGCGAGACGCCTGTCACTCGGGGTCCGCGTGCGCGGCTGTGGTTGATTCGGCGCTGTCCCAGTGGGAGACGTTGACGAGCTGGAACCGGCCCTTCGGGGATCGATCAGAAGGCGTCGAGCGGAGGAAGATCGCCTGCTGCGGCCGGTGTGGTGGCGCGGTCGGCCCGTACCTGCTGCTCCACTCGCCAGCTTGCGCCGCCGTCGGTCGAACACTGGCTGCGCCAGCGGAACGATTCGGGCCGGATGGCGGAGAAGATCCAGCGGATGAGGTCACCGCCCCGCGCCTGTTCCATGACGATCTCGTCACCGATCTCGCGGGCGTACATGTGGATGAGATGGCCTTGGGCGGTGCCGTCGAAGGTGAAGCGCCACAGTTGAAGGCGCGGGTCCCAGATCCGTATGCACAGGCCGCATTCCTGATCGGCGGCCCGGGGGGGGCACCGGCGAGTGTGGGCCGCCGGAGCGGCGGGCCGCGCGGCTTCGCGCCAGGATGGCCACCTGTTTCCGTCAGCCCGGCGTCCCGGCTTGCCGCTGCGCCCGGCTGCTGTCGCCGGCGGCGACAGTGCCGGCCGGGGCGTCCGGCGCGCCCGCCGGGTGTCGCTGGGTCCGCCAGAACCAGGCGGCGCCGGCGATGGTGAGGGCGCAGGAGACGTACATGTTGAGCCGGAGCCCGAGGAAGTGCTCGGATGGGTCGACTCGCAGCGATTCCTCGAAGATCCGGTAGACGGAGTACCCGGTGACATACAGCGCGAACAGACCGGGGGGCCTGAGGTGGCGGTGGTGGCCGAGCCAGACCAGGGCCGCGGCGAGCAGCAGGTTGAAGATCAGCTCGTACAGGAAGGTGGGCTGGAACTTGGCGTACCCGGCGTAGCCGGCGGCCGGTGCGCGGGGGAGATGTACAGGCCCCAGGGCAGGCTGGTCGGGCCGCCGAACAGTTCCTGGTTGAAGTAGTTGCCGACCCGGCCGATCGCCTGGGCGACCAGCAGCGCCGGGGCGACAGCGTCCATAAACAGGCCATTGTCGGCGCCGGCCCGACGGACCCGCCAGGCGCCGACGACCGCGGCCAGCGCGACGCCGCCCCAGATGCCCAGCCCGCCGTCCCAGACCGCGAAGATCCCGTACCAGTGGTGCGGGATGTATCTCGGGGTGGTGAGGTCGAAGTAGATCCGGCCGCCGATGATGCCCGCCGGCACCGCCCAGAGCGCGACATCGCCCACCAGCGCCGGGTCACCGCCGCAGGCTTTCCAGCGCCGACGGGCGATCAGCACAGCCAGGGTGATCCCGATGACGTACATCAGTCCGTAGACGTGAATGAATACCGGGCCGAGGTGGAACCCGCTGGACGGCGGGCTCGGGATGCGCAGCGCCACTCGTTCCTCCTGACGTCAGGCCGCAGCCTGGAATTACTGGATTGCTAGCAGCCTGATGTTCCTAGGATCCGGGTCGCCGCATGCCACACCGGCACCGAGTCGCCCGGCCGCTCGGCTTGCTCCCATCTCGGTGTTCCGTTCATGGTGCGGAGCGGAGGCAGGCGCGGCCGGAGTCCGGGAGCGACGGACACGGTATAGAACGCGCAGGCCACTTTCACGGTGGGCGGCTGCCGGTGGCGAAGGCGGGCAGGTATACCAGGACGGCGGCGATGGCCGGCGCTGGCGCGAGGACATCGGCCAGGTCGGAGGCTTTGCCGTGGTGAGCACGGAAGTTAGCCTCGGCCGGCGCGATGATCGCCGTGCCGGGGTCAGCGCGCCGGCGGCGATGAAGTCGGCGGTGCGGTGCTGGGCGAGCGTCACGATGGCCGTCCGGCCCGCGATGAGCGCTGCCGCCTGCCAGGAGCGCGCGGACGGCCCGGCAAGTGAGGTTTGCGGCGGGTCACGGGGGCTCCTGCACCGATGGCGGGGCGGGCGTGTCGGCGAGCTGGTCGACGGCGCGGGCGAGGGCATCGAGGGCCGGGACCGCGGCGGCCAGGGCCCGCCGCTGCGCTGCGGGCAGGGTGGACAGGGCGAGGTGCAGTACGGCGGCGTTGGTGGCCTGCCACGCATACACGGCCTGCCGCCCGGCGTCGGTCGCGGTCAGCTCGACGGCACGCCGGTCTCCGTCAGCCGCCGCACGGCTGATCATCGCGCGGGCGGTGAGGGCGCTGACGATGGTGGTGACAGTGTTGGGGCGCGTGTGCAGCAGCCGGGCCAGCTGGCCGGGCCGCGCACCGGGATGCTCAGCAAGCGCCGACAGCAGTTCCAGCTGGGCCACCGTCAGCGGGTTGCCGGGGTCGGCGACCCGGGCGCCACGGCGCAGCGCACGGCGCAGCCGAGCGATTCCGCCTGCGAGGCCGTCGGACCGCCCAGCGTCGTCGCGGGCGGTGCCGTACATGGCCGGAGTGGTATCAGTCACCGCTGGCATTCCCCTGCAGCGGCCTGGCCGCCACGCGGGAGGCCGCCGTGTGTCGGGCCGGGCCGCAGGCCTGCCGAGGTGGCGGCCAGGGCGGCTGCGGCCAGCGCCGCGATCGTCAGCCTCAGCCCGGCACCGGGGCTGAGGCGGGTTCCGGCGTGCAGGCTCAGCGTCACCACGGCAACGCCCAGGGCGGTGCCCAGCCCGCGGGTCATGCTCACCATCCCGCCGGCGGTGGCCGCGTCGCGGGCCGGGACCGCGGCCATGATCTGGGCGTTGTTGGCCGGGATGTAGGCGCCCAGGCCGGCGCCGAGCAGGGCGAGCAGCAGCACTGTGACAACAACCGGTGCCGGGATCGCGAGCGCCGCCACCGAACCGGTGGCGAGCAGGCCTCCGGCGGCACAGCGGCGCCGGCTGGACCAGCGGGCCGGCAGCAGCCGCTCGGCCGTGGCGGCGGCCAGCCCGAACCCGGCCGGCAAGGCGGTGAGCACCAGCCCGGCCCGCAGCGCGCCATCGCCGAGGGCGGCGATGGTCTGGGGGAACAGCACCAGCGGCCCGAACAAGACCAGGTAAGCGCACAGGGCACCGCCGAGCGCCGGCCCGATCCCGGCCAGCGTCGGCAGGTCGACCAGCGGGGCGGCCGGGCGCCGCTCCCACCACGCCAGCCCGGCGACCGCAAGGGCCGCGGCGGCTGCTGACCCGGCAAGCGCCAGGACCGGCAGGCCCAGCCCCGACAGCGAGGAGACCGCCACCAGCACGCCCGCGGCCGCGATGGCCAGCAGCGCCAGGCCGAGCGGGTCCGCGCCCCGCCCAGGCGCCAGCTGCCGGGTACGCGGCAGCAGGTGCCAGCCGGCAATGACCGCGGCCACGGCGACTGGGACATTGACAAAGAAGATCCACCGCCACCCGGCCGTGGCGACCAGCAGCCCGCCGATGACCGGGCCGAGCGCCAGGCCGAGTGCCTGCGCCGAGGCCTGCACCCCGAGCGCCGCCCGCCGGGAACGGGCCGGCATGCTGGTAGCCACCAGCGCGACGCTGTTGGCCTGCAGCATGGCCGCCCCCGCACCCTGCAGGACCCGCAGGGCGATCAGCACGGCCAGCGTTGGCGCCAGGCCGCACGCAGCCGACGCGCCGGCGAACACCACGAACCCGTACAGGTAGATCAGCTTGCGGCCGAAGCGGTCCGACCAGCGGCCAGCCGGCACCAGCAGCACGACCAGGGCCAGCAGGTAGGCCAGCGACACCCACTGAACGCCGGCCAGGCCGGCGCTGAACTGGCGCTGCAACGCGGGGAACGCAAGCGTCACGATGCTGGCGTCCAGCTGCCCCATGAACGCGCCGAAGCACACCGTGGCGACCGCGAACCACGGCGCCAGCCGGTGCTCACGCACCACCCGGGGCCGGGCGCTCCCGCAGCAGCATCACGACGGGTATCCGGCCCCCCGCCCGGCCGTGCGAGCGTCCGGCTGTTGGGCTGACGATCTCACACTGACTCCCAGGTAATTCTGTAACAGAATCTTTTTTAGTTCTATCACAGAACTTAATGCTCCAGCAAAGTCAGGCATGATCGCCGGGCCGGCCGCAGGCCGGAGACGGTCGCGCGGGTAGTCGTGCAGAGCCCTTGGCCACCTCGATCGCGAGCCGCTGGCTCCATTGCGATCGATCTGGACGTCGTTCGCGGGCATTCATCCGCAGACCTTCGGACAGGACGCCTCCGCTGCGGAGCATCCCAGCGGCTGTCAGGGGCGTGGTCTAAAGCGCCCGGGTCACTGCGCGTCGAGGGGGCCCGCCGCGCCCTTGGTGTCAAGTTAGCGGTCCGCTGCCGAGCTGTCGGCTATAGCCAGGCCGACTTCGCGTCCCTGGTTCCGTTGCCTGCCTACCAGCCGCTTGTTTCCGTACGCCGGGCCGTTGACGCGAGCAGAGTGATCGACGAGGAAGAACGTGGCTGGCTGCGGACCCGCTGCGAGCAGCTCCAAGCCGCGTACTGCCAGCTCAGCTTTCAACTTCCCGCCGGGATGATCCACGGTGACGCCTGGCGGGGAAACCTGCTCCGCGATGGCCCGCGGGTCGTGCTGGCCGATTGGGACACGGTCAGCACTGGCCACCGGGAAATCGACCTGATTCCGACCCTCCAGGCGCCGCGGTTCGGACTGCCAGAAACGCAGTGCGACGCCTTCGTCGCCGCCTATGGCCGCGACATCCGGTCGTGGGATGGGTATCCAGTCCTTCGTGAGATGCGTGAACTGTCCGCGCTGAGTGCCATCTTGCGCGATGGCCACGCTGATGCGGCAGCCAGGCGCGAGCTGGCAATCAGGCTCCGGTCGCTCCGCACTGGTGACGACGAGCAGTGGACATCCTTCTGACGGCATCTGCCATCGGTTCCGAGGCAGCGGGAAGTAGCGGGCTGTACCTATGACTAAGCTCCGCTTCACCACGCAGAAGCCCGTGTGGCACCTGCCGGAGACAACGGGGATGCCATGTTCATAGACGAGCTTGCGGTAGTAACAGCGGGCTTGAGATATTCCCTCTTTCGCAGCGCGGTAGGTGCGCCCTGCGCGGCCGGCATTGACGCAGCGAAGCCCCCTGATGCGCGAGCAATGCCACGGTTCCGGAGGCCATTTGTCTTCGCCCAGCATGACTCGTCCTGAACCCGGGAAACGCGACCGGCCGGGCCGCGCACAGAGCTGTTCGATCGCGTTTCTATCGTGGCGGACGGATGCCGCCGTCCGCCGGGTGCTGTTCTGCAGGCCTGGCGCAGCCCGCGTCCCCCACCCGCTCTTTGACGAGCTGACCCGACGTGGCGGCCATGTCACCCAGGCTGTCCGCATGAGCGAAGGCCCCTTCCCAATTACCTCCCTCCAAGCGCCCGACCCGAGGGCGGACATCGTCGGTGCACCGATCTCGCCCATGGATGGAGCCCGCGTAGTCCGGCCCGACACCGACATCGAGGTCTCCGTCGGCGAGACCGGCGAACTGGCCGCGCGCGGGCCGTCCACCATCCGCGGGTACCTCGCTGCGCCAGACCGCGACCGCGACGCCTTCTTGGCAGTGCACGCTGCCGGGTTTAATCTGGTGGCAGGCGCGCCGGGAAGTCTGGTCGGCAGATAAATTTCATGATTCTGCTGCCGGAGTTGAAGATGAGCGGCTGCTGCTTCATTTCAGGCGGCGTGCTGAAGGCTACCGCTAGTCGGCACGCGGTGCGCGTGGTCGCGGTGCGCCAGCTTAGCGTCCATGCGTGGGCAGATGTTCCCAGGGGCGGGCAGTCGCGGTGACTGGGGTAGAGCGCGTCGTCGTCGGTGCGAGCGGCTCGCCGGGCAGCCTGGCAGCGCTGCGGTATGCGGAGTTCCTGGCTCGTTCTCATGACGCAGCGCTGGTGCCGGTGTTGGCATGGGAGCCCCCCGGTGGTGACCGCGCGGCGCAGGTTCAGCCCACAGCGGGGCTCATCCGGGTATGGCGCGAGCAGGCATGCCAGCGGTTGGCGGATGCGCTCGCGGCGGTCTGGGGTGAGCCGTCGCCGCTAGGTGTTCCCGTGGCCGAGCCGCGTGTGGAGCGGGGGCCTGCCGGCTGGGTGCTGGTCAATGTCGCGGGTCAGGCAGGTGATGTGCTCGTGCTGGGCGCGGGGCGTCGTGGTGTGCTGCGGCGTGCGGCTTCGTGCCGGGTCAGCCGGTACTGCGCAGCCAGGGCCAGGTGCCCAGTGGTTCTGGTGCCGCCTCCCGACCTGGCGGCCGAGATCGGCCGTGCCCGGCTTGCATGGAGGTTGCGGCATCGCACCCTGACGCCCGCGCAGGTGCTCGCCGATCAGCGCAGGCCGGCCGACAGGTAGGGAAGCGGGTCACGGCAATGTCCGCCTGCCCGTGGCGTTGGCCGCCAGCCTCCCGGCCTCTACAATGAGTTTCAGGTGAGCCGAGAAGCCTGGTGGGCGCGTTGTCCTCAATGGCGGAACCTGTGGGTTCTGCGTCGACAGGAGCATGGCGATGGCCCTCAGCGCACCGGCTGACAGTGGACCAGCACCCGCGACGAGCGAGCAGCCGGATGTCCCGGCTCCAGCGAGCTGGCGATGGCGGCGCTCGGCGCTGCTGCTGGCCATCGCTGCGCAGCTGATCACGATCTCGGACCTGGTCGGGTCAGATCCGCCGCCGCGGACGTGGCCGTCCATCTTGCTGGCGATCGCCCCGGCGCCCCTAGCCCTGGCTGCGGCGTTCCTGTCGCGCGCGCTGGCTCTGGTCCCCGCTGTGGCCGGAGTCGCAGTGCTCGCTACGGGGATCGCGGGGGCCTGGAACCATACTGGATTGTTCTTCGTCCCGTCCCTGGTAGCGTCCGCCGGCGGGGTGACCCTGCTGTGGCGGGAGAGGTCATGAGCCGGGCAGGCCTGCTGTCGCGCTGGCCGGGCCGTGATGTGGCAGCGGTGGCTGCCGCGCTGGCGGGGCCGCTGGCAGCAGGAGGAGTTCTGCTGCCGTTCCGTGGCAGCTGGTCGAACACGATCGTCGCGCTGCTGCTGGTTGTCGTCGTAGTCGCGGTCGCTGCGGCCGGGAATAGGCTGGCTGGGGCGCTGGCCGCTGTCGGCGCGGCGATCTGGTTCGACTTCTTCTTCACGCTCCCGTACTACAGGCTGACGATCCGCGCCACCTCGGACGTGACCACCGCGGTGCTGCTGCTGGTGACCGGTCTGGCAGTGTCGCAGCTGGCAGCATGGGCAAGGCGGCTAAAATTCGTCGCGCTCACAGATGAGGGTTATCTGGCCACGATGCACGGGACTGCGGCCAGGGCGCACGCGTCCCGCTCACCGGAGGAGGTAGCCGACTATGTAGGCACCCTGCTGGCCTGCCTGCTGGAGCTGCAGGACTGGCGGTTCGAGTACGGCTCGCTGCGCAGTCATCCGCCCCGGCTCAATGCGGACGGCAGCGTAGTGGCAGGGGAAGCCGCCTGGGATGTCGAGCAGGCTGGCCTGCCTGCGGAGCTGGAACTTCGGGTATTCGGGAACGCCAGTACTACGGGCGCTTCCTGCTGACGCCCCGGCCCGGGTCGAAGCCGTCGCCGCAGGCTCGGCTGGTCGCGGCGGCGCTGGCCGAGCAGGTGGGACATGCCTACAGCCGCAGCGCTTCGGCGGGTAGTGCCCGCTGATCCGGATGGCGCATGCCCACGGCCTTCAGACGACACTGTGACGGACATGGTCGTAGTCTGCACACCTGTGTAGCGCGTTCTTCGGAGTGGAGGAAGTCGCAGTGCTTGCCGTTGCCGCGTTCACGATCGGTGCGGCCGTCAGCCTGGTGACGAGCTGGCTGCTGGTGTCCCGGCTGGAGCGGATCGGCGAACGGCTCTCTTTCTCCGAGGCGCTGCTGGGAATTGTCGCGGCGCTGGCAGCCGACGCGCCGGAGATAACCGCGGCCGTCAGCGCCTTGACCAGTCACCAGCAGCGTATCGGCGCAGGTGTCGTGCTCGGCTCGAACGTGTTCAACCTCGCCGCGCTGCTCGGCCTGGGAGCTGTCGTGGCCGGCCGGATCAGGCTGCACCGCAAGGTCGTCGCCCTCAGCGGCACCGTCGCTCTTGCCGTCGCCCTGATCAGCATTCTGGTCGTCAGCGGCACCGTGACACCACTGGCCGGGCTGGTCCTGGCCGTCGTGGTCCTCGGCGTTTACCTGCTCGTCCTGGGAACCGGCGGCCAGCGGCTGCACCTGCCCGCCCGGTGGCAGGCATGGCTGCGCTCGGCGGTCAGCGAGGAGGAACTGGAGCTTGAGGACGCGATCAGGCCCAGCCGCGGGCGATGGCCGGACGTCATCGCGGCTGCGGCGGCGCTGGCTGTCGTCATCGTCGCTAGCGTGATCATGGAACGGTCAGCTTCCAGTCTCGGGCAGCACCTGGGAGTTCCGGAGATCATCACGGGCGGGCTGGTGCTGGCAGCGGTGACTAGCCTGCCCAACGCAGTCGCCGCGGTCTACCTGGCCAGCCGAGGCCGCGCCGCGGCAACGCTGAGCATCGCCCTGAACAGCAACACCCTCAACGTGGCCGCGGGGCTGCTGCTGCCCGGCGCCCTGCTCGGCCTCGGCCAGCCATCCGGGCAAGCGCTGCTGATCACCGCCTGGTACGCCGGCCTCTCCCTGGCAGTCCTCATGCTCGCCTGGCGTCACGAGGGCCTGAGCCGCCGCGCGGGCTCCGCGATCATCGCCGCCTACGCCGCGTTCACGGTAAGCCTGCTCGTCAGCGGGTACGCGGCATCCGGCAACCAGGCGCTGGTCATCGGCCTCGGCCTCGTATCCTCCCTGATCCTCCTAGCCGCCATGCGGCCGGTCGCTGGCAGGCAGGCGCCAGGTCTGGAGACGCCAGGACCCGGGCGAGACGAAAACTCAGGTCAGCAGGGCATTGCTGGCGCCGCGGACGTCTCGCCGAACGGCTCCAGGCGGCCCGGCCAGGCCCTTGTGATGCCTGCAGCTGGCCGTGCATCCCTGGTGCCCGGCTGGCCGGTCCGGCGAGTGTGGGCAGTCAGCATTACCACCACCGCTGCCATTGCCGGCATCGACGCTGCCACCGGCCACCGGGTGATACTCATCGGCCTGCTTATCGCCGGCCCGTGCATCGCCTTGCTCACCGGGAAACGGCTGCCGACCGTTCTGGCTGGCGCATGGGCATGCGGCCTGGCCGTATTGCTCGGCCTGCCAGACGGGATCTGGGCCACTGGTACGCACATCGCGTTCATTACGGCAGTCGCCATCGTTGCCCTTGGGGCCGCAGCTAGCTCAGTAGTGATCGGCCGCGCGAGGCACTAGCGCGGCTCGTGGATGAGCGCGGCCCGGGCAGCTGGCCGTGTATGGCCGGGCGTGGCTCAGTGCCGGTCACTGCTGGCTCTCCACTTGCTCTCGCGGTCGCTCGAGCGACTGCCTGCAGTCGGCCGAGCAGGCCGAGCAGCGTCTCGTTGTGCGCGTTGAGTGCGGCGCGGCCGCGACTGATCAGCGGCATGGTGGGTCCGGTGCAACCCGTTGCCCTCTTGCGGGATATGGGCGTGCCAGGGTCGCCCGGACGGGCCCGGCCGGTTAGGCCGGTTAGCTCGTCAGCGGCCAAGACGCCCGTCTAGCCTAGCCCGGCCCGGGCCGGACAGCTCGCTGACCGCTTCCTGCCGTCCGGCGATGGTCATCAGCACCGCCTCGCCGGGGCCGCGCACCTCCGGGCCGATGCCGGCCGAGAAGCGCAGGTCGCAAGCGACCAGCCGCACGCCGCGCAGGGGCCATAGCTTGGCGATGTCGGGCGCGGTCAAGGCGGTATGCAGCGCGGGCCGCAGCCGCTCGGACGGGATGACGCGGGGCAGGCGGAGCGCGCGCCGGATGTCCTGGTGATGGATGAGCGTCTCGACCAGGCCTACTCGGCTGCCGAGCGCCGCGGGCACCCCGCGGGGCTGCAGGTGATCGTTGAGCAGCGCGAGCCGCTGCTCTGGGCTGTGCTTGCTGTATCGGCTGAGCGCGGCGTCGTTGACGCGGCCGGGCCGGAACCGGGCCTGGGCCACGACCGCGACCAGGGCGCCGGCCTCCAGGTCGTCGTAGCTCATGACGTGCGCCACGACGTCACGCACCCGCCACCGCGCGCACAACGTCGTCGCATCCCACTGCTGCGGCGTCAGGGTGGCAAGAAACGCGGCCAGATCCGAGCGCTCGTCTCTAGCCAGCTGGCGAACGTCCACAACGTGCACGGTAACGCGCCTTTCGCGGTGTCGGCGGCGTTGCTGTGGCGTGCGATCGGACCGGCAGGCGTCCTGGCGCGGCGCGGACCCATCAGTTGCAAGAATCTGGCTCCCGTTGACCTGGCTGTACAACTGTTTGATAATCTGAACATGGGTTCAGCGCGGGAGGACCTGACAGCTGCGGCGGCGATCCGGAACGCGGCGATGGAGTTGTTCGCGGAGCGCGGGTACGCCGGCGTGACGGTCCGCCAGGTCGCTGCCGCTGCGGGCGTGTCGCCGGCCCTGGTGATCCATCACTATGGCTCGAAGGAGAACCTCCGGGCAGTGCTGGACGAGCGTGTCGCGGCCTTCGTTGAGTCGATGCTTGCCGATCTTGCGAGGGTGCCTGAGGAGGGTGGCAGCGCCAGCGTGGCCGAGTTGTTTGCCGACCGGCTGGAGCGCGAGCCTGCGATGGCGGGTTATGTCGCGCGGCTGCTGCGTGATGGCGGCCCGGCCGGGGTGGCGCTGTTCGGGCGTCTGTACCAGGTGACGCGGGAAGGCATGCATGCGCTGGGGCAGGCGGGGGTTGTCCGGCCAAGCCGCGACGAGCCGGTCCGCGATGCCTTCCTGCTGAGCAACGACCTGGCGATGCTGCTGCTGCGCCCGCACCTTTCGGAGGTTGTCGGGATTGATCCGCTGTCCCGCGATGGTCTGGTCCGCTGGTCGGCGGAGGTCGTCGATGTCTACACGCGCGGTGTCTTCATGCCAGCTGCTGTGGAGGTCCCAGGCGGGGAAGCGCAAGCGGACGGCGATCAGGAAGGTGCGGATCGATGACGAGTGCCATCGAGACGTTCGGGCTTACTAAGCGATACGGCAGCACCACCGCGGTTGCCGATCTGACCCTGCGGATTGAGCCGGGAGAGGTGTTCGGGTTTCTGGGTCCGAACGGGGCGGGGAAGTCGACGACGATCCGGATGCTGATCGACCTGCAGCGGCCAACGAAGGGCAGGGCCACGCTGTTTGGGCTCGATGCCGCTCGTGACAGCATCGAGATCCACCGCCGGATCGGGTACCTGCCCGGCGACCTCGAACTCTTCCCCCGTCTGACCGGTCAGCAGCACATATCCTGGTTCGGCCGCGCCCGTGGCGGAACCTATGACTCCCTTGTTAAGCGGCTGGTTGACCGGTTCCAGGTCGTCGTCGATCGTCCGGTCCGCGAACTGTCCAAAGGCAACCGGCAGAAGCTCGGCCTGGTCCTGGCCTTTATGCACCAGCCGGAGCTGCTGGTACTCGACGAGCCGACGTCCGGGCTTGATCCCCTGATGCAGCACGAGTTCGAGGGCCTGCTGCGGGAGATGGCCGATGAGGGCCGGACGGTCTTCCTCTCCTCGCACGAGCTGGACGAGGTGCAGCGCGTCACCGACCGGATCGGCATCATCAAGGAAGGGAGACTGGTGGCCCTCGACACCGTGGAGGGCCTGCGCCGAGCTGCACCGCAGAAGATGGAGGTGCGCTTCCGGCATTCCGTTGACACTGCAGCGCTGAGCGCGGTGCCGGGCGTCAGCATCACGTCGTCCGACGGCCCACGCCTGACGCTCGACGTGACCGGCGAGATCGGGCCGGTGCTGAGAGTTATCGCCAGCAATGACCCGATCGATTTCGTCGCCCGCCATGCCGACCTCGACGAGTTGTTCCTCGACTTCTACCGGAAGGTGCCGGAATCGGAGCCGTCGCATGCTGACTGACGTCACCAGGCTGGACCTGCGGCTGCGGCGCCGCAGCGCTGTCGGTTACGCGGCCGGGATGGCCCTCTACACCTTCGTGGTGGTGGCGCTCTACCCGTCGTTCAGGAACTCGACGTCACTCAATGGTCTTTCTGGCTCGACCGCTGCGGCCTTGTTCGGCGTCAGCGGGCCGCTGACCTCGCCCGGCGGCTGGCTGAACGGGAACATCTACGGCAACTTCTTCCCGCTGGTGATGCTGCTGCTGACGATCGGCTACGGCGCCGCCGCGCTGGCCGGTCAGGACGAGGACGGCACCCTGGCCCTGATCGCAGCGCTGCCGATGCGCCGGAGGACGATCCTGTTCCAGAAGGCCGGGGCGATGGCCCTGCAAGCGCTGCTGCTAGCCGCCGCGGTCACTGTCTGCGTCTTCATCGGGCGTGGCTTCCAGCTGGCGATCAGTCCGGGCGACGCGATCGGCATCTCGGTCGCTCTCGTCTTGATGGGACTGGACTTCGGACTGCTGACCATGGCCGTCGGCGCGGCCACTGGACGGCGGGGAACCGCCGTGGGCGTCGGCGCGGGCGTTGCCGCCGCCTCGTATCTGCTCAGCTCACTGGCTACGACCATCTCCTGGATCCGGCCGGGCCGTTACCTGTCGCTCTTCTACTGGTCGGTGGCCAACGGCCAGATCAGCAAGGGAGTCAGCCTCGGCGGATTCGCCGTCTTGATCGTGGCCGGCCTGGCGGTCCTGCTTGCTGCCGTTGTTGCCTTCCGGCGGGCTGACCTGAACTAGCGGATCCTGATCAGGCGGCCTGGCCGTCTGCGGTTGAGTCTGGCCAGCCTCGCGAGGGAGCTCGATGTCGATGCCGCGCCGCAGGAGCTTGCGGGTGTAGATGGTGCCGTAGCTCAGCCGTCGTGCCAGGCCGGTGGCGATGGCGACGGCGAGCATGACGGGCAGCATCAGGCCGTAGTTGCCGGTCATTTCGGCGACGCTGGCGATGGAGGTGAGCGGTGCTTGCGCGGCCGCGGCGAAGACTGCTCCCATGGCGATGACGCCGTAGATGGCGGGTTTTCCGGCCGCCGGGCCGAACAGGTGATCGGCGATGATGCCGAAGGCCGTGCCCGCCATCGCTCCGGTGAACAGGGACGGGGCGAACACGCCGCCGGAGCCGCCGATCCCGATGGTCAGGCTGGCGGCAAGCATCTTGCCGGCCATCAGGATGAGCAGGAACCACAGGGCCTCGTTGCCGGCGATGGCCTGGTTCATCACCGGGTAGCCGACCCCGTACATCTGCGGCAGGGCCAGCAGAACAAGGCCGAGCAGGATGCCGCCGACGGCTGGCCGTGCCCACTCCGGCCTGCCTTTCCATAGTGCGTCGCAGATGTCCTCGGCCTTGTAGAGGATGGCGTGAAACCCGACGCCGATCGCGCGCGGCGGCCAGGCCGAGAACGGCCACCAGCAGGTACTGGGAGTCGTGGGTTAGCACGAGATCGTGCGGCATCTGGCTGAAGATCGGGGCCGAGCCGAAGAACGCCCGGCCGACAACGTCCGCGACCACGGAGGCGAAGATCAGCGGCAGGAGGGCATCTACGGAGAACTCGCGCAGGATCAGCTCGAGGCCGAACAGGACGCCGGTGACCGGCGCGTTGAAGGTTGCGCTGATGCCGGCCGCGGCCCCGCAGGCGACCAGGACCCGCAGCTTCGGGCCGGGCATCCGGGCAAGCTGTCCGAGGCTGGAGGCCAGGGCAGAGCCGATCTGCACGATCGGACCCTCACGGCCGACCGAGCCGCCGGCGCCGATGCACAGCGCCGAGGCGAGCGCCTTGACGACGCTGACCTGAGGGCGGATCTTGCCGTCCTGTTCGGCGACGGCGATCATCACCTCGGGTACGCCGTGCCCGCGGGCCTCGCGGGCGAAGCGGTAAATCAGCGGGCCGTAGAGCAGGCCGCCCGCGACCGGGATCAGCACCAGGAACCCGATCCCCAGCCACGGGAAGTGCAGGCTGCCGACCCGGCCTTGCTGGCCGAACAGCTCGTGCCCGGTCGCCAGCCAGGTCACCGAGTAGATGAGCCAGCGGAAGCCCACCGCCCCGAGACCCGCCCCGCCGCCGACGAGTACAGCTGCACAGAAAAGCCCGAGCGGCGAGATGCGAAGCCACCCCGCGACCCGGCCAAAGGCGGCAGCCAGAGCCCGCGGGGCGGCGCGGTTGCCAGCCCGAGATTTCCGGCCGGTCTTCAGCACGTGCGAGCCCTGAGCGAGAACTGGCAGCGCGGAGATGCGTACGCGTACACAAGTGCGATTATACGCGTACGCGTACGCAAGCTGGAGTAGGCTGGGGGTATGGCTGAACCAGGCCCGGTCACCAGGCTGTCTGGGCAGGATAAGGACGAGACCGCGGCCACTCGCGCGCCGTGGGGGTCGATCTCCCGCGAGGACATCGTCGATGCGGCGGTCAGGATCGTTGAGGCCGGCGGATATGAGGAGATGTCGATCCGCAGCCTGGCGGCTGATCTGGGTGTCGCGCCGATGTCGCTCTACCGGCATATCCGCGACAAGGACGACCTGCTGGATGAAGTCGTCGATGTTCTTCTCGCGCAGGCCTGGCGCCCGGCTGCCGGGGAGAGCAGCTGGCAGGTCTGGGTCATCGAGGCAGCCGTCAGGCTGCGGCAGTTCCTGGTGACTCAGCCCGCGGCGCTGCACGTGTATCTCCGGCATCCCGTCGTGTCGCCGGCCGCCGCCGAGCGCATGGACGCCATGATGGGCGTCCTGCGGCGGGCCGGGCTTGACGAGGCAACCGCCCGCAGCGCGTACGGGGCCCTGCACACCTACACCATCGGCTTCGCGGCGCTCGAGGCCTCCCGGGCCGGATCGCCTGATGAGGGGGACACCGGCAGCCTCGCGCATCAGCTCGCCGCCTACACCACCGAGGGGCAGTTCATGGAAGGCCTGCGGTACCTGCTAGAAGGAATCGGCAGGCATGCCCGGGCAGGCCGGGAACACGGCTCGTGACACGCTGAGGGATGGCCGCTGGTGAGGCAGCACAGGTTCACAGCTTTCATAACGTCCGGCCCTCCGGCGCGAGCGGGTGCGCTGCGGGGCGACCCGGCCGGAAACCGGAGCCGCTGTGTCGTCCAGCCTTGTCCTGGCAGGTACTTCCCGGCGTCGATCTGGCGCAGGCAGTCGCCGCCGCCGCAATCTGCGGTGCATGCCGTGCTCAGCATCCCGCTGCTGCGAGGTGAGGCGGAAGCGTTCTTCGGCCCCGGCCGGCGCTTCGCTATCTGGGCGGACGCCATCGTCGGCGACACGACACGCGGCGAGGGCCTGGTCGGCACGGGCGTCGTCTGCGGCCAGGAGTCACCGCCATCACCGGGTGCTGGCGACCGGAGAGCACGCCGGCTCGCGGCTGGCGGGGCCTCGCCAGGGCCAGGGCCGGCGGAACCGCCCGCCTGCTCCGCGACGGCGCGGCGGCACCGCAGCCGCGTCTGCCTGCTGGCGCCTCGCCCGCCGGACGGCCCCGGTGACCGAAAGCTGGCGCACCCGCGGTGCCAAGACCCGCATCGCCCGGGCGGGCGGCGCAGACAATCACCGAAGCGCCGTGGCCCGGCTCCTGGACCGCACGCGACCGTGGCTGGTCACCATGGCTGTCGTACTCGCGCTGGTCGCGGTCCTGCCGCCTGCCGCGACCTACGCGCGGCAGTACGCCTTTGCCCGGGCGCTGCAGTTCGCGGTGCTCGCCGTCCTGACTCCTGCGCTGCTCGGGCTCGGCGCTTCCAGGCCGCGGCGGCTGACCGGCGAGCACGCGGGAATGAGGCCGCCTCCCGCCCGCACGGCCGCGTGGCGGCTGCTTCCGTTCACCGGGCTGGTCATCACCTGGCGGCTGCCAGCAGTACTGGACGCGCTGGCACGTTATCCAGCGCTGTCGGTAGCGGAGCTGGTCACGCTCGCCGGCGGGGGGCTGGGACTGTGGCGGGCGATCGCGGGCCTGACAGAACCAGGGCCGCTGCCCCGCCCGTTGCGCGCCGCCATGGCCGCCGCCGCCATGTGGACGATCTGGATCATCGCATATATCACCGGCATGTCCGCCGCGACCCTGACACCCCGCAGCGCGCCGCCAGCGGGAGTCCTCGGTTCCGCCATGGACCGGCAACTCGCAGCCGCCGTGCTGTGGGCAGTCCCGGCGATCTGCTACGCGCCGGTCATCTACTACATGCTGGCCACCTGGCTTGGCGACCGCGACAAGCAGGAGGAGGGCGAGCAGTTCGCGCTAGCAGGCCAGAGCCCTGCCGGCCCGATCCCGGGCGATCGTCCGCCACGCGGCTGGCGCCACCGCGGCAGCCATTGACAGGGCAGCGACTCAGATGAGCGGCGAGCCGTCCGGCCCGGTTGACGTGCTGTATGTCGACAGTGATCCGGCCGACGCGCTCATGGTTCAGGAGTCCTTCGCTCAGGCAGGTAACGACGTGCGTCTTCACATCGCGCGGGACGGCAGGCAGGCCCTCGAGTTCGTCCGCGGACTGGGCGAATTTCGCGGTGCGCCGAGACCACGGCTGATCCTCCTGGAGCTCAACCTGGCCGATGTTCCCGGCTTCGGCGTGCTCGCCGAGCTGAAAGGCGACAGCGATCTGATGACCATCCCCGTCGTCATCTTCTCGTCCTCACACGACCCCGTCTCCATCCAGGGCAGCTATGCGCTGCACGCCAATGCCTACATCGTCAAGCCCGCCGACTTCGACGGGTTCGCCGCGGTCATCCGGCAGCTTTCCGCTTCGTTTATCTGGCGGATACAGCCTCCGCCGGGGACCGCGAGCAGGTGAGTGGCGGACAGGGCTGCGACGATCCTGGCTGGATCGTTCACGTTGCTCGGTAGCTGGTGGTCGGCGCGGGGTGTCGTGGCGAGCTGCGGAGTCGGCTTTTGTGCAGGGTCAGCCGGTACTGCGCGGCCAGGGGCCGCATGCGGGCCCCTGGCGGCTGGCCGACGGCAACGGCCAGCCGGATCCGCCGGGCCAGCAGCGCCACCTCTTGCCTGCCAGCACCGGCTGGATTTAACTGCACGGTTCTGCTGCGAGGCAGGCGCCGCCTTTGACTAGGACGCGGAGCCGGGCAGCCCGAACAGCCGGACGAAGCTGTGCCGGACGGCCCGACTGGCGTCCTGGATGGTCATCCGCCCGGCCTTGACCTCGTCTTCGGCCGCGCGGCCGAGGGCGAGCCCGGCCGATAGCAGCCAGTCGGCGGACACGCTCGCATCGAAGTCCCCGGTTTCCTGCCCGCGCCGGATCAGCTCGCGCAGCCGACCGACAACCGGGCCGTGCCGCTCGAGGTCCCTGCCGGGGCTCACTGCGGGCAGGTGCCACAGGAACGGGTAACGGGCGCTTGCCGCCCACCCGGCGTCCAGCAGCCGGATTAGCGCTTCGCCCGGTGCTGCGTCCTCTAGCCCGGCGGCGTCGAACGCTGCAGTCACTTCGGCTGCCGCCTGCTCGACGACTGCATCCAGCAGCGCCTCGCGGGACGGGAAGTGGGCGTAGACCGTCTGCCGGGTGACGCCGGCGGCCCTGGCGATGTCCTCGACGCTCGCGTCCGGCTGCGCGCTCAGTGTCTGCGCTGCCGCCTGCAGGATCACGGCCAGGTTCTGCTCGGCGTCGGCGCGCCGCCGCCGGCGCCTGACCTGCGGCTGCGCGGGAGCCATCAGCCTGCCCCTTTAATGTTTGACACTATGTAAGACTTAACTTAACCTTGACACCAGTGTAGAGGATAACGGCAGGCGGAGGGAACGGCTATGCAGCAGGGAAGCCAAGGCCGCGGGCCGCGCGAAGGCACCGTCAGGCCGCAGCGAGGCTCTGGCCATCGAGGCCAGGGGACTGATCAGGCGCTTCGGCTCGACCGCGGCCGTGGCGGGCGTCGACCTCACCGTGGCGCGCGGCACGGTCTACGGCCTGCTCGGCCCCAATGGCGCGGGCAAGACAACGATTGTCCGCATCCTGGCCACCCTGCTCGCTCCCGATGGCGGGACCGCACGGGTGCTGGGCCACGACGTGGTCGCCGAGGCCGCCGCGGTTCGCCGCCAGATCTCCCTGACAGGGCAAGTTCGCGACCGTCGACGATGACCTGACCGGCGCGGAGAACCTCATGCTGCTCGGCCGGCTGGCCGGGCTTGCGCGGGCCGCCGCCAGGAGCCGCGCCGCGGAACTCCTGGATGCATTTCGGGCTCGGGAAGCATCAGCCTCCCGCCAGGTCAAGACCTATTCCGGCGGGATGCGCCGCCGCCTGGACCTGGCAGCCAGCATCCTCGTGCGCGCCGACCTGTACTTCCTCGACGAGCCCACCACGGGCCTGGACCCGGCCAGCCGCGCGCAGATATGGCAGATCATCCGGGCAGTGGCCGCGGACGGTGCCGCTGTGCTGCTGACGACCCAGTACCTCGACGAAGCCGACCAGCTGTCCGACCGGGTCGCTGTCATCGACCACGGCACAGTCATCGCCGAAGGCACCACCTCCGAGCTCAAGGCAGCGGCCGGGGCCGGAACCGTCACTATCCGGCTCGCGGACCCGGCGCGCCGGGCTGACGCCGGCCGGCTGCTGGGCCGCTCGCTCGGCATCCCGGTTCAGGACGGCCCTGACCCGACCGTGATCACGGCGAGCATCCCCGCCACGCTGGCGGCGCCCCCGCCGGCAGAGCAGGCTGCCAGCGCGATCACCGAGCTGGCCCAGGCGGGCATCCGCGTCGGCGGATTCAGCATCGGCCAGCCCAGCCTCGACGAGGTCTTCCTGTCCCTCACCGGCCGCTAGCGCTCCGCGCCATGATGGAGGCACCATCATGACCATCGCCACCACCGAGACCCCGCATTCACTGCCTCGCCGCGCTGCCGTCCGGGCCGCGCCCGGCACCCCCGGGACCGCTCGCGGCCTCGGCTGCCTTCGGATGGCGGGCTGTGCTGAAGATCCGGCACGTCCCCGAGCAGCTCGCCGACGTGGTCGCGATCCCGGTCGTGTTCACGCTGATGTTCACCTACCTGTTCGGCGGTGCGCTGGCCGGGTCGGCCAGCCGGTACCTGCAGTTCCTCCTGCCCGGCACGCTGGTGATGGCCGTGCTGCTTGTCACCATGTACGCGGGCATCACGCTCAGCACCGACTCGGCCAAGGGACTGTCCGACCGCTTCCGGTCCCTGCCCATCTGGCGGACCGCGCCCATCGCAGGTGCGCTGCTCGGCGACATCGGCCGCTACCTGCTGGCCTCCGGCCTGGTCCTCGGCCTCGGCGCCGCCATCGGGTTCCGCCCCGCCGGCGGCGCGGCCGGCGCGGCGGCCGGCGTCGCCCTCCTGCTGGTGTTCGCGCTCAGCCTGTCCTGGGCGTGGACCACCCTCGGGCTCCTGCTCCGCACCCCCCAGGCGGTCATGAGCACCGGCACCGTCGTGCTGTTCCCCCTGACCCTGGCCAGCAACGTCTTCGTCCGGCCCCAGACGATGCCCGGCTGGCTGCAGGCCATCGTCAGCGTCAACCCAGTCACCCACCTGGTCACCGCCGAACGCGGCGTGATGGACGGCCATCCCGCCGCCGGGCAGATCGCCTGGGTGCTCCTCGCTTCGGCCGCGCTGACGGCCGCGCTGACGCGCCCGCTACCACATACCTGTACGGCAAACGCCGGTAGCCTCATCCGCGCGGAGTTGGTAACGCCCGCCAGTCCGGGGACGGCGGGGTGCCTGCAGCTGTCCGCGGGACTCGCTGCGTCAGCTCATGCGGCGCTCGGTGCGCGCGGCCATGGCTGCGGAAGGTGACCGCGCCTCGTGTTCGCTGCCAGCAGGATGATCCGGCAGCCTGGCGCTGACGCGGCACTTAAGTGCGGGCGGTTGAAATCGCGGACGGTCCAGCAGGGACTCCGCCTGCCGTCTGGAACGATCCCAGCGGGCGACGCGATGGCTTCAGCCACGGCCGGGCTTGGCCTCCTAGAATGAGAAAACAGTTGAGCCGGGAAGCCCGGTCGGCGCGATGTAGCTTGAGTCGGCGGATTCTGCGTCCCAGGAGCATGTGCGGTGACGTTCCGGCGACCGCGGTGTTTCCCGGCACTCATCATCAACCGAGCGGGGCGGGCGAGCGCGCGATGAGCGAGTCGGGTCATCTGGCGTCGCGGTTCTCGGTCCGGACTGCCTGGGTGCGGAGCAGCGAGACGCCGCTGCGCCGGTTCCTTCGAACCGAGACCGGTGGCGCGGCTGTCCTGCTGGCCGCCACGCTCGTGGCCCTGGTGTGGGCTAACGCGGACGCATCCGGCTACGCGGCTACCTGGGGAACCGACCTGTCGGTGAGACTGGGCTCGGCCGGCCTGTCGGCTGATCTGCACGAATGGGTCAACTCCGGGCTCATGGCGTTCTTCTTCCTGGTCGCAGGGCTCGAGGCGCGCCGCGAGTTCGATATGGGGGAACTGCGGGAACGCCGGCGGCTCGCACTGCCACTTGTGGTCGGGCTGGGCGGGATGGTCGTGCCGGTCGGCATCTACCTGGCTCTCAACGCCGGCCGCGCATCGGCGGGTGGCTGGGGGACAGCCATGTCCACCGACACCGCCTTCGCGCTCGGCATGCTCGCGCTGGTCGGAGCTGGCGTCCCGGACCGGGTCCGCACCTACCTGCTGACGTTCGCGATCGTCGATGACGTGGCCGGGATCGTCGTGATCGCGCTTGCCTACAGCGGTCACATCAGCCTGACCCCGCTCGTCATTGGCATGGCCATCCTCGCCGCGGTCGCGGCCGCGCGCCGGCTGCAGGTTCGCGTCGGCGCCGTCTACCTGGTGCTCGGCTTCGCCGCCTGGGTGGCGTTCTTCAAGTCTGGCGTTGACCCGGTGATTGTTGGCCTGGTGGTCGGGATGCTCGCGCTGGCTTACCCGGCCGCGCGCAGCGACCTTGAGCAGGCGTCTGAGTCGTTCCGCCTCTTCCGCGAGCAGCCGACGCCGGAGCTGGCGAGTCAGGCGCGGGAAAGCGTGCGGACGGCGTTGTCGCCGAATGACCGGTTGCAGCAGCTGTTCCATCCGTGGACTAGCTACCTGATCGTGCCGTTGTTCGCACTGGCCAACGCCGGAATCGTGGTCAGCGGGGGTTTCCTGGCTCGTGCCTACAGCTCGCCGGTAACTCTGGGGATCATGCTGGGATATGTGGCCGGGAAGCCCGTCGGGACCGTGGCCGCGGCATGGCTGCTGACCAGGATCAGCTGCGGCAGGATCCAGCCGCCGATCGGCTGGGCCGCGGTGACCGGCGCGGGCACCATCGCGGGCGTCGGCTTCATCGTGTCCTTGCTGATAGCTTCGCTGGCGTTCCACGGCGCAGCGCTGGCCGAAGCCAAGGTAGGCGTGCTGTCTGCTGCTGTTGCGTCGTCGGCCCTGACCTGGATCGTGTTCCGGGTCACTGCGTTTCTGCCCAAGCGGCTGCGCCTGCGTGCTCTGCTGGGCACGGCGCAGACCATCATCGACCTGGCGGTGCCGGTCGATCCCCGCCGCGACCACGTGCGCGGCCCCGACGACGCCCCGGTCACGCTGGTCGAGTACGGCGACTTCGAGTGCCCGTACTGCGGTCAGGCCGAGCCGGCGGTGCGTGAGCTAATGGCCGACTACGGAGATCTGCGTTACGTGTGGCGGCATCTGCCACTCACCGACGTCCACCCGCATGCGCAGCTCGCGGCCGAGGCAGCCGAGGCGGCGGCGAACCAGGGCAAATTCTGGGAGATGCACGACCAGTTGCTGCTTCATCAGGATGCGCTGACGGCCAAGGATCTCGTCCGGGATGCCGCCGAGCTCGGCCTTAACGCCGACCGGTTCGCGCAGGATATGCGCGGGCGGACCGGGCAGCCGAAGGTCATCTCTGACGTAGACTCGGCCGACCTCAGCGGCGTCTCCGGGACCCCGACGTTCTTCATCAACGGCAGACGTCACCACGGCGCCTACGACATCGACACGCTCTCGGCCGCCGTACGGGCAGCCAGGGCCAGAGTGCTTATCGGCGCGCGTTCCCCTGGCCGACGTCACGAACCCTGACTTGGTGGATGCCTCGCTGGCGCGACCACCGCCGCGGCAGACATGAGTTTGGCTAGGTGCGCTGCAGTCCCAGGCTGTCGGACAGGAACTCCATCCGCTCCGGACGCTACCAGTGCCGTCCGCCACAGGTTTATCCGCCTCATCGGGCCGCGTGGCTCTACCCCATAATCACGGTCGAGCGCCACGCTGGCCAGGAGCGATATTCGCCCGTGCCGATTCTGCAAGACTCGCCGTGTTTAGTCCCGGCGGATTGTCGTGTCCGTAATCCCGGCGACAACCGCCATCCGACTCTGGCTGATAGCCAGAATGGCCTCGTCGTAGCGCGCCAACACTTGCCTGTTCGCCCGCGACGCCTTAACCTCGATGTTTCGTGATCTTGTGTCGGTGGCCTGAGCCGGTGGCCCGGATCGTTGTTTTCTGCGTGGGCCGCTGGTGACGGCCCGGCTGTCGCGCCGGGCGGGCGGGGTTCCACTGGCCCGCTGGTTCTCCTTCCGTGGTCGCCGGGATGGCGGGTCTTGGTCAGCCGGGTGTGAGTGCTTGCAGGCGGCTGATGGCAGCAGTGATGTCGCGGGTCCAGGGCCATCGTGCGGCCAGGCGCAGGCGGAGGCGGCGGCTGCCGCGGACGATGCGTCCGGCGGCGGAGAACAGCCGCAGGCGCAGGCGTCTGGGTTCCCAGCGGCGAGCGTCGCCGGTGAGGGCGAGCATGGCGGTCCAGGCGAGGAGTTCGCAGGCGAGGGCGACGATCTGGCACCAGATCTGGTTCTGGTCGTAGCCGTGCAGGGGCATGTTGCGCAGTCCGGTGTCTTTGGCGTTGCGGATCCGGTCTTCGCACCGCGCACGGCGGCGGTGCCGCAGTTCCAGGTCCGCCAGCTGCCCGGACCGGGCCGAGGTGGCGAAGGCGGTGAACCTGTGGCCGTCGAGGTCGGTGAACCGCAGCTGCGCGCCGGGGTGCGGGCGTTCTTTGCGGACGATGACGCGCATGCCTTTGGGCCAGGCAGTCAGGTTCAGCAGTCCGGTGAGCTCGGCGACCCACGCGCCGTCGCGGACCTGCCCGTCGCCGTCATAGGCAGGGGTCCACGCCCGCGCGGGCAGGCGCATGATGGCGTGCTGAGCTTCGTCGGTGATGGTGAACCCGACGGAGTACTGCAGCCTGCGGCCAGGTCTGGTCAGCCAGGTCAGGAAGCCGTGGGTGCCGCCGCCGGAATCGGCGCGGATCAGCGTCCGCCGCCGCATGGCGGCGGGAAGCTGGCCGAGCGCGTGCCGGGTCGCGGTGATGTGGTCGGCGGCGGTGTTCGACCCGGCGTTGCCAGGGCGGAGCATTATGGCCAGCGGCTCACCAGATCCGTCCGGGCCGTGGTCAGCGAACACCGTCAGCGGATGGAAACCCCAGGTCTTCTTCCACGTCGGGCCGGCCTGCTCCTTCTCCGAGCACGAGGTCACGATCGTCGCGTCGATGTCGACGGTGATCAGACCGCCGCCAGCGCCGGGCGCGGCATCACCTGCCAGCTGCCAGGCTCTCTCACGTGCCGAAGCACGGGCACGCCCGATTGCCTTCAGCGCCGCGGGCGCGTCCGCGGCCAGCCGGGTGACCAGGCGGGAGATCACCGGATCGGACGCCACCGGGCCGAACAGCTGCGGCTCGGCGCGCAGCACGCCGGCATCAGCCAGGCAGTCTCCGCCTAAAGCAACCGCCACCGCCAGGTCCAGCACGACCTTCCCCGGGTCATGCACCGCCCGCGGCGCACGCCACTGCCCCAGCCCCGCCAACAGCCCGGACTGCAGCCCGGTGACCCGGGCAGTCTCAGTCAGCAGCAGTGCACCCGCGTGGGACACGATCCCCGAACCGTCAGCAGAGACCAGGATCTTCGGGCGACGGGCTGTATTCTGCATATGAAAAGTGCCTTCGGCTCGGCGTGGACAGGTCCTTCGACAAGCCCTATCCTCCCAGCTCAAAGGCACTTTTTGCTTCAACGACGCGTCTCAGCCACTATCCACGCGAAAGAGCGAGGTTAATGCCCGGCAGGGCTGGCACTGCCGAATCCGTCCGTTTCATCGTCTCCTGCCATGCTCGCAGGCGGCTGACTGCGGGTCACACGGCCAGCTATGGATGGGAAAATCAGGACTGACAGGATCCCGGCGCCGATCAGAGCCACGCCATTGGCAGGCAGCACAACGCCATCGGACAAGCCGATCTCAACCACGGCTACGAGTAGCGAAAAGGTGGCGGCGGTGAGGAAGATCATCTCAGCCCGCTGCCGGGCTGGCAGCACGCGCCGGTAGACGGTCAGAGACGCGACCCCACGCGCTGCGAGCAGCAGCCCGAGGAATAGCAGCACGCGCATCGGGTTCCGAACGACCCCCGCGACGTCCAAGGTCATCCCGGACGTTACGAAGAAGACCGGAATGAAAACTCCATGGCCAGCAGCGTGGAGCTTGTCTTCGAGTCTGGCGGCGTCACCGTCGATCCTGCGACTGGCGCCGCGCAGAATTATCCCGGCAATCATTGCGCCGACCGCGACATGCAGGCCGAACCGCTGACTACACACGACCAGGGCGACGACCAGGACCACGGACCAGCGCAGCACTGCCTGTGCAATGGCGTGCTGGCCTTGATGGATAACCGCAGGAACCCTCGCGCTGCCGGTGGCGCGCCGCACAGTGGCAAACAGGAGAACCGCAGTTCCGGCGGCAGCGATCGTGACCGCCGCTGTGAGCCCCTGGCGTCCGGTCAGGATGAATGCGACCACGATGATAGGGAAGAGCTGGCCGGCTGCCCACGCAGCCCCGAGGTGGCCGCTGGACTTGCCGGTCAGATTCCTGCCATCGCGCATTATCGGCGTCAGGGTGCCTAGCCCCGTCGTTGTCAGCGCCAGGCCAACAAGGACGAAATCGCGGACCACGCCAGCATCATGCAGGCCCGCGGTAGCCGCCACGGCCATGGCGGCCCCGACGGCCCACCCGGCCATGGCCAGCCTGCCAGCCTGCCGGCGTAGGAGGCCGGTATCTAGTTCGTAGCCCGTCAGCAGAAACAGGTAGCAGAGCCCGACATCGGATAGCAGCCTGACGGTGCCTGTCTCGGTCAAACCCAAACCTTCCGGGCCGATGAGGATGCCGCTACAAACGAAGATGACGGCCTGGGGCACGGGCCGCCCGGGCAGCGCAGCCACAATGATCGGCGCCAGAGCTGTCACTATCGCGATGGCCAGCAGGGTCTCCAGGCCCTTGGCATACATGCGCCGCGCCTGGCTAACCCTGTCCGGCAAATTGCGGGCAGCCTCGACCGCTCAGCGACCGCAGGACCGCGCCGCTACTTTTCGCACGGACCAGAGACATGCGCTCCATCCTTTAGGTAGCCCCCGTCAAGTCGCACCGCGCTCCCGGGTGCGACCGCGTCGTGCGCGTCAGCATTCCCGGGCCGCGCGAAATCTACTCCGAGCATGCGCTTGCGCTCCTGGCCACTGCCGAGAGCGTCAACTGAATTGGTCCTGATCATCAGTGAGGTGCCACCGGATCGGAGAAACCGGCCGGCCTGACCTCCCGTGGGCTACGGAGGATCGCATGATCGCGCGGAGACTCAGCGCTTCATGGCGGAGCTGAAGGGCTACCTCGCGCACCCTCCCTTCCGCAGGGACCACGCAGTGGCGCCACCGAGAGGCGCGGACGGCCAACCCGTGGCGCGTCGTTCACCCACCGGTGGGGCGGTTGATCCCGGCCTCGATGTAGGTCGTGATGGTGGCGGTGTCGCCACCCTGCTGTCTGGTGGTCCCAGGGGGCGCGCAGTGTTCGCTCTCAGTTACTTCGGCACTCCCGCGAGCCTCACGTAGGCGACTGCGGCCAAAGCCCGAAGATCAGCAGGCCTGCTGCGATGTGCCGGTAGGGGTGCTGGCCAGCCGGTGCGCCTGTCCGCACTCCAGGGGGGTCGTTCAGCACCATGGCGGGCGCCAGCCACACGAGTTCACTCATGCCTTCGTAGAATTCGAAGTTTGTGAGGGTGGCGAGCTGCGCGTCGATCTCCTTGCGCGCCTTCTCCAGGTTCCGCGTGTACTGCACCCCGGCCGTCGGTCCCGTGAGGTAGGGCTCGGCGGCGTCCTCGACTTCGTGTCTCGAGGCGGCTACGAGTACATCAAGGCAGTCGCCAGACATGCTTTCGCCGTCGGCCAGCAGGCAATGGAGGACCTGGATCGTGTCGTGGGCGCGCACGGCGGCGCGGTCGTCCGGCGGCGGTGCGGGCAGGGTTCGGGTGACCAGCGAACGCGCCCTGGCCTGGTCCCGGGCAGGCGGCATCTGGCCGTCCAGCCGGCGCCGGGCGATGTCGAGCGCGAAGGTCACCGACTCCAGGCGGGGATAGCCGGGCGCGGCCCTCGGGCCGTGCGCGGGCGGCGTGAACCTCGGGCGCCGTGGCGCGGAGTACGAGCGGCCCAGGCGCTCTGCCAGCTTGCACGCGTATCTGGCCTGGTCGTCTGGGCTCGCGGCGGCCAGGTGCCGGCGAAGGTGGTCCAGGTAGGTGTCATCGAGGGCCTTGTCGCGCACGGACAAAGCAATGATGTCGGCCTTGAGCGCGCGTGACCGGGCGGACCGGCCCCGCAATTCGGCCGCCGGTCTCGGGCTGGCGGTGACGAAAGTCAGGAACAGCGGCAGCAGCACCAGCCGCAGGTGCGCGCCAAGGCCGGACCCAGCGGTCTGGCCGGTGTCGGTCAGCAGGCCGGTCAGGCTGCCTCGCACATGGCCCACGACAGCCAGGTAGGCGAGCAGCGGCACGACGATGGCGCTGGTCCCGGCGAGCCAGGTCAGCTTCCGTTCGGTGCTGCCGTCACGTGTGATGTCCCTGCCGCCGAACATCAGCCCGTAGATGATCGGCGCGGCCAGTGCCAGCACGGCAAACCTGCCGGCCGACCCCAGCGACGCGGGCACGGCGAACGGGAGGAAGGCGAGAACGGGCATGACGAGGACGACGCAGAGCGCCGCCTGTGCGACTTCCGGCCGCACATGCCACAGGCTGAGCGCGGCGACGGCCGCGAGGGGCACCGCTACGACCGTGAACACAACTGGGTCAGGCAGCACCGGATGGGCGAACGCGGACAGCAGGATCCCGCCGCGCAGCCGCAGCAGCGCCCCTCCCAGCAACAGGACTGACCAGCAGGCCAGGGGCAGCACCACCGTCTCGTAGCCTGTGCGCCCCGCCGTGCTGCCGTCCACGTTGGTGGTCTTGATGGTCCGGCTCCACCAGAGGAAGGCCAGCCATGCGCCGAAGGCGAGCAAAGCAATGACCCCTGCCGCCGCGGCGAGCATGACGGCGCTGTCGAGAACGCTCCCCATGAAGCTCAGGCCGAAGGGGAATCCTGAGCTGATCTCGTTCGGCAGGGCGCCGGTTGGCCAGCGGAACCCGGTGAAGATCACCACCGCACAGCACGCGGCGAGACCAGCGGGAGCCGCGACCGGCCGGCGTCGCTTTCCGGCCCCGAACCACAAGGTCGCGACAGCCAGGGCGAACACGCCGACGCCGACGACCAGCTCGGGGGCAGCGGCAGGCAGCGTTTGCTCGAGCAGGAAGTGGACTGCCTGGTAGAAGATCCAGACGCCAGCGGCGATGCTGCTGTAGAAGAGCAGGCCAGTCGCAATGTACGCCGCGCTGACCGCTTCCGGCAGGTCCAGCCGGCCGTGCGCTCTGGCGACGAAAAACGCCGCCAGAGCCGTCACCGCTACCGCGAGGACCCACGCGTCAGGGTGGGCATCGCGGACCAGGGGCCATGCGCCAAGGTGCCCGCCAAGCCACGCCGGCAGCCCGCCGGACGTGCCGAGCGCCAGCCACAGCAGCACGCCGGCGACCAACCCGGCACGCACCCACAGGAGTTCGCGCTTGTGCAGTGCCGTCCCCAGCCGGAAGCCCGCTCCGACGCATCCCGACACCCACTCGATGCTGCTCGCCACTACCAGCGGGATGGCAAGCAGGCCGCCGACGGAGGCCACCACCAGCACGGGGTCACCACCGAAGCCCGGCAATACCGGGAAGCCGTACAGGAAGGCGCGCGGCCCGTCCTGAGACAGCAGCGCGAGGACGGGCGCGAGCACGGCCGTCACTGTAAGACAGGGCTGCGCCACCTTGCGGTAGGGCGACCACGGCATCGCTATCAGCAGGAACGCGGCCATTACCCCTGCCAATGCCAGCGCCACCGCGAGGTGCTGGCGGCTAGATGAGGTCGCCACTCCCGCAACCGTCGCGGGAGCGAAGCCAGTGACATACAGCGTCAGCCCGGCGAAGGCGGCGAGCAGAATCGCGACAAACACCGAGACCGCCACCCCAGCCAAGCCGAGCAGGTAATCCCGGCTCGAATCCAGGACGAGGATGCACCCGGCGAGAAGCCCCGCTGGCGCGACGACCTCGGCCGCAATGACCTGCCAGGCCCGCTGCTGCGCGCTGGGACCGGAGGCAAAGACCAGCAGCACCAACCCGGCCAGCACAGTGGCAGTCGCCGCGGCCAGTAAGACCTTCCCCAAGGCGGACAAGTCCCGGAACCGCGGCAACCCCGCCGGCTCACCGAAGAGCACCTTGGCTGTGGCGCGCAGCGGACTTCCAGGCCGATGCCCCTCCCGCCGCTCTGGCCGCAAGGGGTGCTGCCGGGCCCAGCGGCGTGCGAAATCCGACATGATTCATCTTTGCGTTCAGCGCAGGACACGCCAAGATTTCGCCGCGCGAAGATCATTGAGTTCACCGACAAGGGAAGGGCCACCGTCCGCCTGGCCCTGTCCGCTCTCGGCGAGTTCGAAGCCGAGATCGTCGACCACCAGGGCGAGTCCTCGGTCCGCCAGCTCCGCGGCGCGCTGCTGGAGATCCTTGACCGTCCGGCCTACGCGCGGCGGACGGGATCCGCCGACCCGGCGTCATGATCACATTCCCGGGGTTAACTGAACAGCCGGCCGCCTCGCGACTACGTGCTAGAAAGGGGGGTCAGCGGCGCCCGGCGAACGCCTGATTTAACTCCACCGGCTGCGTGCGCTGCCTACGGCCGAGGCCGCCCGCGGAGATACGATGGGCGCCAGGCGCTGGAGGGCGCCGCTGGGTCCGCGGGCAGGACTGAGTCCACCTCCGCTAGCTGGTAGCAGGGCTGTAGCTGATGACGTTCTCTTCTGGCCCGGCCGCGGACCACCGGGTGACCAGGAGACGTCATGCCTGACCTGCCTGCCCGGCCCGACCTCGACCAGCTCCGCCACCAAGCCAGGGAACTGCTGCGCGCCGCCCAACGCGGTGATCCTGAAGCCATCGCGCGCATCCGCGCGGTTTCTGACCGGCTCGTCCTCTCATCGGCGCAGCTGGCGCTGGCCCGCGAGTACGGGTTCGCCAGCTGGGCCACGCTCAAGCTGGAAGTCGAACGCCGCGACGTCCTCAACAGCCGCGACCTGTCCCGGCTGACCAAGCTGCTCGCCGAACACCCCGAGCTGGCCACCGCGAAGATGGAGCACTGGTGTGACCATCAGCTCGGAGCTGACCCGCTCAGCTACATGGCCATGCTGCGGTTCGACCACGACCGGCTCGGGCTGCCATCCGAGCTGCCCGGCACCGGTGCCATGGCCAGAGCTCTGCTCAACGCCGGCGCGCTAGTCAACGGCCGCCCGGAGACTCGGAAACACCGCTGATCACCGCGGCCAGCTACGGCGACGCCGAAGTCGCCCAGGTGCTGATCGAGGCCGGAGCCGACATCGACGTGATCTCCGCACCCGATGGCGGCGGCGTGCCCAGCGCCACCGCGCTGCAGCATGCTGCGGTGTTCGGCATGACCGAGGTCGTGGACGTCCTGGCGGCCGCCGGAGCGCGCATTGGCAGCCTGGAGATGGCTGCCGCGGTAGGCGATCTCACCGGCTGGCCACTAGCCCGGTTCACCCGGCAAAGCCGGATCCGCGCGCTGGTGTTCGCCGCCGACCACCAGCGGCTAGAGGTCATCGACCAGCTTGTCGAGGCCGGAACCCCGGTCAACGAGGCCGACGCCGAGTGGGGCCGGCTGCCGCTGCACACCGCGGCGGGAAACGGCCGGGCCGCCAGCGTCCGGCGGCTGCTTGCCCAGGGCGCCGACCCCAACCTCCGCGACCCGCGGCACCACGCCACTGCGCTGGAAGAGTGCCGGCGAGAAGACAGCCCCGGACACCGCGAGGTCGAAGCCATCCTCCGTCCGCTCACGCGAGACGAGACGCAGCCCTCCGGATCTTCAACCAAGCACCCCACCGTATAGGTCTCGGCTTGCGGGAAGGCGGCGTGGTCGAGTAGAAGTGCGGGAGCTGATAGCCGTTGTAGTACCACAGCGCTGAGGTGTACCAGAGCACGACGACTACGACCGCGAGCGTTCCTCCGGCGAGAGGCAGGACCCATCCGGGTAGCCTCCTGGCCTGGACTAGCAGAACCTTTGCGACGAAAGCGCCGTAAAGGAAGCAGCCGGCCACGGAATGCACCGCCACCCGCACGCTGGTGAACTGCACGCCGTACGCGATCAGGCAGTGGAGCGCGATCGGCACCGTCAGCGCGAACAGCGCGAAACCCACCACCCGGTGCGCCAGCGGCACCGGCCGCGGCGGGTTGGCGGCCAGCGGCAGCTTCCGGTAGATCCACAGCGCAAGGAGCACCTGCAGTCCGGCCACGCCGAGGACGACGGTGGCGAGCAGCGCCTTCAGCGTCAACGCGGCCGCGTACTGGCGGCCGAAGAGGCTGAACGCGGGGTTGGGCGGGTGGACCCGGCCGATGATGACCAGCGCCGCCACGACTGCGGCGGCGAGTACGCCGATGCCCGCCAGCCGCAAGGCGGCTGACGGCGACCCGGTGTGTCAGGCGCAGCCATGTGCCCGCCGGCAATTACGCAACATGTCACGACCATCGATACCCAGGCGCCGCGTGCCCAACTCACCTGTCGCGAAGTCAACATGGGCCCGCAGCAGCGGCACCTTCGCGACGCAGCGCCAGCCGATCCGGAGGGGCTTGGTGAACGCGCGGTCCTGGCTGCCCGTACTGGCAGGTATGGGAGCTACTAAGCCGGGGGCCGGACAGAGGCCGTGAGCACGTACCGGCCATGCGGCGAGTTGCGCGAGGCGCTGGCGGTCTACGTGCTGGGGGCGATCGAGCCCGCCGACCGGGATGCCGTCGACCGGCATCTGCCGGGGTGCGCCGACTGCCGCGACGAGCTCGCCGGGCTGGCCGGGCTGCCAGCGCTGCTGCGCCGGGTCTCGGTGGCGGAAGCCACCGCGCTCGCCGTCGGGGGCACCGGGCGGCCCGGGAATCTGCCGTCTGGCCAGGTCCTGCGGTCCATGCTGGCCCGCTCGGCCCGGCAGCGCGGACGCCAGCTGCGGACCATGGCCGCCGCTGCTGCGGTAGCCGGCCTGGTGGCCGGGGCGGGCGTCATCGCCGGGTGGCAGGCGGCGCAGCCGCCCGCCCGCCGGCCGCCAGCTCAGCGCCAGCGTGGACTGGCACGTCCCGGGCCGCCAGCCAGCAGACCCGGGCCAGCGCAACCGTGCGGTATGCGGCATCGCGATGGGGGCTGCGGCTGAGCGTGCAGGTAACAGGAATCCGGCCCGGCACGGCCTGCGAGCTGGAGGTCATCAACCGCGGCGGACAGGAGGTGGCCGCGGGGAGCTGGACCATCACCGGCCGCCCGGGTGCCTGGTATCCGGCGTCCGCCGCGGTGCCGCTGTCCGGAATCCGGGGGTTCGTACTCTCCGCCGGATCGAGGACCCTGGTCCGGCTCCCGGCCCGGGCCGATATCGCGGTGCCGCCCGGGTCACCGGCCGGAAGATCCTGACAACCCGCGCACGACGGCGATTCTGTCGGTCGGTCCGGGCAGGCAGGTCGGTGAACCCTCCGGCCGTGGGCGCCGTGAGCAAAGGTATCGGGGCAATCAGGCAAATCGAACGGGGGATTGTGATGAGCAAGAGATGGCTGGCACCAGCCGGACTCGCCGTAGCCGGGCTGATAGCGGCCGGATGCGGCAGCACAGGCGGCTCATCCGCACCCGCTAGCTCCGGCAGTTCGACGCACATGGGAGCCCCGGCATCCACGGGGAGTGCGCTGAAGACGGCAACTGTAAGCGGGACAACGGTGCTGACCAGCGCCAAGGGTTTCACCTTGTACTGGTTCGTACCCGACACCAGTACTAAGTCGAACTGCAATGGCTCCTGCGCCACGATCTGGCCACCGGTCAAGGGACCTGCGGCCGCCGGCTCGGGCGTGACCGGCAAGCTCACCACGATCACCCGGTCCGACGGCTCGATGCAAGCGGTGTACAACGGGCACCCGCTCTACACCTACACCGGCGACACCGGCCCGGGGCAGAACCACGGCAACGGGATCAACGCCTCCGGCGGCGTCTGGCACGAGGTCACAGCGACCGGTGCAGCCGCGCCAGCCGGGTCCTCGTCGAGTTCGGGCGGCCGATACTGACGCTCACCGGGCCGAGCCATCCAGCAGGCCTGCCAAGATCGCGATGCCATCCGCGTCCGCCGGGTCCGGCTGCTGCCCGGTCAGCCAGTTCTCCGATAGCGGCCGCTGGGCCACGACGGTGGCTGCGAGCGCAGCCCGAACCCCGGCGCCGGTCAGGCACCGCGCGGCCTGGCCGGCCGGGAGGCTGTTGAACCATCGATAGCCAGCGGCCCGGCGCGCTTCCTGGTCGATCGTGCCGATCAGCCGGACCCGGGATAGGCCACCGTCGGGAAAGGCGTCCAGCCGGACCAAAGTGACCGGGCCGGCCGCCCCGAGATCGAATGTGTGCCGGGTATCGGGCTGCAACCGGACCCGGTCCAGCAGCGGCCGCCAGTCAGGCGAGTCCTGATCAGGCACCGTCTCGCCAGCGCAGCCGGAGAGCGCGACCGCCGCCGACGCGTTGTACTTGAAGTGCGCCGTGTCGACAACGACCCGCCGCAGCCGGCCGGCGAACGCCAGCCGGACCACCGCGAAGTCGTGCCCGGCGTCGCGGCGCCGCTGCGTCTCCCACCCCTCGCCCATAGTGCGGGCCCGATCCGGACGGTTCAGCGTGCTGGCCGACGTGTAGAAGTCGTCGCTGCTGGCGACCACCGCTCCGCCGTACTCCTGGCTGGCCAGGTCGATGGTCAGCGCCTCCAGGCCGCGCGGGTCAGGAACGATCTCGCCGTAGACCCGGAGCCTGGCGATGCCGCCGTCTGGGTAAGCCGACAGCCTGACGTGCGTGAATCGGCGGGGATCGGTCGCCGTCAGCACGTTGTGGCTGTCGCCGGTCAGAGCCGTCTTCGCCACGATGGTGTCCCAGCCGGCTTCCGGGGCGGACAGCTCAGCCGGGCTCGGGTAGCCCTCGCATCCGCACGCTTCGACACTCACAAACTGCGGGTAGTTCCCGGTGAAGAAGCTGGTATCGACGTCCACCGAGGTGATGATGCCCGGCGCGCCGAGCCGGATGATCGCCCAGTCATGACCGCCTTCCCGGCGGCGCCCCGTCTCCCAGCCGTCCACTATCTCGCCGCGGTGCCCGTAGTGGCCCGGCTCGAAGGCAGCCGGCGAAGGCGTCAGCAGGTTTTCCTTCTCGCCGAAGGATTCATCGCTCGCGGCCACCACGCTAGCGCCGAGCCAGCGAGAGGCGAGGTCCACGATCGGCGTCACGGCCGCCTGCCAGGCGGCGACAGCGGCCAGCCAGTGATCACCTTCGGCTCGGGGGCCGCGTACGTGCAGACCTTGCTGGTCGTCAGCCGGAGGCCAACGACGGCCTCAGCGAGCCGGACAGCCGCGCCGATCCCGTCCACCACCGGAACGCCCAGTTCCCCGGTGATGGCTTCCTCCAGCCCGGCCATACCCGCGCAGCCAAGGCAGATGGCCTCGGCGTGATCCTGCGTGACGGCAATCCTGGCCTGCTCGACGATGGCACGGATGGCACCGGGCGGATCGGCGTCGACCTCCAGCGTGCTCATGCCGCTGGCGCGTACCGAAGCGCACCGCCCGGCCACGCCGGCCAGGCTGAGCCGGTCCTCGATCGCCGACACCGAGCGCTGCAAGGTCGTCACGACCGAGAAGCTTCGCGCGACGAGCATCGCCGCGTACGCTGACGCCTCGCAGATCTCGATCACCGGCTGCTCGATGAGCTCCTGCAGGCCGTCCCGCCCGTGCTCGCCGAACCCCGCGAGCACCACGGCGTCGTAGGGCTCGTCGTAGGCCAGCACCCGGTCCATGACGCCGACCGCGGACAGATAACTCTCGAAGTTGCAGTCCACCGCTTCCGGGCCGAAAGACGGCCGCAGCGCAACGGTCTGCGTGCCCGGCGAGGCATACTTCCTGGCCCCGGCCGCGATCACCGCCGTCATCGACTCACTGGTATTGACGTTCACCAGGATGATCTTCAACAGCTACTCCCGTCAGAGGTCAGACGCACGGGCCAGCAGACGCCCGGCAGGCCGGAGGGGATCGACCGGAACGCCGCGCACGATCGTGGCCCGCACTACTCCGGACAGCTCGCGGCCCGCGTATGGCGTAGTGGCCGGGTGCCGGTGATGCAGCTGACCCGGTTCCACCACGAACGACTCGTCCGGGGCCAGCACGCAGAAGTCGGCGTCGAACCCCGGCGCGATCCTGCCCTTGCCCGTCAGCCCGGCCAGCCGAGCCGGCCCGGCCGCCATCCACGCCGCGACCTGCTCCAGGCCGAGCCCGTGGCTGCGGGCCTGGGTCCAGACCAGCGGGAGGCTGAGCTGTAGCGAGGAGATGCCACCCCACGCCGCATCGAAATCACCGGTGTCGACGGCCTTCATCTCCGCCGTGCACGGCGAGTGATCGGACACGACCAGGCTGAGCGTCCCCGCGCGCAGGCCGGCCCAGAGCAACTCCCGGTTCGTGCCCTCGCGCACCGGCGGGCGGCACTTGGCCGCCGTGTCGCCGTCGTGAATCTCCTCGGCGGCCAGAGTCAGATAGTGCGGGCAGGTCTCAGCCGTGATCCGGACGCCCTCGCGCTGCGCGGACGCGATCATCGCGATCGCATCCGAGCTGGACAGGTGCACGATGTGCGCATGCCCGCCGGTCACCCGCGCCGCTTCGATGACCTGCGCGACCGCCAAGTTCTCCAGCCCGCGCGGATGCAGTGAAAGGAACTGGCGATAGCTCCGGCCCCGATCACCGACGGTCCCGGCGGGGGTGGCGGAAGCAAGCGCCGCGGCAGCCTCGGCGCTCTCGGCGTGCACCAGCACAGGCAGACCGAGCCCCGCCGCCGTGTCCAGGGCCGACGTCAGCTCGCGGACCGTCACGGGCGGGAAGTCAGGCGAGCCGGAATCGGTCAGAAAGCACTTGAACCCCGCCACGCCCGCCCGCGCCATCGGCTCCAGTTCACTGGCGTTGCCGGGAATCACGCCGCCCCAGAACGCGACGTCGACAAGGCAGTGGCCGGCCGCGGCCTGCCGTTTGACCGCGAGGGCATCGGCGCTCACCGTGGTCGGGACGCTGTCGAGCGGCATGTCGACCAGCGTCGTGATCCCGCCGGCCGCGGCCGCCCTGGTCGCCGTCGTGAAGCCCTCCCACTCGCTATTGCCCGGCTCGCAGACGTGCACGTGCGAGTCGACCAGGCCCGGCATGAGGACGGCGCTCGCGTCGAGGTCCAGCACGTCCCGGCCGGTCAGCGTCGTCGCGTCGAGTGGCTCCACCGCGGCGATCCGACCGCTCGTGACCGCGACGGCCAGCGGCCGGTCGGCGGCCAGACCGTCACCGGTGACCGCGCGGGCGGCCCGGATGAGCAGGTCTGCGGTCATGGGTCCAGTCGCTGGGAGGTGATCGCCAGCGCGGCCCGCTCGGCGATCTCGTGGTCCTGGATGCTGGTCGCCCCCGACACCGCGACCGCGCCGGCCAGCCGCCCGGAAATGCGCACCGGCACGCCGCCCCCGAACGGCACGACGTCCGGCCGCGCGATCATCCCGTAGAAGAGCTCCGGCTCCTCGCCCAGGTCCGCGCGCCACTCCCGGCCGAGGTCCAGCGTCGCCTTGCCGGTCAGGATGACGGTCTGCGTCTTGTCCGCGGCCGTCCGGGACGACAGCCGGGTCGCGCCGTCCATGCGCGCGAAGGCCAGCAGCGCCCCGGCCTCGTCGGCCACGGCCACGGAGATCCGCACCGCCAGGCGGGTGGCTTCGCGAACGGCCTCGTCGACGACCTGCCGCGCGGCCGCGAATCCGAACTCTGGCTCCATGACCTGGGCCTCCTTCTGCTCAGCCGCCGGGGTGGTGCGCGCCGCTGTCCCAGCGGGCGGGGATAGCTGCTATCCGCAGCGGGCGGGCGGTGCGCCGCTGGCGTGACCGGGTCTGCTCGACGTGCGCGACGACCTGCTGCGGATCAGCGCAGACGGTGGCCAGTGCGAGGTCCCGGTCGTCGACGACGAGATGCGAGGCCAGCGACTGCAGGACGGGCGGCCAGCCTTCGCCGAGGAAGACAAGGTCAGCCGCGCCGGGCTCGGTCTGCAGCGCCGCCCAGACGACGGCGGCCTCCGACAGCGTGCCGATGCCGCCGTCCAGGGCTACGACGACGTCGGCGGCCATCAGGTGGGCCAGCCGCTCCGCGTACGTGTCCGACCAGCGCAGCTCGTCGTTCCACTGGTTGGGTTCCAGATTGGTCCAGCCCGACATGGGCAGGCCGATGACCCTCCCGCCGGCCGCCGCGGCCGCCTGGGACGTGATCGCCATCAGGCCGCCGTAGCCGCCCGTCATCGTGGCCCAGCCCTTCGCCCCGATGGCCGCGCCCAGCTGCGCAGCGAGTGCGCAGCGCGGATCCGGCGGCGCGAGCCGGGCCGACCCGATGACGGCAACGACCAGCTCAGCCGGCGACGAGTTGGTAGCCACGCACGCCCTTCTTTCCGGACAACGTGATGATGGCGCCGCGCAGCACGCCTTCCGAATATTCACTGCCCGGGTTGATCGCCAGCGTCCGGCCGATCCGGGCCTCGCCGCGCGATTCGTGGATGTGCCCGTGCAGGCTCATCATCGGCTGGTACTTCTCCAGCGCCGCCCGCACGGCGCTCGACCCGACGCCGGAGATCACCGGCATGCCGCCCTTCATGATCGGACGGAATTCCGGGTCCAGCAGGACAGCCTGGTCGATCGGAGTGTCCAGCGGCGGCACGTGGAAGTTGAAAATCACCCGGTCGGTGTTGCCGAGCGACTCCGCCCGCGCGCCGATGTAGGCGGCGAGCTGATCCTCGGGCAGTTCTCGCGGGGAATCCCACGGCGTCTGGTTGGAGTAGCCGACGCTGATCATCGTGACGCCGTCGCCGAGATCGACCAGGCCCTCTTCCGGGTTGATCACGAACGCCGAGGACCGCAGGATGTCATCCACGAACGCCGGGTCGTCGTTCCCCGGCGCGAAGAAGCACCGGACGCCGCTGCCAGCCAGCTTGTCCTCGGCCATCTGCAGCCAGCGGCCGAGGGTCTCGTGCATCAGCTTGGTGAACAGCTCGGTCACCGCGTCCGGATCGGCGTTGAGCTGCTCCATCTCCCCCGGCGTGGTGTCGTACGCGTAGTACCCGGCGTCGGTGATCGTCTTGCGGAGCTTCGCCATGCCCTCGGCGTTGACCTCGAGCTTGCGCCCGTACAGGTTGGCGGTGTGCAGGCCCTGGCCGCGGTCCACGATCGGCACGATCATCTTGCCGGTGATGTCGCCGCCCATGATGATCGTGTCGCAGCCGTAGAACTTGGCCGCGTTGAGAAATTTCTTCAGGCACACCTCGGAGCCGTGAATGTCGGTCGCGAAGTAGATCTTGCGGTCAGCCATGCCGGGTGCCTGCGACTTCCTCGGGGAGTTCGTACCAGGGCGAATGCCGCCCGATGCGGGCCCGGGCCTTCCACCGCAGCGACTTGCCCGCCTGGTCAATCGCCTGCTGAATGTCAGTAATCCGGGCTGAGACGCCAGCCCGTTCCGGCTCGGAAAGCTTGTCCGGCGCGAACGCGGCCACCTTGGCCAGGTTGTCGCTCAGCGTGGTGTACCAGCCCCAGTCGCCGCTGGTCACCGCGCACAGCCGGTCCAGCGACAGCTCGTCGGTCCCCGGCCGGTCCGCGCGGCTCACCGCGTGATTGCGCAGGAGCTGAATCGCGTCGGTCAGGTCCTTGGCGTTGATCTCGACGATCTGCAGCTTGGTCAGCAGCAGGTCGGCAATGCCCAGGGTGTCAGGATGGATGGCCAGCCGGCCGGACAGATCGAGCGTCTGGCACATGGCGAAGGTGCCGATGAACACGTCGATCTGCCGGCCGTTGGCCTGGTCATAGAACAGCAGTCGCCGGTCACCGTGCAGCGCGTTGAAGCCCTCGTTCGGCACGTAGCCCAGCTCGGTCAGGACGCCCCGGACCGCGCGGCCTTCCTTGCGGCCGATCACGATGTCGATGTCGCCGTAGGAGCGCTGCAGCGCCGCCGGCGTCGGCGAGTGCTGGTGCCACGCGACGGCCAGGCCGCCGATCAGCCGTGCGGTGACGTTCCCGGCCCGGCACTGCGCCAGCACCTGCCGGGCTTCCTCGGTGATGTCCGCAACCGGTGTCCTGTCGGTCATGCTGGCTCCCCGAGCGTCGCGCGATGAATCGTGTCGTAATGCTCAGTCTTAGCCTCTTCGCTCGGAAAGTTGTAGCTGCGCTTGCCCGCCTGCCGGGCGAGATGGAAACCGAGCTGCGCCATCGGCAGCGCGGCCAGCACCGGGCTGAGCTCCTCCGGTGCCCCGGCTGCCAGCCGCAGGTGCCCGCCCGGTCCCGGCGGTTCAGCGTCCGACACGACCGTCGCGTCGGCCCCGATGAACTGAAGCTCCGACAAGATCTCCCAGGCGCGGTCGAGGCCAGACCCGGTCGGCGCGACGACGACGACCGGATCGCCCGGCCTGGTAATGAAGTACTCCTCGTGCGCCCACTCCTCCACGTTCGTGGCGACGCGCGATCTGCTGCGAACCCTCGAAGAGCTTCGCGGCCCCGAACCGCGCCGTCGCCTCGTTCGGCCCGGCGCCGAGGAACGTCGCGAACCGCGCGGACGCCATCCGGGCCGCGAGCTCGGAAGCCGGGCCGTCGCACCAGTCGAGCGTCTTGGCGGCCTGGCCGGGCAGCTGGTCGCGCGCTGCCAGGACCGCCTGGCCGGCCGGACCGCGGCCGGTCTGCAGGGCAAGCTCGATGAGCGTGCAGAGCATGCCGATGTAGGTGCTGGTGCCGGGCGAGAAGCCGAGCGTCGGCACCTCGACGGGCAGGATCCGGTCGGCGGCGGCGGCCAGCCGCCCGCTGGCGTTGCCCGTCAGCGCGATCACCGGATGACCGAACGCAGTCGCTTGCACCGCGGCCTCGGTCGTGCGGCCGACCTGGCCGGAGAACGAGATCGCCAGCACCGCGCTAGCGCGCGGCAGGTACCGGGCCTCGTACCGGGCGAGGTCGAGCGCGTGCAGCGCATGCACGCGCAGCCGGCTGTGCCGCCGGAACGCCAGGATGGCCGCGAGCCCGGCGAACGCTGAGTCGCCGCACCCGGTCAGGTACAGGTGCTCGATCCCACGGCCGGCCAGCCAGTCCGCCAGCTCGCGCACATGCCCGCCGGGATCGGCGAGGCCTGCTGCGATGACATCGGGAATCATCGCGATCTCGCGGCGCATGACCTCGATGCCGTACGCGTCGTCCGCGACCGGTGCACCGTTGTCACGGCTTATCGGGCCGGGAACGGGGCCAGCCACGCTGATGCCGTCGGCCGGGCTCGCGGATCCTGCCACCCCCGCCGGACGGCCGGGCAGCAGGCCGCGGGCGATCGCCCCCCGGTCCAGCAGCCGCAAGGAACCGACGGCGCCGATCGCGGCGGCCGCCGTGGCGCAGCCGCGGCGCGCGGCGACGACCGCGTCCTCGCCCAGCGCGAGTCCGGCGGCGAACGCGCCGCAGAAGCTGTCCCCGGCGCCGGTCGGATCGACGACGGCGACCGGGCTGGCGAGCAGGTGCACAGGCGGGCGGCCCGGCACCGCCACCAGCGCGCCGTCCGCGCCGAGCTTGACGACGACGCAGGCCGCCCCGGCCGCGGTGAGCTCGGCGGCCGCGCGCTCCGGCTCGTCATAGCCCAGCAGCGTGGCCAGTTCCTCGCGCGAGGGCAGGAACACGTCGACTAGCCGGGCCGCGTCGATCGCCGCCGGTCCTGGCGGCCAGTCTTCGTGCGTGTCCAGCGTGATGATCGCGTCGCTGGCCCGCTCGCGGACGGAGCGGACGATCGCGGTCGCGGCGGCGAGCGGCATCGCGGCGACGTGCACGACCGGCGCGGGTACCTGGCCGAGCCAGGTGTCCGGGATGTCATCGGGGCGCGGCGCCACCTGCGCGCTGCGCTCGCGCGGCGTCCGGTACACCCACTGCCGCGTGCCGTCTGCTTCGTAGATGACCCAGTTCCGGACCGTCGGGCCGTCAATCGAGCGGACGCCGGTGGTGTCGGCGCCGGCCGCGCGGAGCCGGTCGATCGCCCCCGCGGGGAAGTCGGCCCCGCAGCGGGCGACGACGCCGACCGCAGGAGTCCACGTCAGCGCCGCCGCCGCGGCGTGCACGGTGTTGCCGCCGAGCGTGCCCATCTGGCTGCTGCCGTCGGCCTGGATCACGTCGTCGATGGTCAGGTTGCCGATGATGACGACCGGCCGGGTGCCGGCGGCCGCCGCGTTGGCGTCCGCCGGCCTCACCGGTCACTCCCTCGTGCTGGGAGGACAGACATGCGCATTACTCCGGGGGGATTTCCTTGTAGGCGAGGTTCATGTTGACGCCGCGCCGCCGGTTGTAGATCAGAGCGCCGATGTACCAGAGGATGCCCGCGGCGATGACGCCCAGCATGAACTCCACCGACAGGTGCGCGGTCACGGCGAACTCGGTGCTGATCGACTTGTTGAAGATGAACATCACCATCAGGCCGCCCAGCGCGAGCACTCCGCCGGCGCCCGCGAGCGCGACGGTCGGGATGCCCAGGAACCGCCTGCCGCCGGCCGACTCCCAGACCTCCTTGAGCCGGTACGGGAACGCGATACCCGCCGCCGACACCAGGATGAACGCGGCGATCTGGGCCAGCAGCGCGCCGAGCAGGCTCGCTTGCGCGATGTTGATCAGCGCCAGCAGGGCGAGTTCGCCGGTCACGGTGCAGAACACGATGGCGGTGACGGGGGTGTGCACCCGGTCGTTGACCTTCGCCAGTGCCTGCGGGCCGCTGCGGTCCAGCCCCCACGCCAGCATGTAGCGGGTCGCCTGCAGCTCGGACAGGGGCGTTCCCATCAGGGCCCAGATGACGAAGCCGATGCCGAGCAGCGCCAGCAGGATCACGTTGTGCGTCATCAGGGCGGTCAGGAAGTTGACGCCAGGCGGGAGTCCGCCGGGCAGGCCGAGTTTGGCCGGGTCGGCGGCGGCGAGGTAGTCGACGCTGCGCAGCCAGCTCGTGCCCACGGCGTGCGTGGCCAGCAGCACGATCACGGCCAGGACAGCGCCGTTGATGAGGACGCCGCCCACCATCGCGAAGTACTGCGACCGGCTGGCCCGCTTGACCTCGCCGCCGATCTGCGCCGAGCCCTGCGCGTACCCCACGACGAAGAACACCCAGGGCAGCAGCAAGATGGTGTCGCCGAAGCTGAAACCAGCGTTGGCGCCGTGGAATCCGGCCTTCTGCGCGGCCGCGATGACCTGGCCGTACTTCAGCGTGCCGTTTTTCGCCGCGAACGTGTCCCAGGACGCGCCGACGTTGGTGCCGCGCACGATCAGCAGGCCGACCATCAGCAAGATCGCGATGCCGGCGAGCAGGAAGAGCCACTTCTGGACTCGCCAGTACACCCGGCCGCCGAAGATCAGCAGCAGCGCGAACAGGACGTTCAGCAGCGTGCCGAACCGGAAGACGTACCACTGCATGTGGATGCCGAGGAAGTCGTACTTGGCGGTCAGGTCGCCCGCCGCGGTGATCCAGCCGTGGCTGCCGGTCACGCTGCCGATGGTGATCATGGCGGTCGGCGCCGCCGATATCAGCGCGAACCAGGCGTTGAAGCCGATCCAGAAGAAGATCAGCCAGACCCCCTGGCTCCAGGACAGCAGCCAGCCGAGGAACGGATGCAGGGCCCGGCTGACGAAGACGTAGTCACCGCCGGATCTGGGCATGGCCGCGGAGAACTCCGAGTACACCCACAGCAGCGTGAACGCCATGATCACGGTGCCGATGATCACGGCCAGGAAAAGGTTGCCGCCGGGGAAGATCGCCGGGGCCTGCTGGAGCAGCAAGACCGAGCCGACGGCGACGTTCATCCCGAGCGTGTTCATGATCAGCGCATCGGTCATGGACACTTCGCGAACCAGACCGGTGGCGTTGCGGGTGAAGTTGAAGTCTTGCGTCGCTCCTGTCGGACGTGCAGGTATCGATGTCATGCGGATCACTTCCTGCGCACTTGCCCGGCCACGGCCGGGTCTACGGGGGACGAGGCGCCATCGGACGCGGAGCCGATGACATGCGTGAGCCGGCCGCCGACGCGGTAGCTCTCCAGCGAGAAGGTGAATCGGTCAGCCCGGTACAGCACGCGCGACACCTCTGTCGCGCGGTCATCCTGGTCGAACGTCGTGCCCTGGACCTGCAGCGCCGACGCGCCCGGAGTCAGCTGGAGCAGAGCCGCTTCGTCGTCCCTGACCTGGACGACCTCGATGGTGCTGAGCGCCCGGCCGAGTTGGACGCCGTAGCGGCTCTCGAGGGTCGAGTACAGCGGCACGGCGGCGAAGTCCTGCTCGTCGAGTCCCGGGAACCGGTCCAGGTCCAGCCAGGCGGTCAGCAGCGCGAGCGGGCTGTCGGTCACCGCGGCCAGCCGGTCCAGCCGGAAGAGCCGTCGCGGTCTGCGGTCGAACGCGGCGCGCACCTCCGGCGGTGGTCCCTGCAGTTCCGCGCAGGTCACGGTGAAGCTGGGCTCCAGCCCCTGGCTCCGCAGCGAGTCGGTGAAGCTGCCGAGCAAGCTGACCTTCTCGATCACCTTGTCGTCGCGGACGAAGGTGCCCTTGCCGCGGACCCGGTGCAGGTAACCCTGCCGGACCAGATCGAGCAGCGCCTGCCGGACGGGCGCGAGGCTGATGCCGAGACGCTCGGCGTACTGACGTTCGTGCGGGATCTGCTGACCCGGACGCAAGCTGCCGCGCTCGATCTGGTCCTGAAGCAACTGGCGGAACTGATGGTGCAGTGGTACGGGCGAACCCCGGCTGATCCCAGCCGACAACTCGGTCAGCAACGTGTCGGACTCGGCGACCATATGTGATAACTACTAAAGTTATAATCTGGTTGTCAATAGGCGCAGACGTCTTCTGTGCTCAGGTGCTGGATATCGGGTGCTATACCTCGGGGCCAATGCCGTCCGCGGGCTAGCTGCCGTGCCTATGCTCTTGCGTGTCATGAGCATTCTCGACGCCATCGGCCACGCCCTCGCGGTGGCCGGCACGATGACCTGGGAGATCGTCTGGTCGTTGATCCTCGGCTTTATCTTGTCGGCGATTGTCCAGGCGCTCGTCCGGCGCCGGACCATCACCCGGCTGCTCGGAGACGACCGGCCAAGAACGCTGGCCCTGGCAACCGGCCTCGGCGCCGCATCGTCCTCATGCTCCTACGCGGCGGTGGCGCTGGCCCGGTCGCTGTTCCGCAAAGGCGCCGGCTTCACCGCGGCCATGGTCTTCGAGATCGCCAGCACGAACCTGGTCATCGAGCTGGGCATCATCCTCGCGCTGCTGATCTCCTGGCAGTTCACCTTGGCCGAATTCATCGGCGGGCCGATCATGATCGTGGTCGTCGCGGTGGCGTTCCGGCTGTTCGTCCGCCAGCGGATCATCCAAGCGGCGCGCGAGCAGGCCGACAAGGGGCTGGCGGGCTCGATGGAAGGCCACGCCGCCATGGACATGAGCATCAGCGGCGACGGCGGCTTCTGGCAGCGGCTAGTCAGTCGCGACGGCTACACGTCGGTCAGCCACATCTTCGTCATGGACTGGGCCTCGGTGATCCGCGACATCACCGGCGGACTGCTCATCGCCGGCGCGATCGGCGCCTGGGTCCCCGACAGCTTCTGGCGGCACCTATTCCTGACCGGTCATCCACTGGCCGGCAGGCTCTGGGGACCACTGATCGGACCGGTCATCTCGATGCTCAGCTTCGTCTGCTCCATCGGCAACGTGCCACTAGCGGGCGTGCTGTGGAACGGCGGCATCAGCTTCGGCGGCGTGACCGCCTTCATCTTCGCCGACCTGATCATCATCCCGATCCTGATCATCTACCGGAAGTACTACGGCACTCAGATGACCCTGGTGATACTCGGGATCTTCTACGCCGCCATGGTCTTCGCCGGCTACGTCACCGAGTTCCTGTTCGGCGCCCTCGGACTCATTCCCGCCGAGCGGGCCGCCAAGGTCGCCGCGGAAACCATCAGCTGGAACTACACGACCATCCTCAACATCATCTTCCTGCTCCTCGCGGCCGCGCTGCTCGTGCGCTTCTTCAAGTCCGGCGGCGGCCCCATGCTCAAGATGATGGGAGGTAGCCCGGACCAGGGCGACGAGCGCGGGCGATCCCTGCTCGGCGCCGGCGGGGTGTAACGCTCGCTGGTCCGGCGGTGTCTTTATGCCGAACAGGCACGACCTGGACCTGGCTAAGGCGAGCCAGGTGCCTGGCTGGCGGGACTCGGAGGTGTTCCCGCCGCTGGAGCGGGATGTGCTGGGGTATGCCGAGGCCATGTCGACCACGGCGCGTGCCAGGTAAGCCGCAGGCCGGCTGCAGGATTCTGCAGCCGGCCTGCGCTGCGGGCCGCGACAGAGCGTGGTACGCCCCAGACACCAGCCCTGCGCCGGTGGTCGCCGGACCCGGCTAAGGCGCGTAGACGCTGACCCGGTACGGGCATGGCGAGCTGGCGCCGACCTGGTAGGTGCCACCCGGCTGCGCCGGGTGGAGGGTCACGGAGTGCGTCCCGCTGGTGCCGGCGGTCCGGGCAATCGGGACAATATCGGTCCGGTTGGAGTTGATCAGGGCCGCGAGGAACGGGTGCGACCCGGAGCCAGCCGGACACGAGAAGCTGTACCGGGCGGTCACCGGCCCGGACGGCACTGTGAACGGCAGCGACGCGTGCGTCCCGACGCTGCTGAAGGTGCCCAGGAGCCTCGGCGCTGGTGGCGAACTGCTGTTGCTCACGGCAAAGCCGGTGACGATTCCGGCGACCGCGAGGAGCCCCAGGATGCCGCCGAGGGCGGCTTTGCGGTTGACGTTGCTAGTCCGGACAGGCCGGTCATGTGTGGATACCGGGGTCGCTGGCCGGGCGGCCTGCGCGGTCGTGCCACCGCCCTGCGGGCTGCGGGATTCGTGTGCCATCGGTGCCTCCCCTGCTGACGTGCTGGTCTAGGCCATGGGAGCTGCCTGCATGGACTGATCCATGATCTAACACCTACCCGGGCCGGACCGGACGGACCCGCCTCGGGCGCCGTCGGCCGGGAAAGAACTTGCTTCGTGGTAAAAGCCGGGGAAAGTGCAGCGGAAATTATCCCGGCATTTGACTCGCGGGTGCCCGGATACGCCAGGCAATTGACGTCGCCGAGGTAATCTAGGCCGAAGCTGCAATGCCTTCCGGTCTGCGCATGATTCATGGGAGCCGAGATTCACTGCTGATGCCGCACGGTCACGCGGACGGACGTCTGCGCCTGCGCCGCACGTCCCTGAACGTGCTGTTCATCGCTGTGCTGACCGTTCTCGCAGCCGCCATCTACGGCACCTATTCGCTCTACCGGTACTACCAGTTCAATTCTGGCACTTATGACCTGGTCATCTTCGATCAGGCGATCCATTCGTACGCACATTTTCGGCCCGGGATTTCGATAGTTAAGGGCCTGCATAACGGGTTTGGTCCGAACTTCTCGGTACTGGGCGACCACTTCTCGCCGATTCTGGCCGCGCTCGCCCCGCTGTACTGGATCTACAACGGGCCGCAGGACCTGCTGATCGCGCAGGCCGTCCTGTTCGCGCTCGCGGTGCCGCCGGTCTGGGTCTTCACCCGGCGGGCACTCGGCGGCGGCGCTCGCGGGACGGCTGGCGCCTACCTGGTCTCGGTCGCCTACGCGCTGAGCTGGCCAGTCGCCGCGGCAGTGGACTTCGACTTCCACGAAGCGGCGTTCGCGCCGATGCTGACGGCGGTGGCGCTGGAACGGCTGCAGGCGGGCCGGATCCGGACGGCACTGCTGGCGCTCGGACTGCTACTGCTGGTCAAGGAGGACATGGGCCTGCTGGTGGCCGGCATCGGCCTGGTGCTGGCGGTCGCCCGACCGCACCTGAACCGACAGCGGCTGCTCGGCCTTGCCCTGGTCATCGGTGGCCTGGCGGCGGCCATCATCTCCCTCTACGTGATCATCCCGGCGATGGGCGGCAGGTCCGATTACTACTTTGCCTACGGTGCCTTCGGCGGCAACGTCCCGCAGGCCCTGCTGCAGATGCTCGAACACCCCGTCCGGGCGGCGACGGAGCTGATCAGCCCGCGGATGAAGCTCGACACGATGATCTGGCTCGTCGGCGCGTTCGGCTTCCTGCCGCTGCTGTCCCCGATCACGCTGGCGGTCGTCCCGTTACTGCTGGAGCGCATGCTGTCCAGTTCCTCCAGCCACTGGTGGGGCGTCCAGTTCCACTACAACGCGTTCCTGGTGGTGGTCCTCGTGCTGGCCGCCGTCGACGGCGGAGCCCGGCTCGGTCGCTGGTCCGCACGGCTGCGTTCCTCTCTAGCCGGCCAGCCCGCGGCGCGGCCAGCGGGGAGCCGCGTCGCGGTCCCGGCGGCCGCCCGGCTGGCGGCGGCTGGCGGCGGCTGGGCGGGCCAGCTTGCCCTCGCGGTGACGCACCGGCCGGCCGGGCCCGCGACAGGCCGGGCTGGTCCCAGCGGCGCGGCGGTGACGGCATCGCGGCGGCGGGCACTGCCCGGCGACGTCGGGCTGGCCGCGGCGGGCCTGCTCTGCGCCATGGCGGTCATGTTCGTGCCACGGTCGGCGCTCGGGACGATATTCCAGCCGGGATTCTTCGATCTGTCGACGCCTCGGATCAGGGCGGAGCAGGCGGCCGTGGCCACCGTGCCGTCCGGCGTCATGGTCGCCACGGCCAACAAGATCGGACCGCACCTGGTCGGCCGGGACACGGTCATCCTGTGGGACGGCGACGGCGGCACCCCCCCGCTCCTCGCGCCCTGGGTCATTGCTGCCACATCCGAGGTACAGTTCACCTTCAGTACGATCGCTCAGGAACAAACGGGGCGAGACGGCGTCGCGTTCCTGGAGCGCCACGGCTACAAGGTCGTGTTCGATCGTCTCGGGTACTATGTCCTGCACCGTGGTGACTTCCCGGCGCGGCACGGGAAGTCATGAGGAGGCCGCCAGATGAGCCTCGGCGCCCAGACAAAGGCGTCCGGCCAATCGGCTGCCGGCGTGTCTGATGAGAGCTCCGATCCGGGCAACCGGGCCGCGCTGCTGCTGGCCCGCCTCTCCGTTCTCCCCGCTCTCATCGTCACCGGGTGGCTGATTGTCGGGCTGCCGTTGCTGCTCGCGGGGGTCTTCACCCCGGTCCTGATGCTCATCCTGTCCATCCCGGTCATGGCCGTGCTCGGCTACGCGTGCTGGCGGGCACTCGCGGGCTGGCCGGGCGGGAAGGCGCCGAGGCTTCCCGGCGGCAGCGCGCCCTGGTGGTCCGTCATCGCGGTGATCGCCATCGCCGTTGCCTTCGGTGTCGATCAGATGATCTTCCACTCGCAGTTCATCATCATCACCAGGGACCCGGCCTCCTACATCCAGTTCGGCGCCTGGATATCGGGACACGGCTCGCTGCCGATCCCGCAGGACAACGCCGCGTTCGGTTTCAGCCACGGTGTGTCGTTCCAGAGCGCCGCCTACTACCAGGTGGGCCGGACCGTCGTGCCGCAGTTCATGGCGGGCCTGCCGATGGTCCTGGCCGGCGGCTTCTGGATCCACGGCGCGACCGCGGCCGTGGCGATGGCGCCGATCCTCGGCGCCTGCGCGCTGCTCACGTTCGGCGGGCTCGTGGCCCGGCTGGTCGGGCCGCGCTGGGCGCCCCTGGCCACGCTCGCGCTGGCGCTCGCCCTGCCGCTGCAGTTCACCAGCAGATCGACCTACAGTGAGCCGCTGGCCGCGATCTTGTTCCTCGGCGGGCTGTGCCTGGTCGTGGACTGCCTGGCGGCCGACGGCCGGGCCGGGCGGATCCTGGCCGGGACGGCCGGCCTGGCGCTCGGCCTGACCTTCCTGGTCCGGCTCGACGGCGCCAGCGACATCCTGCCCGTCATCCCGTTCTGCGGGCTGCTGTTCGTGGCCAGCCGGTCCAGGGCGGTCCCGATGATCGTCGGCTTCGTCGCCGGGGCAGGCTACGGGCTGCTCGACGGCATCGTGCTGACCTGGCCGTACTTGCAGCAAAACATGGTGTCGGTCGCGCCGCTGACCAAGATCGTGCTGGTCGTGACGGCGCTGACGGTCGTCGCCGTGATCGTCGTCAAGGCGCGGTCGGCGCGGCTGCCGCGGCTGCCCCGGTGGGCGCCGTACGCGCTCGCGGTGCTGCCGGTGATCGTCATCGCGGCGTTCGTGGCCCGGCCCTACCTGCAGATCACGAGGGCGCGGTCGCCGTCCTCGTTTCAGTCGACGATCGCGGCCTATCAGCTGGCCGAGAACCAGCCGATCGACCCGAGCCGCCAGTACTACGAGATCAGCCTGCACTGGGTGTTCTGGTACATCGGCATCCCGGCCGTGATCCTGGGCACGGCGGGCGCGGTCGTCCTCATCTTCCGGTGCGCGCGCCGCGGCGCGCCGGCCTGGACGCTACCCCTGCTGGTCTTCTCCTGGTCCATCGTCTCGACGCTGTACCGGCCCGCGATCACCCCCGACCAGCCCTGGGCGAGCCGCCGGCTCGTGCCCGCCGTGCTGCCGGGGTTCCTGCTCCTGGCCGTCTGGGCCATCCGCTGGGTGACCGGCTGGCTGCGGGCGCGTGGCATCGGCAACGTGGTCAGGGCCGGCGTCGTGGGCGTCTGCGCCGCGGCCCTCATCGTGCCCGCGACGATCACCACGTTCGGCCTCTCGCTGCACACTGGCGGCCAGGGTGGCGTCCGGCTCACGGCCGAGGGCCTCGGCCTGAAGACCACCTACGCCGGCGAGATCGCGGCGGTCAATGGCATGTGCGCCGCGATGCCGAAGGATGGCGCCGTGGTGTTCATCGACGGAGGCGTGACCAGGAACGGGACCCAGCTGCTCGAGGTCGTGCGCGGGATGTGCGGGCTGCCGTCCGCGATAGCCACCTCGGCCCAGGGCCAGCGGGTAGACAAGCTGATCTACGACATCAGGCGGTCCGGGCGGCAGCCGGTCCTGCTCGCAGGTTTCGGCCGGGTGCTCGCCCGCTACGGCCCGCCGCGGCGGATCATGGCCCTGCACACCGCCAGGGACGGGGAAACGCTGACCGTACCGCCAATGCAGACCGCGCCGTTTAACCTGGCGGTATGGATGACGGTGCTCTCCCGATGACGCGACCCCTCCTGGTCGACAACGGCACTGCCGGATCCGCCGTAGAATCTATGGCCATGAGCGATCCGTCCCTGCAGAGCCCCTATGTCACGATTGTGCTGCCTTGCTATAACGAGCAGGGTCACGTGGCCATGGAGGTCGAGCGGATTTGCGCCGCGATGGACACCAGCGGCTACCCCTATGAGTTGCTGGCCTTCGACGACGCATCCACCGACGGGACGCTGGCGCGCCTGCAGGAGATAGCGCCGCAGTACCCGAAGATGCGGATCGTGCATTTCGACCGCAACGGCGGCTCGGGCACCGTGCGCCGGATTGGCACCCAGCAGGCCAGGGGCGAGATCGTCGTCTGGACCGACGCGGACATGACGTACCCGAACGACCGGATCCCCGAGCTTGTGCAGACGCTCGAGAAAGATCAGATGCTCGACCAGGTCGTGGGCGCGCGGACGAGCGAGCAGGGCACTCACAAGATGCTCCGGGTGCCGGCCAAGTGGTTCATCCGCAAGCTGGCGGAGATACTCACGAACTCCAGCATCCCCGACCTGAACTCCGGCCTGCGGGCGTTCCGGCGCCAGGTAGCCCTGCCCTACCTGCGGCTGCTGCCGCCCGGATTTTCCTGCGTCACCACGATCACCCTGGCGTTCCTGTGCAACCAGCACGACGTGCGGTATGTGCCGATCGAGTACGCCAAGCGCTCGGGCACGTCGAAGTTCAAGTTCTTCAAGGACGCCTACCGCTACATCCTGCAGGTGCTGCGGATGGTGATGTACTTCAACCCGCTCAAGGTGCTGATGCCGGTCGCGCTGTTCCTGCTCGGCCTCGGCGTGGCCAAGGGCATCTTCGACATGGTCGTGCACCCGCTGCTGTTCGCTGTGAACACGGTGCTGATCTTCGTGAGCGGGCTGATTATCGCCTCGATGGCGCTGCTGGCCGACCTGATCGTCAGGTCCCGGGGCGACAGCTGACCGGTAGTAGCGCTAGCTGGCCGCGTCCCCGGACAGCCGGGCGCGCACTACCATGCCCGTTCCCGCCCGCGGGAACGCGCGCTGCAGCAGGCGGAACGGCAATGTGCCCCATCTGATCGCGCGGCCGAGGAAGCCGCTGGCCGGTTGTAGCTGCCGGCCGGAACTTGCGGTCCGCTCGGCTGCTGACTCGCTCCGGCGTGCGGCCAGACTGCGCCTGGCCACCAGGTTCCGGACGGGCTCTGTGAGATAGCCGAGGGGGAAGCCGTAGAGGCGGACATCGATGTCGGTGAAGCCCGCATCGGTGAGGAGTGCTGAGATGCCCGCCGGGTCGTAGCGGCGGAAATGCCCGACAAGATCATCCCAGTGCCCGAACCTATGCTGGTGGGCCGGCACCGACAAGAGCAGCCAGCCGCCCGGCTGCAGCAGCGCCGCCCACGTGGCCAGGGCCTTCACGTCGTCCTCGATGTGTTCCAGCACCTCGAACGCGCATACCATCCCGAACTGCCCGGTAAGTGTCTCGGCCGCGATGTTGCGCACTTCGCCCGGTCCGAGCGCGGCCACCCGGGCGGCCGCGACTTCGCAGGACTGACCGTCGGGCTCAACTCCAAGGTAGCGGTAGCGCTGGGCGAGCCGGGCCCCGAAGGCGCCACGGCCGCACCCGACCTCCAGCACATCTGGAACGCGATCTGGCAGCATCCGCTCCACCACGTCGTACCGCAACCACGCGTTTGGCGCCAGGGGCGCAACGGCGTCGGCGCGGGCGGCGGCCTTTCTCGGCGGCATCAAACGGCTCCTCATGGTCCGGGATCGGCGGCAGCGCCCGGCAGTCCAGCGCTCAGCCGGGCCAGCAGCGGCGCGGCGAGCTGGCCGGGGGAGTAGCGATCGACCGCGAGCTGCCCTGCGGCCGCCCGCAGCCGGGCCAGCTCCGAGCGATCATCGGCCAGCCGGAGCAGCGCGGCGGTCAGCGCCTCCGCATCCCCCGGCGGCACCAGCAGCGCCGCGTCCCCCAGCGCCCGGCGCTGCGGCGGGGTATCGGAGGTGACGATCGCGCAGCCGGCCGCGGCGCCCTGGAAGACCTTGTTCGGGACTACCCGCAGCGCTTTCGGGCCGGTGCCGAAGATGCCCAGGCACACGTCGTGCCCGGCGACGATCGCGGGCAGCTCGGCGGACGGGACCCAGCTGATCCAGCGCACTGACTGGTTCAGGGCCGCGGCCGCCTGGCTCTCGGCCAGATCCTGTCCGTTGCCGATCATCGTCACGTCCACTGGCGCTCCGGCGATCTTGCCCAGCGCGGCCCCGATCACCGGCGTGCCCTGCAGCGGCGTGTACAGGCCGTAGAACACGACCCGGAGCCGGTCGTCGTCGCCTGGCGGCCTGGCCGCCGACCGGGCCGCCAGCCAGGCGGCCGGGGCGCCGACCGGGACGACGACGGCGCGCTGCCGGTGCCCGGCGGGCAGCGCGGTGAGGTGCTCGTCGGTGTCCACCACGATGATGTCGGCCGCGCGCAGCGCGGCCGCGTCGATGAGCCGGAGCACGACCTGCCGGAGCCCGCCATCGAGGCGGCGATCCCGGCCCGTGTCGCTGGCGCCGATGAGGTGGTCCAGGACCACCGGGACCCGGCGGAACAACAGCCTGGCCAGGTGCACGTCGAAGTGCCCGAGGTAACCGACGACCACGGCGTCGGGCCGCGGCCCGCGCCGGGCCGCGCGGGCGAGCGTCGCCCAGCGGGCGGCCAGCCGGAACAGCAGCAGCGGAGCCCGCCAGGGCCGGGCCAGCATATCCACCCTGGCCGCGGTGTCCAGGCCGAGCGGTGCGTTGCACTCGGTGACCTGCGCGCCACCCGCGCGCAGGCCCTCCCCGAGGGTGGCCACCCGCGGGTGCATCGAGGTGTCGTACGTGCCGAAGAGCAGAACGCGCATAGTGTGCTCACCTTAGCGGCTGGCCGGTCAGCGGCGGCCTGGGCGCGGCGGCGACTGGCTAGGCTGTAGCGCATGCCGGACCAGCCTGCGGGCGCCCGAGCGGCCAGCCGCCTCGACACCAGCGTCGACGGCATGGCCCTGGCCGGGCACGGCCAGCCGCCGCGGGCCGAGCCGCCGCCTGAGCCGGAGCCTGAGCCGCCGGCCGTGTCGCCTGCTGGGCCGCAGTCCGGGTCATCCGGTCCGCCGCCGGGCGGCCGCGCGCTGGCGACCGCGCTGCGGCTGGCCGGGAGCAAGCCGGTCCGCTGGCTGTTCCTCGCCGCGACCATCGGGCTCGGCGGCTACGCGATCGCCGACGGCTGGCCGCACGTGCAGGCAGGCCTGTCCCGGATCGGGCCAGCCGAGATCGTCGGCGGCTTGTTCTGCGTGCTGGCCGGGCTGCTCGCCACCATGCAGGTCTACCGGGTACTCCTGGGCGCCCTCGGGTCACGGCTGCCGGCCAGGACCACGGCCCAGATCCTGTTCGTGGGCCAGCTCGGCAAGTACCTGCCCGGCTCGGTCTGGCCCGTGCTCGCGCAGATGCAGCTCGGCACGGCGCACAAAGTGCCGCGGACGCGCTCGGCCAGCGCCTCGGTGCTGGCGATGCTCATGGCGCTGATCTCCGGCATCCTCGTCGGGCTGGTCGTGGTGCCCTTCGCCGGGCGGGCTACGCCGTACTGGTGGGTGTTCCTGCTCGCGCCCGTCATCGGCGTCTGCATGCACCCGCGGCTGCTGAATCGCATCCTGAACCGGCTGCTGCGCCTCGCCCGCCGGCCGCCGCTGGACCAGCCGCTCACCGGCCAGAACGTGGCGGTCGCCCTCGCCTGGGGGGTCGTGGGCTGGGTCTTCTTCGGCCTGCAGATCTGGCTGCTCGGCAGTCGCCTGGGGCTGTCCTCCGGCTCCGATCTGCTGCTGGCCATCGGCGGCTTCGCGCTCGCCTGGTGCGCCGGCTTCGTGGTGGTGTTCGCCCCCGCTGGCGCCGGCATCAGGGAGGTCGTGCTGGTCGCGGTGCTGGCGGGGACCATGAAGGCTGGCGACGCGCTCGCGATCGCCCTGGTGTCGCGCGTCCTCATGACGGCCGGCGACCTGATCAGCGCCGGCACCGCCGCGTTGTTTGCCCGCCGGTCCCGGCCGGTCAGCGCGCCCGGCCCGGCGAGCGGGCAGCCGGGGCCCGGTTCCGGCTAGGCCCGGTCCGGACTGGGCCCGGCTAGCGGGCCGTCGGCCGCGCGGTCAGCGCGACCGCCAGCGCCACAACCGCGACAGCGGTCACGCTGATCGTCACCAGCAGCAGGCGGCGCTGCCGGGATTTCTCGTCCGCGCCGAAGGCCGGGAACACCCGGCGCAGCCCCCAGGTAGCCAGGCCGAGGGCCAGCACGATGAGGCCGGGGATCAGGTGGCTCTTCAGAATGGCGGCGCCGGCCGCGGCGAAGGAGATGGCGGTCCGCGTCCAGGCCAGGTCGGTGCGCTCCTGGGCGAGGCCCTTGCTGGCCTCCGGGTCGGGATCGGGCCGCTCGCCTGGCGGGCTCATCACGGCTTCACCAGAGCAGAGACGAGCAGCACGATGACGGCGATCACGGACATGATCGTGATCGACGCCGCCAGGATCTGCGGCAGCACCGAGCGGGGCAGCGGCTCGCCTCGGCGGATCGCGCGCTGGCTGCGGACCCACTGGCCGTAGCTGACGACCGCGATGACGGCGCCGATGACGATGAGCGGAACGCCGAGCACGTGCCGTCCCCAGGGCACACCGGGAAATGGCGGCAGCAGCTGCACGATCGCGAGCCCGGCGACCACGAAGGCCAGCGCGGTCCGGGTCCAGGCCAGGAACGTCCGCTCGTTCGCAAAGGTGAACCGGGCGTCTGGCTCGGTCTCGGCCGCCGGTCCGCCGTCATCGGCCGGGGCCGGTGTGCTGCCTGCCGTCGCGATCGCCCTCACCTCCCTGTGCGCTTCCGCTAGCGGCGTGGCTGACGCACGCTAAGTATGGCCGTGGCTCAATCCTGGCTTCCGCAGGCGCGCACCAGTACCTCGACCCCGTCGAGAATGCGGTCGAGCCCGAAGTCGAAGTTTTCGTCCCAGGGATCGTTCTTGTCCATCACGCCAGACGCCGCCACCGCCGTCAGCTCCGGGAACCGGTTCGGGTCTAGCAGCGCCCGCAGCAGCTGACCGTATCCGGCCATCGCGGCTTCGCCGGTCGTGCCAGCCGCCCGGACGGCCGCGTCAATCTGCGACTCCATGGTCGCGTGCGTGCGGACGTAGTTGCTGACGAGCAGGATCACCGCCATCTTCTGCTCTTCGTCCAGTCCGGTCCGGCGCAGGTAGTGCAGCGCCTGCTCCAGCCAGCTCAGCGCGTTCGGGTACGCGGGCGGCCCGGCGAGTGGCACCTGCAGCGCCCACAGATTGTCCCGGTAGACGCCGAGCTCGGCCCTCGCCCAGGCGGCCAGCCCGTCCCGCCAGCGGCGCCGGCCCGCGCTGCGGGCGGCGGTCCGAGCGCGCTGTCGACCATCAGATCGAGCAGTTCCTGCTTGGACTCGACGTAGCGGTACAGCGACATCGTGCCGACGCCCAGCTCCGTGGCGACCCGGCTCATCGAGACGGCCCCGAGCCCGTCGGCCGCGGCCGCGGTGCGGCCCGCCTGCACGATCTGGGGCAGACTGAGCCCGCGCTTGGGGCCCTTGCCTGGCCGTTCTCGCAGTCCCCAGGCCGCCGCGATGCTGCCCGGCAGCGCGGCCGTCATCGGGCCGGAGCCGTCGTCGTCCTCGTCCGGCCCGGACTGCCGCGCGGGTTGCCGCCGATCGCTCATCTGCCGGTCTCGCCTCCGCATTTCAGTTGACAGCGATCCTAGTACTGCGTATAGCATACGCGATAGTGAGTACAACGTACGCAATAGAGCGTGCCATGTACGCAGAAGAAGGGGAAGTCCATGTCAGCTGACATCGCGGTGGAGGCGGCCGAGGTGACGAAGTCCTTCGGCGACCACCAGGTCCTGCGGGGCCTCAGCCTGGCGGTACCGCGGGGAACCGTGTACTCCCTGCTCGGGCCTAACGGCGCCGGCAAGACCACGACAGTCCGGATCCTGGCCACCTTGTCCCGGCCCGACGCCGGCCGGGTCCGGGTGGCCGGGTACGACGCGCTCGCCAATCGCCGCGAGGTGCGCAGCCGGATCAGCCTCACTGGTCAGCACGCGGCCGTGGACGGCGCGCAGACCGGCACTGAGAACCTGCGGATGGCCGGCCGCCTGGCCGGGCTGACGCGTCGGCAGGCCAGGCAGCGGGCCGGCGACCTGCTGGCGCAGTTCGGCCTGGCCGACGCCGGTGACCGGCGGGCGAGCACGTATTCGGGTGGGATGCGGCGCCGGCTTGATCTCGCGGCGGGCTTGGTGGCCCGTCCGGAGGTGATGTTTCTCGATGAACCCACGACTGGCCTTGACCTGCTCGGACGGCAGGCGATCTGGCAGGTCATAACGGAACTGGCGGCCGCTGGCGGGACGATCTTCCTGACCACCCAGTACCTGGAAGAGGCGGATCAGCTGGCCGACCGGGTCGCCGTGCTCGATGGCGGGGTGATCGTGGCCGATGACAGCCCGGCGGCACTCAAGCGGCAGGTAGGCCGGCGCGAACTCGAACTCGAACTGGCCGACGGTGAGTCGTTCGCCGCGGTGGCGGACCGGCTCGGCCGCCGCGCGGTGCGGCATGACCGGGACGCGCTCGTGATCGGCGCCGCGACCAGCGGCGACGGACCGGCCGTGCGGGCGCTCCTGGACGAGATCGACCCGGACCGCAGCGCCGTGCGCGACTTCGCCGTGCGCGACATCAGCCTCGACGCGGTGTTCCTGGCCCTGACCGGCCGGGCCTGCCGCACGCACATGAACCAGAAGGAGACCGGCAATGTCTGAGCTAGCTGTCGGCCACCCGGCGCCCGGGTCGGCCACCAGAGTTACGGCCACACCCGTCCAGGTCGCCTCCGCGCTCGCGCGCGGCCAGGTGATGGTCGGCCGCTGCTTGCGCATCGGCTGGCGCAACGTGGACGCCGTCATCACCTCGCTGGTGCTGCCGGTCGCGCTGATGCTGATGTTCGTCTACCTCTTCGGCGGGGCGATCCAGACCGGGACCGCTTACAAGATCTACGTCGTGCCCGGCGTGCTGGTGCTGTGCGCGGGCTTCGGCTCGGCCCTCGCCGCCGTGCGGGTGTGCGAGGACATGAACGGCGGCGTCGTCGACCGGCTCGTGTCGATGAACGTGGGCGGCGTCGCGTTTCTCGCCGGGCACGTCGTGGCCAGCGCGCTCCGCAACCTGATCTCGTCCGCGCTCGTGCTCGGCGTCGCGTTCGCGATCGGATTCCGGGCCCACGCCAGCCCGGCCGCGTGGCTGGCCGCCGCCGGCATCCTGCTGGCGTTCATAGTGGCGGTGTCCGCGGTCTCGGTGGTCATCGGGTTGCTGGTCTCCTCGCCCGACGCGGCCAACGGCTGCACGTTCGTACTGCTGTTCCTGCCGTACCCGAGCAGCGCCTTCGTGCCGATCGCGACGCTGCCGACGTGGCTGCGCGGCTTCGCCCGGCATCAGCCGGCGACGCCGGTCATCGAGTCGGTCCGCGGCCTGCTGCTGCACCACCCGCTCGGCGCGCAGCCGTGGCTGGCGCTGGCCTGGTGCGGCGGGATCAGCGCACTGGCGCTTGCCAGTTCGGTCGTGGCCTTCCGCCGGCGGGCCGCGCGCGGCTAACCGGGCGAATTTGCCGGCGTTGTTTTGCCGGTTGACAGCTG
>CAWDVS010000019.1:0-164937 GCA_963805805.1 uncultured Actinomycetota bacterium | reverse complement strand
TGATCGCGGTGGTGGTATTCCGGTTCATTTATTTCGACCGGTCCCGCTAACTCACGGACTCAGGTCGGCCAGGATCTCGGCTAGCCGGCCGAGCGCGGCGGCGACCGTCGGCGTGGCCAGCGGATCCGGCGCGGTGAGCGCGGCCTCGCGCTCCGCGTCCGTGTCGCCGTAGATCATGGCGGTGGCCATCCGGAACCGCAGCGCGTCATCGCTCTCGCCGAACGCGCTGGCAGGAAGCGCGCCGAGCCCGTACCGGGCAATCAGGTGCTGCGCCAGCTCCGGACCGGTGCCCAGGCCGCGGCTGCGCAGCCAGCCGCGCCACGGCTCGAAGTCCGGGTAGACGTAGAACGAGGCTTGCGGCGGCGGCACGCGCAGCCCGGCGGCGGCGCAGACGCCGGCCACCCCGCGCGCGACGGCGGCGTGCAGCGCGCGGCTTTGCGCGATGCGCTCGCGGATCGGTTCCGGCTCGCTGAAGGCCACCGCGGCGGCCGCCTGGATCGGTGCGGCCGGCGCGGACCAGATCTCGCTGCCGATGCCGAGCACGCGATCGCGCAGCACCGTGCCCAGTTCGCCGGACGGCAGCCGGGCCACCCCGAGCCGCCAGCCGCCGAGCGCCAGGCTCTTGCTCAGCGCGGTCGTGACGATCGTGCGCTCGGGCGCCACCTGCGCCGGGCTGAGGAACGGGGTGCTCACGTCGTGCACCAGATCGCGGTAGATCTCATCGGAGATGATGATCAGGTCGTGCCGGGCCGCGACCTCGCACAGTTCCTGCACGGCGGCCGGAGTCGCCAGCGTGCCGGTCGGGTTGTCGGGCAGCGTGACGATCACCGCGCGCACCGGCCGCCCGGCCGCGCGGCTGCTGGCGGCGAGCCGGGCCAGCGCGCCCGGATCGCAGATGCCGCCGAGGCCCGGCGGGGCCGGGACGAAGTGCGGCCGCAGGCCGGAGATCCGGGTCTGCGCCGCGTAGCTCACCCAGCTGGGCTGGGGGACGGCGACGTCGGAGCCGATGGCGAGCAGCAGCGCGTACAGCAGCGCCTTGCTGCCGGGTCCGGCCACCACCGACTCGGGGCTGGTCGGCAGCCCGCGGCGGGACCAGTATCCGGCGGCCGCCGCGCGCAGCTCGGGCGATCCGGCGACCGGCCCGTACCCGCCGCGGCAGGCGGCGGCGGCCAGCGCGTCCCGCAGCAACGGGAGCACCGGGACGCCGGCCTCGCCGAAACCGAAGGGCAGCACCGGCTGCCCGGTCTGCTTTCGCGCGGCGAGCGCGTCGTTGACGGCGAGGGTGGCGGACACCGGGATGCAGGCGGCGGAATCAGGCAGCGGTGCGGGCGGCGCGGCTACGGGGCCGGCACGGAGCATGAGCGCGGGCACTGGCGCGAGGTTAGCGGCGGGTCGGGTGACGGCAGACGGGTATGGGTGGGGGCCAGCCCAGGGCATGGCTAAAGGCTCCTTGCTGCGGGGCAGGAGAATATTCGCGGTCGTAAGCCAGGGGGCGTCAGTACGCACCCTGGCTCTCTGACCAGCATAGGTGAGATCAAGCATCAGGTGACGCCGGTATTTCTTTCGGCGAGCATAAGTGTCACTTATGCTGGCGGCATGCTCGACGTACACCGGCTCCGGCTGCTGCTCGAGTTCGAGCAGCGGGGCACCATCGCGGCCACGGCGGCCGCGCTCGGCTACACGCCGTCCGCCGTGTCGCAGCAGCTCGCGGCGCTCGAACGCGAAGCGGGCGCCGCCCTGCTCGACCGCACGCCGCGCGCGGCCGAGCTGACCGAGGCCGGCCGCAGGCTCGCGGCCCGGGCCGCGGAGATCCTCGCGCTGATCGAGGCGGCCGAGGCTGACCTGGCCGACCCCGAGCCGGCTGGCCGGGTCGCGATCTCCGCCTTCCCGAGCGCCGCGGTGGCGTTCGCGCCGGCCCTGACCAGGACCGCTCGGGCGCATCCGGGCCTCAGCCTGTTGCTCCGCCAGACCCAGGGCGACGAGGAAGTGCTGCGGTTGGTGCGGGCCGGGCGGGTGGACGTGGCGATCGTCGACGACTGGGGCGGCCGGCTCGGCAGCGATCAGCCCGCGTTCCGGTTCTATCCGCTGATCACCGATCCGCTGGTGCTCGTCGTTCCCCGCGGCCACTGGGCGGCGAACCTGCACGGGCCGCTCGCGCTGCATCAGCTGCGGGACGAGCACTGGCTGGCGCCACCGGCCGGGGAGGCCTCCCGGCGGGCGGTGGACCGGGTACTGTCCGGAGCCGGCGGCATCACCGAGCCGCCGTCTGAGTTCGAGGGGCTGGCGACGATTCTCAGCCTGGTAGCGCGCGGCATCGGGATCGCGCTGCTGCCGCGGCTGACGCTCGCGGCCGGCGACGCGCGAGTGGCAGTGCGCGAGCTGCCCGGCACGAGCCCGGCCAGGGATCTGTACGCGGTCGCGCGGGAGTCGGCAGTGCGCCGCCCGGCGGTCGCGGTCATCATCCGCGCGCTCACGTCGGCCGCCCGCGCCCTGGCCACCGGCAGCGCGCGGACCGGCGGGCGCAGCTAGCCCGCCGTGACCCTGACCCGCCGTGACCCTGACCCGTGGCGACCCTGACCCGCGGCGACCGTGACCCGCGGCGACTGTGACCCGCGGCAACCGACCCGACGCGATCCGGGCTAGGCTTGCTCGCCGTGGAACTGGATCTTTCGCTGCCCGCGGCCGAGCTGACCGCCCGGCTCGTCGACATCGAGTCGGTCAGCGGCAACGAGCAGGCCATCGCCGATGCCATCGCGGCCGCGCTCGGCGGCCTGCCGCACCTGACCCTGCACCGGGCCGGCAACGTGATCGTGGCGAGCACGAGCCTCGGCCGGGCCGAGCGGGTCGTGCTGGCCGGCCATATCGACACGGTGCCGGTAGCCGGCAACCTGCCCTCGCACCTGGACGGCGATCTGCTGTACGGCTGCGGCAGCTGCGACATGAAGTCCGGCGTGGCCGTCCAGCTTCGGCTGGCCGCCCAGCTGACCGCCGCGGCCCGCGACATCACCTACGTGTTCTACGACTGCGAGGAAGTCGAGGCCGAGCGCAACGGCTTGCTGCGGCTCAGCCGCACCAGCCCCGAACTGCTGGCCGGCGACTTCGCCGTGCTCATGGAGCCCACCGCGGCCGCGGTCGAGGGCGGCTGCCAGGGCACGCTGCGGGCTGAGGTCCGCGCCGGCGGCGAGCGGGCGCACAGCGCCAGGTCGTGGCTGGGCAGCAACGCCATCCACGCGGCCGGCGGGATCCTGGATGTGCTGCGCGCCTACCAGCCCCGGCAGCCGGTCGTGGATGGCCTCGCCTACCACGAGGGCCTGAACGCGGTCGGTATCCGCGGCGGGGTGGCGGGCAACGTCATCCCGGACGAGTGCGTGGTGAGCGTGAACTTCAGGTTCGCCCCCGACCGGTCACCCGAGCAGGCGGCCGATCATGTCCGGGACACGTTCGCCGGTTTCGACGTGCAGGTCACCGACTCAGCCAGCGGCGCCAGGCCGGGATTGAGCAAGCCCGCGGCCGCCTCGTTCGTCGCGGCGATGGGCGGTGAGCCGCGGGCCAAGCTCGGCTGGACGGACGTGGCCAGATTCGACGCGCTGGGGATCCCGGCCGTCAACTACGGGCCTGGCGATCCGACCCTGGCCCACCGCCGCGATGAGCACGTGCCCCTCGCGCAGATCGCCGAGTGCGAGACCCGCATGCTCGGCTGGCTGGCGCAGTAATCCGGCCGCCCGCGCCCGATGTCCGCGGGGGGTCCCATGTTCTTGTCAAGCCGACTGGGAGTCGGCGGGGACTGGGTTCGTCGTGTACGTCTGTCGCTCGTACGGTTGGCGAGTGGCGATCGAGCTGGTGTTTGAGACTCCTTCGGCCAGCGAGGACAATGAGCTGGGTCGTGCCACCGGCTGGCTGTCTGGCCGACTGTCGGAGCGGGGTCGGGCGCAGGCCCGAGAGCTTGGGCGGCGGCGCTGTGATGACGGATCGTTGCTGTATTCGGGCCGGGCGGTGGAGACGGCATCGATTGCCTTCGACGGGTCGGTGGTCCCCGTGCTGTTAGAGCCTCGGCGGGCATAGTGGCGTCCCGAGCGGCCACCGCCGCGATCACTAACCAGACATTTCTCCGCGCGCGGTCCACGCCTTCGCCCACTGTGTGGCGTTGCTGTCGCTGGGCTGGCTCTCCTGCGACAGCAACGCCACACAGTGAGCGGACTCACCGCTGCGGTGACCTTCTCGACGATCCGCAACGACCGGCTGCGCCAGCCGGGCCGGGAGCAACACTCCCCAGGCCATCACAACTGCAGTGGGCAATGAGCCATACCGGCACCGCCGGACTTCCCGGGCCAGGCCGCACTGGACTGGGCACATCCAGGAAGGTAAGGGGGGTCCGGGGGGTCGTCCCCAGGGTCGGCTAGCCGCGCATACGTGCGGGGAGCGGCGGCGCGGACGCCGCCAGCTCCCCGCATGCACCCGACAGGGGTCTTGTTCTCCGCGGTGTCCACGCAGCCGGTGCTCAAAGGGCGGACCGCCGCCTGAGGCCGGCTGGGCTGGATTCAGGCAGCCGGTGCTCAAAGGGCGGACCGCCGCCTGAGGCCGGCTGCGCCGGACTCAGGCAGGCGGTGCTGCCGCCAGCGTCATGGACTTGCTGATCGTCTGGTCCGTCGGGGTCACCCAGGTCACGGTCACGCTCTGACCCTTGTGCAGCACGCCGAGGATGCTGACGAGCGAGGACGGCGACGACACCGCGCGCCCGTTAACGCCGGTGACGACGTCACCGGAGCCGAGGCCGGCGGTGGCCGCCGGGGTGCCGCAGAGCGACCCGAGAATCAGCGTGCCCGAGCTCACCGGCGCGATCTTGGTAGGCACCCCGGCGTTTCCATCGCTGGTGAGGCACTGGCCAGGCGGAGCCCCTCCGAACTGGCCGCCGCCGAGCGAGTTCTGCTGGTTGTTCTGTTCCTGCTGTCGCAGCTGCGAATGCGGGTCGCCTTGGGTGCTCTGCTGCCCGTTGGCGCCGGGGATGACCACGACGCCGAGGAAGCCGGTGCTGCCGACCCGGACCACCGAGCTCGACTTGCCGCTGATGATCTGGTTGGCCACGGTCAGGGCGCGGTTGATCGGGATCGCGAAGCCGGTGTCCTGCTGGTTGAAGCCGACCGTGTCCGAGCTCGCCGCGGTGTCCATGCCGATGACCTGGCCGCTGGTGTTGGAGATCGGGCCGCCTGAGTCGCCCTGGATGATGTTGGCGTTGGTTTGCAGCATGCCGGTCAGGTTCTCGGATGAGCCGCTGCCGTCATCGCTGGCCGTGATCGAGCGATTCAGCCCGGTGATGCTGCCGGTGACGGTGCTGATCTGGCCAGTCCCGTTGGCGTTGCCCATCGCGACGACGCCGTCTCCGACCTTCACCTTGGTCGCATCGCCCACCGGCACGGTGCGCATATTGGCGGCGCCGACCAACTGGATCACCGCGATGTCGCCGGTCTTGTCGTAGCCGAGCCAGTTTGCCTTGTACCGGTGCCCGGTCGACACGACCGTCGCGGTCAGGCCGGTGGTGTTCGCGATCACGTGGTTGTTCGTGAGCACGAGGCCCGACTTGCTGATGACCATGCCAGTCGCGGCGGCCGCGTCGCCCTGGTACTGCAGGTTGCTGCTGATAACCACCAGGCCCGGCGTGACCGCGCTCTGCACCTTCTGGACCGCTGCGCTGCTGACGCCGCTGCGCGACCCGGAGCTGCCCGAGCTACCTGAGCCCCCGGAATTCCCCTGACCGCCGAAGAAGTTGCCGAACGGGTTGTTGCCGTTGCCCACGCCGTTCTGGCCGGAACTGGCCGAAGGCGTGCCGTTGCCTGCCAGCGCGTGCACGGTGAGGCCGCCCGCGGTCGCCGCAACCGCCGCGACGACGAGGTAGATCAGCGCATTGGCGGTGCGGCGGCGGCGGGGCGGCTGCTGGCCGTAGCCGCTGTAGCCGGGCGGCGGGTAGCCGCCGTACCCGCCCTGGCCGTAGCCGCCGTATCCCTGGTCGTAGCCCTGCTGGTCGTAGCCTTGCTGACCGTAGCCGGGCTGGCTGTAGCCGATGGGCTGGGTGTGCCCGGCGGGCTGGCCGTAGCCCCCGTGCTGGCCGTAGCTGTGCTCGGGGTACCCCGACTGGTTGTAGCCGGGCTGGTTGTAACCGGGCTGGCCATATCCGCCGGGCTGGCCGTAGCCGCCCTCCCGCTGGGCGGCGGCGTCGGGTCGGTCCGACCCGCTCGGGCCCGGTCCGGGCTGGCCGAATCCTGGTGGGGGCGGAGGCGGAGGCGGTGCCGCCGGAGGCGAGCTCTCGCCCTCAGGCTGGCCGGCCTGACCGGCACGGGCTGACCACTCCGCCCATGCGTCAGGGGGCTGGCCCCCGCTGCTCTGCTCGTCCTGCATCTCATCACCCTTTGCGCACGTGCAATGCAAGCTTACGTCCGGGCCCCGGGCCCGCGATCTGCCGCGGCGTTACGCTGCGACAGAACCCAGCTACCCGTAAGCCGCGTCCTTATGAAGCACTTCCCCAAGTAAGCACCACCGACCTGGACGTTAGCTGAACGAGCTCTGAGGATCACCTATCGCGTTCGGCAGAGTTGCCAACACCAAGACGATATATCTTGTCATCGCGGCTCTGAAGATATATCTTGACAGCGTCAGAAGGATTTCGGCTGTCAGCAGGAGTTCATCAATGTCGGCACCACCCAGCAGCTATCAGACCAACCTGAGCCGCCGCGAAGAGGCGGCAGTCTCCGGCGCAGTGCTGTCCGACGCGCCGTGGAAGCTCGCCGGCGCGGCCGGCATCGTCGTGGCCGGCGCGGACCTCATGCTGCACCTATTCGCGCTGCACCTGGCCTGGGCCACCGCCCTGTCCATGGGCTCGGTGGCGTTCTTCACCGTAGCCGGGGCCGGGGCGCTCATCCGGTCCCGCCGCAGCCGAGCCCTGCGCTGGGCTCGCAGCAAGCCCTGGCGCTTCGCCGTGGCCCCAGGTGCGGCCACCGCGATCGTCGTGTTCGTGCTCACCGTGCTGCATGGCAGCGGCGTGCCGGGCGCGGTGTTCACTTCGCTCTGGCACGGCGCCGTGACGCTGGGCCTGACCGGCGCCGTCGGCACCGTGGTCCGGCCGCGCGGCCGTGACGCCAGCGCCTGACCGCCAGCAGTCATGACACGAGGGCTCGGGACCACGGTCCCGGGCCCTTCTGTCATCGGGGCAACACTCCCGGCCTCGATCAGCGGTGCCGCAGCCCGTGCTCGCCTACCGGGCCGACGCGCAGCCCGCGCAGCTTGCACTCGGCCAGCAGCAGCCGCAGCGCGCCGAGCCCCGCTTGCCAGGCACCCGGCGGCGATGTGCAGCCGGAGTCGTGCAGCAGCACCGTCACCCCGCCGGCCAGGTCACCGGCCAGAGTCGCGAAGACGGACTCGGGGTTAGCGCCCGGCGCCCACTCCCGGCCCCAGGCGCCCCACAGCACCGGCGTGAGGTCCAGCTCCCTGGCCGTGCGCAGCGCCGGGCCGCTGAGCACACCGTAGGGCGGCCGGAAGAACCGCGGCCGGGCGCCGGTCGCCGCGGTGATCACGTCGGTGGCGCGGCGCAGGTCCGCGCGGACAGCCGCGGGCAGGCGGGCCGGCAGGTATCGGTGGTCATAGCCGTGCACGCCGACCTCGTGGCCGGCCGCGACGATCTCGGCCGCCAGCGACGGCGTCCGGTCGACCATCGAGCCGAGCAAGAAGAAGGTGGCCCGGACCTGCCATTCGGCGAGCGCCGCCAGGAACAGCGGCGTCGAGTCCGGATCCGGCCCGTCATCGAAGGTGAGCGCGACGTGGCCGGGATTGCCCTGCCCGGCCAGCCGGGGAAACAGCAGCTTGCGGACCGGACCCAGGCCGGTGACGCCCGGTCCGGCCTGCCCGACGGCGAGCGCGCCGAGCCCGCACAGGGCCGTCACGGCGGCGGTTCGCGGCCGCACGCGGGCCAGGTTCTTCGTCATGTCAGCCATTCTGCCGGCCGGAACGTCGCGATGACCCGCGGCCCGGTAATGGCGCCCTGGCCTGACACGCATGTCAAGGTCCCGACGTGTCGGGCCAATACCCGGGATCATGTCTTGGACAGCGTTTTGTCGGCCCGGGGGGCACGGCGAGACGCCACGGTTAGCAGCTGGTCTCAGCAGCGGCGATGCACCCAAGATCGTGCAATCGAGGGGAACACGAATTGTCAGTGCAAGCAGCGCGCATTGTTTTCCCGGCCGCTGATCGCGAGGAGATCGCGGCGGCGACAGCCGAGATTCTGCGCACCGGCGCTCTCACGCTCGGGCCGTACACTAGCAAGTTCGAGTCCGCATTCGCCGCCGCGCACCGGTTACCTGGCAGTGGCCAGCCGCCGCGTGCGGTCGCGGTGGCCAGCGGTACCGCCGCTCTGGAGATCATCCTGCGCTGCGTCGGCGTGGCCGGCCGGGATGTGGTCGTCCCGGCCAACACGTTCTTCGCCACCGCGGAGGCGGCAGTGCGCGCCGGCGCCAGGCCCGTCTTCGCCGACATCGACCCGGCTACTTTCGCGCTGAGCCCCGAGACCGTGGCCGCGGTGCTCACGCCGCAGACGGCCGCCGTGCTGCTGGTGCACATCGGCGGCCTGATCTCGCCGCAGGCGGCCGAGTTGCGGCAGCTGTGCGCCGAGCGCGGGATCGCGCTGGTCGAGGACGCCGCGCACGCGCACGGTTGTACGTACGCGGGCGAGCCGGCTGGTGCCTTCGGCGTGGCCGCGGGCTTCTCGTTCTTCCCGACCAAGGTCGTGACGTGCGGCGAGGGCGGGATGATCCTCACGCCGTCGGCCGAGATCGAGCGCGAGGCGCGGATCTACCGCGACCAGGGCAAGGGCAGCACGAGCGCCAATCACCACGTCCGGCACGGGTACGCGTGGCGGATGAGCGAGCAGGCCGCCGTCACCGGCCTGGTGCACCTGCGCCGACTGGGCGAGTTCATCGAGCACCGTCGCGGGGTCGCGGCCCGCTATGACGAGGTGCTGGCGGGCCTTCGACGGGCTGGATCCGCTCGGCGAGCCCGCGGGGTGCCGGGGCAACTTCTACAAGTACATCGCCGTCCTGCCCGAAGGCGCGGACCGGGCCGGGTTCCGCAAGCAACTCGCCGAGGAGCACGACGTGCGGCTAGCCGGCGAGGTGTACGACCTGCCACTGCACCGGCAGCCAGTCTTCGCCGAGTACGCGATCGCGCAGGGCGGCCGGGACGGCCCGTCCCTGCCGGTGGCGGAGGACTTGTGCGCGCGGCACATCTGCCTGCCGGTCCATTCCGATATGTCCAAAGCCGAAGTCGAGCAGGTCGCCGCGGCGGTCTGCGCGGCCTATGACTGCATCGCCAGAGTCTGAGCCGAAAATGGTATTCGAGGCCTCGACGGGGGTAAGGGAGCACGCATGCGCGTAGCAGTTACGGGGGGCTGCGGGTTCATCGGCTCGCATGTCGTTGATCACCTGCTGCACGCTGGTCATGACGTGTCAGTGCTGGACGTCAGCTCGCGCTGGCGCAATCCGGCCGCTCGCTACCGGCAGGCGGACCTGTTCGAGGCCGGCGCGCTCGCCGCGACCGTGGCCGGGGCCGATTTCGTCTTCCACCTGGCCGGGGCGGCCGACGTCAACGACGTCGCCGCCGATCCGGTGCGCGCGGTGCGGCTGAACGTAGAGGGCACCGCCCGGGTCCTGGACGCCACCCGGCAGGCCGGCGCGGGCCGGTTCGTGCTGGCCAGCACCGTGTGGGTGTACGGGGCCGCGGCCAGCCGGGGCGAGCTCACCGAGGACGTCCCGGTCGACCTGCGCAGCCCCGGCCACGTATACGTGGCCACCAAACTGTCGGCCGAGCTGCTCGTGCACAGCTACCGGGAGATGTTCGGACAGCACTACACGATCTTGCGGTACGGCATCCCGTACGGCCCGCGGATGCGGGACGCGCTGGTGGTCGCGAGGTTCGTGCACGCGGCCAGGACCGGCGAGCCGATCACCATCGCCGGCACCGGGGAGCAGCAGCGCAACTACGTCTACGTCGCCGATCTGGCCGATGCGCACGTGCGCGCGCTCTCGGACGCGGCCGCGGACCAGACGCTGGCGCTCGAAGGCGGCACCCCGGTGTCGGTCCGGGAGATAGCCGAGACTGTCTGCAGCCTGGTCCGGCCGGTGCCGGTCCGGCACACCGAGGCCAGGGCGGCCGACTACGAGGGCCGGGACATCTCGGCCCGGCTGGCGAAGGAACTGCTGGACTGGGCCCCGGTCACCTCGTTCCCGGCCGGCGTCCGGCAGTACCTGGACTGGCTGGACCGGGGCGAGGAGCTGGCGGTGCCGGCCACCCCAGCGGAGCTGGACGCATGACCGGCCAGCGATCAGCGCTGCTGCTGTCGGGCTCCATCGGCATGGGGCACGACGCGCTGGCGGCGGCGTGCTGCGACTCACTCGAAGCGCAGGGCTGGCAGACCAGGACGCTGGACGCCATGCAGCTGCTGGGCAGCCGGAGCCGCTCGGTGGGCGAGCGGGTCTTCCGCGCGATGCTCGCCGTGCCCGGCTTGTATGACGCCTTCTACTACTCCGCGCTGCGCACCGGCGGGCGGCTGGCCGTGGCGGCCGACAGCGCGGCGCGGCGGCGGATCGCCACCCGGCTGGCGGCGTACCTGGACCGCCAGCCAGCCGACCTGGTGATCTCCGTCTTCGCCACCGGCGCCGGGGCCGCGAGCGACCTGGTGAGCCGCTACCCGGGCATGAAGCACGTGGTGTTCTGCACCGACGTGACGCCGCATCGGATGTGGGTGCACCCGAACGTGGACGTGTACCTGGTCACCGCCGAGGTGGCAGAACCCGCCGTGCTGCGGTTCCGGCCCGACGCCAGGATCCAGGTCGTGCCGCCACCGGTCCGGCCGGCCTTCTACCACGCGCGCAGCCAGGTACAAGCCCGCCGGGAGCTCGGCGTGCCGCCGGGGGCGCGCTGCGCGCTGCTGATGTCCGGCGCCTGGGGCCTCGGACCGGTGGCCGCCGCCGCCAGCGCGCTCGGGGACGCCGGCGTGCACGTGCTCGCCGTCGCCGGGAACAACCGCCGCCTGGAGCGCGAGCTCGCTGGCGTCGCCGCGCGCCAGCCCCGGGTGCGGGCGTTCGGCTTCAGCCACCGCATCCCTGATCTCATGTCCGCCGCGGACTTGGTCATCACCAGCTCGGGCGACACGTGCGCGGAGGCCCGCACGATCGGCCGGCCACTGCTGCTGCTGGACGTCGTGCAGGGGCACGGCCGCGACAACCTGCAGCACGAGCTGGAACTGGGCGACGCGATGGTGAGCTCGGCGGGAGCGGCTGACGTAGCCCGGTCGGCGCTCGCGGCGCTGGACCGGGCCAAGCCCGCCGCGGCTGGACCGGTCCGCAGCCAGGGTGACTGGGAGACCGCCTTCCAGGCCGGGCTCAGCGCGGCGGGCTGCTAGCCCGAGGAACCGTACGGGATCTGCACGTGAATGGTCTGGGCCAGGTGCCACTGGCCCGCTACCAGGCTGAAGGCACGGAACGTGCCGCCGCTGGCGGCCAGTGCCTGCACCGGCCCGGTCGCCTCGGCGGCCAGCGTCACCGTGCCCGCCGGGAGCCCGCTGATCGGCTGCCAGCGCCCGCCGGTGCCGGTCACGACCGCGGCCCGGCCCGCGCTGAACAGCACGCCGACTGCGCCACCCGGCCAGACCGAGGCTGACTCGACCGTGGCCGCTCCGGCGACAAGTGGCGCCGAGCTGGTCCAGTTGTCAGCGCCGCCGACGGCCCCGCTCTGGCTGGCACTGGTCCGGCCGCCACCGGGCTGCCAGGCCACCAGAACCCGGCCGGAGCCGGTCCGGATCACCGCCGTCGTCACGCCGCCGGCGGTGGCCAGCGCCAGCACCGCGGTGCCGCGGCGGGCCGCGGTGCTGGTCTGCCCTGAGCCGGTCGACGCCGGGCCGGTCGACGCTGGGCCGGCCAGCACAGGCCCCGCCAGCTGCCAGTGCCCGCTGGCATCCGAGCCGAAGATCGCCGCGGATCGCGCGCTGGTGCAACTGCCGCCCAGCAGCGGCGTGCCGTCCGGCCCGAAGGCGACCGCCGCCAGTCCGGTCAGCCCGCAGGAGCGGCCCGCGGGCGTCGCGGCCAGCGCGCGCTCGGTCACCAGGACATGCCACCCGGCTTGCGGACCGCTGCGCAGCAGCACTCCGCCGCCGGTGGTCAGCGCGAGCACCCGGCCGGCCGGGCCCGCGGCCAGCGCGCCGGGCACGTTCGCGAGCCCGGCGGGCAGCGGCGGCGCCGTGAGCCACTGCGCCCCGTCGTCGCGGGTGCTGGCGAGCGGCGAGAAGCTCAGGTCCTGACTCGGCCGGAAGCCCGCCAGCAGCGACCGCCGGCCGGTCGCGGCGGCGATCAGGCCGCCGTTGTCGGCGACCCCTGGCGGCGTGATCAGCCGCCAGCCGGAACCTCGTTCCGGCCGGGCGAACAGCTGCCAGAAGTTCTCGTTCGCAGCGGCCTTCCCGCCCATCTCCACGATCGCGTAGCTCATCCCGTCGGGGCCGAGCACCGACGTGGCGAGCGGCACCCCGGCCGGCGCGCTGGCCGACGACCGGCTCCCGGCCGGGGTCGCGGCCGAGGGCGCGGCCTGACCGCACCCGGTCAGCAGAGCCAGGCAGGCCGCGGCCGCCGCTAGCGCGCCCGGCGCTCTCATCGCGATCCCATGACCTGCTCAGCTGCCTGCGCGAGCTCGGCCGCGAACGACGACTGCGAGCTGGCCGTGGCCGGGCCCGGATCGAGGTTCAGCTCCAGCCGCTCCTCGCCGCTCGCGTCGATGACGTAGGCGACGTCCGGGTGCAGGACCATCGCGCCCGGCCCGTTCAGCTCCGCGGTCACGTAGTACTCGTGCCAGGCGGTGGTGAGCTGCGGTAGCGAGCCGGTCAGGAAGTGCCAGTTCGGCAGCCGGGTCAGCGACTCCTGCCGATCGAACGCCTTGGTGTAGGCCAGCGACCGGTAGTCCGGGTTGGCCACGATCGCGACGAGGGCCACGTTGCGGGCCTTGGCTGCCCAGTAGCTGGTCGGCCGCGCGGAACTGCTGCGCGACCAGCGGGCAGTCACTGACGCACACCGGGTCAAGGAACGTCAGCAGGACGACCTTGCCGCGCAGACTGGCCAGCGAGACCTGGCGGCCGTTCTGGTCGGTGAGGTCGAACGGCACCGAGGGCCGGTCCACGACGGTGGGCTGACCGTTCAGCGCCGTCGCCAGGATCGGGTCGGCGGTCCGCTGGACCTCCGCCACCGCCATCGGCTCGGCGCCCAGCAGCATGACCGCGCCCGCCCACAGGGCCACCACGACGCTGGCGCTGGCCGTGCCGAGCGCGAGGCGCAGTCGCCGGGCCGGACGCCGCCGCGCGCGGACACTCGGGCCGCCGCCGCCCGACGGCCCGGCGTCCGCTGGCTGCTCGACCGCGACGGTGACGGCGGCGACGGCCGGGCCGGTCGCGACGGTAGCGAACGCGCCCGTGAGCAGCACAATCATCGGGATCATCGAGTTGGGGTCGGTGCCGAGGCCGCCGAAGAAGCCGAAGTCCTGCACCAGCACCCAGGTAACGAGGAAGAACGCCGTCAGCGTGAGCACCGCCGGGCGCAGGACGCTGCGCCGGCCGGACAGCAGCGCGGCGCCGCCGGCCGCGAGCAGCACGACCGCGAGCAGGTTCACCGCGAATCCGTGCGCCGCGACGAGGTCGCCGAACCCGGCCACGAGCCGGGCCAGGAAACCGGGCTGCGGGGTAGTCGCCATCGACCGCACCATGTCGGTCAGCGAGCCCGGCTGGCCGCCGAGCGTGCCCTGCCAGTAGCCACGGCCCGGCCAGGCCTGCAAGACCGCCCCGGCGACCAGGCCCAGGCCGACCAGCCGCAGCCACCACCGGCCGAGCGCCCGGGTCGCCCAGAACCGGGCGGGCAGCGCGACCAGCAGGCCGCCCGCCGTGTACAGCAGGGCGGCGCCGGGCGTGCCCGTCAGCAGGCTGCCGCCCGGGCTGAACACGCCGCCGAACGCCTCACCGAAGACCCACACCACCAGGCCCCAGCCCGCGCCCGCGAGCCCGGCCGCCCGGGACCCGCGGCCGCGGGCCGAGGCGAGCAGCCAGACGCCGATGCCCAGCTGAATCCACACCGCCCCGGCGGCGTCCTGCACCGGGTGATAGGACCAGCCCGTGCCGGCCCAGTTCACCAGCTCCCGGACCCAGCCGGGCGAGCCGTCCGCGGCCGGGCGCGATGACCTGCGATGGCAGCCCGCCCGGCATCGCGGGCTGGGCCTGCAGGATCGCGTCAAAGACCCAGAGGAGGCCGAAGCCGATCCGCACGATCCGGCGCCCGGCCGGCTCTGGCCCGAGCTCCCGCTGCCGGGCGGCGAGCCCGGCTCGGGCCCAGCCGGGGAGCAGCTCGCGGCAGGCCACCCACGCGATGGCCAGGACGGCGAAGACGAGGAGCGCGAGCACACCCTGATTCAGCAGGGCGGACTTGAATGCCGTCGTGAGGGTCGAGTTGCCCGGGTTCAGCCCGGCCGTCATTCCCGGCACCGGATCAGCCGGGCCGGTGTGCCGCCAGGCTGGCGGCCCAGGTAGTGAGCTCCGGTGCGGTCAGCGCGCCCACGACATGCTTGACGATCAGATGGCGGGAGTTGAGGAAGAACGACTGCGGCAGCGCCAGGACGCCGTAGCCGACCGCGGTCTTCGCCGGGAACGGGTCGAACGCCACCGGGTACTGCACGCCCTGGGCCTTGACGAACTTCAGTGCGGGCCCGGTCTCGTCGTTGGAATCGACGCCGATCACCAGCACCTGGCCGTGATGGCTGCGGTAGAAGGACGCCAGCAGCGGCGTCTCCCGCTTGCACGGCGCGCACCAGGACGCGAAGAAGTTGATGATCACCGGCCGGCCGGCCAGCCCGGCCAGCGAGATCGTGTGGCCCGGCTGCCCGAGTTCGGCGAGCGCGAAGGACCTGGCCGCCTTCGGCTTGGCCGTGGTCTTCGCCTGGCTGCTGGCGGTGAGCCCGATGATCACGCCGGCGCCGAGCACCGCCACGGCGGCGATCGCCAGCATCGCCTTCGACCGGCGCGCCAGTGGCGGCCGGGAGCCGCCGGACTCGGCGGTTGAGCTGCCGTCCATGCGTGTGTCAACCCCTCGGCGGATCTGGCCAGGTGCCTGGATCTGGCCAGGCACAGAGCCGAATTTATCGCGTCTGCGCACCAGAATTGGCCGTGCCCGCGAGTTCCGGGCTGCCGGGAGCCGAACTAGTTGTCGCGATGTCCGCGGCTAGCGCGGATTGCCCGGCCGGCCGGCTGGTCCGCGTTCCCGCCGCCGGGCCGCGGGAGCCTGCTGCTGGCGCGGGGGCCTGACCGGGTAACGTGTCTGCTGGCGCGGCAGCGCTGCCAGGCCTGATGAGTACGCCGGCAGCCGGGTCGGACCGCGGGAAAGTTTGCTGAATGGGTCGCGAAGGCGGGGCATTGACACACGTCACGGACGCGCTCGGCGCCGGGATCGCCGAGCCGGGCCGGCCGGGTGACCTGGCGCCAGGCCGTCGTCGGCTGACCGCGGTCGGGCGCGCCCTGTTCCTGTTGACCAAGCCGCGCATCATCGAGTTGCTGCTGGTCACCACCCTGCCGACCATGCTGCTCGCCGACCGGGGCCTGCCGTCGCTGCGGCTCATACTCGTCACGCTGGCGGGCGGCTCGCTGGCGGCCGCCAGCGCCAACACGCTGAACTGCTACATCGACCGCGACATCGACGCGGTGATGAAGCGCACCTCCCGGCGCCCGCTGGTCGCGCGCGGCGGGACCGCCGTGGTCAAGCCCGGCGAGGCGCTGGCGTCGGGCATCCTGCTCGGCGTTCTGTCGACCGTGCTGCTCGGCGTCCTCGCGAACTGGCTGGCAGCGGCGCTCGCCGACGGCGCGATCCTGTTCTACGTCTTCGTCTACACGCTCGGGCTCAAGCGCAGGACCGCGTCCAACATCGTGATCGGCGGGGCGGCCGGCTGCTTCCCCGTGCTGGTCGGCTGGGCGGCCGTGACCGGCAAGGTCAGCGTGTGGGCGGGCGTGCTGTTCGCGGTGATCTTCTTCTGGACCCCGCCGCACTTCTGGGCGCTGGCGATGAAGTTCAAGGACGACTACGCCGCGGCCAGCGTGCCGATGCTGCCGGTCGTCGCGGCTCCGGCGGTGGTCGCGCGCAAGATCGTCCTCTACTCCTGGGCCATGGTCGCGGCCACGCTCGCGCTCGCGCCGTATGCGGGCTGGATCTACGCCAGCTGCGCGCTGGGCCTCGGCGGGTGGTTCCTGGCCGAGGCGCACCAGCTGCGGGGCCGCATCGCCGCGGATTCTGCTGGGAACGGGGCCGCCCCGATGCGGCTGTTCCATCTCTCGATCGCGTATCTGACGCTGTTGTTCGCGGCCGTCGCCGTCGCCGCGGTGCTGCTGCCACTCGGCCGCTGGTAACTCTGAGACACGCAAAGCCCACGTTCCCGTTACCTAGAGTGACGGAAGTATTGCGCCTCCTTGACCTAACCACCCCAGCGGGCCGGCCATGCTAGGTCCATGGCCTGGACCCGCAGGGCTTTTCTCGGCGCGGCTGCGGCGGCAGCGCTGCCCGCGGCTGCGTGCTCGGACAATGGCGGGACCCCGTCGCCCCGCGCCGCGGTGGCCGCCGGCCGCTCCCCGGCGGTGCATCGTCGCCCGCGTCCCGGAGAATGAGCTGCCCGGCGACCCGCACTGGTGGATCACCAAGCTCGGCGCCCCGGATGCGATCCAGGGCTACGCCGGGCAGGCCAGCGTGCTGCCCGGCGAGCCCGTGCACCTGTACGTCTCGACGACCGCGCGCGAGTTCCGGGCCACCGCCTTCCGCGTCGGGTGGTACCGCGGTGACCTGGCCCGCAAGCTGTGGCGGTCCCCGCCGGTGCGCGGGCACCGGCAGGCGGCCGCGCGGTTCGCCGGCCAGACCAGGACCGTGCACACCTCCTGGGGCAGCACGCTCACGGTGCCCACCGACGACTGGCCGGCCTGCGCCTACCTGATCCGGCTGGACGCCGACAACGGCGCGCAGCGCTACGTCCCGTTGACCGTCCGGTCCGCCAGCACCGCCGGCAAGGTCGTGCTCAAGCAGGCGGTGCCGACCTGGCAGGCGTACAACACGTGGGGTAACTACGACCTGTACATCGGTCCCGGTGGCTACGCCGACCGGTCCTACGTCGTCAGCCTGGACCGGCCCGGCGACTTCGACGGCGCCTACCTGTTCATGGTGTACGAGCGCAAGCTGGTGAACCTGGCCGAGCGGCTCGGGTTGCCGCTCGCGTACCTCACCAGCATGGACATCGCGAGCGATCCGCACTCGCTGGATGGCGCCAGCGCGCTGATCTCGCCCGGCCATGACGAGTACTGGACACCGCAGGAGCGCGCCATCGTGACCGCGGCCCGTGACCGCGGCGTGAACCTGGCCTTCCTCGGCGCGAACGCGATGTTCCGGCGGACCCGGCTCGCGGCTAGCCCGCTCGGCCCGAACCGGCAGATCATCTGCTACAAGACCAGCTACGACCTGGACCCGATGTACGGCAAGCACGATCAGCTCGTCACCAGCGACTGGCGCGAGCCGCCGCACTCCGATCCCGAGTCGTCGCTGATCGGCACCATGTACGAGGGCTACCCGGCGATCAGCGACTTCGTCGTGTACGCCCCGCACGCGTGGCTGTTCCGCGGCACCGGGGTGCGCAAGGGCAGCACGTTCGGGAACCTCATCGGCGTCGAGTATGACCGCGTCACCCCCGGCTACCCGCTGCAGCGGCCGATCCAGGTCCTGTCGCACTCGCCGCTGGTGTGCAAGGGCGTGCACAGCTTCGCGGACTCCGCCTACTACACCCACAAGGGCGGCGCCGGCGTCTTCAACGCGGGCACGATGCGCTGGGTGGAGGCGTTCGCGGCGCCCACCTACGGCTGGGGGATCAGCCGCGCGACGACGCGCTTCACCAAGCGGGTGACGTCGAACGTGCTGCAGGCGTTCGCCGAGGGCCCCGCCGCGCACAAGTACCCCGCCCACGACAACCTGGCGACCGTGCACGAGCACGTCGGCGATCCGGTCGGCACCGAGGGCGCGGGCACCGCGCAGTAGCTGAGGCTGCTCGCGGCCGGTCAGCATTGGCGAGGCAGCCTGGTAAAGCTCCCGCCCGGATCGCGCTGTTTGCGGAACCGGCGGTTATTGTGGAACCCATCGGGGACGCTGCAGTGATTGGCGGGGTGACGCAGGATGCGCAAGCTGAGTGCTCGGGCCCGGTGGGCGGTGCCCGCCGGGGTCGTGACCGCCGTCGGGGTCGGCATCGCCGCTTCCGCGGTGGCCAGCGCGGCCGAGCCGGCGCTGCCGCCGCGGACCGTGGCCCAGCTGATCACTGAGGTGCAGCAGGCCGCCGGGAAGCCGCTCGGGCCGCTGACCGCAACAGTGCAGGAGATCGCGAACCTGGGCCTGCCCGCGCTGCCGCAGGGCGGGGCGCTCGGTGGCCAGTCCGGTCCCGCGGCCATGACCAATCCGCTCGCGGGCACCACAACCGTGACCATCTGGTACCGCGACGCGCAGCACATCAGGATCGCCGAGCCCGCCCCGCTGGGGGAGAGCGACCTGCGCCTTGACGGCACCAAGCTGTGGCTGTGGAACAGCAAGAGCCAGACCGCGACGCACGTGCTGCTGCCCGCCCGGCGGCCGCACGCCAGCCCGGGAGCGGTGCCGGGACCGCGGGTAGTGCCGGGACCGCCGACGCTGCCAGGGCCGCGAGCGAGCTTCCAGTCACCCGCGGCGACAGCCAGGCAGCTGCTGGCCGCGGCCGGCCCGTCCACGAGCTTCCGGGTCGGCCCGAACGCGACCGTGGCCGGGCGCGCCGCCTACCAGCTCGTGATCGCGCCGAAGCGCGGCGGCTCGCTGGTCAGCCAGATCCTGATCGCGATCGACGCGAGCAGCCACCAGCCGCTGCGGGTGCAGGTGTTCGCGCACGGCTCGGCCAGCCCCGCGTTCCAGCTCGGCTTCACCGCGCTCACGTTCGGCACTCCGGCCGCGTCGAATTTCACGTTCTCTCCGCCGCCGGGTGCCACAGTCAAGTCGGTCACCGTCCCGGCCACGCCGTTCGGCGCGCACAAGGGGTTCGCTGGCCTCGGCGCGCTGGGTGCGGCCGGGCTGGGAAGCGGCCTGAGCCCGGCGGGCATCAGCATCGGTTCCGGCAGCGCGAGCGCGGCCTACGGTTCGACTTTCAGCGAGTCAGCCTCCGGTTCGCAGGCCGCACCCGCGCCGCTGTCGGCGGCCGGTGGCCCGGCAGCTGCGGGCCAGCATGATCGCGCACCTGCCGAAGACCATGACCGGCGCGCAGCGGCGGGAGGCCGTCAGGTCGATCGAGCGCAGCTTCCAGGCGGGCGCGCAGACCAACTGGATCTCCTCCTGGTCGTCGGCGTCGCCGGCCCGGCGGTGCCCGCCGGCCAGCCGAAGGTGATCGGCTCGGGCTGGACCTCCGTGCTGGCCACGCCGGCCAACCCCGCCGTCTGGGCGACCGTGCAGCAGCTGCTGACCGCGAAGACCGCGGCCGCGGCGGGCGGGTTCCAGTCGCAGACGAAGACCCCGGCCGCGGCCGGAATCGCACCCGGCTCAGCCACGCCGGCCGGTCCGGCCCTGGCGGTGCTGCGCGCGGCGCTGCTGGCGACCACGCCGGTGCACGGCAGCTGGGGCAGCGGCCGGCTGCTGCGCACGACGCTGCTGACGGTGCTGATCACGAGCAAGGGCCAGGTCCTGGCCGGCGCGGTCACCCCGTCCGTCCTGTACGCGGACGCGGCCGTGCTGGCTAAGTGAGCGGGCTGGCCAGGTGAGCGGGCTGGCCGGCCGGGTACGGGCGGCTGGATGAGCGCGCAGCCACCGGCCGACGAGATCAGCTTCGGAGCCGACTCGGCCGGGCGCCGGCCGGTATTCGGGCTCGGCGCCGCCGCGGACCCGGCCGAAGCCGGCCAGGAAACCGCGCCGCCGCTCGACGGCTACGCGATCGCGACGACCGGCCTCAGCAAGCGATTCCGCGGCGGCCAGCTCGCCGTCGACGGCCTGGACCTCGCGGTGCCCTCTGGCTCGGTGTACGGGTTCCTCGGGCCGAACGGCTCGGGCAAGACCACAACGATCCGGATGCTGCTCGGGCTCATCCAGCCGACCGCCGGCAGCTACCAGGTACTCGGGCTGCCGATGCCCGACTACCAGACTGACGCGCTGTCTCGGGTCGGCGCGCTGGTCGAGGGTCCCGCGTTCTACCCGCACCTGTCCGGTCAGGCCAACCTGGCCCGGCTGGACGCGGCCGACCGGACCGCCAGCGCCGCGACCGCACCGGACCGGATCGACGCCGCGCTGAACCGGGTCGGGCTGCTGGCCGCGGCCGGCAAGAAGTACCGCGCGTACTCACTCGGCATGAAGCAGCGGCTGGCCATCGCCGCCAGCCTGCTCGGACCGCGCGACCTGGTCATCCTCGACGAGCCGACGAACGGACTCGACCCGCAGGGCACCCGCGAGGTGCGGTCGCTGATCCGGCAGATCGCCGCGGACGGCACCACGGTGTTCGTGTCCTCGCACCTGCTGGCCGAGGTCGAGCAGATCTGCACCCACGTCGGCATCATGCGCACGGGCCAGCTGGTGTTCTCCGGCCCGCTGGCCGATCTGCGCAGCGACACCACCCGGCTGCTGATCCGCACGCCGCAGCCGGAGGAGGCCGCCAAGGTGCTGGCCGGCCTCGGGCTGGCCGAGATCCGCCAGACGGGCCGGGAGGTGACCGCCGACCTGGGCGGCTTCGCGCCGGAGATGATCAACGAGCGGCTGGTGCAGGCCGGGCGTGCCGGTGGCCGGGCTGGAAACCCAGGGCCGCAGCCTGGAGGACGAGTTCGTGCACCTGACGGGCGAGGGATTCAATGTCGACGGTTAGCGCGACGCTGGTGCGGCGCCGCCCGGCGGCCGCGCTGTGGCGGCTGCTGCGGTCCGAGCTGAAGCTGGTCTTCGGCCGCCCGCGCAACCAGGCGATGCTGGCCGTGCTGGCCGCGACGCCGGTCGGCTTCGGCATCCTGTTCCGGCTGACGATCAACTCCATCAGCAACGGCAACGGCGGTGGCGGCGGGCCCGCGTTCCTCAACGCCCTCGCCGGGAACGGCGTGTTCCTCGCGCTGGTGGTCCTGACCTTCATGCTCAGCGTCTTGATGCTGCCGCTGGCGATCGCGGTCGTGGCGGGCGACGCGATCGCGGGCGAGGCCGCGCTCGGCACGCTGCGCGGGCTGCTGACCGTGCCCGCGGGCCGGGCCCGGCTGCTGGCCATCAAGTACGCGGCGATCCTGATCTTCTGCCTGACGGCCTGCCTGCTGGTCGCGGCCGTCGCCCTGATCATGGGGCTCGCGCTGTTCCCGGCGGGCCCGGTCACGACCCTGTCCGGCACCACCGTCTCGCTGGGCGCGGGCGTGCTGCGGGTGCTGCTGGTGGCCTTGTACTCCGCCGCCGCGCTCGCCGCGCTCGGCGCGATCGGGCTCGCTGCCTCGACCCTGATCCAGCACCCGGTCGGCGCGATCGCCGGGCTGCTGGTAGTCGTCGTCGGCAGCGAGATCGCCGATCAGGTGCCGCAGCTGTCGGCGATCCACCCCTACCTGCCATCGCACTACTGGCTGTCCTGGGACGGGCTGTTCCGCGCGCCCGTGGTCTGGTCCGGGGTGACGCACGGGCTGGCGTCGTTCGCGGTGTACTTCGTCATCTTCGGCGCCGTCGCCTGGGCTCGCTTCACGTCGGCGGACATCACGAGCTGAGTGTCGCCGGGATGTGGCGGGCGCAGCCGCCGCGGCGATGTTGTCCACAGCCCGCTCGCCCGGGTCCGCGCTCGGCCGGACGCGGGATAGCGTTGCCTACGTGCCTGCCGAGCTACCCGGAGTCGACGTCCTGCTGAAGGCGGCTGTGTCCGGCATCGGCGGATCGCAGCGGCCCGGCCAGGTGGCGATGGCGGACGCCGTGCAGCAGGCCATGGAGTCGGGCCAGCACCTGGCGGTGCAGGCGGGGACCGGGACCGGCAAGTCGCTGGCCTATCTGGTTCCCGCCATCCGGCACGCCCTCGGCGCGGGCGGCACGGTCATCATCTCCACCGCCACGATCGCGCTGCAGCGCCAGCTGATCGAGCGGGACCTGCCGCGGCTGTCGGCGGGGCTGGCCGAGTTGCTCGGCCGCGAGCCGGTGTTCGCGATCCTCAAGGGCCGCCGCAACTACCTGTGCCTGCACAAGGTGCACGGCGGGCCGGACGAGGAGCCAGACGACGCGCTGTTCGACCCGCGCTCGGTGTCCGCCACCGGCCGCCAGGTGCAGCGGCTGCACGAATGGGCGGCCAGCACGGACACCGGCGACCGGGACGAGCTGATCCCCGGCGTGGACGAGCGATCCTGGCGGCACGTCTCGGTCAGCGCCAGGGAGTGCATCGGCGCGCAGAAGTGCCCGTTCGGCACGCAGTGCTTCGCCGAGCTCGCCCGGCAGGCGGCGGGTGAGGCCGACATCGTCGTGACCAACCACGCGCTGCTGGCGATCGACGCGATGGAGGACTACATCGTGCTGCCCGAGCACGACATCGTCGTCATCGATGAGGCCCACGATCTGGTCGACCGGGTGACCAGCGTGGCCGCGCGCGAGCTGTCGGCGGCCGGGGTGGAGGTGGCCGCGCGGCGGTGCGGCCGGATGGTGCCAGAGGACCTGACCGGCCGGCTGCGCGCCGCGGGGGAGGGCCTGGGGTTCGCGCTGGCCGAGACCGAGCCAGGGCGGCTCGACATCCTGGCGGAGCAGCTCGCGACGGCGCTCGCCGCCGTCCGGGACTCTGCCGCCGGGTGCGCCGCCGACCTGCGCGTGCACTCCGGCGGCGAAGACGACAGCGACCGGCTGGCGGTGAAGCGGGCCGCCACCGTCGCCCTGGACGAGCTGGCGGAGAACGCCGAGCGGATGCTGGCCGCGTTCGGCCCGGAGATCTCCGCGCGGACGGAGGTCGTGTGGCTCGAACGGCCCTTCAACGAGGACTCGAACCGGCCGGACACCCTGCACGTCGCGCCGCTGCAGGTGGCTGGCCTGCTCGCGGAGAAGCTGTTCAAGCCGCGGACGGTGGTGCTGACGTCAGCGACGCTGACGCTGGGCGGCTCGTTCGAGCCGCTGGCCCGGCAGTGGGGCCTGCCGCAGCCTGGCGGCGACGGCTCGGACTCAGCCGACGCGGCCGAGCAGACCTGGCAAGGGCTCGACGTCGGCTCGCCGTTCGATCACCGCCGCAGCGCGATCCTGTACGTCGCCCGGCATCTGCCGCCGCCGGGACGGGACGGGCTGTCCGAGGCGTACCTCACCGAGCTGCGCGAGCTGGTCGAGGCGGCGGGCGGCCGCACCCTCGGGCTGTTCTCGTCGATGCGGGCGGCCCGGCAGGCGGCCGACGCGCTGCGCGACGACATCGGCGTCCCGCTGCTGTGCCAGGGTGACGACTCCACCGCGCTCCTGGTCAGTCAGTTCGCCGCCGACGAGCCGAGCTGCCTGTTCGGCACCTTGTCGCTGTGGCAGGGCGTGGACGTCCCCGGCCGCGCGCTGCAGCTCGTGGTGATCGACCGGATTCCGTTCCCGCGGCCCGACGACCCGCTGGCCTCGGCCCGCCAGCGCGCGGTGGCGGCCCGCGGCGGAAACGGCTTCATGACAGTCGCGGCGGCGCAGGCCGCGCTGCTGCTCGCGCAAGGGACGGGCCGGCTGCTGCGCACCGTCGACGACAAGGGCGTGATCGCGATCCTCGACCCGCGGCTCGCGACGGCCCGCTACAGCGGGTTCCTGCGGGCGTCGCTGCCGCCGTACTGGACCACCTACGATCCGCAGATCGTGCGCAGCGCGCTCCGCCGGCTGGCCGCGGAGCCGCGCCCAGCCGCGGAGCCGTCTGCTTAAGACTGGGCGTCTGGCCCACCGCGCTCGAGCGGGCTCAGGACACGGCTCCCCAGCTACCCCCTGCTGGCAGCCGCCATACTGACCCTGGGCCTAGAAGCTGACGTCCGATTCCCGCCAGACATCCGCGCCGCCGTTCGTGATCATGGAGACATGGCGGACTTCGAGGTACGGGCGATCGATCCAGACGTGGTCAGCGAACTGCTGCGGCGCGACGACGCGGGCAACCCGCCGCGACTGCTGACCGATGACGAAGGCGGCTCGCCGCTGCGGTGCTGCCTGCGACCGGCCGAACCCGGCGAGCACATCGCGCTGGTCTCGTACGCGCCGCTGCGCCGGTGGGCGCGCGCGACCGGAGCGCGACCGGGCCCGTATGACGAACTCGGCCCGGTGTTCATCCACCCCGGCTCGTGTCCCGGCCCGGACGGGACCGGGTACCCGAAATGGCTGGCGGGCGGGCGCCGGGTGTTCCGCGCGTACTCGGCTGACGGCGGCATCATCGGCGGCCGGCTGTTCGACCCCGGCCCGGACTGCGACCCGGCCACGGCTGGCGTGGTGCTGGCGGAGCTGCTCGATGACCCGGCGGTGGCCCTCGTGCACGCGCGGGCGGTGGAGTTCGGCTGCTTCACGTTCGAGGTGCGCCGGGCCGCGTAACCGCATCAGTCCCGCGCCACCTCTTGACAATCCGCACTAGCTAGGAAGGTTTCCTAATAATGGTTGCCGGATGAGTCGAACGAGGAAGCGGCTGCCATCCTGCGGACGCGTGTGCTTGCCGGAGTCGGCGCGCTGGCTTGCGTCGCCGGGCTGATGACGATGGCCGCGGCCCCAGCCAGCGCGCCCCGCACCGCGCTGCCGGGGCGGTGCAGCGCTACGCGCGCGACAGCGAGCGCACCGCTCATCACGGCCTGCTGCCGCCGCACGTGTTCGCGCCGTACTACGCCGCGGGCCCGGGCGCGCTCGCCGCCACGTCGAAGGCGTCCGGCGCCCGGTATCTGGCCCTGGCGTTCCTGCAGACCGCAAGCCCGGCTCGTGCACCGTCTACTGGAACGGCAATCCCGTCGATGCCGGTCGGCAAGCCGTTCGCGGCCGGCATCGCGGCCATCCAGGCGAGGCGGGCAGGTGGTGCCCTCCTTCGGCGGCGCGTCGGCCGACAGCGTCGACGAAGAGCTCGCCGACAGCTGCCACAGCGTCAGGAAGATCGCGGCCCAGTACGAGAAGGTGATCACCACCTATCACCTCACCCGCCTCGACCTCGACACCGAGGAAGACTCGCTGAACAACTACGCGGCATCAACCGGCGGAACCAGGCCATCGCCATGGTGGAGCGTGGGCGCCCGGTCGCACCGGACCGTGCAGTTCGTCTACACGATCCCCACCAACGCGACCAGCATCGACCAGGGCGGCTCGGTCGTGCTGCAGAACGCCGTCGCCGTCGGCGCCAAGATCGCCGTCGTCGACATCATGACGTTCGACTACTACGACAACCTGCCGCACCAGATGGCCGACAACACCGAGGGCGCGGCGCAGCAGCTGTTCGACCGGCTGCACGGCTGTATCCCGGGCAAGACCCCGCGCAGCTGTGGGGCATGATCGGCATCTGCGAGGACCTTGGCGTCGACGACTACGGCAAGGCCGAGACGTTCACGATCGCGGACGCGCGGACGATCGAACGGTGGGCGGCGGCCCGCGGCTCGCCGAGTGTCGTTCCGGAACGTCCAGAACGACAACTCGAAGGGCAGCCAGCAGCAGCAGTCCCAGTACGAGTACAGCCACATCCTCGAGCCGTTCAGCAGCTGGTCGCCCGTCGCCGCAGCCGCCCCGGCCGGGCGCGCCGTCCCCGGCGCGGGCCCGACCATCAGAGCGGCAACCTGCGCTCCGTGTCGTGCCCGACGGCACCGTTCTGCGTGGCCGTGGACGAGTCCGGCAACAACGCGCGGACCTGGAACGGGGCGCGCTGGTCCGCGCCGGTCACGATCGACCCTGGCGTTCCGGGTCGAGCTGACGAGCGTGTCCTGCGCCAGCCCGTCCTTCTGCGTGGCCGTCGACTCGCTCGGCCGCGAGGTCACCTGGACCGGGCGGCCGGTGGTCGCGCCCGCGGGCGATCGACCCGCACGGCGCGGGGCTGGAGTCGGTGTCCTGTCCGAGCGCGACCTTCTGCGCGACGGTGGACGGCAACGGCAACGAGCTGACCTGGAACGGCGCAGCCTGGTCGCGACCGCGCCGGATCGACGTGACCGGCACCGCGGTACAAGCCATCTCCTGCGCCTCCGCGCGGTTCTGCGCGCAAGCGACTGGGGCGGCCACGTGCTCACCTGGCACGGCGCGGCGTGGTCGAAGCCGCGGCTCGCGGACCCGACGACCGACCAGCACCGGCGGCGGCATCAGCTCGCTGTCCTGCCCGACCGCGCGGTTCTGCGTCGGCGTCGGACTGGTACGGCGGTTCGGTCACCTATAACGGCACGACCTGGAAGCTGAACACCGTCGTTCGACCCCGGCGGCGCGTTCGCGCTGATGGAGGTGTCCTGCCGGAGCGCCTCGTTCTGCATGGCGGTCGACGGCGGCGACGCCCTGACCTGGAACGGGCACGCCTGGTCGCAAGCCGGACAACATGGATGTCACCGGCGACGGGGTCGAGGCGGTCTCCTGCGGCTCGACCACGTCGTGCATGGTGGTCGACTGGGACGGCAACGCGCTGCACTGGAACGGCGCGTCCTGGCCAGGCGCCGCCATCAGCTGCCCGGATCAGACCGTCGGACGCGACCGGCGATTGCAGCACGACGGGCAGCTACGCGGACCCGCGGACCGGCGTGCTGGACTCGGTGTCCTGCCCGACCGCGTCCTTCTGCGCGGCGGTGGACGGCAACGGCAACGCGCTGACGCTGCGGCCGGGGCCCCGCGGTCGGGCCCGGATCGCGAACATCGACCCGATCGCCGGGCATCCTGACCGTCGGTGTCGTGCCCGTCAGCCCGATTCTGCGTGGCCGTCGACACCAACGGCTACGCGCTGGACTGGAACGGCACTTCGTGGTCACGGCCGACCTGGTCGGTGCACAGTCCGATGGACGCGGGCGGCGGCGCGGTGTCGTCAGTCTCGTGTCCGAGCGCGACATTCTGCGTCGCCGTCGACGGCAACGGCCGGGCGCTGACCTGGACCGGGTCGTCGTGGTCGGCGCCGCGTGCGTCGACGCGGCGGGCCGCGGGCTGACCGGGGTTCGTGCGCCTCGGCCACGTCCTGCGTCGCGGTGGACGCGGCCGGGCGGGCGACCGCGTTTGACGGCTCGTCCTGGTCGGCGCCCGCGGTGATCGACGCCCGGGTGGCGGCCTGACCGCGGTGTCGTGCGCGGCCGACGGCTTCTGCGTGGCCGCGACCGGGCCGGCCGCGTGCTCACCCGCGCGCGGCGCGTCGTGGTCGGCGCCGCGGCTGGTCGACCCGGCCGGCGGTGGCATCACCGCGGTCTCCTGCGCCACCGCACCCGGTGCGCGGCGGTGGACGCACCGGCCGCGCGGTCACGTGGAACGGCAGGTCCTCGTCGGCGCCGCGGCTGGTCGACCCGGCCAGGCGGCGGGCTCAGCGCGGTGTCGTGCCCGGCGCACGCCGGCTGCGTGGCCGCCGACTTCGACGGCTTCAGCTAGTCCGGGCCGGGCGTTAGGCAGGCTGACCCGGCCGGGACGCGAAGAGCCGGCGTACGCAGGTACGCCGGCGCTTTCGTCGCTGGGGGACCGGTGTTACAGGACGTCGTGGCCGGGGTGCGGCTCGGTCGGCACCGACGCCGCGACCCGCTCGGCCGGGATCGAGCCCAGCCGGCCCGCCTGATAGTCCTCGAACGCCTGCACCAGCTCGGCCCGGGTGTTCATCACGAACGGGCCGTACGCGGCGACCGGCTCGCGGATCGGCTGGCCGCCGAGCACGAGCACGTCCAGCTTCTCGCTCGGGCCGTCCATCTTCCGCTCGGCGCCGAACGTCAGCACGTCACCGGGGCCGAACACGGCGAGCTGGCCGGTGCGCACCGGGCGCTTGTCGGCGCCGACGGTGCCCGAGCCCGCGAGCACGTAGCCGAGGGCGTTGAAGTCCTTGCGCCATGGCAGCCGGAGCTGGGCGCCCGGCTCGACGGTCGCGTGCAGCAGCGTGATCGGGGTGTGGGTCGCGCCGGGACCCGGGTTCCCGTCCATGTCGCCGGCGATCACCCGCACGAGCGCGCCGCCGTCGGGCGAGCTGAGCAGCGAGACCTGCCCGGCCCGGATGTCCTGATACCGGGGCGCGGCCATCTTCAGCCGGGACGGCAGGTTCACCCAGAGCTGGAAGCCGTGGAAGAGGCCGCCGCTCACGACGAGTTCCTCGGGCGGCTCCTCGATGTGCAGAATGCCGCCGCCGGCGGTCATCCACTGGGTGTCGCCGTTGGTGATCAGGCCACCGCCGCCGTTCGAGTCCTGGTGCCGGAACGTGCCGTCGATGATGTAGGTCACGGTCTCGAAGCCGCGGTGCGGGTGCCACGCGGTGCCCTTGGGCTCGCCCGGCGCGTAATCCACCTCGCCCATCTGGTCCATGTGGATGAACGGGTCGAGCGCGCCCAGGTCAACGCCGGCGAACGCACGGCGGACCGGGAAGCCCTCGCCCTCAAAGGCCGACGGCGCCGTGGTCACCGAGACCACCGGGCGATCCTGCGTCACCGCCTGGTCTGGCTCGCTGATCCTCGGCAGCAGCAGGATGTCGGCAACGGTCACGGCTGGCATGACTACCTCCTCGGTTCCTAGTCTGCCCCCTCAACAATAGTTGAACGCGCAACATTCCACGGGCGAGCGCGGTGGGTACCTGGCTCGCCCGAACATGGGCAAACCGGACGCCGTCGCCCGGCTGTGCTGGCTTTCCGTCGTCCCAGCGGCAGTAATCCAACACAGTCGGACGGGAGCCTGCTTTGCCGTACGTTTTGCGCCGGTTGTCCCGCCGAGTTACTCGCGAGTAGTGAACTGCGTCTCATCCGGAAACCGAGTGACGGTCGCGGTGCGTCGTACTCCCGTAACGCAGCGAGATGCTCGCCGGGATCGCGGCGAACGGACTGACTGGAAGGGACGATTTACATGCACGGCACGGCCGGCTCGGTGGCTCGGAACGCGATGCTCGTCGCGGGCGCGGCCGGGGCACTCGCGGGAATCGGATCGGCGACCGCGAGCGCGGCCACGGGTGTGGCGCACGAGGACGCAGCGGTCGTGCGGCACATCGGCTCCGGCGACAGCCGTGTTGCTTCGCACTTCCACCCGCAGAGTGGCGCCCGGCGACGTTCTGCCTACGAGCCGGTTCGGCCGACCTCGCTGGGCTGGGGCCAGGTCAAGCAGATCCAGGGACACCGGTCTGACCCGCACCTGAGCGCGAAGAGCGCCCGGCCGAGCCGGTGACCCGGCCCAGGAACCGGGCTCCCCAAGACTCCGCGTGTCTGCCCGGGCCTGACTGAGCCGGGCAGGCACGCGGCACCAACCCCCCACCCCCAGGGCGGTCCAGATCCCCCCGGTCTGGTCCGCACCCGCCGCGGCTGTCCCCCCGGCCGCGGCGGCCGCCCCCCGGCCGCCCGGCTGTCCCCCCAGCCGCGGTGGCGCCATCCCAGCCATGGCCGCGCCCCCGCCTTGCCCCCGTTGGGCGGGCGCCGGCCATGGCAGCCGAGAAGCGTCCCGCCCTTCGCCCGTCGGGCGGGGCGCTCGGCCGCAGCGCCCGGGGCCGGGCCCGCCTTCCCCCCGTTGGGCGGGCCCGGCCCGCGGGCCACTGTGGTCATATGCTCGGCCCGTGACGATTACGCCCGACACCAAGGACTGGACCTGGGTCCTGCAGCGCCCCTGCCCCGAATGCGGCCTGGACACCAGCACCTTCGCCCGCGAGGACGTCGCCAGCCTGGTTCGCGACGTCGCGCGGCGCTGGCAAGTGCTGCTAGCTGGCCCCGGCGAGCACCGGCAGCGCCCGACCCCAGGCAAGTGGTCGCCACTCGAATACGGCTGCCACGTGCGCGACGTCTTCCGGCTCTACGACCAGCGGCTCGCCCTGATGCTGACGACCGACGGCCCGCACTACCCGAACTGGGACCAGGACGTCACCGCGGTGCAGGACCGCTACGGCGAGCAGGACCCGGAGATCGTCGCGGCCCAGCTCGTGCAGGCCGGCGAGGCGGTAGCGGCCAGGTTTGACACCGTCAGCGGCGATCAGTGGCAGCGAACGGGGTTCCGCAGCGACGGCGCGCAGTTCACGGTCGAGTCATTCGCGCGGTACTTCGTGCACGATCCGATCCACCACTACCACGACGTCCACACCGGCTGACCAGGCAGCACCGGCTGACCAGGCAGCACCCGCGCTACGACGGCGTCCCGCTCCCCGGTAGCGGCAGGCCAGCATCTAGATGCGCCAGCCCGGCGTCGATCTGGTCGAACATCGCGTTCACGTCGGCGGGCTTGTCCGCGGCCCACGGCATCGTCGCGGCCATGATCACGCCGATCATCGCGCCGGCCAGGTTCCTGATCGCGAAGTCGTCCGGCGAGCCGCCGGTACGGCGCGCGATGGCGGCGCTGATCTGATCGATGGTGCGGACGAACTCGTCGAGCGCCCGGGCCCGGATCTCGGGGACCGACATGGTCAGCTGCGTGGTCGTGCCGAAGGTCGCCATGTCCTCGGCGGAGAGCTGCGCGCGCATCGAAGCGGCCGCGGCCCGGAACGCCGCGACCGGTGAGAGCTCTGGCGGCTGGGCCTCCAGTTCGGAGAGCGCGAGGATGTCGAAGTCGTCCTGCAGGACCACATCCTCTTTTGTCGGGAAGTAGCGGAAGAACGTGGCCGGCGAGACCTCGGCCGCGTCCGCGATCTGCTCGACGGTCGTGGCCGCGTAGCCCTGCGCCATGAACAGCCGGAGCGCGTGCTGCCTGATGGCAGCGCGCGTCCTGGCCTTCTTGCGCTCCCGAAGGCCGAAGGCCTTGGCAGGCGCCTCTGTCATGACGTTATTGTGCCCTCCGTTGCCGCTCCGCCGACCCCGGCCACGCTGGCCGGATTCGCCGCGAGTCCGGCCGCGGCCGTGTCCTCGGCCGTCGTCGCGCCCGCCGCTCCGGCCCCGGCGCTGGCGTTCGCTGGGCCGGCGGTGGCGTTCGCCGGGATGAACAGCGCGGCGAGGACGGCCGCGGCGATCGCGATGCCCGCGCAGATCCAGAGCATGACGTCCAGCCCGCTGGTGTAGGCGTGCCGGACGGAGCCGAGCAAGGCAGACGACAACGGCGCGGGCAGCTGGTGCGCGACGCCAAGGCCGGCCGCGACGCTGCTGCGGGCCACGTCCGCGGCCCCGGCCGGGAGGCCGCCGAGGTGCAGCTTGCCCTGGTAGACGGTGGCGATCACGGTACCGAGCACGGCGACGCCGATGGTCGCGCCGACCTGCCGCATCGCGGTCAGCAGCGCGGACCCCGAGCCGCTGCGCTCGGGCGTGAGCGCGCCGAGAGCGGCGTTCAGCATCGTCGGCATCGCCAGGCCGAGGCCGAGTCCGGTGAGCGCGAACCAGGTCAGCATGAAGCCGGTCGCGCTGGTCGGGGTCGTGCCGGCGCCCAGCACCATCGCCACCGCCATGATCGCGAAGCCGATCGCCCCGATGATCTTCGCGCTGACCAGCTGACCCCGGACCTGGCCATCCGGGCCCTTGCGGACTGTCTGCAGGCGCTGGCCGACGCCGAGACCGACTATCAGCCCGCCGATGAGCGAGAGCATCCGTACGCCGCTGCCGAGCGAGTTCAGGCCGCGCACGTCGAGGTAGTACTGCGGGATCACGAAGAAGATCCCGAACAGCGCGAACGAGATCATGGTCGCCAGCGTGGTGCCCCAGGTAAAGCCGCGCGACCGGAACAGGGCCAGGTCGATCAGCGGCTGCCCGCCCCGCCGGGTGACATAGCGCTCCCAGGAAACGAATGCGGCGGTGAGGACGACCCCGGCGACGATCGTGCCGACCGTCGTGGCCGATCCCCAGCCGTCCGTGCCCGCCTCGATGAAGCCGTACGTGAGGGCGGTCAGGCCTGCGCTGGACAGCAGCGTGCCGACTATGTCGATCCTGGGCTTGCGCAGGCTGCGTGACTCCGGCATGAGCCAGACCACGGCGACGAGGGCGATTATCACGATCGGCACGTTGATCAGGAAGACCGAGCCCCACCAGTAATGATCAAGCAGCCAGCCGCCCAGGATCGGGCCGAGCGGGAAGCCGAGGAACGTGGCGCCGCCGACGGTAGCGATCGCGCGGGGCCGCTCCTCCGGCGTGAACATCACCGGCACCACCGCGAGCGAGAGCGGCATGATGACGGCGGCGGCAAGGCCGAGCGCGATCCGGGCCGCGATCAGCTCGCCGCTGCTCGCGGAATAGGCGCAGGCGAGCGACGCCGAGTCCGAACAGCACCAGCGCCCAGAGCAGCAGCTTCTTGCGGCCGTACCGGTCGCCGAGCAGGCCCGCGGGCAGCAGCGCCGCGGCCAGCACCAGGCTGTAGGCGTCCAGGAACCACTGCGCGTCGCTGGCGGACGCGTGCAGGTCGACCGAGAGGGTGGGGATCGCGAGGGTGAGCACGAAGACGTCGAGGCCGACCACGAGCACGCTGAGCGCGAGCGCGCCGAGCGCCCACCACCGGCGGGCGCCAGCTGCCGCCTGGGCCGCTGTCAACTGCGTCATGACCTTGCCTTTCGTGCGTCGAACTCTAATATGAGAGACGCTATCATATGAGTGAAGCTCGCGGAAAGCAGGTTCGGCGGCCCGGTACCGCCTCGACAGCGGGATCGCTGCGATGCTGGAATGCAACGAGAAGCTGGATAGCGAGCAGGCGAGGAGATGCAGCGATGCCGGAGCCACAGGGCGAGGAGCTGGCCAGGGTCAGGGCGCGCCGGGAGGACTTGCGCAAGCGGTACCTGCACCCGCTGGCCGACCGCGGGCCGAGCACGGTAAGCGGAGTCCATCACCTGGCGCTGATCTGCAAGGACACGGAGGAGACGATCAAGTTCTACCAGGAATTCCTCGGCTTCCCGCTGGTCGAGCTCGTCGAGAACCGGGACTACGCCGGGTCGAATCACTTCTTCTTCGACATCGGCAACCACAACCTGCTCGGGTTCTTCGACTTCCCCGGCCACGAGCACCCGGCCTGGCAGGAGACGATCGGCGGCGTGCAGCACCTGGCCATCTCGGTCACGGCTGACCAGTTCGACGCGGCGAAGAAGAAGTTCGACGAGGCCGGGCTGGACTACCTCGGCCCGGACCGCGGAGCGGACAACAGCATGTACTTCCGCGACCCCAACGGGGTCGGCCTGGAGCTCTACCGCGAAGACCTGGGGCTCTTCGAAGGGGAACTGCTGGTGGAGTAACCCGGACCTGGCCGGGGCCCGGGCCCTGCGTCTCAGGGTTAGATCCGGGTCGTTCCCGATACCCGTCGGGGCTCGGCGCGGGCAGTCTTGATGGCATGAGCACAGACAGCGACACCCAGCAGCCGCACAACTCCGGCGCCGCCGAGCCCGGGGACGGCGAGCACCAGCAGTACGCCCGCGGGCCGATCCGCCGGGCCGCGCATGGCCGCATGCTGGCCGGCGTGGCGGCGGGCCTGGCGCGGCACTTCGGCATCGACGTCAACATCATCCGCATCGGCTTCGCCGTGCTGGCCATCCTCGGGCTGGTCGGCAGCAGCCTCGGCTTCGCCGGCGTGCCGTTCTACCTGGCCGGCATCCCGCTGTACCTGGCCCTGTGGCTGCTGATCCCGGAAGAGGGACACGAGCGCTCCATCGCGGCGAGCCTGCTGTCCTCAGCGCAGAGCCGCTCCTCGCGCTGACCCGCGGCGAGTCGGGTCGGCGCGGGCCGGGAGCTAGCGGTTCTCCCGCCGGATGACCAAGCGCACCGCCGTCCACGTCTGGTCGATGGCGCAGATCTTGTTGTCCACCAGACCGGTGGGCAACGCGATCTCACGGATCACGTGATCGGACATGTCGGTCGGCACCTTCGAGGCTCGCTTGGGAAACGCGATCCAAAGCCCGCAGGCGGGTGCCATCCGTGACCGCAGCACCGGCAGCTCATCCTCCAGCTCGGCTCTCCGCGTCATGAATGCGACGATCACGTCGTAGCGCGCGTCGTCGGCCAGCGAGCTATGGAAGCTCGCCACGTCGGGCAGCTCGCCGAGCAGGTCCTCGAACTGGTCCGGCGCGCCGATCACCGCGACCTCGTCGCCCTCGCCGATACCGAGCTTGACCGGCAGCGGCGTGCCCGAGTAGTCAGCTCGAGCGCTGGGTCCGCCCGGCCGGGCGGACCCAGCGTCTGGTGCTTGTCTACCGGGCACTGGGGGCGCCGCTCGTCATCCGGGCCCGCAACTGCGCGACCCCGTCGCCGGTCAGGTCGTCGAGGGCCGCGGGGCGCCCCGTCATCGCCAGCACGAGGGCCAGGACCGGCCCGCTGACCTCGGGACCCGCGCCGGTGGCCCAGTTGGCGTCGGTCGCCTGCAGCCGCAGCCCGTCGATCCGCTTCTTCGCGCCGACGATCAGGTTGGAGCCCTTGTAGAAGTCGGCGACCCGCACCACGGCGGCCGTCGGGTACTCGCGCTTGATGCCCAGCGGCCGCCGGATGTCCTCGCCGTGAATGATCGTCTCGCCGAGCCACGAATCGACCGGGCCCGGCGGGTGCGACGTGGACGCGCGCACGCTGCGGAAAGCGGCGAGGCTGTCGGCGGGCGAGCCGGCCGTCTCCCGCTCAATCTCGGTCGCCGTCATCTTGTTGAAGTTAAAGCCAGACTTGATCATGGCCAGGAAGAACTGCGGCGGCGTCATCCGCGCCGTGGCGGTCATGTGGCCCAGCGTCTGCCGGACCGTCCACTGCGCGCACATCGACGGCGTGTCCCAGCCGGCCTGGTCGAGCCCATCGAGATCGGCCGCGAGCGCGTCGCGCTCGGCATGAATGACGGGCCACGGACTAGCTGCCATCTGGCACCACCCCTATTGCTGCGGAGCTGATCGGGTCGCAACGGCCCGTTCCCAAAGCTTGGCAGTTCCTGGCCGCCGGGGGAGGTAATGAGCGCAGGTCAGAACTCGAATCCGCCGGGTTTTCCGGTCCGGTCGGCGATCAGCCCGGCCAGCGTCGCGATCGCGATCTCGGCCGGCCTGCGCGAGCCGATGTTCAGCCCGATCGGGCGGTGCACCAGGCTGATCTCGTCGGCCGGGACGCCCAGGTCAGTCAGCGCCTGCACGTGCGGGCCCTCGTGCCGCGGGTTGCCCATGATGCCGACCCAGCGGGCCTTGGCCGCGAGCCCGTCCCGCAGCGCGACGCCCAGCTCGTCCCGGTGATGATCGGTGACCACGACGTCAGCGACGCCGGGGCTGAACTCGTCCATGCTGGACACCAGCTCGGCGCCGAACGCGCGCGCCGCCTGGGCGCGGGCCGGATCGGGCTCAAGCAGGACGGCCCGGTAGCCGGCATCGGCGGCGTAGCGCAGCAGGAACGCGGCGACCGGGGTGGCGAAGACCGCGACGAGAACCTTGTCCTCCGGGCCGGCGTCAGCGTGACCGTGCGCCACCGCGTCCGCGTGGCCGTGCGCCACCGCGCAGCTCGCGTCGTGCTCGTGCTCATGGTCGGGTAGCTGCGGATTCGCCATGATCCCGAGCTTGCCACCAGGGCGCTCACACGGCAAATGCGGTCACGGGGTGCGCCGATGCGGCAGAATGACGGCAACTGCCCGGCAGCGGATGGGAGCGGAAACCATGCGGCTCAGCGCCCGTAACAAGATCTCTGCGAAGGTGACGAGCATCACCCGGGGCGAGGCCACCGCCAACATCGAGCTGGACGCCGGCGGCGTGCGCCTGGTCGCCTCCATCACGACCGAGGCCGCCGCCGAACTCGGCCTGGCCGAGGGCATGGACGTGGTCGCGATCGTCAAGGCCTCGGACGTGATCGTCGGCGTCCCCGACTAGTCCGCGAGCAGCTCCGCGGTCGCTTCCCGCAGCCGCTCCATCCGCTCGGCGGCGGTCTGCCGCGCGTCGCTCAGCATGCCGTAGCTGACCGGCTGCACCACCTCGAGGTAGGCCTTGATCTTCGGCTCGGTGCCGCTCGGCCTGATCACCACCCTGGCGCCGGTGAGCTGGAAGCTCAGCACGTCGGCGGAGGGCAGCTGCCAGCTGCCGCCGGTGTAGTCGGTGACGGACGTGACCGGCTGGCCGGCCAGCTCCCGCGGTGCCGCCGCCCGCAGCCGCGCCATCACCTCGGTCGTCGTGGCGGACTGCAGGTTGAGCTGCGCGGTCAGGTGCACGCCGTGGGTGATCTCCAGCGCGTTGTAGGCGTCGAGCAGCGACTCGCCGGCCGACCGGGCCGCGGCCGCGAGGCTGAGAATCGCCAGCGCGGCGCTCATCCCGTCCTTGTCCCGCACCGTCTGAGTGACCTCGTAGCCGAGCGCTTCCTCGTAACCGAAGACGAAGTGCGCGCCTTCGCGCAGGTCGCCCGCCCGGGAGATCCACTTGAACCCGGTCAGCGTCTGCGCGTACTGCGCGCCCGCCGCGGCGGCGATCTTGGACAGCAGCGTGCCGGACACGATCGTGGCGACGACAAGCTGGCTGGCCATGTCGGTATCCGGCTCGGCCGCGAGCCGGTCGAGCAGGAACCAGCCGAGCAGCGCGCCGACCTGATCCCCGGTCAGCACGCGCCAGCCGCCCGCCGCGTCCGGGTCGGGAACGGCGACCGCGAGCCGGTCGCCGTCCGGGTCATTGGCGATCACCAGGTCGGCGGCCGACCTGCGGGCCAGGGCGAGCGCCAGGTCAAGGGTGCCCGGCTCCTCCGGGTTCGGGTAGTGCACCGTGGGGAAGTCGGGGTCCGGCTCGAACTGCGCCTCGACCAGGTCCGGTTCGGCGTAGCCGGCCTGCGCGAACGCGCGCAGCGCCAGCCGCCCGGCGACCCCGTGCAGGGGCGTGTAGACAAACCGCAGCCAGGCCGCGCTCGGCGGCGCGGGCGTGAGCGCGCAGATCGCGTCCAGGTAGGACTGCACGATGTCCTCGCCGGCCGGGCTGATCAGCTCGCTGTCGGCGGCGGCCAGCGGCACGTCGGCGAGCGGCCCGACCTCGTCGATGGCGGCCTCGATGTCGGTGTCCGCGGGCGGGATGATCTGCGCGCCGTCGTCGAGGTAGAGCTTGTAGCCGTTGTCCTCGCGCGGATTGTGGCTCGCGGTGATCATGACGCCGGCCGCCGCCCCGAGTTCGCGCACGGAATAGGCGAGCACCGGGGTCGGCAGCTGGCCGGGCAGCAGGTGCACCCGGATGCCGGCGCCCGCGAGCACCCGAGCCGCATGGCGCGCGAACTCGTCGCTGCGATGGCGGGCGTCGTGGCCGATGACGACGCCCTTGCGCGCCGCCTCCGGGTCGCGGCCGGGGAGCCACCGGGCCAGCGCCGCGGTGGCGCCGGTCACCGTCGCGATGTTCATCCGGTTCGGACCCGCGCCGACCGCGCCGCGCAGGCCCGCGGTGCCGAACTTCAGCCGGCCCGCGAACCGGTCCGCCAGCTCCGCCGCGGCCTCCGGGCTGGTGTCGGCGAGCAGGCCGGCCAGCTCGGTCCGGTCCCGCTCGTCCGGGTCGGCGGCCAGCCACGCGCTCGCCCTGGCGCGCACGTCCGCGTCCACCGCTAGCTCACCGCCGCCAGGATCGAGGCGAGCAGCACGCCGAGGCCCGCGGCCGACTCGCGCCCGGTCGCCAGCACGTCCTGATGGTCGAGCTTCTGCTCGGACAGCCCGGCCGCGACGTTGGTGACCAGCGACAGGCCGAGCACTTCGGCGCCGAGGTGGCGGGCGGCGATGGCCTCCAGCACCGTCGACATGCCGACCAGGTCGGCGCCCATGGACCTGAGCATCCTGATCTCGGCCGGCGTCTCGTACTGCGGGCCGGTCAGCGCGGCGTACACGCCCTCGGCCAGGTCCGGCTCGCTGCGTTCGCACCGCGGCCCGAAGCCGGGCCGAGTAGACGTCAGTCAGGTCGGTGAACAGCGGCCGGCCGTCAGGCCCGCCGGGCGGCAGCCCGGCCAGCGGCGATCTGGCGGTCAGGTTCAGGTGGTCGCTGATCAGCACCGGCTGGCCCGGCCGCAGGCCGGCCTTGATGCCGCCCGCCGCGTTGGTCAGGATCACGGTGCCGCAGCCGGCCGCGATCGCGGTCCGCACCCCGTGCACGACGGCGGCCGGGGAGTGCCCCTCGTACAGGTGCACGCGGCCGAGAAAGACGAGCACCCGGCGCTGGCCGGCCAGCACCGAGCGGACGGCGGCGACGTGGCCGGCGACCGCGGGCGCGGGGAACCCGCCGAGCTCGTCCAGCGGCACCTCGGCCGTCGCGGCGCCCAGCGCGTCGGCGGCCGGCGCCCAGCCCGAGCCGAGCACGACCGCGATGTCATGCCGCGACTGACCGGTCCGCTGCGCGAGCGCTGCCGCGCTCGCAGTCCGGCAGCCGCGAACGGGTCAGTGGTCAGCTCCGGCATCCCCGCCCCTCCGCCGGGTTGAGTGACGAACCGGTGAATTCCCGGTCCTGGCGATGATCGTAGCGACCCGACCCGGCGCCCGTGACCGCGGGCGGCGGCGGGCTCCGCGCTCGCCGGTGCCACGACCGAATGGGGCCGGGAACCGCCACGGTTCCCGGCCCCGTCAGTCACCGGCATTCCGCTAGCCGGTGCGCGTGCCGGTGCCGCTACGGGCGCAGCACGCCGAGCAGGCCGTCCTGCTCGTGATTGATACCCGCGGTGAACCAGAGGGCGTTGGTGCCGCCGTTCGTCGCCGTACCAGGCAGCAGGCCCCACAGTCCCGGCTCGGCGAACGGCTTGCCGGTCGACGTGTCCACGACGCGGCCGGTGATGTGGTGCTCGAAGTGGCGGTCGTCGCGGGCAATGATGTTGATCCGGCCATCACCGAAGTTGCCGATCAGGAGCGAACCGGCCGCGGTACCCCAGCTGGCCGGCGCGATAGCCAGTCCCCAGGGCGCATTGAGCGCTCCGCCGGACGCGATACGGGCGATCAGGCGACCGCTGGTGCTGAACTCGTCGACGACGCCAAGGCCCCTGCCGACCGCTTCCCGGCCTGTGCTCGGGTCGGCCTTGTCGAAGGTCACGAAGATCTTGCCGTTCAGCGCCTGCGCGTTGAAGGGCTTGAAGCCGCGCGGCAGCCGCCTGTCCCGGAACTGCCAGCGAGCCGTAGCGACTGGCATGAATGCCGAATCGAAGACATCGATCCTGCCCTGGCCGAAGTTGGCGGCGAAAAGCTCGTCGCCGTGGGCAGTTGCGGCGAGCGCGAGGCCCGTATAGCTGGCGCCGGGCACGGTCGCCTTGTCCTCAGTGGCACCCAGGTGCGGGTCGATCGTCGGGTTCCAGGCCTCGATGTGGCCGTCGAGCGTGCTGAAGATGAACGCGGCCGGCGCACTGCTAGTCCCGTTGGTCAGGACGAATCCGGTACCGGTGTTGGCCACCTGGCCGGTCGGGCCGGCGACGGAGCCCCCCATGGTCACCCGGACCGTAGGCACCTTGGTGACGGTGCTTGCTCCGGGAGTGAGAGTGAACAGGGTCGAGCTGTCCGTGCCCTGATTGGAGACCCACAGGGGCGAGGTCGGCAGCATCGAGATGCCCCAGGGATTCTTCAGGTCGGGGTCGGTCAGGGGCGCCAGGCCAGGAATGTCCGAGGCGAGGTCGACCTGGTTCAGTTTCAGGTTCCCGTGCTGATGGCGACGTCCGTGCTGGTGGTGGTCGCGACCATGGTGGTGCGCCTCCCTCCGGTGCTGCGGCGCTTGCTGGTGGCCGGTGCTCGCGAGCGCCGCCGCCGGTGCGCCGAGGGCTAGTCCGCTGGCGGCTGCGATCAGCACCACCATGGGGCGTGGTGAACGTAGTCGTTGCAAGATCTCACATCCTTGTCAGTGGCCCCATCACCCACTAGCTATACGGATCGGTGCACCCTCTCGTTCAGCGACTTCGAGACTCGTCCTGCTGGCCCGGCGGCAGTGGGAGTGGTCCTGGCCAAGGTCAGCCCTGGCCACCGGCGGCGGGTGCGAACGGCGGGTCGCTACGATGCCAGCTGTGCGATTTGGCATCGTGATCTTGCAAGACCAGCGGTGGGAACAGTCGGCCCGGCGCTGGCGGCTGGCCGAGGAATACGGCTTCGACCACGCCTGGACCTACGACCACCTGGGCTGGCGCGACCTTGTCGACGGGCCGTGGTTCGACGCGGTCCCGACGCTGACCGCGGCGGCGACGGTGACCTCCCGGATCGGCCTCGGCACGCTGGTCGCGTCGCCGAACTTCCGGCACCCGGTGAGCTTCGCCCGCCAGCTGACGGCGCTCGATGACATCAGCGGCGGCCGGTTCATCCTCGGCCTCGGCGCGGGCGCCGGCGGTGTCAGCTTCGACGCCCGCGTGCTAGGCGGCCCGGCGCTGCCGCCGCGGCAGCGATCGGACCGGTTCGCCGAGTTCACCGAGCTGCTGGACCTGCTGCTGCGCACTGACCACGTCACCTGGCGGGGCGAGTACTACGAGGCAGTGGACGCCCGGAACCTGCCCGGCTGCGTGCAGCGTCCGCGACTGCCGTTCGTGGTAGCCGCGAACGGCAAGCGCGCCATCGCGCTGGCGGCGAGGTACGGCCAGGGCTGGGTCACGACGGGCGAGCCGGGGGCCGAGCCGGAGCGGCTGGTGGCAAGCCGTCGCCGCGGCGGCGGCGCGGCTGGACGAGGCGCTCGATGCCGCGGGCCGCGCACCGGACGAGATCGGGCGGTATCTGTCCCTGGACGCGTCGGGCACGTTCGCCCTGTCCAGCGCGGACTGCTTCGCGGACATGACCGGCCGGGCGGCCGGGCTGGGATTCACCGACGTCATCACGCACTGGCCCCGGCCATCCGGGTGGTATGCGGGCGACGAATCGGTCCTGGAGACAGTCGCCGCGCGAATGATGTCCGGCCGCGCTCTCGATCGCTAGGTCCGAGCCGAAGCCCAGGGCGATCAGGACCGGTTGTCGTGCGGCTGGCGCGGTTTCCGGTTGGTGACAATCCTTCGCTTGCGCAAAGACTCGAGCCATTCCTGCCCGCTGAGCAGTCGGGTGGTCTTGCCCGACCTGACCTCGCCCGCCGCGGCAACTGCCATCGCGACACTGGCAGCGGTCATGTCGTCGGGTGCGTCATAGACGATGACCACGTCATACTCGCCAAACGGAAAGCCCGCCACCACGATCGTGGCTCCCAGCTCCTCCAGGGCCGGCCGGATCAGTTCCACCGGGTCTTGCGGCTCTTTGAGCTGATCCGCCATCGACTTGGCGGTGTAGGAGGCCTGGTACATGTAGAGCGGCATCGAGTCTCCCCTTGCGCCTGAAGACCATTGCGCCTGAAAATCGTAAACCCGGTCCAGTCGGGCATACCAGCCTCCGCGTCACCAACGTCGGTGCTGTAATGCCTCTAAGCGTCGTCGAGGACTTCCGCGAATGCGATCACCACGCCTCCGGTGGCGTGCTCGAGGGTAGCGCCGACCAGGCCGCCCGCCTCTTTGGCGGCGGCGCTGGCCGCTGCGTAGTCGGCAAAGTACAGGTCCAGCAGTCGGTATGCCGGGGTCGGGCTGCCGTCTTCCTTCGGCCAGACCTTCGACGTCTGCAGCCGAGTCAGGCCGGGGAGTTTCCGCGCCAGCGCAAGCTGCTCGGGGTAAGCCGCCTCGAAGGCGGCCGGGTCGGTGGGGTTGGAATAGATGAAGCTGATCTTGGTCGGCTTGTCCGGCCCAGCTTCATCAGCTCTCGCTGTCATGACACTGTTTCCTATCTGGTCGAGTTACGTCTGTCCGGTGCGATGAGGCTGACGCCAGCCCGTCCGATTGGTCGCCCCGGTCACTGTTCGTCGAGCGTAGTTAGAGGAATGGATACAGACCATGACCGCTCCGCCGGAAGATCTTGCCGATCGTCCAGCGACGCCGGCTGACTTGCTCCGACCGCCGCGAGAGTTTGCCGATGCTCCGGCGCCAGCGGACGCGCTCGGCCTCGACGCGTACGGCCAGCCGCACGACTTGCTCTCGGAGTTGCTCCGGAGCGTCCGGCTGAGCGGAGAACGGATCGTTGCGTACGCTCCGCTGCGGGCTTTCTCGGTCAGCTTCGCCGCTATCGGCGCGCTGCACATCATTGAAGAGGGCGAACTCGTGCTCCGGCTCGACGGCAACCCGCACGTCGAGCGCGTGCACGGCGGCGATGTTGTCCTGCTCCCGCGCGGCGACCCGCACCACATCACCGACGCGCCCGCAGCCGAGCCGGCCCGCTGGCTGTGCGGAACATTCACGATCGGCGACCCGCAGGCGAGCCACCTGCTCGCGAGCCTCCCGGCCGTGATCATCCTGCGCGGCGCCCGCGGCCCGGCGCTTGAAGGGCTCGAAGTAGCCCGCAGGATGCTCCTGTTCGAGATGCAATCGCCTTCGCAAGGTTCGGCGGTGATGGTCGCCCGCATCCTCGATCTGCTCTTCATCCAGATTCTGCGCGCCTGGGCCGCTGGCCCGGACGCCGAACCGAACTGGCTGGCCGGTGCGCTTGACCCGCAGATCGGTCCGGCCTTGAGCGCTATCCATCGAGACCCGGGCCAGGACTGGACAGTCGAGGAGCTGGCCCGAGCGTGCAGCCTTTCCCGGTCGGCGTTCGCCGCGCGGTTCGTTGCTCGCGTCGGGAAGCCGCCAGCCAGCTATCTCGCGCACGTACGCCTGGACGCCGCCACCGACCTGCTCCGCGACACCTCGCTCCCGGTCACGCTCATCGCGCAGAATGTCGGCTACACGTCGGAGGCGGCATTCAGCCGCGCGTTCAAGCACCGCTACGGCACGCCGCCGGCTCGCTGGCGCAAAGACATGCGAGCGAAAGGCTCGTGATCGGGGTGCGCGCTCATGGCCCAAAGCAGCGGGGCCGCAGCGACGGTGCTGCAGCCCCGCTGGCCCCGGTTCCCCCTTAGCTGGCCGGTCAGCCCTTCGTGAACGACTTCAGCTTCAGCTCCGACACGAGCTGCGAGTGGCCGAGCTCGGTCAGCTCGGCCTCGGACTGCACCGGTCCGACCCCGTTCGCCATCCAGCTCTTCACGACGATCGTGGCGTGGTAGCCAGCCACCGTGAACTTCTCGGTCATGGACACGACCGTCGCGGTGTAGGTGCCGGCCGGGACGGTCACCGTGGCGGTGCCATCGCCCTTCACCGTCACGTGCGCGGTCACCCGCTCGGACGAGCCGGTGGCCGGGTGGATCTCGACTACTACCGTGGAGGTCGTCGAACGGCCGGAGTCGATGACCGCGGCCGACGGCAGGCTGATGCCGCCCTTGATGATCGTCGCGTCGCTCTGCAGCTGGCTGAACGGATAACTGATCGAGCCGTCGGGATGGAAGATGTAGGTGCTGTCGGTGGTCGCGGCGACGAACGAGTCGTGGTTAGACATCGTCACCTGCGTGCCGCCCGACACCGGCTTCGCCGCCACGACCTTGTTGGTGACCGTGCCGTTGAGGGTGATGGTGTCGGAGTCGTACACCCACGTGTTGCCGACGGCGACCGGGAACGGCACGGAGCCGGACGCGACGGTGGTCGTCGAGCCGGTGCCGGAGTTGCCAGACCCGGTCGAAGAACTGCCGGACGTCGAAGACTTCGTCGAGCTGGCGCCCGACCCGGTCGCGGCGGTGCCGGTGCCGGAGCTGCCGCCTGAACTGCCCGAACCGGAGCCGTTGCTGCAGGCGCCGAGGAGCAGCCCGGCCGTGGCGGCGCAGGCGAGGATCAGGCCGGCCCTGGGGGCGGAGGTGCGTGTGAATGGGTTCATTTTCCCAACCTCAATGTGCGGGTTTGTGTTGTGGCGACGGCCCGGCATCCCCCTCGAATGCCGGGCCGGGGGAATGCGCGTGCGGGCGCGGCGCTAACCGTGACCGCAGCGCGGCGAGCAATGACGTGGACTGGAGCCAGACGGCGCCAGGCCCGGACAGGACGGCGAACCGGGATGCCTCGGTCCCGAGATCGTCGCCCTGGATCCCCTGAACCTCGGCCACCTGCACGGTGACCGAAGCGCTGAACATGCCGATGTGCCAGGGATGCGTGCGCAGCGACGTGCCGGCGGCCAGCTCGCGGCGCACGACGTCGCCGGACAGCTCGACCCACGCGCGGCCGCGGCCTGCTATCCGCCGCAGCATGAACTCCTCGTCGCCCGGCAAAGCGCGGTGGTATGGCTGCCGGTAGCCGGTGCTGACCTCGATGCCGGGTGTCCCGGCCAGAAAGCCCCGCCGGTGCACCAGGTACTCGCTGTCGCCGCTGATCTCGATGCCCACGATGCTGCCGGGCAGCCTGGATGCGAAGGCGATGGTCCCGGCGACCTCGCGCGCGGTGTACGCGCTCAGCGGCAGTGACGACTCGGTCAGCGTCCGCCGCAGCGCGGTGCCCGCGGGCGCGACGTCGGTGCCCGCGGACATGAGGATGGAGTCGGTCATCCAGGAGAACTCGCCGGTGCCCGCGACGATGCTCTCGCCCGGCTCGAGCGAGATGGACAGCACGGGCTGCGTCGCGCCGAGCAGCTGATCGTGCATGCCGTGCCTCCCTCGTGACCGCGCGTGTCGTGCGTCGCTGACCCTTTCTAGTCCGTGGGGGGCATAGCGCGAATCACGGTAACCATGTAACTGTGCCGCCGGTGCCGGACTGGCGGAGCTATAACATGCGCTGCGCGGTCAGCCCGTGCTCGATCGCGAACCTGGCGGCGTCGACCCGGCCGGACAGGCCCAGGTTGCGGTAGATGGTGGCCAGGTGGCGCTCCACCGTCGCCGGGCTGAGGACGAGCCGGGCGGCGATCTCCTTGTTGCTGAGGCCGGCCGCGACCAGGCCGAGCACCTCGGCCTGGCGCGCGGTGAGGCTGTCGGTCCTGGCGCCCGCCGGTCCCGCGCCCGCGGCGGCAGCGAGCGCGCAGGGTCGGCGTCGCCGGCCAGCTCGGCCAGGGCCGCGTCGGCGTCGGCGACCCGCTGCGGGCTGCCCAGCTCGGCGGCCAGCGCGCGCGCCGCCAGCAGCTGGGCCAGGCCGTCGGCCGGGCGGCCGGTGTGGTACCAGACCCTGGCCAGGCCGATCATCGCCTCGACCGCATCATGCGGATGCCCGCCGGCCTGGGACGCGGTGATCGCTGCCTGGAAGTGCCCCGCGGCTGCGGCCCAGTCTTCCCGGTGCGCGGCCAGGTTCCCCTGATTGCACCGGATGGTGCCGACGATCTGCGGGATCCCGGTCGCGAGCCCGGCGCCCTCGGTCAGGACCCGCTCGGCGGCGTCCCACTGGCCGAGCCGGATGAGCGCGTCAGCCAGGTTGGCCAGGCCGACAGCGATCGCGCGCTGCTCGCCGATCTCGCGCTTGATCGCCAGCGACTGCTCGAACAGCTCGCGCGCGCGCTCGATGTTGCCGTCGTCGAGTTCGAGCAGCGCCATGTTGTTGATCGCGACCGAGACGCCGCGGCGATCGCCGAGTTCGGTGCGCAGGTCCATGGCGAGCTGGAAGTACCGGCGCGCGGCCGCGTTGTCGCCGAGGTAGCGGTGCGCCGAGGCCAGTACCGTCGCCGCGAACGCCATCCGCTCCCGTAACCCGAGTGCGGTGAAGATCGCGTGCGCCTGCTCCGCGTTGCCGATCGCCGCGCGGTAATCGCCGTTCTCGGCGGCCAGCACGGCCGCGCCGCACAGCGCCCTGGCCGTCCGCTCGTCGCGTCGCTGGCCGGTCTTCGCCAGCATCCTGGCCAGCCAGGCCCGGCCCTGAGCGAGCCGGCCGCTGATCAGCCACCAGCGCCACAGGCCGCCCGCCGCGTCCAGGCCAAGCGCGGCATCGTCGCGGGCCGCCGCCCACTGCAGCGCGACCTGCAAGTCGGGTTCGGCGATCTCCATCCGCCGGGTCCAGCTGGCCGCGTCCGGCCCGGTGAGTCCGTCCTCGCTGGCCGCGGCCAGCCCGGCGAAGTAGCGCGCGTGCCGTTCGCGCGCGGCCGGGCCGTCTTTGTCGGCTTCGAGCTGCGCGGCGGCGAACGTCCTGATCGTCTCCAGCAGGCTGAACAGGTTCTGTTCGGTGCCGCGGTTCACGACCAGCCAGGACGAGTCCACCAGGGCGCGGACCGTGGCCGCCGCGGTCGCGGGCGGGACGTCGAGCACGGCGCCGGCGTCGGCCAGGCTGAACCGCCCGGCGAAGCAGCTGAGCATCGGCAGCATCCGGCGGGCCGCCGGCTCCAGCAGGTCATAGCTCACCCGCAGCACGTCGGCGAGGCGGCGCGCGCCGGGCTGTCCGGCCGCGGCCGGGTCTGACTCCAGCAGCACGGCCCGCTGCTGCAAGATCTCCCGGATCGACAGCGTTCCGACCCAGCTGGCGATCAGTTCGATCGCCAGCGGCAGCCCGTCGAGCCGGCGGCAGAGCTCGGCGATGGCGTGCGGTGCGATGTCGGTGGCCTGAAAACCCGGCAGCCGGTCCCGCGCTCTGGCGATAAACAGCTGCACGGCGTCGGACGACGCGATGCCCGCCGCGTCCGCCGCCGCCGACGGGCACGCGAGCGGCGGCACCGTCCAGCAGACCTCGCCCGGCACCCCGAGCAGGACGCGGCTGGTGACGACGATGCGCAGCCCGGGCACGGTGCCGAGCAGCGCGGTGACCAGGCTGGCGGCCTCGTCCCGCAGCGACTCGGCCCCGTCGAGTACCAGCAGCCGGGGCGACTCGGCCAGCGCTGCTCGCAGCGAGTCCGTCAGTGAGACGCCCGGCTGGTCGTGCACGCCGAGCGTGGACGCGAGCGCCGGCGCCAGCGAGCGCGGCAGCCGGACCGACTCCAGCGGCAGGAACACCACGTCGGCCGCGGGCAGGCTGCGCCGGATCACCTCGGCCGCGAGCCGCGTCTTGCCGGCCCCGCCGGGGCCGACGAGGCTGACCAGCCGGCTTTGGCGGAGCACCGCGGCCAGCTCGGCCAGTTCCTGTTCCCGGCCGATGAAACTCGTCTGCGCGAGCGGCAGCGGCGCGCGCTGCGGGCCGGGCGCGGACCCGGGACCGGGCCCGGCCGGCGGACCAGCCCCGGCCGCGAGCTCAGCCTCAAGGTCCGCGACCGCCTGCGCGGCCCGGGGCGACAGTCGGGTTCGGCCCGACTCCCACCGGTTCACGGTCGCGAAGGACACGCCGAGGCGCCGGGCCAGCTGTTCCTGGCTGAGCCCGAGGCTGGCGCGCAGCGCCCGCAGCCGCCCGGCGGTCTCGCGCTCGCCGCCCTGCTCGGTCACCGGCCCGGCCTCAGCTGGCCGTCCGGGCGGCCGGGCGGCCACGGTCCTGACCGGTGGCTAACCGGTACATCTGCTGCTCAGCCGACGAATAGTGACAGCGTGTCCGCGATGCAGGCCGCCTTGGACTGGCCCTGGACCTCGACCTTGATCCGGACGTGGACGAGCGACCCGAGGTGCGTCTGCCTGATATCGGTCAGCGTCGCGGTCGCCCTGATCTTCGAGCCGACCGGTACTGGCGCGGGGAACCGGACCCGGTCGAGGCCGTAGTTGATGCCCATGGTCAGGTTCTCGACCCGGAAGATCTCGGTCATGAAGATCGGCAGCAGCGACACCGTGAGGTAGCCGTGCGCGATCGTGCCGCCGAACGGCCCGACGGCCGCGCGCTCGGTGTCCACGTGAATCCACTGATGATCACCGGTCGCGTCCGCGAACGCGTTGACCTGCTCCTGGGTTATCTCGTGCCATGAGCTCTCGCCCAGGTCCTCGCCCTTGGCCGCGGCGAACTCATCCAGGCTGGCGAACGTCCGCATTGCTGTACCTCCTAGCGCCCGGCCGGCGGGCCGACGTGATACCAGGACAATAGCGCCGGCTGCGGGCATCCGGCGGCCGGAGGCGCCGCGCCGCTAGCCGGTCTCGCCCTGCTGCCTGCGATCGGCGAACACGTCCGGGGGCGGCGCCGGCGACGGCTGCGCGTCCGCGTCCGTGATCGGCTTGACTCCCGCCACGAACCGGCTGAGCTCGTCTCCCGCGAGCACGCGTGCGGGGAACGGGTCGGCCGCCGCGCGCCGGGTCAGCTCGGCCACGGGCAGCTCGTGCCCGGCCGCGACCACGACCAGGTTGCCGAACCGGCGGCCGCGCAGCACGGGGCCCTCGGCGAGCACGCACGCGGGCCCGAACACGGACTGGACAGTCGCGATCCGGGCGCGCGCGTGGCTGAGCGGCGGGCCGTCGCCGATGTTCTCGGCGAACACTCCGCCCGGGGCCAGCGCGCGGGCGGCCAGTCGCGCGAACTCCGCTGACGTCAGGTGCGCGGGCGTCCGCGCGCCGGCGAACACATCGGCCACCACCAGGTCGAAGAGCCGGCCGGCTGCTGGGCCAGCACCTCCCGGGCGTCCGCCACCCGGACCCGGATCCGGCCCGCCTGATTCGGCCGGGCCCGGAGGGCCGCCGCTCGATTGGCCGCCGCCCGGTTGGCCGCTGCCCGGTTAACCCTGGCCCGGCTGGGCTGGCGCAGCGGCAGGCGCTGGCGGACCAGGTCGGCGACCGCCGCGTCGGCCTCGACCGCGAGCTGACTCGACCCGGGCCGGGTCGCCGCCGTGTAGCGGGCCAGGGTCAGGCCGCCGCCGCCCAGGTGCAGCACGCGCAGCGGCGCGCCCGGCGGCGCGGCCAGGTCGACGACGTGGCCGAGCCTGCGCATGTACTCGAACTCCAGGTGGCCCGGGTCGTCGAGGTCAACATGTGACTGCGGGGTGCCGTCGACGAGCAGCATCCACGCACCGGGCCGGTCGAGGTCGCCGAGCAGTTCGACGGTCCTGGCCTGCGCTGGCATAGCCGCCATTCTGCCGGTGGGTCGTCAGTCCCGCGGCCACAGGGCGGTGAGCTGGGCCGGGCTGATGTTCCCCCCGCTGCACACGACCGTGACCTTGCGCCCCGCGAACCGGTCCGGGTCGGCGAGCACCGCGGCGACCGCCGCCGCGCCTGCGGGCTCGACCAGATTGCGGGTCTTCTCGATCATCGTCCGGGTGGCCGCGGCGAGCGCCGCGTCCGGTACCAGGACGAAGTCGGTCAGCAGCGCGCGCATGATCTGCTGCGGCAGGTCGAACGCGGTCCTGGTAGCCAGTCCCTCGGCGAACGTCGACGTCTCGTCGCTGACCGGCCGCCCCGCCTGCCACGACTTGAACGCGGCCGGTGCCTGCGCCGACTGCACGCCGATCACCTCGATCGACCCGCGGACGGCGCTGGCCACGATCGCCGTCCCGGCCGCCCCGCTGCCGCCGCCGACGGGCACGACGATGACTTCGGTGTCGGGCCAGTCCTGCAGGATCTCCAGCGCGTAGGTGCCGACGCCGGCGATGAGGTCGGGTTCGTTGCCCGAGTGCACGTACCGGTACCCGCGCGCCGCGGCCTGCATCTCGCAGTGCTCGCGGGCGTCGTCGAAGTCGCGGCCGTGGAACACGATCTCGGCACCGAGCGCGCGCATCGACTCGACCTTGACCGGGTTCGCGTCCTCGGGCACGAACACCGTCGCCCGCACGCCGAACAGGTTCGCCGCGTACGCGATCGACTGGCCGTGATTGCCGGTCGACGCGGTCGCGACGCCGCGCTCCCGGTCCGCCGGGCCCAGCTTGCTGATCAGGTTCACGCCGCCGCGTACCTTGAACGCGCCGACCGGCTGGTGGTTCTCGTGCTTGACCCGCAGCTGCGCGCCGGTGAGCGTGTCCAGCGCCGGATACCCGTACAGGGGAGTGGGCCGCAGGTGCGGCGCGATCCGCTCGCGCGCCGCGAGCACGTCGGCCAGGTCAGGGATCGTCGCGGTCATGCTCTTCCTTCCGCCATGCACCCAGGCGACCAGAATATGGTCATGCTCCCGGACCTCGTCGCGCACGCCGACTGGGGGAGTGTGCCGCGCAAGCGGGTGGTGGCGGTCGCCCGGCGGGCCGCCGCCGGTTACGAGGTCGTCGCCCTGACCGCGGCCGGAGACGGCGACCTGGTGGCTGCCCTGCGGCGGCGGTACCAGCCGTTCCAGGCAGTGCTCGGTTTTGACTTCCCGATCGGCCTGCCGCGGGCGTACGCGCGCGCCGCCGGCGTGGTGTCCTTCACCGAGTTCCTCGGCCAGCTCGGCGCGCCGCCGTGGGCGGAGTTCGGGCAGGTGGCAGCCCGGCCCGGCGAAATCAGCCTGCGGCGGCCGTTCTACCCGGCCCGGCCGGGCGGCACCCGGCGCGCGCACCTGTCCGCCGGGCTCGGCCTGACCGAGACCGCAGCTGCGCCGCCGGTGCGACGGGACGGACGCGGAGACCCTGTTCTGGACGCTGGGCGCCAGGCAGGCGGGCAAGGCGGCGCTGCACGGCTGGCAGATGCTGCGGCTGGCCCGGGCCGGCGGTGCGGACATCGCGCTGTGGCCGTTCGACGGGCCGCTGCTGGCCCGGCCCGGATTCACCGTCGCCGAGACCTACCCGCGCGAGTTCTACCAGTACTTCGGCGTGCCGCGAGGCCGGTGGAGCAAGCGGCGGCGGGCGGACCGGCTGACGTGCATCCCGGCGCTGCTGGCGTGGGCGGCCGACCTCGGAGTGCGCTGGGATGACGCGGTCCGCGGCCGGGTCAGCGCGGGCTGCAGCGACGGCCCGGACGGCGAAGACGAGTTCGACGCGATCGCCGGCGTGCTCGGGATGATCGCGGTCGTGACCGGGGTCATCGCGCCCGGGCGTCCCGGCCGATGACCCCGCGGTCACCACGACCGAAGGCTGGATCCTCGGCCGGGCTGGCTAGTGCCAGGACTTCGTGGCCGGACGGAGCCGTCCCGCGATCTGCCCGACGGAATCGAGCTCGCCCGCAGCGACGCTGACGATGAGGTCGTAGGCCTCGTCGTTGGTGAGGGTGAGGCGACGGCCGTTGACGCCGTAGAACGCGATCGTGGCCGCTAGCGCCAGCCGCTTGTTGCCGTCGACAAGAGCGTGGTTTCGCGCGATCGAATGCAGCAGGGCCGCCGCCTTGGTATCCAGATCGGGGTAGGCGTCGGCGCCGAATGCCGTGGCCCGCGGCCGGGCGACGGCCGAATCCGAGCAGGCCGATGTCGCGCATCAGCGGCTCTTCGCCCAGTGCTCGCGTGGCAACATGCAGTAGTTCCGCGAGCGTCAGGTAGAAATCCGGTTCCAGCCTGCCGCGCGACGCGCGATCGCTCAGCGGCTGCCGGAAGCCGTTGCGTGCCGCCGTGCTTGACGTTCTGCGAGGCGGCGCTCGCGGCCAATCCGCAGCGCGTCGGCACACCGCTGTTCGGGCCGCTAGCGGGCTGCCACGGTGCCCGCCGTGGCACCTATCGCGTCGTCTACCGCATCGATGACATCAGTCGCGTAGTCCATGTCCTCGATATTGATCACCGATCGGAGATCTACCACCGCCCGCATCAGTGATATGTGGGGCTTGTGTTTCCCGTCACCCTGGCGGCAGCGGCGGCAGTATGCCGTCAGACGGCGCCGAAGAGCCGGTCGCCCGCGTCGCCGAGGCCGGGCACGATGTACCCGTGCTCGTTCAGCCGGGTGTCGAGCGCGCCGGTGACCACCCGGATCGGCACGCTCGTGGTTTCTGGCGGGAACGCGGCGGCGAGCCGCTCCAGGCCTTCCGGCGCCGCGAGCAGGCATACCGCGGTCACGCCCGCCGCGCCGCGGTCGAGTAGCAGCCGGATCACGGTCTCCAGCGTGCCGCCGGTGGCGAGCATCGGGTCGAGCACGAAGATCTCCCGGCCGGTCAGGTCGGCCGGGAGGCGTTCGGCGTAGGTGCTGGCGACCAGCGTCTGCTCGTCCCTGGCGAGGCCGACGAAGCCGACCGCGGCGCCGGGCAGCAGCCGGACCATGCCGTCCAGCATGCCGATCCCGGCCCGCAGCACCGGCACGATCATCGGCGCGGGCCCGGCCAGCTTGACGCCCTTAGCCGTCGTCACCGGCGTCTGGACGTCCACTTCGTCCACCTGCAGGTGCCGGGTCGCCTCGTAGGCCAGCAACGTCACGAGCTCGTCGGCGAGCCGCCGGAACTCGTGCGTCGGAGTGCTGGCGTCGCGCAGCGTGGTGAGCTTGTGCGCGACGAGCGGGTGATCGGCTACGAACGTCTGCATGAGCGGTAGTGTGCCAGACCGCTAACCGCCGGGTCGGCCGGTGACCTCCGCGCCGCGCTGGTGCGGCGGGTCGTACCACACGCTCGGGCAGCGGTCGTGGCGGCAGCTCACCCGCAGATGACCGCCGTTGTCCCCGCCCGCGCACTGGCAGACCACCCAGGAGACGCTGACCGTGCCGGGGCGCCAGAGGTGGCCGCGCGAGCATCGTTTCGGATATCGCCACCACTCCGGCCACGCCCCGTCCATGGCACTATTCGAACATAGATTCGACCAAGTGGGAAGCCAAACGCGCCCGGCCGCCGGGTCAGACCCCGCGGCCTGAGGATCCGCCGCGGCTGCCGACCGGCAGCCGCGGGCCGGTTAGTCCGGATCGTCCTCGCGGCGCGGGCGGCCCGGCCCGCGCATCTTGGCCGCCTGACTCGGCAGCCGTCCGGCCTCGGCCAGCGCCCGGCGCAGCAGGAACTCCATCTGCGCGTTCGTGCTGCGCAACTCGTCGGCGGCCCACCTGGCCAGGGCGTCATGCACGGCCGGGTCCAGCCGCAGCAGCACGCCCTTGCGCTCAGCCATCGCGTCTACCGCACCGTCCTTACCGATCCTGGCGTCACTGATACAGCGACCCGGTGTTCACGACCTGCTGGGTGGCCTGCTCGCTGCACAGGACCACCAGCAGGTTGGACACCATCGCGGCCTTGCGCTCCTCGTCCAGTTCGACCACGCCTTCCTCCTCGAGCCGCTGCAGCGCGAGCTGCACCATGCCCACGGCGCCTTCCACGATCCGGCGCCGGGCGCCCACGACCGCGTCCGCCTGCTGCTGGCGCAGCATCGCCTGGGCGATCTCGGGCGCGTACGAGAGCCGGGTGAGCCGGGTCTCGATGACGTCGACGCCGGCCGACCGGACGCGCTCGGTGAGCTCGGCCGACAGCCGCTGGGTGATCTCGTCGGCGTTGTCCCGCAGCGAGGGCGCCCCGGTGCCGCGACTGTCATAGGGGTACGATCCGGCTATATGGCGCACCGCGGTCTCGGCCTGGATAGTGACGAACTCGACGAAGTTGTCCACCGCGTAGGTCGCCTTCGCCGTGTCGTTGACCTGCCACACCACGACCGCGGCGATCTCGATCGGGTTGCCGTCGGCGTCGTTGACCTTGGCCTGGGCCGACTCCTGGTTGCGAATCCGGGTCGACACGCTGATCCGGCGGGTGAACGGGTTCACCCACTGCAGCCCGGACTCGCGGATGGTGCCGCGGTAGCGACCGAAGAGCTGGACCACCCTGGCCCGGCCGGGGGTGATGGGCGTCAGCCCGCCCAGCGCGAAGCTGCCGACCACGAGCAGCACGATGCCGACCGTAGTCAGCGTGGCCGCGACGGCATGCGACTTGCCGCTGGCCTGAGGCAGCACGACGCCGCCGGCGATCAGCGCCACGATCGACAAAACGAGTACCTGCAGGCCCGGCCGGCTTCTGGCCGGGTACTCGGTGATTTGCTGGCCGGCCCGCACGCCGGTTCCTTGTGGCGAAACGTCCGAAGCCATCCCAATCCACCTCCGCTTGACGTGGCTGATACCACCAGATTAGCATAATGATATCTAATTAATTTGGCAAGCGCGAGCAGACGCCGATGGCAGGCTCTGTCGCAAAGGTAAACCAGGTACGGCCGCCGGCGATGGATGCTGGCGGCGGAAGAGAAAGGTGGCGTGTGGACGGCCGGGACGGAGAGCTCGAGCTGACGGGCCTGCAGCGCAGGTTCGGAGACGTGGTGGCCCTCGACGACCTCAGTTTCAGCGTGCCGCCGGGTGAGGTCTTTGGCTTCCTCGGTCCCAACGGCGCGGGCAAGACCACCGCGATGCGCGCGATCGTGGGGGTCACCGCGCTCGACGGCGGGGAGGTCAGGTGGGGCGGCCAGCCGATCGACTTTGCCGCCCGCCGCCGCATCGGGTACATGCCGGAGCAGCGCGGGCTCTACGCCGGCATGAAGGTCGGCGATCAGCTCGAGTACCTGGCCAGGCTGCACGGGCTGAGCGCCGCCCAGGCTCGGGCCGCCGCCGTGCTCTGGTCGGGCCGCCTCGGCCTCGCGGACAAGCAGCAGGCGAAGGTCGAGTCGCTGTCGCTGGGCAACCAGCAGCGAGTACAGCTGGCCGCCGCGCTGGTGCACGAGCCGGACCTGCTGGTGCTCGACGAGCCGTTCTCCGGCCTCGACCCGGTCGGCGTGGACGCCATGAGCGAGGTCCTGGCCGAACGCGCGGCCGCCGGGGTCACGATGCTGTTCTCCAGCCATCAGCTCGACCTGGTCGAGCACCTGTGCACGTCGGTCGCGATCATTCACAAGGGCGCGCTGGTCGCCTACGGCACGGTGGACGAGCTGGCCCGCGGCGGCCAGCTGCGGATCGCGGTGCGGGTGTCCGGTGACGACGAGGCGCAGTGGACCAGCCGGCTGGGCGGCCTCGCCACGGTCGACCACGTCAACCGCGGCACGGCGACGCTGTCGCTGGACCGGGTCGAGGACGCACAGCGGGTACTCGACATCGCCCGCCAGGCCGGGCCGGTCGAGCAGTTCGGCTTCGAGCGGCGCCGGCTGTCCCAGGTGTTCCGCGATGTCGTCGGCGCGAACGTCGAGGACATCGGCAGCAAGGCCGAACACCCGACAGTCCGGTACGACGAGTGGAGGTTGCGACGATGACCAGGCAGTGGTGGACGCTCACCTGGCTGGTGGCGCGCCGGGAGATCATGGACCGGGGCCGGGCCAAGTCGTTCTGGGTGGCCACGGTCCTGCTCGTCGTCGCCGTCGCGGCCGCCGCCGTCATCCCGGCGCTGCTGAAGGGCGGCCCGAGCACCGCCCGGATCGGCATCGTCGGGAACACGCCGGCACTGACCGCGGCCGCGCGGGAGGCGGGCAAGATCACCGGCACCCCCGTCGCCGTCGTTTCGCTGCCCGATGCGCCGGCCGCAGCCGCCCAGCTGCAGTCCGGCACGCTCGACGCGGTCCTCGTCGGCAGCAAGGAAGTCCTGGTCAAGCAGGTCTCGGTGTTCGGCAGCAACGGGATCGCCACCACCTTGTCGCAGATCGTCGGCCTGGAGAAGCTCTTCGCGCAGCTACCGCCGGCGGCCGTGCAGCAGGCGATCAGCCAGCACACCACGCTGCCGGTCCGCGGCCTGAAACCGCCTGGCCGCAGCGCCGCCGACCGGTTCACCGGGCTGGCCGTGGCGATCCTGATGTACATCATCCTGCTCACCTACGGCGTCCGGATCACGATCGGCGTCGGCGAGGAGAAGGCCTCCAGGGTGGTCGAGGTGCTGCTCAGCACGCTGCGTCCGGTGCAGCTGCTGGCGGGCAAGGTCATCGGCATGGGCCTGCTGGCCATCGGCCAGATCTTCGCGATCGTGGCGACCTACCTGATCCTCGGCCACGCCGTCGGGGCGACCGCCGTGCGCGGCGCCTCCACTAACGTCGTGCTGGCGGGCGCGCTCTGGCTGCTGCTTGGCTACGCCTTCTACTGCACCGCGTTCGCCGCCGCGGGGGCGCTGATCAGCCGGCAGTCCGACGCCTACAACGCCGCGCTTGCCGCTGCAGATCCCGCTCATCCTGGCCTACGTGCTGACCTACACGGTGATCTACTCGACGAGCGTGAACTCGCTCTTCCACGTGCTGGCGTTCATCCCGTTCACCGCGCCGGTCGACATGCCCGTGCTGGTCGCGGTCGGGGCGGCGCCGGGCTGGCAGATCGCGGTCTCGGCGGCCATCACGATCGTGTCCACGGTGGCCATGGCGCGGCTGGCGGGTGCCATCTACGGGCGCGCGATCCTGCGCACCGGCGGCCGGCTCAAGGCGCGCCAGGTGCTCCGGTCGTCGGCCTGAACTGCCGCCACCAAGGGAACGGGGCTCCCGCCGGGTTAGGCGCGGCGCGGGAACTTGCTGAACTCCGGCTTTCGCTTCGCCTTGTACGCCTCGCGGCCCTCCTTGGCCTCTTCGCTGCCGTAGAAGAGCAGGTTCGCGTCGTGGGCGAGCTGCTGGAGACCGAGGTAGCCGTCCTCGGCCGCGTGGAAGCTCGCCTTCATCAGCCGCAGCGCGAACGGTGAGAGCGCGAGCATCTCCCGGCACCAGCCGACGGTCTCGCGCTCCAGGTCGGCCACCGGCACGACGGCGTTCACCAGGCCCATCTCCAGCGCCTGCTGCGCGTCGTACTGCCGGCACAGGAACCAGATCTCCTTGGCCTTCTTCATCCCGACCAGCTGCGACAGCGAGCTGGCGCCGAGGCCGCCGTCGAACGACCCGACTTTGGGGCCGACCTGGCCGAAGCGCGCGTTGTCAGCGGCGATCGTGAGGTCGCAGACCACGTGCAGCACGTGCCCGCCGCCGATCGCCCAGCCCGCCACCATCGCCACGATCGGCTTGGGGCAGCGCCGCATCTGCACGTGCAGGTCGGTCACGTGGAACCGGCCGGTGGAGTGCTCGTCGGTCTGGTACCCGCTGTCGCCGCGGGTCCGCTGGTCGCCGCCGGAGCAGAACGCCCGGTCGCCTTCGCCGGTCAGGATGATGACACCGACCGACTCGTCCTCGCGGGCGACCGTGAGCGCCGCGGATATCTCGATGATCGTCTGCGGCCGGAACGCGTTGTGCACCTCGGGTCGGCAGATCGTGATCTTCGCGATACCGTCCGGAGTCGTCTCGTACCGGATGTCGGTGTACTCGCCGGATGCGGTCCAGACAATGTCAGCGGTGTCAGTCATCCGGCCATTGTGCATCGGGCCCGCCGCGCCAGCGCAGGCCGGCTCACGGCCAGCGGGCCGCGGCCGGGCCCGCCGGCCCGCGACCGCCGCCCGGCTCGCGCGCGCCCCGGCCGGGCCTGACAGCATGCCGTCATGGCCAGTCCTGAAGTCCTCGTCGTCCCGCAATGGCAAGGCTCGATCAGCCCGGAAGCCGGCCGGATGGCGGCCGGCGCCGCCCAGCTGGCCGAGCTGGCGGCCGCGGCCGGGGCCGTCCCGCGGACGGTCGGCGGCCTGCCGCAGACCCGGTCGCCGGTCCGGGACGGGGTCTCGTCGCTGGACCAGCTGCTGGCGGCGCACGCGCGGATCGCGGCGGAGCTGGCGGCGCTCGACAGCACGGGTGGGCCGGTGCTCGCCTCGGCGGCGACTGCGCCGCGGATCTGGCCGTGGCCGCCGCCGGCCTGGAGCGCCGGGACGGCGACCTGGCGCTGCTGTGGATCGACGCGCACGCGGACTTCAACTCGCCCGCGACCTCGCCGTCCGGCGCGTTCCACGGCATGGTGACGCGCTGCCTGACCGGAGTCGGGCCGGCGGGGATGCTGCCCGCGGTCCCGGCCGCGCCGGCCGCGCTGGTGCTGACCGGGACCCGCTCGGTCGACCCGGCCGAGCAGACCGAGCTGGACGCGGCCGGGGTCCGGCAGCTCGGCATGCGCGCGCTCGGCGATCCCGAGGCGGCGGTCGCGGCGCTGCTGCAGACCGGGTGCTCGGCCGTGCACGTGCACCTCGATCTCGACGTGCTCGACCCGCAGGTGTTCCCGGACACCGTCTACCGGGTGCCCGGCGGCGCGACCGTCGAGCAGGTGCTCGCGCTGCTGACCGCGGCCGGCGCGGCCCTGCCCGTCGCGTCCGCGTTCATCGGCGAGCACCTGGGCGGCGACAAGGCCACCACCCGGCTCGCCGATCCGCTGGTGCGCAGGCTGCTGGCGATGCTGAGCACCGGTTCCTGACGCCGGATCAGCCCGCGTCGGCCTGACGGCCCCGGCCGCTCAGGCGTAGAGCGCGGCCAGCGCGCGGGCCGTGTCCGCCGCCTGCGCGCGCAGGTCGGCGGGCTCGAGTATCTCCAGGTCGCTGCCGAGCCGGAGGAAATCGGCGAGCGCGTGCCGGGCGGACTCGATCGGCACCCGCGCGGTCACCCAGCCGTCGGCGCCGGCCGTCCCGCCCGACTCGATGGCGGTTACCGCCGCCGCGCTGAGCAGACCGCGCATCCGCTCGGCGCCCGCCGCCGAGATCCGGATCACCGCGTGGCCGGTGTGCAGCCGCTGCTGGAAGTCGGCGAGATACTCGCGCCAGTAGCCGGCCAGCGCGAAGCCGGGCGCGCGGTCGAAGACCGCTCCGGTCGGCACCGCCTCGGCTATCTGGTCGACGCGATAGGTGCGGAACGTGCCCTCGCACCGGGCCACGACGTACCAGGTGCCCGCCTTGAGGACCAGCCCGTGCGGCTCGATCGTCCGCACTACTTCTTCGGGTGCCTTCCACCGGCTGTACCGCATCCGGATGACCTGTCGTTCCCACACGGCGCTGGCTACCTCGGCCAGACAGGGCACCTTGCGCTCGGGCCGGTACCAGCCGGGGCGTCCAGGTAGAAGCCCTCGCTCAGCCGGTCGGCGCTGTCGCGCATCGAGGCGGGCAGCGCGGCCCGCAGCTTGAGCGTCGCCGCGGCGAGCACGCCGCCCAGGCCGAGCTCGGCGGCGGGCCCCGGCAGCCCGGACAGGAACAGCGCCTCGGCCTCGGCCGGGGTGAGCCCGGTCAGCCGGGTGCGGTATCCGTCCAGGAGCTGATAGCCGCCGTCGTGGCCGGCGTCGCCGTAGAGCGGCACGCCCGCCGCATTCAGCGCGTCGACGTCGCGGTAGATCGTCCGGACCGAGACCTCGAGCTCGTCCGCGAGCTGCTGCGCGGTCATCCGCCCGCGGGTCTGCAGGAGCAGCAGCAGGGACAGGAGCCGGCTAGCGCGCATGGATCAAGTCTCGTCCGGACCCACTGACAGTCGGTGTCAGTGAAGGCTGCCTAGCCTGCGGGGACCGAAGCAGTCATGAGAGGACGCAAGATGAACGACTTTGACTTCCTGGCCGGGACCTGGGACGTGGCGAACCGGTGGCTCGCTGATTTCCTCGACCCGGGCAGCGGCTGGGAGGAGTTTCCCGCGGTCAACGTGTGCTCGCGGCACTTCGACGGCAGCGCGAGCTTCGACGAGATCACGTTCCCGACGAAGGGGTTCTCCGGGCTGACGCTGCGGCTGTACAACCCGGACACGAAGCAGTGGTCGCTGTACTGGGCGAGCAAGCGCACGGGCACGCTGTTCCCGCCGGTGGTCGGCGGCTTCGGCGATGACGGCGTGGGGGAGTTCTTCGGTGAGGACACCTACCACGATGTTCCGATCCTGGCCCGGTTCCGCTGGTCGGGGATTTCCGGGAACGAGGCGCGATGGGAGCAGGCGTTCTCGACCGACGGCGGTCAGACCTGGATGGACAACTGGTTCATGGACCTCACGCGACGTAGCTGACCCAGGACCCGGCGCCCAGCAGCTCGCCCGGTATGTCCGGCGGCGCGCTGCGGGTGAGGTCGAGGCAGCGACTCCGGCTCCGGCTCGGGCAGCGCCGCGGCCGCCGCGCTCGGTGCCGGGCGCGGTTTCCGCGGCTTGCCCGCGGCCGAACTGCCGCCCCGGCCGCGGTAAATCAGCAGCCCGTTGACGGGGTCGGGCACCGCGTCCAGCGCCGCCCGGACGACGGGCAGGTCGCGGAACGCCTGCCACTGGTCGGAGTCCTCGAAGCGCACCTCGAAGGCGACGCCCCAGGTGTCGATGTGCCAGGTGGCGTCGCAGCGCGCCGTTGGTCAGCGCAGCCTCGATCAGCTCGGAGCTGTACGCGGCCTGCCACTGCGAGGCCGAGAACTCGCCGTGCAGAACCTCGATGGACCACCACTCAGCCATATCTTGCGATAGTACGTCTTTCCGGCGGGCGGCGGAATGGCCTTAGCTGGTGTTTCCGCGCCCGGTCGAGCGCTATTGCCGTTCCCGCCGTCAGTTCTGCTGGGTCAGGTTGCCGCAGTGCGCGGTGCCGGAGTGCTCGCTCAGGCCGTTGACGTCCTCCATGATGTCCAGCTCGCCGGTGCCCGGCCAGGTACCGGGTCCGACCATCCAGAACGCGTGCCAGTAACCGAGCCCGTTCGCCGGCCCGGGCTGCCCTGATCTGGGCGGTGACCTTCATCTCGCGGCCGGCCGGGGCGGCGAACAAGCTGGTCGTCTGCACCCGGCCGGAGGTCCACGTGCCGCCCCGCTCCAGCGCGGTGATGTCGAGGTCGCCCCGCCCGTCGAGCGCCGGGTTGCGGCGGGACGCCGTCATGGTCTCGATCTCGCCGGTGCCGAAGATGCCGGTGCCCGTCTGGTAGCGCCACTCGCGCGGGCCGAGGCCGCGGCCGGCCCGGCAGGCGAAGTTAGCCGCCCAGACCCGCTGCCATGATGCCGGGCCGCCGGTGCTTGCGACTGCGGCTCCAGTGGCACTGGCTGTGCCCGTGGTGGCAAGGACCGTGCTCGCCGCCGCGCCCGGTGCAGTTGCCAGCAGCAGCGCGAATACACCGCCGAGCGCGCAGCGAAGACCCCCCGATCTCCCCATGGGCCGTCACGATAAGGCGACGGGAATCCGCCCTCAACCAGCCACGCAGAGCGGGCATGGAGAATGTCTGGCGTGGAGCATTTTCGCACCGACCGGCTGACCGCACGCGACTGGAGCGCGGACGACGCTGCCGCCGCCTACGCCATCTACGGGCGAGACGACGTGATGCGCTGGCTCGGCCCGCAGCCACGGCGGCCGGTCGGGTCGCTGGCGGAGATGACCGAGCGGATCGAGGTCATGGCCGAGCGGGCGGCGGCGCGGCCCGAGTTCGGCCTGTGGCCGCTCGAGGTCACGGCCACCGGCGAGTTGGTGGGCGCGGTGCTGCTGCAGCCGCTGCCCGACGGCTACGCAGCCGGGGGACGACCCCCGGCCCCCGCGCCGAGGTCGTGGAGATCGGCTGGCACCTTAATCCGGATCACTGGGGCCACGGCTACGCGACCGAAGCCGGCTGGGGCGCGGTCACGCTGGCCTTCGGCGCCCGTGACCTGGACCGGGTGGTGGCGGTCGTGGAGCCCGCCGAACGGCCCGTCGCTCGCGGTCTGCCGCCGCCTCGGCATGACCCACCTGGGCCAGACGAGCCAGTATTACGGCCTGACGCTGGAGCTCTTCGAGCTCGTCCGTGGCCAGGACCAGGGCGGTGCCGACGCTACGATGTCCGGCAGGCAGAAAGACATCCCAGGAGCTTAGATGTCAAGCCGCGGCGGGAGATTGAGGGAGGTTTTCGCGATGGCACCATGCGGTGGCCTCGGTGTATGGGGAGCGGGTCTTGAGGCATCCGTGCAGGATGCCGGTGAGCCTGTTGGCGAGTCGTCGCAGGGCGTCGTTGTGCTCGATTCCGCGGCGGCGCAGGTCGTCGTAGTAGGCGCGGGCGCCGGGCGAGGTGTTCAGGGCCGCGAAGGCCTGGGCGCTGAGGGCGTCGGCCAGCCGGTTGTTGCGGGCGAACCGGGCGGCGACGATCTTCTTTTTGCCCGAGGCGCGGGTGATCGGGCTGGTGCCGGCGTAGTTGCGGCGGGCCTTGCCGTCGGCGTAGCGGTGCGGGTCGTCACCGAATTCTGCGAGCACCCGGGCACCGAGGATGGCGCCCATGCCGGGCTGGGACCGGTAGATCTCAGCGTCCGGGTGCCGGCCAAAATTTTCCTCGACCTGCCCTTGCAGGCCCTTGACCTGCTCGTTCAGGGTGGCGATCACCGCGATGAGGGCGCGGGTGGTGGCTGCGTAGGCGGCGGCGAGCGCGGGCGGCTGGCCGAGCTGCCCGGCGCGCAGGGCAGCCAGGATCGCGGTTGCCTTGTCCGGGATGTTCCGGCGGCGGGCCCGCTTGAGCGCCGCGCTGACCTGGGCGCGGGTCAGCCTCGCGGCTCTCGCCGGATCGGGTGCGCTGGCCAGCAGTTCCAGGGTGTCGCCGGCGTCCAGGTCCTCGAACGCCTCCAGCGCGGCGGGGAAGTACTCGCGCAGCTGGTGCCGCAGCCGCTGCACCTGGCGGGTCCGCTCCCAGATGAGCGTCTTGTGGGTGCGGGCCAGTACCTTGATGCCCTCCGCCTCCGGGCTGTCCCCGGCCGCCGGGCGCAGCTGGCGGGAGTCCGTGCGGACCATGTCGGCGAGCATGTGCGCGTCGCCGCCGTCGCTCTTCGCGCCGGACACGCCGTGCCGCTCCCGGTAGCGGGACGCCTGCAGCGGGTTCACCGGGAACACCGTGTAACCCGCTGCGATCAGCGCGGTCACCCACGGGCCGTGGTCAGTCTCGATCCCGACAACCACCTCCGCCTCGTCCGCGTCCTCGCCCAGGTGCCGGCCGAACAGCTCGTGCAGCTGCGCGATGCCGGCCACGCCCTCGGGCAGCCGCCGCTTGGCCAGCACCTTCCCGGCCTCGTCCATAACTTCCACGTCGTGATGACCTTCGGCCCAGTCATCGCCCGCGAACAACCGCATCGAATCTCCCGTCCACAACGCCGGCACATGCCAGCAGCCAGCGGGAGAACCATCAGCGACCTAATGAAACTGTGCTCACTCCACCCGGAGGGCACGACATCCCAGCAGCGATCAACTCTCCCGGTCACCGGCAGGGGCACGATCTTTCTTCAGGGCTCGAAGCCCGGGAAGGCAAAGTGCTCACCTGCCGGCGGCCACCACGCACCGAGTCTGCCGGACGGCAGCCTCGCTAACACCCATTAGGACGGTAGGGCCATCACCGCTGCACCAGCATCAGTCACGGCCGGGGGTTCCAGCGCTGGCCAGCTCGCCGTCATCCACACCGAGGAGCTCACCAAGATCTACCCGGGTACCGACTTCGCCGCCGTGGACAAGCTCAACCTGGACGTGCAGGCGGGGGAGATCTTCGGCCTGCTGGGGCCGAACGGCGCGGGCAAGACCACGACCGCGGGCATGCTCACCACGCGGGTGGTGCCCACGTCCGGCCGGGCCCTGCTGGCCGGGATCGACGTGGCAGCCCACCCGGCACTCGCCAAGCAGGTCAGCGGCATCGTGTCGCAGCAGAACACGCTCGACCGGCAGCTGACCGTCTGGGAGAACCTCTACTTCCACGGCCGGCTGTTCGGCATCGGGGCCCGCGAGTCGAGGCAGACCGCGGACGAACTGCTCGCCCAGTTCCAGCTGACCAGATGGGCCAAGGCCTCGGTGTACGCGCTATCCGGCGGTATGGCGCAGCGCCTGATGGTGGCCAGGGCGATCTTTCACCGGCCGTCGGTGCTGTTCCTGGACGAGCCGACCGCGGGCCTGGACCCGCAGCCGGCTCGCGCTCTGGGACCTGCTGGGGGAACTGCACGCGGCCGGCCAGACGATCATGCTGACCACCCACTACATGGAGGAAGCGGACCGGCTCTGTAACCGGGTCGCGATCATGGATCACGGCCGGATCCTGGCGCTGGATACGCCGGCGGCGCTCAAGCAGAGCATCGGCGCGGACACGGTCGTGACCGTCAAGGCCACCGGCGACCTGGCCAGCCTGGCCGCCCAGCTCAGCGACCAGGTGGCCGGCGTCACCAGGACCAGGCAGGCCGACGACGGCATCCAGCTGCACATGCAGGGCAGCGACCGGCTGATCCCGCGGATCGTGCTGGCGGCCGAGCGGGCGGGCTTCGATCTGGTCGACGTCTCGGTGGCCGAGCCGACGCTGGAGACGGTGTTCATCGACCTGACGGGCAAGGAGCTGAGGGACTAGATGAGCTCGCAGGCCACCTCGCAGCCGCGGCAGTCCGGCCCGCCGCCGCCCGCCCGCCCGGTCATCAGCGCCGGGCCGACCCGTAGCGTCAGCGCCGCCAGCTGGACCGCGCTCGGCGCGCTGCTGCTGCGCGACCTGGTGGTTCTCCGCAAGAACCTGCGCGAGTTCGTGCTGCGCACTCTGATCCAGCCGTTCCTGCTGTGCTTCGTCTTCCTGTACGTGTTCCCGAAGATCGGGCAGGGCATCGGCGGGCACGGCTCGGCCCAGCAGTCGCAGTTCGCCACGATCCTGGTGCCGGGCGTGGTCGGCATCTCGGTCATGTTCCAGGGCGTCCAGTCGATCGCGCTGGCGATGGCCCAGGAGTTCGGCTTTACCAGGGAGATCGAGGACCGGGTGCAGGCGCCCTGCCCCATCTGGCTGGTCGCGGTCGCCAAGGTGCTGGCCGGGGCCGCGCAGGGCGTCCTGTCGGCGATCATCGTGCTGCCAATCGCCGCGGTAGTGCACGCGCCCGGCGTGCACGCCCACCTGACGCTGCACTGGCTGCTGATCCTGACGTTCGTGCCGCTGGCGTCCGTGGCGATGGCCGGGCTCGGGCTGGTGCTCGGCACCAGCTTCGAGCCCCGCAACATCGGCCTGATGTTCGGGTTCATCATCCTGCCCATCACGTTCCTCGGCGGCACCTACTACTCGTGGACCAGGCTCGCCCCGGTTACCGTCGGCGGCTGGCACTGGCTGCAGACGGTCGTGCTGATCAATCCGCTGATCTACGTGAACGAGGGCATGCGGGCCGCGTTCACCACCGCCCCGCACATGCACCTATACGTGATCTACCCGGTCGTGCTCGCGTTCGGCGCGGTCTTCCTGGCCATCGGGCTGCGTAACTTCCGGCGGCGGGTACTGTCGTGACGAGCTGGCCGCCATGCGCAATGCGTGATCTATTCGTGACAGCAATTGAGGGCGCAGAGGCGTGTATAGTTCCTGGACACGCCGTGCGTTCCGGGGGCCGGATATGCGTGCGTCCGCCGCGGGTATCGCCAGGCCGGGCCAACCATCGCTGATGAGGACTGACTAGCTGTGTTTCGCCGTCTGCGCGCTGCCAGGTGGCAGATGCTCGCCGTTGCCGGGGCGGTTGCCCTGGTCGGCACGGGCTGCGGCACGTCAACGAGCCCGCCCAAGGCGCTCGGGAAGCCCGCGCATGGCCCGATCGTGAGCCTGGTCATGGCGCGCAACCTGAACGGCGGCAAGCCCCGCGGGCTGACCCAGTACTTTGCGGTCAAGGACCGCAGTGTGTACGCGGCGGCCTACCTCGGTGACCTGCACGGCGCCAATCAGCTGGTCATGACCTGGTCCAGGGTGACAGCCACCGGCCTGAAGGTGCTGTTCAGCAAGGAAGTGCCGGTCACCAACTACGGCGTCGCCTATACCTCGGCCCAGATCGGCTCCGCTGCGGGCAAGCCGGGGACGCTGCCGATGGGCACCTACCAGGTGAGCGCTACGGTAGCCGGGGTAACCAGGGACGTGTACTGGACCGTGTTCACCCCCGCCCACACGACGGCCGCGGACTTCGCCGACACCGTCCAGCCGCTTGAGTCGGGTCCGAGCGGCTCGCTGCCGCAGTACCTGCCGAAGGTGCCGTGCGTGTCGGTGCAGAGCTCGGCCTCGATGCCCAGCACGACGGACGTCCGGCTCATTGTGTCCGCCTACTGCCCGCAGGACCATCGCAACGGGCCGACCCGCGGGATCGTGGTCGCGACCATGGACCACAACGCGGGTGAGTACCTGATCGGCCGGATGAAGCTGCTGCCGACCGGGATACTGACCGGCAGCTTCAACCTCGACGTGTGCTCGCTGCCCGGCGGCTCGAACCGGCCAGGCGCCCCGCTCTACTTCGCCTCGATTATCTACTACCGGGGCAACTCCAAGAATTACAGCGGCTCCTACCTGCTGCCGCCGGCGCACCTGGCGCCGGTGGTGATCATCAGCTCCAGTGTGCCCGCGGCCGCGCAGGTCTTCCCCGGTCAGAAGATCGTCTTGCACGTCACCGGGTCGGAGCCGGTCGCGTTCGGCGCCGAGGACCCGATCAGGTCGATCACCGTGACCGGGCCCGGCGAGAAGGTCATCACGAGCCGCCGCTTTACCCCGGATCGGCATCGGGCCCAGTGCGGCGCGGAGCCGCTGCGGAAGACGATCAAGCTCAGCTACGTCGTGCCCGCCGGGGTGCACGGGCCGCTGACGCTGACCGCCATGTCGGTCGGCCTGGGCGGCCGGGTGGGCCGCTCGACGATCACCTTCAAGGTCGGCAACTAGACAGCTCTGCTCGCGTCCGCGGCCTGCAGGTACTGCCGCACGGGCGCGGGCCCGGTCGAGCCGCGGACCACCAGCTCCGGCTCGAAGAGCAGCTCCTCGTGCTGGACGACGGCCGCCTCCATCTGGTTGACCAGCAGCGCGACCGCCGCCTTGCCCATCGACTCGATCGGCTGGCGGACCGTGGTCAGCGGGGGATCGGTGCAGTTCAGCCACCCGGAGTCGTCGTAGCCGACCACCGAGACGTCGGCCGGGACCTCAAGCCCGGCCCGGCGCACGGCGCGGATCGCACCGAGGGCCAGGACGTCGCTGGCGCAGATGATGCCGGTGACCCCCTGGCGCAGCATCCGGGTGGCGGCCGCCTGCCCGCCCTCGAGTGAGAAGAGCGCGTGCTCGACCGGCGCGACGGTCAGGCCGGCCCGCTGCACGTGCTCGGTGAACGCCGCCAGCTTGCGCCGCGACGGCATATGGTCTTCCGGCCCGAGGATCAGTCCGATCCGCTCGTGCCCGAGCGAGGCCAGGTGCCGGAAGGACTGCCCGGCCGCGGTCACGTCGTCCGTGGCGACACACGGGAAGTCGAGATTTTCGACCGCCGCGTTGATCAGCACCACCGGGATGCCGCGGCTGTGCAGCAGCCGGTAGTGGTCGTGCGGGGCCGCGAGCTCGGCGAAGTGCCCGCCCGCGAAGACCACGCCCGAGGCGTGCTGGTCCAGCAGCATGTCGACGTAGTCGGCCTCGGACAGCCCGCCCGCCGTGCGGGTGCACAGCACCGGGGTGAAGCCGCGCTGGGCCAGGTCGCCGCCGATGACTTCGGCCAGCGCCGGGAAGATCGGGTTCTGCAATTCGGGCAGGACCAGCCCGATGAGCCGGGCGCGCTCGCCGCGCAGCTGCGTCGGCCGCTCGTAGCCGAGCACGTCGAGCGCGGTCAGCACCGACTCCCTGGTGCTCTCGGACACCCCGGCCTTGCCGTTGAGCACCCGGCTCACGGTGGCTTCGCTGACCCCGACCTTCTTGGCGACTTCGGCCAGCCGGCGGGCAGGAGTTCGTGTCATGCCGCAACGATACGACATCTGAGAGCAAGAGATTGCGTGACCTGGATCACGAAGTTTCTCGCAACCGGATCTTGATAGCGGACATCAGGGCATGTCAGACCCGTAGTCGTGGGCTTCCGAACCGAACGTATGTGCCCAGTCGGCGCCATCTCCGGAGATCATCGTAATCAAGTTGTGTCCTTGCGAACTTTCGTCGACATCTTGCTGCGAGATGTCCATCTAAGTATGTTGAGCGCAACAACGAGGCGCCCGGCGGGCGTAGCGCCAAGACGGTCGCATTCGGGACTATTTCCGGATCGACGGTCGCGGCGCTACGCAGCTGCTCCGGCGGTGCGGGCGCGCTTATCGCCCACGTTCAGCCCACGGAAGGATTGATCGATGAGCAGACAGCGTCACCGACTGGCTGGCCACCGCAAGGTAGCCGCCGTCGTAGCCGTGGCGGGCATGGGCCTCGCCGCCGCGGCCTGCTCTAGCAGTGGCTCGCCAGCCACCACCGCGGCCACGGGCGGCAAGGTGACCGTCAGCATCAACTGCGCGCCAACGCAGGCGCAGAACCCGGTTCAGCACAGGGAATGGCTCGCGGACGTCGCTACGTTCGAGAAGGCCAACCCGAACATCAAGATCGAGAGCGTCTACAACTACCCCTGCACAAACCTCCCAGCCTTCACCGCGCAGCTGCGGGCCGGAACCGAGCCGGACATCTACTACATCGACTTCACGGACCTGCCGCAGGTCCTGACCGCTGGCCAGGCCGCCGACATCACCCAGTACGTGACCTCCAAGACCGTGCCGAATCTCAAGGACATCGCGCCGGCCGCGATGCGGGCGGTGACCGCGGGCAAGACCATCTACGGCCTGCCGACCAACAACTACACCCAGGGCTTGATCTATAACCGGGCCCTGTTCACGCGGGCAGGCCTCAACCCGGATGACCCGCCGACGACCTGGGCACAGGTGGAGACGGACGCCAAGGCGATCTCCAAGCTCGGTCACGGCATCGAGGGCTGGGGCGACTACAGCGCGGGCAACAACGGCGGCTGGCACTTCGCGTCCTACATGGACGCACTCGGCGGCACGACGGTCAATACCAACAACGCCCCGCCGACGGCGGCGTTCGACAACGCCAACGGCCTTGCGATCCTGAACGCGCTGCACACGCTGCGGTTCACCGACAACGCCATGAGCGCCACGCAGGGCCTCGCCTGGGGAACGCTGCAGGCGCAGTTCGGCGCGGGCAAGCTCGGAATGTACATTGCCGCGCCAGATGACATCTACAACGAGATCTGCCACGGTCGACAAGGGCAACATCAACGACATCGGCATGGGCCCGCTGCCCAGCATGTCCGGCACGCCGGCCGGCTCGCTCGGCGGCGGCAATGCCTACGTCTTCGCCAAGCACGACACGCCCGCGCAGATCAAGGCCGGCATCAAGTTCATCGACTTCGAGGACCTGACGCCGGGCCAGGGAGTGACCTTCAACTTCGCCAGGCAGAAGGCGGACGGCACTGCCGGTCGGCTTCGACGAGCCTTCATTGTTCGGCGGCGCTGCCGGCGCGCAGGTCAACGCACTGCGGACCAAGTACGCGACGATCAACCCTCGTACTACAAGGCCTACGTCGACGCGAACGAGGCCAGCGACGGCGAGCCGTTCGATGCCCAGGCTGTCTACAAGACGCTGGACCCGATGATGCTGGCAGTGCTCACCGAGCCGAACGTCAACATCCCGGCACTGCTGAAGACTTCAGCGACCAACGTCAACACGCTGCTCCAGTTCAGCTCGTAAGCACCTAGTCGGGGAAGGCCGACGGCGCGCGCGTGGGGGCCGGTATGCGGGCCGGCCCCCACGTCCCGACCCCGGCTCGAAGGCAACAGGGAGACTTGATGGCGGATGTCGCGACGCTGCGCAAGGCGAATGCCCGGCAAGCGGCCCGAGGCCAGGTGGCCGCCGGCCGGTTCGGGCAGAAGGCCAGAAGGAATCTGTCGGCGTACGGCTTCCTTATCGGCGCAATCCTCTGCTTCACGTTCTTCTCCTGGTACCCGATCGTCCGCGAAGTGATCCTGAGCTTCCAGAAGGCGGTGTACGGGGGCGGTTACACCTGGGCGGGCTGGATCAACTACGACCGCATCATCCACGACCCGACGTTCTGGCTGGCCTGGCGGAACACGCTGGAGTTCACGCTGCTCGCACTTGTCGTCGGGTACGCGGTCCCGTTCTGCGTGGCGATCTTGCTGAATGAGCTGCGGCACGCGCAGGGCTATCTGCGGGTGCTGGTGTACCTGCCGGTCATGCTCCCGCCGGCCTCGGCGCTGCTGCTGTTCGCCTACTTCTACAACCCGCAGTACGGCCTGTTCGACGACATCCTGCGCACTCTGCACCTCCCGACGTCGCAGTGGGTCTTCCAGCCAGGCACCGGATTTATCAGCACCGCGATGATCTCGGTTGTGATCGCGTCGACCTGGATGAACATGGGCGGCGCCACGCTGATCTACCTGGCCGCATTGCAGAACATCCCCGGCGAGCTCTATGAGGCCGCCGAGCTCGACGGCGCGGGCCTGTTCAAGCGCATCAGGCACATTACGATCCCGCAGACCAGGCTGATCCTGATCATGCTTCTGATGCTGCAAATCGTCGCGACGATGCAGATGTTCGTCGAGTCCTGGGTGCTGACCAACGGCGGCGGGGGCGTCGGGGACAACACGGAGTCCGTGGTGATGCTCATCTACCAGTACGCATTCGAGCTGAGTGGTTCCAGCAACTACAACAGCGCGTCGGCTCTGGGCGTGATTCTCATGCTGGTGCTCGCGGTCTTTTCCGGCGGGTTCTTGTGGGTCACGCGAGAGCGCCGGGCCTGAGGGAGGGACGAGATGGCAGTAAGCACCCACCGAGCCTCAGGGCTTCGGGTGCGGCCGGGGCGCCTCGGCGCCGGCCGGCGACCGGCTCGACCAGGACGCTGATATCCAGCGCGCAGCTGAACCGGCACTCGGGCAAGATCGCGTACCGAATCGTCCTGACCGTGGTCATCGTGGCCTTCACGCTGGCGTTCATCGGGCCGCTGTACTTCCTGTTCACCGACGGCCTGAAGTCCACCCAGGAAGTGATCGCCACACCGCCGACGCTTTACCCGCATCACGTGTACCCCAGCACTTATGTCCAGGCATGGGACCGGCTCGACATGGCCAGGCTGCTGTGGAACACGCTGTACTACGCGTTCGGCGCGCTGGCCCTTCAGCTTGTCTTCGACGTGACAGCCGCCTACGCCCTCTCGAAGCTGCGGCCCTTCCTCGGGAACGCGATCCTGTTCCTGATGCTCGCCACTTTGATGATCCCGGCCACCGTGCTGGTCATTCCGCAGTACGTGACCATGGCGGCCGAGCCCATCGTGCACTGGAACCTGATCGGGAGCCCGTGGGCGATCTGGCTGCCGTCGGTCGCTAACGCATTCAACATCTTCCTGCTCAAGCGGTTCTTCGACTCGATCCCGACCGACTACATCGAGGCCGCCTCGATCGATGGGGCGTCCCGCCTGAAGATCTTGTGGCGCATCGTACTGCCGATATCACGGCCGATCCTCGGCGTGGTGTCGATCTTCGGGCTGGTCGCGGTGTGGAAGGACTTCCTCTGGCCACTCCTGGCCGAGTACGGCTACACGCCCGACTAAGGAGACGCTGAGCGTCGGAATCTGGCAGGCAGCCTACGGCCCCACACCGCAGAACCTGATCATCGCGGCGTCGGCGATAGCGGCGATCCCGACGATCGTGTTCTTCCTGATCTTCCAGCGCAACATCATGTCCGGGCTCACGGCGGGCGGCATCCGGGGCTGAGCCGCGAGCGAGCCAGCGCGCCGCGCGTGTAACACCACCCCGTTCCCAGCAAGACAGCGCCGCTCGGTCGCGGCAGCCGTGCTCAGAAACAGCAGAAAGCAGGTCACCGTGCACGAACTCGCAGCGGTCGATCCAACCGCCGGAGGGCCGTCCGCGGCCGGGGATTCCTGGTGGCGCAGCGCCGCGATCTACCAGCTCTACGTGCGCAGCTTCGCCGACAGCAACGGTGACGGCGTCGGCGACCTGGCCGGAGTGCGCGACGCGGCTGCCGTACCTGGCCGGCCTGGGCGTGGACGCGATCTGGTTCAACCCCTGGTACAAGTCACCGATGTCGGATGCCGGCTACGACATCTCCGACTACCGCGCGATCGAGCCGGTCTTCGGTACCCTCGCGGACGCGGACGCGGTGATCAGCGAGGCGCACGCGCACGGCATCCGGATCATCATCGACGTCGTCCCGAACCACGGTTCCGATCAGCATCCGTGGTTTCACCGAAGCGCTCGCCGCGCGCGCCGTGCTCGCCGGAGCGGAGCCGGTTCTGGTTCCGGCCCGGCCGCGGCCCGGCCGGCGAGCTGCCGCCCAACGACTGGCAGTCCATCTTCGGCGGCCCCGCCTGGACCCGGATCACCGAGCCGGACGGCTCGCCCGGCGAGTGGTACCTGCACCTGTTCGCGCCCGAGCAGCCGGACTTCAACTGGGCCAGCCCGGACGTGCGGCAGGAGTTCGAGGACGTGCTGCGGTTCTGGTTCGACCGCGGCGCGGACGGCATCAGGATCGACTCCGCGGCGCTGCTCACCAAGGACCCGGACCTGCCCGATGTCAGTTCCGGACGTGCCGCCTGGTCCCGATCACCCCTACAGCGACCGGGATGACGTGCACGACATCTACCGGTCCTGGCGGGCCGTCGCGGACGAGTACCAGGCGCGGGTGCTGATCGGCGAGATCTGGATCCCGGACCCGGTGCGGCTGGCCAGGTACGTGGGCCCTGGCGAGCTGCACTCGGTCTTCAACTTCCCGTACCTGAGCTGCCCGTGGGACGCCAAACAGCTGCGCGAGGTCATCGACAACACGCTCGCCTTGTATGCGCCGGTCGGCGCGCCGGCCACCTGGGTCCTGTCCAACCACGATGTGGACCGGATCGTCTCCAGGTACGGGCGCGCCAACACTGCCTTCGACCTGCAGCAGCGGCCGTACCTTCACAGTTTGCCGGTGGACCTCGAGCTCGGCACCCGCCGGGCCAGGGCGGCGGCGCTGCTGACGATGGCCTTGCCGGGATCGGTCTACGTCTACCAGGGCGAGGAACTCGGCCTGTGGGAAGTGCAGGACATTCCCGGCGAGCTGCGGCAGGACCCGATCTGGTGGCGCACCGGCGGAGCCGACCCGGGCCGGGACGGCTGTCGCGTGCCGCTGCCCTGGTCAGGGTCTGAGCCGCCGTTCGGCTTCTCCCCGCCGGGCGCGGCCAGCCCGCCGTGGCTGCCGCAGCCGGCCGCAGTGGCGGGACCTCACGGTCGCCGCCGAGGCGGTCAGCCCGACTCTGTGCTGGAGCTCTACCGCGCGGCGCTGCACATCCGGCGGGCCGAGCCCGCACTCGGGGACGGGCCGATGAGCTGGCTGCCGACGCCGGAGGGGGTGCTGGCGTTCGACCGGGGCACGAGCGTGCGGTGCGTGACGAACCTGTCCCCGGCTCCGGCCGAGCTGCCGCCGCACGCGGGCTGATCCTCGCCAGCGGGCCGCTCGCGGCCGGCCTGCTGCCGCCCGACACGTCCGTGTGGCTGCGCATCTGACTCACGAGGTATCGGGCTCGTCGGCGGCGAGCCCGGCCCGGAGGTAGTCGCGGTCTTCGATGATCTGGCGGCGGCGCGCGCCGACAAGCAGGTCCGGGGTGCCCAGCTCTGGTTCTCCGTAGTAGTCGGGTGATATTCCGGCCGCCCGGAGGAACGCCCGGCCCCGCTGTGACACGCTCTGGCCGGCGCCGAAGTGCGCCATCAGGGCTTTCACCTGCAAGCCGCCGTTGAACCGGTTGTTCGCCTTCCCGATCAGCCACGTGACGGCTGCGGCCGACTTGGCCGGGCTCGCCTTCCGGCGGAATACGGACGCGTCGCCGATCGCGACACGGGCGAGCAGCCTGCGGCACGCGGTGCGGTACTCGACGTCCAGCAGCTGCTCGCAGCAGTTGTCGCATGCGGCCAGAACCTCGGTCACGACCGGGCGGATGTCGTCGGCGACGCCGGCCCAGTCGAACGGCTCGTCCGGGAGCGGTCCGTCATCGAGCGAGTCCAGCACGGTCCCGCCACCGACGGCCCGGGCCAGTTGCGCGAGCACGCGCTCGGCCGAGGCACGCTCGTCCACCGGCCACGTCATCATGTCGTCGGCGCCCTCGGGATCCAGTGCACCGACGGCGGCGAGCAGCGCGGCCGGGCCCTGCAGCCGAGGCGACCGGATGACCTGCTGATACTCCGGCTCGAAATGGTCGACCGCGGCCAGCGTCTCCGCCGTGAGGCCCGCCCGGATGTTCCGGTCCCGGTGGCAGTACCGGACGAAGGCGCGGAGCAGGCGGGGGGCCTTGGCGAGGTACCGGACGTCAGCCCGCAGCTTGCGCGGGATCCAGTCGATCATGATGATCTCGACGGCAACCGGGCTCCAGCGCACCGGATCACCTGGCCCGAAGTCGGCGCCGAACCAGATGAACTCATCCAGCAGGCTCCGGTAGTCACCGTCGTCGTCAAGGTCAGCCGCGAACTCCGACGCGAAGAATCGTCCGGCTAGTTCCGTCCGCTCGGCATCGGTCCAGTCGCGTCGCTGGTAGCCCAGCCCGCCGGGTGGCATGAGCCGAGCGGCCCATTCCACGAGCGGGCGGCAGGCCGGCCAGGTTCCGGATTCATACGCGGGCCACGTCCGCGCCCCGGCCGCGACGGCCGCGTCGATCCTGGCCCTGGCCTCGGCGAGATCCAGGTCGGCAAACCGGATATCCGGGTCGGTTGACTTCCCCCGCAACTGTGCCATCAGGTCAGCCGCGCCGCCCGGCACGGCGAAGCCGTCCTTGACGATCGTGCCGACGTTGTGATCGATGTAGGTCAGCAGGCAGAACTCGTGCCCGGATGCCAGCCGCAGGCCAAGGACGACGTCGTCACCGTCGCCCAGCGGCTCGGTCATCTCAACGGCTCGGTACACCGTGGCCTGGCCGAGGTGCGCGAGCCACTCCGGCAGCGGATGCCGGCGGGTGGCCAGGGCGCGCCGGGCCCTCGCCCGGACGAGTTCGGCGCCGGCCAGCTGGCGGATGCACGCCAGCAGGGCCGAGGTCTCCGGCTCCTCGATCGTCGCGAACGTCGCTGTGAGTTCGTCAAGGGAGGCATGGGCGGTGTCGTCCGCGTTGCGGTCAAACGGGTTCTGCCGCCGGGGGTCGACGGTCGCGAGCAACCCGCTGACGTACAGCAGCAGATCGAGGGGCTCGTCGCTGTACAGGTACGCCGCTACCTCGGCGAGCAGGTCGGGTGGCCGCGCGCGGGCGCCGTGCCGTTGCGGGCTGCTGCCGCTACGCCGTCTGGCGCCCGAGCCTGCCCGTCGCTGCTTGCCTGGCCGCGAGCTGGGATGCCGTCCCCGTTTCGCCATGCTCGCAACCTATCGGCGCAAGCGCCTATCCCGCCCGCACGACAGCTGACTCCCGCGAGCTACGTAACTGAGCCTCGGCGGCGGGATCTGGCCCGGCCCGCTCGAGTTGCAGCGCAGCGCGGCCGGATGGGTGGCCAGCAGCGGCCGGGCCAGCTTCGGCGGGTGCAGGAAGGCCGGCCGGGTCAGGTCGAGCATGTCCAGCATGTTGTTCGCGTTGGCGTCCCGGCGCGTCATGGCGGGCAGGTTCCACTTCGCCTCGACCAGCGCGCAGATGCTGGTGTGGTCGAAGACGTTGTGCGACACATAGCCGGGCCGCGCCCACGGTGAGATCACCGCGCACGGCACCCGGAAGCCGTACTGCCGGAAGCCGGTGTAGGCCGGACCGCCGCCGGTGTCCGGCGCGATGGCGTCGGGCCGGATCGCGGCCGGCGGGACGACGTGGTCGTAGTAGCCGCCGTGCTCGTCGAACGTCCAGATCAGCAGCGTGTTCTTCCAGGCCTTGCCGGTCATGACCGCGTCGATCACCGAGGCGGCGAACTGCTCGCCGTTGGCGATGTTCTGCGGGTCCTCCTCCGAGTTCTTGCCGTAGTCGGGCTCGACCAGGCAGAACCCGGGCAGCGTGCCGTTCTTGGCGGCGGTGAAGAAGCTGCCGATGCGGTGCAGCTGGCCGTGATAGCGCACCAGCAGCTTGGGGAACAGCCCCATCGTCGGCGTCGGCAGGAACGAGTCCAGCGGCGAGTAGTAGTCGGCGAAGCTGACGCCGGCGTTGTGCAGCCGGTCGAAGATGGTGCCGCCCGCCGGGTAGTGGAACGGGTTGGGCACGGTGTCGTTGATCATCCCCATCGAGGTAGCGGCCATCAGGTAGCGCCGGTTCGGGAACGTCGGCCCGAGCACCGAGCAGAAGTACCGGTCGGCGATCGGGAAGGTCGAGGCCAGCGAGTAGTAGAACGGCAGGTCCGGCTTCGCCCAGTAGCCCATCGACACCGGCCCGCTGGCCGACCGGACGAACCCGGTCAGGTGCCCGCCGGCCAGCTGGACGTGCGCGTCGTGCCAGGTCTGAGCCGGCTGGCCGGTCAGCTGGCAAGTGGTCGGCATCCGGAACGCGTGCTGGATCCGGCCGTCCGGGTACGGGTTGTTGGCCCTGGGCTTGCCGTTCCGGCCGAGCGGGAAGCCGTCGGCGCCCGCGCGCCCGAGCATGCCGAGGTGGTTGTCGTAGGAGTGGTTCTCCATCATCAGCACGACGATGTGCTTGATCTGCGGGATCGTGTCGGTGCCCGCGGGCAGGTACGGGTACGGCCGCGAGCCCGGCGGCCGGAACGTCGCGGCCAGCCCCGCACCGGGCGCGGTGATCGGCGCGGACGCCCAGGCGCCGGTGCCCGCCACCGCGGCCGCGGCCAGCGCCGACTTCAGTACGCTGCGCCTGGCCGGGCCGCGGGCTAGGCCGTCGCCCGGCTCGGTGCGCTGTTCGTGTCGCTCGGCCATGGCCGCCTCCGTCGCGCCGGGTACCGAGACGAGAGTCCCAAAGACGGCCAACGCGCCGCAAGGGGCGATAAGTGAATTCGCCTCAACCGCGCGGTCGGCTGGCCGTACGCGGCCAGGAAGGCGGTGACCCCGGCATCCGCCTGTGCGTTCAGCTCTCGAGCGGAGAACGGCCGGTCGCCGCAGAACAGGCTCTTGTCGAGCGCCCGCCCGATGACCAGGAACGCGAAGTGCGCCGCCGCGGACTGCGGATCACCGGTCCGCAGCAACCCGCGGGCAGTCAGCGCCGCCATGCAGTCGGCGAGTGCCGCGATCGTCTGCTCCGGTGCGCGCTCGTAGTAGGCCCTGGCCAGGTCCGGGACCTGCGGGGAAGCGCCGATCACCAGCCGGCGCAGCCGGAGCACCGCGGCTGCATCACGGTCGCGAGGTAGCTGCGGGCAAGCAGGCGCAGGTCAGCGTCCAGGTTGCTGGTATCCGCGAGCGCGGCGAGTTCGGCCCGGAACGGCTGGCCCGCCCGCTCCAGCGTGCCGAGCACGATGTGGCTGAGCAGGCTCTCTTTGTCGACGAAGAACTTGTAGACCGTCGGCTTGGACACCTTCGCCAATGCGGCGATCTGATCCATGCTGGTGCCGAGGTAGCCCTGCTCAAGGAACAAGGTGGTGGCGGCGTCGAGGACATCGTGGCGTTGCGGGCGGACCGGTCCTCGATGAACTCGGGCTCGGCGACCCGACTAGCGCCGCTGCGCCGCCGTCGCGTGGTGCTGCCATCCGCGCCTGCCATCCGCCAGTCGTAGCGATGCCCGCCGTCCGTGCCGGCGATCCGCTCTGGGTTACTGTACCGTGTAGTAGTTCTACTAAACCGTTTAGTTTAGTTGAGTCGGCGCAGCGCGGCTCGGCGGGCGGCGCCAGCGGCGCGGTCGGCAGGGCGGCCTGCCGCGGCGGCGGCGCGGCGGCTTGCAGCGGCGGTGGAAGGAGCAGTCATGCGGTTTCACGCGACAGTCAGGCTCGACGGCAAGACAGCCACCGGCATCGAGGTTCCGGCCGACGTGCTCGACGGACTCGGCGGCGGCAAGCGCCCGAAGGTCGTCGTGACGATCAACGGATTCAGCTATCCGAGCTCGGTCGGCTCGATGGGCGGCCGGTCGCTGATCCCGGTGAGCGCGGACGTCCGGGCGAAGGCCGGGATCGCGGCGGGCGACGAGATCGACGTCGAGGTCGTGCCCGACACCGAGCCGCGCGCGGTCGTCGTGCCCGGATGACCTGGCCGCCGCGCTCGGCGCGCAGCCGGCTGCCCGCGCGGCGTTCGAGCGGCTGTCCTACAGCAACCAGCGCCGGCACGTGCTGGCCGTGGAGCAGGCGAAGACGGCGGAGACGCGGCAGCGGCGCATCGGCAAGGTACTGAGCGAGCTTTCCGCCTGATCGCGCATTAGGGCGTGTGCAGGTCCGCCCCGGCCGGATAGCCGCGGCGCGCGCCGTCGCCGAGCACCCAGACCTGCTGGCGGCCGTGCACCTGCCAGTGCCGCCCGCCGCCGGTCAGGTCCACGAGCGCGGTCTCCTCGTCGATCCCGACCACCGTGGTGCCGGCCGGCGGCCGCAGCGTCGCGCGGGTCAGCAGGTCCGGCGCCCAGCCGAGCATCTTGTCGAAGTGCGGCAGCACCCGCAGCCACGGCAGCACGCCCAGGCCGGCGTCGGGGTGCCGGTGCAGCGCGCGGATCACCGGCACCCAGCCGGTGAGCGCGATGGCACCGGCGGAACAACCGGCGAGCGCCGCGCCCGCCTGCCAGGCCGCGAGCACCGCCGCCCACACCTTCGTGCCGCGCAACGTCTGGGCCAGGAACGCGGGGTTACCGCCCGACAGGTACACCAGGCCCGCGCCGTGTACCAGGCCAGCCAGTTCGGCGGAGTCGGCCTCGGTCCGGTCGGTGACCAGGACGGGGACCTGCTCGACGCCGAGCCGGTCCGCCTGGTCGGCGCCGAGGTCCAGCCAGCGGCGCAGGCTCTGCTCGCCTTCGGGGGCCGCGGCGGTCGGGATCTGCACGTACCGCGGCGGGCGTCCGGCGAGCAGCATCCGCTCCACGCTCGGCCATCACCGGCAGGTACTCGCCGCTGCCGACCAGGGCGAGCGGGCCCGGGCTCACGTCCGCTCTCCGGCCCAGCCGGCCACGAGGGCGGCGATCTGGTCCGGCAGCGACACTGGCGCGCCGAGCCGGTTGTCCACCGCCGCGTGCGGCACGGCCGGCTCGTGCTCCAGCCGCATCCTGGCCGCGAACTCGCCGAACGCCGCGAGCTTCGCCGCGTCCCGCGGCGAGCCGCGGCGCTCCAGCCGGTCGCGCAGCGTCAGCTCGTCCGATCGCACCCAGACCAGCCGGACCGGCTCGCCGCCCAGCTCCGCGATCCAGGACTGCCACCGGCCGGCGTCGTGGATCGGCCCGGTGAACGGGCCGGACAGCAGGACCGGGCAGCCGTAGGCGCGAATTTCCCGCGCCGTCGCGGCCATCCCGGCGTACTCGTGCGCCTTGACGTGCTCGTCGTACCAGCCGCCCTCGCGCTCGCCCGGCGGCAGGCCCGCGGCCGCGAGTGTCGCGGCCACGAATGACCCGTACATCGTGTCCTTGTCCAGCAGCGCGGGCACCGGGGTCAGCGAGCCCAGCAGCAGCTTTGCGACCGTGGACTTCCCGGCACCCGGCGGGCCCGCCACGATCCAGGCCGGCGCTGGCGCTGGCGGCGGCGCGGCCGGGTCGGTCAACCCGCGGCCTGACTGGCCGTGCGGGCGAGGATGCCGAGCGTGGCCCGCAGGGCGCCCTCGGAGATCACCGGGAAGATCCCGGCCTCCCGCCACTTCGGGTCGATGTCGGACCAGTCGTAGTAGGAGGTGGCCAGGGTGCCGCCGTCGGCCGGCTCCAGCCGGTAGCCGTAGACGTGGCCGATCTGCGGCCGGATCTGGCCCAGGATCTTCCAGGCGATCTCCCGGTCCTGCTCGTAGGCCGAGATCGAGACGGTCACGTCGTACTTGCCGAGCGGGTAGTCGCCCAGCGCTTCCCGGTCCATGTGCACGACGAAGCTGTCGCCGACGCCGCTGACCGGCTCGCCCTCGGCTGACTGCAGCATGCCGGAACTGTCGATGGCCACGTGGCCCTGCGGGTCGCGCAGGATCGCGAAGATCGCCTCCGGGGTTGCCTCGATGAACCGCTGAACTTCGATCCGCTCGGTCGTCATGGAGCACATCGTGTCATGCGGACCGGATCAATCTTGCAGGCGGAAGTCCTCGTCCGGGACCAGGTCGGCGACGTCCAGCTGCGCCTTCTGCAGCCGGCCCGAGTAGTCCCAGTTCAGCGCCTGCCACCGGGTGAACTGGTCGAGCACCCACACGCCGGACTGGCGCGAGCCGTTGCCCGACTTGCCGTTACCGCCGAACGGCAGGTGCGCCTCGGCGCCGGACGTCGAGTTGTTCACGCTGACCATCCCGGCCCCGATGCCGCGCCGGAACGCGAACGCGTCGTCGGCGCGGCTGGTGTAGATCGAGGACGACAGGCCGTAGCCAGGCGCGTTGGCCAGCTCGATCGCCTCGTCCATCGCCCGGTACCGGGTCACGCCGACCATGGGCCCGAAGGTCTCGTGCCGGAAGATGTCGTCCTCGGGCCGGACGCCGTCGACGATCACCGGGTGGTAGTAGAGGCCCGCGGCCGGGTCGCCGGCGAAGCCTGCCCGCGGCCGGGCGTCGCTGATCCGGCCGGTGGCGCTGGACCCGAGCACGTCGTGATGCGGCTGGATCCAGCCGAGGTACTCCTCGAACCGCGCGGCGAACTTGGCGTCCAGCATCGGTCCGTAGAGCACGTCCCCGGCGGGATCGCCGATCACCGCCGCGCGGGTGGCGGCGTCGAACCTGGCCAGGAACTCGTCGTGCACGCTGTCGTGCGCGATCACCGTGCCCAGCGAGGTGCAGCGCTGGCCGGCCGTGCCGAAGCCCGCGAACAGCGCCGCCTCGACGGCCAGCTCCAGGTCGGCGCTCGGCGTGACCACCATCGGGTTCTTGCCGCCGAGTTCCAGGCACGCGGACTGCAGGTGGCGGCCGGCCAGTTCGCCGATCGCGCTGCCGACCGCGCTCGACCCGGTGAATCCGATCTTGTCGACGGTGCCGTCTCGCAGCGCCTGCTCCAGGCCCGCGTAGGTGGCGGCGTCCGTCGGCGTGCACGAGGTTCAGCACGCCGTCGGGCAGCCCGCCGCCGGCGACGATCAGCTCGAACAGCGCCGTGCCGCACGCGGGGGAGTAGTCGGCCGGCTTCCAGACGACGCTGTTCCCGCAGAGCAGGGCCGGGATGAGGTACCAGGACGGCACCGCCACCGGGAAGTTCCCCGCGGTGATCACGGCGACGACGCCGACCGGGTTGCGGAACGTGAAGAGCTGCTTGTCCGGCATCTCGCTGGCCACGGTCTGGCCGTAGAGCCGCCGCCCCTCGCCCAGGAAGAAGTCGCAGGTGTCGACGATCTCCCGCACCTCGCCGAGCGCCTCGGCGTAGGGCTTGCCGATCTCCCGCGTCACCAGCCGGGCCAGCGCCTCGGCGTTCGCTTCCACCAGCCGTCCGATGTGCGCGATGGCCCGGCCGCGCACCGGCGCGGGCACGTCGGCCCAGGCCGGCTGGGCCGCCCGCGCGGCCGCCGCGCGCAGCGGCGAACGTGGCCGCGTCGGCGAGCGCGACGTCCGCGACCACGTCGCTGGTGCGGGCCGGGTTGGTCGACGTGATCCGCCCGGCCGGGGTGGCGGGCACCGCGGCGCCGCCGATGACCGAGGTGAGCGAGCGGCTCATGCGGTTCCTCCAGCAAGATCAAATTAGCGTGGAACTTTAGCGTGCTGACAGGACGCTAAAGCTCCACGCTAATTGCCGACGCGGGGCTACGCCGCCTCGGCTTCGGCCAGGAACTTGTTCATGATGGCCGCGAACGTCTCCGTCTGCTCGGCGAAGCACAGGTGCGAGGCGTCCTCGATGACCTCGTGCTGGGAGCCGGCGATCCGGCGGTGCATCTCGGCCATGTGCTCGGGCCGGCACTCGTCGTAGCGCCCGCCGACCAGCAGCGTCCGCGCCTGGATCTCGCCCAGCCGGTCCATGATGTCCCACGTCTTCAGCGTGCCGGTGACGGTGAACTCGCTCGGCCCGTTCATGTGGTTGTAGACCTGGTAGCCGGCCTCGGCGAAGGCTCGCTCCAGCCCGGCGGGAAACGGCTTCATCCGGCAGACATGCTCGCGGTAGAAGGCCAGCATCGCGGCCTGGTACTCCGGGCACCCGGTGAAGCCAGCCGCCTCGTGCTCGCGGAGTACGTCGCGGACCTCGGCCGGCTGAGCGGCGAGCAGCTCGTCGCAGTCCGTCACCCAGCGGATCATGCTGGCCGGGCTGCCGCACAGGACGAGGCTGACCAGGTCGGGCCGGCGGTCCAGGACGTACTGCATCGCCAGCATGCCGCCCCAGGAGCTGCCGAACAGGTGCAGCCGGTCCAGCCCGAGGGCCGCGCGCACCTGGGCCAGTTCCTCGACGAAGCGGTCGACCGTCCAGAGCGAGACGTCATCCGGCCGGTCGGCGTTGCCGCACCCGAGCTGGTCGTAGAAGATCACCTGGCGACGGTCGGCGAGCACCTCGAGCGCCTCGAGGTAGTAGTGCGTGAAACCTGGCCCGCCGTGCAGGCACAGCAGCGGCGTCCCGCCTTCGCCGACCGACCGGTACCAGACCCGGCCGCCCGGCACGTCAATGTAACCCTCGTCTACCCGCATCCGCGCTCCTAGCTCTGGCCCGCCGGCACCGCGGCAGGCTCCTCCTCGGCGAACACCCGCCGAAGTTCCGGCAACCGGGACGGATGGCGCCGGTAGAGGTAGATAAGCACAACCAGGCCGATGAGGTACCAGATCCCGATGGCCAGCCCGGTCTCACTGGACGGGTAGTCGAGCGGCTTGACGAACTTCAGCACCGAGCCGCCGATCCCCATGGCCGTGAACCAGGCGGGCAGGAACGCCGCGATGCCGAGCACCGGGATCACCCCGTGCAGCAGCCAGTTGAACTCCGACCGGGCCTTGCGCGCGTAGTACAGCAGGCAGGACAAGTTGAAGATCATGTAAATGGCGATCATGACGGCGGTCAGGATCGTGGCCAGGAACACGAACGCGACCACCGGCCCGAAGTGAATGCCGACCGGCAGGCCGATGGCGAGCGTCACCAGCAACTGGACCACGACGCCGGTCGACGGAGACTTCCACTTGCGGTGCGTGCGCGCCAGCGGGGCCGGCAGCATGCCGATCCGCGCCATCGCGAACCAGGTCCTGGTCGTGGCGAGCGTGCCCGCGTTCCCGTTCGCGAACGTCGAGTTCAGGATCGCCAGGAACGCGATCACCCAGCCGACGCCCCAGACGTCGCGGGCGAGCTGGATCCACGGGCTGCCGCCGCCGAGCCCGCCGAAGGCGACGTACCGGTTCGGGCCGAAGAACACGTCGCCGGCGTAAGTGGTGATCACGTAGAAGATGCCGATCGCCAGGCACGAGGTCACGACCGCGATCTGGATCGTGCGCCGCGGGTTGCGGGCTTCCTCGGCCAGCGGCGCGGACGCCTCGAAGCCGATGAACGCGAGGATCGTGTAGATCGACCCGGCGACGACGCCGGAGAAGCCGTGGTAGCCCTTGATGGTGGCGTAGTGCAGCGTCAGCACGCTGCCGGTGTTGCCGGAGCCGGCCTTGATGATGAGCCAGACCGCGAGCACCAGGAACACGATGATCTCGATCGTGCCGAGTACCGTCCCGGTGCGGGCGCTCAGCTTCACGCCGCGGTAGTTGAGCGCGGCGATGAGCAGCGACGCCGCGATCATGAAGATGACCCAGGTGGTGGTGAACGGCCAGCCGAACTCCGTCTGGGTGACGGAGCTGACCAGATAGCCGAACAAGATCATCGTGATCGGTCCGATCAGGGCCTCGACCAGCGCGTAGCCCCAGCCGACGAGGAACCCGACCGCCGGGTGGATGGACTCGGCCGCGTAGGTGTAAATGCTGCCCGCCGACGGCAGGTGCTTGGCGAGCTGGCCGATGGAGCTGGCTGCGAGCAGGCAGCCGACGAGCGCCAGCAGCACCGACAGCGGCAGCGCGCCGCCCGCGTAGGTGGCGCCGGCCGCGATGGACAGCGCCACCGCGCCGGCCGGCGCCATCGATGTGATCGACTGGAACATGACCTCGCGCAGGCCGATCGCCCCGTGCTCCAGCTTGGAACTGTCCCTGCCTGCCGCGTGCGCGCCCGCCATGACCGGCCTCCTCCCATGCTGGACGCCGGTGGCGTCGCCGCAGGACCGGACTCCGGCGTCGCGCCGCGTTCCGTCCTCTCCTTCGGTCATAGATTGCGACCTGGGCTTTTGCAAGAGGGGCCGGGCTGGCAAGATCCCCCGTGCTGGCCAGGACCACGGTTCTGGCCAGCACCACGGTGCGCTGCAACCTTCCTGCAAGCACCGGCGGGCATCGTCGGATCACGACCCGAATCCGGAGCCGAGGAGGCAGCGATGGGCCAGATGTCCGCGATAGACGAGTTTCTGACCGCGGTCGAGACCGCGGCGATCGCCGGCTGCGACGCGTGGAGCGCCGACGCGACCCTGGACGCGACGGTGCCGAACTGGCGGCTGCGGGCCGCCGGCGCCGACGCGATCAGGGCCGAGTACGGCCGCTGGTTCGCCGACAAGGCCGTGTTCGAGGACCTGCACCGGCATCCGGTGCCCGGCGTCGGCGAGGTCGTCGAGTACACGCTGCGGTGGACCGAGAACGGCGTGCCGCACGCCGCGCACCACATGCACCTGCTGACCGTCCGCGCCGACCGCATCGTGTCGGACCTCGCGTTCTGCGGCGGCCGCTGGCCGGCCACGCTGCTGGCCGAGATGGAGGCCGCCGGTGACTGAGCGGCCCCCGGACCTGACCGAGCTGCTGGCGGGCGCGAGCGCGCGCGAGCCGCTCGCGGACGCGCCGGGAAAGTCGGGCGCGCGGCTGGAGCGGGTCGTGATCGACGGCCGCCGGTACGTGCTGAAGCATCTGGACCTGGCCGCCGACTGGACGATGCGCGCCGCCGGCAGCCTCCGCGGCGTCCCGCTCGAGTTGTGGGAACGGGGCATCCTCCGCCGGCTCCCTGCCTGTATCAATCAGCCGATTGTGGCGGTCGGTTACACGCCGCCGAGTGCGGCCGCCGCTCGGCCGGCTGGCGGTTGCGCGGTGCTGATGCACGACGTGGCGGACTGGCTGGTACCCGCTACCGACGAGCCGGTTCCGGCGGCGCAGCACGGCCAGTTCCTGCGGCACATGGCCGCCTTGCACGCCGCCTACTGGGGATGCGGCAGCGAGTACGAGGTCGTGCCCGCCATGCACCGGTACCTGGAGCTGTCGCCGTGGCTGGCGGAGGCGGAGGCCAGCGTGCGGTCCGAGCACCTGGTCCCGCAGCTGGTCGGCAAGGGCTGGCAGCTGCTGCCGCAGGTGGCGCCCGCCGCGGCGGCGATCGTGAGCCCGCTCGCGCTCGACCCCGGCCCGCTGGTGACGGCGCTGGCGACGACCCCGCAGACGTTCGTGCACAGCAACTGGAAGCTGGACAACCTCGGCACCGACGACGCCGGCCGCACCGTGCTGCTGGACTGGGAGCAGCCCGGCCGCGGCGCCGCGCTCAGCGACCTGGCCTGGTACCTGGCGATCAACTGCCGCAGGCTGCCACAGGCCAAGGACGCCGCGATCGATGCGTACCGGGGCGCGCTGGAAGCGTGCGGAGTCGACACCGCGCCGTGGTGGGACCGGCAGCTGGCACTGTGCCTGCTCGGTGCGCTCGTGCTGTTCGGCTGGGAGAAGGCACTCGGTGGCTACGACGAGGAGCTGGCATGGTGGGAGGACCGGGCGATCGCGGCCCGGCCGCTGCTGGCCTCGTAGCGGCGACCCGGACTGCCTACGAGAGCGCCGCCAGCGGCTGGGACGACGGACCCGGCCGGATGTACGCCGACCTGGCGGCTGCGCTGGTCGCGGCGGCTGGACCGGTGACCGGCCAGCGCGTCCTCGATCTGGGTGCGGGCACTGGCGCGGCCGGCCGGGCCGCGCTCGCCGCCGGCGCCGCGCAGGTGGTCGCGGCCGACCTGGCGCCCGCGATGCTGGCGCGCTGCCCGGCCGGGCTGCGGCCGGTGGCCGCGGACGCGGCCGCGCTGCCGTTCCGTGACCGCGGCTTCGACCTCGCGCTCGCGGCGTTCTGCCTGGGCCACCTGCCCGACGTGCCCGGCTGCCTCGCGCAAGTCCGGCGGGTCAGCGACGCACTCGCGGTGAGCTCGTTCGCGCCGGGCTGGACGCACCCGGCCAAGCGCGCGGTGGACGCGGTACTGACGGAGTTCGGCTACCGCGCGCCGGACTGGTACCAGGCGTTCAAGCGGCAGACCGAGCCGCGCTCGCAGGATCCTGACTGGCTATGTGCGCAGCTCGCGGCGGCCGGATTCAATGACGTCGCGGTCCGGACGCTCAGCGTCCGGACCTCAGTCGGCACCCCGCTCAGCTCGCGGCCTGGCGGCTGGGCATGGCGCACGTCGCGCCGTTCGTCAGCGCGCTCCGGCCGGCGCGGCGGGCTGACCTGTGCCGGGCGGCCGAGGCGGCCGTTGGCGCCGGACCGCTGCAGGTGTCCGTGCTGGTCGTGACCGCGGCATAGGACGCCGGCGGGTTACCGCGGCATAGGACGTGCGGCGGGTGCCGCGGCGGGTCGCGCCGCCGCAGCACCCGCGATCCGCTCAGGGCCTGAGCACGTAGCGACCGCGCACGCCGCCCTTGGCCACGGCGCGGTGGGCGTCGGCGACCTCGTCGAGCGGGACGACGGCGTGCACCCGGGCCGGCAACTCGCCGGATGCCGTCCGCGCCAGCAGGCCGGCCAGTGCAGGGCCATCCGGGTGCACCGCTACCGACGTGACCGTGATGCCGCGCTCGCCGGGCGGCCGGTTGCTCGGCAGGACGCCCACGAAGATCCCGCCGTCGCGGACCAGGGCCAGGCCGCGCTCCTGCAGGACGGCGCCGTCCGCCACCGCGTCCCAGCCCGCCTCGGCTTCGGTGGTGAAGCCGGCGCCGAGGCCGCGCACGAACGCCTCGTCCTCGGCTCGGGCCAGGCCGGTCACCTGCCAGCCGCGTCCTCCCGCGAGCACAGGAAGCTGGGGACCGCGGCATGGGACGCCCGGCGGGCACCGCGGCGGATGCCCGGCCTGCAGCTCCTGGACCGGATCTCCGACAAGTGGGTCGCGCTGATCCTGGCCGCGCTCGGCAGCGACGCGGTGCGCGGCCCCGGCGACGGGGCGGGCCAGCCGCGGCCGATGCGCTACTCCGAGTTGTCCCCCCGGCTGGCCGGGGTCAGCCAGAAGATGCTCACGCAGACGCTCCGGTCACTCGAACGTGACGGCCTGCTCACCCGCACGGTGACGCCGACGGTCCCGGTGACGGTGACCTACGAACTGACGGACCTGGGCCTCTCGCTCCAGCAGGTCATGCGCGGCATCAAGGTGTGGGCCGAGGCGCACATGGACGAGGTGCTCGCCCACCGCGCGGATACGACCGCCGCGTCGTGTGACGGCCGCCCAATGATCAGTCCTCGTAGTGGTACCGGGCCTGCATGATGATCAGCTGGTCCTCGGTCACGCTGTAGACGAGGCGGTGCTCGTCGTCGATTCGCCGGGACCAGTATCCGGCCAGATTCCGGCGCAATGGCTCAGGCTTTCCGGCTCCCTCAAATGGAGTTCGCCTGGCCTCTTCGATCAGCCGGATCAGGCGGCGCAGCATCTTCTTGTCCGCTAACGCCCAGTGGTTGAGATCGGCCCAGCCTTGCGGGAGGAACACTACGTCTCTCAAGGCCCGTCGCCCTCGTCTGCGAGCGCCTGAAGTTCCTCCATCGTCTTCGTGATCAGGGGGCGACCGCGCCGAAGGTCCTCGGCGGCCGCCAATAGCCGCGCCGCATTCGCTGGCGACCGCAGCAAATAGTCGGTCTCGGCCATGGACTCGTAGTCGTCGGCGGCTACCAGGTAGGCGCGGCCGTGATTCGAGACGATCTCCACCGGAGCGCGATCGTCGTTCACCTGCTTGATCAACGGGAACAGCCTCTTTCGTGCCTCGGATGCTGTGATAGCCATGATCAACTCCGCGCTTGGGTGGTACGGCACTATGGTACTGGACCAACAGTACCAGAATGTTGTACCACGCGCCTGGCCAGGTGCGTCGCCAGGGCGCGTGACGCCGCCACCTGGATCCGGGCCGGCCGCTCGTCGGCGCGGCTAGAAACCCAGTGTCTGGATCTGCGGGTACGTCGCCTTCCAGTGACCGTTGATCTTCCGGTAAACGGCCGGGCGCTTGCCGGGGAACATGAACGTCATCTTCGTGTAGCGGCGTGAATGCGGCCGGTCTGGTCAGCTCTTTGCCATTGCACGCGGTCACGACGTACCTCGGCGCGGTCCGGGCCACGCCGTCGGCGGGCAAGGCCTGGGCAACACAGGCGGTGACCCCGGGAACAGTGGCAATGGCGGACAACGTGCTGATAGTGCGTGCGTGCATCATGACGTCATCGCAATGTTGTAACTAGCTGACGTCTTGTGAGACTCGGCCCGGCTCAGATGACTGCGGTCAAAGGCGCGCCCGCCACTGCCCGATTCTGGTCTGCGCGTGCTGCCGGAGCCCGGCCGCGTGCGGGCCGGCGTTGGCGGCGAGGCGGCCGGCCTGACGCTCGGCCCGGTCCAGCCAGTCCGCGACGCCGAGGTCGGCGGCCGTCTCGCCGGTCCACCACCAGGCTTCGATCGCGACGCGACTGTCTCGACGACGTCCAGGTCGGCCGCGACCGTATCCAGGTCGGCCGGCTGGCCGAGCGCGTGCCGGGCGCGATGTTGCAGCAGCCGGGCGGCGCCGGTGTAGCGCGGCACCGGCAGCGCGGCCGCCGCCCGCTCCAGCCCGGCCGCGGTCGTGACCGCCAGTTCGTGCTCGCCGCGCGCCAGCGCGAGCCTGGCCGTGAGCAGGTCGCGCTTCAGCGCCAGCCGCCAGCCGAAGACGAGATCCCCGGTCAGCAGCGCGCTGGCCTCCGCGAGCAGCGCGGCCGCACCGGCCAGGTCCTCTTCCTCGAGTCGTGCTTCGGCCAGATCCTGCAGGACCGCGATCGTGACCTCGGGGGTGCCTTCGCTGCGGCCCGCCGCCAGCGCCTCGGCGTGCAGGTCCAGCGCCTGGTCGCGGGCGCCGAGGTTGCGCAGTACCCAGGCGGCGAAGTTCACGCCGCGGCCGGCGAACCGCGGTACGTGCCGGCGCGCGACCTCGGCGGTGTGGCTGGCAAACGCGGCGAGCGCCTTTTCCGGGAAGCCCGCGCTGGCGTGCGCGTGCCCGGTGAACAGCAGCGCGTGCATGGTGGCCGAGGTGTGCTCGGCGCCGATCTGACCGCGCGTGGCCGGGCGCAGCAGCGGCAGCGCGTCGGCGGGCCGGCTCTGATGCGCGCGCAGCACGCCCAGCCACGCCGCCGCCGTGACCCGGTCCGCGCCGGCGGCGATCGAGAGGGCCTCGGTGAGCTGGCTTTCGGCCGCGGTGAGCTGGCCGCCGGCGTGATGGATGCGGCCGGCCACGGCCAGGCACCGCGCCCTGGTGGCGCCGTCCGCGGCCGCGATCGCGCCGTCCTCCGCGAACTGCGCGGCCGGCCCGAAACGCCGGTCGAAGTACGCCGCCCACGCGCTGACCTCAAGCGCTTCCGCGCCCTGCTCCCCGGACTGCCGCACGTCGGCGAGCGCGCCGGTGTACCGGCCCCGGCGGATGCGCACTTTCGCCCTGGCCAGCAGTCCCGGCGCGTCCGCATCCAGGCTCAGCGCGTCGTCCAGCAGTGCCTCGGCGGCGGCGTGGTCGAAGCGCTCCGCCGCCCGCGCGGCCGCGTCCCGGAGCGCGCTGGCCGCCAGCGTGAGATCTCCGCCCAGCCGGGCGTGGTGCGCGATCATGACCGGGTCGGCGGCGGGCCGGCGGGCCAGGACGCGGCCGGCCTGCCGGTGCAGCAACGCCGAGCGGCCGGCCGTCGCGCTGGCCGCCAGCGCCTCGCGGACCAGCTCATGCCGGAACCTGAGCCGGCCGTCCTCGTCGGTCAGGAAGTGCTGGGCGACGGCCAGCTCGCTGTCGTCAAGCAGCTCGACGACGGGACGGCCGAGCACCGCGCCGATCAGGTCCAGGTCCAGGTCGGGCCCGATGATCGCCGCGGTGCGCAGCAACCCGCCCGCGCGGCCGAGCTCGTCGCAGCGCGCGGAGACCGACTCGACCAGGGATGCGGGCAGCCGGACGTCGGCGGACTGCTGGGCGAGCTCGGTGAGGAACAGCGGGTTTCCGCGCGACCGCTCGTAGAGCGCGTCGACCCGGTCCGCGCCCACGAGTTCCGCGGCGGCGTCCCGGCCGAGGGCCTCCAGGTGGATGACCGAGGTCGCGGGCAGCGGCTCGCCAGCGCCGGCCCGGACCGCCGCCACAACCATGGCCGGCCGGTCCTGGCGGCCCAGGAATTCCAGGAAGTCCCGCAGCGCCCGGCCGCCCAGGTGGCCGTCGTCGATGACGATCGCCAGCGCCGCGCGCCCGGCCAGCCGGTCCAGCACGTCGGCGAGCGCGCCGTAGAGCACGGCCGGGCCGAGCATGCTGTCGGCCAGCACCGGCAGCGGCCGCGGGCCGGCGGCGACGCCGAGCAGCGGTCCGAGCAGCGCTTCCTGCCGGCCGAGCAGCTGCGCGGCATCCGCTGGCGGCTGCCGCCGCAGCACCGCGGCGAGGGCGGTGAGCAGCGCGTCCAGCGGCATCGACCGGTCCAGCTGTCCGCAGGACGCGAGCAGCACGGTGTCACCCGCCGCGGTCCGTCGCCCGGCCCAGGCTCGCAGCAGTGCCGTCTTGCCGATGCCCGGCTCGCCGTCCACGACGACGACCGCGGTACCCGCGGTCCGCCGGGCGGCGGTCGCGTCCAGGAAGGCCAGCTCGGCGGCGCGACCGACGAGCCCGTCGCCGGGCGCCGCGGCGGCGGCCGCCGTCGCGGTGGCGGCCAGGTCGCCGGCCAGGATGGCGGCGTGCAGTTGCGCGGTCTCCGGCGACGGGTCGGCGCCGAGATCTTCCGCCAGCCGCTCGCGCGCCTTCGCGTAGAGCGCGAGCGCCGTCGCCGCCTGGCCCCCGGCCACGTATGCGCGCATCAGCGCGCGCAGCGCTGCCTCTTCGTACGGGTCCTGCGCGAGCGCGGCGGCGGCCGGGTCGGCCGCCGCCATCCAGTCGCCGGCTTCCAGCAGCGCCGTCGCCGCGGTCAGCCGGGCCCGGCCGATCAGCCGCTCCAGCGCGGCCCGGCGCAGCTGCGCCCACTCGCCCGGCAGCTGCGCGGGACCCGATCCGCGCAGCAGCGACAGCGCGACTCTGGCGGCGGCCGCCGCACCGACCACGTTGCCCGCGGCCCGGCGCCGCTCGGTCTCGGCGACGAGCTGGCTGAGCTCGGTATCGTCCTGCCAGTCGGCGTGCAGCACGTAACCGCCGCTGCGGCGGGAGATCCGGTCCTTGCCCAGCACGCCGCGGAGCCTGCTCATCAGCACCGCGAGCTGATCCTCGGGCCTGGCCGGCGGCGCGTCTGCCCACAGGGCGTCGGCCAGCACGTCGGCCGGCACGGGCTGGCCGTCGGCCAGCGCGAGCAAATGCAGCGCTTGCCTGGCCTTCCTGCTGCCCAGAGCCTGTGCTTCCACCCCGTCTACGGCGAATTCGCCCAGCAGCCGCACCGCAAGCGACTTCATGCAGGTATCAAACATCGCTGCCGTGACCGCCGCTACTGCGCCGGGCGCCCGGCCGCGTGACTTTCTACTGTCACGGTGGCACAAACCCCGCATATCACCCGCGCGAGGTCACCGCAGCAGTAGAAAGTCCGCTGCAAGGTTGCTGCAACCCGGTCCTGTGAGCCTCGGATACGAGGCCGGCGCGCGCAGCGCCGGCCCGCACGAGACGCAAGGAGAGCTGACATGAGCGGACAGGCGGAGCAGAAGAGCTTCGGGGCGCCGGACGAGACCCGGACATTCAGTCACGGCGCGCTGGACCTGCTGAAGGTGGGCGGCGGCGAGATCGGCCGGCTGACGCTGCAGCCGGGGTGGCGCTGGTCGGAGCACGTGCAGCCGATCGCGGGCACCGAACTCTGCGAGGCGCCGCACTTCCAGTACCACGTCAGCGGGACCCTGCAGATCGTCATGGCCGACGGCAGCGAGTTCACCGCGCGGCCCGGCGACGTGACCGCGCTGCCGCAGGGCCACGACGCGTGGGTTGTGGGGGACGAGCCGGTCGTGGTCGTCGACTGGTACGGGGCGAGCAACTACGCGCGCTGACGGCCTCCCTGTCGCCGCGCTGTGCCTACCCAGGGTCGCCAGAGCAGCCCTGGATAGGCACAGTGGAGCAGCCGTGCGAGCGCTGGCTACCGGACGCCTGCCAGCGCCCGCTCCGGCGCCGCGGCCGGGAGATCCGGCTGCGGCGCCCGTACCCGCAGCACCCTGGCCAGCGACGTCGGCAGCCACCAGTTGGCCTGGCCGAACAGGGCGACCATCGCCGGGACGAGCAGGCAGCGGATGACCACCGCGTCGATCAGGATGCCGGCGCCGAGGCCAGTCGCCAGGATCTTCAGGTCGGTCTGCGGCCCGGTCGACATCGACAGGAAACTGAGCATCAGGATCGCCGCCGCGCTGGTGACTAGCCGCCCGGTGCGGCCGAGGCCGGTGGTGACGGCCACGGCGGCGTCGCCGGTCTCGTCATAGGCCTCGCGGACGCGGCTGAGGATGAACACCTCGTAGTCCATCGACAGGCCGAACAGGAAGGCGAACACCATCAGCGGGACCCACATCGTGATCGCGCCGGTGGCCGGGATGCCCCACACGGCGTGCGAGCCATGCCCGTCCTGCCACACCCACGTCAGCACTCCGTAGGCCGCCGCGAGCGAGATCAGGTTGAACACGACCGCCTTGGCCGCGAGCAGCACCGAGCGGAACGCCCTGGTCAGCAGCAGGAACGTCGCGATCCCGATCAGCGCCAGCATCAGCGGGAAGTCGCCGTACACCGCGTGGTTGAAGTCGATCATCTCGGCCCCCGAGCCGCCGACGCCGAGCACGCCCGGCCGGTGCGCGAGCGCCGATTCCAGCCCGGCCGTCGCCGACTGCCCGACGGGCAGGCTGCTCTCGGTCCGCGGCAGCACCGTGACGATAGCGGTGCCCGCGTGCCGGTAGTCGCTCGTGCCAGGCGCTACGGCCGCGTACATGCCGGGCAGCTGAGCCGCTGCGTGCGCCGTTCCCGTCGCGGCCGCGCTGGTCGTGAGCACCTCAGCCGGGGTGAGCACGCCGGCCGGCACGCCGCCCTTGGTGAGCGTGACCAGGGCCGAGTGCGCGGGGCCGGAGGTTGCCTGCGCGGAACTGCCGGGCTCGCCGAGGTGCAGCGACAGCGCGGGCGCCATCAGCGCGCCGAGGACGGCCAGCCCGCCGATCGCGGCCGCCCACTTGTGCCGGTAGACGCCGCGCGCCCAGGCCGAGAACACCCGGCTCGCGGACCGCTCGGTGCGCAGCCGCGGCCAGTCCAGCCGGGGGCCGGCGGTGGCGAGCACCACGGGCAGGAACGTCGTCGCGACCGCGACCGACACCAGCGGGACGAGCACGCCGCCGATTCCGACGCTGCGCAGCATCGGGACGGGCAGCACGATCATGGACAGCAGGCCGATGGCGACGGTGAGCCCGGAGAACACGACAGCGCGGCCCGCGTGGTTCATCGCCTGCAGCACTGCGGTCTGATTGTCCCGGCCGGCCGCGCGCTCCTCCCGCCACCTGCTCACGACCAGCAGCGAGTAGTCGATGGCGACGCCGAGGCCGATCAGCGCGATCAGGAACTCGACGATCTCGCTGACGCCGGTGATCTCGGTGAGGCCGCCCACCAGCAGGAAGGTGGCCAGCACCGAGATGCCCCCGATGAGCATGGGCAGCAGCGCGAGGAAGCTCGCGAAGACGAACGCCAGGATCAGCAGCGCCCCGACCCCGCCGATCATCGACTCCACCATGAGGCTGGTGCCCTTGCTCTGCGGCGCGCCGTTCTGCAGCAGCTGCTCGCCGGTGACGCCGGTGCGCCAGCCGGGCGGGGCGGCCGCGGTCAGGCTCCGCTGGATCGCGGGCCCCAGGTCCGGCCCGTTGAAGTTCGTGTTCGCCGTGGTGTAGACGAGCGCGAAGGTGGACCGGCCGTCCCTGGTCAAGAACGCGCGGTTGCCAGTCGTCGCGTAGTCGGCGATCCGGGCCCCCGGGACCGCCGCGGGCAGGGCGCCAAATGCCTTGCCGCTGACCGCGGCCGTGGCCCGCTGGCCGGCCGGGGCGGTCAGCACCGCGACGTAGGGCGGCTGGGAGCCGCCGTTGCCGTACTCGCGCGCTATCTGGTTGTCGACCTTGTAGGCCTGGCCAGGCATGGCGAAGTTGTTGGTCATCCGGTGCGTGGTGCCGCTGATGGTCAGGACTCCGGCGACGGCAACAGCCAGCCAGAAGACCGTGACGAGCAGCTTGTGGCGCAGTACAAAACGGGTCAGCGCTTGCATGACGGGCCTCCGCGGTCGGCCGGCGGTCCTTCCGCCGGGCACTTTCTGAGCCTCCCGGTTTCGGCTGCTCAGATCGTCGGCCCGCGGCTGTCACTTACGGGTACACCGCGAGGAGCAGCGGGCCGCCCGGTACTCCCGGCGGAGTACGCGGCGCGACATCTGGCGGCGGACGACGGATAGGCGCCCCGACCGTACGCTGATCATGTGGATGACATGCTGGCTCGGGTGAGTGGCCTACTGGTGCGCTTCTGGCGCCGGTGGGTCGGCTCGAACACGCACGACGTCATCAGGATGCTGATCCTGGCCGCGGTGCTCGTGCTCGGCTCCTACGGCGAGGCCCACCCGAATAACAAGTCCGACCAGGTTCTGAACGGGCATCCGGTGCCGCATACGCCGGACGCGGCGCTCCTGCTGGTGGTGGCGGCGACCGTGGTACTCGCGGTCCGGCGCTGGTACCCGGTGCCGGTCCTGGTGTCCTCGACCGCCTGTATCGTCGCCTTCAGCCTGCTGGGGTACGTGAACGGCGCCGTGCTCGTCGCGGCCCCGTTCGCCCTGTACTCCGTCGTGACCAGGGTGCCCCTGGTCCGGGCGCTCGGTTTCGCCGCCGGTACCACGGCGGTGCTCATGGCCGCGACGGCGGTCGGCAGTCCGTTCGGGCCGACCGGCGGCGGTTTTTACCTGATCCCGGGAATGATCGCGGTGGCCCTCTTCATCGGCACCGCCGTCGCGAACCAGCGCAGCCGGGTGGCCGCCGCCAGGGACAAGGTCGAAGAAGAGAGCAAGCGGCGGGTCGATGAGGAGCGGCTGCGGATCGCCAGGGAGCTGCACGACATCGTGGCTCACACGATGGCCACGATTAACGTGCAGGCGGGCGTCGCCGCCCACGTACTGGCCGATAACCCGCAGGCGGCCGGGGACGCGCTGCAGGCCATCCGGCAGTCCAGCAAGGACGGGCTGCGCGAGCTGCGGGCGATCCTGAACGTGCTGCGGCAGGCGGACGAGGGCGACCCGACCCAGCCGACCCCGGGCCTCGGCCAGCTTGACGCGCTGATCTCGACCGCCTGCGGCGGAGGGCTGCCGGTCACGCTGCGGAGCTTCGGGGAGTCAGCGGACCTGCCGCCCGCCGTCGACCTCGCCGCATACCGGATCGTGCAGGAGTCCCTCACCAACGTGATCAAGCACGCCGGGCCCGCCGCCACCGCGACGGTCAGCCTGCGCTACACCAGCTCCGGGCTGGAGATCGAGGTGACCGACACCGGGCTCGGACCCGGCCCGGCCGCGATGACGGGCGGCGAGGTGCTGGCCGGGAACGGGCACGGGCTGATCGGCATGCGCGAGCGGGCGGCCTCGGTGGGCGGCTCGCTGCAGACCGGCCCGGGACCGCAAGGCGGCTACCGGGTGTTCGCCACGCTGCCCGCGGGCGGCGAAGTGCCTGGTCCCCCCGACGCCGCGCAGACGGCGCCGGCCTCGTCCGCGCAGGCGTCATGATCCGGGTGCTGCTCGCCGACGACCAGGCGCTGATCCGGGCCGGCTTCCGGGTGCTAGTGGACAGCGCGGACGGGATGGAAGTCGTGGGCGAGGCGGCCAACGGCGAGGCCGCCGTCGACCTGGCCCGGCAGCTGCGCGCCGACGTTGTGCTCATGGACATCCGGATGCCCGGCGTGGACGGCCTGGAGGCGACCCGACGGATCGCGGCGGATGACGACCTGGCGGGCGTCAAAGTGATCATGCTGACGACGTTCGAGTCGGACGAGTACGTGTACCAGGCGATCCGCGCGGGGGCGAGCGGCTTCCTGGTCAAGGACGCCGAGCCCGCGGACCTGATTCAGGCCATCCGGGTCGTCGCCGCCGGCGACGCGCTGCTGGCGCCGCGGGTGACCCGCAGGCTGATCACCGACCTGGCCGCGCGGCCGGAGCGACCGCGGCCCGACCGTCGCCAGCTGGCCGCGCTGACCGACCGGGAACGCGAGGTGCTGATTCTTGTCGCTGCCGGGTTGTCGAACGACGAGATCGCGGCGCAGCTATTCCTGAGCCCGCTGACTTCCAAGACGCACGTGAGCCGGATCCTGGCCAAGGTCGACGCGCGCGACCGCGCCCAGCTGGTCGTGCTCGCGTATGAAAGCGGCCTGGTGACTCCCGGCGGCGACCCGCATTAATCGCGGCGCATAAAACCCTCTTGCGCATTTGGCGGCCGGACGCTTATCCTCGAATTAAGACATTCGAGAAGGAGCATGACTTGTATACCTGGCAGATCACCGTCACACGGCGGCATGGCGCGGATTCGGCATGGGCTGAATCAAATAGCGCCAAGCGCTGCCTGATGACGCGCGGCGCGCTGGGGGACAAGGTGCCCATGTCAGGCCTGACCGGCCTCTATGCAGGCACCGCCCCCCAGGTATCAGGAACCTGGCGGGCGGTTTCTGATTTTACCGGCATGTTTTCTTTGCCTTAGGGATGTAGCTCAATTAGGCAGAGCACCGATCTCCAAAATCGGCGAATGAGGGTTCGATTCCTTCCGTCCCTGCGAAGCCCTTAATGGGTTTGCTTTTTGATAACTCCACAGCGGGAAACGTCAGTGCGGCCGAGCCTGGGCCGCACGACATACGGTCCTGGCCGCCTCTTCCACGGTGGCCAGGACCGGCATGGGGATGACAGCTAAGGAGCGGGCGCGCCCTGCAAGCGCCGCCGCAGCGGGTTCGATTCCCGCCGTCTCCACGCATGGCTCGCTAGCTGAGACGGATCAGCGTCCGGCTGAAACCCGGGAGAGGCAGGCTCGATCCCTGCGTGAGCCACCCGGCCGTACTGGTCTAACGGCAAAGACGGCTGCCTTCCAAGCAGCTCATCGGGGTTCGACTCCCCGGTACGGCTCTGATCAGCGCAACAATGCGCCGCTAGCTCAATGGCAGAGCGACGGCCTCTTAAGCCGGCGGTTCGGGGTTCGAGTCCCTGGCGGCGCACTCGATGGGACATGGGGGAACTGGCAGACCCGCCCGGCTCTGAACCGGGAGTTTTTCCAGGTTCGAAGCCTGGTGTCCCAGCTATGCCCTTGTAGCTCAGTTGGCCAGAGCGCTGCTCTCGTACGGCAGAAGCACCCGTTCGATCCGGGTCAGGGGCTCTTGACGGCACGCGGCGGCCCGGACGCGGGACCGTATCTCGGCACCTTCACGCGCCGCGCCGCGCCGCGTGCCGTTCCCCTCTCGCCTCCTTGGCGTAACTGGTCAGCGCAGCTCGCCTGTACCGGGCAGGTGCCGGTTCGAGTCCGGCAGGAGGCTCGGTCAGCACGCCGCCGTAGCTCAGCTGGCACGAGCGTCTGCATGGTAGGCAGAAGGTCCCCGGTTCGAGACCGGGCGGTGGCTCCGGGCGGACGCGAGTCCGCTCCCCGCGCTGGTGGTGTAACAGGCAGCCACGCGGGTCTCAGATGCCCGTGCCGCAAGGCGTGAGGGTTCGACTCCCTCCCGGCGCACCCAAGGAGAGTGAACCGATCGGGGATCGGGCCTCGCTGCTAACGAGCGCGCGCCCGCGAGGGCGTGGAGATCGTGCCTTCCGCTCTCCGCCAAGGTAAGTCAGCACAGGGATCATGAAGCTGCCGGGCGGCAGCCACTGCCTCGAAAGCGCCAGGGTTTAGGCGGCACGAAGTCCGGCGGCGGGCGGCGTGCCGCCCGCCGCCAAGGACGATGCGGGGCGACTCGCTGGGTTCGAGACCTCCGTGATCCTCCAGGTCAAGGGCATGTAGCTCAGCGGTCAGAGCACTTCGCTGATAACGAAGCGGCCGGAGGTTCAAGTCCTTCCGTGCCCACGCGACCGATGGTCCGTTCGTCTAGCGGCCAGGATGCCGGGCCCTCAACCCGGTGACACGGGTTCGAGTCCCGTACGGACTACTGCGGGGTAGCCAAGTTGGCAAGGCGCTGGGCTCATAACCCAGAGATGCGCGGGTTCGAGTCCCGCCCCCGCGACCACGCAAGCGAAGGCCCGCCGCGCGCCAGGGTCGAAACGGACGACAAAGCGCGGCACACATTCCTCCGTGGCTCAATCGGTAGAGCAGCGCTCTGTTAAAGCGCGATGTAGAGGTTCGAGTCCTCTCGGGGGAGCGCACCGCACATTGGGGCTGTAGCTCAGCTGGTCAGAGCGCCGGACTGTCGATCCGGGGGTCGCGGGTTCGAGCCCCGCCAGTCTCGCACTTCGTGCCCGGGTCCGGCCGCCGCGGTGATCTCACTCGTCCTCCGGCGCACCCGCACTTCCAGCAAGGCCCGCGAGCATCCAGCGAAGGTAGCCAGCCAGGCTGCGGCGCCGCTTCCGGTGCTCGGCCCGCCGGGCGGGCCTCCGCTCCGGATCGGCTTGCAAACGGCACCGCCCCCAAGGCAGTCTCACCGCGACGGCACGCCCGTAGCCGGCCGGCCAGAACCGATCCGCACGCTCACCTCCCGCCGCAACCGGTCCTTGATGTCGTGGATATCAGCATCGTCAGTCTCACCGTGGTCGCGCAGCGACCACCAATAAGCGCCCATCGTCTAACGGACAGGGCCCTGGTTTACGAAGCCAACGATGGAGGTTCGAGTCCTCCTGGGCGCGCGCGGGCGATTAGCTCAGTGGTCAGAGCAGCGGCGTCACATGCCGCCGGTCCGGGGTTCAAGTCCCTGATCGCCTACTGGTGCCTGTTGCCGTCGAGGGAAGGCGCCGGACTGTGGCTCCGGCAAGAGCGGTTCGACTCCGCTCAGGCACCCCACGGGTCGGTGGCAGAGCGGTAATGCAGCTGTCGGTAAAACAGTCGCCTTGTGTATCGGTGGTTCGATCCCATCCCGGCCCACACCAGTCCTCGTGGCGCAGTTGGATAGCGCGGCTCCCTCCGAAGGAGCAGGTCGCCCGTTCGAGTCGGGCCGAGGGCGCAAAGGGTCTCGTGACCGAGTGGTTAGGTACCAGTCTGCAAAACTGCGGCACGCCGGTTCGATTCCGGCCGAGGCCTCCGCGACGTTTCCCGCTGCGGAAGAACGCGCATGCGTGAGCAAGCGCGGGATCGACGGACGCATGCGAGCCGGATACGGACGATATGGCGGCGCCGCCGCGCTCAACTGGCCGTGCTCGGCCGTGAATGCGCGCGGCGACACTAGATGTCCGGTCGAAGAGCAAACGAGCCACTGCTAGGTTTCCCTGGCTTGGCAACGTCCATCGATCCTTAATGCCAGAGCCGGGCAGTGTCAGTGTCTCATGGTTGAGTGGTCATCATGGATATCGCCAGGGACGACCTGATGTGGCTAGCTGGTCTACTTGAGGGCGAAGGCTCTTTCCTCATGGCGAGGAATATTGTCGCGGGAAAGGTCTATCGCTACCCAAAGATCACCGTGAATATGACCGACCGCGATGTCATTGAACATGCGGCCAGGTTACTTGGTGGCAACAAAGTCTATGACATGCCGCCAGCATCGGAATTTCCCAACCGGCTGCCGCAGTTCCGTGCTCAGGTTAGTGGTGCGAGAGCCGCCAGGATGATGGTCGATCTGTATCCAATGTTAGGTAGGCGGCGTAAGGCGCGCATCGACGAGATTCTGAGCGAGTACTCCAATCTAGAGCCTACGCGCTCACGGCGCACTAGTGCCTGTTCGGCGGCCGCCGCGCAACGTCAGCGGCGATCAGACGGTACATTCGCCTCAAGTAATCATGCGGGATGAGGGGAGTGAACATAATCGCCGATGCGGGCACATGTGCAGCGGCAAATGTGCGTCGGATCTGAGAACTAGGTCCGCGGTTTCTGCCAGACCTTCGACTCCATGGCTTATGTTGTAATCGTACCGGGTGGCCAAATTGGTGACTGCGGTCAGAGATGGACTGAGCCTTCGCCACTCTACTGACTCGGGTGGTGCGAATATCAGATGGCCATCTCGTTCGAGATCGGTGAAGCGGCTAAGTCGCCTAGGTCCTGTCAATGCATGCGCCGAAGTGGGTTCTCCTGACGTCATTCTGCCACGATGGCGCCGGTTGGTCGTCACTGCCCAGGCTTCGGCGTATCTCGCATTGTGAAAGGGTCTCAGGATATTGGCGTACTCCGCGGCTTCGCTTTCGTTTATCCGGCCTGTTGGCAGCCGTTGGCGCCCCCTTGGTTGAAGTTCGAGCACTTCTTCGAATAGAGCAAGGTTATCGTAGGCGAAGTTAGCTGATGGGTCGACCAGCGCTATATGCGATGTAGCCGGAGGCAGCGCTAGCCGTGCGAGTAGTGCTCTTGGAATAATCGATCCCGGCCGTTGAGAAACGACATAATATGCAGTCAGCCCAGTAGTTACGGTCAAGAGATCGGGACCATTGAGCAGAAGAGGATGATCCGGATAGGCGACGAATGAAGAAGCGGGCAGCTGCAAGCTGTCAATAAGAGCTCTGACGTGCTCTTGGCGCGACATAGCATCGAAGAATAGCGCAATCCTTGTCTAGATAAGCGCAATCTGCGAGCGTGGGCATCAGCCCCTGCGATCTAGTCTGATTCTGTTGCAAGGCACTGATCTGCCGCCTGTGGTTTCCGAGGCCATGGTCAGAGGTTGCAAGTTCGACACCGGCTCGTGGCCTTAGGGCTAGCCGGTGGGGCGGCATGGGTCGCCGACAGCGAGGCCCTCGCCTCGGGTCTTCGAAAGCGGCGGCTGGCTGTGGAGTGATCGTCACCGACAAGGAGACGTGGGCGGGCTGACGGCGTACCGGCACGCCTTGAACCGTGCTTGGCACGGTCCTGGCCGTGCCGCGGTTCGCCGGCCCGGCCGCGGTGGTCGTCTCGCTGACCCCGGGTGGGTACTCGATCGCCGACCACGCCGACCACGCCGACCCTGGCGTGCTGGCGGTGGCCGGGTTTGTACGCTGAGCCCGGAAGAGCCCCACTGTGCGTGGCTGGGGACGCTAATCGCGTCCCCAGCCACGCCCAGTCGACTGCGGAGCAGCCGGAATGCTGACTGAGTGGGACGTCCCGATCACGATGGATGACGGCATCGTGCTGCGCGCAGACGTGTTCCGCCCCGAGAGCGAAGCTCCTGGCCCGGTGATCATGACCCACGGGCCGTACGCGAAGTGGCTGGCGTTCCAGGACGGCTTCCGGCGCCAGTGGGCGAATCTCGAATCCGAGCACCCGGACGCGCTGGCGGGCTCGTCGAACCAGTACCAGAACTGGGAAACCGCCGACCCGGAGAAATGGGTTCCCGATGGATATGTCGTCATCCGGGTCGACTCGCGCGGGGCCGGTCGATCGCCGGGCTATCTGGACATCTTCTCGCCGCGCGAGACGCGCGACTACTACGCGTGCATCGAGTGGGCCGCCGCGCAGCCATGGAGCACTGGCCGGGTCGGGCTGCTCGGCGTCTCCTATTACGCGATCAATCAGTGGCAGGTCGCGGCCCTGCAGCCACCGCACCTGACTGCCATCTGCCCGTGGGAAGGCGGCAGCGACTTCTACCGCGATTTCACCCGGCACGGCGGCATCCTGAACGTGTTCGTCCGGCAGTGGTACCCGCCGCAGGTCGCCGGCGTGCAGCACGGCGTGGGGGAGCGCGGCCCGCGGCACCGGCTCACCGGCGGCCAGGCCGCCGGGCCAATGACGCTGACCGAGGATGAGCTGCGCGCGAACCGCGCCGACACGCCGAGCCTGCTGCGCGAGCATCCGCTGCTCGACGACTACTACCGGGACCGCAGCCCGGACCTCAGCAAGATCACGGTGCCGGTGCTGTCCGCCGCGAACTGGGCGCACCACCTGCACACCCGGGGAAACTTCGAGGGCTACGGCCGGGTTTCGAGCCAGCAGAGATGGCTGGAGGCCCACGGCCTGCAGCACTGGGCCGAGTTTTACACCGACTACGGCGTCCGGCTGCAGAAGCGGTTCTTCGGCCACTTCCTCAAGGGTGAAGACACCGGCTGGGATCGGCAGCCGCCAGTCCTGCTCCAGGTCCGCCGCGTTGACGGCAGCTTCGAAGAGCGAGCCGCCCAGGACTGGCCGCTACCGCAGACGCAGTGGACGAAGTTCCATCTCGACGTGGCCGGCGGCAGGCTCGCTCGCGAGCCTGCCGCCGCCCCGCAGGCGGCGAGCTTCGCGGCCGACGGCGACGGGCTGACCTTCTGGACACCGCCGCTGGAACGCGAACTGGAACTCACTGGCCCGGCCGCGGCCCGGCTGACGATCAGCTCGTCGACCCACGACGCGGACATCTTCCTGACGCTGCGCGTCCTCGATCCGGACGGGACCGACGTCACGTTCGTCAGCGGCCAGGACCCGCGCGGCTGCGTCGGATTCGGCTGGCTGCGGGCGTCGCACCGCCAGCAGGACCCGGACCGCAGCCACCCGTACCGGCCCTGGCACACCCATGACCAGCCGCAGCCGCTCAGTCCCGGTGAGCCGGTCGGGCTGGAGGTGGAAATCTGGCCGACGTCCGTCGTGATCCCGGCCGGCTACCGGCTCGGCGTCACCGTGCAAGGGCGTGATTTCGAGCTGCCCGGCGAGGGTCCGTGGCCGGTGGCGTTCGGCGTGACCATGCGCGGCAACGGCATCTTTGTGCACGACGACCCCGCGGACCGGCCGCCGGATGTGTTCGGCGGCGTCACTACGCTGCTGTCCGGCGGCGCGACCGAGTCCTGGCTGCTGCTGCCGGTCATTCCGCGCTAGCCGCGGGCGACCGGCCGCCGCCGAGGAACGACTCCACGAACTCCGGGCTCGCGCCCAGCTCAGCCGGCGTGCCGGACATCCGCAGCTCGCCGCCGCCGAGGACGTAGGTGCGATCGGAGATCGCCAGCACCGCCCGAGCGCGCTGCTCGACGATCAGGACCGCGGCGCCGCTCTCGGCCAGCCGCCGGACGTGCTCGTCCAGCAGCGAGCGCGCGATGGCCGGCGCGAGGTTCGCGGTCGGCTCGTCCAGCAGGAACACGGCCGGCTGCAGCATCAGCACCCGGCCCATCGCGAGCATCTTCCGCTCGCCGCCGCTGAGCTTGCCGGCGGCCCGCCGCGCCATCGTGCCCAGCCGGGGGAAGACGGTCAGCACGTGCTCGATCCGCGGCGCCACCTCCCTGGCCGGGAGCAGGTACCCGCCCATCTCCAGGTTCTCCCGGACCGTCAGCGGCGCGAACACGTCGTCCACCTGCGGCACGTAGCCGACGCCGGCCCGCGCCACCTCCTCCGGGGCCAGATTGGTGATCTCCCGGTCGCCGAGCCAGACTTGGCCCGCCGATACGCGCACGATGCCCACCATGCTCTTGAGCAGCGTGCTCTTGCCCGATCCGTTCGGCCCCACGATCGAGACCACCTCGCCGGGCGCGGCCTGCACCGAGATACCGCGGATCACCGGATCGCGGCCGTACCCGGCGGTGACGCCCTCGGCGCGGATCTGCTCGCCGCCCCCGCGCTCAGCCGACAAGGTAGGCCTCCACGACCTCGGCCTGGCCGCGCAGCGCCGCCATCGTGCCCTCGGCCAGCACGCTTCCTTCCGCCATCACGATCACCGGATCGCAGAACTCATCCATCATCGCGAGTTCGTGTTCCACCATGAGCACGGTCAGGCCATCCTGGCTCAGCGCAACCAGCATGTCGCCGATGCGCCGGGCTAGCTCGGGATGCACGCCCGCCATCGGCTCGTCGAGCAGCAGCAGTTGCGGGTCGGTCATCAGCGCCCGCATGATCTCGACGAGCCGCCGCTGCCCGCCGCTCAGATCGCCGGCGTACTCGGCGGCCAGCGCCTCCAGGCCGAACCGGCGCAGGATGCCGGCGGCCCGGTCGATCGCCGCGGTCTCGTCCTGGCGCCAGTAGCGCCGGCCGGCCAGCGACCCGGCCAGCGAATCGCCGCGGTTGCCCGGGGCGGCCGAGAGCAGGTTCTCCATCACCGTCAGCCGCCGGAACTCGCTCGCGAGCTGGAACGTACGCACCATGCCCAGCCGTGCCCGCCGGTACGCGGGCACCGACGTGACGTCGCGGCCCTGGTACAGCACGTGGCCCGAGGACACCCTGTCGGTGCCGGCCAGCAAGGCTAGCAGGGTGGACTTGCCGGCCCCGTTCGGCCCGATCAGGCCGGTCACGGTGCCGCGGGCGATCGACAGGGACACTCCTCGGACGGCGTGCACGCCGCCGAAATCCCGGCCGACATCCACTGCCTGCAAGATCACGTCCGCCGCGGGCGCTGACTCGGCCCCGGGTTCCGCGCGCGGCGCCGGTACGGCGGCGGCGGCGGCCGGCCGCGACGGCGGCTTGTCGCCCGCCGCGGGCTCTGGCAGCGGGATGACCCGGCGTCGTTCGGGCAGCACGCCCTGCGGGCGCAGCCACAGGAACAGCGCGATGAGCAGCCCGATCGCGACCCACTGCAGTGACGGCAGCAGGTTGGGCGGCAGGCTCGGGTTGGCGTTGGTGATCAGCCGGGTCGACTCCTCGAAGCCGACCGGGACGATGAGCGCGCCGAGCACGGCGCCGAGATGGTTGCCGCGGCCGCCGATGATCACGGCCGCGAACAGCACGATCGTCTCGGCGTAGGTCCAGGCCGCGGGCGCCCAGACGCTGATGAACGTCACCAGGATGCCGCCGGACAAGCCCGCGATGGCGCCGCCGGTGACCAGCATCCCGGTCCGCAGCGACAGCAGGTTCTTGCCGAGGGAGTCGGCGACCTTGTCGTCGTCGCGCATGGCGCGCAGTGTCCGGCCGTAGGGCGACTCGGTGATCCGCCGCACCAGCCAGTACACCCCGGCGGCCAGTACTATCACCCCGACCGTGAACTCCCACTGGTAGGCGGTCGACGTGGTGGTCAGCACCTGGGACTGCAGTGGTGCGGGCACGATGGCCAGGCCCGCGTCGCCGTTGAACAGCGGTACGTAGTTCATCACGAGCAGATTCAGCAGCACCGCGGTCACCAGCAGGCCGACCGCGGCGAAGTCGCCGCGCAGCCGCCGCCCGACCAGGAAGGTGAACGGCAGGGCCAGGATCGCCCCGGCCGCCGCCGCACCCAGCCACGGGAGCGGGAACGGCAGATTCCAGCCCCCGATGTAGTGCTGGAATCCGCCGTTCGCCGTGTCGGCGGGAAGGGCCAGGACCGCGGCTACGTAGGCGCCGACGGCCTGGAAGATGATGAACCCGAAGTTCGTCACTCCGGCGACGCCGAACTGCTGGCTGAGGCCAAGGCAGGCAATGACATCCACTGCGCCGTACACCAGCAGCGTGATCAGATAGCTCAAGCCGGCTCCTGCCTGGTCTCAGGTCGCGCGGGCGCCGAACAGGCCAGACGGCCGGACGGCGAGCATCGCGAGCAGCGCCACGAAGGCGATCACGTACTTGTAGTCGGGTTCGATGTAGGCGGCGCTCACCTCGGTCGCGACGCCGATGAGCAGCGCGCCGAGCATCGCCCCGTAGGCATGGCCGGGTCCGCCGAGGAAGACCGCGGCGAGGATCAGCACCACGAACAGGTCCGTGCTGGTCGGCCCGAAACTGCCGATGTCGATCGCGAACACCGTCCCGGCCAGACCGCCGAGGGCCCCGGTCAGGGCCCAGGTGAGCGTGATGACGCGGGCGGTGCGGATACCGCAGTTCCGGGCGAGAGACCGGTTGGCGGCCGTGGCCCGCATTGCCTTCCCCAGCTTGCTGTAGCGCAGCAGGACATGCGCCGCGGCCATCACGGCCACGCTGATCCCGATGATGATCAGCTGCACGGTGGTCAGGATCAGCCCGCCCAGGTGGAAGGTCCGGCCCTGGCTCATCGTGTAGGAGACGTTGATGCCGCCGACGATGGCCTCGATGCCGAACTCGATGATGAGCGCCATGCCGAGCGACACGATCACGATGGTGATCGGGGCGGTGCCGCGACGCTGGAACGGCGCGTACACCAGCAGGTTCAGCAGCACCGACAGCGCCGCGCAGGCGGCCATCGCGACGACCAGGGCCAGCCAGATCGAGATGCCCGCCTGGTTGATCCAGTAGGCGGTGAACGCGCCGGCGGTCATCACCGCGGCGAAGGCGAGGTTCAGCACGTCGGTGACGGCAAACTGGAGCGTGAACCCGACCGCCGCGACGGCCAGCACGGCCGCGGTGATGAGCCCGAAGCCGACCGAGGCGAGGAAGATGGTCATCGCATCACCCCGGCCGGCCTGCGGGCAGCCCGCTCACCGCGCACTGGTCATCCGGACACCGCGCGCAGTTGTGCTGCGCTGATGTTGCCGGACACCTGCACCACACCCGCCGCGGTATAGGTGTCGATCTGGAAGATGCCGGGAGAGTCGTGGAAGGCGTCGAAGCTCGTCGGCCCGCCGGGCCCGACGTAGCGGATCTTCTTGCCGGCCTTGAGCGCAGTGACGCCCTGGGCGAAGGAGCTGACGGTAACCGCACCGGGGACGCCGTCCCCGATCGAGGCGATGAACGGCTTCCACTTGGCCGTGTCCGTGCTGCCCGCGGCCACCATGGCGAGCGCGGCCAGGTTCATCCCGTCGTACAGGTGGACGGCGCCGGGTGCGGTGAAGTAGGTGGTGAAGTCGCCGGTCTGCGCGTTGGCGACCTTGCCTTTCACCGCGAGCAGTGCCTGGGTGAAGGCCTGATAGGCCGGACCGCTGGTGGCGGTGACCAGGTTGTCGGCGTGGAAGCTGGCCGCGAAGGTCGCGGCGCCGATCGAGTGCGCGGCCGCGGTGAAGAAGGCCGGCGAGATCGCGGCCGACGTGCCGATGATCGGGATCATCTTGCCGCCGTTGAGCTGCTTAATCTCCGCGAACAGCGTCGGGTCGGCTGACCCCAGCGCCTCGGTCATGATGGCGTCCGGGTGGGACTGCACGATCTTCTCCGCTTCGGTGCGGAACGTCGTCGCGTTGAGGTCCAGCGTCTCGTCGGCCGCGAGCGTCAGGCCGGCCTTCTTGATGGCGGCGATGGCGGGCTGCACGAACGTCTGCGAGCCGATGTCGTTGCCGAAGGCGAGCGCGATCTTCTTGTAGCCGAGGTTCTGCGCGATCACCGTCATCGCGTACGACTCGGCCAGGTCGGGCGGCACGAGCCGGTAGAAGTAGTCGTAGTGGACGCTGTCGAACTCCGACTGCCCGGTCATGCAGAACATCACGGTCTTGTGGCTGTTGATGACCGGCACTACGGCAGCGGCCTCGTCGGACGTGCAGCCGATCACCAGTTCCAGGTTGTGCGCGCGGCTCAGCAGGCTGCCCACAGCAGGTACCGCGTCGGCCGGGTCGCCCCGGGTGTCGGCGGAGGTGCAGGACACCTTGTGGCCGAGGATCCCGCCGGCCTTGTTGATGGCCTGGGCCGTGCCGTCGCAGGAGACGAGGTAGATCGGGCCGAGAGCGGCATCGGGCCCGCTGAACGGCGCGACGTCAGCGAAGACGATCTGCTGGCCTGCGGAAATGCCGCCGCCCCCGGCCGATGATCCGGAGCCGGAACTGCCGCAGGCCGCGAGCCCGGTGCCGAGCGCGATCGCGGCTATCACCGCCAGTACGCCGGCCGCCGCGAGCCGCGGTCGCGCGCTGCGCTGGTCTTCCCGTGCTGACCACGGCGCCCGCCGCGGTACTGGTGGCCCTTAACATTCTTCGTCGCCTCCATGGCAGGGGTGCTGTTTGCCTTCGGTGGATGCGGGCCGGACGCGGGCGGTCAGATGCCGACCGCCGTCGATCCCGGCGGCCGCCATTTCCAGTCGCTGAGGTCTGCGTCCTCGGCGACGACCCGGTTGCGGATGGTGCCGATTCCGTCGACGGAAACCTCGATGATGTCGCCCGGCTGCAGCCATACCGGGGGCTGCCGGGCGAAGCCGACGCCACCCGGCGTGCCGGTGGCGATCACGTCGCCTGGCCGCAGCCGGGTGAACGAGGAGAAGAACTCGATCGCGCTCGGGATGTCGACGATCATCTGCGAGGTGCGTGCCGACTGCATGACCTCGCCGTTCAGCGTCGTGACGAGTGCCGCGTCGGACACGTCAGCCTCGTCGGTCGTGACCACCTCGGGTCCGATCGGCATCGTGCCCTCGAAGTTCTTGCCGCCGGTCCACTGCGTCGCCGCCCGTTGCCAGTCCCGCGCCGAGGCGTCATTCAGCACGACGTAGCCCGCGATGGCGTCGAGCGCCTTGTCCGCGTGAATGTAGCGACCGCCCGAGCCGATCACCAGGCCGAGCTCACCCTCGTAGTCGAACCGGCCGGTCAGGGCCGGCCGGACCAGGTCCGCGTACGGCCCGAGGGCGCTGCCCTCGCCCCGGACGAAGGCTTCCGGCCAGCTCGGCACCTCGCGGCCGCCCTCGATCGCGTGCTCGCGGTAGTTCACGCCCAGGCACAGGATGCGGCGCGGCTCGGGGACCGCCGGGCCGAACTGCTCGGGCCCGACTTCGCGGCCCGCAGTGTCCTGCAGGTGGCGCACCTCATCAATCGCACCCGCTGCCAGCAGCCCGTGCAGGGTGGCGAAGGCCGGATTGCCCGTGCCGTCGGCCACGTCCGCGTAGCCCGAGCGCGCCTTGACGTGCAGGCGCAGTCCGCGTGGCGTGACGATCGTCGCGAGCCTCATCGGGCGCACCTCCAGGGCCGTGAATTAGTGTGATTGGTTAGACCTAACCGATTGGTTGAGCATAGGTCGGCCCGGCAAAACTGGTCAAGAGGCGGCGATAGTGCGAATCAGGGGCCTGATTGACACCATCAGCCGAGTGCGGCATGTCCTAGTCGGGAACGCAATTGGTAAGATTGGTTCACGTAGTAGCGCGGCCGGGTCCGGTCGCCTGCGAAGATTGGCTTTCGGAGCGAAGGGGGGCCGGGTGGCAGCAGCGGATGGCACCGCGACGGCCAAGGCGGCGGGGCCTGGCTCCGGTCCGCACGCGGAACGGGCGCAGCGGCTGGCCGAGCAGATACTGGCCAGCACGGCCGGCCTGGGCCTGCGGGCCGGCGGCCGCCTGCCGACCGAGCGCCAGCTCAGCATCGACCTGGGCGTGACGCGGTCCGCGGTGCGGCACGCGATGGCGGTGCTGGAGGCACAGGGCCGCATCTCCCGCGAGGTCGGCCGGGGTACGTTCCTGCGGGACGGCGATCCAGGCGCCGGGGCGCACCGCGGCGACGGCTCCCGGCCCGGCTGGACGATGGCGCCGCCGGCCGCAGACTTCGCGCCGGCGGACGTCATGACGATCCGGCGGCTGCTCGAGCCTCCGGCCATGTCACTTGTCGTTTCGTGGGCGACGGCGGCCGACTTGCAGGAGATGCAGCGCTGCCTGGCCGGCGGAGACGGAGCCGCCACGTTCGAGGAGTTCGAGGGGTGGGACCTGGCCCTGCACCGGTGCATCATCGCCGCCAGCCGCAGTCCGCTGCTCGTCGCGCTGTACCGGGCGATCGAGGAGGCCCGGCACGGCCAGGTCTGGGGCGACCTCAAGCGCCGGAGCATGACGCAAGAGCGCCGGGCCCGCTACCAGGCCGACCACCATGCCATCGTCGCGGCGCTGCGGGCCCGCGACTCCGGCCAGGCCGTCGAGGCGATGCGGCTGCACCTGGCCCGGGTGCAGGAGCACCTGAACGTGACCGACCCGGCGGCCGGCGTCAGCTGGCAGTAGCCTGGCCGGCCGCCGGGTGACGGCTACAGCCCCAGCACCGGGGTGGGCATGCCGGTGTTGGTCGTGGATCCGTTCCCGAGCTGCCCGTCGCCGTTCCAGCCCCAGCACACCGCGGTGCCGCCGATGATTGATCCCGCAGACCGAGCCGGCGTTCTCGGAGTCGATGGCGCCGCCGAGCGGGGTGAATCCGCAGACCGCGACCGGGGTCGTGACGTTACCGCCGATGGCCCCGTCGCCGAGCTCCCCGACGGAGTTGTCACCCCAGCAGCTGGCCGTCGCGGCGGTGGTGACGGCGCACGCCGTGCTGCCGTCGTCGGCGATCGCCTGCACGCCGCTGCCGAGCCGATCACCGCGACCGGGACGTCGCTGTCGGTGGTGGTGCCGTTGCCCAGCTGACCGGAGGCGTTCCAGCCCCAGCAGAAGACGCCGCCCGCCACGGTGAGCGCGCAGCTGGAGTTCCCGCTGATCTGGGTGCCGCCGATGGCGATCTGCGCGGCCGGGGGCAGGCCCGTGACCTCGACCGGGACCGAGCTGTCGCTCGTCGAGCCGTTGCCCAGCTCTCCGTTCCCGCCCTTGCCCCAGCACCACACGGTGCCGTCGATCAGCAGCGCGCAGGTGTGCCTGGCCGCCCGCCTCGACCTGAGCCGCCTTGGCCGGCAGGCCGGTGACCGGCACCGGCGTGAGCCGGTCGGTGGTGGTGCCGTCGCCCGAGCTGGCCGTTGCTGTTGGATCCCCAGCACAGGACCTCGCCCTGGTGCGGCGGGTAAAGGCTAACCAGGGCGCTGGCGGCGCTGTCTCGGAACGGCTCCTTAATTAGTCCCGCGTTGGTACCGGGACCGCGGTCGTCGGCTGGCTGGCTGGGCCTGGCGCGGCCGGCCGATGCGGTCCAGCCACCGCGGTGACCACCAGTTGTACCGGCCGAGGATGAACATCGTGGCCGGCACCACCAGCAGCCGGATCACCGAGGCATCGATCAGCACGCTCAGTCCGAGGCCGAGCGCGAGCATCTTGACGGTGACGTTGGCGGACAGCAGAAACGCCGCGAACACGCTGGTCATGATCAGGGCCGCGCAGCTGATCACGCGGGCGGTGCTGGCCAGGCCCGAGGCGACGCTCTGCCGGTTGTCTCCGGTCCGCAGCCACGCCTCCCGTACCCGCGACAGCAGGAACACCTCGTAGTCCATCGACAGCCCGAAGACGATCGCGAAGATCATCATGGGCACGTAGGACTCGATCGGAACCTTCTCGCTGACGCCGAGCAGGAGCTGCCCCAGCCCCACTGGAAGACGGCGACGATCACCCCGTACGCGGCGCCGATCGAGCACAGGTTCAGCAGCCCGGCCTTGAGGGCCAGCACCGGACTACGGAAGGTGAATAGCAGCAGCAGGAAGGCGGCGGCGATCACCGCCGCGATCAGGTAAGGCAGCCTGCTGGCCACGACGTCGCGGAACTGGAGCTGGCCCGCCAGCGAGCCGGTCACATAGCCCGTCGACTCCGACCAGTAGAGCACCGACGGCAGCGTGTCCTGCTGGAGCCGCTCCATCAGCTGGTCGGTGGCTACCGCCTGCGGGCCGGTGCGCGGCAGGACGGTCGCGTACAGCAGCGCGTTGTCGCTCGTCGCCTTGACCGCGGATACCTCGGCGACGTCCGGCGTACCGGCCAGCGCGGCGTGCAGGTCATGCTGGATCATCGCCCGGGTCGCGGCGGTCGTGACCCCCTTGCCCAGCTGCACGACGATCGTGAACGGGCCGTTCGCGCCCGGTCCGAACGCGGCGCTCAGCTCGTCGTACGCGATCTTGGCGGTCGACCCGGCCGGGTCGGCGCCCGCGTCCACGTGCCCGAGCTGCAGGGAGAAGGCCGGCACCGCCAGGATCGCGAGCACGGCCAGGCCCGCGCCCAGGAACCGCCACGGGTGCCGGCCCAGGCGTTCGGCGTACCGCTGCCAGCCCGCGTGCTCGGCGGACGCCTCGGCCACCGGCCGGCGGATGCGCAGCCGGTCGATGCCGCGGCCCGCCACGGCCAGCAGCGCCGGGACCACCGTGATCGCGCTCAGCGCGGCGACCGCGACGGTGATCCCGGCCGCGAGACCCAGCTCGCCGATGTAGGTCAGCCCGGACGCGTACAGCCCCAGCAGCGCGATGACGACGGTCGTGGCCGCGACCAGCACGGCGCCGCCGCTGGCCGCGAGGCTGCGGGCGGCGGCCTGCTCCGGGTCGATGCCGTTATGACGAGCTGGCGGTGCCGGGTGGTGAGGAACAGCGAATAGTCGATCCCGACGCCGAGGCCCATCATGATCGCGAGCGTCGGCGAGACGGTCGGGAACGTGGCCGCGGCGGCGACCATGCCCAGCACGGACAGGCCCGCGAACGCCCCGGCGAGTGCGCTCAGCACCGGCAGACCCGCGCCGTACACACTGCCGAATCCGATCAGCAGCACGACCAGCGCCGCGGCGATCCCGATCTCCTCTGACCGCGGGTCCTTGTTCTTCAGCTTGGCGGCCTGCCCGAGCTGGCCGCCGAAGTTGACGCTCACCCCGGCCTGCCGGGCCGGGCTGACCGCCTGGTTGACCCGGGTCAGGTAACCGGGCCCGAGTGACTGCGGGTTCACCGCGAAGTGGACGGTCGCGTACGCGGTCTGGCCGCTGGCCGCGACGGCCCCTGGTGCCAGCGGGTCGGAGGCCGCGAGCACGTCGGGCAGCGCCCGCATGTCCGTCATCGTGCTTCGATCGCGCCCTGGTGCGCTACGAGCGCGCCCGACCTGACGTTGAAGACGAGCTGGCCACCCTGGCCGCCGGCCGTCGGCCGGTGTGCGTGCAGCAGGTTCGCGCCCTGCTGCGCGGACGTGCTGGACAGCGTGAAGTTGTCGGCGTAGACGCCGCCGAGAGCGTGACTGCCGGCCGCCGCAGCGCCGAGCAGCGCCAGCCACAACACGAGCACGATCACCTTGTGCTGCGCGCTCCACAGGCCGATCCGGTAGAGCAGGCTGCGGGGCCCGGCGGCCTGCGGCTCGCCGGCCGCGTCGTCCGGGTCGCGGTGCGGGTCGTCGGCGGACTGCGTGGTCGTCCCGGTGCCGCCGGCTTTGCGGGCCCGACGCTTCCGCACCCGCACGATCACGACGGTGACGGCAGCTACCAGGGCGGCGAGTATCAGTACCCCGGCCACGTCGCGGAGCCGGTGATGGTGGCCTTGCCCGGCGGCGGCGGCGCGGGCCGCCGCCAGCTTGCTACCCGCGTACACTGAGCTCACTGAAACTGTCACACCTGACAGATTAACGAAAACTGTCAGGTGTGACAAATTGTGGAAGGCTAGGCGGCATGGCAGCACCGGCAGGCCGAAGGGAGGCCAGCAAGCAGGCGACGCGCGCAGCGCTGCTGGCGGCCGCGCAAGCCGAGTTCGCCGTGCGCGGGTTCGAGGCCGCCACGGTGCGCGACATCGCCAGCGCGGCCGGTGTCACGGAGCGGACGTTCTACCGGTACTTCGACGGCAAGGAAGGTCTCATCCACCAGGAGTTCACCGCCTGGCTCGAGCTGCTGCACCGGGCGATCCTGGCGCGGCCGGCGGCCGAGCCGCCGCTGACCGCGGTGCAGCGGGCGATGCTGGCCATCGGCCGCACGGCCGAGCAGGATGGGGGTCCCGCGCCACTGTGGCTGTTCAGCGGCCGGTCCGGGCTCCGCGACCTGCGCCGGACCGCGCCGCGACCGCTGCTGCAGCTCGAGTCCTCGATCGCGGCCGCTGTCCTGATCCGGCTCGGCGGCAGCGACGGCGCCGCGTGGCCGGACGCCGGCGGCCCGGAGTACGCCGCCAGGGTGATCGCCAGGGTCGCGGTGGCGGCGTTCCGCAGCGCGATGATCGAGCACCGGGAGCGGCGCGAGGCAGCCGGATCGGATCAGCCGGGCCTGGAGCGACTACTCGACGCCGCGTTCGCGATCATCGGCGGCCAGTGAGCCGCCGGGTCAGCAGCGCGGCAGCGGCCGGCTGAAGCTCCTCTTGTTCAGCGTCGAGACGTAGTAGTCGCTGACCCAGTTGCCGTTCGTGAGCTTGTCCCAGACCGAGGTGGTGCCGACCCGCTTGCCGGTGCGCTGGCACGAAATCCAGGCCAGCGCGCCCGCCGCCAGATGCCCCCGCGCCGGGGACGACACACTCAGCCCGGCGCGCACGGTGAGCCCGCCGGCGGGGGTGACCTGGAACGGGTAGGTGCACCGCGGCAGCGGCGCGCTGTAGCCGGTCTTCGACGGGGTGCTGACGTAGTAGTCGCTCACGTACCAGCCGTTGGTCAGCTTGTCCCACAGGCTGGAGGTGCCCACCTTGGTGCCCGGCGCCTGGCAGCCGAGAGTGAGCGCGGACCCGGTGGCGATGGTGCCGACGATCGGGTTGCCGGTGCCCGGGCCGCTGCGCGCGGTCAGCGCGCTGGTCCCGGTGGCCTGATAGGTGTAGCCGACCGTGGCCACCGGCGCGTCGAACTGATCGTTGTCGATATTCAGGGTGACGCCGCCGTAGGCCTCGTCGTGGCCGCCGCGGTACTGCTTGCCGCGCTGGTGCGCGGTCCAGTCCGCGGCCGGGATGCCGGCCCAGCCGGTCAGGCTGGGGTTGAGGTCGTAGCGGGCGATCCAGAGGGCATCCGGCCGGGCGTAGGCGGCCGAGCCGTACACGCCCGCGAGGTCGGCCGCGCCGGTATACAGCTGGGCGTACACGCCCGCCACGTACCCGCGCCGGTGTATCTCGGTGGTCCAGCCGGACAAGAACGCCAGCACCGCGGCCCGGCAGGAGGCGTTGCCGGTCGGGTAGGCCTCCATGTCGTTGTAGATCGCGCTGCCGCTGAGCAGGCCCAGCGCGCGGGCGCTGGCGTCGGCGTCGGCGGCGGCCGCGGTGCCCTGGGCGGCCGCCGCGGTCGCGCTGATCTTGTGCGCGGAGGTGCCGCACGGCGCCTGCAGTCCCTTGTAGATCGGGATCAGCCGCCAGCCCAGGGCCGACACCGCGGTCACCCACGGTCCGGTGAGCGCGGGCTGGCTGCAGTGCCGGTCGATGCCGCCGATGTAGATGCCGAGGGCCCGGTACGGCGATGCCTGCCAGGCGGTGATCGTGCTCACCGGGGGAGCGGTGCAAGTGTCGAAGGCGCGGCCGGTGTAGACCGTCGCGCTCGCCCCGGCCGCGTACCTGGCCGATGTCGCCGGATTGGCGACGGCAGCGGTCGACCGACCCGGCCAGCAGGGCCGCGACCGCGAGCGGCACGGCGGCCGCGAGATGCCAGCGACGGCTTTTCATCCGGTTCCCCCCAAAACTGTCCTGGCAGTGAGGATGCCACGCCGGGCCGCGTTTCCCAAGCGGGGGACGGCCGCACCGCCCGGCGTTAGTCGATGATCGCGCCGCGCGTCTTGTAGAAGAAGAGCTCGGGATCGCCCTCGTCCAGGCCTTCGAGCTGACCGCTGAACGACCACTGCTCGGCGCGCAGCAGCGCCTGCATCGGGGCGTTAGAGGCGTTCGTGGACGTGAAGACGCGGGCCGAGAGCGCTGTGTCCAGCGCGTACCGCAGCAGCGCGGTGCCGACGCCCGCGCGCCGCGCGGCCGGATCAACGACGAGCAGCTCGACGAAGTCGCGGCCGAAGAAGTGGGCCGGCCGGCGGACGACGAAGCCAGTAACGACGCCGCCGGAAGTGTGCACGTGGCACTCGCCGAAGGCCACGGACCGGCTGAGCAGATCAGCGCGCGCCTTGTCCCCGGCCACCGCGATCGGGTCGAGGTGCAAGACGGCGACCAGGTCGACCGCCGTGGCGGGGCGTATCTGCGCTGCTCGCTCCACCCTGGCAGCTTGACATACGCCGCGAGCTGGCCGGGCACCGTGTCCGGTGGCCGCCACCCGATAGATAGGGCGGTTGCCCGATGAAACGCCTGCCCGGAGACGGCGAAGCTGAAGTAAGTCCAGCCGATCCAAGCAAGGGAGTTTCTGATGGCCAAGTTCATGGACGTACACAGCGGGTTCGTCGGCGTCACCGAGGACCAGTTGCGCGAGGCGCACGAGCGTGACCTGGCCGTCGAGGCGGCGGAGGGCGTGCACTTCGAGCGCGCCTGGCTTGACCCGGAATCGGGCAAGGTCTTCTGCCTGTCCTCGGGGCCGTCCAAGGAAGCTGTTCTCCGGGTGCACGACAAGGCGGGGCACCCGACCACCGAGATCTACGAGCTGCCAGTCGAAGTCGAGTAGCGGCGGTAGTACACCCAACCTGTTGGGGCCAGAAGGAGTAAAGCCATGTACCTCCCAAGACCTGCTCGCCGGGATCGCGAGGAACGGCAGGCGACGCTGCTGGCCGACGGCTTCAGCCGGCCAGCGCCGAGTCCCGGTGGATGCGGTTCCTGACGGCGAAGAAGGAGCTCTCGCCGTCCGAGCTGCGCCGCGAGCGAGCCCGAACCCGGCTGCCGCCGGGCGCGCTCAGCCGCGCCCGGCGGGAATTCATCTGTCCAGCCGTGTAACGCGGCCGCTGCTGCCGGGACTGTTCTAGCGCATACCCGAATCCTGATTGGAGAAGCAGCGGATGAGAATCCTCAGCCGGCTCGTCGCGGTGCCCGCGCTCGCAGCAGCCGCGCTCGCGGCCGCCGGTCTCGCGGCGGCCGGGCCGGCCCTGGCGTCGCCGCATCGGACCCACGCGCCGCGTCCCGACCGTGCCCGCCATGTTGTCGTTCGTGCAGACCGACAACACCGCGGGCAACGCGATCATCGCATTATCACCGCCGGGCCGACGGCACGCTGCGGCTGGCCGGCCGCTACCCGACCGGCGGCCTGGGCGGCCAGCTGGCCGGCTCGGTCGTCGACCACCTGGCGTCGCAGGGCTCGCTCAGTTACGACCCCGCGCACGGGCTGTTGCTCGCGGTGAACGCGGGCAGCGACACCGTCTCGGTGTTCGGCGCGAGCGGTGACCGGCTTGACCTGCGCCAGGTCATCGGCTCTGGCGGGACGTTCCCGGTCAGCATCGCGGTGCACGGGGACCTGGTCTACGTGCTCAACGCGCTGGGCGGCGGCTCGGTGCAGGGATACCGGATCGCATTTGGCCGGCTGTTCCCGCTGCCGCGCTCGAGCCGGTCCCTGGGCCTGGACCCGTCCGCCTCACCGCAGTTCACCAACACGCCGGGTCAGGTCGCGTTCTCGCCGGGCGGCGCGACAGCTGATCGTCACGACGAAGGCGAACGGCAATGACATCGACGTGTTCGGGGTCAGGGCCGACGGCCGGCTCAGCGCGGCCCCGGTCGTCAACTCCCGAGCCCGGTACCGTGCCGTTCGCGATCAGCTTCGACCCGGCCGGGCACCTGGTGATCGCCGAGGCCGGGACGAACGCGCTCGCGACGTTCTCGCTCAGCCCGGCCGGCTCGGTCACCCAGCTCGCCGCGGTCGGTACCGGCCAGGCCGCGACCTGCTGGGTGGCCCCGGCCCGCGGCCTGTTCTTCGCCTCCAACGCCGGCAGCGCGACGTCTCCGCGTACGCCGGCCGGGCCGGCCGGACAGCTGACCCTGCTCGGCCAGACCAGTACCGACCCGGGCACAGTCGACGCGTCCGCGTCGCCGTCCGGGCGCTACCTCTACGTGCAGACCGGCGGTAATGGCGTCGTCGACGAGTTCGCCGTCGGTGCGGGTGGCGCGCTCACCGCGGTCGGCAGCGTCACCGTGCCCGGCGCGGTCGGCGGCGAAGGCATCGTGGCGGCCTGACGCCCGATGGAGTTGAGCCCGGGCCGGCGATCGGCCCCGGTCCCGGCCCGGCCCGGCCCGGCCCGCCGGCCCGGGCTCAACGGCGAGACGCGACCACCAGAAAGGAACGCCTCCTAGGCTGCTGCCAGTGCCGCTGAATCCCGATCCGGACGCCGAGCTGCTTGCCCGCCTGCGCGCTGGCGATGAGCAGGCCTTCGTCATCCTCGTCCAGCGGTATCGTGCGTCGATGCTCCAGCTGGCCGCGGGCTACGTGCCCAGCCAGGCCGTGGCCGAGGAGGTCGTCCAGGACACCTGGGTCGGCGTGCTGCGCGGCCTTGGCGGTTTCGAGGAGCGGGCATCGGTGCGCACGTGGCTCTTCCGCATACTGGTCAATCGGGCCAGGACGGCCGGGGCAAGGGAGCGGCGCACGGTCGCCATCGGTGCGTTCGAGCCCGCGGTGGATCAGGCCAGGTTCGATGCTGGCGGGCAGTGGGCTGACCCGCCCGAGCGCTGGCTGGAACAGGTCGATGACCGGCTGACGGCCGAGAAGATGGCCGGCCAGATCCGGCTGGCCATGGCTGGCCTGCCCGCCCGCCAGCGCGAAGTCGTCACGCTGCGCGATATCGAGGGGATGTCCAGCGAGGAAGTATGCGGCGTGCTGGAGATTACCGAGATCAATCAGCGGGTGCTCCTGCACCGCGGCCGCAGCCGGCTGCGCCAGGTCCTCGAGTCTGAGTTCGGGAGGGCCTGATCATGCGCCTTCGACTCGCACCGCGGCGCGACGTCGTCTGCCGGCAGGCCGTCGAGCTGGTGACCGACTACCTGGAGGGCACCCTCGGGCGCGCCGATCGCCGCCGGTTCGAGAAGCACCTGGCCGGCTGCCCGCACTGCACCGAGTACCTGGCGCAGATGCGGGCGACGATAGCCCTCACCGGCCAGATCACGCCCGACGACCTGACCCCGGTCATGCGCGCAGAGTTCATCGAGCTGTACCAGCGCTGGCGCGCGGACCAGGCCCCGCGACGCCGATCCGGACGCCGGGCCGCGCTAAGCACCAGGCCGGCAGGCGCGCGGTCCGCTAGGCCGCGCTTCGTCCTGCGGGCGGCCGCCGGCGCAGGCCCGGGTCGGTCAGCGGGGCCGGCTTCCAGTACTCGTTCGGGTCGTACACGTTCGTGCCCGGCGGCACGATCTCGTCGATCCGGTCGAGGGTCTTGTCGTCCAGGGCCAGGCTGGCGCCGGCCAGCAGGTCGGTGAGCTGCTGCATGGTCCGGGGGCCGAGGATTACCGAGGAGACCGCCGGGTGCACGGCGGCGAACGCGACCGCGAGCTGGGGGAGTGAGCAGCCGGTGTCGGCCGCCACCTCGGTCAGCCGCTCGACCGCGTCGTACTTCGCGGCGTTGGCCGGAAGTGCCGGGTCGAACCGGTGCGGCGCCAGCGCGGGCCGGCCCGCCGACAGGTCCACGTCCTCGCCCTTGCGGTATTTGCCGGACAGGAAGCCCCACGCCAGCGGTGACCAGGTGAGCACGCCCATCCCGAGCCGCTGGCAGACCGGCAGCACGTCAGCCTCGATTCCGCGCGCCAGCATCGAGTACGGTGGCTGCTCGCTGCGGAACCGCAGCAGACCGCGCCGCTCAGCTACGTGATAGGCCTCGACGATGTCTTCAGCCGGGAACGTGGAGCAGCCGAACGCGCGGATTTTGCCGGCCCGCACCAGGTCAGTGAGCGCGGACAGGGTCTCCTCGATGTCCGTGCGGGCATCCGGCCGGTGGATCTGGTACAGGTCGATCCAGTCGGTGCGCAGCCGCCGCAGGCTCTCCTCGACCTCCGCGATGATCCACCGCCGCGAGTTGCCGCTGCGGTTGGGGCCGTCTCCCATCTGGAAATGCACCTTCGTGGCCAGCACGATGTCGTCGCGGCGGCCCTGCAGCGCCTGGCCGACGATCTCTTCCGACTCCCCGGCGGAGTACATGTCGGCGGTGTCGACGAAGTTGATCCCGTGATCGAGCGCGGCGTGGATGATCTTGATGCAGTCGTCGTGGTCGGGATTGCCGGCGGAGCCGAACATCATGGCCCCGAGGCAGTACGTGCTGACCTGAATGCCCGTCAGCCCGAGCGTGCGGATGTTCATGGCCTGGACGCTACGAGCTAGAGCGCGCTCTAGGTCAAATCGGTACCCTGGCGGTCATGCACGTCACCTCGAGACCGCGCCTGAGCATCGGCCAGGCCGCCGAGCGCACCGGCCTGAGCGTGCACGCGCTGCGCTACTACGAGCGGGAAGGCCTGCTGGCCAGCCCGGTTGAGCGGGAGCCCGGCGGCCGCCGGACGTACGGCGAGGATGACCTGGAGTGGCTGGAGCTGTGCGTCAAGCTGCGCTCCTCGGGCATGCCGATCGCGGCCGTCCGGCGCTATACCGAGCTGGTCCGGGCCGGCGCGGGCAACGAGGCGGAGCGGCTCGTCCTCATGCGCGAGCACCAGGACCGGCTGACCGCGCAGATCGCCGAGCTGACCGCCTGCCTGGAGACGGTGTCGTTCAAGGTCAGGCTCTACGAGGAGAGCATCACCAGCGGCGCGGATGACCCCATCTGGACGGCGCCCGCCTCGTAACGGTCAGGTCCGCCCGGCGAGCCCGCGCACGAGCGCGACCAGCTCGGCCGGGCTGAACGGCTTGGCCAGGCCCGCGTCGACGCCAGCCAGTCCGCCCTGGCCGCCGCCGTCGGGCCAGAGCAGCACCGTCCTGATGCGGGCTGTCGCCGGGTCGGCGCGCAGCTGCCTGGCCACGTCCCAGCCGCCCGGCGGCGGCATGCCGGCGTCCAGGACGGCGACCCGCGGCCGGCCGCTCGCGGCCAGTTCCAGGGCGGCGGCGCCACTCCCGGCGAGTACGACGGTGAAGCCGGCCGCGGTCAGGTACACGGCGATGAGCTGACGGATCGCGGCGTCGTCGTCCGCCACGAGAACGCGCGCCGGCGCCGGCCTTTGGCCCCTCCCCGGCAATCCGCCCGAGTCCGCGCCGGACGCGCGCTCCCGTCCACCTCATGGCTCATCGTCGCCCGGCCGCGTCACACCAGCGGCACAGCGAATCAGGCAGGCCGGCTACCTGGCCGGTGACAGCGGCCGGCGGACCTGCCGCTCCAGGTCGAGCAGCGCCGCGGAGGGCGGCACGCCCAGGTCCGCCACCACCCCGCGGGCTCGCTGGACCATGCCGCGCGCCGCGCCCCGGCGGCCTTGCGTCAGCTGGTGCCTGGCGGCGGTCAGGTAGCGGTCCTCCTCGTCCGGCGCCAGCTCGATCGCGCGGTCCAGGCAGCGGACCGCCTCGTCCAGGTCATCGGCCGCGGCGGCGGACTGCGCGCACAGGTCGAGCAGGCTCAGTGCTTGCCGTCGCAACTGCGCACGCGGTGCTTCCGCCCACGGCTCGTACTCGTCGTCGGGCAGCAGGTCGCCGCGGTAGCGGGCGAGCGCCGCCCGGGCGGCTGCCACCGCCTCGCGGGACTGCGTCGCGGCCAGGGCGAGCGCGCGCCGGGCGTTTTCGGCGAACGCGTCCAGGTCGGTCTGCACGTCCGGGCCGAGACGCAACTGCCGGTCTTCCCGGACGACGATGTCGCCCGCCGCGTCTCTGAGCCGGTTCAGCACGGTGCGCAGCCGGTTCGCGCTGAGCTCGGGTTCGGTCTCCGGCCACAGCGCTTCCATGGCCGCGTCCGCGCTGAGCCGTCCGCCCGCGACCGCCACCAGCTTCATCAGCTGGCGGCCCTGGCCGGGCGGCACGTCGACCGGCCGGCCGCCGCGCCGGACCTCGAACCCGCCGAGCACCGAGACGGTGACCGGGAACCGCAGCGCGGCGAGACTGACCGCGAGCGGATGGCCGGCCGCCTCCACGAGGCCGAGCACCTGGGCGGCGGCCTGCCGTTCCCGGATCAGCGGCAGGCCGGGGTGACCCATCCGGGCGGCGAGTTCGAACGCGTCGATCGCGAGCGCGGTGGCCGCCGGTTCGCCGCGGCGCTGGGCCGCGACCGCCCGCAGCAACTGCACCCGCCACCGCTCGGCCGGGCTCGCACCAGGGTGACGCCGCGAGCGCGACCAGGCGCCGCTCGGCTTCCGCCGGATCGCCGCTGCGGGCCAGGATCGCGACCGTGGCCCGTTCCACCTCGAAGTCCTCATGCTCGGACTGCTCTTTGGCCCGGTCGAGGTACTGCAGCGCCAGGTCGTAGTAGCCGACTCGGTCCAGGAAGTTCGCGGCGTCAGCGAGGAACTCGCCGCCGCAGCCGTCGAACCAGTCCGAGCGGAACGACTCGGCCGCGTGGATCGCGGCCAGCGTGCCCGGTCCGTCGCCCTGCTGCGACAGCGCCCTCGCTCGCTCCCATTCGACGTAGGCGCGCACCCGGACGTCGCCGATGACCTGCGCGATGTCGTCCGCCTCGGCCAGGTCCGCCGCGGCCTCCTCGTACCGGCCGACAAGGTCGAGGATCTCGGCCCGGAACGTCAGGATGACGGCGCGCTGCTGGCGCCGGTCGGGGATGACCGCGAGCGACTCGTCGATCGCCGCGATCGCCTGGTCGGTGGCCCCGCGGTCGGCGTGCACCCAGATGCCGAGCATCGCGAGCGTGTAGGCCAGCCAGCTCCACAGGCCCTGGCTGCGATAGCTGCGGGCCGCCATCGACAGCCGGTCGGCGGCGAACACGAGGTGCTGCTCGTCCTTGTACCTGGACGCCGCGCGCCCGAGCACGTCCAGCAGCCGGGCCTGGGTGCGTTCCTCGGCCGGGCTCGTCTCGGCCAGGACCGCGGTCGCGAGCGCCTCGCCTCCCTCCGGATCGTCGTCCCGGACCAGATCGCGCGCCACCTCGGCCCTGATCTCACGGGCGAGCGGCGGATCGGACGGCGGGTCTCCGAGCAGCCCGAGCGCCTGGTCCAGCGCCTCCGCGCGGCGGTGAATCGCGGCGGCCAGCTCGCACTCGCGGGCGACGTGCAGCAGCAGGCGCGGGTGCGCGGCGATTACGTCCGCGGGCAGCCGGCCGGTGAGCCCGGTCAGCTCGGCCAGGCCCAGCCGCTCGGCGTCCTGCGGGCTCATCGCGGCCAGCAGCGCGGCGGCGTCGCCTGGCTGGCCAGCCCTGATGAGCAGGTCGGCCGCGAGGTCGGGGCGGCCGTGGTCGGCATACCCGGCGGCCGCCGCCGTGAGCACCTCCGGCCGCGGCGGGGCGCGCGCCACGAGCAGGTCCTGCACCGGCCCGATGAGCTGCAGCCAGCCAGCGCCGGCGGCCTGCAGCGGCAGCCCGGCCCGGCTGATCAGCGCGAGCAGGCCGCGGACACCAGTCGCGCGGGCTGCGATCTCCTCGTTGAGTAACGGCAGATGCGCCGCCTGGATCACGGCGGTTTGCGCCCGGCGCGGCAGGCCGGGCAGGATCTGGTCCACCAGGCCGGTCAGGATGTCCATTCCGCCGGTGCCGGTCCCGGCCAGCAGTCCGGGTCCGCCGGGCCCGGCCCGGCCGGCCGTCTGCGCGCGCGCGGCGGCCAGCACGACCGCGGCGGTCCAGCCGCCGGTGACCGTGCGGATCCGGCCGGCTTCGGTCGCGGACACCGGGAGCCCGAAGCCGTCCCGGCAGAGCGCGGCGACTTCCTCGGCGGTCATGGCGAGATCGGCCGTGCCGATCCAGGCCACGGCGCCGTCCCGGCGCATCGGCGCCAGCCCGGCGGGCGCGTCCCGGCCGAGCAGCAGCAGGCGCTGGCCGGGGTCGAGCTGGGCGGCGAGCCGGCTGAGCAGTGCGACCGCCGCGGGCTCAGCGTGCTGGATCTCGTCCACGACGATGACGGCGCCGGTCCCGGCGAGCGCCTCCAGCATCGCGTCCAGCATGCCGGCCGGCCCGGCCGCCGCGGCCTGGTCCATCCGGACGGCGATGTCGGACAGGCCCACCCTGCGCCGCCGCCGAGCGCAGCCGGTGCGGCAGCAGCGCCGCCGGGACGCCACCGGACTCCAGCACGGCGCTGATCGCGAGGACGTCGGCTCGCTCGCACGACTCGGCCGCGAGCGCGGACTTGCCGTAGCCGGCCCCGCCGATCATCACGCAGGCGGTCGGGCCGAGGACACGATCGGTCAGCCTGGGGCGTCTGAGGTGATAACCGGGAAGCTGGCTCAAGAGGTCCCTATCGTGGCGCCGTTTTCGCCAGGGTACGGCCGAGCAGTGCCGTTGGCCTGCGGAATCAGCGAGGCCGGGGCGCCGCGCGGCGGTAGCCGGCTCGCGCGTGCCCCGGCCTGCTCGCCCGGCGGACGACCCCGGACTCCCGCGGACATCGCGGCGGCAGGCCCGCCGGTCAGCCGCGCCGGACGTAACGGCGCACGGTGACCGGGACCAGCACGGCGAGCAGGACCACGCCCATCGCGACCGTGGTGACCACCGGGTGCTGCAGGGTCCAGGTGCCGGCGGTGCCGCCCTGCGGCGTGCCGAACAGCTGCCGGGCGGCGGCCACGACCGCGCTGAGCGGGTTCCACTCCGCGATCACGCGCAGCCAGGCCGGCAGGCCGGCCGTCGGCACGAACACGTTGGACACGAAGCCCAGCACGAAGGCCGGCAGCATAGACGAGGCCGTCGGCGGCCTGCGGGCTGCGCGCGAGCATGCCGGTGAGCGCGCCGACCCAGCTCATCGCGAAACCGAACAGCGAGAGCAGGGCGAACCCGGCCACCGCGCTGGCTACGCCTGCCTCCGGCCGCCAGCCGACGATCAGCGCGCAGGTGATCATCACCGCCAGCGACGGCAGCCCGACGATGATCGTGGAGATCGTCCGGCCCGCCAGCACCGCGCACCTGGCGATCGGCAGCGTCCGGAACCGGTCGATCACGCCCTTCGCTCATGTCGGTGGCCACCGCGACGGCGACCGAGGAGGACGAGAACAAGGTCGACTGGGCGAACAGGCCCGACATCAGGTACGTCCGGTAGTGAGCGCCGGGGACGTGAATCGCGCTGCCGAACACGTAGCCGAACAGGACCACGAACACCACCGGCATCAGCACGCTGCCGATAATCACGTCCGGCTGGCTCCGGGCCCGCAGTACGTAACGCGTCGTCGTGGTCCTGATGTCACCGATCGCCCGGGTCAGCCGCTGCAGTCCGGCCGGACGGCTCGGAAACCGGCGCGGTCATCGTCAGGCTCATGGTCATCGCGCACCGGCCGTGGCCAGCTCGGGCCGGGTGCCGTCCGTTACCGGCCCGGCCGCGGTCAGGATCGTGAACGCCTCCTCCAGCGAGGGCCGCTGCAACGCGACGTCGTCGACGTCGGCCGCCATCGGCTGGATCCGGGCGACGACCTCGGCCAGCGAGCCGAGCCCGTCCGGGGCCGGCACGGTGAGGACGCGCCCGTCGGTGCGCGCGGCCGGCCCCAGCAAGGCCGCGAGCCGGCTGGCCGCATCCGGTGTCGCGTCGCGCACCACGACGCGGACGCTGGCCTGCCCGACGGACGCGCGCAGCTGACCCGGCGTGCCACTGGCGGCGACGAGGCCGTCACTGATCACGGTGACCTGGTCGGCGAGCTGCTCGGCTTCTTCGAGGTACTGGCTGGTCAGCAGCACGGAGGTGCCCGACTGGGTGACCAGATCCCGGATCGCCTGCCAGATCTGCGCCCGGCTGACCGGATCGAGGCCCGTGGTCGGCTCGTCCAGGAACATGACCGGCGGCGCCGCGATCATGCTGGCCGCCAGGTCGAGCCGCCTGCGCATGCCGCCCGAGTAGGTGCGGGCCAGCCGGCCGGCCGCGTCGGCGAGCCCGAACTGATCCAGCAGCTGGTCGGCCCGGCGCCGGGCATCGCGCGGCGACAGGTGGAACATCCGGCCGATGATCACGAGGTTTTGCCTGCCGGTCAGCAGCTCGTCGACGGTCGGGCCCTGGCCGGTGACCCCGATCCTGGCCCTGACCCGCTCGGGGGAGCGGATCACGTCGAACCCGGCCACCGCCGCCGACCCCGCATCGGGCCTGGTCAGCGTCGTCAGAATGCGGACCGCGGTGGACTTGCCCGCCCCGTTGCGGCCGAGCAGCGCCAGCACGGTGCCGGACCGGACGCTGAGATCGATCCCGCGCAGCGCACGGGTTTTCCTGAAGGACTTCACCAGTCCCTCGGCGCGTAATGGCTTCCTCAGCCACGTCTCCTCCTGCGTACGTTGTACTCGTTGAGTACGCCGTACGCTACGTGTACGATGTACGCATGTCAAGCGAGAATCCGCCCGGCCCGGGCAGCGGCCGGGAGCGGCGCCGGGCCCCGGCGGCTGGCGGGGAGTCGAGCTGCTGTGGGAACTGGACGGGCAGACCGGGCCGCCGCACCGCCGCGGCGCCGCGCTCGACCGGGAGCAGATCGTCCGGGCCGCCATTCGCATCGCGGATGCCGAGGGCCTCGAGGCGGTGACGATGCGCCGGGTCGCGCAGCAGCTCGACACCGGCGCCATGTCGCTGTACCGGCATGTCCCGGACAAGGACACGCTCGTCGCCATGATGATCGAGACCGTGCTCGGAGACGCGATGAGCGCGCAAGACCTGCCGTCGACAGGCTGGCGCGACAACCTGCGCGAGCTCGCTCAGTCGGTGTGGCGGCTGTCCCGCCAGCACCGCTGGTATCCCGAGGCGAGCATCACGCACCCGCCGCTGACCCCCAACGGCGTCGCCGGGCTCGAGCACGCGCTGTCCATCTTCGACGACTACGACCTGGACATCATGACGAGGATGCAGTTCGTCGGGTCCGTCCATCACCTCGCGCTGCACGCAGCGCTCGACCGCGTGATCGAGGAAGACTCGGCCCGGCGCCTCGGCATCAGCGAGGAGGAGGCATTCCAGCGCGCGGCGCCGGTGATGGCGCGGCTCGCCGCCAGTGGTCAGTACCCGCACGTCGCCGAGTTCATTGGCGCGGTGTCGAAGCTGGACCCGGCCGACGGCGACGGGGAGCGCTGGGTGCTCGCGGGCGTCGAGCTCATCCTCGACGGCATCGAGGTCCGGCTCGCCCGGCTCGGCGCCGGCCACTAGCGCCGCGCAGTGGCTGTCGATGCTGACCGGCGGGGCGGCCGGGGCACATTCGCGTCACTGTCATCGGCGAACTACCAGCTCTTCTTCTGGGTCAGCTGGTCTCGGTCTGCGGCACCTGGATGCAGACCGTCGCGCAGTCCTTTCTGGTGCTGCAGCTGACCGGATCCGGCACCGCGCTCGGCCTCGCGATCGCGGCGCGGTTCGTGCCGATCTTCCTGTTCGGGCCGTGGGGCGGGCTTGTCGCGGACCGGCTGGACAAGCGGCGGGTGCTGTACGTCACCCAGACGATGTCCGGCGTGCTGGCGCTCACGCTCGGCCTGCTGACCGGGACGACTCGATCCGGATGTGGATGGTGTACCTGCTCGCGCTCGGGCTGGGCTTCGTCAACGTCTTTGACAACCCGGCCCGCCAGTCGCTGATCCCGGAGCTTGTGCCGCCCGCGCAGCTCCGGAACGCGGTGACGCTCAACTCGGTCACCGTGAACCTGGCCCGCATCTTCGGCGCGGCGGTCGGCGGCGCCATCGCGTCGGTCCTGGGTCTCGCCTTGTGCTTCGACCTCAACGCCGCCTCCTTCGGCGCCGTCGTGGTCAGCCTGGCGCTCATGTCCAGCGGCGCGATATTCGGCGCCAAGCGGGCGAAACGCGAGCGTGGCCAGATCCGGGCCGGGCTGCGCTATGTCCGCACCGAGCCCGGGCTGCTGATCCCGCTTCTGATGATCGCGTTGATCGGCGCGCTGGCCTGGGAGTTCCCGATCAGCCTGCCGTTGCTGGCGCGGTCGGCGTTTCACGGCGGCGCCGGCACCTACGGCGCGATGACCGCGGTCATGGGTGCCGGCGCCGTGGTCGGCGGCCTGATCACCGCGTCCCGCAACCGGGTTCGCCGCCGCGGGCTGGCGATCGCGGCGATCGGCTGGGGCATCGCGATCACGGCGGCGGCGCTCGCCCCGGACATGCCGCTGGAGTACGCCGCGCTGCTGTTCGTCGGCTACGGGAGCATCTCGTTCAACTCGCTGGCCAAGACCGTGCTGCAGCTGTCCGCGACACCCGGCATGCGCGGCCGGGTGATGTCGCTGTGGAGCGTTGCCTGGCTGGGCTCGACGCCGGTCGGCGGTCCGCTGATCGGCTGGATCGGGCAGGAGTTCGGCGGCCGCTGGCCGCTGATCGTCGGCGGCCTTCCCACCATCGTGGTCGGGATCGCGACGCACCCGGTGCTCGCCAGGGTCGACGCCCGCCGCGCCCGCGCGCGGCAGGCCGAGGAGGCGGGCGTCGGGCCCGCCACCAGCGAGCCGGAACCAGGCCCCGCATGATAAAGTCCACGCCCAGGCTGGCGAGCTCCGCGGCGGGTGTGGATAACCGGCTAGATTGACGCAGGCATGTACCGCACCGGGCTGGTCAATCTGTACACCCGCGACATCGAGGCGGGCCTGCGCTTCTACCGTGGATCTGCTCGGCTTCGCCGAGACGTTCACGCGACCCTGGCGAGGGTCGTCCCCGAGCACGTCCGAGCTGTGCCTGGCAGCGGGTTCACGGTCGGGCTCGGCACGGTGAGGCGGCCCGGCGCGTGCACGGCGTCGATCCCTCGCCCGGCCGCCGGCGATGGTGCTAGTCATCTGGGCCGACGACGTCGACAGCGCAGTGCGCGCAGCTCGCAGCCGCGGGCGGGCCCGTGCTGCAGGCGCCGCACGACACCGGCAACAACAACCGCAACGCGCTGCTGCGCGACCCGGACGGGAACCTGGTGGAGATCGTGGCCAAGGTCGCGTGATCAGGACTGGCTCGCCGGGTCCGGCTCGCTGACGACCTCGGCGGCGCCCCAGCCGGCCTGACCGCGGCCGCGGCCGGGCAGCACTTTTCATTCATTCCGGGGGCCTGGAGGGCGATATATACCTTTCCTGCCCCCGGAATGAATGAAAGGTCCGGCGGCGGAGGCAAGGAGCTGCGGCTTACGGAGTGGCGGCGGCCGATACTGGTGGCGTGCGGCAGGTGCTGTGCCCGGTGCTGGTAGCACGGGAGGACGAGACCCGGCAGATCGAGGCTGCCCTGGTCGGCGCGGGCGCCGGCCGCGGCGGAACGCTGCTGGTGACCGGCGAGGCTGGCGTCGGCAAGTCGCGGCTGATCCGCGAGGCGGCCCGGGCCGCCAGTGCCGCCGGATTCGCCGTGCTGACCGGGCGGGCCGTCGCCAGTGACGTGCCGACGCCGTTCCGGCCGTTCGCGGAGGCGCTGGCCGCGGCGAGCCGGGCGGGCCGCCTGCCCGACAGCCAGGACCTCGACCCGTTCCGGCCGGTGCTGAGCCGGCTGGTGCCCGAGTGGCGGCAGCCTGGCCAGCCGGCCGCCGACGACTCGCTGGTGTTCCTGGGTGACGCCGTGCTGCGGCTGCTGCGGTCACTGCGGCCGGCGGCCGGCTGCCTGCTGATCCTGGAGGATCTGCACTGGGCCGACCGCGAGACGCTCGCGCTGGTGGAGTTTCTGGCTGACAACCTGTCCTCGGAACCGGTGCTGTGCCTCGGCACCACCAGAGCCGAGGACGGGACCCCGGCGGCCGAGCTCGCGGTCGCGCTGCAGGCCCGCGGTTCGGCCGCGGTGCTGCCGCTGACCCGGCTGAGCGCGGCGGACAGCGCCCGGATGGCGCGGGCGTGCGTCGGTGCCGCGGACTTGCCGCCGGCCGTCCAGTCGCTGGTCGCGCACCGCGCGGAAGGGCTGCCGTTCCTCGTGGAGGAGGTGCTGGCCGGCCTGATCGGAGACGGGTCACTGGTGGAGCGGGATGGCCACTGGGACGCGGACCGGCAAACACCGTGCTGGCGGACACGGGCGCGCTGAGCAGCACGCCGGTGCCGCCCACGTTCGCCGACGCGCTCCGCCGGCGGCTCAGCGGCCTGGACTCGGATTCCCGCCGAGTCATCAGTGCCGCCGCGGTACTGGGTCGCCGGTTCGACTGGGGGCTGCTGGCCGGCGTGACCGCGCTGCCCGACGACGTGATCGCGCGGGCGCTGCGGCAGGGGGTGAGCCTGCAGATCTTCGCCGCGGACACTGACAGCTTCCGGTTCCGGCATGCGCTCACGCACGAGGCGGTGCTCGCGGGGCTGCTGCCGCCGGAGCGCGCACGGCTGGCCGGCCAGGCGCTCGCCGCGATCGAGGCGGCGCACCCCGGCCTGCCCGCCGACTGGTGCCGGCTGGCCGCCGAGCTGGCTGCCGGAGCGGGCGACCGCGAGCGCGCCGGTGTGCTGCTGCTGGAGGCCGGCCGCCGGGACCTCGCCGTCGGCGCGCTGGCCAGCGCCGAGCACACCCTGCTCCGCGCCCGTTCCCTCACCGGCCGGGACGACCCGGCGCGCTGCGGCCCGGTGGACGAGGCGCTCACCGAGGTTTTCGCGCTGTCCGGCCAGGTAGAGCGCGCGATGGAAACGGGTCGCATCCTGCTGGCGCGGCTGGGCGGCCAGGCGGACACGGGCCGGGCCGGCCAGCTGCATCTCGACATCGCCCGCGCGGCGATCGCGGGCGCGCGGTGGGCCGATGCCGCCGCGAGCATCGAGGTCGCGCGCGGGTCGGCGGGCGTCGAGCCAGCCCAGGTGGACGCCTGCGCGGCCCACGTCGCGCTGGGTCGCGGCCGGCTGGCGGAGGCGGACAGGCTGGCGGGCTCGGCCCTGGCCGCGGCGCGCGCCAGCGCCCGGCCCGACGTGGCCTGCGAGGCGCTCGAGGTCATCGGGAGAGTCGCGCGGCAGCGTGACCTGGACGCGGCCGAACGGGCCTTCTCCGAGGCGGCCGACGTCGCCACTGCGCACGGCCTGCAGCTGTGGCGGGCCCGCGCGCTGCACGAGCTGGGCACGATCGATCAGCTGCGGACCGAGAGCGTGGACCGGCTGGCGCAAGCCAGGGAGCTGGCCAGCGCGCAAGGGGCGCTGGCGCTGACCGCGACGCTGGACCTGCAGATCGCGGCCGGGCTGAACAAGCAGTTCCGGGCCGGCGAGGCGCTGGCGGCCGCCCGCCGGTGCGAGAAGGCCTCGCGCCGGTTCCGGCTCGCGACGCTGCCGATCGCGCTCATCTTCCAGGCCACCGCGCACGCCATCCGCGGCGAGCGGGAGGCGATGGAGGCGGCGATCGCTTCGGCTATCGCGGCGGCGCCCGATGATCCCGATGTCCTCGGCTGCGCCTGGGGGCACTGCCGGGCCACGTTCTCGCTGCTGGCTGACGACCTGGCCGGAGCGCACGCGCAGATGTCGACCGGGGCCGAGTTCCTGCTGGGCTCGCCCGCGACGATGGCACCGCCGTTCCTCGGCACGTGGGTGCTGCTCGCGGCCGCGCTGGGCCTCGACGCGGAGTCCGCCGCCGCCAGGGTGCGGGCCGCGCAGAGCACGCGGCACCGGGTCGTCGGGTCCCAGCTCGGCTACGCCGAGGCCGTCCTCGCGGGCCGGCGCGGAGCGGCCGGCGAGGCCGGCGCCTTGTTTGCCGCCGCCGACGCGCAGATGGGCCCGCTGGTGGCCTGGTACCAGCACTACGCGCGCAGGATCTGCGCGCAGGCCGCGCTGACGGACGGGTGGGGCGAGCCGGTCAGCTGGCTGCGCGCGGCCGCGGACTACTTCGCCGACCGCGGCGACGATCAGGTGGCCGCGGCCTGCCGGAACCTGCTGCGCGAGGCCGGGTCGCCGGTGCCGCGGCGGCGCGGCGGGGAGCAGCAGGTACCCGGCCGGCTGCGCGCGCTCGGGGTGACCGAGCGGGAGGCCGAGGTGCTGCGGCTGGCGGCCCTCGGCCTGGGCAACCGGGAGATCGCCGCGCGGATGGTGCTGTCGCCGCGGACCGTGGAAAAGCACGTCGAGCACGTGCTGGCCAAGACCGGCGTGCGCCGGGACCAGCTGGCTACGTATCTGACCGACCTGGATACGTAGCCGGCCGGCCGCAGTTACGCGCCGGGTACGGATGTGCTGGTCAGGGGCGGCCAGCCACGATGCGGGTATGCGGGGACGCCAGGACCCCGCCCGCATCCCGGGAGGCATCCTCGTGGAAATCAGCGCACCGGCCCGCCCCCGGTCCCGGCCACGCATGGCCGTGCTGGACCGGCCCGGCGCCCGGCTTGCCTACCAGGTAACCGGCGACGGCCCGGCGATCGTCCTGGTGCACGGGTTCGGGCTGGACCAGCGGATGTGGGATGCCCAGGCCGAGCACCTGTCCGCGCGCTACCAGGTAGTCCGGTATGACTGCCGCGGGTTCGGTGCCTCGGGCCCGTTCGATCCGGCTGTCGCCTACACCCACGCCGGCGACCTGCTCGCGCTGCTCGATCACCTCGGTATCGGGCAGGCCGTGCTGGCCGGGCTGTCGTTCGGCGGGCGGGTCGTCCTGCAGGCGGCGCTGGCGGCACCGGACCGGGTCCGCGGCCTCGCCTTGCTCGACGCCGTCCTCGACGGCGTCCCGTGGGATCCCGAGTCGGAGGCCGCGATCGGGCGGGCGGTGCAGCTGTCCCGGACGCACGGGATGCTGGCCGGCCGCGAGGCCTGGCTCGCGCACCCGCTGTTCGCCGCCGCTCGCACCCAGCCCGCGGTAGCCGACCGGCTCGCCGCCATGGTGTCCGGATACCCGGGCCAGCACTGGATCGGCCACGACCCGCACGAGCCGGACGAGCGGCCGCTCATCGACGCGCTGGCCGACCTGACCATGCCCGCGCTGGTGCTGGTGGGGGAGCTGGACGTGCCCGGCTTCCGGGAGATGTCCGCCGTCCTGGCCCGCCGGATCCCCGGCGCTCGCTATCAGGCGGTGCCGCGGGCCGGCCACATGGTCAACCTGGAGCAGCCGGCCGTGGTCAATGACCTGCTGGCCGGCTTCCTCAGCGGGCTGCCGCCGCTCGGGCCGGCCGAAATCGCGCAGCCAGTCTCAGCCAGCTAAGCCAGACAGCAACCGGAGGGACCGATGGATACCGCAGCAGTGAAGAACTCGCCCGCCATCAGCCGGGATGACGTCCTCGTGGACACCGCCTGGCTGGCCGCGCACCGGCACGACCCGGCAGTACGGGTAGTCGAGGTCGACGTGAGCCGCGCACGCTATGACGACTGGCACATCGACGGCGCGGTGCTCTGGAACGTCTACGCGGACCTGAAGGATGGTGACTACCGGCTTGTCGGTGCCGACGCGGTGGCGCGGCTGTTCGCCCGGTCCGGGATCGGGCCGGACACGACCGTCGTCTTCTACGGCTACGCCCCGGCCATGGGCTTCTGGCTCGCGAAGCTGTACGGGCACGCCGACGCCAGGATCCTGAACTGCTCCCGCGACGGCTGGCGGGATGAGGGCCGTCCGGTCAGCAGCGCGGGGGCTGACCCCGCGCCGGTCAGCTACCCGCTGGGCTCGCCGGATCCGCGGCTGCGGGCCGGGCACGAGGCGGTGCGGGCGGCGATCGCCGACCCCGGCACCACCCTGCTCGACATCCGCACGCCGGAGGAATACGCGGGCGAGCGGTTCTGGCCGTCCGGCGGGATGGAGCCGGGCGGCCGAGCCGGGCACGTGCCCGCCGCGGTCCGCCAGCCCATCGACGGCGTCTACGACGAGCGCGGAGCGTTCCTGCCGCCGGCTGACCTGCGCGCCGTATTCGCCGCCGTGGACCTCGACGCCGACAGCCAGCTGATCACCTACTGCACGATCGGCGGGCGCGCCAGTACCGCCTGGTTCATCCTGACGCAGCTACTCGGCCGGCCGAACGTCAGCGTCTACGACGGATCATGGGCCGAGTGGGGCCGGAGGCCAGACACCCCGGTGGAGGCCTCCTGAGGCGGCCCGCGGCAGGGCGTCCGGGATCGCTGTCGGCGCGGCCCGAGGTTCAGGCGGCGCGGTGATCCCGGTGCCGGCTGATCGCGTGCTCGGCGAGCGCGACCAGGACGTCCCGGCTCGACTCCCGCTGGCGCGCGTCGCACGCGATGACCGGCACATCGGCGGCGAGGTTCAGCGCCTGGGTGATCGAGTCCAGCGGGTGCCGGCGCTCTGGTTCGAAGCAGTTCACCGCCACCACGAACGGGATGCCCTTGGCCTCGAAGAAGTCGACGGCGGGGAAGCAGTCGGCGAGCCGGCGCTCGTCGGCCAGGACCACGGCGCCCAGCGCGCCATAGGCCAGGTCATCCCACATGAACCAGAACCGGCGCTGCCCTGGCGTGCCGAACAGGTACACGACCAGATCGCGCCGGATCGTGATCCGGCCGAAGTCCATGGCGACGGTGGTCGTCGACTTCTCTTCCACCCCGTACAGCGAGTCGGTGAGTTCGCTGCGCTCGGTCAGGGTTTCCTCGGTCCGCAGCGGGCGGATCTCGCTCACCGAGCCGACGAGCGTGGTCTTCCCGGCGCCGAATCCGCCCGCGACCAGGATCTTGACCGTCGTCAGCTCCGGCGGCGTTCCGTGGCCGGGCTCAGATGCGTCGAAGGCCATCGACAACCTCCTGCAGGATCTTGAGATCGCCAGTGCCGGCGGGCTGGGCGCGGTGAATCGTGACGAGGCCGCGCTCGCGCAGGTCGGAGACGAGAATCCGGATGACGCCGACGGGCAGGTCCAGGTCGGCCGCGAGATCGACCAGCGGGGCCGGTATCTGGCAGCGCCGCAGCACCTCGGTCTGCTCCGGTGCGAGATCGGGCAGTTCCTGGTCCGGCCGCCGGACCACGCCCACCAGGTCCAGCAGGTCGAACCGCTGCCCCGACGGCCGGGTCAGCCCGCCGGTGAGGGCGTACGGGCGGACAACCGGGCCCGCGGCCTCGTCGAGCCACTCCCGGTCGGACGGCTGCACCGGCGTCACCTGACTTCGGCCGGTGCCCGGTGCGCCACGCCCAGGTGCTGGCCGACGCGGGTGACCAGAAGGGCCATCTCGTACGCGACCAGGCCGACGTCCGCGCCCTGCGCGGCGAGCACGGCCAGGCAGCTGCCCTCGCCCGCAGCCATCACGAACAGGAATGCCGACTCCATCTCGATGACCGTCTGCCGGACGGCGCCGCCGCCGAAGTGCTGGCTGGTGCCCTTGGCCAGGCTCTGGAACGCGGCCGCGGCGGCGCACAGGTACTCCGCGTCCTCCCGGCTCATGCCGTCCGAGGAACCAACCGCGAGGCCATCGCGCGACAGGATCACCGCCTTGGTGACCTCGGTGACGCGCCCGACCAGATCGTCCAGCAGCCAGTCGAGCTGACCTGACGGCCGCATGTCAGACCTCCTCGTCGCGCGCGGCGCCCGGCTGGGTCCCGTCCGGCGCCCGGGCCGCGGACCGGCCCCGTTCCCAGCCCCGCTGCATCGCCGACAGCGTGCTGCGGATCGCTTCGGCCGAAGCGGGCGCGGCCTCGAACGTGCCGGTGGTCGCCGCCTCCGGCGCCTCACTCCGCAGCTGCGGGGCGAGGCTCGCCTGGCGGACGCGGACGGGCAGCCCGGCGTCGTCCGGACCGTCCGGTACCGGGTCCGGCACGAGCTCGGTCGCGCCCCCGGTGACGTGGCTCGGCGGCACGGAGGTCGGCCGCCTGCGTCGGCCTGGTCCACCAGCCCGAGTCAGCGGAGACCGCGGACTGGCTCGGGCCAGGCCCGGTCGCCGGCTCGGGCAGGCTGCGCGCCAGGCCGTTGCCGTGCCCGTTGCGCAGCCGTTGGCGCCGTTGGCACTGTGGCCGTTGGCGCCGTGGCCGTTGGCACTGTGGCCGTTGGCACCGCTGAGCGCGGGCACCGGCGCGTCGCCCCGGAGCGCGTATCGCGTGGTCTCGACGGCGGGGACCTGGCTGTCGTCGGTGACCACCAGGTTCGTCGGGATGATCACCACGGCGGTGGTGCCGCCGTAGACCGACCCGCGCAGGGCGACGGTGATGTCGTGCCGGTGCGCCAGCCGGGCCGCGACGAACAAGCCCAGCCGGTCGCTCCCGGCCAGGTCGAACGCGGGCACGCTGGCGAGCTTGTCGTTGAGCTCGGCCAGCTGATCCGTGCTCATCCCGAGGCCGCGGTCCTCGATCTCGACGCAGAAGCCCTTGCCCACGAGTTCGCCCTGCACCCGCACCACCGTCGTCGGCGGGGAGTAGGCCGCGGCGTTCTCGATCAGCTCGGCGAGCAGGTGAACGACATCGGCAACGGCCGGGCCGGCCAGCGCCGCCTTGGTGCGGACCTCAACCCGGACCCGGCCGTAGTCCTCGATCTCGGCCACCGCCGCGCGGAGCACGTCGATGAACCGAACGGGCTGCCGCCAGCCCCGACCGGGCGAGTCACCGGCCAGCACGATCAGGCCCTCCGCGTGCCGCCGCATGCGCGTGGTCAGGTGGTCGATGCGGAACAGGTCCTCGAGCTGCTCTGGCTCCTCGGCCCGGCGCTCCATGCCGTCGAGCAGGCCGAGCTGGCGGTGCAGCAGCACCTGGCTGCGCCGGGCTAGGTTGCGGAATACCTGGTTGATGCCACGGCGCAGGTTGGCCTCGTGCACCGCGGCGGCGACCGCGGTGCGGTGCACCGAGTTGAACGCCTGCCGCACCTGATCGATCTCGTCCATGCCGTCCCCGACCGGGGGTGCCTCGGCGTCGACGTCGACGGTCTCGCCGTCCTGGAGTCTGGTCATGACCGCGGGCAGCCGCTCGTGCGCGAGCTCCAGTGCGGCCTGCCGCAGGCCGTTCAGCCTGCGCATCAGCCGGCGGCCCATCAGCAGCGAGAACAGGATCGAGGCGAGGACCAGGAGCAGGCCGGCGCTCGCCACCACGATCAGCGTGGTCAGGGCCCTGCGCGCCGAGGATGTCACCTGGGTCTGAATCCAGGCCGGGCTCTTGGTCAGCACGACCTGCAGGTGCGCGGCGTAGCCGCCTGCGGTGTCCTGCCACCGGCGGAGCGGCACGGCGGTAGCGGCGGTGCCGGCCGGGGCCGCGATGATCGCGTCCTCCTGCCTGGTCAGCGCCGCGGCCAGCGAGTCCGGCACCTGCTGGTGCAGCAGGCTGCTGGCCTCGGCGTCAAGCTGCGGCACCGCGTCCCGGACCAGGTACTGCCGCAGCCCCGCCAGCTGGGCGAACTCCTTCTGATCCGACGCGGGCAGCTGCCCGGCCATGACGTCGCCGGTGTAGATGTCGTTTTCTTCCAGCGCGAGCATCTCGGCCGCGTACAGGTTCACTTCCTGCCGCGCCGTGGTGGCCAGCGACTGGCTCACGAACGTCTCCTGGAGCGACTGCTCGGCGACGCGCAGACCGTCGGACATGATCGCGCCGTAGGCGTTGATGGCGGCCGTCCGGCCGATGGTGCCGCTGGCGACCTCGCTGCGCAGCGTCTGCAGCTCGCCGTCGTCGTCGCGGACGAACTTCGCGGCGGCCGCCTTGTCCAGCCGGGACGCGCTGGCCGTGACCGGTCCGGACTTAGTGATCGTCTCGACGACCCGGAACGCCTTGTCCGTGACCGCCTCGGCCTGCCGGAAGGCCCCGGTCGTCTGGCCGGAACGGGCGCCGAGGTACTGGATCGCGCCGGTGCGCTCGGCGTTCAGCGCGACCATCGCGTCGGTCACCGGCGTGATGGTCGTGCCGCTGATCTTGCCCGTGTTGGCCAGGCCGACGGCGGTGCTGATCTGACCGGCCACCGCGTAGGCGTAGACCAGGACCAGGGCCGTCAGCGGGACCAGGACGAGCAGGAGCATCCGCAGGCGGATGGACGTGTGACGCAACCTCATGATTGGCGGCCCTCGGGGAGACGTGGATCAGCGGTCCTGCCAGTGCTTTTCCCGTGTGAAAGATCTGGGCAAACCGCAGCTAAACAGGTGAATCCGCGTGCATTTCAGTTACGAAGGGTGCCATGCAGATGACAATGCGTCAAATCGGGTCGGCGACCGGGCAAGCCGAAGACTTATGGCCCGGTGGGAACCCGCCCCCTAAGTCTTCGGCCTATTGGCCTGGACCCGGGCGGCCGCCCTGGCGGCGTCCAGGACCTGGGCCAGCGGCAGGCCGAGCGCCAGCGCGGCGGCGCGCGCGTCGGCGAATTCAGGCTGGGTAGTAACGATCTCGCCGTCCAGCCAGCCGCGCTTCACCGGGATGGCGTGCCCGCTGATCTCGACTTCGACTTGGTCGCGGGGGAGTGACAGGCGGCTGATGTCCAGCAGCCGCACGCCCAGCGTCGTCGTTTCCCGCAGCAAGGCCCGCACGACCGGGTCGACCGTGTCCGGCCCGGTGAGCGCGCTGACGACGTGGCCGGGCCGGCCATTGCGCAGCAGCACCGGGGTGAGCCAGCAGTCAATCGCGCCGGCCGCGTGCATGGCGGCGAGCGCTTCCGGCCACAGCCGCGGGTCAAGGTCGTCGACCGTAGACTCCACCAGCCGCAGCGAGGCGGTCTGCCAGGCCGGGGCCTGCGCGGCCGCGGTCCCGATCAGTACCCGCAGGACGTTCGCGTGGCTGTCCGGATCACGGCCCCCGGCCCCGTATCCGGACGAGCCGACCACCATCGGCGGCACTGGCCCCCAGCCGGACGCCATGGCCGCGAGCAGCGCCGCGCCCGTCGGCGTGCACAGCTCGCCTGCCCCCGGCCCGGCGCCGACCGGCGCGCCGGCGTCGGCCAGCAACTGGAGCACCGCCGGGACCGGAACCGGGAGCAGTCCGTGCGCGCCGGTCACGGTGCCGTGGCCCAGGCCGACGCTGCTGACGGTGACGGTCGCGTCCGGCCCGAGCAGCCCGAGCGAGTCCAGCGCCGCCGCGGTGCCGGTGACATCGGCGAGCGAGTCCAGGGCGCCAACCTCATGGAACTCGATCTCGTCGGCCGGGACACCGTGTACCCGCGCTTCGGCGCTGGCCAGCAAGCCGAAGACACGGGTCGCGAATGCCTCCGCCGGGCCGGCCAGCCCGGCCGCCGTGACCAGCGCGAGCACGTCGGCCAGGCGCCGGTGCACCGTGCTCGTCGTGCCGTCGACGATGACGTGCGTCGCCCGCAGCCCGTGCCGCCGGACGCTTTCCCGCCGGAGCGTCATGCCTTCGCCGGCCGCCGAGCTGAGCCTCGTGACGGCCGACTCGACGGCCGCAAGGTCAGCGCCGGCGTCGAGCAGCGCCCCGAGCAGCATGTCGCCGGCCGCGCCGGCGCTGGCGTCGATCCATGCGGCCGTGCTCACCGCAACGCGCCCACCCGTCGCGCGATCCGCGCCGCCGCGACCGCGGCGCTGAATCCGTTGTCGATGTTGACGACGGTCAGGCCGGGTGAGCAAGCGTTGAGCATCGTCAGCAGGGCTGCGATCCCGCCGAGCGACGTGCCGTACCCGACGCTGGTGGGGACCGCGATGACCGGCGCCCCGACCAGCCCGGCCACCACGCCCGGCATGGCGCCGTCGGTGCCCGCGATCGCGACGATCGCGTCCGCGGCCGCGAGTGTCTCGGTCTCCGCCAGCAGCCGGTGCAGTCCGGCCACGCCGACGTCCGGGATCAGCGTCGCGGCGGCGCCGAATACCTGGGCGGTGACGATGGCCTCGCGCGCAACTGGCAGGTCGGAGGTACCCGCGGTCACGACCGCGACCGTGCCCTTCGGCTCGGGCATCGGTCCGAGCACGACGGTCCGGCCGGTGTCGTCGACCGTGGCGGCCGGGAACTCGCGCTGACAGGCGGCCCGCGTCTGCGCATCGCATCTGGTCGCCAGGATCGCGCGGGCGGGGTGCGCCTCGGTCAGCGCCCGCAGCGAGGCCACCGTCTGGCCGGGGGTCTTATGCGAGGCGAGGATCACCTCCGGATCCCCGGTGCGGCGCAGCCGGTCAAGATCCAGCCGGGCGAAACCGATGTCACGGGCGGGCGCGGTGCTCATTACCTAATCGTGTCATAATGACTCATGCAGTATCGCCAGTCCGCTGAATCCCAGCCGCGCGATGATTCTGCGGAGCTGCTGGCGTGGTTTAATCGCGGCCGCGAAGTTACCGTCGCTTTTTCCGGCGGAGTTGATTCGTCGCTCGTGCTCGCGGCGGCGGTGCGCGCGCTCGGACCTGCTGTTGTGCACGCGGTTACGGCGGTATCTGACGCGCTGCCAGACGGCATGCTGGCCCGCGCCCGTGACCTCGCCAGCACGCTGGCCGTGCGCCATTCGGAAATGGTCACGCGCGAAATTGATAATCCCGGATATTCCGCGAACGGACCAGACCGCTGCTATTTCTGCAAGGCAACGCTGATGGACACGGTGGCGGCGTCCGGCTATGTCAGTCCCGGCGCTTTGCTCGTTACCGGAACGAACGCCGATGACGTGCGGGCGGGCTGGCGACCCGGCATCAGGGCGGCGGCCGAGCGCGGGGCCGGCACCCCGCTCGCCGACACCGGCATGGGCAAGGCCGCGGTGCGGGCGCTGAGCCGGCGATGGGACCTGCCGTCGGCTGACCTGCCCGCCAGCCCGTGCCTGTCCAGCCGGATCGCCTACGGGATTCAGATCACGCCGCAGCGACTGGCCAGGGTGGACGCGGCCGAGGTAGCGCTGCGGCGGATGCTGGCCACGGCCGGGATCCGCAGTCACAACGTGCGCGTGCGGGATCTCGGGACCGGGGTGCGGGTCGACGTTGACGCGGCGGCCGTGGCCGCGGTCCGGGCGCTGCCGCAGCTGGCGGACGCCGTCGCCGGGGCGGGCTTCGACCGCGGGCCGGTGGCGGTCGCCGCATTCTCCTCCGGCTCGCTCAACTCGGCGCTTCCGGCCGAGCTGCGATTCCGCTAGATCCAGGTCGCGGTGACCGTGACGGTGGCATACGGCAGCCCGAAGCGCGCTCCCGAATTGTCCTCAATGCGGTTGCACCCCGCTACGCTTGCCGGATGCCATCTCGCGTTGCTCCGATCCTGGCACCTGCCAGATGGGGGTCGGTCGGCCTTGTTTTCCCGCGTCCTGCCCTTTGGTGGGTGCGCGCCGGGCTGGTTCTAGCAAATGTGGCTGCGCTCGCGTACTACCTGCTCTCGTTCAGCCACGGTGTCGGCCTCGGCCGGTACCGCGAGGACCTGGGCGTCTTCCGGCTGGGCGGGCAAATCTGGCTGCATGGAGGCAACCTGTACCTGCAGCCCCGCATGCCCGATGGCCTGCTCCGGCTACCGTTCACCTACCCGCCGATCGCGGCAGTCTTCTTCTCGCCCTTGTCACTCGCCCCAAATCTGGTGGCAGTCACCGTCCTGCCGCTCATTAGCGTCGCGGCGCTCGGTGTCGTATTGCAGCTCTTCTGGAGCCGTCTCACTGAACCAGGCAGCAGGTCACTGTGGGTGCTGGCCTGGTTGACGCCGGTGGCCCTGATCGTCGAGCCTGTGCGCAACGACCTGACGCTGGGCCAGATCAACATAATCCTGATGGCGCTGGTCACACTGGACTGCCTGACAGAGGACCCGCGCTGGCCACGTGGGGTTCTGCTGGGCATCGCCGCGGCAGTCAAACTGACACCACTGGCCTTCCTGCTGTTCTTCCTGCTGAGGAAGGACTACCGCGCAGCGGTCAGCGCACTGGTGTCATTCGGGGTCGTGACCGGCGTCGGTTTCCTGCTCGCGTGGCACGACTCAGTTCGATACTGGACCAGCGTTGTATTCGACACCAGCAGGGTTGGCGGCCTGGACTATGCCGGTAACCAGAGCATTCAGGCCGTTCTGGCGCGCGCTGGGCTTGATCCTCAGGGCACCGCGAGCAAGGTTGTCTGGCTCGCACTGTCGGCGGTAGTACTGGCTGCGGCTTACCGGGGCATGCGGTACGCCCTCAAGGCGTCAGAGGTTTGCTGGGCACTGTCACTCAACGCCTTCGCGGAGTTCCTGATCTCGCCGATCTCGTGGACACACCATTGGGTCTGGATCGCGCCTGCATTGCTGACGCTTGCAGTTTTCGGCTGGCGATGTCACTCCGCGCGATCGAGGGTGGAGGCTATCGCTGGTCTTGCGATATTCGTATCCGGCCCTCAGGGCTGGTTTCCAGCCGCCGCGAACCGGGAGCTTCGCTGGGCAGCCTGGCAGCAGGTCATCGGCAGCTCGTACGTCATCTTTGCTGCCATCGTCTTGGCATTGTCTGCCTCCGGCAAGATGACTTTGACCCGGCGGCCGGACGTCGATCCAGAACAACCAGAACCACAGGTCGACCCGGTTGCCGAAACGGCGGCACGCTCCGCCGCTTCCTACATCGAGAGAGCCTCCGGTCACGGTTCCTGAGTCGGCAAGAGTCTCCGGCCGGGCCACAGCGGTGATCCGTCTCCCGCCGGTGGCACGACCTCGGCGATTGGACTGAGATGCTGTCTTCGGGAAAGCCGGCGGACTGCATGCCGTCCTGTCGCCCGGCGGGCAAGGATGCCCGCCGGTTGCGCCCTCATTCCGCGGCCTCCCTGTCTTTCTCGGAATCGGCAATCAGGGCCAGGAAACGGGATGAGGGCCGCAACGCCGGGCATGGCGGCTGAAGGACGGCGCTGTTGCTCGGCGACTTGAGTGACTGCGAATCGAGGAGGACGACTTCACCGCGGACCCGCTCGCGCTGGGTGTCGCGGTGACGCGTGGCGAGCTTCTCTGCGAATGCCGGGCGCCCGGAGGTCAGCTCGGCGAGTGACTGGTAGATCGCGGCCGCCGACTTGGTGGACGCGGGACCGTGCACGTTTAGTTCGGTGCTGGCCAAAGGCTCGGCGGAGCGGATCGGCGGGTATTGCCGGCCTGGGTGGCGGTGACGCAGTTCGGTGTCTGCGGCGATGGCCCGGCGGCGCTGGGTGGCGGTTGACTGGCTCCAGCCGGTGTAGTCATTCATCATGTTGGCAAGCGCGGTTTCGCATCCCTGATAAAGGCCCAGCATCGCTAAGTAACTGGCAGCCATTTGCTCGTGCCGACCCGAGGCTTCTGAGTCGCCGTGGCTGGCCGCGGTTTTGGCTTCGGCGGTGGCGCGGATGTATTCGAGGCGGGTGTGTTCGGCGGCGAGGCGGACCTGGCGGAGATGCTCGCCGGTCCACGGGGGGGCCCACGATGACTCGGCAGCGTAGGTGTCGCGTAGCTGAAGCAGTTCGGCATCGGATAGGCCGCGGATTTCGGCATAGTGGTCCGGGCTGAGTGCCTCGAACGCGGCGTGCCATGCGGCGCGTCTGGTCGGCGATCCGGCCGAGGTGGAGCGGCTGCTCGGCGTCATCGCCGAGAAGAATCCGCGGGCCGCCCGGTTCATCCCGATGCCGCGGCGGCCCGACGGGCGGCTCGACCCCGACGCGCTCGCCGCGGCGCTGCGGCACGGCTTCCGCGTCGTCCGGTGGCACCTCGGGGCGGCGGCAGAACAGACCGGGTGACGATCAGCTGGCGCGTTTGTAGGCGCGCACGGCCAGCGGCGAGAACACGACGAAGATCGCGATGAGCCAGACGGCGGCTTTCCAGAAGTTGGACGCGATCGGACCGCCGAGGGCAAGCGATCGCATCGTGTCCACGACGTAGGTGACCGGCTGGTTGTTGGCGAAGGCCTGCAGCCAGCCGGGCATCGAGGAGATGGGCACGAAGGCCGAGCTGAGGAACGTGAGCGGGAACAGCCAGATGAGGCCGAAGGCCTGGACTGATTCCTCGTCTCCGATGGCCAGGCCCGTGAACGCCGAGATCAGGCAGATCGCCAGTCCGAACACGGTGGCCAGGACGATCATCAGGATCGCGTTGAAGGCCCCGTTGGAGAAGCGGAAGCCGACCGCGTAGCCGACGCCGACCACGATGAGGATCGTGAGGAGCATGCGGCCGGTGTCGGCCACCAGCGCCGGCCAGGACGGCGGAGCGCGCCATCGGCATCGAGCGGAGCCGGTCGATGACGCCCTTCTTGAGTTCCTGGGCGAGCGCGATCGCCGTGCCGAAGGTGGCGAACGCGGCCGTCTGCGCGATGATGCCCGGCATCAGGAAGTTCACATAGTTGATGTGGCCGGGCACGTTGATGGCGCCGCCGAAGACGTAGCGGAACAGCAGCACGAACATGACCGGCTGGATCACGGTGAAGACCAGGTACGCGGGCACCCGGGTCCAGACCAGCAGGTTGCGCCGGGTGATCGTGAGCGTGTCGCTGATCGCCCACCGGGTCCGGTCGAGCAGTCCCGGGTCGTCGGGGCTTCGCGTCGGGACTGCGGTCGCGGCGGTCATGAGCCTGCCTCCGTGTCGGTACCGTCCGTCGAGCCGGCCTTCCCGGCCCCTCGCGCCGCGGCCGGGCCTGACTTGCCGCGTCGCCCGCGGCGGCCCGGGCTCCTGGCCTCCTGCTCTTCTTCTTCGGCCGCGTGCCCGGTCAGGGCGAGGAACACGTCGTCCAGCGACGGGCGGCGGAGCGCGAGGCCCTTGGTCTGGACGGCGGCCGCGTCCAGGCTGCGGACCGCGTCGACCAGCGCGTCGGAACCACGGCCGCCGACGCCGACGGTGACGACGCCGGTGTCCTTGTCGGCGTGCGGCTCGCTCTCGCCGACCCGGGCGACCGCGCCGACGGCGTCGGAGATGCGATCGCGATCGGGCACGGTGAACTCCAGCACGTCGCCGCCGACGCGCGACTTGAGCTCGTCGGCCGTGCCGGACGCGATGACCAGACCGTGGTCGATGACGACGATCTCATCGGCCAGTTCGTCGGCCTCATCGAGGTACTGGGTCGTGAGCAGGAGCGTGGTGCCGCCCTCAACCAGGCCCTTGATGATGTCCCACATGCCGAGCCGCGAGCGCGGGTCGAGACCGGTAGTCGGTTCATCGAGGAACAGGACGTGCGGGTGGCCGACCAAGCTCGCCGCGAGGTCGAGGCGGCGCTGCATGCCGCCGGAGTAGTTCTTGGCGTGCCGGTCGGCCGCGTCGGTGAGATCGAACTGCTCGAGCAGCTCGACGGCGCGGACGCGGGCCTGCGGCCAGCTCAGATGGAAGAGCCGGCCGATGATCTCAAGGTTCTCCCGGCCGGTGAGTTCCTCCTGAATGGCGGCCGACTGCCCGGACAGGCCGATCTCGCGCCGTACCGCGGCGGGCTCCCGGACGACGTCGCGCCCTTCCACCAGAGCCCGCCCCTTGTCCGGGCGCAGCAGCGTCGTGAGGATGCGGACGGCCGTGGTCTTGCCGGCCCCGTTCGGGCCGAGGACACCGAGCACCGTGCCGCGTGGCACAGAAAGGTCGATGCCGCGCAGCGCGTGCACATCTCCGAATGATTTCGTCAGGCCCTCGACGAGAACCGCCGGTCCCGTGCTATCCCGTGCCACCTGCACCCTCCCCAACTGACAACCCGCGCCGGGCAGAACTGGACGCCGGCGGCGCAGAGCGGCCAGCATAACGGGTGTGACTGACAGCCGGATCGCGGTGATGGCCGCCGAGGTGCGGCCCGGCGACCGCCGAAGTCAGGGTTCGCCTGCCGGATAACTAGCAGATCTCTTCGACCAGGCAGGCACGCCGCGGGCCGGCAGCGGCATCATGGAGACTCGTGACGTCTCCTGACCCGGTCGCCGGGCTGCCCGCCAGCGGCGGCGATCGCCTGATCTCGGAGCCCGGCCGGGCCCCGGTGCTGGACGCGGCCGAGCTGGCGGTGCTGCGCGGCTACGGCAGCGAGCGTGACGTGGAAGTTGGTGACCTGCTCTTCGCCGACGGCGACGAGAACTACGACCTGATCGTGCTGCTGACCGGGACAGCCGACATCGTCAAGGATCACGGCCACGCCGGCGCGAGCGTTATCGCCAGCTACGGGCCGTCCCAGTTCCTCGGCGAGATCGGCGTCCTCACCGGGCAGCGCGCCTTCCTGAGCGCGGTCGCCACCTCGCCGGGGCGCGTGCTCGCCGTTCCGGTGGAGCAACTGCGCCGGGTAATGGCGCACGAGCCCGCGCTGAGCGACCTCCTCCTGCGCACTTTGCTGCAACGGCACTCGATCCTGCTGCGCCAGGGGACCGGCCTGACCATGATCGGGTCGCGTTTCGACCCGGACACACGCCGGCTGCTGGAGGTCCTGGCCCGAAACCGGCTGGTCTGGACCTGGCTGGACCTGGAGACGTCGCCCGAGGCGGAGCAGATCCTGCAGGGACTGCACGTAGCCGTTGGCGAGCTGCCGATCATCATCGTGCCCGGCGGGCCGGTGCTCAGGAATCCCGGCAGCCGCGCGCTGCTGGCCGCCCTCGGCGTCTCCGGCGAGCCCGGCTCGCCGCCGCCCGGAGTCTGCGACCTGCTGGTCGTCGGCGCGGGCCCGGCCGGACTCGCAGCGTCGGTCTATGGCGCGTCCGAGGGCATGACCACGACGCTGGCGGAGGACACCGCACTCGGTGGCCAGGCCGGCACCTCCTCGCGCATCGAGAACTACCTCGGTTTCCCGGCTGGCGTGTCCGGCGAGGAACTCGCCGCCCGCGGGACGCTGCAGGCGCAGAAGTTCGGCGTCCGGATCAAGCTGGCCGCCAAGGCCGCGTCGCTGTCGTGGCGGGACGGCATCCACCTGGTTTCCTTCGACGACGGTGAGACCATCTCGGCCCGGTCGGTCATCATCTCGACCGGGGCCCGCTACAACCGGCTGCCGCTGGACCGCCTGGCCGACTTCGAGGACGTCGGGGTGTACTACGCCGCGACCCAGGCCGAGGCCCAGGCCTGCGGATCCGGTCCGGCGGCCGTCGTCGGCGGCGGGAACTCGGCCGGGCAGGCGGCGCTGTTCCTCAGCCGCACGTGCGCCCGCGTGCACGTGATCATCCGCGGGCCGTCGCTGGCGGCCACCATGTCGCGCTATCTGCTGGACCGGATCGAGCGCAACCCCGCCATCGACGTCTGGACCGGAGCCCAGGTCACCGCGCTGACCGGAACGGGCCGGCTGGAAGGGATCCGGCTGCGCCGCGAAGGCGAGCCGGAGGAGTCGGAGCTGGCCGTCGCCGGGCTGTTCGTCTTCATCGGCGCGAAGCCAGGAACGGGGTGGCTGGCGGGGCAGCTGGCACAAGACAGCCACGGTTTCCTGCGGACCGGAACCGACATCCCGCCCGACCAACTGGAGGATCTAAACCGGCCGCCACTGTTCCTGGAGACCAGCCGCCCCGGCATCTTCGCGGTCGGCGACGTGCGCAGCGGGTCGGTGAAGCGCGTCGCGGTCGCGGTCGGCGAGGGCTCGGTAGCCATCCGCCTCGTTTTTGAGCGCCTCCAGTCGGACGGCACGGCCGACCCGGTCGGCTCGTGAACGTGCCCGGCCCCGGCCGCCAGGGCGCGGCGCCGCTGGCCGATGATGGTGGGCATGGATTCAGCCGGAGGTACGACCCGTCTGCTTGCGGACGGGAACGAGATGCCCGTGCTCGGTCTTGGCGTCTGGCAGATCCCGGACGGGCCGGAGTGCGTGAACGCCGTCCGCTGGGCGCTCGAGGCCGGTTACCGGCACATTGACACCGCTCAGGCGTACGGAAATGAGGAGAGTGTCGGCCGGGCGCTGCGCGACAGCGGCGTGCCGCGCGATCAGGTGTTCATCACGACGAAGTTCCGGCCGCGACGCAGTGAGAAGGTCCTGCCGCGGCGCGGTGACCCGGTCGCCCAGGCTGAGCTGAGCCTGCGCCGCCTGGGCGTCGAGCAGCTCGACCTGTATCTGGTCCACTGGCCGCAAGGTGACCTGGCCCGGATGTGGGCCGGCCTCGAACGCGCGCGCGAGCTGGGACTGACCCGGTCCATCGGGATCTCGAACTACAGCGCCGCCGAGGTCGAGACCGTGATCGCGACCGGCACGATTCCCCCGGCCGTCAACCAGGTCCAGTTCAACCCGCATCGCTACCGGCGCGGGCTGCTGGCGGCGTGCGCGAAGCACGACGTGGCCGTCGAGGCCTACAGCCCGCTCGGTACCGGCAGCTCGCTGACCGACGCTGCTGTCGCCCGGATCGCGAGCCAGGCCGGGCGGACGCCGGCCCAGGTGCTGCTGCGCTGGTGCCTGCAGCACGGGCTCATCGTCATCCCCAAGTCGGTGCGCCGGGAGCGGATCGCGGAGAACGCGCAGATCTTCGACTTTGCCCTGTCGGCACAGGACATGGCGGAGCTTGACGCACTCGACCAGACTGGTGGTACCGACGCCGCCCAGGAGAACAAGTGGTGGTAGCCGGCTAGGCCGGCCCGAGCAGGCCGTAGAGAACCCGGCCGACGATCTCCGCAAACCGGTCAGCCGGGCCACCTGGCGCCGGCCTCGCGTCCGCGAGCAGCCGCGCTAGTTCCGGATGCTCTCCGGACGTGACCGCGTGCTGCAGGAATGCCGCGTTCCGTTCCCGTACCGCCGCGTCCCCGGCGGTCTCCGCCTGCACGAACATGGCGGTCAGCCCGGTCATCACGGCGAAGGCCTCGATCTTCGCGGCGGTTTCGGCGGGATGCCCGGCCAGCGCGGCGAGCGTGTACTCCAGCACGGCGAGACCACGGGGACCTAGCGGCGACCGGGTCAGCAGCAGACCCGGCAGCCACGGGTGCCGCAGCATGATCAGCCGCGCTTGCTCGGCTACCCGCACCAGGTCGGCCTGCCAGTCTCCGGTCCGGGCCGGCAGGTCGTATTCGGCCGCGACCGCGTCGGTCATCAGGTCCAGCAGATCCTCGCGGTTATCGACATAGCGGTACAGCGAGGCGGCGCCCGTTCCCAGTTCGGCCCCGACGCGTCGCATCGAGACAGCGTCGAGGCCCTCACGGTCGGCTAGCGCGATGGCCGCGCCGGCCAGCTGCGCCCGGCTGCGCCGGGCCGGACGCCCAGCTCCCGCTCGCTCCGGGCGCAGCCAGATCGGCGCCGCTGCTGATCCAGCGTCCTCCGTCATAGTGATATCGTAGTTCGCGAACATCGTTCGCAAATACGGGAGGCGTCATGACCGAAGCCAGCCAGCCGCGATATGCCCGCAACGGCGCTGTCGACATTGCCTACGAGGATCTCGGCGGCAGCGGGGGAGATCCGCTGCTGCTGATCATGGGCATGGCCGTGTCCCGGTTCTGGTGGCCTGCGGGCTTCATCCGCGTGCTCGTGGCGCAGGGCTTTCACGTCGTGGCCTACGACCAGCGGGACGCGGGCCAGTCGACTCGCTTCGCCGGCGCGCGGAGCCGCAGCCCGATCACGGCCGTGGTCCGCCATCAGACAGCGGCCTACAGCGCGGAGGACATGACCGACGACGCCGTCGCGGTGCTGGACGCGCTGGGCTGGGATTCGGCGCACTTGCTCGGCGTCTCGATGGGCGGTCTGGTGGCGCAGCGCATCGCACTGCGCCACCCGGACCGGGTCCGCACCGTCACCGCGATGGCGGCACAGCCGAGCGACGCGGGTCTGTTCGCCCTGGTCCGCTACATCCGACTCGGCACGCTCGCGCGGCTGACCCGGCTGCGAGTCCCCGCGGGCCGGGATGGTGACGTCGCGCTGGGTCTCGCGCTCGCGCGCGTGCTGTCCTCGCCCGGCTATCCCTTCGACGAGCCGGCGGCGCGCGAGCGCATCGAACGCGACCGCAGCAGCGGCGTGCGCGACGTCGCCGCCCAGTCCCGGCAGGCGGGCGCGAGCTGGCACGGCGGTCGCCTGGCGGAGCTGCGTAAGCCCGCGCTGATCCTGCACGGTGACGCCGACCCGTTGCTGCGGCCGTCTGCTGGCCGGGACACCGCGGCCGCGATTGCCGGAGCGCGGCTGGTAATCCTGCCTGGCGTCGGCCACGACCTGCCCGCGGAAATCTGGCCCGAGATCGCGGCCGAGGTACGCGCGCTGGCCGACCGCTCGTCCGCGCCCGCAGTCTGAGGCCAGCTGGGAGTACGGTGCAAACAGCCGGCGGATGCAGCGACACGACGAGGGGGTCGGGACGACGTGACTGACGCTGCGCGGCCGGCTGCAGTACCCGGCCTGAACCGCAGCGATCCGCGCGGTCCCGGCCTGGCTCGAATGCGGGCCGGGACAGCGGTTGGCTATCTGGATGTTACCGGCGGCGAGGTCACCGACCCGCTGACCCTGGACCGCATTAGAGCGCTGGCCATCCCGCCGGCCTGGACGAGTGTGTGGATCTCGCCGGATCCACTCGGGCATATCCAGGCCACGGGCGTGGACAGCCGGGGCCGCGTCCAGTACCGCTACCACCAGCGATGGCGCGAGCAGCGTGATGAGCAGAAGTTCGCGCACATGCTTCGGTTCGCGGCCGCCCTGCCGGTGCTGCGCGCGGCCACGCTGCGCGATCTGCGGCATCACGAGCTCGACCGCCGCCGGGTGGCCGCGACCGCCGTGCGGCTGATTGACCTGGGGCTGTTCCGGCTGGGCGGCGAGCGGTACGCCGAGCTTGATCACCACTACGGCGCCGCCAGCTTGGAGAAGTCGCACGTCAGCGTGCGCCGCGACGGCCTGCGGTTCGACTACGTCGCCAAGGAGGGAAAGCAGCGCACCGTGACGGTCACCGACCCCGCGGTGCGGCCGGCCGTCCGCGCGCTGGCCCGGGCCGACAACGGCCTCACGGCCCTTTTCGGCTTCCAGGACGCCAGCGCTTCCTGGCACGTGCTGCATTCGCACGACGTCAGTTCCTATATCGCCGACAGCGCCGGCGGCCACTTCACGGCCAAGGAGTTCCGCACGTGGAACGCGACCGTGCTGATGGCCCTGGCGCTGGCCAGCGCGGGGCCGCCGGCTTCTGAGCGCGCGGCGCGCGGCGCCGTCAACGCCGGCGTGCGCGCGGTCGCGGGCTGGCTTGGTGACACTCCGACGGTGGCCAGGTCGGCCTACATCGACCCCCGGCTGATTGCCCGGTACAGCTCCGCGGCCGGCCTGGCCGCAATCCCCGTCGAGCCCGTAAGCCTCCCGGTCGGCGCTGAGGTGGAGGCGGCAGTCGCGGCGCTGCTCGGGGACGAAGCCTGAGCAATCAGAATGTATCTGTAGACGGCCGGGCCACATTCGGGTACGACCAGACATGGACAGACAAGAACATCGGAAGTTTCCGGGCAGCCGGGATCCAACGTCAGGAGCACGTGTGCGGGTCAGGCTCGCCTACGGGGACGAGGGCCTGGACATCGAGGTCCCGGCCGACGCCACGGTCGTGTACCCGAACCACCACGCGGCGGCGGCGGACGCCAGCGCCGAGGTCCGGACCGCCCTGCGGGCGCCGGTGGCCGGCCAGCCGCTGCGCGATCGCGTCCGCCCAGGGCAGACGGTCGCCATCTCGGTGTGCGACATCACCCGCGCCCAGCCTCGCGAGTTGATGGTCAGCGCAGTGCTGGCCGAGCTGGCCGGGATCGTCGATCTCGACGACGTCGTCGTCCTGGTCGCCACCGGCACGCACCGCGCCAACACCAGCGCGGAACTGCGCCAGATGCTCGGCGATCAGGTCGTCGACGCGGTCCGCGTCATCAATCACGATGCCCGTGACACCGCCAGCCTGGCGTGGGCCGGGATACTCGGGGCCGGCGTTCCCGTCTGGCTGAACCGCGAGTGGACGGACGCGGACGTCAAGATCACGACCGGGTTCGTCGAGCCGCACTTCTTCGCCGGGTTCTCCGGCGGCCCGAAGATGGTCGCGCCGGGCCTCGCGGGCCTCGAGACCGTCCTCGTGCTGCACGACGCCCGCCGGATTGGCGACCCCGCTGCTACCTGGGGAGTAACCGTCGGCAATCCGGTGCATGACGACGTGCGCGCCATTGCCCGGGCCACGGGCGTCACGTACGCGGTGGATGTCGTGCTGAACCGGGACAAGAAGATCGTGGCCGCGTTCGGCGGTGACATTCTCGCTATGCACGCGCAGGCCTGCAAGCTCGCGAGAGCGCTCGCGATGCGGCCGGTCCCGGCACCTTTCGACGTGGTCGTCACGACCGGATCCGGCTATCCGCTCGACCAGAATCTCTATCAGTCCGTGAAAGGAATGTCGGCGGCCAGTCAGATCACCAAGCCGGGCGGGGTCATCATCTGCGCGGCCGAATGCCGCGATGGATTCCCCGAGCACGGGTCCTACCGAGAGGCGCTGCGGACAGGCGGATCGCCGCAGGCACTGCTGACCGAGATCGCGGGCCGCGAGCGAACCGTCCCCGACCAATGGCAGATCCAGATTCAGGCCGCCATCCAGGCGCGCCACCAAGTGATCATGCACACGTCCTGGTTGTCGGACACCGAATTGGCGGCGGCGCACCTGGAGCAGACTCGCGACGTCACCGCGGCCGCGGCCGCGGCTTTGCAGCGCGTCGGTCCGGATGCCCGGCTCTGCGTGCTGCCGGAGGGTCCGCAGACGATCCCGTACGTGGAGCAGGGGCGCTAGGAGGATCCCTCCGAGCGCACCGTGTGCGCGGTGGCCTGGCTAGGATCGGCATATCCCAGTCCGACGGGAAGTGCGTGCGTGAGCGAACGCGTACCAGCGACGAACTTCAGCGCGAGCTGGACTCAGGTTGATCAGACCACTGACCCCTCGTTCTATGCCTCCGTCCTCGATGCGACCCGCGCGGAAGGGCTGGCGCAGGCCCGGCGTGATCCGGCTGCGGCTTTCGCGTCGCTGCGGCTGACGCCCGGGCTGCGTGTGCTCGATGTCGGCTGCGGAGTGGGTGATCAGCTGCGGATCATGGCTCCGCTCGTTGCTCCCGGTTCGGCTGTCGGCGTCGATCTGAGCGCGACGCTCATCGCCCGCGCGCGGCGGCGCGCCGATCCCGGCCAGGCCAACGTGTCCTTCCAGGTTGGTGACGCTTGCAGACTGCCGTTCGCCGACGCGGCCTTCGACCGGGTCCAGGCGATACAGGTCCTGCTTCATCTCGCCGATCCCTGGCGAGCGGTCGTGGAGATGCGCCGGGTGCTGGCGCCCGGAGGTTTGCTGGTCATCGGTGAATGGGACTGGGACAGCACGTGCCTGGCGCTCAGCGACCGGGAACTTGGCCGCCGGTTCACGCACCTGCTCTGCGATCAGATGAATAACGGACTAATCGTCCGGGAGCTGAGCTGGCAGCTGGAGCGCTGCGGATTCACAGACATCGAAGTGACTGCGCAGGTACGGCTGAGCCGCGAATCTGGCGCCGTCCAGCAGTGGCTCATTGAACCTGCCACCTTGGAATTGGTCCGCGTCGGGGCGCTGAGTTCTGAGGAGGGCGCCGTCCTCCTGGCGGACCTGCGGGAGCGGGCCGCAGAAGGCCGGTATTTCCTGGCTCGCACCTACTACACGGTGATCGCTGCCGTCTGATCCGCCGCGCTGCCGCGGCCGCCCGTTTCGTCAGCCAGCAGACGCGCCTCCGCGGGCGGCCGCTGGGCCAACGTCGGACAACGCGACGCGCAGTTCCCGGCGGGAGCCGATCCCGAGCTTTCCGAACACCTTGCTCAGGTGCCACTCCACTGTGCGCGGACTGAGGAACAGCTGGGCGGCGATCTCCGGGTTCGTCTGGCCGCCGGCCGCCAGGCGCGCCACCTGCACCTCCTGCGAGGTCAGCTCGTCGAGCGTCGCGACGGTGCGCTTGCGCACTGTCTCGCCGGTGGCCAGCAACTCGCGGTGGGCGCGCTCGGCGTATGCCTCCATGCCCATGTCCGAGAGCATCGTGTACGCGGCTCGCAGCTGCTCGCGGGCGTCGACGCGACGGTTCTCGCGCCGCAGCCATTCGCCGTACAGGAGGCGAGCGCGGGCCAGCGTCGCCTGCGTTCTGATGTGCGACAACCGTTCGATCGCCTCCCGGTAGAGCCGCTCGGCGGCTGCTCCCTCGGCCAGCATCGCCGCGGCGCGCGCATGGGTGCCCAGCGCCCACTCCGTGCCGGCCGCATGCGCGATGTCGGCGAGGTGGGCGAGCGGCCCGGCTGCGCGGTCGGCGTGGCCGCTGCGCACGGCGGCCTCGATCAGCTCGGCCAGCAGCAAGATCGGCGGCCCGAGCCCGCGCGCGGCGTCGGCGGCCTGCTCGGCTGCGGCCAGGGCGTCTTCATAGCGGCCGAGGCCGTTGTAGCGGATGGCGCTGCCCCAGTCGTTGGCGGCGAGCCAGAGCCCTTCGCCGCGTCGCAGCGCGTCCTGCCGCCCCTCCTCGATGAGTGTCACTGCCTCGGCGTCGCGTCCTCGCCAGTTCGCCAGCACGATGGAGGTGCGCAGGGTCAGGTGACTGCCGGTGGCCTCGACGACGGCGTCCGACTCGGCGGCCAGCGACATAGCCGCCCCGGTCCGTCCGGAGAACAGTTCGACGAGCACGCGGTCGGTGAGCGCGACGGGCAATGCGGAGTACGCTCCGGCCCGGCGCGCGAGTTCGAGATGGCGTGCGGCGAGCTCGTCCCACGCCTCATCATCGGCGAGCGCCCGGGCGATACGGCAGGCCAGCCACAGCCAGCGCAGCTCGTCTTCCTCCGAGAGCGGTTCGTCGCGGAACGCGCGCAACGCGAGCTTCAGGGCCGCCGCCGCCGCGACGTAACCCTCGCGGGTGAGGAGCGCGAGCCCGTCCAGCAGCAGATCGCTGGCGCGCGTGGCGGGCTCCCAGCCGGCGCCGAGAACGGCGGCCGCGATCTCATCTGCGCCGCCTCCCCGCACCAGCCGGTCTGCGGAGAGCGCCGCCGCGAACGCGTCGAGGTACGTCTCGCGGGCGAGCCTAGGATCCAGCGGTTCGAGCCGCCTGGCCGCCTCGAGCAGCAGGGGAGGAGCGTCGCGTCCGCGCGTCATCGCGAACGTGATCTGCGCGTGCAACAGCTGCGCCCGGGCTCGTCCGTGCTCGTCCAGCGGCCCGGCCTGCGCCAACGCCAGCAGCCGGAGCGCCGCCTCGGGTGCGCCGGCTATGTGCTTGCATTGCGCGGCGAGGAGCGCGCGTTGCGCTCGGAGCCTCAGATCGGGCGTCAGCTCGGCGGCCCGCTCGTGAAACGCCGCCCCCGCTGCCATGCCGCCACGCGCCCTGGCGCGCCCGGCCGAGCGTTCCAGCTCGTCGGCGATGTCCTCGTCGAGCCCAGCCGCCGCCTGCGCGCGGTGCCAGGCGCGGCGATCGGGATCGACGCCGGCATCGGTGGCCTCGGCGAGCGCGCGGTGCACGCGCCGGCGCTCCTCCGGCGCGGCCGCGCCGTAGACCGCCGAACGCACCAGCGGATGACTGAAGCGCACCTGCGCGGCGACCTCGACCAGGCCCGCGCCGGCCGCCACCGTGACCGCGTCCGGGTCGATGCCGAGCGCGGCGGCCGCCCGCCACATCAGCACCGGGTCCCCGGTCGGCTCAGCCGCAACGATGAGCAGCAGGAGCCGCGTGGGCGGCGGCAGCGGCGCCAGCCGCTCCCGGAAGCTCTGCTCGATCCGCCCCGGCATCGCCGGACCCCCGGAGAGCCCGAATCCGCCCGCGAGCTCCGCGGGCGTCCGGCCACGCGGCAGCTCGAGGAGCGCCAGCGGGTTGCCGCGCGTTTCAGCCACGATCCGATCGCGCACTCGCTCATCGAGCGGCCCGGCGAGCACTGTCCCGAGCAGCGCCCGTGCGGCTCGGTCGTCTAGGCCGCTCACGTCGAGCTGAGGCAGGGCCTCAAGGTGCCCTTCGCCGCCTGGCTCGCGCGCAGCGAACACCAACCCGACCGACTCCGCGCCCAGGCGGCGGGCAACGAAGGCCAGCGCTTGCGCGGAAGCCGCGTCGAGCCATTGGGCGTCGTCCACGACGCAGATGAGCGGCCGCTGCTCCGCTATATCTGCCAGCAGGCTCAGCACCGCCAGGCCGACGAGGAACCGATCAGGCGCGGCGCCGTCGCGCAGGCCGAACGCAATGCCAAGCGCATTGCGCTGCGGGCCGGGCAGGCGGTCCAAGCCGTCCAGGAGCGGCGCGCACAGCTGCTGCAATCCGGCGTACGCCAGTTCGATCTCGGACTCGACGCCGGTCGCCCGGGCAATGCCGCACCCGGACGCGTGCCGCACCAGATACTCCAGCAACGCGGTCTTGCCGACCCCGGCCTCGCCGCGCAGCACCAGCGCCCGGCTCTGACCGGTGCGCACGCTCACCACCAGCTGATCCAGCGCGGCGCACTCGCGGCGGCGGCCAAGCAACCGCTGGGCTGAACCAGGAGCCGACATTTGCCACCAACCGTGCCTTATCCACCGAGCCTGGGAACAGCGCTCCGCCCTGGCAATCTCGGCGCCGTTGGACCCGTGACCCCCGGCATCGGGCACCCCAGGGGGTCTGTACCAGGGACCTTACCGGGCGCGACGGGCAGGCGCGGAGACCAGCCTTGATGGCATGACCGCAGCGAAGGCCCGCTGAGGTCTTCATCCGAGCCAGTGCACGCAACCAACCAGCCCAGGAGGCAGCCATGAGTGCCACCGAAGTAAGCAACGCCAGCCCCGACGGGGCCGTCGGCCAGGTCGACATGCATCTCGAGGTCATGATCATCCCCGTGTCCGACGTCGACCGGGCCAAGGAGTTCTACCAGCGACTGGGCTGGCGGTTCGACGACGACGTCGCCCCGCTCGAGGGCTTGCGCATCGTCCAGTTCACCCCGCCGGGTTCCGGTGCCTCGATCACGTTCGGCACCGGGCTCACAGCGGCCGAGCCCGGCTCGGCCGAAGGGGGATTGACAGTCTCCGACATCGAGGCAGCCAGGGACGTACTCGCCAGTCGTGGCGTCGACGCGAGCCAGATCTGGCACGGCCCGCCGTTCCCGGCGGAGGCGCGGCAGCCTGGTCCCGACCCCCAGCGCACCAGCTACGGGTCGTTCTGCTCCTTCAGCGATCCCGATGGCAACACGTGGCTGGTCCAGGAGGTCACGACCCGACTGCCCGGCCGGATCTAGGCAAACTTAGGAGGTTCTGACCATGGAATACCTCGTCGTCATGACCACCCGCGTTCCGGCCGGGACCTCAGCGGATGCCATCGACGATATCCGTGCCCGCGAGGCGGCACGTTCGCGTGAACTCGCATGCCAGGGCCATCTGCTGCGCTTGTGGCGCCCGCCGCTAGAGCCGGGCGAATGGCGGAGCCTCGGATTGTTCGCTGCCGACGATGGCGGCGATCTGGAGAGAGTTCTCGCCTCTATGCCGCTGCGGGTCTGGCGGACGGACGAAGTCACCCCGCTCGCCCGCCACCCGAACGACCCGGTGCTAGCGGCCGGTCCGGACGGCACCGAGTTTCTGACCACCTTCACCGTTACCGTCCCGGACGGCACGCCCGCCCGGACGGTGGAGGATACCAAGGCGCGCGAGGCCGAACGCGCATACGAGCTGGCTGGTCAGGGGCACCTGCTGCGGCTGTGGGCGCTGCCGGGCGAGGGGCGCTCGCTGGGCCTCTGGCGTGCTCAGGATGCGGCCGAGATGCAGGCGATCCTGAAATCGCTCCCGCTGGACGCCTGGATGAGTGTGCACACTACGCCGCTCACCCGGCACCCCAGCGACCCGGCGCGGCAGTGACGTGGGTGATGTTCCGTAAACCGGATGGGAATGGTGGACAAGCTACTGTCCGAGCATGACGAGTCCACCGCTGGCTTCGTCCTGGTCATCGGCTCATCCACCAACCGGCGGCGGCGGTGGCGGTGGTCGCCGCGGCGCCGAGCAGGTTGGCGGGCACGCCTGCCAGCCGCCCGACCGGGTGCGGCGGGTCGTCCACGCCGGTGCCGGGCACCAGCGGGGCCAGGAAGAACGGCGCCCAGTACGCGACCGGAACCGCTGCCGCGAAGAACCGGGCGGCGTCCCGGTCGGCTGCGCCAGACCATAGTGACCAGATATTGGCGGCGGACAGCGAGGTGGCCATCGCCAGTGCCGTCACGCCGTGGAACCGTGCATGCGAGGGCCAGTGGTCATTAAAGATGTGCGAGTCGTTCCAGTCTGCGGCGATCGGCGCCGCGACAGTGATCACGTTGGCGAGGGTGAGCAGGCTCCGGCCTAACAGGCGCCGGTAGTCGGGGGCAGGAGTTCGCCGGGTCATCTGTGTCTCCAATCTGCTGGCGCCCCTTCACGCTACCCCCGCGCCCTCGTTGCCCAGCGGGCCCATGGCGATCCGATCCAGTGACTGTTGCGATGCGCAGATCCAAGCGGACCACCTAACCAGGCGGGTGACCTACCGCTGCTGAAAGGAACCATGAGATAGGGAATTTGCCGCTGTCCATCGGCTGGCGCTAATAGCGCGTCGAATAAGCTGCCTGCCATTGAAACAGGGCATAGCCCGATGTAGTGTGACCGTAGTGGGACGAAAATCGTGCTGGTTTCTGCTTAAAAAAGTCTGAGCAGGTTCCGGGGGCGATGCTCCGGATCTCGGTGGCGCGGGATTGGCAGATTGACCTTTGAGACGCCTGGTTCGGGCAGGACGGCCGCTGTGGCCCGTCGTCCCGCGCGGGCTCGACGCCTCCGAGCGTGAGGCGGGACCCGCGATGCACCTATAACCAAACTTGCGCCAGGACTCGTTACTGCGCAATAAACGTGCAGGTGGCGGCCATGACCGGTGGCGCCGACGGGCGCTGAACTCCTGGCTCTCACGGTTCGGCCGCCCGCGGTAGCTGAGGCCCGAAACGGCCGGCCCGAGTGCGGTACCGGGATCTGCTCGACGCCGGGGTGCGAGCCCTCCGAGCCTGATCATTTCCGCAAAGCCCGCGTTGCGGTCGGGCGCTAGCCGACCTGCTAAGCAACGCGACTTCAAATCTCGGCACGTGCCGGTTATCTACACCGATGATCGGTGGAGCGCACTAGACAGGATGCCTGCCGAATGTTCCGCGCCGGGTCGACAGGGGTCATCAATGCTTAAAGCTGCCCGGGCACGCCAGCGCATACTAGCCATCTTTCTGCCAATCGCGGCCGTGCTTTACATCAGCTGCGAGGCCCTCGACCCCAAAGGTACCGACCAGCTCATCACAGACATGGCCACCGGCCTGAAGCTGCTCGCCATCGCGGGTCGGCACCCGACGCAGCTGTACGTCGCGGGGACGCTGTCGTTGCTCGCGCTCGGCGCGGTCGCAGTGTCGTATGCGGCGATCGCCTTGCTGGTCACGGGTCGCGGCTGGGTGCTCGCGACCGTCGCGGCGCTGCTGGGCGGGATCGGCGCCTTCTGCGGTGCGATTACTAACGTGCTGGTCGGAATCGATCTCGCCGCTGCCGCGACCGCGCACACGGCACCGGACGCGGCGGCGCGGTTCCTGATGACAGTCTTCAATTCCGGAGCCGGCCAGCTGTTCACCTACATCTATTTCGTCGGCGAGTTCACCGCGCCGGTTCTCATGGGCTTCGCGCTGTGGCGCAGCCGCCGGGTTCCGCTGTGGCTCGCGGCCCTGTTCGCCGTCGGCTTCGATGTCGCCGAGTTGCAGTCCGCCAAGGGACCCATCGTCATTGCCTGGATGCTGCCCTGGGGGATCGCAATGGTCTTGCTCGCGGCGCGGATCTGGCAGGCAGCAGACCAGCCGGCGCCCATCCGCGAGCCGCGGCCTGCCGCCGAACCCGTCACCTCCAGCTGAACGAGGAGCGCACATGCGATTTGCCCCATCACCACCGGAACGACCCCGACCGACAGCGCGCCCGCCTACCACCAAGTCACCGCCTGACCCACGAGGACATGGCCGGTCCCGGTAACTGGCCGGCCGCCCTGTCATCGGGCGTGGCCCAGGAAGGGGTATGCATTCGGCTGGAACAACGAGGCGCTGAACTTACCGCGCATACACCGCAAAACCATCTCCCGCAGGCGCATACGCCCCGGCCCGGACTGCCCGGCGTGACCTGCTGGGACTAGCTAGAAGGAGAGCATCATGACCACGGATCAGGGTCCGTATCCCGCTCAGTATCCGGTTCAGTTCGCCGTGGAATACCCGGACCGGCCGCTTAACCGGCTAACGTCCTTCTTCCGCATCTTCGTGATCATCCCGATCGCGATCGTGCTCGGCACTGTTTCCGGCGGAACCTGGCAGGCGACGGAAAGCCAGGCCCACTCCGCCATGACCTACGGGGGCGCGGGCGCAGGCGGCCTGCTGTTCCTCGGTCCGCTACTCATGATCTTGTTCAGGCAGAAGTATCCCCGGTGGTGGTTCGACTGGAATCTGGAGCTGCAGCGATTCGCCAACCGGGTCGGTACCTTCCTGGCCCTGATGAATGACCGCTATCCCGCCACTGACGACCATCAGTGGGTCGAGCTGGACTACGCCTACCCGGACGTGGCCGCCGACCTCAACCGGTGGCTGCCGCTGGTCAAATGGCTGCTCGCCATCCCGCACTACATCGTGCTGTTCTTCCTGGACATCGCGGCGTTCTTCGCAGTGATCGTGGCCTGGTTCGCCGTAGTGTTCACCGGCCGCTACCCGCGCAGCATATTCAGCTTCGTAGAAGGCGTCTTCCGCTGGCACAACCGCGTCGTCGCTTACGCGTTCACCCTGGTCACCGACAGGTACCCGCCCTTCAGGCTGGCACCATGACCCACGCTAAGGCGGTCACCCACGGCAAGCAGGACGCCTGGCCGCCCAGGGAACCGGGCCCCAGCGAGGCTGCGGGGCTTATGCCACAGCCGCGGGGCAGCCCGCTGCCGCCGACGCGGTACCGGCGCCCTGGCGATGTGATCGGACTGATCGCCGCCGCCGGCGCGCTGGCCGCCGCGGCGGTGCTCGCCGCGCTAGTTCCCGCCCTGCTCCGGCCGGCTGCGGCCGCGGTCAGGGCGGTCGGGCCCGCGACGGCTGCTGGCCATGCGCTGACCGGCATGGTTCAGCTGACAATCGCGGCCGCGGCGGTCGCTGGCCTGGCCGCCGTCCTGCGGTACCGGCGGTTCCGCGTCCTGGCGACGGTGGCGGCCGGGTTCCTGGCTGCGGCCGCCGCTTTGACCGCGCTTACCCACCTCGCCGCGCCAGGCCGCGCCGCCGGGCTGCCATTCGCGCTGCGCCAGGGCTCCTGGCTGACCGGTGCGGGCTTCCCCGATCCGGCCTTGCTCGCGGGACTGGCAGCCGCCGCGGTGGCGGCGTCGCCGTGGCTGAGCCGGCCATGGCGCCGAACGGCCCGGGCCGCGCTGCTGCTGATCGGCGCGGCCCGGCTCATTACCGGCAGCCTGCTACCGATGCAACTGGTACTCGCGCTGGCCGTGGGCGTGACGGTGGGCACTGGCCTGCTGGTGGCATTCGGAGTACCGGACCGCCGGATAGGCCCCGCGAGCGTTGCCGAGGCATTGCGGGCGGGCGGCCTGCCGGTGAGCGAGGTGACCGGGCCGCTGCGGCAGGCGAAGGGATCGCGGCCATTCCAGGCGGTGACCGAGGATGGGCACCCCTTATTCGTGAAAGTCCTCGGCCACGACCAGCGGAACGCGGATCTGCTGTACCGGGCCTGGCGCGGACTGCGGCTGCGCGGCGTTGGCGACACCCGGCCGGCGTCCTCGCTCGTCAAGACCGTCGAGCATGAGGCCCTGCTGGCAGTGCTGGCCGAGCGAGCCGGAGTCGCGGTCCCCCGCGTCGGCCAGATCATCCGGGCGGCGGACGGGTCGGTGCTGCTGACCATGCAGCTGATAGCGGGCCTGTGCCTGGACGACGTCCCGGCCGATTGCATTACTGACCAGCTGGCCGAGGATCTGTGGCGTGAGGTCGGCCGGCTGCACCGGGCCGGGATCGCCCATCGGTCGCTGCGCTGCGCCAACGTCATGATCAGCCAGAACGGGCGTCCGGTGCTGGTCGACTTCAGCTTCGCCGAGCTCGCCGCGACCAGCCGCCAGCGCGCTATCGACGTAGCTGAGCTGCTTACCTCCCTGGCGGGCCGGATCGGACCGGACCGGGCTGCTGGAACCGCAGCGGCCGCGATCGGCGCCGGCGGCGTAGCGGCCGCCGTGCCGGTGCTGCAGCCGCTCGCGCTGTCGGCCGGCACCCGCCGCGCGATCAGGGGCCAGGACGGGCTGCTGAAGAAGACGCGGGCAGCCGCGACCACGGCCTCCGGCGGCGAGGCAGACCAGGGACTGGCCCGGCTGCAGCGGGTGCGCCCGCGGACGCTGCTAGTGATCGCCTCGCTGGCCGGTGCCTTCTATTTCCTGCTGCCGCAGGTCGAGAGTGCCGGCAGCAGCTGGCACGCGCTGGGCAGCGCGCAGTGGGCGTGGCTGCCCGTGATCCTCGCCATGTCTGCCGTCACGTACGTGGCCAGCGCGTTAGCACTCATCGGTTCAGTACCCGGCCATGTCCCGTTCGGCCCGTCGGTGCTGGTGCAAGGCGCGTCGTCGTTCATCAACCGGGTATCGCCGGCCAACATCGGCGGGATGGCGCTGAATGCCCGGTTCCTGCAGCAGAACGGAACGGGGACGCCCGCCAGCGTCGCGGCGGTCGGCGTGAACAGCCTCGCGGGGGCTGTCGTACACGTCGCGATGATCGCGGTTTTCTTCACGCTGGCGGGCCACGACCTCACTAAGGCGTTCAAGCTGCCATCCGGCAGCAAGATCCTGCTCATCCTGGCGGTGCTCCTCGCGGTGGTCGGCGTGGTCCTGGCGACACGGCCCGGCCGCCGCTGGGCGCGCAAGCAGCTGATCCCCGGCGCGCGGTCCGCGGCGGGCAGCTTGCGGCAGGCCGCCGCCAGCCCGGCAAAGCTAAGCCTGCTGTTCGGCGGCTCGGCCCTGGTCACCCTCGCCTACATCGGCGCGCTGGCCGCTTCGGTGCTGGCGTTCGGCGGGGGCCCGGGCCTGGTCGTGCTCGGCGCCGTCTATCTGGGCGCCGCGGCGCTGGCGGCAGTGGCACCCACGCCGGGCGGCCTGGGCGCGATCGAGGCGGCCCTGGTCGCCGGGCTGACCGGTGTCGGCATGCAGCCCGGGCCGGCGGTCTCGGCCGTGGTGCTGTACCGGCTGGCCACGTACTGGCTGCCGGTACTGCCGGGCTGGCTGTGCTGGCGGTTCCTGCAGCACCGGGAGCTTGTATGAGCCCGGCCGCGGGCCGGCCGGGCCGGGGCGGAACTATCTGGTCTGCGTGCCGCGCGGGGAACGTGCTGCGGGCAGTGCTGAAACGGCGGAACGTCAGGCGCGCGGCGTGTCTGGTGCTGGCCGCCGGGTGCTGCGCCTGCACCGTGACTATCAACCTCGGGCCGGCTGGTCATCCGGGCGAAGCCGGCCAGGACGCGGCCGCGATCACAGTCGGGTCATTCGATTTCCCGGAGAGCGTGCTGCTCGCTGATATCTACGCAGGCGCGCTCGCGGCAAACGGCTTCCCCGTCCGCGTCCTGCCGGACCTGGGCACCCGCGAGGTGGTCGACCCGGCCCTGATCAGCGACCTGCTCCAGATCGTCCCCGAGTACTCCGGGTCGGCGCTGCAATTCCTCAGCGACGGACAGCTGTCCCCGCGCTCCGGCAGTACCGCGACATCCCGGGTGCTGGCCCAGCAGGCAGCACGCCGCGGCCTTGTGGCAGGCCGCCCGTCAGCCGCGCAGGACGCCAACGTCATCGTGGTTACCGCGGCGACCGCAACCCGCTACGGCCTGCGCTCGGTCGCCGACCTGGCCCGGTGGGCGCCGCGGCTGGCATTCGGCGGTCCGCCCGAATGCCCGGAACGCGGCTACTGCCTGCCAGGACTGAGACAGACCTACGGGCTCCGTTTCAGGATGTTCGTCCCGCTCGACGCCGGGGGACCGCTGACGCTGCAGGCCCTGCAAGGCGGCTACGTCGGCGTCGCGCTGCTGTTCAGCACCGACCCGGCCATCACGGCGCAGCACCTGGTGGTGCTGGCTGACAATCGCGGCCTGCAGCCGGCCGAGAACATCACGCCGCTGGTACGCCGCGATGTCGTGGCCCGCTACGGCCCCCGGCTCCTGGCCGTGCTCAATACCGTGTCTGCGCGCCTGACCACCGCCTCGCTGCGCGTCCTGGATGCGCAAGCGGAGCTGCCCGGCAGTACGCCGGGCAAGGCGGCACAGACCTGGCTGCGCGCGCAGCGGCTGACGCATAGTGGGAGTACGGGGCGATGAGCGAGAACACAGAGGCGGTCAACGCACCCGTCACGCCCGGCCTGCCGCCGATTCCCGCTGCGCGCCGGATGGCGCGGCGGCGCCGCCCGACGGGCGCTCCGCCGCCGCTTCCGCATCCGGTCTCAGTGACCACCACAGCGTGGCTGATCCTTGCGGCCGTGGCGCTCGCCGGCGCGTTCCTAGCGTCCGAGCACACGCCGTGGCTCCGGATTGATGACCGGGCAAGCACGTGGGTGCTGCGTCTCCTGGCCGGAATACGGACGCCGTGGCTGACCGATGTGGCCAACGGGATCAACGGGGCGGGCTCCGGCTGGGGGGCCACCGCGCTCGGCCTGTCGGTGGTCTCCCTGACGATGGCGTTCCGCCGCTGGCGGCACTTGCTGGTGTTCCTGGGAAGCGTGTTGTTGCTGGAGCAGGCCGGGACATCGATCTACTTCGGGCTGTCCAGGCCACGCCCGTACGGCGTGCCGATCATCGGCAGCTGGGGCGGGTACTCCGGGGTGTCGCCCCCGGTGGCGGTCCTGACGATCTTCTTGATGGGCGCCGTCTACTGCCTGGCCGTGCCGGGCCGCTCCCGCACCTACACTAAGGCCGCGGTGGTCGCGGTGATCGCCGTGTTTTGTCTGGCTCGCCTGTACCTGGGTGTCGATCACCCCAGTGATGCGCTGCTCGCAGTGGCGTTCGCCGTGGCGATCGCGGTCACCGCCTTCCGTTTCTTCACGCCGAACGAGGCGTTCCCCGTCGTGTACCGGCGCGGCCGCACCGCGCACGTGGATGTGACCGGCCGGCGGGGGCAGGCGATCCGGCAGGGCGTGCGTGACCAGCTCGGGCTCACGGTTACCGAGATCAAGCCGGTCGGGCTGGAGTCCTCGGCCGGCTCAACGCCGTTGCGGCTGCGAGTCGAAGGCAGCCCGGAGGAGTTCGTGTTCGCCAAGCTCTACACCAAGGGCCACGTCCGCGCCGACCGCTGGTACAAGCTGTGGCGGACCATCCTGTACGGCTCCCTGGAGGACGAGCACCCGTTCCAGACCGTGCGGCGCCTGGTCGAGTACGAGGACTATGCCCTGCGCCTGCTGCAGGACATCGGGGTCGCACGGCCCGCCCGTACGGCATCGTGGAGATCACGCCCGAGCGCGAGTACATGCTGGTCACCGAATTCCATACCGGCGCCGTCGAAATCGGCGAGGCCGACGTCGACGACACGGTGATCGACCAGGGACTGCAGCTGATCCGCACGCTGTGGGACGCCGGGATCGCCCACCGCGACATCAAACCAGGCAACCTGATGGTCCGCTCCGGGGAGCTGCTGCTGATCGACGTGGCCTTCGTCCAGGTGCGCCCGTCACCATGGCGGCAGGCGGTCGACCTGGGCAACATGATGCTGGTCCTGGCCGTGCGCACCGACCCGCAGCGGGTCTACCGGCGGGCGCTGGCGTACTTCACCGAAGCCGAGCTCGCCGAGGCCTTCGCCGCCACCCGCGGGGTCGCCAGCCCGACCCAGCTGCGGGCCTTCATGAAACGGCACCCGAGCGACCTGCTCGGCGAATTCCGCGCCCTCGCCCCGCAGCGGCGGCCGATCGTGCTGCAGCGCTGGAGCATCCGGCGGGTCGCTCTGGCGGCCGCGATGCTCGCCGTCATCATCGTCGCCGTGGGGGAAACGTGGAATGCCTTCTGGCCGGCGGCCAAGAATCTGGGCACCTACGCCCCCAGCTGCGGCACCGGCCATTCGATGATCCTCAGCGCCCAGGCAGTCCCGACGGCCGCGCTGCTGCCCTGCATCGCCGCGCTCCCGGCGGGCTGGAGTATCGGCGGCACGGACATCGCCAGCGGGAGGGCCAGCTTCTGGCTGGACTCCGATCGCGCAGGGCCGCGAGCGGTCACCGTAACCCTGACTGCGACCTGCGATACCGCGGGCGCCCAGCAGATCCCGTCCGACCAGCCCGGCGTCCGCCAGTACGAGCGCCCGCTCAGCCTCGTTCCCCAGTTCTCCGACGTCCGCTACTACACCTTCCCCGGCGGCTGCGTCACCTACCAGTTCCTCTTCGCACCGGGCGCGGCACCGGTCCTCGCCGCCGCCGTCGGCACCACGGTCGGGCTCACCGCGCGGTCCGCGCTGGTCGGCTATGTCCGGCGCACCGAGGGCCTTGCCCTGTGCGGGCGGGGTGCCGCATGCCCCGGCTGACGTGGCCGACCGCGGCCCAGCGGCCGGAAAGCCCGCTGATCGCCCGGCCGTGGCGCAGCGCGTTCCTCGCCGGCGGGGTGCTGGCGCTTACGGCTGTGCTGTTCGCCCTGGCCGCCAGCCACGGCACCCTGGCCCGCATCCAGCGCATCGATGCTGCCTGGCTGCGGCTGATGATCTCCGCGCGGGAGCCGCCGCTGACCGCTATCGCCAAGGTCTTCAACGTCCTCGGGCTCGTGTACGTCACGCTGCCGGTGCGGATCGCTCTGGCCGGGTTTCTCGCCTTCCGCCGCCGTTGGTGGCATCTGGCCGCGTTCACCGCAGCCGTGGTGACGTCAGAGGTCCTGATCGGCTTGCTGAAAGGTGCCTACGACCGGGCAAGGCCGCCCGGGTCACTGGTCGCGACGAGCGGCGCATCGTTCCCGTCGGGACACGCCGTGGCCGCGTCGGTCACCGTCGTGGCGGCCGTCATCGCCCTGGTTCCGGCCAGACGCTCGCGCGCTGTGTGGGGCGCCGCCGCAGTGGCGTTCTCGATCCTGATGGGGCTGTCCCGCGCCTACCTGGGCGCCCACTGGCTGTCTGACGCCACGGCCGGGATCCTGCTCGGGACCTCCTGCGCCCTGCTCACCGCCCTGGTAACCGGGCTGCTCCAGGGGCAGCTCCAGCACGGGTGGCGGCCTCCCGGAACGACACACCCGGCTGCCATCGTTCCACCAGACCACGCAGGCACCGAGGCGGACATGAACCGG
>CAWDVS010000018.1:0-882442 GCA_963805805.1 uncultured Actinomycetota bacterium | reverse complement strand
CGCGCCACCTGATCCGGCCGCCGACGCCGACCGGGTACGTGCGGCCGAGCATCATGTTGTCGAGGATGCTCAGCTGCAGCACCAGCGCGAGATCCTGGTGGACGAACCGCAGGCCGGCCGCCCGGGCCGCGTGGGTGCTGCCGAGCTGGAAGGGCAGGCCGTCGAGCTCCGCCTCGGCACCCGGCTCTGGCTGGTGATACCCGGACATCACCTTGATGAGCGTCGACTTGCCAGAGCCGTTCTGCCCGACCAGGGCGTGGACCTCCCCGTAGGCAACGGAGAGGTCCACGTCCCGCAGTGCGATCTGCCCGCCGAAGGACTTCGTCACGTGCCGGAGCTGCAGTGTCATGACGTTCTCAGCCGATCGCAGTGCCTAAGGGCCGTCGGTCAGGAGCCGACGTGCCAGAGCTTTTCGAACTGTGCCTGGTAGTTCGCGGGTCCTGGCCAGTTCCCGCCGTTGGCTGCCAGCTGCGTGCTGGCACCGGCAGGCGTATCGACCACGAAGGCCACGCCCTCGTCCGTCGCGGCCAGCGCGGCCGGGGTCAACGCGCCCTCCGAGAGCCGGGCCATCCAGTCGACGACGACCCACATCACGTACGGCTCGGGCAGGACGCTCCACATCGTCTCCGCGCCGCTTGTCATCTCCTGCAGCTGTGTCGCCTGTGCCTCGGTGCCGACGATCTTGACCTTGCTGGTCAGTCCGGCCGTGCGCATTGCAGCCAGCACGCCGGTGTCAAGGTCCTGGAAGGACAGGTAGAGATAGTTGACGCTCGGGTGCGCCTGCAGGTAGCTGACAATGGCGGCCGGGACCTGGCCCGCCCCGAGCTGCGTCACGCTGACCGGAAGCGTGGCGAACGTGCAGGCCGGGCAGAGCTTGGTGAACTCGCTCTGAGCACCCTGACCCTGGCCGACCAGAGACGGGTAGAGCGGGATGTCGACGTACACGACGTTGGCGTGGCCGCCGGAGTTCGCGATCAGCCAGTCCGCCATCAGCGCACCGGTCTTCAGGTCGCCCCCACCGTCCTGGGCCACGCCATACAGTCCGTTCGTCGTTCCCCCTGGCGTATCGCTGGTGTAGGCCCCGAACAGCGCGATGCCCTTGGCCTTAGCCTCCTGGACCTGCGGGGTGATGGTGCTCAGCGTGATGCTCGTGGTCGCGATGTACTTGTACCCGGCATCGATGGCCGACTGCACGGCCTGGCCTGGCGCCGCACTGTTGTAGGTGATGACAGTCGGATCCCAGCCGAGCGCCTTGGCCGCGGCCGTGAACCCGGGGTTCAGCAGCGAGCACGCTGCTGCCGAGCAGGTGAGGAACGCGACCTTGATGCCCTTCTTCGGGGCGTGCGGCAGCGGAGTAGTCGCCGGGATCGTGGTCGGCTCTGTCATCAGCGTGGCGAGAGCGGCCTTCGCCGCGGTCACGCCGCTGCTGTCAGCGGCGGCCTGTGATGCCGTCGCCGATGGGGAGTTGCTCGCGGAGGGTGACGAGGACCCGCACGCGGATGCGGCCGCGACGCACGCGACCGCAAGAACGCCGATACATGCTCTCTGAGGCTTCATGGCAATGTCCCGCCTTCTAGGTCGGGACGGCCGGGAGGCCGGGGCCTCCCGCCCGCGACCGAGGTCAGTTTGACTAGACGGAGTATCACGCGCGCCGACCGCCGCCGTCAATAGATTCCTCATCATGATTACGATGGAAACGATGATTATTAGATTCGCAGGAACCTGCCTGGCGTGCCGCGAAGCTGCGCCGCGGGCCTTCGGCTGCAGCGGGTGCACGGCTGCAGGCGGGTGCATGGCTGCAGCGGGTGGACGGCTGCAAGCGGGTGCATGCGAGTGGGAGGGACGGCTGGAGGCGCTCGCCGATTCCGCACGGGCGCACGGTTGCATGTTGCGAACAGGTGTCAGGAAGGACGCGCACCAGGCGCGCGCGAGGGTGAACCTCGGGCTAGCTCAGTCCCACTCGATGAGCTCGTCGAAGCGCCCGGGCCAGTGCCGGGTGTACTCCTCCAGGAGCCCGGCGAAGTGGTCGCGCATCAGCCCGCCGGCCTTGCTCGGCTGCCGGGCGATGATGGCCTTTGCGATGTCACGGTGCTCCTGGAGAATCTGGTCGCGGACCGCGTGGGTGTCCATGTGCGTCACGACGTGCTCGTGCCAGATGCTGCCGACGATCCGGGTGAGCAGCTCGAGTACCCGGTTCCCGCCCAGCGCCTCCACCGATCCGTGGAACTCGTTGGTGACGGCCCAGTAGCCCGGACCCTGCACAGGCTGGTCCACCTCGAGAAACGGCTTGAGCGTCGCCCGCACGAGGTCCCGGTCGGGGTTTCGCGCGGCCCGTTCCGCGCTGATCGGGGATACGACAAGCTGTGCCTCGAACAATTCCTGGTAAGTGGCCCCGCCAAGATGCAGGTAAAGCGTGCTGATCTTGGCGAGGTTGCGCGGGTCGACGGCGCTGACGATCGGGCCGCCGCCTGGCCCGGGCTTCAGCCGGATCAGCTCCTGGACCTCGAGCAGGCGCAGTCCCTCACGCAACGATGCCCGGCTGACCCGGTAGTGCGCCAGCATGGCTGCCTCCGAGGGAAGCCTGTCGCCTGGATTGAGGTTCCGGGAGACGATATCCCGCACGATCGCTGCGGCAACCGTCTCGGCCGTCTTGGCCGGCCGCCGAGGCTGATCCGTCGCGTCCGCCTGGGACTGCGCAAGGCTGACCCACATGTTCCGCCCAGGCGGGCCGAGCGGTTCGGTGTCCCTGACAGGCTGGGCTTCAGTAGAAGCAGGCAACGTAGCCTCCAAGCGTCTCATCGCTCCATGCTAATGATCCCGAGGGATCTTTGATGTTTCGCGCGCGGTTCGGCATTGTAACGGCGTCCGCTGCGCGACTGGCCCGTCCTGCCAGGCTGATGCTTTTCATTGTGATGATAATCATGATATCGTCGCGGCAGCGCAACGCCGGCGGGTCCCGAAGTGAAGCGGCAACAGGATACTGAGGGGGAAAGGATGCGCATCTCGGTCGACGCAGAGCAGTGCATCGGGCACGGCCGCTGCTACGCGGTGAGCCCGCAGGTGTATGCGCCTGACGATGAGGGCTTCTGCGCTGATAGCGGCAGCAGCCGGGACATTGCCGCCGGGCTCGAGACGGCCGCCAGAGCCGGCGCCCAGGCCTGCCCGGCGGGCGCGATCAAGCTCACGGAATCCTGAGGAGGCACCATGGACACCCCCGCATCGCCGAGCCCGGTAACTGCCGAAAAACTGCAGCAGCTCATCGACCGCCAGCAGATCAGCGACGTGCTGTACCGGTACGCCTCCAGCGTCGACTACAAGGATTTCGCTACCTTGCGCTCGCTGCTCGCCGACGACGCCCACGGGATCTATATGACGGTCGCCGACCTGTCCGGCGCGGACGAGATCGTGAAGTGGATCGACGGGATGACCGCCGACAAGGCCTGGCAGCACCACAAGCTGACGGTGTATCACATCGACTTCACGGGTCCCGACGAGGCGAGCACGCTCACCTACCACACGTCGCACCAGACCGACGTAGGCGACGAGGGAGCGGTCACGGTGATCGTCTCCCGGTACTGGGACAAGCTGCGGCGTGTCGACGGCACCTGGAAAATCACCGAGAAGATCATGGAACCGGGCTGGGTGGAGCAGCGGCGGCCCGCGACCTCGACGACGGACTGACTGCCGCCGGCCTCGGACTGGCCGGCTGGCGGCGTCCGGGCCGGCTGCCACGCTAGCGAGGTATCTCCTGCCAGGGTAGGTCGCGGTCGACCCGCACATCACCGGGAAGACCCAGGACCCGCTCGGCGATGATGTTGCGCTGGATCTCGTCGGAACCGCCCGCGATGCGGTAGCCCGGCGCGCCGAGGACGTGGTCGTTCCACGCGAAGGTGCCCCACTCGCCGGTGTCCGCGATCAGCCGCGGTCCGAGCAAGCTGGCCGCCACCTGCCCGATCTCGGTCATCGCGGCGACCCAGAGCAGCTTGCCGATCGACCCCTCCGGTCCGGGCGGCTGGCCCGCCGCGGTCGCCGCGGTCGCCCGGGCCGCGTTCATGCGCCATACCTGCTGATGGATGTACACCGACGCGAGTTGCTGGCGGACTACCGGGTCGCCGGTGCGGCCGAGCCAGCTGGCCAGGCTCAGCAGGCGCTCCCAGGACCCGCCGACGCCGCGGTTGCCGCTGCCGCCGCGCTCGAAGCCGAGCGTGGTGAGGGCGACCTTCCAGCCCTGCCCGACCGCACCGAGGCGCAGGTCGTCGGGGATCCGCACGTCGGTGAGGAAGACCTCGTTGAACGACGACCCGCCGGACATCTGCCGGATCGGCCTGATCTCGACACCCGGCGCGTCCAGCGGGATCAGGAAGGCTGTCATCCCTGCGTGCTTGGGCACCGCCGGATCGGTCCGCGCGATGAGTTCGCCCCAGCCGGCGAACTGCGCGCCCGAGCTCCACACCTTCTGGCCGCTGATTACCCAGTCGTCTCCGTCTCGCTTCGCACTGGTCGACAGGCCCGCCAGATCCGAGCCTGCGCCGGGCTCGGAAAACAGCTGGCAGCACAGTTCCTCGGCGCGAAGGAACCGGCGGACGAACCGGGCTTGCTGCTCGGCAGTGCCGAACAGGCGGATCGTCGGCGCGACCAGGTGAGTGGTGACCGCGAAGGTCTCATGCCCGTCCGGTGTGGCGAAGTCAGCCTCAACCTCGTTGAAGGCTTGCTCATGCGCGGCGGTAAGACCCGCTCCGCCGTCCTCGGCTGGCCAGGTGATGGCTGCGTAGCCCGCGTCGTACTTCTCCTGCTGCCAGGCCATGGCCCGGTCGAGCAGCGCTTTTTCTTGGGCGAACGACAGCCGGTGGAACACCGAGACATCGTCGCTGCCCTCACCCCAAGCACGCTGGTCGGCGTCGGTCCTGGCCAGCCGGGCCGCAAGCCAGTCTCGGGCGGCCGCGGCGAACTCCTCGACGCTGGGCGGCTGCGTCGTAGTCGACCGTGCCGCAGTCATGACCGTGTCCCATGGCGGGCCGCCGCGGGCGGGTCCCACCTGGCGAGCCGTGGCGGCACGCCGAGTTCTGCTGCCACAGCCGCCAGCTTGTCCCACCGGTGCGGTCCCGGCGGGCACAGCTCGTGGGCCCAGAAGATCAGCTGGCTGAAGCCGGCCTCCGCATACTGGCGGACATCAGCGTCGGCTGCTGGAGATGCACGGACGTAGGTTGTCAGCGGCACCGCTCGCCCGGTGGCTGCCTGCGCCACCGCCAGGTCATCGAGCAGGCCGACGGCCTCGGACAGTGACGGATTGCCCGAGGCGAACCAGCCATCGGCCAGCAGTGCCGCCCGGCGGAGAGCGGGCGCCGTGTTCCCGCCAAGGATCAGCGGCACCTGGGCCGGCTGCGCGGCGAGCTGTACGGGCCCGAAGTCATAGACGGCGCCGTGGTGCTCGAACGCGCCGCCGGCGAAGCACTTCCGAAGGATGTCCAGGCTCTCCTCGAACCGGACTGCGCGGTCGGCGAACGGCACGCCCAGGGCCTCGAACTCAGCCCGCAGCCAGCCCAGGCCGATCCCGAGCAGCAGCCGGCCTGACGATAGCTCCTGCAAAGTCAGCGCCGCCCTGGCCACCACGAGCGGGTGGCGCAGCGGCAGCAGGAAGATGGCGGTGCCGAGCTGGATCCGGCTGGTCCGGGCAGCCGCCGCGGCCAGCGCGATCAGCGGGTCGGTGAGCTGAGTGTCGGGTCCGACGATCCGGGCCGCCTGTTCCTGCTCCGGCCGGCGGGTCGGATGCACCGAGCTGTAGTCAACCGGCAGTAGCAAGTGCTCGCCGAGCCAGAGGCTGTCGAAGCCGGCGGCCTCGGCTGCGGTGGCCAGCTCCGCCAGCTCGGTCGCCGCGAGGTCGTAAGCCGACAGCCCGAACTGCATGCCCGCTCCCTTCCTGATAGCCCTGCGCTATCGGTCCTGCAGCGCCCTGCGGCCCGGCCGGATTCAGGGCCACGCCAGCGGCAGGCTCATCAGCGAGATCTGGCCGCCATGCGCGAGCGGAGGATCGTCGGACGCTAGCCGGTAGTCGGGAATGAGCTTGTGCCACTCCCGGATCGCGGTCTGCATCTCGGCGCGGGCGAGGTGGGAGCCCAGGCAGCGGTGCTCGCTGGCGCCGAACGCGATGTGCCGGTTCGGGAACCTGTCGATGATCACCTTGTCCGCGTCGGGGAACTGGCGGGGATCCCTGGTAGCCGAGGGATACGTGAGCATAACCATGTCGCCCTTCCGCATGGGGCAGCCATGGAAGTCGACGTCCCTGGTCACCTTCCGGGCCATGGGCACAATCGGGTAGGCACGGAGGAACTCCTCGACCGCGCCCGGTATCAGGCCCGGCTCAGCGACCAGACGCTGGCGGTCCTCTGGATGCGTCGCCAGATGATAGAAGCACCAGCTCAGCTGGCTCTTGAGCGTGTCAAGGCTACCTAGCGTTAGCGTGACCATGAGATCGATGACGTCGGCGTCCGGCAGCGGCGCGCCGTCCAGCTCGCCGCGGCACAGGTGACTCACGAAGTCGACCTCGGGGTCGAGCGGCTCGGCGCGGCGGGCCGCGACCATGCTGGTCCAGTAGGCCGCAATCTCCCCCCATGCCGCCATCATCTTGGCGACGTCGTCTTCCCGGCCTGTGATGGCGCCCGACATCCGCCGCACGCACGAGACGAAGAAGTCGGCATCGGCCATGCTCAGGCCGACCGACAGCAGGAATACCTTGACCGGATACTGGTCGCCGAACGTCTCGCAGAAGTCCGTGTGGCCGGCCGGGACGAGTGGCTCGATGGTCTCCCGCGCGTGCTCGGTGATCCTCGGGGCGAACTTCTGGACCGCTGCGGGGGCGAACCACCAGTTCATCAGCTTGCGGTACTTGATGTGCTGGGGCGGGTCGACGAACGAGGGCAGGAACCGGTAGGCCGGCTCGGGGTCGGTCGCGACGATGGAGTGGTTGGAGAAGATCTCGGGGTTCCTGGACGCCTCCCGGATGTCGTCGTACCTGGTGAGTACCCAGTACCCGGAGCCGTAGGTGTTCCAGAAGAAGCGATGCGCCTCGCGCAGCGAGTCGATCTCCGTCCAGTGCTCGGTGGCGGGGGCCACCTTAGCGGTGAGATCGACCTCGATCGAGGGGTAATCGGCCATGTGGGTCGTCTCCTCACTCACTGCCCAGCGGGTCCAGGTGGTACAGCTTCGCCGCGTTGTCGTGCAGGATCTTGCGCAGCACGTCGGGGGAGAGGTCGCCGAGCTCGGCGGCGATGTACTCGCGTGGCTCCACGGCGGCCGTGGCCGGGCCGGGGGCCATGCTGGTGGGGTGCGGGAAGTCGCTCTCGTACAGGATCCAGTCCGGGCCAATCTGATCGATCGCGGACCTGACCGAAGCCCGCTCGAACCAGAAGCAGCCGAACATCTGGCGCTGGAAGTACTCGCTGGGCAGCATGTCGTACTCCGGGTGCTCGCGCGGCACCCCGCAGTTCAGCCACTGCCAGTCGAGGTGCTCCAGCGCGAACGGGATCCAGCCGACGCCGCTTTCCACCGACACGAACTTCGTACCGGGGAACCGGTGGCAGACGCCGCCGGTGATCAGGTTCGCGATCACTCTGGCGTTCGCCAGTCCGAACTGCACCCCGAACCCGGCGTAGTTGGCGTGCGGCCCGGCGCTCGGCGCAGCATAATCGAAGATCGACATATCGCCGGAGCCGATATGGAAGTTGACCGCGAGCTCCATCTCCTGGCACAGCGCCCACAGCCGGTCCCAGTAGGACTCCGCGATCGGCGGCAGGCCCCAGAATGTCGGCTCGCCGGTCATGATCACGCCCTTGTGGCCGAGGGACGCGGCCCGGACGATCTCCTTCTCGGCAAGGTCCATGTCCCACATCGGCAGCGCCATCATCGGAACGAAGCGACGCGTGTCCGCTGAGGCGTACTCGGCCAGGAAGTCGTTGTAGGCCTGCACGCACGCGAGCATCAGCTCGCCGTCGCCGAGGGTGAGCAGCTTCCCGGCGCCGAAGCCAGCCACGTTGGGATACAGCACCTGCGCCCACACGCCGTACTCGTCCATCCGGGCGAGCCTCGCCTTCGGCTCCCAGGTCGCGACGTCTACGTCGGCCAGACGGGGCGGATGGTCGGGCGGGTACTCGCGCCAGCCCGCCTGCGCAGCCGAGGCAGCGGCACCGATTCGCTCGGCGCCGAAGTACCACGCGTCCTCCTGGCGGCTCTCGTCCCACCTAACGTGTGGTGCCCGGTCGCTCCAGCGAGCCGGCAGCCGGGATGTCCATAGGTCATAGGGCTCGATGACGTGCGTGTCGGTGTCGATGACACGGAACTGGTCTACCTCAGCGGCTGTCAGCATGACGGCTGCCTCCTGTCCTGGCGAGTGGTAAGAAAAGGTCAGGCCGGCTGGTCCAGCGGCCAGAGGATGTGCTTGGTCTCGAAGAACTCAGCGAACCCGAGCGCGCCGCCCTCGCGGCCGAGTCCGCTCTGCTTGTATCCGCCCCACGGGTGATCACCGAGCATGGGGCCGCCGCCGTTGACGGTCACGGTCCCGGCGCGGATCTTGTTCGCGACAGCGACTGCTGCCTCGGTCGGACCCCATACATTGGCGGCCAGACCGTAGATCGTGTCGTTAGCGAGGGCGACCGCCTCGTCCACGTCCTCATACGGAAGCACCACGCTGACCGGCCCGAACAGTTCGTCCTGCGCGATCTCGGCGCTGTTGTCGACGCCGACGACCACGGTGGGCTCGTAGTAGTAGCCCTTGGCGAATGCCTGCGGAGCCCGGCCTCCAGTCAGGACCTTCGCGCCTGCCCCGACCGCCCGGTCGACATATCCGGCCACCCTGGACCGCTGCGCCGCGGAGACAAGCGGCCCGACGACTGTCTTCGGGTCCTGCGGATCGCCGCAGCCGAGGTTCGCAGCCGCCGCGACCGCGGCCTCCAGATAGGTCTCGTACTCCGCCCGGTGGACGAGCGTGCGGGTGAGCGAGCTGCAGCCCTGGCCGGCATTGCCGGTCCAGCCGAGTACGCAGCGCAGAGCGAGTGACTGCACGTCGCTGCCGGGCAGCACCACGTCTGCCGATTTGCCGCCGAGCTCGAGGACCACTCGCTTGAGGGTTGGCGCGCTAAGCTCGACGATCCGCCTGCCGACCGCCGCTGAGCCAGTGAACGTGACGAAGTCGATAGCCGGGTGCCCGCAGAGATGCTCGGCGATCTCCGCCGGGCCGTAGACGAAATTGAACGCTCCCGGCGGGAAGCCCGCCTCCTCGATAAGGACGGCGAGCGCCGTGGTAGTCAGCACCGACTTGGGCGAGCACATCAGCACGATGCTGCAGCCGGACGCGAGCGCCCCGCCGATCTTCCAGGCCGCAAGGTTGAGCGGGAAGTTGAAGGCGGTGAGCCCGAGCACGACCCCGATCGGCTCTCTGGTGAGCAGCGTGGCGGTACCTTCTCCGGCCTCCGTCGTCGGCAGCGACTGGCCCGGTCCGGCGTCCAGCCCCGCGGCCGCGTCGGCGAACCACCGGAAGTTACGGATCGGGAACGGCACCTGCATGAACTCCGCCACGGCACGGGGGGTGCCGATCTCGGTGACCATGAGGTCGATCAGCTGCTCCTGATCGCGGGCCAGCAGGTCGGCCAGCCGGTGCAGCAGCCGGCTGCGCTCGCGGGCCGGCACCCGACTCCACGGGCCGCCCGCGAAAGCCCGAGCCGCGGCGGCAACCGCGTCGTCCGCCTGAGCGGCGGTCAGCGCCGGGACGACGGCGAGCGCCTCCTCGGTGGCCGGGTTGATCACCTCAAACGGCTCGCCTTCGCCAACGACCCAGTGGCCGTCTATGTAGGCTCGGGCCGTAGCGGCGGCTGGCCGGGCGTCATTCTGGACCGTCACTGTCACTCCTACCTTCTCGTCATCAGGCCGGCCGCGAGAGTCGCGCTACCACGGGGCGCTCCCGCCGTCCACGTTCAGCAGCGCCCCGGTGATGCCGGCGCCGGCGTCGCTCGCCAGCAGCACTGCCATCGCCGCTACTTCCTCCGCGGTAATGAGCCGCTTGATCATCGACTCCTGCGCGTAGCGGTCGAGGAAGCTCTGGTAGCTGATCCCCGCGGCGGCGGCAGCAGCCCCGCCCGCCTCGCGCATGGTGTCGGTCTCGATGGCACCCGGGCAGATCGCGTTGGCGGTGATCCCGTCGGGGCCGTATTCGAACGCGACGGCTTTCACGAACCCGTTGATCGCGTGCTTGTTCGTGATGTAGTGGCTCAGCGCCGGCTTGGTGGCCTGCTTGCCCTCGACCGACGAGATGGCGATGACTCGCCCCCACCGGTTACTCAGCATGTACGGCAGCGCCCGGCGGGTCGCCCAGAACGTGGAGTTCAGGTTCCATGCCAGGGCGTTGTTCCACGCCTGGTCGGTCAGTTCGTGGACTCTCGCGAAGCCATCGGTTCCTCCGGCGTTGTTCACCAGGATGTCCAGCGCGCCGAAATGGCGTGCCGCGGCGTCGATGAAGCCTTCTACCTCGTCCTGCTGGCGCACATCGCAGGAGACGAAGTATCCCCGGTCGCCGGCCGCCATTTCCTCAAGCGCAGCCTTGCCCTTCTCCGGCGACCGGCCGCAGATGGCGACGCTTGCCCCCTCGGCCAGCAGCGCCTCGGCGATGGCGCGCCCGATTCCTCGGCTGCCGCCGGTAACGGCGGCTACCCGGGTCTCGCACTTGCGTGCCACGACGCCCTCCCTCGGTCCGGTACCGGCCTCCGTCGGCACTGTCATTCCAGCGCGACGAGCCTGGGCTGTCAAGGGATTCATGATGATGATTCATATGTAATTCTTGACACCGCGTGCTGGTCGGTGTGTGATCACGGAGGAAGGAGGCCAGCTGCAATGACGAACCTCGAAGGCAAGGTTGCGCTCGTCACCGGCGCGGCGCGCGGCCAGGGCCGCTCGCATGCAATCCGGCTGGCGGAGGACGGGGCAGATATCGTGGCGATCGATATTGCCGCCCCGATTCCGACTGCCTATTACCCGCCAGCGACGCCGGCCGATCTGAAGCTGACGGCCAAGCTGGTTGAGGCAGAGGGCGTGCGCGTCCTGACGGCAGAGGCGGATGTCCGCGACCAGCCGGCGCTCGATGAAGTTGTGGCGCGAGCGCTGGCCGCGTTCGGCCGCATCGACATCGTCGTGGCCAATGCCGGCACGGCATCGCACGCTCCTACTTGCGAGCTCGCAGACGACCAGTGGCAGACCGTGCTGGATGTCAACCTGACCGGAGTCTGGCGCACCGTCAAGGCGTGCGTTCCATCAATGGTCACCCGGGGTCAAGGCGGCGCGATCGTTCTTACCAGCTCTCTGGCCGGCCTCCACGGGTACGGCAACATCGCCAGCTACGTGGCGGCCAAGCACGGGGTCAACGGCCTGATGCGCACGCTGGCCAACGAGCTCGGCCCGCACAACATCCGAGTGAATACTGTCTGTCCCGGCCTGATCAATACCGACATGATGATGAACGACGGGACGTACGCGATGTTCCGTCCCGACGTGGCGCATCCGACTCTGGAGGACGCGCGGCAGGTGTTCCGGACGATGCAGCTGCTGCCTCTGGACTGGCTGGAGCCTCGCGATGTCAGCAACGCGATCGCATTCCTTGTCTCCGATCAGGCCCGTGCTATCACCGGCGTTGCACTGCCGGTCGATGGCGGGCAGCTGCAGCGCGGCTAGTATCGCATTCCGGCCGGCCTGTCGGGCAGCGTCACGGGCGTGCGGCTGGGCACCCGAGGGCGAGCACGGTGCGCGAGCTGCCCAGGTCGCGTAGGCTGGCGCGCGGCCATCGGGTCGTTGTCGAGTTCGGTGTACTCCAGGATGTCGAGGCCGCTCTGGACCGCCCGGCACGGGCCTGGCCGGGTGGCGGCGCTGATGGACATCATCGAGCAGATCGTGGTGACCAGGATCGCCACGGCCGAGCTGCCAGCCCGAGAAGGCATCACTCGTGCTGGATGGCCGATCTGGAGGAACGACGAGGGCCTGGAACTGTGGCTCGGCCGTCCTGTAACGGCTCCGCGGGCCTCGAAGGCGGCGGGCAGGATCGGTCATTCTTTCCGCAGCCGGGCGTCTAGTACTACAGCAGCAACCTGAGATGAAGCTGCTGGGGCTGGTGCCCCCTTTGGGCGGCGGTGACCGTGAGGAACGCCAGCGCGAGCATCGACAAAGCCGCGTGCCGGTACCAGGCGCCGTAGCGGCGGACCTGATAGTGGTCCAGGCCGGTCTCGTTCTTGGCGGCCTGGAAGCATTCCTCGATCGCCCACCGGGTCCCGGCTACCTGCACCAGCTCGGCCAGGGTGGTGCCGGCGGGGGCGTGGCAGGTGAAGAACGCCAGTTCACGCTCGCCCTTGGCGTCCGATGTCAGGGACCGGCGGACCAGCAGGTGATGCGCCGGGCTGATGGTGGCGATCAGCGCCCAGTCATAGAACCGCGGACCCTCGGACCCGTCGCCGCAGGAAACCTGCTGCCACCCGGCGGCGGGCACCAGCGCAGCTAGCGCGTCGGCGCGCTTCGGCCCGGCCGCGGGCGGGACGGTGAAGCTCTTCGGCACCGCCAGCACGTAGCTCGCGTGGCGTTCTTCCAGCGACAAGCGCAGTGGCGTGTTCTCGCCGTAGACCTCATCAGCGGCTACCCAGCCGAACGGCACCCCAGCATCCAGCGCGCGGTCGATCATCTGCCGGGCCAGCTCGGGCTTGGTCGCGAAGGCCCGGTCATCGGGAAGTCCGGCCTCCCGGCAGCGGTCCCGGTCACTAGGGCACCATCCTTCTTGCGGGCACCGCTACGGTGGCCGTTGTTGGGACTCGGCGGGAGCCGGGGTGACGGTCTAGTCCGGTCGCCGGAAAACGGCCACGATGACACCACCGCCCCCGGTTTCTGCGGGGGCACGGACTGGCAACAGGGAGATGCGCCGCAGAGCGCCGGTTAGTGACCGCCCGGTAGCTGTCCTCCTCGCCGGGTCGTCGCTGCCATCTTGAGGAGCTGTTGTGTCGTTTGCACTGCCTGATGCGCTTTTCTTCACCGGGATCGACTGGGCCGCTGAGGCTCACGCCGTGTGCGTACTGGACGCGGCCGGCAAGATTGCCGCCGAGTTCACGATCGTCCATTCCGCGGCCGGGATCGCCGTGCTGCTGCGCCTGGCTGGCCCGGTTCGGTGCGGCCGGCGGTATGCCGGTCGCAGTCGAGCGGCCGGACGGCCGCCTGGTGGACCTGCTGCTGGAGGCCGGCGCACCCGGTCGTGCCGGTCAAGCCGAACGCGATCAAGGCCTGGCGGGAGAGCGAAGTGCTGTCGGGCGCCAAGTCCGACGCCGGCGACGCCGCGGTGATCGCCGATTACCTGCGGCTGCGCGCGCACAAACTGCGGGTCGCCGCGCCCTACTCCGACCAGACCCGGGCGCTGCGGACCGTCGTGCGGGCCCGCGGCGACGTCGTCGAGATGCGGGTCGCGGCCACCAACCAGCTGTCGGCGCTGCTGGACGCGCACTGGCCCGGCGCAGCGGCCATCTTCGCTGACGTCGAGTCGCCGATCAGCCTGCAGTTCCTGACCCGCTACCCCACCCCGGCCGCCGCCGCGCACCTGGGCGAGAAGCGGATGGCCGCGTTCTGCATCAAACACGGCTACTCCGGCCGGCGCACCGCCGCGCAGCTGCTGACGCGGCTGCGCGCCGCGCCCGCCGGCACCGGCCTGGAATCGCTCGCCGAGGCACTGCGCGACACCGTGCTCGCCGCCGTCGCCGTCCTGCAGGCCCTGAACGCCTCGGTGAAAAACCTGGACCGCTCGGTCACCGCCCACCTCGGGGAGCACCCGGACAGCGCGACCTTCACGTCGCTGCCAAGGTCGGGTCAGATCAACGCCGCCCAGGTGCTCGCCGAGTGGGGCGACTGCCGCCCAGCCTACGAGCACCCCGACTCCGTCGCCGCCCTCGCCGGAGTCACCCCGGTCACCAAAGCATCCGGCAAGCACCGGTCCGTGGAATTCCGCTGGGCGTGCAACAAGCGCTTCCGGCAGGCGATCACCACCTTCGCCGACAACAGCCGCCACGCCAGCCCCTGGGCCGCGAACATCTACGACAATGCCCGCGCCGCCGGCAAGGACCACCCGCACGCCACCCGCATCCTGGCCCGCGCGTGGATCCGCGTCATCTACCGCTGCTGGATCGACGGCGTCCCCTACGACCCCGCCAGGCACGGTGCCGCGATCGCGCTCGCCGAACAGCCAGCCGGGCAAATCGCGGCTTGAGGTTGACATAGGGAGTGTCATCGGTCCACGACGCCGGGAGGTACAGCTCCCGGTCGATCAGCGCCCGGCCGCCGCCGGGAACGGCGTAGGCCAGGAACACGCCCAGCTGGCAGTTCTCCACCCGCCGGGCGGTGCCCGAGTACTGCCGCTGCACCCACGCCGCCTTGGTGCCCTTCTTCACAAAGCCGGTCTCATCAGCCACCAGCACGGCCCCGTCATCGCCAAGCCCGGCCACCACATAACCGCGGAGATCATCGCGGAGGTCGTCGGCGGACCACGAGTAGAAGTTCAGCAGCCGCTGCATCCGTCCGGCGTCGCATCCCCGGCGAACTCCGCGACCGTCCAGCCGTTCTTCCGCTCCGAACGCGACATCAGCCCCAGCAGGTACGCCCGTGCCCGCTTCCGCGACGGCGCCTGCAAGAACCGCCCCGCGGTCCGGGCGAACAGGTCATCAAACCCCGCCCGCCACGCCGGCAGGTCTATCCTGGGCGGCACGGCCACCGCCTGCTCCTCGAGACCCATCACACCTTCGAAGAACTACGCGGTGGCCGCCCGCATGTCACGCCGCCGCGCCGCGCAAGATCACGGACTGCCACTGTAATACTACTGAGGGCAACCTCGATCGACGGCGAGCCAGTGTGCTCAATTCGGACAGATAGGTGATTGCCGCCTCCCGGCCATCAGGGGGTCAGGACATCACGGCAAAGAAATCAATGCTAAAGGACCATGATCACATGGCGCGAGCACAGGGAGTGCTGCCGCTGCGGGAGGCAGCTGACCTCCTCGGCGTGCACTACCAGACTGCCTATGGCTGGGTCCGCAAGGGCATGCTGCCTGCCACGAAGGCCGGCCGAAGCTACCAGGTCAACGTCGCCGACGTTCATGCGCTCGGCGCTCAGCGCGCCACCGGTACGCCGCCTCGCCCCGAGGTGCGGGTGCGCAACTGGCAGCCGCAGGCTGACCGGTTCTATAACGCGATCGTGGCCGGCGAGGACCGGCTGGCCCAGACGCGCCTGGACCGGCTCTCCGCGGGCGTGCCGTTCATCGAGCTCTGTGAGCGGGTCGTCGCGCCGGCGCTGCGCCGGATCGGCGACGACTGGGCAGCCGGTGACGTTACGATCGCTGTCGAGCACCGGGCCAGTGCGATCTGCGAGCGGATTATCGCGCCGCTCGCGGCACGGCAGCCCAGGGGCCGCCCGCGTGGAGTCGCGGTGACAGCTACCCCGCCCGGAGAGCGGCATGGGCTGTCCGCGCTGATGGCCGCGGGCAGTCTCCGGGAAGACCACTGGCTCGTCCAGTACCTGGCTACCGACCTGCCCGCCAACGAGGTCGGCCGGCTAGCCCACGACGTCGCCGCTCGCTTGGTAGTGCTGTCGGCCGTGACAGAAGAAGCGGCAGCGCGGGGTGCCGCGGAGGCAGCTCAGCTCGCCGAGGCTTACCCCGGCCTGCTAGTGCTGGCCGGGCGACCTGGCGAGAGCCTGCACGACCTGCGCGAGCTCACCCGGATGCTTGCTGCCGACTCCGGCGGGGCCGGCTGAGACCGACGGCCTGGCGCCAGTGCCGGTTGTGGTCAGAGCACGGACCTGTATTAGTGCGAGTTAGTGCTATATTCGCCGTCCAAGCCCGAGGGAGCCCGGATGACAGGTCCGCGCTCACGCTCGCCCTTGGCGTCCGATGTCAGGGACCGACGGACCAGCAGTGATGCGCCGGGCTGATGGTGGCGATCAGCGCCACGCCGGCAGATCTATCCTGGGCGGCACGGCCACCGCCTGCTCCTCGAGACCCATCACACCTCGAAGAACTACGCGGTGGCCGCCCCATGTCACGCCGCCACGCCGCGCAAGATCACGGGTTGCCGCTGTAGTACTAGTTCGGGTACTGCTCGCAGGAAGCGTTGTGCCGCGCGCGCTGGTGCGCATGGCGTAGGCGAGCTCGGCCATTTTCCCAGCGAGGAGGCCGCGACGCGGGCCTGGTTGCAGGCGTCGCAGTCCCGTGGCGGGTATTTTGCCTGGACTTCTTTCTAAGCGTGATGCATGCCTGTTCTCCTCGTCTGCTGGTCTGCGTTCATGGCCCTGCGCACTTGTCACCTCGCTGGGTTCGCGTTGTCGCTCGACCAGTGACCTCTTCCGTCTTAAGGAAGCCTGGCTAGTCGCGGAACGAGGCCTGAGATCGATGGACCTGACCTCTAGCTGCGGCTTTCGCGGCCGGACGTGGCTGTGCGTCGCGCAACCCCGGACTGCGTTGGCTCTTGGTTTGGCTCTTTCTTATTCGACGCAAAACAGTCTTTAAAGGATCGCTGCCGGGCCGCGTGAACTGCAGTTCGAGTCTTGCAGATTCTGTGGTCGCGGTGGATCAAACGAGCACGACATGGAGCACGTAACGCCGATTACTCGCGCCTCAATCGGTCGGCAGCAGACCGATGGTGCAGGTCCATAGACCAACTCTGTAGCTATTGAGCCGTCGAAAATTGGACGGTGACTCTGGACTGAGAGGATCTGTTCTGTGCCGGAGCATCGCCGCCAGTGCAGCCCGCAGCTCAAGGCTGAGGGCGTCCAGCGGTTCCGCATGCGTGTCACGGCCTCGTGATGCGGCGTCTCAGCGCTGTGGCTCCAGCAGTGTGAGCGCGTTCTCGATGCCCTGGTCGAGGATCTCATCGGCGAGCTGCCGGTCGGTCAGGGCGCGGGAGAGCTGCAGTGTCCCGGCCATCATGGCGAAGACGCTGAGCGTCTTCACGCGTGCCGATTGCGGATCGTCCGGCGCCAGGCGGGCGGCGATGTCGTCGATGACGGCCAGCAGGCCGTCGGTGTAGGCCCGCCTGGTTGCGTCCGTGCAGCGGCCGATCTCGTCAAGCAGCGCGGCGGAGGGGCAGCCGTCCTGCGGGTTGTCGCGGTGCTCGGCCGAGAGGTAGGTGCGCAGGTACTGCTCGACTCCGGCGCGGCCGGGCGCCACCGCGCTGAGGCTTTCGCGCTGGTCGCGAAGCTGGTCGGCGACAGTTGTGGCGACCAGGTCGTCCTTGGATGCGAAGTGGGCGTAGAAGGCGCCGTTGGTAAGCCCCGCGTCGGCCATGAGCGCGGCGACCCCGGAGCCGTCAATGCCGTGGCGCTTGAGCCGGCGGCCGGCCGTCTGGATGATCCGCTGCCGCGTCGCCTGCTTGTGCTCTGTCCCGTACCGCACCACAGGGCTGGCTGCGGATCGCCCAGGGACGGCCGGTCGAAGCGCTCGCAGAGTTCCAGATGGCGGGAAGCCTCGCTGCCGAGGCCGGCCACGACCTGCGCGGCTTCTGGGCCTGGCGGATCGGGGCTGCGATCGCCCAGCTTGCGCTCGGCCGGCGAGCGGACGCACAGAGTTTGGCTTGCGAGCAGCTACAGCTAGTGCAGCCCTTCGGAGCACCTGGTCCGATCGGCATCGCGTTGCGCACGCTCGGGCTCATCGAACACGGTCAGGCGCAGCTCGACCTGCTCCACGCCGCGACCCTGGAGCTGGAGCGATCACCGGCGCTGCTGGAGCGCGCCCGGGCGCATCTCGAACTCGGGGCGGCACTGCGCCGAGCCGGGCGGCGCACAGATTCACGCCAGCCGCTGCGTGCCGCGCTTGACCTCGCCGACCGCTGCGGAGCCGTCACGGTCGCGCAACGCGCCCGCGAGGAACTCCTTGCCGCGGGGGGACGCCCGCGGCGCGCTCGCATCAGCAGCGTGGACGCGCTGACGGCGAGTGAGCTCCGCGTGGCGCGACGAGCGGCCAGCGGCCGCACCAACCGAGAGATCGCACAGGAGCTTTTCGTGACCGTGAAGGTGGTCGAGAAACACCTCGCCAGCGCGTACCGGAAGCTCGGCATCCAGGGGCGGGGCGAGCTCGCAGGCACGCTCAGCCCGACCGCCGGGCATTAGCCACTTCGCCCAGTCGGCCAGTCCGGTTCGCGCCGGGCTCGCCGCTTCGGCCAAAGAGTGGGGTGCCTGCCCCCATGCCGTCCGCGCCGACGGTCGGCATCATCGGCCTAGGCCTGACCGTCGCCCGGGTTTCCCCAGCCCGCCGCGGCTCAGGCCCGACGGTCACCACCACGCGGCCAGCTGAACGCATAAGGGAGCAGGCGATGACCGGGCGGTCTGGCAGTGGTCATGTCTTATACAGGAAAGGGATACCAAGGATGCTCGCACGTCTTCATCGCCAGCGTATTGTGACGGCGCTGGCGGCTGCGCTGGTGCCGGCCGCCATGCTCACCGTGGTCGAGCCGGCCGAAGCGCAGGCAGGGACCTGTGAAAGCTGGTCCGGTGCGCAGCCGCCGAGCCCCGGTACGGCGGATAACTCGCTGTTCAGTGCGGCTGTGCTCTCGCCCTGCAACGCCTGGGCGGTCGGCTTCCAGTTCAGCGGCGGAACGGACCAGACTCTCATCGAGCACTGGAACGGCGCCGCCTGGAAGGTCGTTCCCAGCCCCGACCCGGGCAGCGGCGACAATTCCCTGGAAAGCATTCGCGCCGTCTCCGCCGCCAATATCTGGGCGGTGGGCAGCTTCTCTGACGGCGGCATAGGCGAGGCCCTCATCCTGCACTGGGATGGGCACTCCTGGGCGCAGTACGAGAACCCGGACCCGGGCACCAGGGCCAACGAGCTCAGCGGCGTACGGGCTGTGTCCGCATCCGACGTCTGGGCGGTGGGCAGCTTCAGCGGCGGAACCGCGAACCGGACCCTCATCCTGCACTGGAACGGCCACGGATGGAAGCAAATCGCAAGCCCTCATCCCGGCAGCGACAGCGTTTTGCTCGGCGTCGCAGCCACCTCCCGCCGCAACGCCTGGGCGGTAGGCAACTTTTCCAGTTCCGGCCGGGAAAAGAATCTGATTTTGCACTGGAACGGCGCCCATTGGAAGCAGGTGCCAAGCCCGGATCCGGGAGTGATTGACTCGCTTGACGGCATCGGTGCCACATCGGCTGCGAACGCGTGGGCGGTCGGCTTTTCAGCGAACGGCAGGGCGGACCAGACGCTCATCCTGCGCTGGAACGGCCGGAAATGGCTGCACGTGGCCAGCCCTGACCAAGGGGGTGCCGCGAACGACAACTTCCTTAGCGGCGTGACTGCAACCTCGGGCCGCAACGCATGGGCCGTGGGCGCTGCCGCCAGCGGACTTGTTAACAAGACCCTTATCCTGCGCTGGAACGGCCGGAAATGGCGGCACGTGGCCAGCCCTAACCCCGGTTCCAGCAACGACCTGTTCGGCGTGGCCGCGAGCTCGTCCGGCAACGCATGGGCAGTCGGCACGTTCAACGGCGCAACTCGCGAGGCCCTGGCCGTTCACTGCTGCTAATCCAGCAGGGGCCAGTCCCGAGCTTGCTCCGAGTACGCCGGCTCCGGCGTCGGAGCGGCCGTGCCGGGCGGGGCGGGCGGAACTGCCGGCCCCCAGGTCGGCAGCCCGGGCCGCAGCCGCATGCGGCCGCATGTGCGGATTCGCTTGCCACGCCTGACACCGGCCACGCCTAGCTCGCGCATCAGCCGCTCCACCGCGCACCGGGCTACGGCGTGCCCTCGGGGTGCAGCGCCGGCCAGACCTTGCGGGCGCCGTGAACGCCGTAGGTCTCGGTGTGGACCCGCGCGATGGCCGCCTTCAACTGCTGATCACGCTCAGCCCCGCACGGACCGGCCGCTAAGGTCCGAAGCTAGCCGCCGCGACCAGGTAGCCGTCGATCTGACCAGCACGGCTGCAACCGCGAGGGCCCGTGCGGTGCTGCGCCGATCCGGCGAACGGCGCGCGGCTGGATGACATGGCGAACCAGCAGCAGCTTGGCCCGCTGGGCCCTGATGTGGCGGTCACGCACATCCTGGTGGTCACCGACCCGGTCCGGTCGCGGGACTTCTGGGTCGGCGTCTTGGGTGCCGAACTGTACCGCGAGTACGGCGGAACCAGCGTGGTGCTGCGATTCGCTGGCACCTGGCTGCTGTTGGTCAGCGGCGGCGGCCCGACCGCCGGCAAGCCCGCCGTGGTCTTCCAGCCGCCCGCCGACTCCGACCTGTCAGCCATGAGATGACGCAACGCGTGGCGAACGCGAACAAGCCTATGAGGCGCTGCGGTCCAGAGGCGCCGCGTTCCTCACTCCGCCGCATGACTGGGGTGCGGAGATCCGCTGCTTCGTGCGAGACCCAGACGGCCACCTCGGCGAGATCAGCCAGTCAAAGACACCTGACAGGCGGCATAGAAAGACGTTCTGCGTGTCGGTTCGTGACGGAGGAACGTCCCCCTGATGCGCTTCGGGCTTGGTGTCCCACGCAGCAGGAGGACGTTCATGGGTAACGGTAGTGGCGTGTCCCGCGGTGACCGCAACCGCAATGCACGGCTGGAGAGGCTCCGGGCGCTGGTGCCGGTGTCGAATGCGATCGTCGGGATCGACCTGGCCGGCGTCAGGCAGATGGTGGTGGTGACCGATCACGACTCGAAGGTCATCGCCCGGCGGACGTTCCGGTGCCGGGCCTGGGATCTTGGCTCGGCCCTGGACTGGGCTCGCGAGCGTGCGGCGGCGGCGGGCTGGGCCGGGGTGACGGTGTCGTGCGAGCCGACCGGGCACCGGTGGCGGGTACTGGGTCAGCTGGCCGCCGACCGGTCGATGCCGTTCGTGTGCGTGCAGCCGATGGTGACGTCGTGGTCGCGGCGGACCGAGGACCTGACGCCCGATAAGACCGATGAGAAGGACGCGGTGCTGATCGCCCGGCTGACCGCGCAGCTGCGCTGCTATGTGCCGGAGCCGGTCGATGAGACGTGGGGGCGGCTGCGGCATCTGGGTGTGCGCCGGGAACAGCTGATCACCGAAGCCGGCAGCCAGGTTCAGCAGATGCGGGACCTGCTGGAATGCGCGTGGCCGGCCGCGCTGGACACGGCGCGGCAGCCGTTCCGGTCCGGGACCTGGATCGCGGCACTGCTGGTGATCGCCGGGCGGGACGGCGGCGACTTCGCCCGGACCCGGCGGCTCGGCGCGGCCCGGTTCGAGCAGGCCGTGCGCCGGGAGATCACCCGCGGCGGCCGGCAGAAGCCCTGTTTGCGGATTGTGCGGGGGATGTTCGCCGCGCTGACGGATCCGGCCGGGGTGACCGCGCACCGGCCCGGCGTGCTGGAACGGGTGCAGCTGCTCCTGGAAGACTGGCTGCTCGCCAAGACCCGGCTCGGCGACGCTGAGCGGCGGATGACCGGCGTCGTAGACGAGCTCGGCCTGACTGCGCTGGTCACCTCGATCACCGGCCTGTCGGCCGTGGGCGCGGCGGCGATCCTGGCCGAGACCGGCGATCCCCGCCGGTTCGCGACCGCGCGGGCGCTGGTCAAGCACGCAGGCCTGGCGCCCCGGGAGAAACTGTCCGGCGCGTTCACCGGCCGGACCAAGCTGACCGGCCAGGGACGCCCCGGGTTGCGGCTAGCTGCCTGGCGCGCGGTCTGGGGAGCCCAGCGCGCCAACGCGGTCTACGCCGCCCGGTACCAGTACCTGACCAGCAGGGAGCACAACAAGCTCACGCCCACCCAGGCGCAGACCGTCATCGCTGCCGCGATCTTGCGGCAGCTGCACGCCGTCGTCACCACCGGGCAGGCCTGGGATCCGGTCACCGCGGCGCACGGCACCAGGAAGGCAAGCGCGGCACTCGCCGCCTGACCCGGTCAGCGGCGCTCCAAGCTGACGGCCGGGGCGAGCCCTCCGCGGCATTGAGACACCCCTGGGTGATCTCGCCGGTCATCATGGGCAGCCCCGTCCGTCGTCTCCTCAACCCGATCACGCGCTGCAGGGACCACCCCGTAACCGCTATGCAGGGACAGACGACGGACGAGGCACCGGCTAAAGGCTTGACACAAACCAACTCACGCTGATGACCGGATGTCGCCGTGAACTCTTCAGCTCGCTCTCGCCTAATGCGCAGCCCGACGCGGAGCTTGCCCATGCGCGGTCCGGCTCCGTTTCACGATCGTGGCTGTCATGAAGACCAGAGGAGCAACGACCGAACCCAGGCATACCGCGATCAGGGGCGTGCCGGCTTTGGGCTGAACATTCGTTCCGGGAATTGGAGGCGGGGGGTTGAAGCGAAGCGATTTGGTCATATGATGCCAGCGGAAAACTTCCAGATAGACCGTGTACCAGCAGAATATCCAGACGATGCCGCTGATCCAGCGCAGCCGCCTCATCGTTTTGGCCTCCGCTAATTGAGTTCATTACACACATATCCGGCCTGTATCTACGGTCGCGGTCCCGCGCATCTGCGAGGTCACAGGGCCGGTGAAGTTCCAAAACAGCCTACTGGCGGAGATCGCTGGGTGTGTTGCCTGGTCCTTGTCGCGCGGCCCTCGTGCGACGGGGCGGCAGTTCGTCGTGCTCGATCAGCCAGTTCGCTTGCGCGAACCCGCTCATCGGCATGTGTGAGCATCGGCAGCTGAGCTTCAAGCGGCAGTAGTGTCGGCGGTGTCGCTGACGGGGAGGCGGACTGTCCGGTCGCCGAAGTCGGCGACCAGATCGAGGCGGCCGCCGAGTGCTTCGACGTAGCGGGCGATGACCTCGAACGAGGTGACTTCCCCGTGTTCGATCTGCGAGATGCGGGCGATGCTGACGCCCATGGTGGCCGCGATGTCGCGCTGGGCCAGGCCGAGTTGCTTGCGGGCCTGGGCGAGCTGATGCCCGCGGGCCTGGGCGAGCAGGGTCCGGGCTCCGGCCTCGATCTTTTCAGGAGAGACGCCCGCTGCGTGCAGTTCCCGTTCCAGGGTTTCCCAGTCCTGCGGGGTGCGCTTGGCCATCGCCTGTCACTCCTGGTTCTCTGTCGTGTAGTCGCGGTAGAGCCGTTCGGCGATCGGGATGTTGTCGCGGTACCAGCGCTGCCAGTTTCCGGCCTTGTCGCCGCCTAGCAGTAGGAGCGCCGATCGCGCGGGGTCGAACGCGAAGATGATCCTGATCTCGGAGCGGCCGCGTGATCCGGGGCGCAGTTCCTTGAGGTGATGGATCGTTGCCCCCTTGAGCCGGTCGACTAAGGGACGGCCGAGCGCGGGCCCTTCCTCGCGGAGCGCGGCGACCGCCTGCGCTACCTGAGTCGCCGAGGCGAGATCCTCTTTGATCAGCACGGTGAACCAGGCTGCGTACTCGTCGGTGACCTTGACAGCCCACGGCAAGCTAAACCTCCCGATTCAAGGCTACGCTTAACTCTACCGCATCGGTTCCAACGGCCACTACGGGCCCATCAGGCGACCGGTTTCTCCCGGAGGGCTCTCCTGTCCGGGCTGGCAAGCCCTGGGCCTTCTGCGAAGAGTGTCCCGGCATCCTTGATGACCTCTTCCGTGGTGGGGAAGCACCGGAAGTCGCGCGCCGTCGCTAGACATGGCGCGGCATAGCCCCGAAGCCGTGATGAGCGACCGCGGCGGAAGCCGGTAGCAAGACTTGTTGGCTCTTTCTGGCCTCTGATATTGGCTCTTTGCTTAGCTTGGGCAACGAGCAGGTATTCGAAAATAACCACTTGAACTGGTGGGCGGTACTGGGATTGAACCAGTGACCTCTTCCGTGTCAGGGAAGCGCTCACGCCCCGATTCGCTTCGCCGCGGCACCGTTCGCCCAACTGCCCGCCACTTCGCCAAGCGTGGTCCGATGGCGCCTCTTGCGCGTAATCGTCAGCTCGGCTCCGTGGGCGTCGCTGATAACTGTCCGTCGGCGTGAGTTACTCGCAAGGCGTTCGGTGCGTCGCTCAGCATCTACTCGGGGTTAACCTTCGCTCCTTATCGTCCGGGGACATGGACGATTCGGGCATCTTTGGTTCTGGACCATCTAGCAGCGGCTCCGAGAGCGGCGGGCTGTCCCGCAGGCATTTCCTGAGCAGCGTAGTTGTCGTCGGCGCGGCCGCGGGCCTGGCCAGCGCCATCGCTGAGACTGCGATGACCGCCACAACAGCGAGCGCCGCGACCCCGCCGACCGGGCCGCCGACCACGACCCTTTCGCTCCCCACGACCACCGCGCCGGAGCAACTGCTCCTGACCTGGGGCCACGACCCGGCGACTGCGGTCACCGTGTCCTGGTTGTCACCGGGCACCGTCCCGATGCCAGCCCCGACCCTGACCTACTCCACAAACCCATCAGCAAGCACAACCCCGGCCGCACCATCCAGCTCCCCGAGCCGAAGCCGCTCGACGTCTCCAAGCGCTACCCGAAGGCATCCTCCGTCAGCTTCCAGGACGGGCTCAACGCCCAGACGACGTTCTACTACCACGTCGAACTCCGCGACCTAGACCCCGATACCCGGTACTACTACCAGGTCAGCGACGGCGCGCGCCGACAGCATCCACAGCCGGAGCGAGCTTCCAGACAGCACCGACAGGACGCGCCAAGTTCCGCTTCTCCTCCTACGGTGACCTCGCGACCCCGTCCTTCGACCTGAACGCCTCCGGCAACCAGTGGCACGAGTCCTGCGACAACTCTTTCTACGCCGTGAACGCCATCGAGAGCCCCGGCGACGGCCAGGGCGCGCCGCTCTTCCACCTGCTCAACGGCGACCTCTGCTACGCGAACCTTGACTTCCTGAACGCCCCCGGTGTCTGGCGCGACTTCGGCGTCAACATCTCCCGGTCCGCGGCCAACCGCCCCTGGATGCCGGCCCTCGGCAACCACGAGACCGAGTTCGGCACCTGCGACCACGCAGGAAGGCCAGGCCAAGCACCAGGCGGCATCGGAGCACAAGCCGCCGCCGGCAACTACTGGAACGGCCCCTACGGCTACGGCCATTACCTGAGCCGCTTCCTCCTGCCGGACAACGGGGTCACCAACTGGGACGGCAACCGCCTGCGCGGCAACTTCTACGCCTTCCAGGTCGGCACGGTGAAGTTCATCTCCCTTGACGCGGACGACGTGATCTACCAGGACGGCGGCTCGGCCTACCTCAACGCAGCGCCTAACGCGGCCGACGAGGCCACCTCCGCCGGCGCGATGATCCCGAACGGCACCGTCACCTACAACCGCCTCTACACCGGCGACCTGAAGATCCACAGCGAGGACTTCTCGGCTCCGCCCGGACTTCTCCACCGGGACCCCGAACCTGCAGACGATCTGGCTCGAGCGCACCCTCCGCGAGGCGCGCGAGAACAACGACATCGACATGATCGTCGTTTTCATGCACCAGTGCGCGCTGTCGACGTCGCTCCCCGGCAACGGCTCCGACCTGGGCATCCGCCAGACCTGGCTGCCGCTGTTCGACCACTACGAAGTCGACCTGGTCCTGTCCGGGCACGAGCACGACTACGAGCGCAGCTACCCGGTCCGCGGCTACGACGCCGACTACCAGGGCACCGTCGCCTCACCGAACCCGGACCAGACGAAGGGCGAGCAAGTCAACACCAGGCGCCCGCATGTGGTCACCACTGACGCCACAACGCACCACGGAACATCGGCCTGGGACACCGAGCAGGGCACCGTGTTCCTCGTGCTGGGCGGCGGCGGCACCGACGGACCGACCAACACCTACGGCAAAGACACCGCGACCGGCCTGCCGCAGGCGAAAGTCATCACCGAGCGCAACGCGATCTCCGGTTCGCAGGCGGCGGGTTTCACCCGCAACGCGGCCGACTCGATCGAGGACGCGCCCTGGTCGGCGGCGACCAACGGCGGCGACGCCTACGGCTACGCGATCTTCGACGTCGACCCCGGCCGTCACCGCGGCGACACGACGATCACGTTCCAGTTCTTCGCGATCCCGGCCGTCAGCGACGAGACCGGCCCCCTGCACGACGGCACGACCACGCTGCCCTCGACCCCGTACGAGAAGTTCGTCTTCGGCCGCGGCATCTCCGGCGGCGGAAACGGCAACGGCCACGGCGCCACCAAGCCGCTCTCCACAACGCCCGCGTAGCGACAGCTCACCGGGCGCATAGCACCCGCCGTTCCCTTCCTCACCCGCTTCAGGCGGGGAACGGCGGGTGTTTCGCTTCGCGCCCAGCCGTCAGCAGGCGGCAGCGGTCTCGTCGGTGGTCGCGTGATTTCGGACCCGGAACCCTCCATCAGTATCGGCTACCTCAACACGAGGATTCGAGATGGGCTGCGTGGCAGCCGTCTGTGCCGAGTGCAGTATCTGGGTTGGCCGCACCGGGAATCAGGGCAGAAGCCGACGACGACGCGAAGCGGCACGGAGAGGCCGTGGACCAGCGGGCCGGTGCTCGGCTAGATCGCTCGCGGCCAGTGGCGATCCGACCGCGTACCGGCGCTGCGCCGTTGAGCATTTTTCGAGGACTCTGCTCCGGTCGTCGGCATCCGCCTGGTGCTGATCGGGCCGCTATTAGGGTACGGAAGGTGATTGATGCAGTAGTTTTCGACGTCGGCGAGACCCTGGTCGATGAGTCGCGGGAGTACGGCACCTGGGCGGACTGGCTTGGCGTCCCCACGCACACGTTCTCGGCGGTGTTCGGCGCGGTGATCGCACTTGGCCGGGATTACCGGGAGACCTTCGAGTTCTTCCGTCCAGGGTTCAGCCTGGACGCGGAACGGCAGCGGCGGGCGGAGGCGGGCCAGCCGGAGACCTTCGGCGAGCATGACTTGTACCCGGACGTGCGGCCGTGTCTGGCCGCGTTGCGTGAGATGGGGATCTGGGTGGCGCTCGCCGGCAACCAGACCTCGCGTGCGGGCGCCATATTGCGGTCTCTGGACCTGCCAGCCGGCCTGATCGCGACTTCCGATGACTGGGGTGTCAGCAAGCCGGATCCGGGGTTCTTCGCTGCGCTGATAGCTGCGGCGCCATGCTGCGCGGACCGGATCGTGTACGTCGGTGACCGGCTGGACAACGACCTGAAGCCGGCCCAGGCGGCCGGCCTGCGCACAGCGTTCATCCGCCGAGGTCCCTGGGGGTACATCTGGGAGAAGCACCCGGACATGGCGGCCGCAGACTGGACGATCAGTTCTCTGGCGGAACTGCCGGGCCTGGTCCGGGTGGCTAACCGGTGAGAGCCGCGACGGTCGTGTTCCAGTCGTAGAGGCGCTCATCGAGGCGATGGACGCACGGCTGTGACTCCCACGGGCCCAGAGCCTGCCTGAGTGCCCGGATCCGGCCCATTCCGGTGGCGTACCACGTCTTACCCAGCTGTTCGAGGGCCTCCTCGGCCAGCAGGCACGCTCCCGCAGGATCGTCATCGCTGACGGCCACCGCTGCGAGGTCCGCTAGTAGGAGCCTCCTGCAGTGCTGCCCGGGCCTGGGCGGGCCGCCGCGCGACCATGAGCGTATTGCCCTTGAAACCGGCCAGCCTGGCCGAGGAGAACCAGTCGAGCCACGGCGGTACAGGCTGAGTGCCGGCGGTGGCCAGCAGATCTTCGGCGTCGCGGATCAGGCGCAGAGCCTTGCTGGTGTCGCCCAGCCGGGTCTCGACCTCAGCCTCGACAGCACCGAGCCACGCCGTCACCTCAGGCGCGGCGGATCCGCGCCGCGCGAAGGTCCTGGCGGCGCGGACTTTCTCCCGTGCTTTGTCGGCTCGTGCCGGGTCGCCAGAGAACGCCGGAATGAAGGCCATGTGCCCGAGCACAGCCGCGGCCAGGACGGGGTCGCTGGCCTCCTGCGCCGCCTGCAAGGCACTGACCAGACTCGCCTGCGCCGCGGCGGGCCGCTGCAGGTCGAAGAACTCGATGCGCCCGGTGAGGAGGCTGGACTCGGCGACTGCAGCGGCAACGGCGCGCCGGGCGGATTCGGGTACGCCTGGCAGCAGCGCAGCGCCGAGGCTGGCGTGGGCTGACACGGCGCCGTGCAGCGTGGCTGCACGAACCACCCAGTACATGTGCCGGTGAGCTGCCGTAACCGCGATGTAGTCGGCGGCAATGGGGCCGGGCAGCCAGGCGGCACGGGCCCTGGCAGGCACGGCAGACGGCTAGGCGGGCCTGCCGCGAGGTCACGCCGGACCGGTCTACCGAACGCCGTAAGCGTGGATTACCGTCAGCAGTTCCGAGTTGCCGGAGCCGTCCTTCACGTACAGCCGGAGCGAGACGAATCCTGGCTGCCGCGGATCGCGCACGCTGATCACGTAGTGGCCGCCGCGCCGCCTGACGGTGACCGAGTGCCAGGTCTTGCCATCGTTGGCCGACGCCTGGGCTCGCACGACCGGCAGTAGTACCGGGCTGACGGAATAGGGGCTGTACAACCGGAGTGCGACCGGCGTGAGCGCGCCCGCCGCCGCCCGGTTCCGCAGGTCCAGGCCGCCCGGCAGCATCTGGGCCGCATAGAGCTGGCCGGTGACGGAGGCGCCGGCGTGAGCGGAGAACCGCCAGGTGGCGTGAATCTGGGTGGAGAGCGCCGCGGTCGGCCGCCGGGTCGCGTCGAGGTGCAGCGTGTACCAGTGCCTGGCGGCCGGGATTCGCAGGTTCAGATTCCCGCCACGAGAGCTGGCGAGCAACCGGGTCCCGGAGTAGAGCCGTAGCCGTACGGAAACGCCAGACGTCACGTCAGTGTCACCGCTATGCAGCGGGTCGCCGATTACCGGGAAGCCGTCACTGACCTGCATCCGCCGGTTCTCGACCGAGGCGCTCGGGCCGTTCAGTACCTGCGGCGAGAGGACGGCAGAGAAGTACCGCTCGGTGAAATGCCCTCGCCGGTAAGGGTCCATGTTCAGCACGAAATCGCGGATCTCGCCCGCTGAGCTTGTCAGGTCCACGATCGGATTCCACAGATAACCCGGCGAGCGGTAGGACGTCAGTCGCGCCGGGGTAGGACCGAGCGTGGTGCCCGCGTTCAGCGGCAGGGTCGGCCCGGTCTGACTTTCGGGGCTGAGCCCCAGCGTTGCCTGCTGGTTCTGGTCGGTCGCCCGCACGCCGACCGATACCCTCGCCAGCGCCGGAATTGCGAACTCTGAACGTGGGGTTGGCCGGGAAGCCGCCTCGGGAAACGTTGATGATGTCGTACCGGAACGGGCTTGGGTGCGTGGCTGTGTTGCCCTTCTGCTCCCACACCGAGTAGGTGTACAGCGTCACCGCCTTCGCCTTCATCGGCACCACGTAAGCAGGTGCCGCGAGCGTTCCGCCGTCCACGGAGTCGGCGATGTCCCAGGGGTTGAACGCCCACTGGCCGTCCACGACCGGCGCGAACTCCAGCAGCTCCTGCACGGCCGTGGGCGCGTCCAGCCTGATCCGGACCCGCCGGCCCTGCCGGGCGTCGATCGTGATGGTCCGGTTCCGGGTCACGTCGATGATCCGATCGGCCAGCGTGAACGTCTGCCCGTTACCGGTGCCGGTCCCGATCCACGCGGCGACGTTGTACCTGCCAGCGCGCACCTGACGGGAGGTGCCCTGGCCGAGGTCGATGTTGGTCTGGCTGGCCAGGTTGAGCAGCTGCAGATCAAGCGGCTGCGCCAGGTGGCCGCCGCGGTCGATGATCCGCACGGTGAGCTCGAATCGCGTGGCGTGCGCAGCCGGATGCCCGGTGGTCAGAGCAGTTGCTGCGGCAAGCGCGGCGCCGGCGATCTTGGCGACGGGTAGTACCGACATGTCCCTGATCGTACGACCTATGCCACTAAGGCGAAATAGCACGTTGGCGCAGCTAGCTGGGCCGATTCCAGCTCGGCGGATAGCAGCCTGGGCTCGCCACCCGGACTACTCACCCGCCGACGGCGGCCGCTGCAGGCGGACGGCGCCGGCTCGCGCCCGCCAGTCAGCACGCGCGCAACGGTCTTCGCGGCTTACAGCCAGTAGCGTGCTGGCCGCCTGCCAGTCACTGACCGTTAACTATCAGCGGCTAGTATTGGAATACGTGATCGCTCCCGATATCTCCCTCGCCCGCTAGCCGGTGGCAGCTACCACGCCCCGGCCGCCGACTACCGCCGTTCCGCTCCCGACGAGTACCGCTCCGGAGCAGCTGCACCTCACCTGGGGCCGCGACCCGGCCACCGCGGTTACCGTTTCCTGGGTCGCGCCCGGCAGCGTGCCGATGCCAGCCCCGGTACTGAGCTACTCGCCACGACCGATCACCACGGCCAACCCGGGTACGCCCGTATTCGCTGCCGGAGCCCGAGCCGCTCGACGTCACGCAGAGCCGCTTCAACCGGGCCCAGGGCAGACGGCCAGGCCAGCGCCGTCTCCTTCACCGACGGGCTCAACGGCCAGACGACTTACCACTACCACGTCGAGCTGCGCGGCCTGGAGCCCGACACCCGGTACTACTACCAGGTCAGCGACGGCGCGACCCCGATCCCGGCGACGGCCGGAGCCTCCTTCAGCACCGCGCCGTCCGGCCGGGCGAAGTTCCGCTTCTCCTCCTACGGTGACCTCGGGACTCCGTCCTGGGCCAGGAACGCCTCGGGCAACCAGTGGTTCCAGTCCTGCGACAACGCCTGGTACGCAGTCGAGGCCATCGAGAATCCCGGCGACGGCCAGGGCGCGCCGCTGTTTCATCTGCTGAACGGCGACGTCTCCTACGCGAACCTCGACTACCCGAACGCCCCCGGCGTCTGGCGCGATTTCGGCGTGAACGTCGCGAGGTCCGCGGCCAACCGCCCCTGGATGCCGGCCCTCGGCAACCACGAGACCGAGTTCGGTGCCTGCGACCACGCAGGCAAGCCAGGCCAAGCCGAAGGTGGCATCGGCGCGCAGGCCGCCGCGGGCAATTACTGGAACGGCCCCTACGGCTACGGTCACTACCTGAGCCGCTTCCTCCTGCCGGACAATGACGTCGTCAACCACGACGGCAACCGGCTGCGCGGCAACTTCTACGCGTTCCAGGTCGGCACCGTGCTGTTCGTCTCGCTGGACGCCGACGACGTGATCTATCAGGACAGCGCCGCGGGCTACGTGAGGCGCAGCCCGAACACCGCGCCGATGGCGACCCCTTCCGGCGCGCAGATCCCCAACGGCGCTGTGACCTACAACCGCGGCTACACCGGCGACCTGGAGATCCGCGAAGAGGACCTCTCGGCCCGGCCCGACTTCGCCGCCGGCACGCCGAACCTGCAGACGCTCTGGCTGGAACGCACTCTCCGCGAGGCCAGGCAGGACCCGGAAATAGACATGATCGTCGTCTTCATGCACCAGTGCGCGCTGTCGAGCGCGATGGCGAACGGGTCCGATCTCGGCATCCGCCAGGCCTGGCTGCCGCTGTTCGATAAGTACGAGGTCGACCTCGTGCTGTCCGGGCACGAGCACAACTACGAGCGCTCCTATCCGGTCCGCGGCTACGACGCCGGCTACCGGGGCACCATCGCCGCCCCGAACCCCGGCCAGACCATGGGCGAGTCCGTCGACACAAGAAGACCGCGCGTTGTCACCACCGAGCCGGTGACCTGCGACGGCGTCCCGGCGTGGGACACCCGGCAGGGCACCGTGTACCTGGTGCTGGGCTGCGCGGGCAGCAACGCACCGTCCAACAGGTACGGCGCCGACTCGTCGACCGGCCGCCCGCGCGCGAAGGTCATGACCCGGCGAAATGTGACCTCCGGCTCGCAGGCCACAGGCTTTACCCGCGGCGGCGCCGACGCCCGCGAGGCCGCGCCCTGGTCGGCGGCGACCAACGACCGCGACTCGTACGGCTACGCGATCTTCGACGTTGATCCCGGCCACGGTCCCGGCGAGACGACGATCACGTTCCAGTTCTTCGCCATCCCGGCCGTCAGCGGCGAGCCCGGCACGACCACGCTGCAGTCGGCCCCGTATGAAAAGTTCGTCTTCGGCCGCGGCATCTCCGACGGCGGCGATCGCGACGACCACGCCACCGAGCCGCTCACCACAACGCCCGTGTAGCGACGGCTCACGCGAGCGCACAGCACCCGCCGTTCCCTCCCGCACGCGCTTCATGCGGGGAACGCTGGGTGTTCGCGTCGCGCTATCAGTCTGGCCGCAGGCGTCCATCAAAGCCAAAATGGGCGACATGAAGCCCATCGACCCGGCCGATAACCGGCAGCCCAATGTTCAGATCGCCGCGTCGATCCGGGCAGCGATCCTGACCGGTGAATGTGAGCCTGGTTCACAGCTTCCGTCCACGAACCAGCTGGCGAAGTTATTCGGTGTCTCGCACATGACCGTGAGGGCCGCGATCCGCAGGCTTCGCGTCGAGGGGTTCGTCCGCAGCCGCCAGGGCAGCGGCGTCTACGTTCGCGAGCAAGCGAGCCTGCCGGGGCCGCGCGAGCAGGATCACCCGCTCGGCGGAATAGCGACCTTCTTGTTCGAGATGGGCCACCTCAAGCACCTCAGCCGTGCTGGCTGGCTGCTGCTCGGCATCGCGCAGCCCGAGACCGTCGCCGAGCATTCGTTCCGCGCCGGCGTCGTGGGCATCACCCTCGCCGCCATGGCGGGCGCCGACGTCGGCCGCACGGCGGCGCTGTGCCTGCTCCACGACGCGCACGAGACCCGGATCGGAGACGTCCCGTCTGTCGGCCGCGCCTACGTGAGCACGGCGGCCCCGGAGGCGGTGTCCGTGCACCAGACCTCGGCGATACCCGCCGTGGTGGCCAAAGTCCTGCAGGACATCGTCGCGGAGTATGAGGCCACCGAGACGCTGGAGTCCCGGCTGGCGCACGACGCCGACAAGATCGAGTTGTTCCTGCAGGCCATCGAGTACCAGTCCCAGGGGCATGACACCGAGCCCTGGAAGGAAAGCTCGCTTTCGGCACTCCGTACGGACGCAGGCCGTCAGCTCGCCCGGGCAGTCGGTACAACTGACCCCCGGACTTGCCCGACGGGAGTCGTTCCGACGACGATGTCGCCACGCCGCAGCGATCACCAGACCGAGAGAACGGCGACTTAGAGGGTAGGCTCGAGTCTCTCGCATCAGGACATCCATCCAAGCCTGCCCGCACGACAGATGCCAGCCGATCGCAGAGAGCCTCGGACGGCGACGAGTCATCGACTAAGAGCGGTGTCGCCGACAGCCGGGATGATGTCATTGCGAACGCCATCCTGGTCGGCTCAGCTCCGGCGGACGTCGATCTCCGATCGCCTGATGATGAGCATGCCGAACGCGACAAATACGTGGCTGCCGCGCTCGTCGATGCGCACAGAGCCGACCTGGCAACGGATCGCAATTACGTCACAGACGTCAAGCGCCGGATCTGGACGACCGAGCGGTCTGAATTGCACGGCGAGATCGTACGTGACCTCTACGCCAAGGCGGATGCCGTGCCGTGCGACGGCCAAGCCATTCTCGCCAGCGGGTTGCCGGGGGCGGGCAAGACCACAGTGCTGACCGCGGTAGCAGGGATCTAGCCTGGTCGAGATATCTAATGATCAACCCGGACGACATCAAAGAGGAGATGGCGAAGCGAGGGATGATCCCCGAGGTCGGAGGATTATCGCCCATGGAGGCCTCGGACCTGGTGCATGAGGAATCCTCGGACGTGGCTAAGCGCCTGGCCGTCCGAGCGTGCGCAGCAGGAAGAACGTGATCTTCTAGGACCACCACGATGTCGTCGGCCGCCTCGACTCAACGCCGGATTGCTGATCTTAGGGCCGCTGGCTACGCGGAACCCGAAGGGATCTTCGTTGATATCTCACTGGACGTCAGCGTTGAGCGCGCGGAGTCAAGGCACCGTGAGGGACACGAGAAGTATCTGTCCGGGCACGGCCTGGGCGGCCGCTTCATTCCGGGCGAACCATCCGCTCCCTGGCGGACCCGGGCTTTGGCAGCATCAACCGTGCCGCGTTTGAACAGGTGAAATCCGAGTTCGGCCGCTACCGCATCTATGACAACTCGGTGGACGGGCGCCCAGCGCGACTTGTTGCGGACAGCGCTCGCCACGACGATGAGTCTGAGGAGGCTAGATGAGCGAGGTAACGGAGCTGATCGCGGCGCTGCGAGCAGGCACGATAAGCCTCGACCAGGTCGCGGCACGATTCCGTGACCGTGCCTGGCCGGAATCAGAGCGTCCCGATCCGCAGACAGATCGAGAAATCGCTGCCCGTGCGATGAGCGACCCCGACCCGTACGTCCCTGGGTCGTTTGATGACGTGCTGCTCGCTTATGACAAGGGTGACCTGACGCCGGCGGAGTACGAGGTACTGGCGAAGGCGGCAGCCGACTCGATCAACGCGGAGGACAGTCCGTAGCAGGTTCCCATCAATTCGGAGCCGCTGCGGCCAGATGACTGCTGATCTTGCGGCTATATTAACACAGCCTGAGCGGCTAGATTAACATACCACTGACGGCTAGATTAACAGGGCATGCGATAATTGGTGGATGCCGGCCGCCGCCATCGCCTATCGGCCGGATACTCCCACGTCGTGCCGGGGCCATCGAGTCAGCGCTTGCCGATACCCGCGTCGTCCTCGTCAACGGGGCCCGGCAGTCTGGCAAGAGCACCCTTGTGGCCCAGGTAACGACCGCCCGGCAGGCCGAGTGGCGGAGCCTGGACCGAGCCGCCACGCGCCAGGCGGCGGAATATGATCCGACCGAGTTCGTCTCCGGCGCCGACTTGATGGTGATCGACGAGGTCCAGCGTGTGCCGGAGTTATTCCTCGCGATCAAGGAAACCGTCGACGCTGACCCCAGACCCGGCAGATTCCTGCTGACCGGATCGGCGCGAGTACTCGGGCTGCGCGGACTGCCGGACGCCCTGCCCGGGCGGATGGAAACGATCGAACTGTGGCCGCTGTCGCAGGGCGAAATCGACGATAGTTCGGACGGATTTGTTGACGCGATCTTCGAGGCTGGCCCTGATCTAGCGCATACCTCCAGCGAGACCCGGCGAGGATATATCGAGCGTCTGGTTCGCGGCGGCTTTCCTGAGTCGATCGCGCGAGCTGGCGCGCGGCGCGAGCGTTTCCTGGACTCATACGTCGCCGACATCGTCAACCGCGATGTCATTCAGCTGTCGGAAATCGAGCGCGGCGCCGAGATGCGAGCGCTCACCCGTCTCGTCGCAGCACGGTCCGGGCAGCTATTGGTTCCCGGCGCGCTCGGCAGCGAGCTCGGCCTGCCGCAGCAGACCATCAAGCGTTATCTGGGCCTGCTAGAAGAAGTCTTCCTGATCAAGCGCATCCCGGCGTGGTCTCGCAATCTGAAAACGAGAGCCGTTGGCACGCCGAAAGTTGCGATGACGGACTCCGGGATCGCAGCCAACTTGCTCGATCTTGACGCCAGCACTCTCCGGCAGCCTGAGAGCCAACTCGGTCCGTTGCTCGAGGGCTTTGTCGCCATGGAACTCGCTCGCCAGCTGACCTGGTCGCAGCAGCGGGCCGAGTTGTATCACTACCGCACCAGGGACAGGGTGGAGGTCGACATCGTCCTGGAGGACCGGCGCGGTCAGGTCGTCGCAATCGACGTCAAGGCCGGCTCGACGGTCAGAGCTGATGACTTCCGCGGACTGCGGCACCTGGCCGAGCGCCTTGGGGACAGCCTCGTCGTGGGCGCAGTGCTGTATACGGGTCACGAGACGCTGCCATTCGGCCCGCGTTTCCGGGCTATCCCCATTAGTGCCCTCTGGGAGGCGGATGCCGGGTCATAAGCGAGTGCAGCCGACCTGCCGTCCCGTCGAGCAGTCCTCCTGACGGGAACGGCGGGTGTTCGCTCCGCGCTATTTCGGCAGCTTGCCGTACGCCAGCACCTCAGTCTTCAGCGCAAGCGTGCCGTTGGAGAGGCTCAGCAGTGCGACCATCGCGGTGCTGCCGGGCACGCGTACTAGTCCGGCCACCGAACCCTGGTAGCCGTGTGGCACCGGGAGATTCACCTTCGTCCAGTGACTCTTGCCCTTGGCCCGGTGCAGCAGGAACGAGGCCTTCTCGTACGAGCCCGGCGGGCTCGTTGCCCACCAGCCGCCGTGTCCGTCGGACACAGCGTCGGGCAGGTTGTAGCCCGAACTCCCCGGCGCGACCTTGTGCCACGTGCCACCGCTCAGGTGCAGGACGATGGTCGAGCCCGGGCCACTTGCCGGAATGAGGGACCCGGCTACGTAGACGTTGCCTGGCCCGACGGCGTTGATGAACTGCAGCTCAAGAAGTGTCTTGGTCCCCAGGCCCTGAACGTACTTCGACATGGCGGCGTTGCGCGTCCAGGAATGACCGTTCCAGTGCGCAACGACGTCGTTGGATCCCAGCGAGTCGGCCGCGATCCCCCAGACGTCCGATGCCCGCACTTCGCTGGCGGTCACCAGGAAGAACTTGCCGGTGGTCGCGCGGGACCAGGTATGCCCGCGCAGCCGCCAGGTGCCGACGCCCGGCGCCACGTGCGTGAGCCCGTACACCCAGGCGTTGCCCGTTACCGAGCACCGAACACCCCGAGACCAGCCCGGCCGGAGTGAAGGACTTGCTGACCTGCCACTTGCCCTTCACCAGGTGCAGGGCGCCCGCATACGACGCGCCGTCGCCGAAGAGCCCGGCGCCCGCGAACGCCCAGACGTTGCCTGCCGAACTCGAGCCCGCGCAGCCGATACCGCTCTTGACCGCCTTCGGGAACGTGACGCGCGACCAGCTGTGCCCGTTCCAGTGCAGGCCGCTCGGTATCCCCGGCCCCTGCACCTTGCCCGGCAGGGCGCTTCCCAACGCCCAGAAGCTCGTCTTACTCGGCGCGATGACGACGCTCAGCGCGGCGTTAGCGCGCGCCACCACTCGCCAGCCCGAGCCGGCGGCAGCCGCGGTAGCGCTCGCCGAAGCTCCTGGCACGGCGAGCGCGCTGAGCCCGAGAATGCCAACAGCTGCGGCCGCAGGCCGCGCCCAACCGATTCGCCTTGACCCCATGGCCCCCGCTCCCGTCCGCCACATCCACGGGTGAATGCCAATAAAGTACAGCAACACGTCGCCAAAAGGCAGCCGGTGAGCGCGCCGTAGTCTGGCCCTCATGGCGTCGATCACTGATCCAGAGGTTCTCGCTTTCCTCACCGAAGGCACCCGCACCGGGAAGCTGGGCTACGTCAGCTCGACCGGCCAGCCGCTGGTGATCCCGGTGTGGTTCGTCCTCGAGGACGGCTGCGTCGTCTTCAACACCGGCAAGGACACCGCGAAGGGCCGCGCGCTGGCCCGCGACCCGCGCGCCGCGCTGTGCGTCGACCTTGAGTCGCCGCCCTACGCCTACGTCCAGGTGCAGGGGACCGCGGAGCTGTCCGAAGATCCCGCCGAGCTGCTGCGCACCGCGACCGCGATCGGCGCCCGGTACATGGGCGCGGACCGGGCCGAGCAGTTCGGCCGGCGCAACGCGGTCCCGGGCGAGCTCGTCGTGCGGCTCCGCCCGACAAAGGTGCTGACCAACTTCAACGTGACTGGCTAACGAGGGAACGGGGCGGCCGCCACCGGCTCGCGCCCGCCGGGACCCGGTGTCAGTGGCCGGTCCGCCCGGGCGCTGATCTCGCCGGTCGGGTCAGACGATGTTCAGTTCATGCACGGCGGCGTTCGCGGCGAACCGGCCCACGTCCAGCGGGCTCACGTCGACCGGCGGCGTCCGCCCAGGTACAGGTCGCGGATGACCTCGCCGACCGCGGGCGCCATCAGGAAGCCGTGCCCGGAGAACCCGGTCGCGTACAGGAACCGGCCCGCCGGGGCCGTCTCTCCGATGAGCGCGTTGTGGTCGGGCGTGTCCTCGTAGAGGCCGGCCCAGCCGGACGCGATGCCGTAACCGGCCAGGCGCGGCGCCCGGCGCGCGATCGCCTCGCTGAGTCGCGGCAGCCAGTCGTCGGACTGGCTCAGCTTGAACCCCGGCTGTTCCTCCGGGTCGGACATCCCGACGAGCAGGCCGGGACCCTCGCGGTGAAAGTAGAGCGTGGTCGAGAAGTCGATCGTCATCGGCAGCTCGCGGCGGCAGTCCCTCGACCGGCTCGGTCACGACGATCTGCCGCCGCAGCGGCGTGACCGGCAGCTGCGTGCCGACCCAGTCGCCGATCTGCGCGGACCAGGCGCCCGGCGGCGCAGATCACCGTCCCGGTCCGGATCGCCTGCTCGGCCGGTGTGCACCACAAACGTGTCATTGCCCGCGCTCTCGATGCCGGTCACCGCCGTCCCGGTGCGCAGCCGGGCGCCGAGCGCCCGTGCCGCGGTGGCGTAGCCGAGCACGACGGCCTCCGGCGTGCAGTGCCCGTCCTCGGCCGAGAACGCCGCGGCCAGCAGCCCGTCGGTGCTGATCAGCGGCGAAAGCGTCGCTGCCTGCCGGGGCTCAATCAGCCGGCTCGGCACGCCCAGTTCGTTCTGCAGCGCGACGTTCCCTTCGAATGCGGCGACGGTCTCCGGATCGTCAAGCAGGAACAGGTAGCCCACCTGATGAAAGTCGATCTCCCCGCCCGGGCCGGGCGCCGAACATCGAAGGCGCGCAGGCTGCGGGCGCCCAGTTCGATGTTCACCCGGTCGGAGAACTGCGCGCGCACGCCGCCGGCCGCCTTGCAGGTGGAGCCCGAGCCCAGCGCGCCGGCTTCCAGCAGGAGCACGTCGGTGACCCCGGCCTCGGCCAGGTGGAACGCGATGCTCACGCCCATCACGCCGCCGCCGATGATCACGACTTCCGCCTGGGCGTTCTGGGCCGGCGACGTCATCTGTGACCTCCTGCGTCGGATGGCCATACGGTATCCGCGACGGCGGTGGTGCCCGCAACCTGGCGTTCTGTTCCCGCTCCGAATGAGTCCGGTCGATCTGGGTACTGGCGGATGAACCTGGGAGAGAGGGACAATCCCAGCGGGACCGGGTTGCAACGAAGCGGACCCGGGTGCCGATGGAGTAGGCATGACGTCACGGCCCACGACGAGGTGGCTGCAGTTCAAGCGGCGGATGGCGCTGGACGGCAATCCGCTGCGGCGGCGTTCGGACGTGCTCGCTGCCTGGCTGACTCCTGTCCTTATCCTCCTCTTCGCAGCGCTCATCCCCGTGGTCGCGGTCGTGACGAGCACGCTGGCGCGGGACCACAACGCCGCCGTGGTGCGCGCGTCGCATAGCTGGGCGCATGTAAATGGCACGCTGCTGAAGTCGGCGCCGGGACCGGCGCAGCGCGACCACGGGGCGAACATCTGGACCGAGCTAGCCCCGGCCAAGTGGACCTTCCGCGGAGTGCGGTACACCGGGTCGATCCCGGTGCCAGCCGGGTCCCAGGCCGGCAGCCTGCAGACGGTGCACCTCAATGCCGCGGGGCAGGTGATGACCCCGCCGCTGGCGCCGTCGCAGTTGGCCGACCGCATCGACACGCTGACGTTCATCGTCATGGCCGCGTTCGCGCTGCTGCTGATGACGGTCAAGGGGATCGTGCGGCGCATCCTCGACAAGCGACGGCTCGCGGCCTGGGCGTCCGAGTGGCTCGCGGTCGCTCCGCGCTGGAATCAGCACCAGGGCTGAACTGTCAGCGCAGGCGCGAACGACTAGCAGGCCGTCGGTGGGCTTGATCCGCTGCCAGCGCCATGAGGGAAACTGGCTCGACGGGGAGTCCGCCCACCATCAGACTCTGCGTCATGGAAATGACCGTCTGGGTCGACAGCTGGCAGATGCAGTGTTGCGGCGAGCCCTTCCGCCGTGGATCGCAGGTCGCCTGGACCCTCGGACCCGTTGGCTACCTTGTACAACTCGATGCTGCCCGGAGCTTCTGATCGCGGAGCCAGCGCTGATGTTCTACGAGGCGAGCCCAGTTGCCGAGGTAGCTTGCGGTGCAGCCAGTCGCCGACCCAGCGGCGGTCGGATCGCGCCGCGGCTGGTCATGGTCGGCCGGGACCGAGTCCGGTTGGAGGTGAGCCTTGCCCGGCGGGGACGCTCCGGCGGCGCGCGTCGACGTGGAAGCCGTCATTGGTGACGATTGCCCGCAGGGCGGCGACGTGTCCGTCATATGCTGCCCGCCCGGCCTTGGTGAGGGACAGGCTGGTCCGCACACGCGATGCATACGTGGACTTGTGCACGTCGATGTAGCCGGCCTCGTGCAGGACCCGTACGTGCTTGGACAAGACCGAGTCGGCCACTCCCAGGCCGTCCCGCACCGTGGCGAAGTCGGCGGAGCTGACAGCCGAGAGAATCGCGCAGATCTGCAGCCGGTTCGGTGCGTGCACGATCTCATCGAAGCGGGCGGCGATACTCACCGGCTCGCCTGCAGGCGGGCTCGGAGCAGATTGTCAGTCCAGCGCCCGAACACGATGGTGAGGGGCACAACGAGCACGCCCGCTGCCAGGAACACGCCATGTGTCCCGCGATCGAGGCCGAGCCAGCACGCGATCGCGATCAGCCCGGCCAGGGTCAGCACATGGGCGGCGAAGACGGCTCGCGTGCAGGCATCGAAGTACTTCATCGCGACGCCCACACGGCGCTGGTTCCACCACATCAGCGCACTGCAGCCGGCCGTGTAGGCAACCACCGACCAGGCGAACAGCATCCAGCTGCGGATCTCTGCCTCGGCGATCACACCGCCGGCGAGCATCCCGAACGCCAGGTGGTACCAGCCTGGCGCGATCATCCGGCCAGCCAGCCAGGAGCGGCTGTCGTCGATCGCTGATAGGGCGCTCGCGGCCTGGCCGGGTGCCATCTCGGCAGCTGCGCGGGTGAGATCAGCATCACTTTCCATAGTGGAAAGCCTAGGCGCTACTTTCCATGATGGCAAGTGATAGCTGAGCCAGTCGCACCAGCCCGGGTCAAGCAGGCCCGACCAGCCGGACTTAGTTCTGACCACCGGACTGCAGCGATCCTCTGGGCGCAGCGGCGTTACGTGCCGGGTAAGGGACGTGGGCTTGTCCGAAGGCTTGCTGCTCAGGCACCGGCCAGGATCGCGGCCGTGGTGATCGCCGACGCCGTGCAGTTGGAGGTCCGGACCTTGACCGGGCTGCCTGCGAGCTCGATCTTCATGAGCGACGGCTCGGCGACGGTGCCGGCCGTCAGTACCCCGCCGGCCCCGATCGTTCCGACCACCACGACGTTGGCGCCGATGGTCAGCTGGCTCAGGCTGGCGCTGGCCTTCGTCACGACCTTGGTCGTACTCGACGTGATCACGTGGATCCGCAGGACTCCCAGCAAGGGCCTGTCGGTGACGACGGTGAAGCTGCCGCCGTGCGCGTCCGCGACCGTGCCGTTCGCGATCGGCGGCCCGGCGAAGTTCGTGGCGTGCAGCTTAGGCGTCGGCCCGTAGAGCTTCCGCAGGTTCCCGAGCGGACCCGATACGTGGGGGCCGAACGAGCGGGGTGCGGGCAACGCCGCCTCAATGCCCACTTGGTTCGCGACGAGCGTGCTGCCGGACCAGGTTCCCTGCACGTCGACATGAGCGCCGTCGGTGATGTCGCTGACCGTGCCGCAGCGAAGGCGCGCGGCGTGACCGTCGGACTGACCCGCAGTTGGTCCGGGCGGACTCGCCACCGGGGCGCTCGGACGGCCATCAAATACTGCTGGCCGCCCATCAGATAAGCCCCTGTCACCCGCCACCGGCGATTGAATGGCTACGCGCATTTTCTCAGGTCTTGGCACCCGGTTCGGCGGACGCGATCATTATGGTGTCGCGTGATCGAAGCGCGCGCCGGAGGGGTGGGCAATGGGCGGTTTGCGCTGGCTGCGCCGTGCATTGCCGTCTTACTTCATCGGCCCGGTTGGCTTGTTGTGGCTGACGCTGTTGCTCAACAATCCCGGCTACCGGCCAATGGGCGAATCCGGCGGCGACGTTTTCGTTGTCCGGTGTCCGTACGACGGCTACTGGCGCACCGGCCCGGCAGGCGGCGTGACCTGCGAAGAGTGCAGGAATCGTTTTGTCGTCGCGCCTTGCCGGTGTAAGCAGCCGGGTGCCGCCGCCGTCGGGCGGCCCTACCCGGCCAATACGGCCTTCGAGTCCTGGCGCTGCCGCACGTGCGAGGAATTCTTCTTTGCGCATCTGTGCCCGCAGTGCCGGACACTCGCGAGTTCGCTCGGCGACGGCACCTGGCAGTGCCCCAAGAACAGCATGCCGCGTTCCTGGTCGGACGGTGTGCGGAGTGCGGATGGTTTGCCGGTCAGGAGCACAGCGGCGAATTCCTCTGCGAATTGGGCCGTCACCGTACCAGCGGCGGGGAAATATAGATGGCCGACATCCTTGCTGGCGCGAGCGGAGTATCGAGAAGATCGGCCGGTACTTCACCGTCGTCAGCGCGCTCCCGTCGGCCGCCTTCACCGCGTATGTCTACGTACTCGTGCGGACCGGCGCCTGGGGCGGGTCGGTCAGCTGGGCCCGGGCCGTCACCTTCCAGCTGAGTGACCTCGCGGTGCTGACGGTCGCCTCGTTTGTCGTGGCGCTGGCGCTGCATCCGCTTCAGTTCGCCATGATCCAGCTTCTCGAGGGCTACTGGGGTGCGGCTGCCCCGCCCGGCGCCTCGCGGTGCTCCGTATCATGCATCATCGCCGCCGGCTCCAGTCCCTTCAGGACGCCGAGGTGCAGGCGCTGTTGAGCCTGGCGGCAATGCCCGCACGCGATCAGCCCGGCTCGACACACGCGACTCCCGCGGCGCTGGACGCAGCGCTCCGAAGCGTCGAGTCGCGGCGGCTCCGGGCGTCTTATCCGCCCGACCGATCGCGGATTCTCCCGACCCGGCTAGGTAACGTGCTCCGCCGCTACGAGATGACAGCGGGAGCGCCGTACGGCCTCGACATCATCCAGGCGCTGCCGCGGCTGGCGATGGTCGCGCCGCCCGCCGAGGTCGACTACCTCCAGGACCAGCGCATGCAGCTGGAACTGGCCGTCCGCACTTGCTTGCTCGCCCTGCTCGCCAGCGTCGTGACAGTGGCGTTCATGGTGCGCCATCCGCCGTGGCTGCTCATCGCGCTCATCCCGTATGTCGTGTCCTATGCCGCGTATCGCGGCGCGGTAACCGTCGCGCACGAATACGGCGCGGCCATGTCCGTTGTTGCCGAGCTGAACCGCTTCAGCCTGTATGACCGCCTCCGGCTCCCCCGGCCAGTAACGCTTGAAGACGAAGTGCGCCAGAACACCGACCTCATGAAGGCATTCGCCCAGGAGACAAACGTCTCGTTCCGCTACGTCGCGGCGCCGGGCACCGGCGCCGCCGCGGTGACCGAATCGGCCGCGCCGCCGGCGGGCGACAGCAGCTCCGACGACACGTAGCGGCATCACGGCCGGTAAATCCGGCGACTAATCCAGGTCTGCTCGTATTGTGACGAACGACAGGCGACGTCAGCGCGGAAGTGGCAGATACCTCCATGGCTCCTGGCAGCGGACCCGCGGACGCGGCCGATGAGACTGCCGGACCGCCGCGAGTGATCCGCACTCCGCCACCTCCTGACTCGGAGGCGCTGTATCCCGAGCCCTGGGAGCAGCCGGACGCCGGTCCGCAGCGGGTGAGCACTGGCGATGCCAAGGATCGCGGCGCGATCGACTCGCCGGCCAAATTCGCCCAGGCCGAGCGGCCACGCAGGCGCGACCAGCTGCTGTGGCTCTGGCCCGCGGTCGCGCTTGTCATCGTCGCCGGAGCAGGCAGTATCTGGGGTCTGGTCGGCGTCATCATCAGCGCCGCCGTGACCGTCGCGACGCTCGCCCTGTTCGTCGGAGACGGAATCCTCCGTCCGGCATCCGGCTCGGCATCACAGTCGCGGCCGTTGTCGCCGTCGCCGCGACGCTCGTCGCCCGTCAGCAAGATGCGGCGTTCTTCGCGGCGAAGTCGCCCGCGCCGGGCCGTTCCGTCGCCGCCTCGGCACCGGCGCCGGTTCTCGATCTGCGGGGCAGGCGGGTGACGCTGGCCGAGCTCCAGGGCAAGAGCCTGCGTGGCGCGCTGCTGGGCGGAGCCAACCTGGACGGCCTCGACTTGTACGGCCTGAACCTGGCCGGGATCGTCGCGCCGGGGGCGACCTTTCGGAGCGCGATACTCGACCGGGCCAACCTGGCCGGGGCTGATCTGCAGGGCGCTGTCCTGGCGGGGTCGTGCTTGCACGGCGCGAACCTGACCGGGGCCAACCTCGATGGCGTCAACGCAGCCGGTGCTGATGTGACCGATGTGCGAGTCAGCCGGTCGGCGATCAGGCTGGCGGCGGTGTGGCCGCGGAAGCGCGGATTCGCCGCAGCCGGCCGGTGCGGATAGCAGGCACCTTCGCCGGCACGTCGGCTGCCTAGCGGATCGTCAAGGTGGGAGCCTGGAAGCCACGGGGGAGAACGCGACCAGCCCGCCGTCGGAGGCCAAGGCGGATCACCAGGAGCTGACCACCGCATAGGTCCTGGCCAGCGGGGAAGGGGTCTGCGTAGACCGACCAGGAGAAGGGCCACAGTTAGATGCGTAAAACATGGCTGCTCGGGGGGCTCGTCGGAGTCGCTGCGCTCATAGGCACGAGCCAGCGGAAAGATATCGCGAGGTACCTGAAGATCAAGAACATGTCGGCCGGTGCCGGGCACCCGGAGAACGTGCCCGCGGGCGGATCACATCGTTACCCGTCGCCGGGCGATGGCGTAGCCGACGGGACCGGCGACTTCGACGCCGCCAGCCGCGGGGGCAGCGCCGAGGTCAAGGGCTGGTAGCTCCGCTCCGGATCACTCCCGGCCGGCGAGCGCCAGCCGGGCGGCGCTGACGTCCTCGCGGCCGTGACCGGCGTCGACGGCGGCGTGCCACTGCCGGGATAGCGCCGCGAGCAGCGGCAGGGACGCGTCTCCGGCCTCTTCACGGCCAGGTCGACGTCCTTGAGCGCCCACTGGAGCGGGAACTCGGGCGCGTAGTCGCCGCCTCCATCTTGTGCAGCTTGGCGTCGGCGATCGGCGCGTCGAGCGGCCCGCCCGCGATCGCCTCCTCCAGCTTGGCCGGGTCAATGCCCAGCCGGTCGGCCAGCGCCAGCGCCTCGGCCACGCCCTCGATCAGGACGGACATGTAGGCGTTGACGGCGAGCTTCATCTTGCTGCCCTGGCCCGCCTCGCCGAGCCACACCGTCTTGCGGCCGATCGCCTCGAACGCCGGGCGGCACGACCGGCGCCGCCTCCGCCGGGCCGGAGGCCAGGATGAGCAGCGTGCCGGATTCGGCCGGGCCCTTGCTGCCGGACACCGGCGCGTCCACGTAGTACACGTCGGGGCGCAGCTGCCGGAGCCGGTCAGCGGCCCGGACAGTGCCCTGCGTGCCGATTGTCCCCATCTGCGCCCAGACCGCGTGCGGCGCGAGCGCCGCCGCCGCGCCGCCGTCGAAGATCACTTCGTCCACCACCGCGGCGTCCGGCAGCATCGTGATCACCACCTGCGCGTCGCGGACCGCGTCGGGCGGCGAATCGGCCGCCTGCGCGCCGGCCGACGCCAGCGCCCCGGCAACCTCGGCCGACCGGTCCCACACGGTCACGGGCAGGCCCGCGGCCAGCAGGTTGCGGGCCATCGCCGCGCCCATGATGCCAGCGCCGAGCAGCGCCACCCGTCCGTCAGCCGATGCCGCCATTGCCGTCTCCTTGGTCCAGACCTCGGCCCCCACGCGGAGAGCCGACACAAAGTCATCCTGTCCGGACCAGCCCGTCCTGAACCCACCGACCGGGGAGCACCCCCGCGGCAACTCCGCGAGGGCACCCAGTCGGTGCCGCGGTTCTCCTCCGACGCCATCGCGTAGCCCTTTCGGCCTGCGTCAACTCACCGCCATTCGAGCGCGTTTATCCACAATGACGCGCGGCATCTTTGTGGGCGCCAAGTGTTCAGTTAAAGTCTGAGCGACGCATGGTGAGATTTCAGTACCCGCCTGTTACCGGACGTATATCCGAATGGGCGGGCCGGAGTCAGGAGGACCGGGGCTGCGCGCGTACCTGAGCAGACGCCGGCTGTGGCTGCTGCTGCCAGCCGCATTGTTCGGGCTGCTCATCCTGCCCGCGGCCGTCGCCGAGGCGAGCATCGGGATCGGCATCCAGGCCGGCCCGGTCCGGCTGCCGGTGAGCGCGCATCCGGGCGGCAGCTACGCGCTGCCCGCCGTCTACGTGGTCAACACCGGCTCGCAGGACGAGTCAGTCACCATCAAGATCGAGCGCATCTCGCCCGGCCACGGCCTGACCGTCCCGGCCTCGTGGATTCACGCCGGCAATACGCCCGTGCACCTGGGCCAGAAGCAGTCCGCGCGGATCCCGTTGCAGCTCGACGTGCCGTCGAACGCGAAGCCCGGCACGTACTTCAGCGACGTGATCGCGCACGGCTCGGGCAGCCTCGCGGCCGGGCACGCGAATCTCGGCGTCGCCGCCGCGACCGGCCTTGACTTCACGATCGCGGCAGGCGCGGCGCCGGCCGCGCCGTTCTCCCTCCCCAGCTGGCTCTGGCCAGCGCTCGGCGGCCTGGTGGTCGTCGCCGCCGGGATCCTCTGGATTGGTTCCTCCGGTGTCCGGGTCCGCATCGAGCGTCGGCAGGCACCGGGCAGTGTCAGCGAAGGACAGGAACATGCGGATTTCACGTAGCGGGAAGCAGATCGCGGTGCTGCTGCTCGGGCTCTCGCTGGCGGGCTGCGGATTGGGGGCGTCGCCGAGCCAGCCCAACGGTAAGTCGGCGACTCTGAACCTCTCGCTCAAGACGGTGCCGACGGTGCGCTCGATCACGATCTCGCCCGGCAAGGCCAGCTTCGCCAATTGCACCGGCGGAAAGGACAACAACAACACCGCGTCGAACTCCGGCCGGCTCGGCTACCCGAACGGCATCTGCTGGGTCGGCGAAGTTGACCCGATCGGCGTGTTCCCGATCAAGGTCACTAACACCGGCATCGCCTCGTTCGTCTACATCAACGGCTCGAGCGCCACTCCGTCCGACAGCGGCGCCGCCTGGTCGCTGTGTAACGTCGGCCCGAGCCCGGGCGCCACCTGCACCGGCTACAAGCACCGCACTCCCGGCATCGATCAGTACATCGTGCGGGACTTCGGCCCGGACGGCAGTAACAACACCGGGCTCACCGGAACGCCGCAGTGCGATCGCGCATTCGGGCCGCACGGGAAGTGCTGGGCGGGACTTGGCGCGTCGCAAACCGAGGGGTTCGAGCTGATCGGGCCGTTCGCCGCCACCGACGCCGGATCGACGAAGTGGACGGTGAGCATCACCTGGACGCCGGTGCCGACCGACGGCAACTGACTGCGCGCCTGCTCTGGGCCGCCCGCGTGCCGCTGAAGCGGCCGAGGCCAGTTAGTCCGGCCGGGCCTGCGGACGCAGCCAGCGGCCGAACCACTCCAGCATCAGCTCCAGCCGCTGCACCCGGTGGACCGGGCTGCCGGTGCGCGTCAGCCCGTGGCCCTCGCCGGGGAACCGGATGAACTCGACCGTCCGGCCGAGCAGCTTCAGCGCCATAAACAGCTCTTCCGCCTGCTGGACCGGGCAGCGCCGGTCTTCCTCCGAGTGCACGATCGCCAGCGGCGCGGTGATCCCGCTGGCCAGCCGCAGGGCCGAGGCAGCCCAGTACGCCGCCGGGTCCTCGACCACGTTCTTGCCGAGGTACGTCTCGAAGAACCACGGCGACTCGTCGTTGGTGCCCGCGAGGCTCACCAGGTCGTAGGGGCCGCGCTCGGCCCAGCCCGCCGCGAACAGGTCCGTCGCCCCGAGCAGCCACGTCGTGACCAGCCCGCCGTACGAGCCGCCCTGCACGCCGACCCGGCCGGCGTCGAGCGCGTCGCAGTGCGCGAGCGTGTCCCGCACGACCGCGACCACGTCGTCGATGTCGACCGAGCCCCACCCGGTGCCCGGCGTCGCCGCGTCCGGCCCGCACAGCGCCCGCTGCCACGCGTTCCCGTAACCGGCCGACCCGCGCGGGTTCACCTGCAGCGTCGCGAAACCGGCCGCCGCGAGCACCTGGAATTCGTGCGACCACAGGTAGCCGTACTGGGTGCCGCCGCCTTGCAAGCAGAGCAGGAGGGGAACGGGGGGTTCCCACACCGCGGGATCCGGCAGCGTCAGCCACGAGTCGATCGCGGTTCCGTCCGCCGCCCGCACGACGCGGTGCTCCGGACCGCGCAGGTCACGCGCCGAGGCGATGGCTGCGTTCGGCGCGTGGATCTCCCGTTCCCCACCATCGCCGGTCGCGACGACGAGCCGCGGCGGGTCGACCGGCCCGGAGGTCACGTAGGCGAGCGTGCCGGCCCGGGCGGCGAGGCTGGTCACGCGGCGCTCGCCGGCGACGATCCGCTCGGGCCGGGCGCCGCGCGGGTCGAAGCGGTAGGCGTGGGTGGCGCCGGCGTCCTCGGCCAGCGCGGTCAGCGTGCCGTCGGCATCCCAGCGCAGGTCGCTGCAGTCGCGGTCGAGACCGGCCGACACGATCGTCACCGGACCGCCGCCGACGGGCACGGTCGCGACGTCGGTGACCGACGGGAAGCCGGCGACGTCCATCGCGATGAACGCGACGGTCGCGCCGTCGGGGGAGACGCGCGGCTGCGCGCACTCGAACCGGGTATCCGTCAGCCGGACGGCCGCGCGCTCGCCGTCGGCGTCCTGGAGATAGACGTCGTTGATCACGGTGCCGTCCAGGCCGGGCTCGCGCTGCGACACGAACACGACCCGCCGCCCGTCCGGATGCCAGCCGAACCCGGAGTCGTCGATAGCCACCGGCGCTGATCTTGCGCGGGCGCGCGGGCGCAGTGATGTCGACGACGTACGCCTGCCGGGGACGGCCGACGGTCCAGCCGGTGCCGTCCTCGCGGTAGCGCAGCGTCGTGATCCGCAGCGGCGGCCGGCGATCCTCGGGCGTCTCCCAGTACTCCCGGTCGGCCGGCTCGCGCGCGACGAACAGCAGCCGGTCGCCCGCCGGTGACCAGGCGAGTTCCTCGATCGGGTCCGGCCAGCCTTCGAGCACGGGCGTGGCCGTGCCGCGGCCGACGCTGTGCACCCAGATGCTCCAGCCGGACTCGTCTTGCCGGGCGGTCGCGAGGTCGTGGCCGGACGGCGCCCACGCGGGCTGCGTCTCGGCCGTGCCGTCCGCGGTCGCGAGGCGGGTGAGCGGCGCGCTGCCGTCGGCCGGACCGGCGACGACGCAGCGCTCATAGCGGTTCGCGGCGACGTCGGGCCGGGACACGACGGCCGCGACGAGCGTGCCGTCAGCCGAGAGCTGGACGCCGCCGATGTCGCGCAAAAGGTCCAGGTCGGCGGGGGTGACCAGGCGATTCACGGTCGTGGAGTCTAGCCTGCTGGCGGGTAGGGCAGTTGCAGCGGCTGAAGGAGGAGCCCGGTGGCAGGTGACGCGAGCACGCGCCGGTACCGCGAGGGCGGGTCGTTCGAGGAACAGGCTGGCTACTCCAGGGCCGTCCGGCACGGGCCGCTGATCGCGGTCAGCGGTACGACCTGCCGCCCGGAACTGGCCCGGCGCAGCACCGCCGAGCAGGTCCGCGACTGCCTGACCCGCGCGATCGCGGCGGTGGAGCAGCTCGGCGGGTCCAGGGACGGGATCTTCCGGACCCGGCTGTTCCTCGCGCCTGGCGCCAGCTGGGAGGAGGCCAGCGGCGCGCACCTGGAACTGCTCGGGGACATAGCCCCGGCCAACACGACGCTGTTCGTGCATGGCCTGGTCGGCAGCGGGCTGCTCGCCGAGGTCGAGATCGACGCGTGGGCCGGGCCGGCCTCGTGACCAGATTCAGCCTCCGCCTGAATAACGACCTGCCGGTCCGGCAGTTCGCCGAGCTCGCCGCGGCCGCGGATGACGCCGGGTTCGACCAGGTCTGGGTGTCCCACGACCTGTTCTTCCGGTCGGCGCCCGTGCTCGTCGCTGCCGCGGCGGCGGCCACCAGGACCGTGCAACTCGGCATCGGCATCATGAACCCGTTCTCCGCGCATCCGGCCGAGCTGGCGATGCACGCCGCGACGTTGCAGGAACTCAGCCGGGGCCGGTTCCTGCTCGGGCTCGGCTCGGGCGCGGAGGAGTTTCTCGGCTGGGCCGGCCTCGCGCGGCCGCGGCCGCTGGCCGCCGCCCGCGACGCCGTCCTGTCCTGCCGCGCGCTGTTGCAGCGGGGCAGCCCGGCCGCCGAGCCGGGGGTGTCGTCGGTCGTGGCAGCACGAGGCGCGGCTGCGGTTCGACGGCCCGCCGGTGCCGATCTACCTGGGTGCCATGGGGCCGCGCATGCTCGCGCTCGGCGGCGAGATAGCCGACGGAGTGCTCGGCCTGTCGTTCCCGCCTGAACGCGCCGCCGCCTCGGCGGCCATCGTCCGGGACGCGGCCGTCGCGGCCGGGCGGGATCCGGACTCGGTCGACGTGCCCGCGTGCTTCTGGTGCTCGATCGACGACGAACCCGAGCGCGCAGCCGCGTCGCTGGCCGACAAGCTCGCGTACTACGGCCCGTCGCTGTCCGCCAACCAGCTCAGTGACGTCGGCCTGACCCCGGACAAGTTCATCCCGGCCGCCAGGGCGCTAGACCGCGGCGAAGTGTCCCGCGCGCGGCAGCTCATCACGGCGGACATGCTGCGCCTCGGTATCGCCGGGGACGCGGCGACCGTCATCGAGCGTGCCCGCGGCCTGGCCGCCGCGGGGGCCACGCACCTCTCGTTCGGGCCGCCGCTCGGCCCCGATCCGGTCAGTGCCGTAGTCCGCCTCGGTCGCGAAGTCCTCCCGGCCCTGCGCAGCGCTTAGGCGGCTATGCCGCGTCGCCGCCTGTCGCTAGTGACCTAGGGATGTTGCCACGTCCTCGTGACCGCAAAGATCGGGTAAAGCCTTAGGGCGCGATCAGGGCATGTCGCAAATGGGGCGGAGTCAGTTGGGCGCCAATGCGGTAGGGCTCCCTGCGTCGGAGCATGATCGAGAGTAGTCTGCTGCCAGCCGCCAGGTGTATCGGCCCGCTTCGCGCAAACAAGTCCGATTCGTCCGGCGTCAAATACGTATTACGCGCGGCGCTGGCGTGGGGCTGGCGGGCGCGATCCCTTTGGAGCTATAAGTGCTGAATGAATTTTCCGAGGACGCTGCCCGGTACAGAGCCGGCGCGCCGCTCGATGGCGGTCAGTCAGGAGAGTCCGCCGAATTGGTTGGCCCGTGGCGCGTTAGCCCGTTCTGCGCGGGTAACGGCGCTTGTGTGGAAATTGCGCCACTCGCAGCGGGCGGCCGGGCCATCCGCGACAGCAAGCTCGGCGCGGACGGGCCGGTCCTGAAGTTCTCCGAGCAAGAATGGCGCGCGTTCGTCGACGGTATAAAAGCCGACATGCTCTAGCGGTGGTCTTATCCGTCGCGTGGCGCTCCCAGCCCCGCCTCATCGTACGTTGCTGGCCGGGAGCGCCCTCTCCTAAAACTCCGTCATCTCAGCGGTGGGCTCGGCAATGCTGTCGCCCCTCGCGAGTTTCGTGTGCGCGGCCAGCAGTAGCGGCATCACCGCCATCACGTCCTCTCTACCTTGCTGGCAGCCCTTGTACCACGTTGTAATCTCCTGCTCCAGCTGAGCTGCCCGCACTCGGGCGACGGCCGTCTCGTCCTGGCAGCGGAGAATCTCCTTGCGCATCTTCGCGTGTTCGCGCGCGAGCATCGCGGATGCCTTTACCTTGGCGAAGCCCCAGCCTGTTGCCCCGGCAAGGCAGCAGGCGAGGAGCTCAGGCGCGTTCATGGTCGGTCCTGCGCATTCGGCGTACCGAGCGGACGGCGAGGATCACCGCGTAGTCAGCGGCGACTTTGAGTGATCCCTTGAATCTGCGCTGTAGAGCAGTATCGTGATGGAGAACCATGAGTCTTTCCGTTTCTATTGCGGTTTCGGACGGATCCTTGGTATTGACCCGGGCTGGCGGTGAACGCGCCAGCCCGGTGTTCTTCGTCTGGGGACGAATTAGTCGGCGGCGATCGCGCGGGCGGCGCGCGCGGGCGCCGCCAGGCCAGCGGCAAGTCGGCAACGCGGGCATCAGAATCGGCTAGCAGAGCATGATCATCGGCGTGAGGCCGAGGCGGAAGACTTAGTCTGCTCTTCCGCATCTGGACCACTCTGCGGCCTCCCACCCACAGGGTTACCCCTAGTTTTGATTGTGCGGATGACCGAAAAAAAGTGCAAGATGCAGTGCATCGCCCGACAAAGAATTTATCGACCCCTTCACTTCACCGCCTTCCAGCCGCTACGCTGCGCATGGGCCCTGTGTCACGTGTGCGACTGCTGGACAGGAAGTGGCTATTGCCCGACTTCAGCAGCTCGGCGATCCGCCGACGGCTAGCAACGGAGTTGCGCCGCCTGCGCGAGCAGACCGGTCTGTCCGGCGATGAGATAGCAGAGCGGCTCGGCTGGAGCGGGTCCAAGATTTCAAGGATCGAGACGCATCGGACCGGGGTCAAGAAGCCAGATCTAGCTCTGCTTCTCGACCTGTACGAGGTCGATGAGGATCTCCGCGGTCAGCTGACCGCCCTGGCGGGTGAGCGCGAGAGCCGGGGATGGTGGGCGGCCTACGCCGACGCACTGCCCGACGAGTACCAGGCCTACATCAGTCTCGAAGCGGACGCAGTATCCGCGTCCTGGTGGTCGTCGGATCTGATCAACGGCCTGCTCCAGTCCGAGGGCTACGCGACCGCCGTGATCCAAGCGCACATGCGCGCCACCTCGACGCTGCCGCCGGGGGAGCTGCGCCGCCGGGTCGAGGCGAGAATGCGGCGGCAGGAGATCCTGACCCGGCCCGCACCCATGGAAGTCAGCTTCGTCCTCGATGAAGCCGTGTTGCTCAGAAAATTCGGCACCAACTCAGTGATGAGGGATCAGCTCGCCCGCCTGGACGAGTTCGCGCAGATGCCGAACGTGACCCTGCAGATCCTGGCGCTAGAGGGCAATCACCCGATCGGGACCGGCTCCTTCGCCATCTTGCGCTTCGCGCCCGCGCACGGCGCGAGTCTGGACGACGTCGTCTACGTCGAGGAACTGAGTCGCAGCAACTATGTCGAGGACGAGAACGAGACCTACCAGTACCAGCTGGCCTTCGACCGGCTAGCGGCCGAGGCACTGAGCCCGGATCAGTCGCGCGCGCTGATCGCCCGGGTCGCCAGCGAGCGCTGGGGCTGAGCCGCGTCGAGGCCGCTACGGCACGGTCACTCCCTGCAGCACGACGCCGGCCGGGTTCTGGGTCGGGTCCAGCTCGGTCTGCACGTTCACGCTGGCCGGCGGGATCGTGTCCAGGACAAACGGCACGTTCGCCGGGTTTACCCCGCAGACCGCCGGCGGCGACGCCCCGCCGGCCACGGCCGCGGAGCAGACCCCGAACTGGAATCCCTGCGGTGTCGCGGCGAACGTCCGGGCATCGTCAAGCCCGAAACCATCCTGGCCGGTGAGCGTCAGGGTGAACGTCCAGCCCGAGCCCGGCGTGCCGAGCACCGAGGTGGGCACGGTGATCGTCACGAGGCCGGGCGTCTCCGACCCGGACGGCGACAGCTGCGCCACCGAGACCTGCGGGCTGCCCACATTCGAGGAGCCGGAGATCCCCGCGGTCGTGCTGCCCGGCGTCACCCAGTCGTCGGTGCCGAACCCGTCCACCTCGATCAGCTGGTTCCACGCGTCCGCGGCCGCGATCGAGTAGTTGAACGCGCCCGCCGCTCCGGTTGACTGCGTCTCGCCCGCGGGCACGCTGCCCGATGGCGCGTGCACGTACAGGTCGATGAGCTGCGCGCCGAGCAGCGAGCCGAACGTGGACTGCAGGTTGGCGATGCCGACCTGGAACGTGACGGTGCTGCCCGAGTCGATGACCTTCAGCCCGGTGAGCCGGAACGAGTCCGGCGCGAACGTCGGCGAGCTGTCGGTGTTCGTCGCCGTCGGGTACGCGTATGTGCCGGGCCCGTTTCCGCCACCGGGGGCCGCGGCCGCGTTCAGCACGACGGTGCCGGGCACGAACAGATCCGTCACGGTGAACAGGGCCTCGTTGGTGCCGCCGGAACCAGGCGCGGTCGAGGTGACCTCGACCGAGTTCGTGCCCGGCTGCAGCGTCAGCGACCCGGAGAACGCGCCGGACGAGTCGGCGGTCAGCGTCGTGATCGACGTCGCCGGCGCGGACGCGCCCTGGGCCGTCGCCGTCACGACCACGTCGACCGTCGCGCCCGGTGCCGTCGTCCCCGATACCGGGACCGAGGCCGCGTCGACGGTGACCGACGGCCGCGTCTCGTCCGCCGGGACGTTCCCTCCATTGACCGTGAGCGGGGCGGTGACGGAAAGCGGTGCGGTGGCCGGACCGCCGCCGGGCAGGTAGCGGGCGGCGACGATCGACGGCTGCTCCACCAGCCGGCCCGCCTGCATGTCCGCGACCAGGCGCAGGAGCTGCGCCTGCGCCCAGGTCAGCGGTGCGGCCGATCCGTCCGGCTGGCCGTCGGTGAACCCGATCGATGCCGTCGCCGGGTCTGAGCCGTACGGCGACGCGGGCACGTCCGGGTAGTTCCACACCTGTTCGGGCACGAGGCCGACACCGGACGCGGACTGCAGCATGAAGCTCAGGTCCGAGGTCGCGGCCGCGGCGTCCCGGCCGAGCATCTGGTACTCCGCGTTCTCGCCGGACAGCACCGGCCAGGGGTGTCCGGTGCCCTGGTTGTTCGTCGCCCATGGCTCGCCGTCGGCGGAGCAGTCGTTGAAGACCGACTTCTCGCAGTCGCCGTAGCCGTCGCCGTTGTAGCGCAGCACGCCGGTGCCCGACGGCGTGGCCGAGTCGATCGTGGCCGCGGCCACCGCCAGCGAGTTGGCGACCACCGGGTCGCTGGCCGGCAGCTCGCCGAGCCGGGTCAGCTCGAGGAAGCCCTGGTCGACGACCGAGCGCTGGTCGAAGCTGGTCGGGTCGCCGTTGCCGAGCGTGTACGAGAACGCCGAGTCCGGGTCGCCGTTCTTGCTGATCCGGATGAAGTACGGCGACGACGACAGCGGCCCGTTGTCGGTCACCGTCGTCTTCAGGATCAGCCGCCGGAAGTCGTCGGCCGTCGCGAGGAACACCCGCGCGGACGCGGTGTCGCCCTGCACCCGCGCGATCGCCGCGGCCGCGACCAGCCCGGCCACCTCGTCCGCCATCGTCGACGGCGAGAACCCGGTCTGCTCCTCCCAGCGCTCCACGCCGTCGGCCGGGCCGTTCGCGACGAGGAAGTCCGCGGCCGGGCGGATGTGCTGCGTGTACAGCGTGTGGTCACCAGCCAGGCCCGCCTGCCACGCGGCCAGGATCGGGTCCGCGGTCTCGTCCAGCTGCAGGCCGCCGGTGTCCGGCGCGGCCTGGCCGTTCAGCAGCCCGTTGCGCGGGAACGCACCGCTGCGCAGCTGCAGGTCGTCAAACCAGTACCGCACCATCTGCCGCGCGGTCGCCAGGTCGCCGTCGACCAGGAAGCCGGTGAACGTCTCGTACGCGTCGCGCGGGAACACCTCGCGGTACGAGCCGAAGTACGGCGCGAGCCCGTCGCTCGCCGTCTGCCCGGCCGGCACCGCCTGTCCCCACGGGCTGGACAGCGACGCGGCGGTCGCGCCCGCGAACGTCTTGTCCTCGCTGGCCTTCAGCACGTTGGCGCTCAGGTAGTACGCCTGCACCCGGGCCGCGCTCAGGTGGCCGGGGCCGAACGACTGCGGCGGCCGGAGCCCGCCGTCGTAGGCCCGCCAGCCGCCCTGGTAAGACGCGTAGGTGGCCTGGAACGGCGCGGCGGACGCGGTCTGCGCCGCCGACAATGCCCCGCCCTCGGTCGAGCCGAAGCCGAGCGCGACGGTCGCGCCGCCGCCGGCCAGCTCCACCGTCTGCACGACGTTGCCGTTGCTCGCGTCCGGCGCGGCCGAGGTCAGTGCGCCCGAGGCGTCGAGTTCGGCCAGGCCGTCGCTTGCCGTTCCCGCAAAGCCGGTCTCGACCTGAGGGAACGGGGAGTTTGCCGCCAGCGCGGCGTAGATCGGCTGCGCGTAGCTGCGGTTAGTCGCCTCGGTGAACGAGTTCGTCGAGTACGACAGCGGGACCGGACCGCGACTCGTCGCGACGGTCGCCGCCGATTCGCCGCCCGCGTTGTCGGTCCCGCCGCCGGCGTGCCCGTTCAGCAGCGGGTTGAAGCGCAGGTAGAGGTGCAGCCCGCCGGGGGCGCCGGGCAGCGGCACGAGCCGGTACCGCAGCACGACCGCCTCGGCGGCGGGGTCGGTGATGAAGTCGGTGACGACGTTGAAATGATGCGCGGCGTCGTGGGCGGTGACCTCGCACGCCATCCCGGTGCTGTCGGGCGAGGCGACTGTATAGGTCATGTCCCGCGGCTGCAGCGCGGTGAAGCCCGGGCCGGTGACGATCGGGTCGAGCGTCTTGACGTCGGTGTTGTCGATGGTCGGCGCGTACACGTCGGACAGCTCGCCGTCGGCGACGGTGTACCAGACCTTGGAGCCGGTGCTGGCCGCGGTGCCCACGCAGTCCTTGCGCGCCTCGTCGTAGTGCGACGCGGCACCGGGCGCGCCGGCGGCCTCCGGGCCGGGCGAGCCGATCGTCAGGCTGAAGATGTGCATGGCCGGGACGCCCTTGCCGACGCTCGCCCCGACGGCCGGCAGCGTGACGGACGCGACCGGCTTACCCGCGGTCAGCGGGACGGCGGCGTACGAGAGGCTGACCGGGATCGTGCCTGCCGGGTTCCAGCCGCCGGTGGTCGCGAGCAGGTCGGTGCCCGCGGAAGCGCCGGTCGCGACCCAGTCGGCGAACGTCACGGTGGCCGCGGTGCTGGTGCCGTCGGCGTAGTTGACGGTGACGGTGCCGGACGTCGGGCCGTAGCCGGACGCGCCGACTACGCCGAGCGTCGTCCCGGTCCCGCTGACCGAGATCGTCTGGCCGTCGGCGACGACATTGTCTGGCTGGCCGGGCGCCACGTCCGGCCAGCTGACCGTCAGCCCGTCGTGCAGCAATGACCGGCCAGGTGTCAGCGCGTCCGCGGCCAGGCTCGCGGCGGCGAAGGAGTCGCCGGTGCCATCGAAGTTCCCGGCCGACGCGGTCGCGGCGCTGGTGATGCCGACGTTGTTGAACGCCTGCTGCAGCGTCGGCGTTGCCGCTTCGGCCGCGGGCGCGGCGGCTAACCCGGACAGCAGTCCGAGGGGGAGTGCGAGAGCGGCCAGCACAGTCGCGGCCCGGCGAGAATGCGTCCTTGCGCCCATGCCTGCCATATTCCGCCGGGCCGCACCGCTGTGCCAGGGTTACGGGGACTTAATCCGGTACCGGCTATCTGCTGGGCTGGCGGGCCAGCCGGCCTCCGGCCGACCGGCGCTGCGCCCGGACCTCCCGGCGGCGGCGCCAGGCGCGCCGGATCCGGGCGAACAGGAACGCGAACGCCGCGATGCCGGCCGCGAGCACGACGGCCGCGATGATGGCCGCCGTCACCGGGTGGAACACGGCGAACGCGACGATGCCGCCCACGCCGAGGTCCTCCAGCAGGCTGGCGATGATGTTGCTGACCGGCTCGGGACTGGCGTTGACGCCGACCCTGGTGCCGGTCTTGACGACGTGGCTGGCGAGCGCGGACCCGCCGCCGAGGGCCGCCGCGACGATCGCATCCGTCGGCGTCGTGTGCGCGTGCTGGGCCATGACGACGCCGATCGCGCCGCCGACGACCGGCCGCACCGCGGTGTGCACGATGTCCCAGACCGAGTCCAGGTACGGCACCTTGCCCACGATGAACTGCCCGCCGTACAGGACCGCGGCCGCGGCCAGCACGCTCGGCCGCTCCAGCACCGGCGGAATCGACGCCACGTGGCCGAACCGGCCGATCAGTCCGAGCAGCAGCACCACCGCGTAACAGTTGACACCGCTCGCCACGCCGCTGGTGAAGATCAAGGGAACGGGGAGCACCCGGCAACTCACCTCCCCGGCGCGCAGGGCCTGGCATTTCCGACGAAGACGTGCCCTGGCTCACCGTACCTATGCGAGCGTTCAGCTGCGACCAGTGATACGGCGCCTGATACTGGGCCGTGGTCAGCGCGCCCGGTACGGCTTGCGGGTAACGACGCGCCTGGGGGCACTGGCGTCACGGCGCGCGGGGCGCAGTTGCTCAGTGCGCGGTCCGTCCGCCTGCCCGTCCGCCTGCTCGGCCGCGGGCACGCACGGCAGTGCCTCGGCCAGCCGGGCCGGCCAGTCCTCGTCGGCGAGACCGCCGGCCACCAGGACATCCCGCCAGTCGCGTTCCAGCCTCCGCAGCTGCTGCTCGAACCGGTTCCACTTGCCCGCCGCTCCCAGCACGAGCGCGGCCTGCAGGCGCTCGCTGGAGTCGTCTGCTCGCAGCGCGGTCAGCCGCCCGATGACCTCGTCGTCGGTTCCGCGCGGGAAGTCACGCCTGATCCGCCGGATCAGCCGCTCGCTAGGTGCGGTCACGGACGCACCCCCGATCTGCACAGTTGGCCCTGCCCCTCACAGTCATCGGCCGGGCAAGCCGCGTCAACCCCTGTTAGCCGGCAGCTCAGCTGCCGGGTTTGGGCGGTCCGTTGCCGTCCTTCGTGCTCGCGGGCCGGAACGTCGCCGCGAACGTCCGGAAGTAGTGATAGTCCGCCGCCCACTGTGCCTGCGGGACCGACCAGTACAGTGCGTAGGCCAGGTGCTTGTTGACCAGCACGTTCCTGTTCAGCACGTGGGTGAGCTGGCCGTTGTCGTAGTAGCTGAACTCCCAGTCCGCCGCCTGCTCGGCCTGGGCGTACGGCACCGCGGCGAGCCGGATCCGGTGGTAGCCCGGATAGGTGCTGATCCGGTTCGCTTCCTGCTGCCGCCAGTCGGCCAGGGCGTTGGGCTGCGGATGGCTGGTCTGGTCGATCAGCAGGAACGCTCCGCCATCGGCGGGCCGGACATAGACGAGATGGCCGCTGTGGCTGACGTGCCAGGCCGCCGGGATGTCGATGGCGAACCCGGTCGGATCGTGGTACGCGACGAAGCCAGCAGGGCTAGCCCCGCCGGTCGCCGGGCTGGTGAAGGCTGACGGAGACGGTGACGCGCTGGGCGTCGTCGTCCTCCGGGCCGCTGTCGGCGAAGTCCGAGGCGGCGTTGTAGGCGCCGATTTGTGGCCGCCAGCCGCCGGCCGACCAGCGGGGTTCCCCGCTGATGAGTAGGCCAGCCGGAAGGAAATGGCCGCGATGGCCAGCAGCACGATCACGGCGGCCGCGACCGGCAGGCCGCGGCGTCGGCGCCGCGACTTGACCGGCGCCTGTGCACCAGCCGGCCTGCTGGGCGCGGGTGCGCCGGCTGGCCGCCGGGCCGGGGTGGCAGGCCAGGAATCAACGGCGGCGGCGCGGATGCCGGGGAAGCAGAGCGCGGACGCGGCGGTGTCCGGGACAACGAGTCCGCATCGTCGTAAGCCGCTGCTGCTGCTGCGGCGGCGACGCCCGCGGCCGGCAGGCCAGGCGTGTCGCCCTCCCGGTCCGCGACCTGAACAGCCGGCGGCCCGCCCGCAGCGAGTTCCGCCGTACTCAACGGAACGGTGAGGTACGCAGGCAGCGCCGGCCGCCCGACCTCAGGATCGCCGGCGATGCCGCGCAGGTCTTGCTCGACCTGGTCCGCGGACGGCCGGGCGGCCGGATCCTTGCGCAGCAGCCCGCTGATCACCGGCCAGAGGGGCCCCGCGTGTACAGGCCGGTCGGGCTCGTCAGTGGCGATGGCCGTCAGCACGGCCAGCGCCCCGTTCCGGTCAAAAGCGTCCCGGCCTTCTACCGCCGCGTACAGCGTGGCCCCCAGCGACCACAGGTCAGAGGCGAGGGTGGCGCGCTGACCGTGCGCCCGTTCCGGTGACATGTACGCGGGTGAGCCGAGCACCAGGCCGGAGGTGGTGACGCGCGTGCTGCCGTCGGCAATCGCCAGGCCGAAGTCGGTGAGCACGACATGACTGTCCGGGCCGAGCAGGACGTTGCCCGGCTTCACGTCGCGATGCAGGATTCCGGCGGCGTGCGCAGCCGTGATGGCCGCCAGGATGCGCAGCCCGATGCTGGCGGCCTGGCGGGGCGAGAGCGGCCCGGTTTCCCGGACGATGTCGTGCAGCGACCGGTACGGGACCAGCTGCATGACGATCCACGGCCGGTAGTCGTGCTCGGCGACGTCGTAGATCCGGACGATATTCGGGTGATCCAGCCGGGCCGCCAGCCGGGCCTCGCGGAGTACGCGCTGACGCAGTGTGTCCCGCTCTTGCTCGTCCAGCTGAGGCGGCCAGATGACCTCTTTGATGGCGACGTCGCGGTGCAGCAGCTCGTCGGTGGCTAGCCAGACGACGCCCATTCCGCCCCGTCCGATCACGCTCCGGAGGCGGTAGCGCGCGGCGACAAGCTCGCCTGGCTGCACGGCATTCATCGACGTGCCGCTACCCAGCACCTTGGCTCGCTAACGACTCGGCGGGGCACGTGTCTGTGCCGCGAACGACGGTGCCCGCGAGTAGCGTGGCCGTTGTGAGCGCTGAGACTGCACCAGGCCAGGATTCCGCCCCCGCCGAGGCGGTGCAGGTGCCCCGGTCGCGGCTGCCCGCCGACGCGACCGAGGACGCGGAGATCGAGGCGACCCTCGCCGAGCACCGGCGCTGGGTCGCGGCAGGCCTGCCCGGCGCGGTCACGCACGCCGAGGCGATGGCCGAGTTGCTCCGCGGCGGTCAGTGAGGATCGAGTGGTCGCCCGCCGGGCGGGCGTCAGCACGGCGCTTCCTGGCCGACCAGCCCGGCATGCGGGCCATCGGCTCCCTGGTCGAGGGCTTAACCGCGGACCCGGTTCCCGCTGACGGGTTTCACCGCGGCGATTATCATCGGCTGCGTACCGGCCCCTACCGGGTGACTTATGTGATCGAAGACGACATCGTCACGATCGAGCGCGTCGACCGGTCACCCGCAGATGGCGGAAGGCAGGGCCTGTGACGGCAAGCCCTGCCTTCCTTATCTTGAATGGCGCGATCTGCTACCAGCCGCGCCAGGAGGAGTTACCCGACTGCGAGTGCCGGCGGACGTGCCGCCGGAACCGTCCCGCCGCGAACAGGCCCGCCACGCAGGTCACCAGCCAGATCAGCAGGATGACCTTGAGGAAGGCGAAGAACACGAAGCCCACCGGGGGCAGGATGATAGCCGCGAACAGCACGAGCAGCGCCAGCGGCAGCAGCCGCGGCCCGCGCCGGTAGGCGACGACCGGCGGCCCCTGCCAGCGCGGCCCGGCCCAGTACGGCGGGGGCACCGCCGCGCCGTCGGCGCCGACGGGCGCAGGCTCGGGGAGATCGGCCATGACCCGGCGCAGATCCCCGTACGTCTTCGCGCTGAGCGCCGCGGTAATCCGCTCGTCCAGCTCCTCCGAATTGAGCCGGCCTGCCGCGTAGTGCTCACGCAGCTTCGCCGTGACCTGTTCCCGGTCGGCGTCTGATATCCGCATCCGGTCGTCCATTGCCGTCCCCGTCCTTACTCTTCTTGCTCGTTGTCTTCTGCGTCCTCGGCGTCATCCGCGAGGATCCGGTACAGCTCACGACGTGTGCGCTGCAGCAGCCGCTCGGCCGCGCGCACCTGATCCGGGTCGCCGGCGTGGGCCAGCTGCACGATGCCGGCGCCGAGCCGGGCGGCCTCGGCGAACAGGCCGGGCACCTGCCAGGCCTCCTGCTGCTCGCTGGACTCCCACGCGCCGCGCGCCATCTCCGGGTTCTGCTCGATGTACTCCCGGCCCGCATCGGTGAGCCGGAACATGCGCTTTCCGTCTGCCTTCTCGTCAGTGATCAGGCCCTCGTCGGCCAGCGCGGATAGCGCCGGGTAGACCGCACCCGGACTTGGCCGCCAGGCCCCGTTGCTGCGCTCCTCGATGTCGGACATGATCTGGTAGCCGTTGCGCGGGCCCTCACGCAGCAGCGCGAGGATGGCCGCGCGGACGTCGCCGCGGCTGGCCTTCGGCGGTCGCGGCCGGCCCGGCCCGGGGCCCCCGGGTGGTCCGGGCGGACCCGGCCACCAGCCGGCCTTGGGGCCGACGAAGCCGCCGCCCCAGTGCCCGGCGAACCCGCGGCGGAACTCCCGCTCCCAGTCAGCGCCGTGCTTCTGCGCGGCCGCCATGCCCCGCAGGCCGCGCTTGAGCTGTCCGAGGACTTTCTCGGCGTCTTTCAGGGAGCCGAACAGGTCGCCCCCGAGAATCGCCTGCGCCGCAGGCAGATCCGGCTGTCATGGTGCCCACCTTCTCGCGATAGGATCACGATATATCGACAGGGTACGTCGGGCCGCTCGGAAAGACAAGTCATATCGCGACTGCGAGACTGATCGGCTGGAAATCCGGGCAGACATCGGGGAAGAGCCTCAGCAACCGGGCCGCGGATGCAACGCTGAGCTGGGGTTTCCCACCGTGACATCGGACGGAGCGCATGACCGACGGCGAGCCGCAGGACGCTGCCCGGCCGGGCCAGCCCGCCCATGGCGATGCGGCGCCGTCCGGCCAGAGCCCGCCCGCCGCCCCGCAACCGCCCGGGCCGCCCGCCCCGCAACCGCCGCCCAGCGGCCCGGAAATGCCGCCCGGCCGCCCGGAACCGCCGCCAGGCCAGGACCGGGACGAGGCGGCGGCGATGGCGGCGCACTGGCCGAGCTGGCGCCGCCGGAGCGCGCCCGACCCGTGGGAAGTCTGGCTACAGCCGGGCCGAGCACACGGCGATGGGCCGCGTGCCGGGCATCCCGGTACCGGCCTGGTTGCGCAGCACCCGCGGTGAGCACCGGTGGCCGATCAGCCTCAGCGTGATCGCCGCGATTGTGCTGCAGTTGCTGCTGGCGCCGCAGTTCATCGAGCCGTTCCCGCGCTACGTCATGCCGGTGCTGGAGGGCGCGCTGCTGGTCGGGCTGACTATCGCCGACCCGGTCCGGGTCGAGCGTGGCGGCACCGCGATCCGGGTAGCGACGATCTGCCAGATCGTGTTGATCACCATCGCCAACTCAGCGTCGGCGGTGCTGCTCATCCGCGCGATCCTGGACGGGCAGGTCGGAAATCACGCAACGCGGCTGTTGAGCTCAGGGGCATCCATCTGGGTGACGAACGTCATCGCGTTCGGGCTGTGGTACTGGGAGTTCGACCGCGGCGGTCCGGTCGAGCGAACGCTGGGAACCAAACGCCATCCCGACCTGATGTTCCCGCAGATGGCCTCGCCGGAGCTGGCGCCGCCGGACTGGGAACCGCAGTTCGTGGACTACCTCTATCTTTCTTTCACCAACGCCACCGCGTTCAGCCCGACGGACGTGATGCCGCTCGCGCGGTGGGCGAAGCTCACGATGGCGGTGCAGTCCGCGGTGTCGCTCGCGCTGGCAGCGCTGGTGATCGCCAGGGCCGTCAACATCCTGGGCTCATAGACCGGGCGCGCGTGTCGTGTTAGGAGCCGCCCTCGCCGGGCATCTCAGCCAGTAGGGCGCCATAAATCCCCGAGACCATGGCGGAGGCCGAGATGGAAATCAAGATGTCACTCTCGCTGCCTCGTGACGCGGCGAGCGTGCCCGTGACCCGGCAGGTCCTGGACTGCTGCCTGCAGACGCTGGGCGTCATGCCGGACACCCGGGGTGACATCGCGCTTGCCCTCAGCGAGGCGTGTGCAAACGTGATCCTGCATGCCGGGCCGGGCCGGGAGTACGACGTCATCGCGAGTACCCGCGACGGCCGCTGCATCATCGAGGTCGTCGACAACGACAGCCGCGGGCTGGCCGTCGCGTCCGCGCCGCGCGTCCCCGACGTGCCGCCCGCGCCGCGCATCCCGGACGACGCTTCGCTGCTGTCCGAGAGCGGACGCGGTCTGCAGATCATCGATGCCGTTTCCGACAAGATGAGCCTGACCGGCAAGGACGGCACGACCGTGCACTTCGAGAAGATCCTCGACTGGGAACCCGGCGCGCTCGCGGAGAAGCTCCTCGCCTAATGGCGGGCGCCGTCCGCTACCGCGGCGCGTCGCCCATCCGGTAGTCGTGCGTGAGCTCGTCCAGCTGACGCTTCAGGTCCGCGGGAATCGCGTACTCCGCAGCGGCGAGGCTGTCGTCCAGCTGGCCGGGCTTGCTCGCCCCGACGATGGGCGCGGTGATCGCCTTGTGCGCCAGCACCCAGGCGACCGACAACGTCACCAGGCTGACCCCGGCCTCGGCCGCGAGGCGGCCGAGGGCGTCGACCGTGTCGAACTCGCGATCGTGCCAGTACCGGTCCTGGTACGCCTCCGCCGCCGTTCCCAGCGTGAAGCGGCTTCCCTCCGGCGGCGGGCTGGTGCGCACGTGCCGCCCGGAGAGCAGTCCGCCGGCGATCGGGTTGTACGGGATCACGCCGATGCCGTCCTCGCGGCAGAACGGCAGCATCTCCCGCTCGATCTGCCGGAACAGCAGGTTGTACCGCGGCTGCACGCAGTCGACTCGGGTCAGGCCCAGCGTCTCGGTCCGGCCCACGGCCCGGACCAGCTGGTAGGTCAGGAAGTTGGAGCACGCCGACGTAACGGATCTTGCCCTGGTGCACGAGGTCGTCCAGCGCGCCGAGTGATTCGTCGATCGGCGTCTGCCGGTCATAGCCGTGCAGCTGATACAGGTCGATGTAGTCGGTCTGCAGCCGGCGCAGCGACGCGTCGACCGCGGACATGATGTGCTTGCGCGAGTTGCCGCCGTCGAACGGCGCCGGCCCGGTCGGCGCGAAGCACTTCGTCGCCACGATGAACCGGTCCCGTTTGCCGCGCAGCCAGCGGCCGAGGATCTCCTCGGTGGCCCCCCTGGTGCTGAGGTCGCCGCCGAGCGGATACGCGTCGGAGGAGTCGAGGAAGTCGATGCCGCCCTCGGCCGCGTGGTCGAGGATCGAGACCGACGTCGGCTCGTCGCACTGCAATCCGAATGTCATCGTGCCCAGGCAGAGTCTGGAAACCTGCAAGCCGGTCCGGCCAAGTCGCGTGTGCTCCACAAACCGGACCGTACCGGTGATGCCCGCGCGGCCCGCGGGCGGGGACGGGTGCGCGGCTGAAGGCCCGCCCACTCGCCGGGCTAGTGTTGCGTATGTGGCAGAGCAGGCCAAGTACGACTACCCGGCGGGCCCGTCGTTCCTGTTCGACCTCGACGGGACGCTGATCGACAGCGTCTACCAGCACGTCATCGCGTGGCGGCTCGCCCTCGCCAAGATCGACATCGACCTGTCCGTGTGGCGCATCCACCGGCGCATCGGCATGAGCGGCGGGCTCTTCGTGTCCGCGCTGCTGCGGGAGACCGGCCGGTCCCTGTCCGACGCGGACATCGAGCTGCTCCAGCAGGATCACGCGGCTCAGTACCTGGCGCACATCGACTCGGTCCAGGCCCTGCCGGGCGCGCGCGAGCTGCTCAGCACGCTGTCCGCCTACGGGGTCCCGTGGGCGATCGCGACGAGTGGCCGGCGCTTCACGGCGGAGAAGGCGCTGCGGATGCTCGGACTGCCCGACGACGCGCCGATGGTCACCAGGGACATGGTCCGGCACGCCAAGCCGGACCCGGATCTGTTCCTGGCCGCCGCCGCGCTGATCGACGTCAAGCCGAGCACGGCCTGGGTCGTCGGCGACAGCGTCTGGGACCTGCTGGCCGCCCGCCGGGCCGGGCGCTCTCGGCATCGGGCTGCTGTCCGGCGGTTACGGCCGGGAGGAACTGGAGCGGGCTGGCGCCTACCGCGTCTACGCGGACCCGGCCGAGTTGCTCGCCCGCGCCGACGAACTCGGTGTCCGCAACCTGTCGGTCTAACTGACCCAGGCCACGATCTTCGCGTTCACCTCGGCCGGCCGCTCGACGTGCAGGAAGTGCCCGGCATCCTCGATGAACTCCAGCCGGGAGCCGGCCGACAGGAACTCGCCCGCGCCGCGGACCAGGTCCGCGCTGATGCAGCCGTCCCGGCTGCCGTGCAGGTACAGGGTCGGCTGCGGAGCCGGCCCGAGGTGGCTGTAGTCCCCGAGTTGCGTCGCCCGGTAGTACCCGATCGCGGCGTAGAGGTTCTCCGGCGCGCGCAGTGACTCCTGCACCCGGCGCAGGTACTCGCTGCCGTCGAAGCCCGGCGACCAGTCCTGCCACAGCCGGCCGAGGAACGCCATGTCGTCCTTCCCGGCGACCTGCTCGGCCAGGCCGGAGTCGTCCTGCAGCAGGAACAGGTAGAAGAACCGCTTGAGCTGGTCGTAATCGGTGAGCAGTAGTTCATCGAGCCCGGCGGGCGGGATGGCGAGCGTGACCAGCCGCCGCCACCGCTCCGGTTCGAGCCGCGCCGCGAGATAGGACGCCTCGGCGCCCCAGTCATTGCCGATCAGCACTGCGTTCTCGTCGCCGCCGAGCGCGGCGTGCAGCGCCAGCGCGTCGGCGGCGAGCGTCGCGATCGAGTACTGCCCGTCGGCCGGTACCTCGGTCGGCGCGTAGCCGCGCATGAACGGCGCGACCGCGTGATACCCGGCGGCTGCGAGCTCGGGCAGCAGGTGCTGCCAGGTCCAGGCGGTGTCCGGGAACCCGTGCAGGCACAGGGCCAGCGGACCAGTCCCGGCTTCCAGGATCCCGAACGTCAGCCGGTCCGTGCGGACCGTCCCTTGCCGTATCTCCGCGGATGTCGCCACACCGGCACGGTACCGGCCCGGTCAACCGGTATTCGAACGTCCGCGGAAAGTCATCAGGTAGTGGTCTGCTGTCGTTCTTATGGCAGCAGACCACTACCTGATGCTGTCGTTGCGGCCGGCTGGATAGGTCACGAAAGCTTTCCGGCACGCATGATGACGTTGTACATGTCGGCACCCTTGGTCACGGTGCCACCGGCCAAGATTGTCGTCGTGCCGGGGATGCGGGCCATGTACGGCAGGTACGGCGAGGAATAGCCGTGGCCCACAGATGCAAAGAGGTAGGTAGTCCAAGCGCGGCCGGTCCAGTGTGTCCACGGCCCGAACCAGACGCCGCCGTGCCCGTCCGCCACCACCGGTCCCTCTGTGAAAGTGCCTTTCGGGATGCGCAGCAAGCGCCAGGACTTGCCAGCTGAGTTCCAGAGGGGGGTGAAGGGAAGATGGCAGCGCCAGGCAGTCGCACTGCCCGCCACAGCCCGCCGGTCCAGTGCAGTACGCGCGCTCCGGAGCGCGCATAGCCGATGTCCCACGCGTTCCTTCGCCCGACGGCCAGAAGTCCGGCTGGCCCGTCGGCAACCGGATGCGCGGACAAGGACAACATCCGCCACGGCGACTGCAGGACTGAAGCCCCCGCCGGGAGGTCAGGCCCGCAGACAAGCAGCGCCGCCGCCGCGGCGCCCATCAGAACACAGTGGACACTCTCGCGCACACTGCCCTCACCCAAACGGGCCTTAATATGAGGATCCCCGTCAAAGTAATCATCACGATCTGGAATGTCTAGCCGGTCACGGTCTCCGCGCCGTCAGCCCGGCGCAGCAGAGTCCCTGACGGCCGGTAGCGAACCACCGCACGACACCCGGCCAGACAATCGCCGCCCGCGCATTTGCCGAAGCAGCAGGATTGCGAGACGGCATCGGGCCCGGTCAACCGGTATTCGGGCGCCGTCGTGGCACCCGGCGCGCCGGCGCGCTGAATCGGGTATCTCCGCCCGGACTGGCGAGCTGGCGCTCGAGCGCGGTGAACGCGTCGATGACCTCGGGCGCCTCGAACGCGCGGTTGCGCCGGCCGACGTTGACCTGCCGCAGGATGTCGGCTTCCACCAGACGCGAGATCGCGTCGTTCGCGGCCTTGAACGAGCGGTTCAGCAGTCCGGCGGCCGACTGCGCGGTGAGGATCGGCGCTCCGGGCAGCGCGCGCACGAGCAGATCGGCGGCTGAATCCGCGCGCACCCGCCCGAGCCGCGCCCGCCACGCCGATTGCAGTTGCTGCGCGCACTGCTCAAAGCCGCTGGCGTCCGCGACGGCGCGATTGCATGCGGCGGCGAACCGGCCGATCCATCGATCAGCGCCGTCCACTGCCGCGTCGGAAGAAGCCGGGCCGCGGTAGCGAGTTGCCTGCAGCCCAGCGACATAGTCATCGGACCAGGTCGCGAGCACCAGCGACACGGGCGGTAGTACCCGGGTCGCCAGCCCGCGTCGGCGCAGGACCAAGTGAATCAGCGCGCGGCCAGTTCGGCCGTTGCCGTCGGCAAAAGGATGGATGGTCTCGAACTGAGCATGCGCGATCGCGGCCTGCGCGACGGCCGGTATCGCGTCGCTATTGCAGAACGCACACAGGTCTTCGAGCAGGCCGCGAACAAGCTCCGGTGGCGGCGGGACAAAGGCCGCTGAGCACGGGTTATAGCTGCTTCCACCGATCCAGTTTTGCTCGGACCGGATCACCCCGGCATGGGCGTCCAGCCGGCCTCCCGCTAGCAGTCGCCGATGGAAGCGCAGCACGCCGTCCACCGTTATCGGATCGCCCGGCCGAATGCTCTGGATCGCCGTGGCCATCGCGTCGATGTTGGCGAGCACCTCGGCGGCGGTGACATCAGACGGCGGCTCGCCGAGTTCCATCGCGGCCTCGGCCTGCAGCAGGCGCCGCGCGCCCACTTCAAGGCCTTCAATCCTGGAGGACGCGACGCTCTCGGCCCGCAGCAGGATTCGGGCGAGCGCTTCGGTGTCCAGGAGGGCCGCCGCCTGAGCGTCGAGGGTCGCGATGGCGCGCTCGGCGTCGGCCACGTCCGCGGCCGTCTCGCTGCTGTAGCGGAACATGCGCGCGGTCAGCGGGTCGGGGACATACGCGTCGTAGTCGCAGGATCGCCGGTCTCGGCGGGCGATACCCGGCCCTGAGTCGTCGATCCAGCGCCGCCGGACAACCTTCGCCATCTCTCCTCCTTATTATATGTTAGCACGTAACCGATAATAAGGAGGAGCCGTATAGTCAGTTCGCAGCGTCGGCGAGCTCGGCCAGGACCTCGGCGTGGCATGGCAACGGCACGCACCAGCAGCCGAGCCGGTGCCCGCGCAGCGCCGGGACGAGTTCGAGCAGGTCCGGGCGCGCCAGCAGGTAATCCCGGTACTTGGCCATGACCTCCTCGCGGCTGCCGTCCGGACCGGGCCGGAACGGATTCGCCAGCGGCGAGGCGGCGAGGTGCCAGCCGCCGCGGTGCATCGCCCGGCCCACGTAGACGACGTCGGCGTAGTCCGGATCGTCGCGGTGGCCCTTGAGATTCACGACCGTCGTCGCAGGCATCTCGCCAGTCTGCTCCACCCAGGGCCGGCTCGTCCGCCGCGGCACTCCCGGTCTACTCTCGCGACGAAGCCGCATCCGATCAGGAGGAACGCCATGAACGGTGCGCAGGCAGTCGTCCGAACGCTCGTCGACTCCGGCGTGACCACCTGTTTCGCAAATCCCGGCACCTCGGAGATGCACTTCGTCGCCGCGCTGGACACGGTCCCGCAGATGCGCGGGGTGCTGTGCCTGTTCGAGGGAGCGGCGACCGGCGCCGCGGACGGTTACGGCCGGATGGCCGGCCTGCCCGCCGGCGTGCTGCTGCACCTGGGACCGGGCCTGGCCAACGGGCTGGCGAACCTGCACAACGCCCGCCGCGCGAGCACGCCGGTGCTGGCGATCGTGGGCGACCACGCCACCTATCACAAGCGCTTCGATGCCCCGCTGGAGTCCGACATCGACGCGCTCGCCGGCACGGTGTCGGGCTGGGTCCGCCGCAGCAGCCGCAGCGCTGACGCGCCCGGTGACGCGGCCGCCGCTGTCGCCGCCGCGCTAACGCCGCCCGGCCAGGTGGCGACCCTGATCCTGCCCGCGGACGTGACCTGGACCGACGGCGCCGATCCGGCGGCAAGGCTGGCGCCGCGGCAGCCGTCCCCGGTGCCCGACGCGGTGATCAGCGACGTGGCCGGCGTGCTGCGCGGCGGAGAGCCGGCCGTGATCCTGGTCGGCGGCAGCGGGCTGCACCGGGCCGGCCTGGAGGCGGCCAGCCGGATCAGCCAGGCCACCGGCGCGCGGCTGCTCGCCGAGACGTTCCCGGCCAGGCTGGAGCGCGGCGCCGGCCTCCCGCCGGTGGACCGGCTCGCCTACCTGGGCGAGTTCGCGATGTCCCAGCTGGCTGGCGCGCGGCACCTGATCCTGGCGGGCGCGCGCGAGCCGGTCTCGTTCTTTGCCTATCCCGGCAAGCCGAGCTACCTGGTGCCGGACGGCTGCCAGGTGCACGCGCTGGCCGAGCGCGGTGACGACGTCGCCGGGGCGCTCGCCGCGCTGGCGGACCTCGTCGCCGCGGACGCGAAGCCGAGCCCGCAGCAGCCCTCCCGGCCGGACCTGCCGAGCGGCGACCTGACCGGCGAGAGCGCCGCGGCGGTAATCGGCGCGCTGCTGCCGGACGGCGCGATCGTGTGCGACGAGGCCAACACGTCCGGAATCTGGCTGCCCGGCGCGACCGCCGGCGTGCCCGCCGCACGACTGGCTGACGCTGACCGGCGGCGCGATCGGCCAGGGCCTGCCGCTCGCGACAGGCGCCGCGATCGCCTGCCCGGACCGGCCCGTGCTCGCGCTGGAAGCCGACGGCAGCGCCATGTACACGGCGTCGGCACTATGGACGCACGCGCGGGAACAGCTGGATATCACGACGATCATCTTCAGCAACCGCTCCTACGCGATCCTGAACATGGAACTGGAGCGCACCGGCGCCGCGACCGCGGGCGAGACGGCGCGCAGCCTGCTCGACCTGTCCCGGCCGACGATCGACTTCACCGCGCTCGCGACCGGCCTGGGTGTCCCCGCCAGCAAGGCGCTGACCGCCGGGGAACTGGCTGCGCAGTTGCGGCACGCGCTCGCCGAACCCGGTCCGCACCTCATCGAAGCGTCACTTCCGTCACCCGGTTAACGCCGGCCGCCCGGTCCGGCCCGACTGCGTTAGAAAACCGTCGCTCCGCCGACAGAAGTACGACACAGTCACCGGAATCGGCTGTCCGCCATTTCCCCGGCGCGTGCCATGCGGCGCTTCTGCACACGTAGTGTTATCGTCTTGTAACTCCTCGTGCGGGAGGCATTGAGGAACGGAACGTCCAGGGGCGCGCGCGACGGCAGACTGCCGCCGCGGCGGGGGGAGACTTCGTGACCGAGGGGCAGGTCAGACAGGGCCCGCGCACTGCGCTGGCGGGCGAGGCCCGCCGGGACGCAGACGTCGCGGCGTACCGGGATGCGGTCACCGCTCTGCTGACCGAGTTAGTGGGTCCGAGCCGCTACCTGACCGTCGAGACCGCGGAACGGCTGCTCAACCGGCGGCTCCGCGAGCCCATCTTCACTGCGGTGTTTTCCGCCCTGCCCAAGGGCCCGGACGCCGCGATCCGCCGCGTCATCGGCGAGGTGCGCAGCTACCGGCAGAGCCCGTGCAGTTCGGCGTCGAACCTCCCGGCCATGATCCGGATCGCCCTGCTCGCCCAGATCGACCTGCTGTGGTGGGGTCACCTGCGGGAGTACCAGACCGACGCGCACGTCTTCGCGGCCAGGGAGCTGCTGCACCTGGAACCGCTGCGCACGGACAACATGCTGCTCTTCCGGTACCGGCTGCAGACGACATCGCTGCTCGGCCGGGCCGCGCGCTCGGCCGAACGGCGGGCCGTGCCGGACCGGGCCCCGCGCACCGCGGGCCTGCGGTTCCCGTGCGCGCGGTCGGAACTGATCGTCCTGCTCAACCAGATCGCCCAGGAGTTCGCCGCGGTCGCGCCGCGCGGCACGCCGCCGATGTGGGTCACGAGCCTGACCCGCAGCGTGGAGCACCAGTGCCACCTGCGCAGCCTCGGCTACGCGGCCCTGCTGCCGAGCGCGCACTGCGTCGGCTACGCGGCCGACCTGGAGATGACCTGGTTCCGGCGGTTCAACGCCGACAAGGTCCTGCAGGCCCTGCTGCTGCACCGGCAGGCCATGGGCGAGCTCAACGTCATCGACGAAGGCCAGGCGTGGCACGTCTGCGTCCGGCCCGGCGTCGGCCGGGCGCTGCGGCTGGTCCCGCAGCAGCCGACCGGGATCTGAGCCGGCATGTGCGGCATCGCGCTCATCGTCGGTCCCGGCGCGGACCCTGAGCTCTTCCGGCAGATGCTGGCCTCGCTCGCACCGCGGGGCGAGACCGAGGAAACCCTCGAGGACGGCATCGTGCTCGCCGGCACGCAACGGCTGCGGATCGTGGACAGGGAACGAGCTACGCAGCCCTGGCAGTCGCCGGATGGCCGCTGGCTACTGTGCTACAACGGCGAGATCTTCAACTACCGGCAGCTGCGGGACGAACTCGCGGGCCTGGGGCGCGACCTGCGCAGCGAGAGCGACACCGAGGTCGTGCTCGAGGCGTTCCGGCAGTGGGGCGAGCACGCGGTCCGCCGGTTCCGCGGTGAGTTCGCGTTCGCGATCGCCGACCGGCAGTCCGGCCGCACCTATCTCGCCCGCGATCCGGTCGGGGTGAAGCCGCTGTACTGGTCGGTCCGCGACGGCCGGCTGCACGTCGCGTCCGAGGTGAAAGCGCTGGTGCCGGTGGACGCGGCGATCACCGAGGTACCGCCGGGCGCGCACGGCTGGTCCGCCGCTCCGGGCGAGGTCCCGGTGCTCAAGCCGTACGTGAACCTGATGAAGCTCGGCGAGGGCCGGGCCGTCGAGGACGAAGCCGAGGCCGCCGCGCTGGTCCGCGCCGTGCTCGCGGACAGCATCCGGGTCCGGGTCGATACCGACCTCACGGTCGGGGTGATCCTGTCCGGCGGCCTGGACAGCTCGCTCGTGCTGAGCCACGTGCGGGAGATGCACCCGGACTGCGTCGCGCTGACCATCGGCGCGCCCGGCAGCGCCGACTTGCACTACGCCCGGCGGCTGACCAGGGACCTGGGCGTGCCGCACGAGGTCATCGACGTCAAGCCGGGTGACATCAAGGCGGACGACGTGCGCGAGGCGATCCGCATGTCCGAGCTGACCGAGTACGGCGACATCATCAACGCGATCGTCTCGGTCCCGTTGTTCGCTCGCGCCCGCGAGCTGGGCATCAAGGTCGTGCTGACCGGCGACGGCTCCGACGAGCTGTTCGGCGGGTACTCGATGTATGAGCGGATCGGGCCCGAGTCATCGCGCCGGCTGTTCCTGCACAAGATCCGGAACCTGCACCGCACCGAACTGCAGCGCGTCGACCGCGTCAGCATGGGTCAGGGAGTCGAGGCGAGGGTCCCGTTCCTCGATCTCGCGCTCGTGGAACTCGCGATGCGCCTGCCCGCCCACCTCAAGCTGCGCGACGGTCAGGAGAAGTGGATTATGCGGCAGGCGTTCGCGGACCGGCTGCCCGCCTACGTCCGGCAGCGGCCGAAGAACCCGATGTCGCATTCCTCCGGCCTGCACGAGCGCGCCCGGCTGTACCGGGCGTCGTTCGCCCGGCTGCAGCGGTCGTTCGGCTACGACCTGCTGGATCCGGTCCGGCGCGACTTCTCCATCCTGCTCACGCAGTGCGGCTACGACCTCGACCGGGCGATCGCGCAGAGCCGAGCGCGGCTCGACTACACGCCGATGGAGCACGCCCGAGACCTGGCGGGCGCGCTGCGGTGGAACGCGGTGACGGCCTTGCGACGGCGCGGGGACCGGTCGCTCGCGCCCAGCTGAGCGGCGGCAGGCAGGGTCACAGCGGCGGCGTGCCGCGCGGATAGCGCGGCCACAGCGCGACGGCAATCCGGCGGGCCAAGAGCCAGCGAGCCATTCCGCGAAAATTGCCTGACTGGCGCCGCCAGGGGACCGCGTAGCTCGCGACAGATCGCTGATTGATGTACAGGTTTTCCCTGATCGACTCGACCTCATGGATGCTCCCACAATGGTGGCACCGATAGGAGATGTCTGCCATGGACGCAGCTCCGGAGTCCTGACTCACGCCAATGTGGAAGATGCTGGTTGCAAATTGCGAACGATTGCACCCTTTGTTCTGCTACTACGACGCGCAGGAAACGGTGCCGGATGACAGTGCCCGCAATAAAGCGGTCGATGCTACTGCGGCCGCCAACCGGACTGGCTGCGTTCGCAGTCGCCGGCTCCGGTAGCGTCCCCGTGTGACGCAGTCCAGGTTCGTGGTGCAGCTGCATGACGCCACCCGGCTGCACTACGACCTGCGCGTCCAGATCGGATCGGTGCTGCGCTCGTGGGCGGTGCCCAAGGGCCCGTCGATGGACCCGGCCGTCCGGCGGCTCGCGGTTCCGGTGGAGGATCACGACCTCGCCGCGGGCGACTTCGAGGGAGTACACGAGGGATCGGTGCGCGGGACCGGCGCGGTGATCATCTGGGACGAGGGCCCGGCGCAGATCCTGCGGGACGAGCCCGGGCACCTGACCGTCGAGCTGGACGGCAGCAAGCTCGCCGGGCGGTTCGGGCTCACCGAGACCGGCGCGAAGCGCTGGATCCTGGTCAAGGCGCGCGACGAGCAAGCGCGGCCCGGCACCGACATCGCGGCCGAGCGGCCGGAGAGCGTGCGCACGGGCCGGACCTGGCAAGACCTGGTCCGGCGAACCTAGACGGTCCGCGTCCAGATACCGGGGTAGTCGAGCACGAATCCGTCCTCGTCGACCGGCAGCTCGGTGCGGAACGACCCCGATTCGTACCGGAACAACCCGGCGGCCAGCATCGTGTACCGCTGCTGCACGGGCTCGACCGTCAGCTCGGGCACGCTCACGTAGGCGACGTCGAGGTCGACCGCCTGGCCGTCGGCCCAGTCCAGCCGCCGGATCGGCAGCGTGTTCGTGAGCGGGGAGACGTTGATGTCGATGTCGGTGCACCGCTCCAGGTCGGCGCGGTGCTCGCCGTTGATCGCCCAGCGCCCGCCGGGCTCGGCCGTCATCGTCAGCGCGCGCTCGCCGTCCGGGCCGGTCACGCTGATGCTCAGCGCCCGGAACCGCCAGCCGGCGTCGCATTCCAGCTGGTAGCTCACCCGCGCCGGGCCTTCCTCGGCCATCACCAGCTGACTATCCGCGCGGACGCCGTCCGCTCCGGCCCGGGCGATCACGTACTCCAGGCCCGGCCACTGGTCGGCGGCCCAGATCACGTCCTTGCGCACGGCATCCTCCCGGCTCGGGTTAGCTCCGATCGGTCATCCGTCACCCGGCAGCCTAAGTCTGTGCGGTCATTGGCACTGGATGTCCGCGGGCTCTGCGCTTGCCGACAGGCTGCCGCTCGCGGCGGCGAGCTGCACGGGCTGCCCGCAAGCCTGGCTGCCCGCGAAGATGAAGACCATGCCGGGCGCCTGCGCGCCCGCCGCGAGGGCGGCGTGCTGACAGCTCGCGCCGCCGGACGCCGGCTGGCAGGTCCAGCCGTCGTTGTCCTGGCGGCCCGAGCCGCCGAAAAACGCGCCGGATGGCAGCGAGATGGTGGCCGTGAGCTGACCGGTCGCCGCGTTGCCGGTGTCGTTGACCTGGAACGACAGCGATTGGAAATGGCGTCCGCCGGAGAGGCTGACCGACGCGCTGAGCTGGGCGGCGGCCGCCGGGCTCGATGTCGGCTGCGGGGCTGGCGCAGTACGTGGGCGCGGGCGCCGGCGGCTGGGCCGCCGTAGCGGTCGAGAGGACTCGGCGCGGGCCGCCGGGACGCGGTGGCGGCTGGGCCTGGGCTTCGGGGTCGGCGCCGACGTGGACGAGGGCGCCGGCGTGGGGCTGGCCTTGATGTCCAGCGACGCGCGGCCGTCGGCGACCGGCTTGCGGGACCCGGCGTCGTGCATGGTCTCCTTTGCCGCGATTGCCCCGGCTGCCACCGCGCACGCCGCCAACGTCACCGCGACTGCGACCCGGGCTCGCCGCGGCAGCCGGTCCAGCCTCTGCAGCACCCCGGCCGATGCCCCGGCCGCGATCGCGCTGAACTCGCGCGTGTCGGCGGGCGGCGGTGTTCCCGATTCCGCTGGGATCGCGTCCCGCGATCCGAGCAGGTAGCTGCATCGCCGCCGGGCCGAGGAAAACGGGCGCCACCTGATCCCGCAGCCCGGCGGTGATCCCGCCGAGCGCGACGCAGATGCTGGTGCAGTCGGCGCACTGCTCCAGGTGCCTGCCGACCGCGGTCGCTTCCTCTCCGGCGAGCGCGCCGCTCTGGTACTCGTCGAGCCGCTCCGCCGTCGGCTGGCACTCGGGCCTGGCCGTCCGCGCGATGTAGGTGCGGACGATTGCCTGCCGCAGGCCATCCCTGGCGCTGCGGCGCAGGTCGGCTACGCCCGCGGCGCTGACGCCGAGTAGCGGCGCGATCTCGGCCGCGGGCTCTTCTTCGATGTCGGCGTGCCAGAGTACGGCGCGCCATCGCTCGGGCAGGGACAGGAACGCGCGAACGATCGGGCGCGTCGTCGCGACTCGGGCGCGCCCGGTGTGGCGAGCGGCTCGCCCGGGTCCGGGTGGCCGGCCGTCGGGACGCGCCAGTCCCGTACCTGGTCGGCGGCCACCCGGCGCAGCGCGGTCAGCGCATACGGGCGGAACGCATCCGTCGGCCCGCCGCCGCGCTGCGTCACGTCGTGCACGAGGGCGAAGGTCTCGGCGACGAGGTGGTCGGCCTCGGCCGGCGACATGACCAGCTCGCGGGCCAGCCGCCGGACGGCGGTGACGTGCCGGTGGTACAGGACGCCGAACGCGGCGGCGTCGCCGGTGCGTACCTTGTTCAGAAGTTCGGCGTCGTCCAGGCCGCGAGCGCTGGTCGCCTTCTCTGCCACGAACCCCCCTGGCTGCAAGCTACGCGCCAGTATGCAGGGGAATCGGTGCTCCCCGTGGGGCAATTGCGGCGCACGGGTTGGGTTGCGGGCGCGCGGGTCGTCAGGTCCTGCGGATGACGGCGAGCCAGGCCTCGACCGTGGTCGTGTCCGCGATCTCGTTGACGTCGAAGGTGTCCGCGGTGATCGACTCGACTGCCCATCCGTCGGCGAAGACGGCGCGCAGTTCTTCCTGGTGGACGCGGCGCGGGCCCCAGTCGCCTGGCTGCCGGTCGCTGAAGCACATGAGGTAAACGTGGCCGCCCGGCGCCAGGACCGAGCCGATGCTCGCCGCGTAGCGTGGCCGTTCCTCGTCGGTCCACACGTGGAACAGGCCGCTGTCGATAATCGTGGTCATGCTGTTCGCGGGCAGGTCGAGATTCAGCGCGTCGCCGACCTCGAACTGCGCGGTGATGCCGCGGCCAGCCGCCTTGGCCCGGGCCTGCTCGATCGCCTTCGGGGAGATGTCCACCCCGGTGGCGTCGGCGGCGCCGTGCATCGCGGCCAGCAGGACGTGCTCGCCGGTACCGCAGCCCGCATCCAGCACGCTCCCGGTCAGCAGGCCCTGTTCGGCCAGCCGGGTGAATGCGGGTTGCGGACGGCCGATGTCCCAGGGCGCTGGGGTATCGCCGGTGTAGGAGTCGTCCCACGTCGCGGGCGTGCTCATCAGGTGTGCCTCCTTCGGCGGTAGCCGCGGTCTATCGCGGTCGGTGATGCTATGAGTACAGTTTTGTCCCGACTCGGTGGCCTAGTCAGGAGGTCGGCATGGGAGCAGTCGATGCCCCGACTGACCTCGCGCCGGACAGCGGTCTGCACTCATTACATCGTCGGCTCGACAAGCTTTCCGACAAGCATCCTTCATCCCCGCGATACGGCCAGGACAACCGAGCCGCCGATGTCCGCCCGTTAACCGACGCCGAGCACGCCGAACACGTCGCCTTCGTCCGGACCCGCTTAGACGAAGCCCGCAAAGCCGGCCTCGCCACCGACAACCAGCACACCATCGACCTGCGCCACGAGATCTGGTCGGAGGAGCGCGAAACTCTCCATGACGCGATGGTCGACGATCTCTATGCGGAGCGCCGACGCGGTCCCGAACGACCACAAGGCGATCATGGCGGGCGGCCTCGCTGGGGCTGGGCAAGACCACCGTCCTGACGCGAGCATGCCGGCATCGATCTAGACGCAGTACCTGATGATCAATCCAGATCTCATAAAGGAGGAGATGGCCGAACGTGGGCTTGTGCCAGAGGTTGAGGGTCTAACTCCGATGGAGGCTTCCGAACTCGTGCACGAGGAGTCCTCGCACATCGCGAAGCGTCTGGCGCACCGTGCCCACGCTGAAGGCAAGAACGTTATCTGGGACGTCACCATGTCCAAGGCATCATCGGCTAACGAGCGGATCGACTGCGCTCAGAGACGCTGGCTACAGCCAGATCACGCGGCATCTTCGTCGACATCTCGATCGAGGTGAGCGAGCGGCGCACTGACTGGCGGCACCGCGAGGGTCACGACGACTACCGATGCGGAATTGGCTTAGGCGGCCGGTACATACCGCCTGAGATGATCGCCGCACAGGCAGATCAGGGCTGGGGTAGCGAAGAACCGGGCGAACTTCGAGCAGCTGAAGCACCGTTTCGACTCTTGGTCCACTGTACGATAACTCGTGGACGGGCAGGCGCCAGTCCTAGTCGAAACGAGCGAGCAGACCAGTGACGTCAAGGAGGCACAGGCGATGAGTACTACAGAAGTCAGTGAACTGCTGGCGGCCTGCAGGGCTAGGGAGATCGGCCTGGATGACGTGGCTGACCGCTTCCGGCGTCGGTCCTGGCCGATGCGCGCCGCGCTGACCCGGCGAGACTACGCGGAGATGGCAGCCGAGCACTGCAGGATCCTGAGCCGCGATGTGCCGGGGTCCTTTGACGAAGTGACCGCGGCTTACGACCGGGGGGAGCTGACCCGGGATCAGTACCGCACGCTGGCCCATGCGGTCGCGGAGGCGATCAATGCTGAGGCGCGGCGCGAGGCTGAGTGAGCAGCCGGTAAATGGGGTTAAACTGGCAAACAGCTTGTGGTTGCGCCTAGGGTTCCGCGCCGCGCCTCGTTAGCTGGTAACCACAATCAGGGCCGCGGCGGTCTGGACCGAGCGGCGCCAGGGCGCCTGATGGCAGGTTCCCCACACCTGACGGGATAGAAGCCCCGAGGGCTCATGTCGGCATGCCCGGAAGGAGCCCTCCGTCAGATGGCCGCCCAGCCACATCTCACTCTGCTCATCATCGTTATCGTCATCGGCGCCGGCGCCCTGCACGCGTGCTGGAACGCGATCGCCAAGCAGGTCAAGGACGGCCTGATGGCGTTCGCCTGGATCGGCCTGGCGGCAGGCGCCATCGGCGGTGTCGGCCTGCGTGTTCACCGGGATGCCCTACCGGGCGGCGATCCCTTACGCGGTCGCGTCCGGCGTCATCCACCTGGGCTACAACCTGGGCCTGATGAACTCCTACCGGCTCGGGGCGTTCAACCAGACCTATCCGATCGCCCGCGGCATCTCCCCGCTCGTCGTCGCGGTCGGGGCCTACCTTTTCGCCCACGAGCACCTCGGCGCCGCCGCGCTCGCGGGCGTAGTGATCCTGGCCGTAGGCCTGATGAGCCTGGCCTTCTCGGCCGGCCGGATCACCAGAGCGGACTCACCCGCGGTCATCGCGGCGATCTTTACCGGCCTGACCATCGCGGCGTACACGATCGTGGACGGGCTCGGCGTGCGTCATTCGCACGACCCGTGGGCGTACGCGGCCCTGCTCTTCGTGCTGGAGGGGCCGCCGATCGCGGTCGTCGCGGCGTTCCGCCGGCCAGCCAGCAAGTGGCGGGACACCACCGCCATGCGGTACGGCGTACTGGCCGGCTCGCTGAGCGTCATCGCCTACGGCATCGTGCTCTGGGCCCAGAGCCGGGCTCCGCTGGCCGAGGTCGCGGCGATCCGCGAAACCAGCGTCGTCTTCGCCGCGCTCATCGGCTTCCTGGTGCTCCGGGAGGACTTCGGCCGCCGCCGGGTGGCGGCCGCCGTCGTCATCGCGACCGGCATCGTCCTCATCGGGCTTTGATGCTGACTGTGCCTAGTATGGGCGCTCTCTGGCGGCCCCAGATCGGCACAGTGCGGGCTATCAGCCCGCGACCGCGACTGCGTCGGGGTAGCTGCCGACTGACACATTGGCGACGACGCGATTCGAGCCGGTATTGATCAGCGAGATCTGGCCCCCGTACGGGCTGACGACGATGGCCAGGCCCGAAGCCAGCATGTCGATCTGGGTCGGGTATGCGTACAGCCCAACCGAGATCGCGCGGCCCTTCTTGCCGGTCGCGACCGCGATCGGGGTCACCGTGCCGTTGATGGTGTTGACCACGTACGCCGTCCGCCCGGAGCGGGACACCGCGACGGCGGTGGGCGAATACCCCACCCGGACCACCGGGCTGGCCACGCGGGTTGCAGCGCTGATCGGCGTGACCGTATCCGAGTCGCCGCCGACCGCGAAGATCTCCGTGCTGTCCGGGGTGACGGCGACGGCGTTCGGAGCGTGCCCGGCGGCCACCGGCGACCCCGCCCGGTACCGGCGGCCGCCCAGCGCGATCGGGGTGACGGTGTCCGAGCCATAGCTGGCGACGTACGCGGTCCGCCCGTCCGGCGCGATCGCGATCGCGGACGGATAGCCGCCGACCGGAATGGGCCGCCCGGCGCGGCCGAAGCCGCCGGCCCCGCCGAGTCTGATCGGCGTGACCGTGGCGCCGCCCCAGTTGAGCACCAGCGCGGTCCGGCCGTCCGGCGTGATCGCGATCGCGTGCGGCTGGCTGCCCACCGGGATGACCGGCCCAGCGCGCCCGGCCGCCAGGTCGATCGGGGTGACCGAGTCCGAGCCCGCGTCCGTGACGTATGCCGTCCGGCCGTCCGGCGTGATGGCGATGGCCTGCGGATCCGCGCCGACCGGGATGGCCGGACCCGCTCGCCGGCTGACCGTGCCGATCGGCGTGACCGAGTTCGAGCCGCTGTTCACGACGTACGCCATCGCGCCGTTCGGGGTGACCGCCACCGCTTGCGGGTCGCGCCCGACCCCGATCGCCTTGCCCGCCTTGTGCGTGACCAGATTGACCGGCGTGACCGAGTTGGAGGCGGAGTTCGCCACGAAAGCGGTCGGTTGCGCGGGCGCACCCGCCGCCAGCGGCCGCGCCACCCGAGCAGCCGCGGCCGCCGCAGCCGCTGGTGCCGCCGGGCGCGGAAGGCCGCGCAGGCAGCCACGTCATCCGCGCGGCGCCACCAGTTCCCGGCAGGAAGGCATCAGTGACGGCGGGGGCGTAGCGGTCGTTCGCGGTTAGGGTGCCCAGCCCGAGCGCGCCTTCGATGGTGCGCAGCAGGTTGTAGTGGGTGTACCGCCGGTGCGAGACGTAGCCCTGGCGGACGCCCGCCGACCCGATGAGCAGCGTCGCGACCCGCTGCGACGGGTGCTCGAAGTCGTAGCCGTCCTCGTCGAACGTGATGATCGCGAGCGAACGCTGCGTCCGCCACGCGGGCGAGCGCATGATGGCGCCGAGCTCGGCGGCGAGGAAGTTGTCGCCCGCCTTGATCCCGCAGCCCTCCATGTCGGCGCAGTCGTTCGGGCTGACCCAAGTGAAGCTCGGCGTAGCACGGGCGCTGGCGAGGTCGCCCGGCAGCGCCTCAAGCGGCAGCAGGTGCGCCGCGCAGTAGGCCGGCCGTTCCCGCACGTCAGCGAAGTAGGTCATCGGCTCGTCGTCGTCCCAGTAGTTGCCGTGCACGGTGTCGTCGCACGGCCCGGCGGCGCTTTGCAGGTACGCCTTCCACGACTCGTGCGCGGCGCCGATCAGGTCGCCGATGTTGCGGGCCCGGATCGTGTACTGGGAGTTCTCCTCGAGCGGGTCGGTGAGCGGGACGCCGAACGCGCTGCCGCCGGCGAGCGCGAGGTAGTTGGCGTCGCTCGGGTGCTCCTCGGCGTAGAAGTTGCTGAGCAGGCTGCCGCGGCGGAGCAGGCGGTTGAGGAACGGCGCCTGCCGCTTGTTCCCGATGACCGCGTTCAGGTCCTCGTTCTCGAAGTAGAACAAGAACACGTGCTGGTAACGGGGGATCCCCGCGGCTGGTCTGGTCAGCGCGGGCCGCGGGGCCGGGGCCGAGACATGGAAGTTCAGGCCGTCGGCCGCCGAGTAGTTGTAGCCGGTCAGGGGCGCGTTCGGTCCGTCGTAGTTCCGGTGCGTGGTGGCCAGGACGAGCGTGACCCGGACGGCGGCGGTGCCCGCCGGAAGCGATCCGGTCGCCGCACGGCGAGCCAGCGTGACCTTCGCGGTCGGGCCGCCGACCGGCCCGATGGTCGCGTGCCCGAGCGTCTTGCCGCGTGCTGACAGGAAAGTCGCGGTCACGGCCGCGGCGTTGTGCCTGCTGCCGCCGAGGTACCCGGTGAGGCTGTACCGGGTGCGGGTGCCGCCGGCCCGGAGGCGGATGAGCTGCTGCAGCCGGGCGGTCCCGCCGGCGCCGCCGGCGAACAGCTGGCCGCCGCGGACGGCCGGGCCGCGCCCGGTTACGCGCGGAAAGCGGGTGGTGCCGTAGCGCACCACCGTGGGGAGTCCGCCGGTGACGCGCCAGCCGGGAATGGTGACGGCGTCCCAGCCCTGCGCCGAGTACGCGCCGGCCTGAGCGCCGGGGTTGAGCAGCAGGTTGGCGCCGGGCTGGGCGAGAACGGCCGGGCGCAGCGCGGTTGCGGCCTGGCTCGCCGACGGCACGGCGAGGGCGCCGAGAACGCACAAGATCGCGGTGACCGAACCGAGAAGAACGGGCTTATCGCGGCCGAACATGACACGGCACCTCCCGGCTCGCTAATGCGGCGATACCGATAGTTCAGGTGCCGGCCGAACGATGTCCAGTGATTCAGTTAACTCTGGCCGAACTCGCGTTGCGCTGCTTGGCCATGTGCACGAGGTGATAGCGGCCGATGGGCGTCTGCCTGGTGATCTCGTAGCCGAGCCGCCGGTAGAGCCGCTGGTTGGCGACGCTGTGCTCGCCGGTGAAGAGCTGAATCGTCGTTGACCTCGGTCGGCAGGCCCGCCTCGGTCGCCAGCAGCAACGCGGTGCCGAGGCCCAGGCCCTGCCGGTCCGGCGCGACGGCGATGCGGCGGACCTCGGCGGTCGAGTCGTCCACCCGGGACACCCGCAGGCAGGCGATCAGACGGCCCTCCTCGCGAACCCCGAACGCGGCGTTGGCCGGGTCGGCCAGCTCGGCTTCGAGGTCGGCGAGGCTCTGCGTGAGCGCGGGCATCTGCAGGTCGTCGTGGAGCTGGGCCTCGGTCACGTAGGCGGCCCGCTGCAAGGTGAGGATCTCGCCCGCGTCGGTGACGGTGAGCCGCAGTGGTTCAAGCTCGGGCGAGGTCATGCGGGCCAGCGTAGTGGGGCGGCCGGGCGCGTACCGTGAGCCACGTGGAGACCAAGCTGACCCTGATCGTTCGCGCCGATCTCGGCATGGGCCGCGGCAAGATCGCGGCGCAGGCGGCGCACGCCGCCGTGGCCGCCGCGCTCGCCAGCGTGGGCAGTCGCGAGCTGCGGGCGTGGCTGCAGGACGGCCAGCCCAAGGTCGTGCTGAAGGTCAGCGGCGAGGATGAGCTCTACGCGCTGGCCGAGCGCGCGGACGCGGCGGGCCTGCGGGTCCAGGTGATTCACGACGCGGGCCGGACGCAGGTAGCCGAGGGAACGCCGACCTGCTGCGCGATCGGCCCGGCCGAGGCTGACAAGATCGACGCGATTACCGGCGAGCTGTCGCTGCTCTAGTGGATCAGGGAGGTGCCGCGCACGTGACCGAGTCCGTACCAGCCGACCTCGTGCTGCGCGGCGGCCGGGTGATCGACCCGGAGTCCGGCCGCGACGAGCTGGCCGACGTCGGCATCAGCCACGGCCGCGTGGTCGCGATCGACGCGAGCCTCCCGCCCGGCCGGGCCGAGCTGGACGCGTCCGGCCACGTCGTGACCGCTGGCTTCATCGACCTGCACAGCCACGTCAACCAGATACCCGGCCTGCGGCTGCAGGCGCTCGACGGCGTCACGACCGCCCTTGAGCTGGAGGCGGGCGTCACCCCCGTCGACGCCGCCTACCGGAACGCGGCGGCCGAGGGCCGGCCGGTCAACTTCGGCTTCGCCACGTCCTGGGCGCTGGCCCGGATGGAAGCAGTCGCGGGCATCGGTCTCGACGGCCGGCTCGACACGTTCCTGCACAACATCGCCAGGCCCGCGTGGCAGCAGCCGGCGACGCCGGCCCAGATCACCACCATGCTCAGCCGGCTGGCGGCCGACCTCGCCGACGGCGCGCTCGGCATCGGGATCCTGGCCGGCTACGCACCCCGCACCGACCCGGACGAGTACCTGCGGGTAGCCGCGCTCGCGGCGAGCGCCGGGATGCCGACGTTCACGCACTCCCGCGACATGATCGAGATGATGCCGGACGTGCCGATCGACGGCGCCGAGGAGATCGTGCGCGCGGCCGCGGAGACCGGCGCGCACATGCACTACTGCCACCTGAACAGCACGTCGCAGCGGCACGTGGACCGGGTGCTCGACCTCGTCGGCCGGGCCCAGCGCGCGGGCGCGCACGTGACCACCGAGGCGTACCCGTACGGCTCCGGCATGACCGGGATCGGCGCGGCGTTCCTGGCGCCGGAGCGGCTCGCCGAGCGCGGCCTCACCCCGCGCTCGCTCACCTACGCCCCGACCGGCGAGCAGGTCGCCAGCGCGGACCGGCTCCGCGAACTGCGGGCCACCGATCCCGGCGGCCTGGTCATCATCAAGCTGCTGGACGAAGACGACCCGGCCGACCTGCGGATGCTGCTCAGCTCGCTGACGTTCCCCGGCGCGATCGTCGCGAGCGACGCGATGCCGCTCACCTGGTCCGGCGCGCCGCCCGACCCGCTCAGCTGGCCGCTGCCCGCGGCCGCGGTGACGCATCCGCGCACGGCGGGCACGTTCTGCCGGGCCCTGCGTCTGCTGGCGGGCGCGGACGGTCCGCTCGGCCTGACCGAGACGCTGCGCCGGTGCAGTCTGCTGCCCGCGCAGCAACTGCAGGACCGGGTGCCCGCGATGCGGCGCAAGGGCAGGCTGCAGCCGGGCAGCGACGCCGACATCGTCGTGTTCGACCCGGACACCGTCAGCGATCAGGCGACGTACGCGCAGAGCACGCGGCCCTCGACCGGGATCCGGCACGTGCTGGTCAACGGCACGCCGGTCGTGCGCGACCGCGAGATCGTGCCGGACGTGCTGCCGGGCCAGCCGGTCCGGGCGGAGGCTCGCTAGAACGTCAGTGGCCGGCAATACCCTCGCCACGATGACTCTTCAGGCGACGCTTTCCCGGCTGCCGCGGCTGCGACCACTTCACCGCCGCCCCGGCCCGGCTCTGCCTTTCCTGCGCCCGTCCGCAGCTGCAACTCGTCGCGAGCGGCTGTCCCGTCTGCTGTCAGCTTCTGGACGGGAACGGCAGGTGCCCGAACGAGCTGTGCCGTAACGCGCGCAGGCGTATCCAGCGCATCCACGCGGTCGCTTATCACGCGGGCGCGCTGCGCCGGGTCATCAACGACTACAAGTACCGCGGCGCGGCGCACTGGCCGGTGATCTTAGGCCGGCTGCTGCTGGCCTGGCTGGACGAGACGATGGCGGCGGACCGGCCCGACCTGATCGTGGCCAACCCGAGCTTCGTCGGCGCCGGCGGTCAGCTGTTCGCGCACACCGAGGCGGTGCTCGCGGCCGCGGCCGCGCAAGACGCCGCGCGCGCCCCGGCCGGGTCGCGCTGGCCGTTCGATCCGGCCGACCCCGCGGCGATCGTCAAGACGGCGGCGACGCTGCGGTCGGCCGACGCGCCCGCCTGGTACAAGAGCTTCACCGCGGCGGACCTGCGCGGCGTGCTCGCGATCCCGGACCCGGCCCGGACCGCGGGCAAGTTCGTGCTCGTCTACGACGACATCTGCACCACGGGCAGGCAGCTGGACGCGGTCGCGGGCCGCGCTGCTCGATGACGGCGGCGCGGCCCGGGTCGAGGGCGTCGTGCTCGCCCGCGCCCCCTGGCGCGGCGCCAGCCGCTAGACTCACGTGGTGACCGTCGCCTGCCTCAGCTGTGCAGTCCGCCGTGATCTGGATCTCGGCCTACAGGCGGTCCCGACTGCCGTCCCCCGTCGCCGCCGATGCATCAGCCGGCTTACCTTTCAAGGCCGACATCCTCGGGACCGGCACCGCTTCTACCGGCTCGCCGCCCGTACGACCTGCCGACCCAAGCCGTACCGGTAGATCACCGCGCGTCATGACCTGGATGCGCGTCGGCGTCTTGACTCAAGTGCCACCTCCCAGTTGCCCGCCGATCAGGACCTCGCGCTGGTCACTCTTGCGGCGCCACGATCCCGGTCGTGCCCGCCGATGCACGATCTCCAGTCGTCGTCCCACAGCTGTCGATACCAGCCAGTGAAGTGGTCAGCCGGGAACATCAGGTTAGGCAGGTCGCCGGTCCCGAACGCCCGACCGTGCCCCCGGGCGCCAGGCCCGCGACCTGTGCCGGTCCCGCCTCGACCAGCATCTGTACTGCCACGCCCGCGTACAGGGTCACGCTGCTGGCGCGTTGCAGGTGACAAACGATGTCATCTACGCGCGGTGTGCGAGCATACCCCAGCCACCATCAAGCTCGAGTCCGGCGAACTGCTCGGCCAGCAGCGCCAAGACGGCTCGATCATGCTTAATTCCTTCGTGCTCCACTACGCCACCATCACGGTGGCGTAGGCCTGCGCATACCGGCGGGATAGTGCCAGCAGCGTGACGGTCCGCCCAGGCGTGCAGCCGCGGCTGATCCAGCGCGACTCTCGCTGTCCGTCCCGAAACGCCAAGTGCTGTTCTGGCGCTGGCCCGCCTGATCGCTCCGTCAGCCAGTTCAAACGTGATCCCCGGCGCCACCAGGCCGAGGAAAGCCAGCAGAGCACCAAAAGTGCTCGGAATCACTCCGGTCCGACCACGGGCGGCTCTGGGTCCCGGTCGGTGTCGACTTGAGTCGGCGTGTCGATGGTCGGATCAGGATCAGTTGGCCCGGTCACCGTCGCTCCCCATTGCCTATCGTCTGCTGAGGTCATCTGTCCTCCCCTGCGGTACGGCGCCGGAAATGGCACAACGCCGAGCGTGAGCACAGCATCGCACTGCTTGTCGCACTCGGCCAGCTTGCCCGGCCTTCGGCGGCATGCCGTTGGCTCGGCAGGATCACCTCGCGCGCCATGTCGACCATCAGCCGGGTGAGCTTGAGGCGGTCCACGAACAACTCCGTCAGCTCCGCGGTGGGCGCCTGGCCGAGCTTTTCCACCGGGATGGCGCAGAGCGCGGATCGCGCCGCCAGCCCGCCGACGTAGCCGGCCCGGACCTGGGCCGGATCGACCTTGTAATCCTCGGCGGCCAGCCCGTCGAGATAGGCCGGGAAGATCGCCGCGTCGATAGCCGGAAGCTCCGGACACATCGGTCAGGCCGGCGTGCGCGAGGCCGACGAGCAGCTGGCCGAGGTCGAACCCGACCGGCAGCAGGGTGCCGAAGCCCCAGTCGATCACCGCGATCGTGCCCGGCTCGGCCGCGGGCAGCAGCAGGTTCTGCGGGCTGGCGTCGCCGTGCGCGTAGGTCTGCGGCAGCTCGTCGAGCAGGTCCAGCAGCCGCGGCAGCCGTTCGCCGAGCGCGAGCATGTCCGCGGGCAGCGCGGCGTCACCCGCCGTCCGCGACCGCTTCCTGCAGCACCGGATGCCGCCAGACGCCGTCTGGCCGCAGCATCGGCAGCACGCCCGTGAGCACCCGCGCCTGCGTGTAGAACCGCAGCGCGGAGTCTTGCGCCGTGCGGGCAATCTCGGGCAGCGCCGCGTTGACCTCAGCGCCGGCCCGCCGCCGGGCGGCGAGCTGGCCGAGCAGCCGGGCGGCGAGCCGGTAGTCGGCCAGGTCCCACGGCTCAGCCCGCTGATCGATGAACTCCCACCACAGCCCCATGTGGTCGGCGTCGGGCCGTACTACACCGTGCAGTAGCGGCGTGCGCAGGCCGGGCGGCAGCACGGCTTCGATAGCCGACTCGTGAATGTCCAGCTCGTAGTGCCAGGGGTAGTAGTCGATGAATGCAGCCCTGGCCTCGTCGGTGGGCACGTGACTCAGCCCTGGCCACAACCGGGTGTGACGCACCAGCTTCACGAAGAACGTGGCTGCTCGGGCGCCCGCGTCGGTGACGTCTACCCGCCACAGCCCGGCCGTCGCCACCGATCCCCAGTCATAGTCAATCGGCGTGGCCTGCATGGCTGGCTGCCGGACCGGGTGACCCGGCGGCCGCAGTGGCGAACGCCGCCAGTTCGTCGGGCGCGGGCGCCGCGAGCTGGAACAAGTCCCCCGTGCGCACGTCCATCGCGACCTCCCCAACCAGTAAGGTTACCGGTCTATTGGCAATATAGTAAGGTAGCCTTATGACTGACCGCAAGCCTCCTGCCGATGATGGCTTGCCCGACCATCTGGCCCGCTGGCTCGAATTCGTGCAGCGGCGGCTGCGCGCTGAGCTGGCCGCATCCGGCCTGCGCGACTTCCCGGAGTTGCGCGGCAGTCACCGGCGCATTCTGCAGATGATTCCCGCCGGCGGCATCCGGATCACCGACCTGGCCCGGATGGCGGGCATGACCAAGCAGTCGCTCGGCGAGTTCGTCGACTGGCTCGAGCGCCGGGGCTTCGTCGCGAGCGGCCGGGACCCCGCGGACGGCCGGGTGCGGCTGGTGACCCGGACGGCTGACGGCGACACGGCCGCGGACACGGCGACGCGAGCGATCGCGGCCGTCGAGCGGCGCTGGCGCCAGGAAATCGGCGCCAGCCGGTACGACACGATGAAGCAGGCGCTGCGCGACCTCGGCCGGGACAGCTTCGAGCTGTAACAGTCAATAGACTTGACGGCTATGACGAGCGAGTCGCCCTTCAACGCTGTCGGGGTACCTGGCTTGCTGCGCGCGGCCCGCGGCGCGTACGGCAAGGCGGTCCGCGCCGCGTTCACCGACGCCGGATTCGACGACATCCCGCGCAGCGGCGCGTTCGTCCTGGCCCGCACGTTCGACAACACGTCGCCACTCGGCACGCTCACCAGGGAGCTGGGCATCAGCAAGCAGGCGGTCAGCCAGCTCATCGACACCATGGTCATGCGCGGTTACCTGGAGCGCACCGTCGACACCGAGGACCGCCGCCGGATGCTGATCAAGCTCACGCCGCGCGGCGAAGAGGCAGCCAGGGTGGCGTGGCAGGCCGCCAACGCCGTCGACCGGGAACTCGCGTCGCGGTTGTCGCCGGAGGGCGTCACGGCGCTGCGGACCGGCCTCATCGCGCTCGCCGAGATCAGCCTGAGCAGGGGCCCGGCCCCGGACTAGCGGCATTGTCGGTACCCCCCGATATATCTGGGAGGCGTCGGCTCCGGCCGGCGAAGCAGGCAGGTCGAGCGGGGAGGACGACGCGATGACAGCGCACGTAACGATGCCGGTGGACGGGCCGTTCTCGCTCGCCGCCGCGGCCGGGTTCGGGTTCGGGCCGAGCACGGGCCGGCCGTTCCCGGACGGTGACGTCATGCGGCTCGCGTTCGCGGCCGACGATCTGAAGCATCACGTCGGCGCCGCGCTCCGGCAGAATCCCGACGGCAGCCTGGCCGCCGAGATCAGCGGCGACGCCGACCTGGCGGCCGCGCAGGCGCAGATCCGCCGGATCCTCTCGATCGACGCCGACCCGGCCGGCTGGCTGGCGGCGGGCCGGGCCGACCCCGTACTCGGCCAGGTGCAGCAGGCGTTCCCCGGCCTGCGGCCGGTGCTGTTCCACTCGCCGTACGAGGCCGCCGCCTGGTCGGTGCTGTCGCAGCGGCGGCACCGGTCGCAGGCGACCGCGCTCCGGCGGCGGCTGTCGGCCGCCGCGGGCGTCACGTTCACCATCGCGGGCCAGGATGAGGTCGCGTTCCCGCTGCCGGAGCAGTTGCTCGACGTCAGCTCGTTCCCCGGCATCGAGGAGACCAGGATGGCGCGGCTGCACGGGGTCGCGCGCGCGGCGCTGGACGGCCAGCTCGAAGCCGCCGATCTCGCGGCCACGCCGCCCGAGGCGGCGATGGCGCGGTTGCGCACGATCAAAGGGCTCGGGCCGGTGTACGCGATGCTGGTCTACCTGCGGTCAACCGGGGTGCGGGACGCGGCGGCGCTGGGCGAACCACGGCTGGCCAGCTACCTGCAGCACTACTACGGCCTGGCGAGCCTGCCCGGCACCGAGGAGATCGCCCGGATCGCCGAGCCGTGGCGGCCGTTCCGCACCTGGGCGAGCGTGCTGTTCCGGGTCGCGGGCGACCGGGACGGGCTGCCGTCCGAGCGGGCTGGCTGAGCCGGCATACGAAGGGACGGCGCCCCTGGCGTCGGCCCTTTTCCGGGGCTTGCGGGGCACGAAGGCGAGCAGGTACGGCGCCGGTGGCGTCGGCCTCTCCTGGGTTTGCGGGCACAGAAAGCGAAAGGGACGGCGCCGGTGGCGTCGTCCCTTTCGCGGTCCGGTCCCGGTGTCACCGGGTGACCCGGGCTCACCGGCCGGCGAGCTCGAGCACGCGGTCGGTCTGGGTCGGCTGCTGGGCAAAGCTGGGGGTCGCCGGCACGGTGACGGCGGCGGTGCGGGCGTTGCGCGCCTGGTCGCGCCGCACGAGCACCGAAGCGCCAAGCAGGGCGAAAGCGAAGAGGACAGCGATTCCTGCGACGGTGCTGATTGCGATGATGGCGTCGGCCACGCCGGGGAGGGAGATGCTCATTGCCGGGCTCCTTGGTCTTGCGTTAACACTGTTTACGTATCCCAGTATGCAACGCGGGGATAAACGCTGTCAACTGAAAAAACTAGCGTTTGCGAAAGCTTCACGCGGTTACGCTGTGGGCGGAAACCCCGGCAGCGCTTAGGGTTTCGGTTCGTGACGAGACGAGACGTGAGCGTGGTGTTCACCAAGTGGGACGGCAGCCTGCACTGGCACCACACGATGGAGTACCTCGGCGAGGACGAGCACGGGATCTGGCTCGGCGCCCGCGCTGGCACCGAGAGCCAGCGCGGCAGCGAGCCGCCGATCACCATGGATCGCGCGTACGTCGGGCTCTTCGCCTTCGGCGAGCCGTGGTGGGTCGCGTACTTCAACGCCGAGCCGGCCGGCACGGAGATCTACTGCGACGTCGCGACGCCGCCGCAGTGGGACGACGACCAGGAAGAAGTGACGATGATCGACCTGGATCTCGATGTCGTCCGGATGCGGGATAACCGGCAGGTGCTGCTGCTCGACGAAGACGAGTTCGCCGAGCACCAGGTCCGGTACGACTACCCGCGCGAGGTCATCCGGCACGCCGAGCGTTCCGCGTCGTGGCTGCAGGCGGCCGTCCGCGCCCACGAGGAGCCGTTCGGGCGCACCTACCGATACTGGCTGGCGCAGGTCACCTGACAGCGATGTCACCTGGCGTCTACTATGCCCACAAATGGTGGCGCCCCGCGGTCGTCGATCGGGTCCCAGCCTCCATCGAGGTGCCCGAGGAGGACCTGCGTCGTGACATTCGTGCCCTACAACCGCCCGGTGCGCGCGGCCTTCGTCGGACTCGGCCGGATCTATGACCTGAACGTGCGCGGGTACCTCGGCAACCCTGACGTCGAGGTCGTCGCGCTGGTCGACCCGAGTCGCGGAACGCCGCGAGCAAAGGCAGGCTGACTGGCCGGGCGCGGCCACATTCGGATCCACCGCTGAGCTAGCGGCGAGCGGCGTCGAGGTTGACGTCGTGGAGTCGCTGCTGCCGGCCCCGCTGCATGTCGAGGGCGTCGAGGAACTGCTGGGGAACGGCTGGCACGTTAACTGCCAGAAGCCGATGTGCAACGACCTGGCCGGCGCCCGGCGGATGCTCAAAGCGGCCGAGGCGAACGGCCGGGTGCTGCGGATCATGGAGAACTACCTCTTCTACCAGCCGCTGCACCGGCTCAAGGCGGTCGCCGAGTCGGGCGAGCTCGGCGACATCGTCGGCTACCACATGAAGATGGTCGGGACCGGCAACGGGGGCTGGGACGTGCCCTGGTCCAGCTTCGAGTGGCAGATGGAGCAGATGAAGCTGGGCCGCGGAATCATGGTGTTCGACGACGGCTGGCACAAGCTGTCCACCGCGCTCTGGCTGTTCGGGCCGATCCGCGAGGTGCGCGCGTGGATCGGGCACACGGTGATCGGCGATCCCATCTACCTGGACGCGCCGACGATGATCAGCTGGGAGCACGAGAACGGGGTGCGCGGCGGCTGGGACGTCACCGTCGCCCCGGACATGTACCTGCGCTCGGACTACTACACCAACGACGAGCGCTGGGAAATCACCGGCTCCAAGGGCTTCGCCCGGGTCAACCGGTGCACCGGGCGCGGTATCCAGCAGCCCAGCCTTGAGGTCTACGCCGACGGCGAGATGCGCAGCTACCACGCGCTGGACGACGACTGGGGCAGCAGCTTCCGTGACTCCGGCCGGCACTGGCTGCGCTGGCTGCACACCGGCGACGGCCCGCTGCTGTGGAGCGCGGTCGAAGCGGTGGACGTGCTGCGGTTCGCGCTGGCCGCGTACGAGAGCAGCGCCGCCGGCGGCATCGGCGTGGACCCGCGCACGGTGACCTGAGCGCCCGCGCGCCTCAGCTCGCGGCTGCCCAATCACAGCTTTGCGGGTTTGCCGCCGCTCTGCCCGTGGCACCTCGCCATCATCTGAGGCCGAGCGTCTAATTCGGCCGACAGCGACCTAGAAGATCTGAGTAGCTACGAAGCTGGTGCCATTAGCAAGAAGAGGACCTGCGGTGGCCACGGCGCGGCCGTGCCGGATCATGTCAATTCGCGACCCCCGGAGCTCGCCCGCCGGGAGCCAGCGCTCGCCGATGCGGACTTCCATATGGCTGAAGAGGACCTGGCCCCAGGTGGCGAACGGCGCCAGGGTCCCTGCACTATTCACCGCCGGGTCTTCGACGATGAAGTCCGCATTGTCGTCGGCGATCTTGTACGTGACGGTCTTGGACCAGGATGCTCCGGTCGTGACATCCCGCACTGTCATATGCCAGGGCCGGGCAGCGCCTGGCAGCAAGGTCAGCGCCACGGCGATGGTGTCACCGCTGTTCTCCTTCAGATCTTCGGTGAGACCCCCCGGATCGAGTGGATACCGCTCGTACCAGGCGCCGCGCCACTCATCCCGGCCGCCGGGAAACATGACATACGTGCCCGTCTGCACAACCGATGCCCCGTCGGCCGGGCCGATCCCCACCCACAGGTATTCGGCGGACCGCGTAACACCAGACACCGAGGGCTCGATCCACTCAGCCCGCACCCCCGTCACGTCCGATGCCGTCATGCTGTAACCCGCCCAGAAGCCGATCGAGGCCCGCCCGATAGTGCCAGGCCGGTAGAGCCGATCCTTTCGCCCGGCCTGGCTGACTGCGGGCTGTGAGCATCCTCCGGCAGCCACCGCGACACCCAGCACGGCGAAGCAGGCGACCAGACCCCGGCTAACCTGCCATCTAGCACGACGACGCCTCACAACCGAGCATTATGCGTCATAGCTCACCAATCGGCACTGGCGCGAGCGATGACCTGAAGGCAACACCAGGCCGCTATGACGGGAGCAGATTGGCCGATACCGGCATCTGCACGACGTCCTTCGGCTATGGCGGCTAACGGCCACGGCCCAGTCCGATCCCGGGTTCGCCGACCGGCTGGCAGCTGTCCGCGAGGCAGTGCGCTCCGGCAACCTGAACAGTTCGGTTCCGATCGAAGACGTCGCCGCGGGCTGGCGCGAGAGCTCGTGAGCTATGGCGTCAGATTCGAGGGTCCGGCGCTCATCCACTTGAACGGCCTGCCAGCCGACGAAGAGATCATCCGGATCTGCGACCTCACGTGGATCGGCTGACGTCGTCCCGCCACCATCGGCAGGCTATTGCGTGCATCTGACGGTGTCGCTCTACGAACAGCAAACCCGGCACAGCTGTTGTTGGCTGCCGACCTCCATTCGCGCAACCCCGCTTGACACCGCGCCGCCGCGCCGTCTACGTTTAACACATCAGTTAATTAACGGGATGGTTAAGCGATGGCGGACGACCCGCTCAGCGTCATCTTCGGGGCGCTCGCCGACCCGACCAGGCGGGCGATCCTCGCCCGGCTGGCGGACGGGGACGCGACCGTGACCGAGCTGGCTGAGCCGTTCTCGATCAGCATGCCGGCCATCTCCCGGCACCTGAAGGTGCTGGAGCGGGCCGGCCTGATCAGCCGCAGCCGATCCGGGCAGTGGCTGTCGAGCACGCTCCAGGCCGCGCCGCTCAAGGAGGCGACCGACTGGATGGAGCGCTACCGCCAGTTCTGGGACGAGAACTTCGAGCGGCTCGACGCGCACCTGCGCCGGGTCCAGCAGCACGAAAGGAAGGGACAATGACCAGCGAGATCGCCATCAGCCGGGTGTTCGACGCGCCGCGCGAGCTGGTGTACCGGGCGTTCACCGACCCGGACCAGCTCGCGGAGTGGTTCGGCCCGGTCGGCGCCACAGTGCCGCGAGACACCGTAGAGATCGACGCCAGAACCGGCGGTTACCTGCGGTTCGTGATGACCGTGCCCGACATCGGCCTGCGCAATCCGGTCGACGCGACCTTCACCGAAGTGATCGAGAACGAACTGCTCGTCGCCGAGATGCAGGCCGAGGGCGTGCCGGGGGTGAACGGCACCCTGCGCGGCACGCTCCGGCTGGAGTTCCACGACGAGGGCGCGGGCAAGACCAGGCTGGAGCTGCGGCAGGGCCCGTTCGAGCAGGAGATCGGCGACCAGACCAAAGAGGGCTGGGAGAGCTCGTTCACGAAGCTGGACGCGCTGCTATGACGGCGGCGACGAGCACCAGCGCCCGCATCGGCACCGGCCAGGTGGTGATTCAGGCCGCGATGTCGCTGGACGGCTTCATCGCCGGGCCCGGGCACGCTATGGACTGGGTCTTCGAGTACGCCGGACCGGACAACTTCCCGGAGATCGTGCAAGCGACCGGCGCGATGCTGTCCGGCCGCAACTGCTACGAGGTCGGGCTGCGGGACACGGGCAAGCCGAGCGGCGAGGCATACGGCGGCGCGTGGCACGGCCCGAGCTTCGTGCTGACGCACCGGCCGCCCGACGGCCCGGGCACGGACGACCCGACGTTCCTGTCCGGCGACATCGGCGCGGCGGTGGCCACGGCCAAGGCGGCGGCCGGAGCCAAGGACCTGGTCGTCCTCGGCGCCAGCGTGGGCGGCCAGTGCCTGGCGCACGGGCTGATCGACGAGATCCACGTGTTCGTCCTGCCAGTGCTGCTCGGCCGCGGCACGCCGCTGTACGCGGCGGTCGAGGGCGAAGGCCGGGTCAACCTCGAACCGATCTCCAGCATCCACTCGGGCTCGGTCACGGCGCTCCGGTTCGCGGTGGTGAAGTAGTGCGCCGGCTGATCGAGTCCACGTTCGTCTCGCTCGGCGGTGACATCGCCGCGCCGCAGGACTGGGGCCCGCCGTACCTGAACTGTCCCGACGGCGACGCGCTCAACCACGAGCTGCTGTTCGGCGCCGACGCGCTGGTGCTCGGCCGCAAGACCTACGAGGGCCTGTCGGCCGCGTACACCGCGATGGCGGCCGGCGATGAGGGGACCGACTTCGTCACGAGGATGAACTCGATCCCCAAGCATGTCGCCACCCGGACCCTGCAGACGCTGTCGTGGAACGCGACGGCGCTCGGCGCCGACGTCGCCGGCGAACTGGCCGCGATCAAGCAGCAGGGCGACGGCTACCTGCTGAAGTACGGCACTGGTCCGCTGGACAAGACGCTGATCGAGCACGGGCTGGTGGACGAGTTCCGCATCTGGGTAGTCCCGGTCACCACGCCGCCGGGCCAGCGGCTGTTCGAGGACGTCGGCTCCGTCGGCCTGGAGCTGACCGGCAGCACGACGCTGAGCTCCGGCGTCGTGGTCCTCAGCTACGCGCCCCGAAGGCAAGCCGGCTGACCGTGCGCGCTGCGTCACCCCGCGTGTTCAGACGCCGGGAACCCGGCTGTCAGCGGGCTGCGATAGCGTCGGCTGAACGGCCGATCAGGCCGAGCCGCCACCGGGGCAGGCGGCCAGCAGACTAGAGCGAGGATCAGCCAGTGGCGCGCGGGTCGGAGAAGCTGCCGCCGCAGATCCGCAGGCTGCTGATCTACGTCAGCATCCTCGAGCTGGTCGAGCTCAGCTTCTACACCGCGCTGACGCCGCTGCTGCCGCACTACACACACGTGGCCGGCCTGACCAAGGCGGGCGCCGGGCTGCTGGTGGCCGCGTACCCGGCCGGGACGCTGATCGGCGCGCTGCCCAGCGGCCTGCTGGTGGCCCGGCTCGGCGACCGGGCTGTGGTCCTCATCGGCCTCGCGCTGATGAGTGTGTCGACGCTCGCCTTCGGCTGGACATCGGCGCCGTGGACGCTGGACTCCGCGCGGTTCGTTCAGGGCCTTGGCGGCGCGTGCATCTGGGCGGCCGGGATGGCCTGGCTGTCGGCCGCCGGGCCGCCGGAACGGCGCGGCGAGCTGCTCGGCACCGCGCTCGGAGCCGCCGTCGGCGGCGCCTTCCTCGGCCCCGTTGTCGGCGCGGTGGCCAGCCGGGTCGGTACGGGCCCGGCCTTTTCCGCCGCGGCGGTGGCTGGCGCGGCGCTGATGATAGCCGCGTTCGCGGTGCCGGCCCCGGCCGTGATCGAGAAGCCACAGGGCCTGAGCGCAGCCTGGCCGGCGCTGCGTAACGTGCATGTCACCGCCGGGATGTGGCTTACGGCGCTGGCGGGCCTCTCGTTCGGCGTCCTCGACGTCCTGGCCCCGCTGCGTCTGGGCCGGCTCGGCGCGGACGCCACGCTCATCGGCGCCACCTTCTTGCTGTCGGCGGCGATCGAGGCCGGGCTGGCGCCGCTGAGCGGCCGGCTTTCCGATCGCCGGGGGCCGATGATCGCCATCCGGATCTCGCTGGCGGCCGCGGTCGTCGTCAGCCTGCTGGCCCCGGTGGTGGCTCCGGCGACAGCGCTGATCGTGCTGCTGATCCTCGGCATGCCGGCGTTCGGCGCGCTGTTCATCCCGGCCATGGCGATGATCAGCGGGGCCGCGCACAAGCTGGACCTGAACCAGGGGCTTGCCTTCGGCATGACCAACCTGGCCTGGGCGGCCGGCCAGGGCATCGCGGCCGCGGCGGGCGGCGCCATCGCGCAGGCGACCTCCGACTTCGTGCCGTACGCACTGCTCGCCGCCGCCTGCCTGGGCACCTTGCTCGTCACCAGCGCGCCGGGCAGGCGGCTGGTCACCCGGATACTGGCCGGCCGCGACCGCGCGGTAGACCCGATGGCTCCGCCCGGGGCACGATGATCACGTGAGCTATCAACTCGCCCAGGTCAACATCGGCCGGCTGCGCGCCCCGCTGGACAGCCCGCAACTGGCGGCGTTCGTCGACGGGCTGGACCCGGTCAACGCCGCCGCGGAGCGCGCGCCGGGATTCGTCTGGCGGCTGCAGACGGACGAGGGCAACGCCACGTCGATCCAGGCATTCGAGTGGGACGCCGGGGATAGCGCCGGCGTCATCATCAACATGTCGGTGTGGGACAGCGTCCAGTCGCTCGCGGACTTCGTGTACTCCGCCGAGCACCTGCCGGTGCTGCGGCGGCGGCGCGAGTTCTTCCAGCGGATGGCCGAGGCCTATACCGCGATGTGGTGGATCCCGGCCGGGACGCTGCCGACGCCCGCGGACGCCGAAGACCGGGTGCGGCACCTGCGCGCCCACGGCCCGACGCCCTACGCGTTCACGTTCCGGGTCCATTTCCCCGCGCCAGAGGCGGGAAGCGGGGCCGAGGCGGGCCAGGCCGAGGCCGGCCGGGCCGAGTGGATGTGCCCGGCCTGAGGTCGCGTCGGCCCGGCTGCATGGGTTCCGTATGGCTTGAGCCCGGAATCTAGAGAACCGGGCCGGATCGTGCTAGCACGGAAAGATGCAGGTCAATGACCAGCGGATTGGCCTGGACCCGAGCGCGGCCGGTCAGCGCGCCCCCTCCGGCCGCTCTGCGGGCGTAGCGCCGAGCTGGCTGACGGCCAGCAGGGCAGCGATGCTCGCGGGCCTCGCGGCACCCCTGGCGCTGGCCGCCGCGCTCGTCCCCTTCCGCGCCAGCTTCCCCGATACCGACGCGGCGCTGGCGCTCGTGCTGGTGATCGTCGCCGTCGCCGCGGCCGGCCACCGGGCGGCTGGCTACCTGGCCGCCGGGTCCGCCGCTGCCTGGTTCGACTTCTTCCTGACCAGGCCGTACGAGACGTTCCGGATCACGAGGGCGGCCGACGTCGGCACCACGGTGCTGCTCTTGCTGATCGGCTTCGGGGTGACCGAGATCGCCGTCTGGGGCCATCGGCAGCGGGCCGTGGCCGCCCGCCGGTCCGGCTACCTGGCCGGCATCAACGACGCGGCCTGCGCGGCGGCCGCGGGTGACTCACCCGACTCCCTGGCGGACCAGATCGCAGCCCGGCTGGTCCGGCTGCTCGGGCTGCGCTCGTGCGAATTCCAGTATGGCCGGGCCGGGCTGGGCCAGCCGGGCCGGATCGAACCGGACGGCTCGGTAACCGTGGCGGGCACTGCCTGGGACGTAGCGCGCTTCGGTCTGCCCGCTCCGGCCGGCACCGAGCTGCTGGTGCAGAGCGGTGGCAGGCTGCACGGCCGATTCCTGCTGCAGCCCGATCCGGCGGCGCGGCCGACGACCGAGCAGCTGCTGGTGGCGGTCGCCTTCGCCGAGCAGGTCGCCGCCGCGATGGGGGCCGGACCGCGGGCTCGGCCTGCTGGCCCGCGCTAGCGCGAAACATTCTGTCCTGCGAGGCGTTCTCGGCGTTGTCGGCAGCCGGATCGGCATCCGCTTGGCGTTCTCCGCGCCGGCCGTCGCCGGCCCGGTGCTGATGCGACCGCGTTCACGGTGCCGGCTCGACCTCGATTCATGCAGGCTCACCGTTGCCGTCTCCGCCGGTCTACTCGTCGTCGGGCAGATCGGACTCGTCGCGCCAGCGCCGTCGTCGCTCACGCTGGGCCACCCACTGAGCCCCATGCCCCGATATTGCCTCCAGCAGCTCCAGAACAGCCGTGATGCCTGAGGTGTCGAGGGCAATGTTCAGCAGGCTCGCCGCGTCCTCCACCACCGGATCCAGGTAGTCAGCGTCAAAGTTCTCCACCCTGAACCGGATGGTCTCCGAGCTCATAGGCGAAGTCCGATCTCCTGACGCAGGATCAAAGACGCGTCGACTTCCTTGTCCGGCCGCCTGCCCTCGATGGCCCGGGCGGCGCCGCGCCGGTCGCGCTGGCTCTCCGAGGCATGCATTGCCAGTGTGGCGATGACGCCGGCCGCCGGATGCGAGATGATCATGACTATCACGGCGTAGACGCCCGCCACCGCGAAGGCGACGGACCCGAGGCTAAGGCCGGCGATGGTCCGCAGGCTCGGGCGCAGCTCGGACCGGAAATCCGTGAGCTTCTTCGCCTGCCATTGCCGGGCGATCTGGCCGACACGGTAGGAGATGAGCCAGTTAACGGAGCCGAGTCGCAGGTCGGGCTGAGGGTAGAGCGACAGGATCTCATCCTTGAGGGACGTGCGCAGGCCGGCCGTGTCGCTGTGCCACTTCTTCTTAGGCGTGGCCGGCCGTGGGGCATGCTTGCTGAATTCCTTCCGCAGGTGGTCATTGACCACCCGGATGAACTTCTTGCGCCGCGCCTGGGTTCGCTCGGCCTCCTCGGTCTCTTCGTCGGTTTCATCCAGTTCGGCTGGGCTAGCGGTCCCGGCCTGGCTCCGATACCGTCCTTGCTCGACCTGAGCCCGGCCGATCTCCCGCTCCTTCTCGGCGAGCCGGATGCGCACGGCGAGGAAGGCGATCGCCGCCGGGCCCGCGCTGGCGGCCCCTGCGACGAGCCCTAGGGCGACCAGGACCGCGGCTAAGACGCCCGCGCTCTGCAGCAGGATGATCCAGTACACGAGCGAGGCGAGGCCCAACACCAGCCCGGCCCCGCACAGCACGCGAGCACCGGTCGTCAGGTCGGGCTTCGGCGACTGCCGCTCCCGCGGTTTCTCCGGAGTGGGCTCGAAGAATTTCCAGGCGCGGTTCTGGCGGTCCTCACTCATCCGCCTGAGGATTGCGTCCTCGGCCGAGTACGCCTCGCGCTGATCGGCCTGGCCGGCCACGAGGAGGACGTCCAGGTGCCGGCCGATCCTGTCCTGGCACCTCTCGCTGAGCGACTTGTACTGGCCGAGCACCCCGCTCAGCGTCGGCTCCGGCCTCCCGGTTCGTTCCTGCCGGCGCAGGCAGGCCAGCAACCGCCAGACGAGGTCGACCGCGGGCAGGTAGGCCAGGCGCTAGCGAAATACCGTCTCGGCTTGGGTCCGGGGCGGCGGCGCGCGCCGTCTTGGCGAGCAAGCGCTTGGGAGGTTCGCGGTCGACCAGCCATAATGTCGCCGTGACCACCACGCGAAAGAACACGGCGGCCGGTCAGGCCGAGACTACCGACGCGGGCACCAACGGCGGCGCCCGTTCGCAGCGGCGCGCCGACGTGGTCAGGCTCGCGGGGGAGCTGTTCGCGGAGAAGGGCTTCCGGGCGACCACCGTCCGCGAGATCGCGGACGCGGCCGGCATCCTGTCCGGCAGCCTCTACCATCACTTCGACTCCAAGGAGTCGATCGGTGACGAGATTCTGTCCGGCTTCCTGAACGACATCCTGGCCGCCTACCGCGGCGCGGTCGCCGGGGCCGATGACCCGCGCGACGCGGTGGAGCGGATCGTGCGCACCAGCAGTCACACGCTGGCCAGGCACCGGGCTGCGCTGACGATGCTGCAGAACGACTGGAGCTACTTCTCGACCCAGCCGCGGTTTGCGTACCTGCGCAAGGACCTGCGCGAGATCGAGCGCATCTGGATGACCCAGCTGCAGCGCGGCGTTGACGCCGGGCTGTTCCGCGCGGATCTGGACGTCAAGATCACCTACCGGTTGCTGCGGGACATCCTCTGGCTGCCGATGAACGCGCTGCAGGCCGGGGGATTCGGCACCGACCAGGTCGTCGACTCGTTCCTGCGGCTCCTGTTCGACGGCATCACCAGCCCGGCCGCCCGGGCCAAGGCCGAGCGCGGCGCGCGGCGCCAGGCCTAGCCAGCCGCGGCCCAGACGGTGTGCTGCGGGTGCCAGTCATCCCGCCCGGTCGTCCGGGTGAGCAGGCAGCGCCCGATGAAGAACTCGTAGAACAGGCCGGCGGCGAAGGCCTCGGGTTCTGACTCGTACTTCCGCTCGGCGAAGAACTGCGCCGCGGCCCGGCGGGTAAGCGCGCCGTCGTCGATCCGGCGGGCCTCGCCGGTCAGGTAGAACGCGTCCTCGTTGTCGGTGGTCGCGAACGAGTGCATCGCGTACCGCGGATCGCGGTCAAGATCGTCTCGCTTGCGCGACGGGATGATGTGCGCGACGAGCCGTCCTTCGATGATCAGCGGGCAGAACGGGTGCAGCCGCGGGCCCCCGTCCGGCCGGACCGTGGACAGGAAGGCGAGTCCCACGCCGAACTGATACATCAGGTCGCGCCCGGCCTCGGCGAGGTCGGGACGGGCCTGCTCGAAGGCGCTCCAGCTGATTGACGTCATGGCCGGAATCGTGCCATAACTGACCGGCACCGGGGCGCCGGGGCGGAACCTGCCCGCCACTTCCGGCACCTGTTACCCTGACCAAGCAAGCGTTTGGTACAGACACCGCGGGCCGCGGGCGCGGCTGGCGGTGCGGCCGGAGAGGTTGAGGATGGGCCGTCTGGACGGGAAGGTCGCGCTGATCACGGGCGGCGCGCGGGGCATGGGCAAGTCGCACGCGCGGCACTTCGTCGCCGAGGGCGCGAAGGTTGTGCTCGGTGACCTGCTGGACGACAAGGGCAAGGCGCTGGCGGACGAGCTCGGCGAGGACAACTGCCGCTACATCCACCACGACGTGACCAGCGAGGAGGACTGGGCGGCGGCGGTGCGAGCGGCCACGGACGCGTTCGGCCCGCTGAACGTCCTGGTCAACAACGCCGGCATCCTGCTGAATAAGAAGATCGCGGACATGAGCCTGGCCGAGTTCCGCAAGGTCATCGACGTCAACCTGATCGGGGAGTGGCTGGGGGTCAAGAGCGTCATCGAGCCGATGACCGCGGCCGGCGGCGGCTCGATCGTCAACATCTCCTCCGTCGAGGGGTTCCACGGCGCCGCGGGCATGTCCGCGTACAGCGCGAGCAAGTTCGGCGTCCGCGGCGTCACCCGGTCGGCCGCGCAGGAGCTGGGCAAGCTCGGCATCCGGGTCAACTCCGTGCACCCGGGCGGCATCATGACGACGATGACGGCGACGGCGTTCGAGACGTTCACCGACATCGCCGACGGCGAGGGCTTCATGCGGTCCCTGCCGATCGCGCGCTTCGCCAAGTCCGCGGAGGTATCTCCGCTGGTGGTCTTCCTCGCCTCGGACGAGTCGTCCTACTGCACGGGCAGCGAGTTCGTCGTGGACGGCGGCATGCTGTCCGGCCCTGGCTACTGAGGAGGAGCGCACGTGACCGGGGAAAAGGCGAGCCTTTGCGGCTGGACGGACGGGTTGCGATCATCACCGGTGCCGGGAACGGGCTGGGCCGGGCCGAATCGCGTGCCCTGGCCGCGGCCGGAGCCCGGGTGGTTTTGAACGACCTGCCCGGCGACGCGGTGGAGGCGGTGGCCGCGGAGATCGAGGCGGCAGGCGGCACCGCCGTGGTCAGCGCTGGCGACATCGGCGAGTGGTCCACCGGCGAGGCCCTGGTCGGCACGGCCCTGCGCGAGTTCGGCCAGCTCGACATCGTGGTCAACAACGCCGGCCTGCTCCGGGACCGGATGATCTTCTCCATGTCGGAGCAAGAGTGGGACCTGGTGCTGCGGGTCCATCTGCGCGGGCACTTCATCACCTCGCGGCTGGCCACCGCGCACTGGCGGGAGCAGAGCAAGCAGGCCGGCGGCCCGGTCTACGCGCGCATCGTGAATACCTCGTCCGAGGCGTTCCTGCTCGGCTCCTCGGGACAGCCGAACTACTCGGCGGCCAAGGCGGGCATCACCGCGCTCACCGTCACGACCGCGCGCAGTTGCGGTCGGTACGGTGTCCGGGCTAACGCGATCTGCCCGCGCGCCCGGACCGCGATGACGGCCGCGCTGATGGGCTCGGGGCCGGACGCGGGCCCGGACCCGCTCGCGCCTGAATACGTCGCGCCGCTGGTCACCTACCTCGCCAGCCCGGCGGCCGCGAACATCAATGGCGAGGTGTTCGTGGTGCACGGCGGCGTGGCGGCGCTGATGGCCCCGCCGAGCATCCGGCAGGTCTTCCGGGCCGGGGAGCACGGCTCGGCGGACGGGATGTGGACCCTGGACTCGGTCGCCGGCGCCCTCGATGGCTTCGCGACCGGGCCCGCCGAGGCTGGCTTCGCCTGCGAGGAAGCGAACTCCCTCGCGACCGAGACCATCGGCTTCAGCTGAGCCAGCGACGCAACGGGGCGCTTTCCGGCCGGGAGGGCGGAAAGCGCCCGGCCGCTGTAATCGCGCCTTAATGCATTCGCATAAGCCTGGCCAAGGCATCGTTAAGTTTTCTGCAAAGAATGCATTGACCAGCACAAACCTGCGGATTCTGGCGTCTTAGTAGTGAGCGCAGTTTTTTTCAGGTCGCGTAACCATCGGGGGTTTCCGGGTGCCTGGGCGGGCGAGCAAGGTCGTCGCGTGCGCCGCTATCGCAGGCATCGGCGGCGTGGCGTTCGGTTTCTGCGTCAACCACCTGGTCCTGCTCAGCGACAAGATCCAGAGCCCGGCCGCGCGGGCCCTGGACTTCGCCTCCTACCGGCAGGAGGTCTGCCTCTTCCGCGCGATCAGGGCGGATGTGCCCAGGGGCGCCGCGGTCTATGTCGAGAGCGACAGCGTGCCGCACACCCAGCGGCTGGCCGAGTATTCCACCGGGTGGGCGGTGCCCAAGGAGCACCAGGACGCCGCGCAGTGGGTGCTGACGATCAAGTACCTCGGCAAGTACCCCCCGCCCCGGCACCGCCACGGCGTTACGTACACCCGGTGCGGCGGCGCGATCCTGCTGGTCCGGCATATATGAGACCGATATTCGTCCTGGTCGTCTACCTGGCGGTGCCCGGCCTGATCCCGGCCCTGGTGGCGGCCCGCCGCTCGCCGGTGGTGATCTTCCTCGCGCCGCTGATCGGGGCGGCGATGGCCGCAATCGCGGCGGAGATCGAGCTGGGCGTCGGCGGCTCGCTGCTGACCTGCTATCTGCCGGTCGTCCTGTTCGTCAACGCGGCCGCCGTCTCCTGGTGGCTGGCCGCGGGCCGGCACTGGCGCTGGCAGAGCCCGCCGCTGGGCTGGTCGGTCCTGACCGTGCTGGTCATGGCCGGCGCCCTGGTGTACCCGCTGGCGCCGTTGCGCGTGCCGATGATCGGCTGGGACGCGAACTCGATCTGGCTGACGCACTCGCTGATGGTGGCCGGCGGGCATCACGCACTGCTCACCGGGCTGCGGAACCCGGCGGTCTTCTTCGACAACCCGGACTACCCGCCGCTGGTGCCCGCGGCGGGCGCGCTGGAACTGCTCCGGTTCGGCCCGGCCAGCCTGCACAGCGCCGTCGTAATGACGGAACTGCTCACCGCCAGCGCGATCGCCGCGGTCGGCTGCTTGATCGCGATGTCGGTCCGGGGCGGCACCATCGCCCGGCTTTGCGCCCTGGTGGTCGGTGGCGTCGTGTGCCTGGCGGCGTACGGGATCTCGTACCCGTACGCGGTCATCGGCTACACCGACGCGCTGTGGGCCGCGGCGGCCGTCGCGGCGGTCATCTGCGGGCTCGTGCTGCCGCGAGAGCCCCGGTACCTGCTGCTCGCCTGGATCTTCGCGGTGGTCGCGAGCCTCACGAAGAACGAGGGGCTCACCACCGCGCTGGTCATACTCGTGCTCATCGCCTTCCGGTACAAGCCGCTCGGCCGCCCGCGCCGGGCCGGCGTCGGGCCCACAGCGCGCCGGGCCTGGCGGCGAAGACGTGGCAAGCGAGCCGTCAGTGGGTCGCCCGGGTCGGCTACGTCCTGGTCCCGGCGATTCCCGGCCTGGCCTCGGCCGCGATCGCCAAACACGTCGGCCTGCAGAATGAGTTCTTCATCAAGCACCCTGTCAGCGAGACCTTCTGGTACCGGGCCGGAGCCACCGAGGCCGGCATGGCCGGGCACCTGGCGATCGCGCCCGCGGCCGCGGCCGTCCTGATCATCGGCGGCTGCTTCCTGCGCACCGACCGGCGCCGGGCCGGGCTGGCCAATCCCGCCTGGCTCTGGCTGGCCTGCCTCGGCTCGCTCATCGTGATCTTCGTTACCTACGCCGTCGGGCAGCTGGAGATCCATACCTGGCTGCTGACGAGCGTGGCCCGGACGACGATCTTCGCTCAGCTGCTGCTGTGCGCCGACATCGCGCTCTGGCTCGTGCTGGCCGTGGATGCCGTGACCGGCCGGCGGCGGCATCAGCAACCGGGCGACGACGTCATTCCCGATCACTCGCTCGCCGAGTCGGCGGCACGGCGGTACCTGCCCTGACATCCGGGGCCGGGAACTCATCGCGGCAGCGATGAGTATCAGCCGGCACATGCGTCGTTCTACTCGCAGCACGTGACCGCGGCCGGCCGGGCTGCGCCCGGGCCGGCGCGCCTGATCTGGGAGGCTGCTTTCGTGGACTACAGGCTGGAACTCGTGATCATCCCGGTGACCGACATCGACCGGGCGAAGAGCTTCTACGTCGACAACGCCGGCTTCAACCTCGACGTGGACCACTCGGCGGGCGAGGACTTCCGGATCGTGCAGCTGACCCCGCCAGGCTCGGCCTGCTCGGTCACGCTGATGCGCAAGCCGGAGGCGGCGGGCTCGGTAGAGGGGCTGCACCTGGTGGTGACCGACATCGAGGCGGCGCACGCGGACCTGTCCGGCCGCGGCGTCGACGTCAGCGGGCCGTTCCACTTCGGCCCGGCCGGGCAGACGCCAGGCCTGCACCCGGCCAGGGAGCGGTACGGCACGTTCATGTCCTTCAGCGATCCGGACGGCAACACGTTCCTCGTGCAGGAGGTCGGGCCGGCCGAGCCGCGCCCGTGACCAGCGCGGAACCTGATGTCGGGGCGCTGGCGGACGCGGCGGCGGCCGGGGACGAGGCCGCCTTCGCCGAGCTAACCGCGCCGCACCGGCGCGAGCTGCACGTGCACTGCTACCGCATGCTGGCGTCGTTCGACGACGCCGAGGACGCGGTGCAGGAGGCGCTGCTGCGGGCCTGGCGCGGCCGGTCCGGGCTGGCCGCGGGCCAGCACCGGGCCTGGCTGTACCGGATCGCGACGAATGTGTGCGTGGACGCGCTGCGGGCCAGGTCGCGGCAGGCGAGGCTGGTCGAGTCGTATGCCGACCTGCCCTGGCTGCAGCCGTACCCGGATCCGCTGCTGGACGAGCTGAGCAGCGGTAACTGGCCAGCCGGAGCAGGCGGCCGTCGGCCGGGAGACCATCGAGCTGGCGTTCCTGTCCGCGCTCCAGGTGCTCGCGCCGCGGCAGCGGGCGGCGCTGATCATCCGGGACGTCCTCGGCTGGCCCGCCGCCGACACCGCCGCGCTGCTGGAGACGAGCGTCGCCGCGGCCAACAGCGCCCTGCAGCGGGCCCGCGCGATCATGCGCGAGAACCTGCCCGCCGAGCGGGCGGACTGGCGGCCGCGGCCGCCGTCGGCGGCCGAGCGCGAACTGCTGGACCAGTTCATCGACGCGCACAACCGGCTCGACGCGACCGCGATGGCGCGGATCGCGTCCGCGCAGATCCGGATCACCATGCCGCCGTACCCGATGTGCTTCGACGGCATCGACGCGATCCAGCCGCTGCTGGTGCGCGGGTTGGGGCCGGACCGGGAGGGCGACTGGCGGCTGCTGCCCACCGCCGCCAACCGGATGCCGGCCGCGGCCAACTACCTGCGGCGGCCGGGGGACACGGTGTTCCGCCCGTTCAAGCTCGACCTGCTGCGGGTCGAGGGCGACGTCGTCGCGGAGGTGACCACGTTCGGCCCGGGGTCGTTCCCGGCCCTGGGGCTGCCGCCTCTGCTCTCGGCCTGAGCGGCTGGCGGCCGAGGTGGGCGCCGGGCCTGCCCGGCGCTGCCCCTGCATGCGCCCAGAGTCCCGGCGCACACCCTGCGTACCTGCAGATACTGCACCGGCGAGGTCAGGGAGGAGGAGTCCCTGAACTGCAGTTTTAATGTCGCATACGCCAGTGTGCTGGCGATGTGCTGCCGGTTCGCTACCGCGTGCAGCGCGGGCGCGGGTCAGCGCGCGAGGGCGGTCGGCTCCTCGAGCTGGGTGGCGCCGCCTGGTACCGCCGCGGCTTCGGCGAGGTCGGGACCGTCCGGCAGGTCGGCGGTCTCGTGCAGCCGGGCCCGGATCCGGTCGGCGTCGGGGTGCTGGAGGTCGCCGAGCATCTCCAGGGCCTGCTGCCAGGTTTCGCGCGCGCCCGCCACGTCGCCCGCGCGGTCGTGCGTGTCGCCAACCGCGATCAGGCAGTAGGCCTGGCCCCACAGGTCCCCGAGCTCGGCCGACAGCATCAGCGACTGCTGGAAGCTCGCGATCGCCTCGACGTGCTCGCCCAGCTGCTGGTGCACGGTGCCGAGGCTGTGCCACGCGTCGGCCATCCCGCCCATGTCGCCGAGGTCTCCGTACAGCTCGACCGCCTGCGTGCAGTGCTCGCGGCCTTCCGGGCCGTTCCCGAGCCTGACCTGCTCCAGGCCGACGAGGTGCAGCATGTACGCCTCGCCGGTCTGGTCCCCGGCGGTGCGGAAGATGCCCAGCGCCTGCTGCCCGTGGTGTAGCGCGGCGCCGTGGTCACCCTTGCGGCCGAGCGAGATGCACATGCCCAGGTGCGCGGAGCCCTGGCCGGCCAGGTTCCCGGCCAGCGCGAAGTGGCCGAGGGCCTGCTCGTTGTTCGCGATGCCGGCGTCCAGATCGCCCGACAGGCTGCAGACCTGGGCCATGCGGTGCCGGGTCCAGCCCAGCCCGTTGTGGTCCTGCTGCCGCTCGGCGGCCGCTAGCGCGATCTTGTTGACCGCGGCCCAGTCCTGCCAGAGCCCCTGACCGTCGAGGAAGCTGCGCAGGGTCCACGGCAGCTGCCAGGCCGCGGCGTCCAGCCGCGCGGTGTCGGCCAGCCGGACGACGGCGAGCAGCACCTGCAGCTCCGCGCGGAACCAGCCGAGCGCGGTCTCCCGGCTGGCCAGCCGGTCCGGGCTGACCCCGGCCAGCGGCGGATCCAGCGTGATCGGGTGACCGAGTGGGGCGAGCAGCAGCGTGCCGGCGTGCGCGGTCTGCAGGTAGTGATCGACCAGGCGCGCGAGGGCGGCCGGCCGCTCGCCCGCGGTTGTGTCGGCTGCCTGCTCGGTGGCATAGGCCCGGAGCAGGTCGTGCAGCACGTAGCGCCCGGCCGAGTGCTCGATGAGCAGGCCTGCGGCCGCGAGTTCGGTGAGGGTCCGGCGTGCTTCCGGCCGGGTGACGCCGGCCAGGCTGGCCGTTGCGGCCAGGCTGATGTCGGGCCCAGGATGACCGCCCAGCAGCCGGAACATGCGGGCGGCGGGCTCTGCTAGCTGGCGGTAGGACCACGAGAACACCGCGCGCACGCTGGTCGCCTGGTCCCCGGTGTCGAGCGCGTCGAGCCGGTCCTGCTCGTCCGCGAGCTCGGCGGCGAGCGCGCCGAGCGAGAGCCCCGGCCGAGCCTCCGCGCGTGCCGCGGTGATCGCCAACGCCAGCGGCAGCCGGGCGCACAACCGGATTATCTGCCGGATCGCCGCCGGATCGGCGTCGGTCCTGGCGCTGCCAAGGCGGGCGGCGAGCAGCGCCTGGGCGTCCTGCTCGGCCAGCAGGTCCAGCGGGACCGCGCCCGCGGCCTCGGTCGCGATCAGGCCGGACAGCGATGACCTGCTGGTCACCAGCACCACGCAGCCTGGCCCGCCGGGCAGCAGCGGCCGCACCTGATCGGAGTCGCGGGCGTTGTCGAGGACGATGAGCATCCGCCGGTCGGCCATCAGCGTGCGGAACAGTCCGGCCTGCGCGTCTTGGGTGTCCGGGATCTGGTCGCGCGCCACGCCCAGCCCGTTCAGCAGCAGCCGGGTCGCCTCGCCCGGCGTGACCGGTGCCTCCGTCGGGTCGTAGCCGCGCAGGTTGACGTGCAGCTGGCCGTCGGGGAAGTGGCAGGCGGCGCGGTGCGCCCAGTGCACGGCGAGGGCCGTCTTGCCGATGCCCGCCGTCCCGGTGATCACCATGACCGTCTCGGTGTCCGCGCCGTCCGGGTCGCCCAGCATGTTGTCGAGCTCCAGCAGTTCGACGTCGCGGCCGGCGAAGTGCCGCACCTTCGCGGGTAGCTGCCGGGGCGTGACCGGGTCCTTCGGGCCTGCCGCGGCCGGGCTCTCCGCTGGCACCGTCGTCGGCTCGCCGCCCGCCGCTCCCTGGCCGTCCGCCCGTCCCTGGCCGTTCGCGGGCTGCTGGCCGTTCGCCGGATCAGCGCCGCCGGTAGCCGTCGAGTCCGGCCTGGGCTGCGCGGGCACCGCGCGCGGTCGGCCGGCACCCGCCCCGCTTCGCTCCGTTCCCGGCCTGAAGTCGAGCGCAGGATCGGCAGCCAGTATCTGCCGCTGCAGGGCTTGCAGCTGCGGGCCCGGATCGAGGCCCAGCTCGTCGTTCAGCAGCTGGCGGGCGTGCTGGTAGGCGGCGAGCGCGTCGCCCTGGCGGTCACAGCGGTAGAGCGCGAGCATGAGCTGCGCGCGCAGCCGCTCGCGGAGCGGGAACTGGGCGATCAGGCCGGGCAGCTGCGCGGCCAGGTCACTGTGCCGGCCGGCCGCCAGTTCGGCCGCACCCTGGTCCTCTAGCACCGCGAGCCGCTGCTCCTCCAGCCCGGCGGCCTCGGCGGCGAGCCGCGGGCAGGCGTCGGCGACGTCGCCCAGGGCCGGGCCGCGCCACAGGTCCAGCGCCTGCCGCAGCGTGCCGGCCGCGCCCTCGGGATCGTGCGCGGCCGCGAGCTGCCGGCCCGTCCTGGCCATCGCGGCGAACGCGCGGACGTCGAGCTCGCCGTCGTGCAGTTCGAGCACGTAGCCCGGCGGCGCGGTCACCACCCGGGAGGTGGCGCGGCCGGGCTCCAGCTCGGCCAGCCGGCGGCGCAGCTGGTGCACCTGCACGTGCAGGTTCTTCTCCCGCTGCCGGGACGCCTCTTCCTGCCAGAGCGCGTCGATGAGCGCGCCGACGGAGACGACCTGATTGGCGCACAGGGCGAGCATCGCGAGCAGGATGCGCAGCCCTGGCTGGGAAATACCGGACGGGGAGCCGGAAACATACACGTCAACCGGCCCGAGCAGCCGCAACCATTAGCGCCCTATTGCTGCCCGGTTCATCCTCCATACCAGCAGAATACTTAACCATGGATAAATAAGGCCAGGTCGTATCTTTCTCACCGGTGCTATTCACCGGGTCGTCCCGCGCCGTTCGATGGCGCGAGACGACCCATTGGGGCGCAGATCCCTACATCATCTCGTCAGTAAATGGCAGCAGGACGGTCTTGACCTCGGTATACGCCTCGATCGCGGTGCGCCCGCCCTCGCGGCCGATGCCGGACTGCCGGTACCCGCCGAACGCCGCGTGCGGCTCCAGCTGATAGCCGTTGATCCCGACGGTCCCGGCCCGCACTGCCTTCGTCATCCGCATCGCGCGCTTGAGATCGTTGGTCCACACCGTCGCGGCGAGCCCGTACTCGGTCGCGTTCGCGATCTTGATGGCCTCCTCCTCGTCGGTGAACGGGATCACCGAGAGCACCGGGCCGAATACCTCTTCCCTGGCGATCGTCATGTCATTGTGCACGTCGGTGAAGAGCGTCGGCGCGACAAAGTTGCCCGCCGCCAGGTCACCCTCACCGCGGCCGCCGCCGCACACCAGCCGGGCGCCCTCTTCCTGGCCTTTCTCGATCAGGCCGAGCACGCGGTCGAGCTGGCGCGGGTTGATCAGCGGCGAGGAGCTGACGGCCGGGTCGAACGGGTTGCCGTAGCTCACCATTCCGGCGATCATCTCCGACGTCCCGAGGAACTCGTCGACCGCGTCCCGCTGCACGAGCGCCCTGGTCTGGGCCAGGCAGACCTGGCCGGACAGGCCCAGGGTCACGGTGCCCATCGTCATCATCGCGGACGTCGCGACGTCCGAGTCGGCGAAGACCAGCGCCGGGCTCTTGCCGCCGAGTTCGAGGCTGACCCGCTTGAATGTGCCCGCCGATGCCTCGATGATCTTGCGGCCGACAGCGCGGCTGCCGGTGAAGGAGATCTTGTCCACCAGCGGGTGGTGAATCAGCGCGTCGCCGGTGGGGTCGCCGGGGCCGGTGACGACGTTGAGGACGCCGGCCGGGAGGCCTGCCTCCTCGATCAGCCGGACCAGCCGCAGCACCGAGAACGTGGCGTACTCCGACGGCTTCAGCACGACCGTGCAGCCCGCCGCGAGGGCGGGCGCGAGCTTCTGGGCAGTCAGCAGCAGCGGGGCGTTCCACGGCACGATCGCGCCGACGACGCCGATGGGCTCGCGCAGCGTCATCACCATGTGGTCGCCGCCCTGGAAGGCCGGCAGCGTCTCGCCCCCCAGCTTGTCCACCCAGCCGGCGTGATGCTCAAACACGTCCGCGACGAACCCGAAGGACATGCCGTAGACGCCGCCGAACGAGAGCGGGACGCTGTTGTCCAGCGCCTGCAGGGCGAGCAGTTCGTCGCCGTGCGCACGGACCAGGTCCGCGATCCGGCGCAGCAACTTGCCGCGCTCGCCGGCCCTGGTCTTCGGCCACGGGCCTTCGTCAAACGCCTTCCTGGCGGCCAGCACCGCGCGGTCGACGTCCTCTGGCCCGGCGATCGGGAACGACGCGACGTCCTCGCCGGTGGCCGGGTGATTGTGCGTCCAGGTCTGTTCGGTCAGCGACGGTCCCCAGGTCCCGTCGATCAGCAGCTGGCCATCGGAAAGGCCAGTTTCATCTCGATGCGGCTTGATCGAAGCAACCATGCGGCTCGCCCCTCAACTGAAACGTGTTCTACTTCCACGGAGGGTATAACGAACCGTGCGTTACGGCTAGGAAAGCGGGCGGCTCACCCCCGCCGTGCACGAGCAGGCTGGCCCCGGAGATGTAGCCGGCCGCGGGCGATGCCAGGAACATGGACGCGTGGGCGATGTCGGCCGGGGTCGCCATCCGCCGTAGCGGCACGGTCGCGGCGACCGCCGCGGCGATCTGCTGGTCGCCGTAGTGGCCGTGCTCGGCTTCGGTCGCGACGAAGCCGGGGACGACGGAGTTCAGCCGGACCCGCGGCGCCCACTCGATCGCCAGGCTGGTCACCAGGTGCTGCAGGCCGGCCTTCGCGGCCCCGTAGGCGGCCGTGCCGGGCGAGGGCCGGGTGCCGCTGACGCTGCCGATCATGACGATCGAGCCGCCGTCGGGCTGGTCCTGCATCACCACGTTCGCGGCCTGCGCGCAGTGCAGCGGGGCGATCAGGTTCAGCTCGATGATCTTGGCGTGGTAGCGCGGCGACGCCGTGGCCGCGGGCGCCTCCGGGGAGCCGCCGGCGTTGCAGATCAGCACGTCGATCCGGCCGAACTGCTCGGTTGCTGTCTCGATGAGCGCGCCCGCCTGATCCGGGTCGCGCACGTCGGCCTGGCGGAACCGGGCGGCGCGGCCGTCGGCGACCGGGAGCGCGGCTTCGTCGTCGGGCGGCGTCCGGCCGCAGACGAGCACGTCGGCGCCGGCCGCGAGGAACGCCCGGGCGATGCCCGCGCCGATGCCTCGGGTTCCGCCGGTGATGACGACCGCCTTGCCCGCGAACTCGCCCTGGCTCTGCATGCCGGTCATGCTAAGTGACGAGTCCACGGGCCGGTGGTCGAGCCGGACATGACTGTCAGAGCGGCTCAATACGGTGATGACATGCCCATGAAGGTCGCCGAGCTAATCCGTTTACTGGAAGCGGACGGATGGGGCTGGCTGAGAGGCTGACCTGTGACGACGCGCGTCGGAAGGAGGGGCATGAGGGGCTACATTGTCGTCTTCGAAGGAGACGACGAAATTGGCTTTTCGGCATATTCACCCGATCTTCCGGGCGTCGTAGCAGCCGGAGACACTCGCAGCGAGACCGAGCAGCTGATGCTCGAAGCCATGGCTGAGCACATCGCGGTGCTCAGGCAGCAAGGTCAGCCGGTGCCGGAGCCCTCGGACGCCGACAGCGTCACGCTTCTTGACCCTGCGGCTGCCTGAGGCTGTCCGCCTCGCCGTCGTCGAGCGCCGCGACCTGGGGCGGCACGGTCGGCAACTCGGTCGCGAAGTAGGACTGCGCGGCGGCGGTGGTGCCGACGTCCCGGCCCGCCGCCTCCGACATGTACCAGCGGTGCTCCAGGATCTCGTGAAAGATCTCGGGCGGCGCCAGCCGGTCGCGGAGCCGGTCCGGCACCGAGGCCACGACCGGGTCGTAGACGTCTTCCAGCCAGCGGTGCCCGGCCAGCGTCTGCGACACCGGGCTGCCGTCGCGCTGCTCCAGGTACGCGCGGAAGCTGGCGATGTCGTTGAGCAGCCGCTGAGCCTGGTGCTCCTCGGCGCTGATTCCTGTCTGCCGGAACAGCTCACGGCTGCTCTGCCCGGACTCGGCGACCTTCGTCCGGACCCGCAGCCGGGTGCCCGCCGCGCTCGGGATCAGCTCGACCTCGTCGGCGTCGAAGCCGAGCTCGTTCAGGCACCGGAGCCGGTCGGCGATCCGGTACCGCTGGTCGGCCGGCTGGAAGATCTCTTCCCTCGTCAGCTCGTACCACAGCTGCTGGTAGCGCCGCCCGAGTTCCTCGCTGACCTCGATCGGGTCCAGGTCGGCGGAGAGCAGTTCGCCCGCCTGCAGGTCCATCAGCTCCCCGCACACGCGCTCCATGGCGATGTCGAGGTCGAGGCCGCGCTGGCCGTCGGTGAGCGTCGGGTGCTGCTCGCTGGTCTCCGTGTCCACCAGGTAGGCCTCGAACGCGCCGGCGTCCGCGCGGAACAGCGCGTTCGACAGCGAGCAGTCGCCCCAGAAGAATCCGGACAGGTGCAGCCGGGCCAGCAGCTCGACCAGAGCGTCGAGCAGCCGGTCAGTAGGCGGCGGCGCGCCGCGCGGCCGGGAGAACACCGCCCGGTACGTGCTCGCGTAGTCCAGGAACCTGGTCACCAGCACCGCGTCCATGTCCGGTCCGCGGTCCACCACGATGCCGACGACCGTCACCGCCGGGACGGCGAGATCGGCCAGCGACCGCAGCATCCGGTACTCGCGCCGGGCCAGATTCTCGCTGATGGACTTCAGCGCGTAGAGCTCGCAGCTGTCGCTGACGAACCTGACCACGTGCCGGGACAGACCGCGCTGGCGCACCTCGACCAGCCGTTCGTCTTGCCACTCTTCCAGTGGCAGCTCCCAGGGCAGCGTCAGCAGCCCGGCCGCCCCGTCCGCCGGCGGGCTGAACACGAACCGCATGACTGTCGCTCCCTGCGTTGCGCTGTCCCCACAGTCTCCCGGCCGCGCACGCGACTGCCAACCTCGGCCGGCCAGTTCTGACCGCAGGCCTCAACTGTCCCCGCGCCGAACACGCCCGCTCGGGCCAGGTGCCACGCGTTCGTGGCAGGCTGCGCGGGTGACTGATTTCACGCATAAGAATCTGTCCGGCGCTCGGTTCGAGGACGTCTACCTGACCGGTGCCGACTTCCACAACGTCGACCTCACTGGCGCACGCTTCCGCTTGGTCGACCTGACCGGTGTCACGATCCGCGGGGCGGATCTGGTGGACATGGACATCAGCGGCCAGATCAAGAACCTTCAGGATCAACGGCGTCGACGTCGCGCCGCTGGTGGAGGCCGAACTCGACCGCCGCTGCCCCGGCCGGGCCAAGATGCGCCCGTCCGACGCCGCCGGGTACCGCGAAGCCTGGGACATGCTGGAGCCGCTGTGGCAGCAGACCGTGGCCCGGGCCCGCGGCCTGGACCCCGAACTCCTGCACCGGCGGGTCGACGGCGAGTGGTCGTTCATCGAGACGCTGCGCCACCTGGTCTTCGCTGCCGACGTCTGGGTGAACCGCGCCATCCTGGGCCAGCCGTCGCCCTGGGATCCGCTGGACCTGCCGACACGACGAGATGGCCGACGGAGCCCGGCATCCCCCGCGACCGCGACGCCCGCCCGTCCCTGGACCAGGTCCTGGCCCTGCGCGCCGACCGGATGGCCACCGTCCGGGCTGTGCTCGCCGACCTCACCGACGAGCAACTCGCCGGCTGACCCGGCCGGTCACCGAACCGGGTTACCCGGAACCTGAGAGCTTCCCGGTCCGCCGCTGCCTGCGCGCCATCCTCAACGAGGAATGGCAGCACCGCCTCTACGCCGAACGCGACCTCGACTTCCTGGAGCGCCAGCCCGGCTGACCGGCTTTAACCCGATGCATGCAGGCACGCACGGGCCACGCCCCCAATTGCGGCCAGAACCCACGTACAAAATCATCCGGTCGCCCATGACCCCACGGCGGGTTACGTACAGAACTTATGGATAGGCGATTAGTTACCAGAGGGGCCATTTCACTGGGACCCAATAAAAGCATGGCTGCATCCGCATTAACCGGATGTTGTCTATCGGTCCGTGAATCGCGCCAGCAGCGAGTGAGCCTGGCCGCCGGTCACTTGAGCTCGGGGCTCGTCGTCGGGGACGTCGAGTGTCCGCGGGCCGCCCGGCCGGAGCAATCGCCACGCCTCGCGGGCAATGAACGCGGCGCCGAGCTGCCGCGACGCAGGCAGCGAGCAGGCAACCTCCGGCTAACTCCTTAATCTTCGTCATGCAGCACGCTCTCCTGCAGTACGCCAGGCCGCCAAGCCGTCGGCAGCCGATCCGATGAAATCGCCCTTGGCCCCACTGCCCCGAAGCGCCTGACCTATCCGTAGCTGACTCCGGATCCGGCTAACGCCGCGTCGCAGATATAGTTGCAGAATACGCCGGTCCGCAGAATCCGGACGAGTGCTATTGCGCTATTGGCCCTTGTGGCCGGGTAGTCGCTAATTTCGGCCGCCCAGGTGAATGTCAATGCCAGGCTTGTCATTTACGTGTCTTTCGAGTATGCATGAATAGTCGTCTTTGACTAATAAGGCCGTGCGTCGTGGCGGCAGCTGGCCGGCTCGCGCTTGCGCGGGGAGCGGCGCCAGCTGCTGGACTGCCCTATAGCGGTTCCGGACCGGGGCCGCGATCCTCTGGCCGCCGCAGGCCAGGGTGTTAACCTGGCGCCCAAGCAAGCGCTAGGTATGGCCAGAGATGAGGAGCCGGCGATGGGTATCGGGCTGCATACCGGCAGCGACGGCGTCGCCGAGGTTACCATTGACTTCCCGCCAGTGAACGCGCTCCCGGCGCAGGGCTGGCTGGATCTGGCGGACGCAGTGTCGGGGGCCGGCCAGGATCCCGGCGTGCGGGCCGTGATCCTCGCTGCCGAGGGCCGTGGTTTCTGCGCGGGCGTGGACATCAAAGAGATGCAGCGCACTCCCGGTCATGACGCGCTGATCGGCGCGAACCGCGGTTGCTTCGCGGCGTTCGCCGCCGTCTACGAGTGCCAGGTGCCGGTCATCGCGGCCGTGCAGGGATTCTGCCTGGGGGGTGGCGTGGGCCTGGCGGGCAGCGCCGACATCGTGATCGCGTCCGACGACGCGACCTTCGGCCTGCCCGAGGTCGATCGCGGCGCCCTCGGCGCGGCGACGCACCTGGCGAGACTCGTGCCACAGCAGCTGATGCGGGCCATGGTGTACACGTGCGAACCCGTTCCCGCCGCCGATCTGCTCAGGTTCGGCACGGTGCTGGACGTGGTACCGAAAGCAGACCTGCGGGACCGCGCGCGCGACCTGGCCGCGAAGATCGCCGCCAAGCATCCGGCCATCCTGCGGCTGGCCAAGCAGTCCCTGAACGGCATCGACCCGGTCGACATCAAGCGCTCGTACCGGTACGAGCAGGGCTTCACGTTCGAGCTGAACCTGACAGGAGTCTCCGATGAGGCACGCCAGGCATTCGTCGACCGGGACCGGCATTGACTGAGCCGGCGACCACGGGCGCGACCGTGCCGGTCGAGGTCCTGACGCCGGACCAGATCGCGGCGCGGCTGCGGCCGGGCATGACGATCGGCATCGGCGGCTTCGGATCACGGCGCAAGCCGATGGCGCTGGTGCGCGCGATCGCCCGCTCGCCGGTGTCCGACCTCACCGTTGTCAGCTACGGCGGCCCGGACGTCGGGCTGCTGATCGCGGCGGGCAAGGTGCGCAGGCTGGTGACCGGCTTCGTGACGCTGGACTCGATCCCGCTGGAGCCGCACTTCCGGCTCGCCCGGCAGCGCGGCGCCATCGAGCTGACCGAGCTGGACGAGGGGATGCTGCACTGGGGGCTGCTCGCGGCCGCGCACCGGCTGCCGTTCCTGCCGATGCGGGCCGGGCTCGGCTCGGACGTCATGCGCGTCAACCCGCACCTGCGCACCGTCCGGTCCCCGTACGCGGACGGGGAGGAGTTCGCCGCCGTGCCCGCGCTGCGCCTCGACGTGGCCATCGTGCACATGAACCGGGCGGACCTGCGGGGGAACGGGCAGTACCTGGGCCCGGACCCGTACTTCGACGATCTGTACTGCCGGGCGGCGGATCAGGCGTTCATGTCCTGCGAGCGCATCGTGCCGACGGCCGAGCTCGCGCGCGGCGGCCCGGTGCAGAGCCTGCTCATCAACCGGTCCATGGTGCGCGGCGTGGCCGAGACCCCGAACGGGGCGCACTTCACCAGCTGCGTGCCGGACTACGGCCGGGACGAGGAGTTCCAGGCCGCCTACGCGGCCGCCGCGGCCGACCCGGAGCGCTGGGCGCAGTTCCACGCCGTCTACCTGGCCGGCGACGAGGCCGCCTACCAGCAGGCGGTGGCGGAGTTCCGGACCGCGAACGCCGAGCAGGCGGGAGCGCCGGCGTGACCGCGGCGGACGCGACCGCGGCGCGGCACCGTCACCAGCCGGCCCTGTCGCGGCCGGCGGTGCGCCGACGCTCGCGGAGCTGTGCGTGGTCGCCTGCGCGGAGGCCTGGCGCGGCGACGGCGCGATCCTGGCCAGCCCGATGGGCGTGATCCCGATGCTCGGCGCCCGGCTGGCGCAGCTCACGTTCGAGCCGGGGCTGCTGGTCACCGACGGGGAGGCGACCGTTCTCGCCCCCGAACCGGACGGCGGTGCTGGCCACCACGGGCGGATCACCGAGGGCTGGATCCCGTTCCGGGACGTGTTCACGCTGCTCGCGGCCGGGAAGCGGCACATCATGATGGGCGCGTCCCAGCTCGACCAGTTCGGCAACCAGAACATCTCCTGCATCGGGCCGTGGGCCCGGCCGAAGGCGCAGCTGATCGGGGTCCGCGGGGCGCCCGGCAACACCGTCAACCACCCGGTCAGCTACTGGGTGCCGCGGCACTCGCGCCGGGTCTTCGTCGAGCACGTCGACATGGTGAGCGGCGTCGGCTACCAGCGGGCCGCGGCGCTGAGCCCGCAGATCGCCGGCTTCCACGAGCTGCGCCAGGTGGTCACGAACCTGGCGGTGCTGGACTTCGGCGGCGCCGAGCACGCGATGCGGCTGCGCTCGGTGCATCCCGGCGTCTCGGTCTCGGACGTCGCCGACGCGACCGGGTTCGTGCTGGCCGCCCCGCTGGAGGTGCCGGAGACCAGGCTGCCGACCGCCGCCGAGCTTGCCCTCATCCGGGAGCAGCTCGATCCGGATGGCCGCCGGGACCAGGAACTGGGATGACCGCCGGACCCGCGGCGGCCGGCCCGGCCCGAGATGACCCGGCCCGGCCGGCCCCGCTGCCGACCCGGCTCACGGCGCTGACCGGGATCCGGTATCCGATCGTGCAGACCGGCATGGGCTTCGTCGCGGGTGCGAAGCTCGCCGCGGCGACCTCGCGGGCCGGCGGCCTGGGCATCATCGGTTCCGCGACCATGACGATGGACGCGCTGCGGACCGCCGTGGCGGAGGTCAAGGCACGGACCGACGCACCGTTTGGCGTAAATCTGCGCGCCGACGCGCCGGACGCCGCGGAGCGGGTCGAGCTGATCATCAGCGCGGGCGTGCGGGTCGCGTCGTTCGCGCTCGCGCCGCGGCGCGAGCAGATCCAGCGGCTCAAGGACGCCGGCGTCGTCGTGATCCCGTCGGTGGGCGCGCGGCGGCACGCGGAGAAGGTCGCGCAGTGGGGCGCCGACGCCGTCGTGGTGCAAGGCGGCGAGGGCGGCGGTCACACCGGGCCGATCCCGACCAGCCTGCTGATCCCGCAGGTCGTATCCGCGGTCGACATCCCCGTCGTCGCGGCGGGCGGGTTCTTCGACGGCCGCGGGCTGGTCGCCGCGCTCGCCTACGGTGCCGAGGGCATCGCGATGGGCACCCGGTTCCTGCTCACCACCGACAGCCCGGTGGCCGACGCGGTCAAGCAGGTGTACCTGTCCAAGTCACTGACGGACACCGTGGTGACGACCAGGGTGGACGGCGTCCCGCACCGGGTCCTGCGCTCGGACCTGGTCGACGGCCTGGAGCGGTCCGGGCACGCGGCCGGGCTGGTGCGGGCGGTCCGGAACGCGGCCGCGTTCCGGTCCCTGTCGGGCCTGTCCTGGCGGGAGATGCTGCGCGAGGGCGCGGCGATGCGGCGCGGCAGCGAGCTGGCCTGGAGCCAGGTCATCATGGCCGCGAACACGCCGATGCTGCTGAAGGCGGCGATGGTCGACGGCCGCCCGGATCTCGGCGTGATGGCGGCGGGCCAGGTAGTCGGCGTGATCGACGACCTGCCGTCGTGCGCGGAGCTGATCGACCGGGTCATGACCCAGGCTCACGACTGCCTGGCCCGCCTGCGCGCTCTGCCTCCCGCTCAGCCCTCGGGGCGCTTCTAGGCGGCGCCCTCCCTCGTCGCAAACACCGCTCCTCAGTCCAGGACGCCGCCGCGCCCCTCCGGCTCGCTCACTGGCGTTCGTTGTTGAAGCCGGCCTTGTTTTTCGCGGTCAGCACGACCCAGACCTGTCCCGGCGCGAAGTGCAGCGGCCGGCCGCCGTCGGTGGTGAAGGTGGTGCCGCGGTACTGGCCGGGCCGCGACCAGTGTCCCCTGTAGGCCCGGCCGTTGCGCAGCACGAGCACGCTGCCGTGCCCGACAGTCTCGGCGTAGGGCGGGCGCAGGCCCTCCTCCCTGAACACCGAGGTGATCACGTTCGTGTACTGGATCACCACCGTGGTCGGGTCCATCTGCTTGCCCGCGCTCGTCATCGCTCGGCTGCCGTCGATCCAGACCAGCCAGCGCTTGCGGGACGACGACCAGGTGAACCGGTAGGACGCCGCCGGGTAGGTCACGGTCTTCGACTTCAGCCGGCGAGCCGCCAGCCGGCGCCGCGCCGAAGGTGAAGCCGATGTTGTGCGCCTTGCTCGCGTGCCTGGACTCGGCGAGCAGCACCCTCGACTCGGCGAAGAGGTTGTAGGGGGCGATCCGGCTGTTGTTGCGGAAGTACCCGCTGGTCACGCCGGCGTAGAGGTTCACGATGTGGGCCCGCTCCACCACCGGCAGCAGCTCGGGCTGCGCGCCGGAGAACGCGAAGCCCGGCCGGCCGAACTGGTGCAGCAGCTCGAGGTCGTCCTGGCGGGCGCTGCGCACGGGCCCGATCACGGGCGGCACGTGCGAGGAAAAGATGGTCAGGAAGCGGGTGAGGCCGCCTTCCACCGGGATCACGTACACGATGTCCGCGGAGTTGATGCCGGTCTGCGGCCGGGCGAACACGATGTTGTCGATCTTCACGGCCAGCACCCGGCGGAGCGACTTGACCGGCTCGCCGGTGAACGGCGACAGCAGCCGGTGGTGGCTGGCGACGGGCTGGAACGTCGCCGCGTTCGCTGGCGCCAGCGCCCGCACCGGCTTGCGGTGCACCGGCGCGGCGTTCCCGGTGAGCAGCGCGGCCGCCGTGGCGGCGCCCGCGACTACTACGACGGCCGAGGCCGCCGTCAGGATATGAGCTCTAGTCCATCGCATCGCTGCGTGCCACTCTAGATGTCCGCCCCCGGCAGATCCGGTCGATTACGCCACGATTGCCGCGAGAGTCTGCGCCTGTTACCTGAACCGGTCGCGGACCGCGACGACGCCCTGCACGTGCCGGGCCGCGTCTATGGCCGCCCGGCTGGTCTGCTCGCTGACCGGCCCGCCGGAGAGGGTCACGACGCCATCGGAGACGGTGGCATCGATGTCGCGGGGTAGCGCGAGCATCGTGTCCGGCAGCACCTGATGCAGGATCTCGTCGCGGATCTCACTGTCGGGCCGGCTATACACCGAGAGCAGGTCCACCCGGCTGACGATCCCCATGCAGCCGGCCGGACTTGGTCACGACTGGCAGCCGCTTGACCCGCCGGTCGTACATGACGCGGGCCGCCGTCGCCACCGCCGCATCCGGCTCGATGGTGATGGCGGGCGAGCTCATCAGCTCGCCGGCCGTGACGCCGCTGGCCTTCTCGTCCTCCCGGACGTGGCGGAGCGCGGCGATCATGCTCGTGCCCTCGGCCAGCACCGCGACCTTGACCAGCAGGTCGCCTTCGGAGACGACGCCGATAACCCGGCCCTCGTCATCGAGGACGGGGAACGCGCTGATCCGCCGGCTGGCCAGCATTTCGGCCATCGCCTTGTACGGCGCGTCCCGGTGGACCGACACCACGCGGGTCGTCATCACGTCCCGGACCGTCCTGGACATTCACAAGTCCCCTCAGTTAGTGCGCCGTCAGCACTATCCAGACCGGACCCGGCGCGAACGTCATCGGCTGCCCGGTCGCGGTGGTGAAGGTCGTGCCCTGGCCTGCGAGCGGCCGGGCCCAATGCGCCTGGTACGCCTGGCCGTTCCGCAACACGACTGCGGTGCCGGCCCCGGTGCTTTCCGCGTACGGCGGCCTGGAGCCGCGCTCCAGGAAGCGGGATGTGCGCACCGTCGTGTACTGGATCACAACCGTCGCCGCCGACAGCTGGGGGCCTTCGGTGCTGGCCGCAGGCCGGCCGTCCATCGACACCAGCCACCGGCCCTTCGCGGCCGACCAGGTGAAGGTAAAGGACGCGGCCGGGTAGGAGACGGACTTCGCCGCGATCTTGCTTCCGCCAGCGGGCGGCGGGCCGAAGACGAACCCGATCGGGTGCGCCTTGGTCGCGCCGGGCGCTTCGCGAAGCAGCGCCGGAGTGTTCGCATACAGGTTGTACGGCGCGACGCGGTGATCGCTGCGGTGGTAGCCGCCGGCCACGCCGGCGTACAGGTTCACGATGCGGGCGTGCTCGACGACGGGCAGCAGCTGCGGCTGGGCGCCGGAGAATGCGAAGGCCGGCCGGCCGAACTGGCGCAGCAGTTCCAGGTCATCCTCGCGGGCGCTGCGGACGGGACCGATCACTGGCGGGATATGCGAGGAAAAGATCGCCATGAACCGGCTCAGGCCGCCCTCGACCGGGAGCACGTACACGATGTCCGCGGTTGTGAGCCCCGTCTGCGGGCGGGCGTAGACGATGTTGTCGATCTTCACGGCCAGGACCGGGCCGAGGCCCTTCACCGGTTCTCCGGTGAAAGGCGACAGCAGTTCCTGGCTCGCCGGGTTGACCGCGCTCGCGGGTGCGGTCGGCCTGGGGGTGTTCCCCGTGGTGAGCAGGAAGACGGCAGTACCGATGGCAGCGGACGCGAAGAGAGCGGCGCCGCTCGCGGCCAGGATTCTCGCGCGTGTCCACTGCATCGATGTCTGCTTTCTACGGCGTTCTGGCGCCGTCGATCTGGTCGAAGTCGCCGTAGCCGTTATAGCTGCCGCCGCCGCCCGACCACTGCCACATCAGCGCGTACTTACTGGCGCTGGAGATACCGCCGAAGAACTGCGCGCAGGTACTGGTTCCGGTCAGGCACCAGCTCGCCGGGTGATGCTGCAGGCTGCTGGTGAAGCTGGTGTAGGTCCACTCGTACGTGTTCGACAGCGACGCGTACCGGCCGGTGCCCATGATGTCGGCCCAGATGCTGGGCGCGGAGTAGACGCCCGCCTTGAACTTCGAGTGCGCGGTCAGATAGTTGGCGAAGCCGTTGAACACGGCCCGGTCGATGTTGGGCGCGATGTGATGGTTGCGGATCCGGCCGCTGCACGGCGATGTGTAGACGTCGTTCCAGCCGTTGTCCTGGGCCGGGGTGTACCGCGGCGCGTCGCCAGGCAGCTCGACGTCCAGGAAGATGACGGGGTAGGTGATGGCCGGGTTGTGACCGGCGACCGCCTTCAGCGCGGCCGCGGCCTGCTCCTGGCCCCACTTGCCCGCCTCGGCCTGTCGGCCGGTGAAGTGCGGGTCGACGCCAGGCCCGGCCATGAACCAGTACGCGCCGACGCCGATGCCGAGGCCATAGGTCTTGTGGTTGACCCTGGCCGCCTGGCTGTCGGCCTTGGACCAGACCACGATCCCGCCGCAGCGCTCCATGGACGCCCAGTTGCCGATCATCCCGATGTAGCCGCCGTAGCTACCGCCGATGGCCGGTTCCCGGTAGGGCGCCCCGGCCGTGCGCGGGATGCGGATGTAGTTACTGTCCGTGCCGGACCAGAACCGGGGTGTCGCCGCCGCGGCCGACTGCTGTGACCTGGTGACGGCGGCCTGAGCCCGGCCCGGGCCGGCCTGCCCGGCCTGAGCCGGGGAGGCGGTTACGGCCGCGGCGACCGCCGCGCAGCTCGCGAGGGTGAGGACGCCTATCCCGAAGCAGTTCCTGAGCTTCATATGCTCGAGTCGACCTTTCGCATCGAAGGGTGTCCCCTTCTGGGCTGATGGCTACAAGACGCTCGACCAGGTCATCCGGTTGGAGCTGTTTGCTCCCGGCCCGGACCCAGTCTCGCCCGCGGCGCCCGGTAGAACCACAGGCTAAGGGCCCCGGCAGACCCGGACGAACGTCCCTGGGTGACTGTTACCGCGGGCGGGCCAGAATCGTCGGAAAGAATTTCGGCGGCCGTGTCGATCTGGCGCAGTGGCGTTCGACGCACGGGTGACAGGCCGGCCGGGAACGGTCCGGGCAGGCCAGGAAGACTGGCGCCAGCGCTGACGGCGCTGGCGGACGAGAGGAATGATCATGAAGTTCCTGGGATACACCCTTGGTGACCCGAACACGAAGTTCGACGAGCCGACGCCGGAGATGTACGAGCGGATGGGCGCGTTCATCGAAGAGGCCACCAAGGCCGGGGTGCTGCTGGTTACCGGCGGCGTCGGCCCGGCCGAGGAGACCACGAAGGTCAGCTACGTCGACGGCGAGTACACCGTGGTGGACGGGCCGTTTACCGAGGCAAAGGAGCTCATCGGCGGCTGGGCGCTGATGGAGTGCAAGGACAAGGACGAGGCCATCGAGTGGACCAAGCGGTTCCTGGCCATCGCGGGCCCCGGCGAGAGCCGGATCCGGCCGGTCTACAGCTGACCAGCCGGTGCGCAGGCTCGGCGGGGCCAGCGGGCTGACAATGCCCGTCCTGGCCCCGCTGCCGCGCCCCGGCTAGCTTCGCCCGCAGCCGCGGCCGGCCCCCGTTCCCTGGCAATCGCCGGCAGGCGGGACAGGCGGCATCCTTGCCGGGGCCCGCGGGTGATGGTGTGATCTGTTCTCGTGACCGACGCCAGGACGCAGGCCGCCGTCGATACAGTCATCCGGCTGGAGTCGGCGCGCCTGATCGCGGGCCTGGCCCGCTATACCGGCGACATCGGCATGGCCGAGGACCTGGCCCAGGACGCCGTCGTGGCGGCGCTGGAGCAGTGGCCCGCCGAGGGCGTGCCGCGCAACGCCGGGGCCTGGCTCATGACGGTGGCCAAGCGGCGCGCGATCGACACGTTCCGGCGCAACCGCGAGCTGGAGAAGCGGTACGCGCAGCTGGCCCGCACGCTGGAGGCCGAGGGGGAGAGCGTCACCCCGGACTTCGACCGCGCCTTCTCCGACCACATCGACGACGACCTGCTGCGGCTGATCTTCACCGCCTGTCACCCGGTGCTGAGCCTGCCCGCCCGCACCGCGCTCACGCTCCGGATGCTGGGCGGGCTCACGACCACGGAGATCGCCCGCGCCTACCTCGTCCCGGAATCGACGATCGCGCAGCGGATCGTGCGGGCCAAGAAGACCCTCGCGCAGGAGCACGTGCCGTTCGAGGTGCCCGCCGCCGACGACCGCCCGGCCCGGCTGTCCGCGGTGCTCGAGGTCATCTACCTGGTCTTCAATGAGGGCTACTCAGCGACGGCGGGCGACGACTGGACCCGGCCCGACCTGTGCGCAGAGGCGGTCCGGCTGGCCAGGGTGCTGGCGCAGCTCATGCCCGCTGAGCCCGAGGTGCACGGGCTGGCGGCACTGCTGGAGATCCAGTCTTCCCGGCTCGCCGCCCGCACCGGCCCGGACGGGTCGCCGGTGCTGCTGCTGGATCAGGACCGGAGGCGCTGGGACCGGCTGCTGATCAACCGCGGCCTGGCCGCGCTGCGGGTGGCCGAGGACCTAGGCGGCGAGCATGGTACGCCTGAGTACGGGCCGTACGTGCTGCAGGCGCTCATCGCCGCCTGCCACGCGGTCGCGTTCCGGCCGGAGGACACCGACTGGCAGCGGATAGCCGCGCTCTACGCGATCCTGGCCCGGGTCATGCCCTCGCCGGTGGTTGAGCTCAACCGGGCGGTCGCGGTGTCCATGGCCGATGGCCCGCAGGCCGGGCTGGACCTGGTCGATCAGCTGGCGGCCGAGCCTGCGCTCAGGTCGTACCATCTGCTGCCCAGCGTCCGCGGCGACCTGCTGGCGAAGCTCGGCCGGACCGCGGAGGCGCAGGCCGAGTTCGAGCGCGCGGCGGCGCTCGCCAGGAACGAGCGGGAACGGCAGCTCGCGGCCGGCCGGGCCCGGGCCGCCGGACCGGATTAACCAGCTCGGCGGCAACGGCGAATAGCCGGAATCGTGAGCAATTCTGCCCCCGTTCTGCCGGGGCCTATGCGATCATCATTCGGCGTACAGGCCAGAGGGCCTGCTTCTATTCGCAGCCAAAGTGGGGACGAAATGGCGTCTAGCTCGCCTGCGCAGCCTGTGAGCCGGTCGGCTAACCCGACCGACAACGGCGTCCAGCGAACCCGCTCCTGGACGGGGATGTGGGTTGTGCTCGGCGGCGATGCCGTCATTGCCAGCGGGGCCGGGGTCGCGATGTGGAAGGTCACCGGAACCGCCAATGTAATCGCGATCTTGTCCAGCGCCTTTACTGCCGTGAGCACGATGACGACCGCGTATTTCGGGATCAGGACGATGTCCAACACGGCGCAGTCGTTCGCGCCGGCCGTGCACGCGGCGGCCGCGACCATGCAGGCCAGGGCCAAGGAAGTGGCGGACGACGTCGAAGGAGACGTCGCCAGCGCGCTGACCTCGGGCCCGCCCGTCCCGGCCGACCCGTCGAACCCGACGGCGGCCGAGATCGTCGCCCGGATGGCCGAGCCGAGCGACTAGCCGGGCGCGCCGGCGTGCGACGATCGGGACATGGCCATCTCCTTCGCCGCCCGGTTCGCCGCGGTCCGGGCCAGCCGCGGGCCGCTCGTGTGGGGACTGGACCCGTCCGGCGGACTGCTGGAGTCCTGGGGTCTGGGGGACAGCCCGGACGGCCTTGACCGGTTCGCCGACATCATGCTGGCGGCCGCGCCGGGCGTCGTCGGCCTGGTCAAACCGCAGTCCGCGTTCTATGAGCGGCACGGCTGGCGCGGCGTCCGCACGCTGCAGCGGCTGACCGAGGACGCGCGGGCCGCCGGGCTGCTGGTCATTCTCGACATCAAGCGCGGCGACGTCGGGTCCACCAACGATGCCTACGCGGAGGCCTACCTCGGCAAGGGCGCTCCGCTCGCGGCCGACGCCATCACCGTGCACCCCTACCTCGGCACCGGCGCCATGGCCGGCTACGTGTCCCGCGCACACGAGTCGGGCAGCTGCGTGCTGGTGGTGACGCGATCCTCGAATCCGGAAGGCCGCGCGATCCAGGCTGCGCACGTGCCGGGAACGGGGCAGACGGTCGAGCAGCAGTTGCTCGCCGATATCGCCGCGCTCAATTCGCGGCTCGCGCCGGGCGGGCTCGGCCCGGCCGGCGCCGTGATCGGCCCGACGCACATCGAGCCGGAACTTGACCTGGCCGCCGCGTCCTGCCTGTTCCTCGCGCCGGGAGTCGGCACCCAGGGCGCCACCCCGGCGGACGTGGCCAGAGTGTTCGCGGCCTGCCCGGACCGGGTCATGCCGAGCGCGTCCAGGTCGCTGTTGCGCTCCGGCCCGGACGTGTCCCGGCTGCGGGACGGAGCGGCGGCGCTGGCGGACGAGTTCCGCGCCGTGCTCGGCTAGGCAGGCCCCGGCTAGCGGCAGACATACCTGCGGGCGGGCCAGCGGCCCGCCCGCACGCCGTCGTTCGAGGGATTCGGTCAGTTGCCTTCGCCGGGGATGCCGGTGCCGCCGATGGCGGCGCTCACGTGCAGATAGACCGGCCCGCGGCGGGCGCACCCGCGGAACCTGAACGGGATCACCTGCGAGCTGAAGGCGCCGGGCGCGTAGACCCGCAGCCCGGCCGCGGTCGCCGGGTGGCAGGCCGAGGCCGGGAAGTTGCTGACGTCGGTGATCCCCAGCACGACGTGCACAGTCGCAGCCGGTGTCAGCGTCAGCGGCAGCTCACTCCAGCCGGAGGAACGCCCGGCCGCCCGGCCCAGCTGGTGCCCGCCGGCGCTCACCGCCGAGACGCCGGGGAAGCCGTACAGCGTGCACGTCAGCGGCTGAGGTGTTGCTGATCTCCAGCATGTAGTACGTGCTGCCGGCCGTGCCGTCGCCGGGCACGCCGATCCAGTCGGTGAGGGACCCGGTATGGCACCGGGCGGCCGCGGCGCCAGCCGTCGCCGGGCGGCCGGCGCGGCCGGGCTGCCGCCGACGCGAGCGCAATCGTCGGGATCAGGACGGCAGCTCCGGTCACGGCAATCGCGGCGGTGGTCCGCCGCAGGGTGAGGTATGGCAGTCGCAGCATGGTGCTCTCCTTAGGGCTGTGCAGTTGCAGTTGCACTCCCTAAGACGCCGCGGACCGGCGGTTAGTTGGAGGGCGCGAGTGCCTCATTTCGGGACGCGCGAGGCGCGCGCCGACCTAGCCGGACGCTGGTGGCCCGCGCGATCATGGGAGTCCGGCCGCCATGCAGGGAGACTTCATGATCTTCATCACCGCCAAGTTCCGCCTCCGGCCCGAGCACGCGGACAACTGGCCGGAGATATCCGGGCCGTTCACCCGGGCGACTCGCAGCGAGCCCGGTTGCAAGTGGTTCGACTGGTCGCGCAGCCTGGCCGACCCGAATGAGTATGTGCTCGTCGAGGCGTTCCAGGACGGTGCCGCCGCGGCGGCGCACGTGCAGTCCGCGCACTTCAAGGAGGCGCAGCAGACGCTGCCGCAGTACCTGGCCGCAGACGCCGCGGATCGTGAACTTCACCGTCCCGCAGGACGACTGGTCGGAGCTGGGCGAGATGGCGGTACCCGACCGGGCGAGTTAGAGGCCGAGCGCGCCCGCCAGCTGCTCGTAGCCCGGCATCGGGTCGGCGTCCGTGGCCGCGAGCAGTTGCACGCAGACGTGGTCGGCGCCGGCCGTTAGGTGCGCCCCGAGCTGCGCCGCCACCTGCTGCGGCCCGCCCAGGGCGACGAGCGCGTCGATCAGCCGGTCGCTGCCGTCGCCGGTCAGGTCCGCGTCGGAGAAGCCGAGCCGGCGCAGGTTGCTGGTGTAGTTCACGAGCCCGAGATACGGGTTGCGGACCCGGCGCCGTCCGAGTTCGCGCGCCCGCGCGACATTACCGTCGAGCACGGCCTTGTGCTCGGGCGCCAGCAGCGCGCCGGCGCCGAGCAGCCCCCGTGCCTGCCGGGTGTGCTCCGGCGTCACCAGGTAGGGAATGGCGCCCGCGGTCCGATCGGCCGCCAGCCGCAGAACCCGCGGGCCGAGCGCCGCCAGCACGATGCCGCTGGCGGGCACGCCGTGCCCCAGCAGGGCGTCGACATAACCGGCCAGCGCCTCGTACGGCTTGGCGTACTCCTGCGTCGCTTCGCGGTGACCAGCGCCGATGCCGAGGATGAACCGGCCGGGGTGGCGACCCTCGATGCGGTGGAAGGACTCGGCGACGACGCCGGCGTCGTCCTTCCAGATGTTCACGATGCTGGTGCCGATGACCAGCGCCGACGTCGCGTCGAGCAGTTCGTCGACGATCAGCAGATCGCCGTCGGGCGAGCCGCCCAGCCACAGCGCGCCGTACCCGAGGAGCTCAAGGCTCGCGGCGATGGCCGGAGTCGTCTGCCATGCGCCGCGCCAGACCCCGTACCGGCCCAGCCGTTCCCGCCACTGCTCAGTCACGCGGTTCTCCTCGCTGCCATCGACCCGGCTTCCGGTGGCGGCAACCCCGGCGGGACCGCTGGTGTTCCCGGCCGGTCAGAGGCCGATGACGTCGCCCATCAGCTCCATCTGCGCGTCGAAGAACTCGGCCCGGGCCTCGATGACGTTGTTGAACTGGCCGAATAGCTCGAAGCTGACAACCCCGAACAAGTGCACCCAGGCGGCGAGCCCGGTGAACATCAGCTGATCGGGGATCTCGGGCGCGATATCGCCGCGGGCCCGGTCCATGTCCGCCCGGATGGCGTCGGTCATGCGGCCGTCCGCCCTGGACGCGGGCAGTTCTCCCGCCGCCGGCGGCACGGCCCCGGACGCGAAGCCGTCCGCCAGGATGCGGATCAGCACGATCGGCCCGCGCGCGGCCGCGATGATGGTGTCGGCCGGCGCCGCGTAGCCGGGTACCGGGCTGCCGTACAGCAGCGCGTACTCGGCCGGCTGCGCGAGCGCCCAGCCGCGGACCGCGCGAGCCGCCGCGAGCCAGCGGTCCCGGACCTGGCCGCGGTCACGGACCCGGGCTTCGGCCGTCTCGACCGTCTCGCCGATCGCGTTGTAGGCATCCACGATGAGCGCGGTGAGCAAATCGTCCCGGCTGGCGAAGTAGCGGTACAGGGCCGAGGACACCATGCCCATGTCCCGCGCTACCGCCCGCAGCGACAGGTTAGCGCCGTCGGTCTCCAGGTGGCGCCTCGCCACGGCCTTGATCTCGGCGGTCATCTCGGCGCGCACGCGCGCCCGGATCGATGCTGCGGGCATACCAAGATTGTTGCACACATTCGAGAGCAGTGCTCTTGCCAAGTCGCCTAGAATGTGCGAGTGTTGTTCTCAACAGAGAGCAGTGCTCTCGAAACGGAGAGCCGGACACAGGGTCCGGCGCCGGGAGGAAGAGGAGAAGGACAATGTCCGAGCACGTGATCGTCGGCGCCGGTGCAGTCGGGTCAGCCACCGCACTTCTGCTCGCCGAGCGCGGTGAGCACGTCCGCCTCGTGACCCGGAGCGGCAGCGGCCCGCAGCACGCCGCGATCGAGCGCATCGCCGCGGACGCGACCGACGCCGAGCGGCTGTCCGCGATCGCGCAGGGCGCGGTGGCGCTGTACAACTGCGCGAGCCCGCAGTACCACCAGTGGTTCTCCGACTGGCCGCCGCTGGCCGCGGCGTTCCTCGCGGTAGCGGAGCGTACCGGCGCGGTCCTCACCTCGATGAGCAACCTGTACGGCTACGGCCCGGTCGACGGCCCGATCACGCAGAAGACCCCGATCGGCGCCACCCACCCCAAGCTGCTGCTGCGCGCCCGGATGTGGGACGACCAGCTGGCGGCCATGCAGGCCGGGCGGATCCGCACCGCCGATGTCCGCGCCAGTGACTACATCGAGGCCAACGGCTTGCTGTCGTACGGGCTGGGCCGCCCGCTGCTGGCCGGCAAGCGCGCCTACTCGCCCGCGCCGCTGGATGTCCCGCACAGCTGGACGTCGGTCACCGACTGCGCGAAGACACTGGTCACCGTCGCCGCCGACGAGCGCGCGTACGGCCAGGTGTGGCTGGTCCCGACGAACCCGGCGCTGACGGTGCGCCAGCTGGCCGCGAAATTCACCGAGGCGAACGGCGCGCCGGCGCCGAAGCTGAGCGCGATTCCGTATCCGGCGCTGTGGACGACCGGGGTGTTCAACGCGATGGTCAAGGAACTGCGGACGACGCGGTACCAGTTCACCCGTCCGTTCGTGATCGACGCCAGCGCGACGACGGACACGTTCGGGCTCACCCCGGTGCCGCTGGCCGACGCGCTCAGGGACGCCGCCGCCCGGCTGCGCGGGTAAGCACGCCGCAGCTCGTGCCCGGCCGGACTCAGTCCGGCCGGGCACAAACCGCGTCGGCCCCGACGGGCCGGCCGGCCGCTTGCCGGGGGCCAGCCAGCTGGGAGCCAAATTGCTGCGTATATGTGACCTAATGCGCCCGTTCCTGCGGCATCATCAAGGCTGCAGGCTAAGGTTCCGCCAGTGCGGATGACGAGGCGTCAGGTCCGGGGGACGGCTCACCTTGGCCAGTCGCGCCACGAGGGGAGAGTCACAGACTCATGGCTGGTTCGAAAACCGGTGCGGTAGCGGCAATCGGGATTGTGATCGGTTCCTGCGTCGTCACCTTCATGCCGAGTGCGCAGCTAGCCGGGGCGGCCACGTCGCGGCCGACGGGTCCGCGGGCAGCGGTCGAGTGGGCTGGCTTCGCCGCGAACCCGCAGCATACGGCCGTGGCGAGCGAACGGCCTCAGCCGTTCAAGCGGATCCGCTGGCGCGCGAAAGTCGACCGGACCCCGGCGCTTATCCAGGGCACGCTGCCCATCCACTACGGCTCCCCGATGATCACGGCGGCGAACACGGTACTGGTCCCCACCCACATCAGCGCCAAGGCCGGATTCCGCGTGATCGCGTACTCCGGCACCAGTGGCGTGCAGCGCTGGTCGCTCGCCACTGACTACCGGCCGCCCGCGTTCGCTGTCGGCCGCCATGCCACTGCCTTTGCGCCGCCGCTGCCCGCTGTCCTGACGCCAGCCAAGACCCTGGCGGTCGCCGGCGCGGGCGGGACGGTACTGATGCGCCGGAACGCCAACCGGCCGGCCGGCGCGGTACAGCGCAGGGTGTTCTACGGGCTGGCGCAGTGGCAGGCGCACCGGTCCAGATACGACAAGGCGGTGCGGATCAGCACGCCGCTGACGGCTGGCCCGGACGGGTCGGTGTACTTCGGCTTCACGGTCACTGGCGCGACGCCGGCGCACCTTTCCAGCGGGATCGCCCGGATCGATGCCCGCGGTCACGCGACCTGGATCACCGCCGCAGCAGCCGCCGGCGGCAACCGGACCATCACCGCTGTCGCCATGAACTGCGCACCGGCGCTGTCGCCGTCCGGCACGACGGTGTACATCACCGTCGTCGGCCCGAACAGCGGCATCTTGGTCGGGCTCAACGCCAGCACGCTCAAGCCACGATTCCACGTCCTGCTGAAGGATCCGGTCAGCGGCCGGCCGTCCCTGATATCGACCAGCTCGTCCGCCTCACCCACGGTCGGGCCGGACGGGGACGTCTATTACGGCGTGCTGGAGAATCCGTTCCCGACGCACGACGACCGGGGCTGGCTGCTGCACTACAACTCGAGCTTGAGCCGGACGAAGATTCCGGGCTCCTTCGGCTGGGACAACACTGTCTCCGTGCTGCCCGGCCCGGGCAGTGCCCCGCTACCACGGGTCCGCGCCCTATTTGCTGGTGTCCAAATACAACAACTACCTCATCGGGCCGCACGGAAATGGGCGGAACGAGGTAGCGGTCCTCGATCCCAGGGCTAGCCAGCAGGACCCGTACGCGAACACCCGGACCATGAAGGCCGTCCAGACGATTCTGTCGCCCGTCCACGAGCCCAAGACGCCCGCGGCCGCACGATACGAGTGGTGCATCAACTCGGCCGTCGTCGACACCGCTGATGACTCGGTGATCGTGAACAGCGAGGACGGAATCCTCTACCGCTGGGACCTGACGCACAACACCCTGGCGGAGAAGATCCGGCTCAACAGCCCGCGACCCGAGGCCTACACCCCCACCATCATCGGCCCGGACGGCACCGTGTACGCGATCAACAACGCCACCTTGTACGCCATCGGCCGCTAGCAAGGAATCTGCCCTGACCGCCAGCTGGCCGCGCCCGGCCTGTCGGCACCCACGCCTACGCTGGACGGCATGGCTGCGGACAAGGCCAGCGCTGGCCCGGTCGACGAACGGTACGCGGACCTCGTCGATGACCTGATGGGGACCGAGGATGTCACGCCGCCGCAGGGCGGCAGCGGCTTCGGCCGCAGCGCGCTGCGCTACCGCGGCAAGATATTCGCCATGTTCGTCCGCGGCCGGCTGGTGCTCAAGCTACCGGCCCGCCGGGTCGCGGAACTGGTCCAGGCCGGTGCGGGCGTGCAGTTCGACGCCAACAAGGGCACCCCGATGAAGGAGTGGCTGAGCCTCGCGCCGGAGTCGGGACTGGACTGGCTGGCGCTGGCCCGCGAGGCGCTCGAGTTCGCCCAGCGCTAGAGGCGGCCGCGAGAGCGCCGCAGCAGGGCGCCGAGGAGATCGCGCACGGCCGCCAGCGGATCGTCGGCCGACTCCCAGTCCGGGTCCGGCCGGGACGCCGGGCCGTGTTCCCAGTCCGGGTCCGGTCGGGACGCCGGGCCGTGTTCCCAGTCGGAACGCCGGCGCAGACCCTCCTGCTGCCGCCGGTACTCGTCGTGCGGGCCATCGGTGACACGGCGGTTCATGGCTGCCTCCTGCTCGCTGCCTGGTCACGACGCTAGCAACTGACCGCCGGGGTGGCCAGTCACGATCAGTGACGCTTCCCGTACTGTGAGTAAGAGATACCTGGCCACCAGCCGGACGGGGCCCTGCGGGAAGGCCAATCTACGACGTCACAAGCCTGGCGGAACGAGCGTTTCGGGCCATAGCGGCACTGACCGGCGCGAGACACAGGCAGGTGGATCATGAAGATCACCGCATCCTCGCTCGCCGGAGTAGCCGCCCTCAGCCTCGCCCTCGCCGCCTGCACGACAGTGGTCGAGACCGCGCCGGCGAAGTCGCATTCCGCGTCGTCGGCCCCGTCATCGTCCGCGGCGCCGTCATCGTCGGCGGCGCCGTCCTCGTCCGCCCCCGCCAGCACGTCACCGTCGGCGGCCCCGTCTGCGTCGGCGCAGGCAGCGCCCCCGGCGTCGCCGAACGTCACCGATCCCTGGGCCGTCGTGTCGGCTTACTACGGCGACATCGAGTCCGGCGACTACCAGCAGGCGTGGGCGCTGCTCGACTCGGGCGCCACCACCGGCCAGACCTATCAGCAGTTCGTGGACGGCTTCGCCTGCACTGGCTCGCAGGACCTCAGCGAGCAGAGCGCGGCCGGCAACCAGGTCACGTTCAGCCTGAGCGCGACCGACACGTGCAACGGGCAGGTCCAGCACTTCACCGGGACCGACACCGTCGAGAACGGCAAGATCGTCGCAGCCGACGTGCACCAGGACTGACGGGACCAATCAGAGCCGCTCGATGACCGTCACGTTGGCCTGGCCGCCGCCCTCGCACATGGTGAGCAGTCCGTACCGGCCGCCGGTCCGCTCCAGCGACGAGAGCAGCGTCGTCAGCAGCCGGGCGCCGGTCGCGCCGAGCGGATGGCCGAGCGCGATGGCGCCGCCACAGACGTTGACCCGGTCGAGGTCCGCGCCGGTCTCCCGCTGCCACGCGAGCACGACGCTGGCGAACGCCTCGTTGATCTCGACAAGGTCGATCTGGCCGAGGGTCAGCCCGGTGCGCTGCAGCGCGTGCGCGGTCGCTGCGATCGGTGCGGTCAGCATCAGGACCGGATCGTCGCCGCGGGCGCTGAGGTGATGAATCCGGGCCCGCGGCGTCAGCCCGTGCGCGGCCAGGGCCGCGTCGCTGACGATCAGCAGCGCCGCAGCGGCGTCGGCGATCTGGCTGGACAGGGCAGCGGTGATCCGGCCGCCGTCGCGCAGCGGCTGCAGGCCCGCCATCCGCTCCAGGGAGGTGTCCCGGCGCGGGCATTCGTCCGCCGCGGCGGCGCCGTAAGGGGTGATCTCGGCGGCGAAGTAGCCGTCGTCGATGGCGCGCACCGCCCGCCGGTGACTCGCGAGCGCGAACTCCTCCATCTCGGCCCGGCTGATACCCCATTTCTCGGCGATCAGATCGGCGCCGCGGAACTGGGAGATCTCCTCGCCGCCGTACCGCGATTGCCAGCCGGCCGAGCCGCTGAACGGGTCGGTGAACCCGAACTGCTGGCCCGCCAGCATGGCGGCGGCGATCGGGATCTGGCTCATGTTCTGCACGCCGCCGGCGACGACGACGTCGGCCGTACCGCTCAGCACCGCCTGCGCCGCGAAGTGGACGGCCTGCTGGGACGAGCCGCATTGCCGGTCGACGGTGACTCCGGGCACTGCCTCGGGCAGCCCGGCCGCCAGCCACGCGGTCCTGGCGATGTCGCCCGCCTGCGGCCCGATCGTGTCCACGCAGCCGAACACCACGTCATCGACAGCGAGCGGATCGACGCCGGTGCGGTCCAGCAGGGCGCTGATCACGTGCGCGCCGAGGTCGGCCGGGTGCGCTCCGGCGAGACCGCCGCCCCGCTTGCCGACCGGCGTGCGGACCGCATCGACGATGTATGCCTGCGCCACGGTTGTCCTCCACGAACTGGCCGGCGGCCGGCGGACCCGGCCCCATTTCTAGAACGCGTTCCAGTTTACGGCCGCTACCGGCGGCCGGGCCAGGCCAGCTAGACTCCACTAGAACACGTTCTACTCGGGCGTGGGCCGGGAGAGCAGAGCAGGGGCTGGAATGCAGATCAGCTACACGCCTGAGCAGGAACAGCTGCGGCAGGAGCTGCGCGCGTACTTCGCCCGGCTGATGACGCCGGAGCGCCGGGCCGGGCTGGCGCACGCGGACGGCGAGTACGGCGACGGCGCCGTGTACAAGGAGGTCGTCCGGCAGCTGGGCGCCGACGGCTGGCTCGCGATCGGGTGGCCGGAGGAATACGGCGGCCAGAACCGGTCGATGCTGGAGCAGCTGATCTTCACCGACGAGGCGGCGATCGCCGGCGTCCCGGTGCCGTTCCTGACGATCAACACCGTCGGACCCACGATCATGCGGTTCGGCACGCCGGAGCAGAAGGAGCGGTTCCTGCCCCGGATCGCGGCCGGGGAGCTGCACTTCTCGATCGGCTACTCCGAGCCGGAAGCGGGAACCGACCTCGCCTCGCTGCGCACCCGCGCGGTCCGGGACGGTGCCGAGTACGTCATCACCGGCCAGAAGATGTGGACCAGCCTGATCCAGTACGCGGACTACGTGTGGCTGGCGTGCCGGACCGACCCGGACGCTTTGCGGCACAAGGGCCTGTCGATCATCATCGTGCCCACCGACGCGGCCGGCTTCTCCTGGACCCCGGTGCGCACCCTGGCCGGCGTGACGACGAGCGCCACCTACTACGGCGACATCCGGGTGCCGGCCGCCAACCTCGTGGGCGAGGAGCACAAGGGCTGGCCGCTGATCACCAATCAGCTCAACCACGAGCGGGTGGCCTTGACCTCGGCGGCCCCGCTGCTGGCGGCGCTGGCCGACGTCACCGAGTGGGCGCGGGCCACCAAGCTCGGTGACGGCCGGCGGGTCATCGATCAGGAATGGGTCCAGCTCAATCTCGCCAGGGTGCAGGCCAAGGCGGAACTGCTCAAGCTGATGAACTGGCGGATCGCCAGCCAGGCCGGGCCGCTCGGCCCGGCCGCCGCGTCCGCGACCAAGGTCTACGGCACCGAGCTGACGATCGAGGCGGCCCGGCTCATGATGGAGGTGCTCGGCCCGAACGCCGAGGTGCGCACCGGCTCGCCCGGCGCGATGCTGGCCGGCCTGCTCGAACGGATGCACCGGTCCGCGCTGATCCTGACCTTCGGCGGCGGCACCAACGAGGTGCAGCGCGACATCATCGGCGCCGCCGCGCTCGGACTGCCCCTCAACCGCAGGTAAGCGAGAAAGACCGCAGGCATGGACTTCACCCTGACGCAAGCCCAGCAGGACCTCGGCGCGCTCGCCCGCGAGATCCTCACTGACCAGTGCACGCAGCAGCGCCTCCGCGCGGTCGAGGCCGGCCCGGTCCGGTTCGATCCGCTGCTGTGGGCCGGGCTGGCGAAGGCCGGCGTGCTGGCGGCCGCGCTGCCGGAGTCAGCCGGCGGCGACGGCCTCGGGCTGCTGGAGCAGTGCACCGTGCTCGCCGAGATCGGCCGGGCCGTCGCGCCGGCGCCGTACCTGGCCACGATCGTGCTCGGCGCGGCGGCGCTGGCCAGGTTCGGCACCACCGCGCAGCAGGACCGGTGGGCGGCCCCGGCGGGCCGCGGCGAGCTGATCATCGCGGCCGCGCTGGCGGAAGAGGATGCCGAGGACCTGGCCCGACCGGCCGCGACCGCCGAGGACACCGCGGACGGCTGGCTGCTCACCGGCGCCAAGACCGCGGTGCTCGCGGGCGCGCACGCCGCGCTGCTGCTCGTCCCGGCGATGACCATGTCCGGGCCCGCGGTGTTCCTGGTGCGGCCGGACGACGCCGGGGTGACCATCACCCCGCAGCAGGTAACCGGCGGCGACGGCGCCGCGCTGGTCGAGCTGGCCGGTGTCCGGGTGGGCCAGGACCGGCTGCTCGGCGCGGCGGCCATGGGGCCGGAGGTCGCGCGCTGGCTGGTCGGCCGGGCCACCATCGGGCTGTGCGCGCTGCAGCTCGGCGTCGCCGAGCGGGCGCTCGAGCTGACCGCCGGGTACGCGCAGCGCAGGCAGCAGTTCGGCAAGCCGATCGGCAGCTTCCAGGCGGTGGCGAACCGGCTGGCCGACGGCTTCATCGACGTGGAGGGCATCCGGCTGACGCTGTGGCAGGCGGCCTGGCGGATGGACAGCGGGCTCCCGGCCGAGACCGAGCTGGCGACCGCCAAGTTCTGGGCGGCCGAGGCCGGGCACCGGATCGCCCACACGGCGGTGCACGTGCACGGAGGCGTCGGCATCGACACCGACGGCGAGGTGCACCGCTACTTCGCCGCCGCCAAGCACAACGAGTTCGCGCTCGGCGGCGCGACCGCGCAACTGCGACGGCTCGGCGCGGGCCTGGCGGCGGGCTGATCTACCCGACTGTGCCTACTACGGCCGCTATATAGCGGCCCTGGGTCGGCACAGTCGGGTTGCCGGGGGACGGCCGCACGACTAACTGGGTGCGCTCCGTCCTGTCGACGCCGAGAATGGCCCCGTGGTGGACACCGAGGCGTTCATCCGGGACGGCTACGTCGCGCTCCGCGGCGCGGTGGATCCGGATACCACTGCGGCCTGCCGCGAGCTGATCTGGGCGGCGCTCGCAGCGCGCGGTGTCGGCGCCGCCGACCCCGGCTCGTGGCCGGTGCTGACCGAGATTGCCGACCTGGACGACGGGCCGTTCCGGGCGGCGGGCTCTGCGCCCGCGCTGATCGCCGCGTGCGACGAGCTGATCGGGCCGGGCCGCTACCAGCTGCCGGCCGACGTCGGCCGCGCGCTGGTGATCCGGTTCCCGGCCGGCGAGCATCGGGCCAACGCCGGCTATCACATCGAGGGCAGCTTCAGCGGACCCGATCCGGCGGCCGACGGGTACTGGGTAAACGTGCGGTCCAGGGACCGCGGGCTGCTCGCCATCTTCCTGCTGTCCGACGTGACGATGGCCGACGCGCCCACCCGGCTGGTGCAGGGCTCGCACCTGTATGTGCCGGAGTTCCTGGCTCCCTACGGTGAGGCGGGCACGAACTCAGACGCCGAGTTCTGGCGGCCGTCGGTGCTGTGCCGGCCGGTCGTGCACGCGACCGGGCTGGCCGGGGACGTGTTCCTGTGCCACCCGTTCATCGTGCACACGGCGACCTGGCCGCACACCGGAACCGGACCGCGCATGATCGCGCAGCCGGTCGTGCCGGTGAACGCCGGCTTCGCGCTGGACGGCTCGGACCCTTCGCCGGTCGCGCGCGCCATCATCGCCGGGCTGGAACTGGCCGAAGGGGACTAGCGGACGGCCAGCTCAGCGGCGCAGAGCCGCGATCCCGCCGTCCACCGGGATGACCGCCCCCGTCAGGTAGCTGCCCGCGCGCGAGGCGAGGAAGATCGCGGTGCCGGCCACGTCGTCGGGCTGGCCGATGCGGCCGAGCGGCACGTTGCCCGCGATCGCGGCGCGGGTGGCCGGGTTGTCCAGCGCGAACGCCATCATCTTGCTGTCGAACGGGCCGGGCGCGATGGCGTTCACCGTGATCGACTCGGGCGCGAGGGTGCTCGCCAGGTGCCGGGTCAGCATGTGCACGCCGGCCTTGGTGGCGCTGTAGGCGTAGGTCTCCATGCTCGGCACGCCGAGGCCGTCGATCGAGCCGATGTTGATGACCCGGGCCGGATCGCCGGGTGCCACCGCGGCTCGCAGCAGCGGCAGGCTCAGCTGGGTCAGGTGGAACAGCGCCTTGATGTTGACCGCCCACAGCTTGTCGAACGCGTCCAGCGGGTACTCCGCGAGCGGCGCGCCCCAGGTCGCGCCCGCGTTGTTCACCAGGATGTGCAGCCGGTCCTCGCGCTCGCTCACCCGCTCGGTGAGCCGCGCGGCGGCGGCGGGATCGGCCAGGTCGAGCGGCACCGAGATGCACTCGCCGTACTGCGACAGCTCGGCCGCCTTGGCGTCACACGCCTCGGCCTTGCGCGCGGTGATGTAGACCCGGCAGCCGGCCTGGACCAGGCCGCCGGCGATCATCGCGCCGATGCCGCGCGAGCCGCCGGTGACGACCGCGACCTTCCCGGCCACGGAGAACAGGTTCCCGGCCGGCCGCGAGCCTGCGTTAGTGCTGTCTTCGGACACGGCTACGTTCCCTCTCAAATCAGTCGTTGATCGGGCACTCTAGCCCCACCGGTCGGCCGTGGCCCGGAGTGCCTCCTGGGCCTCGTAGGCCAGCTGCGCGACGAGCTCGGCGGCGGGCACGTCCCCGGTCAGCTCGTGCGCCTGGCCGGCCCACAGGTTGACGACGCCGGGGTTGCCCGCGCTTCGCCCGGCCGCGCGCAGCGGCGCGGTCAGGTGATGCACCTCCGGGTAGGCGACGGGTGCGTCCTGGCTGTGCGCGTCCAGGAACGCGTTCCGGATGCCGCGGGCCAGCCGGCCGGTGAACGCGCGGGTCATCGCCGTCTCGGCTGTACCGGCGATCGCGGCCCGGTGCACGTCCGCCGTGCCGGCCTCGGGGCAGCGCAGGAACGCCGTGCCGAGCTGCGCGGCGCTCGCCCCGGCCGCGAGCACGGCGGCGATGCCCGCGCCGGTGCTGATGCCGCCGGCCGCCACCAGCGGCAGCCCGGTCCGCGCGGTGACGATCTGCAGCAGCGCCAGCAGGCCGAAGCCGCCCGGGTCGGCCGCCGGGTCGTCGCGGAACGTGCCGCGGTGGCCGCCGGCCTCGCCGCCTTGCACGACCAGCACGTCGGCGCCGGCGCTGGCCGCCGTCACGGCGTCGGCCGGGCTGGCGACCGTCACCCACACCTCGGTGCCGGCCGCCTGCAGCGCCGTGATCTCGGCGGGCTCCGGGCAGCCGAACGTGAACGACGTAACCGGCACCGGATCCGCGGTCAGCAGGGCCAGCTTCGCCGCCCAGTCGTCGTCCTCGAACCGCGGCGGGCCGAGCGTGCCCCCCGCCGCGCGCGCGTCCGCCTCGATCGTCGCGGCGTAGGCGGCGACGATCTGCGGGTCGGCGGGGGAGCCGGGCACGAACACGTTGACGCCGAGCGGCGCCCGGGTCAGCCCGCGGGCCTGCGCGATCCGGTCCCGGAGCGCGTCGGCAGTGAGGTAGCCGGCGGCCAGGAAGCCGAGCCCGCCCGCCTCGCTCACCGCGGCCGCGAGCTGCGGCGTCGTCGGGCCGCCGGCCAGCGGCGCGAGCACGATCGGGACGTTCGAGCTGGTCGAGAATCACGAGGCGGCTCCTCTCCGGCGCCACCCTATGCGGGCCCGGCCTAGCGCAGCGTGTGTGGCCCCTGACCGCCCGTGGGATTCCGCCTTGGCGACCGCGATGTGCTTGCCCTCAAGCAGTGACCAGGCGCGCTGGAGGGAGATCACCAGCGTCGCGAACAGCACGTAGCTGATGTTGTTGACCGAGTTGGTGTTGTGCGGGTGGATCAGCAGGTAGACGCCGTAGTACCCCTGAACGATGTACGCGATCACCGCGAGGCTGAGCAGGATCGTGCTCCTGGCCCAGTGCAGCCGGTAGTGCAGCCGGATGATGCCCGACGATGTCGACCACGGCGAGGATGGCCGCGCCGTAGCCGACATTGTCTTGCGGGATGAGCGCCAGCAACGAGACGAGCAGCGAGTTCACCAGGCCGGTGAACGCGGTGATCGCGAGGGCCGAGCCGCCGGCGACGGCTTTCGGCCCGAATATCGTCTCGTCCCGCACCGAGACCGCGACGAACAGCAGCCCGATCAGGGCCGCCGCCCCCGTTGCGATCGCGGTGAAGAAAGCGTTATAAGAGCTGGGCACCATGCGAGCAGAAGCTGGCATGACCCGAGGGGAAAGTCAATTTCCCAGCCGAGGGGGAGCGCGAATGACCAGCCACCCGCCGTTCATGCCCGTCGCGCCGCTCGGCCGCAGCGGCATCGAGGTGTCGCGGCTTGCGCTGGGCTCGTGGCGGACATTCGAGCGCATCAGCCGGGAACGGGGTGTGTCCGTCATGCTGGCGGCCCGCAATGCCGGGATTACGCTCCTGGACGACGCCCGGTACAACGATGAGACTGGCCGCGCGCCGATCCCGTCCGGCTACTCGGAAGTCGTGTTCGGCGAGCTGTTCCGCGCGGCCGGGTGGCGGCGCGAGTACACGATCGTGTCCAACAAGCTCTGGTGGGAGTTCTGGCCGCGGCAGTCGCCGCGAGCCGAGCTCACCGAGTCGCTGCGCCGGATGGGACTGGACTACCTGGATCTCATCTACTCCGAGGTGCCGCCGCCGGACGTGCCGCTGGCCGACGCGGTCGGGCTGATCACCGAGCTGGTCGGCGCCGGGCTCGCGCGCAGCTGGGGCACCCTGAACTGGACGCCGGCCCAGATGGACGCGGCCTGGTCGATCGCGGACGCGGCCGGCGTGCCCGGCCCGGTCGCGACCCAGCCGCCGTACAGCCTGGTCACCCGCCAGTTCGTCGAGGACCCGGAGATGACCCGGGTCGCGGCCGCGCGCGGCATCGCGATCGTCGCGTCGTACTCGCTGGCCGGGGGAGTCCTGACCGGGAAGTACGCGGCCGATCCGGCGGCGGGCCGGGCGGCCGGGCAGCTCGACCAGCCGCGGTATGCGGCCGGGGCCGGGCCGGCGCTCCGGCTGGCCGCGCTGGCGGCGGAGCTGGGCTGCGATCCGGCTCAGCTCGCGATGGCGTTCGCGCTGCTCAACCCCGCGGTGACGACGGTGCTCTTCGGCGCGACGACGCCCGAGCAGGTGGCGGCCAACGTCGGTTCGCTCACGCTGGCCACGTCCCTCTCCGCGGATGCGATCGCGCGCCTGCGCGCGATCGGCGCGTCCTGACGCGGACAAATCGGCGCCACACCGACAACGTGCGGAGTTTGCCGGCTGACAACTCCACCCGCTAGTCAGCTCGGGGGCCTGCGGCGGATCCGCAGGCCGTCGAAGGCGACGGCGCAGACCGCGTCCGCGAGCGCCTCGGGTCCGCCCGCTGAAGCGCCCCGGGCCGGCGGCCGGTACCACTCGACGAGGGAGTTGACCAGGCCGAAGAGCAACCTGGCGGTGACCGCGGGATCCACGTCGGGGCGGATGTCGCCGTCGCGCTCAGCCTGCTTGACCAGATCGGCCACGATCTGATCGAACTCGCGGCGGCGGTCGAGCGCCGTCCGCTCGGTGGCGGTGTTGCCGCGGGCGCGCAGCAGCAGCGTGACGTACGGCAGCCGGCTGGCCAGCACCGCGACGCTGCCGCGGACGAGCCGCTCCAGCCGCTCGATGGCGGGCTCGGTGCTCGCCGCCACCTCGTCCGCCACCGCGAACAGACCGTCCAGCGCCCGGTCCAGGGCCAGCGCGAGCAGCTCTTCCTTGCTGTCCACATGGTGGTAGATCGAGGACTTGGTGATGCCCAGCCGCTTGGACAGGTCCTCCATGCTGGTGCCGTCGTACCCGCGCTCATTGAAGACGGTGACCGCCACCGCGAGCAGCGACTCCAGGTCGTAACCCGGCCGGCCGCGGCGGGGCGCGGCGGTCCCCGTCCGGCGTGCACCAGCCTGGCTGTGCGACATGCAGACACGATAACGTACCGAACGTACGGTCAGTAAAGATGACTTACAAGGAGTGACGATGCCCGCGCTTCGCAGCTACGTAGCAGGATTCTGGCAGTCGCCGGCGGCCGAGGGTCGGCCCGTCTACGACGCCGTGACCGGCGACGAGGTCGTGTACGTGTCGTCGGCGGGCATCGACCTGGCTGGTGCGCTGGCCTACGGGCGGTCGGCCGGCGGCATGGCGCTGCGGGCGCTGTCCTTCCATCAGCGGGCCGCGCTGCTGAAGGCGCTGGGGTCCTTGCTGCGCGAGCACCGGGACGAGCTGTACGCGCTGTCGGCGCGGACCGGCGCCACGCTGGCCGACTCGAGGTTCGACGTGGACGGCGGGATCGGCGTGCTGCTCAGCTACGCTAGCCGGGCCAAGCGCGAGCTGCCCAACGACACCGTCCTGGTGGAGGGCGCGGCCGAGCCGCTCGGCCGCGGCGGGCAGTTCCTCGGTCAGCACATCCTGACGTCGCTGCGCGGGGTCGCGATCCAGATCAACGCGTTCAACTTCCCGGTCTGGGGACCGCTGGAGAAGCTCGCGCCCGCGTTCCTTGCGGGCGTGCCGAGCCTGATCAAGCCGGCCAGCCAGACCGCGTATCTCACCGCCCGGGTGGTCGAGCTGATGGTGGACTCGGGGCTGCTGCCGACCGGCTCGGTGCAGCTGGTCTGCGGGAGCGCCGGCGATCTGCTGGACCACGTGACCGAGCAGGACCTGGTGTCGTTCACCGGCTCCGCCGCGACCGCCAGGGAGCTGCGCGCGCACCCCACGGTCGCCAGCTGTGCGACCCGGTTCAACGCCGAGGCGGACTCGCTGAACTGCTCGATCCTCGGTCCGGACGCGGGCCCGGGTACCGCGGAGTTTGACCTGTACGTCGACCAGCTGGTGACCGAGATGACGGTCAAGGCCGGCCAGAAGTGCACCGCGATCCGGCGTGCCCTCGTTCCCGCCCGGATGACCGGGGCGGTCATCGACGCGGTCTCGGCCCGGCTGGCGCAGGTGGTGGTCGGCAGCCCGGCGGATGAGAGCGTGCAGATGGGCGCGCTGGCCAGCGTGGAGCAGCGGGAAGAGGTCCGGCGCAGCGTCAAGGCGCTGCAGTCCGGCGCGCGCCTGGTGTTCGGGGACGCGGAGCGGGTCGAGGTCGTCGGCGCGGACGCCGAGCTGGGCGCGTTCATCTCGCCGCTGCTGCTGCAGGCCGAGGACGCCGACCGGGCCGCGCCGCACGAGGTCGAGGCGTTCGGGCCGGTGTCGACGATCATCGGCTACGACAGCACCGCGCACGTGATCGAGCTGGCCGGGCGCGGCCTGGGCAGCCTGGCCGGGTCGATCGTGACCGGCGACGCCGGGTTCGCGCGCGAGGTCGTACTCGGCTGCGCGCCGTGGCACGGCCGGCTGCTGGTGCTCGACACCGACAGCGCGGGCGAATCGACCGGGCACGGCTCGCCGCTGCCGATGCTCGTGCACGGCGGGCCCGGCCGCGCGGGCGGCGGCGAGGAACTGGGCGGCCTGCGCGGCGTACTGCACTACATGCAGCGCACGGCCGTGCAGGCCAGCCCGCGCGTGCTCGCGGCCGTCACCGGGCAGTGGGTGCCGGGCGCGGCGCGCGCGACCGACTCGGGGCACCCGTTCCGCAAGTCGCTGGCCGACCTGCGGGTAGGCGACACCGTGGTGGCCGGGCCGCGGCCGGTGACGCTGGCGGACATCGAGCACTTCGCGGAGTTCACCGGGGACACGTTCTACGCGCACATGGACGAGGAGGCGGCGCAGGCGAACCCGTTCTTCGACGGCCGGGTCGCGCACGGCTACCTCGTGCTGTCATTCGCCGCCGGGCTGTTCGTGGACCCGGACCCGGGTCCGGTGCTGGCTAACTACGGCCTGGAGAACCTCAGGTTCCTGACGCCGGTCTATCCGGGTGACGAGCTGACCGTGACGCTGACGTGCAAGCAGATCATCCCGCGCGAGGATGCCGCGCACGGCGAGGTTCGCTGGGACACCGACGTCACGAACCAGTCCGGCGCGCCGGTCGCGAAGTACGACCTGCTGACGATGGTGGCCAAGGAGTGGCCGAGCTGAACGCGAGCTCCGGCGAACCTGACCGTTTCCTGGCGAGTCGCGCAGGTCCGTTGTGCCGGACCGCCACCTCGGTGTTAAATAGTCAATGTACTTGACAGTTGCAGACGGGGATGGCGGAGCAAAACCATGGCGTACGCGGACAGTGCCGTCCATGCGGCCAATCCAGAACAGTCAGTGTCCGGCCAGAAAGTGCTCGGGTACTGCCTGGCCATCATCAGTGTCGCCGCCGCGGTCATTCACTTCGCGGTAGCAGGCGAGCACTTCCAGGAGTACTGGCTGTTCGGCGTGTTCATGCTCGTCGTCGCCTGGCTGCAGCTGACCTGGGCGGTCGCGATCGTCGCCCGGCCGGCGAAGTGGCAGCTGGGGGCCGGTGCGATCATCAACGCCGGCATCGTCGTGATCTACATCCTCACCCGGACCGTGGGCGACATGGTCGGGCCGACGCCGCACGACGTGGAGCCGTTCGGCTTCGGGGACGGCCTGTGCACGGTGCTGGAGGCCATCATCGTCGCGGGCTGCTGCTTCCTGCTTTTCAGCCGGAAGGACTTCCGGCTGAAGCGCGAGCACCTGCTCGGCGCGCCGGGGGCCACCGCCGGCGCGGTCGTGGTGCTGCTGAGCATCGCGCTGGTCGCCGGCGGGCCGGAAATGGTGATGAGCTCGGCCGCGGCTCCGGCGGCCCCCGCCGCCAGGACCGCCGGGTCATCGGGCGCGGGCATGCAGATGTCCGGCGCCACCGGGGCCAGTGTCGCCTCGGTCAGCCTGGCGACCTCGACGCCGGGCGGGAACATCACGATGCCGTCGCCCGACATGCAGATGATGCCCGGCATGAAGATGGCCAGCTCGGCGACCTGCGCCACCGCGCCCACCAGGACGCAGCAGCAGGCGGCGGTGAGCCTGGTCGACACGAGCTGGAAGGACGTGCAGAGGTTCCGCAGCCTGGCCGCGGCCGAGGCGGCGGGCTACTTCGCGATCACGCCGACCGGCGCGCCGGTCGTGCACTACCTGAACATCAAGTACTACATCGACACGCTCAAGGGCGACCCGATCCTGGACACGACCCAGCCGCAGTCGCTGGTGTACGCGAACACGCCCGACGGAGCCGTCCTGGCCGCCGCGATGTACATCTCGCCGAAGGGCGACGGCACGCCGCAGCCCGGCGGCTGCCTGACCCAGTGGCATGAGCACACCAACCTGTGCACCAGCAGCCTGGGTGTCGTGACCGGCGTGGTGAACGCCAGGCACGAAAGCTGCCCGGCTGGGTCGACCAACAAGGTGACGCCGCCGATGATGCACGTGTGGTTCGTCCCCATCCCCGGCGGGCCGACGGCCATCGATGCCCCCGACGCCCAGGTGGTGCGGGCGGCCGAGAAGGTCGGCTCCGGCGGCAACAAGAACGGTCCGGCCTGATTCAGCGGCTTACTGGCCGGGGCTGCCGACCGCCCCTGGCCCCGGCCGGTGCGACCCGCTCGTGAGCTGGCGAAATTGCCGTCTGCTAAATAATGATTTAGCCGGAGATTGCTAGTACGATCCCGAGCCGTGCGACGCTCGCGATTTCTGCTGCCCCTCCTTTCCGCGGCGCTGCTCCCGCCAGTGCTGACCGCGACTGTGCTGATCGCTGGCGCGGCGGTTCCGGCCGCCTGGGCCGTGACCGCTTCCCCGGCGTCGGCAGCTTCTCCGGCGGCGCCCGCTTCTCCGGTGGCAGGTGCGGCGCCGGCCACTCCCGCCTCGGCTGCAGCGCAGGCGGCCAGCCTGCGCACCGGGTCGCTGGCCGGGACGGTCCTCGACACCAACGGCCGCCCGCTGGCGCATGCCTGCGTGGCGGCGGCGAGCGCGCAGACGGCGTTCCCGGCGCTCACCGACTCGACCGGGCGGTACACCTTCGCGGCCCTGCCGCCCGGTAGCTACACGCTCACATTCGGCGGCTGCGCGGCGGGCCGGTACCGGACGCAGTGGTCAGGCGGCGCGCTGACCGCGGCCGGTGCCCGGCCGGTCCGGGTGCCGGCGGGCGCGGCCGTGACCGTGCCGCCGGTGCGGCTGGCGAGCCTCAGGACGGAGCCAGCGGCCGGCCAGTCGGCCGCGCTGACGCTAGCGCGCGCGAACGGCGCCACTGTGCGGGCGGCCTCGGCCAGCCCGCTCGGGATCTCCGGCGTGGTCCGCAACGCTGCCGGGCGCAAGCTGGCCGGCGCTTGCGTGCTGCTGACCGGACAGGCCCAGAGCTCGACCTCCGGCGGTGTCGTGTCCGCGGAGCAGGAAGGTGAGCTGACCCTCACCGATGCGCACGGACGGTACACCTCAGGGCCGCTGTCGCCGGGCCGGTGGCAGGTGATGGTCTCGGGCTGCCAGGTGCCGGGCAACTACGCCCCGCAGTGGTGGCGGGACAAGCCGACCGCCCGGCACGCGACCTGGCTGCGGATCGGCAAGCACACCAGGGACGCGAACATCAACGCGACCATGCACGCGGGCGGGACCATAGCCGGCGTCCTCCTCTCGGCCGCCGCGCCGCACTCGCCGCTCAGCGGGTTCTGTGTCGATGTGCAGGGCACCGGATCGCTGGCGGAGGTCGGCGGGGAGGCGACGACGAACAGCCAGGGCCAGTACCGCCTCACCGATCTCGGCACCGGGCGGTACCAGCTCGACGCCTACCCGTGCGGCGGCAGCGACAATGAGAACTTCGTGGCGGCTGAGCGGTACGCCTTCGCCCGGGCTGGCCGGACGATTCAGGCCGGCCGGTTCGAGCTCGAGCCGGGCGCGGTGCTCAACGGCACCGTCACCCGTAGCGGCGCCGGGGACGCACTGGGCGGGATATGCGTGTCAATGATCCCGGACAACCTCGCGGAGCTTCGGCAGCGTCCGCCGTCGGTGGCCATCACCGCCGCTGACGGGAGCTACTCCATCCAGCAACTGCCCGCCGGGCGCTACTTCGTCGCGTTCGACAACTGTTCCAACGGCGGGAGCTTCGCCCCGGTCTACTACGACGGGGGCGCCGACGGGACCGAGAGCTCAGCGCACGCCCGGACGCTGACGCTGGCGACGGCCCAGACCGCGAGCGCGGATGCGCGGCTACAGCCCGGTGCGATCGTGTCGGGGTCGGTCACCGGCGCGGGCGGCAAGCCGCTCTCCGGGGTGTGCGTGACTCTGCTGGCAGCGGGCGCGGCGGCGGGCGCGTCGACTGACTCGATCGCCGCGGAGCTGTATTACTTCAGTTCCTACGGAGCCATAGCAGCGACCCGCAACGGCGCCTATCAGCTCAGGGACCTTACGCCCGGCCGGTATCTGGCCCAGTTCTACACGGCCCAGGACCGGTTCTCGACCTGCGGGAACCGCGGCAACTACGGGTGGCAGTGGTTCCGCGGCAAGGCGGCGTTCGGCCAGGCGCAGGAGATCTCGGCCGGGCCGGGCAAGACGACGGGGATCAGTGCCTTGCTGGCCACCGGCGGCACCATCACCGGACGGATCACGAACCGATCCGGTCAGCCGGTGCGCAACGTCTGCGTGCTGGTGACCGGCGCGAACGGCCGCACCGACTTCAGCCCGGTGCAGTTCCCCACGCCGGTGAGCGACGCGTCGGGCCGCTACCGGGTGCGGGATCTGCCCGCGGGCCGGTACAGCCTGACGTTCAGTCCCTCCTGCGACGGCATCAACGGTTACCGGCCGGCCGTGTACCGGAACGGCCGCACCGTTGGCGTCCGGACCGGCCAGGTCACGGCCGGCGTCAACGCCGTCCTCAGGCCGGCCGCGCGGGCAGCATCGCGGGCCTGGTCCGCTCGGCGGTCACGGGCAAGCCGGTGGCCGACTGGTGCGTGGCGGCGTCCCAGTCGAGTCCGCTCCTGGTGAGTTACGGCTTCACCAACTCCAAGGGCCGGTACCGGATCAGCGGGCTGGTGCCTGGCCGGTACCAGGTGCAGGTGTTCCCGTGCCTGCCCGGCACCAGCAGTCTGGCGCCGCAGCAGCGCGCGGGGATCGCGGTCAGCAGCCACGCGACCGCCAGCGTCAACGCCCTGTTGCGCACCGGCGGCCGGGTATCGGGGACCATCACCTCGGGTACGCCGGCTGCGCCTGCGCCCGGCGTCTGCATCGAGGCGACGCCGGTGACCGGCGCCGGTCAGCCGACGGTCGCGGTCACCAGCGCGTCGGGGGGCTACACCCTGACCGGACTCGCGGCGGGTCGCTACCGGCTGCAGATGACCGCCGACTGCCCGTACGGGGCCGGCCCGTTCGCGCCCGCCGGTCGCTCGGTCTCCGTCCGCCTCAGCGTCACGACCGCGGGCGTCAACGCCACGCTGGCGGCCGATGGCGGCATCGCCGGAACGGTCACCGGCCCTGGCGCGGCTCAGCTCACCGGGATCTGCGCCGAGGCGTTCCCGCTGCGCGGCGGGCCGGCCGTCGTCGGCGTCAGCGCGAACGGGAGCTACCAGATCAGCGGCCTGCCGCCGGGCTGCTACCGGGTCGAGTTCACCGCGGGCTGCGGGGCCGCGGGCTACGCGTCGCAATGGTGGCAAGACGCCGCGTCGGCGGCGACGGCGAAGCCGGTCCCGGTGTCCGCAGGGGCCACGACCGCGGGCATCGTCGCGCAGCTCATCCGGGGCTAGTCCCGCTCTCAGTTGCCAGGTCGGACAGTGCGGGAGAACGCGCCGGTTTCAGATCTATGCACCGTGTGCCCCGATGTCTATGCTTACGGCCCAGCAGGGCCGCCGTGCATCGGCCGGGCGCCCACAGAGCGGGGGAGTTCCATGAAGCGGCTCGTTCTGGGTGCCGTCGCGACGGCCACGGCAATCGCGCTCGTTCCGGCGGGCGCGGCGATTGCGCAGCCGCACTCGGCCGGGCCGAGCCCGGTCCGCGCGCCGGCCACGCCGCAACGCACCAGCCGCACGGCCGTGCACCTGGTCACCGGCGTCGTCAGGGATCAGTCTGGCCACCCGGTCAGCGGCGCGTGCGTGCTGGCCGCCAGCGCGACCGGCCAGGTAAAGATCGCGCGAACCGGATCCGCCGGGCAGTACCAGCTTCCGCTGCCGCGGACCGGCGCGTACACGATCAGCTACCGGATCTGCCAGCCGGGGCACGCGGCGACCGGGCCGGTCCTGAGCCGGCACATCTTGGTCGGGGCGAGCGCGATCACCAGCCTGCCTGCGATGACCCTGGCACGCCGCGCGAGCGCCAGCCCGCAGGCGGTCCTGGCGGCCGCGGGCGTCGTCGTGCCGCAGCACCGGCGGATCATCGTGGCGCAGCCCGGCGATGAGATCGCCAGCGGCCGGGCACGGCCCGCGCAGGCCGGTGACTCGTCGCTGGCGGTCGTGACCGGCAAGGTCACCAGCCCGGCCGGGCGACCGCTGGCCGGGATTTGCATGTGGCTGATAAATGGCGGGTTCGCGGCCGGAACCGAGACGAACAAGCACGGGATCTACCGGCTGGAGTTTGGTGGCGGATTTACCTCCGGCAAGTTCCCGATTCAGTTCGACTCCAGCTGCGACACCTCCGATCCGTTCGGGCCGATAGCCCCCGGCCCGTGGGCACCGGAGTGGTACAAGGGCAAGTTCTCGGCCGCAAAGGCCAACAAGGTGCTGGTCAAGGCGGGTAAGACGACGCGCGGCATCAACGCCGTCATGCGCCGGGCCGGCCAGGTGAGCGGCACCATCTCGGGTTCTGACCACCGTCGGCTCAAGAACGCCTGCGTTTTCGTCACCGACCCCGCCGGGCAGGAGACCGGGCAGGCGATCACCAATGCCAAGGGTCACTACACGGTCACCGGGCTGGACCCCGGCAGCTACCGGGTCGTCGCCGTGCCTGGCTGCGCGGGCGGCGCCACCGACTACGGCCAGGCCTGGTACCCGAAGGCGGCGAGTCTCAAGTCGGCGCACGCGGTGAAGGTACGCCTCGGGCACGTCACCGGCGGTATCAACGTGGTCCTGCCGAAGCTCGGCATCGTCACCGGCGTGATCCGGCTGGGCGGCCAGGCCGGCAAGCCGCTGGGCGGCATGTGCGTCGACGTCTACTCGCCCACCAACTTCAACCTGGACTTCTTCGCGAGCTCGCGCAGCAACGGCAGGTTCACGATCGAGGGCGTTCCGGCGGGCCGTTACCAGGCCGAAGCCAATCCGGGCTGCAACAACAACGGCAACTACGCATCCGCCAGCTATCCGGGCACGGTGCGCGTATCCGATGGCAAGACGACGTCCGGGATCAACATGTACCTGCAGCCCGGCGGCACCCTCACCGGGACGGTCAAGGACGCCGCCACCGCCATTCCGCTGGCCGGCGTCTGCGTCACCGACGACGACGGTGACGTTGCCACGACCGGAGCGGACGGCAGCTACACCATCGACCAGCTGCCCGCCGAACGGACCGCCGTCACCTTCTTCGGCGGCTGCGGCAATGTGGGCAGCTACGCACCGCAGTACTGGAACGACCAGGTCAGCCAGGAAGCGGCCGGGACCGTCGTGGTGAAGGCCGGCCACGTAACCGCGGGGATCAACGCCGCGATGCTGGCTGGCGCGACGATCTCCGGCAAGACGACCCGCGCGTCCGGTCAGGCGGTCGGCCAGGTCTGCGTGTCCGCGCTGCCGGTCGACTTCGCGGGCACCGCGTACTCGCAATTCGGGCCGAGCGTGACCACCAACGGGACGGGCGCGTACACCGTCGCGAACCTGGCGCCCGGCCCGTACGCGATCGTCTTCTGGAGCGGCTGCGAAGGGATCAGCGCCTACGCCGCCGCCCAGCAATGGTTCAAGGGCCAGCCGACCGAGGACAGTGCCGGCCTGGTGTCCGCGCCGGCCGGCCAGCCGGTCGCCGGCATCAACGCCGTCCTGACCAGGAGCGGCTCGATCACGGGTACCGTGACTGACGCGGCTGGCCAGCCGGTCGACTTCGGTTGCGTGGCCGCGGTCAGCCAGACCAGCGGGCTGGCCGGCGGCGATATCACTTTCTCCTTCGCCGGCCAGTATGAGATCACGGGCCTGGCGCCGGGCCGCTACAGCGTGCTGGCCAGCAGCTGTTTCGGCGGTAGCGACGCCGGCGCGACGCACCTCGGGGTGGTCACGGTCCGGGTCGGCCACACCACCAGGAACGTCAATGTCCGGCTGGCTCGGGGCGCCTCGATCACCGGCAGGCTGACGGTCATCGGTACCGGCGCCCCGGCCAGGAATGTGTGCGTGGACGCCTTTCCCGCGACCAGCTCGCTCGCGAAGCAGGAGCTGTTCAGCAGCGAAGGGGTCACGAACGCGGCCGGGAACTACCGCATTAGCGGCCTGGCCCGCGGCCGCTACCGGATCGAGGTCTTCACGAACTGCTTCGGCCCGGCCTCGAACCTGGCGAGCGTGAACCTGCGGCACACGGTCTGGGTGAGCGCCGGCAAGGTCAAGCCGAACGTGAACGTGGTGCTGCGGCAGGGCGGCTCGATCGCTGGCCAGGTCAGCGGGCCCGGCGCGCAGCCAGAGCCGGGTCAGTGCGTGGAGATCTACTCGCTCTCGGGCGGCCCCGGTGCTCTCGGCGTGACCGGCGCCGGCGGGAAGTACAACCTGGACGGTCTGGCCGTCGGCCGGTACAAGGTTGAGTTCGGCGACGCGTTCTGCTCCGACGGCGCCGCTGGCCTGGGCGTCCAGTGGTACAACGGCGCGCCCGGCCCCGGCTCCGCCGCGGTCGTCGACGTCCGGGCCGACCACACGACGGGCTCGATCGACGCGGCGCTGCCCGCGGACGGGACGATCACGGGTTCGGTAACGGGAACGGGGGCTGCCCCGCTCACGGGCGTCTGCGTCAGCGCGGTGCCGGTCGCCGGGGGTGAGCCCGCGATGTTCACGGTGACGGCGGCCGGCACTTACTCGCTGGCGGGCATCACGCCGGGCAAGTACCGGGTCGAGTTCCAGGCGGGCTGCGGCAAGTCCGGCGTCAAGACCCAGTGGTGGGACGCCGCCGGGTCCAGCGCGACCGCGAAGGTCATCACCGTGACCGCCGGGGCCACCGTCAGCGGCATCGACGCCGCCATGACCGGCGGCTGATACCGCCAGCCGGGCATGGCCGGGGCGGGGTGGACTCCCCGTTCCCGGCCCAAAGCGCGCTATAATAACTGACCGAATGATCGGTTATTAGGGAGCCGCCCATGACGGCCGTTCAGGATGCCCCTGACCTGGAGCAATACTTCGAGGAGACGGTGGCGCGGGACCGCCGGATCGAGCCGCGGGACTGGATGCCGGACGCCTACCGCAAGACCATGATCCGGCAGATCGCGCAGCACGCGCACTCCGAGATCATCGGGATGCAGCCCGAGGGCAACTGGGTCACCCGGGCCCCGTCGCTGCGCCGCAAGGCGATCCTGCTGGCCAAGGTCCAGGACGAAGCCGGGCACGGGCTGTACCTGTACTCGGCCGCCGAGACGCTCGGCGCTGACCGGGCCGACCTCACGAACCGCCTCATCACCGGCGCGCAGAAGTACTCGTCGATCTTCAACTACCCGACGCTGACGTTCGCCGACGTGGGCGTCATCGGCTGGCTGGTGGACGGCGCGGCGATCTGCAATCAGGTGCCGCTGTGCCGGTCGTCGTACGGGCCGTACGCGCGGGCGATGATCCGCATCTGCAAGGAGGAGTCCTTCCACCAGCGGCAGGGCTACGAGCTGCTGCTCACGATGATGCGCGGCACCGATGCGCAGCGCGAGCTGGTGCAGGACGCGACCAACCGCTGGTGGTGGCCGTCGCTGATGATGTTCGGCCCGCCGGACGCCGAGTCGCCGAACACCGAGCAGTCCATGCGCTGGCGGATCAAGCGGCACACCAACGACGAGCTGCGGCAGCGGTTCGTCGACATGACGGTGCCGCAGGCCGAAGCGCTCGGGGTCACGCTGCCCGACCCGGGCCTGGACTGGAACGACGAGCGCGGTCACTACGACTTCGGCCAGCCCGACTGGACCGAGTTCAAGCAGGTCATCGCCGGGAACGGCCCGTGCAACGCACAGCGGATCGCCGCCCGGCGGGCGGCCCACGAGGACGGTGCCTGGGTGCGGGACGCTGCCGCCGCGCACGCCGCCAAGCAGGCAACGAGGGAGGCGTCCGCATGAGTGCCGACCCGAGATCGAACTGGCCGCTATTCGAGGTGTTCCTGCGCAGCAAGCGCGGCCTGAACCACGTGCACGTCGGCTCGCTGCACGCCGCGGACGCGCAGATGGCGCTGCATCACGCGCGCGACCTGTACACCCGCCGGAACGAGGGCGTCAGCATCTGGGTCGTCAAGGCCGCCGACATCACCGCGTCAAGCCCGGACGAGAAGGACCCGTTCTTCGCGCCGAGCGGCGACAAGGTCTACCGGCACCCGACCTTCTACGAGATCCCCGACACTGTCCCCCATATCTGAGGCCCGCACATCTGATGACTGCGCATCCGATGAAGGGCGACAGCGCCTACGAGGCGATCATCGAGGGTGAGGACACCGGCCACCGGTGGGCCTACGGCACTGGCTTCACCGACCCGCTGGCCGGCGTCGACACCACGCTGCCCGCCGGGATCGATGGCGGCGACCTGGCCGCGTACTGCCTGATGCTGGCCGACGACGCGCTGATCATGTCGCACCGGCTGCAGCAGTGGCTGGCCAGGGCGCCGGAGCTGGAAGAGGAGACGGCACTCGCCAACATCGCGCTCGACCTGCTCGGCCAGGCCCGGCTGCTGCTGTCCAGGGCCGGGACGGCCGACGGCACCGGCCGGACCGAGGACGACTACGCGTTCGGCCGGACCGAGCGGGAGTTCCGCAACGTGCGGCTGGCCGAGGGAAGCGACGCGGACTTCGGCGGGCTGATCGCGCGGCTGCTGGTGTTCAGCACCTGGCGGCTGGCGCTGCTGGTGCGGCTGCGGTCTGCCGCCGATCCGGTGCTCGCGGCGGTGGCTGCGCAGGGCGCGCGGGAGGTCACCTATCACCGCGACTACGCCGCCCAGTGGCTCGTCCGGCTGGGAGACGGCACCGACTACTCGCGGGCCCGGATGGAAGCCGGGCTGCTGGCGGTCGCGCCGCTGGTGCCTGAGCTATTCGAGCCCGTCGACATCGAGCTGCGGCTCGCAGCCGCGGGTGTCGCGGCCGATCCGGCAGATGTGCGGCCGGAGTTCGACTCGGTGCTCGCGACGGCGCTGGCCGCGGCGGGGCTGGAATGGCCGGCCGTTGCGCCCATGGCGCGGGTAGCGGGCCTGGCCGGCCGGGACGGCGTGCACACCGAGGCGATGGGCTACCTGCTCGCGGAGCTGCAGAGCATCGCCAGGTCGCTGCCGGGGGCTCGATGGTGAGCTGCGAACGGATGGCCGAGAGCGACACCTGTCCGGCACAAAAAGAACGTGCCGGACAGGGCCCCCTCGGCCGTCCTCGGTCCTGAACGCTCCGCACTTGCCCGTGAGGATTGCCGAAACTGTGGCCGATCCGGAGCTGCCGATGGTGACGGTCTCCGACCTCGGCATCCTCCGGGACGTCACTGTCGAGGGCGGCCGCGTCGTGGTGTCGATCACGCCGACGTTCTCCGGCTGTCCGGCGATGGCGGAGATCCGGGCGGACCTTAGCGGTCGGCTGACGGCTGCCGGGTTCGGTGATGTGGAGATCAGGACGGTGCTGAGCCCGCCGTGGTCCTCCGAGTGGATTAGCGCGGACGGGCGGCGCAAGCTGGCCGCGGCCGGGATAGCGCCGCCGGCCGCGGGGGCGGCGGGTCACGCCAGCCGGTCCGCGGGGCCGGTTGCGCTGACGCTGACGACCGGGCCCGCCCGCGGCGTGCCGTGTCCCGCGTGCGGCTCGGCCGCGACCGAGCGGACCGCCGCGTTCGGCTCGACGGCGTGCAAGGACCTGTACCGATGCCGCGCGTGCGCGGAGCCCTTCGAGCACATCAAGGAGATCTGAGCGTGACCGCGCCCGCTGATTTGGCCGCCGGCGAGCAGGCTCCCGGCGCCAGCTCCCGGCGCCAGTTCCGGGAGCTGGCCGTCGCTGCTGTCGACCGGCTGTGCGACGACGCCGTCGCCGTGACCTTCGCGGTGCCGCCCGAGCTGGCCGACGAGTTCGCGTTCCGGCCCGGTCAGTCGCTGACGCTGCGTCGCTTTGTCGACGGCCGGGAGGAGCGGCGGTCGTACTCGATCTGCGCCCCGGCCGGCGAGCGGCTGCGCATCGGCGTGCGCGAAGTGCCTGACGGCGCGGTGTCTGGCTGGCTGGTCCGCGAGGTGCGGCCCGGCGACGTGGTGGAGGTGCAGCCGCCGTCGGGCTCGTTCACCGCGGACCTGCGGGCCCCCGGCCGCCATGTGCTGATCGCGGCCGGGTCCGGCATCACGCCGGTCCTGTCGATCACCGCCTCCGCGCTGCGGCACCCGGACGCGCAGGCGACAGTCCTGTACGGCAACCGCCGCGCCGACTCGGTCATGTTCGCCGACGAGATCGCCGACCTGAAGGACACCTATCCGGTCCGGCTGCAGCTCGCGCACGTGCTGTCCCGCGAGCCGCAGGAGGTGGAACTGTTCAGCGGCCGCCTGGACGCGGACCGGCTGCGGCGGCTGCTGCCGGCCCTGTGCGCGGTAGACAGCGTCGATCACTGGTGGCTGTGCGGGCCGTACGGGATGGTCACCGACGCGATGGACGTGCTGACCGAGCTGGGCGTGCCGGCCGACCGGGTACACCGCGAGCTGTTCTACGTGGAGGAGGCCCCGCCGGACCAGGAAAGGCACGAGGAACCGCCGCTGACCAGTGGCTGCGAGGTCACCGTGATCCTGGACGGCCGGACGAGCACCACCACGATCGAACCCGGCACGCCGGTCCTGGACGGGGCCCAGCGGGCCCGGCCGGACCTGCCGTTCGCGTGCAAGGGCGGCGTCTGCGGGACCTGCCGGGCGCTGCTGCGGTCCGGCGAAGTGCGGATGCGCCGCAACTTCGCGCTGGAGGCGGCCGAGCTAGCGGCCGGATTCGTCCTCACCTGCCAGTCGCTGCCGGTCACCGACCAGGTCACCGTCGACTACGACGCCTGACCGGCGCCAGTCCTGGCGGTGGTCGGGCCGGGGCGCGACCGGGACCGGCGCTACGGTGCTGCAGTGACCACCCGAGTTTTGTACGCGATCGCCTGCGCGGCACCGCCCGCTCGGGACATCGGCTTGCTCGTCACCGCCGCGCAGGCCGAGGGCTGGACCGTCTGTGTGCTCGCCACGCCGTCCGCGGTCAGGTTCATCGACGGGCCCGCGCTGTCAGCTCAGACCGGTTACCCGGTTCGCAGCGAGTACAAGGACCCCGGCGAGCCGGACATGCTGCCGCCGCCGGATGCGATCATCGTGGCGCCCGCCACGGTCAATTCGGTCAACAAATGGGCCGCCGGGATCTGTGACACACTCGCGCTCGGGATCCTGGTCGAGGGCATCGGCCTGAAGCTGCCGATAGTGGCGGTGCCGTGGAGCAATGCCGCGCACGCCGCGCATCCGGCGTTCGCCGAGAACCTCGGCAAGCTGCGATCGTGGGGCGTGCGGGTCCTGTACGGTCCCGACATCGGGCGGCCGCGCGAGCCCGGCGACGACAGTCTCGCCGAGTTCCCGTGGCTGCGCGCGCTCGCGGCGGCCGGGCTGCCGCCGGGTTGACGGCCGGTCCGCTATCTCCAGCCAGGTGGGATGCTGGGTGCCGTGACCGGATCAGTACCAGCGTGGCGCGCGGCCCTGGTGGAGCTGCCCGTTGTCCGACGTGGCCGGTGGGCGGTCGGCGGAAGCGCCGCGCTCGCCCTGCACGGATTGCCGGTCGACCCCAGGGACCTGGATCTGCTGGCGGATCAGTTCGCCGCGGCCGAGCTGGTCGACGGGCTGCGCGACGCCGTGGTGAGCGACGAGGCCGGCTGGGATCGGGGCGACGTGCGCGCCGTCCGCCGGGCCCTCGCCGTGATTGGCGGCGTCGAGGTCGAGATTCTGGCAGGCGTCGAGGCGGTCGGCCCGGCGGGCGACGTGGTCCTCGGAACGCCGGACCTGGACCAGGTGGACCGGGTCATCGTCGGCGGACGGCCGATCCCGGTGCTGCCGTTGTCGACCATGCAGGTCCTGCTCGACGCGACTGGCAAGCGGGAGCGGGCCGCGATGGTCGCCAAGGCGCTGGGCGCGACGAACGAATCCTGATCCTGTCGAGCCGCCTGCGGTCGGGCGTGGCCCGACTACGATTTGCGTCATGGCCGCTGACCGGCGCCGGCTCGCTGAGCTGGAGATCACCAGCGTCGCGAACCCCCGGATCAAGCAGCTCGTCGCGCTGCGCCGGCGGCGCGGCCGGGACCAGGCCGCCGTCACGCTGGTCGAGGGTCAGGCCGAGATCCAGCTCGCGCTCGCGGCCGGGGTTCGGCCGGAGGCGCTGTACTACTGCCCGGACCTGAACCCGGCCGCCGCGGGCGCCGTGATCGCCGCCGCCGCGGAGCACGGCGCGCAAGTCGTCCGGGTGCCCAGGCCCGTCTTCGAGAAGATCAGCTACCGCGAAGGGCCCGACGGGCTGCTCGCCGTCGTCCCCCCCGTTCCCAGCAGCCTGGACCGGCTGACCGTCAGCACCAGCCCGCTGATCCTGGTCTGCGCCGGGCTGGAGAAGCCCGGCAACCTCGGCGCGATCCTGCGGACCGCGGACGCGGCCGGGGTCGAGGCGGTGATCGCGGCCGATCCGGTCACGGACTGGGGGAATCCCAACGTGGTGCGCGCGAGCAAGGGAACTGTGTTCTCCGTGCCGGTCGCGTCGGGCACCTCGGCGCAGGTACTTGACTGGATTACCGGGCACGGGCTGCGCATCGTGGCCGCGACCCCCGACGCGGAACTGCAGCTGACCGCGGCCGACCTGACCGGTCCGGTCGCGATCGCGGTGGGCGCGGAGCAGACCGGTCTGCCCGGCGGCTGGCTGGACCGGGCCGACGTCCGGGTCAGGATCCCGATGTTCGGGCTGGCGGACTCGCTGAACGTGTCCACTTCGGCGGCGATCATTACCTACGAGGCGGTCCGGCAGCGGATGCGGGGGGCCGATTTGAACTGTGCCGCGCCGGTCCGGTAAGCATCGGTTATGGCTGATCTCTCGCTGCTGCCCGCTACCGCCTCGATCGAGGGCCCCGACCTGCGTGTCGGCGGCTGCTCGCTCGCCGACATCGCCGCCGAATTCGGCACGCCCGCCTTCGTCGTCGACGAGGAGGCGCTGCGTGGTCGCGCCGCCGCTTACCGGGACGGGCTCGCGACCCGGCATCCGCGCAGCCGGGTGTGTTTCGCGATGAAGTCGTTCCCCTCGGCGTCGATGGTCAGCGTGCTGTCCAGCGAGGGCCTGGGCCTCGATGTGGTCGGCGGCGGTGAGCTGCGGATCGCGCTGGCCGCCGGGGCCGACCCGGCCGGGATCGTGATGCACGGCAACGCCAAGTCCGACGCGGACATCCAGGCCGCACTCGACGCCGGGATCGGCTACATCATCGTGGACGGGTTTGACGACATTGACCGGATCGACCGGCTGGCCCGGCAGCGCACGCCCGTGCTGCTGCGGGTGAGTCCCGGCATCGAGTCGCACACCCACGCGGCGCTCGCGACCGGCGGCAAGTCGTCCAAGTTCGGCATCCCGGTCGAGCACGTGCCGGACGCCATCGCCAGGATGCAGGCCTCGCCGGTCATCGACCTGCGCGGCCTGCACGCCCACATCGGCTCCCAGATCACCAACCTCCAGCAGTTCGAGGCCGAGGTGGCGGCGCTGGCCACCCTCGGTGACTTCCCGGTCTACGACCTGGGCGGCGGCCTCGGGGTCAGGTACGAGCCGGGCGACGTCGCGCCGACCATCGACGAGTACCTGGAGCGGCTGGTCGAGGCCGCGCACCGGCACCTGGGCGCCGACATCGAGCTGATCGTCGAGCCGGGCCGGTCGCTGGTGGCCCCGGTCGGGCTGACGCTGTACCGGGTGCTGACGATGAAGCAGTCCGGCCTGTTGCACGTCGCGGTCGACGGCGGCATGGGCGACAACCTGGAGCACTCGCTGTACGGACAGCGCTTCACCCCGCTCGTGCTGGGCCGGTGGGACGAGCCGGAGGTCCTCGCGGACCTGGTCGGCCGGCACTGCGAGTCCGGCGACATCGTCACCCCCGAGGTCATGCTGCGCAGCCCGCAGATCGGAGACCTGGTGGTGGTGCCGGTGACCGGCGCCTACTGCTTCACGATGTCCAACAACTACAACGGGGCGCTGCGCCCGCCGGTGATCTACTGCCGGGACGGCGTCGCGCGGCTGGGCGTGCGCCGCGAGACCTACGACGAACTGATCAGCCGCGAGGTAGGCCTGCTGGCGGCCGCCCGCCCGGCTGGCTAGCGGCCTGGCGGTCAGCTGCCGCCGACGCCGATGGCCGTGAGCACGACCAGCGTGATCGTGGCGGTCGCGAAGGCGCCGTGCGCGATTACGACCGGCAGCGGGAAGTTCCGCTCCGGCGGACCGGTCCGCGGCGCGCCGCGCTGCCTCCGACCGGTCAAGCACGGCCACCGTGCCGCGGTGCCAGACGTGGCTGATCCGTTCCAGCCGCTGGACCTGCCGCTTGGCCTGGTAGACGGCGAACCACCGGAAGGCCATGAACGTGCCCAGCGACGCCCCCATGCAGCACGGCTCCGGTGGAGATCCAGGCCAGGTCCGTGTTGTCGAAGAACAGGTAATAGGCCCAGACGATCAGCCCGCCGACGCCGAGGGTGACGTGGGCGGCGAGCACGAGCGGCGGCAGCCGGGTCTCCGCGTCGGCCTGGAAGTCCTTGTCGTACTCGATCAGCCAGACGGACAGTAAGTAGAGGCCCAGGCTCGCCGTCACGATCCACGTCAAAAGCGCTATCAGGCTCATCCAGCCCCGCTCCAGGTGCTGCGAACGCGCGGCCGCGCAGAAATCAGACCGCACCGACTAAGTCCCACCAGGCATGTACACGGTCGCAGCTTCAGTCCGGTTCACCGCACGAGGGCCGCGAGCGGGCGAAATGCGTGCGCGGCCGCGCGATCCGGCCGGCCGCCGGTGCCCGCGCCGCGCGGAGTGAATTGCCGCGCCCTGGGTAGCTGACAGCGTCGCTGTTACCTGGTGCTCAGCAAGGAGTCACTAATGCTCGCAGTCATTGCCGCGGTCCTGTTCGCGATCGCGTTCATCCTGTATGCCGCGGGTGTTGCCACGAGCGCGGTGTTCGCGCCGCTCAGCCTCGCTTTCGTGGGCCTGGCGCTGCTGGCCCTGCACCTGACCGGGCGAGGGCCTGCGCTGCCCGAGGGCAGACGCGGACGCCGCCGGTAGAACCTGCCGGAGTTCTGTTGAACGTGGCCCGGCCAGCCGGCCGGGCCACCGCCAGAGCGGCCGGGCACCCGGTCCGAGCGGGCCTAGGTGTGGAACACCCCGACCGCCGTCAGCAGCACCAGCGTCAAGGTGGCGACGGCGAACAGGCCGTGGGCCACGACGACCGTCAGCGGGAAGTTGCGCTCCGGCGGGCCGACGTCGGCGTAAGCGGCGACAAAAGCCTCCCGGCTCGGGGGGGCGGCCAGGAACCTCGCCGCGGCCCGGGCGCTCGCCCGCTTGGCCTGGTAGACGCTGAGCCACCGGTAGGCCATCGTCAGCCCGAGCCCGGCGGCCGCGATGAAGCCAAACACGCTGAACCAGGCCAGTCGATGACTGCCCCAGGCCAGGTACGCGATCCAGAGCAGTACGCCCGTCACCGCCGCCAGCACATGTCCGGCCAGCAGCGGCGGCGGCAGCCGGGTGGCGGCCGACGACTGGAATTCGCTGTCATACTCGATCAGCCAGATCGAGAGCAGGTACAGGCCGAAGCCGGCCGTGACCACCGCGGTGATGAGCCCGATGACGTCCATCACCCATACACCCCCCTTGCGCCGTCACCTTATGCGTTTCCCCCGAAAGCTGGCATAGTCATCGCAAGAACTGAAGGTGGCCTGCGGGCCGCGGACGTCCGGCGGGTCAGCGGGGCTGCCGCCCGAGCACGAGCACGCCCGAGGTCGCGAACATCCCCCCGTTCCCCAGAATGACGCTAATCTCGGCGTCCGGCACCTGGGCCGGAGCCTCGCCCCGGATCTGGCGGACCCCTTCCTGGATCGCGAACATGCCGTACATGCCCGTGTGGGTGTAGGAGAGCCCGCCGCCGTTGGTGTTCAGCGGCAGCCGCCCGCCCGGCTCGGTGTTGCCGTCGCTGATGAAGGCGCCGGCCTCGCCCTTGGCCACGAAGCCGAGCGCTTCCAGCCCGTAGATCGGCACGTGCGCGAAGGCGTCGTAGATCATCAGATGCCGTACGTCGGCCGGGCTGATCCCGGCCTCCGCGAACGCCGCCTGCCCGGCCAGCCGGAAGGCGCGGGACTCGGTGAAGTCGGCCATCTGCGAGATCATCGGCGTCTCGGACGACTCACCCGTGCCGAGGACGTGGACCGGCGGCCTGGGGAACTCGGCGGCCCGCTCGGCCGAGGTCACGATCAGTGCGCCGCCGCCGTCGGTGACCAGGCAGCACTCCAGCAGGTGGAACGGCCAGGCGACGATCCTGGAGGCAAACACGTCCTCGACGGTGATGAGGTCACCGAACATCGCCCGCGGGTTGCGGCTGGCCCACTTGCGCTGCGCGACCGCCACGTAGGCGAGCTGCTCGTGCGTGAGCCCGTACTCCTTCATGTAGCGGAGCGCCGGAATCGTGAACGTAGACGTCGGTCCCGTGGTGCCGTAGGGCGCCTCGAACTGGCCGGGCATCGACGACGCGCCCCGCGGCCAGGGTGCCGCCCCCACCCGGGAGCGACCCGACTCGCCGTGCGTGATCAGCACCGTGCGCGCGTACCCGGCCCGGATCGCGGCGGCCGCGTGCCGGACATGCAGGAGGAACGAGGTGCCCCCGATCGCGGTGCCGTCCAGCCAGGATGGCGTGATGCCGAGAGCATGGGCGATCTGCACGGGCCCCGGCTGGTTCACCGTCGCGATGCCGTCGATGTCGCGCATCCGCAGGCCGGCGTCGGCGACTGCGTTGACCGCCGCCTCGAGGTGCAGTTGCAGGGTCGAGTGGTCCGGCAGTTTGCCGAGCGCGTTGGTCTCGGCCGCGCCCGCGATGATGACGCCGTCGCTCGCGGTCACCGGGGCTCCCCCTGCGCCGGGGCGAACAGCGGGATCGCGACGTCGCCGCGCTGCTCGAAGGTCACCTGCAGCTCCATGTCCAGGACCAGATCCTCCGGTGTGTTGGGCACGCCGACGATGTTGGTCATCATCCGCGGGCCCTCGGCCAGCTCCACCACCGCGATCGCGTACGGCGCCTCGGCCTCGAAGCCGCGGCCGGGCCGGTGGTTGAGCACGTACGAGTAGAGCGTGGCCCGGCCGCTGGCCTGGAACCACTCAACGTCGGTCGACCCGCAGGACGGGCACACCGGCCGCGGGTAGAAGTACGGCTTGCCGCAGTCGCGGCAGCGCTGGATCACGAGCTCGCCGCGGGCGCATCCGTCCCAGAACGGCTGGGTCTCCGGCGTCGGCTCGGGTACCGGCTTAGCCGGCTTGTGCTGCTGCGCCGGAGTGCTCACACGATCCTGCCGGGGGTGGCGATCGTGCGGAACGACCGCTCGACCTGGGTGGCCAGTTCGTCCAGCTGCCAGGGCTGCTCCCCGATCAGCCGCACGACCGGAGCGGCGTTGTTGTAGAGCGAGACCTCGAAGCCGGAGGAGTGCACGATCCGGCCGCTCAGCCAGCCGGACCGCTCGCTGGCCAGGTAGGCGACCACCTTGGCGACGTTGTCCGGCGAGCGGCGCTCGTCCTCGTTCGATGGCTGGGCGCCGCGGCGGCGGTCCTCGGGGACCGAGTCGGTCATGCGGGTGGCCGCCCCCGGTGAGATCGCGTTGCAGGTCACGCCGTACTTGGCCAGCGAGTTCGCGCAGGACCAGGTCAGGCCCACGATGCCCATCTTCGCCGCGGCGTAGTTGGGCTGGCCCGGCGCGCCGTGCAGGCCCGAGACCGAGGTGAAGTTGATGATCCGGTTCTGTGCGTGCTCGTCCCGCAGTGACCGCCAGTGCGCGGACGCGAACTTGGAGGTGTTGAAGGTGCCCTTCAGGTGCACCCGGATGACGTCGTCCCACTCCTGCTCGGTCATGTTGAAGATCATCCGGTCGCGGAGGATGCCGGCGACGTTCACCAGGACGTCGAGCTGGCCGAACTCGGCGATCGCCGCCTTGATCAGCTCCTCGGCCGCGGCGTGGTCGGAGATGTCGGCGCCGTTGGCGATCGCCTTGCCGCCCGCGGCGGTGATCTCGTCCACGACCTGCTGGGCCGGGCTGGTGTCCGCGCCGGAGCCGTCGAGGTTTGCGCCAAGATCATTTACCACCACGCTGGCACCCTCGGCGGCCAGCAGCACGGCAGTGGACCTGCCGATGCCGCGGCCGGCCCCGGTGACTATAGCGACCCGCCCGTCCAGGGTGCCCATGCGGCTCACCCGACCCTTCCGTGAGAATTGAGAGCTAGATACTAGAACGCTCTTCTGGAATTATGCAGGTCGGATGGCTGGCTGTCGCCGGTTGACGGGGCGGATCGAGGCACGGGCCGGATCTTTGGTAAACCGAGTTTACGTAAATTCAGATATACGTAAACTGGATGTACACATGGACGACTTCATCGGGCGGCGGCGCGAGCTTGCGCTACTGGACAAACGGCTAGGCCGCGTGCGACAGGAGCGCCGTGGCCTGGCCCTGACGATCCGGGGTCGGCGACAGGTCGGAAAGTCCAGGCTGGTGCAGCAGTTCTGCGATCTGGCCGGATTGCCGTACTTCTACTTCACCGCGATCAAGGGCGCGTCCGCGGCCGAGGCGCTCGGGCTGTTCGCGGCTGGCCTCCGCGAGTCGGGTGTGCCAGCCGACCCCGACCTGATCCCCGCGCACGGACCGGCGACCTGGCTCGACGCCTTCCGGTTGCTGGCCGTCGCGCTGCCGGACGCGCCGTCGGTCGTGGTGCTCGATGAGCTGCCCTGGCTCGCCGAGCAGGATGAGACATTCGATGGCACCCTGCAGGCAAGCTGGGATCGGCTGCTCGCCGGGAAACCCGTGCTTCTGCTGCTGCTCGGCAGCGACCTGCACATGATGGAGCGGCTCACCGGATACGACCGTCCGTTCTACGGGAGAGCCGACAACCTCGTGCTCGGACCGCTCACTGTCCTCGAGACCGGGCGGGCGCTCGGGCTTGGTCCGGCCGACGCGATTGATGCGCACCTGATTACCGGCGGGTTGCCCGGCATCCTCCGGAGCTGGCCGCACGCCGCGGCGCCGATGGATTTCCTGAAGCTGGAGTGCGCTGATCCCGCCGCCCCTGTCTTCGGCGTCCCGGAAGCGGCGATGCTGGCCGAGTTCCCGGCCCCGGACCAGGCCCGGCGCGTGCTCGAAGCGATCGGAGCCGGGCAGCGCACGCACGCCAATATCGCCGCGGCCGCCGGGGCCAGGGGAGAGAGCATGCCGTCCGGAGCGCTTTCCCCGCTATTGCGGCGGCTGGTGGTCGAGAAGCAGGTAGTGGCAACTGACGAACCCTTGTCGGCTGAGCCAGGCCGCCCTGCCCTATACCGGATCGCGGACAGTAATCTGCGGTTGTACCTGGCGGCTGGCCGGGCCGCGCACGAGCAGATACGCCGCGGCCGGCCGAACGTGGCGTTCTCGGTGCTGGAGCGGCGCTGGGCATCGTGGCGCGGGATGGCGGTCGAGCCGCTAATTCGCGAGTCGCTAGAACTGGCGTGTGCGGCCGGGGCAACACCATGGCCCGCAGTTGAAAAGGTCGGCGGCTGGTGGAACCGGCGATTCGACCCCGAAGTGGACCTGGTCGGAGCGAATCGATCGCCGGTCGCCGGGCGGGTGTTCTTCGCCGGCTGAATCAAGTGGCTTAACACGCCCTTCGACCGGCACGATCTGGCCGCCCTCCTGCGGGCGGCTCCGGCCGTGCCCGGCTATGAACCGGCCGATACCGATCTGATGGTCGTGTCGCTCTCGGGGACGCGGGGCCTGGATCCGAGCGCGGTCCGGCTGGAGTGGGGTCCAGCCGATGTCGTCGGCGTCTGGCACGAGTAGGCAGCGCACCTTGGTCGTGGGGCGGCGGCTATCGCGGATGCAGATCAGTGGGACGTGCGCTTCGGCACGGGCGAGGCAGCGGCCGGATGGGATGAGTTGTGCCGTCACGCTCTCCCGAATACCCGGCGCTGCTTAGAGATCCTTCGCGCTGATCCCCGGCATGGCGCCGGCCACGACCGGCAGCAGCCGGGTCTGGCGACGCACCGGCACACGGAAGTCGAGCAAGGGAGTACGAGGGCGAGCGGCGGCCGCGTCCGTACGTGATCGATGAGAGAGCCGCGATGGCGGTCTGCCTCCCCGGCCGGGGGCTAGCGTGACCGATTACTCAGGGTAACGGTCGGCTACTTTCCGCTACTGTGCGCCTATCCCGCAGCGTGAGCGGCGGGGAGTTTGGCCCCACTTCTTGGGGCACGAAACAGGGGGCTACACATGATCACTTACTTACGCTGCGCCCGGCGGGGCCGGCTCGCCGTACCGCGGCTCGCGGTTCTGACCGCCGGAACGCTGGCCGGAGCCGGGATCCCGGCGCTCGGCCTGATGGCCGCGCCCGCCAGCGCGGCGCCTAATCCCGTGTGCACGGGCACCGTCAATGTCACCTGCACGTTCGCTGCCACTGGCAGCGCGACGAACTGGCGGGTTCCGTTCGGTGTCGCCAGCCTGACTGTGATCGCCGATGGCGGCGCGGGCGCCGATGCGCGGAGCACGTTCGTTACCGGGGACGGAACCGGGGGCAGGGGCGGCGAGTACGAGGCGACGCTGTCCGGCATTTCCTTCCCGACCACGCTGAGCGTCTTCCCCGGCCGGGCCGCCTTCCGGGCAACCGGCGGCGTGAATGCCGGCGGGAAGGGCGGCGACAGCAGTTCGGATACCAACGGCAACCGGAGCGGCGGCGGCGGTGGCGCCAGTTCGGTCGCTATCGCCCCCTTCTCGGTGACCAACCTGCTGGTGGTGGCCGGCGGTGGCGGCGGCGGTTCGGCGGAGAACGAAGCCGCGGACACGCCGGGCGATGGCGGAACCGGCGGCGGGAGCACCAACTTCTTCGGCACCCCCGGCGGAACTGGCACCGGGTCCACCACCAACGGGACTGGCGGCACGGCGCTCATCCCCGGCCTTGGTGGCTCCGGGCCGGCCGGCGGCTGCACCACTCCGGCCCCCGGCACGCAGCTCAATGGCGGTGCCGCCCAGGCCGGGTCCACGACCTGCCCGTTCGCTGGCGGCGGGGGCGGCAGCGGGTACTTCGGTGGTGGCGGCGGGGTACCGGCGGTGGCGGTGGCGGCGGCGGGCCGTTCCCCGGCCCGGCGGGCGCGACGGTCGGCGGGATAACTGTCACCCCGCGGCCGGATCTGAACACAAACGGGCGCAACGGCTCGGTGACCATTGAGTACACCGCGGTCGTCAACACGACGCACCTGAGCGTGTGGAGTGCGCGCAGCGGCGGCGGCGTGACGCTGTTCGCGCGGCTGACCGCGAACAGCGGCCAGCCGGTGCCGGGCGAGCCGGTCAGCTTCTCCACCGGTGTCGTCCAATGGTGCACGAACGTGATCACCAACAGCTCAGGCGTCGCGTCCTGCTCGCTGAGCCGGTCTGAGACCGCGCTGCTGCGGGAGCAGTTCGGTGTCTTCTCGGCCTACTTCGGCGGGGATACGCCGGGCGGCCTGCCGCCGGCCAGCGCGACCGGCGTGGCGTAGACCTGAGGATTCATCTGATCCACCGAATGCGGGCGGCAGGTTTCCGGACCGGGACCCTGCCGCCCGCTGCGCTGTCCGCCCGCCGGAAAGCCTGCCGGTCTTGTGCTCATCTAGAATCCAATTCTAAGATTGCTGACAAAACTGGCCATGCTGCCCGGCCTGTCGCAGGCGGCTGACCAGCTGCGGCACGGCGGCGTCGGGAGGCTCGATGGAACTGGACCTTGGCCCGGAGATCGCGGAATACCGCGCCGGCCTGCGCAGCTGGATTGACGAGCACGCCCCGCCCGGCCTCGCCGACAAGGTCGACTGGAACCGCTCGATCGTCACCGGCGGCTACAGCGCGAACCGGCGGATGGAGGCGATGGCCAGCTCCGAGTACGCGCAGTGGGAGAGCGCGTGCGCGGACGCCCGGCTGATCTGCCCCGGCTGGCCGCAGGAGTACGGCGGCGGCGGCCTGGACGCCATCCGGATCTCGATTCTCAACGAGGAACTGCACCGGGCCGGGCTGCCCCGGGTCACCCGCGGCATGGGCGAGAGCCTGGTCGGGCCGTCGGTTTTCGTGCACGGCACGCCCGACCAGCAGGCCGCCTTCCTGCCCAGGATCATCTCCGGCGAGGACGTCTACTGCCAGGGCTTCTCTGAGCCGAGCACCGGGTCTGACCTGGCCGGCCTGCAGACCAAGGGCGTGGTCGACGGCGACGAGATCGTCATCACCGGACAGAAGGTCTGGACCTCAGGGGCCCAGCTGGCGAACAAGATGTTTGTCCTGTGCCGGACCGATCCCGACGCCGAGAAGCACGCCGGCATCTCCTACGTGCTCATCGACTTCAAGGATCCGGCGATAACGTTCCGGCCGATACGCCAGATCTCGGGTGCGTCCGGATTCGCCGAGGACTTCCTGGACGGCGTCCGCGCGCCGCTGTTCAACGTCATCGGCGGCCTGAACAACGGCTGGAAGGTCGCGATGACCACGCTCGGCTACGAGCGCGGCGGCAGCGCGACCATCCAGCATCTCGCCTACGAGCGCGAGTTCTGGGAGCTGGCCGAGGCCGCGCGCAAGCGCGGCGTCGCTTCCGACCCGCTGATCCGGCAGAAGCTGGCCTGGGCCTACACCCAGGTGGAGATCATGCGCTACGCCGGCCTCCGGCTGCTGGCCGGCCTGGCCGAGGGCCGCCAGCCCGGGCCCGAGGCGTCGGTCAGCAAGCTCTTCTGGAGCGAGTACCACAAGAAGCTGGGCGAGATCGCGATGGCGATCGAGGGCACCGACGGACTCGTCCGCCCGGAGGGTGGCGGCTACCCGACCACGACCTGGCAGAACGTCTTCCTGTCCAGCCGGGCGGGCACCATCTACTCCGGGACCAGCGAGATCCAGCGCAACATCATCGCCGAACGGGCGCTGGGGCTGCCCAAGGAGCCACGGGTGCGCGTGTGAGCAGTTCCGTGGTGCGCAGTGCCGCGGCCCGCGAGCTGATCAGCCAGGACCGCCTGGCCGAGTTCTTCGCCCCCCGCAGCCTCGCGCTGGTCGGCGCCTCTGACACCTCCGGCTGGGCGCGCTTCATCGTCGCCGCGAGCAGCGCGGTCGGCTACACCGGGCCGCTGCATCCGGTGCACCCGGCCCACCGGGAGGTGTTCGGCCGGCCCGCGGTGCCCAGCCTGCGCGACCTGGCTGAGCCGCCTGACCTGGCCTTCATCCTGACGCCCACGCACGCGGTCCTGGATGTGGTGGAGGACGCCGCGGCCGCCGGGGTGCGGAACGTGGTGGTACTCGCCTCGGGCTACCGCGAGGCCGGCGGCGCTGGCCAGGCGCTGGAATCAGACCTCATCGCCCGGGCCGCGGCGCATGGCATCGCGGTGCTCGGGCCGAACTGCCTGGGGTTCCTGAACACCGCGGCCAAGGTCGCCCCGTTCGCGCTCACGGTGCCGCTGCCGCTGACGCCCGGCCCGGTGGGCATCGGGCTGCAGAGCGGCGCGCTGTCCAGCGCGCTGCTGGCGTTCGCCCGGTCCCAGGCGATCGGCGTGAGCACGGTGGCGTCACTCGGCAACGAGGCGATGATCACCACCAGCGACGTGCTCGACTACCTGGTCGCCGATGAGCAGACCAAGGTCATCTGCCTGTTCCTGGAGGAGATCGGCGACCCGGCCGCGTTCAGCGCCGCGGCACTGCGCGCGGACGAGGCCGGCAAGCCGATCGTCGCGCTGAAGGTCGGGGCGAGCGAGGCCGGGCAGCAGTCCGCGCTCGCCCACACCGGCGCGGTGGCGGGCGATGATGCCGTCGTCGACGCGGCGCTGCGGCAGCTGAACATCATCCGGGTCGCCAGCATCGAGGAACTGCTCACCACCGCGTCCGTGCTCGGCTACCAGCGGGTCCCGCGCGGGCGGCGGATGGGCGTGCTGACGGCCTCGGGCGGTGCCTGCGACATCATCGCGGACCGGGCGAGCGCCGCTGGCATCGAGATCCCGCCGTTCACGCCGGAGACGACGAAGGAGATCGCCGCGCACCTGCCGTCCTTCGCCGCGGCCCGCAACCCGCTCGACGTGACCGGCTACGTGCTGGCCAACGCGCGGACCTCACCGCTCACCGCCATCGACCATGCCCTCGACGCCGCGCTGGCTGACCCGGGCCTCGACTTCGTCATCTTCACCGGCTTCACTGTGCCGGAGACGCGGCCCGCCGACCCCCGGCTGGCGGAACTGCTGGAGTCGCGGATCGGCTGGCTAGCGGACCGGATCGCGGCGGCGCCCATCCCGGCGATCCCGCTGAGCCTGACCTGCGTGGACATCGGCGGCTACCCGAGAGAGCTGCTGGGCGCCCGCGGTGTGCACCTGGTCAGCGGGATGGAGCTGGGCGTGCAGGCCATCGGCAACGCGCTGCGCTGGCAGGAAGGGCGCGGCCGCGTCCGGGAGCTGCCCGGCAGGGCGGCACCATCGGCCGGGACCGCGACCGCGTGGCCGGAGGCCCGCGCGCGGGACCTGCTGGCCGGCGCGGGGATACCGGTCGTGCCCGGCCGGCTGGCCAGGTCCGCGGCCGAGGCCGTCAGTGCCGCCGCCGCCGTGGGCCGCCCGGTGGCGCTGAAGATCTCCTCGGCCCAGATCACCCACAAGTCCGACATCGGCGGGGTGGCGCTCGGGCTCAGCACGGACGGGGAGATCCGCGCGGCCTATGACCGCGTCACCCGGAATGCCGCTAGCGCGGGTGACGACGCCGGCGAGGTGCTCGTGACCGGAATGCGGACCGGCGGCACCGAGATGCTCGCAGGCGTCAGCGTCGATCCGGGCTTCGGCCCGGTCCTGGCCGTCGGCCTCGGCGGCGTCTTCGTGGAGATCCTCCGCGACGTCAGCCTGCGGGTGCTGCCCGTCGACGCCGCCGAGGTCCGCCGCATGCTAGCCGAGCTGCGCGGGCTGCCGCTGCTGACCGGGGCGCGCGGCGCCGAGCCCGCCGACCTGGACGCGCTGGCGGCCGTCATCAGCGACATCGCCGCGCTGGCGGGATCGCTGGACCGGGCTGCAGGCGCTCGAAGTCAATCCGCTCTGGGTGCGCGGCCGCCAGGTCGAGGCGCTCGACGTACTTGTCGTGACTGATGAAACCAATGAGGCAGAACAGGAGCCGGGCACATGATCCTCGGAGTAAGCGCTGAGCAGGAAGAACTGCGGGCGTCGGTGCGCCGGTTCCTGGCTGACCGGGTGCCGATCTCGGCGGTGCGCGAGCTGATGGAGGCCGCCGATGGCGGCGACCCGGCCGTGTGGAAGCAAGCGGGCGAACAGCTCGGCCTGCAGGGCATTGCCATTCCCGAGGAGTACGGCGGGGCCGGCTTCTCGTTCGCCGAGCAGGCGATCGTGCTGGAGGAGCTCGGCGCCGCCCTGTACGGGGGGCCGTACCTGGCCAGCGCCGTGTTCGCGGCCAACGTGCTGCTCGCCAGCGGGGACGATGCGGCCAAGAACCAGTACCTGCCCGGTATCGCCGCCGGCGAGCTGGTCGCGACGCTGGCGTTCACCGAGGAAGACGGCTCCTGGGAGACCGGCGCCACCCGGCTCGCGGCCGCAGTCGTGCCGGATTCCGGGCCAGGTGACGGCTGGCGGCTGGACGGGCGCAAGAGCTTCGTGCTCGACGGGCACACCGCGGACCTGATCCTGGTGATCGGCCGGACCGGGGACGGTCTCAGCCTGTTCGCGGCGCGGGCCGACGCGCCGGGCCTGACCAGGACGCCGCTGCCGACGCTGGACCAGACGCGCAAGCTGGCCCGGCTGGACTTTGACGGCGTGCCGGCGACCCTGATCGGGGCGGCCGGCGCGGCCGAGTTCATGCTGGCCAAGACGCTGGACGTGGCGGCCATCGCGCAGGCAGCCGAGCAGCTCGGCGGTGCCCAGCGCGTGCTGGACTTCACCGTCGACTATCTCAAGGTGCGGCACCAGTTCGGCCTGCCGATCGGCAGCTTCCAGGGGCTCAAGCACCGGTGCGCCGACCTGCTGCTGGAGGTCGAGTCGCTGCGCTCGGCCGTGCAGTATGCCGCGGCCGCGGTGGCCGAGGACTCGCCCGAAGTGCCAACCGTCGCGGCGCTGGTCAAGGCGTACGCCTCGGACGTGTACTTCCACGTCGCGGCCGAGAGTATCCAGATGCACGGCGGCATCGGCTTTACCTGGGAGCACGACGCGCACCTGTATTTCAAGCGGGCCAAGGCGAGCGAGCTGTTCCTCGGCGACGCGACGTTGCACCGGGAGCGGCTGGCGAGCCGGATCGGTCTCTAGCGGCCGACCGCCGCACCCGGCGCCGGGCCCGGCCGGTTACGGGTGCAGCGTCAGCCCCTTGAGCACCTTGTCCATCGGGCTCTTCGGCCCGTAGACCGCGATGCCGACCAGCGGTAGCGCCGCCGCGTCCGCACCGAGCACGGCGGCGCGGTTGTCCGCGTCGTTCCCCGTCTTGAACATCTCCTCGATGTAGACGGCGACGTCGAGCTGGCGCGCCAGCGCGCGGTCGCGCACCGCGCCGAGCTCCGCGGCCGTCGCGCTGTAGACGAGGACCGGCTGCCGCAGCAGCGGCAGGTAGCCGGTGCCGGCCGCGTCCTGGTACGGCTCGCCCATGACCTCGGGCCGCCCGCCCGCCACGCCGCTCGCCAGGAACGCCGTCACGTTCAGCTTCTGCCATCCAGCCAGGTCGGAGCGGACAGCGATGGCGATCTTGGTATCGAAACGCATGACCGCAGTCTGCCGGCGCCGGCCCGCGCGGTCTTGAACGGATGTGCGCGAGGATGGGAACGTGGCGGACGACTGGTCTCGGTACTGGCGGGCTCCCGGCCTGCCGCTTGAGGCGATGCACGCGCACTTCGAGACGACCGTCTATCACCGGCACAGCCACGAGGGTTACTCGTTCGGCGTCACCGAGGACGGCGCGCAGTCGTTCCGCTGCCGGGGCGCCGGGCACACGAGCGCGGCCGGGATGGTCATGGCGTTCAACCCGGACGACCCGCACGACGGCTACCCGGCGGACGAGTCCGGGTTCACCTACCGGATCGTGCACATCGGCACCGAACTCGTCGCCCGCGTGCTCGCGGATCTATGCCCGGCCAACGCGGGCCTGCCGCTGTTCGCCGAGCCGGTGCACACCGACCCGGTGCTGGCGCGCCGCATCCGCGCGCTGCACCGCGGCCTGGCCGGCGGCGCGTCCGCGCTGCGCCGGGACGAGTTGCTGGCCGCCACCGTCGGCGCGCTGGCCCGCCGGGCGGCAGTCACCGCGGCGGCAGTGCCCGCGGCCGGTGGGCTGACCGGCGGGCGGGCCGCGTCCGCGAGTTCCGCGCGCCGGGCCAGGGACCTGCTGCAGGCGGCGCCCCTGGCCGACATCTCCGGGCCGCAGCTCGCGGCCGCCGCCGGGTGCAGCCGGTTCGCGCTGCACCGGGCGTTCGTGGCGGCGTACGGCCTGACCCCGGCGGGCTACCAGCGGCAGATCCGGCTGCGGCTGGCCCGCCGTTTGATCGCGGACGGCTGCCCGATCAGCGACGCGGCCGCGACGTCGGGATTCGCGGATCAGAGCCACCTGACGCGCTGGTTCGTCCGGCACTACGCGATCACGCCCGGTGCCTACCGCCGGGCCGCCCTGGCGGGCCGGAGCTAAGCTGCTGCCGATGACCGACGACGACATTCCGGGCTTCCTCGCGGCCCTCGGCGTCCCCGGCATCGTCGACGCGCACGTCCACTTCCTGCCCGACCGGCTGCAGGACGCGGTCTGGCGCTGGTTCGACCGGCTGACGCCGCCGTGGCCGATCACTTACCGCGCCTCGGCGGCCAGGCGGCTTGAGACCCTGCACGCCGCGGGTGTCCGGCACCACACGGCGCTCGCCTACGCGCATCAGCCGGGGATGCTGCGGTTCCTCAACGACCACACCCTGGGGCTGGCCGCCGACGTGCCCGCGGTGATCCCGACGTTCACCATCTACCCCGAGCCGGGCGTCGCCGCGGAGACCGCGCGCTGCCTCGCGGCCGGCGGGCGCTGCGTCAAGGTGCATCTGCAGGTCGGCGGCTACGACGCGGTCGACCCGCTGCTGGACGAGACGTGGGAGCAACTCGCGAGCGCCGGCACGCCGATCATCCTGCACGCGGGCGCCGTGTCCGACGGCTCGGGCAACGCGGAGTACTGCGGGCCGGCGCCCGTGCGCCGGCTGCTGGCGCGGTTCCCGCGGCTGCGGCTGGTGATCGCGCATCTCGGCACGCCGGACGAGGACGCGTTCGTGCAGATCGCCGAGGAGCATCCGGGGGTGTGGCTGGACACCGCGATGGTGTTCACCGATCCGCCCTACCTCGGGCCGACGCCGTCGCACCTGGTCGGCCGGCTCGGCGCGCTCGGTGACCGGATCGTCTTCGGGTCCGACTTCCCGACGATCCCGCACCAGATCGCGGCGCAGGTCAGCGGGCTGGCCGCGCTCGGGCTCGGTGACGACTGGCTGCGCGCCGTCCTGTGGCACAACGGCGTCCGCCTCTTCGGACTCTAGGGCGCCGGCAACATCAAGCCGAAGAGTTAGGGCCCGGACAGAGCCCTAGCTCTTCGGCTTGATGATGAAGACCCCGCCCGCCCGCAGCGGTCGGTGAGCATGCGGGCGGACGGGGTCTGGCTTCTTCGCGTGACCGGCGGTCAGGTCCCGACCGGGCCGGCCACGTCCGGTCCGTCCGGCCGGCCGAACTGAACCTGGTCTGAGCCCGGCACCGGGGCCGCGCTCGCGGGCTGACCTTGGTGCGGGGACTGGCCTGGCTGGCGCCGGATAGCCCGCCGGGGCGCCATAGTCCGCCGGGGCCGGATAGCCCGCCGGGGCCGTGAAGTTCGCCGGCGTACCCGGCCAGCCGCCTTGACCAGGCGGCTGCGCGGCGCCGAAGCCGACCGGGCGACCGATGCCGAGCGGGCCGGCCTGCGCGTTCTCCTCGCGGCCGAACGCCAGCCACGCGCAGCCGATCAGCAGCACGACCACGAACATGCAGTACAGCCAGAACGCGACGGTCAGGCTGGTGTGCGCGACCTGGCTGGTGCTGATCCCGAGTTGCTGGGCCTGCGTCGGCGAGATCCCGAGGTCGGCGGCCGTGGTGGGCTGGCCGAGCTGGGCCAGCGCCGACACGACCTGCGCGGCCATGGGGATCATCGCGCCCGCGATCAGGGCCCAGCCCAGCCGGGCGGGCCGCCACGCGACCGCGATCGCGACGACGGCCACCAGGCCGACCATGACCAGGACGTCGCCGGCGATGACCGCGGCCGGGTTGCTGAAGGCGTTGCCGAGGGTCTCGGACAAGGTGCCCGCGGTATTGGTGGGTAGCGTGATCTTGTCCCAGGCCGGCGCGAACGTGACCGCGACACCGATCGCGGCGACAACCAGCGCGGCGATGACACCGGTGTCTGGCCCGAGCGGCCGGCGCGGCCAGTCGGCGGGCCACCGGCCGAAGGCGACAACCGAGCCGGCCGCGCACGCCGCCCAGCCGATGAGGCTGAGCACGAGGCCCGCGCCCAGCAAGCTGGCGCCGTCGGCGATCGGGAAGCCGACGTCGGCGAGGAACAGACCGAGCGTGACCACGCTGAGGCCGGTCGCGATCAGCGCGCCGGTGCGCTGCCGCGCGCCGCCGCGGAAGATGAGCACCGCGCCCGCTGCCCAGCCGGCCAGGTAGATCAGGTGCGGCCAGAGGTTCGCGGCCTGCGAGGCCAGGCTCGACCCGCTGTAGGACGGGAACAGGCCGATGACGCCGAGCACGACGCCGGCCGCGAGCAGCGCGGCGGCGAGCAGCGCGCGGCCGCGGCTGAGCTGTGGCGTCGGCGCTGCGGTGCCGGTTGTCGCGGGCCGGTCGGCCGCGGCCGGATGCGCCTGGACCGCTGGCGCCCAGGCGGCGTACACCGGACCCTGGTGGCCGGCGCTCGCGCCGGCGGCGCCCGCGGGCCCGGTAGCTGCGGCCTGGGCGGCCGTCGGCGCGAAGAACGGCGCCGGCCGCTGGCCGGAGGCCGACGGCATGTCAGTCCCCTGGCCCGGCGGCGTCGCAGGGGCCATCGCGACGTTGTCAGCCGGACCAGAGGCAGTCGTGGGTGCCGGGCTGGCGGGACCAGCCTGTGCCGGGGCCGCCCCGCTGACCGGGGTAATCGACCTTGGCACCTCGAGCGCGGCGAACCGGTACCAGGCTGCGGACCAGCCCTCTGGTGTCGGGTCCCACCACTCCAGTGGCAACGGTTCCTGGTTGGCCGAGCTCCAGATCCCGTAGCCATAGGGCCACTGACCTAGCTCGTAGTTCGCGCCCCGGTAGGCGACGATCACGTTCTCACGCACGGTTTGATACCCCTCACGCTCTTCGGAGTTCCCCCAGCGTAGAGGCGCTGTCTGGAGGTTTGCTGTAAGACCGCTCCGGCGTTCCTGATGTCCCCCAGAACCCGCTGGCGGGCCTGGTAGCGGTGCCTGGTCGCGGGCGCCCGCTCAGCGCGGACGGGGCGCGTATCTGATGGCGTGCGGACGGTACTCGCCGGTGATGACCGCCGCCCGCAGCGAGGTCAGAAAGTCGCCGGGCCCGTCGAAATCGGGCATTTCGAGGTAGGCGGCGCCGAGGCCGTCCGGATCGTGAGCGTCCGATCCGGCGCCGGCGGGCAGTCCGTACCGGCTCGCCAGCTGAGCCGCCTGGTCGTTCCGAGCCTGATCCTCGACCTTGGCGTTGAACGCCTCGATGATGTCCGCGTCGCCCGCCTCGCACAGCCTGACTGCGGCCTCGCCGAGGCTGGACCGGCCCGGGTCGAACGGATGCGGCAGGTACACCAGGCCGCCCTGGCCGCGGATCAGCGATACGACCTGCGCTAGCGGCAGCACGTACGGGATCCGCTCGGTCAGGAACAGTCCGATGACGTCGCCCTCGGGCGTCCTGATCTCTTCCCCGATGATCACCCGGGCGCCGATGTCCCGCTCGGCCGCCACCACCGCCGCGCTGGTCACGTTGTGATCGGTGATGCACACGACATCGAGGCCGAGCTGCTCGGCCCGCGCACCCAGCTCGTCGATCGTGGTCACCGCGTCGCCGGACGCGGCCGTGTGCAGGTGACAGTCGACGCGCACCCAGCCCGGTCGGGTCACCGCGAACCCGGCTAGCCGGCTTGCGGGATGGGCACGCCCAGCTCGGCCAGCAGATCCTGGGAGTAGGTGATGCGCCCGGTCAGGCTCTGCGGATCCCGGTGACACAGCATCAGCGCCGCCTCGGCCATGACCGCCGCAGGCTCGGCCCGCGGGTCGTCCTCGCCGCTGATCAGGTGGTGGAACAGGGTGCCAGGGGTCGGCACGACCTTGTTCGGGGACAGCGCGTTGACCGCGATGTTGTCCGCGTACAACTCGGCGGCCAGCCCGGTGGAGAACCGCTCGATGGCCGCCTTGCACATGCCGTACACCGTGCCGCCGCGGCCGGCGAAGCCGCCGGGCGGCATCGCCGGGTGCACGGCGGCCAGCGAGGAGATATTGAGGATCCAGCCGCGGCCGCGTTCGCGCATGCCGGGGAGCACCAGTCGCGCCAGCTCGAACGGAGCCTCGACCTGCACCGCGAACATGAGCCCGTACCGCTTCACCGTGAAGTCCTCGACCCTGGTGAAGTACGTGACCGCCGCGTTGTTCACCAGGATGTCCGGCGGTCCGAACTGGCTGGTCGTCTCGGCGACGAGGCGCTCACGGTCGGCTGGCTTGGACAGATCCGCCGGGATCGCTGCGGCCGTGCCGCCCGCCGCCTTGATCTGGTCCACCGTCTCGCTGATCGTGCCCGCGAGGGCCGACGTGCCCGGCTCCACGGTGCGCGCCGCGACGGCGACGGCGGCGCCCTCGGCGCCGAACCGGCGGGCGATCTGCGCCCCGATGCCCCGGCTCGCGCCGGTCACGATGGCCACCCGGCCGTCGAGCATGCCCATCCGGGACCTCCCTGGTCGCGCCCGCAAGACAGCAGTGAACCAAATACTAGAAGCATGTTCTAGAGCCGGACAATCACCACCCGGCTTGCCACGGGCCCACGGCGGCAGGGTTCACGCTACGGGCCGAACTTCAGGGGATCGCCGCGACCGTGCCGCCGGGGTCCCCGCGTCTTGCCACCCCCGGCCAGTCTGCCCAGAATGGTCCTGTCTGATCCAGCTGCCAGAGCACCCGGACCGCGCCCCACGCAGGAGGTCTTGCATGTCCCTCGATCACAGCCTCGTCGGCGAGCCCGGTCCGGGCCGCGAGCGGTCCTGGACGTCTAAGGACTCGCTGCTGTACGCGATCGGCGTCGGGGCCGGACTCGGGGACCCGCTCCGCGAGCTGGAGTTCACCACCGAGAACTCGGAGGGCATCGAGCAGAAGGTGCTGCCCACGTTCGGGGTGCTGCTGGCCCAGGCCGGGGCGGCGCGCAGCATCGGCGACTTCGACCGGGCCATGCTCGTGCACGCCGAGCAGTACGTCGAACTGCACCGGCCGCTCCCGGTGGAGGGCACGCTGCGCAGCTCCGCCACCGTCACAGGCATGTACGACAAGGGCTCAGGCGCACTGGTGGAGTCGGAGAGCGTGGCCGTCGACGCGGCGACCGGCGAGCCGATGATCACGACCCGGTCCAGCACCTTCATCCGCGGCGAAGGCGGCTTTGGCGGGGACCGCGGCACGGCGGCGCCGTGGCAGCTGCCGGACCGGGCTCCAGACCACCGCGTGACCGAGCCGACACGACCGGAGCAGGCCCTTCTGTACCGGCTGTCCGGCGACCGCAACCCGCTGCACGTCGACCCGAAGTTCGCGGCCAGGGGCGGATTCAGCCGGCCCATCCTGCACGGGCTGTGCACGTACGGGTTCACCGGCCGGGTACTGCTGCACGAGCTGTGCGGCGGCGACCCGGCGCGGTTCGTCTCCATGGGCGGCCGGTTCAGCGCGCCGGTGCTGCCGGGCGAGACGCTCGTGATCTCCATCTGGACCGACGGCGACGGATCCGCGGTATTCCAGACGGCGAAGGAGGACGGGACCGTGGTCATCGACCGCGGCCGGGTCCGGTATCGCGCCGCAGCCTGATCCGCGGTCTGCCACGCTGGGGCACGTGGAAGCGGTAGCGGGCATTCCCGACCCGGCGCTGATCGTGCTGGTCGGGCCGTCCGGCGCGGGTAAGTCGAGCTGGGCCGCGGAGCGCTATCTGGCCAGGGAGATCGTCTCTTCGGACCAGCTGCGCGGCGTGGTCGGCAGCGGCGAGCACGACCTCGACGCCTCGGCGGACGCGTTCGCGCTGCTCGGCCACATCGTGACCGCCAGGGCGCGGCGTGGCCTCACGGTGGTCGTCGACACGCTCGGGCTGGATCCGGACCGGCGGCTGGAGTACCTGGCGGTGGCCCGCCGCCACGGGCTGCCCGCCGTCGCGGTCGTGTTCGGCACGAGCGCGGCCCGCTGCCGGGACCGGAACCGGGCCCGCGACGTGCCCGTTCCGGCCGCGGTCCTCACCGCGCAGCTGCGCCGGATGCGCGACATCTCCGGTCAGCTCGCAGCCGAGGGCTGGGATCTCGTCGTGCCGGCCGCAGGGGAGGACGGCGTCAGCGCGCCCGCGCCCGGCCGGACCGTCGTGGCCGCGCCCGCGCCCGGTGCCGCGGACCGGCGGCGGCGCGGCACCGGGCAACTCGAGTTCATCCTGCAGATCTCGCGCTTCGGCTGGGACGACGACCCGGCCGGGTGGCTGCGGGCTATGGCCGCGGCGGCGGCCGACGCGGGCTTCAGCGGGATCGCGCTCATGGATCACCTGCTGCAGATCCCCCAGGTCGGCCGCGCCTGGGAGCCGATCCCCGAGCCCTGGGTCACCCTCGGCCTGCTGGCGGGGCTGGACACGAGCCTGCGCCTCGGCACCCTCGTAACCCCGGTCACCTACCGGCCGGCCGGGGTGATCGCCAAGGCCGCGGCCACGCTGGACGCCCTCAGCGGCGGGCGCGCGTTCTGCGGCATCGGGGCCGGCTGGTGGGACCGCGAGCACGAGGCATTCGGCCTGCCGTTCCCGCCGGCCGCGCAGCGCCTCGACCTGCTGGAGGCGGCGATCGAGACGCTGCGGGCGCTCTGGCAGCCCGGCACCAAGCCGTTCCGCGGCGAGCGGGTGGAACTGCCGGAGACCACCTGCTACCCGCGCCCGGTCACGCCGATCGAGATCATCGTGGGCGGGAACGGCGCGAAGCGCACACTCGGGATCGCGGCCCGGCTCGGTGACGCCTGCAACCTGCCGTCGGACCTGACGGTCCTCGACGTCAAGCTCGCCGCGCTGCGCGCGCACTGCGAGCAGGCCGGGCGCGACCCGGCCGACGTGGCGGTGACCGTGCTCGACCTTCCGGTCCTCGGCGCCGACCGCGAGCACGTGGCCAGCCTGGTCGAGCGGCTGCGCGGCCGGGCGAGCGCGACCGCGTTCGGGCGGCGGCATCACGCGGGCGTCGCGGCCGATCAGGTCGCCCGGTACCGCGAGCTGGCCGGACGGGGCGTCAGCACGGTGTTCGTCGCACTGCCCGGCCTCACGAGGGCCGATGACCTGGCGCTGATGGCGCCCGTGATCCGCGCCTTCGGGTGAGTGAATCGCCGTTGCGTCGTAGTAGCCCCGGGTACCCGCCCGGTCGCTGCCAGCTGCCGTGACCCGGCTTCCGGCAGTTACCCGTCAGGTCGACATCCGCTCCGGTGATCCAGGTCGCAGCTCGATCCGTCGCTCGTAGTCCTGGCGCAGCATGCCCCGCAGCTTGCGCAGGGTGGTGGCGGAGAATTCCTCGCCCGTGCGGATGTAGTAGGCGGACCAGACGCCGTCCAGGCAGGTGATCGAGTAAATACCACCCCAGATGCTCTTCAGGCGGACCAGCTCCGCCTCGGTGTCGTCCATGCCGCCAATGATACCTAGGTTTACCTCGGATACCCAACTGGATCACGGATAACCCATCATCGCCCGGACCTGCCAAAAAACACCTTGGTCAACCTGGGTAAACTTGGTCCTGCCGGATAGCGCCTGGTAGGGCCTATCTAGCGTGGTAGGCATGGAGGAGATTGATCATCACGCCGGAGAGCCGGTCTGGTCTCAGCTCACCCGGATTCTGCGCGGGCAGATCGAGCGCGGTGCGATTCCGCCGGGCAAGCTGCTGCCGTCGATCTCCACCCTCATGCAGGTCTACGGGGTCTCCGACGGCACGGTGAAGCGCGCGCTCAAGGCGCTGCGCGACGAGGGCCTGGTGAGCTCCGTGCCCGGCCGCGGCACGTTCGTCCGGGAATAGCACCCGGTTCCATTCAGCATCAGGTAGTGGTCTGCTGCTCATAGAGCGACAGCAGACCACTACCTGATGTCGTATCCGGGGGAGCTAGGGCAGTTTCCAGTCGAGCGGGGCGCCGCCCTGCTCCTGCAGGAGCTTGTCCGCGCGGCTGAACGGCCGGGACCCGAAGAACCCGCGATCGGCGGACATGGGACTCGGGTGCGCGGACTGGATGCTGGGCACGCCGCCGAGCAGCGGCGCCAGGTTGCGCGCGTCGTTCCCCCACAAGATGGCGACCAGCGGGCCGCCGCGCGCGGCCAGCGCGCGGATCGCCTGCTCGGTGACCTGCTCCCAGCCCTTGCCGCGATGCGAGCCGGGTGCGCCCGGCTGCACGGTGAGCACCCTGTTCAGCAGCATCACGCCGCGCTCGCTCCACGGGCTCAGGTCGCCGGTCGACGGCCGCGGATAGCCGAGGTCGGCCTCGTACTCCTTGAAGATGTTCACCAGGCTGCCGGGCAGCCGGCGGACCTCCGGCGCGACGGAGAAGCTCAGCCCGATCGGGTTGCCAGGCGTCGGGTACGGATCCTGCCCGACGATCAGCACGCGCACGTCCGCCATCGGCTGCCGGAACGCGCGCAGGATGTTGTCGCCGGCCGGCAGGTAGCTGCGGCCGGCCGCGATCTCCGCGCGCAGGAAGTCGCCGAGTTCGGCGATGCGGTCTTCGACCGGAGCGAGGGCCTCGCGCCCAGTCGGGCGCGATCAGTTCACGCAAAGGGCGTGCCGCCATGGGTTGCACTGTAGAGGACCGCGGCCGCGGCGCGCCGCGTGTCTGCGCGCACCGTCGCGAATTTCGCGGTTGCCGGGTATGCCGGGTAGCGACCGTGCCAGGATTCCACCGTGAGCATCCGAACCGGACATTTCGCGTCGAGGAAATTCACCTTCCGTACCGCCGTGGCCGCAGCGGCCGTGGCCTGCGCGGCTGGCTGCGCGGCCAGCCCGGTGGCAGCCGGACCGACCGGCCGACGGCCGCGCGATGCGCAGCGCCGGTCGCGGCGGCCCCGTCGGTCACCAAGGCGACCGGACCGCACCGCGATGTCCATCACGATGAACTACTGCGTCCGGCCCCGCCGCGATCGCGGCAGTCGCCCGGCGACGACGGTGCCCGGCGCGGCCAGCTGCCCGATGTTCCCGGCGAACAACGTGTGGAACACCAACATCTCCAAGCTGCCGGTGAACAAGCACAACGCGGCGTGGATGAAGAGCATGAACTCCGCCAGCACCTATCTGCACCCGGACTTCGGCCCGAACGAGGGCGGCTACCCGTATGGCATCCCGTTCACGGTCGTCACCAGCGCGACCCCGAAGGTGCACATCAAGTTCCACTACGCCAGCCAGAGCTACCGGGGCCTGTACCCGTTCACCGCCAGCACGCCGATCGAGGGCGGCAAGAACGCGCCGCGCAACACCGACCGGCACGCGATCATGGTGAACCGCAGCACCTGCACGCTGTACGAGCTCTGTCAGGCGCACTACGTCGCCGGCGGCCGGTCCACCGCGGGCTCGGGCGCGATGTGGAAGCTGACGAGCAACGCGCTGCGGCCGGCCAGCTGGACGTCCGCCGACGCCGCCGGGCTGCCGATCCTGCCCGGACTGCTCGACTACGCCCAGGTGCGGCAGGCGGTGCAGACCGGCAAGCCGATCACGCACGCGATCCGGTTCACCGCCGACCGCACCGCCGCCGCGTACCTGTGGCCGGCCCGGCACCAGGCCGGCAGCGGCAGCGTGACGAGGTACCCGCCGATGGGCGCGCGGTTCCGGCTCAAGGCGAGCTTCAGCGTCAGCAAGTTCTGCCGTAACTCGCAGGCCTACTGCCGGGACGCGAAGGCGGTTCTCACCGAGATGAAGAACTACGGCCTGATCCTCGCGGACAACGGCAGCAACTGGTTCTTCCAGGGCACCGCGTACCCGCAGTGGCCAGACGACCTGGTGTCGCTGCTGAAGCAGATCCCGGCGCGCGACTTCCAGGCCGTCGACGAGTCGTGCCTGCAGGTCAGCCGCAATTCGGGCCAGGCGCGGGCCAAGGCAGGCTGCCCGATCGGCTGACGAGATGCTGGCTTAGTGCGCTTCACCAGCTACAACACGCTCGACCTGTTTGACTCCAGGCGGCCGCGCGGGCGCGAGCACTACCGGCAGGTCGTCGACGTGATCGTCGGCCTGCGCCCGGACGTGCTCGCGGTGCAGGAGATCCGCGGATCGACGCCGCCGCAGGCCCGGCAGTCGCTGCCGTTGCTGGCCCGCGACACGGCGATGACGTGCGAGATCCCGGCGGCCGCGGGCGACGGGTCGCAGGTGGCCCTCGCCGCGGGCAGCCGCGGCTACCACTGCGGGCTGCTGTGGCGGCCGGACCTCCCGGTTGTGCCCGGGTCGTTCCGCGAGTCCGGGCCAGGAACGCTGTGGCACAGCGCCGGCTGGGCGACGTTCCGGCCCGGCGGGCGGCTCGTCCGGCACGCGAGCTTCCACGCGACCCCGTTCGGCCGGGAGCTGCGGGCCGAACAGAACACCCTGCTGCTGACTCTGCTGCTGTCCGGACCGGACGGCGGGCTGCCGCTGCTGGTGGGCGCGGATTGGAACGGGGAGTCCGCCGACCTGCGGCCGGGCGGATCGCCCCGGGCGCCGGAGCTGTACGAACCCGGTGACCCGTTCGCGGCCGCCAGCTGGCGCGCGGACATGATCCATCAGTGCCAGCTCGAGCCCGGCGGCGCGCGGCACCGGGTCGACCGCAGCGCCGGCCAGGTGCTGCTGGACGGCGGCCTCACCGACGCCGCCGCGGCGCTGGCCGCGCCGTGGCAGCCGACCTGCGGCCACTATCCCGGTGACGGCTACGGCTCGCAGGGGATCAGGCGCCGGATCGACGCCATCCGGGTCACCGGCCAGGTGCTGCCCGCGCTGCGGTCGCACCACGTCACCGACACGGCCCTGACCCGTCGCGCCTCGGATCACCTGCCGGTCACCGTCGAGTACGACCCGGCGGCGATTACCGGCTAGCGGCCTGGGCGAAAGAAACCGCGATCTGCGCGGCCAGGGCCGCGTTGTCGGCGATCAGCCGGCGGTTCACCTCGACGCTGGCGCCGCCGCTCAGTTCCTCGACCGCGGTGAGCACGGCGGGCGTGACGGCCTGGCCGGTGATGCCCGCGCTGCGGACCTGCTCGACGGCCTGGGTGATCAGCGCTTCGATGTCGAGCCCGTCGGCTGGCGGCAGGCCGAGGAGCAGCCCGGACGACGGGCTGAGCTGCCAGTGCGCGGCCGCGATCCGGGCCGCCTCGGCGGCGCCAGTCACCCGGGCCGACACCGGCGGGCCGCCCTGCCCGGTGTAGAACATCGGCAGCGTGCTCGTCTGCCAGCCGAGCACGGGCACGCCCAGCGTCTCCAGCAGCTCCGACGTGGCGCTGACGTCCAGGATCGACTTCGCGCCCGAGCACACCACCAGCGCCGGGGTGCGCGCGAGCTGCGGCAGGTCGGCCGACACGTCCAGCGTCTGGGCGAAGCCGCGGTGCACGCCGCCGATGCCGCCGGTGCCCATGAACCGGATGCCCGCCGCCCGGCAGACCGCCAGCGTCCCGCCCACCGTGGTGGAGCCGAGCGCGCCCTGCACCACGCACGCGGCCAGGTCGCGGGCGCCGGCCTTGCGGGCCGCGGTGCCCGCCTCGGCGAACCGCTCAAGCTCCGCCGCTTGCAGGCCGACCCGGATCACGCCATCGACCACGCCGACGGTGGCGGGCACCGCGCCCTCGGCCCGGACCCGGCGCTCCGATTCCAGCGCCGCCTGCAGCCCGCGGCCCTGCGAGAAGCCGTGCGACACCAGCGTCGTCTCCAGCGCGACGACCGGCCGCCCCTCGCGCAGCGCGTCCGCGATCTCGTCGCTGACCTGCGGTGCGAACGTCACGGCATCGCTCCCATCTGGGCCACGGCCCGCGCCGCCGCGGTCAGGCCAAGCTCGATTCCGCCAAGAAGGTACCCGGCCGCGAAGGCGTCGCCGGCCCCGGTCGAATCTACGGGCTCGGTCGGACAGCGCCGGGTACCGCCTGCCGCCGGCCCGCACGCCGTCGGGCCCCAGCTTCACCACGAGGCGCTCGTCGAGGACGCCCGCCACCAGGTCGGCTTCCTCTCCGTTGCCGAACACGACCTCCGGCTGCAGGCGGGTCAGCAGCGCGCGGAACTCAGCCACGCCGAACGCGCGGATCGCGGCGGTCGAGGACAGGTCGATGCTCAGCGGCAGCCCGCGCCGGGCGGCGGCGCTCGCGGCCGCGAGCGCCGCGCCGCGGACCGGGTCCTCGGTCAGGCTGTAGGCCGGGATGTGCAGCCAGTCGCAGTCGGCCAGCCAGTCCGGGCTGAAAGCGGCGGCCGCGAGGAGCGGGCCGACGCCGCGGTCGGTCACCATGGACCGCCGCGTACCGCCGTCGGACAGGGATATGACGACCCCGGCGTTCCCCGCCAGAACCGGGCCCACGACCTCGACCCCGCGCCGTTGCAGCTCGGCCGCGACCAGGTGCGCGCCCATATCGGTGCCGCGAGCGGCGATCAGGCGGCTGCGGCCGCCGAGCGCGGTCACCCAGGCGGCTACGTTGGCGGCCTGCCCGCCCACGACGACGGCGGTGCTGGCCGGCGTGTCCGTGTCCGGCGCCAGCGGCCCCGATACCCGCGCGATGACGTCAAGGTGTGCGTCGCCGAGGACGCAGATCGTCACTGGGCGGCGCCGGGCCCTCCCGGCGCGTCGCCAGCGTCACGTGCGGCCTTCCAGGTGCCGGCTCTCGCATCGATGTAGTGAGCGTAGTCCTGCGGCGTCCGCTGGTTCGGCAGCAGCGGCTTGTCCAGCAGCTTGTCGACCGGTACCGGCAGGTTCGAGATCATCTGCGCGTGCAGCTGTTCCAGGTGCGAGACCTCACCGGCGGCCGGGTTCGGGCTGGAAGACACCGGGGCGACGACGCCGGCGATCGGGTCGTCGGTGCGCGGCGTCGTCAGCGTCAGCACGTCGCCGAGGTCGGGCGCCGCCGCGTCCCGCGCGGTGAGGTTCGGCAGCCCCCAGCGCACCTCGATCGTCTTGAGCACGGACGTGTGGTCGATCGGCGTGCTGCCCGCGGGCACGTTGAAGATCGTGCCTGCCGCGATCAGCGGGGACACCAGGACGGCGGGCACCCGGACGCCGAACCGGGTGAAGTCGAAGCCGAACTCGCCGGGGGAGTTGTCCGGCGGCACCGCGGTGGTGGGCGGCGGGACGTGGTCGTACAGGCCGCCGTGCTCGTCGTAGGTGATGATCAGCAGCGTCTGGTCCCAGCCGGGACCGCCGCGCACCGCCTGATACACCTGCTGGATCAGCGCCTCGCCGAGCGCGACGTCGTAGTTCGGGTGCTGGCTGTTGCCGGTCGACCCCCAGCTCGGCTCCAGGAAGCTGTAGGCGGGCAGCGTGCCCGCCGCGCAGTCGGCCTGGAAGTCGGCGAACTTACCGAAGTTGGTGTCCGGCGCGCTCTGCGTGTCCGGGTAGTTCGCCCTGGTCAGCGGCTCGGCGTTGTAGCCGTAGATCTTCCAGCTCAGGTTGTGCGCGGTCATCAGGCCGAAGATGCTCTGCACCGTGTAGGACGCGGTGGCGTCGTTCATGTGGCCCTGGCTGGTGCCCGCGCACGCGAAGGCCCGGTTCGGGAACGTCTCGGTCGGCACCGAGCTGTACCAGTGATCGCAGACCGCGAAGCCCTTGGCCAGGCCGGACATGACCGGCAGCGCCTCGGGCGTGAAGACGCCCATGATGTCGGACGGCACCGTGCCGGCCAGCGAGCCGCGGTGCGTCTGCGCGTCGAACGTGATCGCGGCCGCGAAGTTCGTGACGAAGCCCGTCATGGTCGCGACCGGCGGGCTCGGCGCCTTGCCGCTGCCGAACAGCTGCGCGTTGGTGTTCGCGTAGCCCTCGCCGGGGTCGGCGCCCGGCATGAAGTAGGCGCCGGGCTTGGTCGTGTCGATCTGGTAGACCGGCACCGCGGTGCCGCTGCCGTCGGAATTCGACTCGGTGCCAGTGAGGCCCTCGAACGGCACGCCGCCCGGTCCGGTCTTCGCCGGGTAGAGGAAGCCGAGCATGTGGTCGAAGGAGCGGTTCTCCAGCATGAGCTGCACGATGTGCTGGATGGAGGGCAACTGGTTTGACGGCATGTTGCACAGTTTCCAGGCCGTTGCACCGGGCCGCCAGCAAACGCGGCAAGAACTTCCGCGCCCGCTCGGCGGCAAAGCTGCGCCGGCCGGGAAGGTCGACGAAACCCCGGCCGGCACAGCGTCTTGGGTGCCCGCTTCGCCGGGCGATCAGTGGACAGTCACCGCCGCCCGGCCCCCCTCAGGCAGGCACCAAGAGCCGGGAGTCGGCCGCCCCGGCGGCCGCTCCCGGTCTCAAGCAGACACCAGAAGCTGGGGCTCGGCCGCGCCAGCGGTCGCGCCCCGGCGCCTTCTCAGCTCGGGCAGCACGCCCTCGCCGAACCAGTACGCCTCCTCCAGGTGCGGGTAGCCGGACATGATGAACTCCTCGATGCCCAGCGAGGCGTACTCCTCGATCCGGTCGGCCACCTCCGCGTGGCTGCCGACCAGGGCCGTGCCGGCCCCGCCGCGCACCAGCCCGACGCCGGCCCACAGGTTCGGATAGATCTCCAGGTCCTGGGCCCGGCCGCCGTCCCGGAAGGACTGGTGCAGCTCGCGCATCTTCTGCTGGCCGACCGAGACCGACCGGGCCAGCGCGGCCTGCGACGTGGCGATCTCCTCCGGGCTGAGCTCGGCCAGCATGCGCTCCGCTTCGGCCCAGGCTTCGGCCGCGGTGTCCCGGCTGATCGTGTGCAGCCGGATCCCGAAGCGCAGCGTCCGGCCCGCCTGCGCGGCCAGGTCGCGCATCCACGCGATCTTCGTCGCCACCGCCTCCGGCGGCTCGCCCCAGGTGAGGTAGACGTCCGCGTACCCGGCCGCGACCGGCCCCGCGGCCGGCGACGAGCCGCCGAAGTACACGGTCGGCAGCGGGTCGGGCGGGCTCATGACCGTGGCGCCCTCGACCCGGTAGTGCGCGCCGGCGAAGTCGTACGGGCGCCCGCTCCACGCGCCGCGGACGATGTTCAGGAACTCGCCGGTCCGCGCGTACCGCTCGTCGTGCGCCAGGTAGTCACCGAACCTGCGCTGCTCGCTGTCCTCGCCGCCGGTCACGACGTTGAGCAGCAGCCGGCCGCGGGAGATGCGCTGGTAGGTCGACGCCATCTGGGCGGCCAGCGTCGGCGCGATCACGCCCGGCCGGAACGCGACCAGGAACTTCAGCGTGCTGGTCTGGCTGATCAGCGCGGCCGTGGTGAGCCACGCGTCCTCGCACCATGTGCCGGTCGGCGTCAGCACGCCGGTGAACCCGAGCTGCTCGGCCGACCGCGCGATCTGACCGAGATAGTCGATGTCCGGCGGCCGGGCGACGGCGCGCGCGCCGGTCGCGTACGCCGACGGGGCGGCCGTCGCGCCGACGAGCGGGATGCTGTGCCCGCGGCCGACGATGCCCCGGCCGTCGCCCGACGTGGGCAGGAACCAGTGGAATGCCAGAGTCATGATGTGCCTCCGATCACGCCGTTGAACGTCGTCACCGCGAAGTTGGAGAAGTCGATCTTCGACGGGATCAGGCCCGCGGTGCTGAACGCGTTCGCGACGCTCTGCTCGGAGCTGATGACCGCCGGGGAGATCGCGACGGGCGTCGTCTGGTTGTCCTTGACCGCCTGCGTCATGACGGCGAGCGGCAGGCCGGTTGCCTTCGCCCACGTCGCCGCCCAGGCTGACTGGTGCTGCGCGGCCCAGACGTAGGCCTGGTCGAGTAGCTGCAGGTAGTCCTTGACGGCGGCCGCCTTGGCGGGGTCGCCGAGCGCGGCGCGGGAGGCGACGACGAACGAGTAGGTGTTACCGACGTTCGCGCCGTTGACGAGGACGCGGGCGTGGTACTGGTTCTCGGCCTGCTCGATGAACGGGGTCCAGATGTCCCACGCGGCCACGTGCCCGGAGGAGAACGCGGCCAGCGCGTCGGCGGGCTGCAGGTAATCGAGGGACACGTCCTTCACGCTGAGTCCGGCCCTGGTCAGGGTCGCGAGTATGTGGTAGTTGGACGAACTGCCCTGCGCGACCGCGATGCTCTTGCCCTTGAGCTGCGCGACCGAGTGGATCGGCGAGTCTTTCGGGACAAGCAGCGCGGTGCCGTCCGGGTTGGCCTTGAGCGCGCCCACGACGGCGATCTGGCTGCCGCCGGCCGCGGCGAATACCGGCGGGGCGTCTCCCACCGAGCCGATGTCCACCGAACCGGACGCCTCGGCCTGGAGCATCGGCGGGCCGGAGGTGAAGTCGGCCCAGTCGGCCTTGAACGGGAGCTTGTTGATCAGGCCGGCGGCCGTCAGCAGTGCTTGCGCACCGGACCCGGCCTGGTCGCCGATGTGCAGCGTGACGTTCGTGACGCTGACGGGCTCCGCCGACCCGGCGTTGCTGGGCGACGCGCCTGCCGCGCTCGGGCTGCCCGAGGACGAGCAGGCGGCTACGCCGCCGCCGAGCAGCAAAGCGGCAGCGAGCGCGCTCGCGCGCAGCCGCCGGTTACCGGCTTTCGCCGCGTTCATCATGAGATTCCTTCCGTGTCGACGCCTAGCTCAGCGAGCAGGCGCGTCCTGAGTGTGGTCAGGCTTGAACTGGCCCGGTCTCTGGGCCTGGGGGCGTGGATCTCGGCACTGTGGCTGATCCGGCCGTCGGTCAGCACCACGACCCGGTCAGCCAGCTCGATGGCCTCGTCGACGTCATGGGTGACGAGCAGCACGGCGGGCTGGTGGTGCTCCCATAGCCGCAGCACCAGCCGGTGCGTGGTGATCCGGGTGAGCGCGTCGAGCGCGCTGAACGGCTCGTCGAGCAGCAGCAGCCGCGGTTCGCGCACCAGCGCGCGGGCCAGCGACGCGCGCTGCGCCTCGCCGCCGGACAGCGTCAGCGGCCAGGCCCGGGCTTTGTCGGCGAGGCCGACTTCGCGTAGGGCGGCGGTCGCCACCGCGCTCGCGTCCGGCGTCCGCAGGCCGAGGGTGACGTTGGCGCGGACCCGCTTCCACGGCACGAGCCGGGGCTCCTGGAACGCGATGGCGACAGTACCGGTCACCTCCGCCTGGCCGGTGACGTCCGGGTCGAGCCCGGCCAGGGCCCGCAGCAGCGTCGACTTGCCGGACCCGCTGCGGCCGATCAGCGCCACGAACTCGCCGGGCGCGATCTCCAGATCGAGGTTGTCGAGCACCCGGTGCGCGCCGAACGCCTTGGACAGGCCGCGGACCGCGACGGTGGGCGGCGCCAGCGTCGTCTGATCCGCCCGGTCCGCCCGGTACGACGATGCGGTCACGGTGCCGTGAAGGTCGGGCGCCATGCCAGCACTCTCCGTTCCAGTAGCCGGACGATCGCGTCGGTCAGCAGGCCGAGGGCGCAGTACACGAGCAGCGCCACGATGATCACGTCGTTGCGCTGGAACTGGGTGGCCTGGGTGATCATGAAGCCGAGCCCGGCGTTCGCGTTGATCTGCTCGGCGACGACGAGGGCGAGCCAGGCCACGCCCAGGCTCTGCCGCAGCCCGACGAGGATCTGCGGCATGGCCCCCGGCAGCACGATCTGCGTGATGAGCTCGCGGCGGCGCAGGTGCAGCACCTGCCCGAGCTCGCCGAGCTTGGCGTCGACGCCGCGGATCCCGGCGAATGTGTTGAGGTACAGCGGGATGGCCGCGCCGATCGCGATCAGCAGGATCTTCGGCTCGGTGCCGATGCCGAACCAGACGATGAAGACCGGGATCAGCCCGAACAGCGGCAGCGTCCGCAGCATCTGCAGCAGCGGATCGATGGCGTTCTCGCCGATCCGGCTCAGGCCCGCCGTCACCGCGAGGATGAGCGCGACGGCAGCACCGAACGCGAAGCCGAGCGCGACCCGCTGCAGCGAGATCGCCATCCCGCCTTGCAGCGTCCCGAAGGCCGGCGAATTCGTGGTGACCAGCGAGACCGCGGTGGACCACACCGTGCTGGGCGGCGGGAGCTTCTGTGCGCTGACGACTCCGGTACTGCTGATGAGCTGCCAGATCGCCAGCACGAGCAGCGGGCTGATCAGGCGCAGCCAGCCGCGCCGCGCGCGTTTGGACCCGATAGCCGGCGGCGGGCTGGCCACGGGCCGCGCCGCCGGCGCGGCGCTCACCGCGACGGCGCGGGGCCGCTCGCCGGCCGCGACGGCCTGCTCGGTTGCGGGCACGCTGAAACCTCCTGGTACTCGGGTGACTTTCGAACTGACCGGGGCGCCGCCTGCGCCTGCTGTTGGGCGCGGGCGGACGCCACCGCGGCTTCGCCGCCGCGGGCCTGTTACGGGCGGGCCTGGCCCGGCGCGGCTGCTGTCGTGACGCCACGGCACAGGGCGCTGGCCTGGCGGCAGAGGTCGACGTGCAACCGGGTGACCAGGAGCTGTCCGCTACACATGCCTCAATTGTCGGAACAGATCCCTATAAAGTCAATAGGTAAACTCGAAATACTGTGACCCGAACGGGGCAGGCAGGCACGACAGGCCGCCTGGGTGCGGGCGCCATGCACCCAGCGACGTCAGTGCCATAGCGCCTTGTTAGGCCGAAGACTTTTGGGCCGGTCAGGCACAAAAGTCTTCGGGCTAACGCGGTGTGGGCTCGTCGCGGCCCGGCCCGGGGTAGATATGCGGCAGGGTGTTGCGGCCGCGACCACGACGGACGGTATTCCGAGCCGGGCGGTAGGCTGTGATCCTGGGCAAACCAGACGTTAAGCGGGAGGCAGGTAATGGCGGTACGCGAGCAAGCGCTCGGGGGGCACGCCGTTGAGCTGCCTGAGCCGTGGCGGTCGTCCGCGGTCACCGTCGTGCTACCGACTTACAACGAGGCCGCGAACCTTCCGGTCATCGTGGAGCAGCTGTTCGCGCTGCCGCTGACCGGCCTGAAGATCCTCGTCGCCGACGATAACTCGCCGGACGGTACCGGTCAGGTTGCGGACGAACTGGCGGCCACCTACGGGAGCGACCGGCTGAAGGTGCTGCACCGGCCCGGCAAGCAGGGCCTCGGCCGCGCGTACGTCGACGGCATGACCCAGGCGCTCGCCGCCGGCGCCGACTTCGTGGTGCAGATGGACAGCGACCTGTCGCACGCCCCCGGCTACCTGCCGCAGATGCTCGGCACGCTGCTGGCCAGCAACGCCGACGTGGTCATCGGCTCTCGGTACGTCTCCGGCGCGAGCCTGGCCAGGGAGTGGTCCTGGCGGCGCAAGGCGCTGTCCGGGTTCGCGAACAGCTACGTCCGGGTGCTGCTGCGGCTCGGCATCAGGGACGTGACGGCCGGCTTCAAGCTGTGGCGGGCGTCGGCGCTGCGGACGATCGACGTCGCGAGCGTGCAGAGCAACGGCTACAGCTTCCAGGTCGAGATGAACTACCGCACGATTCAGCGCGGCCTGAAGGTCGTCGAGTTGCCGATTCACTTCGCCGACCGGCGCGAGGGCGAGAGCAAGATGAGCTTCAAGGTGCAGCTGGAGTCGGCCCTGATGCCGATCGCGCTGCGCCGCCGGGCGCGATAGGCCAGGCGCCAGCTCGTTCCCAGCAATCGGCTCCGGTCCGGACGCAAACTGCGCGTCCGGACCGGCCGATTTTGTGCTGGCCAAGCGGGCGGCTGCGGTCCGGACGCAAACTGCGCGTCCGGACCGGCCGACCTTCTGTCGGGTCAGGCGGCGACCGAAGCCGGCGTGCTGGCGCTCTCCAGCGCCACGCCGAGCACCTCGCGCACGTCGCTGACCAGGTGGATCTCGAGCGCCTCGCGCACCTTCTCCGGCACGTCCTCCAGGTCAGGCTCGTTCCGCTTCGGGATCAGCACGGTGGTGATCCCGGCGCGGTGGGCGGCCAGCAGCTTCTGCTTGAGGCCGCCGATCGGCAGCACCCGCCCGGTGAGCGAGACCTCGCCGGTCATCGCGACATCGGAGCGGACCAGCCGGCCCGACAGTAGCGACGCCAGCGCCGTCGTCATCGTGACGCCCGCACTCGGCCCGTCCTTCGGCACCGCGCCGGCCGGCACGTGCACGTGCACGCCCCGGTCCTTCAGGTCGCCGACCGCCAGCTCCAGCTCCGCGCCGTGCGAGCGCAGGTAGGACAGCGCGATCTGGGCGGACTCCTTCATCACCTCACCCAGCTGGCCGGTGAGCGTGACGCCGGTGCTGCCCGTCTCCGGGTCGGCCAGTGACGCCTCGATGAAGAGCACATCGCCGCCGGTGCCGGTGACCGCCAGGCCGGTTGCGACGCCGGGAACGGCGGTGCGCTCGGCCGACTCGGGCGTGTGCTTCGGGTGCCCGAGGTAGTCGGTCAGCTCGTCCGGGCCGATCGTGACCGGGATCGTCTCCGAGCTGGTCTCCGCCTGCGCGGCGACCTTGCGCAGCACCCGGGCGATGACGCGCTCCAGGTTCCGGACGCCGGCCTCGCGGGTGTACTCGGCCGCCACCCGGCGCAGCGCGTCGTCGGTCAGGTCGACGTCGGCGACGTCAAGGCCGGCCCGGTCAAGCTGGCGGGGCAGCAGGTGCCCGCGCGCGATCGTGACCTTCTCGTCCTCGGTGTAGCCGTCGAGCGTGATCAGCTCCATCCGGTCCAGCAGCGGAGCGGGGATCGCGTCGACCACGTTCGCGGTCGCGATGAACAGCACGTCCGACAGGTCGAGCTCGACCTCCAGGTAGTGGTCGCGGAACGTGTGGTTCTGCGCCGGGTCGAGCACTTCCAGCAGCGCCGCCGTCGGGTCACCCCGGTAGTCGGCGCCGAGCTTGTCGACCTCGTCCAGCAGGATGACCGGGTTCATGGAACCGGCCTCGGTCACGGCGCGGACGATCCGGCCGGGCAGCGCGCCGACGTAGGTGCGGCGGTGGCCACGGATCTCGGCCTCGTCCCGAACGCCGCCGAGCGCGACGCGGGCGAACTTGCGGCCCATCGCGCGGGCGACGGACTCGCCCAGGCTCGTCTTGCCGACGCCAGGCGGGCCGCCGAGCGCGAGCACGGCGCCGCTGCGCCGCCCGCCGACGAGCTGCAGCCCGCGGTCGGAGCGCCGCTTGCGCACGGCGAGGTACTCGATGATCCGGTCCTTGACGTCGTCCAGGCCGGCGTGGTCCGCGTCCAGCACGGCCCGCGCGCCGGTGATGTCGTAGGCGTCTTCGGTGCGCTCGTTCCACGGCAGTTCGAGCAGCGTGTCCAGCCAGGTCCGGATCCAGCCGGCCTCGGGCGACTGGTCGCTGCCGCGCTCCAGCTTCGCGGCCTCCTTGAGCGCCGCCTCGCGCACCTTCTCGGGCAGGTCGGCGGCCTCGATCCGGGCCCGGTAGTCCTCCTCCTCGGAGGCGGGCTTGCCGTCCAGCTCGGCCAGTTCCTTGCGGATGGCGGCGAGCTGCTGGCGCAGCAGGAACTCGCGCTGCTGCTTCTCCATGCCTTCCTTGACGTCATTGCTGATCGTCTCGGCGACATCCAGCTCGGCCAGGTGCTCACGGGCCCAGCCGATCAGCAGCTCAAGCCGCCGCGTCGGGTCCATCGTCTCCAGCAGCTGGCGCTTCTGCTCGAAACTGAGGTAGCCGGCGTACCCGGCGCTGTCGGACAGCTGGGCCGGATCGGTGATCCGCTGCAGCACGTCGACGTACTGCCACGCCCCGCGCTTCTGCAGGATCGTCGCGGCCAGGCCGCGGTACTCACGGGCCAGCTCGGCGCCCTGCTGGCCGGGCTCGGGCTCCTCGATCAGGGTGCCCTCGACCCACAGCGCGGAGCCGGGGCCGACCGTGCCGGTGCCGATGCGCACCCGCGCGGTACCGCGCACGACGGCGGCGCGTTCACCGCTCGGCAGCCTGCCGACCTGCTCGATCGTGGCGAGCGTGCCGATGGAGGAGTAACTGCCGTCGGGGCGCGGAACGAGCAGGACCTGAGCCGTCTCGTCGTCGCCCGCCGCCTTCGCGGCGAGCTGCGCGGCCTCGATCGCCGAGCGCGCCTCAGTGGCGGATATGTCAAGCGGGACGACCATGCTCGGCAGCACCACCGCGTCGTCTAGCGGCAGCACCGGCAGCGAAAGCGTCTGGGCCATCGAAGAATCACTTCCCCTGTAGCGTGCGTTGATTACGCAATTACAGGTCTATAAGCGAAGCCAGCCTCCGTTTGTTTCCGGTCCGCGTTCGCCCTGGGCTGAGCAGGGCATGGGCCTCAGGGCGCGCGCCCGCCCCGCCCGCCCGCCCCGCCGCTCGGAGGCGCGCCTGTTAGCCCCGAGGCGCCTGCAAGCTGCCATCCGAGGCCCCACGGCATCGGACTTTTCACGGCCAACGCACCGATGGCCGACCTATTTGCTCTGGTTTGCGGTGTCGATGCCCGTGAAAAGCCCGCATGTGGCTCCGGCTCCACTAGCGGCGCGGTAGCGCTCTCTGCTCCTTAGTCTCTGGAGTCTCTGGAGTCTCTGGGGATCAAGGACCGCCCACGTCCTGTTTGCGATGATTGACGCGTTGCCTCACCCATCGTCCCTGAGTCCAGGAAGTGAGCTTGCATGGTCGCCGAGTCAGTCCGCCAGTCACCCGCCCGCGCCGACCTGCTTGGTCGCGCCGGCCACGGCGCCGACGAGCCCGATGCCGACCGGGCCTGGCGGGACTGGCGCGACCGCAGGCCGCGGCCGGACGGCATTCATTTCGACAACGCGGCGGCCGGGCGGAGTTCCCGGCGGACGCTGGCCGCGACCGTCGCCCACCTCCAGCGCGAAGCGGTGGCCGGCCCGTACGTCGCGCAGGCCGAGGCGGCGCCGGTCCTGGACCAGGGCCGGGCCGACCTGGCCGGGCTGCTCGGCCTGCCGGCCCGCGCCCTGGCGTTCACCGAGAGCGCGTCCGCCGCGCGGGCGCGGCTGCTGGCCGCGTGGCCGCTGCGGCCGGGCGACACGGTCGGCATCGTGCGCAGCGAGTGGGGCCCGAACATGACGGCGTTCACCGAGCGCGGGCTGCAGCTGACCGAGCTGGCGGCCGAGGACGACGGGACCGTCAGCCTGCCGGAGCTGGCCCGGCTGCTGGCCGCCAGCCCGCCGGACGTCGTGCACCTGACCCAGGTCGCGTCGCATCGCGGTCTCGTGCAGCCGGTCCGGGCGGCCGCGGAGCTGTGCCGGGCCGCCGGCGTGCCGCTGTGGGTGGACGCCGCGCAGGCGATCGGGCACGTGGACACCGCCTGCGGCGCCGACGCGATCTACGCGACGAGCCGGAAGTGGCTGACCGGCCCGCGCGGCGTCGGCGTGCTCGGCATCGGGGAGCGCTGGTGGGACAGCCTGCACACGACCAGCAATCCGCTCGCCCGCGAGCACATGGCGACCGGCGCGAGCCCGGTGGACCTGCTGGAGTCGGCCGAGGCGAACATCGCCGGCCGGGTCGGTCTGGCCACGGCGGTGGCCGAGTACCTGGCCGCGGGGCCCGCCCGGGTGCAGGCCCGGCTGGCGGCGGTCGGCCGGCGGACCCGGCAGGTGCTCGCCGGCGTGCCCGGCTGGTCGGTGTCCGGTCCGGCGGGCGGTCCGTCGGGCGGTCCGGCGGGCCTCGGATGCCGGCGGACGCGCCGTCGGCCATCACGACCGTGTACCCGGAGGCGGGCCAGGACGTGACCGCCGTCCGGGCGCGGCTGCTGGCCGAGTACGCGATCGTGACGACGATGGCCAGCATCCAGCGCGCCCCGCGGGAGATGACCAGGGCTGGGCTGCGGGTCAGCCCGCACGTGGACTGCACGGACGCCGACCTGCTGGCGCTGGCGGCCGCGCTGGCCGCTGAAAGCGGCTAGCCCATCGGGTAATGGCGCGCGCCCATCGCGTAGTCGACGCCCGCGCCCATGCCGATGTAGCCGGCCATGTCGCGCAGGAACGTGTCCGGGTCGAAGTCGGTGCCGAGCCCCTCGATGTAGGCGCGGTGCTCCTTCAGCGACGCGATGCCAGCCTCGATCGTGTCCGTCACGTCGACAAAGTGCGTCGGGTTGGCGGCCGCCGCGACGTACGCGCTCTTGATCGTCGACACCGCCGGCCCGAGGTCAGGGAACACCCACTCATTGGCGGCGTCCCGGCACGCATCCAGCACCGCGAGCCCGACCGCGCGGTGGTCGGCGTGGTTCACCGGACCCTCCTCGCCCCAGGTCAGGTCGAAGCTCATCGTGAGTACGACTTCGGGCCGCAGCCGCCGGAACGCGCCCGCGAGGTCGCGCCGCAGCGGGATGCCGTACTCGATGAGGCCGTCCGGATGCCCGAGGAACTCGACCTCGGTCACGCCGACGATGGCCGCGCTGCGCCGTTCCTCGTCTTCGCGCAGCGGCCCGACCTCGGCCGGGGCCCGCCCGGCGATCCCGGCCTCCCCGCTGCTGGCCAGCACGTACGCGACGCTCTTGCCCTGCCGCGTCCACCGCGCGACCGCGGCCGCGGCGCCGTACTCCAGATCGTCCGGGTGCGCGACCACCGCCACCGCGCGCGTCCAGTCCTCTGGTATCGGCTGCATCACGATCCGCCTCTCGTCACCTGACTCACTTCGGCTGGGAACGGGGCCAAGCCTGCCCGATGTTCCCGCCGCCTCGCGGCCATTTAACCCCCGGCCGGGCCACGGCGTAGGCTGCGGCGTTGTGCTCCCGCGAGTTCAGGTGACCCGGTACGTCACGCCGCTGCGTGAAGGCGGCTCGCTGCCGGGCCTGATGGAGGCCGACGACCTGGGCACCTACGTGGTGAAGTTCCGCGGCGCCGGCCAGGGGCGCAAGGCGCTGATCGCGGAGGTCATCACCGGTCTGCTCGCCCGCGCCTGCGGGCTCCGGGTGCCCGACCTGGTGACCGTCGAGCTCGATCCCGCGCTCGCACCCGGTGAGCCGGATCAGGAGATCCAGGATCTGCTGCGCGCCAGCGGCGGCCTGAACCTCGGCGTCGACTTCCTGCCGGGCGCGCTGGATTTCGACGTGAAGTCGGCGCGCGTCGACCCGAGGACGGCCGGGCGGATCCTGTGGCTCGACGCACTCACGGTTAACGCCGACCGGTCCTGGCGCAACCCGAACATGCTGCTCTGGCACGGCCAGCTCTACCTCATCGATCACGGCGCCACGCTGACGTTCCAGCACCGGTGGTCCTCGGCCGACGCCGCCGCGCTGCGGCCCTATGACGCGTCCGGGCACGCGCTTATCGGCTGCGACGGCCAGGTCGAGGCGGCCGACGCTGAGCTGGCGCCGCTGGTCACCGCCGGCCTGCTCGGCGAGATCGTCGCGCAGGTCCCGCCGGAGTGGCTGGCCGAAGAGACCGAGTTCGAGACCGAGGCCTACGTGCGCCGGGCATACTGCGACTGGCTGCTGGCCCGGCTGGCGGCCCGGTCAGCGTGGCTGCCGGGGCTCGCCGCGCTCGCCGCCGACAGGAGCACGCGATGACCGGCGAATCGCACGCGTTCGAGTACGCGGTACTGCGCGTCGTGCCCAGGGTGGACCGCGGCGAGGCGATCAACGCGGGTGTGCTCGTCTACTGCCGGCCGCTCCGGTTCCTGCGGGCACTGGTGGACCTGGACGCCGACCGGCTGCTCGCGCTGGACCCGGCCGCCGACGTCGAGGGCGTCCGCCAGGCGCTCGCGGCGATCGTGGCGGTGTGCGACGAGCCGGACAGCCCGGCCGGCCAGCGGGGCGAGGGGGCCGTGGCCGGGCAGGCGGGGGAGCAGGACATCGGCCGCCGGTTCCGGTGGCTGACGGCGCCGCGCAGCACCGTCGTCCAGCCAGGGCCGGTGCACACCGGGCTGACCCGCGACCCGGCCGCCGAGGCCGACCGGCTGCTGCGGGCCCTGGTCCGGCGTCTGGACGGCCCGGCTGGACCAGATGCGGCCCCTCGCTAAGCTGTGGCCTGCAACGCCCTGGCATGTACAGCCCGTCAGCGCTGACTGGCACACCCCCCGGCCGGGGTCGGTGAGGGGAGCTGTGCTGTGGAGCGATCGCCGCTCAAGGTGGCCATGCTGGGCTGCGGTGTGGTCGGATCTCAGGTCTACCGGCTGCTGACCGAGCAGTCCGCCGACCTGCAGCATCGCGCGGGCGCGCCGCTGCAGGTGGTCGGCGTGGCGGTGCGCGAGCCGGACCGGCCGCGCGACGTCGCGGTCGACCCTGACCTGCTCACGACCGACGCCCTGGACCTGGTGACCCGCCCCGACGTCGACATCGTGATCGAGCTCATCGGCGGTATCGAACCATCCCGGACGTTCCTGCTGGCCGCGCTCAAGGCGGGCAAGTCGGTGGTCACCGCGAACAAGGCGCTCGTGGCCGCCGACCGCGCGGTGCTGCACCGGACGGCGCAGGACGCCGGGGTCGACCTCTACTACGAGGCGGCGGTGGCCGGGGCGATCCCGCTGCTGCGGCCGCTGCGCGAGTCGCTGGCCGGGGACGAGGTGCGCCGGGTCCTCGGCATCGTCAACGGCACGACGAACTTCATCCTCGACCGGATGGACACCTCGGGCGCGGACTTCAGCGCCGCGCTGGCCGAGGCGCAGGCCCTCGGCTACGCCGAGGCCGACCCGACCGCGGACGTCGCGGGCTTCGACGCGGCGGCGAAGGCGGCGATCCTGGCGAGCATCGCCTTCCACACCGAGGTGACCGCCGACGACGTCTACCGCGAGGGGATCCTGTCGGTGACGGCCGCCGACATCGCCAGCGCGAAGGCGCTCGGCTGCGTGGTGAAGTTGCTGGCGATCTGCGAGCGCTGCAACGGCGGCATCACCGCCAGGGTGCACCCGGCCATGATCCCGCGCGAGCATCCGCTCGCGGCCGTCCGGGACGCCTACAACGCGGTGTTCATCGAGGCCGAGTCGGCCGGCGGCTGATGTTCTACGGCGCGGGCGCCGGCGGCCAGCCCACCGCCAGCGCGGTCCTCGGCGACACGGTGGCGATCGCGCGGAACATGCTCGCCGGCCTGCGCGGGCCGGACTCCTCCACTTACGCCGGGCTGCCGCTGGTGCCGATCGGCGACGCCATCACCCGGTACTACGTGCAGCTGGACGTCGCCGACCGGCCCGGCGTGCTGGCGCCGGTCGCCGACGCCTTCGCCCAGAACGGGGTGTCCATCAAGGATGTCCGCCAGGAGGGCCGCGGCGAGGACGCGAACCTGGTGATCATGACGCACTCGGCCAGGGAAGCCGCGCTGGCCAAGACGGTGTCGATGCTGACCGCGATGGAGGCGGTCCGCAACGTCGACAGCGTGATGCGGGTCGAGGGCGTGGAGGGCGAATGACCGGCGTCATCGCCAGGTACCGATCCCGGCTGCCGGTGCCGGACGAGGTCCCCGTCGTCACCCTGGGCGAGGGCAGCACCCCGCTGCTGCCCGCCCCGGTGCTGTCCGGGCTGACCAGCTGCCAGGTCTACCTCAAGGTCGAGGGCATGAACCCGACCGGCTCGTTCAAGGACCGCGGCATGACGGTCGCGGTCACGCTGGCCGCCGCGCGCGGGGCCAAGACCGTCATCTGCGCCTCCACCGGCAACACCAGTGCCAGCGCCGCCGCGTACGCGGCCAGGGCCGGGCTGGACTGCGCCGTGCTCGTGCCGCGCGGCAACATCGCGCTCGGCAAGCTGGCCCAGGCGCTGGCGCACGGCGCCCGGCTGCTGGAGGTCGACGGCTACTTCGACGACTGCCTGGACCTGGTGCGCAAGCTGGCCGACGACTATCCGGTCGCGCTGGTCAACTCCGTCAACACCGAGCGCCTGCACGGCCAGAAGACCGCGGCGTTCGAGATCGTGGACGAGCTGGGTGACGCGCCGGACGTGCACTGCCTGCCCGTCGGCAACGCCGGGAACATCGCCGCCTACTGGCTCGGCTACCGCGAGTACGCGGCCGACGAAGTCTGCCGCAAGACGCCGCGGATGCTCGGCTTCCAGGCCGCGGGCGCGGCGCCGATCGTGCTCGGGTACCCGGTGCCGGACCCGGTCACGGTCGCCACCGCGATCAGGATCGGCAACCCGGCGTCCTGGCATCTCGCCGACGCCGCGCGCGCGGAGTCGGGCGGTCTGATCGAATCGGTGACCGACGAGCAGATCCTCGCCGCCTACCGGCTGCTGGCCGAGCGCGAGGGCGTATTCGCCGAGCCCGCGTCGGCGGCCGGTGTCGCCGGGCTGCTGCAGGCGAGTGAGGCCGGTCAGGTCCCGGCCGGATCCGTCGTCGTCTGCACGCTGACCGGGCACGGACTCAAGGACCCGGACACCGCGGTCGCCGGCGCCCACCGGGCCACCCCGATCGGCATCGACCTCGCCGCGGCGGCCGGCGCGCTCGGCCTGCGGTGAGCTGGTCTTCGTGAGCTGGTCTTCGTGAGCGGCGTTCAGTGAGCACGGCGGCAGCAGGCACGGGCTGGTCCGCCGCGCCGGTCACCGTCCGCGCGCCGGCGACGAGCGCGAATCTCGGCCCCGGCTTTGACTCGCTCGGGCTCGCGCTGTCGCTGCGCGACCAGGTGACCGCCCGGGTCACCGCGGCCGGACTGGACGTGCGCGTCACCGGCGCCGGCGCCGAGACCGCCAGCGCGGGGGAGCGGCACCTGGTCGTGCGCGCGATGCGGGCGGCCTTCGACGCCATCGGCGCGCAGCCGCCGGGCATCGCGATTTCCTGCCAGAACGTCATCCCGCACGGCTTCGGGCTCGGCTCGTCGGCGGCCGCCATCGTGGCCGGCATCGCGGCGGCCCGGGCGCTGGCGGGCGAGCCCGGCGCGGCCGCGCTGCCGGACATCGCGGCGCTGCGGCTGGCGGCCGAGCTAGAAGGGCACCCGGACAACGTGGCGGCGTGCCTGCTCGGCGGGCTGACGATCGCGTGGCAGTCCGCGCCCGGCCAGGTGGACGCCGTCCGGCTCGACCCGCACCCGGCGCTCGCGCCGGTGGTGTGCATCCCGGAACAGCCGCTCGCCACCGAGGTGGCCCGGCAGGCGCTGCCCGGCACGGTCCCGCACGCCGACGCGGCCGCGAACTCGGCGCGCACCGCGCTGCTGGTCACCGCGCTGACGACCCGGCCGGAACTGCTGCTCGCCGGGACCGAGGACTTCCTGCACCAGCGGTACCGGGCCGCGGCGATGCCCGCGACCGCGGCGCTGATCGGCAGCCTGCGGGCGGCCGGGATCGCGGCCGCGGTGTCCGGGGCCGGCCCTTCCGTGCTCGCGCTGCCGGCCACCGACGAGGCGAGCGCGGCGGTGCTGGAGATCGCCGCGGACGGCTGGCAGGTGCTGGAACTGCGGGCCGACCCGGCCGGCGTGCAGACGACCGGCGGCTGACCGCGGCCGCTCGCCCGGCCGCGGCGCGCCTGCCGGCTCGGGCGGTGGCGGCTCATCCGGGCAGCGCCCGGCCGCGAAGCGCCGAGCGGTCGCGACCGGGTCAGCCGCCGGACTCGCCGCGCTGCGGTTCGCTGTCGCCGGGCGGCCGGTCCAGGCAGCAGTCGCCGCACAACCCGCCGCCGGGCACCCGGTAGTACAGGCAGCAGGAGTGCCGGCGGAACGACAACCCGCCGGTTTCCGCCCCGGCCAGGACGCCGGCCCCGGCGAGATCCGGCCGGACAGCAGGTGGCCCGCCAGCTCGCGGGCTGGCCCGGCGAGCTCCGGCCGGGACCGGACCAGGATGCCGAGGGCGCCGGTGAGCGCCGAGGCGGAGTTACCGCGCAGCAGCCCTGGCGGGAGCGCCGTCGGGAGCGCGGCGGCGAGTGCGTCCAGCTGGCGACCGACCGTGCCGCCGGCGAGCGTGGCCAGCTCCGCCGCGCTGTCGGCGCGCCAGCCGGCCAGCCGGGTCGTGCCCAGCCGGACCTCGGCGCCCGCACTGATCACCAGCGCGTCCAGGTCGGGCACGACGCCGGCCAGCAGGCCGCAGCCGAGCGCGGGTGACCAGAGCTTCGCGGCGAGGCTCAGGTGCAGGATCGACGCCGCGACCCGCGGCTCGCGGGCACCGAGCTGGGCGGCCGTGCGCGCGGTCAGGCCGGGCAGCGCTTCCGCCGCAGGCTGCCATCCGTCCGCCGCGGCCCCGGCCAGAACCTCTAGCCGGAAGAACGGCCCGGCCGCGGCTGCCGCCATCAGGGCGGCCCGGATCTCGTCCGCCCCGGCGTCGGCGCTCATGTCATCGACGGTATCCGGCTGCCTCCTCCAGCAGGGCGCCGGTGGCCAGCAGCGCTTCCTCGCCGCCGTGTGCGCCGACGACCTGCATGCTCGCGGGCAGCTCGTGCGCGGCCGGCACCGGCAGCGCGAGCGCCGGCAGGCCGGCGAAGTTGACCGGCGCGGTGAGCCCGGTGTAGGGCTGTCCGGCCGCCTCGGTCAGCGGCGGCGGGAAGATCGGCACCGTGGGCAGCACGACGGCGTCCACCGAGCCGAGGAGCGCGGTCCACGCGGCCTGCCAGCGGACCTGGTAATCTCGCGCGGCCTGGACCTGCTCCGGGGTCACGTCCGCGCCCTGATCGAGCAGGGCCCGGACGTCGGCGCCGATCTTGTCGCTGCGCGCCGGGTCGGCCATCAGCGCCGCGTTCACGGCCGCCGCCTCGGCGCCGAGGATCCGGTAGCACGGCGCGAGCGCCGCGGGCCAGTCGGGCAACTCGACCTCGACGATCTTCAGGCCGGACCGGGCCAGTGCTGCGTCGACGGCGGCGTCGATGCGCGGGTCGGTCTGCTCACCGGTGCCGCGGAGTCGGCCCAGCCGAGTCGCTGGCGCGGTACCGGGCCTGAATCCTGGCTCCAGCAACGCCATAGCGGCGGCGAGCCCCGCGACATTCAGGGCGATCGGGCCGACCGTATCCAGGCTCGGAGCCAGCGGCCAGACGCCGGCCAGGCTGATCCGGCCGTGCGTCGTCTTGAGCCCGGCGAGCCCGCAGAATGCCGCCGGGATCCGGACCGAGCCGCCGGTGTCAGTGCCGTAGCCGTAGTCGGCGTCGCCGTCGGCGACGGCGACCGCGGACCCGCTCGACGAGCCGCCCGGCACGAGCCCGCGATCGAGCGGATTCACTGGCGTCCCGAACCACGGGTTCGTCCCGCTCGCGCCGAAGGCGAGTTCATGCAGGTTTGCCTTGCCGACGATCGCGGCGTCCGCGGCGCGCGCCCCGGCCAGGCAGGCGGCGTCTGCCCGGGCTGGCTGCGCGGTCTGCGCGACCGCCTGGCAGCCGGCCGTCGTCGGCACGCCGCGCACGTCGATCAGATCCTTGACCGCGATCCGCGGGCCGGTGCCGGAGTGATCAAGCCTGGTGATGAAGGTGCTCACCCGGCCGATTCTCCTGGCTGAGTGCCGTCGCTGGCCAGAGATCCTGGCGCCGATCTGCCAGGCTATGTCGCGGTCCGGGCAAATGCCGCTGGGTGCTCGCCGCCCGCGGGCGAGGGTCGCTTACCTTGGTGATCATCACGCGAGAAGGGAACGAGGTGTCTGCCAGTCAGCAGCCTGACCCCGGCGCGCAGGCACCGCCGTCGGCGCCGCTGCGAGTGATCGCGAGAGAGTGGGGCCGGATCGGCTGTATCGGGTTCGGCGGACCGCCCGCGCACATCGCCCTGCTGCGCCAGCTGTGCGTGCAGCGCCGCGGCTGGATGACCGCGACGGAGTTCGAAGACGGCGTCGCCGCCATGAATCTGCTGCCAGGGCCGGCGTCGACGCAGCTCGCCATCTTCTGCGCCTGGCGGCTGGCGGGCCCGGCGGGTGCGCTCGTCGGCGGGCTGTGCTTCATCGTGCCCGGCCTGATCGTGATCCTGGCCCTATCGGTGCTCTTCCTGGCGCACTCGCCGCCGGCCTGGGTGACCGGCGCCGCCGCCGGGGCGGGCGCCGCCGTCCCGGCCGTGGCCGTCAGCGCGGCCGCGAGCCTGACCCCGGCCAGCTGGCAGCGGGCCGGCGCCTGGTCCGGTCGGGCCCGCTGGCTCGGCTACCTGATCGCGGGCGGGCTGGCCGCCGACCTGGCCGGCGGGTTCGTCGTGGTCGTGCTCGCCGGCTGCGGGGTCGCCGAACTGCTCATCCGCAGGCCGCCGGCGAAGACCGGCGCGGCCGCCTGGCTGGGACCGCTGGCGGTGCCGGCCGCGGCGGTCGGCGGGCTCGCGTCCGTCGCGTGGGTCGCGTTCAAGGTCGGCGCGCTGTCGTTCGGCGGCGGGTTCGTCATCATCCCGCTCATGCAGCGGGACGCCGTGCACACCTATCACTGGATGACCGGCGCCCAGTTCCTGAGCGCCGTCGCGCTCGGGCAGGTCACGCCCGGCCCGGTCGTGCAGACGGTCGCGGCGGTCGGCTACGCGGCCGCGGGCATCGGCGGCGGCCTGCTCGCGGCCGCCGTCGCGTTCACGCCCTCGTTCGTGTTCGTGCTGGCCGGCGGCCGGCACTTCGACAAGTTCCGGGCCAGCGAGCGGGCCCAGGCGTTCCTGGCCGGCGCGGGGCCGGCCGCGATCGGCGCCATCGCCGGCGCCGCGGTGACGCTCGGCCTGGAACTGATGCATCCGTGGCAGGTCGTCGTCCTCGCCGCGGCGCTCGGCTGGCTCGTGGTCCTGCGCCGGAGCGTGGTCGTCGCGATCGTCGGGGCGGCCGGGATCGGCATCGTGCTGGCGCTCGCTGGCGTTGGCTAGCCAGCGGCTCCACTTCCGGCACAGCACCGCCGTCAGGTGCTGGCACCGAGTCGGCGCAGCACGTCCGCGCGCAGCGCCTGCAGATCCGTGCCGGTCTCGGTGAGGATGGTGCGCGCGCAGTTATCCGGCTGGTCGAGGATCCCGATGAGCATGTGCCCGGACGTGATCTCGCGCTCGCCGTGCTGATGGGCGTGCCGGACCGCGCCGACGAGCATCCGCTTGGTGTCCTCGGCCATCGGCAGCTGCCTGCGACTCGGCCTGCGGGCCTGGTCGAGCGCGCCGGGCCCGAACGCGGCGTCGGTCGCGCGCCGGACCGCGTCCAGGTCTATCCCCAGGGACGCGAGCGCCTCGGCGTCAAGGGACCGGCCCGACCTGGCCGGCACCCGCGACCTCAGCTCAGGGAGCGTGAGGCCCGCGCCGGCCAGCGCGTCCGCGGCCGCGCCGGGCTGGGCCAGCAGCCCGAGCAGGACGTGCTCGCTGCCGATCCGGTCCTTGCCCGCGCGCCGGGCTTCGTCCCTGGCGTCGGAGAGCGCCTGTCGCGCGCTCGGCTCGAACCGCTCAAACATCGTCAGCTCCCGTCTGCCTCCGGCCGCCTCGCCGCCGGGACTGCGGGCCCGGCCCGGCCGCGTACTTCTTGTGCACCGCCTGCTTGCTGATGCCGAGGAAGATCGCGATCTCCTGCCAGGACCAGCCGCGACTGCGCGCGTTCTGCACCTGGAGCGCCTCCAGCCGGTCGGCCAGTTCCCGCAGCGCGCGGGCCGCCCGCAGACCGGCCGCCGGGTCCGGCCCGCTCGCCGCCTCGGCGAGCGCCACCTCGTTGCTCATGACGTCAATATAAGTTGACGTTCCTGAGCCTGTCAACTTATGTTGACGCGTCGGATGGCGCAGTGCACCCGGATCTTTCAGTATTCGTCGTGCAGGCGGAGCCAGGACATCGTCGGATCCTGCGGCCAGCCCGCGGGCGAGTCCTCCCACGCCTCCTGCCGGCCATAGGGCGTCAGGTCGAGCAGGTTGAAGTCCAGCCGCAGCCGGTCCACCCCGCGGGCGGTGGTGAAGTACGTGCGGAACACCTCGTCGCCGTCGCGCAGGAACACGCTGAGCCCGAACAGCCCGTTCAGGCCCAGGTCGTCGTTGAACTCGGTGCCGGACGACGAGTACATGGGCAGCGTCCAGCCGAACCGCTGCCGGACCGCCTCGATCTCGGGCAGCGGTGCCCTGGCCATCATGATCAGCCGGGTGTTCCGCGCGCTGAGGTGCGGCTGCGACTGGGTGTCGAAGTTGTCGGTCAGCGTGGCGCAGCCACCGCAGATCCAGTCCTGCCCTGGTTCGAGCATGAAGTGATAGATGATCAGCTGGCGGTTGCCGTCGAAGAGTTCGGTGAGCGACGCCGGGCTGCCGTCCGGCGCGGTGAACTGGTACTTCGCCGTGTCCAGCCGCACCATCGGCAGCCGGCGCCGGTCCGCCGCCAGCGCGTCCAGTTCCCTGGTGAGCTGCTTCTCCCGGATCAGCAGCGCCTCGCGCGCCGTTTGCCACTCCTGCTGCGAGACGACCTGGGGCCTGTTCATCGGCTGCTCCTTTACCCAGTTAGTTCCTTGAGAAGACCTACTCGGCCGACCATAGCACCGACCCGTTCCCTAAAGGAACCCGGTCGGGTAAACTGATCGCATGCAACGGACGTCGTTCGGATCGATGGCGTGCTCGATCGCGCGCACCATGGACGTGGTCGGCGAGCCCTGGTCCCCGCTGGTGCTGCGCAACATCTACATCGGGATCAACCGGTTCGACCAGCTGCAGGAGAGCCTCGGCATCTCCCGCAAGGTGCTCGCGGAGCGGCTGCGCTGGCTGACCGAGAACGGGGTCCTCGAACGGCGCGAGTACTCCGCCCGGCCGCCGCGGCACGAGTACGTGCTCACCGCCAAGGGCCTGGAGCTGTTCGGAGTGCTCATGGTGATGGTCGCGTGGGGCGACAAGTGGCTCGCGGGCGAAGCCGGGCCGCCGGTGTTGTACCGGCACCATGCGTGCGGCGAGATCGCGCACGCCGAGCTGCACTGCTCGGTCTGCGGCGAGCCGATGACCGCCACCGACATCGACGTGCTGCCGGGGCCAGGTTCGGCCGGGCCGGCCGAGGCATGAACTGATATTTCCTGGCCGTTCACCGGCAGGCCGGAAACCGGCCGCCTGCCGAAACCATGCTGTGGCCGTTGGCCCTGGACGGGCCCAGTCCGCATGGTTATCGGAGGTTACCCACTCATGAGCACGCAGAGCACACGCCGCCTGAGGCGCAGTCGCTGGCGCGTCGTCGTACCGGCGGCCGCGACCGCCCTGACCGGTGCGCTGATCGCCGCCGGGCCGGCCAGCGCGGCGACGCACGGCCGGTTCGGATCGCACCGGTCCTGGTTCGAGCCAGGGAACCTGGTGGTCAGCGGCTCGGTCTACACCGGGCAGCCGAGCCTGTTCACGCCGGGTGTCACCCAGCTGCCGCCGGGGTGCACCGGCACCGCGTGCGCGGCAGCCAACGCGGACGGCTCGTACCCGGGCGTCTTCGACAACGACCTCGTCGACCCGAGCTTCGGCGTCACGTCGCCGATCTTCCTGGATCAGCTCACTCCCGACGGGCGGCTGGTCAACGTGCTGCGGGTGCCGGACGGGACCGGCTGGGGCGGTTCGGCGGCCGATCACGTGGTGACGAGCTTCTCCTCGAAGTCGGAGATAGCGCTGAACCTGTCCACCAACGGACGCGACCTGACCTTCATGGGCTACGACGCGGTGCCGGACACCGTGGACGTATCGAACTCCAACACCCCCGGCGTGATCGACCCCACCGACCCCGTCAGCAGCGCGTACTACCGGGTGGTCGCTGAGGTCAGCGAGAACGGCCGGATCCACTACACGCGCACGAACGCCTACAGCGGCAACAACGGCCGGGCCGCGATCCTGGAACAACTCCGACGGCAACGACGTCGTCTACACGGCCGGGAACGCCGGCAACGGCGGCAACCCGCAGCCGGACGGCATCATCATCGGCGGCGGCGCGCAGATCCTGACCGCGCAGCGGGCCCCGGAGCGGGTGCAGACGCCGGGCCAGCCGACCCCGGTCGGCAGCTTCAACGTCACCCAGCTCGGTGACAAGATCGACAAGATCGGCAAGGACACGAACTTCCGCGGCCTGACGATCTCCGACAACGTCGTCTACTTCACCAAGGGCAGCGGCAGCAACGGCGTCAACACCGTGTACTTCATCGACACCACCGGCACGGCCTGCCCGAGCGGCAGCGGCCTGCCGCAGCCGGGCGCGGCGCTGCCCACGTCGCCGATCGCCTACAACGCCGCGGATCTGCAGACGGCGGGCGTGACCCCGTACAACATGTGCGTGCTGCAGGGCTTCCCGACGACGCTGGCGAAGACGTCGACCGCGTTCCCGTTCGGCCTGTGGTTCGCGAACGCGGACACCCTGTACGTGGCCGACGAGGGCAATGGCGACGCCACCTTCGACCCGTCGACCGGGACGTACACCGCCGCGGCCGCGCAGACCAGCGCGGGCCTGCAGAAGTGGGTCTTCGACGGCACCAGCTGGAAGCTCGCCTACACGCTCAGCGCCGGGCTGAACCTCGGCACGCCGTACTCGGTGCGCGGCTACCCGACCGGCGACAACGCCGCCACCGGGCTGCCGTGGGCGCCGGCCACTGACGGCCTGCGCAACATCACCGGCCGGGTCAACCCCAACGGCACGGTGACGATCTGGGCCATCACGTCGACCGTGAGCGGCGGCGGCGACCAGGGCGCCGACCCGAACAAGCTGGTCGCGATCACCGACCCGGTGTCGGCCACCGCGCCGGGTGCGCGCGAGGCGTTCGCTGACGGTGCGATCGGCGGGCTACGGCGAGGTGCTGCGCGGGGTGTCGTTCGCGCCTGGCACCCGCCGGGCCGGCTGAGCAGCCGGCCTGAGCGGCCGGGGGCCGGGACTTGGCGGTCCGGCCCCCGCCGCGCCCGGCCGCTGCGGCCGCGGCTGGCCGGTCAGGAACTGAGCAGCAGCACGCCGCCGAGCGCGGCGACGACGCCGATGCTCTGCACCGGGCGCAGCCGCTCGGCCAGGACGCCGCGCGCCAGCAGCGCGGTGACGACCGGGTAGAGCGAGGCGAGGACGGCGGCGACCGACAGATTCCCGTGGCTGGCCGCGTACGCGTAGCTGCCGTTCGCGGCGACGTCGCAGCCGCCGATCAGGGCGAGCGCGCCGATCCGCTTGGCGGTCAGCCGCACGGTCCGCAGGATGCCGGCCCGCAGAACGATCGGGCCGAGCGCGAGCAGCCCGCCGATCCGCTGGCAGAGCAGCGTGCCGTAGAGGCTGGACCCGGCGGCGAGCGCGAGCAGCGTGTAGGCGAGGCCGAAGCCGGCGGCCGCGCCGATGGCGAAGCCGAGCGCCTGCCGGCGCACCGCCACCCCGGACCTGAGCTCGGGCCCCGAGGCGAGCACGATGCCCGCCAGCGTGACGACGATCCCGGCCAGCTGGAGCGCGCCGAGGTGCTCGCCGCGGGCGATGCCCACCAGCACCGGAATCGCCGTGCCGCTGGCGGTGATGGGCGCGACCAGCGACATGGGCGCGTCGGCCATCGCCCGGTAGAAGGCGGCCAGCGACAGCGTCGCCACCACCCCGGCGGCCGCTGCGACCAGCATGTAGCGACCGGCCGGCACGTGCAGGAAGGGCAGCAGCACGAGCAGCCCGGCCAGCGCCAGCGCCTGGGAGATCAGGACCGCGGCGGAGGGGTGCAGCTTGCGGGACATCAGGCCGCCGCCGAAGTCCGAGGTGCCCCACAGGGCGGATGCGGCCAGCGCGAGCAGGGCAGTCATACGCCAGCCGCATCCGCGCCGGGTAGTTGCCCGCCCGCGGTCGGCTCAATCGAAGGCCTAGCGGCGGGCTCGGCCGGTGCCCCGCCGCGAGGCTCAGCCGGGTGCCCAGCGCCGCGTTGCACACCGGTCAGCGCGGCCAGGACATACTCGCCCAGCGAGCCGAGGTCGTAGCCGCCCTCCTGGACGATCGCGACCGGCCCGAGGGCACCGACGAGCTGGCCCGCCGCCCGGTAGCCGTCCGCGGTCACCTGCAGCGGGCTTTCCGGGTCCGCGGCCGCCGCGTCCACCCCGAGGGACAGCACGAACGCCTGGGCGCCATGGGCCGACGCGTCCGCGCACAGCCGGGCGACGGCTTCGAGCCACCGACCGTCGCCCGTGCCCGGCGGGAGCGGGACGTTCCTGTTCGCGCCCAGTCCCTGACCCGCACCCCGCTCGTCCGCGAAGCCCAGGTAGTGCGGGAACCAGCCGGCCCCGGGGTCCACGTGCACGCTGCCGTAGTAGACATCCGGCCGGGAGTAGAAGATCGCCTGGGTGCCGTTGCCGTGGTGAGCGTCGAGGTCGAGCACCGCGACCCGCTCGGCGCCCCGGTCGCGCAGGGCCTGCGCCGCCAGCGCCGCGTTGTTGAGGTAGCACGAGCCGCCATAGCCGTCCGGCCCGGCGTGGTGGCCAGGCGGGCGGCACAGCGCGTAGCTGATCCGCTGGCCCCCGGCGACCAGCTCGGCGGCCGTCAGCGCCGTGTCCGCGGCCGCGCGGATCGCTTCCCAGCTGCCGGGCCCGATCAGGGTCATCGTGTCGTAGCAGTACAAGCCGACCTGGCCGTGGGTCGCGGCCGGCCGCCTGGCCGGCAGCCCGGCGAGCATGGCCGCGGTCGGAAAGACGTAGGGCACCACCCGGTCCCGGCCGTAGTCGCGGACGTAGCCGCCGGCCTCCCAGTCGGCCCAGATGGTGGCCAGGTGCCGGACCAGGTCCTGGCTGTGCACGGAGTGCAGGGCGGCCGTGTCGTGCGGCGCCGAGGGGAGGACGGGGGCGCCGGCCGCGCGCAGCGCGCCGAGGATCGCGCTGGCCCGCTCGGGGACCTCGGTGCCGGTCTCCCGGACGCCGAGCCAGACCTCGCCGGCCGGCTCGTGCCGCAGGCAGTCCGGGTCCCAGATCACCGGGATGCCCAGCGCTGACCCGGCGCCACTCGACCCGGTGCCGGCCGACCCAGCGTCAATGGACATCTGTCGGAGCCTCCTGGGGCATGCTCGGTAGGTGCCGCTAACCGATGAACAGACCACCAGGGCCCGCGATCTTGGCATCAGGATAGGTGTCCTGCCGACCGGTCCGACCGCCTCGATCGCCGACGTGCCCGGCCTCGGCGTCGGCCACGTCACGGTGTGGCGGGACGAACCGCCGCCGCCTGCGGGCCGGGGCGTGGCCAGGACCGGCGTGACCGTCATCGATCCCGGCGGGAACCTGTTCGCCGCGCCGGTGCCGGCCGGCGGCGCCGTGCTGAACGGCGCGGGCGAGTGCACCGGGTTCCTGGCGATGACCGAGTGGGGCCTGGTCGAGACGCCCGTCTTCCTGACCTCGACCATGCAGGTCGGCCGTGTCTACGACGCGGCCTGCGAGCTGCTGGCCGACGAAGAGCCCGGCATCGGCGTCGAGGACGTGATCATCCCGATGGTGGCCGAGTGCGACGACAGCTTCCTGTCCGATTCGCGCCGGATGCAGGTCAGTGCGGCCGACGTGCGCACCGCCAGGGAGGCGGCGCGGGCGGCCGGGGCGGCTCGCCAGCCCCAGCCGCCGGCCGAGGGCGCGGTCGGAGCCGGGACCGGAATGAGCTGCCTGGGCTTCAAGGGCGGCATCGGCACCGCGTCCCGGCGGGTGCCGTCCGGCCACACGGTGGGCGTGCTGACGCTCACGAATTTCGGCGACCAGGACCGGCTGACCATCGACGGGGTGCCAGTCGGCCGGATGCTGCCGCCGGACCCGGCCGCCCGCGGCGGCGCGCCCGCGCCGGCTCGTGCATCACGGTCGTGGTCACCGACGGCCCGCTGGACGCCGCCGCCTGCTCCCGGCTGGCCCGGCGGGCAGGCCTGGGCCTGGCCCGGACCGGCTCGACCGCCAACCACGGCAGCGGGGAGATCTTCCTGGCGCTGGCCACCGGCCTGCGGGTGGCGCGCGGATCACGCCCGGCGGCCGATGTCACCCTGCTCGCCGGCCGGGACCTGGATCCGTTCTTCGCGGCCGTGGTGGAGGCGACCGAGGAGGCCGTGCTGAACAGCCTGCTCGCGGCCCCGACGGTCACCGGCCGGAACGGCAACACGTCGCGTGGCCTGCCCGCGGCGACGGTGCGGCGGCTGCTCACCGAGGCCGGGCGGATCGACCCGCCGCCGGCCCCCGCGATCCACGCCCCGCCGGGCCCGGACGCCGGCGGCTCGCTCTGACCGGCTAACTCTCCAAGATCTGCGCCCTAGACGGGCTGGCTGCGCGCTTCCTGTGGATAACTGCCTCTCCGGCCGAAGATCTTGCGGTCGCCGCCTGGCTATGACAGTGTGTCCATTTCGTAGCCTGAACCGCCTACTTGACAGCTTTGCGGGCCTGTTGTCGTGTGTTAACATCACGCAACTTAACAACGAGTCAGGCGGTAAAGGCTGATCTGGGCAATATGTTCGGATCAGGCCTCAGTGCTGGGCTAGGCCACGACGAGGTGGACGTCCAGGGGCTGACGCCGGTGCTCCCGACCGGCCGGTTCCCCCGGACCAGCGCCAGCCAAGCGGCCAGCACGTCCGCCCCGGCCCGGCGTCCCGAGAATGAAGGTGGCTCAGCGTGAGATTCCGCATGAACAAGCCCGGTGGCAAGAGCGGGTTCCGGCGGTTGTCGGGTGCGGTGGCAGTGGCGGCGGTCGCCGCTCTGACGGCGGCTGGCTGCGGCGGCCAGCCAGCCGGGTCGGTGAAGCAGGGCGGCGTCTTCAACCTGGGATCTGACTCGTCGCATCGACTCGCTGAACCCGTTCGTCGCGTTCCAGACCGACGCCGTACACCGACCTTCGAGTACATCTATCCGACGCTGGTCCAGTACAACGCGAAGATGCAGCTGGTGCCCGACTTCGCCACCAGCTGGACGGTGACCGACGGCGGCAAGGTCTGGACGTTCCACACGGTCAAGGGCGCGAAGTGGTCCGACGGCAAGCCGCTGACCGCGCGGACGCCGCCTGGACCTTCGCCACGATCCTGAAGTACCAGAGCGGCCCGACCGCCAACTCGGCCGGCTACGTCGCGCACATGGTGAGCGCGACCGCGCCCGACGCGGACACCCTGGTACTGACCTACAAGCAGCCGGTCGCCAACGTGCTGTCCCAGGTGCAGCAGGTGCAGCTCCTGCCCGAGCACGTCTGGGCCAAGTACGCGACCGGCAAGGGCAAGGGCCTGACCACGTTCACGAACAACGCGCCGGTCGTGTCCGGCGGTCCGTTCATCCTGTTCAAGTACACCGCCAAGCAGGCCGCGCTGTTCAAGCGGAACCCGGACTTCTACGGCCCGAAGCCGCACATCAACGGCCTGGCGCTGGAGTTCTATACCAACGACGACGCGATGGTCGCGGCGCTGAAGAGCGGCCAGCTCGACGGCGTCGAGACCGTGCCGCAACACCTCGGTCGCGAACCTCACCAAGGCGCACTTCGTAGTGAGCAAGACACCGGGTGACGCCTTCGACGACTTCATCATCAACGACAACCCGAATCAGCTGGCCAGCCACCGCGAGCTGATGAACCCGCTGGTCCGGCAGGCGTTCGACGACGCGATCGACCGGCAGCAGATCGTCAACACCTCGCTGCTCGGCTACGGCAAGGCCGGCTCGACGATCATCCCGCCGGCCACCGGCAGCTGGTCGGACCCGGCGATCAAGCCGACGCCGTTCAGCCTGAGCAAGGCCAACGCGCTGCTCGACCAGGCCGGCTTCAAGAAGGGCGCGAACGGCATCCGGGTCGGCGGACGGGCACCCGATGTCCTACACCGTGATCATGCCGGCCGACACCACCGACCGGTACGGCGCGCGCTCGTTCGCGATCATCCAGACCGACTTCAAGCAGATCGGCGTGCAGCTCACCCCGCAGGACCTGGACAACTCGGCGGCCTATAACGCGATCATGGCGAACAAGTACAAGAACTTCGAGATGTCCATGTGGGACTGGTACCCCGAGACCGACCCGGACTTCATGCTCTCGGTGCTGACCTGCGGGTCCTGGACCGTCTGGAACGACACCGGCTACTGCAGCAAGCAGTACGACAACCTGTACTCGGCGCAGAGCGCGGCCATGGCGCCCGCCCAGCGCCAGCAGGTCGTGTACCAGATGCAGCAGATGATCGCCAGGCGCGGACCTACCTGGTGATCGACTACCCGGACTCGATCGAGGCGCACAGCGCGAAGTGGGCGGGCCTGACGCTGATCGCCGGGGAGTCGTCCTACCTCGCAGTCGACGATCCCGTTCGAGTCCGTGCACCTGGCCGGCTGAGGCAGTTGTGGGTCGTGCCGACTATGTGATCAAGCGCGCGTTCTTCGCGCTCGTCACGATTTTCGTGGCGATCACGCTGAACTTCTTCCTGTTCCGGGTGCTGCCCGGCAGCGCCGTCACGGCGCTGCCGGGTCGCCGAGCGTCGGGCCCGCGCTCAAGCACGCGCTGACCGTCAAGTTCGGGCTGGACCAGTCGAAGTGGCAGCAGTACCTGATCTACCTGAGGGAACTCGCGCACGGGAACATGGGCATCTCGTTCGCGAACCAGCAGCCGGTCAGCCACCTGCTGCTGGCCGACCTGAAGAACACGATCCCGATGGTGACGGTGGGCACGGTGGCGTCGATCATCGTCGGTGTCTTCACCGGGGTGCTGGCCGCCTGGCGGCGCGGTTCGGTCGCCGACCACATCAGCACCAACACCGCGGTGTTCGCGTACGCGTTCCCGACCCAGTGGCTCGGACTGATGCTGCTGATCCTGCTCTCCGGGCACCTGCCCACCAACGGAATGACCTGGCCGGACGCTGGCGTGTTCTATCCCGAGCCGTTCTGGCAGCACCTCGGCGACATCGCCGAGCACATGGTGCTGCCCGCGCTGACGCTGCTGCTGACCGCGTACGGCAGTTACACGCTCGTGGTCCGGACCTCGGTGCTGGAGACGCTCGGCGAGGACTACGTGCTGACCGCGCGGGCCAAGGGCCTGCCGGTCCGCCGCATCGTCTGGCGGCACGCGGTCCGCAACGCGCTGCTGCCGATGGTGACGCTGATCGCGCTCGACTTCGGCTACATCGTCGGCGGCGCGCTGCTGGTCGAGGTCATCTTCAGCTGGCCTGGCATCGGACTGGCGATGGAGAACGCGATCCTGCAGCGCGACTACCCGATGCTGCAGGGCGGCTTCCTGATCCTGACCGTCTCGGTGATCGTGCTGAACTTCCTGTCCGACCTGGTCTACTTCCGCCTCGACCCGAGGATCAGCGAATGAGCGCACTGATGCAGGAGCCCTGCGCCGGGATCGAGCCCGTCGCGGCGAGCTCGCGGCGCGGCGGCTTCTTCCGCACCCTGCTGAAGGACCGCAAGGCGGCCGCGTTCGGGCTCGCGCTGATCCTGTTCTTCGTCGCTGCTCGCGATCATCGCGCCGCTGATCTCGCCCTACAGCCCGACCGCGCAGAGCTGCGGCACCGGGCCGTCCGCCGTCTTCGCGCCGATCTCGGTGCACCACTGGCTGGGCTGCGACGACGGCGGCATCGACATGCTCAGCGAGCTGATGCAGGGCGGCCGCGATCTCGCTGATCGTCGGCTTCGCCGCGACCCTCGTCGCGATGGTGATCGGCGGCGGGGTCGGCATCATCTCCGGCTACTTCGGCGGCTGGGTGGACGTCCGCTCATGCGCGTCACCGACTACCTGCTGGTGATCCCCGACCTGGTGTTCGCCATGGTGATCGCCGACATCTGGGGCCCGAGCCTGTTCCACGTGATCCTGGTCATCGGCATCCTGGAGTGGACCAGCACCGCGCGCGTGATCCGCGCCCAGGTGATGAGCGTCAAGCAGCGCGTCTACATCAAGCGCACGCGAGCGCTCGGCGCCAGGCACACCCGGATCATCGCCAGGCACATCCTGCCGCAGGTCGGCCCGCTGCTGATCGCGAACACCGTGCTGACGATCGCGATCGCGATCTACCTGGAGACCGCGCTGGCGTTCCTCAACCTCGAGGACCCGACGGTCACCACCTGGGGCACGATCCTGGAGCACGCGTTCAACCGCGGCGCGGTCAGCTCCGGCGCCTGGTGGGCCATCGTGCCGGACGGGATCTGCATCGCGCTGGTGTGCGTCGGCTGCTTCCTGCTCGGCCAGGCCATCGAGGACGCGCTGAACCCGCGGCTGAAGATCGCGCACCTGTCGCTGACCCGGTGGAAGATCCGCACGCTGGCCGGCCGGGAGGCGGACGCGATATGAGCAGCCTGCTGGAAGTCGAGGACCTGCACGTCTGGTTCGAGCCGCCGCGCGCGGCGCCGGTGCACGCAGTCCAGGGCGTCAGCTTCGAGCTGACCGCGGGGGAGCGGTTCGGCCTGGTCGGCGAGTCGGGCTGCGGCAAGACCACGACGATCCTGGCCCTGATGGGGCTGCTGCCGCCGAACGCCACATTGGCGGGCGAGGTGCGGATCGACGGCACGAACATCCTGGCGGGCGGCGAGGACTCGGTCCGGCCGTTCCGCTGGAAGGACATCGCGATGGTGTTCCAGGGCGCGATGAACGCCCTGAACCCGGTCAAGAAGGTCGGCTGGCAGGTCGCCGAGCCGATGGCGTTCCACGGCGTCGCCGAGGGCAAGGCGGCCCTGAAGCGGGCGGGCGAGCTGCTGGAACTGGTCGGCATCCCGGCCCGGTCGGCGAACCGGTATCCGCACGAGTTCTCCGGCGGCATGCGCCAGCGGGCGTCGATCGCCATGGCCCTCGCGTGCGAGCCGAGGATCCTGCTGGCCGACGAGCCGACCACGGCGCTCGACGTCATGGTGCAGGCCCAGATCCTGGAACTGCTGACCCGGCTCGCGGACGAACTCGGTCTCGCGGTGATCCTGGTGACGCACGACCTGCCGGTGGTGGCCCAGGTCTGCAACCGGGCCGCGGTCATGTACGCCGGCGAGATCGCCGAGACCGGGCCGATGGAGGAGCTGTACCACAACCCGCGGCACCCCTACACCCGGATGCTGTTCGCCGCCACCCCGGACCTGTACGGCGCCGGAACGGTCGCGTCCATCCCCGGCGGGCCGCCCCGACTGGACGCGCGGATCACCGGGTGCGCGTTCCGGCCGCGCTGCGACGTCGCGATCGAGCGGTGCGAATCCGACCATCCCGAGCTGCGCCAGATCGGCTTCGGGCACCAGGCCGCCTGCCACCGCGCCAGGGAACTCAGCCCCGGGCCCGCGCCAGCCGGGAAGGACACCGCCCGATGAGTTGACACAGCGTTCGTGCCGCCGGCCACCGGGCCGGTCAGCGACCAGCAGCCAGGCGGCAGAAGCGCGCCGGCGAAGCGGTGGCCGGCGCACCCGCTGCTGGAGGTCTCCGACCTGGTTACCCACTACCCAGTCCGGCGCGGGCTGGCCGCGGCCGCGGCCCGCCGGCCGCGCAGCTGGGTGCACGCGGTCGACGGCGTGAGCTTCAGCCTGAACCGGGGCGAGATGATGGCGCTCGTCGGCGAGTCCGGCTGCGGCAAGACCAGCACGGTGCAGACGATCCTCGGCATGGTGCGGCCCACCGGCGGCTCGGTCCGGCTGAACGGCACCGACATCGCGGGCCTGCCGGACCGGCAGATGCGCCCGCTGCGCCGCATCGTCCAGATGATCTACCAGGACCCGTACGAGTCGCTTGACCCCAGGTTCCGGGTCCGGCAGACGGTCGAGGAGCCGATGCTCGTGCACGGCATCGGCAGCTCCCGGTCGGACCGCGAGCCGCTGATCGTCAGTGCGCTGGAGCAGGCGGGCCTCCGCCCGGCCGAGATGTACCTGGACCGCTACCCGCACGAGCTTTCCGGCGGCCAGCGGCAGCGGGTCGCGATCGCGACCGCGCTCGTGCTCGGGCCGCAGCTGCTGCTGGCCGACGAGCCGGTCTCGATGCTGGACGTCTCGGTCCGGGCCGGCGTCCTGTCGCTGCTGGACAGCCTGCGCAGGGACGCCGACATGGGCATCCTGATGATCACCCACGACCTGTCCACGGCGGCGCACTTCGCCGACAAGATCGCGGTCATGTACCTCGGCCGGATCGTCGAGCACGGCACCGCCAGCGAGGTCGTCCGCAACCCGCAGCACCCCTATACCAAGGCGCTGCTGTCGGTGGTGCCCAAGCGCGACCCGCGGCAGACGTCGGCACCGCAGATCCTCACCGGCGAGACCCCCGACCCGGTGGACGTGCCGCGCGGCTGCCGGTTCCATCCGCGCTGCCCGATCGCGGTGGACCAGTGCCGGACCGACGACCCTGTGCTCCGCGTTCCGCAGTCGGTTTCCGGCACCGGTCACCTGGCCGCGTGTCACTTGGCATGAGCGGGCCAGGCCCCGCAGGCGCCGCGCGTCCCGTCCGTGCGCGAACTGCACGGCCGTCGCGATGAGGACGACTACGGCTGGATGCGCGATCACGCCGCGCCCGCGCTGCACGAGTACCTCGAAGCCGAGCGCGCCTACTACGACGCCGGGACCAGGCACCTGGCCGCCCTGACCGAGGACCTGTTCGCCGAGGCGGTGGCCCGGACGCCGGGCGGCACCGACGATTCGGTCAGCTGGCCGCTGCGAGGCTACTGGTACCTGCACCGGACCCTGGCCGGAGCCGAAGGCCGCCAATTGCTCAGGTACCGGAACGGGGCGTCCCCGGACACGGCCGTAGTGGTGCTGGACGAGGACGAGATCGGGGCCGCGACCGGCTACGTCGACGTCGGGACCTGCGAGCCGAGCCCGGACGACGCACTGCTGGCCTGGTCGGCCGACACCACCGGGGCGGAGATCTACGAGCTCAGGTTCCGGGACTTCGCCAGCGGCACCGACCTGGCCGACCGGATCGAGCGCAGTTACCCGGGCGGCGCGTGGGCCAGTGACTCGGCGCACTACTTCTACCTGGTGCCGGACGCGCTGAACCGGCCGTACCAGGTCTGGCGGCACCGGCTCGGCGCCGACGCCGCGAGCGACGCGCTGGTCTACGAGGAGTCCGATGCGCGGTTCGAACTGACTCTGGAGACCGCCCGCAGCGGTGCGCTCGTCGTCATCACCGCCGCCTCCAGAGACACCACCGAGGTGCTGATCATCCCGGCGGCCGATCCGCTGGCGGCACCGGCCGTGGTGACGCCGCGCAGGCGCGGCGTCGAGTACCGGATCGACCACCTGGCCGACCCGGCCGGCGACGCGGGCACGCTGCTGATCGTGACCGACGACGGAGCAGCGGAGTTCCGGCTGATGCGGGCGCCGGTGCAGACGCCGGGCCGCGAGCACTGGCTGCCGGTCTCGTGTCCGGCCATGGCGCCGGCCAGGACCGACACCAGGCTCGTGCGCTGCGACGTGGTCGGCGGCCGGCTGCTGCTGACGCTGCGCCGGGGCGGCTCGCCGCTGCTGGCCATCGCTGACCCGGACGGCCGGAACGTGCGCGAGATCTGGCCGCACCGCGATCCCGGTTCCGTCACGGTGGCGCATGCTGAGGACTACGCGGCCACCACCGTGATCATCGCGGAAGAATCGCTGATCGAGCCGCGCTCCTGGTGGTCGCTGGATTTGCGGACCGGGCAGCGGGCCGTCCGCAAGCGGGCCGACGCGCCGGGTTACGACGCGTCGCGTTACCAGACAAGGCGGCTTGCTGCGGTCGCCCGCGATGGCACGAACGTGCCGGTGACGCTGGCCTACCGCACGGGCGTCCCGCTGGATGGCACCGCGCCCTGCCTGCTGTACGGGTACGGCGCGTACGAGGCCTGCCTCGACCCCGAGTTCGAGCCCGCCATCCCCTCGGTGCTGGACCGGGGCGTGGTGTACGCGGTCGCGCACGTGCGCGGCGGCGGCGAGTGCGGCCGGCAGTGGTGGCAGCAGGGCCGGCTGCGGGCGAAGCCGACGACGTTCACCGACTTCATTGACGTGGCGGACTGGCTCGCGGGCGACGCGGACGGCGCGCGGCCGCTGATCGACGGGACCCGGATCGTCTCCCGCGGGCTGTCGGCCGGCGGCCTGCTGCAGGGGGCCGCGTACTCACAGGCGCCGGCCCGCTGGCGCGCGGTCGTGGCCGAGGTACCGTTCGTGGACTGCGTGACCAGCATGCTCGACGCCAGCATCCCGCTCACGATCAACGAGTGGGACGAGTGGGGCGACCCGCGTGACCCCGGCGACTTCGCCTGCATCCGGGGGTACTCGCCGTACGACAACCCGCCCGCGGGACCGCGCCCGGCGCTGCTGGTGACCGGCGCCGTGCACGATCCGCGCGTGCTGGTGCACGAGCCCGCCAAGTGGGTGGCCCGGCTCCGGGCGACGGACTCGGCCGGCAGCATGTCCTGTTCCGGGTGGAACTCGGGGCCGGGGCGCACACCGGCCCGTCGGGCCGCTTCGGGCACCTGCGGTACGAGGCCGAGGTGCACGCGTACATCCTGGACCTGATTGGGCCGCGCGGCCTCCTCTGCTCTTACCTGAGCCAGTAGCAAAACGCCAGTCTTGACCGCGGCTGAATCGCGATTAAAGCTACTTAATAAGGCGATTCCGGCGGGACACCGGACTATAAGTACTGAGTTCGGAGGCGGGACATGCTTGCCATCGCGCGGAGAATGCGCCCGGCCGTGCTGGTGCTGTTAGCGGCGGGCGGATTCCTCGTCGCGGCCAGCCCGGCCGCACCGGCGAATGCGTGCAGTCTTTCCTCGCATTGTTATGGGGTGGCGGCCTGGTATAGCGCGCCGCCGGATAACGGCAGCGGGGGAGACATCTACTTTAATTGTCTTTACAGCGCGAACCCGAGCGCCGATTTCACCGACGAAGAACTGTGGCAGGGCACCGACAACAGCACCGGGCTCAGCTACTGGGTGGAGCTTGGCGGCGCGTACGGGTGGCCCAACGGGGCGAGCCGGTACTGGTTCTGGGCCGACAACCGGCCGAATGGCGGCGGCTACCACGCCCACTACCCCGGCGGCACGCTGTCCCTCGACACGACCTACTTCGTGGGCGTGACCTGGGCCGGCAGCAATAAATGGGACGTGCAGGGACCGACCTGGAGTGCGGAATCGGTCAACAATCCGTTCTCCGGGCGGGCCATGGAAGCCGGTGCGGAGATCACCAACAACACCGCGCACGCGGTCGGGAACATCCAGGACCTGTACTATCTCGACACGGCTGGTGACCTCATCTCCGGTTGGTCCGGAGCGAGTATCCAGCCGCCAAGCTCCATAATCAGCAGCCTTTCCTGGGTTGGATCAGGACATGGCGAGCTGTCCTGGAGCACGGGGTCCTGCAGCTAGGCGATGAGGCTGGGACATGACACTGCGGACTGTGCGCACCAGGGCTGTGTTTACTAGAGCGGTGCGGACGCGGCGGGGCGCCGCGGGAGTGCTGGTCGGGCTGGCGGCGGTAGGCCTCGGCAGCTACGCGGGCTTCGCGGGCCAGCCAGCCCAGGCGGGCAACGCCTCGGTGCCGGGACTGGCGGTGTCCGCCGCGGCCGCGACCCGGCTCGACGGGATCGCGCGCGGATTCGCCAAGGCGAACGGAGACGCACGGCCTGCCTGGATCAACGCCGTGATCACGACGCACGCCCGAGCGCTCGCGTCGGCGACCCCTGGCGACTCGGAGGCCGCGGGCGCGAGGTCGGACGTCTACCTGATCACGATGCGGGGGCACTTCACCGGCCACATGGCGTCGGTGCCGCCGGGCGCGAAGCTGCCGACTGGCAGCTACATCTCGATCGTCATCAACGCGCGCACCTTCATGGTCATGGACTGGGGCCTGAGCCCGGCCGCCCCGCCCGTGTCGCCGGCCAGCCTCGGCCCGGTGCGGAACCTCCGCGGCTGAACCGCCCGCGGCCGGGTCAGACGCGAGCCGTGCTTCGCGGTCCCGATGCGCGGCTATGTTCTACCGATTCCGTAAAAGCACAAGTTACTGTGCGCAATAGCGCACAGATAATTGCCTGACCGTTATTCAAATGTTACAAAGCCAGAAATAGCTGATTGGTGCACTTCCTGCTACCGTCCGCGATGGGGTCCCATATGGTCGGCTGCGGGTTAATTGCACGAGCCCGTGGCCCGGCCGCGAGCGCTCGGCCTGGATGGCCGCAATTCGGAAAGAGGCGAGCTATGCGAGGAAGCATGGCGGGCGGCGCAGTGCGCGCACGCGCGTCACGGAAGACGATCCCTCTGATAGTGGCGGCGGCCGCCGTCCCCGCGCTTGTGCTCAGCCAGGGCGTGACCGCGGCCAGCGCGGCCCCGGCCACGCCGGCGGCCAGCTCCGTGCTCGGGGCCATGACGCCGACGCTCGCGGCGCAGCTGTCCAAGAACGTGAATCAGCACGTCATCGTGCATGCTGAAGAGCCAGCGGGCCGCAGGCGCATGTGGGCAGCCAGCGCGGCGGCCTACGCGCGCCGCCGCCGTCAAGAGCTCGCAGTCACCGCTGATGACCGAGCTGCGCGCACGTGCACGCGACGCACGTCAAGCAGTACACGCTGATCAACTCGTTCGCGGCCACCATGTCCAAGGGCGAAGAGACCCGGCTCAAGGCCAACGGCTCGGTCGCGGCCGTCATCCCGGACGTGGGCATCAAGCTGCAGAACCCGGCCGCGCGCGGCCAGCTGCGAAGACGGCCACCGCCGCGGCCGTGCCGACCTCGCTGCCGACCAACAACATCCCCGGTGCCTGCGGCCCGAGCGGCTCCGTCGCAGCTGGACCCCGAGGGCCTCTCGCTGACCAACACCGACTCCGACAACCCGCAGCAGAAGACCGCGCGGTCGCTGGGCATCACCGGCGCCGGGGTCAAGGTCGCGTGGATCGCGGACGGCGTCGACCCGCAACAACGTCAACTTCATGCGGCGCCAACGGGACGTCGGTCTTCGACCCGGCTACCGGCGGCGACTACCAGGACTTCACCGGCGACGGTCCCGGCCAGGTCACCGGCGGCGACGAGGCCTTCCTGGACGCCAACACGATCGCGGGCCAGGGCCTCCACGTCTACGACGTGAACGACTTCAGCGCCCAGCCGCTGCCGTCCGCCTGCAACATCCGGATCGAGGGCGTGGCGCCGGGCGCGAGCCTGGTCGGCCTGGACGTCTTCGGCTCGTTCGAGCAGACCACGGAGTCGAACTTCCTGCAGGCCATCAACTACGCGGTCCAGACCGACCACGTGAACGTGATCAACGAGTCGTTCGGCTCCAACCCGTTCCCGGACGTCGACCGCGGCCGACGCGACCAAGCAGTTCGACGACGCCGCGACCGCCGCGGGCGTGACCGTGGTCGTCGAGCACCGGCGACGCCGGGCCGTTCGGCACCATCGGCTCGCCGGCGACCGACCCGAACATGATCGCCGCCGGTGGCTCCACCGACCTGCGGTTCTACGCGCAGACCAACTACGCGGCGGCCCGGTACTTCGCCACCACGGGCTGGCTGAACGACAACATCAGCCAGCTGCCGCTCGGGCGGCATCGTCGGAGGACAACGGCACCGTCGACCTCGTCGCGCCGGGTGAGCTCAGCTTCGCCTCGTGCGACGCCAGCCGCGACCTTCGACGAGTGCATCAACTTCCAGGGCCAGTCCTCGGACATCGAGGAGTCCGGCGGCACCAGCGAGTCCTCGCCGTTCATCGCGGGCGCGGCGGCGCTGGTCATCCAGGCCTACCGGCAGACGCACGGCGGCGCGACCCCGGCCCCGGCGCTGGTCAAGCGGATCCTGATGAGCACCGCCACCGACCTCGGCGCCCCGGCGACCGAGCAGGGCGCCGGCCTGCTGAACTCCTACAAGGCCGTGCAGATGGCCGAGTCGATCCACACCTCGGACGGCTCCCCGGCCCCGGTCGGCGACTCGCTGCTGCTCAGCCAGACCCACCTCAGCGGCACCGGGTGCACCGGCAGCACCCAGAGCTGGCCGGTGACCATCACCAACACCGGCAAGAACACCCAGGTCGTCGCGCTGCACGGCCGCACGTTCGGCCCGAACGAGGGCACGCAGACCGGCAGCGTCACGCTGACCGACGGCGTCAGCCCGCAGTTCGCCAACTACCAGGGCCTGCAGAACAACTACGGCGTGTTCCACTTCACGCGTCAGACCCGGGCAGCAGCGGCTGGTCGGCAGCCTGGTCTGGCCGGGCGATCAGACCGGCTGCAACCAGCAGTTCTGCCAGACCGGCCTGAACGGCCGGGTGCGGATGATCCTCATCGACCCGACCGGCAAGCTCGCGGTGCACTCGCTGCCGCAGGGCCCGGGCAACCACGGCTCGGTGGACGTCCGCAACCCGGTGGGCAGGCACCTGGACCGGCGTGATCTTCGGTGACCTCGCCTCGCTGGGCGGGACCAACGGCAACGTGCTCTGGCAGATCGTCGACCGAGCGGTTCGCGCCGTTCGGCTCGGTCTCGCCGGCCGTCGTCAGTCCTCGCGCCCGGCCAGAGCCGGACCGTCACCGTGCGGGCCACGACGCCGGCCAGCCCGGTGACTCGTCCGGATCGATCGTGCTCGACCTCGACCGGCGGCGGCTCGACAGCTACCTCGGCTGGAGAGCAACTCGATCCCGGTCACGCTCCGCAGCCTGATCGGCATCCGGCACGGCGCCGGAAACTTCAGCGGCGAGCTGACCGGCGGCAACGGCCGGAACAACGGTGAGGGCCAGGAGGCGTTCTACCAGTTCGACGTCCCGGCTGGCGTGCACAACATCACGGCCAACGTGTCGTTCCCGAACGACGCGAACGATCCGACCGGCGCTGTACCTGATCAGCCCGGACGGTGACGCCCTCGGCTACGGCCAGAACCAGCTGAACGGCACGACCTGACCACTGCCGCCGCGAACACGATCAACCCGGCCCCCGGCCGGTGGACGCTGATCGTGGACTTCGCCGGGGCCGTGGTCGGCAACGAGCTGTCCGAGCCGTTCACCGGCACCATCGCGTTCGACGCCCAGTCGGCGAGCGCGAACGGCCTGCCGGACAGCGCGAGGAAGGTGCTGGCGGCGGGCAAGCCGGTGACGGTGCCGGTGACCTTCACCAACAACAGCGTCGGCGCCGGAGGACGTGTTCCTCGACCCGCGGCTGAACACCAGCACGTCGCTCACGCTGGCGACCCTGCCGCCGACGACGGGCACCGTGGCCCTGCCGCTGGTGACCTTCTTCCCGAGCTAGCTGGTCCCGACCGAGACGTCGGCGATCTCCGTCACGCAGACCGCGAGCCTGCCGGCCATGTTCGACGTCAGCCCGTTCGCGGGCGACCCGGACGTCGTCGAGCGCGCCGCCAGGGCCCGCGCCGCTGTGCGCGACCACGGCGTCCGCGTCCTACGCGCCGACTGGGTGGCGCGGTTCCGGCCGGCGGGTGGAGCGCGGGCCCGACCGAGTGCGGGCCGTACCCGCCGGGCGGTGCCCGGCCGGCACGGCGACAGTCGTCGCTGACGGCGGTGACGAAGGCGTTCGACTCGGCGGTGACCTCGGACACCGGTGACGCGTGGCTGACGTCCATCGACCCGACGACGACGTTCTCGCCGGCCGTAGTCAACCCGGGCCAGACCGTCACGATCAACGTGACGATCACGCCCACCGGGGCGGCGGGCACGGTCGTGCGCGGCACCCTCAACGTGGACGACTTCATCGCGTTCGTCTCGCCCTACGGCCAGGAAGGTGGCGACGAGCTGACGTCGCTCAACTACGCCTACACCGTCGGGAGCTAGCGACCCGGCTGATCGGTAAGGGGCCGGCCACGGCCGGCCCCTTACCGGGCCGCTCTGCCGGGCGCGACCCCTGCGCCGGCGATGCGCCATTTTGTCATGCCCGGATCACGCATATACGCGAATTTCATTGCTAAATCTTAACTAACGGTTCTATTGATAAGGATGCGGCTAACGACGCAGTATGTCTGTGCGACGGCAGCCTGGGGCCACGCCGCCCGTCTGCACGCAGGAAACCGGCCGACCCCCCGATGAAAGTGCGTCGCACGCGAGCCATCACCGGGGGACGCATGAGAAGGGGATAAATTGTCCGATAGATCGCAATCCAGAGGCTGGCCCGGCACGCGCAGGCGTGCCGTCGTGGTCGCCGCTGCACTGACCGCGGCAGTCGCCGCGGCTCTGCCTGCCGCCGCCAGCGCCAGCACGGTTACCGCCGCCCGCCCGGCCGGCAACCCTGGTCAGCTCGTCCAGGTGAGCGCCAGGCCGAAGCTACCGGGCGGAGCGCGCACGGCCGGGGCCCTCGCCGGCAGCGCGACGGTGTCGGCCACGGTCGCCATGCGCCTGCCGAATCAGGCGGCCGTCACGGCCTTCATCAACGCGTCCGCCAACCCGCGGTCCAGCCAGTATCACCACTACCTGGCCCAGGGGCAGTTCGCCACCCGGTTCGGCCCGTCCAGGCCGCGGTCGCGGCGGTGGAGTCAGCGCTTCGCGCCGACGGGCTCACGGTGACGCGGCGTGTCCGCCAACCGCCTGCTCGTCGACTTCACCGGCATCGGCCAGCCGCGGCGGAGGCGGCGTTCCACACCGGGCTGGAGCGCGTCGCGCTCGCCGGCGGCGCGCACCGGGCAGGCCACCACCTCCGCGGTCCGGCTGCCCGCCTCGATCGCACCCGACGTGACCAGGCCGTCATCGGGCTCGACCAGCTGGTGCACGAGCACAGCACGGGCCATCGCCGTCCGGTCAAGGCGCTCGCGACCACGGCAAGACGCGCCGGACCGGCCGCCCCCGCGCGTCGGCCGGCGGACCAGCCGCCTGCGCCGCCGCGCAGGCGCTGCAGCAGCCGGCGGCGCGCTGACCGACCAGCAGCTGGCGTCGCGTCGTACGGCGCTCGACCCGCTCTACGCGGCGGGCGACCTCGGCCGCCGGCGCAGACCATCGACATCTTCGAGCTCGAGCCGTTCCTGATGTCCGACGTCGCGGCCTTCGACGAGTGCTACTTCGGCGCCGACCACACCAGCCAGGTCACCGGTGACGCTCGGTCGACGGCGGGCCGGGCACCGGCCCGGGCAGCGGCGAGGCCGCGCTCGACATCGAGGACGTCTCCGCCCTCGCCCCGGGCGCGAAGATCCACGTCTTCCAGGCGCCGAACATGAACGGCGTGTTCGGCGCGCTTGACACCTGGAACGCGATCGCGGTGGCGGACGACGCCAGCCAGGTCTCGACGAGCTGGGGCGTCTGCGAGACCGCGCTGCAGCAGGGCGCGCCCGGCACGCTGCAGGTGGAGAACGAGATCTTCGAGCAGACGGCCGCGCAGGGCCAGACGGTCTTCGCCTCGGCCGGCGACGACGGGTCCGACGACTGCGCCGGCCACGGACCCACGGCCGTGGCGACCAACCTGTCGCTGATCGACCCGGCCAGCCAGCCCTACGTGACCTCGGTGGGCGGCACCACCATCACCAGCGCCACCGCAGCCGCCGCAGGAGACCGTGTGGAACAACGGCAACAGCGGCGGCGCCGGGCGGCGGCGGTATCTCCGCGGCCTGGGCCATGCCGCCGTGGCAGGACTCGCGTGGCTGTGCCGCAGACGACGGCCGACCGGGCCTGCAGCAACGACCCGTCCGGCACGGCGGACAACTTCCACCTGCCGGGACTCGCCACCACGCTGCCTGCAGGAACGGCCGTGCAGGGAAACGCCTGACGTCAGCGCGCTCGCCGACCCGCAGACCGGCCCGACGATCTTCTACGACGGGTCCTGGGCGCAGTTCGGCGGCACGTCGTCGTCCACGCCGATGTGGGCGGCGATGCTCGCCGAGATCAACGCCTCGAGCGGGTGCACAGACCTGCCGCACGGCGTCGGCTTCGCCGACCCGCTGTTCTACCAGGTCGCGTCCGCCTCGGCCGCCGATTACGCGGCCGCGTTCAGCGACGTCACCAGCGGGAACAACGACAACCTCGGCGTCGGCAGGTGCCGGCTGGAGTAGCCGGCTGCCACGGGCTACGACCTGGCCAGCGGGCTCGGCACGCCGCGCGTCACCGACGCCAACGGCGCGCCGGGCCTGGCGGCGCAGCTGTGCGCGGCGGCCGCGGGGAACCCGGCGCCCGCTCCCATGGTGACCTTGATGACGCAGGTCAGCGGCACGCACTCGGTCGCCGGCGGCGGAACGCTTGCCGATCAGCGGCGCTAACTTCGGCGCCGCCGCAGGGCTCGGTGTTCTTCGGTGACGTCAGGGCGAGGGTGGCGGCCTGGTCGGCGGGCTTCATCACGGTCGACGTGCCCGCCGTACTACGTTCCCGGCGGAACGCCGTCCGGCTTCGCGGGACGGGCCAACGTCACGGTGGTCACCGCGGGCACCCCGCGCCAGTCAAGCGCGCCGGGCAGCGCGTCGGTGTACCAGTACACGGCGAGCTCCGTCCGGTGCGCCCGGCGGTGGACTACGTCAGCTCGCCCAACGGCCCGCTCGCGGGCGGCAACACGGTGCATATCGTCGGCGCGGCCTTCGCCGGCGCCACCAGCGTCCACTTCGGCGACGTCCCGGCCACCTCGTTCACCGTCCTCAGCGCCAACGAGCATCAGCGCCACGGTCCCGGCGAGCGACGGCAAGTGCGCCACGTCCGCGGTCGCAGGGCCTGTGCGCGGTCGCGGTGACCGTCACCACGCCGTCGGGTACGAGCTCTGGCCCGGCGATCCTGCCTGCCTACCAGGGACCAGTCGTAGTTCGGCCCGGACGGGGCGTTCGTCGTGCCCGCCGGGTGCGGTTGCGAGGTCGTGCCCGCAGCCGCAAGAGTACGACTACGCCCCGGCGCCGGTCATCACCTCGGTGAGCCCGGCGTTCGCCAGCGAGAACGGCGGACTCGGCCGACGTCATCACCGGCAGCGGCTTCAACCTGCTCACGTTCGAGTACGCGAACGTCGGCCCGGCCGGCGTCCGGCTCCTCGCAGGACTTCGACCATCCTGGGCGTCACGCCGACCCAGCTCGTCATCGGCGATCCCGGCCGCGCCGGAGGCCACCACGGTGGAACCGCTCGCGGTGCCGCTCTCCGTGCTGAGTGCCGGGCAGCTGTCCAACGTCTCGGCGTTCGACTACGCGGGCACCCCGGTGCTCACCAGCATCTCCAAGCACCTGGCCGGCCAGGCCGAGCCCGGGCAGTCTGACGGATCACCGGCCAGGGCCTGGCGGACGTGACCAGCGTCGTCTTCCAGCCGCAGGGTGCGCTCGGCTTCCTACACCTCGACCTCGACCGCCATCTCCGAACCAGACCGACACGTCACTGGTCGTCGCCATACCGCAGACCTTCGAAGTCCCGGTCGACGTGCTCGCCTGCAGCGTGACCGGGTGCAGCGAGCCCGATCCGGCGGTGGACACGCTGCTCGCTCGTCTACGCGGGCCGGCCGGTCGTCAACTCGAGCAGTCCCCGGCCGCGGTCCGGCGCACGGCGGCACGATGGTGACGATCCAGGGAGTCGCTCGACTCCGAGCTGACGGCGGTCCACTTCGGATCGGTGCACGCGCAGATCCTGCAGCCAGCCGTCCCTGACGGCCGAGCGGCGCCGATCACCGTGGTGGCGCCGCCGGGCACGGCGGGCAAGAAGGTGACCATCACCATCAGCACGCTCGGCGGGCACGCTCACCGGCAACCCGACGAGCACCGTCGGTCACGCTACACCTACACCAAGAGCACGCCGTCCGCGCCGCGCAAGCGTGACCGCCAAGGCGGGCGTCCGCAGCGCGACCGTCAGCTGGGAAGGCACCCAGCGACAACGGCGGCAGCCCGGTGACCGGCTACGTGCTCACCTTCCGCGCCGCGCACCACAAGACGGTGACCGTCAAGGTCTCCGGCGCAAGGCCCGCAAGGCCACCGCCAAGAACCTCGCGGCGGTCGGCTACACCGTCGAGGTGCAGGCCGTCAACAAGGTCGGGCGCGGGTTGCCCGTGACCAAGACCGTCCACCCGAAGAGTTAGGAACGCGGCGCTGCCCCGCCCCCGCCGCCCCCGGCACCCGGGCGGCGGGGCAGCGCCATATCCGGGGGCAGGAGCGGCCATGGGGTCCGCCGCTGGCCGCTCGTATGCTTGGCCGGTGACCGTGCTGCGCTCGGCGATCGACGACCAGTCGGCTGACTTCGCCGCGAACAAGGCAGCCATGCTCACCAAGCTCGATGAGATCGCGGCCGAGCACGCGAAGGCCATCGCCGGTGGCGGCGCCAAGTACACCGACCGGCATCGCGGCCGGGGCAAGCTGCTGGTCCGCGAGCGGATCGAGCTGCTGCTGGATCCGGGCTCGCCGTTCCTCGAGCTGTCGCCGCTGGCCGCCTGGGGCACCGAGTTCACGGTCGGCGGCAGCGTGGTCACCGGCATCGGCGTGGTCGAGGGCACCGAGTGCGTGATCTCCGCCAGCGACCCGACCGTGCGCGGCGGCACCAGCAACCCGTGGACGGTGCGCAAGACCTTCCGGGCCCACGACATCGCGGTCGCCAACCGGCTGCCGGTCATCTCGCTGATCGAGTCGGGCGGCGCGGACCTGCCGACGCAGAAGGAGATCTTCATCCCTGGCGGCCGGACGTTCCGGGATCTGACCCGGCTGTCGGCGGCCGGCATTCCGACGGTGACGCTGGTCTTCGGCAACTCCACGGCCGGCGGCGCGTACGTGCCGGGCATGTCGGATCACGTGGTGATGATCTCCGGCCGGTCCAAGGTATTCCTCGGCGGGCCGCCGCTGGTCAAGATGGCCACCGGCGAAGAGTCGGACGACGAGTCGCTCGGCGGCGCCGAGATGCACGCACGCACGTCCGGGCTGGCCGACTACCTGGCTGTTGACGAGGCGGACGCGATCCGGATCGGGCGGCGGATCGTGGCCCGGCTGAACTGGCGCAAGCACGGCCCGCCGCCCGCTGCTAGTTCGGTGCCGCCGGTGCTGGACGAGGAGCAGCTGCTCGGCATCGTCCCGCCCGACTTGCGGTTCCCGTTCGACCCGCACGAAGTCATCGGCCGGGTCGTGGACGATTCTGACTTCGACGAGTTCAAGCCGTCCTACGGCACCAGCCTGGTCACCGGCTGGGCCAGGGTGCACGGCTACCCGGTCGGCATCCTGGCCAACGCGCAGGGCGTGCTGTTCAGCGCCGAGTCGCAGAAGGCGGCCCAGTTCATCCAGCTGGCCAATCAGGTCGACACGCCGCTGATCTTCCTGCACAACACCACCGGCTACATGGTGGGCGCGCAATACGAGCAGGCCGGCATCATCAAGCACGGCGCGATGATGATCAACGCGGTGTCCAACTCCGGCGTGCCGCACATCTCGATCCTGATCGGCGCCTCCTACGGCGCCGGGCACTACGGCATGTGCGGCCGCGCCTACGACCCGCGGTTCCTGTTCGCCTGGCCGAGCGCGAAGTCCGCGGTCATGGGACCGGCCCAGCTGGCCGGCGTGCTGTCGATCGTGTCCAGGGCGGCGGCCGCCGCGGCCGGGCGGCCGTTCGACGAGGACGCGGACGCGGCCATGAAGGCGATGGTGGAGAGCCAGATCGAGGCCGAGTCGCTGCCGATGTTCCTGTCCGGCCGGATCTACGACGATGGCATCATCGACCCGCGCGACACCCGGACCGTGCTCGGCTTGTGCCTGTCGGTGATCCACGGCGCGCCGGTCGAGGGCACCCGGACCGGCTACGGCGTCTTCCGGATGTGACGCGAATGCGCAGCAGCCAGTTTCGTCGGCGCGCTAGGGGGTGGCTGGCGTGATCAGCAGTGTGCTGGTGGCCAACCGGGGCGAGATCGCCCGCCGGGTGTTCCGGTCCTGCCGCGAGCTGGGTCTGGCCACGGTCGCGGTCTACTCCGACCCGGACGCCGCCGCGCCGCACGTGGAGGAGGCCGACGTCGCGGTCCGGCTGCCCGGTAGCGCCGCCGCCGACACCTACCTGCGGGCCGACCTGCTGATCGAGGCCGCGCGGCGGGCGGGCGCGGATGCGGTGCACCCCGGCTACGGCTTCCTGGCGGAGAACGCGGACTTCGCCGCCGCGGTGCTGGCCGCGGGGCTGACCTGGATCGGCCCGCCGCCGGCCGCGATCGCGGCGATGGGCAGCAAGATCGAGTCCAAGCGGCTGATGGCCGCGGCCGGGGTGCCGGTGCTGACGGCGCTGGATCCCGGCGCCCTCACCGAAGCCGACCTGCCGGTCCTGATCAAGGCGTCGGCGGGCGGCGGCGGCCGGGGCATGCGGATCGTGCGCGCGCTGGCCGACCTGCCCGACGCGCTGACGGCGGCCGGGTCCGAGGCCGCGTCGGCGTTCGGCGATCCGGCCGTGTTCTGCGAGCCGTACGTGCAGCCGGGGCGGCACATCGAGGTCCAGGTGCTCGCCGACGGGGCGGGCACGGTCTGGACGATCGGCGAGCGCGAGTGCTCAATCCAGCGCCGCCACCAGAAGATCATCGAAGAGGCGCCGTCTCCGCTCGTCGAGCGCATCGCCGGGATGCGCGAGCGACTCTGCGCGGCGGCCCGGCTGGCGGCGACGGCGATCGGCTACGTCAACGCGGGCACGGTCGAGTTCCTGGCCGACGAGAGCGGCCGGTTCTGGTTCCTGGAGATGAACACCCGGCTGCAGGTCGAGCACCCGGTCACCGAGGCCACGACCGGGCTGGATCTGGTCGCGCTGCAGTTGCGGGTCGCCGCGGGCGGCCGGCTGCCGCCGGATCCGCCGCCGGTGACCGGCCACGCCATCGAGGCGCGGCTGTATGCCGAGGACCCGGCCGCGGACTGGCAGCCGCAGACGGGCCCGCTGCACCGCTTCGAGGTGTCCGGCCATCCCGCCGAGTTCCGGTCTGCGGCCCGCGGGCCTGGTGCCGGGACGCCGTACCAGCCGCCGGTGCTGCGGGTGGACTCGGGCGTGACCTCCGGCAGTCAAGTCAGCAGCTACTACGACCCCATGCTGGCCAAGGTCATCGCGTGGGCGGCCGACCGCGAGCAGGCCGCCACGGTGCTCGCGCGCGCCCTGGCCGCGGCCCGGATCCACGGCCTGATCACCAACCGCGACCTGCTGGTGAACGTGCTGCGGCATCCGGCCTTCTGCGCGGGCCAGACGGACACCGGGTTCTTCGAGGCGCACGGGCTGAGCGCGCTCGCCGCGCCGCTGGCCGGACCGCAGGCCGCCCGGCTGTCGGCGCTCGCCGCGGCGCTCGCGGACGTCGCCGCCCGCCAGCAGCACGCCAGGGTGCTCGGCGGACTCCCGCCCGGCTGGCGGAACGTCCCGTCGCAGCTGCAGCGCACCAGGTACGCGGGGCACGACGTCGGGTTCCGGCTGGACCGGGCCGGGCTGACCGCCGAGGGCCTGGACGACGTCCGGCTGCTGGCACTGTCGCCGGACCGGGTGGTGCTGGACGTGGCCGGCGTCCGGCACGCGTTCCGGGTCGCGGCTTACGCCGGCGAGGCGGGCCAGCCGGGGCTGGTCTGCGTCGACTCCGACCTCGGCCCGGTGCGCCTGGTCCCCGAGCCGCGGTTCACCGATCCCGCGGCGCAGGTCAGCGCCGGCTCGCTGCTCGCCCCGATGCCGGGCACGGTGGTGCGGCTCGCCGCCGCGGTTGGCGACCGGGTCCGGGCCGGCCAGCCGCTGCTGTACCTGGAGGCCATGAAGATGGAGCACGCCATCTGCGCGCCGGTGGCCGGAGCGGTCACCGAACTCCCCGTCGCGCCCGGTCAGCAGGTGGAAGTCGGCAGCGTGCTGGCCGTCGTGAAAGCGGAAGAAGAGGGCACAGTGCGCATCGAGGCAACACCGTGAACTTCACCGAGACCGACGAGCAGCGCGCGCTGCGCGCCGCGGTCGCCGACCTCGGCGCGCGGTACGGCTACGGCTACTTCCTGCGGCAGGCCCGCACCGGCGGGCGGCTGACCGAGCTGTGGCGCGAGACTGGCCGACTCGGCTTCCTCGGTGTGAACCTGCCCGCGGAGTACGGCGGCGGCGGGGCCGGTATGTACGAGCTCGCGGTCGTGCTGGAGGAACTCGCGGCGGCTGGCTGCGGGCTGCTGCTGATGGTCGTGTCGCCCGCCATCTGCGGGACGATCATCGCCAGGTTCGGCACGCCGGAGCAGCGGCAGCGCTGGCTGCCGGCGCTGGCCAGCGGCGAGTCGATCATGGCCTTCGGCATCACCGAGCCGGACGCGGGCTCGAACTCGCACAAGCTGACCACGGTCGCCACCCGTGACGGTGACACCTGGGTCCTGACCGGCCGCAAGATCTACATTTCCGGCGTCGACGAAGCCGACGCGGTGCTGATCGTGGGGCGCACGGCCGACGCGAAGACCGGCAAGCTGCGGCCGGCGCTGTTCGTCGTGCCGACCGACGCGCCCGGCTTCAGCTACCGGCCGCTGGAGATGGACATCGTGGCGCCCGAGAAGCAGTACCTGCTGTTCCTGGACGAGGTACGGCTGCCGGCTGACGCCCTCATCGGGGACGAGAGCGCGGCGCTGCTGCAGCTGTTCGCCGGGCTGAACCCGGAGCGGATCATGGCCTCGGCGCTGGCGGTCGGGTCGGGCCGGTATGCCCTGGACAAGGCGGTGAGCTACGCCAAAGACCGTGCCGTCTGGGATGTGCCGATCGGCGCGCACCAGGGCGTCGCGCATCCGCTCGCCCAGGTGAAGATCGAGCTGGAACTGGCCCGGCTGATGATGCAGAAGGCGGCGACCCTGTATGACGCGGGCGACGACATGGGCGCGGGCGAAGCGGCGAACATGGCCAAGTACGCCGCCGCCGAGGCGAGCATCCGGGCGGTAGATCAGGCCGTGCAGACGCTCGGCGGCAGCAGCATGACCGCGGAAGTCGGCCTCGCGGCGATGCTCGCGAGCGTCCGCACGACGCGGATCGCGCCGGTCAGCCGGGAGATGATCCTGAACTTCGTCGCGCAGCACTCGCTCGGCCTGCCGAAGTCGTACTAGAGAGGAGGCGAGCGATGCCGGAAGAGCTGGTGCAGTACTCGGTCAGCCGCGGGATAGCCAGGATTGCCCTGGACTCGCCCCGGAACCGGAACGCGCTCTCGGCCGCGATGGTGACCCAGCTGGCGCAGGCGCTGGCCACCGCGGCCAACGATGCCGGGGTGCGCGCGGTCGAGCTGACCCACACCGGGAACACGTTCTGTGCTGGCGCCGACCTGAGCGAGGCGCGCAAAGGCGGCATGAAAGACGGCGCGCTGCGCGTGCTGGGCCTGCTCAGGGACATCGTGGCGATGCCCAAGCCGGTCGTCGGGAGCATCGACGGGCACGTCCGCGCCGGTGGCCTCGGCATCGTCGGTGCGTGCGACATCGTGCTCGCCGGGCCGGCCTCGACATTCGCGTTCTCCGAGGTCAGGCTCGGGCTGGCGCCGGCCATGATCTCGCTGACGACGATCCCGCGGCTCGATCCGCGGGCGGCCAGCCGGTACTACCTGACCGGCGAGTCGTTCGACGCCCCCACGGCGGCCAGGATCGGCCTGATCACCGAGGCCGTCGAGGACATCGACGCGGGCACCCTCGCGATCCTGGACGCGCTGCGCGGGTGCTCACCGCAGGGCCTGCGGGAGACCAAGCCGCTGCTGACGGCCGCCCTCCTGGACGGATTCGGCGCCAGGGCGGAGGCGCTGGCCGAGCAGTCCGCCCGGCTGTTCGGGTCGGAAGAGGCCCGCCAGGGGATGAGCGCGTTCCTGGAGAAACGCCCGGCCCCCTGGGCCGCACAGTAACCAGGCAGCCCGCTGTTAGAGGACGGAGATCTCCGCGGGCGGGAGCCCCAGGATCAGCAGGTTCTGCTGCGTGAGCATGGCGGACTGCGCCCCGGACGCCGCGATCATGACCGACAGCTGGCGGGCGCCGCCGGATGTCGTCGTGATCCCCGCGTTGCCGGTCTGCTTGATCGTCACCGGGACGCCGGTGCTGCGGACGGCCAGGTCGGTCTTGCTGCCGGCGTACTCGGCGTAGACGATGGCGATGAAGTTGCCGGGGCCGCCGTAGGCGATCAGCTTGAAGTTGCCGTTCGAGTCGGTCTTCGGCGAGCCGAGAGTGCTCCAGAACGAGGTGCCCTTCTCGTTGTAGACGATCTCGATGGTCCGGCCGCCGTACGCCTTCCAGGTACTTCCGGTCTCCCGCCAGAGCCGGCCGGTCATGGTGACCTGCTGGCCCTTCTTCAGCGTGTGCGGGCTGACCGTGTACCCGGTGATCTTGGTCGGGTAGCGCGAGCTGTGGATCACCTTGCTGACGGCGGTCTGGAAGCTGCTGGTCGCCGGGAACATCACGCGGTAGTACGCGTTGTCGTTCGCGGCGCGGATCGCCCCGTTGAAGTACGACTCGTTGGGGCTGGCGCAACCCTTGGCCTTCTTGTCGAAGTTGTGCAGCGGAAGCTTGCCGAGCAGGTGCCAGCGGCCGCGCGCGCTGGTCGCGTACTGGAGCTGGACGCTCGACATCGGGCCGACCCGGACCGGCGCCGTCACCACCAGGCAGCCGGTGGAGTGCACGGCTCCGTCGGTCCACAGGCCCGCGCTGAACGTCCCGACCTTCAGCGGCATCGCGATGGCCAGGTTGCCGGCCGCCGACGCCTGCTGGGTCAGGGTGGCGGCGTGGACCTGCACCATCCAGGCGGAGCCGTGCGTGGTCGGCAGCGTCGCGGTGAACTTTCCGGTCTTGGTCGCGACCACGCTGCCCAGCGTCGTCTTGCCTTCGGACAGGAAGACCCGCGCGCCGGGGAAGCCGACCCAGGTCGTGCCGCTCCGGTACTGCACCGCGGCCTGAAGCGTCGCTTGCTGGCCGTACTTCAGGCCCGAGGGCGACACCCTGATGTAGGCGATGCGGGTGACCGCGGCCGTGAGGCCGATCGCGATGCTCTGGCTGCCCGCGGTGTAGGTATCGGTGGCCGCGATGCTGAACTGGTACGTGCCGGCGTGCGAGATCGAGCTGGCCGTGTAGCTGAAGTCGCCGCTGGCGTCGGTGGTGGCGACGGGCGTCGCCGAGTCGTTCAGCGTGACCGGGGCGTCCGCGATCGGCGCCGAGCTGGTCCCGACCAGTCCGGTGGCGGTGCCGGTGAACGTCACGGTCTGCGCGCCCTTGGTGACCGACGCCCGCGACGGCGTGACCGTGAGGTTGGTCGACTCCTTGTTGAACGCGAAGTCCAGGTTCCCGTTTGTGTAGAGCGTGCCCCCGCCCACCGCGAAGTTGTAGTCGTCGCCGGGCCGGACGCCGCCGACTGTGTACTTGACGACGCCGTTGGCGTCGGTCGTGCCGGCCAGCGTCGTCGTTATGGCGCTGCCGTCCTTGGTGACGTCGACCGGGATGCCGCTGCCGATCGGCTGCGCGGTCGTGCCCGTCCCGGCCGGGGTCACGTCCACCGTCACGGTGAAGGTGACCGTCTGCGGGCCGCCGTTGACCGTGATGTTCGACTGGACGGCCACGTTCGTCTGGCCCGCCGTGACTGTCACCGTGATGGGCGTGGACGCGGCGGTGTAGAGCGGGTTGGGGTCGGAGTCCTGGTTGACGCTGAAGGTGAACGTCGGATTCACGGGCGGGCTCGCGACCGGGTAGCTGAACTGGCCGCTGGAGTTCGTGGTCGCGACCGGGGCGGAGCCGCCGTTCAGGTAGACCGGCACGCTGGCTACCGGCACCGAGGTCGAGCTGGCGTTGAGGGCGGTGACGGTGCCGGTCAGCGTGGCTCCGGGCGAGCCGAACGTGATGACGCCCGAGGACGCCAGGGCGATGCTCGTCGTCGCGGGCGCGGACGCGACGATCTGAACCTGACCCGAGCCGGAACTGTAGAGGTTCGTCCCGGTGACGCTGAAGGTAAAGGTGGTGCCGGTGCTGACCGTCGTGGCCGGGACGCTGAACGACCCGTCCGACTGCGTCGGCACCGTCGTGCTGAAGGATCCGCCGCTGACGGTCACCTGCACGCCGCCGCCGATGGACTGCGCGCCGGGGCTGCCGGGTGTGGTGATCATCACCTGGCCGGAGAAGCTGACCTTCTGCGAGCCCAGTTCGATCGTGCCCTGGCTCGGCGTCGCGCTCACGGCCGTGGTCGCCTGTACGGCGGAGATCTGGACCGCCTGGCTAGCCGCGGTGTACAGGGTGCTCGCGGCGACGCTGAAGCTGAAGGAGGTGCTGGCGGTCAGCCCGTTGGCGGTATAACCGAAACTCCCGCCGGTACCCGTCGTCACCGTGGTGGTGGGCACGCCCGCGACGTCGACCTGGACCGGGACACCGCTGCCGATCGGCACCGGTGATCCACCCGGCGGCGTCACCGTGACCTGGCCGGTGAACATGACGCTATTCGCGCCCTGGGTCACGAAGGTCTGGGACGGCGAGACGCTCACTGTGGTCGCGGACTGGGCGGTGCCGATCGAGACGTCCTTGGCGGCGGGCCCGTACAGGTTGGTGCCGGTCACGCTGAAGGTGAAATTCGTGGCCGACGACACCGTGGTCGGCCCGTAAGAGAACGAACCGTCGGCCGCTGTGGGCCCCGCCTGGCCGATCAGGGTGGCTCCGGTATAGACGTTGACGGTGGCGCCGGAGACCGGGACGGCCGAGCCGCCGCCGGCCGGGACGGCGGTCACTTGCCCGCTGAACGTGACCTGACCGGCGCCCTGGCTGATGCTGGGCGGGCTGGCGGTGACGCTGATCGACGTCGCGGCCTGCTGGGCGCTGATCTGGATGGGCCCGGAGTCGCCGGCCGGGTAGCTGCCGTCCGCGGCCGCAGGCAGCGTGAAGTCGAACGAAGTCGACTGGCTGAGACTCGGTGATGTGTAGCTGATGGCGCCGCTCGGGCTCGCCGTGGTGTGGTCGCCGTTCGACACATTGAGCGTCACGCCGCCGATGGGAACCTGGGTGTTCAGCCCGTCCCTGGCGGTCCCGGTGACGCTGCCGGTGAACTTCACGGTCTGCGAGCCCTCGGTCACGAAGGTGGCCGACGGCGTCGACGTTGACGGTGGTCGCGCTGTAGGTGACGACGAGTGGGCTGGGGGCCGCCAGACCGGTGTCGGTTTCGGTCCCGTCCGCGGCGTCTACCGTCACCGCGTAGCTGCCCGCGGGCAGGCTGACCGCGGGCACAGGCGTGCTGGCTGCCCACGTCTGGCTGGCCGCGTTGGACGTGGTGACGGGCTGCATCGGCACGGACACGTTGACGCTGCCCTGGGTCAGGTGGGCCGTCATGCTCGTGATGGGCAGCGCCGTTGCCGTCGTTGGCCAGCACGGTCAGGTCGTACGGGTTGCCGGCGCCGTCGGCCCCGGCCGCCAGGATGCTGATGTTGGCGGCGGCGGCCATGGCCGTCCCTGGGATCCATGCCATGCCCGCGACGAGGGCAAATACGCCCAGCGCTGACGCGGATGGCGGGGCGAAGTCTCGGCATGCTGATTCCCGGCGATTCGAACACGTTATTCCAGAATGTATTGGTAACCCTAGCGAACCGTGACAGCCCTCGTGTGCGGGTCGGTTTGGGATACGCAAATGTTAAGCGCGCTCACGGTCCGGACCGCCATCCCCGAACTCAGGGATGCGCCGCACTTGCCGCCCGGCCTCGTAATCACGACATTGCCCCCCGCCGGGGCTACCCGGCCAGCCGCAGCCCGGTCCCGGCCAGGACAGTGCCCGCCGAGAGCCCGGGCCGCAGCCCGTCCGCCGCGAGCGCGGTCGTCCCGAGCTCCGGCACGGCGGCGGCGCCGGTGGCGGTGACCGTCAGCCGACTGCTGGCGCTCGGCGAAATAGGCCTTGCTGCCCATGAACTCGGCCAGCCAAGGCCCGCTGAAGTAGACCTGGAACCGGCCGCTGAACTTGCCCGCGGAGTTGGTCAGGGGCTTGGCGGCGTAGTAGTACCACTTGTTCTTGTACCGGGCCAGGATCCAGATCCGCTGCCGCGCCATCGAGTGCCAGCCATTGGCATACCGCCAGAGGCGGCCGGAGACGGTGACGTACTTCCGCCTCGCGACCGATCGCGGTGAGATCTTGAAATTCGTGATCTTGGTCAGCGTCTTGGCCTCGTGCACAGCCGCGCTGTCCGCGGGCTGGAAACTGGGGCTGCCCGCGTAGTCCAGCCGGTAGTAGGCGGACGCCATCGGCACGGTCACCTGGTAGTCGAACGGCAGCCCGCGGGCCGAGCCGGAACCGCAGGCCGAGCTGCCCACGCCGTGCACGCTGGCGACGACGTGCCAGGGCCCGGACGTCTTCGTAGCCGACTCGACCCGCATGGTCAGACCGGGCGGGAAAGCGCCGTTGCCCACGACCAGGCAGCCCTTGAGGGTCAGCACCGCGAACGGGCTGAGGCTGGCCTGCAGCCCGGTGATCTTGAGCGGGAGGGCGATGCTGACCTTGGGTGTGGTGGCCACCGCCTGGGACAGCACCTCGTCGAGGAACGCGTTGCCCGGCACGCCGCCGGCGTAGACGTAGTAGGAGCCGGCCGCCTTGGCGGCGAAGGTGTAGCTGTAGTGGCCGCCGGAGTCCGTCGAGACCGTGGCCAGCGGGCCGGCCTGCGTGCTCGCGGGCCCCGCGTAGATCGCGACCGTGCCGTTCGGGAGCGGGACCAGCTGGGCGCCAGGGGCGTACTGCGCGGTGCCGCTGATGGTCAGGGACTTGCCGTAGTCGAGTTGCGTCGCGCTGACCTTCGCGCCCACCTGCGCCTGGTCCAACGCGGCGGTCACCGTGACCGGCGCGGACTGCCCGGCCGCGGTGGTCCCGGTCGGCTGGAAGTCCGCGACGTACGGGGCGCCCGCGGCCGGGTGGTCGATCGCGACCGAGAATGCGCCGCCCGCGCCGGTCGTGACCGCCACGTTCCCGCCCAGGCCATCGGTCAGCACGAGCGGCTGGCCGGCGAGCAGGGACGGGTCGACGGCCGACCCGTCCGGGTTGGCCAGGGAAAGCGTGCCGCTGAAGGTGATCGCCGGGTTGTCGTAGCTGAAGGTCGGGCTGCTCGGGGTCAGCGTGATCGCCGGTGTCATCAGCCATCCGAACGTAGCCGAGTTGTCGGTCGCGGAGCCGCCGCCGGAGTCGGCCGCCGACACGACTACGCCGTAACTGCCCGGCGGCAGCTGGGCGTCGGTGATCGCCGAACCGAGGGTCCACGTCCCGGCCGTGGTGGTGCCGGCGGTCAGCGCGAAGTCCGCGAAGGCGCGGCTCAGCGCGTCCGGGTGTCCGGCCGCGCTCAGGGTCACGGTCAGCGTGCTGAGCGCGGTGTCCGAGGTGGTCGAGATCGAGATGGACCCTTGCCCGGTCGTGACGCTCGTGATGGTGACGGTGTCCGTCGCCGCCCCGCGGGCGGCTGGTATCACGGCCGCGCCCAGAGCCACGGCCGCGCCCAGAGCGACGGCGAGGGTTCTGATGCGCACGCCCGGACCCTACTGTGATGGCTGCGATTAACAACAGTAATCACCGTTTGTTCGCCTAATCTTCGCCCATCGGTACGCAGCCGGCGAGGTGAGTCGCAGGCCGCCGGGCGTGCCGGGTGGGCAGCGGCCGGGTTTGCGCCGATACTGAACGAACCCGGTACCGCGAGCTACGGAAGGCAGTCGCGTTGCGCAGCAGGCAGTATGACCAGGACGTCCTGACGCCGCCGGCCCGCAGCGCGGTCCCGCCGCCGCGGGTCCCGGCCGAGGCGGGGCTGGTGGTCGAGGACGGCGCCGGGGACTTCTGCGGTGCGGTCGTGACCTGCGAGAAGGACGCGGTCGTGCTGGAGGACCGGTTCGGCAAGCGCCGCGTCTTCCCGCTCACCGGGACCTTCCTGCTTGAGGGCAAGCGGGTCGTGCTGACCCGGCCGGCTCCGGCGGCGAGCCGGGCGCCCGCGAAGACCGCCTCGGGGTCGGTCGCGGCGCCGGCCAGCCGGGCCAAGGTCGCGCGAGCCAGCCGGATCTACGTCGAGGGCAAGCAGGACGCGGAGCTGGTCGAGAAGGTCTGGGGCGATGACCTGCGCGACGTCGGCGTCGTGGTCGAGTTCCTGAACGGGATCGACGACCTGCCGGCGATCGCGGCGGAGTTCGGGCCCGGCTCCGGGCGGCGGCTCGGCGTGCTCGTCGATCACCTGGTGGCGGGGTCCAAGGAGAGCCGCATCGCCGCCCGGGTCACGGCGACGGACGTGCTGATCGTCGGTCACCCGTACATCGACGTCTGGGCGGCGGTGAAGCCGTCGGTGGTTGGCATCTCGCGCTGGCCGGAGGTGCCGCGCGGGCAGCCGTGGAAGGAAGGCGTGCTGGCGGCGATCGGCTGGCCGCCGGACCCGGCCGCCGGCTGGCGGCGCATCCTTAGCCGGGTGCGGTCCTATGCGGACCTGGAACCGGCGTTCCTCGGCCGGGTCGAGGAACTCATCGACTTCGTCACCGAGCCCGGCTCGCTATGAGCGACGACGACGCGGACCTGCGCGCCCGCCGCGACCAGTGCACCAGGTTCCTGGCCGGGCACGGCCCGATCACCGCGGCCGCGCTGCTGGCCACCATCCCGGCGGACGCCGAGGTCGACACCTATGGCGCCGGCGGAGTCGTCGCCGAACTGGAGGCGGAGATCGGCAGGCTGCTCGGCAAGCCGGCGGCCGCGTACCTGCCCTCGGGAACGATGGCCCAGCAGGCCGTCCTGCGGGTGCACGCCGACACCCGGCACCGGCGGACCGTGCTCTTCCACCCGATGTGCCACCTGGACCGGCACGAGGAGCAGGCCTACCAGCGCCTGCACGGGCTCACCGGCCGGCCGGTCGGCGATCTGAACCGGCTGCTGACGCTGGCGGACCTCGGGGCGGTCAGCGAGCCCGCGGCGGCGCTGCTGATCGAGCTGCCGCAGCGCGATATCGGCGGCCAGCAGCCGGTCTTCGATGACCTGCGGGCCCAGGTCGCGTGGGCGCACGAGCGAGGCACGGCGGCGCACCTGGACGGGGCGCGGCTGTGGGAGTCGGCCGCCGGATACGGGCGGGCGCCCGTTGACGTGGCCGCCCTGTTCGACACCGTCTACGTGTCCTTCTACAAGGGCATCGGCGCGCTGCCCGGCTGCTGCGTCGCCGGTCCGGCCGAGGTCATCGGCCAGGTGCGGGAGTGGCGGCGGCGGATGGGCGGCACGCTGTACGGCCTGTGGCCGGGTGCGGCGTCGGCCCTGTCCTGCCTGGCCCAGCGGCTGCCGCGGTTCCCCGCCTACCTGGACCACGCCAGGGCGCTGGCGGCGGTGCTGGCCGGGACGCCGGGCGTGACCGTCGTTCCTGACCCGCCGCAGACCCCGATGATGCACCTGCTGCTCGCGGTCTCCGCGGACGGCTACGAGTCGGCGGCCCGGCGGCTGGCGGAGGACCGCGGGATCTGGATCGCGCCCAAGTGCATGACCACGACCGACCCCGGCGTGCAGCGGATAGAGCTGTCCGTGGGGGACGCCACCCTGGAGTTCGAGCCCGGTGAGGTCGGCGAGATCTTCGCCGGGATCACGGGCCGGGACGGCTCCTAGCCGAGCCGCTCCCGCCAGAGCCGCTGCTAGATGAGCCGCTGCTGGCTGAGCCGGTACCGCCGGCTGCGCGGGCACTGGCTGTGCGGCTGCCGGGCGGACCGTAGCCTGGCGGGTCGCCGCCCGCTGCCCTGAGGCCAGACCGGGCCGCCAGGGCGGGGGAGCGCGCGATCGCGGGCTGAGATGCCAGCCGGCGCCTGCCCGCGGCCAGGACGGTCAGGACGACGAACAGCGGCCATACTGTCTGGGCGCCGGTGACAGTCCGCTCGGCCAGTCCGATCATGTCGCCGCCCGTCACGACCTCGAAACAGAACCAGCCGAGGATCACGGTCACGACGCCAGTCGCCCAGATCGACGGCCCAGGGCGCAGGCCGAACGGTGCCCATGGCTCCCGGCGCAGGCCGGCCAGCGGCCAGGCGGTCATGGCGGCGCAGCTCAGGCCGGCGACGACCACGTGCCGGATCGAGCTGCCGGCCGCTGGCTGCGGGCTGGCCGCGACGAGCAAACCGAAAATACCCCCGGCCACCAGCAGGATCCGGCCGTTCCGTGCGGCCGGCCGCAGGCCGAGGCCAGTGACAGCGTTCGCGGCCGCCACCACAATCAGGAAGACGGTCATGACCCAGCGATCGGCGGCGCCATAGGCGGCCAGCGTGCTGATCGAGCGGGATACGGAGTCGAATGAGCCTGGCTGCAGGTCGGCGGCGTAGCTCCAGCCGCTGATCAACGCGCACGGCGCTATCACCGCGGCGGCCGTCCCCCACCACGGCACAGTACGCACGAAAACCAACCTACGACGGCCCGATCCGGCGCTTCCGGCGGACCCCTCCGTTTGACTGTAACCGCAGGTCAGCACCCATAGCGCGGCCAAGATGCGGCGGCCGGTGGCACGGCCCAGGCCGGTGTGCCTGGCAGCCGGGTCCAGTGCTGGGTCTGCGGTCCGGCCGCCTCGCTCCGCCCTTGAAGTCCATGAGCGTCAGCGTGCCCAGTCAATGCCGACAAAACGCCTCTGGTCGGCAGCGGGCACCCGACTGGGCGCGGATGCTGCACCTATAACTACCGAATCCGCGCCCAGTCGGGCGAGTCAGGGTTAATTCAGCCCTTGGGAGTCGCCAGGAAGACCGGGATCGTGCGCTCGGTCTTCTGCTGATACTCGGCGTACGGCGGGAAGGCGGCGACAGCCCGTTCCCACCATTGCGCGCGCTCGTCGCCGTCCAGTTCGCGCACCGCGACGTCGAACTTCTCCGGTCCGTCCTGGACCGTCACGCTCGCCGGATCGGCCTTCAGGTTGTAGTACCAGACCGGGTGCTTCGGCGCGCCGCCCATGGACGCGACGAGCAGGTATTCGCCGTCGTGCTCGACGCGCATCAGCGGCGTCTTGCGAATCTTGCCGCTCTTATTGCCGCGCGAGGTGACGATGACGACCGGCAGGCCGGTGTCGCGCAGGGTCGTGCCGTGCTGGCCGCCGGACGACTCATACTCCTCGACCTGGTCGCGTACCCACTGCGCCGTACTCGGTTCGTACTCTCCGTCAAGACTCATGTCTTCGACTTTATTCGCGCTGGAAAACCGAGGCGAGGGCGGTACCGAGCGAGAGCACCGCGCCGTGCCTGCGCCGGATGACATCGGCGATCAGGCCAGTCCAGCCGGTCTGGTGCGAGGCGCCGAGGCCCGCGCCGTTGTCGCCGTGAAAGTACTCGCTGAACACCAGGTTGTCGCGCCAGGCGGGATCGTCGCGCAGCAATTCCACGCCGCCGAAGCAGGGCCGGTGCCCGCTTGGCCCGATTGTGAAGAGCGAGATCAGCCGGTCCTGCAGGTCGGTGGCCACCGCACCCAGCGTGCGTTGCACCCCGGAGCCGGTCGGGTACTCGATGGTCAGCTCGTCGCCAAAGAACCGCTGGTAGCGCTCGAGCGTGCTGATGACGAGGTAGTTGACCGGGAACCACACCGGCCCGCGCCAGTTGGAGTTCCCGCCGAATAGCGGCGTGGTCGACTCGGCGGGCTCGTAGTCAATGCTCGCCGTCACTCCTTCCACGCTGATCGTGTACGGATGCTCGCGGTGCGCCGCCGACAGCGCGCGCAGTCCGTGCGGTGACAGGAACTCGGACTCGTCCAGCAGCACGCTGAGCAGCCGCTTCAGTCGGTCCGGGCCGGTGAGCGAGAGCAGCAGCTGGTGGTGGCCGGGCCCGCCGTGCAGGATCCCGGCCGCCGCCAGCTGGCCGGGCTGGGCCAGGTCTTCCTCGGCGAGCAAGGAGGCGAACCGCTTGCGCACGGTCATGGCCAGGTCGATGGTCTCCTGGCTGACCACGCTCATCGCCAGCGCGGGCAAGATCGCGACGAACGACCGCACCTTGAGCAGGACCTGATCACCGGACGGGGTGTTCAGCCGGTCGTAGTAGAGGCCGTCGGCCTCGTCCCACAGGCCGCGGTCGTCCAGCGCCTGCTTGATCGCGGCGAAGTGCTCAAGGAACTTGAGCACCAGGTCGTCGCCCGGCCGGTGCGCCGCCCGGCGCAGGATCTCCGCGATCGACATCATCGCCATCGCGTAGAACGCCATCCAGCCGGTCGCGTCGGCTTGCTCAAGGATCCCGCCGACCGGCAGGTGCGATCGGTCGATGGGGCCGATGTTGTCCAGGCCCAGGAAGCCGCCTTCGAACAGGTTGTTGCCCTCGGCGTCTTCGCGATTCACCCACCAGGTGAAGTTGACCAGCAGCTTGTCGAAGACGCGACTCAGGAAGTCCAGGTCGCGGCTGCCGTCGACGGCGAACACCTCAAGCGCGGCCCAGGCCTGCACCGGCGGGTTCACGTCGCCGAAGTCCCATTCGTAAGCCGGTAGCGCGCCGCCCGGATGCTGGAACCACTCCCGGCACAACAGGATCAGCTGGTACTTGGCGAACTGCGGGTCGACGTGCGCCAGCGCGACGCAGTGGAAGGACAGGTCCCAGGCGGCGAACCAGGGGTACTCCCACTTGTCCGGCATCGACATGAGGTCGAAGGCGTCGAAGCTGCGCCAGCGGGAGTTGCGGCCAGACAGCCGGGACGCGGGCGGCTGCGGCTGGGCCGGGTCACCGTCGAGCCAGCGGGCGACGTCGTAGTAGTACAGCTGCTTGCACCAGAGCAGGCCGGCGAACGCCTGGCGCATGACCATCGCCTCGTCCGCGCTCGCCGTCGACGGCGTCAGCTCGGCGTAGAACTCGTCCGCCTCGGCCCGGCGCGCGGCGCTGACCGCCGCGAACTCCGGCGCCCAGCGGGTCGCCCCCGGCGGACAAGTCGGTAGCGCGAAGCCGCAGCCGCAGTTGGGCCGACGCGCCGCCGCCGAGCGTGAGCCGGTACCAGAACGCGCACTTGGTGCCGCGCCCTGCCGGGTTGACGGTCGGCGCGCCGCCGATCACGTGGTCGTTGATGCCGTCCTTGGGATAGATCGTGTCCCCGGCCGCCCCGAACAGCCGCTCCGTGTTGGTCTCGTTCTCGCAGCACAGGACCTGCGCCTGCGATCCGTCCGGGGCCGGGCCCGCCAGCAGTTCCATGTCACCGACGAACGGGTGCGCCAGCGTCACCCGGCCGGGTCCGGTCACGGTGAACTCGGGCCTGCCCTCGCCCGGCTCGCCGGCCGAGACCTCCCGCACCCCGTCCCAGGACCAGGTATTGCGGAACCACGCGGTCGGCAGGACGTGCAACTCGGCTTCGTCCGGCCCGGCGTTGGTGACCTCGACCGTCATCAGGATGTCGTCCGGGCCCGCCTTGGCGTAGTGCACCTCGACGATCCAGTACCGGCCGTCGTCGAAGACCCCGGTGTCGATCAGCTCGTATTCGGGCTCGGTGCGGTCGCGCGCGCCGTTCTCGGCGATCAGCTCCGCGTACGGGAACGCGGCCTGCGGATAGTGGTAGCGCCACCGGTTCCAGACGTGGCTCGGCACCGCGTCCAGGTACCACCAGTAGTCCTTGACGTCCTCGCCGTGGTTGCCCTGCGCGCCAGTGAGCCCGAACGGGCGCTCTTTCAGGATCGGGTCCGCGCCGTTCCAGAGCGCGAGGCCCAGGCACAGCCGCTGCTCGACGTCGCAGAACCCGGCCAGGCCGTCCTCGCCCCAGCGATACGCCCGCGACCTGGCGTGGTCGTGCGGCAGGTAGTCCCAGGCTTCGCCGTCCGGGCTGTAGTCCTCGCGGACAGTGCCCCACTGCCGCTCGCTGACGTACGGACCCCACCGGTACCAGTCGCCGGCCTGCCGCAGGCCGTCCTCCAGCCGGCCGAAGCCAGTCACCCGGTCCCGCTCGGCGCTCACCGGTGGCTGGCCTTCCCGGCATCGCACCGCGGTTGGCTCACCCGACGCATGTTACGGGAACGGGGCTGTCCCGCCCCCCGGCCGCCGGCCGGCCCCTGGCGGATCCGGACCAGCCGGCTAAGACTTAGGTGCCTCGGCCTCCTGCTCCCGCAGCCTGGCCATCGGGGTGTCCACCGTCACTTCGCCGGTGTACGCGCGGTAGACCAGCGCCGACTCGTGGCCCGTGCCGTGATGCACGGTGACGCGCGCGACGGGCCCATCGGTGGCGAGGTCATTGCGTTCCCAGCCGTGCCAGTTCCGGTCGGCGAGCGGGAAGTTGGCGCCGGCCACCTCAACCCGCAGCCGGTGCCCGGCCGGGAAGTGGTTGGCCGTCACGATGCCGGTGATCTCGATCCGGTAGATCTCGCCGGGCACCAGCTTTTCTGGCTTGTCCAGGCCACCCCGGTAGCGCAGCCGCAGGCAGCTGTCGGCCAGGTTGTACGCGGTGCCATCGGGATACACATCGACCAGCTTGACGAAGACGTCGGTGTCCTCGACGTCGGCGGAGACGTACAGCACGGCGCTGACGTCGCCGGCGATCGTGATCGGCTCGGTCAGCTCCGGCGTGCTGTACACCAGTACGTCGGCCCGGCACTCGACGGTGCGCTGGTCGACGCAGACCGGCGCGTCCATCGCGAGGTCGCCGCCGAGCGACGGCACCGGGTTGTGCGGGTCGGCGACGAACTCGTCGGTGCCGGCCGGGCCGGGGTCCGGCGCTAGCGTGCCGTCGCCCCACAGCGTGTTCGCGGACCCGCCGCTGCTGAGGTACAGCGTGCGGTCCTCGGTCTCGGGCAGCGGCCAGGATTCGCCGGTCAGCCACGTCGCGGCGCCGAGCAGGAATACCTGCACCTTGGGCATCGGCTTCCAGTCGTCCGGCTTGTCCAGCAGGAACCGGTCGAACCAGGAGATGAGGACGTCGTCGTAGGGGAAGCGGCTGTCGCCTACCTCCCGGTCGCCCAGCTTGGCGTCCGGCTCGACCGTCAGCATCCGGCAGTGCGACGTGGGCGCCATGATCAGGTACTGCTCCGGGTGATGCTGCTGGAACTCGAACAGCTTCACCGTCTCGAACGCGCCGATGTCCATCCAGCCGTTGATGTTGAGCGACGGCGTCGCGCCCGTGAAGCTGGCGTCGATCAGGTCGACCGTCGCCCAGGACGGGCCGGTCGGCCCCTCCTCCAGGTAGATCTCGTAGCCGCTGAGCGGGGAGCCCATCCGCTTCAGCACGAGCCCGCTCGGCGCCTCCAGCGTGGATTTGTCGAGCGCCTTGGTGTACTCGGGCACCCGGAAGTCGGGCACGCTGACGGAGTAGCGGCGGAACGTGCGCGCCAGTTCGTCGCCCTCGGCCTCGGCCGGCAGCTTCGGCCGCAGCCGGACGCCGAACGGCGCGTGCCACAGCGCCCAGGTCTTGATCATCGGGACGCCGCCGTGGTAGAAGCAGCCCTGCGATCCGTTGACGCCCGGCACGTTACCGACCGCCGCGCCCGAGCTCATCGGCACGCAGGCGGTCAGGGCCGGGTGCCCGATGGCGCCGAGCCTGAGCTGGTTCTCGGCCGTGGACGAGCAGCCGAGCAGGCCCACCTTCCCGTTCGACCAGTCCTGCGCGGCGATCCAGTCGAGGGTGTCCTGCGCGTCGGCGGTGGTCTTGGTCAGGAAGCCGAACTCGCCCTCGGACCACTCGGTGCCGCGCTCGTTCTGCACGAGCAGCACGTAGTCGTGCTCGAACTGCGCCTTGGCGAGCGGCTTGAACGGCTCGTGGATCGATGTCTCCGCGTACGGGCTGCGGATCCCCAGCGTCGGGTACCTGCCCTGCGCCCTTGGCCGGATCACGACCGTGGCCAGCCGCACCCCGTCGCGCATCGGCAGCATGATGTAGTCGACGCGGTACCGGATGGCGTCGGCGCCCAGCTCGCGGACCGACTTCTCCAGCGACGTCGGCGGGAAGAAGTCCTTCTGCGTACCGTTCTCCTGCGCACTGTTCTCAGGCGCACTGTTGTCCTGAGCACTGGCGTCAGCTGCGGTCATGGCCTCATTCCTTTGGCGGCGGTCAGATCACGTGCACGACGAGGTGGGACGGGTACGCCGGGCCGTGGAAGATGGTCTGGATGGCGCGGGCCGGCGGCCCGGGCTCGCCGCCCCGGTTGGTGTTGCGGTCGAATTTGGGGAAGTCGGCCGAGCAGACATCCACCCGCAGCCGGTGCCCTGCGGCGAACCGGTTGGCGGTGGCCGCCATGCTGATCTCCAGGCCGTAGATCTGGCCCGGCTCCAGCAGCGCCGGGTCGCCGTCGGTGTCCCGGTAACGGGCCCGCACGATGCCGGTCTGCAGCTGGATCGCCCGGTCGTCGGGGAACACGTCGGACAGCCGGGCGACGAAGTCGGTATCGGTGGCGCTGGAACTCGCGTACAGCACCACCGACAGCGGTCCGACCACGTCGAGATCCCGGTCCAGCGGCTCGGTGGTGAACGTCAGCACGTCGGAGCGCAGCTGCAGGTCGGTGACATCGACGCTGCCCGGCGGGTAGACGTTCGACAGGATGCTGCCGCCGACGGTCGGCGTGGGGTCCTGCGGGTCATAGGTATAGCTGTCCGGATCCGACCAGTCCGGCGGCGTGTCCCAGCGAAGTGAGCCACCGGGGCCGAAGTACACCTCGCGCCGCCGGGCCCTGGCCGGCGGCCACTCGCCCGCGGTGCGCCACTCGTTGGCGCCCATCAGGTAATAGGTCACCACCGGCAGCGCCGCGACCGCGCCGGCCCGGACCGTGTCGTGCCAGTACTGGACCAGGGCCGGGTCGTGCCGGTAGGTCCGGTCGAGCTCGGGGTGGGTCTCCCGGCCCTCGTGGTAGCCCGGCGCGTTGTGCGCGCCCGGAGTGATCAGCAGCCGGCTGGCCGCGCGGACATCGTCCGCGCCGTGCGCGGCCAGCAGTTCCCAGGTGCGCATCGCGTCGTCGAGGCACCAGTCGTACCAGCCGGTGATCATGAGCGCGGGCGCGCGGACGGCCGCGCACAGCTCGGCCCCGCTCGTGGCCGGCAGCATGTGCGCGTCCGGGTGCACCGCGGGCGGGAACACGGTGTCAAGCCGCTCGACGTCGCTGATCGTGATGTCGGCCGCGCCGAGGGCGAGCTTGATGATCGCCGCGCGCTCGGCGGGGTCGGCCTGGCAGTACTGCGCCCACAGCCACCGCCGGCCCGCGCCCGGAGCCAGGGCAGCCAGCGGTGGGTAGCGCGCCAGCAGCTCCGGCCGGAGCGGCGGCAGCAGCGGGTCGTTGAAGTAGCCGGTGGCCAGCGTCTCGGCGATCATCTGGCGTTCCATGTCGTTGTGGTCGACCGGCACCTTGTCCGCGCCCTTGCCGACGGTCCTGGCGTAGGCGTTCGCGTACATGTGGAACCGCACGCCTTTGCCCGTCGCTACGCCCAGGCCGGCGACCTCGGGGGCGATGGTGGTCATCGCCGGGTGCATGGCCATGCACCACTGGGTACCGCCGACGTAGGAGCCGCCCATCGCGCCGAGAAAGCCGTCGTGCCAGTCCTGGCCGGTCACCCAGCCGACGAAGTCGAGGCTGTCCTCGCGCTCGTAGAGGTAGAAGTCCCAGTGCTCCGGCTCGCTGTCGCCGGTGCCACGGCAGTCCTGCGCGACCACCGCGTAGCCCGCCCGCGCCAGGGTGAGGAACGCGGCTTCCAGCGTCCGCCGGCCGTACGGCGTGCGGACCGCGATGGCCGGTGCCCTGGCCACGGGCGGCCGGTACAACTCGGTCGCCAGCCGGGTCCCGTCGCGCATCGCGACGCTGACGGTCTCGCGGCTGATCGCCTCGGGCGGCCACGCCAGCGCGGCCGGCCGCGTCCCGGCCAGGATCGCGGCGAGGTCGGGGGCCACGTCGGCGAGCGCTCCGGGCGACCGCCCGGCCCGCTCGGCCGGACTGACTGTGGTCATCGAAGGCCTGGCGTCATCTGCGTCCCGCTCCTCCCGGTACCGGCAGTGCGTGCGGATCGTGAGTTGCCGCCCGTGGGTCAGTGCCAACCCGTGGGCGCCCCCCCCGGACCCCCGCGGACATTGGGGACAGCGTATGGCCGGCCCAGAGCGGGGTGCACGCGACAGAAGTGGCAGAAATGCCGCCCGGCGTGCGACGGCTGTCCGTTGTAACCTCCCGGCGCCGCGCCGCAGAATCGGAAGCCGTGACCCAGACCGACATCGTTCCGGCCGGCCCCGGCGCGCCCGGCTCGCTCTGGCTGGACGGCGGCACGCTCGCCGACGGCACCGGCCGTGATCCGGTCCCGAACCCGGGGATCCTGGCGGAGTCCGGACGCATCACCCGGCTGGGCGGCTCCTGGCCCGCAGGCGTGGAGGTCGTCGACTGCGCCGGACTGACGCTGACTCCGGGCCTGATCGACGCGCATGTCCACATGGCCAGCGCCCCGTTCGACCCGAGCCTGCGCTACGACGTCTCGGTCGCCGAGATGGCCGCGGACATGTTCCTGAACTGCGAGCAGACACTGGCCGGCGGCTTCACCACGGTGCGCGACACCGGCGGCATCGACCGCGGGCTGGCCGACGTCATCGCGGCCGGCAAGATGCCGGGCCCGCGGATCCGGCAGTGCGGGCCCGTCCACAGCCAGACCGGCGGTGGCGGCCAGATGGGCGCGGAGTGGGAGCCGACCCACCTGTGGGACCAGCACGCGATCCCCGGCCTGGTCGCGTGGGCGCTGCTCTCGGACGGCCCGGACGAGCTGCGCAAGAACGTCCGCGAGGGGTTCCGCCGCGGGGCCACGTTCGTCAAGCTGCTCGTCACCGGCGCGGTGGTGGCGATCTCCACCCAGCAGCCGAGCGACACGCAGTTCACCGTCGCGGAGATCGCTGTAGCGGTCGAGGAGGCGAACGCCAAGGGCACGTACGTGACCGTGCACGCGCACAACAACGCGGGCATCCGGGCGGCCGTCACCGCCGGTGTCCGGTGCGTCGAGCACGGCTCGCAGATCGACGAGCAGACGGCGGCGCTGATGAGCGAGCACGGCGTGGCCATGGTGCCGACCCTGTCGATCATGGAGCGGCTGGTGGCAGACCCTGGAGCCATGGGTCTGGCCCCGAGCTACGCGACCCGGCTGTCCAGCTTCGCCAAGACCGGGCGGGAGGCCGTGCTGGCCGCCAGGGCCGCGGGCGTGCGGGTGGGTCTCGGTTCCGACCTGCTCGGCCCGGACCAGCGCGACCGGGGCCGGGAACTGGTGCACCGGGCGAAGCTGGAAACCCCGATGCGCGCGCTGGAGTCGGCGACCAGGATCAACGCCGACATCATCGGGCTCGGCGACGACCTGGGCACGGTCGAGGCCGGGAAGATCGCGGACATCGTCGGGTTCGCGGGCGACCCGCTGGCCGAGCCCGAGCACTTCGCCGACCGCGACCGGGTGGCCCTGGTCGTCCAGGGCGGCCGGGTCGTCGGGCGCCCCCGCGGGCTGCTGACGTGACCACGGGCGCCACCTGAACATGGGAACGACCGGCATCCCGGCCTTCGATGCGTACTACGACCGGGGGCTGACGGCCCTCGTCACCGGCGGGACTGTCGTCCCGGCCTGGTCGCCGGACGGGTCGACCCTGGCGTACGTGGACGGCCCGGCCGACGACCGCCGCGGCTGGCGGATCGACGTCGCGACCGGCGAGCGCTCCGAGCTCGTGGACGTCGCCGCCGCGCGCGCGGCGATCCGGGCCTGCACCGGCGAGACGCCGCCCGGCCGCGGATTGCCGTTCGCGGCCTCCGCTTCGTGTCCGACCGGGTGATCGCGTTCCGATCCGGCGACGCCGCGCTCACGCTTGACCTCGACACCGGCGCGGTCGAGCCGGAGGCGGTCAACCCGCACGCGGTGCCGCGGCCGTTCCTGCGGGTCGCGCCCATCGAGGACCCGTGGCCGGCGCTGGAGATCCCTAGCCCCGACGGCCTGCACCTGCTGTCGACGCGCGGCGGCAACATCGTCGTGCGCTCGACGGCCGACGGCCGCGAGGTGCAGCTGACCACGGACGGCACGAACGAGATCCAGTGGCGCGTCGACTACAGCGACCCGACGCTCGGGTGGTCGGGCGTGGGCCTGCCGGTGACCAACTGGTCGCCGGACGGCAGCCGGATCGCCGTCACCCGCGCGGACATGCGCGGCGTCGGGCGGATGCCGAAGATCCACCACCTGAAGCGCAGCGACGAGGTCGTCTACCGGTACGCGGCGAAAGCCGGTGGCGGGCTGGAGCGGATGACGCTGCACGTGCTCGACACCTACGGCCGGCCGCCGGTCGAGATCGACCTCGGCGACACGACCGACTGCTACCCCGTGCACGCGGCCTGGTTCTCCTCCGGGCAGGAGCTGCTCGTCGTCAAGATGTCCCGCGACTGCCTGCGCTTTGAGGTGTACGTCGCCGACGCGAACACCGGCCGGACGACGGCTCGTCCGCACCGAGGAAGGCCCGACGTTCGTGCGGATCCTGCACGACATCTACTTCGGCCGCAAGCTCGGCGTCTGGCTCGTGCCCGGCGAGGAGCACCTGCTCTGGCGTTCCGAGTGCTCGGGCGTCATGCAGCTGTACCGCTACGACCTTTCCGGCAACCTGATCGGTCAGCTGACCGACGGTCCCGGACCAGTCGATTACGTCCAGCTGATCGCGGGCGGGTACGTGTACTACACCGCGCACAGCGACGTGAGCCGGCCGTACGACCTGCACCTGCACCGGGTGCCGCTCGCGGGCGGCCGGCCGGAGCGGCTCACCGAGAACGACGGCCAGCACACCGTCGTCTTCGCGCCGAACGGGGACGCGTTCGTCGACACGTGGTCGAAGCCGGACCAGCCGCCGGCCTCCGTGCTGCGCCGCGCGGACGGGACGCTGCTCTGCCCGCTCTCGACCGCCGACCGCAGCAGGCTGGACGCGCTCGGCTGGGTGCCGCCGCGGGAGTTCACCACGGTGGCGGCCGACGGCGAGACCGAGCTCTGGGGCACGATGTACTTCCCGGACGGCTTCGATCCGGACCAGACGTACCCGGTGATCGAGCACATCTACGCCGGCGCGCAGTGGACCTACGCGGCCCACTCGTTCGAGCCGGACTGGCCCGCGAAGCCCGAGGCCGGGAGCGCCGTCCTGCGCGGCCGCGTACTCGCAGGCGATCGCCCAGCTCGGCTTCGTCGTGGTCATGGTCGACGGGCGCGGCACGCCGGAGCGGACGAAGGCGTTCCACGACTTCATCGTCGGCAACTGGGGTGGCGTCGATGACCACGCCGAGACGATCCGGCAGCTCTGCGCGCGCGAGCCGTTCCTCGACGGCGACCGCGTCGGCGTGTACGGCCACAGCTGGGGCGGCTATCACGCGTTCCGCTGTCTGGTCGACTGGCCGGACGTCTACCGGGCGGCGGTTTCGAGCGCACCGGGCTTCGACGTCTACTCGCTGCTGCTGTACGAGAGCTATCTCGGCTTCCCGCAGCAGAACCCGGCGGCGTACCGGGCGGCCGAGGTATTCCGGCGGGCCGGCGAGGTGCGGGGCGAGTTCATGATCGTCAACGGCACGGCCGACCACTTCACGTTCACCGACGGGATCAAGATGTCGGAGGCGCTGATCCAGGCGGGCAAGACGCACGAGTTCGTCCTGCTGCCCGAGCAGATCCACGACTACGACCGGGTGCACGACGGGTACTTCTGGCGCAAGGCCGGCGACTTCTTCCGCCGCGCGCTGAGTTAGGAGGATCACGATGTCCGGACCACAGCCCCCGCTCGCCGTCACGCTGGCGAGTACCGACTACTTCGAGCTGGACTCGGCCCACGTCGGCGACCGGTTCGCCATCTGGGTGACCAAGCCGGTGGATTACGACCGCGACGCCAGTACCCGCTTTCCGGCGATCTACGTCACCGACGGGAACACATCGGCGGCCATGCTCGCGCCGTACGCCGCGCATACCGCCTTCGATCTGATCGGAGCGTTCCAGCCGTACGTGCAGGTGACCGTCGGCTACGCGCCGGACAAGGCTGCGGACTGGCTGACCCTGCGCAACCGCGACCTGGTCCCGGCCGACGAGCCCGCGCCACCCAGCATGATCGCCGCGGTGGCGGCCGACGCTGAGACCGCAGGCTGGACGCAGGCCGAGCACGACGAGTACATCCGCTCGATCCACGAGGGGCGGGCCGCGCAGTTCCTCGCATTCCTGGAAGAGGAGCTGCGCCCGGTCATCGACGACCTGTACCGGATCGACCCGGCCAGCAGCGGGCACTTCGGCTACTCCTACGGCGGACTGTTCTGCCTGTTCGCGCTCATGCGGCGCAGCCCGATGTTCCGCCGGTACGGCGCGGGAAGTCCGGGCGTGCTCCACGCGGACAGCCAGATCTTCCGGCTGGAGCAGGCCATCGCGGAGCGCGGCGAGGCCTTCGACAACGTGCAGCTGCACCTGACCGTCAACGAGCTGGAAATCACCGGCCGGTCGCACATCTACCGAGACCTCGGGATCCAGTTCGCCCGGCTGGTCGACCGGCTCTGGCTCAGCGATCACGCCGGGCTGGAATTCAGCGCGCGCATCCTGCCCAGTGACACCCACATGACCGGCTTCACCCAGTCGTTCCTCAGCTACCTGCGCGCCTGCTATGGCGCGAGCGTCCCGAGGGGCGGCGGGCTCTGACTGACTGACATACCCGCGGCGGCTGCTCGGGTCAGCCGCTGACCGGCCGCCTGGCCACTGCGGGCGGACGGCCAGCACCGGGACGATCGCGTCGAGCCAGCGCGCGGCCTGCCCGGCCGCGCCGGCGTCGCAGCGCAGGCCGAGCTGCAGCCTGCCAGGGAGAGACTCGTACTGCAGCGACGCGATCGCGATCCCGCGTTTGTGGCACAGGCTGACGATACGCAGCAGCACGCTGGGATCGGCGGTGACGTTAAGCTCGAGCAGCTGGACCTGGCTCACGCACGGCTCCTTCGTGGTCCCGTCAGGATCGCGGGGCCACTCCGAGCCGCCGATCCGTGGTGGACCGGTACGGCCTGCGGCGGCAATTGCCAGGCAGGCCTAGCTGGAAATGGCAATAATGAGCCCGGCTGCAGCAATCAGCATGCGCCCGGACTTCACCATGGGATCAATACTACGCGGGATTATCCGGCGGCCGCCTGCCGGTCCGGGTAAACAATGACCTTCAATCCCGCGCCCGAGCGCGCCGCGTCGAAGGCGGCGCCGATGTCGTCCAGCCCGAACCGGTGCGAGATAAGCGGTTCGAGGTCGAGCTGGCCGAGCAGCCCGGCGGCCTCCTCGGCCGCCTGCCGGTCGGCGCCGAAGCTGCCGATGAGGGTCAGATTCCGGTAGTGAAATCCGTACAGCGGCAGCCGCAGGATGGAGGTGTCCCGGTGCACGCCGAACATGACCACCCGGCCGTCGTCGGCCACGACGTCCAGGCAGTCCCGCAGCGCGGCCGGGCTGCCCGCGGACTCGAACGCGACGCCGATAGCTTCGCCGCGCGAGCGCCTCGGCCAGCGGCCCGGCCGCCGGGTCGATGCACCTCGTCCGCGCCGAGGGCCAGCGCCTGCCCGCGCCGGCGCGGGTCGGGCTCGGACACGATCACCCGGCCGCGCGCCGGCCTTGCGGGCCAGCTGCGTGATCAGCAGGCCGTTGCTGCCGGCGCCGGTGACCAGCACGGTCGCGCCCGCGGGGCACCGCGCCCCGGCGGACCGCGTAGGCGCAGCAGCTCGACCGGCTCGAGCAGGCAGCCGCGGTCGGCCGGCAGCCCGTCCGGCAGCGGAACGAACAGCCCGGCCGCCGCGGTGACGACCTCGCCGAAGCCGCCGAACGCGTCGAAGCCGGCCACCAGGCTGCCCGGCGCCGGGCTGGTGACGCCCGGCCCGACCGCCGCCACGACGCCGCAGTACTCGTGCCCGAGCCGGGCGGGCGCGTCGAGCTCGTCGTAGTAGCCGTCGGTGAAGTGCACCTCGGTCAGGCACACGCTGCACGCCGACACGCGGACCTGGACCTCGCCGGGTCCCGGCGGCGCGAGCGGGAAGCTGCGGACCGCGAACCCGCCGTCGGTCCACTCGGCGGCCCGGAACGACGCCCCCTCCGGCGCCGTCCGGCGGCCGGGTCCGCGCCGTTGTCAGCTCGCCGAGTAGATGCGGGTGAGCCAGGGCTGGTTGTAGTACAGGCCGGTGAAGCCCTGGTAGCTGTACGAATCCTGGATCGCCATGACGTCGTTCTGCCAGGTCAGGCAGTAATACGGCAGCTGCTGCTGCGAGATCGTCAGGACCTGCCACAGGGCCTGCGCTCGCTGCGCATTCGACGCGGCCGAATTGGCCTGCTGCACGAGCTTATCGACCTCCGGGTTCTTGAAGTTCGCCAGGTTGAAGTTATTCTTCACCGCGTTCGCGCTCGGGTAGATGAGGTTCATGTAGTCGGCCGGGTCGGCGTAATCCGGTACGAACAGCAGGCAGATCAGGCCGAGATTCTTATGCGCGTACAGATTGGCCAGCCAGTCGTTGGTCGGGACCTGCTGGATCGGCATATTGATGCCGAGCTGCTTGACCGTCGTGCTGAGGCTCTCCAGCATCTTGACGACCGCGGGCGAGTTGTTCGGCACGAGGACGTTGTTGGTCGTGAAGCCGTGCGGGTGGGCCGACTGGGCCAGTTCCTTCTTCGCGTTGGCGAGGCTGAATGGGTATGTCGGCAGCTGCTGGTAGCAGCTTGGCCACCTGCGCCTGCGGCAGCACCGAGCCCCACTGCTGCGGCGGGACGATGACCCCCTCGGCCGGGGTGCCTGCCCCGCCCAGGAACGCGCGCACGTAACCGGACAGGTCGCACGCATACGCGATCGCCTTACGGACGTGCAGGTCGTTGAACGGCGGCACGCTGGTGTCGAACGACAGCGCCGCGATGTCCATGCCGGGGGCAGAGTACGTCCGGACTGTGCTGATCTTGCTTCCAGGCCGCGGCGTCCTGCACCGGCACGCTGAAGGTGCCGCTGCTCTGACCGGACTGGGCCGCCAGCTGCAGCGTCTGGGTGTCGGCGATGCAGCTGAACGAGCAGGTCTTGACCCGCGGCTTGGCGCCCCAGTAGCCGTCGAACCGGTCGATCGTCGCCGACGTGCTGTTCGGGGAACGAGGTGATCTGGTACGGCCCGGTCCCCATGATCCGCAGCCCGCTGCCGGGCGATCCGAGGCCCTTACCGAGCTTCTTGACGAACGCCTTGGACAGGATCGGCGCGAACACCAGGGCGTTGGCCACCAGCGGATCGGGCTTCTTCAGCTTGATGGTCAGCTCGCTGGCGCCGGTCTTGACGAACGAGTCGACGTTGGCGAAGTAGCCGGCGATCTGCGAGCCGACCTTAGGGTCGATGTGCCGGGTGAGCGAGAAGACGACGTCGTCCACCGTCATGGCCGTGCCATCCCAGAACTTGACGCCCGGCCGGATCTGGAACACGTACCGCAGGTTCGGCTGCGTCGTACTTCCAGCTTGTGGCCAGCAGCGGGGTGAGGGTCAGCTGGTCGGACACCGCGAGCAGGCCTTCCAGCCCGTTGATCTGCGACCATCTGGGCGTTGGCTTCGAATGCCGAGGCGATGTCCAGGCCGACGATCGTCGAGGTCGACAGCGCCCAGTTCAGGCTCGGGATGTCCTTGGTTCGACAGCTTGGCCCGGGCCGATGGAACTCGCTCCAGGGCTGCCGCCGGAGCCGCTCGAGCCGCCGCACGCGGCGAGCACGCCGGGGAAGGCGAGCGCGGCGCTGCCGATGCCGATCCCGCGCAGCAACTGGCGGCGGTCAAGGCGCATTCCCTCGGCGGATATCCGGTCATCAGCAGCCATCTGTCAGCTCACCCCTTACTCACCGCGCGTGCGCCAACGCCGCCCTTTCTGCATGCTCCGAAACAGTACGTCCGGGTCCGTCGGGACGGCACGCTACCGAAGTGGGAGAAACGGACGCTGCTTTGCTACTGCTGTCCAGCGCCAGCCCGCGGGGGTCTACCGAACAATGGGCACATGCCGCAGGCCTCAGGAGCAGAGGCTGACTACGACGCGGTCGTGATCGGGGCCGGGTTCGCCGGGCCTCTACATGGTGTACCGGCTGCGCGAGGCCGGTTTCCGCGTGCTCGGCGTGGAGGCGGGCGACGGCGTCGGCGGCACCTGGTACTGGAACCGGTATCCCGGGCGCGCGGTGCGACTCCGAGTCGATGTACTACTCCTACTCGTTCCTGCCGGACTTCGAGCAGGAGTGGCCGCTGGAGCGAGCGGTACCCGACCCAGCCGGTGATCCTGCGCTACCTGCAGACGGTGGCCGAGCGGCTGAACCTGCTGCCGGACTTCACGTTCGGCGCCCGGGTCGACAGCGTCCGCTACGACGACGCGGCCGGGACCTGGACGGTCCGGGCGGGCGACCGGCTGTCGGTGACCGCGCGCTACGTCATCACCGCGACCGGGGCGCTGTCGGCGGCGAACCGGCCGCGGTTCGACGGCGCCGCGGACTTCGCCGGCGAGCAGTACTCGACCGCGAGCTGGCCACGCGAGCCGGTGCCGCTCGCCGGCCAGCGCGTCGGGCCTGATCGGCACCGGGTCCTCCGGCGTTCAGGTGCTGCCGGAGCTGGCGAAGCAGGCGCTGTCGGTCACGGTCTTCCAGCGCACCGCGCAGTTCGTCACGCCCGCCCGGCAGGGCCAGCTCGACCCGGCCATGGTCGCCCTGTGGAAGGCCAACTACCAGGAGATCAGGCGCCGCACCAAGTTCACCGCGGGCGGCATCCCGATCCCGTCCCCGCTGCCGACCGCGCAGGAGCTGTCGCCGGCCGAGCGGCTCGCCGTGTGCGAGGAGGCCTGGCGCCGGGGCGGCATCTGGTTCCTCGACGGCACGTTCAGCGACGCGGTCACCAGCCGGGAGGCCAACGCGATCGTGGCCGACTTCGTCCGCTGCGAAGATCGGGCAGATCGTCGCACGACCCGGCCGTGGCCGAGAAGCTCAAGCCGCACCACCCACGCCTGGGGCACCAAGCGGGTGCCGATCGGATCGGACTACTACGAGACCTACAACCGGCCGAACGTCAGCCTGGTCGACCTGCGCGCCGACCCGATCGAGCGGATCACGCCGGCCGGGATCAGGACCCGCTCGGGCGAGCACCCGCTCGACGTGATCGTGTACGCCACCGGCTTCGACGCGCTGACCGGGTCGATCACCCGGCTGAACGTCACGGGCCGCGACGGCGAGCGGCTGGACGACGCGTGGGCGGCGGCCCGCGCACCTACCTCGGGCTGATGGTCCCGCGCTTCCCGAACCTGTTCACGATCACCGGGCCGGGCAGTCCCGGCGTCGTCACCAACGTGCCGGTCGCCATCGAGCAGCACGTCGAGTGGGTCGCCGACCTGCTGTGCTGGCTGCGCGACCACGGCCACGAGACGATCGAGGCGACCCCGGAGGCTGCCGCCGACTGGACCGCGCACGTGCAGGAAGTGGCGGACGAGACGCTGTACCCGACCGCCGACAGCTGGTACATGGGCGCGAACATCCCCGGCAAGCCGCGGGTGTTCCTGCCTTACATCGGCGGTCTCGGCGTCTACCGGCGCCGGTGCGACCAGATCGCGGCCGACGGGTACCCGGGATTCGCGCTCGGGTTGCCCGCGGAGACCAGGCTGGAGGCCGGCCGTGGCGCTGGATGAGGCCACGGCCGCGCTGATCGCGCAGACCGGCGGCGACCTGAAGATGCCCGGGCCGACGGTCGAGCAGGCTCGCCAGGCTCCGCCGCGCCGCGGCCGTCCGGAGCCAGGGCGCGGCCGTGACGGACACGCTGGTGCCCGTCGCGGGCGGCTCGATCCCGGCCCGGGTGCTGCGGCCGGACGGCTCGCCGCGAGCCATCGTCGTCTTCTACCACGCCGGCGGCTGGGTGCTCGGCGGCCTGGACGAGTGCGAGGCGGAGGCCGGCGGCGCTGGCTCAGCACACCGGCTGCGCGGTCGTCTGCCCGGCGTACCGGCTGGCGCCGGAGTACCGGTACCCGACCGCGGTCGAGGACGCCTGGGCGGCGCTGCGCTGGGCCGCGGCGCACGCGGCCGAGATCACCGGCGACTCCGGCGGGCCCGCGGTCCCGCTGATCGTGGCCGGGGAGAGCGCGGGCGGCAACCTGGCCGCGGTCGTCGCCCGCCGGTCCGCGGAGCGCGGCGGCCCGGACGTGCTCTTGCAGGTACTGATCTGCCCGGTCACCGACAGCGACACCGACAGCCTGTCCTACACCGATCCCGCCAACCAGCTGCTGCTGGACCGCGACGAGATGATCTGGTTCTGGGATCAGTACGCGCCGGATCCGGCCGCCCGGATCCATCCCGACGCCTCACCGCTGCAGGCGGTGTTCCTCACCGGCGTGCCGCCGGCGGTGATCCTGACCGCCGAGCACGACGTGCTGCGGGACGAGGGCGAGCTGTACGCGATGCGGCTGGTCCAGGCGGGCGTGCCGGTGGCGCACCGCCGCTTCGCCGGGCAGATACACGGCTTCCTCGGCCGGATCGGCGTGCTGCCCGGCAGCGCCGACGGCCTGATCTACATCGCCGAGCACGTCGAGCACGCCCTCGCCGCGACCGACCAAGTCGCTGGGGCGTCAGCAGTTTCCTGGACTGAGGAGCCCGACCAAGTCGCCTCGCTCCGCGACAGGTAACACTGCCGAGCCTTGAGCGAGCCGACGGGGCGCGGCGCCGTCTGGACTGAGGAGCGGTGTTTGCGACGAGGGAAGACGGTGCCTAAAAGCGCCCCGGCGAGCGAGCGGGAAACACAGCGGGAAGGCGGCGCTTAGGCGAGTCACGTCGGCTGAGCTGGAGTGTACGTATCGCAGTGGATCAGGCCGCCGTCGATGATCAGCTCGGAGCCGGTGATGAACCGGGCGTCGTCTGAGCACAGGAACGCCACGCCGGCGGCGATGTCCGCCGGCTCCGGCATGTCGCCGAGCGGCACTCTGGCCTTTGCCTCCCGCACGAGCTGGTCGGCCGGCACGCCCGTGACGTCGGCCGTCTGCGCGATGTAGCGATCCCACAGCGGCGTGGAGACCTCACCGGGGTGCACCGAGTTGCACCGGATCGCCAGGCGCTCGGTCGCGCAGTGCTGCGCGACGGACTTGGTCAGCTGCCGGACGGCCGCCTTGGCCGCCCCGTACGCGGTGGAGTCGGGCGTGGCCAGCAGCGCGGCGATGGAGGACATGTTGACGATCGAGCCGCCGCCGGTGTGCCGCATCGCCGCGATCCCGGCCCGGCAGCCGAGGAAGACGCTGTCGACGTTGACCGCGAAGATCTGCTTCCAGTCGGCGAACCTGGTGTCCTCCGGGCTGACCCGGTCGGCGGCCCCGGCGATGCCGGCGTTGTTGACCAGGATGCTGACCGGCCCGGCCAGCTCGCTCACCCGCTGCAGGGTCAGCGGCCACTGATCCTCGTCCGTGACGTCCTGGTACAGGAACGTCGCGCCGAGGCCGGCCGCGGTCTGCTCGCCCAGCTCGCGTTGCCGGTCCGAGACGACGACCGCCGCGCCCTCGGCCGTCAGCCGCCCCGCGATCGCCTTGCCCAGCCCGGAGGCCCCGCCGGTGACCAGCGCCACCCTGCCGTCCAGCCGCCCCATCAGATGCCCCTTCGCCGTCAGTGAAAGATCGAGCCACCGTCGACATTGATCGACTGGCCGGTCATCGAGGTCATGATGGCAAGGAACACGACCGCGGCGCCGATCTCCCGCGCTTCCTGTGGTCGCTTGATGAGCTGCCACTCGGCCACCATCTGCTCGGTGGTCAGGTGCCAGGCGGCGCCGACGTCGGCGATCATCTGGGTCGGGACCACGCCCGGGCAGACGGCGTTGACCCGGATGCCGAACTGCGCGACCTCCTTGGCCAGCGACTGGGTGAAGCCGATGACCGCGAACTTCGACGACGAGTAGTGCGCGCCGCCGGCCACGCCGTCCTTACCGGCCGCCGAGGAGATGTTGATGATCGCGCCCGCGCCGGCCTCCATCATGACCGGCAGCACCGCGCGCGATACCAGGAACGTGCCGCGCGCGTTCACGGTCATGATGTGATCCCAGTCCTCGACCGTGAGGTCGGTGACCGGCGCGAGGCTGATCACCCCGGCCACGTTGGCGAGGATGTCGATCTGCTCGCCCGCCGCACGGACCGACTGGATGAGCTGCTCGACCGAGTCGGGGTCGGCGACGTCGACGTGGTACGCCCCGGCTCCGGCGGGACCCAGGCCGGCCGCGGCCTGGCGGGCCGTCTCGACATCGAGGTCGGCCGCGATCACCCTGGCCCCGGCCGCCGCCAGCTCCTGGGCCACGCCCAGGCCGATGCCGCGGCCGGCGCCGGTCACCAGCGCCGTCCGGCCGAGCAGCGGCTGGCGTCCCCAGGGGGACGCAAACGCGAACGGGTCTAGCTTCATTTCTCAGCCAGCGTCCGGGTCGGCGTGCCCGCGGACGACCGGCAGCACGACGCAGGACGCCATCCCGCTGTGGTGGTGTACCTCCTGGTTGGCGACCACGACGGTGGCGTCGGTGAAGAAGTTCTCCGCGCCGGAGTTGGTGTTCCGGTCGTACTGGGTGAACCACGAGCTGGTGATCTCGACCCGGATCCGGTGGCCGGGCAGGAACCGCACGCCGCACGCGTCCATGGTGAACTCGAACGGCACCGGCGTGCCCGGCTGCAGCAGCACCGGCGACTCGAACGACTCCCGGAACCGGGCCCGCAGGCAGCCCTTGCAGATCAGGTGCGCGCTGCCGTCCGGATGCACGTCGACCAGCCGCGCGTGCCAGTCGGTGTCGCGGGCCGAGGAGGACGCGTACAGCCGGCAGGTAACCCAGCCCACCACGTCCAGCGGCTCGGTCAGCGGCTCGGTCGTGTAGCACAGGCAGTCGTCGCCGATCGTCGCCAGCCGGTCGTCGACCGGGCCCTCGCGCAGGTTCCACAGCACCCGGGTCGGGCTGGCCGGGTCGTAGCGGTACCGGTCGGCCGGCTCGTCGCCGGGTGGCTCGGGCGACAGCGCGCCGTCGCCGCGCAGGCTGTTGGCGTGCCCGCGGGAGTGGAAGTAGTACGGCACGTGCTCGGTCCCCGGCACCGGCCAGCTGTCCTCGGCCCACCACTGGTTGGCCCCGATGACGAACACGTGCACGGGCTTCTCGCCCTCGATCCCGTTCGCCTTGCCCTTGAGGTAGCGGTCGAAGAACCGGGTCACGTAGTCGTCCAGTTCGATGACGGCGTGCTCGCCGAAGTCGACCCCGGAGAGCTCGCGCTGCCGGTTCACCCAGTGCGGCCACGGGCCGATGATCAGCTTCTGATGCGCGGCGGCCTTGCTCGCCTGCATTTGCTCGAAGTTGTCCGGCCCGCCGGGGAAGTTCATGTCCCACCAGCCGGTGATGTTCAGCGCCGCGACGTCCATCTCGGCGTGGTTGTCGTAGGCGCCCTGCCGCCAGAAGTCGTCGTAGACCGGGTGCTGCATCCAGTCGTTCCACCACGTCCAGCTGGCGCCGGCTCGCTCCGGCACCGACGACAGCGGCAGCGCGTCGTAGTAGTCCTGCTGCTCGGAGAACAGGTTCATGAACTCGGGCACCTGCCATGACCGCTGGCCCATGCCGAGCGCCCACTCCGTCACCGGCAGCAGGAAGCAGCCGCCGAAGATCGGCTCGTTGCGCCACATGGTGCTCGGCGGCGAGACGAACGGGACGATCGCCTTCAGGTGCGGCGGCCGGCGGGAGGCGGCGTACCACTGCGTCTGGCCGACGTAGGAGCCGCCGGTCATCCCCACGTTGCCGTCGCACCAGTCCTGGGCGGCGATCCACTCGATCGTGTCGTAGCCGTCGTCGGCCTCGTCGAAGTAGGGCCGGAAGACGCCGTCGGAGTTGAACCGGCCGCGGGAGTCGGCAAAGGCGACGATGTAGCCGCGCTGGGCGAGCTTCTCGTACACCTCGGACCGGGCGAGGGTCTTGTCGTAGCAGGTGCGCAGCAAGACGACGGGCAGCGGACCCGGCAGCTCGGGCCGCAGCAGGTCCACCGCGAGCTCCACGCCGTCGCGCATCGGCACCCGCAGGTTGTGGGTGACCGTGGTCGTGCTCGTCAGCCGGGGCGAGATCGGTCCGCGCGGCGGCTCGCCGGCGGCGGCTTGCTCGGCGGGCTGGTCGGCGAGGCTCACGTGTAATCAGCGGTCACGGCCGCTCCTTCCCGGAAAATCTCGCGGCTGGCGCCACGATCAGCACGCTAATGACAGCGGGCCGGGCAGTCACCGGACGCAATGTCGAAAACATCCCCGGAATGCTGCGACACCTGTCGGTGGTGCCAGGCTGGCCAGGAGAATGATCGTGGCTGTGTGACTGAGACTGCGGACGCTGTTGTCGTCGGTGCCGGCGTGATCGGCGCTGCCACCGCCTTCGAACTGGCCAAGACCGGACGCCGGGTCGTGGTGGTCGACCAGCTGCCGGGCCCGGGCCAGGGCTCGACCAGCGCGTCCAGCGCCGTCGTCCGGTTCAACTACTCGACCGCTGACGGCATCGCCGCGGCCTGGGAAGCCCACTATCACTGGCTGCACTGGGCAGATCATCTGGAGCACGCGGCCGACGGCGGGCCGCTGGCCCGGCTCTGGCAGACCGGCCTGGTGATGCTCGACGTCCCGCTGGCGCCGAAGAGCCGCGTGCTGGATATGTTCAGCGAGATCGGCGTCCCGTATGAGGACTGGGACCCGGCCACGCTGGCGGCCCGGGTGCCCGGCATCGATACCGGCCGGTTCTGGCCGCCGAAGCGACTGGACGACGAGGAGTTCTGGGCCGAACCGGACGGCCAGCTCGGCGCGTTCTACAACCCGGACGGGGGCTTCGTCGACGACCCTCAGCTGGCGGCCGTCAACCTGGCCGCCGCGGCCCGGCGCCGCGGCGTGACGTTCCGCTTCCGCACCCCGATCGCGGGGGTGCGCCAGGCCGGCGGGCGGGTGACCGGGCTGCACCTGGCGGACGGCTCGGCCCTGTCCGCCCCGGTCGTCGTGAACGTCGCCGGGCCGTGGTCCTCCGGGCTGAACCGGATCGCGGGCGTCGGCGCCGACTTCACGATCTCGGTGCGGCCGATGCGCCAGGAAGTCCATCACGTCCCGGCGCCGCCCGGCTACAACAACGGTGACCAGCTGGGCCCGGTCATCGCCGACCTGGACCTCGGCACCTACATGCGCGGGACGCCGGGCGACGGCCTGCTCGTCGGCGGAACCGAGCCGGAGTGCGAGCCGCTGCAGTGGCTGGACGCACCGGAGGACTCCGCGCCGAATCCCACCCCTGCGCTCTACGAGTCGCAGCTCACCAGGGCTGCGCGCCGGTTCCCCCGGCTCAAGGTGCCGAGCTCGCCGCGCGGCATCACCGGGGTCTACGACGTGGCCAGCGACTGGACGCCGATCTACGACCGGACGGCCCTCGGCGGCTTCTACGTCGCGATGGGGACCAGCGGCAACCAGTTCAAGAACGCCCCGCTGGCCGGGCGGTTCATGGCCGCCATCGTCGACGCGGTCGAGGACGGCCATGACCACGACGCCGACCCGGTGCGCTACGCCGGGCAGTACACCGGCGTGACCGTGAACCTCGGCGCGTTCTCCCGCAAACGCCCGGTCAACACCGCCTCCAGCGGCACCGTCATGGGCTGACTGGCACCGAGGCACCGACGAGCCGCGTTCCCGCAAAGGAGAGCAACCAGATGAACCCGGACCGGATCGCCGACCTGCGCAGCCAGATGGCGGACGCGGGCCTCGACTGCGTCGCCCTGTGGCCGTCAGCGAACTGGCGCTACGTGTGCAGCTTCGCGCCGATCGCGGCCGAGCGGCTGTGCCTGCTGCTGGTGACGGCGGAGAACGTCGCGGTGGTGCTGCCGAACTTCGACGTCGAGGAGATGACGGCGAGCGCCCCGGACGCCCTGATCTTCGGCTGGTCCGACCTGGACGGCCCCGAGGCGACCCTGGCCCGGGCCTGGCAGGCGATCGACGGGGCCCGCATCGGCTCGCTGGCGGTGGACGACGGCATGCCGTACCTGTTCACGCGGCTGCTGTTCGCGCTGGCCGAATCCTCGGCGCAGCGGCTGCTCAGCACGAGCCTGCCCCGGTACCGGCTGGTCAAGGGTCAGGAGGAGATCGAGGCCATCAGGACGACCGCCGCGCTCATCGAGCGGGCGATCGCGGTGGCCGGGACCGCGCTCCTAGCTGGCATGTCCGAGCGGGACCTGGAGCGCGTCCTGCGGACGGAGTTGCTGGACGCCGGCGCCGAGACCCTCGACGCCACGCTCGTGCAGTTCGGCGCGAACTCCGCGATCCCGCACCACCTGGCCGGAGAGCGGGCCCTGGCGGCGCACACCAACGTGCTGCTCGACATCGCCGTGACCCATCGGCAGTACTTCGCCGACATCACCAGGAACCTGTCCCTCGGCCGGCCGTCCGGCAAGTACGCCGAGGTATTCGACGTGGTCCGGGCCGCCCAGGCGGCCGGGGTGGCCGCCGCGGTGCCGGGCGCGACGATCCACGACGTCGATCAGGCCTGCCGGGACACGATCACGGCGGCGGGCTTCGGCGCCGCGTTCTTCACCCGGACCGGGCACGGCCTGGGCCTGGAGGTGCACGAGCCGCCCTCGGTCGTGGCGGGCAACCCGCTGGTGCTGGAGCCGGGCATGGTCATCACCGTCGAGCCGGGGATCTACCTGACCGGCGAGTTCGGCGTCCGGATCGAGGACACGATCGCCGTGACCACCGCGGCTGCGGACCGGCTGAGCGGGTCGGACCGGGACCTGATCGTCACGGCGTGATGGTCCCCTGGCCAGGCTGGCACTGTGGTCAGGCGGGCACTGTGGTCAGGCTGGCGTCGCGTCGGCCTAACGCCGCCGGGGATACGTCCGGCAGCAGGTGCAGCAGCCGGGCCAGCTTGAGCCCCAGGTGCAGCGACAGCCGGTCGGTGCCGCTGGCCAGGTTCATGCCCGTGATCAGCTCGATCCGGGAGAGCCGGTAGTACAGGCTGGTGCGGTGCACGTTCAGCCGGGCCGCGCTGGCCCGCGCGTCCCCGGCCGAGTCCAGGTAGATCTCGAGCGTGTCGACCAGATGACCCGCGGTGTCCTTCTCGATCAGCTGCCGCAATCCGGCTGGCACCGCGTCGGGCGGCAGGCTGTCGAGGGGCAGGTGCACCAGCAGACCGTAGATGCCGAGCTCGTCGTAGCAGACGACCTGGCCGAAGCCGGACACCGCCCCGGCTACCCGCAGGCTCACGTCCGCGAGCGCGCACGAGCTGTGCGCGGCTTCCAGCCCGCTCACCACGGGCCCGATGCCGACCCGCACCTGGTCCGGCGCGGGCGCGATCCGGGCCAGGTCGGCGCAGAGCCGGCGCGCGTGGCCGCGCAGGATTTCCGGCGTCGGCGGCCGGGGCGTCGCGGCCAGCAGCAGGCCGTGCCCGCCGGACCGGGTCACGGCGATGGCCTCCATCGGCATCAGCTGGCGGACCAGCCGCTGCAGGGCGAGGTCCAGCTCGGTCGCGGCGTCGGCATTGCGGTCGAGCACCTCGGCCGCGACCCTGACCGCGAGCACGACGACGTGCCAGGAGGCAGGCAGCCGGCCGGTCGCGGTCAGCTCGGCGGCGGCGTGCGACCGCACGTTGGCGTCCTCGGACACCAGGTCCCTGAGCAGGGCTTGTTCCTGGCTGCGGCGCAGATCGCCGAGCAGCAGCTCGCGGTGCATGATCTGGCCCGCGGCGGCGGCCGAGTCCGCGGCCATCTGCAGCTCGTCGTCGCTCAGGGTGTACTCGTCGTCGATCAGCCACAGGTAGCCGAATAGCCGGCCACCACAACGGACCGGGACCGCGACCCGGCTCAGCACCCCGCGCTCGGGCCAGGGCGGCACCCGGGCCGGGCCGTCCGCGGTCGCGATGCCGGCCTTCATCACGTGCTCCAGCACGTCGGCCGGGATCTGCATGGTCAGGACGGAGGTGATCCGGGTCTGGTCCACCCGGTCGTGATCCTCGTCATGGGCGGTGTGCACGAGCAGGTGCATGCGCGGATCGTCGATGGCTACGGCGCGCTGCAGCCGGGCGGCAAGCCCTTCGCACACTGCCCGCAGCTCATCTTGCACGCACACCTCACAGGGCGCATTCGACAACTGTCCAATCCATAGTGCCTCTTTGCCACCCAGGTCGGAAGCCCTGATGCGAGTCGGTATCTACAGTCGGGTTAGGGCTGCACCGGAGTTTTCGGATCAGCGGAATCAGCGCACGACAGATTGGCGGCGGCCGGCATGACCATCGATTTCGGTCAGCGTGACCTGCGCGGCACCGAGCTTTTCGGCGCGGTCGAGGAGCATTTCCGGCGGTTGCACGAGCCTGCCTTCGGCCGGCCCAGCGCCGCCACCGATCCCGACCCGAGGCCCGACGGCGGCGCGATCGCGTTCACCGGAACGGTCTTCACCGAGCTGGCCGGGCACGGCACCGCCCGAGTCTGCCTGGCCGAGTCCGGGGCCGTGACGACGCTCACCGACGGACCCGGTGAGCAGCGGTACGCCCCGGTTCTCGCCGGATGGCTCGCTGCTGGCCTACCTGTCCGACGCGGGCCCGGCGGGGTGAAGCGGTCGTCCCCCCGGCGAGCACAGCGGGCGACTTCCAGCTGCGGATCCGCGACCTGGCGGCCGGCACCGACCGGGCCGCGGATGCAGTCTCCGGCACCGTCGAGTACCTGCAGTTCGGGCCCGACGGCAGGCACATCCTGCTGGGCGTGGCCGGGCACGGCGCGGACATGTCCGGCGGCGAGGGGTCCGGCACGACGGCGCGCGCGGATGACGACCTGCCCGACTGGATCCCGGCGGCCGACGCCGGCCCGACGGCCGACGCCTGGCGGTCAGCGTGGGTCGTCGATGTCGCCACCGGCAAGGCCCGGCAGGTCAGCGCCGACGGCACGAACGTGTGGGAGGCCGCCTGGGCCGGCCCGGCCGCGCTGCTGGTGGTCACCAGCCCGGAGCCGGGCGAAGGGGCCTGGTACACGGCCCGGCTGCACCGGATCGACCTGGCCAGCGGGACCGCCGAACTGCTGTTCACGCCCGAGCAGCAGCTGGGCTGGCCGGCCGCCACGCCGTCCGGGGAGCGCTGGGCGTTCGTGACCGCGACCTGCTCGGACCGCTGGATCGTGGCCGGAGACCTGCACATCGCGACGGAGGCCGGCGACGGCGTCGTCGTCGACACCGCGGGCGTCGACGTCACCTGGGTGCAGTGGTTCGACGAGCAGCACCTGGGTTACTTCGGCCTGCGCGGGCTGACCACCGTGGCCGGCGTCTACGACCACGCGGCGGGCAAGGCGGAGGAGGTCTGGTCCGCCGCGCGAGACGTGCGGTGACCGTTATCCGCAGGGTCGGTTCCTGCCGGACGGCTCGGCCGCGGTGGTGCTGCACGGCTACACCCGGTACTACGAGCTCGCCTTCGTCCGCGACGGCGGCACCACGACGGTGGCGTCGCTGCACCACCCCGGTGCGGACTACCTCGTCGGCGTGGGCGGCACCGCCGAGGCGGTGCGCTGGCAGGCGCCCGACGGCTGGGAGATCGAGGGGCTGCTGTGCGTGCCGGACGGCCCCGGGCCGCACCCGCTGGTCGTGCACGTCCACGGCGGCCCGGTGTGGGCCTACCGGGACCGCTGGGCGATGGGGTACGTCTTCACGCCGCTGCTGGTCAGCCGCGGGTACGCGGTGCTGCACCCGAATCCGCGCGGCAGCGGCGGGCGCGGCCAGGACTTCGCCCGGGCCGTGTTCGGCGACATGGGCGGCGCCGACACCTACGACTACCTGTCCGGCATCGACGCGATGGTCGAGCGCGGCATCGCCGACCCGGCCCGGATCGGCGTGGCCGGCGGGTCCTACGGCGGCTTCATGTCCGCGTGGCTGATCACGCAGGATCAGCGGTTCGCCGCGGCCGTGCCGATGGCGCCGAGCACCAACTGGTACTCCCAGCACCACACGTCCAACATTCCCTTCTTCGACACGCTCTTCCTGGCCGACGAGCCGCGCGCCCGCACCGGCAAGTTCCTTGACCGCAGCCCGCTGCTGTTCGCCGACCAGGTCGTCACCCCGACGCTGCAGACCACCGGCGCGCTGGACCGGTGCACGCCGCCCGGCCAGGCGGTCGAGTTCCACAACGCGCTGCGCGAGGTCGGGGTCGAGTCGGCCCTGGCGATCTACCCGGCTGAGGGCCACGGCGTCCGCAACTTCCCGGCGCTGATCGACCAGTGCACGCGCATCGTGGGCTGGTTCGAGCGGTACATGCCGGCCTGACGGGCCGCGTCATGGCTGCCCGGGTTGTCGTCGTCGGCGCGGGGGCGGTGGGACTGAGCTGCGCGTACTTCCTGCAACGGGCCGGGTTCGAGGTCACGGTGCTGGACGCCGGCCCGGTCGGCGAGGGAGCGTCCTGGGGCAACGCCGGCTGGATCACGCCATCGCTGTCGGCGCCGATCCCCGGCCCGGCCGCACTGCGCACCGCGCTCGGCTCGATCGGCAAGCCGGACAGCCCGCTCTGGCTGCGGCCGCAGCCCGATCCGGGCTTCGCGCTGTGGGGCCTCAGCTTCCTGCGGCACTGCACCCGGGCCAGCAACGAGCGCGGGCTGGCGGCGACGGCGCTGCTGTCCCGGGACGCGTTCCGGTACTACGACGAGATGCGCGCCGACGGCGTCGCGGTCGACCTGGAGCGGCGCGGCCTGCTGTTCATCGCGCGGTCGGAGGCCGAACTCGACGCGGAGCTGGCCGAGCTCGGCCGGCTGCCGGCGCACGGCATCGCCGCGGAGATCACCCGGCTGTCCGGGCCCGAGTGCCGGGACCGGCAGCCGGTCATCGGCCCGGCGGTGGCGGGCGGGATCTTCGTGGCCACCGAAGGACACCTGGACCCGCGCCAGCTGACCGCGGCCCTGGCCACGGTGCTCACCAGCCGGGGCGCCGTCATCCGCGCCGGGGTGCCGGCAGCTGACTTCGTCGTCCGCGACGGCCGGGTCACGGCCGTCCAGGTCGATACCGGCCGCGACGGCCCCGATGGCCTCGCCGCCGACCACGTCGTCATCGCCGCGGGCGCGCTCTCGGTGCCGGTGACGCGCAAGCTGGGCGCCCGGCTGCCGATGACGGCCGGGAAGGGCTACAGCGTGTCGGTCGGCTGCCCGCAGCTGCCCGGCGGCGCCGATGTACCTGGTGGAGACCAGGGTCGGCGCGACGCCGATGGCCGGGCGGCTGCGGCTGGCCGGGACGATCGAGTTCTCCGGCCTCAACAGTCGCCTCGACCGGCGCCGGATCGATTCGCTGGTGCACGCCGCCCGCGCCTACTTCCCGGACCTGACCTGGACCGACGTCGCCGAAGAATGGACCGGGATGCGGCCGCTGTGCCCCGACGGCCTGCCGGTCCTCGACCGCGTGCCCGGCGTCGCCAACGCGTATCTCGCGACCGGCCACTCGACCCTCGGCATCACGCTCGCCGCGGTGACGGGCGCGCACCTGGCCGAGTTCGTCCGCACCGGGACGCCGCCCGCCGCGGCGGCGCCGTTCCGGTTCCCCAGCTACGCCGGCCGCCCGCGGTAGCGACTGGCCGTCCGGAAGGAGTGCCGACCATGTCCCGGCAGCTGACGATCGACGATTTGCTGGCCGTGCGCCAGCCCGCGGAGGCAGATATCTCGCCCGACGGCGCCAGCATCGCGGTCGTGGTTGCTGACGGCTACGGCGCGCAGGGCCGTAGCCCGGCCGTCCGGTTGTGGCTCGGCCCGCTGGGCGGCGAGCTGCGGCAGATCACCGACGCCGACTGCGTGGACGGCGTGCCGCGCTGGTCGCCGGACGGCCGCGAGCTGGCGTTCGGGTCCGACCGCGACCACAGCGGCCGGATGTCGCTCTACCTCGTCGAGGCCGCCTCGGGCGCAGTCAGCCCGCTCGCCGAGCCGGCCGGGTCCATCGAGGAGATCGCCTGGGCGCCCGACGGCGGTTCGCTCCTGGTGCTCGCGGCCGACCTCGGCCTGGACACCGCCGGGTCGCTGAACGCCGTCACGATCGCGGCGGCGGACACGCTCCCGCCCGACCCGGTGGTCGTGTCCGGCCCGCCCGGCCTGCGGCGGCTGTGGCGCGTCGACCGGGCCACCGGCGCGGTCAGCGAGCTCGACCTGGGCGGCCGCAACGTGTGGGACTTCAGCTGGGACGGGGCCGGCACCCTGGCCGCCATCGTCTCGGCCGACCCGTCCGAGAGCGGCTGGTACACGGCCACCATCGCGGTGTTCGACGTCGCGGCCGGCCCGGCGCCGCGGCTCGTGGCGGAATACCGGCCGCGGTGGCAGCTCGGTGTGCCCCGGCTGTCGCCGGATGCCCGTCAGCTGGCGTTCATCGAGGGCGTCTGCAGCGACCGCGGCATCATCGCGGGCGAGCTGATGCTGGCCGAGACCGGCGGCGGCGCCGAGCTGCCAGCCCGGTCGCTCGGCCAGGACAACGTCACGTACCTGGACTGGCGCGACAGCGCGGCACTCGTCTGCACGACGCTGAGCCGGCGTCGGCGCCACCATCGGCGTGGTGGGTTCGGACGGCACAGCCCGCCCGGTCTGGCACGGCGACGTTACCGTGGGCTTCCGGCATCACGTCCGCACGTCGCAGGACGCGGCCGGGCAGCGCCTGGTCACCGTCGCCGAGGGCGCGAACGCGCCGCCGGAGGCGTTCAGCCTGTCCCTGCCGCCGGCCGGGACACCGGACGAGCCGCCGGGCGGGTGGACCCAGGTCAGCGCGTTCAACGCCGGCGCCGTGCCCGACCAGCCGCCGGGGTGGGAGTCGGTGCGGTGGGCGTCCGCGGACGGGCAGCAGATCGAGGGCATCCTGGTGCTGCCGCCGGACCGGCCCGCCGAGGGCCTGCCCCTGGTCGTGCTCATCCACGGCGGGCCGACCGCGGCCTGGACGTACCAGTGGTCGAACTTCGGCCTGCCGGGACTGTGGGCCACCGCGGGCTACGCGGTGCTCATGCCCAACCCGCGCGGCAGCGCCGGTTACGGGCAGGCATTCGCGCGGGCCAACGTGCACGACATCGGCGGCGGCGAATTGCAGGACACGCTGGCCGGGGTGGACGAGCTAGTACGCCGCGGGATCGCGGACGAACGCCGCCTCGGCGTGACCGGAGCCAGCCACGGTGGCTACGCGACCAACTGGGCGATCACCCAGACCGACCGGTTCGCGGCCGCCATCCCCATCGCCGCGTCCTGCAACCGGCTCAGCAAGTACAACACCGCGAACATCGGCTACATCGAGGAGCTCTTCTACGACCCGGACCCCTACGACCTGACCGGCAAGGTGCTGTCCAGGTCGCCCATCGTGCACGTGCGCAACGTCCGCACGCCGACCCTGATCGTGCACGGCGAGCTTGACCGGTGCGTGCCGGTCAGCCAGGCCTACGAGATGTACAACGGGATCGCGCGCCTGGGCACCGTGCCGGTCGAGCTCGTGGTGTACCCGCGGGAAGGGCACGGGATCGCCGAGCGTGCGCACCGGATCGACTTCTGGCAGCGAGCCCGGGCCTGGTTCGACCACTACGTGGCCGGCACCGCCCCGTCCCCGATGCCGCCGTCTCCTGAGGCACTGTCCCCGCGACCACGGGCGCCGCACTAGCCCATGACGCTCCCGCTGCTGGCGTGCGGCGTGCGCAGCCGGGAGTAGTGACTGAGGTCGACGTCCAGCTGCGTGTGCGGGGCCCGCCAGACGACCGGGTCCGCGTCGTGGTCACGGCCCGCCTCGCACTGGGTGATGATCGCGGTCATCAGCTGCCCGATGACCGGAGCGTTCTTGAACTGATTGCCGCTGGTGCCGATCGCGACGTAGTAGCCGCGCAGGGACGTGCGGTCGTAGACCGGGATCCAGTCGTCGCTGACGTCGTAGACACCGGCGATGCCGGTCGGCCGGGGCGGGACCGGCAGGTCGGGCACCCGGCGGGCGAGCCGGGTCACCTGCGCGTCGAAGACGGCAGCGGTCACGGCCGGGTGGTAGTCGTCCGGGTCGGCCAGCCACTGCATCGGGTCGCAATCGGGCTCCTGCCCGCCCACGAGCAGCCCGCCGCCCGGCTCAGGGCGGAAGTAGGTGCCGAGGTCGCAGTCGCCGACGTGGGTGAGGCCGGTCAGCGGCCGCCCGGCCGGCGGCGCGACATGGTGGACCTCCTGCCGCAGCGGCCGGGTCGAGATCGCGAACTCGCCCCGCACCCCGGCCAGGTCGTTGACGTGGCCGGAGTGCGGGCCGGCCGCATTGACCACGATCGGGGCGCTGATGACGTCGCCGCTGGCCGTGCGGACGCCGGCCACGCGCCCGGCGCTGGTCTCGATCGCGGCGATCGTCGCGCCCAGCACGAGCCGGGCACCCTCCGCCTGCGCCGCGTGCATCAGGTTGTGCGCCGCCAGCTGGGGGTCCTGGACGTAGCCGCCGTCGGGGGTCCACAGCGCGCCGATCTCGCCGCTGGCGTCCGCCCAGAATCGCTCGTCCGACAGCGCCTTGGGCGGGTAGTACCGGCCGGTGTCCAGGGCCGGGAACCGGTCCCGCAGCTGGGCCGGCGACAGCACCTCGAACGGGACGCCGATGTCGGTGAACAGCCCGGTCACCCGCTCCAGCGCGAACGCCGGCGACTCCAGCACCAAGCCGCCCAGGCGGACGTAGCGAGCCAGGCCGGCCGGATCCTCGTGGCCCAGGAACTCACCCCAGCGCTCCCAGCTGAACTTCGATTCCCAGGCGGCGATCACGCCCGCCCTGGTCGAGTAGTGGAACCGGATCACCGCGGACGACGCACTGGTCGAGCCGGCGCCCACGGCCCGGTTGCGGTCCAGCACGGCGACGTCCAGGCCGGCTCGGGCGAGTTGCAGCGCGATGCTGCAGCCGACCACGCCGGCCCCGATCAGCACGGCGTCGGCGGACTTGGGTACGGCGGGCTCGATCACTCGCTCTCCATCAGGCTCATGCTAAAGATCGACCGCGGAATTCGCATGCGACGAATGTCGTCATTGACACAGTTATGTTTCGACGACGGTTCACCGGTATTACGAATTAATCACCGCAGACAGTGCTAGCGACAATCGTCGCAGTTACTTACGCCACTCTGCCACTTTTGTAGCATGAGCGACTCTCACGCCAGGGCGTACGATTTCGTCACACAACTGCAAGACGCCGTTACCGCGAGATTTCGCCTGAAGAAGTCGGCCTGAAAGCCAGGAGCGCCGTTGCTCGGCCGACCCGCGCACAGCTGCAGTAGACACCTGAGGGGACTGGCCGAACATGACAGAACCTGACGTCCCGTCGTTTCTATCCCCGCATCTCGATCGCCGCCAGGCAATGCGGCTCGGGCTCGGCGCTGCCGCGCTGACCCTGCCCGGCTTCCTCGCCGCCTGCGGCTCATCCGGGTCGGGATCGCCCTCCGCCGGGTCGTCGTCGGGGGCGGTCAAGCACTCCACCGCCAACATCCCGAGCATTACCTGGGGTATCGGCACCGGGACCATCATCGGCCTCGACATCGCGACCGCCTTCGACGGGCACGCGATGTACGTCCAGCGCTGCGGCCTGGAGGGCCTGCTCCAGGCGACCGACTCGCTGGGCCTGGCCCCGCTGCTGGCCTCCGGCTGGACGTACGACCCGGCCGGCCTGAAGTACGTGTTCCAGATCCGGCCGGGCGTGAAGTTCTGGGACGGCACGACGATGACCGCCGACGACGTGGTGTTCTCGCTGACCCGGCACATCGACCCGAAGGTCAGCTCGCAGATCGGCGCGTACCTCGCCAACGTCGACTCGTTCGTCAAGACCGGGGCGAACGAAGTGACCATCAAGCTCAAGCGGCCCGACCCGGACGTGCAGAACACGCTGGTGTTCGCGCCGATCCTGTCCGAGGCCTTCGTCAAGAAGATCGGCTCGGGCCTCGGCTCGCCGGGCACCGGGCTGCGGATCATGGGCACCGGGCCGTATCAGATCACCTCGTTCCCGAGCAGCACGTCCTGCACCGTGGAGCGGTTCGAGGGGTACTGGGGCGCCAAGCCGGCCGTGCAGAAGTGCTCCTTCACCTGTATCTCCGACGTGCAGACGCTGCTGCTGGCCGCGCAGAGCGGCCAGATCGCCGGCACGTTTGACGTGCCGGTGCAGAACGCCGCGAACTGGGAGAAGGTCAGCACGCTGCGCACCTACTCGGCGCCGGGCATGCTCATGTTCTACCTGTCCTTCGACGTCAGCCGGCCGCCGTGGAACGACCTGCACGTCCGCAAGGCCGTCGCCTACGCGGCTAACACCGAGGGATACATCCGGGCGTTCGTGGGCGGCAACGGCACGCCCGCGACCTGCGTGGTACCGCCCCAGCAGTGGGGCCCGGTGCTGCCGCAGGCCCAGGTGGCCACGCTCTACAAGACGCTGCCGTCGTATCCCTACAGCCTGGCCAACGCGAAGAAGGAACTCGCCCAGTCGGCCTACCCGCACGGGTTCACCGCCAACAAGCTGCTCATCCCCAACAGCCTCCCGGCGCTGGTGAACGCGATGGAGAGCCTGTCGCTCACGCTCAAGCAGATCGGCATCACCCTGCCGGTCGAGCAGGTGGGGGAGAACCAGTGGCTGGCCAACCTCTACGCGCACAGCGACACGATCGGCATCGTCGCCAGTGAGTTCGGGCCCGACTACGCCGACCCGGCCGACTACATCAACATCCTGTACCCGAGCGCGAACGCGGTGAAGAACAACTTCAACACCGCGAACTTCAAGGACCCGCAGGTCGACAAGCTGCTGCAGCAGGCCAGCTCGTCCGCGTCGAACGCGGCCCGGGGGCAGTACCTGTTCGAGGTGCTCAAGATCTCCCAGGAGCAGCTGCCCTACCTGGCGCTGTGGTGGCAGAACGACCTCATGGCCGTCCAGAAGACCTACGTCTACGAGGGGTTCACCGGCCTGTACTACAACCAGAACTGGCTCAGCCGGATCTTCAACGCGAGCTGAGGGAGCCGGGTGGTGACCGCCGCGACGCTGACCAGTCCGCTCGCCCCGCTGACGACGCTCGATCCGCACGCGAGCCTGGACGACCTGGGCTTCGTCCGGGCTCTCGTGGGCGACGCGAGGGTCGTGGCGATCGGCGAGAGTACCCACTACACGCACGAGTTCTACCAGCTCCGGCACCGGCTGACCCGGTACCTGATCGAGCGGCTCGGCTTCACCGCGATCGCGTTCGAGTCCGGGTTCAGCGAGGCCTTCGTGACCGACGAGTGGATCGGCGGCGGCCCCGGCCAGCTGGCGCACGTGCAGGCGGCCGGGCTCACGTACCTGTTCGGCGAGTGCGCCGAGATGGCCGACATGCTGAGCTGGCTGCGCGGGCTGAACGCGGGCCGGGCGCGGCCGGTCCGGTTCTACGGCGTCGACCTGCCGGCCTCGTGCGGCTCGCTGCAGCCAGCCCTGCGGGCGGTCGAGCGGTATCTGGCCGACGCGGATCCGGCCCGGGTGCCGCGGCTGGCCCGGCTCCGCGAGCTGGCCGGCTCGTACGTGTCCGCCGACCCGCGCTGCGACGCCGAGACCAGGCGGGCGCTGCGCGCCTACTGCGCGCGGCCGCAGCCGGAACGGGACGAGCTGACCGGCTTGCTGGCCGACCTGACGGCGCGGTTCGACGCGGTGGAGCTGCAGTACCGCGAGCGGACCGGGACGGAAAGCTACGACGTGGCCCGCCAGCATCTGCGGGTGGCCCGGCAACTCGACACCTGGCTGCGCGACAACGCGACGGCGGCCACGGGCGAGCACCCGTTCTTCGACATCAACATCCGCGACGCGTCGATGGCGCAGACCGTGGGCTGGATCCTCGGACGCGAGGAGCGCCTGGTCATCCTCGCCCACAACCAGCACATCCAGCGCACGCCATACGGCCTGTCCTGGCTGAGCGAGTCCGGCTCGGCCAGCGCGGCCAGCTCGCTCGGGCACCACCTGGCCGACTCCCTCGGCGACGACTACCTCGTGCTCGGCACGACGTTCGGCACCGGGGAAGTCGTCGGCGTCGCGGCGGGCCGCCCGTCGCCCGACGCCCCGATCTGGAACATCAGGGACGTCGTCCGGCAGCTGGACCCGGTCGACCAGGACAGCATCGACGGGCTGCTCGCGGCCGCGCAGCCGACACCGGGTGTGCTCGACCTGCGGACGCTCACCGCGGCGGACGCGGAGCTCCTCCGCGGCCCGCGCGCGATGCGCGCGCTCGACCAGTACATCGAGGTCCCGGTGACAGCGGCGTTCGACGCCCTGGTCCACGTGCCCGCGATCACGTTGTGGGAGTCGGCGGCGATGCCGGTCCTGCTCCAGGACGAGCAGCAAGCCCCGGCTTCGTGACCAGCCCGCCTTCAACCACGGGAGCAAGACCCATGGCCATCTTCCGTCAGCTGCCTAATGCCGGGGCCAGCGCTCCGGTGCTAGCTTCACAAATGGGACGATCCCACCGCGCGACCGGCGCGTAACCGGAGGCGGCATGCGCACACGACAAGTCTCGGTCTTTCTGGTCCGCCGCATCCTGGCCCTGGTCATCCTGCTCCTGCTGATCTCCTTCCTGGTGTTCGGCCTGCTGTATCTGGCGCCCGGCAACGCCATCCAGGTGCTGCTCGGAACCCACCCGTCCAGCCCGGCGATCATCGCCGCGCTGAAGGCCAAGTACCACCTGAACGACTCCTTCATCGGGCAGTACTTGCTGTGGCTGAAGGGCGCGGTGCACCTGAACCTCGGCATCTCGATTCAGACCGGGCAGACGGTTACCTCGCTGATCGCCAGCCGCATCGGACTGACGATCTTCCTCGGCATCTACGCGTTCCTGATCTCAGTACTCCTCGGCGTCCCGGCCGGGGTGATCGCGGCGATGCGCAACCGGAGCGTGGCCGACCGGGCCATCGTCGGCGTGAGCCTGCTCGGCGTCAGCGTGCCGGCCTTCGTCAGCGGGATCTTCCTGCTCTATCTGCTGGCCATCGACGTCGGCTGGTTCCCCGTCTACGGACCGGGGGGCGGGTTCGTCGACCGGCTGTGGCACCTGACGCTGCCCGCGTTCGCGCTGGCCTTCGGCGTGATGGCGCTGATCCTGAAGCTGACCAGGGCGTCCATGATCACCGTGCTCGAGCAGGACTACATCGCGTTCGCGCAGGCCCGCGGCGTCGGGCCGGTCCGGGTCATCACCCGGTACGCGCTGCGCAACGCGCTCGGCCCGATCATCACCGCTGGCGGTCTCATCCTCGGCGTCGTCATCACCGGGGCGGTGCTGGTCGAGCAGGTATTCGCGCTGCCGGGCATCGGCACGCTGCTGATCACCTCGGTCGAGGCCAAGGACGTGCCGGTCGTGCAGGGCTTCACGCTGCTGGCCGCCGCGATCCTGATCGCGGCCAACTTCCTGATCGACCTCTGTTACCTCTTCATCGATCCGCGGATCACCGCAGGACGGGGCGCCCAGTGACCGTCATCACCGCGCCCGACACCGGCCTCCTCGCCGCCCCGCGCAAGCGCGGGCGGCGGCGGCCGTCGGTGCTGATCGCGCTGTCCATCCTCATCGTGCTGCTGGTCGTCCTCTGCGCGCTGGCCGGGGCGCAGATCGCGCCGTTCGGCGCGAACGCGCAGAACCTGATCGTGGCCACGCAGGCGCCGTCGGCACATCACCTGCTCGGGACCGACGACTTCGGCCGCGACATCCTGTCCCGGATCATCGTCGGCGCGCGAGCCGCCGTGATCGGGCCGACCCTGATCGCCATCGGGGCGCTGATCATCGGCAACGCGCTTGGCCTGATCGCCGGCTACTTCGGCGGCCGGGTCGACTACTTCATCATGCGGCTGGCCGACCTGGTGTGGGCGCTGCCGGGCTTGCTCATTGCCATCGTGGTCGTGGGCGTCATCGGCGGCGGTTACTACGTCGCGGTCACGGTGCTGATCGTGCTGACATTCCCGGTGGACGCCAGGATCGTGCGCGGAGCCGCGCTGCAGCAACGGAACATGCCGTACGTAGAGGCGGCGGTCACGCTCGGGATCTCGTCCCGCCGGGTGATGCTCCGGCATATCTGGCCGAACCTGCTCCCGCTGGTCATGGCCAACACGTTCCTGAACTTCGCGTTCAGCCTGGTGGCCCTGTCGGGCCTGTCGTTCCTCGGGCTCGGGGTGCCGCTGAACACCCCGGACTGGGGCGGCATGCTGGCCCAGAACCTGTCGCTGATCCAGAGCAACGCGATGGCCTGCCTCGGCCCGGCGATCGCGATCGTGCTGACGGCGACGAGCATGAACCTCATCGGTGACTGGATATATGAGCGCCTGTCGGACAGGGGACGTGCCCGATGATGACCCAGCCTGATCCGGCCGCCCGCCGGCGAACGACGGGTCCCCGCTGCTGACGGTCAGCGGCCTGCGCATCTCCAGCCGGCTGCAGGGGGTCGAGCGGGTCATCACCGTCGGATCCGACTTCAGCCTGGCGCCGGGCGAGACGCTCGGCATCGTCGGCGAGTCCGGCAGCGGCAAGTCCCTGACGGCCAAGGCGCTCATCGGCCTGCTGCCGACCGGTGTGCACGCCGAAGGCGATGTCTTGTACCGCGGTGGCAACATCCTGACGATGGCCGAGCGGCAACTACGCCAGATCCGCGGGGCCGAGATCGCGATGATCTTCCAGGATCCGTTCACGATGCTGAACCCGCTGATGCGGTGCGGTGCGCAGATCGTCGAGCTGATCAAAGACGAGCGGGGCCGGGCGCTCAGCCGCGCGGCCCGGCGGGATGAGGCGGTCCGGCGGCTGGCCGAGGTCGGCATCACCGATGCGGCGGTCGCCGACGCCTACCCGTTCGAGCTGTCCGGCGGCATGCGCCAGCGGGTCGGCATCGCCGCCGCCATCGCCCGCGATCCGCAGGTGCTCATCGCCGACGAGCCCTCCACCGCGCTGGACGTGACGACCCAGCGCGAGATCCTGGCCCGGCTGCGCGAGGTGCAGCACGCCAGGGGCATGGGCCTCATCATGATCACCCATGACCTGCGTGTCGCGTTCGCGCTCTGCGACCGGGTGCTCGTGCTGTACGCCGGGTCGGTGCTGGAGACCGCGGCCGCCGAACAGATGGAAGCCGAGCCGCTGCACCCCTACACGCTGGGCCTGCTGCTGTCCGATCCGCCGGTCGACCGGCGGCTGTCGCAGATGGCCGCGATCGCCGGCTCGGTGCCTTCGCCCGACCAGGTGGCCGGCTCCTGCACGTTCGCGCCCCGGTGCCAGTGGCGGACCGAGACCTGCACCGAGGCGGCGCCCCCGCTGCGGGAGGTGGCGCCGGCCCGCTGGTCGGCGTGCATCCGGGTGGCCGAGATCGCGCCGCAGATGCAGGCGGCCAGGTCCGACGCGCTGGCCGCGCAGCTCGACCACGAGGAGGCGGCCGCGCCGGCCGCCGACGCCGAGCTGCCAGGCGCCGTCGTGGTGGCGCGGGACGTGCAGAAGGTGTTCGGCGGGGACAAGCGCGAGTCTGGCCGGCGCGTGGCCGCGCTGAAGGGCGTCACGCTGGAGATCGGCGCGGACGAGGCGGTCGGCCTGGTCGGCGAGTCCGGCTCCGGCAAGACGACGCTCGGCCGTTGCCTGGTCGGACTCGAGACGCCCACCGGCGGCACCATCCTGGTCAACGGCGTCGACCGGAGCGAGACGGCCAAGCTCAGCAACGCGGACCGGCGGCGGCTGCGGCGGACCGTGCAGATGGTCTTCCAGGACCCGTACTCGACCCTGAACCCGGTCCGCACCGTCGGAGCGACCCTGGCCGAGGCGCTGACCGCCGCCGACGATCAGATCCGCGATGCGCGCAAGGCCGTCGCCGACCTGCTGGAGCGGGTCGGCCTGCCGGCCAAGTACGCCGAGCGCAAGCCGGTGGCGCTGTCCGGCGGCGAGCGGCAGCGGGTGGCGGTGGCCCGGGCGCTGGCCGTGCGCCCGCGGCTGATCGTCTGCGACGAGCCGGTCTCGGCGCTCGACGTCTCGGTCCAGGCGCAGATCCTCAACCTGCTCACCGAGGTCCGCCGCGAGCTGGGCGTCAGCTACCTGTTCATCACGCACGACCTGGCGGTCGTGCGCCAGGTCGCCGAGCGGGTGTATGTGCTGCGGCAGGGCGAGGTGGTGGAGCAGGGCAGCACCGGCGAGGTGCTCGACAACCCCCAGCACTGGTACACCCGGATGCTGGTCGACTCGATTCCGAGTTCGGACGAGGCCTGGCTGGCGCAGGCGGCCGAGACTTCCGGCCTGGACACCGCCGCCCTGGATGAGGAGCCCGCCCAGTCGTAGCGAGCACAGTCGATGCGAACTCTGGCACAACCAACGCAGTCGCCACCAAGCACGGGTGCAAGGGAGAGTGACCGTGGCCGCGAACGAGTATGACGTGATCATTGTCGGCGCTGGATCGGCGGGCGCGACGCTGGCCGCGAGACTGTCCGAGGACGCGGCCCGCAGCGTGCTGCTGCTCGAACACGGCCTGGACTTCCGGTCCGCGCAGGCGCCCCCGGAAATGGTCAGCATCGATCCGTATCCGCTGGATGGCGAGGACTACCCGCCACCGCCAGACGCGAAGGTCTCGGACTACCACCACGCCGGGCTCATGGCGCGCAGAACCGAGGCACAGCCACCCACGTTCCTGTTGCGCGGCCGCGGTACCGGCGGCAGCTCGGGTGTCAACGGCCTGTTCGCGATCCGGCCGACGGTCGAGGACCTGGATGGCTGGGCCGCGGCGGGGGCGAGCGGCTGGTCCTTCGACGAGATGCTCCCGCTCTTCCGGCGGATGGAGACCGACCTCGACTTCGGCACCGCCGACTACCACGGGAGCACCGGGCCGATCCCGATCATGCGCCCCGCCGGGACGGACTTCCTGCCGGTCGATGACGCGTTCCGCGAGGCGGCGCTCGCGCATGGCCATCCGTGGGCGCCCGACCACAACGCGCCGCGCGCGCACGGCCTGTCGCCGTACGCGTTCAACGGCCGGGCCGGGCGGCGGTTTTCCACCAACGACGCCTATCTCGAACCCGCCAGGGAGCGCCCCAACCTCACGATCCAGGGCGACACGATCGTCGACCGCGTGCTGGTGGAACGGGGCCGCGTCGTGGGGGTCACCGCACTGGCCGCGGGCACACCGGAGCAGTACCGGGCCGGCACCGTCGTGCTGTCGGCCGGCGCCGTGCACAGCCCGGCGATCCTGCTGCGCTCGGGCGTCGGTCCGGCCGCGGACCTGCGCGCGCTCGGTATCGACGTGCTGGCGGATCTGCCTGCCGGGGCCACGCTGCAGGATCACCCGCTGATCAGCCTCGTCATCCGGCTGCGGCCCGGCGCGCACGGCCAGCTGCCCGACACCCGGCATAGCCGCTACTGCGTGCGCTTCGGACTCGGCCTGACCGCCGAGCCGGCCGACGGGATGCTGTGCCTGCTCAGTCACGCCGACGCACCGGACATCTGCGAGATCTTCGGCTGGCTGAACCGGACGCTGTCCCAGGGCCGGATCCGGCTGGCATCCACCGACCCCCGGCAGCACCCGGTCGTCGAGCAGGAGCTGCTGTCTGACCCGCGGGACCTCAGCCGGATGCTCGCGATGATCGCGCACATCGTGGAGTTGAGCAGGCACCCGGCGCTGGCGAAGGTGACCGACTCGGCGCGGCTGGCGCCCGGCCCCGCCGATCCGGCCGGTCTGCCGTTGCTCGACCGGGATGTCACCGAGGCCGAGCTGACCCAGTACGTGCTGGCCAACCTCTACGACGCCGCCCACATCAGCGGCAGCTGCCGGATGGGCGCGGCCGCCGACCCGGATTCCGTTGTCGACGAGCAAGGCCGGGTGCTCGGAGTGGACGGGCTGCGGGTCGCCGACGCCAGCGTCTTCCCGTGGGTGCCGAGCGCCAACACGCACATCAGCGCCGTGCTGGTGGGAGAGAAGATGGCCGACCTGATGCGAGGTGGATCATGACAGCGGTAGTGCCGCCGACCGCTCGGCTGCGGAGTGCATTCGGCTGGGAGCAGCACTGCTGTCTGCCGCTGGAAGCCGGGTGCGACATCGGGCCGCTGCGCCGGTACCGCGACGTTGGCGTCAGCTATCTGTCGGTCAACGTGGGGTTTGCGCCGCACGACATCGACTCGACGATGCGGGTGCTCAGCTCGTGGCGCCGTCAGGTGCTGCTGCGGCCGGACGAGTTCGTGCTGGCGAACACCACCGCGGACCTGCTCGCCGCGCACGAGTCCGGTCGCCTCGCGGTCGGCTTCGACCTGGAGGACACCAACCCGCTCGGCGGCGAGATCGGCATGGTTCAGGCCTACTACGACCTCGGCGTGCGGTCGATGCTGATGACCTACAACGGCGAGAACCTGGCCGGGTTCGGCTGCCACGCGCCCGCCGACACCGGGCTGACCGACTTCGGCCGCGCCGTGGTGGACGAGATGAACCGGGTCGGGATGGTGGTCGACGCGTCGCACTGCGGCTACCGGACATCGATGGAGGCAATCGAGCGGTCCTCGAGCCCGGTGATCTTCAGCCACTCCTCGATGCGAGCGCTGTGGGACCACGAGCGCAACATCCGCGACGACCAGGTGCTCGCGTGCGCGGCGACCGGCGGAGTGATCGGGATCAACGGCGTCGGCATCTTCCTGGGGGAGAACGACATCAGGGTGCAGACCATGGCCCGGCACGTCGACTACGCGGTCCAGCTGGCCGGGCCCGAGCACGTCGGGATCGGCACCGACTACGTCTTCGATAGCGACGACCTGAACCGGGAGCTGGCGAACAGCCCGCATTTGTTCTCCGAGGCCTACCGGCGCTGGGGACGGATGGACTTCGTGCCGCCCGAGGCGCTCGGCCCGCTGGAGGCAGAGCTCGCCGGGCTCGGCTACCCGCAGGATGCGATCGCCGGCATCATGGGCGGCAACTTCCTGCGGGTCGCCCAGCAGGTCTGGCGATCGCCGGCCCCGGCCGGGGGCTGATCGCTACAAGGGACGTGACCGGTCCAGCAACCGGCCGCGAGGAGGGTGACTCATGACGACAACGGAGCTAACCGACTTCGGCCCGCAGGCAGGCACCGCGACCGGGCCGGCCGGGCGGACCCCGGTAACGATGGCGGCGCTGCAGACGCTGCGCCGGCCGGCCGAGGCGGTGATCTCCCCGGACGGACGGCGGATAGCGTGCAGCGTCCTGACCGCGGCGTGCACCGATCCGCCGCACGGCCAGCAGTCGGGCCTGTGGCTGGTCGCGCCGGGCGCGGACCCGCGCCCGCTGACCCGCGGGCCGTGGCTCGACTCGCTTCCGCGCTGGTCTCCGGACGGGCAGCGGCTCGCCTTCGGCTCCGATCGCGACCACCCCGGCCTGTTGTCGGCGTACCTGCTGGATAGTGACCTCGGTGAAGCCAGGCCAGTCGGTACCATCCGCGGCTCGTGTGAGGAGATCGCCTGGTCCGCGGACGGGCAGCGATTGCTCATCCTCGCCGCCGACCCCGGCTCCGACCGGGCGGGCGCGCTGACGGCCACCCGGATCGAGGACCGCGACGCCGAGCCGTCCGATCCGGCCGTGACCCGGCCCCGGCAGGCGTGGCGGCGGCTGTTCCTGGTCGATGTCGCTGTCGATAGCACCACGGGCGATAGCACCACGGGCGATAGCACCACGGGCGACAGCACCACGGGCGACACCACTACCGAAGTCGGGCCGCCGGGGGAGAACGTCTGGGAGTTTGACTGGGATGGCGAGTCGACCGTGGTCGCGGTCGTCTCCGCCGAGCCGTCGGAGAGCAGCTGGTACGACGCGGCGCTGGTCAGCATCGACCTGCGAACCAGGACTGTGACCGGGCGCTGTCAGCCGCGGCTCCAGCTGTCCGGCCCGCGGCTGTCGCCGGACGGCAGCAAGGTCGCGTTCATCGACGGCGTGGCCAGTGACCGCGCGACCTGGCCCGGCGGCCAGGCCAAGGTCGCCGAGCTGACCGGCGGCGAGCTGGCCCCGCAGGACGTCGGCGCCGGGCTTGAGGTCAGCTGGCTGTGCTGGCGGGACGACAGCACGCTGCTCTACCACGCCTGGGCCGGACTGCGGTCTAGCTGCGGCACGCTCACACTGGGCGGCGCCGCGCACACGCTGTGCGCGAACGCGGAGACGGTCGGCGGCCGGGGCACGGCGCCAATCTCGGCCGACGCGGCCCGCGGCCGGCTCGCTGCCGTTCGCGAGTCGACCAACGAGCCGCCCGAGGTCGCGCTCTTCGACCTGGCCGAGCCGGACCGCGGCTGGCAGCCGGTGACCTCGTTCAACGCCGCGCTGCGCGAGCTGGAGCTGCCGCGGTGGGTCGAACGGCGCTGGACCTCCGCGGACGGGGCCGGCGTCGAGGGCCTGGTGGCGCTGCCGCCGGGCCGGGAAGCGGCTGGGCTCCCCCTGGTCGTGATCGTGCACGGCGGCCCGGTGTCAGCCTGGACGCACCAGTGGACGAACTTCGGGCACCCGCTGCTCTGGACGGCGGCGGGCTACGCAGTGCTGATGCCGAACCCGCGCGGCAGCCGCGGCTGGGGGCCGCGGTTCGCCGAGGCCATCCTCGGCGACATGGGCGGCGGCGAGCTGACCGACATCCTCTCCGGCGTCGACGCGCTCGTCGCCGAGGGGCTGGCCGACACGAACCGGGTGGGTGTCTTCGGCGCCAGCCACGGCGGGTTCATGAGCGCCTGGGCGATCACGCAGACGAACCGGTTCGCGGCCGCGCTCCCGATGGCGTGCGTATCAGACTGGCTCAGCTTCCACCACACGACCAACATCGGCCGGTTCGACGAGCTGTTCGTCGGCGCGGACCCCTACGACCCGAGCGGGGCCTACTATGTCCGCTCGCCGATCATGCACGTGCGCGACGTGCGGACGCCGACCCTGATCGTGCACGGCGCGCTCGATCTGTGCACCCCGATCGGCCAGGCCGAGGAACTGTACCGGGGGATCGCCGACACTGGCCAGGCCGAGGTCGAGCTGGTGGTCTACCCGCGTGAGGGGCACGGCATCAGCGAGCGCGCCCACCAGCTGGATTTCTGGGCGCGCGCCCGCGCCTTCTTCGACAAGCACCTGTCGGCCTAGCTCGCCGCGGGTACGGTTGCGCCCGCGGCGGCCGAAGTCCTTACCTCGCCTGGGTCGCGTACCAGGCGGTCTTGCCGTGCCTGGTCAGCAGCGCGAGCACGTCGACCTTGCCGGCCTGCGCGCTGATGTAGACCTCGAGGATCCGGGCTGTGCCCGACGGCAGCCCCACCTTCACCGCGCGGCCCCACTTGGTCACCGCGGCGTTGGACTGCCGCACGAACAGGCTGGCCGGGGCGCCGTCGCCAGTGAACCAGGCTGCCCAGAGGCGCCCGCCCTGACCGCTGCTCAGCGCCGCGCCCGCGAACTGCCGCGTCGTGCTGGTCTTGGCCAGCTGCCGGGCCTTGCCGCTGCCGAGCCGGATCAAGTTGACGCCGGTCGAGAACGGATAGTTGGTCTCGTAGAGGGCGTAGACGCCGGGCCGCCCCTTGCCGCGGCCGGTGACCGCGATCCGCTCGCTCATGACCGGGGTGAGCCCGTGCTTTTGCGACGCGGGCAGCAACACTGCCTTGCCGCTCGCGGTGCCGTTCTGGTTCAGCCGCTGCGCGAAGACCCCCTCGTGCTTGGTGATCAGCGACCGATACGCGATGTAGGTCGCGCCGGTCTTGCCGTCGACGGCCAGGCCCGGGTTGGTGACGCAGCAGGCGGTCGGCGGGATCTCGTGCTCGACCTGCCCCGCGTGCACCACGGTCAGCGAGAAGGAGCCGTCAAAGGCCACCCACGGCTTGCCGTCCGAGCCCATGGTCGCCGAGTCACTGCTGCTGGTGTCGGGAATGGCGGGGAGCGGCGGGATGTTGGCCGGCGCGGACCAAGCGCCGCCGCCGATCGGCATCGTCGCGATGAACGTGCCTTCCGGGCTGGACGGCGCGTTTTTCGCGATGCCATTCCAGATCGCGAAGACGTGCCCCGCGTTCACGGTGGCGTCCGGATAGGTCACGAGGAACTGCCCGCCCGCGATCGTCTTGGCCTTGCGAACCGCCCCGCTCGCGGCGATCACGGTGTCGTGGATCGCGCTCTTGCCCGTGCCGAGGCTGGCCCAGATCACGTTCAGCGCGCTGTGGCCGCCGCGGGCGAGGCCGATGTCCTGGATGGTGTCCGATCCGTTGGGCGTCACCTGGGACCAGTGACCTGGTCCGCCCGCCGGTGCGGCCGCCGCGGTGCCGAGTCCGGTGGTCGTGAGCATCGTGGTCGCGAGCGTGGCCGCCGCCGCGAGCCCGGCTACCCTAGTGCTGGACAAAGCAGAGCGCATGTATCCCCCTATGGGCGGTTTTCAGTTCTTCTCGTACTCACAGAAAGCGCGAGCAGAATTGCCTGCGCGCTAATGCCGGGTGACTAACGGATGAATGGCTAATGGCCGATCTGATTACGAGCGTCGCCAATCCGCTCGTGAAGCGGATGCGGTTGCTCGCTGACCGCAAGCACCGCCGGCGTGAGGCGGCCTACGTGGTGCAGGGCATTCAGCCGGTGTGGCAGGCGGTGGAGGCCGGCGCCGGGATAGAGACGCTGGTAGTCGCGCCCGGACTGCTGCGACACGAGGGCGCGGCGGCGATGGTGGCCACCCAGGAGTCGGCCGGGGTCAGCGTGGCGCGGCTGTCGGACGAGTTGTTCACCCGGCTGGCCGACCGGGACGGGCCGTCCGGCCTCGCGGCGATCGTCCGGTCGCAGCCACGCGTGCTCGCGGACTTGGCCGTCGGCGCGGGCTCGGTATTCGTGGCGCTGCACGAGGCCGGTAATCCGGGCAACCTCGGCACGATCGTCCGGACCGCCAGCGCGGCCGGAGCGGACGGCGTGATCCTGATCGGGCCGTCCGCCGATCCGTACGACCCGGCCGCGGTGAAGGCGAGCATGGGCGCGCTGTTCACGGTCCCGGTCGCCGCCGCGGCTACGGCCGCAGAGTTCCTGGCCTGGGCGGCGAGCAAAGGCGTCCGGGTGATCGCGGCGTCCGGCCGGGCCGAGGCCGGCTACTGGGACGCTGACCTCACCCCGCCGGGCGCGCTGCTGCTGGGCAGCGAGGGCAGCGGCCTGCCGGCCGACTTGATCGAGGCCGCGGACCTGCGGGTCTCGATTCCGATGACCGGTACGGCCGAGTCGCTGAACCTCGCGGTTGCCGCAGGCATTCTGCTATACGAGGTGCGCCGCCGCACCGGCCTGCCGCCTGGCTAGCCGCGCCGTTAGCCCCGCGCCGTTAGCCCCGTGCGATTGGCCCTGCGCCGTTAGCCGCTCGGGGTAAGCGAGCCAACCTGGATCCGCCCCTAGACCGAGTGGCGTTCTAGTTGGCAGGATCGTGGTGGAACTTGCGGACTGCGAAGTAACGGAGGCAGTGGGACATGGGCGGAGTGCAGACCGAAGTCGAAGCCGCGGAAGTCGGGCTGGACCAGGGGCGGCTGGACCGGATCGGCAAGCATTTCACCCGGTACGTGGACGACGGGCCGGCTCCCTGGCTGGCTGATCACCGTCAGCCGGCACGGCAAGCTGGCCTACGTCGCGACCTACGGGCAGCGGGACGTCGAGGCCGGCCTGCCGGTCGAGCCGGACACGCTCTGGCGGATCTACTCGATGACCAAGCCGATCACCTCGGTCGCGGCGATGATGCTCTACGAGGAGGGCGGCTTCCAGCTGACCGACCCGGTCAGCCGGTACATCCCGTCGTTCGCGCAGGCCAGGGTCTTCACCGGCGGCTCCGACATCGCCTTCACCACCGAGCCGGTCACCGAGCCGATGCGGATCTGGCACCTGCTCACGCACACCTCCGGCCTGACCTACGGCTTCCACCGCTCGCACCCGGTCGACGCGATCTACCGGGCCAGGGGCTTTGAGTGGGGCAGCCCGCGCGACACCGACCTCGCCGGGATCTGCGACCTGTTCGCGGACATGCCGCTGCTGTTCCAGCCCGGCTCCGAGTGGAACTACTCGGTGTCCACCGACGTGCTCGGCCGGCTCGTCGAGGTCGTCTCCGGTCAGTCGCTGGCCGAGTTCTTCGCCGAGCGGATCTTCCGGCCGCTCGGCATGACCGACTCCGCGTTCTGGGCCGGGCCGGAAGAGGCCAGCCGGCTCGCGGCGCTGTACAACCGGATGGACGGCAAGCTGACCCGGATCGACGCGATGGGCAAAGCGGCCCTGCGCGAGCCCGTGTACCTGAGCGGCGGCGGCGGCCTGGTGTCCACCGCGGCCGACTACCACCGGTTCACCGAGATGCTGCTGCACCGGCCCGACAGCCCGGCCGGGGAACTGGACGGGGCCCGGCTGCTGAGCCCGCGCACGGTGGCCTACATGACGCTGAACCACCTGCCCGGCAACGCCGACCTGGACAGCTTCGGCCGGCCCTTGTACGCGGAGTCGGTGTTCCAGGGCGTCGGTTTTGGCCTCGGTTTCGCCGTCCAGCTCGACCCGGCGGCGTCCAAGACCCTGTGCTCCGCCGGCGAGTTCAACTGGGGCGGCGCGGCCAGCACCACGTTCTGGGTGGACCCGGCCGAGCAGCTGACGGTCAGCTTCTTCACCCAGTTCATGCCGTCGAGCACGTACCCGATCCGGCCGCAGTTGCGGCAGCTGGTCTACCAGGCTCTGGTTGACTGATACTGAATCGGCCGGATCGGCCGATTTACGTATCTGCGGGAGCCGGCCAGAAGGGCTGGGGTGCATGCTTAGCCCGTCTTGCGACACGATGGTCGTCGTCCGGCCGGGTTCGGTCTTGTTCGCGAAGAACTCCGACCGGGATCCGAACGAGGCCCAGTTCCTGGACTGGCAGCCCCGGCGCAGCCATCCGGCCGGGGCCACGCTCCGCTGCACCTGGATCGAGGTCGCGCAGGTGCGCGAGACCAACGCGGTCCTGCTCAGCCGGCCGTTCTGGATGTGGGGCGCCGAGATCGGCACCAACGAGCACGGGGTGACGATCGGGAACGAGGCGGTCTTCACCACCCAGCGGTACGCCGACCGCGGCCTCACCGGGATGGACTTGCTGCGCCTGGCGCTGGAGCGCGCCGCCACCGCCGGGGACGCCGTCGCCGTCATCACCGGCCTGCTTGAGCAGTACGGGCAAGGCGGCGGCTGCGGCCACGAGCAGCGCGGCTTCACCTACCACAACAGCTTCATCGTGGCCGACCCCGGCGGTGCGTACGTGCTGGAGACCGCCGGGCGGCAGTGGGCGGTGGAGCGGGTGGAGTCAGGCGCCCGGAGCATCTCCAACGGGCTGACGATCGAGCCGTTCGCGACCAAGTACGGGGCCCGGCTGAAGACCGCGGTCTCCGCGTGCAAGGTCCGCCAGCCGCTGACCCAGCGGCTGGCCGCCGAGGCGGTCGCGCCCGGCGACCTGATGGCCGCGCTGGCCGACCATGGCCGCGGCGGGGCCGAGCCTCGTTACTCGATCGTGAACGGGGCGATGGCGGCTCCGTGCATGCACGCGGGCGGGCTGGCGGCCAGCTCGCAGACGACGGCGTCCTGGGTCGCGCAGCTGCGGCCCGGCGCGGCGGCGCACTGGGTGACTGCGACCGCGGCGCCGTGCACGTCGCTGTTCAAGCCGGTGCGGCTGGGCGAGCCGCTGGCGCTCGGGCCGGAGCCGACGGACCGGCTCGACCCGGCGGCGTTGTGGTGGCGGCACGAGCTGCTGCACCGGATGGTGCTGCGCGACCCGGCCGCCGCCTACCCGCTGTTCGCGCCCGAGCGCGCCTGGGTGCAAGCGCGCTGGCTTTCGATGCCACCGGAGCCCGCGACTGCGTTCGCCGAAGCCGACGAGCTGCTGGCGAAGTGGACGGCCGCGGTGGCCGCGCGAGTCGGCCGGGACATGCGGCCCAGCTGGGTCCGGCGGTACTGGGCGAAGCGCGATCAGCGGGCCGGCCTGCCCGCCGCTGATGCGGCATCGCCGAGCTCGAACCGGTGACCTCCGCGGTGCCGCAACCGACCTGTCGGCTGCAGACGGACTGACGCGGCCGGGGTTGGCTGGCCTATATTTCCGTTATGCCCTTCGTCAATGGCGTGCCTCATCTGACCTTAGGTCCGTTCGGGCCGGTCAACTCCGTATCCTTCGCTGGCTCGGGCGCCACCCTGGCCGCGGGATGTCACGACCACCACGCGCGCATCTGGGATAGCGCAACCGGGACTGAGCTGCTGGCGGTACAGCACCCGGACAACGTCTACACCGTCGGCCTCAGTCCGGACGGCACGCTCCTGGCCACTGGCACCGGGAGCGGCCTCGTGCGGGTGCTGGACGCCAGGACCGGCGACGAACTCAGCCGGGCCCAGCACCGTGACAACGCGAGCATGGTCGCGCTTGCGGTCAGCCCGGATGGCTCTGCGGTTGGCTACGGAGACTCCACCGGGGTGCTGCGCGTCATCGACGCCCGAACGGGGTCGCCGCTCGGTGCCGCCGATCAGCCCGACGAGGTAACCGCCGTCGAATTCAGCTCGGATGGCAGCCATCTGGTCGCGGCCTCCTATGCGGGCGCGGCGGTGCTGCTGACCCTCGGCCCGGAACCCAGCGTAATCGAGGTCCGGGGGATGGCCGGGAATCCCTACCGGCCGGCCCTGAGCCCGGGTCCGTCGCTGCGCGCGGCCACGTTCAGCCCGGCCGGCGACCTGATCGCCTTCGGCGGCCACGACGCGATCGAGACCCGCCGCGGTTCGGCGCACGTGGCCACGACGGCGGGGGAGCTCATCGCCAGCTTCCCGCACGACGACTACGTCAATTCGATCGCGTTCGGCCGAGGCGGTCGGACCCTCGTCACCGCCAGCGGCACCCGGCTCACGGCGTATGACCTGGAGTCCGGTTCGATCAGCTGGCGGCACAGCCACGACGGGCTGATCTGGGTGGTGGCGGCGAGCCCGGACCTGACCACGCTGGCGACCGCGTGCCACGACCGCACCGCCCGGCTGATCGACGTGGTGACCGGGGGCGAGCTGGCCCGGTTCGAGCATGATGGCCCCGTCACGGCCATCGCGTTCCAGCCGGACGGCGGCGGGATCGCGACCGGCAGCTGGGACGGCTACGCGCGGGTCTTCCCGGCACCCTGACCGGCCCGTCTCTGACTAGCCCGTCTCTGACTAGCCGGGCCGACTAGCCCCGCTGCAGCCAGGCGGCGGCGTCGGCAGGCAACTGGCCGGCGGCCAGGCTGGCGCTCGTCGAGCAGGATCGCGTCGTGCGGCGGCAGCCCGACGGCGTCGGCGGAGATGTTCACCACGCACAGCAGGCCGCCGGGCCGGCTGAACGCGAGCACGCCGTCGCCCGCGTCGTGCCACGTCATCGCGTCGTCATCGAGCCCGGCGCGCAGGCCGCGCAGTCGCAGGGCCGCGCGGTAGAGCTCCAGCACGGACTCGCCGTCGCCGTCTTGCGCGCTGGCCGCCAGTTGCTGCCAGGCGGCCGGCTGCGGCAGCCACGGCGCGGCCGCGCCGTGCGGGCCGAAGCCGAAGCCAGCGGCGTCCGGGTCCCAGGGCAGCGGCACCCGGCAGCCATCCCGGCCGCGGACCAGATGGCCGGTGCGCTCGTAGACGGGGTCGGCGATCAGCTCGACGGGGATGTCCTCAACCTCCCACAGCCCGAGCTCTTCGCCCTGGTAGACGTACGCGCTGCCCGGCAGCGCGAGCGACAGCAGGATGGCCGCCCTGGCCCGGCGGGTGCCGCGGGCGAGATCGGGACGGCCGGGGTCGGGATGCCAGCCGCCGCTGGTGTCCGCCCGGCCGTACCTGGTGAGATGCCGGGTCACGTCGTGGTTGGACAGCACCCAGGGCGCGGCGGCGCCGATGCTGGCGAGCGCCAGGTCGATGCCCGCGCGCAGCTGGCCCGCGTCCCAGGCGGTGCCGAGATAGTCGAAGTTGAAGGCGGTGTGCAGCTGGTCGCCGGTCAGGTACGGGCGCAGCCGGGTCAGCGGCTTGAGCCACATCTCGCCGACCAACAGCCGCTCGCCCGGATAGGAGTCAATGATTTCCCGCCATCGCCGGTAGATCGCGTGCAGGCCATCCTGGTCCTCCCACGGCTTACGGGTATCCGCGGGCAGGTCCGCCACGTCGGGCAACGCGGGGTCCTTGACCAGGAAGTCGGCCACGTCGATCCGGAACCCGTCGATGCCGCGGTCCAGCCAGAAGCGCAGGATCGACTCGAACTCCGCCCGGACCTCCTGGTTGTCCCAGTTCAGATCCGGCTGCTCACGGGCGTACAGGTGCAGGTACCAGTCACCCTCGCGCCCGTCCGGCTCGGTCACCCTGGTCCACGCGGGACCGCCGAACATCGACTGCCAGTCGCCCGGCGGCAGTTCGCCCGCCTCGCCGCGGCCGGGCCGGAACCAGAATCTGCCTCGCTCAGCCGACCCCGGTCCGGCGGCGACCGCCGCGGTGAACCAGGGGTGCTGATCGGAGCAGTGGTTCGGGACCAGGTCGATGATGATCTTCAGGCCGGCCGCGTGCGCGGCCGCGATCAGGGCCTCGGCCTCGGCCAGGGTGCCGAACAGCGGGTCGATGTCGCGGTAGTCGGCGACGTCGTAGCCGCCGTCGGCCATCGGCGAGACGTACCACGGCGTGATCCACAGGGCGTCCACACCCAGGTCGCGCAGGTATGGCAAGCGGGCTCGCAGGCCCGCCAGATCCCCGACGCCGTCGCCGTTGCCGTCGGCGAAGCTGCGCAGGTAGACCTCGTAGATGACCGCGCCGTGATGCCAGGGCTGCTGGTCAGCCACCCTGGCTGTCCGTGGGCGCGCGGTGCCTGCCGCCGCTGGCCGGCGTGCCGTTTGCCGCCGCGCCGTTGGCTGGCGGCTCGCCAGCCGGTGCGTCGCCCGACGCCGCCGCGGCCGCGTCGGCCTTGCGCTCCTTCCGGATCTGGAGCCACTTGTGCACGATGAGGACGATCAGCGCGAGGATGACCAGGATGGCCAGCAAGTCGCTGGCGTGCGAGAAGTTCTTGGACGTCTTAGTCCAGTCGTTGCCGACCGCGTACCCGGCCACGGACAGTGCCGTCACCCAGACCGCGGTGCCGATGAGGTTGAACAGGGCGAACGGCGCGACCGGCACCTCCACCAGGCCCGCCACCAGGCCCGCGAAGGACCGGACCAGCGGGATGATCCTGGCGACCGCGACGGCCCAGGCGCCCCGGCCGGCGAAGAAGCGCTCCGCCCGTTCGACGTCCTTCCTGGTCATGAGCACATACCGGCGGTACCGCTCGATCGCGGACCGGCCGCCGAGGCGGCCCACCCCGTAGGAGGTGAACGAGCCGGCGAGCTCGGCGAGGATCCCGATGATGATCACCAGGGCGAGGCTGAGGTGGTGCTGATACGCCAGCACGCCCGCGAAGCCCAGGGTGATCTCGGACGAGATCGGGATGCAGCACGCCTGCACGAAGGCGAAGATGGCCAGGGCCAGGTAGCCCTCGTTGGTCAGGAACGTCGTCATGGCACCCTGTTCTACCTCATCGGCGGCAGTCTTCAAGTCACCCTGGTCTGATTCTCCGTCAGCCGCAGGTCGCATTAGTGTGCCCCGCCCCCTCGGGGAGGGCGGGGCACACTATGCCTGGCCGGCCGGGCCGGGGGAGCCCGGCGGCCTGGTGGTTCCGGTCCGGCCCAAGGGGGAGGAGGCCGGCACCGGAGGTTCTACCGCTTGTGCAGGACCGACGCGGTCAGCTGCGCGGCCTGCCGCTCCCACTGCGCGTAGGCGAACGGGAACCCGGAGCGCTGCACGCCCTGCGCGGCCTGGAACAGCGGCTGCGAGGCCCACGCCGGGTCCGCCGCCTGGTAGCTGCGCAGCGCGTCGAGGAACTTGCCCGGCCGCATAGGCGGGGTTCATGATCTGCTGCGGGGTGCCCCAGCCCATATCCCACTGCTGCTGGAACAGGCCGAGCGAGTGGCCGGTGCCGTAGGAGAGGTTGAGCAGCCGCGACTCCTGCATGGCGGTGGCGACCGCGATGACGGCCGACCGCGCGCCCATGCGCTTGGCCAGCGCCTTGTGCACGATGGTCGCCGCGTTCGCGTACTGCGCGGGGGTGATCGGCATTACGTTCTGCGGGCCCGCGGTGGCGACCGGCAGCAGCCGGGCGGAGGCCGGGGCCAGCCGGCGGACGGCGAAGGCAGGCCGGGCGGGCCGGCCGCCCTGGGCGACGACTGCCTGGCCATGATGCGCTCCGGCCGGGTGCGGGGGCAGCGCGGCCGGATGGGCCGCGGGCCGCGGCTGTCCGAGCGTGGCGGGCAGGGCGAGCCGCCCGGCCACGACGGCGACGACGCCGGCCCGCAGGGTGGTGTCAGCGTGCGCGGGCACGTCCTGCACGGCGACCGGGGCCGCGTCCGGGGTGACGGCGACGCGCCCGGCCGGCGCGGCCGTGGCCGCGCTGGCGGTGCCCGCGCCGGCCAGCACGAGGGCGCCGGACAGGCAGGCGATGGCTTTCCGGTGACCGCCAATAGTGCCGGTCAGTCGCTCTGCGGTGTGCATCGGCTTCCTTCCTGCGTGTCGTCTCCGCCCGGCCGTGCTGGCCGGTTGGGGATGAGCGCGCCGGACGGTCGCCGGCATGCTTGCGCCCGCGCAGGCGCGCGTGACGGTCGGATGGTTACTGCCGCTCCCCGTGGATCTGGGAGGTATAACGCCACTTCAGAGCAGGCGCCATCCCGGTATGACGCTTGTCACTACCAGCCGGTAACGGGAATAGGACGGGGCTCTCGGAGCAGGCGGCCGGCCCGGCTGGCGCTGTGCTGGCGTGAGGGTGACTACAACATCAGGTAGTGGTCTGCTGCTGTAAGAGCAGCACCAGACCACTACCTGATGCTGATTGCGAAACCGTTCGGTTCGCTGCGAACTGGCTAGGCGGAGTGCCAGTTGCCCGGCCTGGAGGTGTGCAGCGGCGCCGTCCCGGCCGCGGACGCCACCGAAGCCGGACTGACGAAGACGCTGCCCTGCGGGCCCGCCTGCACCGCCTCGTGCAACGCGCTGCCCTTGAGGTATTGCGGCCAGGTCAGGAACCACTCGGTCCAGCCGTTGTCCCAGGTCCCTGCCTTCGAGCTGCCGGTGATCGTGACGGGGTCGCCGGGAACCTCCATCTTGTAGTACATCTCGGCGTCGGCCGGCGCCATGTTCACGCAGCCGTGACTGACGTTGACGCTGCCCTGCTGGCCCACGGACCAGAACGCGTCATGCAGGTAGTCGCCGGTCCAGGTGAACCGCACCGACCACGGCACTTCCTCGCTGTAGCCGGGTCCCTTCATGAGCACCGGGTTGCCCTTGTCGATCGTCAGGTAGGTGCCGTTCGGCGTGGGCAGGGTCGAGCGCCCGGTGCTGATGGGCCAGTGGTGCAGGAGCTTGCCGTTCCGGTACAGGTTCATGAAGTGGGTGGCGGTGCTCGCGACGACGATCAGCGAGTCACCGATCCGGAACGACTGCGAGAGCGTGTGGTAGCCGTACACGCCGGGCGCGCCCTCGACGCCGTTGAGGTGGCCGGTGAAGGTCACCGTCGTGCCGGCCGGCCAGTACGTCTGCGGCCGGAAGTCGAGGGTCTGATCGCCGTCCCAGGACCACGCGCCGACCACCGGCTTGGACGTCCGGACCTGCAGTGCCCGCTCGACCGCGGCCTTGTCTTTGATGGGCTGGCTGAAGTCCAGGATGATCGGCATCCCCACGCCATACGTGGCGCCTTGTCCCTCGAAGATCATGGTCTGGAACGTACTTGCGGGGGTCAGTGTCGTGAACGTGCTGGTCTGAGTCACCGACTGGCCATCCGGTGCCTGCCCGGTCGCGGTGACCGTGTAATGCGTGGACACGCCGAGGGCCCAGGTGCTGTGCCAGGCGGTCGCGGTGCCGTTCATGGTCCCGGTCACCGGATCCCCGGAAGCGTGCACCGCGACATTGGTCAGCTTGCCGCCCGCGGCCGTCACGCTGATGCCGCCCGCCGGGTTCACGTTCTTGCTCCCGCTCGCGGGCGTGATGGCGAGCTGCACGGCCGGCTTGGGGGTGGTGGCGGCACTGCTGTGCGCGGGCTTGGCACCGCCAGTGGCCGCGGCCGGGGCGCTGCCGCCCGAGCAGCCGGCGAGCAGGGCAGCCGTCGCGCACAGGACCGAGATAGCCGCGGCGATGCGGACGTTGCCTGCCTTCCGCACGTCCGCCTCCTTCGCCCGCAGTTACGTCGCCGGCCCGGCCGCAGTTCCCGGTTCGCCAGTGCCAGTGCCCGGCCCGGTGCCGGTCGCAGGCGGGCCCGGTGCGCTCGCGTGCGAGCTGTGTTCCGCGCCGGCGTGGCTGCCCGTAATGCGGCTACTGTCCAAGCCTACGTCAACCGGCGGGCCCGCAGCGCTGCCGTCTCCCGGAGTCTGGCGGCGCCGCCGGAGGCGCACCAGCCCGAGCGCGGCCGCCAGCACCGCGATCCCGGTCGCGATCCACGGAACGTAGTCCCCGAGCCGGTCGTACAGCGTCCTGGACGACACGGACGGCAGCGCCAGCCGCACGAAAAGGACGCCGCGGTAGCTCGAGTCCGCGAAGGCGAGTTGCCGGCCGCGCGCGTCAAATGCCGCCGAGTCGCCCGTCAGCGCCGCCTGCGCGACCGGCCTGCCGGTCTCGGCCGCGCGCACGGCGCCGAGCGCAGCGTGCTGCGCGGGCGCCCAGCTGGCCTGGAACGTTGAATCCGAGGTCTGGTACAGGATGAGCTGCGCGCCGCGATCGGCGTCCACCCGGGACATGTCAGGGAACGCCGACTCGAAGCAGATGAGCACGCCGATCGTCAGCCGGCGCCCGCCTGGCAGTGTGGCGTCCAGGACGTGCGCGCCGTGCCCGGCCACGATGTTGGCCGAAGCAGCCTTGCTGATCTTGTCCAGCCAGCCGAGCGCCGACCGGAACGGGATGTACTCGCCGAAGGGCACCAGCCGCGTCTTTATGTAGGTGCCCCGGACGCCGGTGCTGCTCATCAGCACCGCCTGCTTCGACGTGGCCCCGGCGGCGTTCAGCGCGTCCTGGTTCAGCAGGATCTGCGCGCCCGCGGTCCCGGACAGCCGCTGCAGGGCGGTCGCAAAGGCGGGCCGGTCGGCCAGATAGAACCCGACGCTGCTCTCGCCCCATACGTACAGGTCGGCCCGGTGCGCGTTGGCGGCGGTCAGCCGCTCGCTCGCGGCCAGCCGCGGCCCTGGCGGGTTCTTCTTGCCCTGCAGGCCGGGCTGGACCAAGGCGATCGTGACATGCCGGCGTCACCGGGGGCGGCGCGGTAGCGGCGAAGATCACCGGCCCGGCCAGCACAGCGATGAGCACGCCCGCCACGCCGGCCGCCCGCGCCGCGCCGGTCTTCGCGGTGATGGCCAGCAGGATCCCGGTATTGGCCGCGACCAGGGCGAACGTCACCAGCCAGACGCCGCCGACCGCCGCGAGGGCCAGGAAGGCCGGATGCTGCCACTGGCTAGCCCCGAGGACCGCCCACGGGCCGCCGATGCCCTGCCACGACCTGATCCACTCGGTGACCAGCCACGCGCTCGGGACCACTGTAAGCGCGGCCGCGGCGCGCCGCAGAGTGACCGGCGGGCGGGTGAAGGCCCAGACCGCCAGCCCGACCGCGGTCCACAGGAAGCCGAGGACGATCGCCACCAGCAGGACGGCAGGCCCGAGGTTGGGCGTCAGCCAGTACATGGCCGCGAGCAGGTAGCCGGTGCCGAACCACCAGCCGCGCACCGCGGCCTCGCGCCTGGTCGGCGCGGCCTGCATCAGGGCCAGCCCGGGTACCAGCCCGATCCAGCCGAGAAATTCCAGGTTGGCCGCCGGGAAGGCGAGGATCGGGACGGCTCCCGACAGCAATACGGCATAGCGGACGGGTTGCCCGAGTGCGCGCCGGATTCCCACCTTCCCTATTGTGCGGCCGGCCCGGATGGCCCGCCATCGGGCCTGCCCCGACGCCGCAGCGCACCGGCCGCCAGCCAGATCATCAGCGCCACGGTGACCCAGCACAGCACGGCCTCGGGCCAGCCGCCCAGCCGGTCGGCCAGCGTGGTCGTGGTCAGCAGCGGCACCCTGGCCTCGATCTCGGCCCGCCGCCAGGTGCCGGTCGCGGTCATCAGGTCGCCGTTCGGTGCGATGATCGCGCTGACGCCCGTGGTCGAGGCCACCACGACCGCCCGGTCGTGCTCGATGGCCCTGATCCTGGCCATGTCCAGCTGCTGCAGCGTCTCGCCGGTCTGGCCGTCAAGCTCGAAGTCGGCGTCGTTGGTCTGCACCGCGAGCAGGTTCGCGCCCGCCTTGACCTCGGAGCCAACCAGCCCGTCGAAGCCCACCTCGTAGCAGATGACGTCGCCCAGGCGGATCTTGCCGACCCGGAACACCACGGCCTTGCGGCCGGGGGTGAAGTTGTACGGCTGGAGGCTGGACGGCAGGTTGGTGATCTTGGCGAGGAGGCTGCGGAACGGGATCACCTCGCCGAACGGGACCAGCCTGCGCTTGTAGTAGGCGGCGACCGGGCCGCGCCTCGGCAGCCACAGCAGCCCGGAGTTGCGAATCGGGTCCTGCAGGATCGCGCCGACCAGAACGGGACGGTCGATGGCGGCGACCGCCGCGTTGATGGCCCCGTAGATGAAGGCGTCCTGGAACGGATCCTGGTCGGTGGAGTTCTCCGGCCAGATGACCAGGTTGGGCGCGGCCGCCTTACCGCTCGCCACCCTGGCGGCGAGCTGCTCGGTCGCGCTCGCGTGATTCTGCGTCACGGTGGTGGCCCGCAGCAGGTCGGGCAGGTTCCTGGCATGCGGCACGTCGCCCTGGATGGCGGCGACGACCGCAGACGGCTGCCCTGCCGTTCCGGTATCCACGGGCAGCAGCGCTCCGCCCGCCGTCACGGCGGCGACCAGCACCAGCGCGGCCGCCGCGGGCAGCCGCCGGCGCCAGCCGTCCGCCGGGCCGCCGGCCGGTCCGAGCACCACCCAGGCCAGGCACGCCCCGGTCAGCGCGACGAGGAAGGTCACGAACGCGGGGCCGCCAATCGCCACCCAGCGGACCGCGGGCGAGGTCGCCTGGCTCATCACCAGCCGTCCCCACGGGAAGCCCTCCCACGGCCAGCGGCTGCGGACCGCCTCGCAGGTGACCCACCAGCCGGCCACCGCCACCGGCCAAGCGCGCAGCCGCAGCAGCAGCCACTGGCCGCCGACCAGCACCGCGAAGATCACGGCGGATGCCACCGCGAGCGCGATGTAGGCGTACCAGGCGACGTTGACTAGCCAGGACAGCAGCGGCAGGAAGAACGCCAGGCCGAAGACCGCCCCGGCGGCCAGCGCGGTCCGCAGCCGCTGCCGCCAGAGCGAGATGACCAGCAGCGCGGGGCCGACCGCGGCCAGCGGCCAGAAGCCGGCTGGCGGGAAGGCCGCGGCCAGGGCCACGCCACCGGCGACAGCGAGGAGGAGGGCCTGCCAGCTGGCCAGCCGCGGCGAGGCGAGCGGGCGCGCGCCAGTCGCGGCCGGGCTCGGGGCCGTGCCGGTGCTGGTGAGCCGCACTGTTCCTCCACGGGCCGCGGCGATGTGCGCCTGCCAGCGAGCCTAGCTGTGCTAGCCCGCTCGTTCCGCCGGGGCGCTCTCTGAGGCGCCACCTTCCCTCGTCGCAAACACCGCTCCTCAGTCCAGATGGCGCCGCGCCCCGCCGGCTCGCTCGGGGCTCGGCGGTCTTCACCGCGTCGCGGAGCGAGGCGACTTGCTCGAGACTCGCTCCTCAGTCCAGGACGCCACCGGCCGCCCGACGGCTGAGCGGGAAACATCTAGTTGCCCGCGCTGGCCGGGCTGCCTAGCCTGGCCGGGTGGCCGAGTACGCGCTGCTGGACAGCGGGAGTTTGTATTACACGGGTCTCGACCTGGACCGGGCGGGCATGCGGCGCTCAGATCCGCTTTGGATGCAGGCGCAACGAGACCGACCGGATATCCGCCTCATCCCGCTCTGGTCGGATAACTGCCTGATCCGGGCTGGGCTGCCGGTTGTGCTGGCAGCAGACCAGGCCCGGCCGCTGATGGCGGCCGATCCGGTGTTCCTCGGCTTGTCCGCCGGCCAGCCGGTCTTCGCCGCGGATCTGTCCGGCCAGGACCGCGACGCCGCCCTGGCGGTGACCGGCGCGCAGGACATCACCGATGTCCGGGCCCTGATCGGGGCGGTCAGTCAGGCCGAGGCCGGCCTGCTCGCTTACGCCCGCGGGCTCTTGCACTGGCAGCGCAGGCAGCGGTTCTGCGGCAGTTGCGGCGGGCGCTGCGAGTCGCGCGACGGCGGGCACCTGCGAGCGTGCGCCGAGTGCGGCACCCTGCACTTCCCGAAGATCGAGCCCGCCATCATCGTCCTGGTCGAATTGCCGGGCGAGCCGCGCCGGTGCCTGCTCGGCCGGCACCAGGGCGCCGGACCCGGCCGGTACAGCACGCTGGCGGGCTTCGTCGAGATCGGCGAGTGCCTGGAAGACGCCGTCCGGCGCGAGGTGGCCGAGGAGGCGGGCGTCATCGTCGGGGCGGTGCGCTATCAGGGCTCCCAGGCCTGGCCGTTCCCGGCGGGCATCATGATCGGCTTCCGCGGCGTCGCTGAGTCCGCCGATATCGCCGTGGATCAGGCGGAACTGATCGACGCGCGCTGGTTCAGCGAGGCCGAGGTGCGGGCCCGGATCGCGGACACCGCGGCCGTGCCGCCCTACCGGCAGGACTCGATCGGACGGGCCCTGATCGAGTCCTGGCTCGCGGAATCGGCGGATCGCGCGGAGACCTGCGGATAAATCTGAGTTTGGTCATCCGTGAGATTGCAGCTATCCACCGTGATAACGTCGTCACCGTCTGTTTCGTAGGTGGCGCTGATTGCCCGGATTAATGGTGGGATGTGAGGGCGGAAAATGGTGAAGATCCGTTATTCGGAGCTTCCCGCCGGCTTACATGTCACCGCCGAGCAGCACGGTCGCGACACGATCATCTACCTGCAGCCGGGCCTGACCCCGGAGCAGCGGCGGGCCGCGCTGATCCGGGTCCGCAGTAGCGCCCGGATGGGCCAGGGTCCCGACCTCAGCTCCGTCAGCATGGCCATGGCGGTCAGCGCGGACAAGCTGCTGACCACGCTGCGCAACGGCGCGGCCGCCATGCGCGGGCACCCGTTGCTGCTGCTCCCGCCGCTGATCCTGCTCGTCTCCGGCGCGATCATCTTCGTACTGATGTCGTTCGTGACGCTGACCGTGCCCCAGCACGGCAGCGCGGGCGGACCGCAGACCCAGGTCGGCTTGCCCGGATCTGCGCACAGTCGGCAGGTCGGCACCGGCGGGCGGCCAGTCAAGCCGGCCGTCGATCCCGGTTCGCCGGGCCGGGGACCGAGTGCCGCCGCCGGGCCGCCCGGTCCGAAGGACAGCCTGACGCCGTCACCGACGCCGAGTCCGACGCCGACCACACCCGGGCCCACGTCGCCGGGCCCGGTGATATCAGGCGCGCCTTCGCCGTCCGTGCCGTCGGCGACGCCGAGCCCCGCGCCATCCCCGACGCCTTCGCCGTCGCAGTCGCAAGGAGGCACCTGCGTGCAGGTTGGCCCGCTCGGCCTCTGCCTGCACCTCTAGCCCGGCCGGGCCACGGCCCGGTAGCCTGACGGGCTGCAAGAGCGTTCAAGACGGCACGTGCCTGCCCCTCGATACTGGGTGCAGTTGCCCAGATGACGAGGGAGTTTCAGTGAGTCGCCGTGGCTGGCTGCTGTTTGCCGCGATGGGTCTGATCTGGGGGATCCCCTACCTTCTGATCAAGGTCGCGGTCGGGGGAGTCGCACCGCCCGTCCTGGTCCTGGCCCGGGTCACGATCGGCGCGGCGATCCTGCTGCCGATCGCGATCCGCCGCCGCGAGCTGGCGGTGCTGCGCCCGTCCTGGCGCTGGCTCGTCCTGTTCGCGGTGGTCGAGATCATCACCCCGTGGCTGCTGCTGACCGACGCCGAGACCAAGCTGTCCAGCTCGCTCAGCGGGTTGCTGGTGGCCGCCGTCCCGATCATCGCGGCCGCGGCGGCCCGGTTCACCGGCAGCAAGGACCGGCTCTCGCCGGCTCGCTGGGCCGGACTGCTGGTCGGGCTCGCCGGTGTGGCGGTGCTGCTCGGGCCGGGCGCGCCGCACGGCGACACGCTCTCGGTGGCCGAGGTGCTCGCGGTGGCGGTCTGCTACGCGATCGGCCCGCTGATCGCCAGCCGGAAGCTGAGTCACCTGCCTTCGCTCGGCATGACCGCCGCCTGCCTGGCGTTCGCGGCGATCGTCTACTCCCCGCTGGCGGCGCTGACGTGGCCGTCGGCGGTGCCCGCGGCCAAGGTGTTCCTGTCCATCGCGGGGCTGGCCGTCATCTGCACGGCGATCGCGTTCATCGGCTTCTTCGCGCTGATCGCCGAGGTCGGCCCCGCCCGCGCCACGGTGATCACCTACGTCAACCCGGCGGTGGCGGTTGCGCTCGGCGCGCTGGTGCTGAGCGAGCGGATCACGCTGGCGATGGCCGGCGCGTTCGTACTGATCCTCGGCGGGTCGGTGCTCGCCACTCGCGGCCCGCGCGCGGCCGCGGCTGCGCCGGAGACGGACGAGGCTGCGCCGGAGACGGACGAGGCTGCGCGGCGGCCGGAGCCGTCGGTGACGTGGTCGGCGCGCAGCCGGCTGGCCCGGCCGGTTAGCCGGGTCTGCGCGCGCGGGTTATCCGAACGCGCTGCTTATCCGAAGGCACAGGGGCGGTCGCGCCGCTAGACTCGCGCGGGTGATCGACCTCAAGGCTGCTCGCCAGGATCCCGACGCCGCCAGGGCCGCGCTGGCCAGGCGCGGCGCGGCGGAGGACTTCGATGCGCTGCTGGCTGCTGACGCTCGCTGGCGCTCGCTGACCGAGCGCGCGGAGACGCTGCGCGCCGCGCAGAAGAGTTCGTCCAGGGGCAAGCCGACGCCGGAGCAGATCGAGCAGCTGCGCCAGCTGCGCGAAGAGCTCGACCAGGCCCAGGACGAGCTGACCGCGGCGACCCAGCAGCGGGACGAGCTGCTGGCCAAGATCCCGAATCTGCCCGACCCCACCGCCGCCGACGGCATGGACGAGGACGACGCTCAGCTCATCCGGACCTGGGGTGAGCAGCCGAAGTTCGGCTTCGAGCCGCGCGACAGCACGGAACTGGGCTCGGCCCGGGGCTGGATCGACATGGCCCGCGGGGCCCGGCTGTCGGGCTCCAGATTCGCCTACCGGATCGGCGACGTCGCCATGACCGAGATGGCGCTGTACCGGTACGTGATCGACAAGCTGACCAGCCGCGGCTTCCTGCTCGTACTGCCGCCGATCATGGTGGGCGAGCGCGCCATGTACGGCACCGGGTTCCTGCCGACCGAGGAGTCCAACCTCTACCACCTGGAGAAGGACGACCTGTACCTCACCGGCACGTCCGAGGTGGCGCTCGCCGGCATCCACGCGGACGAGCGACTGGAGGAAGCCGAGCTGCCCGCCCGGTACACCGCCTTCACGACGAACTTCCGCCGGGAAGCGGGCGCGGCGGGCAAGGACACCAGGGGCATGTTCCGGGTGCACCAGTTCGACAAGGTCGAGATGTTCGTCTACTGCCTGCCGGAGCTGTCCAAGGAGACGCACGATCAGCTGCTCTCCTACGAAGAGGAGATCGCGCAGGAGCTCGGGCTGCCGTACCGGGTGATGAACATCCCCGTCGGGGACCTCGGCGCGCCGGCCGCCAAGAAGTACGACATCGAGGCGTGGTATCCGGTGCAGCAGCGCTACCGCGAGATCACGTCGTGCTCGAACACGACGGACTACCAGGCGCGCAGGCTGAACATCAGGTACCGCCGGGACGGCAAGCTTGAGCACGTGCACACGCTGAACGGCACCGGCGCCACGGCCCGCGCGCTGCTGTCCATCATGGAGAACTTCCAGGACGAGCACGGCACCGTCGCGGTGCCGGACGTGCTCAGCCGCTTCGGCGCCCCCGCCACCATCGGGACGCCGCCGCAACCGTAGCCGTCGGCCCTAAGCAGCCAGCACCGGTGGCGCCGGCCGACGGCGCGGAGGCGGGCGGCGCCGGCGCGGGTGGCCCGGGCGGAGCCGGGTCAGACGCTGCGGACAGCCGCGCCAGCAACTCGCTGCCGTCCGGCACGCCGAGCCCGGTGCAGGCATCCCAGCCCGGCGCCGCCTGGTAGGCGCCGTTGGAGCCCTGGGTGATGTCGCGCAGGCCGCCCTCGGCCGCACCGGGGCTGATGCCCGCGTACAGGGCGTCCTGTACCAGGCCGAGGTTGCCGCCGAGCGCCTGCACCAGCCGGCTGACGAGCGCCGCCCAGAGCGGCGCGACCGCGCTCGTGCCGCCGATGACGGTCTGCTGCCCGTCGACCAGCACCTGATAGCCGGTATCCGGGTCGGCGTTACCGGCTACGTCCGGCACGCCCCGCCCGGCTGCCCCGGCCGGGCCTGCGGGGACGCCGGCGCTTGCTTGCCAGGCCGGTACGGGGAACTGGGCGCTCACCCCGCCGCCGCCCGCTCCGCCGCCGCTGCCGTCGTTCCACACGGTCTCGGCGGAGATGACGCCGGTGGCGGGGTCGGCTTGCAGGCTTGTGCCGCCGCAGCCGAGCGCGTGCGGGCTGGATGCGGGGAAGTCGACGTGCGGCTGGCCGTCGGTCACGCCGTCGCCGCTGCCGTTGTCGCCCGACGCCACGCAGACGGTGACGCCCAGCGCGACGGCGTCGGCGATGGCCTGATCGAGCGCGGTCATGGACTGGGTGGTCCAGGAACTCTCCGGTCCGCCCCAGCTGATGCTGATAGCCGCGGGCGTGGGCTGCGCGTGCGCGGCGTTCGTGACCGCGTCGAGGAAGCCCTGGTCGGTGTTGGGCGCGAAGTAGACGATCTGGGCGGCGCCGGGCGCGACCGAGCCGGCCACCTCGATGTCGAGCAGGACCTCACCGTCGGCGCCCTGCGGGTCCTGGCCGGCGACGTTGCTGGCGCCGTCGACGCCCACCGCGGTGACGGTCGGGGTGGCGATGCCGAGCCCGGAGAAGTAGCTGTCCAGATCGGACTGGCCGAAGCCGCCGCCCAGTTCGATGATCGCGATCGTCTGCCCGCTGCCATCGGTGCCCGCCGGGAACTGATACACGCTGGCGACCTGCGGCGGGGTGTAGGAGACCTGCTTGGCCTGCGCAGCGGCGGCGTACCGGTAGTGCGGCGTGGCCTGCGGCCGGTTGTCCAGGCCGAGGACGGCCTCCACGATGCCGTCCAGCTCGGCCGGGATCTGCAGTGCGCCGCTGCGGTAGCGGTGCGTGACCTCGCCGCCGGTGGGGTTCGGGCTGGCCACGATGCTGAGTTCGGTGCCGAACGCGGCCGTGAGCGCGCGCACGGGCCCGGCCACCGTCATGCGGCGCGAGCCCGGATCGGTGCTCGTTACCTCGATTGCCGGGTCGGCTGCGGTGAAGACCTCGGCCACGCGGTCCTGATCGGCGGCAGTGGAGCCGTAGGACTGGCGTAGCTCCGCCAGGCTGAGCCGGGCCGGGGACCCGGTGCCGGTCCGCGGCAACGGGGCCGCCCGGCGGGTCACGAGCGTGACCTCGACGCGCTCGGCCGGATCGGCAGGTCGCGCTAACCGCGCATCCGGCAGCGCCCTGCGATCGCTGCCGGTTAGTGGGATAAGTGCGAACCCGCTCATGATCGGCCTCCCGGTGCCCTGCTCTGGTATCAGGACAGAACGCTACCGGGCGGTCTCGATCCGCGCGCCGCACTGCGGACACTCGACGGGCGGCTCGGCTTCCGCCATCGCCCCGCACTCCGGGCAGACCAGCCGGAGCCAGCAGACCGAGTCGCCGGGCCGATCATCTTCCCAGCGCGTCCGGGCGTCACCGGCTGGCTGCGCCGATCGCCGGTCCGGGATGTCGCTGCCCGGTGCGGCCACGTCTAGGTCCTTGTCGCCGGGGGTGGCGCGGTTAGGTCCGCGGGACTGAGCGGCCTGCGCCGCAGCGCCCAGCCGCGCAACCCGAACCTACCGAACGCCCGGTCCAGCGGCGACGGGGGAACGGCCAGGACCGGGCAGCCAGCGTGCGCGAGGCAGTACCGGCTGACGCCGGCGTGCAGCGCCCGGCTGATCACCGGGCGCCTGCCGGTGCCGATGACGAGCAGGTCGGTTGGCCTGCTGGCCGCGGTGACCAGGCAGCGCCCCGGTTCGCCGCGGACCACGAGCGGCTGGAGCGACACATCGTCGGGTAACGCGCCGAACGCCGTCAGCAGCGTGCTCTGCAGCCGGCTGCTGGCCGCCTCCGCCCACAGGTCGCGCAGTGCGGGGGCCGGATGACTGCGTTCGGCGAGGTCGCCGCCTGGCGGCTGCCAGACCAGGAGGGTGATGAGTGGTGCTTGATGTGCGCGCGCGAGTTCAGCCGCGTACCGCACCGCCGGGAGACAGCCCGGCGAGCCGCTGACGCCGACAATGACCCGGGACATCGCGGTCATGGCAGCGCTCCCTCCGTGCCGACAGGAGTTGCTCTATACCAGTAAACCTCGGCCAGATAGAAGCTGCGGACACGAGGTGGGATTGGGCCGGACTGCGGCCGTCAGCGGAGCTGGCGCGCGGGCTCAGGCTCCGCGGCCGGCGGGCGAACCGGGGCCCGGCCGCGGCGCTCGGCCACGAGGTCGAGGAACAACGCGACCGCGAGGGCCGCGCCGATGCCGACGGCGGCGCCGCCGAAGGTGTCGGTCAGGTAGTGCTCACGCCAGGCGACCATCCCGAGGCCGACCAGCGCGGCCGTGCCCAGCGTCAGCACGGACAACCCGATCCTGAGCCGGGCCGGGATCCAGCTACTCCGCGAGCTGGCGAGCACCAGCACGAAGGCGGCGCCGAGCGCGAAGGCGGCCGTCGTGTGGCCGCTCGGATAGCTGGTCGAGCCGCCGATGGTGCGGTCGAAGACCGGCTTCATGCCCCGGGTGAGGACGGACGCCGCGACCTCGGCGCCCGCGACCATGATCGCTGCCCGGTACCGGCGCAGCGCGAGGCAGCAGCAGCACAAGACCGCGGTCAGGACCGTGATCGCGAGCGGCGCGCCGAGGTCGCTGATGTGGCCAACGGCCGCCAGGAACACGCGGCCGGCGCCCTGCTGGCCCGTCGGCCCCCACGGGTACGGCAGTACCCGCCAGGCGGCGCTGTCCAGCCCGGTCGGCCCCCGGCGGCCGGCCACCAGGACCCCGAGCAGGATGACCGCCAGGGCGCAGACCCCGATCCCGAGCCAGGTAGCCGTCCGCAGCCGTGGCGATATCAGTTGCTCAGGCGACGGGCGGGCCGGCTGGGGCACAGGTTTCCTCATTCCGAATTCGGGTTCTGGAGGCCGGGTCATCTTACAAGCCGATTCCCGGGACTCCCTGCATAAAGAAATCCCGTGGCGGCTTGGCGCGGTAGGTATTCCGAATCCGCGTCGTCCGCCGCGTTTTCGCACTAGAGAAGCGTGCTAATCCGGCACTAGGGTTGCGACTATGGGCAGACTTGATGGTATTAAGGCGGTTATCACCGGCGCAGCCAGCGGAATTGGCGAAGCGACGACGCGGCTTTTCCTCGACGAAGGCGCGAGCGTCGTAATGGCCGACATAGAAGCCGACCGCGGCGCGCGGCTGGCGGCCGAACTGGGCGACCGGTGCCGGTTCCTGCGCACCGACGTGGCGGTGGAGGGCGCGATCGACGCCGCGGTCGACCTCGCGATGACCGAGTTCGGCGGGCTGGACTGCCTGTTCAACAACGCGGGCAACCCGGGGTCGATCGGCGGTATCGAAGAGATCGACATGGCCACCTTCGACCGGACCGTCGCCATCCATCTGCGCGGGATGTTCCTCGGCATCCGCGCCGCGGCCCGGGTGATGCGCCCGGTGGGGCGCGGCAGCATCATCAACACCGCCAGCGTCGCCGGGCTGTCGGGCGGCTACGCCGGGCACGACTACAGCGCGTGCAAGGCGGCCATCATCCAGCTGACCAAGACGACCGCGAACGAGCTGGGCGAGGACGGGATCCGGGTCAACGCGATCTGCCCCGGCGCGATCGCGACCGCGATCTACGGCCGGGGCCTCGGGCTGGACGTGGAGACCGCGCAGCGGACCGTCGGCTTCATGACCGCCGCGATGAGCGAGGCCGCTCCGATCCGGCGGGCCGGCCAGCCCGCCGACATCGCCGAGGCGGCGCTCTGGCTGGCCAGCGACGGCTCGGCCTACGTCAACGGCCAGGCGATTGCCGTCGACGGCGGCCTGCTGACCGGCCCGCTGCGGCGCAACCGGCCCGCCGCCGGGGATCCGCAGGCCAGGCAGGCGTTCCGGGACATGCTGATCCAGGCGGCCAGCCAGGACGGTGCCAGCAGGAGCCAGGAGAGTGCCAGCTAGCCGACCCCGCAGGCTGGCCGCGATCCGGTCAGCCGAGTTCGGCGCCGGTCTCTGGCCGGGCGCCGAGCTTGGCGGTCCACTTCTCCTCGATCCGGCCGTAGCGCCAGACGAGCATCGCGCCGGCCCAGGTGAGGATGAACAGGCCGACGATCGCGAAGCCGGCCGTGTTGATGTTGAAGTTGTACATGAAGCCCCAGAAACCGTGGTCCCGCGGTAGCCCGTTGACCTCCTGCGGGATCAGGCTGAGCGCCTCGATGCCGCCGATCAGGAAGCAGATCGCGACCGACAGGCCGGTGATCGCCAGGTTGTAGTACACCTTCCGGACGGGGTTGAAGAAGGCCCAGCCGTAGGCCAGGTTCATGAAGATCCCGTCGGTGGTGTCCATCAGCGTCATGCCCGCGGTGAACAGGATCGGCAGGCACATGATCGCGTACCAGGGCAGGTGCTGCGACGCCATGAACGCGGTCGTGCCGAGCAGCAGCACCTCGGTGGCGGTGTCGAAGCCCAGCCCGAACACGACCCCGACCGGGTAGATCTTCCACTCCTTGTCGATGGCCCGCATCCAGCCGCCGAAGAACCGGTAGAAGAACCCGCGGTTGTCCAGCTGCCGCTCCAGTTCGGCCTCGTCGTACTCGCCGCGCCGCATCGACCGGAAGACACGCAAGATCCCGGCGAGGATCACCAGGTTCATCGCGCCGATGAGGAACAAGAACGCGGCCGAGATAAGGGTGCCGAACACGCCGCCGAACTGCTGCAAGTGGGAGTGGCTGTCAGACACCGCGGAGAAGACCGTCTTCTCCGCGATGATGATCCCGACGCCGAGGGCGACGACGATCGTCGAGTGGCCGAGGGAGAAGAAGAACCCGAACGACAACGGCCGCGGCTTGCCGGTGCCCTGCCGGTCGTGCATGACCTTGCGGGTGGTGTTGTCGATGGCCGAGATGTGGTCGGCGTCGAAGGCGTGCCGCAGGCCGAGGGTGTAGGCGAGCACGCTCACGCCGATGCCCAGGCCCTTGTAGTGGGCCGGGACCACGAACGCGATGAACACGAAGAACCCGATCGCGTGCAGGGCGAAGATCAGGCCGTACATCGCCGTGACCCGGCGCCGCTCGACCGGGGACAGCGCGAGGAACGACCTGCGCACCATCCGGCCCATCCGCGCCGGAGGCGGGGTTGCGTTGCCCACTCGGTGGTTCCCTCCGCGATGGCTGTTCAGCACCGGGTCACTGGCACGCTAACCTGTATTGCACATTACTTGCAAGTACGAGTAAGCCGCACTACGGGAGGACGCGCGCCGCGCGCGCGGCTCTGTATGTTCGGAGCAGTCGCGCTGTCGGAAAGGTGTGCGAGATGACGGTGATTGTCGGGGCCGAGCCGCTCGCTCCTGCGGATGTGGTGGCGGTGGCCAGGGACGGGGCGAGGATCGAGTTGGCCGCCGTGGCCCTGGAGCGGGTGCGGGCCGGCCGCAAGATCATCGAGGATCTGGCCGGCGACCCGGAGCCGCACTACGGCGTCTCCACCGGCTTCGGCGCGCTGGCGACCCGGCACATCCCGGCCGAGCTGCGGGCCCAGCTCCAGCTCGGCCTCGTGCGCAGCCACGCGGCCGGGTCCGGGCCGGAGGTTGAGACTGAGGTCGCCAGGGCGCTCATGCTGCTGCGGCTGGCCACCCTGGCGACCGGTCACACCGGGGCCAGGGAGGAGACGGTCCGCGTGTACGCGGCGTTGCTGAACGCCGGCATCACCCCGGTCGTGCACGAGTACGGCAGCCTCGGCTGCTCCGGCGACCTGGCCCCGCTGGCCCACTGCGCGCTGGCCATCCTGGGCGAAGGGGTGGTCAGAGACGCCGCTGGCGAGCGGATGCCGGCCGCGCAGGCCCTCGCGGCCGCGGGCATCGAGCCGGTGCGGCTGCGGGAGAAGGAGGGCCTCGCGCTCATCAACGGCACCGACGGCATGCTCGGCATGCTGGTGCTGGCGATCACCGACCTGCGCAGGCTGCTCCGGGTGGCCGACATCACCGCGGCGATGAGCGTCGAGGCTCAGCTGGGAACGGACGCGGTGTTCGCCCCGGACCTGCAGGAGCTACGGCCGCATCCGGGTCAGGCGGCGGCCGCGGCCAACATGGTGGCGCTGCTGGCCGGCAGCCCGATCATGGCCAGTCACCGCGGTCCCGAGTGCACCCGGGTCCAGGACGCGTACTCCCTGCGCTGCGCGCCGCAGGTCGCCGGCGCGGCCCGCGACACCGTCGACCACGCCGAGCTGGTGGCCGGGCGCGAGCTGGCCGCGGCGATCGACAACCCGGTCATCACCAGCGACGGCCGGGTGGAGTCGAACGGGAACTTCCACGGCGCGCCGCTGGGCTACGTGCTCGACTTCCTCGCGATCGTGACCGCGGACGTCGCGAGCATGTCGGAGCGGCGCACCGACCGGTTCCTGGACGTCGCCCGCAGCCACGGGCTGAACGCGTTCCTCGCCGACGACCCCGGCGTCGACTCCGGCCACATGATCGCCCAGTACACCCAGGCCGCGATCGTCTCCGAGCTCAAGCGGCTGGCCGCCCCGGCTAGCGTTGACTCGATCCCCAGCTCGGCCATGCAGGAGGACCACGTCTCGATGGGCTGGTCGGCCGCCCGCAAGCTGCGCCGGGCCATCGACGGGCTCACCCGGGTGCTCGCGATCGAGCTGCTCACCGCGGCCCGGGCGCTGCAGATGCGGGCCCCGCTCACCCCGGCCGCCGCGACCGGCGCGGTGGTGGCCGCGCTCCGGGAGGCGACGCCAGGACCCGGCCCCGACCGGTTCCTGGCGCCGGAGATCGAGGCCGCGGTGGCGTTCGTCGCCGACGGCCGCGCGCTGCGCGCGGCCGAGACGGTCACCGGCCCGCTCCGCTGACGATCTGACTGCTGTGCGGCCAGATCACCGCTGGATTGGGTCCACAGACATTTCACTAACCTGGCTTGGGTGACGCCCGCGGCGGACTGGAGTGAGTGGCGGGTCGCCGGCGCGGGGAGTCTTCCGATTCTCGGGAGCGGATCTGCGCACTAATACAGGCTCGGAGTGGGGTCCGGGCCGCTGGCGAAGGTCCGGACGGCTTCGGCGGCCGGCCTGGCGTCGGCGGCCTGTTGTGATCTGGCCACGATTCGCTGAAGGGCTGCCACGTGCTGCTCGAATGCCTGGCGGCCGGATTTGCTGAGACTGGCTGAGGTGCGCGGGCGCTTGCCGACGAATCCTTTGCGGATCTCGACGTAGCCGGCCGATTCAAGGGTGGATAGTTGTTTGGATAGCGCCGAGTCAGACAGGCCGAGTTCGTCGCGGATGTACTTGAAGTCGGCCCATTGCGCCGCAGCGAGCAGCGAGACGATCTCCAGCCGCGTCGGAGCGTGAATTAGCTCATTGAAGCCAGCCGTGCTCACGCAGTGCCTCCGGCATCCGGCGCGTCGTTTAGGTGCTCGCGGGCTTTGCTGAGCATGAGGCTGCCCAGGTACCGGTTCAGCAGCGGCCCGGCAGTCACGATCGTGGCCGCTCCGGCGGCGTAGCCGATGGTGAGGGGATGGGGGACGCGGTTCGCGGTCAGGCTGGCCGCGGCGGCTATCGTCACGGCGTTGACCAGCAGTATCAGGCCGGTTATCGCGAGGGCGGCGCGGGCGCCGGGGATCGTGGCGTTGCGGACCCGGACGCGGCGGCGCACGCCGGGGATCGTCGCGGCGATCAGCCCCGCCATCACGAGCACGGCCAGCGGGATCGTGACGGCCAGTACGACCGCGTCGTGGCTGTCTCTGGCCGCGCCGATAGCCACGATCGGGGCCGCCCACAGCCACCAGTACCAGACTGGTACGAGTGCGGTCTTGATGACCTGTTGCTGGTGCCGCTGGATCTCAGCCAGCGCGGCTGCTGCGTCGGCGCCGGTCGTCCGGGCTCTGGCGGGCTGGGGCTGCTGGGTGTCGGCCATCGTGGCCTCCTTGTGGGAAAATACTTTCCTGGTTAGAAAGTAGCAGGGTCTTTCCAGTTAGGCAAGTACTTTCCAGGTGCGCTGACACGCGGCCGGATCATCCAGCCCACCGTCGCCAGCGCCGCCTCCCGATTCGCGCACCCGAACATCGTCTGTATCCCGATCTCGGACCTGCCGCCGTCACGTAGTGCGCTCGCCTGGCGTCGTCGGGACTCTGACCCGCGCCTGCGCGCGTTCATAACCATCGCCCACCAGCACCGGCGACGAGGAAAAGCCCAGGGCCCGGCGGGAGCGGGCAAGTCAAACGCATGACCGCAGCTCGCCCGCGTTTAGCTGCCTACCGCTGCGCCCGGTGCGAGGAAGGCCGCTGATCAGCGAGCAGAACGCCGGCCTGCTAAGCCAGCCAAGATCGAGGAAAGTCGAGGCTGTTCTGCCGGCTATCTGGTTGCTGCGCGGTCAGATCACCGCCGGTTTTATCGGGCGCTAATCCGCTGGTGAGCTGGCCGCCTTGCGGTCAGATCACCGCCGGTTTTATCGGGCGCTAATCCGCTGGTGAGCTGGCCGCCTTGCGGTCAGATCACCGGCGGCCGGCCGGCCTTCGTCATCCGCCAGACGGTGCGCCAGGAGATCGCCTTGCGCTCGCCGGGATCGGTCCGCCAGCCCTCGGCGAAGCCCTTCAGCCAGGTCCGGCGGGCACCGGGAGCGCGCTCCCGGACCATCGTGATCAGCGTCCAGTCGAGCAGGTAGACGGCCGCGAGCAGCCACGGCAGGTTGCGCCGGGCCAGCAGCACCCGGTTGCGGCCGTCCTGGCGGTACCAGAACTCGTGCCGCGCGTTCGCGACCGGCGGGTGGCACATCTGGGCGTCCGCGTCGTATTCGAGGGTGTAACCGCGGTCCAGCAGCCGCCAGGCCAGGTCGCTCTCCTCGTGCGCGTAGAAGAACGTGTCCGGGAACCCGCCAGCCTCGGTAAACGCGGACCGCCGCACCGCCCAGCCCGCGCCGATGAACGTGGTCACCAGCGAGGAGCGGCCGTGGTCGCCCTGGCCCAGCCGCGGCGAGTGCCAGCGCATGCCCGGGCCGCCGGTGGGGTCCACGATCCGGAACGCGAGCACCGCCAGCGCCGGGTCGGCCGCGAACCGGCTGGCCACGTGATCGGCCAGGCCGGGGTCGGGGAACCAGCCGTCATCATCCAGGAACAGCACCACGTCGCCGGTGGCGGCCGCCACCCCGGCGTTGCGACCGCCGGTGACGCCGCGGTTCTCCGGGAGCCGGACGGTGGTCACGTCCGACGCGCACCGGGGGGAGGTCCGCCCCGTTCCCGACGAGAACCAGCTGGAGACCCTGGGCGCGCATGGGCGCGGTGCTTTCGATGGCGCGCTCAAGCTCTTCCTGGCGGTTGCCCATCGTGAGGATGACGCAGGACAGCTTCACGCGAGCCGCCGGGACGCCATGATCGCGACCAGGTGCGCTACCACCATGAGCGCGGCCACGGCCAGGCAGGCGAGCAGCACGATCCTGGTCGCGAGCAGTCCGCCGCGAGCCGCGTCGACGATCGCCGCGATCAGGACGAGCACCGACAGCTCGATCGCCTGGATGATCCGGTGGATCTTCAGCACGCTGGCGACCCGGCGCAGGCTGGCCAGGCCCGCGCCGCGCGGCTGCAGCGCCTCGTCGTCGTGCCCGCCGGACAGGCCGGCCGCCGCCCTCGCCACGATCACGTTGTCGGTCTCGGCCTTGACCAGCACGGCCAGCAGCGCGGCGAACAAGCCGGCGCTGACGTACCGGCCGGACACGGTGAGGTGGCCCTGCGCGCGCAGGCCGAGCCCGACGATCATCGCGGCGTCGCACAGGTAGTGGCCGATCCGGTCGAGGTAGACGCCGCCGACCGAGGTCCGCTTCGTCAGCCGGGCCAGCTCGCCGTCGGCACAGTCGAAGAGCAGCCCGGCCTGCACCAGGATCACCGCGATGATCGCGGTCGCCAGCCCGCCGAACGCGACGACGACGCCCGCGGCCACGCCGCAGCCGATGAACGCCAGCGTCACCGCGTTGGGGGACAGTCCGAGCCGGGCCAGGATCCAGGTGACGCGCGGAGACAGCTTGCGCATGTAGAGCCGGCCGAACAGGTGCTCGTCGTTCACCCGCTCGACTACCCAGCGGGGCTGGCCTTCCGCCCGTACCTGGTCCATCGTGGGCCGGGACATGATCCTCCGCTCGCCGCTGCCGGTTTCCTGGGGAACATGGTAGGGCGCGCCCGGACTGTCCGGTGCCCGGCCGCAGGGCCGGGCACCGGACGTGTCATCAGGCGTAGCTGTGCGCCGGGTCCGGGTAGCGACCGCTCTCGACGTCGGCTACGTAGCGGCCGGCCGCGGTCAGCAGGTCCGCGTGCAGGTCGGCGTACTTGCGGACGAACCGCGGCAGCCGCCCGGTGGTCAGCCCGGCCATGTCCGGCCAGACCAGGATCTGCGCGTCGCAGCCGGGGCCGGCCCCGATGCCGACGGTGGGAATCCGCAGCGCGGCCGAAACCCGGTGGCCAAGCTCGGCCGGCACCGACTCCAGCACGACCGCGAACGCGCCCGCCCGCTCCAGCTCGCGGGCGTCCGCGAGCAGTTGCTCGCCGGCGTCACCGCGGCCCTGGACCCGGCGCATGCCGCCGAGCACGTTCACGCTCTGCGGCGTCAGGCCGAGGTGCCCCATGACCGGGATGCCTGCCGCGACCAGCGTCCGGACCTGCGGGAGCACGCGTTCGCCGCCCTCCAGCTTGACCGCCTGCGCGCCGCCTTCCTTGAGGTGGCGGACCGCGTTCGCGAGCGCCGCCTGCGGCCCGGACTGATAGCTGCCGAACGGCAGGTCGGCGACGACCAGCGCGGTCGCTGGTGCCCGCGACCACGGCCCTGGTCATGCTGATGAGCTCGGCCATGGTGACCGGCAGCGTGCTGTTGTAGCCGAGGACCAGCTCGGCGCTGGTGTCACCGACGAGCAGCGCCCGGACCCCGGCCCGCTCGAAGATGCCGGCGGTGAGCACGTCGTAGCTGGTCAGCATCGACCATCGCTCGCCGCGGTCGGTCGCCGCCTGCAGGTCGGTGACGGTGATGCGCCGGTCGTCCGGCCAGGGGCCGGTGCCTGGCTGCGGAGCTGTGCCTGAGTGGGGAGCTGTGCCTGAGTCTGGGGAGCGGTGCCTGACTGTGTTCCGGTGCCGGACATGAGGACCTGCCTTCCTGGTCGCCACCACCATGGTTGGCGCCAGCTTCGATCCTCTCGCGGCGGGCCGGGCCGGTCAGCCCGCTGCGGTGAGGACACCTCGAAGCACGGTGATCTCGGCTCGCAGCCGGTCCGCGCGGTCGGCGTGCCCGCTGCGCGCGTACTGGCGGACGGCCGTATCCCGGTCGGCGATCTCGGCCAGCACGATCTCCCGCACGGCCGACTCGGTCAGCTCTTTCCTGGCCACCTCGGTAGCGCCGAGTCCGGCCGCGGCGCCGGCGAAGTGCTCGCTGCCCGACGCCGGGGCGGGCTGCGCGCTGGCCGCCACGGCTTCGGCGTTCGCTATGGCCGCGAGCGCGGACCGCAGGGCCGAGGTGGCGACCTGGTCCCGGCCGCGCAGCGCGTCCCGCAGGGCCTGGCTGAGCCGCGCGCGGACGGCCCTGCCGTCGTCTTGCTGGCTGGTCACGGCGCCACCTTACGCAACTGGGGGGCGCTGCTGCTCGTTCCTTTTCAGGAGGACTCAGGCGCGGGGCCCAGCCCGCTCGGGGTGCTCCCGTCGGTGATCGGGATCTCGTCGAACCAGCCGCAGCTCGGTCACGTAGGGCTTGATGTCCAGGACCGGGGTGCCGTCGCGAAGTCGAACCCGGCCAGGCCGTCGAGGCCGCCGGCGTACTGGGGGTCGAGCTCGATCGCCGCTTCGGCGGCCGGGTTCAGCCGCGCCTGGATCGGCGTGTGCTCGGTGTCGGTGTACTGGCTGCGGACGACCCCGATGACGGGCAGCGGCACGGTCAGCGGCATGGCCGCCATAGTGCCACGACCTGCGGCCGCTAACCTCGGCTGCATGTGGCGGCCCCAGCCAGAACTCGCCGGCCATCCGGACCGGCTGCGCTGGAACGCTCGCTACAGCGGCGACTACGCGCCGGCGTTCCAGCCGCACCCGCTGGCGGCCCGGGCGCTGCGGCTGGTGCCGGCGGCCGGCCCGGTGCTGGAACTGGCGGCCGGGCCGTCGGGCAGCGCGCTGCTCGCCGCGTCCGACGGGCACCCGGTCACCGTCGTGGACGTCTCCGACACCGGACTCGGCTTGCTCGCGGCCGAGGCAGCGCGACTGGACGTGGCCGACCGGCTGGCGCTCGTGCACGCAGACCTGGCGGCCTGGGACGCCGGGCCGGATCGGTACTCGCTGGTGCTGTGCACGAACTTCTGGGAGCGCGCGGTGTTCGACGCGGCCGTAGGCGTGGTCGCGGCCGAGGGCGTGCTCGCCTGGGAGGCGCTGACGGACGCGGCCCGGCAGCGCCGTCCGGAGTTGCCCGCGCAGTGGTGCCTGCGACCGGGGGAGCCCGCGTCGTTGCTCCCGGACGGCTTGTTCGACGTTCTTGATCAGCACGACGTGCCGGGTCAGCCGGGCCAGCCTGCCGTGCGACGGCAACTGCTGGCCCGGCGACGCGGTGCTTTCAACTGAGCCGGCGCCGCGCGCCGCGGCCGGCCTACCTGGCCGGCCGCAGCGTTCTCGCGGGTCAGAGCAGCGTGGTGACTGCCTTCACCTCGGTGTAGTTGTTCAGTACCTCGGCGCCTGGCCGCCAAGTGGAAAGTTTGGGGGCTGACAGCCCCCAAACTCTCCACCCTGGCTAGGACCCGTCGGCGATGTCGAAGGACCAGAGCTCGCTGCTGACCGCCACGGGGGCCTGGCCGCCATCGCGGCCGTGCGGGTGGTCACCGCCGTGCTGGCCGTGGCCGTGCGGGTGGCCCTGGGCGCCTGCCCGGGCGGCCGAGCCGTGGCCGTGCCCGAAGGCGGGCGAGTTCCGCCAGGCCTCGAACGCTGCCTCGTCCCGCCACCGGGTCACGACCAGCCACGTGTTTCGGTCGTCGGTGGGCCTGAGCAGTTCGAATCCCTCGAAGCCGTCTTGGTCGTCGACGGCGCCAGCCCTGGCGGCGAAGCGCCGGGCCAGCTCGTCCCCGCTGTCGGCGGGCACGGTGATGGCGTTGATCTTGACCACAGTCATGCGGTCGATGATGCCATCCCCGAGCCCGCGAACCGGCCGGCACAGCGATCCGAGCAGAAATACACGAGCTGGCCGTCGCGCTCGGCCGAGGCTGGCGCGTTCGCGGTCTCGACCTGCATCCCGCACACCGGGTCCTGGGCGTACCCGGACCCGCCGCCGAGCCGGTCCCGGTTGCGGTACAGCCAGTAGAGGAGCCCGAACAGCAGCAGGAACGCGATGTTCAGGTACGTCGTGTAGTCCCACGCGAAATGCGCGGGCGCGATCGCCGTCGGCCGAGTCGCGGGCACGAGGCCGGCCGCCCGGAAGAGCACCTCGGTGATCAGGCCGGCCGCCGCCATGACCGCCCAGAAGACCGCGAGCAGCCGCAGCATCAGCCGGGTGCCGTAGTAGCGCCGGTAGATCAGCAGCAGCGGGAAGGCGATCAGGTCGGCGAACAGGAACGCGATCACGCCGCCGAACGAGATCCCGCCCTGCCACAGCGCCGCCGCCAGCGGGACGTTGCCGATCGAGCAGACGAAGCTGATCATCGCCACGAACGGCCCGACGATCGCGTTCTCGACGCTGGTCCACCAGCCGTGCCCGGTCAGGAACAGGGCGTGCCAGGCGGACACCGGCACCAGCACCGCGAGCAGGCCGGCGACGAGGTAGCCGATGAGCAGTTCCCGGCGCAGCATCGTCAGGTCGCGCATGGTGTAGCTGGCCGCGTCCGCCCAGCCTGCCCTGGACCGAAGCCGCTGGCGCAGCGGGCCCCTGGCCGCGGGCACGGCGCCGTGGCCGTCGTGGTCGTGGCCCGCGTGGTCCGGCGCCGCATTCGCCGGCGGCGGCGCGGTTGCGGGCGCCCGTCACGGCGCGGCCGCGCAGCCAGAGCGTGCCCGCGGTCACCAGCAGAACGATCATGATGATGCCACCGGCGAACTCGCTGACCGCGAACTGCCAGCCCATCAGCACGACGAGGACGATGCCCAGCTCGATGACCAGGTTGGTGGAGGCGAACATGAACACCATCGCCGCCACGAAGTCCGCACCCTTGGAGACGAGGGATCTGGCCATCGCGGTGGCGGCGTAAGAACACGACGAGGAGACCATGCCGTAGCCGGCCGCCCTGGCCACCGCCGCCGGGCGGTGATCGCCCAGCTTGCGCTGCATCGACTCGCGGCTCACGAACGCCTGCACGGCGCCGGCCAGGCCGAAGCCCAGGATCAGCGGCCAGAGGGTCTCCCAGAACATGAAGAACCCCTCGCGCAGTGCCCTGGCGAGCTCAAGCAGCATGCCAGCGTCCTCCCGGCCGTTTCGCGGTGCTTCGAAGATACTCCCAGGGGGTATGTTACCGCGCGGCGCAAGACCCGATTCGTCCGCCTCGTCGGGGCCGCGGTGTCAGGATGGCGGCGTGGCAACCGTGGTCGCCTTCCATGCTCACCCCGACGACGAGGTGCTGCTCTCCGGCGGCACCCTGGCCAAGTTAGCGGCCGACGGCCACCGGGTGGTAATCGTCGTCGCTTGCTCGGTGCCCATGGAAGGGGCGGGGGCGCGGGGGAGCGAACGGCTCGGCCAGCTGCAGCAGAGCGCGACTGAACTCGGCGCCGCCAGGGTCGTGCACCTCGGCTACGCGGACAGCGGGCGCGGTCCCGTCTTGTACCCGGATCCGCCGGGATATGTCCGGTTCGTTCGGGCGGATGTGACCGAGGCCGCGGGCAGACTGGCCGACGTGCTCAGGGCCGAGCAGGCTGACCTGCTGCTGAGCTACGACCCGCGCGGTGGCTACGGTCACCCCGATCACGTCAAGGTGCACGAGGTGGGGGCGGCCGCGGCCGCGCTGACTGGCGTGCGCGTGCTCGAAGCCACCGCCCCGAGGGAGCTGATGAGCCGTGCGTTCACGGTGGTCCGGTTGCTTCGCCTGGTGGTCCGGCACAACCCGGCCGAGATCCGGACCGGCTTCACGCCGCGGGCGGCGATCACGCACCGCGTCCCCGTTTACCGATTCGCTCGGCAGAAGCGCAAGGCGCTGACGGCGCACGTCGCCTACACGACTTCGGGTGGCCGGTCGGCCCGGCTCGCGCGGATGCTGCTCGCGGCGCCGCTGCCGGTCTTCGCGCTCGCCCTCGGGCGGGAGTGGTACGCGGAACCGGGCGCACCGCCCGGCCCGGTCGGAGCCGACGTGCTGCGGTCTGCGGGCGGCTAGCCCGCGACGATCGGCTGCTGATACACCCGGCGCACACTGCTGCCGAGGCGGCGGATGTCGGTCCCGTAGACGTGCACCGAGATCGTGGCCTCCGCGCCGATGTTCCGCACCCGGTGAATGTCGCCCGGCGGCGCGAAACCAGCCACCTGACCGGCGCTGAGCTGCGCCGTGCCGGTGAGCGTGAGCCACCCGTCGGCGCCCAGCTCGAACTGCTCCTCGTACTCGGCGCCCTGGATGACCCCGGCGACGCACCAGGTCACGTGATCGTGGACGGCGGTCTCCTGGCCGGGCCGCCAGACGACGGCCAGCACGGAGAACGATCCGTCCGGCTCGGCGTGCAGCAGATGACACCGGTAGCTCAGCGGGTCGCCGTAGCGCTGCTCGGAAGTCAGGATCGCCGGGCTCGGCAGCCGCGGGCGGAGCGCCGCGGCGACCTGCCGGGTGGTGTGCGCCCAGTCGCCGGGCTGGTGGGTCGCCGCCCGGACGGCGGCCACGAGATTGCCGAGTTCGCGGCTTGGGGAGGCCCGGCCGCCCGCGACAGCGCTGTCTCCCGCGACGCGATCTCTACTTTTCATATAGGAATTATGTGGCATGCCTGCCCCGCCGGCAAGGGGACGAGCGAGCCGCCTCGCTCCGCGACACGTAAGGCTGATGAGCCCCGAGCGAGCCGACGGGGCGTGGCGCCATCTGGACTGAGGAGCGGTGTTTGCGACGAGGGAAGATGTTGCCTGATAGCGCCCCGGCGAGCGAGCGGGTAACAGAGAGGATCATGGAGGCGTGACAGACTCCGGCCGCACTGGCCTGTTCGCGGGCCTCTTTGATCGCGGCGCCGCGCCCACCGGCGACGCGGCCTGGCTGCAGGCCATGCTGGACGCCGAGGCCGCGCTGGCGCGGGCGCTGGAGCGGGCCGGGCTGGCATCCGCGGGCGCGGGCGGGGCCGTCACCGCGGCCGCTCGCGCCGACCAGTTCGACCCGGCCGAACTCGGCCGGCAGGCGGTGCTCACTGGCAATCCGGTGCCCGCCCTGGTGCGCGCACTCAGCGCGAAGTTGCCGCCGGATGCGCGCGAGGCCGTCCACCGGGGAGCAACCAGCCAGGACATCATCGACACCGCGGCCATGCTGATCGCGCGGCGCGCGCTGGACGCGATCCTCGCTGACTTGCAGGCGGCCGCGGATAGCACGGCCGGCCTGGCGCAGCGTCACGCGCAGACCGTGATGGCCGGCCGCACGCTGCTGCAGCAGGCGGTGCCGGTCACGTTCGGACTGGTCGCGGCCGGCTGGCTGATCTCGATCGACGACGCCAGGTCCGAGCTCGGCCGGGTCCGCGACACCGGGCTCGCGATTCAGTACGGCGGGGCCGCCGGCACGCTCGCGTCCCTCGGTCCGGCCGGGCCAGCCGTGACGGCGCTGTTCGCGGCGGAAACCGGGCTGCCGGAGCCGGTCCTGCCCTGGCACACCGACCGGCAGCGGATCCTGCGGCTGGCCGCGGCGCTGACCGGCGCGTGCGCCGCGCTGGGCAAGATAGCCAGGGACGTGACGCTGCTGGCGCAGACTGAGATCGGCGAGGTGGCCGAGGGCGCCGGGGAGCCCGGCCGGGGCGGCTCGTCGGCGATGCCGCAAAAGCGCAACCCGGTCGCGTCGGTGCTGATCCTCGGCTGCGTCCGGCGCGCGCCAGGCCTGCTCGCCACCCTCGCCGCGGCGGCCGAGCACGAACTGCAGCGGGCCGCCGGCGCGTGGCACGCCGAGTGGGAACCACTGTCCGACCTGCTGCGGCTGACCGGCTCGGCCGCAGTCCTGGGCGGCCGAGCTGCTGGCGGGCCTGCGCGCGGACGAGGACCGGATGCGGGCCAACCTGGACGCGGCCGGCGGGCTGCCGCTGGCCGAGCACGTCGCGGCTGTGCTCGCCCCGCGGCTCGGCCGGCTGGCGGCGCACGACCTGGTCAGGGACGCGGCAGCGGCCGCGGTGGCGGGCGGCCTGAGCCTGCCGGACGCGATGCTGGCCGATCCGAGCATCAGCGCGAAGCTCGCCAACGCGGGGGTCACGCCCGGCGAGCTGGAGGCCGCCGTCGACCCGGCCGCCTATCTGGGAACGGCTGCGGAGTTCGTCCGCCGTGCCCTGACCGCACATCGCAACCGGGCCGCAGCAGAAGGGACGCGTGCGCAATGAACGACGAGGAGCGCTCGGCGGCGGGCATGCGCACCCGCCGGGAGGTGCTGGGAGACGCGCACGTAGACCGCGCGGTGGCGGGCACGACCGAGTTCACCGCGCCGTTCCAGGACTTCATCACCCGGTACGCGTGGGGCGAAGTCTGGAACCGGCCCGGCCTGACCCGGCCGGAACGCAGCATGATCACGCTGGCGATGCTCGCCGCCCTCGGCCGGGATGAAGAGCTGGCGATGCACGTGCGCGCGGCCCGGCGCAACGGGCTCACCCAAGCGCAGATCGCCGAGGTGCTGCTGCAGGTGGCCGTCTACGCGGGCGTCCCGGCCGCGAACCGGGCGTTCGCGGTCGCGCGGGCAGTCCTCGAAGAGCTGTCGTAGACCGCACAACTGTTCACTGGGCGGCAGATGCGTATATCGTTTCGGTAAAACCCTGAGGAGGATTGGCCTGAAGTGGCAGAGATCGTGACGCTCGCCGAAGCGATCGCAGCCGCTGTGCATGACGGGGACACCGTCGCGATGGAGGGGTTCACCCACCTGATCCCGCACGCCGCAGGCCACGAGGTCATCCGGCAGCGCCGGCGCGAGCTGACGCTGGTCCGGATGACGCCCGACATCATCTACGACCAGCTCATCGGGGCGGGCTGCGCGCGCAAGCTGATCTTCTCGTGGGCGGGCAATCCCGGCGTCGGCTCACTGCACCGGTTCCGGGACGCGGTCGAACGCGGCTGGCCGGGCCCGCTTGAGCTGGAGGAGCACAGCCATGCCGGGATGGCGAACCGGTACCAGGCGGGCGCGTCCGGCTTGCCGTTCGCGATACTGCGCGGTTACCGCGGCACCAGCCTGGGCGAGCACACGGCGGGCGTCGCCGACATCACCTGCCCGTTCACCGGCGAGACCCTGACCGCCGTCAGCGCGCTGCGGCCCGACGTGGCGGTGATCCACGCGCAGCAGGCCGACCGGCGCGGGAACGTGCAGTTCTGGGGCATCACCGGCGTGCAGAAGGAAGCGGTCCTCGCCGCGGCCAGGTCGGTGGTCACGGTCGAGGAGATCGTTGACTCGCTCCCGCCGACGCCGGGCGCCGTCGTCCTGCCCGCGTGGGCGGTGAGCTACGTCGCGGCCGTGCCCGGCGGCGCGCACCCGTCCTACGCGCTCGGGTACTCCGCCAGGGACAACGGCTTCTATCTGGCCTGGGACGAGATCAGCCGGGATCGGGAGAAGTTCGCTGCCTGGCTGAGCGAGCACGTGTACGCGCAGGCCGGCCGGCGCTATGAGCGAGCCAACCGGGCAATACAGCCCGGACGAGATGATGGCGGTCACCGCCGCGCGGTCGCTGCGCGACGGGATGACGTGCTTCGTCGGCATCGGCCTGCCGAGCGAGGCCGCCAATCTCGCGCGCGCGCGTGCACGCGCCGAACCTCGTGCTGATCTATGAATCCGGCACCATCGGCGCGAAGCCCGCGCACCTGCCGCTGTCGATCGGCGACGGCATCCTCGCCGAGACCGCGGACGCCGTCGTCAGCGTGCCGGAGATCTTCAACTACTGGCTGCAGCCGGGCCGGATCGACGTCGGCTTCCTCGGCGCGGCGCAGCTGGATCGGTACGGCAACATCAACACCACCGTCGTCGGCGACAGCTACGACCATCCGCTGGTGCGGCTGCCGGGTGCAGGCGGGGCGCCGGAGATCGCGGCCGCGTGCAAGGAAGTAATCGTGGTGCTGCGCCAGTCACGGCGTACATTCGCGCAGCGGGTGGACTTCGTGACGTCGGTCGGATACGGCGATGGGCCCGGCAGCCGGGAGCGCCTCGGCCTGACCGGCGGCGGCCCGCGCCAGGTGATCACCGACCTCGGTGTGCTGCGGCCCGACCCGGACACCCTGGAACTGGTCCTGACCGAGATCTACCCCGGCGTGAGTGTCGCGCAGGTGCAGGAGCAGACCGGCTGGGACCTGCGAGTCTCGCCCGAGCTGGCGCAAGCCAGGCCGCCGGCGGAGGTTGAGCTCGCCACGCTGCGCGCGTTGCGGGCGAGCGGGCCGGCCAGCCCGGCAGAAGGAGCACGCACATGACGACTGACGACCCGGCGGCTTCGGGCAGCGGGCTTGTGCTGCCCCGGTATGAGCAACCGACGGGCATCCACCCGCCGCTGCACTCACCGGACTACCGCTCGACCGCGCTGCGCGCGCCGACCCGGCCGCTCGTGCCGCTGCCGCAGGGGCTGACCGAGGTGACGGGGCCGCTGCTGGGCGACGGGCTGGTGACGGCGCAGGACGCGGACCTCACTCGCGGGCCAGTCCGGCGAACCGCTCGGCGAGCGGATCATCGTCACCGGCCGGGTACTGGACTCCGACGGCCGCCCGGTCCCGGACACGCTGGTGGAGGTCTGGCAGGCCAACGCGTCCGGCCGGTACGCGCACGTGGTTGACCAGCACCCGGCGCCGCTCGACCCGAACTTCACCGGTGGCGGCCGGTGCCTGACCGACTCGGCGGGGCGCTACCGGTTCGTCACCATCAAGCCGGGCGCCTACCCGTGGGGCAATCACCGGAACGCGTGGCGGCCCGCCCACATTCACTTCTCGCTGTTCGGCCGCGCGTTTACCCAGCGGCTGGTGACGCAGATGTACTTCCCGTCCGACCCGCTATTCCCGTTCGACCCGATCTTCAACTCGGTCCCGGACCCGAAGGCACGGGAGCGGCTCATCGCGACCTTCGACATGGACACGACCGAGCCGGACTGGGCGCTGGCGTATCAGTGGGACATCGTGCTGCGCGGCCGGACCGCGACCTATTTCGAGTCAGGGGAGGATCAGTGACCGCGGGCCTCACCCCGTCGCAGACCGTCGGCCCGTTCCTGGCCATCGAGCTGCCCTGGCCAGACGGCCCGCACGTCGTCCCGCCGGACACGCCCGGCGCGATCGTGATCACCGGCATCGTGCTGGACGGGGCCGGACAGCCGCTGCCGGACGCGCTCGTCGAGACCTGGCAGGCCGACCCGGACTCGCGGTTCGACCATCCAGACGATCCGCGCGGGGCGGTCAGGCCCGCCGTCGCGGCCTTCCGCGCCTTCGGCCGCAGCGCCACCGATGCCGGCGGGCGGTACCAGATAGTCACGCTCCGGCCCGGCCCGCTCCCGGCCCCGGGCGGCGGCACCGAGGCGCCGCACCTGGATGTCTCGGTGTTCGCGCGCGGACTGCTGGACCGGGTCGTGACCCGGATCTACTTCCCGGACGAGGCGACGGCGAACGCAGCCGACCCGGTATTGCGGTCGGTTGATCCCGATCGCCGGGACACGCTGATCGCCCGGCCGGCCGACGGCGGACCGGGCGAGTTCCGGTTCGACGTCCACCTGCAGGGCGAGCACGAGACCGTCTTCTTTGATGTCTGACTGGCAGGCCTGGCCGGTACCGGTGGCGGCGGAGTTCGACCCGCCGCGGGACGCGCCCGTGCTGATACTCGGGAACTCCCTGGGCACCAGCACCGCGGTGTGGGACCGGCAAGTTCCTGACCTGCGACGAAGCTTCCGGTTGCTGCGGTTCGAGCTGCCCGGCCACGGCGCAGCGGCAGCCTGGCCGGGCCCGTACACGATCGCCGAGCTGGGCGCCGGCGTGCTCGCGCTGCTGGACTCGCTCGGCGTCGAGCGCGCCGGGTACGCGGGCATGTCGCTCGGCGGCATGATCGGGATGTGGCTGGCGGCCGCCGCGCCGGACCGGATCGCCGCGCTCGGGCTGGTCTGCACGTCGGCCTACCTGCCGCCCGCCGACGGCTGGCGGGACCGGGCCGCTAGCCGTCCGGGCGAGCGGGATGGGCTCGATCTCCGCGCCGGTGATCGGCCGGTGGTTCACCGCCGGCTACGCCGCCCGCGAACCCGCGGTCGTCGGCTCGGTGCGGGCGATGCTGGATCAGACCGATCCGGAAGGCTACGCGGGCTGCTGCGAGGCCATCGCGGCGATGGACCTGCGCGCCGGGCTGGCCGCGGTCGGCGCGCCGACTCTGGTCCTCGCCGGCGCGGCGGACCCGGCCACGCCGCCCGAGCACGGAGCGGAAATCGCGGCCCGAATCGCGGGCGCGCGGCTGCGCGTGCTGCCGGACGCAGCGCACCTGGCGGCGGTGTCCTCGGCCGCCGAGGTGACAGCCGAACTGCTGGCGCATTTCGAGCACGCGGCCGCGGCCGACCAGAACTGGCGCGCTGAGCGCTAGCATGCGACCGATGGCAACTTCTGCGCGCAGAGCGAACACATCGGGCCGGGACGGCGGCGGCACCGCCGCCGGCGGAGCCAGCCCGCGCAGCGACGACGACGGCACGCGCAACAGCGACTTCGTCCAGTCACTGGACCGTGGCCTCGCGGTCATCCGCGCTTTCGGCCCTGACCGGGACAAACTGAGCCTGAGCGAGGTCGCGCGCGAGACCGGCCTGACTCGGGCGGCGACGCGCCGGTTCCTGCTGACGCTGGTCAAGCTCGGGTACGTCCGCAACGACGGCCGGGAGTTCTCGCTCAGCCCGCGGGTGCTCGAACTCGGCTACGCCTACCTGTCCGGGCTGGCGATGCCCGAGATCGCGTCGCCGCACCTGGAAGAGCTGGTCGCCCGGGTGCGCGAGTCGTCCTCGATCTCGGTCCTCGACGGGCATCACATCGTCTACGTCGCCAGGGTGCCCACCAAGCGCATCATGACCGTTGCGATCTCGGTCGGCACCCGGTTCCCGGCGTACGCGACGTCGATGGGCCGCGTGCTGCTGGCCGGCCTGAGCGACGAGGACCTCACCCGGTACCTGGCGGAGGCGGAGTTCGAGCCGTTCACGTCGCGCACGGTCACCGATCCCGGCCGGCTCAGGGAGATCGTCGGGGACGTCGGCCGGCTCGGTTACTCGATCGTGGACCAGGAACTGGAAGAAGGACTGCGCGCGATCGCCGCTCCGATTCACGGCTCGGGCGACACGGTGACGGCCGCGATCAACGTGTCCGCGCACGCCAGCCGCGTCAGCATGGCGTCCATGCGGTCCGACCTGCTGCCGGCGCTGCTGGAGACCGCCCGCCGGATCGAGGACGACCTCAGGTCGCAGGGCTGAGCCGGTTAGGGCTGAGCCGATTTCGGCGGCTGGCCTACCCCCAGACGTCCCTGGCGACGTCGACGATCAGCCGCAGCTTGGCCAGCTGCTCTTCCTGCGTCAGCACGTTGCCCTCCACCGTGGAGGAGAAGCCGCACTGCGGCGACAGGCACAGCTGCTCCAGCGGCACGTACCTGGCCGCCTCGTCGATCCGCCGCTTGAGCACGTCCGGGTCCTCCAGCGCGCCGGACTTCGTGGTGACGAGGCCGAGCACGACCATCTTGCCGGGCGGCACGAACCGGAGCGGCTCGAAGCCACCCGAGCGCTCGTCGTCGAACTCCAGGAAGAACCCGTCCACCGCGAGCTCGCTGAACAGCGCCTCCGCGACGAAGTCATAGCCGCCCTCGGCGGCCCAGGACGACCGGAAGTTGCCGCGGCACATGTGCGTCGTCACCCGCAGGCCCTCGGGCCGGCCGCCGATCGCGCTGTTGACCTGCCGGATGTAGCGCAAGTGCAGGTGCTCGGCGTCCTCGCCGCGATCGGCGATCTCGGCTCGCTGCGCCGGGTCGTTGAGATAGGCCAGGCTCGTGTCGTCCAGCTGCAGGTAGGTGCAGCCGAGCTCGGCGACCCGCTGCACTTCGTCCGCGTACGCGGCGGCGAGATCGGTCCAGAACTGCTCCATGTCCGGGTACACGTGGCTGTCGATCGCCGCCGGACCGCCGCGGTAGTGCACCATGTTCGGCGACGGGATGGTGAGCTTCGGCGTCGCGTCCCCGGCCACCGACTGCAGGAAGCGGAAGTCGTCGGCGAAGATCGTGTGGTCGAGCCGGATCTTGCTGCCGACGTGCAGCGCCGCGGGCGTGAACTCGATGCTGCCCTCGGCGCTGCGGAACTTCACCGCGAGGTTGCCCGGCGCCTTGCTGATGCCGCCGAGCTGGTAGATGAAGTCCATGTGCCAGGAGGCGCGGCGGAACTCGCCGTCGGTGGCCGTCTGCAGCCCGGCCTCGCGCTGCATCGCGACGACGCCTTCGATCGCGGTGTCCTCGACTTCGCGCAGCTCGGCGGCGTCGAGCCGGCCGGCCGCGAAGTCCTCGCGGGCGGCCAGCAGGCCCTCGGGCCGCAGCAGGCTGCCGACGTGATCGGCGCGGAACGGTGGCAAGCTCAGCATGGCTCTTCCTTCTATTTCAGGGGAGTGGCAGGCCGGTGTAGTTCTCGGCCAGCGAGGTCGCGGCGGCCCGCGACGAGGTGACGTAGCGCAGCTGAGAGAGCTGCAGCTGCGCCTCCATGTCGTCGGCGCCCGGCGTGCGATGCAGCATCGTGGTCATCCACCAGGAGAAGTGCGTGGACCGCCAGACCCGGTCCAGGCAGCTGGCGGAGTACGCGTCCGCCTTGTCCGGCTGCCCGCGGACCAGGCCGTCCAGCGCCGGGGCCAGGTGCGCGACGTCGGCGAGCGCGAGGTTCAGGCCCTTGGCCCCGGTCGGCGGCACGATGTGCGCGGCGTCCCCGGCCAGGAACAGCCGGCCGTGCCGCATGGGCGCGCTGACGAAGCTGCGCATCGGCGTGATGCTCTTGTCCAGTACCGGGCCTGGCTTCAGGTCCCAGCCGGGCAGCGCGAACCGCTCGCTCAGCTCGGCCCAGATCCGGTCGTCCGGCCAGTTCGCGATGTCCTCGTCGGGTTCGACCTGGAGGTAGAGCCGGCTGGTCGTCGGCCCGCGCAGGCTGTGCAGCGCGAAACCGCGGCGGTGGTGGGCATAGATGAGCTCGTCGGTTGACGGCGGGACATCGGCGAGTATCCCGAGCCAGGCGTAGGGGTAGCCGCGCTCCACGACCGTCAGCTCGCTGGCCGCGATGGCCGGCCGGCAGATGCCGTGGAACCCGTCGCAGCCGGCGATGGCGTCACAGCTGACCTCGTACTGGACGCCATCCTCGCTGGTGTAGCGCAGCACCGGGGTGTCGGTTTCCAGGTCGGCCACCGACGTGTCGGTGACGCTGAACTGGATCGCCGCTTCACCCGCGTCGGCGATGCGCCTGGCGATGAGGTCCTTGACGACCTCCGTCTGCGCGTACACGGTCACCGTGCGCCCGGTCAGCTCGCGGAAGTCTAGGTGCCGGCGCTCGCCCGCGAACTGCAGGTAGATCCCGCCGTGCTCGATCCCCTGCCGGTCCAGCCTGCTGGCGACGCCCGCCTCGCGCAGCAGCCGCACACTCCCGGCCTCGAGCACCCCGGCGCGCTGGCGTGCCTCGCAGTACTCCCGGCTGCGGGTCTCGATCAGCACCGAGTCGATGCCGCGCAGCGCGAGCAGGTGCGAGAGCAGCAGCCCGGCCGGGCCGGCCCCGACGATGCCGATCTGGGTGCGAGTGCGCATGTTTCCTTTGTGCCGTGGCGCTCAGAACGGATAGGGCGCGATGTCCCCGCGCACCGTCACCCACCGGGTGTCGGTGAAGGCGTCCAGGTTAGCGCTGCCGCCGAAGCGCGCGCCGGTGCCGGACGCCCGGATGCCGCCGAAGGGGGTGTTCGGCGAGTCGTCCACCGTCTGGTCGTTGATGTGCACGATGCCGGTGGGGATCTGCCGGGCCAGTTCAAGCCCGCGCATGACGTCTTTGGTGAGGATCCCGAGCGACAGGCCGTACTCGGAGTCGGCGGCCAGCTTGGCCGCCTCCTCCGCGCTGCCGAACCGCACGACGGGCGCCACCGGCCCGAATACCTCGCCGGCGTACGCGGGCATCGCCGGCGCGACGTCGGCCAGCACCGTGGGCTGGTAGAACAGCCCCTCGTAGGTGCCGCCCGCGGCCAGCCGGGCGCCGGCGTCGACGGAACCGGTCACCAGCGCGTGCACCTTGTCCCGCTGCCGCTCGTCGATGATCGGCCCGAGGGCCACCTGACCCGAGGCCGGGTCGCCCACCGGCAGGTGGCTGGCCTTCTCGGCGAGCCGGCTGACGTAGTCGTCGTAGACCCGCTCGTGCACGATGTGCCGCCCGGTCGTCATGCAGATCTGGCCCTGGTGCAGGAACGATCCCCACGCGCCCGCCGACGCCGCCTTGTCCAGGTCGGCGTCGTCCAGCACGATCAGCGCCGAGTTGCCGCCGAGTTCGAGGTGCACGCGCTTGAGGTGCTCTCCGGCGAGCGCGCCGACCTTGCGGCCGGCCGCGGTCGAGCCGGTGAACGAGATCACGCTCACCCGCGGGTCGGTCACCAGCGCCTCGCCGGCGTCCGCGCCGCCGGGCAGCACATGCAGCAGCCCCTCGGGCAGCCCGGCCTCCTCGAAGATCCGGGCGAGCACGACCCCGCCGCAGACGGCGGTGCGCGGGTCTGGCTTCAGCACCACCGCGTTGCCCAGCGCGAGCGCGGGCGCGACGGACCGGATCGCGAGGATCTGCGGGAAGTTGAACGGCGAGATGACGCCGACGACGCCGACGGGTACCCGCTCGGCGAAGCTCAGGTGCGGCTGCTCGCTGGGCAGCAGGTCGCCGTACGGGCGCCCCGGCAGGGTCGCGGCCTCGAAGACTTCCTCGGTGGCGACGTGCGTCTCGAACTGCGCCGCGGGCGGAATCTTGCCGCCCTCGCGGATGCTCCAGTCCTCGATCTCGGCCGCGTTCGCGAGCCAGATGTCACCCGCCTTGCGCAAGATGGCGGCGCGCTGTGTGTACGGCGTCGCCGCCCAGGCCGGCTGCGCGGCCGCCGCCGCCTGCGCCGCCGCCGCGACGTCAGCGGGCGACGCCAGGCCGACGCGGCCGAGCTCCGCGCCGGTGGCCGGCTCCCGGACCGTCGATGTCCCGCCGCCGTCGGCAGCCCGCCAGCCGCCGCTGAAGACCTTGCCCTGCCAACGCGATGAGTCGAGGAGAGTCACGCCCGCTCCTAGTGGAAAGTCCGGGAAAGCACAGCAAGCCGAGTGTGCGCTTTCCGAACACGAGTTACGTGCTCGAACGATGAAAATCTAGGTGCGGCACGACTGGGGTGTCAACGGCGCCGGCCAGCCGGGCGGACTTGACCGTCGGTCGTCGGAAATCGGCCCAGACCCGAGCCAACGGGACTTGCGGTCGCAGTGGGAATCTGATGGCATATTCCGTCAGCGCCAAGTGACCTGGACAGGTACCGGCGCCGTGCGAGGGTTCCTCGCCGCAGACGCATCCGCGTCCGCCGAGGAAGCAGCGGGGGGACACATGCCGACCTGCCCTAGTGGTCATCTGACGCTGGCCGGAGATTACTGCGACGTCTGCGACCTGCCCATGGCCGCGGCCCCGTCGCCCGTCGGCCAGGGCAGCGGACCAGGGGCCCGGCCCGTGCCGAGGCACGCGGCACCCGCCGGGGACAGGGCCGCCGCCGGAAACTGGGACGGGGGAAACATGGGCACAGTCGGGAACAGGGACGCCGCCGAGACCTGGCAAGTCCCGGGACCTAGATATCCGGTCGGCGCGCCGCCGGACCGGCCCAGAGCGAAGTTCGAATGGACGGCCCTCGTGACCTCGGACCCCGCCTACTTCGAGCGCGTCGCGGCGGCCGGCCCCGGCCTGGCGGAGATTGACTTTCCGCTGCACTGCCCGCCCCGCAGGTTCCGGCTGATCGGCCCCGAGGTCCGGATCGGGCGGCGCAGCCCGTCCCGCGGCATCGAGCCAGAGGTCGATCTGACCGGGCCGCCGACCGACTTCGCCATCTCGCACTTGCACGCCGTGCTCACCGCGGCACCCGACGGCAGCTGGACGCTGCTGGACCCGGGTTCCGCTAACGGAACTCAGCTGAACGGGGTCGAGATCGCCATCGGCGTGCCGGTGCGGCTGCACGCCGGGGACCGGATCTGCATCGGCGCCTGGACCGCGCTGACAATAGGAATCAGCTAGCGATCAGGATCGGCTAGCCGTCCAGCGCCAGTTCAGCTCGCCCGGCGCCGGCGGGGGACCGGGCAGGTCACCGGCCTCCGGCTGCCGCAGCCCGTCGAGCGCGAGCCCGAGATAGCGGGTGCGCAGCTGCCGGGACCGGTCCGCGTCCGGCACCCGGATCGCGGCGCAGCCCTCGAGGATCAGCGTGACGTCGCCGCTCACGATGCCGGGCCGCATCCGCCCGCTGGCGGCCGCCCGGACCAGCAACGCGTCCGCCAGCGCGACCGCCGCCAGGGCGTCCGCGCCCATCTGTGGGGTCGGGGTAAAGGTGCCCGCCAGGTGCACGGTCAGCGAGTGCACGTCGGCGTCGACCACGCCGGCCAGAAAAGCGGCGAACGCATCCCAGTCGTCCGGCTCCGCGCTCGCCCGCTCCGCGATCGCGATGAACTGCCGCAGGCCATCGTGGCAGAGCTGGCGAAGCAGGTCTTCCTTGCTCGGGTAGCGGCGGTAGAGCGCGCTGATGCCGACGCCGGCCCGCTGCGCGACGGCCGAGACGGGCGCGTCCGCGTCGGCGATGAAAATATCCCTGGCCGCCTGCAAGATGACCTCATCGTTGCGGGCCGCCTGCGCCCGGCGGCCGGCCAAGCCGGCCCGGCCGGGAGGTGCGTTCTGCGGCTCGCGGGCGGTAGTCGGCTGTGTCATGAGTCACACTCTAGCACTGGAACAGATCGTTCCGTTCTGTTAGAGTAGAGGAACAGAACATTCCGTTCCGATCTCAGGAGGCCACGATGACCGCGACCGTTCAGGACCCGAGTCAGGAGATCCTGCCGTTCCGCATCGAAGTCCCGCAGGCGGCCCTCGACGATGTGCAGGACCGGCTGCGGCGCGCTGCCTGGCCGGACGAACTGCCCGGTGCCGGGGACAGCTACGGGCAGAGCGGCAGCCGCATCCGGGCGCTGGCCAGGTACTGGCTGGAGAGCTACGACTGGCGGGCGACTGAGGCGCGGCTGAATTCCTACCCGCAGTTCAGGACCGAGATCGATGGCGAGACCATCCACTTCCTGCACGTGCGCTCGTCGCGACCGGACGCGACGCCGCTGATCCTGACGCACGGCTGGCCGGGCTCGGTGCTGGAGTACATCGACGTCATCACGCCGCTGACCGAGCCCGAGACACCCGGCGACCCGGCGTTCCACCTGGTGATCCCGTCGCTGCCAGGGTTCGGGTTCTCCGGCCCGACCCGCTCGGCCGGCTGGAACCGGTTCCGCACCGCGCGGGCCTGGGCGACGTTGATGGCGCGTCTCGGTTACGAGCGCTACGGCGCCGTGGGCAACGACGCGGGGTCGATGGTCGCGCCCGAACTCGGCCGCGTGGACGGCGCGCACGTCCTGGGCGTGCACGTCACGCAGCTGTTCTCGTTCCCGTCCGGTGACCCGGCGGAGTTCGAGGGGATGTCCGCGGCGGACCTGGCGGCCATGCAGCACCTGCAGTGGTTCTACGAGAACAAGTTCTCCTTCAACCCGCTGCACAGCCAGCAGCCGCAGACCCTCGCGTTCGCGCTGGCGGACTCGCCGGCCGCCTGCTGGCCTGGAACAGCCAGTTGTTCGGGGAGAGCCTCGACCCTGAGTTCATCGTGGCCAACGTCGCGATCTACTGGCTGACCGGGACGTCGGGTTCGTCGATCAGGTTCTACTACGAGGACGCGCACGCGGGCCAGGCGCCATCGGGGCCGACGACGGTGCCCACCGGCCTGGCGATGTTCGCGGGTGACTTCCAGTCGATCCGCCGGTTCGCCGACCGCGACCACGCCAACATCGTGAGCTGGCACTCCTACGGCGCCACCGCCGCGGCCGGCACCCAGACCGACGCGGCCGGGCACTACGCCGCGCACGAGGCGACCGACGTGCTGGTGGCCGACATCCGCGAGTTCTTCGCCGCGCTCAGCTGAGCATGCTGCCTGGCTCATCGGAGGGCGCCGCGCGGCGCGCGGCGCCCTCCTGCTGATGCGCACCGCGGCCCGTCAGTTGCGGCCGGGCGCCGGCCGCCGTGCCGGTGGCAGACTGCGGAGGTATGTCGTTTGCTGTCAGCGCCGAGGCGTATGCCGCCTTCATGGGCCGGTTCTCCGAGCCGCTGGCGCCGCTGTCCGCCGACCTGGCCGGCGTCGCGGCGGGCCAGCGCGCGCTCGACGTGGGCGCCGGTCCCGGCGCGCTGACGGCGGAGCTGTGCCGCCGGCTCGGCCCGGTTGCGGTCTGCGCGGTCGAGCCGTCCGAGTCGTTTGCCCGGGCGGCGGCGAGCCGGGTGCCCGCGGCCGCTATCAGCCGGGCCGCCGCCGAGCGCCTGCCGTTCGCGGCCGCGAGCTTCGACGTCGCGCTGGCTCAGCTGGTCGTGCACTTCATGGCCGATCCCGTCGCGGGCCTGCGGGAGATGGGCCGGGTGACCCGGCCGGGCGGGATCGTGGCGGCGACCGTCTGGGACTACGGCGGCGGCCGGGATCCGCTGACCACGTTCTGGCGGGCCGCGCTCGAGCTTGACCCGGCCGCGCGCGATGAGTCCGCGCTGGCCGGCGCGCGCGAGGGACACCTCGCGGAACTGCTCACGCAGGCCGGTCTCGAACCGGTCCGGTCGGTCGCGCTGACCGTGACCTCGCGCTATGGGTCCTTCGACGACTGGTGGCACCCGTACACGCTCGGCGTCGGCCCGGCCGGGGCGCACCTGGCGTCGCTCGACCAGGAGCGGCGGGCGGAGCTGCGCGAGCGCTGCCGGTCCAGGCTGCCAGCCGGCCCGTTCGAGCTGAACGCCGCCGCCTGGGCCACGGCCGCCCGCGTCGCTTAGCTCGTCCGGCCGCCGCGGCCCAGACGGCCGCGGCACAGCTTTTCACGGGCATCGACGCCGCAAAACCGTCCAAATAGTGCGGTCAACGATTCGTTGTCCGTGAAAAGTCGTCGGCGGCCGAGTTTCTTCGCCGGGGTTGTCGAATGCGCGCGAGATCGCTCGTCGGACTGAGTATCACGCCCCTATATCCAGGAGGAGATTTCGATGGCGAAGTTCGTATACGTCTACACCGGCGGCCAGATGGCAGCTACGCCCGCCGAGCAGGAGCAGCAGATGCAGGCCTGGGGCGCCTGGTTCGGGACCCTGGGCGACACGGTGGCCGACATGGGCAACCCGTTCGGCTCGTCCGCGACCGTCAGCGCCGGCGGGACGTCCGAGGGGGGCGCCTCGAAGGCGGGCGGTTACTCCATCGTGACCGCGGACTCGCTCGGCGACGCCACCGCGAAGACCAAGGGCTGCCCGGTGCTGACCGGCGGCGGCTCGATCGAGGTGTACGAAGCCCTCGAGATGTAGTCGCGTCCTCCGGGCCCGGGCCGTGGCCGTTGCGGCCCGGGCCCGGAGGTTCGGCGTAGATCGCCGGAAAGATATCGTTTCCGCGCGTAGGGCCAGCGGAAGCGGAGGCATTCAGCGTGATGATCACGGCGAGCACGAGGCTGTGCGCATCCCTCGGGCACTGGCCGGCCAACCGGCAGACCACGTCGCCGATCATGCAGAACGCGGCGTTCGAAGAACTCGGCCTCGACTATCGCTGGTTCGTCTTCCAGCCGGCCGACGTAGGCGCGGCGATGGCCGCGATCCGGACCCTGAACTTCGCCGGCGTCAGCGTGACCAAGCCGTTCAAGGAAGAGATCATCGCGCACCTGGACGAGCTGGACCCGGTCGCCGCCGCCATCGGCGCCGTGAACCTCGTGCACAACGCCGGCGGCCATCTGACCGGCTACAACTGCGACTGGATCGGTGCCGCCGGGGCGCTCGCGGAGAAATGCGAGCTGGCCGGGCAGCGGGTGGCGGTGCTCGGCTCGGGCGGCGCGGCCAGGGCGGTGGTCTACGGCCTCCGCCAGCGCGGCTGCGAGGTACGCGTGTTCAGCCGGCGCAGCCGCTGGTGTCCTGGGCTATTTGGCTGACCGCCATCGCGCGGCGCCTCGCGTCCGCCATGGGGCTCACGGCTGGCCATCGAGAATTCACAGACCGACGCCCATCCGCCGGAGCACATGCCGATGCCGTCGAAGGCGAAGGGCCGCGCGCTGGCCGACGGCCTGGGCGCCAGCTACGGCGGCCCGCTCGGCGACGTGGCGGCGGCAGCGCCCGGCATCCTGGTGAACGCGACCTCGATCGGGAACGACCTGCGCTCCGACGTGCCGGTGCCCGACGCCGTCTTCGCGACGGCGCGGATCGTGATGGACGTCGTAACCCGGCCGGGCCGGTCGGCGCTGCTGGACCGGGCGGCCGTCGGCGGGCGCGCAGACCATCGGCGGAGTCAGGATGCTCGTGCTGCAGGGCGCGTTCGCGTTCGAGCGGCTCACCGGCCACCAGGCCCCGGTAGAGACGATGCAGCAGGCAGTCGAGCGGGCGCTCGGCGCCTCGCCGGCGCTACGACACCGGCCGCAGGCCCGCCTGCCGGAGGAAGTCGAGCTGCGCCAGGAAGTGCGCGGTCTCGCCGCCCTCGTGCCCGCTGTACGGGTACACGGCGATCTGTTTGGGCCCGGCGTAGTGGTTGAACGCGGCGAAGATCGTCGACGGCGGCGTGATCACGTCCGCGAGCCCGACCGAGAACAGCGCCGGCGCGGTCGCCCGCTTGGCGTGATTGACCACGTCGAGGTAGGACAGCGTCGTGAAGACCTGGTCCGCCCGGCCGGGGTTCACCTTGCAGAAGTCGGCGAGCTCCCGGTACGGATGGGCGTCGGTGACCTCCAGCGCCCGGACCGGATGGGCCAGGAAGGGAACGTCGGGTAGCACCGCCCCGACGTCGCCGAGGTGCGCGGCCGCGATGGCCAGTCCGCCGCCCTGACTCGCGCCCGCGGTCACGATCGGGCGGCCGGCCGAACCGGTCCAGGACCGGGCCGCGTCGACCGCCCGGGCGGCGTCGGTGAACAGCCGCGTGTAGTAGTGCGTGGCCGGGTCCATGATGCCGCGCGTCATGAATCCCGGCGAAGCGGGCGAGCCGCCGTCGGCCGGATCCGGCGTGTCCGCGCTGCGCCAGCCGCCGCCCTGGCCGCGGGTGTCCATGACCAGGTGCACGTGCCCGGCGGCGCTCCACCGCAGCCAGTCGAACGGGTGCCCGCGGCCGCCGCCGTACCCGATGAACTCGACGATCACGGCCGCGCCCGGCACCTCGGTCCGCGGGGCGAGCAGCCAGCCGCTGATCGGGTTGCCGCCGTGGCCGGGGAACGTCACGTCGTACACCTCGGCGTGCCGGACCGGCGAGTCGGTCAGCGTGAAGGCCGGCTCGGCCCGGTGCGCGCGGGCCGCCGCCAGCTGGCCGGTCCAGAAGCCGTCGAAGTCGGCGGGCTCGGCCACGTCCGGGGTGTAGCCGCGCAGGTCGGCGAGCGGGAGGTCAGCGAGCATGAGACGCTATTTAACCCTTGACCGACCCGGCCAGTCCGGACAGCCCTCCCACAATGCGGCGCTGCGCCAGGACGAAGAACGCGAGCGCCGGCAGCATCGACAGCGCGGTGAAGGCGAACACGCTGGCCGTGTCCTGCGAGTACGTGGACTGGAACGTGGCCACGCCCGAGCGGCAGCGTGAAGTGGGCCGGCGTGGTGAAGACCAGCAGCGGCAGCAGGTAGGCGTTCCAGCTCGTGACGAACGCCAGGATGGCCACCGTCATCAGGGCGGGCCGGGATAGCGGGATCAGGATCCGCAGGAAGAACGTGATCCTGGTCGCGCCGTCCACGACGGCGGCGTCTTCGAGCTCGCCCGGCACCGCGCGCATGAACGGCCGCAAGATGATGACCGTGATCGGCAGCGCGAAGGCCGCCTCCGGCAGGGCCACGCCGAGCCAGTTGTCGAGCAGGTGGACCTGCTTGTCCAGGAAGTACACCGGCAGCGAGGCCACGTTGGCCGGGAACAGCAGGCCGATCGCGAACATCATGTACCAGGCCTCGCGGCCTGGGAACTTGTACCGGGCCAGCGCGAACGACGCCATCGCGCCCAGCCCGACCGCCAGGCCGGTGACCACGACCGAGATCAGCGCGCTGTTGCCGAGGTTCTGCCAGAAGGTCGCCGAGGTCAGGATCGACTTGTAGTTCTGCCAGACCCAGGGATGCGGCAGGCCGTTCGGTGCCGAGTTGAGCTGCGCGGTAGTCCGGAACCCGCCGACGATCACGTACAGCATCGGCACCAGCGTGATCGCGATGATCACCAGGGCAACCAGGTAGCTGACCGGAATCGAGGCCCTGACCCGCCGCTGCCGCTGCCGCGGCGGGCGCGGACCGGACGGCGTCAGCTGCTGCGGCCACTGCCGATCACCCCACTGCCCGGGTCAGCGCGCCGTCGGTGTCGCGGCGCAGGACGAATCGCTGGTAACACGAACGCGAGCACGAAGCTGATCACGAACAGGAGGACCGCCGCCGCGCTGCCGTAGCCGAACTCCAGGCTGTGGAAGCCGAAGAAGATCATGTAGGTGACCATCGTGCTCGACGCGTTGGCGGGGCCGCCGAGGGTCATGATCCAGACCAGGTCGAAGACCTGCAGTGAGCCGATCATCGACAGGAAGACCCAGATGCGGACGGTCGGCCCGAGCAGCGGGAGCGTGATCCGCCGGGTGGTCTGCCACGCGGACGCGCCGTCGATCGCGGCGGCCTCCCGCAGCTCGGCCGGGATGCTCTGCAGGCCCGCCAGCAGCAAGATGACGCCGAAGCCGATGAACTGCCAGGTCAGCACCACGAACATGGTGTACAGGACGATGGTCGGATCGGCCAGCCACTCCTGCACCAGGCCGCCGAGGCCGACGGCCTTCATGAGTTCGTCGACGAAGCCGCCCGGCTGCAGCAGCAGCAACCACAGCACCGCGGTGGTGGCCTGGGACACGACGTACGGCGCGAACACCGCCATCCGCAGGAACGAGCCGCCGCGCATCCGCCGGTTCAGCAGCAGCGCGATCGCGATGCTGATGGGCAGCTGGATGACCAGCGAGAGGACCGCGATGATCAGGTTGTGCCATAGAGACGACCGGAACACCGGGTCTTCGAGCACCAGCTTGTAGTTGTGCAGGCCGGTGAAATCGGAGAGCGGGCCGTAGCCGGTCCAGTTGAACATCCCGTAGTAGGCGGCGATGCCGATGGGCAGCAGCACGAACGCCGCGAACAGCGCCAGGGCCGGCCCGAGCAGCACGATCAGCTCGATGACCTGCCGGCGCGGTCGATGACGGCGGCCGGCCGGTGCGGGGTGCGGGGTCGCGGCGGCCGCAGGCGCGCCTGCGGCCGCCGCCACTCCCTTGAGTTCCGTCATTACCTGAGTTCGCTATTACTGCCGGGTCGCGGCCTGGTTAATAGCCGTGACGATGGACTGCGGCGTGGTCGTGGTGGGCTTGGCGAAGAAGGTCGCCACCGCGGAGTCCAGCGCGGTGCCCACGTTCGTCGGCCAGGCGAGGTCGAGGTACTCCTGGGTGAAGGACGATGCCTTGCTCGCCTGCAGGACGCTCTGGTCCGCCGGACAGGCTCACCGCCGAGGCCGCCGCCGGGTTGGCCGGCAGCAGGCTCGCTCCGGCGACCTGCTGCTGTGCCGTTGCGCTGTCGAGGTACTGCAGGAAGTCGGCGCAGGCCGGCTCGGGCGCGTTGTTCGAGCACGAATTGCCGTCGCTGCCGCCGAGCAGGGCGGTGGCGTTTCCAGGCGCGCCGGGCACGGCCGGGAACCCGAACCAGCCGAGGTCAGTGGTGTCGGACTGCCACTGGCTCTTCGGCACCAGCGCCTGGAAGACGCTCGGGTCCCAGTCGCCCTGGAGTTCCATCGCGGCCTTGCCGGAGGCCACCATCCCGGCCGAGCTGCCGGCGCCGGTCTGGGCCGGCGTGTTCAGGAACGCGGGCTGGAACGGGCTGGTGGCCATGAACGCCTTGAGGTCGTTGCCCGCCTTGGCGAAGCACGGGGCGCTCGCCGTGACGTTCTTGACCGCAGCCTGCAGGGTGGCGACCGAGCATTCGCGGACCGCGAAGTAGTCGTAGTAGAACGCGTCCGGCCACTGGTCCTTGCTGCCGACCGCGATCGGCACGATGTGCGCGGCTTTCAGCTTGGTGACGTCCGCCTCCAGCTCCGGGATCGTCGCGGGCGGAGTGGTGATGCCGGCCTTGGCGAACAGGTCCTTGCGGTACCAGAAGCCGACTGTGTGCAGGTCGTAGGGGACGCCGTACTGCGCGCCGTTGATCTGCCAGGCCTGCGCCTGCGAGCCAAGCTCGCCGATCCAGCTGGACACGTACGGGGTCAGGTTCTTGATCTCGCCGGACTTGACCTGCGTGGCCATGAACCCGCCGCCGCGCTGGAAGAACACGTCGGGTGCGTTGTTGCCCTGCAGCGCGACCTGGATCTTCGTGTCGTACTGCTCGTTCTGGATGGGGACGTAGTTGAACGAGATGTTCGGGTGGCTGGCGTGATAGTCCTTCATGAGCTTCTGGAACACGCCGAGCAGCGGGTTGGCGTTCGCGTTGCTCCAGAAGGTGAGGGTGATCTTGCCGTTCGCTGTCTGGCCGCTCGATGAGCCCGAGCTGCCGCACGCAGCGAGGATGAGCGCCGCCGACGCCGCGATGGCTACGGCCGCGTACTTCCGGGGGATCCGGGTGCCGCGCATGTTCGTCATCTCCTGACGGCCGAATTGTGATTTTTAGCACGTACGTCGGTCAAGCCGCCACACCCTGGGCAGATCACCGGCGCCTCGAGGGTTCGAAATATTCAGTAACATTTCGATGTGCCGTCATCGTAGGAACCGGCCTAGTCGGGGTCAACCCCCTGTACCGGATTTGTTACCGAGGGCGGTGTCAATGCGCTGAGTGGCGGCATCCGGCTGGCGAAGTGCACTATTGCGGACACTCTCAAAGCGAGGCAGGATGGATCGCGCCCCTAGATCTTGAGCTCCGGCTCCGATATGGTGACCGAAACTTTCGAAGGCGACAGGCCTGAACTGGTCGATCTGGTGCGGTCAGGGTGCGTGATCGGACGGGCCTGCGACTCCGGACCGACCACGGCAGGTACGGTCGCGGCAGGAGGGTGGACGGGACATGGCGAGGACCAAGCCGAGCGGCAACGGGCACGCGCCGGAGGCGCGGCGCCGGAACCGGACGACGCTGGCCGCCATCGCCGCCGAGGCGGGTGTCTCGCTGCCGACGGTCTCCAAGGTCGTGAACGGCCGGCCGGACGTCGCGCCGGACACCCGGGCGCTGGTCGAGCGGCTGCTGGGGGAGCGCCAGTATCAGCGTCCAGGACCGCGCCGGGGACGCCGGGCCGGGCTCATCGACCTCATCTTCAACGGGCTCGACAGCCCGTGGGCGGTCGAGATCCTGCGCGGGGTCGAAGACTGGTGCGCGGAGCACAGCATGGGCGCGGCCGTATCCGCCGTGCGGCACGGCAACGCGACGCCCGCCAGCTGGACCAGCGCGCTGGCGAGCCATGACACCGACGGCGTCATCCTCGTCACGTCCGAGCTGACCATGCCGCAGCTGCGGCAGGTGCGGGAGGAGGGCATCCCGCTGGTCGTCGTCGACCCGGTGAACCTGCCCGAGCCGGACGTGCCGAGTGTCGGCGCGACGAACTGGGCCGGCGGGATAGCCGCCACCGATCATCTGCTGAGCCTCGGGCACCGCCGGATCGGCGCGGTCACCGGCCCGGCCGACTATCTGTGCAGCCGGGCCAGGATCGACGGCTACCGATCGGCGCTCGAACGGGCCGGCGCGCAGTTCGACGACCGCCTCATCCGGCACGGCGACTTCCAGCACGAAGGCGGCTTCATCCGCGGCGGCGAGCTGCTCGACCTGGCCGAGCCCCCGACCGCGATCTTCGCGGGCAGCGACCAGCAGGCACTCGGGGTATACGAGGCCGCGCGGCAGCGCGGGCTGCGGATCCCGCAGGACCTCTCGGTCGTCGGCTTCGACGATCTGCCCGCGGCCCGCTGGGTGTCGCCGCCGCTGACGACGGTGCGTCAGCCGCTCGCCGACATGGGCCGCGTCGCGGCCGAGATGCTGGGCGATCTGATCGAGGGCGTGCCGCTGCGCAGCCAGCGGGTCGAGCTCACGACCGAGCTGGTCGTGCGGGAGTCCGCCGGCAGCCCGAGGTAGCTGATCATGACAATTCGTCCGGCCGGGCCAACCGGGCATCACTCAGACCTCGGCCCGCCCAGCGAGCCAGCGGAGCGCGAGGTCGTCGTCATCCCCGACGTGACCGCGGGCAGCCTCATCGGGACTGACCCCACGGACCGGGCGACGCACGCCGCGCCCGCGTGGCAGGACCCGGCCCGCCCGGTGGCCGAGCGGGTCGCCGACCTGCTGGCCCGGATGACCCTGGAGGAGAAACTCGCGCAGCTGGGCAGCGTCTGGCTGAGCGGCGCCGCCGCCGATGGCGACGGCGTCGCGCCGCTGCAGGGCGAGTTCACCGCGGACATGCCGCCGCTGCGGGAGCTGATCCGGCACGGACTGGGCCACCTTACGAGGGTTTTCGGCACCCGCCCGCTGCAGCCGGCCGAAGGCATCGGGGAGCTGACCCGGCTGCAGGCAGAGGTCATCAGCAACAATCGGTTCGGCATCCCGGCGATCGCGCACGAGGAGTGCCTGACCGGGTTCGCCGCCTTTACGGCCACGGCCTTCCCGACCCCGCTCGCTTGGGGCGCCTCGTTCGACGCCGACCTCGTGCGCGAGATGGCCGAGGCGATCGGGCGAAGCATGCGGGCGGCGGGCATCCATCAGGGCCTGGCGCCCGTGCTCGACGTGGCCCGTGACCCCCGCTGGGGCCGGGTGGAGGAGACGATCGGCGCCGATCCGTACCTGGTTGGCGTGCTCGGCTCCGCCTACGTGCTCGGACTGCAGTCCACCGGGGTGCACGCCACGCTCAAGCACTTCGTCGGCTACTCCGGCTCCCGGGCTGGCCGCAACCAGGCGCCGGTGAGCGTCGGCCCGCGCGAGCTCGGCGATGTGTTCCTGCCTCCGTTCGAGATGGCGATCAGGAACGGTGGCGCGCGGTCGGTCATGCACTCCTATGCCGATCTCGACGGCGTGCCGCCCGCCGCGGACCACTCGCTGCTGACTGAGCTGCTGCGCGGTGATCTCGGATTCGACGGCGTGGTCGTCGTCGGACTACTACGGCATCTCCTTCCTGGAAGCGCTGCACCGGGTGGCAGGCTCGCCGGCGCAAGCGGCCGCGCTGGCCCTGCGGGCCGGCGTGGACGTGGAGTTGCCGAACGTTCGCTGCTTCGGCGAGCCGCTGGAGCAGGCCGTGCGCTCCGGAGCCGTGCCCGAGAGCCTGGTTGACCGGGCGAGCGGGCGGGTGCTGCGGCAGAAGTTCGAGCTCGGCCTGCTGGACGGCAGTGCGGCGGCGGTCGCCGGCCGTGGCGGCCAGCACTGGCGACCCGGAGGGCATGCGCGGCGCTGGATTTCGATCCGCCGGGGCACCGCGACCTGGCCAGGAAGCTTGCCGAGCGCTCGATCGTGCTGCTCGCCAACGACGCCGGCGCGCTGCCGCTGGCCGCCGGCGGCAACTACGCCGTGGTGGGCCCGCTCGCCGCTGACCCGCTCGCGTTCTTCGGCTGCTACACGTTCCCGCGGCACGTCGGACACGCGCATCCGGAGGCCGGCCCGGGCATCCCGCTGCTGCCGGTGCACGCGGCGCTGCGGGCGGAGCTGCCGGACGCGTCGCTGCGCTACGGCCGTGGCTGTGACGTGCGCGGCGACGACCGGTCCGGGCTGCCCGAGGCGGTCGAGCTGGCGCGCGCCGCCGACGCCGTCATCGCGGTGCTCGGCGACGAGGCGGGGCTGTTCGGCCGCGGTACGTCCGGCGAGGGCTGCGACGCCACCGACCTGCGGCTGCCCGGGCTGCAGGAAGAGCTGCTGACCGAGCTGATCCAGACCGGCACGCCGGTCGTGCTCGTGCTGATCACCGGGCGCCCGTACGCGCTCGGCGCTGTGGCCGGCGGCCTGGCCGCGGCCGTGCAGGCGTTCTTCCCCGGCCAGGAAGGCGGCCGCGCGCTCGCGGGAGTCTTGTCCGGCCGCGTCGGGCCGGGCGGCAAGCTGCCAATGGAACTGCCGGTCGCGCCGGGCGCGTTCCAGCCGACCTACCTGGCGGCACCGCTCGGCGGCAGGACGGAGGTGAGCTCGGTCGATCCGACGCCGCTGTTCCCGTTCGGGCACGGTCTGTCGTACACCACGTTCGCCTACTCGGACCTGTGTGTACGACCGAGCGGCGAGACCGTCACCGGCGACCTGCACAGCGCGCGGATCGGCACCGACGGCGCGGCCGAAATCTCGTGCGTGATCCGCAACACCGGGACCCGGCCGGGATCCGAGGTCGTGCAGCTGTACCTGCACGATCCGGTCGCCCAGGTCGCCCGCCCAGTGCGCTGGCTGGCGGGCTTCGCGCGGATCGAGCTTCAGCCCGGCGCGGCTCGCCGGGTGACGTTCGGCCTGCACGCGGACCGCACCTCGTTCCACGGCGTCGCCGGCGCGCGGGTCGTGGAGCCGGGCACGATCGAGGTAGCCGTCGGCTCCTCGTCCGCTGACTTGCGACTGCACGGTGAGCTTGAGCTCTCCGGACCGGAACGGCGGCCTGGCGCCGACCGGGTCCTCGACACCACGGTCGTCGTGACCAGCCCATAACGCCGGGAGCGTGCGCAGACCGGGTGACCTGCACCCCCCGTTCCCCGACAAGAACCCTCGCTGGAGGCAAGCATGAGCGCAGACGCCTACGCGCCGACGCGGGCTGATCGTTTTTCGTTCGGGATCTGGACGGTGGGGTGGCAGGGGGTGGATGTGTTCGGGGGGGCGGTGCGGCCGCCGATGGCGGCGGACCGGGCGGTCCGCAAGCTGGCGGAGCTGGGTGTGTACGGGGTGAATTTCCATGACAATGACGTGTTCGGGTTCGGTGCGGGCGAGGCCGAGCGGGACCGGCTGGTGGGGGCGTTTAAGGCGGCGCTGGACCAGACGGGGCTGGTGGTGACGACGGCGACGACGAACCTGTTCGGTCATCCGGTGTTCAAGGACGGGGCGTTCACCGCGAACGACCGGCAGGTGCGCCGGTTCGCGCTGGCCAAGGTGCTGCGGAACCTGGACCTGGCGGCGGAGCTGGGGGCGTCGGTGTATGTGTGCTGGGGCGGCCGGGAGGGCGCCGAGTCGGGGGCGGCCAAGGACGTGGCCGCGGCGCTGGGCCGGTATAAGGAAGCCTTCGACGTGCTGTGCCAGTACGTGCTGGACCAGGGGTATGCGATCCGGTTCGCGATCGAGCCGAAGCCGAACGAGCCCCGCGGTGACATCCTGCTGCCCACCGCCGGGCACGCGCTGGCGTTCATCGGCGAGCTGGAGCACCCGGAGCTGGTGGGGATCAACCCGGAGGTCGGGCACGAGGAGATGGCCGGGCTGAACTACGCCCACGCCATCACCCAGGCGCTGTGGCACGGCAAGCTGTTCCACATCGACCTCAACGGCCAGCACGGCCCCCGCTACGACCAGGACCTGCGGTTCGGCGCCGGGAACACCCGCGGCGCGTTCTGGGTCGTCGACGCGCTGGAGGCCGGCGGCTACGACGGCGTGATCCATTTCGACTACAAGCCGCCGCGGACCGAAGACGACCACGGCGTCTGGGTGTCGGCCGCCGCCTGCATGCGCAACTACCTCATCCTGCGGGCCAAAACCCGCGCGTTCCGCGCCGACCCCGACGTCCAGGCCGCGCTGGCCGCCGCCCGCGTCGCCCAGCTCACCCAGCCCACCCTGGCCCCCGGCGAAACCTGGCGCGACCTGGCCGGCTACACCATCGACGCCGACACCCTCGGCGCCCGCGGCATGGCCTACGAACACCTCGACCAACTCGCCCTCGAACACCTCTACGGGGTCCGCTAACCGGGTCGGCCCGGCCATCCGGAAGTCTGTCGGTATGGCCGCCGACAGCATCGAGCGCGAGATCGTCATCGACGCGAGCCGGGACCGCGTCTGGTCGCTGCTGACCGAGCCCGAGCACGTCAGCCGGTGGTTCGGCGACTCGACCGTGGCCGACCTGCGGCCGGGCGGCGCCCTCGCGTTCACGTGGGCTGAGTTCGGCTCCCACCTCGGCGTGGTGGAGCGGATCGAGCCGCCGTCGTTCTTCTCCTATCGCTGGGCGCGGTCCACCGGGGCAGAGCCGGTAGCCGGCAACTCGACGCTGGCGGAGTTCACGCTGATCGCGGACGGCCCCAGGACCCGGCTGCGGGTCGTCGAGAGCGGGTTCGCGTCGCTCGACCTGACTTCAGCCGAGCGCGAGCAAGCGGTCCGGGCCAACATCGAGGGCTGGCGGCGCGAACTGGACGAGTTCCGGGCGTACGCGGAGCAGCCGGAGTTTCGGGGCCGTCGGTAGGTCCTGTAAACGTCATTGCCTGGTAATACGTCTCATTGCTGAAGGTTATTTGTAGGGGGGTAAGGCGATGGTTGAGATAGTGCTCAGCACCGAAGTTCAGGCGGCTCCGCATGGCACGATCCACGCGTTCGTTGACCGGAAGGCCGGCGTGCTGGAGATCCACTCCGTGCTGGATCAGCATCCGGCGGACTACGCCTGGTCACTGGGGTTGATCACGCTGGCGGCGGGCACCGGGCCGGTCCGGTGCGCCGGGGTGTTCGAGGAGCCCGAGGCAGACGTGTTCACCTACGAGGTGGCGCCCGACGTGCTCGCCAAGGTGGCGTAGCTTTCGATTGTTTTAAAGGCCCGCGGCTGTTTGCCGCGGGCCTTTCGTTTCGGCCGGGGCGCCTTAGAGCGCGCGCATGCGGTTGTTGCGCGCGTTGTGCTCGACCTCGGCCAGCCCGAGCACTTCCAGCACGGGCGGCACGTAATTGCCGAACCGGCCGCGCAGGCCCTTCTTCATTCCGTACCAGCCGCCGACCGGATTGTCGGCCGAGCGCCCCCACTCCTCGACCGTGCCGTCCTGCGCGTCCTTCTGCTCGTCGGCGTTGCCCAGCGGCACCCAGTCACCCTGATCCTTGAGCATGGCGTGCAGGTCGTCGATGCAGCGCAGCTGATACCGAAGCTGGGTCGTGCCGACCTGGACGACCAGCGACGGCGGATCGGACTGCTCGTCGCGCCAGGCCTCGAACTCGGACCTGCCCGGTGGCGTGGTCAGCACCCACGGATCCGCCTCGGTACCCGATCCGGCTGCGGTCATCGTCATCTCCCCCTCCAGTGTGCGAACCAGGCCAGTATCCCAGCCGATACATGACATCTCGTGTCATGATTGCGCGCTAGCCTGAAGCCGTGCGCGCGAGCCGCCTCGTCGCTATCGCGGACCTGCTCCAGGCGCGCGGCCGGATGACCGCGGGCCAGCTCGCGGACGCCCTCGAAGTGAGCCCGCGCACCATCCTGCGCGACCTCTCGGAGCTGAGCAGCGCCGGGATCCCGGTCTTCGCCGTCCGCGGCAGTGCGGGCGGTTTCGAGCTGATCTCCGGCTACGCCGTCGGTCGGCCTGCCGCCGGTCTGGCAGCGGTCGGTCGGCCTGCGGTCGGTCGGCCTGCCGCCGGTCGCCTGCCAGCGAGCGGCGGGCCCGGCGCGGCGATCCGTGCGCATGTCCTGCTCTCCCCGCGCGGCCGGCAACTCGTCGCGCTGTCCGGCCGGTCGGCCGATTTCCGGGTCCGGCGCAGCACCAGTCCGCTGGCCGCGCCACCTGGCTGGATTGAGGGCTGGCTGCGCACCGGACCTTTGGCGCATGCTGTCCTTGATGTGCTGGGATTCGGCACCGAGGTCGAGGTCATCTCACCGCCAGAATTGCGGCGCGCCGTGCAGGTGCACGCGCTGCGCATCGCGGGGCGGCACGAGGACCCGCGGCGCCCTTGACGCTGATTGGTGTAGCTCATGGACCTTAGCTCCTCCGCCGGCCTGATCAGATCACTGCTGCGCGACGCCGGCTTCATGGACTACGAGCCAGGGCGCCGCGGATTCATCGTGGAAGGCGACCCCGAGGGCGGATGGGTGAGCGTCACGTGCCACCCCGGCCTTCCGTGGGCCCGGGCGAGGCGCGGCCGGGACCTGGCGCGGTACCGCGAGATCGTGTCCACGGCCGGCTTCGTCGTGGTGGACAGCCCGTGGCGGGCAGGCGTGCTGCGGGTAACGCTGCCGGCGGACACACCCGAACTCTGACCGCTGGCAGATTTCGCGTTCACCGCACGGATGGGGAGGGCTCCCCTTGAACTCATCCCCGCCTGCTCGGCAGGCTGTCCTAGCGAATTGCACATCCGGCCGTGGCGGTGGGGGAGAGCGCGAGCGCGCCGCGGGGACAGATGGCACTGGACGCCCTGGCGGGGAGAGCAGGATCGCCGCGGCACGCCCGCGGCGATCCTGCTCGCCGCGGAGCCGGTCGCCCGGCAGCCGCATGGCCGAGTCGGCTGCACAGATCAGCCGCGCGGACACAAGGATCTTCGGCAGCCGAGCGAGCCCCGGCGGTCCGATGTGCGACAGTCAGCGGGACAGGTAACGGCGGGCGCCGGCGTAGCTGGACCACCACACGGACTCGATCCGCACCGCTGACTGACTGTTCGGTGCGTCGATCATCTTCCCGCCGCCTAGGTACATGCCCACATGACTGATCGGGCCGTTACTTGAGCCGCGGAAGAACACAAGGTCGCCGGGCCGCAGCGCGCTGCGTGCCACCGGCGTACCGTGCACCGCCTGCTGATCAGCGTCCCGTGCCAAAGTCACCCCGTAGGCTCGGTAGACGGAGTATGTGAATCCGGAGCAGTCGAAACCGAACCCGGAGGTTCCAGCCCACAGGTAACCCAGACCTAGGAACTTCCTGGCTTCGGCGACGAGCTTCGCCCGGGTTGCGCCCCACGATGTGCCGACGGCGTGGAGTTTTACGTCGCTGCGACGGACGGCCGCCTGCCTGGCCGCCGATCATCGTGACTTCCACGTATGCCGGTGTGGCCTGCACCACCGGCAGGCCGGTGTCGTAGGAGGCAAGCAAGAGCTTGCGGCCGGCGACGCCGTTCGCTGTCCAGCCGCTCCACAGCCAGGCGGCACTAGTCCGCACCACCGCCGAGGTCTTAGCGGCGCGTGGCGCGGTGCGGGTCAGCTGGGCAGTGGGGATCCAGCCCGGATAGCCGCGCCGGTCCCGGTTCGTCGGCTGACTCGGGATCGCCACGTGCGTCCAGTTCCGCCAGTGTCCGGTGACGATGACTTTCGTGCCGTAAAGCGCCTGGGTCTCCAGCTTGCCGACGAGCCAGATCTTCTGCGTTACCGTGAGTTTCCTTACCCACGTGCCGGGGTAGGCGGGGGCCCCGAGAGCCTGCCGGTCGACGCTGCGCGGGTACCACGGTTTCACCCACACGGTGGCCACACTGACCGCCACATAGCAGGTACCGGCCAAGCACGCGGGCGGCTGAGCAGCGGTCGCGGCCTGGCTGATCTGCGTCGTCACGGCGGCGGGTGAAGTACTCCCGGCGACCGGCCCGCAGGCAGCCAGCGGCCCGGTGCCGCCAACGGAGATCACGAGCGACCCGAGTCCAAACAAAGTCTTGCGCAGGGTGTCTTGTCGTTCCAGGCGAGATCCTCGCAGGTAGGTGTGGCATTTCAGCTACCTCTCGCGGCAGCGGCCGTACTCACCAACGAGCCGAACCTGGCCTGCCAGTCATCTAGACCGAAGAATGCGCTGCCAGGTCGACGGACGGCAGGGTCATACGCCCTGCGTCCGGGGGACGAAGGCCGTCTCAACCTGCTGGGCAGATCATGACCAGAACTCGAATGGCTCGTCTATCTGCTGATCCGCGAGCACCTCGGCGATCAGGCCCGGCGGCCGCCCAGGACAGACCGTTCAGTACCGTCGCCTCGATTGCGGCCCGGAGCTCGGGTGACAGCTCGGCCAGGGCCGGGCCCAGACGGCCGTGCTCGATGCCGACCAGCACCTGATCTTCGGCCGAGACGACGACCTCCGGCTCGGCTAGCAGCGGCAGCGACTGTCGCGTGGTCGACCACGTCCGGCATCGCGCAGCGCCGGGTCATCCGGACCGTCAGCCAGCCGCGTGCCGGTCATAGAGCGCGGCGAGTGCGTCCTCGTCGTCTCTGGGCCACGGCCCGCAGCAAGGCCGCGTCATCAGGTTCCTCTGCCGTCGGCCTCATGGCCCCGGCCGTTCCGGTACTGCCATACCTTCCCTGTCGCAGCCGCAGGCCACTCCGGTTCCCGGTAGCCGAGATTAGTTGAGCCAGCGCCGGTCGGGCCGCCCGGCACAGCCACTAACCTTCGGACTCAAGCTAGGACTTATCCGCCGTCCTCGCAGCCGAGCCCGTCCCGACCTGGAGAGCCACGTGACCGACCTGCCCGATGCGCCAGACCGGCCGCATACCTCTGACCGGCCTGGCCGCGAACCGGTCGTCTCCGGCGACGTCCTCGGCACGCCCGCCCCCGTCATGCGCACGGACCGGGCCGCCTCCTTGGTGGCGGACGTCTGGGGGCTGCGCGTCGACACGGTCCGGCCGCTGTCCTCAGAGCGGGACGCGAACATCCTCCTCGATGGCCGCTACGTGCTCAAAGTGTCGAACCCGGCTGAGGATCCCGCCGTCGTCGACATGGAGAACGCGGCGATGTCGTACGCAGCGCGGGCTGCGGCCGACCTGCCGGTGCCGTCGTTGATTCCCGCCGCATCCGGTGCATCCGTCGCCCGCGTCATCGACGACGCCGGTGCAGCGTGCCTGGCCCGGCTCATCACCGTCGTGCCGGGCTCTCCAGCCGAAGGCCGGCCCGTCACCACCGAGCTCGCCGGGCAGATCGGCGCCCTCGCCGCCCGCACCAGCCTGGCTCTGCAGGGACTATTCCACCGCGCCGGCGGCCGCGTCCTGGACTGGGACGTCCGCCGCGCCCGCCACGTGCTCGGCGAGCCGGATGTTCTCGGCCGCTTCGGCACCCTCGGCCCGCAGAGCTCGCCAGCGTCCTGCCGCGCCTGGCCGCCGCCGCCGACGCCACTGCCGCCTTGCCCGCTGGTCTCAACCACGCCGACATCACCCTGACCAACATCTTGACCAGCACTAGCGCGGATGCACCCGCCATCACCGGGCTGATCGACTTCGGCGACATGCACCACACAGCCCACGTCTGCGATCTGGCGGTCGCCCTGACCTCCGTCGTGCGCAACACCGCCACGTCAGCAGCTGGCGGGCACCTGGGACCTGGCCGGGGCCGTCCTGACCGGCTACCAGCGGCACCGCCCGCTGACCCCGCAGGAGGCCGACGTACTCGGCGACCTCGTCATCAGCCGCCTCGCGCTGACGCTGGCGATCTCGCAGCGTCTGCTGGCCGCGCACGCCGGACAACCAGGCCTACATCAGCCAGTACGACGCCAGTACGCGCCGCCTCCTAGGCGAGCTCCTCGACCTCGGCCCCGACCAGATCACCCGCCGCCTGCACACCCTCATCGGCACCAGTCGGGTGATCCTACCCGGCACCCGCCGGCCCGCCGCGGACAGCCGCGCCGGCCGACGCGGACAGCGCTAGCCGCGCGGGCGGAGCGGAGTCGGGAGATCTGCTCCGGCGTCGCCGCCGGGTCACCGGCGGTGCGCTCAGTCCGCTCTTCTACGCCCGGCCCTTGCACATCGTCCGCGGCGAAGGACCGTGGCTGTTTGCTGCCGACGGCACCCGCTACCTCGACGCCTACAACAACGTCGCCGTCGTCGGGCACGCCCACCCCACCGTGACCCAGGCGGTCAGCCGGCAGCTCCGCATCCTCGACACCCACTCCCGGTACCTGCACCACGGCATCGTCGAGCTCGCCGAGCGGCTGATCGCGACCATGCCCGAGTCACTGGACACCTGCCTGTTCACCACCTCCGGCACCGAAGCCAACGAGCTCGCCTGGCGGATGGCCACCGCCTGGACCGGCGGCAACGCCGCCGTCATCGCCGAGCACGCCTACCACGGGTCAACCAAGTGGATGGCCGACCTGAGCTCCAACGAATGGCCCGCCGGCTACCACCCCGAGCACGTCGGCACCTTCGCCGCGCCCCGCCGCAGCACCGGCGGGGTCGACCGCCAGACCGCTGCCGACCGGGTAACCGCGGCCGCTACCCGGCTCGCGGACCATGGCGACCAGGCTGCCTTGGTCTTGGCCGACCTCGGCTTTACCAGCGAAGGCATCCTCGACGCCCCCGCCGACTTCATCGCCGGCCTGCTCGACGGTGCCCACAGCGCGGGCGCCCTCTTCCTCGCTGACGAGGTCCAGGTTGGCTTCGGGCGGGTCGGCCCCGCGTTCTGGCGCTTCGCCGCGGCCGGCGTCACCCCCGACTTCGTGACCCTCGGCAAGCCGATGGGAGCCGGCTACCCGATCGGCGCCCTCATCACCCGCCGGGAAATCGCCGAGCGCCTCGCCCGCGACTACGAGTACTTCTCCACCTTCGCCGGCACCCCGGCCGCCGCGGCCGCCAGTCTCGCCGTCCTCGACGTCCTGGAAAACGAGCGCATCCCCGAGCGCACCGCAGCCGTCGGGACTCATCTGCGCGAAAAGCTGCGCGACCTAGCCCGGCAAGACGCCCGCCTCGGCGACGTCCGCGGGACCGGGCTGATCGCAGGCATCGAGATCAGCGGCCAGCCGCACACCAAGGACGACGCAGGCCGTCGCGCCTTCGCCCGGGCCCTGCTCGAGGCGCTCCGAGATCATCGTGTGCTGGCCGGACTTACCGGACCCGAGGGCACCGTCCTCAAGGTCCGCCCGCCACTGATCTGGCATACCGACCAGGCTGATCTCTTCGTCGCCGCTCTCGCGGAGTCCCTGGCCACGATCAGCTAGGAACACCGGCAGCCAACTTTGCCTGCCGGCAACATCCGTCACTGCCTGCTCGAGACCGCTGTTGTGCGCCGGTTCTGCATAGACGTATAGCGGCCCGAACAAGGCAGGGCGATGGTGCAGAGCAGTAGGCTCGGGTCCATGCCCAGCCCATCGGCAGCCGTTCATGAAGACCTGCAGGTCGTGTCCGTGGTCCCCGTCCTACGGATGTACGACGTTGCCGCGACCATCCGCTTCTACGTCGACTACCTCGGATGTTCGCTGGATCACCAGGACGGCGAAGGCGACCGGCCGGTGTACCTGGGAGTCTCGCGTGATGGCATGGAGTTCCACCTGTCCTCGCATCACGACGACGGAACGCCTGGGACGGCAGTGCTCGTCGTGGTACGCAACCTCGACGCACTGCACGCCGAATTGCACGAGCGTGGATACCCGTTCTTCAATCCCGGCATCGGCGCCGGCCCTGGGAGCGGCCGACAGATGCAGCTCATCGATCCTGCTTCCAACAGGATTCGCTTTTACGAGCCCGGCGCCAGTTAGCTGAAGGCTCCGCGTCGGTGAGCCGGTAACCCGCGGACTATCAGTCTTGGGCATCAACGCCGCCACCGGCGAGCTGATCCGCGAACTCACTCTCGACCCCGACTGCGACTACCAGCCCACCGGCCGCCCACCCGGAGCAGGCCGAAAACCAGAAACCCCGAACCCTGATTATGGGTTCGGGGTCATTCCGATGTCCTGAGACATCACAAGGTGGAGCTGAGGGCACTTTGCCGCTGCACAACGAGCGAGGACTGACGGATTCATCACGAGGTAACTTCGCCACGTCGATGACATGCCCGCCTGTGCAGCTCACCCCGCGGCAGTGGCGATCTTGGGGCGGTAGCAGCGCCATTTGCTAGACGACTCCTAGCTCGGCGGCCCGCTGCCGTTCGATCTCGGTCACCTCCCGTTGTGTGATCGCCTGTGCCCCGAGGGCGGGTACCGGCGCGGCGAGATGCGGGCCAGCGAACGTGCGGCAGACCGCCGCGACCGGAGGCACGGTTGGTGTAGAGAGCGGCGAAAGCCGGCCGCCCGGTGACCCGCGCTTGCCCGCGGCCTAGAGCCGGGTCCCTTTCCTCCCACTCATCGCCGCCGCCATCACGCTGGCGACGAGGTGACCCGCTCACCCGCAAGCTCCATTGGCTTAAGCTGCCCGGCCGTGGCGCGCCGCAGGCGCGCCCTTGAAGCTGTGAGGAAAGTTGTAACAGGCCAAAGCGCGGATCGTGTGCTGTCCAGCTTCCTGGTCTCGGGTTCAGCGAGCAGGCTGTCAGCGTAGCCAAGGATCGTCAGCAGTCTCAGGACGCCTCCACGCGAGTGGGTGAGAGTGAGGTCACCGCCCGACTGCCGGGCGAAAACCCGTGCCCGCACGAGCAAGCCCACCGCGGAGCAGTCCAGGAAATCCAGCTCCGCGAGATCTGCGACGATCGCCTGGCCGCGAGTCGCGGCCGCCGTCAGGGCCGCGAGAGCGGCCGCGGCGTTGGTGATGTCCAGATCCCCACGCAGCAGGAAATGAACCTGATCCCGATCGACACAAGCACCCGGGCTCATGGTAGCCATGAGATGCGCCTTCCTGCAGAGAGCAATCAGGCGAGGTCCGGACCCAACGGCGCGAAAGTAGTTCGCTTCCTCCGTCCGACGGTACTCGCACGGCGGCGATCGCGATAGGCGGTGATCACTACGTCTCCGCGCCGCCAAGAGGCATTATGCAAATCCACTACCCTCGCCGTCCTGTGACCTCTGCACCGCGCCGATGCGGAGGCTGATACCAGCACTACGGGCAGCCCTCGGCACGGATGCTCGGCTACCGCTGCCTGACGCGTGTTCAGCCGCGCTCAAGAACCAGCGAGAGGCGCGAGTGACCTCGCCGGAGCAGGCCCGGACCGCTCCGGCACGACACCGGACTGGTGATCACCACTATTTACGGCACGCTGCCGAGCTGCTGGGGTCCGCTACATCAATCCGCACGGCATGCGCCGTAAATGTGCCTCATTGCTAGCGGCCATCGACGTCCACCAGCGCGTTCGCATGCGGATACTCCGCCGCGGCAAGATCGCGATCACAATGGAGATCTACACAGAGGTACCGGACGACACCACGCCAGACGCGCTGCACCCCTCGGCGCCCGGCTCGACGGGTGACGACTGGCTGCAGATTGCTGCTGCGCCAAGATCAAAATAGGCCAGTTGCAAGATCGCAACTGGCCTCTGACCTGGGTGGAGCTGAGGGGATTCGAACCCCTGACCCCCTCGATGCGAACGAGGTGCGCTACCGGACTGCGCTACAGCCCCTGGAACGCCAGTCAGCGTAGCAAATGCCGGGAGTTCCTGCTCACCGGCGACCAGCAGAGCGCGGCTTAGCCCGGCAGGCCGGCCCCCGCGCGGCCCGCCATGACTAGCTGGCGACGGCCCGGCTCGCGGCCAGCTCGGCCAGCCGCTCCCGGACGGCCGGCCACTCCGCGGCGGTGATCGAATACCGGGCCGAGTCGCGCGGTCGCAGGTCAGTGGCCAGCCGGTGGGAACGCAGAACGCCCTCGAACCGGCCGCCGATCCGCTCGATCGCGGCGGCCGACCGCTCGTTCCTGGCGTCGGTGTGGAAGCAGACGCACTCCGCGTCCCAGGTCTCGAACGCGTAGGTCAGCATGAGGCGCTTCATCTCGGTGTTGGCGCCGGTCCTGATGGCCGACTTCGCGAGCCACGTGTGGCCGATCTCGCACGTGTCGGGACCCTCGTGGCCGTGCCGCGGATGGCCGTCGGGCCACGGCCACCACTGCAGGTCCCAGAGCCGGGTAGAGCCGATGACCGCTTCGTCGGCCAGCCGGACGACGGCGAACGGGGCGGCCGTCCCGGCGTCCCGCCCTGCCACTGCCTGCGTGATGTAGTCGGCCGCGTCCGTCTCCGTCGTGGGCACCCTGGTCATCCGGTACAGGTCGCCCGCACCGGCCGCGGCGGCAGCCAGCCCGCGGGCGTGCTGCAGGCCGAGCGGCTCCAGCCGGACCACGCTGCCCGCGAGCTCGGGCGCGAGGAAGACCATGACAAGCTCCTCAGATTTTGTTACAGTACATAACTATATTATGCCAATACATTATCGCCCAACGGGTTCTAGCGCTAGCGAGCTGGTCGCCGACATCGAGGCTGCGATCAGGGACGGAAGGCTGCAGCCGGGGTCCGCGCTGCCGCCGGTCCGCACCCTGGCGGCCGAGCTGCGGCTGAGTCCGGCGACGGTGGCGGCCGCCTACCGCGACCTGCGGATCAAGGGCATCGCGCGCGGGCACCGCCGCGCCGGGACGCACATCACCGGGGCCCCGCCCGTCGCGCCGCGGCCGTCGCTCGTCGTCCCGGCCGGGGTGCGGGCACTCGTCGCGGGTTCGCCCGATCCCGGCCTGCTGCCCCCGTTCCCGGCAACGATCTCCAGCCGGTCGGGACCGGTCTCGCCCCGGCTCTACGGCGACGCCGCCATGGATCCCCGGCTGGCGGAACTCGCGGCGGCGCGGTTGCGGGCCGACGGCATTGATCCCGCGCACCTGGCCGTCGTCGGCGGCGCGCTGGACGGCGTCGAGCGCGTGCTCGGCGCGTGGCTGCGGCCGGGTGACCGGATCGCGGTCGAGGATCCTGGCTACGCGCCGCTGCTCGACCTGCTGGCCGCGATGGACATCACCGCGGAGCCGATGGCGCTGGACGGTCGCGGCGTCCGGCCGGACGCGCTCGCCGCTGCGCTCGCGCGCGGCTGCCGCGGCGTCGTGCTGGTGCCGCGGGCCCAGAGCCCGACCGGCGCCGCCTGGGACGCGGGCCGGGCCGCCGCGCTGGGCACGGTGCTCGCCGAGTATCCCGACGTCCTGGTGATCGAGGACGATCACGCCGCCGAGGTCGCCGGGTCGGCCGCGTACACGGTCTGCGCGGGCCGCAGCCGGTGGGTCACGATCCGGTCGGTGTCCAAGACCCTGGGCCCAGACTTCCGGCTGGCGGTGCTCGCGGGCGACGCGGTCAGCATCGGCCGGGTGGAAGGGCGCCAGTCACTCGGCACCGGCTGGGTGAGCTACGTGTTGCAGGAAGCCGTCGCGGCGCTCTGGCAGGACGGCGGCACCGGCAGGCTGCTGGCGCGGGCGAGCGCCGCCTACGCGCAGCGCCGGGCGACACTGATCGCGGACCTGGCGGCGCGCGGCATCGAAGCGATCGGTCAGTCGGGCCTGGCGGTCTGGATCCCGGTCGCCGAAGAGCTGAGCGTGACCACGGCGATGCTGAGCCGCGGCTGGGCGATAGCGCCTGGCGAGCGATTCCGGATCGCGTCGCCGCCGGGCGTGCGGGTCGGCATCGGGACGATCACCGCGGCGGAGTCCGCCCGGTTCGCCGCGGACCTGAGCGAGTGCCTGGCCCGCCGGCCCCGCCGCACCGACTGAGCCGCCGCGACTGACCTAGTCGCCGACCGCGCGGATCGTGGCGTCCGCGTACTGGTCGTACAGCTGGTCGCCGAGCCGCGCGGAAATGTCGATGATCTGCGCGCCGTGCTCCTCGTGCTCCTCCTCGGCGCGATGGCGGGCAGCCTGGACTCGCTCTGCCTTCGGCCGCCCGCCACCGCGCACGCTCGGCATCCGCGAGCGCCGCCTCACGCAGGAGGAGGAGATACATGCCGAGCATCACGGCAGGCGGGATGCACACCCACCACGAGGTGAGCTTGAGGTACGTGCACGCCGCCGCCACGATCATGAGCGTGAGCAGCGTCGTGAGCAATCGCCGCCGCGCCTGGATCACCTTGGACCGGGAACTGGGCTGTGCCGCTCGCTCGCGTCCGGGCGGTTCCCGGTGTTCTTCCGGCCCGGAGTCAGAATCGTCGTGCCCGGCCGCGGTAACGTCCGCGTCCCCGGCCGCGATGTCTTCATGCTTGTCGTTTTCGCCGCCGAGCAGATGCGGGCGGCGCAGCCACCGGGGGATGAGCACGAACGCCCAGATAGCGACGATGGCGAGGTAGAGAATCGCGCTGCTCACAGCGCCGTCCCGGCGTGAGCGCAGCGGCCCGCCGACAGCCGTATCCGCAATCGGAAAGATGCGGAATCAGGCGTGGCCACGTCACGCACGGTAAAGGGCAGCGACGGCGATGACGAGCATTCCGCCCGGTGTGTCGCGAGATCGCGTCCGGACCGGCGACATGCGTGCCGGTATGACCGATGCTGTGCCGGGTGATTAAGGGTGCTAGCCGGCGCCCAGCCGGGCCGACATGACCGTGCTGCGCCATCGGCGCATGAGCCCGTTCGGCACGTCCTCGACGGTCATGGCGTAGCAGATGTGGTCGTGCCAGGCCCCGTCGATGTGCAGGCAGCGCCGCCGCAGCCCTTCCTCGCGGAAGCCGAGCTTCTCGACCACCCGGCGGCTGGCCACGTTCTCCGGCCGGATCGTGGCCTCGATGCGGTGCAGCCCGAGCCCGAAGAAGCACTGATCGATCGCCAGGGCCAGGGCGGTGGGGATGATGCCGCGGCCGGCGAACGCCTCGTCGATCCAGTAGCCGACCTGGGCCGAGCGGGAAGAGCCCCAGACGATGCTGCCGACCGTCAGTTGGCCGGCGAAGTGGCCGTCGTAGGTCACGACCCACGGAAGGGTCAGCCCGCGCCTGGCCTCGCGCCGCATCGTCCTGGCCATAGCCACGTACGGCCCGAGGCTGGAGCGGTAGAGCGGGGTCTCCGGGTTGGTCGGCTCCCAGGGCCGCAGCCAGGCCGCGTTCCGCACCCTGGCATCCCGCCACAGGGCGGCGTCCTTGACCTTGATGGGCCGCAGGCTCACGGGCTTATCGAGCAGCCCCGACTCCGTATAGCGTCACCCATCCGCGTGATCGTCCCACAAGGCAATCATTACGTGCGCGCTGCCCGGTCCGCCATCGGGTCGAATGACGAAGCCGTCTGAATACTGATTGTGGCGACTTGCGCCATCCAGCCGCGCGGTCGGTTACTGCGCGCCGTCCGGCCGCGGATGGTCACCGCCGTGGACCTGCTCGACTGCGTGCCCGAGCAGCCCGGCCAGGACGGCCATCCCGTCCCTGACGCCGCCGGTGGAGCCGGGCAGGTTGACGATCAGCGTGTTCCCGGCCAGGCCGGCCAGGCCGCGGGACAGCGCCGCCGCCGGTATCCCGGCCGCGATCCCGGTGGCCCGGATCGCCTCCGCGATGCCGGGGATCTCGCGGTCGATGACGAGCCTGGTCATCTCCGGAGTCAGGTCGGTCGGGGTCAGGCCGGTGCCACCGGTGCTGACCACGACGTCGTAGCCGGCCGCGATCGCGTCCCGCAGGGCCTGCTCGACCGCGGTGCCGTCGGGCACCACGACCGGGCCGTCGACCGCGCAGCCGGCTTCCCGCAGCAATTCCGCCAGCACCGGCCCGGATCGGTCCGGGTAGATGCCGGCCGCGGCCCGGTTGGAGACGGTGACCGCCAGCGCGCGGATCATGGCCGGCGCCAGGTGCCGGTCTTGCCGCCGGTCTTCTCCTCGACCCGGACGTCGCTGATCACCGCGGCCGGGTCGATGGCCTTCACCATGTCGATGAGCGCGAGCGCGCCGACGGTCACGGCGGTCAGGGCCTCCATCTCTACCCCGGTGCGGTCCGCGGTCTTCGCGGTGCAGGTGATGCGTACGCCCTGGTCCTCGACCTTGAGGTCGGCGGTCACGGCGTGCAGGCCGATCGGGTGGCACAGCGGGATCAGGTCCGGGGTCCGCTTCGCGCCCTGGATCGCGGCGATCCGGGCGACGGCCAGGGCGTCGCCCTTCGGCACTTCGCCCGCGCGCAGTGCCGCCACCGCTTCCTCGGATAGCAGCACGGTGCCGGATGGCGGTCGCGGTGCGCGTCGTGACGTCCTTCGCGGACACGTCGACCATCCGGGCGTGCCCGGCCGCGTCTATATGGGAGAGTTTGTCGGTACTCACTGGCCACTCCGCCGACCGGGGAGCGCGACTGTGTGTGGATTGTGTCGCTCTAGCGCGCTAGAGCGACACAATCCACACACAGTCACCGTTGGCGCGGGCACTGCGATGCTCACGGCAGCTCCAGTACGTCGACGGTCGCGCCCGCGGCCAGTTCGGTGACGTCTTCGGGCACGATCACCAGCGCGTTCGCCCGGGCGAGCGAGGCGAGCTGGTGCGAGGCCTGGCCGGTGACGGGGGTGACCTGCGTGACCTGGCGCGCGTCCTGGCCGCCTGAGTTCCGGTCGAGGACACCGCGCAGGAACGACCGCTTGGCTGCCGGTGAGCGGACCGCCTTGGTGAGGGTGGCCGGGATGGGGGAGGCGCCCCGTTCCCTTTCATAGCCTTGCAGGGCGTCGAGCGCGGGCAGGACGAACAGGCAGAACGACACGTAGGCGCTGACCGGGTTGCCGGGCAGCGTGAAGATCGGCGTGCTGTCCGCGCCGACGGTGCCGAAGCCCTGCGGCATGCCCGGCTGCATCGCGACTTTGCGGAAGTTCACGGTGCCCAGGCTGGCCAGGGCCGCCTTGACGACGTCGTGCTCGCCGCCCATGCTCACGCCGCCGCTGGTGATCAGCAGGTCGGACTCGGTGATCGCGGTCTCGACCGCGGCCAGCACGGCGGCGGTGCTGTCGCGCACGATCGGGTAACGGCTTGCGTCGCAGCCCGCCTGCTGGGCGGCGGCGGCGAGCATCTTGCCGTTCGACTCCCAGATCTGGCCGGGGATCAGCTCGGTGCCCGGCTCGATCAGCTCGTCGCCGGTGGAGATGACGGTGACCCGGGGCCGCGGGCGGGCCCGCACGGTCGCGCGCCCGGCCGCCGCCAGCAGGCCGAGATGCACCGGGCCGATCCGGGTGCCGGAGGCGAGCAGCAGGTCACCGGGCTGCGCATCGCCGCCCTTCAGGCGCACCGAGGAGCCGGCGGGCGCGGCCTCGCGGATCAGCACGGTCGACGTGCCGCCGTCGGTGGCCTCGACCGGGACGACCGCGTCCGCGCCTGCGGGCATCGCCGCTCCGGTCATGATCTGCATGCAGGTGCCGGGCTCGACCGAGTGCTGCCCGGTGGAGCCTGCCGCGATCTCGCCGGTGACAGGCAGCGAGACCGGGTGCTCACTGGTCGCGGCCGCGATGTCGGCGGCGCGCACCGCGTAGCCGTCCATCGCCGAGTTGTCGAACGACGGCAGCGGCCACTGAGCGGTGACGTCGCCGTCCAGGACGGCGCCCAGCACGTCGGCGAGGGCGATCTCGCGCGCGGGCAGCGGGCGGAGTGCGCCCAGCACCTCGGCGAGGTATTTCTCCACGGACTCCATCAAGCCTGCCTGGCGCTAAGGGGTTAGTCATCCGCAGACTACCGGGCCGGGCACTGGCGGCCCGGAGGCCGCCGCCCGGCCGGATCCAGGCGGCGGGCCTGCTCCGGCCGCGTCAGCGGCCCGGGCGCAGGTTGTCCAGGTAGTCGCGCAGCCAGGGAACGAACTCCGGGGCGATATCCGGGCGCTCGCAGGCGAACTGGATCACCGTCTGCAGGTAGTCGAGCTTCTTCCCGGTGTCGTACCGGCGGCCGCGGAACAGCACGCCGTGCACCCCGCCGCCGTGAGCCTTGTCCCTGTTCGCCAGGACCTTCAGCGCGTCGGTGATCTGGATCTCGCCGCCGCGGCCGGGCGGGGTCTCCTTCAGCACGCCGAAGATCGACGGGTCGCAGACGTAGCGGCCGACGACGATCCAGTTCGACGGCGCGTCCTCCGGCGACGGCTTCTCCACCAGGTCGGTGACCGCGACGATGTCCTCGGTGTCGGTCGGCTGCATGGTGACGACGCCGTACGCGGATACCTGGTCCCGTGGCACCTCCATCAGCGCCAGCACGCTGCCGCCGTACTGCTGCCTGACCTCGAGCATCCGGGACAGCAGCTTGTCGCGGGCGTCGATGAAGTCGTCGCCGAGCAGCACCGCAAACGGCTCATTTCCGACGTGATCCGCCGCGCAGAGCACGGCGTGGCCGAGGCCGAGTGGCTGCCCCTGGCGCACGTAGTGCATCGACGCGATCTCGTTGGAGGCGCGGACGCTGCTCAGGCCGGAGTGGTCGTTCTTGGCCTCCAGGACCTCTTCGAGCTCAATGTTGCGGTCGAAATGATCCTCGATGTTCGTCTTATTCCGCGCGGTGACCATGAGGACATCGGTCAGCCCGGCGGCCGCGGCCTCTTCAACGACGTACTGGATCACCGGCGTGTCAATGACCGGCAGCATCTCCTTCGGCATCGCCTTTGTGGCGGGCGCGAACCTGGTGCCCAGGCCCGCGGCCGGGATGACCGCCTTCGTGATGACTGGTGAATGAGTCATGCTGAGAACCTTAGCCAGCGATTCGGAGAACCCGCGAACTGCACAGGTCGGACGGATCATCTGTCCCTTCTTGACAGTTTGATGCACAGGAACGGCCAGTTTTCCTGTCGATTCCTGGATATTTCTGGAGGTTATATTGGCCCGCCCTGAAAGTCAGCCGGGGCGCCCAGATGACCTGCCCGCCGCGAAGTCGGCCCTCCGGACCCAGCTACTGGCGGCGCGGCGCACGCTCACGGCCGAGCAGCGCGCAGCGGCCGGCCGGAGCCTCCGCGACGCGGTGCTCGGGCTGCCGGAGACGGAGATGGCGGGAACTGTGGCCGCCTATTACTCGGTCGGCACCGAGCCGGACAGCCGCGGGCTGGTCTTCGCGCTCTGGAAGCGCGGCACTTACGTGCTGCTGCCGCTGCTGCGGCCGGACGGTGACCTGGACTGGGCGTCCTACGAGGGGCCGGAGTCGCTGGCGCCCGGGCCGCGCGGCCTGCTGGAGCCGACCGAGCCGCCGCGCGGTGTGACGGCAATCACAAGCGCGGACCTGATCATCGTGCCGGCCGTCGCGGTCGACCGGACCGGATCCCGGCTCGGCCGCGGCGGGGGCAGCTTCGACCGGGCGCTCGCCAGGGTCGGGCGGGCAGTCCTGACCGTGGCCCTGCTTCATGACGGGGAGCTGGTCGACCAGGTGCCCGCCGGCGGGCACGACGTCCCGGTCCGCGCCGCGGCGCTGCCCGGCCAAGGAATCACCAGGTTCTCCTAGCCGTTGCTAACATTTAGCAGTTGACCGCGGCGAGTGCTAAGCCGCAGAGGGAGGAAACGTGCCGACGTACCAGTACGCCTGCACCGATTGCGGAGACAAGTCCGAGGTCGTGCAGCGGTTCACCGATGATCCGCTGACCGTCTGCAGCCTCTGCGGTGGCAAGCTCCGTAAGGTCTTCTCCCCGGTAGGCATCGTCTTCAAGGGCTCGGGCTTCTACCGGACGGACAGCCGCAGCGGGCCGAGCACCGTCCCGGCGGCCTCGTCGAACGGGTCCGGCTCGTCAACCGAGAGTTCGTCCAGCGAGAGCTCGTCCAGCTCGAACGGCTCGTCCGGCGACTCCGGCAGCAAATCGAAGTCGTCCGAGTCGAAGTCGTCCGAGCTCGAAGTCGTCCGACTCGGCGTCCGCCGCCAGCTCGGACAAGAAGTCCTCCTCGACCACGAAGGCAGCTGCCTCCAGCTGAGCCAGCCCGGCTACTTGCGGGCCAGCCGTCCCGGTACATTGACGGCGTGCGCGACCTAGCAGAGATAGGCGTCATCGGCGGTTCCGGCTTCTACGAGTTCATCGACTCGGCCGACGAGGTCAGTATCGAGACGCCATACGGCCCGCCCAGCGACCCGCTGGTGATCGGCGAGGTCGGCGGCCGCCGGGTGGCGTTCCTGCCCCGGCACGGGCGGGACCACCGGTTCCCGCCGCACAAGATCCCCTTCCGGGCCAACATGTGGGCGCTGCGGTCGGTCGGTGTCCGGCAGATCATCGCGCCGAGCGCGGTCGGGTCCCTGACGCCCGACTTCGGTCCCGGCATCCTGGCCGTCCCGGACCAGATCGTGGACCGGACCTCCGGCCGGACGCAGACCTACTACGACGAGGGCGGCGCCGTCCACGTCCAGTTCGCCGACCCGTACTGCCCCGTGGGCCGGGCCACCGCCATCCAGTCAGCGCAGGCCACCGGCTGGGATCCGGTGCCGAAGGGCACGCTGGTCGTGATCGACGGTCCGCGGTTCTCCACCCGGGCCGAGTCGCGCTGGTACGCCGCGCAGGGCTGGACCCTGGTCGGCATGACCGGCCACCCGGAGGCGGTTCTCGCCCGCGAGCTCGCGCTCTGCTACACCACCGTCACGCTGGTGACTGACACCGATGCTGGCGTCGAGGAAGGCGAAGGCGTCACGCACGAAGAGGTGATGCGGGTCTTCGCGGCCAACATCACCCGGCTGCGCGAGGTGATCGTGAAGTTCATCTCGGACCTGCCGAGTGACCGGGCGTGCCCGTGCCCGCACGCGCTGGACGGGCTCAAACTGCCGATAGCCCTGCCCTGAACCTTTCGAGCGCGGCTGCTCACCGCAATCTGGCTGCGCTAGTCCAGATCTCCGTGCTCGATGCGGGCCAGCCTCCGTTCCCGCACGAGCTGATCAAATTCATGCTCGACCCGGACCTGCCCGCCGCCCATGGCCGCGAATACCCCGGTGACGTCGCGCATGCTGACGACCCCGAGCAACTGGCCGTCGGCCACGATCGGCAGATGCCGGATCCAGCGGGTCGCCATCTCCCGGGCCGCATCCTGCAGTTGCATGTCCGGGGGCACCGTGTAGACCTCGGCGGTCATCGCGTCGTCGACGGAGGTCTTGTCCGGGTCCGCGCCCAGGGCCACGGCGCGCAGCACGTCCCGTTCGGTGATGATGCCGGTCAGCTGGCCGCCCTCGGTGATGATGAGCGAGCCGGTCTGCTGGCGCCACATGCGCTCGGCGGCGGAGCGGAGGCTGTCGTGCCGCGATTCGGTCACCGTGGCCTGCGTCATGACGTCCCTGACCTGCACTGGCTCACTCCTCGCGTGGGTGTGGTGTTCCCACGATATGGCGCGGCCTGCGCGCGGCGGGCGTTGGCGGCGGGCAAACCGGGGCGCTGGCAGCGGCCGTCACAAGCTACGCTTGACCTGCCCGCGGGACGGTCCTTCCGGCTGCCGGGCGCGACTGGCCCCGATAGCTCAGGCGGATAGAGCGACTGCCTCCTAAGCAGTAGGCCGCAGGTTCGAGTCCTGCTCGGGGCGCCATACCGGCACGTGGAGAATTTTTTCGCCATTCCGTTCAGGGCCATGTTAACTGCCTGCGAGCAATCGCTCCTTCGTAAAATCTTGCGGCGGAGTGGCGTCGCCCGACGAGGCTCAATGTCGCTGGATGGCGCGCGACTCCCCGCCAAGGTAAGACATATGTTCGGGACAGTCACCGCTGGGAGCCAAACTGAGAGCCAGTAAGTGCAGGGACGCTGCCGACTGACGCGGCGTCATCGGTGGCCGTGCGGCGGGCCAGGCCACCAGGAGGAGACGCGAGGCTCGCTGCGGATGCAGACAGACAGAAATGACGAGGCAGACCGGACCTGAAAACTTGGATCCGCCGCCATCTGATCAGATCCGGAACGATGTCACGGGTGGTGTGACCTAGAGCCTGCTGCCGTGATATCGGGTGGCGGAAACTAGAGGCGTCAATGGCCCAGGCCACGACGAGCGTCCGTGCTGCGTAGAAAGAAGGGCGGCTGCTCGCCTGCCATCATCTTCCCACAGTTAACGGCTGGGAGGTCGATGTGATCGGGCCAGGCATGGTCAGTCGGGCCAAACTCCGATGTGCCGGGCGCCGATGAGATCAAGGGTTTACGGACCCGCGCGACATGCTGACCCGCCATAGCATTAGCACCATCGCGAGAGGGCGCTTGCGATGCGAGTTCAGGACGCGAGACCAACACGATGGCGGATCAGGGCAACGACGGCGCAACCCCCGGCGAGCGCAACTCGCTGGACCTCGACGCGCTCGCGGTCAGCGATAGGTTCCGGCTGTTCAACTTCACCCGGCGCGACGACCACGTCGCTTACCTCTGGGTCCTACGCGCACTGAACCGGCTGCGCGGCGTACATCAAGTCCAGGCGCACCCGGACGATGTGGCCGCAGCACTTGCGGAGCTCGCTGCGGCCCACGACGAGGTGCCCCGGCTGGACGGAAGCCTCCGGGAGAAGCTGGACGCACTGGCCGAGGATGGCATGGTGCACCGGCTCGAGGACGCCTCCCGCGCGGGCAGCCTGGCCCGGTACCGGAACCGGCAGTCGGTATACCAGTTCAGCGAGCTCGGCTACCGGGCTTTCAGTGCCGTCGAGGACGTGCTGAGCGCGCGCATCCGGGACGCGAACCTGTCCCGGCTGCTGTTCTCCGACATTCTCGAAGACCTCAAGGAGCTGACCACGGCCGCCGGCGCGCACGACTCTGAGCACGTCTACCGCAGACTTTCAAGGCTGGACACGGTTCTGGACGACATGTCGCGCCGGGCTGCCCAGTTCCACCTGACGCTGGGCGAGATCATGCGGTCGACCGACACCTCGCCTGACACGTTCCTTACTTATAAGAACGCTCTCCTCACCCACATGACCGATTTCATGGCCGAGCTCGACCGCTACCTGCCGCGGCTGGCCGCGGCGGTCGCGCAAGCCGAGAACGCGGCGGGTGACGACGGGCCGGACGCGATGCTGCGGCTGGCCGCGGAGGCAGATGAGCGCCCGTTCATTAGCCGCGAGGAACTCCTGGCCGACTGGCGGCGCCGCTGGACGGCGCTGCGCGCATGGTTCGCCACAGATCCGGGCGGCACGGACGAGGCCGCCGAGTCACGCGCCGAGGGCCTGCGCACCGCGACCCGCGCCGCCGTCTCCGGGGTCATTGCGCTGCTCCGCCAGGTCACCGAGGCGCAGCGGGGCGGCGTGAACCGGTCGTCCCAGCTGCGCCACCTTGCCGAGTGGCTGTTCAACACGCCCGACGAAGGCGCTGCTTACGCGCTGGCGTCGGCCGCGTTCAACATCAGGTCGGCGCGCCACCTCGGCGGCGCACACGACGACGCTGAGCAGATTTCCGGCCGCGTTTCCTGGCAAGACGCGCCGGGTGTGGAGATCTCGGTCACGCTCTTCCGCCGGGGCAAGGCGCCAACCCCGGGCGTGCCCCAGCCCGTCCGCACCAATCCTTCCGTCCGCGCCGACCTCCGTCGCCGCCAGGCAGGGGAACGGCAGGCCGAGCGTGACGCCGCCGTACGCCTCCTGGGGTCAGGGGCGCATGGCCGGATCCTCGACGACGCGGAGGCCAGAGTGCTGCTCCGCCTGCTCACGCTGGCCACCGAGGCACGGACAGTGGTTGCTGGTCGCGTGAGCTCGGCCGCCGGCGGCAACGATGTCGTCACCATGCGCCTGGTCCCGAACGAGACAGGCAGTGCCGTCCAGACGAAAAACGGCGTCCTGCACTTGCCGGGCTTCGAGCTGCAGCTCGAGCCTGCCCGGGGGCGGTGACGCCGTGCCCGTGCCAGCTGCCGCCGCTGACGTCCCCGTCAGCGACCTCGGCTCCTACCAGCATGCGGTCCGCCTGGTATTGACCCACGACGTCATCACCGCGACTCGCCCGCGTGCCGGCACGCTCGAGCAGGTACTGCGTTGGGCAGACCAGATGGCGGCCGACTTCCGGGAACTGCTCGGCTACACGCTGATCGCCACCACCCGCCAGGTGCGGCTCAGTCGTCGCCTCGACGCGCTGGATCCGACCCAGTCGGCGGTCTTCGCCTCCCGCTACGGCAGGCCGTTTGACCGCCGTCGACTCGCTTACCTGTGCCTGGTCCTGGCGTCTTTTCAGCGCTCCCGGGTGGAGATCAGCCTGGCCGACCTGGTGCGCGCTGTCACCCCGGCAGCCAACGCGATCGACGGCCTCGGATTCGACCCGACGGTCGGCGCGCACAAGGCCGCGATCGTCGACGTGCTCGACTGGCTGGTGGATCGGGGCGCGCTCCGGCTCTCCGATGGCTCGGTGGAAGCCTGGGCCAGCGACACCGAACGCGGCGACGCGCTGTACGACATCGACCACGACCTCTGCGTCGCCCTGTTCCGGCCGGCCCGCCCTGTGCAGCACCTGACTAGTGCGGCTGGCCTGCTGGACAGCACGTTTGTCAGCAGTAAGCGAGGAGCGCAGCGAGAGGCCGCTGCGCAGCGCGCCGCCCGGGCCCTGCTGGAGTATCCGGTGGTGTACTACGCTCAGGCGGACCCCGAGATCGCCGAGGCGCTTCGGCCGCCGGGCATCGCCGAGAGGCTGGCGCGGCTGACCGGCCTCGCAGTGGAACGCCGCGCCGAGGGGATCATGCTGGCCGACGCCGGCGGTCGGTTCACCGACCGGCCGTTCCCGGGCCGCGGCGGCGCGGTCAACCGAGCGGCCGGGCTGCTGCTGGCCAAGATCGCGGACCTCATCGAGGATCCCGATGTGACACTGTCGGCTTTCCCAGCGCCCGCGGAGGCCGACGACCAGCGCGAGCTGCTGGCGCGGATCGACTCGGCGCTGCCGGTGACCGGCGTCGTGCAGGAGCTTGCCTGGTCCGCGCCGCCCTCCGATGAGCACGACGGCACATCGCGACTGGCGCCAGCTCCGCCGCTGCTGCCGTTCGTGGCGGAGCAGAGCCTACGGGGCATGATCGACGACCTCTACGCCGAGCTTGGCCCGGCTTCTTTCACCGTCGCCTGGCAGCACGACCGGCTGGGACTGCTGGCTGCCGCGGTGGCGTTCCTGGCGGATCTGCGCCTGGTGCGCGCGACGCCCGGCGGCGTCCTCGTGCTCCCGGCGGCCGCGAGGTACCGCAACATCACGCTTGCGCTGCCGGTCCGCTCCGCCGTCGGCCAGCAGGCGCTTGCCTTCGCTGGCGGAGAGCCCGATGAGTGACAGGTTCAGGCCCACCCGCGCCGGAGTGATCAACGTCTGGGACTACGTCGACGAGGAGTGGGTCTTCGCCGACGGCCGGCTGGCCCTGCGCGGCCACAACGGGTCGGGCAAGACGAAGGCCCTGGAGGTACTGTTCCCGTTCGTGCTGGACGGGGTGGCCGACTCCCGGCGGCTGGACCCGTTCAGCGGCGAGAACCGCACGATGAAGTCGAACCTGCTCTACAGGGGGCAGGAGTCCGAGTACGGCTACGTGTGGATGGAGTTCGCCCGGTCCGCGCGGGCCCCCGGTGGCACGGCCGGTGGCGCCGGCGGTGCGGATGCGCCGGAGACGGTGACGCTTATCGTCGGGATGCGCGCGCACCGCAACACCGACGGGGTGCGGACGTCGTTCTACGTCACCGGAAGGCGCCTCGGTGCGGACTTCGGGCTGCTGTCAGCCGATTCCCGGCCGCTGACCGAGCGACAGCTGCGCGCGGTCCTTGAGACGGAGGCGTGGCGCCGGACCGCGACGGAGTACCGGGACCTTGTCGATTCCCGGCTGTTCGGTCTTGGCCGGGAGCGGTACGCGCAGCTCCTCGACCTACTGCTGGCGCTGCGCCGTCCGCTGCTGGCGAAGGATCTCGACCCGGCCAAGGTGTCGGACACGCTGAGCTCGGGCCTGAGCCCGGTCGACGAGGACTTGGTCCAGCAGGCCGCGCGCGACTTCGAGAACCTCGCGGCGGTGCAGAAGCTGTTCGATGACCTCACCGCGGCCAACGCGGCCGTGCGGGCCTTCCTTGTCCACTACGAGGCATACCTGCGGGCGCTCGTCCGGTTTCAGCTCAACCGGGTCCAGGCCCGGGCTCGAGGCGGCGGCCGGGCACGCAGAGCGGATCGCGGCGTCGGCGGCGGAGTACCGGCAGGCTCTGTCGGCCGAGCAGGCGGCGGTGGCTCAGCGCAACGGACGGCGCGACGAGGGCGAGCAGCTGCAAGGCCGGCTGACGGGCCTGAAGAACTCGGAGGAGTATAAGGCGCAGGGCCGGATCGAGGATAAGTGGCGGGAAGTGCAGGCCGGCGCCCGGCAAGTCGGTGACCACCGGGACCGGCTCGACCGGGACCGCCATCAGCTTCGCGATGCCGAGCAGGTGGCGCGCAAGCTCAGCGACCGCGCCCTGGCCGCCCGGACGGCAGAGACGCGGCTCGTCACCGAACTGGCCGACGCCGCCTCGCGGTCCGGAATCGCAGACGACGGCTTCGGACCGGTCGACGTCGGCGACGATCTCCTGGCTGCCGCTCGGGCCAGGGTAGCCGTTCGTCGCGACGACGTCGGTCAGATCCGCGGGCTGCTTGAGGCGATCCGCGATGCCAGGGCCAGGCGCATGTACGCCGAGCAGGACCTCGGCCAGAAGGAAGCCACCGAGCAGGACCAGGAGCAGGCGTGCGGGGCTGCCGAGGCGCGCCTGGCCCAAGCTCGGCAGAGCGCGGCCGGCCGAACTAACCGCGTGGGCCGGTCGCTGGTCCGGGTCGGCCGACGATAAGCAGCCGGACCGTCCCGTCGTTATCGCTGCCGAGACCGAGGCGCTGGCTCGAGCCTTGGAGGACCTCGGCGAGCCAGGTGCTGCCAGCCTCGCCGAGGTGTTTGACCTCGGGGCCGCTCCGCGCCGGGAGGCGGCAGCCGTCGGCCGCGCGAACCTCGAGACGGAGCTACGCGATGTGGACGAGCGGCTCGCCGGACTGCGGGCCGAGCGGGCCCTGATCGCCGCGGAGCAAGACGACGCGCCCGCCGGCGAGCGACCAGCGCCTGGCTGGGCGGGAAGGCCGGCCAGGCGCTCCACTATGGCAGACTCGTCCGGTTCGTGGATACCGTCGACGACACGCATGCAGCCGCGATAGAGGGCGCGCTGTACGGGGCAGGTCTGCTTACGGCGTGGGTTCACCCCGAACCGAGCGCTGACCGGTGCCGCGCTCGCAGCGGCCGAGGCGGACGGCTATCTCGTCGCGGCGGCTCCGGCGCCCCCCGGCCGGGCGGACGCTCGCCGACGTCCTGGTGGCCGAGGACTCGGGCCGCGTCGCATCGGAGGTCGTCGGCAGCCTGCTGCGGTGCATCGCGCTCACCGACGAGCTCGCCGGGTCCGGCGCACCCGGCCAGGAGGGCGGCGGGACGCTGTGCCGGTGGTCAGCACTAAGGCGCAGTTCAGCTACGGCGTCCACGTCGGCGCGTACCCGAAGGCAGCCCCTGAGTACATCGGCGCAACGCACCGGGCCAGCCGCCGCCGCGCCCGGCTCGCGGCCCGCGACGAGATCATCGTCCAGGCCGTGGCCGTCCGGCAACGCTTGGCCGCAGAACGGGATCAGGCCGCCGAATTGCTGGCAGACCTGCAGGAGGCTCGGCGGGAGCTGCCTGATGCCCGGCCCGTTGCCCGCGCAGCGGAGGCCGTCGGCCGCCATGGAGCGCTGCTCGCCCGTGCGCGGCAGGACACCGCCGGCGCCCGGAAGGCGGTGGACGCGGCGATCGCTGAGGCGGACGCGAAGACCCGGCAGCTGCGACAGGCTGCCGCCGAGCGCCGGATGCCCACCGCCGCCGAGGAGGTGGACGCGATCGCCCGTGCAGCAGCGGAGTTTGAGAACGCAGCCACCTCTCTGCACGCCGAGCGCTTCCGGCTGGCGCAGGCCGAGGAAGACCTTGCCGCACAAGCAGAAATGATCGGCTTGCGTCGTCGGGAGTGCGCGCAGGCGGAGGATTCGCTGGCCGAGCGGGAGCGGCTGCAGGAGGCCCTGGAGGAGGAGTTCCGCGCGCTGGAGGAGACCCTGCAGGCATCCGTCCAGCAGAAGCTCGAACAGATCCGCGAGACTGAGCAGAAGATCCGCGCGGCCGACCAGGCCTACCGAGAGCTCGACGACCGCGCGGTCGCCGAGCATGACAAGGCCACCGCGGCGCGCGCCCGCCTCGCCGGCGAACGTGACGCGTTCCGCGACGCCGTGTCGCAGCTGTACGAGCAGGCTGGGCAGTTCGGCGACTATGCGGGACCTGACCTACGTCCGATCCTGAGCGTCGCCAGCAGCGTGCCGTGGCCCGAGCTGGCCCGCTGGCCTGACCCGGTGCCCGTCAGCGATGAGCTTGCCGACCGGCTGGCCGGCGAAGACGACCCACCGGCCACAGCGTGGTCCGTGCTTCCGGCTGGCGTCACCGACATCCTCGACGCGTTCGCTGCCGCGACCCGAGGCGGCCGGCAAGTCACCGAGGGCACGCTGAAGAACACTGCGGACCAGATGTCGGTCGCGCTTAAGGAGTTCACCGAGGCTCTAGCGGCTTGTGACGAGGACTATCGAGTGGACTGGGAGCCGGGTCGCGTGGTCCTCGTGCACGTGATCGACGACGAGGGCCGCAAGCCGGCTGCCGCGTTCGCGTCGCGGATCGCCGAGCGCGCTGCCGACCAGGGCGTGCTTTGGAGGAGCGGGAGCGCGAGGTGCTGGAGGACGAGCTGCTGGCTGCCCTGGCGCAGCAGATCCACGGCCGGGTCCTCGCAGCCCGCGATCTCACCCGCGACATGAACGCCGACACGCGGTCCAAGCCCATGTCGTCGGGTATCGCGGTCGGCATCCGCTGGGCGCAGTCTGACAAGATTACCGATCGGCAGCGCGCCGCATCCCGGCTGCTCGAGCGTGACGCACCCGGCCTGGAACGACTCGCCGAGCTACGGGGCCTGCTGCGCGAGATGATCCGCGAATACCGGGCCAGTCACCCACGCGCCACCTACCGGGAGGCCCTGGCCAGCGTGCTCGACTATCGGTCCTGGCACGGCTTCGAACTGCTGCTCATCCAGCCCGGCGAGCCGGAGGTCACGGCTGACCCGGGCTAAGCACTCGGTTATGTCCGGCGGCGAGAAGTCCGCCGCGATCCACCTGCCGCTGTTTGCGGCCGCCAACGCGCTGTACTCCTCGGCTAAGGACCATTGCCCGCGGATGGTTGCGCTTGACGAGGCTTTTGTGGGCATCGACGAGCGGTACAAGCCCGACCTGTTCGGGCTGGCGGTGAAGTTCGACCTCGACCTGTTCATGACAGGCCACGACCTGTGGGTGACCACCGCCACTGTGCCGATGATCGCGCACTATGACATGTACCACGACATGGCCACCCGCACCGTCTCAGCGCTGCTGCTGCTGTGGGACGGCGAGCAGCTCATCGACGCCTCGGCGGGTTATCCGGACAACGAGGCGCTGGTGACGGAGCTGCTCGGCTTCCGGCCGACCCGGCATGCGCCGCTGGGCGTACGGCGGAACGCTCTACCCGGCGGATCCGGCCGTCGCGGCCCTTGACGATGACGACGGAGAAGACGACGGGTGAGCAGCACATCGCGGTCCGCCGGTCCGTACACCGGGGCTGAGTACCGGCGCGTGCTCGCGGCGGCACGCCGGTCGCTCGAGCGCTCCGGGGGAGATCTGGGCGGTTCGATCAGTGTCAGCAACCCCACCGATGCCGAGCGTAAGGCGATCATCGGCATCACCGGTCAGTACCGTGACGCGGGGGCCGCCCGCGTAGGGGTCCGGCTGGCCCAGTTGGATGGCGCGGTCCGGGAGGCGACCGGACGTGGCCTGGCCGAGCTGCTCGCCGCACTTGGCGGCCCGCTCCGCAACAAGTCCGCCGAGCGCACCGCACTCGCGGCCGCGCGTGACGCTGCCATCCGTGCCCTTCAGGCGAGCCCTCTGCACGACTCGTCCAGTTGGTACCGGGAGTGGCTGGCGCATATTGCGGCCGACGGCAGCCTGACGAGGCTCGTCAACCAGGGTGAGCAAGCGCGCCTGAGGCAAGCCGTTCGCGTTCTGGAGTACCTGGCCGCGCGAGGCGGGGAACCGATCCTGCTGCCCGCCCTCGCCGCGGAAGTCACCGGCGACACTAAGGCGCTCAATCCGGGCACCGTGACGTCGACCCTGCTGCTGCGCGCTCTCGGAATCAGGGCCGGGCTGGCTCGGCCGGAGACGGCGCAACAGCGCCGCGACCTCTGGGAGTCCTTCGGCGTGGTCGTCGATGACCTGGCCAGCCGGGTGCTCGTTCTTAACCTATCGGCGCAGGGTCGAGGGCTGGGCGAATGGCTCACCGGCGCTGCCCGGCTCGGCGTGCCGTTCTACGTCACCCTGCACCAGCTCATGACGATTCCCCTTACGGTCGGCGGTACGTCCGTTCGTGTATGTGAGAACCCGGCGGTCCTGCGGCGGGCCGTTGCGGAACTCGGCGCGACCTCGCCGCCGCTGCTCTGCACCGAGGGCCACCCGTCAGTTGCGTTTCACCAACTCGCCGATGTCATTGTGGGCGGTGGCGGCGAGCTGCACTATCACGGTGATTTCGACTGGCCGGGTGTTGCCATCGCGGGTTCCGTTATGCGCCGTCATGGCGCCCGTCCGTGGCGGATGACAGCGGCCGATTACACCGCGGGGGTCCGGGCCGGCGCCGAGTACGTCCAGTTGGCTGGCTCCTCCCAGCCCACGCCGTGGGACATCGAGCTCAACAAGGTCATGGCCGCAACCGGGCGCGCCGTCTATGAGGAGGCCGTGGCCGACCCGCTGATCGCCGACCTGCTTACAGCAAGCGCGCTGATCGGTGATCGGGTGCGCCACGTGTAGTGGCACTTGGGCGTGACGACAGGTATACCGAGTGCCGAGCAAGTCCCTGCGCGGCCATGCACTCATCCAACGTGCGCTCAGCATGAGAGCACCAACCGACGCTCGCGTCCGTATGGGTGATGGGAGCGCCGGGGTCGGCTGTGCGTGCCGGGCCGGCTTGGTCAGGCTACGAGTTCGCGGAGTCGCTGGACGTCGGCGGAGATTTTCTCGATGGTGCTCTGCACGGTCTCGTCCTTGTGCGCGTTGAGGCCGGAGAGGATCCATCCGCGGATGAGGCTGGACGGGGGTACGTCCAGACGGCCGGCTAGGCGCTCGATGTCGGCTAGGTCCTCGGGGGAGAGGCGGGTGGCGACGGTGACTGACTTGTTCGGTCGCGCGAAGACGCTCCCGGCCGGCATCGGCCGGTCGGCGGTGACGTCTGCTTCGGAGGCAATCTGCTCGACAACCTGCTTGGGGTCACTCATGGCGCTGGGTCCCTTCAGCGTAGATCCGGCAGTCGGTGCTATTTGCCCGCCAGCCGTTGGCGCCCCACCATGATCCTGACCTGTCATCGCGCCGGACGAGGATGACCACCAGGACCGCGGCCGCAGTCGGCGAGTAGCCGATCACGCGGGCACTCTTGCCTGACGTGCTCTTGGGGTCCGGGTCAAACAGCAGCGCGTCAGGATCGGCGAGTGCCTCGTTAGCCGCCTGCACCGTGAGCTGGTGCCCGGTCTGCATGTGATCCTCGCCGTGCTGCCAGTCGACGTCTAACCCCATAAGGACAGTTTACAATTGTAAACATCACTTGTCCAGCTCGCCTGGGTGGCCGGCCCTTAGATCTCAGCTCGACTGGGGACACCCCCTGGTTCTCTGTTGCGGGGAAGCCGAATGCCGTTGACCGGAGCTGGCAGCATTGGTCAAGATCGGCAGGTCAGACGCGGAGACTCGCCTGGGCCGTGCCGACTGCTTAGCGGAGCTAACGATTCTCCGCAGAGCCAAACTGGGAGCCAAGGTCAGCAGGATCCGGGCGTCGTCAGGCGTCCTCAGGCGATTGTCATCGCAGGTCAAAGCCACGTGGGGCCGTGGTGAGCGTCGTCTGGCCTGGTTCGGGTTTGCCTCCTAAGCAGTAGGCCGCAGGTTCGAGTCCTGCTCGGGGCGCAGGTGCGCAGGTAGATGGAGTTTTTCGCTATTGCGTCCAACGGCGTGTTGACTGCCTGCGAGCAATCGCTCCCTCGCGAAGACGTGCGGCATTTGCGGCGCCGCCCGACGAAGCTCAATGTCGCCGGATGATGTGCGACCTCGCTCCCGGAATAGGACCTATGTTCGAGCCGTGTCTGCCGGGAGCCAAACTGGGAGGGCGGATTCTAGCGACCGTCGCAACGCTCGAAGGTTCGGGGAGTTGCGATGGTTCAGGGTCGGCTGGGTCGGCCGCCGCTGGCGGCGAAGCGGGAGCAGTTCGGGCGGCTGATCGCGCGGGGTATCGGTAACGCAGAGGCGTGCCGGATCGTCGGCGTGCATCTGCAGACCGGGAAACGCTGGCGACGCGGCCGCGTGATGACCAGCAGCAGCGGCGCGAGGCTGCACTATGCACCCGTGACCGGCACGCGGAAGCAGGTGATCTCGGGGCGGTTCCTGTCCGAGCGCGGGTTGGTATCGCGGACCTGCGGCGTGCCGGGTTCGGGGTGCGGGCTATCGCCGCGCGGCTGGAGCGCAGCCCGTCGACGGTCAGCCGGGAGCTGCGCCGCAACCGGGACCCTGGCAGCGGGCAGTACCGGCCGTTCGCCGCGCAGCGGCTGGCGGCCGGGCGCCGTGCCCGGCCCGGTCGCGGCAAGCTGATACGCGATCAGGAGCTGCGGGAGTTCGTGGCGGCCGGCTGGCGGCGCGGTGGAGCCCGGAGCAGGTCAGCCAGGCGCTGCGCGGCGAGTTCCCCGGCGACCGGGGACGGCATCTGGTGCACGAGACGATCTACCAGGCGGTCTACCGGCCGGAGCTGGGCGGCGGGTTATGCCGGGACCTGCCGCCGCGGTTGCTGCGCACCGGGCGGCGTCACCGCAAGCCGCACCGCCGCGCTGATGCCCGCCGGACCGGGACGCTGACCGGCATGATCAACATCAGCCAACGGCCCGCCGAGGCCGCCGGCCGGGCGGTCCCGGGGCACTGGGAATCTCAATGCTTTTGTCAAGCTGCCGCCGCGGCTGCGGCCTGAGGGGGTTCGCGGTAGGTGGTGCGGTCGCGGAGCATGGCCCACAGCGTGCTGATGCGCCGTCTGGCGAGGGCGATGAGTGCTTGCTTGTGGGATTTGCCTTCGGCGCGCTTGCGGTCGTAGAACGCTCGCGACGCGGGACTGTTTTTCAGGCTCGAAAGCGCGGCAAGGTAGCAGGTCCGCATCAGCCGCCGGTTGAACCGTCGCGGGCGGTGGTGGTTGCCGCTGATCCGGCCGGAGTCGCGCGGTGCCGGGGCGAGGCCGGCGACGCTGGCGAGCCGGTCGACGTCTCGAACGCGCGTAGGTCACCGCCGGTGTTCGCGATGAAGGTCGCGCCCAGTACGGCACCGAAGCCGGGCATGCTGAGCAAGATCGGCGCGTCGGGGTGCTGGCCGAACCGCTCGCAGATCTGCTCGTCGAGCCGTGCGATGTCGGCGTCGATGACGGCGATCTGCTGGGCGAGCTGGGCGACGAGCTGCGCGCCCATCGCCTCGGTCCGCAGCACGGTGTGCTGGGCGTTGGCGGCGGCCACCGCTTTGGATGCGACCGTTGCACTGCCGCGGCAGTGGCGCTTCTTCAGCCAGGCCGCCAGCCTGGTGGCGCCGATCTGCCGGATCGCCGCCGGGGTCTGGTAGCCCGACAGCAGGATCAGCGGTGCCTTCTTGGAGTAATCGAATGCCGCCTCCAGCGCGGGGAAGAATTCCAGCAGCGTCGCTCGCAGCCGGTTGATCGCCCGGACCCGGTCATAGACCAGATCGGTGCGCCGGGCGGTGAGCAGCCGCAGATCAGTGCTGATCTGATCAGCTCCGCGCACCGGCTGCAGATCGGTGCGCATCCGGGCCTGGTCGGCGATGATCCGGGCGTCCTTGGCATCGGTCTTGCCGTCCCCGCGGTAGGTCGCCGCAGCGTGGTGCACGATCCGGCCCGGGGATATAGAGCAGCTGCTGGCCGCGCTCGGCGAGCAGCGCGATGAGCAACGCGGCGCCGCCCGCGTTCAGATCCGTCGCCCACACCGCCGCGATCCCCGCCGGCCAGCGTCAGCACCGCCGCGATGAGCTCAAGCAGCGCGGACTCGTCGTTGGCCACCCGCCGCGACAACAGCAGCCGACCGGCCGAGTCGATCACGACACAGTGATGCGCCCGCTTGCCCGAATCGACACCTGCCCAGACCGCCGTCATCAGCCATCCTCACGTCGCCGTCACCAGGGTGTTCTCCTCGGTCTGGCAGCCACGCCGGCACGTCCTTACCCAACGATCCGTTCGCGCGAGTCTCAATGAGCGGTCCAGCCACCAGCAGGGCAGCGGGCGGCCATTCCCAGTAAGCCGTCACCGACACCGCCGGCACGACTGGGCGATCTGAAGCCATACCCGCTGCCCCGAGAAGAGCGATCAAGACCCTACGAGCCTCGACCACGCTCTGAACCGTAAGGAAGGCGACCTGATCATCGGGCCGGCAACCGGTCGGCGATCGGCACCCTGGCCGAGCCGGGCGAGCAGGTTCACTATCTTGCTGCATGTGCCCGGACCCCGGCATACCGCCGAGGCGGTCACTGACTCGCTGGTGGCGGCCCTGGAGCAGCTGCCCGCGCAGCTGCGCCGCTCGCTGACCTGGGACCAGGGCAAGGAAATGGCGCTGCACGCCGGCATCACCAGGGCACTCGGCATGCCGGTGTTCTTCTGCGATCCGCACGCGCCCTGGCAGCGCCCGACCAACGAAAATACCAACGGGCTGCTGCGCCAGTACTTCCCCAAGGGCACCGACCTGCGGGTGCACGTCCCGGAACGGCTCGCCGCAGTTGCCGCCGAGCTCAACGACCGCCCGCGCAAGACCCTCGGCTGGGACACCCCGGCAGCGCGGCTGGCCGCGGCACTGGCCGAAGGACAGGCTCCGCCAGCGGCGCGGTAACAGCCACGATGCCCGGGAAGATGGCGCTCATGGCTGACATGCGCCGCCGCAGCCCCGAACCACCGCCGGGACCGCCGCAGATCCAGCTCACGCCAGGGCTGGGCGAGCAAACGCATGCGCGAGCTCGCGCCGCTGCTCGCCGAGGAAGGCATCGACGTCGACAACATCGACGTCCCGACCTGGACGCCCTGCAAGCAGCACTCAACCGCGCCGTCGAACGGCACAACATGACCCGCTTCACCCCCGTCGGCCAGGCCCGCGACCTGGCCGTCACCACCCTGCGGCTGGTCGATCGAGGCCCTCGCCGACGGCGACACCACCCAGGCCGCGGCGATCCTGGCCCAAGTACAGCCCGACTCGCCCGGCAACACCGACCGCCACCGTCGCCGCCTGCATCGGCGTCGCCCTCGGCCTGCTCGACGACTGGCTCATCCGGCGCGACCCGCACGCACCCGCCGACCTCGGCCAGCACGTGCAGCCTGCCAGCCGGGCACTGGCGCGGCGAACGCGCCGCGACCGACATCCTGGTCCTCGCCCGCAAAGGACGCGCCTTCAGCTCCCTCGACACCCTGATCGCCAGGCAAGGCGGCGAGCATGTCCTCTACGGCAGCGCCCTCACCCTCGCCGCCGCACCCAGACCTGGGCCGCCACCACCGACACGCCGGTCCGCGAGGTCGCGCGCCGCAGTGCGCTGAACACGACTACCATCCACCAGCATCAGTCACCGTGTTGCGACGGTCGCTGGAATCCGCGGAGTCAATGTCAGCAGGAGCGGGGCGGTGTCAGGCGTGGTAAGGCGACTGTCATCCCAGGTCAGCGGGACACAGGGCGACGGTGGGCGTTGCCTGGCCTGGTTCGGGTTTGCCTGCTAAGCAGTAGGCCGCAGGTTCGAGTCCTGCTCGGGGCGCAGACAAGCACGTAGAGAAAATTTTTCACCATTGTGTCCAATGGCATGTTAACTGCCTACGAGCAACCGCCGGGACGGCAACCATCGGTGGCGGTATAGCGAGTGTTGCTCGCTGGCCGGTCATGAATACTCATAGAGCGTGCCGGCCTGGACGGATGTTGATGAGTTCCGCCGACCGCTGTTCTCGCAGGCACGGAGTCGCCGTTCAGTTCAGTGTCAGCAAAGTTCTGCCCTTTGCGCGACAGCTTCGCGGTTGCCGCGTGGGCACGCGTCCGCTGCGGTGCCGGCGAACTTGATCACGTGCTCTACGCCGTGGTCAACGGCTCGGGGAGTCCTGAAAACGATTCGGGTCGTAGTCGAACCAGTCAGGTGACCACCGGTTCGTTCCGCCTTTCCGCGATCGGAGCGATGTGCCCCTCGGGCATCGCGCTGTTCCAGGCGTTACCCAGCCGGCCATGGGCTTTCCCGTCTCCGGCGCGCCATGTCCGGCACAGCTGTCCCGCGGCAAATTCCGGAACCGCCGGGACAACGGCTACTTCTGCCCGGGACAGGGTTCGGCGGACGCTCGGGTATCGCTTCCGAGCCAGAAGGAGAACCCCATGGATATTACCGAGGCATCGCCGAGGACGCGCTTGTCGCTGCCAACCCGAACGAACCGCTGGGCACTATGGGGCCTAGGCGCCGGCCTGCTCGGCGTCATTGCCAATATGGTGACCGACCCAATCATCGCGCTAACTGACGCCGAGAAGCGGCAGGGCGTGTCGGTGCTTAACTATGTGCATCGCGCCTTGTTCCAGGTCGGGGCCGTGACCGGCATCCTGGCAGTGGCCTGCGTGCTGGCCTTCGCCGCGGGCTGGCGGCAGTGGAGCGAAAGGCAGGGCGCGCCCACCAGCGCGGCAAGGCTGGTTGGCCTTGGCCTGGTCGCGAGCGCCGGCGCAATGATCATCGGATACGGTCTCAAGGGATCCTTGGCGATCTACTTGCCGGGCGGGATCAACGCCCACACCTATCCGAACCAGGGCCTCTACACGCTGTTCATGATGAACGATTCGCTGCCCTATCTCGCCTGGTGGGGGGTCATCGTAGCGGCCGGCAGTGTCGTCTGGCTGGCGTTCAGGGAACGCCTCGTCGTGCGCTGGGTCGGCGTGATCAGTGCGCTCGCTGTCCTGGCCGCCTTGACGTGGCTGGCACTGACCGGGCTCGCCGACTTCGCTGGCATCGTGGGGCCCGTCTGGCTTGCCATCGCCTCGGTCGGCCTGCTCAGGCGGCGCGCCTGACGGGGCGGACCGTGGCGCCTGGAGCTCTAGCGCGCGCCGAGTCCTTCGTCCCTGGCCAGGGCGACGGCCTCGGCGCGCGTGGCTGCGGGGAGCTTGGCCAAGATGGCCGAGATATGGTTGCGGACGGTTTTCTCGCTGAGGCCGAGATGGTGGGCGACCCTAGCGTTCTGATAACCCCGGGCGACCAGGTCGAGTACCTCGCGCTCGCGGCCGGTCAGGCGCGGGAACGGGGCGGGCGTCGCAAGCAACGTTCCGCTTTGGGCGGCAGCGAGCACACGGCTGGAGATACGGGCGCCGAGCACTGTCTCCCCGCGCGCCACGGTGACCACGGCCCTGGCGATGTCGTCGGCGCTGGCCTCCTTCAGCAGGTAACCGTGCGCTCCGGCGCGGAGCGCCGCGAACAGGGAGTCGTCGTCCTCGCTCATCGTGAGCACAAGGACGGCCACCGCCGGGTGCTCAGCCGCCAGCCGCCTGGTCGCCTCGATACCGCCCAGACCCGGCATGGTCAAGTCCATGAGCACGACCTCGGGGTGGCTCGCCGCCACGGCGTCAATCGCCTGCCGCCCATCTGTTACCTCGGCCACCACGTCAATGCCGCGTTCCCGCAGAATCATGGCCAGGCCGTCCCTGAACACCGGGTGATCGTCAGCCACCACAACCCGCAAGGCGGCCAAGTCGTCGTTCATCCCGCCTCCACCGGCAGCCGCGAGGAGACCGTCGTGCCACCGGCCGCAGAACGGATCTCCAGCGACCCGCCTACCTCACTGGCTCGGTCGTGCAGGCTCTGCAGACCGACCCCGACCGCCGCGTCGGCACCGAACCCCTGGCCGTCGTCGGCCACGCTCAGCATCAGCCAACCACCGCGTATCTCCCCTTCGATGGCGCACATGGACGCGTGCGCATGCCGGATGACATTGGCGCACGCCTCGGCAGCTATCCGGTAGGCGGCAACCTCGACCGCGGCCGGCAGGTCGCCGAACGAGGCCGGGACACGCACCGAGAACGCGGGCTCGGTACCGGGCGCCCCCAGCTGGCGCAGAGCCTCGGCCAGGCCCAGTTCGTCTACGGCGCTCGGCCGCAATCCCTCTACGATCCGCCGTACTTCGGTGACCATCTGCTGCAACCGGTCGCGCAGTCGGACAGCTCGCTCCGCCAGACCGGCCTGATCTCGCAGGCGGGATGCCAGGCTGTCGAGCTGCAAGGCCATTCCGGCCAGCTCGGGGCCGAGCCCGTCGTGCAGATCGCGCCTGATCCGGCGGCGCTCCTCTTCGCGGGCGACCACGATGCGCTCCCGGCTGGCCTGCAGATCGGCGGCGAGATCCGCGGCATGTAGCACGCCGGCCACCTGCCGGGCGACCGCCGCGAGGGCGGAATCCTCCTCAGGCCGGAAGCGCTCACCCCGGTGCCGATGGCCGACGCGCAGAACGCCAACCTGCCGGCCGCGGTGGACCGCAGGGAACTCCTCGATCGAGGCGACCGGGCGGCCCGATTCGGACCGGTTTGCTGAGCTTCCGGCTGGGCCCGCGGGCTCGACGGCCGCGTAGGGAAGCACCAGGACCTCGCGCACTGTGCCGACGAGGTTCGACAGCGCCTGGTAAGGAGTCTCCGCGGCGGCGACTGCCACGCCAACTCGGCGTACTACCTCATAGGGATCCCGCCGGGCGCCGAACCACATCCGGTTCACCAAGCGCTGGAACCCAGACCGCGCTGCCGTCAGGATGGCGGCGATCGCGGCGGCCAGCAACGGCGCATACCGCCCGTCCCCGGCCCGGGTCCCGATAATGGCCAGGAGCCCGGCGTAGACAGCGAAACCGAAACCTGTCAGGCCCAGGTAGACGATGGCCCGGTTGACGACGAGCTGAACGTCGAACAAGCCGTGCCGCAGGACCGCGATGGTAATGGCCAGCGGGATCATCGCGAACGCCGCCGCCAGCGCCCAGTGGCCACCCGTCACCCCGCCGGGCAGCAGGACGCTGAGACCCACGAGGATCAAGCAGGCGACGAAGCCCAGCAGCAGCCACTGAAGTTGCACCCGCTCCCGGCCGGCGGCGCGGCGCTGCCGGGCGACCATCGCACCGAGGGCGAGCGGGGCGGCCACGAACGCCAGTGCTAGCACCGGGCCGAGGAGCAGGAAGTGCCAGCCGCGGCCGACGTGCGTGGGGCCGACACCTAGCGGATTGCGTACCCCGAGCCCCTCGATATCGGGATCGGGCCTGAACATCGCCACGATTGTCACTGCGGCCGCTGCAACGAGCACCGCGACCAGGAATCGATGCCATCGCCGCGACGGGATCCGTCCGTCGGGGAACAGCACTGGCAGCATCGTCGCCTGCAGCCAGTAGGGCACGAACGTCCACCGGCCAACCACGCGGCAGCAGAAACGAATGGCAGCAGCCCGGGCCGTGAAAGCCCGTCAAAAGCCCACTCATGACTGAACGCCGAAATGGCGACGAGCCCGGCCGACAGCAGCACCCAGCTACAGCGATTCCCAGGATCGCGGACCGCAATGAGCGCGCCGGCCAGCGGAAACAGCGAGCCGACCACGAGGTCGCCCGACACGTCGTAGTTGTAGGAGTGATGCGCCGGAGCCAGCCACAGAAGCGCCACCGCGCCGACACACAAGGCGACAGATAGCGCGGCAATCCCGATCGCCAAGAGCTTTACATTGGCTGGCGCCGACGTCGTGCGGCCTGAATCGCGCTGCGCCTCAGATCCATACGCCGACATTTCGAAAGGGGCATTCCCCACAAGGCGATCATGCCTGAGCGCCGTCCCGATCGGAAGGGCCCGATGTCCTGGGCAGCCGGGATCCCTGCTGCTCAGCGCCACAAGACGGCGCACTTATCTGCGGCTGATAGCAGGGGAGGGAAAGGCAGGCCATGAGCCAGCGACGAATCGGCGCCCGGTCGGGCGACCAGCGTTCGCGCACATCCTTGCGTTCACGGTCCGCGCGCTGCCGGTGTCCGTGCGCGGCAACGAGCATCGGGACCGGCTGCCGTCCGACCCGCGGATCGCCGCTCAATGATGCTGAGCCCGACATGTCAGTGGCCTAGCCCGCAGCGCCGTCATCGGGCGAGAGCCAATCCGCGGAGCCAATATCGGGAGCAATGCGCCGGAAAGCGATTGTCGTCGCAGGTCAGCGCTACGCAGGGCCATGGTAGGCCGCGTCTGGCCTGGATCGGGTTTGCCTCCCAAGCAGTAGGCCACAGGTTCGAGTCCCGCTCGGGGCGCAGACAAGCACGTAGAGAGAATTTCTCGCTATTGTGTCTAATAGCATGTTAACTGCCTGCGAGTAATCGCCCATTCGTGAACACTTGCTGCGGGCGCGGCGTCGGCTGACGAGACTCAGTGTCGCTCGATGACGGGCGACGTCCCGTTCGGGGTCCGAGGTATGTTCGGGCCCAGGTCTGCTGGAGCCAACCTGGGAGCCAAGCAGCTCACCGTCGGCCGGTAGCTATCGGCAGCAGGAGGAGGCGGCCGTACCGGGCCATGACGCGGGACAGTTGCCGGTTGTCGGCGGCTGCCACAGGCCCTGTCCCGGATCTTGCCGCAGTTCTGTCATAGCTCCCACAGAGCGGAGATGGGAGCGGCGAGTAGGCGGTCGCCGAAGGGCAGCACCTCGTTGCCGGCGTAGAGGGTGATTCCGGCGATGAACTTTTCGCCGAGAGCGTCGCGCATCCGGGCGAGCCAGCGAAACCATTCGGGTTTGGCGGTCTGGTGGCTCTTAACCTCCACGCCGACTACGCGCCCGTCGGCGGATTCCAGGACGATGTCGACCTCTGCACCAGAGCGGTCCCGCCAGTGGAACATAGCGACGTCGGTGGCTGTCCAGGTGAGCTGTCGCCGGAGTTCCACGAAGACGAAAGTTTCGACAAGCTGACCCGTCGCGGGGTCTTCGGGGTCAGCGAGCGCGGCAGGGGTTTTGCCGAGCAGCCAGGCGGCGAGCCCGGGATCGGTCAGGAAGATCTTGGGGTGCCTTTTGACCCGCCGGGTGAGGTTACGCGACCAGGCCGGCAGCGTGGTCAGGAGGTGGATCGTCTCCAGCCAGGCCCGATGGTCGTAGACAGCCTGCCGCTCAAGCGGTGCGTCGTCGATGACGCCCTGCATGACCAATTCGCAGCCGGTGCGCGCGGCGAACAGCCGCAGAAGCTGGCCCATCTCGGCAACCTTGCGGATACCTGACAGCTCGACCACGTCGCGCTCGATCGTGGTCCGCACGTAGTCGCGGAACCATCCCGGCCGCTGGCGGCCTGAGAGGCGCTGGACTTCCGGGTAGCCGCCGCCGCAAACACGTTCCAGCAGCCCGTGTCGGTTTAGAGATCCGGGCCGGTAGGCATTGAATGCGGCTGGCCCCTCGAACGCGCAGTCGATGAACCCGTCGTGTTTGCCGCTGATCTCGCCTTGAGTGAAGGGCCACACCTCGACAAAGCCAGCCCGGCCCGCGAGCGACTCGGAGATGGTGGGGACGGTCAGGAAGTTCGACGAGCCGGTCAGCACGAACTTGCCTGGGGTGGGGTCGTGATCGACAGCGAGCTTGATTGCGCGGACCAGCGGCTCCCCGGCTCGCTGGACCTCATCAATGACGAGCGGCCGCGAGCCTAGCGCCAGGAAGCCGACGGGATCGGTGAGCGCGGAGTCCAGAGTGCCTTGGTCGTCGAGGCTCCTCAGCGTCCCCCTGCCGAGCTGACTTTGGACCAGTGTGGTCTTGCCTGCTTGGCGTGGGCCAGTCACCACGGTTACCCGCTGGGCGTTGACCATGTCCTGGTAGCGATTAGCGATAGCCCGTTCCAACATCCGTGCCATGCTCTCTATCATACAGAACGCCGCACTCGAATCATACGGAACGCCTGACTCGAACCATACGCAATGCCGATTGTCGGTCATACAGTTCGCTGCCTGAAGACGCGTCGTTCAGGCGGAGACGGGCGTGAAGATGCTCGTCCCGTGACGATCCGTCTGAGGAGCCCATCCGCGGAGCCAACGTCAGCCGGAGCCGGGCAGCGTCAGGCTCGTCAGGCGACCGTCGCTGCAGGTCAGTGCTGCGTCGGGCGACGGTGAGCGCTTGCTGGCCTGGTTCGGGTTTGCCTCCTAAGCGGTAGGCCGCAGGTTGGAGTCCTGCTCGGGGCGCAGATGCTCGGGGCGCAGACAAGCACGTAGAGAAGATTTCTCGCCATTGTGTCCAATGGCATGCTAACTGTCTGCGAGCAATCGCTCTTTCGTGAAGACTTGTACGAGGTGTGGTGTCGCCTGGGGGGCTCAAGATCGCGAGATTACTGACGGCGTCGCGTCCGGGGTCGGATGTATGTTCGGGCATGGGTCTGCTGGGCGCCAATCTGAGAGCCATCAATTTCCGGCGAGCTGCGGCCAGAAGTTGCGCCGCCGGGGCCTCATGTCACGACGAGCAAGATGCCGATCGCGGCGAGTCCGAGGCCAGCCCGCTGTACCGGGCGCAGCCGCTCGCAGAGCACCAGCCGGGCAAGCAGGACCGTGACCCCCGGATACAGCGAGGCAAGCACGACGGCCAGGCCGAACATGCCGGTCCTGGTCGCCAGCACGTAGCAGATGTTCGCGACGACATCGATCGCGCCCGCGCCGGCCGCCGCCAGCAGCAGCCGGCCGTCGGCGCCGCGCGGTAGCACGCTGCGCCGCAGCACTGCCGCGGCAATCAGGACGACCGCCAGCTCGCCGATCCGCCCGGCCGCCACCGGCCACAGCGCCCCGGAATGCCCGGCGTTACGGATGAGAAGGAAGAACAGACCGAACGCCATTCCCGACGCCACGCCATAGGCGACGGCCCGGCCTGGCCGCGCCCGGGCCGGCCGCGGCACTCCCTGCCGCTGGATTCCCGGCCGCGCCGTGGCGCCGGAGCTGCCGTCCGGGCTGGCCCTGCCAGCCGAGCTGGCCAGAACGATCGCGACCAGGCATAGCAGCGCACCTGCGTATACGCCAGCTCCTGGCCGCTCACCTTCGCCCAGCGCAAACGCGACCGGCAGGATCGTCGATACCAGCCCGGATACCGGCGCGACGACGCTCATCGGACCGGTCGCCAGCCCCGCGTAGAAAATGATCAGCCCGAGGCCGCCGACCAGTCCGGCGCTGATCCCCCAGGCTAGGCCGGCGATCCGCACCGGACCTGGCGACAGGGCCGCGGCGGCGAGCGCGACGACTACGCCCGCGCTGTCGGCGAGCATGAGCACTGCCAGCACGTGCGCGCGGCGGGATGCCATGCCGCCCAAGAAGTCGCCGCTGCCATACAGCAACGCGGCGGCGAGGCCGAGCAAGATCACCATGACCTCTACCTCCGGTCGGTCTAATCCGCGGGGGAGTCCAGCGCCTGGCCTCCGTCCATGACTAGTAAAGTCATTTTAGAGGTCATGACGTGACCAGTGAAAGCGGTTATACGGTCACGACTGCTAGACTTTCTGCCATGAAGGTCGAGTCGTGGGTGCCCGGCGCGGAGAGCAAGCCGGCTCCGATGCCGCTGCTGCTCGTGCAGTCATTCGTCAACACCTGGGACGGCGACCACCTGTCCGACCTGCTGCTGGATCCCCTCACCGCGCGCGACTGGCTGACCCAGGCCGGGCTGTGGAACGCCGAACGCGCACCGGATCCAGCCGAGTTGCATCTCGCCCGCGGCGTTCGCGAAGGCATCAGGGCGCTTCTGGTCGCCAACAGCGGTGGACCCCAGCCGACGGCCGCCGACCTGCAGCCCCTGCAGGCCGCCGCCCAGGCCGCCCGGCCTGCACTGCAGGTCGAGTCGAGCGGCCAGGTCAGCCTCAGCGCCGAGCCCGGCGACCGGCCCGAGGCCGGGCTACTCGCCCTGCTCCTGGTGATCCGCGACGCGCAGCGAGATGGCACCTGGCCGCGGCTGAAAGCGTGCGGCAACCCGGACTGCCGGTGGGCCTTCTACGACCGCTCGCACAGCCGGGCCGGCGCCTGGTGCGACATGGCAACCTGCGGCAACCGGATCAAGAACCGCAGGCTCCGGCAGCGGCAGCAATAACCAGGCACCGGCGGGCCGGCGCGCCCCGGGTTCCCGCCATGAGACCGCAGAACCTCGAGGTGCCCGACGCCATCTCGCGGGACGCGCGACCTCTTGCCCAGTATCGATGCGGCTGTCGGCCCAAGCATGCCGCCACCGTCCACTGCTCGGGGCGCTGAGCAAATGCGGAGCTCAGGCGGGTCGCGCGCGGGACCGTCCGCACCGGACGGTCCCGCACTGTTCGCCGGGCGCTCACCCGACCAGGTCAGGCTCCGCGACCCGCTTTTCAGCGTCTTCGAGTGCGCCCTTAACGACCGCCTCCGAAGACCGGCCGAGCGCGGCCGGGATCAGCATGGCGGCCACGGCGGCCACGGCGACCCCGGCGGCGCCGGCCACAGCGCCGGCGTCATCCCGGCGACGAACGACGCAGCGGAGGCGTAGCCGCCACGGGCCGAGAACAGCGCGCCGAGCACCGCGATGCCGAACACGCCGCCCAGTTCCCGTATCGCGTTGTTCGCGCCGGACGCGATTCCCTCCTCGGTGCGCCGCACCGAGCTGAGCACCACGTTCGCCACCGGGGCGAAGAACAGCGACATGCCCGCCCCGGAGACCACGAACGCCGGGACCAGGTCCAGATATGGCACCGTCGGGGATGCGACAAGCGCCAGCCAGCCCAGTCCGATGGCCTGCAGGAGCAGCCCGGAGGCAAGTAGCGGCCTGCCGCCGATCCGGTCCGACAGCGCTCCGGCGATCGGCGCCACCAGCATCGGCATGCCGGTCCACGGCAGCGTTCGCAATCCCGCCTCCAGCGGGCTGTAGTGCTGCACGACCTGGAGGAACTGCGCCAGCAGGAAGATCGACCCGAACATCCCGAAGTACATCAGCAGCGAGGCTGTGTTGGTCATCGTGAAGCCGCGGGAGCGGAACAGCCGCATCGGCAGCATCGGCGTGCGGGCGCCGCGCAGCTCCCAGGCCACGAACGCGGCCACCAGCACCGCCCCGATCACCATCGGCGCCAGCACGGTCATGCTGGTCCAGCCGTGCGTGTTGCCTCGGACCACGCCGAGCACGATGCCGAACAGGCCGAGGCTCGCAAGTACCAGTCCGGGCCAGTCCAGCCGCGTCGCGGCGCCCTTGCTCTCGGTGAGCTTGGTCCGGGCGAACGGCAGCATCGCGACGCCGATCGGCACGTTCACCCAGAAGATCCATTGCCAGGACGCGCCGTCCACGATCGCCCCGCCGACCAGGGGCCCGACCGCGACGGCCAGCCCGCCTACCGCGCCCCAGGCGCCGAGCACCAGGCCGCGCCGCTCCGGCGGCACGGCCGCCGACAGCAAAGTCAGGGTGAGCGGGATCAGCACCGCGGCGCCCACGCCCTGTACCGCACGCGCGGCGACCAGCCAGCCGATGCCGGGCGCGAGCGCGGCGGCCGCTGACCCCGCGGTGAACACTGCGAGCCCGGCGGTGAACAGCCGCCGCCGCCCGAACCGCTCGCCCAGCGTGGCGCCGGTGAGCAGTAGCACCGCGAACGTCAGCGTGTACGCGTTCACCGTCCACTGCAGGCCTTCCAGCCCGGTGTGCAAGTGCTGCCGGATCGATGGCAGCGCCGTGGTCACCACCAGGTTGTCCAGCGAGGCCATGAACAGCGCCGTAGACGTCACTGCGAACGCCCAGATCATCCTGCTCTTCGAGGTCATCTCCCCGAGTCCTTCCTAGGTTGTGAGTACTCACTAACTGCCGCGGGCATGCCGAGCCCGCCTTTTCTCCTGGTTAATGGGCTGCTAGCGCTTAGGCTTCGGGCACCACGAGGTCCATCGTGCGTCGACCTCGGGCAGGTTCATCGCCGCCGCGACGTTCATCAGCATGCCGACCGCGAAGAAGTCCACCACGGTCTGGTACGGCAGCCCGGTAATCCGCTCGACCTGCTCCCACAGCTTCCGGAATCCGGTCCGGGTGGCGTCACGGATCTCCGGGTCCTCGCAGGCCGCGTACGCCTGCATCTGCAGCAGCAGCAGAATCCGGTCGTCGAGCAGCGCCTCGTACGCGTCCGCCATCGCCGTCAGCGCATCCTCGCCGGTCAGCTCACCCGCGGCCGCCGCGAACTCGTCCCGCAGCCGGCGGAAGCACCGCTCGACCAGCGCCAGGAACAGCGCCTTCTTCGTGGGGAACAGGCGGAACAGATACGGCTGGCTGATGCCGGCCCGGCGCGCGACCTCCTCGGTCGAGGTTCCCGCGTACCCGTGCGCGGCGAACGCCGCCATCGCCTCACCGAGCACCAGCTCGCGCCGCTGCTCGGCCGGCATCCGCGGCCCGCGTCCGGTAGCCCGGTCCGGGTGCCCGGTACCCGGCTCCCGCACTGCCTGTTTCGTCATGGGCACTAAATTAGTAACCACTCACTAGTTTGTCAACGCCTTGCGGCCGACTGCTCGGCCCCGCATACGCGGCGTCGGCTGCAGGTTGCATATGGGCAATTGGTTGCTGCCGCGCAGATCAAGGCGCTGTGACACGGCGCACCGGTGAGCGTCGGCGGAGTTTGCCGGCTCGCTCATTGCCTGCCCGGTGAATGCGGCGTAGCGTCCTGGTCTGGAAGTCGTGCTCCTTCGCCCGCGTGCAGACGAAATCCAGGCTTCCGGCTGCTCTGGACCTCGGCGGCGCCTCTAGCGCGATCAGGCCGAGGTGGCAGATGACGGTACCTTTCCTCTACCACGCCCTTGCCTTCGCGACCGCACTCGCCCAGGGTCGAGCCCTCGCGGCGGGGGGAGCCTGATGGGCACCTCGCCGGGAACGCCCCGCGCCGCGTGGACACGCCACGTGCGGAACAGCGCGCAGACCGAGGTGCCCGTTCTCATGGAGGTTCTGGACGCCATCCCGGTCATCGCAAACGACTGGGACGCTGACCGGGCCGTGACCGAGCTGTACAGCGCGCACTACCTGTCGCTGGTACGGCTCGCCGCGCTCCTGATCCGCGACGTCGCCGCCGCGGAGGAAGTGGTCCAGGACTCGTTCGTCGCCATGCACAGCGGGTGGAGGCGACTCTGCGATAGCGACGAAGTGCTGTCCTACCTTCGGCGGTCTGTGGTGACACGGTCGCGTTCGGTGCTGCGGCACCGGGTTGCCGCGGCACCGAACGCACCCCAGCCGCCGGCCGAAATGCCCAACGCCGAGCACGGCCGTCACCGTCCCGCTGGAGCGCTCAGCCGTCGTGGCCGCCGTGCGCGCCCTGCCTCCTCGTCAGCGCGAGGCACTGGTACTGCGCTATTACGGCGACATGAGCGAGGCGCAGATCGCTGCGGTCATGGGCATTAGCCGCGGGTCGGTGAAGACCCACACGGCGTCCGCGATGAGCGCACTTCGCTCCATCCTCGAGGCAGCGGCCTAGTTCGGCCGGACTCTGCCGCCGAATCCCGGCGGGCGCCGCATCTCGCGGAGACCGAGTGTGGGGTCGAGCTGGGTCATGCCCTGACTGTCCAACCGGCCGGCAGCACCGCCAAGACCTAGTCACCGGGACAGATGAGTGAGTCCGGGTCGCGAGCTGGACCGCATGCTTATGGAAGATCACTGGCGCGTCTTCAATTGATCTGGACCATTGATCCGCCGACGGGGCCCGGAGAACTTGCTCGGGTGAGTCCAGACAGATTGCTCAGGACAGTCAGGGTTCGAGGTCGGCCACTCCTCGGCCGCTGAGCACGTCGAACGGCACCGAAGCCTGGTCGTGCACGATCTGCCAAGCGCCGTCGAGCTTCCGGAAGCAGAACGTGACCCGGACCCAGATGCCCTTGGTGGCCGTACCGTTCATCAGCGTGCCGTGGAGCCGGCCGAAGCAGTGACCGAACGCCACGTCGTCGCCCACCGTGACGCTCAGGCCGCGCACCTCGTAGTCCGCGTCCCGGAAGACCGCAAAGACGTTCGCCCAGTTCTTCAGCTTCGCTTCGACCCCGACGTGCTGCAGCGGCGGCTCGACGTCGAAGGACACGATGTCTGTCGCGTATATCGGCCGTAGGCCCTCGAGATCCTTGGCCCGGATTCCCTCGGCGATCCTGGCCACCTGCTGCTTGATCTGGGCCTCGTCCGCCTCGCGCTGGGTAGACACCGCTGACATCCCTTCCCTGTCCGCCTGCCGTCTCAGCTTCTCACCACTACCACCAGGCGGCGCGCGACAGGGCGGCCCGGGCGTGAGCACGCGCCCGGAACTTTCACTGGGCCACTGCCCTCACCTGCGGTCAATGTCGTTCTACGATACGTGCGTTGCCCCACGCTACAGAAATGGCCCAGCCGGCCGTCGCAGATTGACCGGAGCCGAAGCATTCGAGTTGGAGGGCGCGGAGCCCGGTTACATTGACATTGACGGTTATTGGCCTAAGGGCGCTGACAGTAAAGGTCCGGAGAGTGTGCCCATCGCCAACTAGTATTACGGCAGCTCCGAAATGTGGCGGAAACTCGGCCCCAAGTGCAATAGTAGCTTGGAATCGGCGAGCGTTATGCTCTAGCTTATATGCAGGAAAAGCAGTTGCATCGCCAACGTTACAATAGAACGAGATACTTTTGGGGTAAATTGATCCGTCTATCTTGACCGGACCCGCGTTCACCATCTCGCGGAGATTCCCGGAAGGTACCAGATCTGAGAGAAATGAGAATGAGGACGTGCTGGAAGTCTTCGGGATCACCAGCGGGGCAGACGCGCCAGCCGGGGAGCTTGCACTGGCCGAAATGGATGGCGCGGGCGAGGACGCTGCTTTTGGCGGCGTGCCCGAGTTGACAAAGATCAATACTATTACTACCGCCACCGCAGCTACGACGCTTCCGATAATCGTCCAGAAGAGCGTGCGCCCGCGCTGCATAGGTCCTCCGACACCATCGTGCCTAAATCTAAGCAATTTAGTATCTCACACGTAGGGCTGTCCATCCTGCGCATAGTAGCCAGTCGTTCCGACAGCCCCTCCAAGTTGGATCGGTTCGCTACCCTTACGGCAGAGGACTCCACGGTAGGCGGCATAGACCCGAGCAGGCAGTTTACGAACTCCTGGGAGCCGCAAGCCAACTCTTATGCAGTAGGCCGCACGTCTGCCTGCCGCCGTCACGGCTGGGTGGGTGCCGGAATGGCTCCCACTGGAGTTGCCTGCGACCAGAAGAGCATCCACTGGCCAGAGACTTTTTCATACAGGTCGGTATGCCAGTTATCGTTCGCAATCTGCCCGACACCGGCGACGACTATGACGATGTGGGATTCGTACCGCACAGCCGCTACGTCACCCAACACGCGCACCCGAATCGGAGAGATGGGGGTAAATGTCCGATAGTCGAGGTTCCGCTCCGCGACGTCACTTAAGAACGCTGACCTGGACTCGATGCTCCCATCCGGCGTGATCAGTTCGTAGTCGGCGGCATGGATCTTCCGCAATACTGCCATGTCAGCCGTCACCAGCGCTTGGTCCCGACGGACGACGAGCGCTTGGATCTGGGCTCGTACCTGAGAGTCATCGGACATGGCCGAACAGCTAGCTGTGAGTAACGGGATGGCTGTAACAGCGAGGAGGAACGCACCGAAGGCGGCTATCCGCCGCCCGCTCTGCGCCAATCGTCTCGGCTCCATGTCAGCGGTCCTATCCTCCCGGAGTTGCAGTCAGGCCGGCATACCAGTTCCTTCCTCCTAATTTTTACTTTCAATATTACCTTGTCTTAATAGATCCATCAGGTCAGAGCCGATGGCAAAAAATCCCAACTAGTCAGGCATTGGGCATACCGCCTTCTCCCTAACCGCAATTCCAGGTCAGATTACGCCACCATGTAACGTCAAGAGACTCTGAAACAGCTGTCGGGCATCCTGCCTCCGGGCACAACACCAGTGGTCCTGGCCGTCGTGCAGTTCATTATTCTTACCGATGCCTATGAGGTTCCCCAGTCGGTCGTTGCCTGGACCACGCGATACCATGGGTTCTTAGCGCCGGTCATGCGACGCGTTGAACATCGCGAGCATCTCGCGGCGGCTGTGAATGCTCATCTTCTCGAACACGGACTTGAGATGGTCCTGGACGGTGTGGACCGAGATGAAGAGGCGTTCAGCCACGGCGCGGGTATCGCTACCAGCCAGGACGGCCGCCACCACCGCGCGCTCGCGCTCCGAGAGTCCGTAGATGCGGCTGCGGCGGTGGAACATCTCGCGTGCGGTCGCGTCCCGGAGTGTGATCGCAATTTCGCCCTCGGCCCGTCCCTGTAGTGGCACCGCCTCGACCATCACCCACCGGCCGTCGGGGAGGCGATCAAGGGCGCGCGCCTGGGCCGCGGCTCCGCCTGCCCGCACCCGCGTCGCTAGCGGATAGACCACTGCCGGGAGCATCCCCCACGCGGCGAAGAGTTCTGCCGCCGGGAAGGCACCGACCCAGGCCCGGGCGCCAGCGGTCGTGCTGACCATGCGCAGATCTGCGCTGAGGACTATCACTCCTGTCGCGCTCGGCCGGGACGCATCCTCGTCAGTCGCTGTCACCATCCCCAGGCCGCGTCGCAGTGCGGCACCCAGGCTGGAAGCCACACATCCGAAGAATTCGATGTCCTCCTCGCCGAACGGCCGGTCGCCGCCGTCACGGTAGGCCTCAACCCATCCCCAGCACCCGAGCGCATCACGGCACGTGACCACCGCGACGTCGCCGATGCCGACTCCGCGCATGACTTCGCCCCAACGCGGTGAAAGCGCCAGGTCCCCGCCGGTCTCGGTACTCAGACTCCCTGCGAACCTAGCCCGGCGCGCTAAGACGTCTTTCGCTGCGAAATCGCTCCCCGAGTACTCAAGCTCAAGCGCGCGAGCGAGCTGGGGCCCGTAGTCGTGTTCGGCAGCGCCTCCGAGCGGCAGGAGTGTCTCGGGGTCGGCGATGGGCCAGCACCAGCGATCGAAGCCAATCAAGCGCTGAATGTCGGCTATTGCCTCACGCTGAATCGACTCGCAATCGAGTGTCGAGGTGCTGAGCCGCTCGAGCCGCTCCCGGCACCGCGTCCGCCGCCGATCGGTCCCCTCCACATCACGAACGATACGGCGCCTACCCGCCAATCCCAAGTAGTTGGGATTGCCTGCTCAGTGGCACTGACCTGGAATTGCGCTTACAGAAAGGATGCCATGTTCGACGCAAAGCAGGAGCGGTCTCTGCCCGCCCAATCCGGCTGTCAGCTTCGTGCGTCTCGTAGCCGCCCGAACTACCGTCCGCCGATTCTCGCGGGCTGTCGCGCAGGTCATCAAACTGGCTCGCCGTCCGGCGGCCATGGTCTCAGCCAAAACGGAGGTCATCATGAGATTTCGCGCGAACCATCACGGTCATCGGCACGGCAGCAGCACTCGGCGGGGCCGGGGCGTTCGTGCTGCCCGCCAGCGCCAGTCCGCACGCCGCCAGCCACACCCTGGCGTTCACCTCCGTCCGGAAGGACGCCGTCAACTTCTCGAAGACCTCGAGCGGCCAGGCAGACCTGGACGTCAACCGCGCCCATAAGACCATCGGCTACGACATGCTCCACTTCACGTTTAACCCTAAGACAGGTCGGGCCACAGGCGGCGTCACGCTCGACTGCAAGGGCGGCTTCCTGTATGGGGTGCTGCGCGTCACCGACAGCCCGGTGATCCACGGCCGAGTCACCGGCGGAACGGGCGCCTTCCGCGGCGCCACCGGCACCATCACTGCCAGGGTGATCAACAAGGCTGGTACCCGGACCGCGGTCACGATCAAATACCGCACCTGATCTGGCTGACTGGCGAGCCACACCGGCACCGGTGCGTGGCTTCCGATCTCGCACGAGCCGGAAGCCCGCCCTCTGCCATCAAACGGCATGCGCAGTCGCAAACCCGGCCACCTCGCGCTCCTCCGCCATCGTCGCCAGCTCGCCCCTCGCGGCGGGGACGTGCTCGATCGAGCAGGCCGTCGGCGCCCCGCTACGCCGCAGTAGTTATGCCATGCACCCGTCATGCGAGTAATGGAGACCAAGATGATGTTCCTTGACTGCCCGGCCCACTTGGACCAGGAAGGTGCCGCGCGATGCGGGCTGCCCGCCGAGGTCACGTGCCGGTTCGACTATGCGCTCAACCGACGGGCCGCTGGAAAGCGCCATGATCAGATGCCCGGCCGGACACTGGTTCAACGGGCCCGTCGAATTCCTCACCTGGGAACACGCGAACGCGACGGCCTACGTGCCCGATGGGTTCCGGTCAGTCGGCTTGACGGCGGCCGCAGCGCGAGTGAGTTCGTCCTTGACAAGCTTGCTCAGCGCCTTGGCCCGGCGCGCCTGGTCGGAGCCGCCGGTGTGCGGGAGGTCTGCCGCCGCAGGCGAGTTAATATCGCCGGATGAGCGATGAGCCGTTCGTTCCGGACGACTTTGCCGCGCCCGACGGGCTCATGGCCGGGCAACTCCGGCTGGTCCCGCTCGGACCAAGCCGCAACGAGGCCGACTACGCCGCCTGGTCGGGCAGCATTGACCACATCCGGGCGACGCCGGGGTTCCCCGATGGCAACTGGCCGGCGCGAGATGTCTCTCAGTGACAATCTGCGCGACCTGGAGCGGCACGCGCAAGACTTCGCCGAGCGCCGCGGGTTCACCTACACCGTGCTCAGCGCCGCTACCGGGGATGTCATCGGCTGCGTCTACATCTACCCGACCAGCAGCGATGGCCCTAGCGCCGCCGAGGGCAGACGCGCTTCGGTCCAGTCCTGGGTGCGGGCCGACTGCGCCGCACTCGACCCGGTGCTGTACGACACGGTCCTCGCGTGGGTGGAACGCGACTGGCCTTTGATTCGATCGAGTACGCGCCGCGGAGCTGACCCGCGCCCGCCGGCGGCCGTCCAGTCGAAGACCCGTCGCCAGCCCGCCGATCCACGTTCAAGAACGCCGCTGTGGCGGACATCCGCTCGGCCAGGCCCGCGGTTACAGGGCAGGGCGGCGGCTCGCTTCGTCGAACCACGGGAAGGTGCTCTCGTGCGCGGCCGCGACACGGAACGCGGTGACGTCGTCATAAGTCTTCCCGACGATCGACAGCCCGGTCGGCACTCCGTCGCGCGAGCGCCCGGACGGAACGCTCAGCACCGGGCAACGGCTCGCGATGTTGAACGGCAGCGTCATCATGACGTCCATCCAGTTCGCGCACGGCTCGCCGTTGACCGAGACCGGATCGCCTACGTCATATTCGGCCGGCAGCGCGGGCACCGCGAACGTGGGACAGACCAGCGCATCATATTCCGCGAGCAGGGCCCCGAGCGGCGCGTAGATCCGGCCCTCGAGTTCCAGGCCGGCCACCAGATCGTCCTTGACGATGCCGGCGGCCTCGGCCACGAAGTGCCGCGCATACGAGGTGAGTTCGCCGGCGTGCTGCTCGAAGATGTCCTTCATGGACGGGCCGAAGATCATGCCGAAGTGGATCTGCGCGGCCCGCTCGATCATCGTCAGATCCCAGGGCAGCGAGACCTCCTCGACGGTCGCCCCGGCCGCCCGCAACCGGTCCGCGGCCGCGCGGGTGTTCGCCGCCACCTCCGCGTCGACGTTGTAGCAGCCGAGGTCGGGGCTGAACGCGATCCGCAGCCCGGCCGCCGGGCCGAGGTCCGCGGGGATCTCCAGTTTGGGCCGGATCGACGCAACATCGCTCGGGTCGGGGCCGGCGATGACGTTCTCCAGCAGCGCGCAGTCCGTCACCGTCCGGGCCATCGGCCCCTCGTGACAGTAGTGGTCGAGGTTGAAGATCTCGACCTCGGGGACCCGGCCGTACGGCGGCTTGAACCCGACGACGCCGCAGAACGAGGCCGGGATCCGGATGGAGCCGCCGATATCGGAGCCGGTGGCCAGTGTCGTGCTGCCGGCCGCGAGCGATGCGCCCGAGCCGCCGCTTGAGCCGCCGGGCGAGAACGCGGTGTGCCACGGGTTGCGGGTGACGCCCCACAACTTTGTCCAGGTAACCGGCGCACAGGAGAACTCTGGCGTAGTCGTCCTGGCGTGCACGATCCCGCCGGCGTCGAGGATCCGCTGCACGAAGACCGCGGTCTGGCCGGCCACCACGTCGCGCAGCGGCAGCGACCCGAGCGTGTTGAGCTGGCCGGCGATTGGTGCTTCTTCCTTGACCGCGACCAGCAGGCCCTCTAGCGGCCGCGGCGGCGCACCCCGGCCCGCATACCGTGCCTCGGCGGCGCGAGCCTGGTCGAGCGCCTGCTCGTAGAACGTCGCCGCGAACGCGTTGATGGTCGGCTCCACCGCCTCCGCCCTGGCGATCACGGCTTCGGCCAGCTCGACCGGAGACAGCTCGCCGGACCGGAACAGCCGCAGCGCGTCGGCCGCTGCCAGATAGCACAGCTCAGTCACCGAGGATCCCCTTCCGCGTCGGCCGCCACCAGCTGGCGCCTGCTCGGCTTCCAGCCCGGCCGCGGCACGCTGGCGCGCAGCCGCTGGGTGTAGGGGTGCTGCGGGTCGTCGAGGATCTGCTCGGTCAGCCCGCGCTCCACCAGCTGGCCGCGGTGCATGACGATGGCGTCGTCGGTGAGCTGCCGCACCACCGCTAGGTCATGGCTGATCAGGATGTAGGAGACCGCGGTCTCGTCGCGGATGTCGGCGAGCAGGTTCAGCACCTGCGCCTGGATGGACACGTCGAGAGCCGCCACGGACTCGTCCAGGATCAGCACCCGCGGCTCCGCGGCGAGCGCACGCGCGATGGCCACCCGCTGTCGCTGGCCTCCCGACAGTGCCTTCGGCAGTGCTCGTGCCTGCCGCGAGTCCAGCCCGACGAGCCCGGTCGAGCTCCTCGATCCTGGCCCGGCGGCGCTCGGCGGCCCAGCCGCGGTGCAGCCGCAGGACCTCGTCAATGGCCTGCTCTGCCGTCTGCCGCGGATCCAGGCTGGTGTACGGATCCTGGAACACGATCTGGATGTTCCGACCGCGCCGTCGCCGGTCTCGCGCGGACCGGGCAGGTGCGGACCGGTCGCTGCCGCACGCGATGATCGTGCCCCTCGTCGGGCGTTCCAGGCCGACGATCATCCGGGCGATCGTCGTTTTGCCCGAGCCGGACTCACCGACGATCGCCAGTGACCTGCCCGGCCGGATCGCGAACGAGATGTCATCGACCGCGACCAGGCTGCCGAACTCCTTGCGCAGCCCGGTCACTTCCAGCACGGGGGCCAGATCATACTCAGGCATCGGCCGCCTCCAGCTGCCCGCGCAGTTCGGCGGCCCGGATGCACCGGGTCTGGCCGCCGTCGAGCTCGGTGATCTCTGGAACCGCTGTCAGGCAGGACGGCTGCGCGAAGGCGCACCGCGGCGCGAACGCGCACTCGCCGGCCGGGGCCTCGAACGCCGACAGCGGCCGGCCAGGGATGGCGCGCAGGCGGCTGGCCTTCTGCGTGATCTCCGGTCGGGCCGACGCGAGCGCCGCGGTGTACGGGTGCAGCGGATCACCGTGCAGCAGTTCTGACCGGCGGACCTCGACCACTTGCCCGGCGTACATCACGATCGTGCGGTCGCAGATCGCCGCGGCCAGGTCCAGGTCATGGGTGATGAAGAGCATGGCCAGGCCGTGCGAGCGGCGCAGCTCGTCCAGGATCGCCATGACTTCGGCCTGGATGGTCACGTCCAGCGCGGTAGTCGGCTCGTCGGCCAGCAGCAAGGCCGGTCCGGTCAGGAGCGCGGCCGCGATCATGACCCGCTGCAGCATGCCGCCTGACAGCTCGTGCGGGTACTGGCGCAGCCGCCGTTCGCCATCTTCGATGCCGACCTCGCCGAGCATGCTCGCGGCCTGCCGCCGCGCGTCGCCGGCCGGGACGCCGAGGTTGGTGCGCAGCGCCTCGGTCATGTAATCGCCGATGCGCCGGACCGGGTTCACGTGCGCCCGCGGGTCCTGGAAGATCATCGCGACCTTGTTCCGGTAGGCGCGCAGCGCGGCGCCCGACAGCGCGCCGACGTCGGCACCGTCGAACCGGATCTGGCCGTGCACCTGCGCGCCCTTGGGCAGCAGCCGGTCGATCGCCCGGGCCGTCATCGACTTGCCAGATCCTGACTCGCCGACCAGGCCGACCGCTTCGCCGGGGCGGATCTGCAGGCTGACATCTCGCAGTACCGCCCGCTGCTCTCCTTCGACCGGCAGTTCCACGGTGAGGTTCTCAACCGACAGCAGCGGCTGCGGGCTTGCCGTCCGGGCGCCCGCGGCTGCGCCGGCCGCGGCGTCAGCCGCCTGCGCTGGCCCGGTCACCGGCGTGCCGCCTGCGCTCGTTCGAACAGCCGCTCGCCGAGCACGTTGAACGCGATGACCACGCCGACAATGCACAGCCCGGCCGCCAGGGCCGGCAGCGGGTAGCCCTGGAGTATCCCCGGCTGATTCTCGGAGATCATGACGCCCCAGTTCGGGGCTGGCGGCTGCACGCCGAGGCCCAGGAAGGAGATCGCCGCCAGATCCACCATCGCCCAGCCGAACAGGATCGTCGCCTGGGCCACGATCAGCGGCAGGATGTTCGGCACGATGTGCCGCAGGCAGATCGAGGTGCCGGACGCGCCCTGCACTTCGAGGGCCGCGACGTACGGCTGGCCACGTTCCTTCAATGCCGCTCCGCGGAGCACGCGCGCGACGTACGGCATGTAGGCGATGGCCAGCGATACGGCGGCGGCCGTAAGGCCGGCGCCGAAGACCGCGGCGGCCAGCACCGCGAGCAGGATTCCGGGAAAAGCGAAAACGATGTCCAGCCCGGAGGAGGTGACGGTGTCGGTGAGGCCCTGCCGCCAGGCCGCGACGACCGCGAGCAGGGTGCCGAGCGTCATCGCGCCGACGACGACCGCGAGCGGGCCGATCATCGAGGACTGCGCGCCGGCCAGCAGCCGGGACAGCACGTCCCGGCCCTCGAAGTCGTAGCCGAGCAGGTGCCCGCCGGACGGGCCGACCCAGGCCAGGCCGAGGGTCGGCAGGTCCGGGTCGTAGGGGGCGAGTAGCGGCCCGAATGCCGCCAGCACCGCGGCGACCGCGATGACGCCGGCCGAAATCATCCCGGCGGCGCCGGTAGAGCGGAGCAGCCCGCGCATCCCGCGGCTGGCCGGCCGGACCGGCCTAGTCGTCATGCCGATCGCCGCGCTCACTGTGCCCTCCTCATTGGGCCCTCCTCATTGGGCCCTGCTTCCGAGCGCCACGCGCGGGTCCAGAGCGGCATACAACACGTCGACCAGCGCGTTGATCAGGACGAACGCGCTGACCAGCACAAGCGAGATGCCTTGCACGACGGCCAGGTCCTTCGATTCGGCCGACTGCACTAGGTAGGCCCCCAGCCCGTTCAGGCTGAACGCGGTCTCGACCACCGCGGCGACCGCGATCAGCGATGCGATCGTGATGCCGGACACCGTGGCGATCGGGATGGCCGCGTTGCGCAGGACGTGGCGGCGGATCAACTGGCGGGCCGGGATGCCGCGGCTAATCGCGGTCTGCACGTGCTCGCGGTCGGCTTCCTCCCGCACCGCGGCTCTCGTCACCCGGGCGACGATCGCGAGCGAGGAAACCGCGAGCGCGATCGCGGGCAGGGTGAAGTGGCTCACGCTGGACCAGAAGCCGGTGCCGTTGCCCAGCGCCGGAAACCAGCCGAGCTTGACCGAGAACAGCAGGATCAGCACGATCGCGGCCACGAACGAGGGCACGGCCGCGGTGACCGCAGTCGACACCAGAACGCTGGTGTCCGCCCAGCCAGGCCGCAGCGCCGCGAGCACGCCGCTGCCGATCCCGACGATGAGGATGATCAGCGCCGCGTAGAGCACGAGCCCGCCGGTGGTCCACATCCGGGCGGCTATCACCGAGGAGACGTTCTGCTGCAGCGTGATGGAGATGCCCAGGTTGCCGTGCAGGGCGTTGTCCAGCCAGTACCAGTACTGCGAGAAGAACGGCTGGTTGAGGTGATAGCGCTGCTCCAGTACGTGCAGGCTGGCCGGCGGCAGTGCGCGGCCGCCCGACAGCGCGGTGATCGGGTTCCCCGGTGCCAGGTACAGCGCTCCGAATATCACGAAGCTCGCGATCAGCAGGCTGGCCACCAGCATGGCCAGCCTGCGGAGCAGGAATCGCCAGCGCACCGGCTAGCCCTTCCCGCCCAGGAAATCGGCCCAGGGCGCGAACATGTAGGAGAACGACGCGGTCGCGCCGGTGAGGTTGCTGCTGAGCATCAGCACGTTCGTAGGCTGCACGTTCGGGATCCACGGCAGCAGCTTCGCCGCCAGTTCCTCGGCTCTGGCCACGAGTGCCGCCCGCTGGTCGGGATCGGCGGTGCTGCGGGCCTGGCCCATCAGCGCCGTCAGCTGCGGGTTGCTGAACTTGTCATAGTTCTGGTCGCCGCCGGGCAGCGCGACCGTCGCCAGCAAGGCGGCGGGGTCGGCGTAGTCGCCGTAATTAACGGTGAGGAAACCGTCCACGCCCTGGCGCGCCTGCGCGCTGGTGAAGAAGTTGATGAAGTCGGCGGCCGAGACCGATTTGAGTACGACCTTCAGTCCGATCGCCTCGGCGGCCTGCTGGTAGGCGCCGGTCTCGGCGGAGATGCTGGCGATCTCGCTGGACGTGCCGATAGTGATGGTCTGACCGGTGGCGCCGGCCTGTTTGGCGAGCTTCTTCGCCGCGGCCAGATTCTGGCTGAGCACCGGCGAGCTGTCATAGGCGGCGTTGAAGGCCGACTGGCCGTAGCCGAACGTGCCGGGGTTGGCCAGCCAGCGCGGCATCAGCGCGGCGCCGTCGTAGACGTCGCTGATGATCGCCTGCCGGTCCAGCGCCATCGACAGCGCCTGCCGGACCTTCACGTTGGCCAACGGCCCGCTCGTCGCGGACACGATGAACGCGTCGGTCATCTCGCCCGGCCCCTGGTACACCTTGACGCTGCTGCTGGATTCCAGCTGCTTCAGGTTCGGCAGGCCGAAGTAGTACGAGCCCTGGATCGCGCCGGTCAGCATGCCGGAGGTGAACGAGGCAGCGCTCGGCACGCCCTTGATGATGATCTGCTTGACCAGCAGCTTGACCGAGGTGTTCCAGTAGTGCGGGTTCACCACGGCGGTGACGCCGGCGCCCGCGGTCCAGGATTTGAGCTCGTACGGGCCGGTGCACATGATGCCGCCGCCGGGCGTGCCGTAGTTCTTACCCTGCTTGGTCGCGTAGCTCTTGTCCACGATGATGCCGGCCATCGAGGACAGCTCGCCTTCCAGCCAGTAGTCGGGCTGCTTGAGCGAGATGGTGACCTGGCCAGCTCCGGTCGCGGCGATTGACTTCACCCGGTTGAAGACCTGGCCGTAGAAGCCGCCGTAGGCAGGGTCCAGCTGGCGCTGCAGGCTGTAGACGACGTCGGCCGCGGTGACGGCATGGCCGTCCCAGAACGTGACGCCGGGCTTGAGCGTGAACACCATGCTGGTCGGGGTCGGCGTCGACACGGTGGCCAGCCCCGGCTGGATCGAACCGTCCGGTTCCTGCAGCAGCAGCGACTCGCACATCAGCGAGATGGCGGTGTTTTCCGGGTAGTCGAAGGCGAAGATCGGATCCAGCGAGTTGACCGGCCGGTACACCGCCCATGTCACCGACGCGACGCTCGTGGTACCCGGCGCAGTGGAGGTCACCAGGCCCTTGGTCGGGGAGATCTGGCCGGAGCCGCCGCCGTTGCTGTTGCCGCTGGTGCCGGGAGCGGCCTTGCCGCAGCCCGCTGCGAGAAGCGCGCAGGCCGCCAGGGTGGCCGCCGTTGCTGAAGTTCGCCATCGAAGGCTCATGCTGTGGTCCTCCTGGGAGCTGTGCTCGCGGCGCTTAGCCGGGAACGGGGCCGCGATCGTCGGGTGGCGTAGCTGGGTCGCGCTAACTGTGCTGCCAGGCCAGTTCGCCGCGGATCCACGTCTGCGTGACCGCGGCGTGGCCGATCTCATGACTGTCGATACGGGCGAGGTCGGCGTCGACCATGGCGAAGTCGGCGTCTAGGCCGGCGCGGACCGCGCCGGCCGTGGCCTGCCGACCGTTGATCCGGGCACTTCCGCAGGTATAGGCGGCCAGGAAGGTGGTCAGGTCGAGTTGCTGCTCGGGCAGGAACGGGTCGTCGCTGCCGCGCCCGTGCCCGTCGGGAACGATGCGGTTGACCGCCACGTGCGCCGCCGACAGCGGGTTAGGGCTGCTCACCGGCCAGTCGCTGCCACCGCACAGCGCCGCGCCCGCGTCGTGCAGCGAGCGGAACGGGTACTGCCAGGCTGACCGTCGCTCGCCGAGGAACGGGATGGTCAGCTCGTCCATCTGCGGTTCGTGCGCGGCCCACAGCGCCTGAATGTTGGCGGTAGCGCCGAGCTCAATGAACCGGCCGATGTCGTCGGGGTGCACCACCTGCAGATGGGCCAGGTGATGCCGCTGGCCGTCACCGTTCGCCGCCCGAGCGGCGGCGACGGCGTCGAGAGCGTTCCGCACCGCGCGGTCACCAAGGGCGTGGAAGTGCACCTGGAAGCCCGCACGGTCCAGTGCCGTGACGAAGCGCGGCAACTCGGCCGGGTCGATGAAGTCCAGGCCGCTGACGTCGGTATCGCAGCCGTGCCCGTCCTGGTACGGCTCGAGCATGGCGGCGGTGTGATTCTCGGCGACGCCGTCGAGCATCATCTTGACGCTCGTGGCCCGGAACCGGCCTTCCGGCGCGAGGTCCCGCTGCTCGATTAGCTCGGCGAGCTGGTCCATGCCGCGGTGCCGGTCCCACCACAGCGCGCCGACCACGTTGGCGCGCAGCGTGCCGCGCTCGGCCGCGCGCAGGTACGCCGGGATCGGGTCGCCCGACTTGTGTGATCTGCCGACGATGGCGTCCTGCCAGCCGGTGATGCCGAGCGAGAGCAGGTAATCCTGCGCGAGCCGCAGTGCCGCGTCTCTGTCCTCCTCGGTGAGCTCGGGCAGGAGCCGGGAGACGAGGTTCGCGGCGCCTTCCTGGAGCATGCCGACCGGGTCGCCGTTGGCGTCGCGCTCGATCCGGCCGTCAGCCGGGTTGAGGCTGTCGCGGGTGATTCCGGCCAGCTGCATGGCCTTGGAGTTGACCCACGCGCCGTGGCCGTCCCGGTTGGGCAGGTATACCGGCCGGTCCGGGGCGATCTCGTCCAGCAGCGCGGCTTTCGGCACACCGCCCGGAAACGCTTCCATCGACCAGCCGCCGCCGGTGACCCAGCCGTCGCCCGGGTTGCGGTCGACGTAGTCGCGGATGATGCGGAGGTAAGCGTCCTGCGTCACCGCGCCGGACAGGTCGCACCGGCGCAACTGGTCGCCGGCGAACACGGGGTGCATGTGCGCATCGATGAAGCCCGGAAGCAGCGTGCCGCCGCCCAGGTCCACGACGGTCGCGGCGCCGGCCTTGGCGTCCGGCCCCTCCACCCCAACGATGCGGCCGGACCTGACCCGGACGGCGCTGCCAGCCGGAAGAAACCGGCGGCCGTCGAAGACCGTGCCACGACAGAAAAGAAACTCTGCATCGGCTGGCACCCGGGCCTCCCTTCTGTGCTGAGTTGCCCGGTACTCAAGCAGTTGACAAAGCTCTTGTCAATGCCTTTGACTAATGCAACGGATGTTAGGCTGCCGCTGATTGCCCGGGGGAGCCGCTCCGACGGCGCGAGAGGGAGGGCACCAGTGACCGCTGCGCCTGCAGTGGACGCACACCGGAAGCCGCCGCGGCGCGGCCTGCGCCGCGGCAGCCTCACGAAGGAACTGATCGTTAGCGAGAGCCTGCGGCTGCTGGACGAGGGCGGCCTTGACGGGTTCAGCCTGCCCAAGCTCGGTCGCGCGCTCGGCGCCGACCAGACCGCGGTGTACCGGCACTTCGCCAGCAAGGATGACCTAGTACTCGCGATCGCGGACCGGCTGATAGAGGACGCGATGACCGGCCTGCGAGCCGAGCGAGTGCTGGGTCGACACGCTCACCGAGATCGCCTGCCGGCAGCGGCTGACCTATCTCGCGCACCCGGCCGCCGCCTCCATGTCGTCCTATCGCACGACGCAAGGGCCAGCTGAGATCGCGACCGTCGACGTCATTCTCGGCGCGATCCTGGAGGCCGGCTTCGAGGGCGCACAGGCCGCGCTCATGTATCGAACAGTCGGCGACTTCGCGTTGGCGTTCGCCGGTTTCGAGGCTTCATTCCTGTCCCTGGACAAGAAAGCGCAGCTGGCCGACCGGGCCGCGTGGACGCAGGCCTACCTGTCCGTGGATCGCGTGCAATTCCCGTCGATCTGGCAGGTCAGGGCGCTGTTGCCAGAGGTGAAAGACGACGACATCTTCCACGCGCTGCTCGGCCTGGTGACGGCCGGACTGCGGCAGCAAGCCCCAAGCCCGTGCGACTGTCATGCGACTGGTGCTCAGCTGCCAGGCAATCCCTAGTCCGCCGGGCGCCCAGCCACCTCTATATTGGCGCTGCGGAAGGACGGCGAGGACTAGCGAGATTGCAAGCCCGTGACCGATGACAGGGTATTCGGGCCGACTGTTCCGGCGAGGGGCGCGACCCTGCGGAGGGTGTGGTACCGGCGGCCGGTCGGTCAGACGGCGACGCTGTCCCTTCCGGTTTTGCTGGCGATGTTCATGACGATCCTGATCGCAGGCGTTGCTGGCTCCGTCAAGATCGGGCTGATCCTTGGCGGCGTCGAACTGCTGCTTGGCGCCGTCGCGGTCGCAGCGCTCACGCCGCTGATGATGCTCCGGCCCGACGCGATCCGAATCTGGCACGGTGTCCGGTTCACCAACATCGGGATCAGCGACATCGCCGGCATCGGGATGCTCTATGCCCACACCGCTGGCTATGGCGGCTACTGGCGGCTCTTTATCTGGCGGGATGACGGATCGATGGAAGGGACCGCATTCACCTACCTGCTGGGCAGGAGCCCGCGGCTTGCGCCAGGGAAAGGGCGATGGAACTGGGCCCGGCAGGCAAACTATGACCCGGTCGCACCGAGCCAGATTCCGGCCCTGAGCGCGAGCCGAGCTGCGACCGTCGGCCGGGACCTGTGCCAGCGCGTCCTCGCCGCACAGGGACCAGGCGGCCAGCTCGCCACCAGGCATCAGGAAAAGCACCAACCGCCCATTCGCGTCGCGCCCTACACCCAGCTAATCGCGTACTGGTCGCCGGACGGCCAGACCGGCCGCTGCCGCTAAGAGAGTGCGTCGGCCAGACGGCGATTGCGGGCCCGATCGAACTCGGCGCCCGGGTCGGCGACCAACTCATGGCTGTCCAGGGCGCTGGCCCCACGCTTCGAGCGCGACGGCAACGTCGTGATCAGGCACGCGTGCTCGTCCGTGGACGCCCTGGCCACGGAACGGCAGTGGTGGCAGGAACTGGAAGATGTGCACGGCATCCGCCGCGCCGACCGTGCAGCTGGCGGCAGCTCCAGGGCGAGCTGAAAGCCGCCAAGCGATCCCCTCCAGGCCCGCATCCTGACTGAGCGGGTGCGCAGCGTGTTCGATGATCTGCTCGGCCAGGCCGCGTGGCCGCCGCCGAGAGACTGGGGTCGCCCCCTGGTGACCTTTCCCTGTCCGGGCGACTGGGAGGTACCGGCCAGGCTCTGGCACTGGGACAACCCAGGTGAACTGCACCTTGATCGTCCCAGGGCGCTGGTCGTCGTCATCTTCGTGGTCGAGCTGACCGGCGAGCCGGGGGATATGGTCTGCAGCCATCCCGTCATGGTTCACTGCGTCGGCCCGAACCGGGGCACGCAGTCGCGATTCATGCGAATCAAGACGCAGGTCCTCACCCACGAAGGCCGCGAGCTGCGCGACCGGCGGCAACGCTCGCAGGAGCAGTGACTGTCGCTCAGGCGGTGTCGTTAGCGGCCAGGGCTTGATAGGCGGGGAAGAGTTCGTCCCAGCGCGCCTTGCTGTCGCAGCGATCCCGTCCGGCCAGGTGGGCGACGAGATCCTCGACGTGGACCTGGATGCCGGCCCCGTAGGCAGCGAGATAGTCCACTGGCATGCCTTGCTCCTGCCAGACCACGATGGTCTGGCCTGCGTCGGCGGCGAGCGTGATTTCCAGGATGCCCTCGTCCGGATTGTCGAGCTGCTTGTTCGTGATCAGCAGATGTCGTGGCGGCTCGCAGGCGTCCACGCGCCCCGTGCCTTCCCAGCCGCTGGCGTGCAGCCGGGCGCGGTACTCACCGCCGAGCCGCAGGTCGCCCTCCACCTCGCCGTACCAGCTGGCGAGACGTGCGCGATCTGTCAGCGCCGACCACACGTCGTCAATGCTGGCATCCACGCGATCTTCCATCCGCACGACGCCCTTGCCGCCCGCCGATCCAAGGCTCCCCAGAAGCCGTGCTGCGCCCATGTCGTGCTCCTTTGCTCGCCGTCTCGGCCGGGACCACTCATGCCCGCCGGAGACTCGGGTCCTCGGTCCGACGACGAACAGACCAGTCTCGGATGGACAAGCTCGGCCGCACGCCGGCCCGCCAATCCGGGGCGTGGTCCGGCCCGGCTGGCAGCATGAGACCATGACGGATTCGCCGCAGTCGAACTCGGCCGCCCGGCCGGAAGTCGTCGTCCGAGACTACGCCGACGGCGACTACAGCGCCGGCCGGGCGCTGTGGGCAGAGCTGACCGAATACCACCGGCGCCTCTACGCAGACCCGACGATCGGCGGAAACGATCCCGGCGCGGGCTTCGACGACTACCTCGCCACCCCGCAGCGGACCGGATCCTGGGTCGCCGACTCACGCGGCCACCTGATCGGTCTGACCGGCCTGTTCGACCGGGGTACGACCGGAGAAGTCGAGCCGGTCGTCGTCGCCGCGTCCGCCCGCGGACAGGGCATTGGCCGCATGCTCATCAATCGGGTCGTCGAAGAAGCTCGGGCCCGAAAGTATGAGTACCTGGCCATCCGTCCCGTGGGTCGCAACGTCGCCGCTATCCGCCGTTTCCATGCTGCCGGATTCCGGACGCTCGGACAGCACATCGACCTGACCATGGATCTGGCTCCCCGCCGACATGAGTGGCTGCACGGCGCCAGCCTGCACGGCCTGGACTTCGACTACTGACCGGGCGCTAAAACCCGCAAGGCCACCAGCCAGGGATGCCCTGGGTGCACTTGGTCGAGCAGGCCGGCCAGGGACTGCCGCTGGACCTGGGTCAGGAGTGGAAGAACTCCGTCGAAGTCCGCCCGATCCTTTGGCCGCATGTTCTTGGCCTTGAACAGCAGGACCCATTCGGGGGTGAGGTAGGGGATGCCGTCCGGGGTGCGCCGGACGATGTCGCCGTACGGGAGCCGGATGGACGCGTCGCGCCGGCAGATCCAGATGTCGCCGTCGTGCGGTTCGCGGAACACGTCGAGCAGGTACTGGCCCGTCGCCGGATCGCGCAGCCAGGTCTGGTACGTCAGGGCCAGTTCGTCCGGGCTGGCGTCCGCCCAGATCCGGCCGCTGCCCGCCGCATCGAAGGCGTAGTCGGGGAATCGGCTGCGGACCTCCGGAAAGCTGGCGGCCGGGATCGCGATCTCGATGTCCCCGTGCGTACGGGTCTGCGTGCCGCGGAAGAGGTCCAGGGCCCAGCCCGCGGCGACGTACCAGGGTGTGACGATCCCGGCCAGGCGGTCTGCGACCTCGGCCGGGGTCCAGGCGGATGCCCACCGGGCATCGAGGGCCGCCAGGTCGTCGGGTGAGAGCTCGATGCCTCCGCTGGGCAGCCGCTCGCTCACCCGGCGAATCTAACAGCGCGGTCGGCATGGCCGCGAAGCTGCTGCCGCCGGCTCCCCAAACTGACGGCCGCCGGGCCGGCCCGGCGGCCGAGAATACGTGCGGTGTGCCTGGCCCGGCGACCAGGACTACATCAGTTCGCGCAAGGTGATCGAAGCCAAGGGCGGCGTGCCGGCGGACAAGCTCCGCTTCTGGGTGCCGACGTCCTGACCTGGTTGCACGGCGACCGGCACCTGTGCAACCGTCGTGCTACCTCGCTGGCCAGTCAAAGGGGCGCGATGACACCGTTGGCGGTACTCCTGCTAGGGGCCCTCGGGTGGATCGTGGGCCTGATGGTCCTCTATTGGATTATCCGGCTGGCCGTGCGGCACGGAATCGAGGACGCCCGGCGTCGCCCTGGCCAGGAGCCGCCCGCCCCGGGCTACTGGGATCCGGCGCGAACCGAAGCGCGCAGGTAATCGTCGCCCGACTCAGCCCACCGGGATCGCGACAGCCTGTTTCCCGTACAGCTCGGACGCGCGCCAGCAATACCACGCGACGACGCTTCGATACGGGTGATACGGCTCGCCCAGCGCGTCGAGCTGCTTTGGCGTCGGCGTGGCGACCGCCCAGGCCAGGCCGTAACCGCGGCGGACCCCGAGGTCGCCGGTCGGCCAGACGTCCAGCCGGCGCAGCTGGAACATCAGGAACATCTCCGCGGTCCATCGCCCGATGCCGCGCACGCTCGACAGCCGCTCAACGATCTCCGCGTCGCTGAGCCGCGCGAGCCGCCGCGGCTCCAGCACGACGGAGCCATCCAGCACCTTGGCCGACAGATCGCGCAGCGACGCCACCTTGGCGCCGGACAGCCCGGCCGCCCGCAGCGTCTCGTCCGGCAGCGCCAGCAGTCGCTCGGGCGCCAAGTCGCCGTCGAGCGCGGCGATCAGCCGGCCGTGGATGGCCCGGGCCGCGGCCCCGGCGAGCTGCTGGAACGTGATCGCCCTGACAAGGGTGCCGAAGTGCGTCTCGGTCGGGGTAGGGAACGACGGCGGGCCGGTCTCGGCCAGCAGCCGCGCGATGACCGGCTCCTGCTCAGCGAGCAATCGCGCGGCCTCGCGGGGCGTTACCTTGCGCCGGGGCGTGGTGGCCATGTCCACTGTTTACCAGGCGGCACTGTCAGTCAGCAGCCTGCACGCCCGGCCCACGCTAGGTATCCGCACCAGGCACCGGTGCGACGCCCGGTCAGATGCCGGGAACGGGGCCTCGCCGCCTCGATCTCAGGCCGCCAGCGCAGCGCGAATGAACCCCAGGAACTCCGCGTCGGAGATGTTCGCGGCGTCATCGGGCCGGAGCCGGAGCGTGGACTTGCTGGCGAGCAGATCCGGATGCCGGGCGCTGAAGCCGTCGTCCCGGTCCGCTCCCCAGCCGTAGAGGGAGATGCCGTGCTTCCAGGCACCGACGTGCAGGCGCCGCTGGCCTGCCTTGTACGCAGGCATCTTGTACGACAGCGTCACCTCTGCATCCGGCCGGGCCGCGGCGATGAGCCCGTGCAGCCGGTCGAACAGCGGCCGATGCTGCGGAGGTATGGCGTCGATGTAGGCCTGCACGTCAGGCGGGATGACGGTGCTCATCTGCTCCCTGCTGAGGTCAGCGGCTGCTGGCTGCGAACCACGCTAGACCGCCGCGGGGCGCGGCGGCGGATTCCGCCCGGAACGAAGCGGCCAGACCAGGATGGGGACTGCGGCTTAGGTTCGGCTTGAGGGACCCGCACCGGGAAGGAGCCGGCGATGCCGCTGACGCACGCGCGCTACGACGGATATGCCGACTGGTACGACGAGTGGAATCTGCCGCACGCCCAGCGGAATGCGGCCGAGGTGCACGACCTGCTCGGCCCCGGCACAGGCCCGTGCCTGGATCTTGGCTGCGGCAGCGGGCTCTATTTCGATGTACTGGCCGCGACCGGACGGACCGTGGTCGGGCTGGACCGGTCGGCCGATCAGCTGCGGATCGCCCGCGGCCGGGCCGGGCCGATCGTGCAGGCGGACGCGGCCGCCCTCCCGTTCGCGGACGCCGCGTTCCCGACCGTCGCTGCGATCTACATCTCCACCGACGTCGACGACTTCGCGGCCGTGCTCAGGGAGGCGGCCAGGGTGCTGAGCCCGGGCGGGCTGTTCGCGTTCTACGGCGCGCACCCGTGTTTCAACGGCCCGCAGTCGGAGTGGCTCGATGACGGTGGCATCCGGGTGCACCCGACCTACCGCATCACCGGCTGGCATGAGGAGGCGCCGTGGTGGGGCGCGTACGTGCGCAAGCGGGTCGGGATGCGGCTGCACCCGCTGGCCGAAGTACTCAATGCCTTCATCGCGGCCGGGCTGGTCATCGAGCATGTCGCGGAACTCGGCACCCGCCCGGTGCCGATCGTCCTCGGCATCCGCGCCCGCAAGCCCGGATGATCTCCCGGTAGCCCGGAGACTCGCTGGCCGGAGGCCGCGGTTCGCGGCGCTTATCGACCTATGTACAGATCTATGCTGATCATTACGATCGCGCCGCAGTCGCTGACTGGCTGAGGAGGACGGATGAGGCTTGCTCGGCTCGTTGCGGTTGTAGCGGTCGGCGGTGTCAGCGCTGTGCTGCCAGCCTCGGCGCAAGCCGCTCCGGCGGTGCGGCACTACACCGTGCACATCGTCACTCTCGACCGGCTCGGCCACCAGGTGTCATCGCAGCCGACCGTCGCGGACTCCGCGCAAAACGTCATCTCTTATCGGCAGCCAGTCCGTCAGACTGCCCGCGGGCCGGTACGTCGTCGGGGCCGACATCATCACTGGCGGCCAGGGATCAGTTCCGCGCAGCGACACGCTCGTCGCCAAGACGATCACGGTCTCGGGCAACGCCACGGTCCAGCTGGACGCCCGTACCGGCAAGCCGATGTCGGTCTTCCTCAACGGGGCGAGCGCGAGCGACAAGGACGATCTCGCCGCCTTGTGTGACGGCCAGGTCCATCAACCTCGCGCTGAGCGATGACCCGCCTGGCGCCACGTACGTCGCCGCGACGCCGGGATCGGTCCGGCTGTTCTACCAGAGCAGCTGGGAGTCAGCCGCCGGCACGTTCTTCGAGCTGGCGGGGAGCACGTCGGTCGGCAAGTCCGCGCCCGCCCTGCAGGGCAGCCTGTCGAGTCTCGTGCCGGTGCATTTTCAGCTGCGCAGTGGCGAGAGCCCTGGCGACCCGGGCGGCAACCTCTACCCCGTACCACCAGCCCGGCTGCATGCCGTACGGCAACACGATCCGGTACCGGACGCCCGCCACGTTGATCGCGTACATGCAGGCCGGATCGTGGCTGGTCGACGACCTCAGCGGCGCCGGGCTGGAGTGGCGCGGGCGCTTCAGCCTCGGTCACGCCTATACCGTCGCGCTGGGTTCCGCGGTGCAGGGTCCCCGGCCGAAGTCGCCGGGCGGGGCTAAGTTCCCGTACTTCGACACCGGGCGCATCGCCTACAGCCCTGGTCAGCTCTTCAGCGACCCGGTCATCAGGGTCAGCGGCACCTGCCGGGCCTCGATTGCGGTCACGCTGTATCGCGGGGCCAGCAGGCTCACTCGGCGGACGCTGAAAGGCTGCACCAACGTCTCGGTGCGCAAGACCGTGACCAAGTCGGGCTGGTACCGGCTGACGGTGACCGGGTCCCGCGCCACGCAGCTATCCGACCGGGTGGCGCTGAGCTGGAGTTTCTACGCCAGGGCTGGAGTGCACCTACCGGAGATCCAGGCAGTGCCGGTGACCCTCGCGCAGTTCGAGGCCGCCGGGCTCAACCTGCAGAACGCAGCCAGGCCCGGTGGCCGCACGCGCATTACCGTCCGGCTCGTGACGCCGGTCTACGGCTTCTCCCCGGCGCCGGCCAACGCAGTGGCGTCAGCACGACTGCAAGCATCCACGAACGGCGGCCGGACGTGGCGTGACCTCGTGGTCCGCCGCCACGGCAGCTACCTGACCGCCGACGTCCGCAATCCCGCTAGCGGCTTCGTGTCGCTGCGCTCGGTCATCGTCAGCACCGCGGGCAACCGGTCAACCGAGACGATCTACCGCGCGTATGCCGTGAGCTAGCGGCGACTGGTCCTGAGCCCGTAAAGACGGCAATTCCGCTAGCTCGTATACCTGCGCCGTTCGGCTGGCGCTGGGAGCCCTACTAACCCGCGAAAGAGCATGGCCTCGAGTCTGTTGCCAAGACCGGGAGAAGACGTTATGACTTAGCGGGAGATGTCCAGATAGGCGGGGAGGGCCAATGCGGCGGTTCTTTCGGGCAGTGGCAGTTGCGGGCCTGGTCGCGGCGGTCCCCGCGCTCACTGGTATCACCCCAGCCGGGGCTGCGGTAAAACCCAGCTGGAAGCTAGTCCAGGAGTTCGGGATCTCGTACGGAAGCCCGGAACTGCAAGGCGGCGTTGCGGTCAACGCGAAGTCGGCCTGGATCGAGGGAGACACCTTCGAGACGGAGAACTCCGTGTTTCTGGCGCACTGGAACGGAACGCGCTGGTCCCAGGTTGCCGGGCCAGCCGCGCTGCGCAGCGCGACGGCGAGCGTCAGCGCGGGACCCATCGCCGTGTCGGGCGCCGCGCTGTGGGACTTCCCGACTCAGTTTGCGAGCACGACGAAGGTCTACGCGGCCCGGCTGAGCGGCGGCCACTGGACTACGTGGCGGCTGCGCGGTGCGCTGCACATCGACGGTGCCGCGGTGTTCGGAAGCTCCGATGTCTGGGCGTTCGGTGAGGCCCTGCTGCCGAAGGGCTGGCCAGGGCTGGAGAACGGTCCCAGGTTCGCCGAGCACTTCAACGGAAAGCGCTGGCAGCGTGTCTCGCTGCCCGGCGTGCCGCTCATCGTTGCTGCTCTGTCCCGGAACGACATCTGGGCCTACGGTCCGACGAACCGGACAGCGAGCGCGGCGAACCAGAGCTTCATCGCGATGCACTGGAACGGGCACAAGTGGCGGACGCTGGCGATCCCGCGGATCAGGGCCACGAACGGCAAGCTGATGTGGCCAGCAGGCCTGGCGGTGCTCAAGCACGACAGTCTCTGGGTGACCGAGGACTTCCACTGCCCGACTCCGGGCCTGTGCAGCCCGGCGCAGCCAGCCGGGATCATCCTGGCGCACTGGAACGGGCACCGGTGGGTCCGGGAACTGGACAGCTCCGCTTACGAGGTACCCAGCGTGGAGTCCGATGCCCACGGCGGGCTGTGGATCGAAGCCCTCACCGCCAAGCACTCGCGCACGGCGTATCTGCACTACAGCCGGGGCAAGATCAGCGTCTCGCTCGTGCCAGGCACGGCCGCGGGATCCCCGGTGAACGTGAGCGCGCCGATCCCGGTACCGGGCACGAGCAGGCCGTGGAGCACCGCGGACGTGGACCTCGGCGGCGGGCAGACGGTCGCGGCGGTCTTCCGGTACAGCTCCTAATAGTCACCGCGAGCGAATCGACGGCGCGGGGCACTAGTTGGACGGGGCACTAGTTAACTGCCGGGCCGCCGGGATTGACGCCGTGCAAGCCAGACAGAACGATCGCGTTCAGCGTGTTCCACTTGGCGAGGTCGCAGCTGCCCGCGACGATCGTCTCGTGCACTTGCGTGCCCTTGAACGTGCCCGTCACGAAGAAGGACGGCGCGTCCGTCATCACCTGCGGGCACATCACGTGGCGCGGCGACGGGGCGAAGAACGACGGCTGGGCTAGCAGCCGCCTGCACGCGTTCTGCGGATCCGCGACGTTGCCGCTGGCCGGCTGACACTGCAGGGACCAGTGCTTCGCCCCCCCGAGCGTGATGCTGAGCTTCACCCGCGCGGGTCCCGGCGACGGCGACGCTGACCCGTTGGTGCCCGTGCCCGGCTGCACGCTCGGCGGGGCGCTGGGACCGTGCGCAGCTGGTTGACCACCAGCCTGATTGCTGGTGCTGTGGCCAGCGGCAACGGAACCGCACGCGGCCACGAGCAGACCGCCCGCAGCGAGCGCGGCGCCGCGAGTGACGATGACCCTGTGCCTGGTCTGACTGTGCCGAGACTGTGACCTCATGCCAGTTGGACGCGGGCGAAGACCAGCTGGTTCCCCTGGCTTGCCCGGTATCGCCCCGGCGCGGGTGCAATCACCGGGAACCGTCGAACTCGTACGGGGTTGTCATCGCCAGTTCGGCGAACCCCAGGCGCCCGAGGATCGGCCAGGCTGTCAGGCAGCGCGTCCACCTGCAGGTAGCGGTAGCCGCGCGCCCTGGCCAGCCGCGCGCGGTAGGCGACGAGCGAGCGGAAGATCCCGCGCTTGCGCCACTCCGGCAGCGTGCCGCCGCCCCACAGGCTGGCGAAATCCCGCCCGGCCGGGAACTCCACCCGCGCCGCCGACACCGGGACGCCGTCGGCCACCGCCAGCACCGCTTCCACCGAGCTGGGCTCGGAACGCAGCCCGGCCGCGATCTCGTCGCCGATCGCGGCGTGGTCCCAGTCGAACACCTTGTCGTGTACCGCGACGACCGCCGCGATGTCAGCGTCGGTCCGGACTGGCACCAGCTCCACGCCATCCGGCGGCGGGGTGTCCAGCGCCAGGCCCGCGATCTCGGCCACCATGAGGACCTCGGGTTCGGCGGGAACGAGGCCGGCCGCCACCAGCCGTTCCGGCAAGTCCGCGGGCTGATCATAGGAGTAGTACTTCCACTCCCATGTCTCGGGCACGGCGGCGAACCGCGCGATCTGCGCGCGGATTAGCGCGTCGGCATCCGCCGCCGTCAGGTCGGACCAGACGATGCCATTCCAGCCGCCGCCCGTCGACACGACCCGGGTGACGCGGTCCTCGTGTTCGACGCGCGTTCCGATCGCTTCCGCCGGATGACGGCGCATCTGCAGGTCGAAGTCCCTCAGAACGGCAACGTGATCCACAGCGCCATTGCAACATTCCCGGCAACCGTTTGCACTCGATTTCGGCAGCGTGGGCCCCGGTGCCAGGATTCGGCCGCCGGGCCCGCACCTTCACGGCTCCTGCTCGGCGACGGCGCGGGAGATCGTCCTGGCCACCGCGACGATGGCCGGCCGCAGCACCGCGGGCTCGACCTCGCCCGAGCGGGTGACTACCGAGAGCGCGGCGATCGGGACGCCGTCCCGGCCGGTGACCGGCGCCGCCACCGACAGCACGGGCTCCGGCCAGGACCGGGTGACGACGGCCACGCCCTCGCGCCGGACCGCCGCGAGCTGCGCCCGGACCTCCCGGCCGGTGCGCGCGATGTTCTCTGGCCGCATGGTGAGGTCCTGGGCCAGGATCTCGTCCTGCAGCGCGACCGGGGCGTGCGCGAGCAGGACGAGTCCCACGCCGGTCGAGTGCAGCGGCAGCCGGCCGCCGACCCGGTACATGACCCGGCCGGCGTCGCGCGCCGACAGCCGCTCGATGAGGACCGCGGCGGCGCCGTCGCGGACCGCGAGCAGCACGTGCTGCCCGGTGGCGTGGTGCAGGTCCTGCAGGTACGGCAGCGCGGTGGCGCGCAGCCCGTGCCCGCGCGGCGCGAGCGAGGCGACCTCCAGCAGCCGCAGCCCGATCACGTACTCACCGTTCTCCGCCCGCTCCAGCGCGCCGAGCTCGGTCAGCTTGCGCGCCAGCCGCAGCGCGGTGGGCTTCGGCAGCCGGGCGCGGCTGCTCAGCGCGCTGAGCGAGAGCGAGCGGCGGTCCGGTCCGAACGCCGCCAGCAGCCGGAACGCGCGGTCCAGTACCGGCTCGCCGCGCGCGGGCTTGCGCCCGCGCGCGGCGAGCCGCGGCGGCGGCCGGGTCCCGGGCGTCGCCATCAGCCACCGTCCTGCCGTTCCAATCAATGGAATTACGACTGTACGGCGGGCCTGCGCTGCCCGACCATCCCTGGTATGGACTCGGGCGACGCGACGAGCACCCCGGTGCTGATCGCGGGCGGCGGCCCGGCGGGGCTCGCGGCTGCCGCCGAGCTGAGCCTGCACGGCATCGGCTGCGTCGTGATCGAGCCGCGCACCGAGGTCTCGCACCGGCGGCCGCGGGCCAAGACGACGACGGTGCGGACGATGGAGCACCTGCGGCGCTGGGGCATCGCGGCACAGCTCCGGGCGGCGGCGCCGCTGCCGGTGGCGTGGTCGCAGCGGGTCACCTTCTGCGAGTCGCTCACCGGCCGCCGGATCACCGACTTCGACGGCGCGTTCGGCCTGACCACGCGCCGTTGCGACGACTTCGCCGAGCCCGGCCAGCAGGTGCCGCAGCCGGTGGTCGAGGACGTGCTGCGGGCACACCTGCGGACCCGGCCGGGCGTCCGGCTCCGGTTCGGCGCGAGCGTCACCGCCCTGGCGCCGGACGACGCCGGCGTGACCGTCACGATCGAACCGCGGGACCGCGCCGGGTACCAGCTGCGGGCCAGGTACGTGCTCGGCTGTGACGGCGCCGGCGGAGTCGTGCGCGAGCAGATCGGCGCCCGCTACACCGGCCGGTCCGACCCGCGGCCCAACTTCAACGTCGTATTCCGCGCGCCCGGACTCGATCCGCCGCTCGGCCCCGCCGTGCACTACTGGATCGTGGGCGGGCCGGTGACCGGCCTGACGGGCCGGCTAGACCTGGCCGGGACCTGGTGGGCGAGCTTTCCTGGCGTCGACCCGGCCTACGGCACAGCGCACGCGGCCGAGCTGATCACCGGGCTGATCGGCCGCCCGGCCCAGCCCGAGTTGCTCGCGACCGACCCGTGGACCGCCCGGATGCTCGTCGCCGACCGGTTCGCCGACCGGGCGCGTCTTCCTGGTGGGGGAGGCCGCGCACGTGAACCCGCCGTGGGGCGGGCACGGCTTCAACACCAGCGTCGGCGACGCGGTGAACATCGCCTGGAAGATCGCCGCGGTCGAGCGCGGCTGGGCCGCGCCCGGCCTGCTCGCGAGCTACGAGGCCGAGCGGCGCGGGGTGGCCGAGCAGACGGTCGCCAGCGCCGCGGCGAACATGACCGCGCTGGCCGGGGACCTGCCGGCCGACGCCGCCGTCATCCAGCGGGTGAAGCGGTTCGAGTTCTACAGCCTGGGCCTGGTGCTCGGGTACTCCTATGCCGGCTCGCCCGTGATCCAGCCGGGCCCAGCGGTCGTGAAGACAGCGGTCGTGAGCACAGTGGTAGTGAGCACCGGGGCCAGCACGCCAGCCGCGGTCGCCGACCCGACGACCTACACGCCCGCCGCCGAGCCTGGCGCCCGGCTGCCGCACGCCTGGCTGCCCGACGGGACGTCGCTCTACGACCGGCTCGGTCCCGGGTTCACTCTCGTCGGGCCCGCCGGCGGCGGCGCCGCCCTGGCCGCCCGCGCGCGCGAGCGCGGCATCCCGCTCACGGTCGCTGCGCCCCCGCCCGGCTACCGGTGGCGCGACGAGTTCCTGCTCGTCCGGCCCGACCAGCACATCGCCTGGCGGGCCGGCGATCCGGACGACATCGACCTGGACCTGGTGACTGGCCGTAGCAGCGCCCCGGCAGGGAGACTAGCGCTGAAGACAGCGCACCCTCACACGGAAGCAGGTACCTGATGCGCATCGCCAACCTGACCGGCCGGCTCTGCCTGATCATTGACGGCGGCGCCGTGGACGTGCACGCGGCCAGCGACGGCCTGTTCGACGCCGATCCCGCTGCCGTGTACCCGCGCTGGCCGGAGTTCACCGCGTGGGCGGCGTCGGCCGCGCTGCCCGCGCCGGTCGAGTTCGGCACCGACGCGCTCGGGTCACCGTCGCCGGCCCCGCGCCAGGTATTCGGGATCGGCCTGAACTACAGCGACCACGCCGCCGAATCAGGCTTCGCGCGGCCGGACACCGCCCCGCCGGTGTTCACCAAGTTCCCTTCGTGCATCACCGGCGGCTACGGGCAGATCGAACTGCCGCCGGACGGCCACACCGACTGGGAAGCCGAACTCGCTGTCATCATCGGCGTGACGGCGCACCGGGTGGCCGCGGCCGACGCCTGGTCGCACGTGGCCGGCCTCTCGATCGGGCAGGACATCTCCGAGCGGATCACCCAGCTCGCGTCCAGCCCGCCGCAGTTCAGCATGGGCAAGTCGTTCCCCGGGTTCGGCCCGGTCGGCCCGTGGCTGGTCACGCCCGACGAGTTCGATAACCCCGACGATCTGGAGCTGAGCTGCTCGGTCAACGGGGAGCAGATGCAGAAGAGCCGCACCTCGAGCCTCATCTTCGGGGTAGCCGAGCTGATCGAGCAGCTGTCGGCCGTGACCCCGCTGCTGCCCGGCGACGTGATCTTCACCGGAACGCCGAGCGGTGTCGGCATGGCCCGCACCCCGCCGCGCTGGCTGGCACCGGGCGACGTGCTGACGACCTACATCGAGGGCATCGGGGAGATGCGGCACACTTTCGCGGCCGGCTAAAGGAGGTCACCATGAGCCTGCACGGACTGCTGTCGGTCACGATCGGCGTCCCCAACGTGGATCAGACCGCGGCGTATTACGCCGACTTCGGGCTGCAGCCGTCGGCCGACGGCTGGTTCAGCACGACCCACGGCGGCCGCCAGCTGCGCATCGAGCGCGCGCCGACCCGGCGCCTGATCGAGTTGCGGGTCGCGGCCGATGACGCGGACGACCTCACCCGGATCGAGGCCAGCCTCGGCCGGATCGGCAGCTCCGCCGCGCGCACACAGACGGCGGTCGAAACGGCCGAGCCGGTCACCGGCGCCCGGGTCCGGGTAGAGATCGCCAGCCGTCCGGCCCCGCGGCCGGTGCCCCCGGTCGAGTACAACGGGCCGGACTGGATCGTCCGCACCGACGCCCGCGCCCCGCTGCTGACCCGGCCGGAGCCGGTCCGGCCGCGCAAGCTCGGGCACGCCGTGCTGGGCAGCACCGACGCCGAACGCACCACCGCGTTCTTCATCGACGGGCTCGGCTTCAAGGTCAGCGACCGGATCAAGGGCGCGGGCGCGTTCATGCGCTGCTCCAGCGACCATCACAACGTGCTGGTCCTGGGCGCGCCGGTGAACTTCCTGCACCACACGTCCTGGCAGGTCGATGACGTGGACGAGGTGGGCCGGGGCGCGCACGCGATGCTGGCGGGAAACCCGGAGCGGCACGTGTGGGGCCTCGGCCGGCACTACGCGGGCTCGAACTTCTTCTGGTACCTCAAAGACCCGGCCGGCAACTTCTCCGAGTACTACTCGGACATGGACTGCATCGTGGACGACCAGCTCTGGACGCCGGAGGACCTGGAAGGCGCCCGCGGCCTGTTCGCCTGGGGCCCGCCACCGCCGCCCTCGTTCCTCGCCCCCGACGACCTGGCCGCGATGATGACGGGCGCGCACGCGCCCGGCTAGCCGCGGCCGGCCCGTCACTCGCCCCGGGCGGCCTCGGCCACGGTGAGCTCGGCGGCCGGATCGGCTTCCAGGCGCTCGTCCGGGATCGGCTCACCGCTGCGCACGGACACGCCATAGGTCCCGTCGTCCAGCCGCTTCAGCGCCCGGTCGATGGCGCCGAGCCGGTCCCGCAGTGACTCGGCGATCGAGTCGTCCTGGCCCTCGGCCGACAGGGACTGGGCCGGATCGGCCCAGTCGCCGGTCTCGGCTTGTGCTTCGCGGTCCTCCGCGCCTGCCTCGGTGGCGTCCCGCAGCAGGTTTTGGACCTCCGTGCGCTCGTCCGTCAGCAGCGCTCGTGCCCGGTCCTGATCCATGTAACGCCTCCGTGGTCATCGGGTGTCGGGGCATGATTCTTCCACCCCGGCCGCGGGCACCGCCGGCCGCTGCCGTCAGCTGAGCCGCTTGCGCATCATGGCGCACATTGTCCGGTGCCGCTGCACCGAGCCGTCCGGCATGTCCTCGTCCCACTCCGTCGGCTCGTCGCCGTAGGCGGCGTAGCCGAGCCGCTCGTACAGCCCGCGGGCACGCATGTTGCCGTGCTCGACCGAGAGTTCGGCGTACTCGCGGCCGTGGTCGCTGATGCGCTGCTCGGCGGCCGCCATCAGCAGCGTTCCGATGCCGCACGACCGCACCAGGGCGTGCACGTCCACCTGGTGGATCAGCCCGGCGTCGGCGAGCGCCGCGTAGTCGATCGCCAGCGTCCCGGCCGGCCAGCCCGCGGGCAGGCACGCCACCAGATACTCGGCGAGCCCGGCCGCCGCGCGTTCGAGTTGCTGGCCGATCGCGAGCAGGTGGGACCGGCCGCCGGACCAGCGCAGGTGCTCCAGGTCGGCCGCGGTGAGGTCGCGGATCTTGACCGGGACGGTGAGCTCAGGCACGAGCCAGCGCGTCCAGGACGGCGGCCCTGGCCGGCGGCACGGTGACGTCCAGCACCAGGCTGTCGGTCGCGATCGTCAGCGCGAAGGTGAAGAACGAGCAGCATTCAGTCTCGGCCGCGGCCAGCTCGGCCGCCCGGGCCGCCACGCTGCGGTCGCGGCGCAGGGTCAGCCGCAGTCGCCCGGTATCGAGGCGTTCCATCCCCGTCACCGCTGCCCGGACGAGGCCGGCGAACTCGGCAGCGCGCAGCGGGCGCTCGGCAGTGGGCAGCGTGCAGTCGGCGGGCGCCCAGGACTCGGGCGACACAGCTTCGGTCATGGCCCCAGGGTAAGCCGGCCGGCCCCGGGGCGGCGGCCACGGGCGCGACGGCATGCGGTTGGCTAGGCCCATGGCCGGACCCGACTCGCTCACCGCAGCCGTGCAGGCGGGGCTGCGCGGCACGGGCGTCGCGAGCCTGTCGGCGGGCGTCCAGCGGCTCATGGACGCGTACCGTTCGGGTGCGGTGCCGGCCTCGCCGGTGCTCGCCTCCGGCCGGGACGCGGCCGCCTACGCGGCCTACCGGATGCCCGCGACCGTGGCCGCGACCGCCGCCGCGTGGGCCGAGCTGAGGCTCGCGCTGCCGGGCTGGGCGCCGACCAGCGTGCTGGACTTCGGGGCGGGAACGGGGGGTGCGTCCTGGGCAGTCGCAGCCGGCCTCGGCGCGGTCACGCTCACTCTGCTTGAGCAATCGGCCGATGCCATCCGGCTCGGTCAGGCGATCCTGGCGGAGGCTGAGTCCGCGTCGCTGCGGGCGGCGACGTGGCGCTCGTGGCGGCTGGATGGCGCGGACAGCCAGGATCCGGCCCCGGGCCGGGCCGACCTCGCCGTCTCCGCCTACGTGCTGGGCGAGCTGCCGGAACCGCAGCAGGAGCGACTGGTCGGGCTCGCCATCCAGGCTGCGCCGGTGGTCCTGCTGGTGGAGCCGGGCACCCCGGCGGGCCACCGGCGGATCCTGGCCGCGCGGGACCGGCTGCTCGCAGCCGGCTACGCCATCGCCGCACCGTGCCCGCATCAGCTCGGCTGCCCGCTGGCGGCCGCGGGGGACTGGTGCCACTTCGCCGCCAGGGTGCAGCGCTCGGCCCTGCACCGGCAGGTCAAGGGCGCGGAGCTGGCGTACGAGGACGAGAAGTTCAGCTACGTGGCCGGCGCCGCTCCGTCGGCCGGAAGTCCGCACCGGCCGGATGGCCGGCCAGGTTCTCCGGAAGGTCCCGGCCAGCCGCCGGCCAGATTGGCCGGTGGCCGGGTGGTCCGGCGGCCGCAGCAGCGCAAGAACCTGGTCACCCTCGACCTGTGCGGCGCCGACGGGCGCAGCGCGCAGCTGCTGGTCGGCAAGAGCAAGGGCGAGGCCTACCGGCGGGCGCGCAAAACCGCCTGGGGCGACCGGTGGGAGTGACGGGTGACTGAACTGCCGCGGAGGCCCTGAGTGGACATCGGTGACATCCAGCGCGAGGCCTGGCAGAACAAGCTGGCCAAGGGCTTCAACACCACCGACGTGGCGCTGGAATTCGGCTTGCTGACCGCCGAGGTGAGCGAGGCGTTCACCGCCTGGCGCCGGCGCGAGCCGGGTCTCGGCGCGGAACTGGCCGACGTGCTGATCTACGTGACCTGCCTGGCCGAGATGACCAGGGTGGACCTGACCGCGGAGGTGGCTCGCAAGCTCGCCAGGAACGCGGCCCGCGAGTACCGGCGCGACGCCGACGGCGTGCTGCGGCGGGTGGCCGACCCGGCGGCGCCGGCCGGCTAGCTGGCCGCGCCGCGACGCCGGTCAGTGGTGATCGCCGCGGCACAGTACGCGTCCGCCACTAACACGATAAATCAGACATCATGCATGAGCTTTGTGAGCAAGGGCAGGTGTGCGCGCATGAGGTCTGTTAGCCCGCGCGCCGGACGGCCGCGCCCGCGCTTGACTGGAACCCTCATCGCGGGAAGGGAGCCTCGAAGTGCAGGTCAAGAGGGTTGTCGTCGGCGTCAACGGGTCGGCGCGCAGCCTGGTAGCGCTGCGGTACGGAGCCGGCCTGGCCTGGGACGAGCACGCGCTGCTGGTGCCGGTGCTCGCCTGGACGCCGCCGGGCGGAGATCTGGCCGATCGCCGGTTTCCGTGCGCGGAACTCCGGGCGTCGTGGGTCAAGGCGGCTAAGGAGCGGCTGGAGCAGGCGATCGCCCTGGCCTTTGGCGGTCCGCCGGCGGACGTCGAGTTCGCGCCCCGGACCGTGCGCGGCCCGGCCGGCCCGGCGCTTGCGTCGATCGCGGCCGAGCCCGGTGACGTCCTCGTGATCGGGACCGGGCGGCATGGCTGGCTGGGCCGGCTGACCGCCTGTCACGTCGCCAGCTACTGCTTGCGGCACTGCCGCTGCCCGGTGCTCGCTGTTCCACCGACACAGCTCGCCGACGCGGCGCACGGACTGCGGGGCTGGATGGACCGGCATCGCACCGGCCCTGAGGACGCGCTGCTCGGCCGCCAGTAGCCGCGACCGCCTGGCCGCCCGATCCGTCCCAGTCGTCAGATCCGGCCCGGGTATCCGCGCCCCTGGCCCGCGCCGCTAGCCGAACCGGCTGGCGAGCCGGCGGAACGCGCCGGGCGAGGTGCCGTGCAGCCAGGCCGGGAAGCGCATCCAGCCGGGCACGTACACGACCCCGAGATCGCGGGCGATCGCCTCGGCGATCGCGTGCGCGACCCGGTCCGCCGGAATCGGCGCGGGCCAGCGACGATCGTAACGGCGGCCGCGTGCGCTGAAGAACGGCGTGTCCACCACCCCCGGCAGCACGACGCTCACGCCCACGCCGCGGCCAGCCAGCTCGTAGGCCAGGCTCTCGGCGAAGCAGTTCAGGCCCGCCTTGGCCGCGGCATAGACGGCCTCGTGCCGGACTCCGGTGGCCCCGACGATCGACGACACGAAGACCAGCCGCCCGCAGCCGCGCTCGGCCATGCCGGGCACGAGCAGCCGGGACAGCTGGATCGGCGCGAGCAGGTTCAGGTTGACCAGCTCGGCCGCCTTCTCCGCGGGCAGCTCGCTGATGGCGCCCGCCCAGCCGGTGCCCGCGTTGCTGATCAGTACGTCGACCCGGCCGGCCTTGCTGATCGCCTCGTCCGCGACCCTGGCGGCCTCGGCGGGGTCGGTGAGGTCAGCCGGGATCGCGGTCGCGCCGGTCCTCGCCGCGACCGCGGCCAGCCTGCGCGGGTCGCGGCCGGTGAGTACGAGCCGGGCGCCAGCCGCCGCCAGCGCGGCCGCGGTGGCGGCGCCGATACCGGAAGATGCGCCGGTGATGAGGGCCACTGCCGCCGCCAGCCGCATGGGTGTCTCCCTCTGGCGCAACCTGCGCCTGGTTCAGCCTGCCGCTGGCTCTGCTCGCCCGGCGGCAGCGCTGCCGTCCGGGCTCATACTCTCAGGCGGTCGCCCCCACTCCCGCAGCCATCCCCGCGCTCGCGGGCAGCTGACCGGCCCAGCACCGCACGATGTCGCGCATGGACAGCAGGCCAGTCACCTCCGCGCCGTCGACGACGACCAGGTGCCGGAAGTTCCCGCCGACCATGGCCGTGGCGGCCTGCTCCAGCGTCCAGCTGGGTGCGGCGAAGACGACATCCGGCGTCCGGTGATCCGCGACCAGCTCGCTGTCCGCATCCTGACCCGCACCCACGGAGTCCAGGATGTCCCGTTCTGTGAGGATGCCGATGCCCGAGTGCTCGGGGTCGACCACGATGGCGGCACCCACCCGGTGCCGTGACATCAGCCGGGCGGCCTCGCGCAAGGTGTGGGCCGGGCCGATGCTGAGCACGACCTTGGTCATCCCGTCCTGAACGTTCATCCGCAGCTCCCCTCGTGCCGGGCCGGGCAGGCCCTGGTTGCCGGGCGCAGCGCTACGCGGCAACGCCGCCGGGTGCTTGTGCGCTTGTGACTAAGTTCCCAGCATCCGCCTGCAGGCCTCGGCGAGCAAGCCCTAGGTCGCGTGCAATCCCACCGAGCGGCCCCGCGGCCGACATGGACTCTGGCTTTGCACGGGCATCGTCGCCGCAAAACAGTTCAAAACATCCGCGCGTCGGTGTGTTGCCCGTGAAAAGAGTCCCGGGCGGCTCGGTTGAGAACTTGTATTGGGCGGCGACGCCGGGCGTCCGGCGTGGCCAGTACCGGCCGGAAAGCGCTAGCGTTTCCGGGCATGGCGGGTTTTGACGGCGACCTCGGGTTCGCCCACGTGCTGGCGGACGCCGCAGACGACATCACGATGCGCCGCTTCCGAGCGCGGGACCTCCAGGTCGAGGCGAAGCCCGACATGACGCCGGTGACCGACGCCGACCTCGCGGTCGAGGAGTCGCTGCGCAACGTGCTCAGCCGGGCCAGGCCGAGGGACGCGATGCTCGGCGAGGAATACGGCCGGACCGGGTCGAGCCAGCGCTGCTGGGTGATCGACCCGATCGACGGCACCAAGAACTTCGTCCGCGGCGTGCCGGTCTGGGCGACGCTGATCGGGCTGATGGAGGAGGACGAGGTCATCGCCGGGGTCGTCACCGCGCCCGCGCTGGGCCGCCGGTGGTGGGCCGCGCGCGACGGGGGAGCATGGACGGGCAAGAGCCTCACCAAGGCGAGCGCGTGCCGCGTCTCCGGCGTGGCCAGCCTGTCGGACGCCTCGCTGTCCTTTTCCGGCCTGTCGACCTGGGAGGACGCCGGGAAGCTGGCGGACCTGCTCAGCCTCAGCCGGAAGGTCTGGCGGACCCGCGCCTACGGCGACTTCTGGTCGCACGTACTGGTCGCCGAGGGCGCCGTGGACATCTCCGCGGAGTGCGTCGTCACGCTATGGGACCTGGCCGCGCTGCAGATCATCGTGGAGGAGGCCGGCGGTGCGTTCACCGACCTGGCCGGGATCCCGCGGCCGGATCGGGGCAGCGCCGTCTGCACCAACGGGCTGCTGCACTCTGAGGTCCTGCATCTGCTCGGCGGCTCGCCGGGCTAGGCTGCGCCGGCGCCTGGCGCTGATCAGCTGTCCGCCGGGTCGGCCGTGTCGACCGGGTCGAGCCCCTCGCGGCTGCGCAGCAGCCGCCGCAGCGAGTCGAGCCGGGCGGCCGCACCGGGGCCACCGTGCGCGGCGACCCAGTCATCGAGCGCGCAGCCTGCCTCGATGTGGGTGCAGCCGGGCGGGCACTCCGCCAGCACGCCGGCGAACTCGGGAAACGCGGACAGCACGCTGTCCGCGGCGACGTTCGCGAGCCCGAAGCTGCGCAGCCCCGGCGTGTCGATGATCCAGCCGTCGGCCGGCCCCGCCAGCGGCAGCGCGACCGCGGACGAAGACGTGTGCCGGCCCCGGCCGGTCACCAGGTTCACGCTGCCGACCGCGCGCGCGGCGTCCGGCACGAGGGCGTTCACCAGCGTCGACTTGCCCACCCCGGAGTGCCCGACCAGCACGCTGACGCGGCCCGCGAGCAGGCCGAGCAGCTCGTCCACGGCCGCTCGGAGCGGCCTCCCGGTCACCAGGTAGCGGACGCCGAGCGGCCGGTAAGTGGCGATCAGCTCGTCCGGGGCGGCCAGGTCCGACTTGGTCAGGCACAGCAGCGGCTCGATCCGGGCGTCGTACGCGGCGACCAGGAACCGGTCGATCAGCCGCGGCCGCGGCGGCGGATCGGCGAGCGCGGTGACGATCACGAGCTGATCCGCGTTCGCCACGATAATGCGCTCGAACGGGTCGTCGTCCTCGGCGGACCGCCGCAGCACGGACGTGCGCGGGAGTACCTGGACGACGCGCGCCAGGGTACCGGGCTGACCGGTTGCGTCCCCGGCCAGCCGGACGTGGTCGCCGACGACCACGCCGTGGCGGCCGAGCTCGCGGGCTTTCATGGCGGTGACCACGCGATCCCCGGTCCAGCACTGGTAGCGGCCGCGGTCGACGCCGGTCACGAACGCGTCGGCGGCGTCCTCGTGCGCGGGCCGCCGCCGGGTGCGCGGACGGGAGCCCCGGCCGGGCCTGACCCGGACATCGTCTTCGTCCAGCCGCTCGTGGCCGCGCACCGGGCTCAGCTGCGTTGCTCCAGCATCTGCTGCCACAAGGCCATGAAGCCGGGGAACGTCTTGCCGACCGTCGTAGCGTTGCGCACCCGCAAGCCGGGAACGGCGAGCGCGAGTACCGCGGCGCCCATCACCAGGCGGTGATCGTCGTAGCTGTCAAACGGCTCAGGGCCGGGCCGCAGCGGCCGTGGCTGCACGTGCAGGCCATCGGGCAGCTCGGTGACCTGGCCGCCAAGCGCGCCGATCTCGCGCGCCAGCGCCGCCAGCCGGTCGCTTTCGTGCAGCCGCAGGTGCCCGATCCCGGTGAACTCGGACGGTCCGTCCGCGATCGCCGCGAGTGCGCACAGGACCGGGGTCAGCTCGGACACGTCGCGCAGATCGGCGCGGATGCCGCTGATCCGGCCGGTGCCCTGGATGCGCAGCCCGGCGGAGTTCAGCTCCGCCGTCGCGCCCATCTCGCACAGCACCTCGACTATCGGCCCCGCGGCCTGCAGGCTCGGCTCTGGCCAGCCTGGGATCGTGATCTGACCGCCGGTGACCAGGGCCGCCGCCAGGAACGGGGCGGCGTTGGACAGGTCAGGCTCGACGGTGATCAGGCCGGGATTCAGGCTGCCGGGCCAGACCCGCCAGCTGTTGCCGTCGACCTCGACCGCGGCGCCTGCGGCCGTGAGCATCGAGGCGGTCATCGTGATGTGCGGCGCGGACGGGATCCGGTCCCCGACGTGCCGGATCACCGCGCCCGAGTCATAGCGCGGGGCCGCGAGCATCAGGGCCGAGATGAACTGCGAGGACGCGGAGGCGTCCAGCGCCACCGGTCCGCCGCGCACGCCGCCGCGACCGCGGATGGTGAACGGCACGGCGGCCCGGCCGGCGTCGTCGACCTCGACGCCGATCTGGCGCAGTCCGTCCAGGAGCGGCCCGACGGGCCGCTGCGCGGCCCGGCTGTCGCCGTGAAAGCGCACATCTGCCTTCGCGAGCGCGGCCAGCGGCGGGACGAACCGAAGTACGGTGCCCGCGTTCCCGACGTCCACCGTGGCGGGGTCACCGCTCCAGCCCGGCGTTACCGTCCAGGAGTCTGCGCTGCCGTCCCCACCACGGGGGCTCACGGTCGCGCCCAGCGCCTCGATCGCTGCCGCCATCAGCTCGGTGTCCCTGGCGGCTAGCGGACGCCCGATCGTCGTCGGGCCGGTCGCGAGCGCGGCGATGATCAGGGCGCGGTTGGTGATCGACTTCGATCCCGGCAACCGGATGGTCGCGTGTACGGGTCCGGAACCGGGCGGGGCCTCCCAGCCGTTATCAGATTGCGCGGCAGCCTGCATGAGTGCGAGATTACTGGGTCAGCTCCACCCCTGGACGGTTCGGCCGTCGGGAGTGACAATCTCTGCACCGCGTTTCCTGCGCGGGCGGAATACGCCCGATGTCGCGGCAAGGTTTGGCATAGCCGGATCTTGGTTATGAACTGCAGATTGTTCACGCCGTCAGGGTCGGCGCCCTGAGGTCAAGGATGAGGTATGTGCGGCCGGTACGCTTCCGCGCGCAAGCGCATTGAGCTCCTGGAGGAGTTCAGCGTGCAAAACGACCGGGTGACCGAGGACCTCAGGCCCGATTACAACGTGGCGCCGACCAAGCCGGTCTACGCGGTGCTGACCCGCCAGCCCGATGACCGCGATGGCGCTGCCGAACAGGCCGCGGCCGATACCGCCGCGCGGCGGCAGCTGCGGGTGGTGCGCTGGGGCCTCGTTCCCTTCTGGGCCAAGGATGTCAAGATCGGCAGCCGGATGATCAACGCTCGGGCCGAGACGGTGGCAGAGAAGCCAGCGTTCCGCCGGGCATTCGCGGGCCGCCGCTGCCTGCTCCCGGCCGACGGCTACTACGAATGGCAGCAGCAGCCAGGCGGGCCCAAGCAGCCGATCTACATCAGCCGGACTGACGGCAGCTCGCTGGCGCTCGCCGGGCTCTACGAGCTGTGGCGGGACCCGTCGGTGCCGCCCGATGACCCGGACGCCTGGCTCTGGACGTCGACCGTGATCACCACGAGCGCGCCAGACGAGCTCGGTCACATTCACGACCGGATGCCCATGGTGATCGACCCGGCCAGCTGGGGTGACTGGCTGGACCCGGCCAATCACGACGTCAGCGACTTGCGCTCGCTGCTCATCCCGGCCGCTGTCAGCGGCCTGCAGACCTATCCGGTCTCCACCGCCGTCAACTCGGTCCGCAATAACGGGCCGAGCCTGATCGAGCCTTTTGCGCCGCCTGCCCCCGGCACGGCCACTCCGTTAGCGACGGGCCCGGCCTCGCCTGGAGGCCGCGGCGCACCACGCGACGCCGGCGACGGCGCGCTGTTCTAGGCCTGCTGGACCGGCCCGACAGCACTGCAGATCCCCCTGATCGGCTGCCTGGCCACTTCCCCTGAGGAGGGAAAGCATGGATGTGACGTCGGTACGTCAGCGGCTGGAGGAGATCCGCGACGAGCTCGAGCGCTCGATTGACGTCCTCAACGGAAGCGGCGCCCATCAGATCGTCGGCGACTACCCCCGGGATCCGGCGGACGCAGGCGCCAACCTCTCGGAATCCGAGCGGTCCGAGGCCGTGCTGGCCGTCGCCAGGCGGCAGCGGTCAGCGGTACTCGACGCGCTGCACCGGATCGATCTGGGCACGTACGGCACCTGTGTGGACTGCGGCGGACCAGTGCCCGAGGGCAGGCTGGAGGCCAAGCCGGAGGCCGCCCGGTGCGTCGCCTGTCAGGGCAAGCTTGATCGCAGCCTCCGCTGAGCAGCCAGTACGCCGTGTCTGCCCGGGTCAGGGCGGTTCACCCGATCCCGGGCGGCCGCGCGGGCTCGGACCGGCCGGCGGGCCTCGCCGGGCCGGAATGAAGCCGGCACGCAGCGTGTTCCACCGGACATGCCAACCGCAACCTGTGAGCCTTGCCCGGGTTCGCCCGTGCTTGAGGCGGCAACCATGGTCCATCCGGCCGTGGTGGTCGAGCGCGATCTGGTCGGGGCTGGCGTTGTATCCTCCCGGCGAGGAGGTTTGCCGGCTAATTTGCCGCAACCCTCGATTCCGGAAGGGGTGGGTCCGGTCCCCGAGACACTAGAAGAGCGCAGCAAGCGGTTCGAGGAGGACGTCCTGCCCTACCTCGATCAGCTTTACGCGGCCGGAATGCGGATGACCCGCAACCCGGCCGATGCCGAGGACCTGGTGCAGGAGACGTTTGCAAAGGCATATGCGTCTTTTCACCAATTCCAGGCGGGTACGAACCTTAAGGCGTGGCTATTCCGTATTCTCACGAATACGTTCATCAATACGTACCGGAAGCGGCAGCGGGAACCGCAGCGGTCCGGCACTGAGGAAATCGAGGACTGGCAGCTCGCCAGGGCGGCCTCGCACAGCTCGAGCGGGCTGAAGTCCGCCGAGACCGAGGCGCTGGAGCGGCTGCCGGACTCCGACATCAAGGCCGCTCTGCAGGCCCTGCCGGAGGACTTCCGGCTCGCGGTCTACCTGGCCGATGTCGAGGGATTCGCCTACAAGGAGATTGCCGACATCATGGGGACGCCAATCGGGACGGTGATGTCCCGGCTCCACCGCGGCCGGCGGCAGCTGCGGGACCTCCTCCAGGACTACGCCCAGGAGGAGGGGGTCCTCGCCGCGTCGCGGGCCACCGCCGCTAACGGCACGGCCGCGCCCGACGCGCCCGACGCAGCGCAGGAGGGCATGTCATGAGCTGCGGCAAGCCGCACGAGGTGCCGTGTACCGAGGTACTCGCGCTCGTCTACTCCTACCTGGACGGCGAGATGGAAGACGCTAGCTGCGTCGAGATCCGCGACCACCTCGACGAGTGCGGCCCGTGCCTGCGGGAGTACGGCCTGGAAGAGGCCGTGAAGCGGCTGGTGCACAAGTGCTGCGGGCACGAGGCGGTGCCCGGCGAGTTGCGGGCCAAGGTGCTGACCCGGATCGCCGAGGTGCGGGCCGAGATCGAGATTTCTGAAGTCCTGGCGGAGTAGCGCCCCGACCTCGCGGCCACCGGTTGGTGACACTGCGCGATGGTCTGACTACTAAGTGCTTACATTGTGGCGGACGCCTACGAGAATGTGCTTGCCGCGTTACTCTAAGTGGCGGCAGCGCCGCCCTGCGAGGTCTGCGTGCGGAGCGCCGCTGAGCGCAACCTGGCCGGCCGTCCACCGCACCGAGAGGGTTCTATGGTTTCCCGCGCCGCCTGGCTCTACATCGGCCTCGTCGTCCTGGCGACCGCGGCGGTGGTGAAGTCCACGCCATTACCCGTGCCGCTCCCGCCCGACTACTGGCGTGACCTGGTCATCCTCCAGTTGCTGTTCCTGATCTGCGACTCCACGCCGGCGCTGCTGGTGTCCCGGCAGACGAAGTGGTCACCCAGCTCGGCGGCCACGCTCGCAGCCGTCGTGCTGCTCGGACCGGTGGCGGCCGCTCTGGTCGGGGCCGTCTCCGTGATCAGCATCAAGCGCCAGCTCCGGCTCGACGGGCGGCTGTTCAACGGGGCCATGGGCGCGCTGTCCGGGCTGCTGGCCGGCCGGACCTACCTCTACCTGCACGGCCACCTGCACCCTGGGTTCTACGGCCAGCATCCGTGGGCCACCATCGGGCCATTCGCGGCCGCGGCCGCCGTGCACGTGCTGACCAACCAGGGCCTCATCTGGGGCGTGTACCGGCTGAACCGGGGCCGCCGGATGCTCCGCAACGAGGGCCTGGAGTCGAGCCTGCCACTGCTGCTGGTGTCCGACCTCGGCTACGCGGCGCTCGGCCTCATCGTCGCCTCGCTCTGGGCCGTGATGGACGCGTACGCGGCGGCGCTCGTGCTGATCCCGCTGTTCGTGGCCCGCTGGGCCATGGGGCAGTTCGCCGAGCAGCAGCGTGCCTACGCGGCCACCATGAAGGCGCTGTGCCAGGCGGTGGAGACCAAGGACTACTACACCCGCGGGCACGGTGACCGGGTGTCCTTCGGGGCCGGCATGGTCGCGAGGGAGATCCGGATGGGCGCCGACCGCGCCGACGCGCTCGAGTTCGCCGGCATGCTGCATGACGTCGGCAAGCTCGGGGTCCCCACCCAGGTGCTGCAGAAGACCGGGCCGCTGACCGAGGACGAGTACGCGGCGATCCAGCTGCACCCGATGCGCGGGCTGGAGATCGTCCGGGAGATCGGGTTCCTGAATGAGGCGCTGGCCGGGATCATGCATCACCACGAGCGGATCGACGGCAAGGGCTACCCGATGGGCTTCGCCGGCCACGAGATCCCCGAGTTCGCCCGCATCATCGCGGTCGCGGACGCGTTCGACTCGATGACCTCCACCCGCTCCTACCGGGAGGCGAAGTCGATCATCGAGGCGGTCGGCGAGCTGCGCAAGGGCGCGGATACGCAGTTCGACCCGCTGGTCGTGGACGCGTTCATCGCCGCGCTGGAGCGGGAGGGCTGGCCGCTGCCGAGGCCGGCGGCCAAGCCGACGGACGTCACCATCGTGACCGTCAAGGACCATGACGACCCGACCGCGCCGCTGCGCGTCATCGATGTGCCGTGACCGCGGTCATGGCCGCCGGCCGCGCGCGGGCGAGCCGATGACAGGCGGCGCAGGATGACGGGTAGCGCCATGACCGGGCCGCCGACGACCGAGCGCTGGTCGTCGTGGCAGTCGCTCGACTCGGGTCGGCTGCTGCTCATGTCGACGACGGCGATGCTCGTGCTGGCCGCGTTCGCGACCGCGACGATCAACGTGCACGTGGTCGAGCGGAAGGTGGCGCTGGCGTTCGGCGGCTTCATCGCGCTCGGTGAGTTGCTCCGGCTGGCGCTGCCCGGCGGCCGGGAGGCGGCGCCGATCGCGATGGTCGGCGGCATGTCCTACGCGCTGCTGCTGATAGTGCCGGGCGCGACCGGGCTGCCGCCGCACGCGGCGCCGACGATGCAACCGAGATCGGCGTCCGCGCTGACGGTCATCGCGGTGGCCGCCATCGGGATGATGGTCGGCTCGCTGCCGCACATCGCTGCGGGCCGGCCCGCCGGGCTGACCGGCATGTGCACCCGGCTGGTCGCGATCGCGTGCGTGGCGTTCGCGTTCCGCCCGGCCGGCTACAACTTCCTGCAGCAGCACAACTCGTGGCAGCTTGACCTCGCGGTGATGACGCCGCTGGTACTGCTCGGCTGGCTGGCCGACACGATCGTCGGCGCGCTGATCCGGGCCGATGACGTCGGCGCGCGGTTCTCGGTGGCGGTCGCCGATGAGATCCGGGTGCAGTGGGCGCTCGGCGCGGGCGTGTGCGCGTCGGTCATCATCACGGTGCTCGGTGCGCGCGTCATGGGCCTGGCCGAGCTGGCGGTCTTCCTCGGGCCGTTGCTGGTCACCCAGATCGCGTTCCGGCGCTATGCCGGGATCCGGGCCACCTACCTGCAGACCGTGCGCTCGCTGGCGCGGGTCACGGAGGTGGCCGGCTACGTCGAGGCCGGTCACTCGCGTCGGGTCAGCCGGCTGGCCGTCGCGGTCGGCCGGGAGCTCGGCATGCCCGAGCGTGACCTGCTGCAGGTGGAGTACGCCGCGCTCATGCATGACATCGGCCAGCTCTCGCTGCGCGATCCGATTCCCGGCGGCGCGACCGTGCTGGTGTCCGAAGCCGACCAGGAACGCATCGCCGGGCTCGGCGCGGACGTCATCCGGCAGGCCGGCGTGCTGGAAGAGGTCGCGGAACTGGTCCGCTGTCAGAGCTGGCCGGCCGCTGGGCATGACCCGGCGCCGCCGCTCGGCAGCATGATCATCCGCGCCGCGAACACGTTCGACGACCTTGTCGGCGTGTCGACCGAACGCGAGCGCGAGGCGGCGGCGCTGGACCGGATGCGGCAGGACCGCCGCGGCTACGACCGGACGGTCGTGGCGGCCCTGACTGAGGTCGCGGGCAGGCGGCTGGCCTGGCGCCTGTAGAGTTCCGGGCGTGTTCGCATCGGTCCTTGTCGCCAACAGGGGTGAAATAGCCAGGCGCGTCCTGACGACCGCCCGTCGGATGGGCATCCGCTCGGTCGCGGTCTACTCCGAGGCTGATGCCGATCTGCCCTTCGTCCGCGAGGCGGACGAGGCGGTGCTGCTCGGGCCCGCCGCTCCCGCCGCCAGCTACCTGAACGCGGCGGCCATCCTTGCGGCCGCGCGCGCCACCGGCGCGCAGGCCGTGCATCCTGGCTACGGGTTCCTGGCGGAGAACCCGGAGTTCGCCGCCAGCGTGCAGGCCGCGGGCCTGACCTGGGTCGGGCCGTCGCCGGAGTCGATGAACCAGATGGGCGACAAGATCAACGCACGGAACCTGATGGAGGCGGCCGGCGTCCCCGTCGCCGCCGGCACCAGGGAACCAGTCGCGGATCTGGACGCCGCGCTGGCGGCGGCCGCGAGCATCGGCTACCCGGTCATGGTCAAGGCCTCGGCCGGCGGCGGCGGCATCGGGATGAGCGCCGCCGCGGACCCGGAGCAGCTGACCGCCGGGTTCGAGACGGCGCGCACCAGGGCGGAGCGGTTCTTCGGCAACCCGGCCATCTTGCTGGAGCGGTACGTCGAGCGGGCCAGGCACGTCGAGGTGCAGATCCTGGGCCTGGCTGACGGGCGGGTCGTCGCGCTCGGCGAGCGCGACTGCTCGGTGCAGCGCCGGCATCAGAAGGTGGCCGAGGAGACGCCGTCGCCGGGCGTCAGCGCGCAACTGCGGGCCAGGATGCTCGCGGCGGCCGAGCAGGCCGGCGCGGCGGTGGCCTATCTCGGCGCGGGCACCGTCGAGTTCCTGGTCGACGTCGCGACCCAGGAGTTCATGTTCCTGGAGATGAACACCCGGCTCCAGGTCGAGCACCCGGTGACCGAGCTGGTGACCGGTATCGATCTGGTCGAGCAGCAGTTCCGCATCGCCGCCGGGGAGCAGGTCAGCTTCGACCCGGCGGCGGTGACCGGCACCGGACACGCGATCGAGCTGCGGGTCTACGCCGAGGACCCCAAGCGCTTCCTGCCGAGTCCGGGCTTGATCGAGGAGTGGACCGAGCCGACCGGCCCAGGAGTCCGGGTCGACTCCGGCTACACCGCGGGCAACCGGGTGACCCCGAACTACGACCCGCTGCTCGCCAAGCTCTGCGTGCACGGCACCGACCGGGCCGCGGCGCTGGACCTGGCCGCGTCCGCGGTCGCCGCGTTCGGCATCAGCGGGCTGAAGACCAACCTGCCGTTTCACGCGGACCTGCTGGCATCGGCGGAGTTCCGCAGCGGCGATTACGACACGTCCATAGTGAGCCGTCTGCGCCCGTAAACCGCCGCGCGGCGGTCATGATGGTGCGCAACAGGGTGACAGCGAGGAGATGCAGGTGGCTGAGGTCCGGGCCGAGATGGTGGCGAACGTCTGGAAGGTCGTGGCGGCCGAGGGCGGCGCTGTTGCTGATGGTGACACGCTGGTGATCCTGGAGTCCATGAAGATGGAGATCCCGGTGCTGGCGGAGGACTCGGGCACACTCACCCGGCTGGCCGTCGCCGAGGGCGACGTCGTGCAGGAAGGCGACCTGATCGCCGTCATCGAGTAATCAGCCGTGCGGTGCCGACCGGGGGGACGACCCCCGAGCCCCCCCGCGGACATCGCTCAGACCCCTGTGGTGGACCTCGGATAGGCGTTGGCCGGGTCGGTCATGACGTTGACCAGGTACGGCAGCCCGGCGTCGAACGCGCGCCGCAGCGCCGGGCCGATCTCCGCCGGGTCCTTGACCAGCTCGCCCTCGCCGCCGAGCGCGGTGACCACCCGGTCGTACCGGCAGCCCGGCTGCAAGTCGGCCGCCACGTCGTAGCCGTACAGGGCCTGCATCGGGTGCTTCTCCAGCCCCCAGATCCCGTTGTTGCCGCAGATCATGACGACCGGCAGGCCGTGCCGCACGAGCGTGTCCGCGTCCATCAGCGAGAAGCCGGCCGCCCCGTCGCCGAGCAGCAGCACGACCTGCGCCTGCGGCCGCGCCAGCCGGGCCGCGATCGCATAACCGAGCCCGGTGCCGAGGCACCCGTACGGCCCAGGATCGAGCCAGCCGCCCGGTTGCTGCGGCTCCAGGTATTTGCCCGCGTAGCTCACGAAGTCGCCGCCATCACCGATCACGACCGCGTCCGGGGCCAGCTGAGCCATCAGCTCCCCGTAGATCCGCATCGGGTGAATCGGCTGCGCGTCGCTGTGCAGCAGTTCCCCGTCCGCGTCCACCGCCTGTGCGCACGCTTGCTGCAACCGCGGCAGCCACTGCCCCGTCCACGCCCGCGCGCCGTCTGCGGCCGCATCCGCCAGCGCCCCGAAGAACGCCGCCAAGCTGCCGCTCGCGCTGCCCGCGAGCTCACAATGCCCGGCGATCTGATCCGCCGCGTCCGCGACATGCACCACCTTGGCCGCCGGCGTCCCGCCCTTGCCGCCGAACCGGCCGTACCCGAGCCGGAAGTCCAGCGGCGTCCCCGCCACAATGACCAAGTCCGCGCCCCCCAGCGCACTCGCCCGCGCCCGAGTGACGAGCAGCGGGTGCCCGCCGGGCAAAATTCCCCGCCCCTGCCCATTCGCTATGACGGGCAACTGCAGCATTTCCGCCGCTGAGCGCGCTTCAGCTTCCGCGCCATCCATCCACACGTCCGACCCGAGCACCAACACCGGCCGCTGCGCCTCGGCCAGCAACCGCGCGATGCCCTCAACCGCCGCCGGATCGGGATTCTCCTCGCGGGTCGGCGCCTGGATTGTCGGTGCCGAGCCGGGGGGCGAAGGCGGCTGTTCTCCTCAAGCCGCCGCAGTCCCTCGGTCGGCATCGACCCGGCGCCGTCCACCGGCCCGAACAGCGCCTCGAGGCTTGCGTCGAGAAAAACCGGGCCGCGGTGGCGAGCCGTAGCTAGCGCGAAAGCTTCGCCCGTCGCTGTGCCGACCTCACCGGCCGCGTGGGCCGTCCACGCGCGTTTCGTGACCGGCGCGAGTAGCGGCGGATGGTCCAGTTCCTGCAGGCTGCCCGAGCCCCAGCGACCGTCAGGGGCGCGCCCGGCGAGGACCACGAGGGGCGTGCCGTTGAAGTGCGCGGTCGTGACCGCGCTGACCCCGTTGGTGACACCGGGGCCCGCCGTCAGCACGGCGAAGCCGGGGGAGCGGGTGAGCCTGGCCGTCGCCTCGGCCGCGAACACCGCGGTCTGCTCGTGCCGGACGTCGACGATCCGCATCGGCGGGTCAGCCTTGACCGCCCCGTCGTAGAGCGGGAACACGTGCCCGCCCGACAGCGTGAACATGGTCTGCGCGCCGTAGGCGCGGGCGGCGGCGACCGCCTGCGCGCCGCCGTGGGCGGGCTGCTCTGTGTTTCCCGGCTGGCTCATGGCGCGACGTTACCAGCAGGTAGCCGGACGGCATCAGCCCGCCGATGATGGCTGGTCCACTCCGGCTGCCCTGCGATGATGGCCCTGTGCCCTCGCTGACCGATTTGGCCCGCCAGGCCGGCCTGACGGGGCCGGCCGTGGACTGGCTGCATGCCCTGCTGTCGGACTGGCAGCTGCTGGCCGACCTGTCGTTCGCCGACCTCGTGCTGTGGGCGCCGTTGCCAGCCGGCGGCTGGCTGGCGCTGGCCCAGATGCGGCCGACGACCGCGCCGACCGCGCTGGCCGACGACGTCGTGGGGTCGGTCAGGTCCGGCAGCGCTCAGCTGCCGCTGGTGGCGGCCATGGAGGAGCGGCGGATCTGCCGGGAGGGCGACCCGGAGTGGACCAGGGGCATCCCGGTGCGGCACGAGACCATCCCGGTGGTCATGCAGGAGCGGGTGGTCGCCGTTATCGAGCGGTCCACCAACCTGAGCGCGGCGCGCACGCCGAGCCGGCTGGACCTGGCCTACCTGCGGGCGGCCGACGATCTGGCCCGGATGGTCGCGGTCGGCATGTTCCCCAATCCCGGTGGGGAGGCCGCGCTGGTCCGGTCGCCCCGGGTCGGCGACGGCATGCTCCGGCTCAGCAAGTCCGGCCGGGTCACCTACGCCAGCCCGAACGCGCTGTCCGCCTACCGACGGCTCGGCCTCACCGCTGACCTGGTCGGCAAGCAGCTAGGGCCGCTCACCGCGAAGCTGTGCGCGACCAAGGAGGCCCGCGACGACTCGCTCATGCTGGCGGCCAGCGGCCGGGCGCACGCCGAGACCGAGGTCGATTCGAATGGCGCGGTGGTCCAGCTGCGCACGATCCCGCTGGTCGTCGACGGCACCAGGGCAGGCGCGCTGATCCTGCTCAGGGACGTGACCGAGCTACGGCACCGCGAGCGCGAGCTGATCAGCAAGGACGCGACCATCAGGGAGATCCATCACCGGGTCAAGAACAACCTGCAGACGGTGGCGGCGCTGCTGCGGCTGCAGGCCCGCCGGCTGCACGCGCCGGAGGCGAAGTTCGCGCTGGAGGAAGCCGTCCGCCGGGTCGGCTCGATCGCGATGGTGCACGAGACGCTCTCGCACGTGCCCGACGAGGTGGTGGACTTCGACGACATCGCGGGCCGGGTGGCGATGATGGCGGGCGAGGTCGCGGCACCGGAGACGCGCGTGACGCCGACCCTGCTGGGCGAGTTCGGGCAGCTGTCCGCCGCGGTCGCGACGCCACTGGCCCTGGTCCTGACCGAGCTGATGCAGAACGCCCTCCAGCACGGCCTGAGCGGCCCGGCGCTGACCGCGCCGGGCGTCCTGGAGGTCGCGGCCCGGCGCGGGCCGGGGACGCTGACGGTGACCGTCACCGACAACGGCGTCGGCCTGCCGGCCAACTTCGACCTGGACTCGACCTCCAGCCTAGGCCTGCAGATCGTGCGCACGCTCGTGCTGACCGAGCTTGATGGCCAGTTGGAGATCGCGCCCCGGCCCGGCGGGGGCACCAGGGTGCTGGTCGAGCTACCGCTGGGTGAACCTGACCGGGACGAGCCCGCTCCTGCCCGGCCTCGCCCGGCCCGGAGTGGCACTGGGCAGCAGCTATCACGGTTAGATCGGGCCCGATGCCGGGCCTGGCGGTGCGCATCCCCGTGTCACCCGGGCGGCCGTGTCCGGCCTGCCCGGGTGTTCCCCGTCTGATCCACGTTGCCTGGCGCGCCCCCCAGCCCGCCAGGTGTCCCCGTCCTTGCTGTCCCCGTCTGGTGGTGCTGCGACAAAGCCGGGCCTGTCCGTCCCGGACAGGCCCGGGGTGCCGCCGGCCCCGGCGTTTACGCCGTGGCGCGGGCTGCGACCCTCGTGCGACGCTTCAGCGCGCGCCGCTCGTCTTCGCTGAGTCCTCCCCAGACACCGGCATCCTGGCCGCTCTCCAGCGCCCACTGCAGGCATGGCTCCATGACCTTGCAGCGCTGGCAAACTTCCTTGGCCTCGTCGATCTGAGTTACCGCGGGCCCGGTGTTCCCGATCGGGAAAAACAGCTCCGGGTCTACGTCACGGCAGGCGGCGTGATGACGCCAGTCCATGAGGTCCACTCCTCTGTGAGGTCCAGGTCCCTGACAGGGCCCTGAGGCGCTCCGTCGTGCTTGTGAATGATTTCACGAGCTTAGCTATATGTCAGGTACATGTACTCTTTGGCGGATCTTGGCACGTGGTGCTTACCCGGCTAACACTGTGTTTGCTAACACCAGGTGCTGGCTGACACTGATGTCGCCCAGGTCCGCTCCGGGAGTCGTCAGGCCGGGCCGCATGCAGGCGGTCCCAGACCTGGCCCGGCGCACCCGTCCTGCAGTACACCGTTTACCAGGAGCGTTACAACCCTCTCAAGCTCGGCGATCGACCGCAAGAGTCCTGGGCAAAGGTTCGGCAGGATTTCGGTGTCAGATGAGTCACATTGCGGGCATGAGAACAGTGCCCGACGTAGGCATGGACTGGGCAGGCGTCCGTTTCAGCCTATTTAAGCAGCTAAATCGACATACTCTCAACATTGGCGGCAGGGACTTTACCGTAGCTTGCCCCTTAGGCGCCAATCGGCTCCGGTAACCCAATGACGCGCAAAGCGGCGGGCACGGCCCGGAACTCCACCAGCTCGGCCTCGCCGATGTACTCGCCGTCCACCTGGAACGCCACCGGCCGGTCCGCCTGCAGCGTGATCTTGTCGAGGTCATGACCGGTCAGCAGGCCGCGTGCCCGCGGCGGCTCGGACCGCTGCGACAGCATCTGGCGGAGGGTCCAGAACGTGCCCGCGGTACCGAGACTGCGCAGCGCGAACAGGTCGAGCCCGGTATCGAAGCTGGCGTCCGGATTTGTGTGCACCGGCCGGTCGCCGAGATAGGTCCACGGCGCTGAATTCGAGACGATGCACACGAATACTGCCTCCGCGCAGACGTCCTCGGGCGCCGCGATCGTAATGGCCGGGTGGCGCCGGTCGGTCACCCGGAAGAACTGCCGGAGCGCGGTCCGCGCGTACCTGGCCGGGGTCAGCGCGCGGCCGTGCGCGCGGCGGCCTTCGACGGCGCGCACTACCTCGGCGTCGAGCCCGAGGCCGGCGTTGAAGGTGAAATACCGGCCGTTCGCCGTGCCGAGCCCGATCAGCCGCTCCTGGCCCGCCGCCAGGTCCTCGATGAGCCGGGCAGCCGCGTCGACCGGGTCCGGCGGCAATCCCAGGGACCGGATGAAGACGTTGGCGTTGCCGCCGGGCAGCGCGGCCAGGGCGGGCAGGTCGGCGGCGGCGATGTGGTGCTCGTCCGCCGCGGCTCGCAGCCCGTTCACGGCCTCGTTGACGGTTCCGTCTCCGCCCAGGGTGATGACGACGCCGCCGGCCCTGCTCGCCGCCGCGCCCGCGGCCAGCCTGGTGGCGTCCCCCCGGTAACGTGTCTCCACGACCTCAAGGTCTACTGCCGAGGCGAGAGCGCGGACGATGAGCTCCCGGCGGGGTTGCGTCGTGGAGGTGGCGTGTGGGTTCACGATCAAAAGCGCGCGCACGGGCCCAGGCTAGCCAGCAAGCCGCGAACCGCCCATCGCGGCCCCAGTCCTCCGCCCCGTCCCAGCCGCCGCGGGCCATCCAGCCGCCGCGGACCGTGCAGGCCCTGGCCGCCATTCAGGCCATCGAGGCCGTGGGCGTCCTGGCCGCCGCCATCATCGCCGGCCTGGACACCGGATCGGGGAAGTCCTACCGGCTCTCCAGCGGTATCGCGATCACCGTGATCGGCGTGTGCGTGGCGCTGCTGCTTGGCCTCGTGGCCCGCGGCCTGCTGGCGGGCCGCCGCTGGAGCCGGACGCCGGCGCTGCTCACGCAGCTGTTCGCCGCCATCGTCGCCATCTACCTGCTGGAGGCTCCGCGCTACGAATGGGGCATCCCGGCGTTGCTGCTCGCGGTGGCGGGACTTGTCCTGCTGTTCTCGCCCGCGAGCATGCGGCTGCTGACCCCCGGCCGGGCGGACAAGCCCGAGTCACGGTAATTCGCGGTGTTTGGCGGGAATGCCGGGAGCGATGGCCCGGCGCTACTCGTCTGTGGTCAGGCCGTCCCGCAGCTGGGCCAGGGTCCGGGCGAGCAGCCGGGAGACGTGCATCTGCGAGATGCCAAGCTCGGTCGCGATCTGCGACTGTGTCATGTTGCCGAAGAACCGCAGCAGCAGGATCCGCTTCTCCCGCGGCGGAAGCTGCTCCAGCAGCGGTTTGAGCGATTCGCGGTACTCCACGCCTTCGAGCGCCTCATCGACCATGCCGAGGGATTCGGCCACGGCCGGGGCGTCCTCATCGCCGGAGTCGGGCGCGTCGAGTGACACGGTGGAGTAGGCGTTCGCCGACTCCAGGCCTTCGAGCACCTCTTCCTCGCTCATCTGCAGGTGCGCGGCCAGCTCGGCCACCGTGGGCGCGCGGCCAAGCCGCTGGGCCAGCTCGCCGATGGCCTTGGCCAGCGCGAGCTTCAGCTCCTGGAGCCGCCGCGGCACCCGGACGGCCCAGCCCTTGTCCCGGAAGTGGCGCTTGATCTCGCCGACGATCGTCGGTGTGGCGTAGGTCGAGAATTCAACGCCGCGCTCCAGGTCGAACCGGTCGATGGACTTGATCAGCCCGATCGTGGCCACCTGGGTCAGGTCATCGAGCCACTCGCCGCGGTTCCTGAACCGCCTCGCCAGGTACTCCACCAGCGGCAGGTGCAGCTCCACCAGCTCACCGCGGATGCGCAGGCGCTCCTCATCGCCCGCCGGCAGCTGGGCGAGCCGCTGGAACAGCTCGCGCGCGTGGCCCCGCTCACGGGCGCCGTGCTGGGCGCGCATCGGCGGCGGCGGGACCTCCTCGGTCAGCTCGGCCTCCTCGCTCAGTTCCAGCACCGCCGGTACCAGGCTGTCCGGATCATCGGCGGCGGCCGCGGTGGTCGGCGTCGACATCAGCTCGAACTCCTCGGTCAACGCGACCTCAGTCTCCCCCGTCACGCGGACCCCGACCCGGGGCGGGCTTTGCGCATGACGATCGCGAGCCTGTCTCCTGGCCCGGCCTGCGCCTCGACCCGGCCCGCCAGGGCGGCGAGCACGGTCCACGCGAACGTGTCGGCGGACGGAGTGCGCGGGTTGAGGCACGGCACCGACACCGAGATGGTCATCGCGTCGGGCTCCAGGCTGAAACTGCACTCCAGGCTGCTGCCGGGGATGGCCTGGCTGAGCAGCATGGCGCACGCCTCGTCCACCGCGATCCGCAGGTCCTCGATGTCATCGAGGGTGAAGTCGAGCCGCGCCGCCAGACCGGCGGTGGCGGTGCGGAGCACCGACAGGTACGCCCCGTCGGCGGGCATCCGGACCGTCACCTGGTCCTGCGAGCCGCCGCCTGGCAGCGGCGCGGCGCCGGGCCCGGCGGCGGCTCCGGCCGTGGCCGAGCTGGCGCCGGGCGCGACCGAGCCGGCCGTGGCGCCTGCTGGCACTCGCGCGGCCGCCGCAACCGCGGACGTCGTTTCCTCCGTCACGAAAGGACCTCCCCCAAATGCCGGATACGCCCGCCACATGCGGGCGCCGGCCTCTCACCGCAACTTACAGTGACCGTGTGATTGCACCAACACCGGATCGGGCTTAGCCGTTCCACCGGGCCGGCCGTGCCGTTCCGGCCGGCCTGCCGCGCCGTTCCTGGCCTGACGTGGATCGACTTCGCTCCGGGTGCAAATTGGCTGGCGCGCGGACCCGACCGGTCCGCCCGCCAGCCAGTTGCATGCCGCTGCTCAGCCCTGCTTGGTGTCCCAGAAGATCTTGGCGATCTCGTCAATCTTCGCCAGCAGTTCATCTGCCTTGGCCACGTCCGTGCCGCCCTTGGTGCCAGTGGCACCGGCCAGCTTTGTCGCCTCGTTGAACAGCGTGTGCAGCTGGGGGTACTTCTCGAAGTGCGGCGGCTTGAAGTAGTCGGTCCACAGCACCCACAGGTGATGCTTGACCAGCTCGGACCGCTGCTCCTTGATGACGATGGCGCGAGTGCGGAACTCCGGGTCGGCGTTGTCCTGGTACTTCTGGCAGATGGCCTTCACAGACTCTGCCTCGATACGTGCCTGCGCCGGGTCGTAGACGCCGCAGGGAAGGTCGCAGTGCGCGTGCACGGTAACCTTCGGCGCGAGGAGACGTGTGAGCAGCCTCATTGATCGCCTTCTCTCATCTCAGATATGGCTTGGATTCCGACAGTACAGCCTTCACCCTGGCTGCCCACGCGGGAGGCATGCATGCGCTGGCCGCTGTACCGAGTCGCGGTGGCCGAGGACTCCATGCGGCCGGCGCTGCGGCCCGGCGACTGGCTGCTGGCCTGGCGGGGGCTGCGGCGCGGCCGCCCGGTCCGGATCAGGCCGGGACAGATCGTGATAGCGCGCCATCCGGCGGCGGCCGCCCCGTTCCTCGTCAAACGGGTCGCCTGGCGGGAGGCAGCGGGCTGGTGGCTGGCATCGGACAACCCGGCGGCGGGCGCGGTCGACAGCGCGCGGTTCGGGCCGGTCGCGCCCGAGCTGATCGAGGCCAGGGTGATCGGGCGGTACTGGCCGGCCCGGCGGCGTTAGGCCAGGCGCCCGGACACGCCGCAGGGCGGCCCGGACGAGATGCCCGGACCGCCCTGCGGCCATGTTGCTCGAGGTACAGACACGCCACGGGGCCCGGGCAGGTGCCCGGGCCCCGTGCGCGTGCGCGTGCGCGCGATCAGACCAGGTGCGACTCGAGCTCGATCGAAGCCTCTGCCTCGACCTCGCGGACCGCCGCCTGGACCTTGTCCATTGGCATCGCGGTGGCCCGCGCCCAGTAGTAGATGATCAGGCTCATGGCCGCCACCGTGAGCAGGTCCCACCACTCGCCGATGCGCTGGGTCGCGACCAGAGTGAGGCCGAAGACCTTCGTCGGGTTGCCGTCGTACCGCCCCAGCCAGGCGATGATCAGGATCGCGGCCAGCCACGGCAGCAGCCAGGTCGCCGACTTCAGGTCGAGGATCGTGCGCCGCTCCGCCGGGAGCGAGGCCTGGTAGATCCCGAAGATGATGAAGCCGATGACGATGAACATCTCCATCCAGAAGATGGTGCTGTAGCCGGCGACGTACACCACGATGTTGGCCGCGATGAACGCCAGCGGGCTGAGCACGCCCGCCGCCGGCAGCCGGTAGCCGCGCGGCCGGTCCGGGTCGTGCCTGCGCAGCCCGGCCAGGGCCAGCGGCGCCATCGCGTACATCATGACGGTCGCGGACGTGATGAGGCCGACCAGGCCGAACCAGTCAGGGAACGGCAGGAACGTCAGCATGCCGATCACGAAGCAGATCCCGATCGACACGATCGGGACGCCGCGCGCGTTGATCCGGCTGATGACCCGCGGGAAGTAGCCGTTCTGGCCCAGACCGTAGGACAGCCGGGACGAGGTGCCCATATAGACCAGGCCGGTGCCGCCGGGGGAGACGACCGCGTCGATGGTCAGCAGCGTGGCCAGCCAGCCGAGACCAGCCTGGGTGGTGAGGGTGATGTACGGGCCGAGCTTCGCCTGCGACGGCAGCGGGTTGTTCCAGTTGTGGATGACGTTCACCGGGTTGACCGCGCCGACGAACGCTGCGTCGAGCAGCAGGTAGAACAGGGTCCCGATGACCATGGCCAGCAGCAGCGCCCGCGGAATGTTCTTCTGCGGGTTGATCGTCTCGCCGCCGATCTGGATCGCCTGCTCGAAGCCTTCCGCGGCGAAGATGACACCCGCGGCCAGTCCGGCCAGGATGCCGTGCGCGCCGCCCGAGGCGAAGCCGCCGCCGGCGGTGAAGTTGCTGGCGTGGAACGAGGTGAACAGCAGCGCGAAGATGGTCATCGTCGGGATGAGCAGCTTCCAGATCATCGCGATGCTGTTGGTCTCGGCCAGCCACTTCACGCCCAGGACGTTGACGAACGTGAAGAACACCATGAAGAGCAGGCCCCACAGCACACCCGAGGTGCCGAGGGTGCCGTTGGCTCGGTAGACGTCGAAGCCGCCAGGCCACCGGGCCTGGAGGTGGCTCAGCGTGGCCTCGACCTCGATCGGCGCGATGGTGACGGCCTGGATGAAGGCCATCCATCCGCCGGTGAAACCGCCGAGGCCGCCGAACGCCATGAAGGGGAACCGCGCGGTGCCGCCGGAGACCGGGTAGGTCGACCCCAGTTCGGCGTGCACGAGGGCCAGCAGGCCCAGAACGATCGCGGCGATGATCCAGGTGATCAGCGAACCGCCGCCGCCAGCGTGCTGCGCCGCGCCGAGCGCGCCGAACAGCCAGCCGGAGCCGATAATGGAGCCCAGCGAGACGAGCGTCATGCCGCGCAGGCCCACCTTGCGATGCAGGTGGTTTTCCCCCGTGGACGCTGCGCCAGGGGCAGTGGCAGCCATGTACTTCCTCCCTATGTGGTCGGCCGAGCGGGTCGGCCCAGTGTCGACGCGTCCACGCCTATTGGGGACTTGAAGGATAGGGCAGGGCGCGCGTCTGGCTCCGGCCGGATCTGCAAGTCCGGCAGCTCGGCCAGGAGCACTCCCGGCTGCGGCACACGGAATCACGCTGGCGGGAACGCAGGCGATCACATTGCACGATCGAACCTGACCTTTCGGGGTCCGCATACGTGGGCCATATGCCCGTGGAGTAGGCCTCATGGTAATGATCGACTTGGTCGATGAGAAGAAGTCACTTGGCGTCATTTCGGTAACGCGAGTCACTGATTCATCGCGTCGCGATCACCTTGCGGAACCGCTCCCGGCCGAATCCGGGCACGTCAGGTGCTGTGCTACGGATGACGTCAGCTAACGGTTCGCGGCCTCGGCCGGGTTAAGAAAAAGTAACAGGACCGTCTCGGGACTAACTAGCGGCCGGGGTTGCGTGATTACCCGCTGTTACTCCGATAGCAGGTTGCGTTCGGAGCGCGCTGACATTGCCGCGGGCGCCGTGCTCGGCGCAGTACCGGCGCGACTTGTTAGTGCTCGCGTCAATATAGATCCGCGGGCAAGCGGCGATAGCGCAGATTCCCAGCCGGCTCACGCCGTACATGGAGACCATCAGCGTCAGGCCAATCACGGCGCCGGCGCCGAACTGATCGGACGCCGTTCCGTGCGGGGCCAGGTGGACGTGCCAGCGCTGGTCGTCGTGGCTGACGAGTTCGGGCTGGATCGGGAACAGCACTATCAGCGAATTGAGCCGAGCGACCGACGCCTTCTGATCGCCGGCCGCGGCCGCGGAGAAGATGGCGGTGAACTCTTCCCGCAGGTACCGGAGCACGTCAAGATCGCGACGCCGCACCTCTTGGGTGATGCAGTCGCTGAAAGCCTCCGCGCAGCCGGCAGTGCTGCCGAGCGGATCCGGCTCGCCATTCGCCTGGACGGCTGTATTGGCAAGGCGAACCGCGAGCTCTGCGTATGACGACAGATTCACTACGGTCCTTACCTGCAAGCGTGAGTCAGGTGGCCGCTTCCCGAGTAATGAGTATGGCACAGCCGGGCCGGCCGAGGCGGCGCCGTTTATCACATAACCGCTTACATCTCCTGCCTTGGGTACCCGGTCCAGGCCACACCGCCCGCTAGCAGTCGGATGCTCGCCGTCGGCGCAGGTCGGCGGCCCGCCGGTCGGCCTGGCCCCGCGGCGCACTGCCAGCAGGTACGGGCGCTAGTGTCCAGTCCCATGTTCGCTGTCACCGCCGCGCGCTTCGACGCCGAGAACCCGCTCTCCGGCCTGGACCTCGGCGACCGCGCCGAGCCGGTCGTCCCGGACGGCTGGACCACAGTACGGGTCAAGGCCGCCGCACTCAATCACCACGACGTCTGGAGTCTGCGCGGTGTCGGGCTGTCCGCCGACCGGCTGCCGATGATCCTCGGCTGCGACGCGGCCGGCCTGGACGAGGACGGCCGCGAGGTCGTCGTGCACGCCGTCATCGGCGACGCGCTCGCAGCAGGCGGCGACGAGACGCTGGACCCGTCGAGGTCGCTGCTGTCCGAGCGGCATCAGGGCACGTTCGCCGAGCTGGTCACCGTGCCCCGGCGCAACCTGGTGCCCAAGCCGGCGGCGCTGTCGTTCGAGCAGGCCGCGTGCATGCCGACCGCTTACCTCACTGCCTTCCGGATGCTCTTCGACCGGTCCCCGGTCGGCCCTGGCGCGACCGTGCTCGTGCAGGGCGCGGGCGGCGGCGTCGCCACCGCGCTGATCCAGCTGGGCCGCGCGGCCGGGCTGCGGATGTGGGCGACCAGCCGGAGCGAGGCCAAGCGCGCGCGGGCGCTGGACCTCGGCGCGGACCAGGTGTTCGAGACCGGCGCCCGGCTGCCGGAACGGGTGGACGCGGTGATGGAGACGGTGGGCGAGGCCACCTGGGCGCACTCGCTGCGGTCGCTGAAGCCGGGTGGCACCGTAGTCATCTGCGGCGCGACCAGCGGCTCGGCGCCCTCGGCCGACCTGTCCCGGGTGTTCTTCCTGCAGCTGTCGGTCGTCGGCTCCACGATGGGCACCAGGGACGAGCTGGCCCGGCTGCTCACCTTCTGCGAGCAGACCGGAGTCCGGCCGCAGATCGACCGGACCATGCCGCTGGCCGAGGCGCGCGACGGCTTCGCGGCGATGATCTCCGGTGACCTGTTCGGCAAGGTCGTCTTCACGGTCTGAACCCCGCCCGCGAGGCCCCACCTCGGCGTGGTGCACCCGATCCCTATGACATCAGGTAGTGGTCTGGTGCTGTTCTTATGGCACCAGACCACTACCTGATGCTGTTCGGGCGCCGGGATCCGCCGAAGCCGGGCCGACGAAACTGTCACTGGCCCGCGAGACCCTTGGGTACATGCCCAGGTTAGGTGCATATGACCGGCTAGGTATCGCGGCGATCCTGAAGGCGCAGGATCAGCTGATCACGCGTAGACAGGCTCGCGCGTACGGCATGTCTGCTGGCACGGTGCGATACAAGTTGCGGGCAGGCGGCCCATGGCAGGTGGTCCTGCCAGGCGTCTATCTGGCTCAGACCGGCTACCTGAGACGGACGCAGCGGGACGTGGCCGCCTTCCTGTTTGCCGAGTGTGCCATCGCAGTCACCGGCGTAGTGGCGGCCGAACGGCACGGCATTCCGTGCAAGCCAGGTGAGCTAGTCGATGTCCTGGTGCCACGGGGCTGCGAGCATACGGACGCTGGGTTTGTACGCCTGCATCGGACGGCAGTGATCCCGAAGACATACACCGCTGGCGTCGTCACCTATGCCGCGCCTGCGAGGGCCGTCGCTGACGCGGTGCGTCAGCTGGAGGACATGTCCGAGGTACGCGCTCTCGTGGCTGCCGCGGTCCAGCGCGGCGTGATCGGGCTCGACCAATTGGTCGCGGAGTTAGAGGCGGGCCCGAAGCGCGGCTCCGCCCGGCTGAGGGAGGCGCTGGCGGAAGTTGCCGACGGGGTTCGGTCAAGCGCGGAGGGCGACCTGCGGACGCTGATCAGGAAGGCTGACCTGCCGGAGCCGATGTTCAACCCGAAGCTCTACGTCGGCGAGGAGTTCCTGGCCAGCCCGGACGCGTGGTGGCGGAAGCTGGCCGTGGCGGCCGAGGTCGACTCCAGGCAGTGGCACTTCTCGCCTGACGACTGGGAGCGCACGCTGGCCCGCCACGCCCGGATGACCGCCCAGGGGATCCTCGTGTTGCACTTCCCGCCCGCCAAGGTCCGCGACCAGCCGTGGCTGGTCGTTCGCGAGATCCGGTCGGCGCTGGCGGCATCGCGCGGGCCGTTGCCGCACATCAAGACGGTCCCCGTCAGCACCCGCTAGGGGCCGGGAACGTGGGCTCTCCGCGCCCGATCGCAGCCGTCCGGACGCGGCCCTACTTCGACTCGGGCTCGGCCGGTCCGTCCGCGGGCTTGTCATCCTTGCGCTCGGCGAAGACCTCGTCCCGCACCTTGGCCAGCGTGTCAGTGAGCAGGTCCCGCAGGTCACTGAGGGATCGTTCGCCCACGTTGCCCGCCTGCTTGGCGGCGGTGCGCAGCTCGGTGGCGAACTGGATCGCCATCCGCTCCAGGTCGCTGAACGGGCTCTGGCCCGGCTGGCCGCCCTCGCGGGTGGCCTCGGCCCAGCCGCTCCACGGTGTGGACCACGCCGCGCCCGACCAGTCCCGGCCGCCTTTGGCCCGGAACTTGGCCCGCATTTCCTCGCGGGCCCGGCGGGCTTCCTCCCGGATCCGGCGCGCGTCGTCGCTGGCCTGGCTGTCCTTGGACTCCGGCTCGTCGGCCGGGCCGTCGCCGGCGGGCTTATCGGCGTGCTGGCTGCTGCGGAACTCCCTGGCCGCCGCGGTGAGTTCCTCGCGGATGCCGCGGACGGTGTCCCTGACGTCCTCGGAGATCTCCCTGGCCACGTCGCGGAGCGACTCGGTCAGTTCGTCCTCAAGGTCAGCCAGATCGGAGAAGCGGTTGCGGATCTCTTCCCGGCCTTTGTCGGTGATGCTGTAGACCTTCTTGCCGTCGACCTCTTCGTGCGTGACGAGGCCGTCCTCCTCAAGCCGGGCCAGCCGCGGGTAGATGGTGCCGGGCGAGGGAGCGTAGATGCCGAGGAACCGGTCCTGCAGCAGGCGGATGACCTCATACCCATGGCGCGGTGACTCGTCCAGGAGCTTCAGCAGGTACAGCCGGAGTCGTCCGTGCCGGAAAACGGGGCTCATCTCATCTCACCGCCAAGCCACGGACCCGAGGCCCAACGTGCTGTGCAGAGCCTGGCATCGCATGCCTCTCGTCGGAAGTTGCTCACTCAATCATAGTTACGATATGTCGCGTCAGTCAAAATTCAAGATGTATCTTATCTGCGCGGCCAGCGCAGGCGGGACCACAAAGCGTGATCAGCACAGCATTCCAGGCGCTGGCCGCGATCGGCTAGTGCTGTGTTTCCCGCTCGCTCGCCGGGGCGCTTATAGGCGGCGCCTTCCCTCGTCGCAAACACCGCTCCTCAGTCCAGGACGCCGCCGCGCCCCGGCGGCTCGCTCGCGGCGATCAGTGTTACGCGTCGCGGAGCCAGGCGCCTTTGCTCCGAGGCTCCTCAGTCCACGTCACCGCCGCGCTACGGCGGCTCGCTCGGGGCGATCAGTGTTACGCGTCGCGGAGCCAGGCGACTTGCTCCGGGATCCCCAGTCCAGGACGCCGACGGCGCCCCTTCGGCTCGCTCGGGGCGGTTACTCGGCGGAGTTGCCGTCCGCGGGGGCGGCGACGGAGGCGTCCCCGCCGAGCAGATCGTCGTCGGCTTCGTCCAGCCGGGCCAGCCAGCTGGCCAGGCTGTCGATCGTCGCTTCGGCCTCCGGGTGCTCATCGACGAAGTCGCGCAGCCGGTCCGCGAGCCAGCCGATCGAGACCTGCTCGTCACCGCGCCGGTCGGCCAGCTCCTCGATCCCGCGGTCGGTGAAGTACACCGATCTCAGCCACTCTCCGGGACGGCGGCGGCCAGCAGCGCCGCCTGCTCGGCGGCGTGCGCCTTAGCTGAGCCGGAGGCCGGCGCCGAGCTGGCCGGGCGGGATACCAGCAGCAGCCGGCGGCCGACGGCCTCGGGCAGGTGCAGCGCCATGTACGGCCAGCCGCCCATGTTGGCTGGCTCCTCCTGTACCCAGATGACCTCGGCCTCGGCCGGGTACCTGGACAGCTCGGCGGCGATCTCCGCGCCGGGCAGCGGGTACAGGCATTCGAGCCGGACGATGGCGATGTCCGTGCGCCCGGCCGCGGCCCGGCGCTCGGCGAGGTCGTAGTAGACCTTGCCGGAGCACAGCAGCACCCGGCGGACCGCCGCCGGGTCGGGGACGTGCGGGTCGGGCAGCACCGGCCGGAAGGTCCCGGTGCCGAAATCCGCCGCGGCCGACGCGGCCGCCTTCAGCCGCAGCATCGACTTGGGCGTGAACACGATCAGCGGCTTGACCCGGCCGGACAGCGCCTGCCAGCGCAGCAGATGGAAATAGGAGGCCGGTGTGCTCGGCCTCGCCACCGTCATGTTGTCCTGCGCGCACAGCGAGAGGAACCGCTCGACCCGGGCCGAGGAGTGGTCCGGGCCCTGGCCCTCGTAACCGTGCGGCAGCAGCAGCACGACGGCGGACTGCTGGCCCCACTTCTGCTCGCCCGAGCTGATGAACTCGTCCACGATCGTCTGGGCGCCGTTGACGAAGTCGCCGAACTGCGCCTCCCAGCAGACCAGCACGTCCGGCCGCGCGACCGAGTAGCCGTACTCGAAGCCGACCGCCGCGTACTCCGACAGCAGCGAGTCGTACGCGTGGAACCTGGCCGTCTGGGTGTTGAACGCCCGCAGCGGCACGTGTTCCGCGCCGGTGTGCCGGTCGACCAGTACGGCGTGCCGCTGGCCGAACGTGCCCCGGCGGGAATCCTGGCCGATCAGCCGCACCGAGTGGCCGTCGATCAGGACGGACCCGAAGGCGAGCAGCTCGCCGGTGGCCCAGTCGATCTCGTCCTGCTCCACCATCGCGGCGCGCCGCTGCAACTGCGGCAGCAGCCGCGGATGCACGGTGAATCCGTCTGGGAGCGCGACCTGGGTGTCGATGACCCGCTTGATCGTCTCGGCCGTGATCGCGGTCGGCACGGCCGCGAAGTCGACCGGGACCTCCTGCGGCGGGCGCGGGCCGCCGCAGGGCTCCGGGCTCGGCCTGGCTGATCGCGTCCTTGGTCTCGGTGAAGGCCCGCTCCAGTTCCTGCTGGTAGTCGCGCAGCGCCTCCTCCGCCTCTTCCATCGTGATGTCGCCGCGGCCGATCAGGGACTCGGTGTAGAGCTTGCGGGTCGACCGCTTGGCGTCGATCAGGTCGTACATCAGCGGCTGGGTAAAGGACGGGTTGTCGGCCTCGTTGTGACCGCGCCTGCGGTAGCAGATCATGTCGATCACGACGTCCTTGTGGAACGCCTGCCGGAACTCGAACGCGAGTCGCCCGACGCGGACGACGGCCTCGGGGTCGTCGCCGTTCACGTGGAAGATCGGCGCCTGGATCGCTCGGGCCACGTCGGTCGAGTAGACGCTGGACCGGGACGACTCGGGCGAGGTGGTGAAGCCGACCTGGTTGTTGACCACGATGTGCACGGTGCCGCCGGTGCGGTAGCCGCGGAGCTGGGACAGTTCCAGCGTCTCGGCCACGACGCCCTGGCCCGCGAACGCCGCGTCGCCGTGGATCAGCACCGGGAGCACGGTGAAGCCGGGCTCGCCCATGTCGATGACGTCCTGCTTGGCCCGGACCACGCCCTCCAGCACCGGGTCCACGGCTTCCAGGTGGCTCGGGTTGGCGACCAGCGAGGTCGGGATCGAGACGTCACCCGCGCCGTGGTACGTGCCGCCGGCCCCGAGGTGGTACTTGACGTCGCCCGAGCCGTGCGTGGTCGCCGGGTCCAGGTTTCCCTCGAACTCCTGGAAGATCTGCGCGTACGACTTGCCGACGATGTTGGCCAGCACGTTCAGCCGGCCGCGGTGGGCCATGCCGATGACGGCCTCGTGCAGGTTGTTGGCCGCCGCCTCGGTCAGCACGGCGTCCAGCAGCGGGATCAGCGACTCGGCGCCCTCCAGCGAGAACCGGCGCTGGCCGACGAACTTGGTCTGCAGGAACATCTCGAACGCCTCGGCCACGTTCAGCCGGGACAGGATGCGCAGCTGCTCGTCGTGGTCGGCGCGCGGGTGCGGCCGCTCGACCCTGGCCTGGATCCAGGCCCGCTCCTCCGGGTTCTGGATGTGCATGTACTCGATGCCGACGGTGCGGCAGTACGAGTCGCGCAGCACGCCGAGGATCTCGCGCAGCTTCATCCGCGGCTTGGCGCCGCCGAACCCGCCGGTGGCGAACTCGCGCTCCAGGTCCCACAGCGTCAGCCCGTGCAGGTTGATGTCCAGGTCCGGGTGCTTGCGCTGGCGGTACTCCAGCGGGTCGGTGTCGGCCATCAGGTGGCCGCGGACCCGGTAGGCGTGGATCAGCTCGTAGACGCGGGCCGCCTTGGAGAGGTCGTCCTCGTGCCCGGCCGGGATGTCCTGCACCCAGCGCACTGGCTCGTACGGGATCCGCATCGACGAGAACACGTCGTCGTAGAAGCCGTGCTCGCCGAGCAGCAGCTCGTTGATGGCCCGCAGGAACTCGCCGGACTGCGCGCCCTGGATGATGCGGTGATCGTAGGTCGAGGTCAGCGTGACGATCTTGCTGATCGCCATCCGGGCCATCGTCTCGTCGGACGCGCCCTGGTACGCGGCCGGGTACTCCATCGCCCCGACGCCGACGATGCAGCCCTGGCCCGCCAGCAGCCGCGGCACCGAGTGCTCGGTGCCGATCGTGCCGGGGTTGGTGAGGCTGATCGTGGTGTCGGCGAAGTCGTCGACGGCGAGCTTCCACGACCTGGCCTTTCGGATCAGGTCTTCGTACGCCATCCAGAACTGCCGGAAGTCCATCGTCTCGGTGTGCTTGATGCTGGGGACGAGCAGCTGCCTGGTCCCGTCGTCCTTGCGCATGTCGATGGCCAGGCCGAGATTGACGTGATCCGGCTGGACCAGCATCGGCTTGCCGTCGATCTCGGCGAACGAGTTGTTCATCTCCGGCACCGAGGCCAGCGCCCGAACCACCGCGTAGCCGATCAGGTGGGTGAAGGAGATCTTGCCGCCCCGGCCGCGAGCCAGGTGGTTGTTGATCACTATCCGGTTGTCGATCAGCAGCTTGGCGGGAACGGCGCGGACGCTCGTCGCGGTCGGCACCGCCAGGCTGGCGGACATATTCGCGGCTGTCCGCGCCGCGGCGCCGCGCAGTCGCACTGAGTGCTCGGCGCCCGTGCTTGGGTCGCCCGTGCTTGGGTCGCCCGTGCTGGCGGCGGCCAGCGCTCGGGCGGCCCGCGCTCGGCGCTGGGGCGGGCGCGGGCGAGGCCGCAGGCGCTGGGGCCCGTCGGGCTGGCCGGCGCGCTCGGGCTCGCGGCCGGCTGGGCGGCGCCGTTCTGCCTGCTGGCGGCCGGCGGGGGAGCGCGTGGCCGGGCGTCGGCCGGGGCGGCGGCCGGCGGCGTGGTAGCCGCCGGGGTGGTGCTGGCGGGCTGCTGCTGGCTGGCGGCGTCCGGGCTCGGCTCGTAGTCGGCGAAGAAGCTCCACCACGCCCGGTCTACGGAGCCGGGGTCGGCCTGGTATCGCTGATAAAGCTCGTCGACGAGCCACTGATTGGGCCCGAAGTCTGCTCGTGCAGCTCCGTTCGCTGACTGACGAGCCGCCGGCTCATCGCCAGCGGTCGATGGGGTGAGATCCGCGGACCCGCGCGGAGACTCAGCAGACACGGCGTCATCGCCTCTTCCGGAGCTGGACTGGGAGTATGTGCGCTGCTTCCAAGGCTACCGGCTCAGGCGGGCAGTGCTAGCTAGCCATCCGCTCCCTGCCGTGCGGCTCCAGCCAGCTGACGAACGGCCCCTTCGGCACGATGCCAGCCGGATTGATCCACGTCTCGCCCTGGTAGTAGTGCCGCTTGATCTGCACGAAATCGGTGGTGTCGCCGAAGCCCGGCCGCTGGTACAGATCCCGCGCGTAACCCCACAAATGCGGGTAGTCCGCCAGCCGGTGCAGGTTGCACTTGTAGTGCAGGTAGTAAACGGCGTCGAATCGGACCAGGGTCGGGTACAGCCGGACGTCCGCCTCGGTCACCCGGCCGCCGAGCAGGAACCGGCGCCGGGCCAGCCGCTCCTCCAGCGCGTCCAGGGTCGTGAACAAGGCGTCGAACGCTTCCTCGTACTCGGCCTGGGAAGTCGCGAAGCCGGCCTTGTAGACCCCGTTGTTGATGGTGTGGAAGATCAGCATGGCCAGCGCGTCGATGTCGCGGCGCATCCCGGCCGGGTACAGATCCGGCGACCCCGGCCGGTGATACGCGCCGAACTCCGTCTCCATCTGGACCGTGATCTGCGCCGCGTCGTTGCTCACGATCCGCTGCGTCCTGGTGTCCCAGAGCACCGGCAGTGTCGCCCGCCCGGCGTAGACCGGGTCGGTCGCCAGGTACAGCTCGGACACGTAGCGCGCGCCGGTCGCGGGATCGCGGCCGCCCGTCTCGTCCGGGAACCGCCAGCCGTGGTCAGTCGTGACTACCGGATCGGTCAGGCTGATCCCGATGACCCGGTCGAGGCCAAGCACCCGGCGCACGATCATCGCGCGCTGTGACCACGGACAGGCCAGCGAGCAGTACAACAAGTAGCGTCCGGGCTCGGCCGGGAAACCGGTTGACCCGTCCTTGCTGACCCGGCCCGCGAACGTGCCTTGCTGGCGGATAAAACCGCCGGTCACGGGCCCGGAGGGGAAGACGCTCTGCATCCTCGATCCCTTCCCGGAGCCATGGCGGCTGATGCTTGATTTCCTACTAGATCATCACCCTTCGGCGCAAGAGTCTGGGTTGCGAAGTTGGCTATTGCCGGCGCTGCGTGCCGGGCCGGCCACAATCCGTGCCCGTCGGTGCGACTGCGCGGGCCCGGCCGCCGCTGCTGGTCCCGGCAGCCGGCCGGAGCGGGCAGTATTGCAGTCGTGACGTCTCTGGCGAACGGGCTCATCCACCTCTCTGGCTGGATCGCCTACCTCGTGATCGCGGCGCTGGTCTTCGGCGAGACCGCGGTGTTCGTGGGGTTCGTCCTGCCCGGCGAGATCTCGGTCGTGCTGGGGGGCGTCCTCGCCAACCGGGGGCACCTGAGCCTGCCGGTCCTGATCCTCATCGTCGTGGCCGCCGCGATCGCCGGGCCTGTCGTGGGCTACGAGATCGGGCGGCGGATGGGCGACCGGCTGTTCCAGGCCAGAGGCCTGCGCCGGGTGCAGGGCGGGGCCGACAAGGCGAAACAGTTCCTCCGGCACCGGGGCGGCGTCGCGGTGCTGGCCGGCCGGTTCGTCGCCATCGTCCGGGCGCTAATGCCCGCGGCCGCGGGCGCGGCCGGGGTCAGGTACCGATCGTTCACGGTCTACAACATCCTCGGGGGAGTGATCTGGGGGGTCGGCTACAGCCTGCTCGGCTACCTGGCGGGTTCGGCCTATGAGGTGGTCGCCCGCCGGGTGGGAACGGGGCTCGCCGTGGCGATCGGGGTAGTCCTCGCGATCGCGATCGCGGCGTGGCTCATCCGCCGGCACCGGGTCGGGGCGCGGGCCGAGCAGCCCGCCGCCACCACCGCGGGGCGGCCCGTCGGCACTGTCGCGGACCGGCCGGCCCGACGCCTGAGTAGCTTTCACCGCTCGAGGATAAGAATCGTGCACCGTCACGATCTCGGCCGGGCCGCACAGCCGTGCGGGGACGACGCGCCGAGCATAGGGCCCGGCTGATGGCGGAAAACCTCCGTTCCGGTACCGATCAGCTCGCGACGATGCGGGCCCTTCACACGAGGCTGATCGCGGCCGAAGTGGACGCAATCGCGGCGGTCCTGGCCCAGCGTCGCCGCCCGCGGAAGCTGGCCGGCTAAGGGGTCCGGATGGCCGCGCCGGGAAACAGGTCCTCCCGGCGATGGGCCAGCGACGGCAGCGCGGACCGCACGCTCTCGGTGTACTCGGTGTCGACGTCGCCGGTCCCGATGCTCGCGGCCGGGCCGAGGTCCAGCTTGACGACGCCCATCGGGTTCACGAGCAGGCTCCGGCCCACCCCGGTCGGGGCGCGCGTCGGCGGCTCCGCCGGATCGGGTACCTGGCCGGCGGCGGCGACCCAGATCGTGTTCTCGATCGCGCGGGCCCGGACCAGCGTCACCCAGTGCTCCTCCTTGTACAGCCCGCCCGCCCACGCCGACGGGACCACGAGCAGCTGCGCCCCGGCCACGGCGAGGGCCTTGGCCTGTTCGGGGAAACGAATGTCGTAGCAGGTCAGGAACCCGACGCGCAGGCCCGCCAGGTCGGCGAGCACGAGTTCATCGCCCGGCGCGACCGTGTCTGACTCGCGGTAGCCGAGCGCGTCGAACAGGTGCAGCTTGCGGTAGGCGGCGGCGAGCCGCCCGTCGCTGTCGAAGCCGACGGTGGTGTTGAAGACCCGGCCGTCGGGCGCGGGCTCGAAGACGCCCGCGGCGATAGCGACGCCGGACTCCCTGGCGATCCCGGCGAGCCCGGTGCCGAACGGCCCGTCGAGGGGTTCGGCCGCGGCGCGCAGGTCGGCGGAGAAGCGGATCTGCGTCCCTTCCGGGAAGACGGCGAGGCGGGCGCCCTGCGCGGCGGCGTCGCGCACCGCCGCGGCGACGCGGTCGAGGTTGACCCGCGGGTCAGAGCTGATGGGCAGCTGGCAGACGGCGATGAGCATGACGGCAGAGTAACCCGGACGGCCTGGCCGGGCGCACGGGCGTCAGTCCGGATCCGTGCGCCCCCCGCGGCTAGGCGTTCGGTCCGGTCAGCCAGCTAGCGAGGTCCTCCTCTTCAGGCACCCGGGCTTGGGGCACCCGTGGCTGTGCTCCCCGCGGGTCGGGGCCCGGCGGACCGCGGCGCGGGCCGCCCCTCGCCGCGCGACGGAACGCTGAGCAGACGGCGGACCGCCCTGGCGAGCCACGATGGTGCCTTCCCGCCGAGGCTGTGGCGGGCATCCTCGCGCAGGCTAGCCAGGGACACCAGCAGCGCAGCCGCGATCGGCGCGGCTACTACGACTGCTGCCAGCGCTAACAGGATGATCATTTCCGTTGCCTCTTCCCCGACGCGGTGCAGACCCGGCGAGTCGTCCGCCGCGTGAGCGGCACCCCCGCGTATAGTGCCATCGTCAGACTCATACCAATGAGTGGTGCGTTTGAAACAACATGAACAGGTAGATTCTTCCGGCATCGGCCGGCGGGAGGCGGGCAGGCGGTGGCGCAGTCCAAATACCAGCAGATCGCGGACGTTCTGCGGACCCAGATCAGCAGCGGGGCGCTAGCGCCGGGCCAGCGCCTGCCGAGTGAGCCGGACCTCGCCGCGCAGTTCGACGCGTCCCGTAACACCGTGCGGCTGGCGATCGCGCTGCTGACCAATCAGGGGCTCGTGGTCAGCCGCCAGGGTCTGGGGACGTTCGTGCACGAGCCGACCCGGCCGTTCACCGCGCTGCTGTCCAGGATCCCGGCCGCGCCGACCGAGGCGCACGCCTCGGCCGGGCTGCCCGTGGTGCACCCGGCCGCCGACGAGTCAGACATGGTCCGGCTGGTGGTCGAGACGGCGCCGGCCGGCCCGCAGGTGGCGGAGAAACTGGAGATCGGGCCCGACGATCAGGTCGTCATCCGGCGCTCGCAGTACTTCATCGGCGAGGTCCCGTGGCAGCTGATCAACTCCTACTATCCGAGCGACCTGGCCAAGGGGACGGCGCTGCAGCAGGCCGGCGAGATCGAGTCCGGCAGCATCGGCCTGCTGGCGGAGCTAGGGCACCCGCAGCAGGGTTTCGTCGACGAGGTCGGCACCCGGATGCCGGATTCCCGTGAGTTCGAGTTCTTCCGGCTAGCCAGCGGCACGCCCGTGCTGGTGGTGAACCGGACCGCCTACAGCGTTGACCGCCCCATCAGGCTGACCAGCTACATCTACCGGGGCGACCGGGTGCGATTGCTGCACGTGGAGGGCGATATCCCGGACCGCTACCGCGCAGGCTGAACCGGCCCGCGCCAGTCCGGGCCGGGCCAGAATCCGGCCCGATGAGCTACCGTGGCCGCATGCTGGCCTTGCTGCTGGTAGCCGCCTCGGTCGGGGCGTCGAACTTCGCCGCTTCGGTGGCGATCGGCGTCGCCGGCGTTGATGCGCGCATCCGGTTGCGGGTCGGCCTGGTGTTCGGGCTGTTCGAGGCCGGCATGCCGGTGGTCGGGCTGGCGATCGGGGCACAGACGGCCGGCCTGCTCGGCACGGCGGGGCACTGGCTAGCGGCCGCGCTGCTGATCGGGGTCGGGCTCTACGGCCTGTTCGGCCCGGCCAGGGACGAGGCCGGCGTCATCACCGCCGCCAGCGGCCGGAAGTTGCTGCTCGGCGGCCTCATCCTCAGCCTGGACAATCTCGTCGTCGGGTTCGCGCTCGGCAGCACGCACACGTCGATCCTGCTCGGCGCGCTCGTCATCGGGGTGGTCAGCGTCGGGCTGTCGCTGATCGGCCTGGAACTCGGGGCGCGGATCGGCGACCGGGCCGGCGAGCGCGGTGAGAGGCTGGCCGGCCTGATGCTGATCTCGGTCGGGGTGGCGATCGCGGCGGGCGCCCTGGGCTAGCCCGCGAGCCGGGCGAGTTCGGGCACGAAGTACGCCGCATTCACGCTGCCGACGCCGGAGACCAGGTCGTATCCGGCTCGCGCGGCGAAGCCCGGCACCGAGTACTGCCGCCCGTCCTGGAAGAACGTCTGGCTGTTGTTGCCTGTGCGGATGTCGACGATGCCGCGATCGTGGGCCGTCGCCATCGCGTACAGGGCCTTGTTGATCTCGCCCAGCCGGCGCCCGGCTACCTGGCTGGCGAGCGCGACGAGGCCCGCCATCATCGGCGTGGCGACGCTGGTGCCGCAGATCGTGCTCCACGGGCCGTCGCTGCCCCGGTAGCTGGCGTAGATCGACACCGGGCTCGCGCAGGACGCGTCCATCGAGATGTCCGGGACGCCGCGGCGGCCGCCGGTGACCGCGCGCACGCCGTTCTGATAAGACGGCCGGGCGAAGAACAGCGACCGGCCGCCGCCGCTGTCGGCCCAGGCGACGTCGGCCTTGCGGCGGCTGCCGTTGCCGCGCAGGAACAGCCGCGTCCCGCCGACGGCGGTGACCAGCGGGTCGGTTGCGGGCCAGGAGACGGCGCGCGCGGTATAAAGGTCGGTCATCTCGAACTTGAAGCCGGTCGCGCCGTCGTCGCCGCTCGCGGCCAGCACCGGCACGTGATCGCTGGCGGCCAGCTGATATGCGCCGCGCAGCCGCACCAAGGCGGCGCGGGACGGGAACGTCTGCTCGGTGGCGGCGAAGCTCTGGCTGATCACCTGGCCGAGGTGGTGCCGGAGCACGTACTTCTCCGCGGTCACGATCTGCGGGAACCCGGTGGTGCCCTCGTTCTCCGCGGTTGGCGTCTCGACCAGCAGGATCCGCGCACCAGGCGCCAGCGCGTGCGCCCACTCGACATCCAGCGTCGTCTCCGCCGCCCAGGTCGTCCGGCTGTCGGTCGGGCGGTACGCCGGCACCCGGCCGGCTGGCTGGATGACCCGCAAGGACGGCGGCGCGGCCAGGCCGAAGTGCCGGTCAAAGTGCGCGAGGTCGGCCGCGATCGTCGGTGAGCCGAACGAGTCGACGATGACGATGGTCTGGCCCTTGCCGGTGACGCCGTGGGTCAGCAGCGGGCCGGTGTCGTACGCGGCACGGACCTGCTTCGGGGTCAGGCCGCCCGCCGGACCGCCCGCCGCCTGGACCCGGACGGCGGGGAAGATGCGCACCAGCCCGGAGTCCGGGTCAGGCCGCGCTGGCGCGGCCGCGATGCTGACGACCAGGGCGGCAACCGCGAGCCCGGGCACGAGCAGGCGGGCGATGCCGGGCCCGGCCGCGCCTCGCGCCGTCGCGCGCCCGGTCATCGTCGCCGGTATCGATAGCCTGCCGCGCCGCGCCGGCTGCATGAGCCCGCCTCCGTCCGTGCCGCGGACGGCCCGGACCGGGGCCCGCCCTGCTACTCCACCAGGCGGAGCGCCGCCTTGGGGCATGACCGTACCGCGTGCCGAACGCCCTCGATCAGCTGTTCAGGGACTTCGTCGACCAGGATGTAAAGGTCGTCTTTGTCGTCGACCTCGAATACCTGCGGCACGAGGCCGGCGCAGACGGCGTTCGCCTCGCACGCGTCGTAGTCGACTTCCACTCTCATTCGCGGCTCCTGTCCCGTGCGTGCTGCCCCGCGGCCTGGCCAGCGGCCGGCGCGAGTGGTCCTCCGGAGTAGAGCATGTCCCCGGCTCGCGCGGCAAGATGATCGGGCGACAGACTGTACGCCATGCGAATTCCGGATAACTACCGGCAGGCGGCCGAGGCCGCGCGGGGGTTCATGCCGCCAGATGAGGGCATCGCGCTGTACGAGACCGCGGCTCAGTACGCCCACGTCGGGCCCATCGGCGAGATCGGCACCTACTGCGGCAAGTCAACGATCTACCTGGCGGCTGCTGCCAGCCAGACGGGCCAGCTGGTCGTCACCGTGGACCATCACCGCGGCTCGGAGGAGATCCAGCCGGGCTGGGAGCATCACGATCCCGAGGTCGTTGACCCGGCTACCGGCCGGATGGACACGCTGCCGTTCTTCCGCGCGGCGCTGGCGAGCGCCGGCCTAGAGGAGCACGTGATCGCGATCGTCGGCGGATCCAGGGCCGTCGCCAGGATCTGGGGCACGCCGCTCGGGATGCTGTTCGTCGACGGAGGCCACAGCGAGGAGCATGTCGTGGCCGACTACGAGGGCTGGGCGCCCTGGGTGGCGGCCGGCGGAGCGCTCGCGTTTCACGACGTCTTCGCCGACCCGGCGGACGGCGGCCAGGCTCCGTACCGGGTGTACCAGCGGGCGCTGCGGTCGGGCGCCTTCAAGGAAGTGAAGGTGGCGGGCTCGCTGCACGTACTGCAGCGAACCGGCGACGGTATCGGCTGAGCTCAGCTCGCGCAGCCGCAGGCGGCCGGGTCGGCCGGGCGGCCAGACCGGCGGGCCGGCGGCGGCGGACCGGAAGATCCCGGCCGCGCCGGTGCTGCCCGACAGCACGTCCGCGGCCAGCACGACCGCGGCGGCCGTGTACGCGCTCTTCTCGTGCGGATAGTGCTTGCGGTTCACGAACTGCCAGCCGGTCCAGTACGCGCCCGCCGGGTCGCGCAGGAACTGGATCTGCTCGAACAACTCGAGGGCCTTGTCCCGGTCGCCGATCGCCGCCAGCGCGATCGCCAGCTCGCACGTCTCCGCGCCGGTCACCCACGGCTCGTCGCTGACGCACCGCACGCCGAGGCCGGGCACCATGTAGGTGTCCCAGCCCTGCTTCAGCAGCTGCTCCGCCGCCGGGCCGCGGACCGGGCCGCCGAGCACCGGGTAGTACCAGTCCATCGAGAACCGGCTCTTGTCCGCGAACACATCCGGGTGGCAGGCCACCACGTGCCCGAGTTGCGCGGCCGCAAGTTCCCAGTCGGGCTGCGGCTCGCCGACGAGCTCCGCCAGCGCGACCGCGCAGCCCAGGCTTTGGTACATGCTGGCGTTCCCGGTGAGCAGCGCGTAGCTGTCCGGCGCGCCGTCGGCCAGGCGCCGCCAGATGATCTCGCCGCGGGCCGTCTGCAGCCCGACCGCGAACTCGATCGCGCCGCGGACGACCGGCCACATCTGCGCGGCGAAGTCCTCGTCGCCGGTGACGAGCAGCTCGTGCCAGACGCCGACCGCTGTATACGCGGCGTGATTGGCCTCGGTGGTGTGCTCGGTGTCGCTGCCGTCGGCGGCGCGGACCGCCCAGGAGCCGTCCGGGTGCTGCGTCTGCGCCAGCCAGGTATAGGCGCGCCGGGCCTGCTCGTGCAGGCCGCAGGTGGTGAGCGCCATCGCGCACTCGACGTGGTTCCACGCGTCGATATGCCCGTCCGGCCAGCCGATGGCGCCGTTGGGCTGCTGCTCGGCGGCGATGCTGCGGCCGGTGGCCAGCAGCTGGTCAGCGCTGAGGATGCCGGGTACCTCCGGCACCCGGCTGCCCGCCTTGGCCAGATCGAGGCTCGCCAGCCGGTCAGGCTGCAGCATGCGCCCCCTCCGCGGCGCCCGTGCTGGCGGCGCCCGTGCTGGCGGCGGCGGCCCGCTCGGTCATGGCGCCCTCGGTCTTTGGCGCGCGGGCAATAGCGGGCTTGGTCGCGTAGACGACCAGGCTCTTGCCGATGGCCGGATTCAGCGCCTTGTCGGCCATCCTGGTCACGGCGGGCTTGCGCATGATGTCCCAGACCAGCAGCTTGTGATAGGCCTGCGCCAGCGGGTGCGCGTCGTCGTGCACGCCGACGGCGCACTTGAGCCACCAGTACGGCGAGTGCAGCGCGTGTGCGTGGTGGTGCCCGCCCACAGCCAGCCCGGCCCTGGCCAGCTTCGTCTCCAGCTCGGGCCGAGTGAAGATGCGCACGTGCCCGCCCGGCGTGTTGTGGTAGTCGTCGGACAGCAGCCAGCAGATCCGCTCGGGCAGCCAGGCCGGCACGGTGACCGCGGCGATGCCACCCGGCCGCAGCACCCTGGCCACCTCGTTCATCGCCGCCTGGTCGGCGGGGATGTGCTCCAGTACCTCGGCGGCGATCACGATGTCGAAGCTGCCATCGGGGAACGGCATTGCCGTCGCGTCGCCAGCGGACGCCTGGATGGAGCCGCCGTCCGGGATCTCGCCGGCCTCGTCCATGGCCGCGGCGATGGCGGTGACCTGCTCCAGTTCCTTGCGGTCCATGTCCAGCGCGACCACCCGCGCGCCCCGGCGGGCCGCCTCGAACGCGTGCCGCCCGGCGCCGCAGCCCAAGTCGAGCAGCCGTGTCCCCGGCTGGATGCCCAGCCGGGCGAAATCGACGGTCAGCATGGCTTGCCCGTGGTCGCGCGCCCCGTGGTCGCGTGCCCCGTGGCGTCCCTGGCTGGGTGCACAGCGATCGCGCGGCGGTACTGCGCGACGGTCGTCCGGGCCACCGCCGACCAGGCAAACCGCTCCGCGACCCTGGCCAGCGCGAGGGCCGAGAGCCGGTCCCGCTCCGCGGGCGAGTCAAGCAGCGTGCGCAGCGCCGCGGCCAGTTCCTCTGGGTCGCCCGGCGTCACCAGCATCGCGGCGTCGGCGGTGACCTCGGGTAGCGCACCAGTGCGGCTGGCGACCAACGGGGTGCCGGAGGCCATGTGCTCGACGGCCGGCAGCGAGAAGCCCTCGTACAGCGACGGCACGACCGCGACCTCGGCGCTGGCCAGCAGTTCGGCGAGCTCGTCGTCGCTGATGCCGCTGACGAACTTGACCTTGCCATCCAGCGCGAGGTCGGACAGCAGCCGCGCGGTCGGGCCGTCCGGCGTGAGCTTGCTGACGAGGATCAGCTCGGCGTCCCGCTCGGTGATCAGCTTCGCGTAGGCCCGCAGCAGCGTGGCGACGCCCTTCACCGGCGAGTCCGCGCTCGCGACCGCGACCATCCGGCCGGGCACCCGGGGCGCGGGACGGGGGTGGAACAGCCGGGTGTCGACGCCCAGCGGAACCACCTCAATGTGCTCCGCCGCCACCTTGAAGTCCCGCAGGATGTCGGCCTTGGAGGACTCGGACCCGGTCATGATCGGCCCGACCTTGCGCGCGACCCGCGCCTGCATCCGGACGAAGGAGTACCAGCGCCACTTCGTCAGCCGGGAGAAGCCGCGCGCCTCGGTCAGCTCGATCCGCCGGTCCACGCTGATCGGGTGGTGGATGCTCGTGACCAGCGGGAGGAATTCGGCGATCTTCAGCATCCCGCTCGCAAGCACCTGGTTGTCGTGCACGACATCGAAGTCGTCCTTGCGGGCGTGCATCTCCCGGACCGCGCGGATGCCGAAGGTACGCGGCTCCGGGAAGGCGCCGGTGCACATCGCGGCGAATTCGAGCACGTCGATCCAGTCCCGGTACTCGCTGAGCTTGGGCGTGCGGAACGGGTCGTCGTCGCGGTACAGATCCAGGCTCGGCACCGTGCGCAACAGCGGGCCCGGCTCCAGCTCGGGGTAGGGCTGGCCGGAGAAGACCTCGACGTGGTGGCCGAGCGCGGCCAGTTCACGGGACAGGTGCCGTAGGTAGATGCCCTGGCCGCCGCAGTGCGGCTTGCTCCGGTAGGAGAGCATCGCGACCCGCAGCGGGCGGTCACCGCCGGCTTCGGCGTCGGTCTCGGCGGGGTTGGTTCCGGTTTGTCCGGGCACGGCGGCATCGTACGCCATAACGTCGGCTGCGTCCGCGCTCACGCAGGCCTGCCCTCCTGTCGGACGCTGGCTACCCCGCGACGGGCTACCCGCGTGACCCCGTGGTCAGCGAAGGTTACCAAGGCGGTAACTTGCGTGCCCTTTCGCCCCAGTCGTAAGCCGGCCTGCGCCAGGATTTGGGTGTGTCTGTAAGCTGCCGCGACGAAGCAAAACACGGAGGCCTCGCTGACACGACGCGCGCTGATCACCGGAATCACCGGGCAGGACGGCTCCTACCTGGCTGAGCACCTGGCTGATCTTGGATATGAAGTATGGGGGCTGATCCGCGGCCAGGCCAACCCGCGGGTCCAGCAGCTGCGTCAGCAGGTCAGTGACGTCCGGCTCGTCCGCGGGGACCTGCTGGACCAGGGCAGCCTCATCAACGCGGTCGAGCGGGTCCAGCCCGACGAGGTCTACAACCTGGCCGCGATCTCCTACGTCCCGATGTCCTGGCAACAGGCCGAGCTGACCGGGGAAGTGTCCGGCATCGGGGTACTGCGCGTGCTGGAGGCAATCCGGGTCTTTTCCGGCATCAGTGCGTCCCGCAGTCCCGGCGGCGGCCAGATCCGGTTCTACCAGGCGTCCAGTTCGGAGATGTTCGGGCAGGTCAGCGAGTCGCCGCAGAACGAGAAGACGTCGTTTCACCCGCGCAGCCCGTACGGGGTCGCCAAGGTCTACGCGCACCTGCTGACCCAGAACTACCGGGAGTCCTACGGCATGTTCGCGGTGTCGGGGATCTTGTTCAACCACGAGTCGCCGCGCCGCGGCGCCGAGTTCCTGCCCCGCAAGGTCTCGCTGGGCGTGGCCAAGATCAAGCTCGGCTACGAGCGCCAGCTGCGGCTCGGAAACCTGCACTCCAGCCGCGACTGGGGCTTCGCCGGTGATTACGTGCGGGCTATGCAGCTGATGCTCGCCCAGGATGAGCCCGCCGACTACGTGATCGGCACCGGCGAGACCCACACCGGCCAGGAACTGGTCGAATGCGCCTTCCGTGCCGCCGGGCTGGACTGGCGCGATCACGTCGTGACCGACGCCGCCTTCATCCGCCCGGCCGAGGTCGATCAGCTGCGCGCCGACGCATCCCGGGCCAGGGAGCAGCTCGGCTGGGAGCCGAAGATCGGCTTCGAGGAGCTCGTCGCGATGATGGTGGACGCCGACCTGGAGCTGCTCGCCTCGACCAACGGGAACGCGGGGGACATCTTCGGGCCCGATACCTGGTAACGAGCTGCCGCCGGGATAGTGACGGCGGCCGCGACCCGGCCGGCTAGCTCAGACGTGCCCGCCGACCAGGCGGCCGATGCCGTAGGTCAGCCCGGCCGCGATCGCGGCCAGGATCAGCTGGCGCACCGCGCCCCGCCAGAACGGCCGGGTCGTGATCCGGGCGACGATCCCGCCGCCGATGAACGCGGCCACGGCGGCCAGGACGAGCGCCGCGGCCAGCGAAGAGAACCCGAACAGGTACGGCAGCAGCGGGATCAGCGCGCCGATCGCGAACGTCAGCAGCGAGGCACCCGCCGCGGTGACCGGCGACGGCAGCTCCCGGTGGTCGACGCCGAGCTCCTCCTGCACGTGCACCCGGAGCGTCTCCTCGGGGTGCCGGGCGAGCTGCCGGACGAAGTTCTCCGCGACATCCGCGTCCACCCCGCGCATCCGGTACGCCGCGATCAGCTCTGCTTGCTCGTCCTCGGGGTTGCGCTCCAGCTCGGTGCGCTCCTTCTCCACCTCGGATGCGACGAGCTCGTTCTGCGAGGAGACGGAGACGTACTCGCCCGCCGCCATTGAGGAGGCGCCGGCCGCGAGGCCCGCCAAGCCGGTCAGCAGGATCGTGTGCCGGTCCACGCCGCCGCCGCCCACGCCGGCGATCAGCGAGACGTTGGTGACCAGGCCGTCCATGGCGCCGAACACGGCCGGCCGCAGCCAGCCACCGGAGACGTCCCGGTGCTGGTGCAGGCCCTGCTCGTGGCCGTGCCGACGGGACCGGGCGGGCGCGGTCGTGACCGGCTCGCTGGTCTCCGGCTCGCCTGGAGATGACATGGGATAAGGGCGCCTTACGTCAGGTTGCGGGCTGGGCCGGGAGGCGAGCACGAGCCAGTCCCGGCAGGCCGGTGATGTCGGCCCTCGTCCCTAGAGTATCCGGACGGGTCAGCAAGCCGGCGATGCCATCCAGCACGGGTCTGGGCCTGCCGAGCGGGCTAACCGAGGGCTTGGGCGGAGCGGACAGGGAGGCCCGCGGCCTGCCAGGCCTGGAAGCCGCCGTCCAGGTCGGTGGCCTCGTGCAGGCCGACCCGCCGCAGCGAGGCGGCCGCCAGCGTGGACGCGTAACCCTGCGAGCACATCACGATGATCTGCATGTCAGCCCTTGCCAGCGCCGGGATCCTGGCCTCGCTGCGGGGATCCAGCCGCCATTCGAGCACGTTGCGGCCGATGAGGATCGCCCCAGGCACCTCGCCCTCGACGATGCGCTGCTCGAGCGGCCGGATGTCGACCAGCGCGGCGCCGTCGGTGAGCGCGGCGAACGCCGCCTCCGGCCGCAGCCGCCGCAGGCCGCTGCGCGCCTCGGCGAGCAGGTCATCGATGCCGGGCGCGCCGGTCGGGAGCGAGTCGCTGCTCAACCTCGCGGCGGACGCGCTGGCCCGGGCGAGCGCGGTCTCCGCCCCACCCTGGCCGCGGCCGCCCTCGGGCCCGTCGATGGCGACCGTCTCCCGTGCGATCAGGCCGTAATCGGTCGCCGTGTAATAGGTCATCGCCACCAGCGGCGGCGAATACGCGTGAATGCTGGTCGCGGACGTGCCGCCGCCGTGCGCGACGTCGTGTACGTGGCCGGGCCCGAATGCGACAACGTGACCGTCCGCCAGCCGCCGTCGGCTGAGCCGGCCGCTCGGCACCCGGTACTGCTCGACGAGGCTGCCCTCGGCGATCGCGAACGACCCGGACGACCCGCCGTGATCGTGCCAGTCGGTGTCCTGGCCTCGTTCCCAGGCCAGCAGCCACACGTCGCAGGCGTTCGACCGGTGCAGTGGCAAGTACCAGCGCACGTCCGGGTCGCGCACGACCAGGTCCGACCATAGATCGCGGCGCGCCGCCAGCGCCGTGGTGATGGCGCGCAGCTGGCTCGCGGTCAGCCTGCCGGTACCCGGTGCGATGCCGCTGAGCGCGGCCACGATCTCCTGCTGCCGCTCAGGGCTTACGCCCCAGCCCGGTTTGAGGCCGACCCCCGCCGTCGTGCTGCTGTCCCAGCTTGTCGCGCGGCCGGCGTCCGTGACCGACATGGCACCTCCTCGTCTGGTCATTATGCATCCGCGGGCCACCGGAATGGCCGCAGCCGCCGTCAGCGGTGCTGGCGGCGGCTGCGGTCTGGTTCGGGCTAGGTCAGGACTTGACGGTGTTGTAGAGGAAGATGTGCCCGATCGCCGTGGGGTAGGCGCCGGTCACGTTCTTCGCCTGCGCGGTCAGGTAGTTGTAGAAGTAGCCGAAGATGATCGGCGTCTCGTTCAGCAGCAACTGCTCGATCTGGCCCGCGAGCTGCTTCTGCGTACTCAGGTCGACCGCCGCGATGTACTGCTTGGAGAGCGTGTCGTACTGCGCGTTGTTGAAGTGCGCGGCGTTCCACGAGCCGGTGCCGGCCTTGGCGTTGATGGTCTGCAGCGGCGCGGTCAGGAACACGTTGGGCACGCTGCGGTGACCGTAGTCGACCAGGCTCATCGTCGCGTCGAGCCAGTCGGAGTTCCCGAACGTGGCCTTGCCGTAGTACACCGTCGGCGACTCGACCTTGACGTTGATGTTCACCCCGATGGCCTTGGCCGCCTGCTGGACGATGGTGGCGTACTGCGGGATCTCCAGCTGCTGGTTGGCGATGAGCTGGGTCGGAGAAACCACTGGGGTGCCCGGCCGCGGACAGCAGCGACTTGGCCTTGGCGATGTCCTGCGCGCGCTGCGCGACGCTGGTGTCGGTGGACGGGAACACCGGCGCGAACGGACTGTCGTTGCCCACGTCCGCGAAGCCCTTGAAGAGGGCCTGCACGATCTGCGGGCGGTTCAGGGTCAGTGCGATCGCCTGCCGCACCCGCGCGTCGGTGAACGGCGCCACGTCGTTGCGCATCGACAGCTCACGGTGCGCGCTGGACTTGAGCTTGATGATGTTGTAGCCGCCGGACAGCAGCTGCTCGCCGCCGGTGACCGAGAACTGGCCGATGACGTCGATCGTGCCGCTGACCAGCGCGCTGATGGCTGGGGTCTGGGTGGCGTAGAAGGTGAAGTTCGTGCCCGCCGGCTTGGGCTTCGGCCCCCAGTAGTTCGGGTTGGCGGTGAACGTCGCCCCCTGATTGGTGGTGTAGCTCTTCAGCACGAACGGCCCGGTGCCGACGAACGTGCTCTGCCACTTCGACGGGTCGTAGCCCTTGGGCAGGATGATCATGTTGTAGTTGTCGGACGAGGTCAGGTACGGGAAATTACCGTTCGGCGCCGCGAGGTGGAACTCCACCGTGTACTGGCCGGTCTTCTTGACCCCGTCCGGCGTCAGCACGCCGCCGAACGCCGACAGTGCGTTCGCCGAGCCCTTGGGGTTGGTCTGCAGCTGGTAGGTGTAGACGACGTCGTCGGCCGTGAGCGTCTGCCCGTTGTGGAACTTGACGCCTTGCCGGATCTCGAACGTCCAGACGTCCGCGGCGGAGTTGGACTTCCAGCTGGTCGCGAGCTGGGGCTTCAGGGTGAGGGTCTGGTCGGAGAAGGTGAGGTACTCGCCGGTCTGGCCGAGCATGTCGAGGCCGCCCTGATCGGCCACGGTCACCGGGTTGATCGCGGCGGCCGGGGTGATGATGCCGACGTTGATGGTCGCGCCCGCCTTGCCCGTGCTGGTCCCGCCGGAGCTGCCGGAGGAACTCGGGCTGGACGAGCCGCAGGCGGCCAGGATGCCGCCGAGCACGGGCGCGGAGATGCCGACAAGGGCGCCGCGGCGCAGCAGCTCGCGACGGGAGAGACGGCCGGCCACGAACTCGTCGATGACGTGATTGGCTATCTCGTTCTGCCCGGCCCGCAGGTGGCTGAGCGGATCGTTTTGTTCGGTCACGGAGTCCTCCTCGGAACCTCCTGCCGCCAGCGCGTACGCCGGCGGCGCGAATGAACGGGAAACTAGGGCGCGGTCACCGCAATGTCACGACACCGGCCCGACACCTTGCAGATTCGTTAGCTGATCGATAGGGATATGGCAGCTCATCAGGTGCCCGGGCTCGGCTTCCGCCAGTGGCGGTTCGGTTGATTCGCAGATTCCCGATGAGAGGCGCCGGGGGCAGCGCGTGTGGAAGACGCAGCCAGACGGCGGTGCGGCGGCGGACGGGATCTCCCCGGCCAGCCGGATCCGGGTGGCGCGGCGCGCCGTCGAGGCTCGGCACGGCCGACAGCAGTGCCTCGGTGTAGGGGTGATGCGGCCCGCTGAAGACGCGCTCGGCCGGGCCGACCTCCATCACCCGGCCGAGGTAGAGCACCGCGATCCGGTCCGACAGGTAGCGAACCAGCCCGAGGTCGTGCGAGATGAACAGGTAGGTCACCTGCTCCTTGGCCTGCAGGTCGGCGAGCAGGTTGAGGATGGCGGCCTGGACCGACACGTCCAGCGCGGACGTCGGCTCGTCGCAGACGACGATTGCGGGCCCGCCGCCGAACGCGCGGGCGATCGCCACCCGCTGCTTGAGCCCGCCCGACAGCTGACGGGGACGCAGCGCCAGGTGGCGTTCCTCGAGCCGGACCGAGCGGACCAGGTCGGTGAGCCGCTCCCGGAGCGCTGCGCCGGTCAGTCCCGCCAGCCGGGTCAGCGGCCGGGCGATGAGCTGGCGCACCGTGTGCCGGCGATTCAGCGCCGAGTCCGGATTCTGGAACACGATCTGCATGGCCTGCAGCTGAGCGCGGCTGCGGTGGCGGACGTCGGCGGACAGGCCCGAGCCGTTGAGCTCGACGGCCGAGCCCTCGTCTGGCGGCGGTGAGGCCGAGCAGCACCCGCGCCAGCGTGGTCTTGCCGCTGCCGGACTCGCCGACCAGACCGAGCGTCTCGCCGCGCTGCACGGCCAGGCTCACCCCGCGCAGCGCCTGCACCGACTCGCCGCCGCGAGACGAAGGTCTTGGAGACGTCCCTGAAGGTGATGACCGGCTGGCTGTCGTCCTCCGGGCCGGTCCGCAGCTCGACGTCCACCGGGGTGTTGCGCGGCATGCCCGCGGTCTCCTCGTGCCGGTAGCAGCGGGAAACCCGGCCCGGCCCGACGTCGTAGGCCGGCGGGGGCGCCTCGTGGCAGCGGTCCGCGGCGATCGGGCAGCGCGGGGCGAAGATGCAGCCGGGCAGCGTGTGCCCGGGCTGCGGCAGGAAGCCGGGGATCGAGTCCAGCCGGCCGTGGTCCTTGCGCTGGCCACGGCGCGGGATGCAGCGCAGCAGGCCGACCGTGTACGGGTGCCGGGGCTCGCTGAAGACCTCGCCGGCCTGGCCCTCCTCGATCAGCTCGCCCGCGTATAGGACGCCGACCCGGTCGCACATCTTCGCGATCACCGCGAGGTTGTGGCTGATAAACAGCAGCGACGTGTTCAGCTCCGCGCGCAGACCGGCGATCAGGTCGAGCACCTCGGCCTCGACGGTCGCATCCAGCGCGGTGGTCGGCTCGTCCAGGATCAGCAGCGACGGGTCGGCCGCGATTGCCATCGCGATCACCACCCGCTGCGCCATCCCGCCGGAGAGCTGATGCGGGTAGCGCTCCATCACCCGGCGCGGATCGGGGATCTGCACCTTGGCTAGCATCTCGGCCGCCCGGTCCATGGCGTCGTCCCGGCTCAGGCCCGCCACCTCGTAGACCTCGGCCACCTGACGGCCGGCCTTGATGGACGGGTTCAGCGCCTTACCTGGCTCCTGGTAGACCATCGAGACCGTGCGGGCGCGCAGATTGCGCAGCGCGGCGCTGCCCATGCGCATCGGGTCGGCACCGTTGATGCTGATGGATCCGGCGCTCACCCGGCCGTTGCGCGGCAGATACCTGGTCAGTGCCAGCGCGATCGTCGACTTGCCGGAGCCGGACTCGCCCACCAGGCCGTAGGACTCGGTCCGGCCGATCTCAAAGGAAACATTCCGCAGCGCGAGCCGGTCCCGGCCGCGGACCCGGTAAGTCACGTCGAGCTTTTCTACGACTAGCGCTGGTCCGACGATCGGGCTTGCCCCGCCGCTCGCGCTGTCGGCGCGGTCGGCCGTCGCACCGGTCATGGCAGCATCTCCGTCATCCGGCCAGCACCCTCTCGACAGAGTCCGTCACCAGGTTGATGCCGACGATCAGGGACGCGATCGCGAGCGCGGGGAACAGAGTCTCCCACCAATATCCGGCCCCGACCACGCCGTAGTTGGCGTTGATGTCCGATCCCCAGCTCGGCGCGGACGTGTCCGTGCCGAAGCCGAGAAAAGCCAGCGTGGCGACCGTGAAGATGGCGTACCCGAGCCGTACGGAGAACTCGACCAGGACGGTCGGCATCACGTTCGGGAGGATCTCGGCGAACATCACCCGGCGCCGGCTCTCGCCGAGCAGCCGCGCCGCCGGGACGTAGTCCAGCTGACTCTCCACTAGGACAGTCGTGCGGACCGTGCGCGCGATCAGCGGAGTGAAGATGAACCCGATGACTAGGATCACGCTCCAGGTTGACGCCCCGATGGCGACGATGAACAGGAACGCGATGATCACCGTGGGGATGGCCAGCACGGCCTCCACCAGCCGGCCGACCAGCGTGTCCAGGACGCCGCCCAGGTAGCCGAGCGCCAGCCCGAGCGCGGTGCCGAGCACGGTGCCCAGGAGCGTCGCCGCCGGGGCCACCACCAGGATGCTGCGCGAGCCCACGATGACCCTGGAGAAGACGTCGCGACCCAGCTGATCAGTGCCGAACCAGTATTTCCCCGACGGCGCGTTGTTGGCGAACAGCAACTGCTGCGCGTGCGGGTCGTGCGGGGCGATCGACGAGCCGAACAGCGCGCAAACGATCCAGAATAGGAGGATGACCGCGCCGATGATGAAGGCCGGCCGCCGCAGTACCAGCCGCCAGGACGGCAGGTCGGCGGCGGCGGCGTCGCTGACCGGCGCGACGAGGACGTCGGCCGTCATCGGCTGATCCCGGTGCGCAGCCGCGGGTTCAGGTAGGTGCTGAGCAGGTCGGCCAGCAGCGTCGCCACCATGTAGATCACGCCGATCGTCAGCACGCCGGCCTCCATCATGGGGAAGTCTTTCTGGTTGGCCGCGTCGAAGATCAGCAACCCGATGCCGTGATAGTTAAAAAGGGTCTCGACCACGACCAGGCCGCCGAGCAGGTACCCGATCTGGGTGGCAATCACCGTGATCGTCGGCAGCAGCGAGTTGCGCAGGATGTGCCTGCGGATGATCACCCAGCGCGGCAGGCCCTTGAGCGTCGCGGTCCTGGCGTAGTCGGACTCGAGCGCCTCGATCGTGCCCGCCCGCGTGATCCGGGCGATGTAGCCGAAGAACTCGAAGACCAGCGGGATGACCGGCAGGATCAGGTACTTCAGCTGGGTGGGGAACGACGCGCCTGGCCCGGCATTGGCCGACGACGGAAGGACCTTCAGGCCGTCGGCGAAGATGACGATCACCACGATCCCGGAGACGAACTCGGGCACTGTGGCGGCCGAGAGCCCGGTCAGCGAGATGCCGCGGTCGAGAGCCCGGCCCACGTTCAGCGCGGCAATGATGCCGCCGAGGATGCCCAGCGGGATGATCAGGATCAGTGCGAAGATCGCGAGCTTGGCCGAGTTCACCAGCGCGCTGCCGAGTATCGGCGCTACCGGGGTCCGGTACTGGTAGGAGATGCCGAGGTTGCCGTGCACGGCGCCGCTGATCCAGCTCCAGTACTGGGTGATCAGCGGCCGGTCGACGCCGAGCTGGTGGTCGAGCGCGGATACCGCTGACTTGGCCGCGAACGGCCCGAGGATCGCCCGGCCGGGATCGCCGGGCAGCACCTGGCCGGCCAGGAAGATGATCACGCTGAGGATCAGCAGGGTGATGACGGCGAGTCCGAGACGCCTCAGGATGTACAGCGCCAACGGTGCTCCTCGGCCGGTAGTCTATACAACCTATCGGAAATATGGATTCGCGAAATCCTAGAAGGCGCAGCGCGCAGCGGCAAGCCAGATCCGGGCGGTGACACTTCCGCTTCGGTCCGCAATCGGGACAGCCTCCGCGCGCTGCCACTCCGAACATGGCTGCGGAATACTGGCACCGCCATGACAGTCAACCTAGCCAGGTTCGGGCGAATGCGCACGGACCTGCGCTAGCTAGGTGGCCGAAATGCCAGAAAAAGATGAACGGGAGGAAGACGGCGTGAGCGACCCCGGAGGCGCGATCAACCCGTTCTGCCCGGCCCGATGAAGATCACCTCGATCGAGCTGAGCCGGCTGCGGCGCCCGCTCGACCCGCCGTTCCGTGCCGCCTGGGACCCGGAGCCCCGGCGGCACTTCGACGCGACGCTGGTGACGGTGCGGACGGACGAGGGCATCACCGGCTACGGCTCGGGCGACACGATGGCGGGCTTCGAGGCCTACACCGGGCTGTTCACCGGCACCGACCCGCTGCAGATCGCGGCCCACGTACGGCGGCTGGAGACCATCGGGTTCCATGCCGGCAGGTACTGGCCGCTGGAGGCGGCGCTGTGGGACATCATCGGCAAGGCCTGCGGCCAGCCAGTGTCGGTGCTTTTCGGTGGCTCGACCGACCGACTGCCCGCGTACGCGTCGTTCGGCGAGCACAAGAGCCCGGAGCAGCGCGCCGACGCGGTGCTGGCCGCCTACGAGGCGGGCTTTCGCGCCGTCAAGATCCGGATCGGACGCGATGACGTCGCGGGCGGGCTGGCCGCGGTCCGGGCGGCCCGGCAGGCGGTCGGCGACGACTTCCCGATCATGGTGGACCTGAACCAGTGGTGGCGGATGCCCGGTGACATCAGCCCGGCGCTGGACCTGGTCGCGGTCCGGCGGATCGCGGCCGAGCTGACCGACCTAAGCGTGTTCTGGCTGGAGGAGCCGCTCCCGGCCGCGGACCTGGCCGGGATGCGGTCGCTGCGCGAGCGGGTCGGCATCCGGGTGGCTGGCGGCGAGATGGCCCGTACGACCGACGAATTGCTGGCCGCGCTCGCCGCCGGGGCGCTGGACGTCCTGCAGCCCGACGTCGTGCTCGCGGTCGGGATGCTGCGGGCGCGGACGATCGCGGAGCTGGCGCTGCAGCAGGGCCGCTGGTTCACGCCGCACACCTGGACCAACGGGCTCGGCGTGCTGGCTAACCTGCACGTCGCGGCCGGCGTGGGCGGCGGCCCGTACCTGGAATTCCCGTATGACCCGCCGGGCTGGACGCCGGAGCGGCGCGACTTCTTCCTGGCCGAGCCGGTCGGCATCGACGCGGCCGGATGCGTTCGGGTCCCGGCCGAGCCGGGCCTGGGCGCGCACATCGACGCGGACGCGGTAGCCCGCTGGAGGGTCGCATGAACGTGGGGATCGGCCCACCGCTCACGAGGCCGACTGCCTCAGGTCGTCCAGGCGACTGAGTGTGCATTCAAGCGCGTCGGTGAGCCGCTTGCGATGACCGGTAGCCAGCAGGTCAAGCACCAGGCCGGTGAACGTCGCCTTTACCAGCGACGCCTCGCGTTCAGCGTCCTCGGGTTTGATGCCGTCAGCGATCAGGCCGGCGGCGATGTCCTCGCGCCAGAACGAGATCTGCTCTGCCCGCACATCACCGGGCAGGCCGCTGACCGTGGCGTCCAGCGTGGCGGCTTCGAGACCCAGTCGCACTAGCGCCAAGTGCTCCGGGCTGCGGTTGATCCACCGCCACCAGCGCCGCTGCAGCTCAGCAGTGGAGAGGTGAGGTACCTGCCGCCGCCACCGTCCTTCGACTTCTCGCTGGATCTCAGCGGCCCGCCGCAGCGCGGCGACCACCAGTTCGTCCTTGCTGCCGAAGTGATGCACCAGCGCGTTGACCGACACGCCCAGTTCGCGGGCAACGGGCCGCAGTGACACTCCGGCGACGCCGTGCTGGCCGAGGTAGCCGACCACCGCGTCCAGCAGCTCGGCCCGTCGTTCGAGGTCAGGATGGCGTCCCATCAGTGTCGTCCTATCAGGCGCGCATGCGCTGACCCGCCGGGTCGAGAACCGGTTCAGAGAGCAATCTCGCCGGACGGCGGTGGCCGATGATCTCCACCTCGAACATCGTGCCGGGCACTGCGAGCTCGCTCGGCACGTAGCCGAACGCCAGCGAGCGGCGGCTGTAGTGCGCATACGCGCCGGACGTGACCCAGCCCACCACCGTCCCGCCGTGCCAGATCGGCTCGTCGCCGACGACGTCGGCCGGTTCCGCCGGATCGGGGGTTACGTCGAAGTAGCCGAGCGTTCGGGCCGGGCCGCGCGCCAGCTCCGCCTCCACCGCAGTGCGGCCGATGAAGTCATGATCGAGCTTGAGCGATCGGTGCATTCGCGCCTCGGCCGGCGTGTAGATCGGACGGTATTCGCGGGCCCACGTACCGAACATCTTTTCCATGCGCAGCGACATCAGCGCCCGGAACCCGAACAGGCCGATGTCGTATGGCTTCCCGGCCTGCCAGAGCAGATCGAACAGTGCTCGCTGGTACTGCGGTGCGACCCAGATCTCGTAGCCGAGGTCCCCGGTGTAGGTCATCCGGCCGACGTGGGCGGGGATCATCCCCACGTCGATCCGGCGGAACGTCATGAACGGGTAGTCCTCGCTGGCCAGGGAAACGCCGGTGACCGATTGCAGCACGTCACGGGCGCGCGGACCAGCCAGCGAGAGGCCGACCAGGGACAAGCCCAGCACGTCGAACCGCACGCCGTCAGCGAGGTGGCCACGGAACCAGCGCGAATGATGCGCCTCGGCGGCCTGCGAGCCGAACAGGAAAAAATCATCCGCACCGACCCGCGCCACGGAAAACTCCCCGACGATGTGGCCGCCCGGATCCAGGGCGGCGGTGAGGTTGATCCGGCCGGCCCGCGGCAGCCGGTTGGTGAACAGCCGCTGCAGCCAGTCGGCGCTGCCGGCGCCGGTCACGCGATACTTGGCGAAGTTGGAGCACTCGGTGAGCCCGACACGTTCGCGCACTGTGGTGCATTCTTCGGCGACGACCGGGAAGGCGTTGGAGCGGCGGAAGGTCACGTCCTCGCGGGGCTCCGCCCCGGACCGCTGGAACCACAGCGGATGCTCGAGCCCGAAGCCCGCGCCCCAGACCGCATTATGGTCGGTGAGCCGGTCATAGACGGGCGTGGTATGCAGCGGCAGGCCGGCCGGGAGCTCCTCGTTGGGGAAGGTGATACGGAACCGGCGGCTGTAGTTCTCCCGCACCTTGGCGTTGGTGTAGGCGAGGCTCGCCCAGTCGCCGAAGCGGGCCACGTCCATGGCCCAGATGTCGTCACCCGGATCGCCGTCGACCATCCAGCGCGCGAGGGTAAGGCCAACCCCGCCGCCCTGCGAGAAGCCGGCCATCACCGCACAGGCCACCCAGCAGTTGCGCACGCCGGGCACCGGACCGACCAGCGGGTTGCCGTCCGGCGCGAAGGTAAACGGCCCATTGATCACGTTCTTGATCCCCGCGCCAGCCAGCGCCGGATAGTGCTTGAACGCGATCTCCAGCGACGGGGCGATCCGGTCGAGATCGGGGGCCAGCAGCTGCTGGTCGAAGGTCCACGGCGTCTCGCGGGGCGACCAGGGCACGCACGCCTGCTCGTACGTGCCGAGCAGCATCCCGCCGCCCTCCTGGCGGATGTAGAGCTCACCGTCGAAGTCCATGCCCATCGGCAGCTCGTGTCCGGTGGCCGCGTTGTACTCGGCCACCTCAGCCATGTCTTCGGTGATCAAGTACATGTGCTCCATCGCCAGCACGGGCAGCTCCAGGCCGATCATCCGGCCCACTTCACGGGCCCACAGCCCGCCGGCGTTGACGATGTGCTCGGCGTGGATCTCGCCGGAGTCGGTGCTGACGTCCCAGGTGCCGTCGGGGCGCTGGCGAAGATCGCTCACCCAGGTGTGCTGGTAGATCTCGGCGCCGGCCTGCCGCGCGCAGCCGACGTAGGCCCGGGTCACCCCGCTCGGGTCGACGTGACCCTCGGCCCGGTCGAAGAGCGCACCGATGAAGTACTGCTCCTCCAGCAGCGGGAACATCACCTTGGCCTCGGCCGCCGAGATGATCTCCATATCCATGCCGAGGTAGCGGCCGCGGGCCTGGGCCATCCGCAGCCAGTCCATCCGCTCCCGGTCGCCGGCCAGCGTCAGTCCGCCATTCATGTGGATGCCGCAGTTCTGGCCGGAGCGCCGCTCGATCTCGCGATACAGCCCGACGGTGTACTGCTGCAGCTTCGCGACATTCGGGTCACCGTTGAGCGTGTGCATGCCGCCGGCCGCGTGCCAGGTCGAGCCGGCGGTGAGCTCCTTGCGCTCGACGAGCACGACATCGGTCCAGCCCAGCTCGGTGAGGTGGTACAGGACCGAGGCGCCAATCACGCCACCGCCGATGACGACTACCTGCGCGGAAGATTTCATCGAGGCATCCCTGCGTCCAACTTTTCCCAGTACAGTCGTTCCGACTATAGGACCCTGGAGGTGTCGTGTATGGGTAGGCTTCTCGATCGGCTCGCCGCCGGACCGGTGATCTGCGCCGAGGGGTATTTGTTCGAGTTCGAGCGCCGCGGCTACCTGCAGGCCGGGGCGTTCGTGCCAGAGGTGGTGCTCGAGGAGCCCGAGATGGTGGCCGGCCTGCACCGGGAATTCGTGCACGCCGGATCGGACGTCGTCGAGGCCTTCACCTACTACGCCCACCGCGAGAAGCTGGCGGTGATCGGCCGCGAGGCCGACCTCGAGGCGATGAACCGGCAGGCACTGCGCATCGCCAAGGAGGTCGGCGCCGAGCACGACTCCCTGGTGGCCGGCAACATCTGCAACACCAACGTCTACGAGCCGGACGACCCCGCGACGCATAAGGTCGTCCGCGACATGTTCACTGAGCAGGTCGGGTGGGCCGCCGAGGCGGGGGTCGACTTCGTGATCGCCGAGACCATCGACTATTTCGGCGAGGCACTGCTCGCGATCGAGGTAATCAAGGCGCACGGCCTCGACGCGGTGGTCACGCTCAGTGTTCACCGCCAGCCGTCGTCCTGGGAGGCGGCCCGGTCGGCGAGGCCTGCCGCCGCCTGCAAGACGCCGGCGCCGATGTGGTCGGGCTGAATTGCCAGCGCGGGCCCGCCACCATGCTGCCGCTCCTCGGTGAGATCCGGGCCGCCTGCGACGGGTACATCGCCGCCTTGCCGGTGCCGTACCGGACGACCGAAGCGGAGCCGACGTTCCAGTCGCTCACCGACCCGGACTGCGACCTGATCCCGGAGGGGCAGCCATTCCCGACCGCGCTCGACCCGTTCCTGGCCACCCGCTACGAGCTGGGCGCGTTCACGGCGGCGGCGGCGGCGCTCGGAGTCAACTACTTCGGCGTCTGCTGCGGTTGCGCACCCCACCACGTCCGAGCCATGGCCGAGGCACTCGGCCGCACGCCGCCGGCCAGCCGGTTCAGTGCAGACATGAGCCGGCACGCCTTCTACGGCACCAGCGACCGGATCAGCCGGCACTACCAGGAGCTCGCCAAGGATCTCTGAGTACCCGGCGAACAACGCGGCGCCCTGGCCGAGCAGATTTACCGCCGCGCCAGGGCCCAGTACGGTGACAACGGCGGCGAGATGCCGCCGGTCAAGCTGCTGGAAGACCGCACTGGCACCAGTCTCCGCCTGCCGCAGGAGTAGCCCATGCTGCCCGTCCCCGCCGACCTCCGCCTCGGCACCACCCCGGCCGCGCACTTCGGCGCCGGCGCGGTGGCCAAGCTGCCGGCCGTCGTCACCGCGGCCGGCGGCGGCAGCGTCCTGCTGGTCACCGACGCCGCGCTCGCGGCCACCACCGTGGCCGGCGCGGTCACCGGGCTGCTGGCAGCGGCCGGGCTGCCGGTCACCGTGTTCAGCGGCGTGCACCCGAACCCGACCACGGGCGACCTGGCCGCGGGCGCCGCGCTCGCGGCCGGCTTGCTCGCAGACCGCCCGGTCGTCGTCGCCGTAGGCGGCGGCTCGCCGATCGACGCGGCCAAGGGGATCGCGCTGGCCGCGGTGAACCCGCAGCGCGGCCGGGAGCTGGACTACCGGTCGGACTTCGCGGCGCCGGCCCTGCCGCTGGTCGCAGTCCCGACCACAGCCGGGACCGGGGCGGAGACGAACGCGTTCGGCGTGGTCACCGACGAGGCGGCCAGGCGCAAGTTCTACGTCGGGCACGCCTCGACGATGCCAGTCGCGGCGATCCTGGACCCGGACCTGACCATCGGGCTGCCGCCGGGCGCTACCGCCGCCACCGGCATGGACGCGCTCACGCACGCGCTCGAGTCGTACCTGTCGGTGCGCGCGAACCCGTGGTCGGCCGGCCTCGCGCTGCAGGTCATCGGCATGGTCGGCGAGTTCCTGCCGCGCGCGGTGGCGGACGGCGACCGACCGCGAGGCGCGCGGCCAGATGCTGCTGGCGGCGCACATGGCCGGGGTCGCGATGGCGACGACCGGGCTCGGCGCCTGCCACGCGATCGGGCACGCGCTCGGCGGCCGCTTCGACGTCCCGCACGGCGTCGCGCTCACGATGGTGCTGCCGCAGGTCCTGTCGTTCTCCCTCCCGGCGGTTTCGGCTCGGCTCGCGGATGTGGCGTTTGCGCTCGGCGCTGGCTCCACCGCGGCCGCCGCTGACGTAAACGCGGCGGCCGCGGTGGAGGCCATCGCCGCGCTCGCGGTCTCCGTGGGCATGAATCACAGGCTCAGCGATTTCGGCATCGGCGCTGAGCACTTCGAGCAGATTGCGGCCGACGCGCTCGATGACGAGGTGCTCGCGAACGCGCCGGCGCAGCCGACGGCGGCTGATGTCGTCGGCATGCTGGCCGCCGCCAGCGGTGATCTTGTTAAGCCGAAGACTCTTGAGCCTGACAGGCTCAAAAGTCTTCGGGCTATCTGATCGAGTCGGGTCGGGCTGTGGATAACCGCGAGCCGGAGCCGGATTTGTACCGGGTGCTGTTCGTCTGTACCGGGAACGTGTGCCGGTCGGTCATCGCGGCGAAGGTGCTGCGGCGCGAGCTGGCCGTGGCGGGCCTCGCGGCCGAGGTCGGCAGTGCCGGACTGCGGATAGAGCAGCCGGGCGCCCCGGCCGACGACGGGGCGGTCGCGGTGCTGGCCGCGCGCGGATATGACACCAGCCACGCGGTGCGCCCGTTCCAGGCGGACATGTTCGCATGCCCACGACCTGATCGTGGCGCTGGACGGCAACCACCAATGGGTGCTGCGCCAGCTGGCGCCATCGGCCGCGGCCGCGAAGATCCGGCTGCTCGGCAGCTTCGACCCGGCGGCCGGGGCGGGCTGGGACGTGCCCGATCCCGGTCGGCGGCGACGCCGGCGACTACGAGCGGACGTTCGCCCTCATAGTGGCTGCGATTCCTGGCCTCATGGCGGCGATCGCCGATCGCTGAGCTGGACGTGCCGATGGCGGCGTGGCGGACCTGGCGGCGGCCGTGCCGAGGCCTTCGCCGCCCGGCCGGGCCGCATGACGCCCGGACCCGGGCTTCCGGGCGGCCCGGCCGACGGTAGATGATGAGGGCCTGCCGAACTCGGGAGCTCATCAATGTCAAGTCAGGTTGCTGGCGCGCGGCCGGTCCGCGCACCGCGCGGGACCGCGCTGAGCTGCAAGGGCTGGCCGCAGGAAGCCGCCATGCGGATGCTCATGAACAATCTCGACCCGGAGGTCGCCGAGCACCCCGACCAGCTCATCGTCTACGGCGGATCCGGCCGGGCGGCCCGCAGCTGGCCCGCGTTCGACGCGATCGTGGCGTCGCTGCGCGACCTTGAGGGCGACGAGACGCTGCTGGTCCAGTCGGGCAAGCCGGTGGGCGTCTTCCGTACCCATGAGTGGGCCCCGCGGGTCCTGATCGCCAACTCCAATCTCGTCCCGCAGTGGGCGACCTGGGAGGAGTTCCGGCGGCTGGAGGCCGAGGGGCTGACGATGTTCGGCCAGATGACGGCCGGATCCTGGATCTACATCGGCACCCAGGGAATCCTGCAGGGCACGTACGAGACGTTCGCCGCCATCGCGGCCAAGCGCTTCGGCGGCTCGCTGGCCGGCACGATCACGCTGACCGCGGGCCTGGGCGGGATGGGCGGCGCCCAGCCGCTCGCCGTCACCATGAACGGCGGCGTGGCGCTCTGCATCGACTGCGACGAAACCCGGATCGTCCGCCGGATCGAGCACGGCTACCTCGATGTGCAGGCCGCCGACGTGGACGACGCGGTGCGGCGCGCGACCGCAGCCGCGGCGGCCGGCGAGGCGCTGTCCATCGGTCTGCTCGGCAACGCCGCTGACCTGGTGCCGCAGCTGCTGCGGATGGGCGCGCCGATCAACGTAGTCACCGACCAGACCTCGGCGCACGACCCGCTCAGCTACCTGCCGCGCGGGGTGGCGTTCGAGGACATGGCCGCGCTGCGGGCCGAGGACCCGGCCGGGTTCACCCGGCGGGCGCGGGAGTCGATGGCCGAGCACGTGCAGGCCATGGTCGGCTTCCAGGACGCCGGAGCCGAGGTGTTCGACTACGGCAACTCGATCCGGGGCGAGGCGGAGCTGGCCGGGTACGACCGGGCGTTCGCGTTCCCCGGCTTCGTGCCCGCCTACATCCGGCCGCTGTTCTGCGAAGGCCGCGGCCCGTTCCGGTGGGCGGCGCTGTCCGGCGATCCCGCCGACATCGCGGCCACCGACCGGGCGATCCTCGACCTGTTCCCGCAGAACGAGGCGCTGGCCCGGTGGATCCGGCTGGCCGGCGAGAAGGTCCACTTCCAGGGCCTGCCTGCCCGGATCTGCTGGCTCGGCTACGGCGAGCGGCACCTGGCCGGCGAGCGGTTCAACGAGCTGGTCCGGCGCGGCGACGTACAGGCGCCGATCGTGCTCGGCCGCGATCACCTGGACTGCGGCTCGGTTGCCTCGCCGTACCGGGAGACCGAGTCGATGGCCGACGGCAGCGACGCGATCGCGGACTGGCCGTTGCTGAACGCCCTGGTCAACACCTCCTCCGGGGCCACCTGGGTGAGCATCCACCACGGCGGCGGCGTCGGCATCGGCCGGTCCATCCACGCGGGCCAGGTCTGCGTGGCCGACGGCACCGAGCTGGCGAGCCAGAAGCTGGAGCGGGTGCTCACGAATGACCCGGGGATGGGCGTCATCCGGCACGCGGACGCTGGCTACGACCGGGCCAGCGAGGTCGCGGCCGAGCGCGGCGTCCGGGTGCCGATGGACCCGCGGGGGGCGTCGGGGGGTCGTCCCCCCGGCGGGCAGCAGTCTTCGTGAGATGACGTTCGCTGAACTGTGGGAGCAGCTGCTGCCCGCCGGCCGGGATGAGGCTACCGGCGGCTACCGGCGCTACTCCTGGACCGAAGCCGACGCCGCCTGCCGCGGCTGGTTCGCGAGCACCGCCACTGACCTCGGCCTGCGCACGGACTGTGACCGGAACGGGAACTTGTGGGCCTGGTGGGGCCAGCCGGGACGCGGCTGCGGCCCCGCCATCGCCACCGGCAGCCATCTGGACTCGGTTCCCGACGGCGGTGCTTTCGACGGCCCGCTCGGCATCGTGTCCGCGTTCGCGGCGATCAGCCAGCTCCGGGCGGCCGGGTTCCGCCCGGCCCGGCCAATCGGGGTGGCCGCCTTCACCGAGGAAGAGGGCGGCCGGTTCGGCGTGGCCTGCCTGGGCAGCAGGCTGCTGACCGGGGCGATTGACCCGGCCGCGGCGCGTGAGCTGCGTGACGGCGACGGCGTGCGGCTGGCCGACGCGATGCTCGGCGCCGGGCGCGATCCGGCGCTGCTCGGCGCGGACGACGAGCTGCTGGCCGAGCTGGGCTGCTACGTCGAGCTGCACGTCGAGCAAGGCAGCGCGCTGGACGGCCTGAGCGCCGCGATCGGGGTGGCCGAGGGCATCTGGCCGCACGGCCGGTGGCGGTTTGACTTCACCGGCCGGCCCGACCACGCCGGCACTACCCGGCTGGCGGACCGCCGGGACCCGATGCTCCCGTACGCCGCGACCGTGCAGGCGGCCAGGACCGCGGCGGCGGCGCACGGGGCGCTGGCGACGTTCGGCAAGGTGACCGCCGAGCCCGGAGCCGCGAACGCGATCAGCGCCGCGGTATCCGCCTGGCTGGACGCCAGGGCCCCGGACGAGGCAGTGCTGGAGCGGCTGGTCGGCGACATCCAGGCCGCCGCCGCGACTGCCGCAGCCGAGCACGGCGTCGGACTCGACCTGCGCCGCGAATCGTTCACGGCGCTGGTCGCCTTCAGCCCCGCGCTGCGGGACCGGCTCGTGCGCGTGCTCGCCGCCGCCGGCCTCGCCGCGCCCGCGCTGCCGACCGGAGCCGGGCACGACGCCGGGGTGCTCGCGGCCCGTATCCCCACGGCGATGCTGTTCGTCCGCAACCCGACCGGCGTCTCGCACTCGCCCGCCGAGCACGCGGAGCTGGCCGACTGCGAGACCGGGGTCGCGGCGCTGGCCGCCGTGCTCGCCGACCTGGCGGGCGGATGAGCGGGCCGGTGCCAGGACAGGCTACCGGGCGGGCCTGGCTAGCCGAGCTCGCCTGGTCGCCCCGGCTCGGCCTGCGCCGCGACGTGCTGATCGAGGCGGACGGCGACCGGATCAGCGCGGTCACCCCGGACGCCGGGGCGGTGCCGGGTACCGCGGTACGGCTCCGCGGCCTGACCATGCCAGGGCTGGCCAACGCGCACTCGCACGCGTTTCACCGGGCGCTGCGCGGGATCACGCAGGCCTCCCGCGGCACGTTCTGGACCTGGCGGGAGCGGATGTACGAGGTCGCGGCCAGACTCGACCCGGACAGCTACCTCGCTCTCGCCCGCGCGGTCTACGCCGAGATGACGCTGGCCGGGATCAGCTGCGTCGGCGAGTTCCACTACCTGCACCACGCGCCGGGCGGCGCGAGCTACACCGATCCCAACGCCATGGGCCGGGCGCTGCTGCAGGCGGCTGCCGAGGCCGGTCTGCGCATCAGCCTGCTGGACACGTGCTACCTGGCGGGCGGGCTCGGCCCGGACGGCAGCCAGCTCGAGCTGGCCGGACCGCAGCTGCGCTTCGGCGACGGGGACGGCAACCGCTGGGCCAGCCGGGTGGAGGCGCTCGGCGACCCCGGCCCCGGCGCGCGCGTCGGCGCCGCGATCCACTCCGTGCGCGCCGTCCCGCCGGACCAGATGACGGCGGTGATCAGCTGGTCACACCAGCACGCCGCGCCGGTGCACGCGCACCTGTCCGAGCAGGTGGCCGAGAACACTGCCTGCCTGGCGGCCTACGGCCGGACGCCGGCGAGTGTGCTGCTCGACGCCGGCGCGCTCGGGCCGCGGACGAGCGTGGTGCACGCCACCCACCTCACGGCCGGCGACATCCGCGTGCTGGGCGAGAGCCAGAGCCACGCCTGCTTCTGCCCGACGACCGAGGCCGACCTCGCCGACGGCATCGGCCCGGCCAGCGCGCTCGCGGCCGCGGGCAGCCCGCTGACGCTGGGCAGCGACAGCCACGCCGTGATCGACCTGCTGGCTGAGGCCCGGCTGGTGGAGCTGGGAGAGCGGCTCGCCAGCCAGGAACGGGGGCACTTCACCGCGGCCGACCTCGCGGCCGCGGCCACCGTCGCCGGGCACGCGAGCCTGGGCTGGCCGGACGCCGGCCAGCTAGTGCCGGGCGGCCTCGCGGACCTGGTGACCGTGCGGCTGGACTCGGTGCGGACGGCGGGCGCGGGTGCGGCCACCGCGCTGGAGTCGGTGATCTTCGGCGCGAGCGCGGCGGACGTGACCAACGTCGTGATCGGCGGCCGGGACGTAGTGCGGGACGGCGCGCACCTGCTGGTCGCGGACGTGCCCGGCCAGCTGGCGACCGCGATCTCGGCCGTGCTGGCAGCCGGCTAGCGCCTGCCGCGGGCGGGTCAGTGCGGGCTACGGCGGGCCCTGCGCGCCCGGCCGGTACGCGGGCGGCAGGCCGGTGCAGATGCTCGCGCCGGCGTTGCGGGACTGTACGACGCCCGGGCCGGAGGACGAGCCAGCGGCGGTGCCCGGCGAGCTGTTAGACGCCTTGGCCTTCTTGCTGGCCTTGCCGCTCTTCGGCTGCGTCGCGGTCGACGGCGGGTTGACCCCGGCGAAGTCCGTTCCCAGAATGAGCGTGATCGTGCCGGAGGCCCCGATCTGCGACGCCGGCTCGGTCAGGGTGTTCTGCCCGGCCGGGAACGACTTCAGCGCCTTGCTGAGCGTGTAGGCGGCCTCGGACTGCTCCTCGCCGGCAAAGTTCACCGTCGTGGTGGACGTGGCCGGCGCGTCGCCGACGCCGGTGACGTCGAAGCCCAGCTTGCGCAGGCTGGTGGCGGTCCGGCCGGCCAGCCCGCTCTGCCCGGTCGCGTTCTCCACCTCGACCCTGACCTTGGCTGGCGCTTGGGTCGGGAGCCCGCCGTGCCAGATGCGCCCGGTGCGGACCATCTGGTAGAGCAGGTCGTCCATCGGCTGCGCCGCCATCAGGTGCGCGCTGAGCCCCGGGTAGGTGTCGGTCTGGGTCGGGATCGTGATCAGGTTGATGTTCTTCGACTTCAGATGCACCAGCGACTCGGCCAGGTGCAGCAGGTTGGTCACCGACTTGAGGTTCTGGTCCACCGTCAGCGCCTTGGTCGCGATGTTCGCGACCTTGTAGAGCCCGGAGATGTTGCTGAGCAGGCCCTGATGCTCGATCTGCTGCGAGACCGAGGAGATAAAGGCCTGCTGCAGCTGGATCCGCGGCAGGTCGCCGCCGGCGTCCACACCGCTGCCGACGCCGTGCCTGGTCCGGACGTAGGCCAGCGCCTGGTTGTAGGACAGCTTGTGCAGGCCGGGGGCAAGGTTCAGGTGCGAGTAGCCGTCGTGGTAGCCGGGACCGGGCGGGACACAGACCGTGACGCCGCCGATGGCGTCCACCATCGTCCGGAACGAGTTGAAGTCGAACACGATCACGTGGTCGAGCTTGATCCCGGTCAGCGCCTCCACGGTCTGGACCGCGCAGGTGGGGCCGCCGATGTTGAGCGCGCCGTCGATGATGGCGCCCGGCGGGTAGCTCTGGGCTGGCCACACGCCCGTGCCGACGTACGAGCGCTCCTTGCAGGCCGGCTCGTAGACGAACAGGTCCCGCGGGATCGACAGCACGGTCGCGTGCGTGTGCGTCGGATCCAGGTGCACCAGCAGCAGGTTGTCGGAGTTGGTCGTGCCCGGGTTGGCCTCGTAGCCGAAGAAGCCGTGCTGGCCCTTGCGTTCCTGCGAGCCCAGCACAAGGACGTTGAGGGAGCCGTAGATGGTGCGGCCGGACAGCCCGCCGACCTTGACCGACGTGATGTTGCCCTCGAAGTGGTAGTACACGGTGTACGCGCCCACGCCGGCGACCACCGCGAGCACGGCGCTGATGCAGACGAACAGGTACCCGAGCTGGGCGAGCACGCTCTTGGCCCGGAACTGCGCCCAGTGGCCCGTTCCGGCCCTGCCCCGACGGCTGCTGGCCCTGGGCCTGCTGGCACTGGGGCTGCTGGTCCTGGGGCTGCTGGTCCTGGGGCCGCCGCGGCGGCGGCGTGATCCGCCCCGGCCGGGAGCCTGATCGGCGTACCCGCGCCCGCCCGGCGGCCGCCCGGCGGCCTGCCTGGCACCCGACTGGCGGCCGCGCCGCCGCTCGCCCCAGCCGGGCTGAGCGGGCTCATTCCACTGGTAGCCCCGGCCCTGGGCTGACTCCGCGCGACCGCGATTCCAGCCGTCGGCTGCATCGTCGCGGCGTGAGCCGTTCCGCATTCAGCCTCCGTCCTGCGCGGCGGGCGGACCCTGGGGCCGGGTCGCATTCCGATCGGCTACCCGGATCCGTGGGCAAAGCCCGGTGGTCGAAAAGGATGTTATCCGGCAGATCTCACTGCTTGGCTAATTTTGCCTGCGCTAAGCCAACCTTGCCGCCGGTACGGGCGAACTCGCTCCTCGCCGGAGCCGGCGGCTCCGCAGCACGAGCCGACGTCGACGCGACGCCGGCTAGCTCGCGGAGGTTTCGCAAACTGCTCGGGCTTGAGACGGGATGCTATCCAGCCTGCCGGTACGGCTGAGCGGACTTTGCCTGGCCCGGGGCAATCTGTGAAGTAGCCGGCCGCCAACCAGGAGATGGAGGACTGCAGTTGAACGCCGCAGGACGGGATCAGCTGACCATCCGGCCGCTTGGCCAGCCGGGCGACCTGGGCTGGGTCGTGCTGGCGCACGGCGAGGTCTACGCCAGGGAGCGTGGTTACGACACCAGCTTCGAGGCGCTGGTCGCCAGGATCGTCGCGGACTACGCCAACGATCACGACCCGGCGCGGGAGGGGGCGTGGATCGCGGCCGCGGCGGGCCGCCGGATCGGCTGCGTGTTCTGCGTCCGCATCGACGACGCGACCGCGCAGCTCAGGATCTTGCTGGTGGACCCCGCCGGCCGCGGCCTGGGCGCGGGCACCGCGCTGGTGCGGACGTGCATGGACTTCGCCCGGCGGGCCGGGTACGCGCGGATGCGCCTGTGGACCCAGGACGACCTGATCGAGGCGCGCCGGGTCTACCTCGCGCACGGCTTCGTGCTGACCGGCGAAGAGCCGCACCACAGCTTCGGGCACGACATGGTCGGCCAGACCTACGAGGCCGACCTCACCGCGCCGCACTAGCAAGCACCGCACTAGCAAGCACCGCACTGGCGGGCACCAGGCTGGCGGGCACCTGGCTGGCGGGCACCTGGCTGGCGGGCACCTGGCTGGCGGGCACCTGGCTAGCAGGCACCGGCGCGACGGCCGGCGAACAGCCGGCCGCGAGGCTAGTCGCGCTGGCCCTCGGCCCGGTAACCCGCCCACAGCCGGCCTCCGGCCCGGCCGAGTACCAAGTCGGCGACCGCGGTCAGCCGGCCAGGATCGCCGCTGGCCGCGACTAGTTCGGCGGCCAGCGCCGGATCGGCGGCGCGCAGCTCGCGCAGCAGCCACTTGCCGCTCCCCAGCCAGTGGCCGGCCAGCAGCAGCGCCAGCTCGGCGGTCTGCCGCCAGACCGTCCAGCAGATGACCGCGGTCTCGCCGGGATCGGCGCTGCCGGCCAGGTCGTCCAGCAGATCGGTGAGGCCGTAACGGCGCCATTCCAGCTCAGCCGTAGTCAGTTCCGGCGGCCCGGCCGCGAGGACGGAGCGCGCCCGTTCCGTTATCGCGGACCGGATGTCCGCGCCGCCGGTCAGCGGGGCGCCGTCGGCGACCATCCGGGCCAGGTTGGGTTTGCGGTGCGCCGCGTCGATGGCGAAGTACCGCGCGATGCTCGCCTGGTCGTGCACGAAGAGTTCCACGGGCCAGCCACGCCACCGCAGTGACTCGCGGAACGGCGCGGGCGGGCCGGCGATGACGACGACGACGTCCAGGTCTGACGTCGCCGTGCGCCGGGCGGACAGCACCCCGCCGCCAAGGAACGCCGCCAGCGCGCCAGGGAAGCGGTCGGCCACCAGTGCGCCCGCGTCCGCGATCGGATCCATGCTGCATGATCGCCGAGAACCGGCCCGGTGCGCACTCCGTTAACCGCGCGCCTGCCCAGCGGCCGCTGCCGTGCGCTGTCTACTGCTGCGCCGCTGGCGGGCTGATGCGGATCCGGCCGTGGCCTGGCCGTGTGGGAGCATGCGCTGGTGAGCGTCCTGATCACCAACATCGGGGAACTGATCACCAACGCGCCCCTGGACGCGGTCAGCGTGGCGTCGCCGGGACCGTACGCGGCGCTGGCCGACGCGGCCATCGTGCTGGCGGACGGACACGTCGCGTGGGCCGGCCCGCCGCGCGGGCGCCCCTGGCGGACAGCCGGGTCGATGCCGGCGGCCGCGCGGTGCTGCCGGGATTCGTCGACTCGCACGCGCACCTGGTGTTCGCCGGCGAGCGCGGGGCCGAGTTCGCCGCGCGGATGGCGGGCCGGACCTACAGCGCCGGCGGCATCCGCAGCACGGTCGCGGCCACCAGGGCGGCCGGGGACGATCAGCTGCGGGCCAACCTGGCCCGGCTCGCCGCGGAGATGATCGGGCAGGGCACCACCACCTTCGAGTGCAAGTCGGGCTACGGGCTCACCGTGGCCGACGAGGCGCGCAGCGTGGCGCTGGCCGCCGAGGTCACGCCCGAGGTCACCTACCTGGGCGCGCACGTGGTGCCGCCTGAGTTCGACGGCGACGTGCCCGGCTATGTCGAGCTGGTCTGCGGTGAGATGCTGGCCGCCTGCGCGCCGCAGGCCAGATGGGTGGACGTGTTCTGCGAGCGCGGCGCGTTCGGGGCCGACGAGGCGCGGGCCGTGCTGCGGGCGGGGGAGTCGGCCGGGCTGCAGGCCCGGGTGCACGCCAACCAGCTCGGGCCTGGCCCCGGAATCCAGGTCGCGGTCGAAGCCGAAGCGGCGTCGGCCGATCACTGCACGTTCCTGACCGACGCGGACGTGGACGCGCTGGCGTCCTCCGGCGGGACCGTCGCCACGTTGCTGCCCGGGGTGGAGTTCTCCACCCGCCAGCCGTATCCGGACGCGCGCCGGCTGCTGGCCGCCGGGGTCACGGTCGCGCTCGCGACCGACTGCAATCCGGGCTCGTGCTTCACCTCCAGCATGCCGCTGTGCATCGCGCTGGCGGTCCGGGAAATGCACATGACCACCGAGGAAGCGGTCTGGGCGGCGACGGCCGGCGGCGCGCACGCGCTGCGGCGCACCGACGTCGGCCACCTCGGCGCCGGCGCCCGCGCCGACCTGATCATGCTCGACGCCCCGTCGCACGCCTACCTGGCCTACCGGCCGGGCGTGCCGCAGATCTCCGGTGTCTGGCAGGCTGGCGAGCGCGTCGCCTGAGGTAGGCGTAGGCCTACCCGCGTTGTGGAGGTCGCCCCGTAGCGAAGCGGAGCCCGGCTGCGGGAGGGTGGCTGAGTCGGCTCACCACTCGACTCAGGGGATCGCGTGTATCTCGGAACTGCCTACTGGCTGCTCACCCGTCGCGGACCAGACAACGTCGCCGCGCTGCTCAAAGTGCTCGTGGTCATCGGCCTGATCGCCGGTGTCGTCCGCGGTTGCACCGGACCGGGACGCGAAGACCGCACGGGGGCGCCTTCGCGCCGCGGCCTGGAACGTTGCGCTCGTGGCGCTGTCCGTGGCGCTCCCAGCGCGCTGCGGTGGTCCTCCTGGGCCGCGGTGACAGTTCCGGCCATCGCGGCGGGGATCATCATCTTCCGGCCGCGGGCGGTGCGCAGCGCCGCTGCCGTCGGCCTCGTCGCGCTCAGCCTGGTCGGCTTCAACGCCGTCCGCACCGCCGAATTCGGGTACAGCCAGGAGCGGGTCTACGGACTCACCCTGGTCGGCAGTCCGAACCTCTCCTTCTACTGGCTGCTGCCCCAGGCCTACCTGTTCCTGCTGCTCGGCATCTGGGCGGGCTGGCGGTCGGCGAGCCTCGCGCGGGGGCGGGCGCGGCAGCTGCTCGGCCGGCTGGCCGAACCCGAGTTCGCCGGCCGGCCGTGGGCTTTGCTGCTGTTGCCGGTGACGGTGATCGCGGCGGCAATGTTTACCCCGAACCTATGGTTCGGTGCCTTCGCGGCCGGGCTGATCTGGCCGGTGCTGCTGATCGGAGGCGCTGTGCTCTTCATCCGGGCTGCGCCCGGCCGCGCCGCCGCCACCGCCGCGGCCGGCCTGATCGGCGCTCGGGCTGGCTGGCATTTACTTCGGCGCGACCTACTCCGGCGCGGGCTGGCACCTGCCGGCTGAACAGCGCGGGCTACGTCGAGTACGGGGTGATCGACGTGACCAGTCAGCCGATGGCGGATCTCGCCGTGATCCAGGGGCTGGCGTTCGTCGGCGCCGGGCTGTGGCTCGTTCCGCGCGTCGCGCCCGGCCTGATGCGCTACGTGGGCGTGGCCGGTTACCGGGACCTGGCCCAGCGGATCCAGCGGCTCACCGAGACCAGGGCGGTAGCGGTCGACACCGCGGCCGCCGACCTGCGGCGGCTGGAGCGCGACCTGCACGACGGCGCGCAGGCGCGGCTGGTGGCGCTGGGCATGCACCTGCGCGCGGTGGAGAAGCTGATCCCGACCAATCCCGACGCGGCGCTCGCGCTGGTGGCCGAGGCCCGCGATACCTCGGCGCGGGCGCTGACGGAGCTGCGCGAGCTCGTCCGCGGCGTGCACCCGCCGGTGCTCGCCGACCGGGGGCTGGCGGACGCGATCAGGGCCCTGGCGCTGGACAGCCCGATGCGGGTGCAGGCCGATATCGACCTGCCAGGGTCGCTCCCGGCGCCGATCGAGACCGCCTGCTACTTCGCCGTGGCCGAGGTGCTGACGAACGCGGCCAAGCACTCGGGCGCCCGGGCCGCGCGCGTCTCCGCCGAGCACCACGGCGGCGTGCTGCGCATCGTCGTCACCGACTTCGGGCTCGGGGGCGCGGACGCGTCCGCCGGCACGGGGCTGGCCGGGGTGGAGCGCAGACTCGCGACATTCGACGGGCTGCTGGCGGTGAGCAGCCCGCCGGGCGGCCCGACGATGGTGGTGATCGAGGTACCGTGTGCACTCTCGCCAGCGGTGCTGAGCTCATAGCCAGGAGGAACCGTGCGCGTGGTGGTGGCGGAGGACTTGTTCCTGCTGCGCGACGGCCTGGTCCGGCTGCTGGAGGCGCACGAGTTCGAGATCGCCGCGGCGGTGGAGAGCGCGCCTGGCCTGCTGACGGCGCTGCTCGAGCACAAGCCAGACGTCGCGATCGTGGACGTGCGGCTGCCGCCGACCTTCACCGACGACGGGTTGCGGGCCGCGATCGAAGCCAGGCGCGAGCTACCCGGACTGCCGGTGCTCGTGCTCTCCCAGTACGTCGAGCAGCTGTACGCCAGGGAACTGCTCGCTGACCAGGCTGGCGGCGTCGGCTACCTGCTCAAGGACCGGGTATTCAACGACGATCAGTTCACCGACGCGGTGCGCACCGTCGCGGGCGGCGGCACGGTCATGGACGCCGAAGTAGTGAGCAAGCTGCTGGGCCGGCGCTCCAGGGAGGAGCCGCTGGGCCGGCTGTCGGCGCGGGAGCGCGAGGTGCTGGAGCTGATGGCCGAGGGCAGGTCCAACAGCGCCATCGCGCAGCGGCTGTTCGTCACCGAGAAAGCGGTCAGCAAGCACAGCACCAGCATCTTCAGCAAGCTCGACCTGGTGCCCTCCGACGACGACAACCGGCGGGTGCTGGCCGTGCTGGCCTACCTCAACGGCTGACGGAGCCGGCCGGCGCTCGCCCGCTAGCGCACGGTCGATCTGCTCGGGCTGCGGCCGGCCTTGGCCACCGCCCGGCCGGCCTTCAGCGCCTGCAGCCGGTTCTCGATCTCGGCCCTGTTCTCGGCGTCCTCCAGGCTGGCGAACTGCGCGTCCAGTCCCGACGCCGCGAGTTCCTCGTGGCTCTGGACCCGGGCTTCCTCGCGCCGGACCTTCTCCTCGAACCGGCTCACCTCGCTGGTCGGGTCCATGATGTCGATGCCCTTGACGGCGTCCTGCAGCTGCGCCTGGGCGCGCGCGCTGCGGGAGCGGGCGACCAGGTTGTCGCGCTTGCGCTTCATGTCGCGCAGCTTGATCTTCATCTGGTCGAGCCCGGTCTTGAGCTTGGCCACCGACTCGTTCTGCGCGTCGATCGTGTGCTGGACGGTGACCACATCCTGCTCCGCCGTCATCTGCCGCTCCAGCGCCACCCTGGCCAGGTCGTCGAAGGTGTCCGCCTCGCCGACGGTGCCGGTGGCGCGCAGCTCGTCGGCCTTCTTGCTGGCGGCCTGCGCTTTCTTGCCCCACTGCTGCGCGGCCTTGGCCTCTTCCTGCTGGTCTTCCTCGATCATCCGGAGGTTCGCGATCGTCTGCGCGATCGCCTGCTCGGCCGCGGAGATGTGGGCGCTGTAATCCCGGACGAGCTGGTCGAGCATTACCTGCGGATCCTCGGCCGAGTCGATCATCGCGTTGACGTTGGCCCGGGCGAGCTGCATGACCCGGCCGACGATGCCCTGCTGTGACATGAATCCCCCTCGATCTGAACCGTCGCTAGAACCTGCCGCCGATGCTGTGCCGGCCCCTGGTGCCGGTGCCCCCGAAGCTGCCCGGACCGAGCCCGCCGAGCCCGCCGAGCCCGCCGAGTCCGCCGCCGAGCCGCGGCCACGCCGCCCACCAGAGCCAGCACCGCCGCCGAACAGCGAGTCGACCAGGATGCCGCCCAGGATCGCGCCGCCGAACCCGGCCCCGAAGCCGCCGCCGCTGATGATCGGTCCGTGGCCGGCGTGGCTGAAGTCGGCGACGTCCTGCTCGGCCAGCGAGCGCGCCTGCTGGCCGAGTACGTCCGCGGCCTGTGCCTCGGCCAGCGCCGCCTCCGGGTCGTCGCGCGCGCCGGCGATCGCCTGCTGGAAGTGCCGGTGGGCCTCGGCCAGCCGGGTCCGCGCGGCGGCGCCGACGCCACCGCGCCTGGTCGTGATGAAGTCCTCGGCCGCGGTGACCGAGCTGCGGGCGACCAGCATCGCCTGGTCCAGCACCGCCCGGGCCCGCTCTTGCCGGTCCCGCTTCTCGCGCGCGCTGCCGAGCGAGTGGTCCAGTTCCGCGCCGGCCTCCTCCACCTGCCGCAGCGCCGCGAGCGGGTCGAATGGCTGGTTCGCGGCCAGTTGTTCGCGCGCGGCGGCGGCCGCCGCCTGCGCCCTGGCCACGACGGCGGCCCAGCCGTCGGACGGCCCGGCGTGCAGGGCCGTCGCCTCGGCGATGTCGGCGTCAATCTCGCGCAGCGCCGTCGGGAGCGCGGACGCCGCCTGAGTCAGCTCCGCCTCGAGGTGCCCGATCCCGTCCAGGAGCGACTCGGCCTGGTCGGCGGCCGACTCCGCCGCTTGCAAGCTGACCGCGGCCGCACCGGCCGAATCGGCGGCGAGCGACTGGCGCGCGGCGGCGAGGCGGCCGCGGGCGAACTCGAGTCGCTCGCGGGCCTGGCCGGGACTGGAAGTCACCGTCGCGACCGCGATCGCCGAGTACTTGGCGCCGAGCCTGGTCAGCGTCTGTTCCGACCGGTCAGCCCGGGAGTCCTGCTGCGTCACGTGGTGATCAACCTCGGCCAGCACCTGGGGCGCGCGGGCCTCCAGGTTCTGCAGCTCGTCGAACGCCTGCGACTGCTCGTCCAGGATCTGGTTCGCCCGGCCGCACCGGCCGGCTATCTCGGTCAGCATCGACCGCCGGACCGGCTCGGTCTCCGGGATGTCATCGTCGAGGAGCTGCCGTAGCTTGAACGCCGCCGCGATCTCCGCCCGGGCGGCCTTCAGGGCGGCGGAGAACGGCGCCGCCGCCTGCTCCCCGAACCTGGCCACCGCGAAGCTGAGCTCCTGGTCGCTGGTCTTGATCGCGTCGTCGGTCGCCACCAGCGCGGACGCGGCCTGGGCCGCCAGCTCGGCCGTCGAGGGGCCAGCCGGCTGTGCCGGTGCGCGGCCGCCGGGCACCCGGCGACGGGACAGCGCCAGCCCGGCGAGCAGCAACAGCCCCAGCAGGAGCACCGCGCCGCCGGCGATGGCGGCCCAGTCGGTGCCAGTCAGGCCGGCCTGAGCGACGCCCGGGCCGGGCACCGCCCCGGGCACCGTGCCGTTCTGCACCGTGCCGTTCTGCACCGTGCCGTTATGCGGCGCGACGGCCGTGCTCAGCGACGGGGCCGGGACCGGGCGGCTCGCGATCACCGCCGCGAACCCGCCGGCCGCGCCGGTCGCGGCGGCCGTCCAGTTTCCCTGCCGCAGGGCCGGCTCGATCGCGGTGGCGTTCACCGCATCCAGCTCGGTGGTTGATAGCCCCATAGCCGGGTCGGCACTGATCGCGTAGTTGCGATCGGTGGTGGCGACGCCCATGAGGATGTCGCGGGTGCCAAGGCCGTTACGGACGGCGGCGTGATCAACCCAGCCGGTCGGGCTCAGGCCGGAGAAGTTAGGTACATAGACGACATAGAGCTTCACCCGGTCCTGGTCGTACAGCCGGGTGATGGCCGCCTGCACCGCACCACGATGGGCACCGAGGACGTCGGCCGGGTCGGTGATCTCGCCGGACAGCCGCGACGGCGCCACCGCCAGGGCGGGCGAGGCGAGCGCGCTGACCCAGGACACCAGGGCAAGCACCGCGACCAGCGCGGCCGTGATCCGTGTACGCACCGTCCCCCCGATGGTCCCCGGCTATCGGACCTACCCCCGGCCCAAACCGGCACACCCGGACGCGGCCCCGGCCCGGACCGGCACACCCGACGCGCAAACCCCCGCAGACCGGACGCGGCTCTGCGACTGTGTGCGAATTCGGTCGCTATCTGGTCGCTTTAGCGACCAGAAAGACACACAGTCGGCGCGGCTGGCTATGGCCGCAGGTATCGGCCGCGGAACCGGATGAGCGGTTCGCCCGTTTCGGCCACATAAGGGACGCCCAGGACTCTGGCGATCAGCAGCAGGTGGTCGCCGGCCGGGCACGCGCTCGGTCACCTCGCACTCGAACGCCGCCAGCCCGCCGTCCGGGATGAGCGCGCCGGAGCGCTCACCGCGGTGGTGCGGCACGCCGTCGAGCAGCAACCGGGCGCCGGGGCGGCCAGCCGCCGCGAACCGGCCCGCCAGCATCCGCTGGCCGGTCGCGAGCAGGGTCACCGCGAACAGGCTCAGCCTGCTGAGCACCTCGGCCGGGTAGGCCGCGGCGATCAGGGACGCGAGTACGAGCGGCGGGTCCGCCGACACCGGGCAGAACGAGCTGACCGTGGTGCCGATGTCATCCCGGCCGTCGGTGACCGTCAGCAGCGTGACTGCTCCGGGCCAGGCACTCAGCGCCGCGCCAAGCGACGCCGGCGAGGCCTCGTCCCGGCGTTCCGTCACTCAAAGGTCCAGTAGCCTGGCAGCATCAGCGGCCCGTGCGTGCCCAGCCCGGCGCGGGCCGCGAGCTGGGAGACCGGGCCCCAGGTGTCGGCGAGCAGGCTGGCGGCCGCGGCCGTCGCACTCTGGCTCGAACTGGCCGGCCGGAGCCGGTCGAGCGGCCGGGACCGCGGGTAGACCCGCAGCTCAGCGGAGGCGGGCAGGCCCGCCCGCTTGCGCGCGATCGTCGCGGCCCGCTCGAGCCCGCCGAGCTCGTCGACCAGCCCGCGCTCGACCGCGTCGGCGCCGGTCCAGACCCGGCCGCGAGCCAGCTCGTGCACCTGCGGCTGAGTCATCCCGCGACCCTCGGCGACCTTGCCGGTGAAGTCCGCGTAGATGTGGTCCAGCCAGTCGTTCACCAGCGTCCACTCGTCGGAGCTGAACGGGTGCTGCGGTGAGAACATCGCCGCGTGCTCGCCCTGAGTGACCAGGTCGCTGGTGACCCCGGCCCGGCTCAGGGCCGCGCCGACGACGGGCTTGCCGGTCAGCACGCCGATCGACCCGGTCACCGTGCCGGGCTGGGCCACGATGACGTCCGCGGCCATGGAGATGTAGTAGCCGCCCGAGGCGGCGACGTCGCCCATGGACACGACGACCGGGGTGCCGCCCGCCCTGGCCCGGACCACCTCGCGCCAGATCGTGTCCGACGCGACATAGGAGCCGCCCGGGCTGTTCACCCGGAGCAGGATCGCGCGGACCTGCTCATCCCTGGCGGCCGTGCGGATCGCATGCGCGATGGTGTCCGAGCCCATCGAGCCGCCGAGCGGGCCGCGGCCGCTGCGCCCGCGCCGGATCGGCCCGGTCGCGAGGATCAGCGCGACGACGGGCTCGGGCCGCCGCACGAGCGGGCTGCGGGCCCTCTTGCGGACCCGCTCGGCCAGCACCTTGCCGCGCTGGTAGCGGCCGAGATACTGCAGCACGGCGTCGTGGCCGGCGTGCTTGCGGGCAGTGGCGTAGACCTCGTCCCGGTAGCCGAGCCGGTCGACCAGCCCGTGCGCCAGCGCCTGGGTCGCGAGGAACGGCCCGCTGTCGATGAGCGACCGGACCTGCTCGGGCGCGATCCCGCGCCGCTCGCCGATCGCGTCTGCGAGCTGCTCGGTGATCGAGGCGGTCAGGCGTTCGGTTGCCTGCCGGGCGGGCTCGGAGTAACCGCGCTCGGTGAGCTGCTCGGCCGCGCTCTTGAACTCGTGCCGCTTCGCCACCTGGAAGTCCGCGCCGATCTTGTCCAGGGCGCCCCGCAGGAACACGCGCTCGACCGCGATCCCGGTCAGCCCCAGATCGCCCGAGGGCTGCAGCCAGATCTCGTCGAAGGCGGTGGCGAGGTAGTACTGGACGTTTCCGGCCGAGAACTCGCCGAACGAGTCGGCCCACGCGATCGTCACCTTGCCCGCCGCGGCGAACTCGCGGACCGCGCGGCGCAGGTCCTGCACCGCGGCCAGGCCGATACCGCGGCCGCCGACCCTGGCCACCAGTGCGGTGACGCGGCCGTCCAGCCGGGCCCGGCGCAGGGCGTCGAGGATGTCGGGCAGGACCGCCCGGTTCCTGGCCGTCAGCGCCGAGACCGGGTCGGCGGGCCGGGATTCGCTGACGCCCTCGGTGAGGTCGAGTTCGAGGATGAGCGGCGCGGTCCGCTGCTGGCGCAGCTTCGCCAACGGCGCGGGGATGAGCGAGTCTGGCATGGCGACCCAGCCTAGGTGTACTGCCCGGGGCGGCGAGGTCCGCGCCTGGCTGGCGGGCGGCATCAAGTTGCCGGGGACGACGCGACCCACGACGATGGCCTGGTGGGGAACGCATGACGATCCGTGATGGGAATGGCTGGGTCCGCTGCGGCCTCGGGCACCGGCACTGGGGCCGGTTCGGCGCGGCCGGGCTGCTCGCGTATGTGGCCGAGGGCGGCCCGGTCCTGCTGCAGCAGCGGACCTGGTGGAGCCACCACGGCGGCACCTGGGGCCTGCCCGGCGGCGCCAGGGACAGCCACGAAACCGTGCTGGCCGCGGCGGAGCGCGAGGCGGCGGAGGAATGCGGCGTGCGGCCGGGCGCGGTGCGGCCGCGGGCGATCTTCACCGACGACCACGGCGGCTGGTCGTACACGACGGTGCTGGCGCAGGCGCCCGGCCCGTTCGAGGTGAAGTCCGATTACGACGAGACCGAGGACGTCGAGTGGGTGGATCCGGTGAACGTCACGCAGCTGAGCCTGCATCCCGGTTTCGCCGAGCACTGGCACCTGCTGCGCGCGGAGCTGGCCCAGCTGACGATCATCGTCGACGGCGCGAACGTGGTCGGTTCGCGCCCGGACGGCTGGTGGAAGGACCGGGCGGGGGCGGCATCCCGGCTGCGCGCGCAGCTGGAGCCGCTGGCTTCGGCCGGGGTGGCGGCGCTGCCGGGAGATCCCGGCCCCGGCTCCGGCGGCAGCAGAGAACTCCCAGCCACCGGCCGTGCGGCGGTGCTCCGGATGACCTGGCTGCCCGAGATCGTGCTGGTCGTGGAAGGCGCCGCCCGGCCCGCGGCGGCCGAGGACGGCGCCGGCGATGTACGGGTAGTTGCCGCCCCAGGCGAGGGTGACGACACGATCGCGGAGCTGGCGGCGCGCACGCCCGGCCGGCGGCTCGTCGTCACCGCGGATCGCGAGCTGCGCCAGCGGTGCACCGCGGCCGGAGCCGAGATAGCCGGCCCTGGCTGGCTGCTGGCGCAGATCTAGCCAGTTAACCGCGGGCCTTGTCCGCGCGCAGGTGCGCCGGGGGGAAACGCAGTGGCGCCGAGCCGGGCCGGGCGGCGAGGATGGCCGGGAATCGAGGCTGGCCGGAATCAAGGAACGAATGCAGCAAGGGAGCTGACCGATGGTCGAGGATCTCGTCGACGAACGCCGGACCGAGCCGACGTTTCTGCTCGGCGACCGGGAGATGCTCGACGCGTGGCTGGAGTTCCACCGGACCACGCTGCTGCTCAAGTGCGAGGGGCTAGACGACGCGCGGCGCAAGGCGCGGCCGGTACCGACCTCCAACCTCTCACTGCACGGGCTGGTGCGGCACATGGCCGAGGTCGAGCGGAACTGGTTCAGCCGCGTGCTGCTGTCGGCGCCGCAGACGCCGCACATCTGGTACGACCCCGCCATCGAGGACAGCGATCTGGTGCCGCTGGACGACGCGGACTGGGCCGCGGATCTGGCCGCGTGGCAGGCCGAGTGCGAGACGAGCCGGCGCAACGCCGCGGACCGGGACCTCGCCGCCGCCGGTCTGCGTGGCGGCGAGCGGGTCTCGCTGCGCTGGATCTACGTGCACATGATCGAGGAGTACGCCCGGCACAACGGGCACGCCGACCTGATCCGCGAGCTGGTCGACGGCGCGGTCGGCTGGTGAGCTAGCGGTCGAGCAACGCGGGCAGTTCGGCCAGCGAGGCGATCTGGTGGTCCGGGTGCGGCGCGTCGTCGGGTAGCGGGGCTCCGGTCCGATTCAGCCATACTCCGGCCCCGAGGCTGGCGTTCGCGGCGCCCGCGACGTCGCTGGCCAGGCTGTCGCCGACGTGCCAGGCCGCCGCTAGCGGGACGCCCGCGGCCCGCCCGGCGAGCGCGAAGATGCCGGGGTCCGGCTTGGACACGCCCGCCTCGCCGGAGATGATCACCGCGTCTAGCAGGGTGTCCAGGCCGGTGGCGTCCACCTTGTGCCGCTGGGTCGTGCCCGGCCCGTTGGTGATCAGTACCAGCGCGCCCACCCGCCGCCGCAGCTCCGCGAGGGTCGGCAGCACGTCGTCATACAGGCGGTACCTGGCCGCGCGCTCGGCCTCGTAGGTAGTAACGGCCCGCTCGGCCAGCCCGTCGTCGTCGCAGCCGGACTCCGCGAGCGCCTCGTGCCACAGCTCGCGCCAGATCGTGTGCCCGTCGGCCGGCGCCTCGTGGGTCTGCTCGGCGGCCAGGAAGTGCCGGGTGCTGACCTCGGTGTAGATCCGGCCGAGGCGGTCCCGGTCGACGCCGGCCGGCAGCGGCAGCGCGGCGCACACCGCGTGCACGGACGCGCTCCACGCGGCGCTCGGGTAGTCGAGCAGCGTCGCATCCAGGTCCAGAAAGACCGCCTCTGTCCGCATGCGGGAATATTACGGGAACGGGGCCGCGCCGCAGCACGGGCATCGGGCGGCAAGATGGTCGGCGTGAGGATCGTCGTCCTGTCCGACACGCACGCGCCGCGCCGGTGGAAGGCGTGCCCGGCCGCGGTAGCCGGGCACCTGCGCGGGGCCGATCTCATCCTGCACGCGGGCGACGTCTGCACGGCGGCGGTCCTGGCCGAGCTGAGCGGCTATGCCCCGGTGCGCGCGGTCGTCGGCAACAACGACGGTCCCGACGTCGCCCGCTGGGGCGCCGAGCCCACGCTGGAACTGGACCTCGACGGGCTCCCGGCCGCGATGATTCACGACAGCGGTCAGGCGACGGGCCGGGTGGCGCGGATGCGGCGGACGTTCCCGGCGGCGCGGCTGGTCATCTTCGGGCACTCGCACATCCCGCTCGACCAGACCGAGGCCGGGCTGCGGATCTTCAATCCGGGCTCGCCGACCGACCGCCGCCGCCAGCCGCTACGGCACCATCGGACTGCTCCGGATCGAGTCTGGCCGGCTGCTCAAGGCCGAGATCGTCGAGGTCACGTAGGCCTCTTGACGGCGGGCATATCGATAATCGATAGTATCGACTATCGATAAGCCAGCCTGAGAGGTTAGCTGTGGCAGCTTGGATTTTGATCGGTACTGGGCTCGCAGTCTTGGCCGGAACTCTGATCGTGCCGTTCATGATCGGCCTGGTGCGCGGGCAGGCGGCGAGCCGCGCTGCGACCGATCCGGCCGGCGAGAAGTCGATGCGACCGCTGAGCCGGGTCGCCGATGTCTATGGCCGGTTCCTTGCCCTGGCCGGCTTCGCCGTAGTTGTGTCGTTCGCGACTGGCGAGCGCGGCTCGGTCTGCGCAACTATGCCCGGCGTAGCCGACAACGCCCCTGCGGGCTACCCGGCCCGGGCCGGCGCCGTCATCCACGGCGACGGTGTGGTGCAGGCGTGCGCGTCGCATCCGTCCACCGCCCAGTGGGTTCTCGATGGGCTGATGCGGCTGCCCGGCCCGCTCGTGCTCGCGACGGTCCTGGTGCTCATCTGGCAGCTCGTCCGGGAAGCCGGCCGGAACGGTCCCTTCACCGCCAGAACTGCCGGGATCATGTGGCGGCTCGGCCTGGTCGTCTTGATCGGCACGGCCGTCGCGGGCGCCGTCAGCCGGCTGGGCACCGACCTGCTGCTGCAGATGTTCTTGCGGGACCCGCCGCCCGTTGGCGGCCCCGACCTGCTCGCCGACATGCTCTTCAGCGGATCACTGCGTGCGCTGCTGCCGGTCCCGGCGCTAGCCGGCGTGGGACTGCTGACTTTCGCCCGGATCACCCGCGCCGGGGTAGCGCTGGATGAGGAAGTCAGGGCGACGGTTTGACGGCCCGGCAGGCGGAAGTCACAGCGCCGGGGGAGATCCGGATCCGGCTGGACGAGCTGCTCGCTGCCCGGGGGATGACGCTGGCGGAACTCTCGGACCGGGTTGGCATCACCGTGGTGAACCTCTCGGTGCTCAAGAACGGGCGTGCCCGCGCTGTCCGGTTCAGCACGCTCGCGAGCCTGTGCGCGGCGCTGGACTGCCAGCCCGGTGACCTGCTGGCATACGAGCCGGACTAGGCGTCGGCCGGCAGCAGCGTGAACGCATCGGCGTGCGGCGGCCTGATCGCCCGGAAATGCCGCTCGTCCAGCGTCAAGATGCGAGTGGTGTTGTATCTCTCCGCGAGCACAACGAGCGAAGCTTGCTCGACGCCTATCCGCAGGTCGCGGTACTTACGCAGCAAGGCGATGGCGCGGACGAGATCATCCCGGCCGAACTGAGCAAGCTCGAATACGCCGCCGGCCACCTCGGCCAGAAACTCCAGCTCGACGTCAACACCGAAGTGCTTTACGAGCAGATAATCAAGCTCCGTGAGTACATACGGCGAAAGCACGACCGGGCCGGGGTCCGCCTCGAAAACGGCTCGCGCCCGGGCGTGAGCGCGCTGGTCGCGGCCCAGGACCGCCAGCAGCCCGCTGGCATCGGCGATGATCAATTCTCGCCGAACCCGGCGAGGTACTTGTCGACCTTCTCCGCGAAGTCGGGATCACCGAAGTCGAGACTGCCCAGCATGGTCGAGCGAGGCCGCACCATGCTGGCGAGCCACTGCTCCAGGGCACTGCGGATGATCGTGGCCTCCGAGTCCCCGGATACTTCAGCCGCCTGGGCGAGCCGGTCCTTCAGCTCGTCGGGCAGGTAGACCGACGTCTTCACCATCACCATACGTATAGGGTACCCTACCGCGCCCTACGTGGTGACGTCGTCCTCTGGCGCGTCTTCGGGCGCGAGCCAGAGCACCGCCAGCGGCGGGATCGTGATCGTGGCCGAGGCCGGTCGCCCGTGCCACGACGCGTCCGCGGCCAGGACGCTGCCCATGTTCCCCACCCCGCTGCCGCCGTAGACGTCCGCGTCGGTGTTGACCACCTCAGCCCACACCCCGGCGGACGGCAGCCCGATCTGGTAGTCGTAGTACGGGACCGCGGAGAAGTTCGCGACGCACGCGAGGGCGCTGCCGTCGCTGCCGAAGCGCAGGAACGACAGGACGTTGCCAGAGCGGTCGTTGGCGTCGATCCACTCGAAGCCCGCGGGCGCGCTGTCCTGCTGCCACAGCGCCGGCCGCTGGGCGTAAACCGCGTTCAGGTCGCGGACGAGTTGTTGCACGCCGGCGTGCCTCGGGTCGCCCAGTTCCTGCCAGCGCAGCCCGTCCTGCTCGGACCACTCGGCCGACTGGCCGAACTCCGACCCCATGAAGAGCAGTTGCTTGCCCGGGTGCGCCCACATGTAGGCGAGCAGCGAGCGCAGGCCGGCGAACTGGCGCCACTCGTCACCCGCCATTTTGCGCAGCAGCGAGCCCTTGCCGTGCACGACCTCGTCGTGCGACAGCGGCAGCACGTAGTTCTCGCTGAAGGCGTAGATCATCGAGAACGTGATCTCGTCGTGGTGGTAGCTGCGGTGGATCGGGTCGCGGGCGAAGTAGGCGAGCGTGTCGTGCATCCAGCCCATGTTCCACTTGAGCCCGAAACCGAGCCCGCCGAGGTGGACCGGCCGGCTGACACCCGGCCACGCGGTGGACTCCTCGGCGATCATCGTGATCCCCGGTACCCGCTTGTAGCAGGTGGCGGTGGCCTCGCGCAGGAATGAGACCGCGTCCAGGTTCTCCCGGCCGCCGAGCGAGTTGGGCGACCACTCCCCGTCCTTGCGGGAGTAGTCCAGGTAGAGCATCGACGCGACGGCGTCCACCCGCAGGCCGTCGGCGTGGAACTCCTCCAGCCAGTAGATCGCGTTGGCCACCAGGAAGTTGCGCACCTCGGGCCGGCCGAAGTCGAAGATCAGCGTGCCCCAGTCCGGGTGCTCGCCGCGCTGCGGGTCGGCGTGCTCGTAGAGCGGCGTGCCGTCGAACCTGGCCAGCGCCCACGAGTCGCGCGGGAAGTGCGCGGGCACCCAGTCCAGCAGGACGCCGATGCCGGCCTGATGCAGGCAGTCGACCAGGTACCTGAACTCATCCGGCGTGCCGAACCGCGCGGACGGCGCGTAGTACGAGGTGACCTGATAGCCCCAGGACCCGCCGAACGGGTGCTCGGCCACGGGCAGGAACTCCACGTGGGTGAAGCCCATCTCGGTCACGTAGCTGGTCAGCTGCGTCGCCAGCTCGGTGTAGGTCAGGCCGGGCCGCCACGAACCCAGGTGCACCTCGTAGATGCTCATCGGGCTGGCGAGCAGATCGCGCTGCGCGCGCTGGGTCATCCAGTCCCGATCGCCCCACTCGTGCCGGGAGTCGGTCACGACGGATGCCGTCGCCGGCGGCCGCTCAGCCCAGCCCGCCATCGGGTCGGCCTTGCGATGCCAGGAGCCATCCGGGCCGAGGACGTCGAACTTGTACGTGCTGCCGGGCCCGAGGCCGGGGATCAGCAGCTCCCACACGCCAGACGAGCCGAGCGAGCGCATCGGGTGTGCGCGGCCATCCCAGTGGTTGAAGTCACCGATGACCCGGACGCCGCGCGCGTTCGGCGCCCAGACCGCAAACGACGTGCCCGCCGCCTCGGGCCGGACCCGGGCGCCGAGCACCGTCCACAGCGTCTCGTGCCGCCCCTCGCCGATCAGGTGCAGGTCGACCTCGCCGAGCGTCGGCAGGTGCCGGTACGGGTCGTCGGTCATGGTCTCCGGCGTGCCCGGATACGTCACCGCGACCCGGTAGTCGGGCACTGCCGTGCCCGGCACCGTCACCGAGAAGACGCCCTGGTGCAGGTGGCTCATCGGGATCCGGCTGCCGTCGGGCAGTACCACCGTCACGGAGTCGGCCAGCGGCCGCAGCGCCCGGATGGTCACGCCGTCCTCGCCCAGGTGCGCGCCGAGCACCGAGTGCGGGTCGTGGTGCGTGCCGGCGACCAGCGCGTCAATCTCGGCGTGGCTCAGCTGGTCGACATGGTCGACTCGCGCGGTCATGCCGCCGCCACGTAGTCGAGCGGGATCGACAGCCAGTCCGGCCGGTGCCGGTATTCGTAGATCACCTCGTAAACCGCCTTCTCCAGCGTCAGTGCGCGTAGCAGCGCCGCCTGGTCATTCGGGTCTGCCCCGCCGCCCGCCGCGTAACCCGCGCAGAACTCCTGCTCGCAGCGGGTCACCCAGGCGGTCGCCGTCGCGGCGAGGCTGCGCCGCTCCGGGTGACCGACCAGCTGATGCCGGGCCGCGTAGTCGAAAGATCTCAGCATCCCGGCGACGTCCCGCAGCGGAGGCGCCAGCGCCCGGCGCTCGGCCAGCGGCGCCGCGGGCTCGCCCTCGAAGTCGAGCGCCACCCAGCCGTGCCTGCTGAGCATGACCTGGCCGAGGTGGTAGTCGCCGTGAATCCGCTGCATCATGACCGGCTGGCGGATGCGCGCGACCTCGCCGTAGGCGGCCCGGATCCGGTCGGCGTGCGCGGCGAGCTCGGGCACGACCGACGTCGCCTGGTCCAGCTTGGCGGTCAGCGTGGCCGCCAGCGCCGCCAGTTCCTCGGCTGCCATCGCCCGGTGGCCGAACGCCGTCGCCATGTCCACGTGCATCTGCGCGGTCGCCGTGCCCAGCTCGCGTGCCTCCGCCGCGAACGGCAGCCCGCCGGCATCGGCGCTGGCCGGGACCGGCGCGGTCAGGTACTCCTGGCCGTACGCGCCCTGTCGGGCGTAGAGGCGGCCGAGCGTCTGCGTCGCCAGCTTCCAGCCATCGCTGGCGTGGGCGAGGAACTCCGACAGCACGCCCAGCAGCACCGGCTCGGCGCCGATCTGGGTCTCGATCCAGCCGAACGGCGCGGCGACCCGGTCCGAGCCGAGCCGGGCGAGAGCGTCGGCGACCTCAAGGTCGGGGTTGGCGCCGGGAAACAGCCGTCGCAGCACCTTGAGGATCGCCGCCTCGCCGAAGACCAGGCTGGTGTTGCTCTGCTCGGCGGTCAGCAGCCGGCTCGACTGCCAGTCGTGCAGCGGCGCGGCCGGCTCGCGGACGAAGCGCAGTGGTCCGGCCGTGCGCTCGTGCGCGATGCCGCGCAGCAGCACCATCGCGAGATCCGGATCGTGCAGCGCGTCGTAGCAGGTCATGCCCGGCAGCTGGCCGATGACGGCGGCGCCGGTCACAGTGGCCGGCAGCTGGCTGCGGCAGCCGAGCAGTACCTGAAAGCGGGCCTGCATGCCGACCTGCCCGGCCTCGACGATCAGGTGCCGCAGCTGCGGATCGCCGTCGAGCAGGATCTCGTCCGAGATGATCTCCAGCTCCCCCGCCGAGCTGCCGCTGCCGGGAAACCACCGCTGCCGTGGCAGCCAGCTCGCCAGCATGTCGCTCAGCGCATGGCCGGTCAGCGTCTCAGTCACCGCGCTCCCGCACCTCCCGCCTGGCAGTCAGGTCGACAGCCACTCCTGCCCAGCTCGTTCCCGGCAAAACGGGAAGATCTCTCCCAGTGGGTCAGGACCGCTCCCCCCAGCATGCCCGTAAATGGGCGGATCATGAACGCCGGGGCCCCGCCTGGCGGCCCCGCTTGATGGCACTGCCTAGTGATACCTGGCCGGGTTGCCGTACCAGGCGAGCTGGATCTGCTCGACGGGGCCGCCGAGGAGCTTGCCCGCCCTGGTCAGCACGCTGCGCGCCGTCCAGGTGGCCGGCTTGCGATTGAGGCCGCGCAGCAGGGCCAGGCCGGGTCGTGCAGTAATAGTCGACGACCTGGCCGCTGAACTCGTTGTGCGCGCCCTGCGCCAGCACGCAGCGCTGGCCGGAGGCGAGCTGGACGCCCCACGGCTCGCCCGCGCTCGGGCCCGTGGCCGGGATCGCGCCGAGCGCCGAGCTGACTTTCAGTTCGGCCGCGGTGCGCAGCCACGGGTCGGCCACGCACAGCACGGTCGGCGACGCCGTCTTCGCGGGCCAGCACGGGTCGTAGACGGCGTTCCCGGCGAAACACCGGTAGGCCTGGCCGATCGCCTCCGAGCCCGGCTCGCACGACGCGCCGGACGCGCGCGACGTCACCCGGTAACCGCGGACCGCGATCCCCGCGCTGGTCACCGGGCTGACGTGGAGCCGCCGCGTCGGGGCCGCGCCGCCGCCGTGCACGACCACCGGGCCGGCCCGGAACCGCAGCCCGCGATGACCGCGACCGCGGCCGCGGCGCAGAACGCGGCACCCAGCGGCGACGCGGCACTCAGCGGCAGGCCCCGGCGGAGCACGCTAGCCATGCTCCGGCGGCGTGAGCGTGAACCAGTAGAAGCCGTACCCCGGCAGTGTCAGCAGGTAGTTCAGCTCGCCGATGGGCGGAAACGCCACGCCGCCCGTGCACTCCACCGGCGCGTACCCGGCGAACCGGCCCAGGTCCAGCTCCACCGGCTGGGGGAACCTGGACAGGTTGTTGACGCAGAGCATGACGTCCGAGCCCGCCGCCTCGTCGTCGCCCTCGCGGTGAATCCGCACGAACGCCAGCACGGCCGGGTTGGACGAGTTCAGCTCCTCGTAGCTGCCCAGCGCGAACACCGGGTGCCGCTTGCGGATCTCGATCATCCGCCGGGTCCAGCTCAGCAGCGAGCCGGAGCTGCGCTCCTGCGCCTCCACGTTCAGCGCCTGGTATCCGTAGATCGGGTCCATGATCAGCGGCAGGTACAGCCGGGCCGGGTCGCAGCTGGAGAACCCAGCGTTGCGGTCGGGCGTCCACTGCATCGGCGTGCGAACCCCGTCGCGGTCGCCGAGCCAGATGTTGTCGCCCATCCCGATCTCGTCGCCGTAGTAGATGACCGGCGAGCCCGGCAGCGACAGCAGCAGCGCGGTGAACAGTTCGAGCTGGTCCTTCTCGTTGTCCAGCAGCGGGGCCAGCCGGCGGCGGATGCCGATGTTCGCCTTCATCCGCGGGTCCCGCGCGTACTCGGCGTACATGTAGTCGCGCTCGTCGTCGGTGACCATCTCCAGCGTCAGCTCATCGTGGTTGCGCAGGAAGATGCCCCACTGGCAGCCGGACGGGATCTGCGGCGTCTGCGCCATGATCTCGGAGATCGGGTACCGCTGTTCGCGCCGGACGGCCATGAAGATGCGCGGCATCAGCGGGAAATGGAACGCCATGTGGCACTCGTCGCCGCCGACGCCAGGGTCACCGAAGTACTCCACCACGTCGGCGGGCCACTGGTTGGCCTCGGCGAGCAGCACCCGGTCCGCGTACAGCCGGTCGATCTCGGTCCGGACCCGGCGCAGGTACTCGTGCGTCTCCTTGAGGTTCTCGCAGTTGGTGCCCTCGCGCTCGTACAGGTACGGGACCGCGTCCAGCCGGAAGCCGTCGATGCCGAGGTCGAGCCAGAACCGCAGCACCTCCAGCATCGCGTCCTGGACTTTCGGGTTCTCGTAATTGAGATCCGGCTGGTGCGAAAAGAACCGGTGCCAGTAGTACTGGCCGCGGACCTGGTCGAACGTCCAGTTGGACTGCTCGGTGTCCACGAAGATCACCCGGGCGTCCAGGTACCGGTCGTCGGTGTCGGACCAGACGTAGAAGTCACCGAACGGCCCGTCCGGGTCGGTCCGGGACGCCTGGAACCACGGATGCTGGTCGCTGGTGTGGTTCATGACCAGGTCCGCGATCACCCGGATGCCGCGCTCGTGCGCCTGCTCGACCAGCTCGACGAAGTCTCCGATATTGCCGAACTCCGGGAGTATGGCCATGAAATCGGAGATGTCGTATCCGCCGTCTCGCAGCGGCGACTTGTAGATCGGCAGCAGCCAGATGCAGTCGATGCCGAGCCACTGCAGGTAGTCCAGCCGCGAGATCAGGCCCCTGATATCGCCGGTGCCGTCTCCGTTGGAGTCGTGGAAACCGCGGATCAGCACCTCGTAGAAGACGGCGCGCTTGTACCAGTTCGGGTCGCGCGGGGTCTCGAACGAGAACGAGTCGGGTACCGGCTCGGAGGTCGTCGTCTTGAACTCCTGCACCGGCGCAGGCGCGGCCGCGGCCTGCCGGGCCGGATGCATCGGCTGATTCACTCCCCGCTCCCCGCTGCCCGTCACCTGCAGAACACCTACCTGCCTACTTAACAAGAATCTGCCGGAGGGTTCCACTCAGCGCACGGTGAAGATGTGTGCGGGGGCGATCCCCGGATCCAGGTGCACGTAGTTGCCCTGCGTCCACCGGAAGCTCTGCCCGCTCAGCTCGTCGGTGACGGTGACCCCGCCCCCGAGGTCGGCGCCGAGCGCCTCGCCATCAAGCCAGACAGTAGCTTCCCGCGGATTGTTCGCGTCCAGGTTTACCACCACCAGGACGGTGTCCGGGTGGCCCTCCTGCTGCGGGCTCGTGCGCTTGGAGAAACACAGGATCTCCGGCTGGTCGCTGTAGTGGAAATGCAGGTTACGCAGCCAGTGCAGGGCCGGGTGCGCGCGCCGGATCTCGTTCAGCCTGGTGAGTAGCGGTGCGATCGTGATGCCGAGTTCAGTCGCCCGGTCCCAGTCGCGCGGCCGGTACTGGTACTTCTCCGAGTCCAGGTACTCCTCGCTGCCCGGGACGAGCGGAATGTTCTCGCACAGCTCGAAGCCGGAGTACACGCCCCAGGAGGGCGTGAGCATGGCGGCCAGCACGGCCCGGACGGCGAACGCGGCCGGGGGAGCGTGCTGCAGATACTGGCACAGGATGTCCGGCGTGTTCACGAAGAAGTTCGGCCGCATGTACGCGGCCGAAGGGCCGGCCAGCTCCAGCAGGTACTCGGTCAGCTCGGCGGCCGTGTTGCGCCAGGTGAAGTACGTATAGGACTGGTGGAAGCCGATCCTGGCCAGTCCGTGCATCATCGCCGGGCGGGTGAACGCCTCGGCCAGGAAGATCACGTCCGGGTCGGTCCTGGCGATGTCGGCGAGCAGTCGCTGCCAGAACTCCACCGGCTTGGTGTGCGGGTTGTCGACCCGGAAGATCCGGACCCCGTGCTCCATCCAGTACAAGACGATGCGCAGGACCTCGGCGTAGATGCCTTCCGGGTCGTGGTCGAAGTTCAGCGGGTAGATGTCCTGGTACTTCTTCGGCGGGTTCTCCGCGTACGCGATGCTGCCGTCGGCCCTGGTGGTGAACCATTCTGGGTGCTTGCTCACCCACGGGTGGTCGGGCGAGGCGTTCAGGGCGAAGTCGAGGGCGACCTCGAGACCCAGCTCCCCGGCCCGCCGCACGAACGCGTCGAAGTCCTCTATCGTGCCCAGGTCGGGGTGGATGGCGTCGTGGCCGCCCGCGGGCGCGCCGATCGCCCACGGCGAGCCGGGGTCGCCGGACCCGGCCTGCAGCGCGTTGTTCTGGCCCTTGCGCGCGGTCGTGCCGATCGGGTGGATCGGCGGCAGGTAGACCACGTCGAAACCCATGTCGGCGATCGCGTCCAGCCGCTGCGCCGCGGTGCGCAGGGTGCCCGACTTCGGCGGGCGCCGGCGCGCCGGGTCCACCTCGGCCCCTTCGGACCGGGGAAAGAACTCGTACCACGCGCCGTACAGGGCGCGCTGGCGGTGCACTATCAGCGGGAATTCGCGCCGTAGCGGTCAGCAGGTCGCGCAGCGGATACGCGGTCAGTGCCGCGGTCACGGCGGCGCTGGTGCCCGCGGCCAGCCGGTCGAGCGGGACGAGGGCCTCGTCGGCCAGCTGCCCGGCCGCCTCTTTCAGCGCCTTGCGCGCGGCCCGGGCCTGCCTGGCCTCCTCCGGGGGCAGCGTCTTGGGCGCGGCGACGCTTTGCGCCGCCCGCTCCATCAGCAGCGCGCCCTCGGCCAGCATGAGCTCGACGTCCTGGCCGATCGGCACCTTGATCTCGGCGTCGTGCCGCCACTTGGCCACCGGGTCGCCCCAGGCCTCCACCCGGAACTGCCAGCTGCCCGGGCGGTCGGGGGTCACGTCGGCCCCGTACCGGTCGCTGCCGGGGGCCAGCTCGCGCATGGGCAGCAAGGCCGACTGCGCCCCGCCGGGGTCGGTGAGCACTACCGCTGCCCCGAGCATCTCGTGGCCCTCGCGGAACACGGTGGCGGTGACCTGGAAGGTCTCGCCGGCCACCGCCCTGGCGGGCACGCTCTCGCCCGGCAGGACCGGCTGCACGTCCAGAATCGGGATCCGTCCGATCACGGATGAAAGCTACCCATCCGCCCGCCCTGCAAGCATGACCGGGGCCGGCCGCCGCGAACCCGCGGCTCTAGCTGGCATGAACCGGGACTGACGCGGGCATGCACCCTGCCAACGGGGAGTCGAGGGCCCGGCCGGGCTCGGTCACACGTTAAGGTCACGGTGCGTGAAAGCAATCCGCCGGTTCACCATCCATCCCGTCCTGCCCGAACCACTGGAGCCGCTGCGTTCGCTGCTGCTGAACCTGCGGTGGTCGTGGGATGCCAACACGCGGGCGCTGTTCGCGGCTATCGACCCGGATAGCCGTGAGCTCGCCGAGCAGGACCCTGGCGCCCTGCTGGGCCAGCTGCCGCAGGGCCGGCTGACGAAGCTGGCGGCCGATGATCAGTTCCTGGGCTGGCTCAGCGATACCACCGATGATCTTCGGGACTACCTGACCGGGCCGCGCTGGTACCAGTCGGAGCCACAGCACCTGCCGATGTCCGCGGCGGGTTCCGGGGGGCCGTCCCCCCGGGCCAGCCTGCCGTCGGCGATCGCGTATTTCTCGCCCGAGTACGGCATCACGGCGGCGCTGCCGCAGTACTCCGGCGGGCTCGGCATCCTGGCCGGCGACCACCTGAAGGCGGCCAGCGACCTCGGCGTGCCGCTGATCGGCGTCGGCCTGCTGTACCGGCACGGCTACTTCACCCAGTCGCTGTCGATCGAGGGCTGGCAGGCCGAGCGCTATCCCGCCTCCGACCCGAACGGGCTGCCGCTCTCGCTGCTGCGCGACGGCAGCGGCTCGCCGGTCCGGGTGAGCGTCGGGCTCGCGGACGACGTCACGCTGACCGCGCAGATCTGGATCGCCGAGGTCGGCCGGGTGCCGCTGCTGCTGCTCGACTCCTACGTGGAGGAGAACGACCCGGGCCTGCGCGAGGTGACCGACCGGCTGTACGGCGGCGGCACCGATCACCGGCTGCGGCAGGAGCTGCTGCTCGGCGTCGGCGGCGTGCGCGCCGTCCGGGCCTACTGCGCGCTGACCGGCCACCCCTCGCCCGAGGTGTTCCACACCAACGAGGGGCACGCCGGCTTCCTGGGCCTGGAGCGGATCCGCGAGTACGTCCAGCAGGGCCTGAGCTTCGACGTGGCGCTTGAGGCGTGCCGGGCCGGAACCGTCTTCACGACCCACACGCCCGTGCCCGCCGGGATCGACCGCTTTCCCCTCGACCTCGTGGCCAGGAACGTGGGCGACGGCGCTGAGACTGGCCTGCCCGGCGACCGGATCCTGGCCCTCGGCGCGGAGAGCTATCCGGGCGGTGATCCCGGCGTGTTCAACATGGCGGTCATGGGCATGCGCCTGGCCCAGCGCGTCAACGGCGTCAGCGAGCTGCACGGGAAGGTGAGCCGGTCGATGTTCACCGGCCTGTGGCCGGGCTTCGATGACGATGACGTGCCGATCACGTCGGTCACCAACGGCGTGCACGCCCCCACCTGGGTGGCGACCGAGATCTTCGGGCTCGGCGGCGTGTCGGCCGGCGCCACGGACCCGGGCGACGAGCCGGAGTTCTGGCAGCGGGTGGCCGCCGACCCGCAAGCGCTCTGGGCGGTCCGCCGGGTGCTGCGGGGCCGACTGATCGAGCAGGCCCGGCGGCGGCTGCGGGCGTCCTGGCGGCAGCGGGGCGCGTCAGACGCCGAGCTGCTGTGGACCGACAGCGTGCTGGACGAGGACGTGCTGACGATCGGCTTTGCCCGCCGGGTGCCGTCGTACAAGCGACTCACGATGATGATGCACGACCCGGTCCGGCTGACCGCGCTGCTGCTCGATCCCGAGCGCCCGGTCCAGATCATCGTCGCGGGCAAGGCGCACCCGGCCGACGACGGCGGCAAGCAGCTGATCCAGCAGCTGGTCAGGTTCTCCGACGGCCCCGAGGTACGGCACCGGATCGTGTTTTTGCCCGACTACGACATGGCCATGGCGCGGATGCTCGTGCAGGGCTGTGACGTGTGGCTGAACAACCCGCTCCGGCCGCTGGAGGCGTGCGGCACCTCGGGCATGAAGGCGGCCCTGAACGGCGGGCTCAACCTGTCCGTGCTGGACGGCTGGTGGGACGAGTGGTACGACGGCCGCAACGGCTGGGCGATCCCGTCGGCCGACAGCGTGCCGGACCCGGTCCGGCGCGACGAGCTGGAGGCGGCCGCGCTGTACGACCTGCTCGGGAAGTCGGTCGCGCCGCTGTTCTACCAGGCCGGCCACGACGGGCTGCCCGAACGCTGGCTGGAGATGGTGGCGCACACACTGCGCACCCTCGGGCCGAAGGCGCAGGCGAGCCGGATGGTCCGGCAGTACGTCACCCAGCTGTACGCGCCGGCCGCCCAGGCATCGCGGGTGCTCGCGGACCCGACGGCCGCGGGCGCGGCGCAGCCGACGGCTGACTACGCCGGCGCGCGCGAGCTGGCTGCGTGGAAGCAGCGGGTCACCGGCGCGTGGTCCGGGGTGCGAGTCGAGCACGTCGAGGCCGACGACGGGGATCTCAGTCCCGGCGGCAGCCTCACGGTCCGCGCGAGCATTGCGCTCGGGGCGTTGCAGCCCGAGGACGTGACCGTCGAGGTCGTCTTCGGCCGGGCCGGCGACTCGGACGAGATCGTCGATCCGGCCCGGTCCGAGCTCACGCTCGACGGCGCGGTCACCGACGGCGTGGCGCGCTACGCCGGGTCGGCCGAGCTTGGCCAGCCCGGCCCGTTTGGCTATACCGTCCGGGTGCTGCCGCATCACCGGCTGCTCGCCGGTCCGGCCGAACTCGGCCTGGTGACGGTGCCCGGCGCGCCGCGCGGAATGGTCAACGGCGACCTGCGCTAACGCCATTCATGCGCCGCCGCCGCTGGCCATTCTGCCGCGCGTTCCCGCTGGTCACAGCGGCCTATTCGGCCGCCAGCAGCGCCAATCCTGCGGTCAGTGCGCTAGAGCGCAATTGCGGGCTCAAAGGTGCGGTAAACCGGCCATGCTGGCCTGACGTCTTGGTACCGATACACACGATCAGGCAGCCAATAGAAATTCTCCCCGTGAGCACAAGAACGCCAGCAAAACCAAGGTCGATGTGACATCCTGTGATAGAACGTTGTCGGTCAGTAACGCTCCCTGATCGTTACGTTCTGTGACAGTCCAATTACCTGCGATAGCGAGAGGACCCCCTCGTGAGAACCCAGATCAAGCCCGACAACCGACTGCTCACCCCGGCCGAGGTGGCCGCGATGCTTCGGGTCGACCCGAAGACCGTTACCCGCTGGGCCCGTGGCGGCAAGCTGTCGTCGATCCGTACGCCCGGAGGTCACCGCCGGTACAGCGAGAGCGAAGTTCGCGGCTTCCTCAACGGCTGGCAGGGCGTCTCGCTGCCGCGCGCCTCAGGCGAGTGACGGAGCCACGGCCTGCCCCGGAGGTGGCCCTGGGGCAGGTTCAGCTCACCTCTGCGCGGCGCCCGTCGACGTTGGGTAACGATCGGCGGGCCCGCTGTTGACTGCAGCTGTCGACGTCGAACTGCACGCCCGGCCCGGAGCCCCGCCTGCGACTGTTCCGGACCGGCACGGGCCGGCCGAGGTTGCCAACCCGGTAGGCCGGCCGAGCCGGATCAGCACCGCGTGGTCCGGGTTGGCCATGGCCCGCGGCTGGCCGCTCATGCTGCTGCTCACGGTGCAGGCGGCACTCACCCTCCGGCTCATCTGGAGCAATACCGCTTTTGCCGACGAAGCGCTGTACTTGTCGGCCGGCCGGCTGGAACTGGCCCGCTTATTCACTGGCAGCCCGGTCCCGGACTTCGCGCGCTACTTCTCCGGAGCGCCGGTCATCTATCCGCCGCTCGGCGCCATCGCCGCCAGCGCGGGCGGGCTGGCCGCCGCCCGGTTGCTGTCCACGGCGTTGATGCTCACCGCCACCGCACTCCTGCACGGCGTGACGAGGCGACTATTCGACCGCCGGTCTGCGTTCTTAGCCGCGGCCTTGTTCGCCGGCCTTGGCGGCACCCAGTTCCTCGGCGCGCTGGCTACCTACGACGCGCTGGCGCTGTGCCTGCTGGCGCTCGGCACGTGGCTGGCGGTCATCGCGGCCACCAGGGCCGGCCCGGAGGCGGCCGGCTCGCGGCGGCGGCGGGGGTATCGGTGGCCGTCGCCAACGCGGCCAAATACGCATCCGGCCTCTTCGATCCGGTCGTGGTCGGGCTCGCCGTGCTGGCGGTCTGGCCGGTGCGCGGGCGGGCGGCCGCGCTCCGGGCGGGGGCGATCCTGGCGGCTGCCCTGGCCGCCCTGCTCGCCGTCGCGGTCGCGGCCGGCGGCGGGTCGTACCTGCACGGGCTGATGGACACGACGCTCGACCGGCCGTCCGGCGGCTTCCCGGCGGCCAGGCTGCTCGTGCTGAGCGGCACGTGGCTGTGGGTCGTCGCGGGTCCGGCCGCCCTCGGCCTGGTCGCGGCCGTCACTGCCCGCCGCGGCCGGCGGTTCGCGCTGCTGGGCGTCGTGCTGTTCGCCGCGCTGCTGCTCGCCCCGGCCGAGCAGGCCTACAGCCACACCTATACATCGCTCTACAAGCACGCCGCCTACGGCGCGTGGTTCGGTTGCGCGCTGGCCGGCTACGCGCTGGCGTCCCTGTCCACCGTGGTCCCCGCCGCCAGGGCGATCGCGGCGTTCCGGGTCGGCGTCATCGCCGTCGCGGCGGCGGCGTTGCCGGGTAGCCCGGCCGCGACCCGGCAGTATCAGAGCTGGCCGGACAGCACGGCCCTGATCGCGGCCGCCGAACCGGTCATCGCGGCGCATCCAGGCCCGGTCCTCGCCGACGACGGCGGCTCCCTGCTCCGCTTCTACCTCGGTGCACAGGTCAGCCATGTGCCGGTTGGACGACACCTTTTACATCAGCTACCGCGGGCCCGGCCAGCGCCAGCCCGAGCATGGCCTGGCCGGGTACGCCGACGCCATCCGGCACCGCTACTTCGCCGTTGTCGTGCTCCAGTTCACCGACAACCTGGCGGTGGACGACCAGATCTGGCACGACCTGTCTACCTCGGGCAGTTACCACATTCCCGTCGGCGGTTCGATTCCCTACTCCGCTAACCGGCAGTTCCTCATCTACGTCAGGAACGCGCAGTGAGCGCGCCCGCCCTGTCCGCCAGGGGCAAGCACCACCGGCGGGCTGGCGTCATCGTGCCGGAACCGCCGGACGATCACGAGAAGGCGTCCTATAGCTGGCGGTCACTGCCGTTCCTGGCGACGGCGCTGGCTGCGAGCGCGCTATGCATCATCGGGTCTCAGCTCTGGATGGAGATTAGCCACCCGGTGCTCGCGCTCTTCTTCGGCTGGTACACCCTCGTCTACGCGGCCTACCAGTTCGTCAGCTTGCCGGTGAACTTCGGCGGACGCGGATTCGACTACGCCGGGCACGTGCTCCGGGTCCGGGCCTGGCGGCCCGCGGCCTGGCCCGACGTCGACATCTACCTGCCGATTTGCGGCGAGCCCGCCGAGGTGCTCAGGAACACCTGGACCGGGGTGTTCGAGCTGCTGCACGCCTATCCCGGCGTCGCCCGCGCGTTCGTCCTGGATGACGGGCCATCCGACGAGGCCGCCGAGATGAGCGAGTCATTCGGGTTCAGCTACCTGCGGCGGCCGGACAGCCGGGAGTTCAAGAAGGCCGGGAACCTGAACTACGCCTTCGGCCGGAGCGGCGCCCCGTTCCTCGCCGTCTTCGATGCGGACTTCAGGCCCCGGTCGGACTTCCTGGCCGAAACGCTGCCCTACCTTGACGACCCGACGGTCGGCATTGTGCAAACGCCGCAGTTCTTCCGCGCCAACTCGCGTCAGACCTGGGTCGAGCGCGCCGCCGGGCCGACGCTGGAGATCTTCTACCGGGCCGTCCAGGTGTCCAGGGACCGGTTCGGCTCGGCCCTGTGCGTCGGCTCGAACGCGGTGTACCGACGGGCCGCGCTGGCTCCCACCGGTGGCTTCACGCTGATCCCGTACGCCGAGGACTCGCATTCGGGTCTCGACGCGCGGCTCAACGGCTACCGGCTCAGCTACCTGCCGGTCCCGCTCGCGGCCGGCATCTGCCCGGCGACGCTGGACTCGTTCATGCGCCAGCAGTACCGCTGGTGCTGCGGCGCGACGTCGCTGATCTGGACGCGGCACATGTGGCGGGTGCCGATGCTGGCGAGCGCGCGGCTGCCGTACCTGGCGGGCTGGCTGTGGAACCTGATGACCGCGCTGCGCACCCTGCTGCTGCCGCTGGTCCCGGTCGTGGTGCTCGCCTACCTGCCGGGCGACGTCCGGCTGCGGAACGCGATCATCCTCATCCCGGTCGTGCTCGTCTCCACGATCTTGTATCCGCTCTGGCACAACTCGCGCTACAGCCCGCGCATCTGGCCGCTGTCGCTGGCAGTCGGCTGGGCCCAGGTGCTCGCGCTGTGGGACTTCGGCCGCGGCCGGGTCATGTCCTGGACGCCGACCCGGCAGCCCGGTGACGCCACGCGGCGCTTCTGGTACGGCGTCACGCTGTGGAACGGCGGCCTCGCGCTGCTCTGGGTCGGCCTGGCCGTCTGGCGGATCGCTCAGACCGGCTCATCCCGGTTCGCCGTGGTGACCGTGCTCGGGCTGGTCAACCTGGCCATCGTCGCACGCCTGATCTTTCCGGGACGGAGCCCGTCATGACGAGTCCGCCACCGCCCGCACCGGAGGGCGGGCCTGCCGGCATGCGGCGGGCGGTAGCGCCGGGGTGACCCGGATCGTACTGACCGGCGACCTGCCGCCCGGCGTCGACGCGCTGGCCTCGGCCGACGGCAGGACCGTTATCGTCCGGGCTTCGCTCGACCAGGTCAGCCGGCGCCGGGCGATGCGCGAGGTGCTGGCGTCGGTGCGCCGGTTCCCGCGGCTCGCGCTGTACCCGGCGATGTCGCTGGAGGCGGTCCGCCAGGTGGCCCGGCGGATATCCGCCGCCATTGCCGCCGCGAGCCAGTCGCTGCAGCAGGTGGCCGCGGTCGCCGGAGATCACATCAGCGGTCTCGCGGTCGCGGCGACCGCGGCCGTCGGCACCGTCGCCGTGGTGACGGTCGTGGTGACGACGGCCAGCCCGGACGCGACGACGGGCGCTTCGCGGCCGCCGGCCGCCGGCCGCCAGCCCGCGGTGGTCGGCGGCGGCCCGCACAAGATCGCGCGGGCCACCCTCCCGGCCAAGCCGCTGTCCTACCTGGGCGTCTACGCCGACGGTGTGCCCGCGGGCTTCAGCGCCGTGACGCAGTTCGCATCCAGGGTCGGCGTGACCCCTAATATCGCGCTGTACTACAGCTCCTGGCCGGAGCAGTTCAAGTCGGCGTTCGCCTGGGAGGCCTACGACGACGACGTGACCCCGGCCGTGCAGATCGAGCCTTTTGGCGTCAGCATGGCGGCGATCGCCAACGGCACGTACGACAGCTACCTGGACCGCTACGCCGGCCAGGTCCGCACGTTCGGCCACGCGGTGATCATCGGCTTCGCGCACGAGCCGAACGGCTCGTGGTACCCGTGGGGTGCGGGCTCGGTCTCGCCCGAGGTCTGGATCGCCGCCTGGCGGCACGTCGTGAAGGTGTTCCGGGCGCACGGAGCGGACAACGTCATCTGGCTCTGGACCGTCAACTCGCAGGGACCCGACGGCGCCATGGCGGACGCCTGGTGGCCCGGCGACGGCTACGTCACCTGGGTCGGGGTTGACGGGTACTACACCGGACCCAAGGACACCTTCAAAGGGGTGTTCGGGGCCGTGCTGAGCGAGGTGCAGGGCCTGGGCAAGCCGGTGATCATTTCCGAGACCGCGGTCGGCCCCCGCACCGGCAACCAGGTCAGGGGGATTGACAACCTCTTCGCCGGGCTGCGCGCGAGCAAGCTGCTCGGGCTGATCTGGTTCGACACGGCGCAAGACAGCGGGCAGTACAAGGAGAACTGGCGGCTGGAGGGCAACAGCGCGCTCGTCGCCGCTTTCCGGCGCGCCGGCGGCTACATCTCATCCTGACCGGAGGACTCGCGCGCGATGCGCTCGATCGCGGACCAGGACGCCCGGTCTGGCGGGGGAGCTTGCTGGCTGAGCGCAGCCACCCATTCCTTGCCGTCGATGCTCAGCCGCACTCCCCGGCGGCCGGTCCGGCGCGCGGCGTCGAGCGCCTCGACGAAGTCTGGCGGCGGCTTGCTCGCGTCCGGAACGCTGAGCCCGGCGGACTCGACGATCGCGGAGATGAGCTGCCAGAGCGCGTCGATCCGGGCCGACAGGCTCGCGATCGCCGCCGCGACCTCGGTGCCGAGCTCGCCCGCCGGACCGGGGTCGAGCGCGGCTAACCGGGCCGCGAGGTCCCGGATCTGGTCCAGGTCTGGACTTGATTCGCGGGCCATGGCATCAGGTCCCGTACCGGCGATCGGCGCCCGGCTCCTCAGCCCGGGCGTCGTCAGCACGGGCCTGCCTGGCCGTCGGCCCCGGCAGGCTGATGCCGAGCTGTACCGCGATCGTGGCGAGCAGTTCCCTGGCCTGATCGGTGTCCATGGCCCGCACCCGCTCCAGCAGCTCGGCCCCGGTCTCGGCGGTGCGCTCGCGCTGGCTCTCCAGCACGACCGCCGCGTCCCCGCGGCCGGCCGCGCGCAGCTCGGCCGCGCTGACGCCGGCCGCATCGGCCATCCGGGCCAGCGTGCCGGCCGGCCCGCGCACGTGCGCGTAGACCCCGGGGCTCACTACCTGATAGCCGCCGGTGATCTGGCGCCAGCGGCCCTCGCTCAGCCCGGCGCGGCGAGCCGCCTCGCGGGCCGACAGGCCCTGCCGGGCGAGTGCCGTGGTGATGAGCGCACCCCAGGGCGGCGGCTCAGGGCGTTCGGTCATGGGAGTTACCTTCGCATGAACTTCGCATGCTGTCTAGCGCAACAACGCCCCTAGTGCTGGTAATTACGGCAGGCCATGGCGCCGGAGATCGTTCGCCAGGCGCATAGAAACTTCGCGCGAACTTCTTGACCCTTCGCGATTATTCGCAGTACGGTGGCGACCAGGGTCAGCGCGCCATTTGCTGGCACGAAGGAGGGGCAGCAAATGGGAGTGATGCTTTCCCTGGAAGGGGACAAGCCACGGGCCCGGCGGCGGCGCGGGCAGCACACGCGTACGACCGAGGATCAGGCCTGCCTGGACGCGCTGGCCGCGTTTCTGCGGTCCGACGCCACGAGCGCGGGGCGGAGCCTCAGCCGGGTCTCCAGGGCCGCCCTGGCGGCGCGGCTGCTCCCGGCGGCCAGGGCGTTAGCCCAGGCGGCCAATACGGTCCTGGCCGAGCCACCGGACGGGGGCCGCTCGGTCGAGTTCGACCTGGCGATATCCCCGGCCTGCCTGCTCGGGATGTGCACCGGCTCAGCCGCGGGCAATCCGGGCACGACGAGTCCTTGCTCATCGCCTGACTGCCAGCACTCCTGCCATCGCGGACCGCGGGCGCAGACCTACTCGGTCGGCATCGCCGGCTATCCGGCCGCCCGGCCTAGGCGGCGCCAGGTCGGCGGCCGCGGTCGACCACTCCCGAGCCGCACCCGTCCGGGCTACTAGGATCGTGGCTCGGCACGGGAGGTGGACAGTGGGCGAGCTGGTGCAGGTCGAGGTAGACCAGGCGGTCGCGACGATCCGGCTGGACCGGCCGCCGATGAACGCGCTGAATGCGGCGGCCCAAGACGAGATCGCGGCCGCGGCCAGGCAGGTCTCCGCCGACCAGTCCGTCCGCGCGGTCGTGCTCTACGGCGGTCCCAAGGTCTTCGCCGCTGGGGCGGACGTGAAGGAGATGTCCGGGCAGAGCTACGCGGAGATGGCCACGGCCGGCTCGCGGCGGCTGCAGGACACCTTCACCGCCGTCGCCCGGATCGGCAAGCCGGTCATCGCCGCGGTCACCGGGTACGCCCTCGGCGGCGGCCTTGAGCTGGCGCTCTGCGCCGATTTCCGCGTCCTCGGCCAGAGCGCCAGGGTAGGCCAGCCGGAGATCCTGCTCGGCATCATGCCGGGCGCGGGCGGTACCCAGCGGCTGCCGCGGCTGATCGGCCCGGCCAGGGCCAAGGACATCATCTACACCGGCCGGTTCGTGGACGCCGCCGAGGCGCTCCTGATCGGCCTGGCCGACAAGGTCGTACCGGACGACCAGGTGTACGAGACGGCCCGCGACCTGGCCGCGCGGTACACCGGGGGCCCGGCGATCGCGCTCCGGGCGGCCAAGGACGCGATCGACCGCGGCCTGGACGCCGACCTCGATACCGGCCTGGAGATCGAGCGGCTGAACTTCGCCGGCCTGTTCGGCACCGAGGACGCCAGGACCGGTATGCAGAGTTTCCTGGAGAATGGCCCTGGGAAGGCCAGCTTCTCCGGCAGCTGACCAGCCCGGCTCGCCCAGGTGGAGTGGTTGAGGGCTGCTAGCTCAATGCGGACTAGCCCGAAACAGACAAGGAAGCGGCAGTGATGATGGAGCCAGCCGAGAACCCGTCACTGGACCTGGTGGCTGCGGCTCTGCGCGCGGACAGCGCCGACATCGCGATCTACGCCCGCGTCCTGACCGAGTCGCTGGGGGACTCGCTGCCGCCCGGCTGCGTCGTCGTCGACCGGGACCAGTCCATGTCGGACCGGATGCGGGGCAGGCCCGGCACCGTGAAGAAGATCACCGTCCGGCTGGGCGACCAGGTGATGACGCTGGGCGTCCAGCGCGGCCTCCCGGTGGCCGAGGTCTGCCGCGAGGTCCGCGGGATCGTCCTGTCCCGGCAGCAGGTCCCGCTCGACCAGTGGGCGGCTGAGCTGGCCCGGGCCCTGCATGGGCACGCGGAGCAGAACGCCGTGACGGCCGCGGCGCTGCGCCGGCTAGTCACCGGAAGTTAGTCATGATCACCGGGCGGTAGCGGCCGTCCGGGAATGTCGGGGGGCCATCGGCCCGAGCGCATCGTAGGCTTTGTGGCTATGAGCGCCCACGCCGGGGATGAGCGACTCGGCCCGTACTGCTTGCGAGAGCAGCTGGGTGAGGGCGGCATGGGCGTGGTCTACCTGGCCAGCGACGCTGCCGAGCGGCAGGTAGCGATCAAGGTTCTGCGGCAGGGCGTGGCCGCCGATGAGACTGCCAGGCGGCGTCTCGCGCACGAAGTCGAGACCATGCGCCGGGTCAGCAGCCCGCACGTGGCCGAGGTCCTGGACGCGGACCTGACCGGGCACCACCCCTATATCGTGACCAGGTACGTGCCGGGCCAGACACTTGAGGACGTCGTCGCGACCCAGGGAGCGCTGACCGGTCCCGCGCTGGCCGGCCTGGCCGCCGGGCTCACCGCTGCGCTGACCGCCGTGCACGCCGCGGGCGTCGTGCACCGGGACCTCAAGCCGGGGAACGTCATGCTGGTCGACGGCCGGCCCGTGGTCATCGACTTCGGCATCGCCCAGGCTGCGGACTCGACCCGGCTGACCATGACCGGCATGTTCATGGGTACCCCCGGCTACCTGGCCCCAGAGGTCATTGAGGGAAAACCGAGCGGCCCGGCCGCGGACATTCACTCCTGGGGCGCGACCATGGCCTACGCCGCCACCGGCCGCCCTCCGTTCGGCTCGGGGACGTTCGAGGCGATCTTCTACCGGATCGTGCACGGCCAGCCCGACCTGAGCGGGATGCCTGCCCCGCTGGTCCCGCTGGTGCTGACCGCGCTGGCGCGCGATCCGGCCCGCAGGCCGTCCGCTGAGGACCTCACCGCGACGCTGGCCAGGATCAGCCCGGCCGAGCTCGCGGTGGGCAGCCACCCGCCGTTCGCGGCGGTCGCGCCCGCTCCTGGCACCATGCCGGACCTGTCCATGTCCCAGGCGCAGACCAGATCGGCGCAGCTCGCCGGTGCTGGTGCGGCCGCGGCGGGTGTGCTGAATGGCGCCCCGCCGCCTCCGCCGATGGCGTTCGCGCCCGGTCCGTTCGGCCCCGGCCCGGCCGGATCCGGCCACAACGGTGCCGGCCAGAACGGTGCCGGCCAGAACGGTGCCGGCCAGAACGGCGCCGGGCGAAATGGTGCCGGCCAGTACGGTGCCAGTACGGTCAGGCCAGTACGGTCGCCGGCCAGTACGGCGGCCGGCCAGTACGGCGCCGCCGCGCCCGCCGCCGGGCCCGGCGGTGGCGTGGCCAGGCACCAGGCCGCTGGCGGTCCGGAGCAAAGACGATTTCGCCGATCTGCTGCCGCCGGTCAGCTACGCGGCGGCCGCCCCGGTCGCGGGTCAGGGCGGGCCGGCCGCTTTCGGGCCGCCGGGAGCGGCCGGGCCAGCGGGCCGCGCCGCCGGTCCGCGCGCCCAGTCCGCCGGCTCGGAAACGGCCCGGGTGCTGCTGGTGCTGGCGACCATGGCCGGGCTGATCGCGGTCAGCGTGCTGCTGCCGGTGGCCGGCGCCGCCGCCGTCCTGATCGTGCTGATTCTGCTGCGCTCGGCCGACGTGGTCACCGCCCGCCGCGCCCGCCGCGGCACCGGTGCTGCCGCCGCAACGGCTTACTACCCGTGGGCGGTGGTCCGGTCGGTCGTCAGATTCATCCTGCTCGCGCCCCTCGCGCTGCTGTTCGCCGCCGCGGCGGCCGCGATCGCAGTGCTCGCGTCCGGGTCCACCGCCTTGCCGAAGGCCGGCGCGTTCGCGGCGGGCGCGCTGGTGGCCTGCTACTGCCTCGGGCCCGGCTCAGCCCCGTGCCGCCGCCCGCTCAGCCGCGTCTACGGCCGGATGACGACGTCCGCGTTCGGCGCGGTGGCCAGCCTCGCTGCCATCGCCGCTCTCGCCGGGGTAGCGGTCATCGCGGCCGCCGCGCTGGCGCCGGGTTACTGGCCGGCCACTCATCTCGGTCAGCAGCTCCAGACCGGGACGCTGCACCAGTCGTTCCTGCAGCAGTGGCCGGGCAATCTGAGCCGGGTCGGCAAGCAGATCATCGACTGGGTCGGGCATCGGCTCTGACCGCTGGCCCGGTCCGCCCCGCGCCCGGTCCGCCCCGCGCCCGGGTCAGGTCGCGCCCTGGTCAGCTCGTGCGCTGGTCAGCTAGCGAGTTGTGACGTCGCGCGGTCATGGGCGACCTGGCTGACCACCGCCGGTGCCGGGGCCTCATCTTGCCCTCCGGCCGGCTGGGCCGGTAGCGGCCGGACCAGGCCGAGAGCCATCACCTCGTTCGCCAGCCGCACCCGCCGGTTCGGGCCCTCCGCGATCCGGAGCTTCTGGTAAAGCCGCAGCAGGTGCTGCTTGACCGCGGCTTCGGTCACTACCAGGTCGGCCGCGATTTCCCGCGCCGTGGCCGGGGCGACGAACGCCTCTTCAGACAGCGCGGGCTGGCACAGCGCGGCGACGACATCCACCTCGCGCCTGGTCAGTTCCGGGATGGCGGACCGGCGCAGGCTCGCCTCGTGCAGCACCGCCTCGGTCTGCAGGCCGCCGACCTGGCAGCGCTGCGATCCGAACGAGATCACGTCGCCGTTCTCCAGCAGCCGCTGGGCTACCACCCGGCCGTTGACCCGGGTGCCGTTGCGCGATAAGCCCGAGGTCGCTGACGTAGGCGTACATTCCGCGCCGGACGATCTCGGCGTGCAGCTTGGACACACTGGGGTGATCCAGGTGCACGTCCACTGCCTGGCCGCGGCCGACCGTCGTGACGTCCGGGCGCAGCGCGATGAGCTCGCTGGTGCTCTCGATTCGCAGATGTGGACTTTCCATGACGTCCCTCTGGCATGTCCTGGGGGGTAGTGAGGTGTCACCACTGAGCTACCCGCTACCTGGCTCGTCTACGCCTGCGGGTTCCGGGCCGGCCGGGGAGCCGTCGCCGGCGGCAGTCGGAATCGGCCCGGGTTCCGGAAGTACACTGCCCACCGAGTCGTGCGCGAGAGGAATCCAGATGGCGGAAAGGCCGGCCAGGGGCCTGGCAGATGTGATCGCCGCATCTACTGCCCTGAGCGACATCGACGGCCGGGCCGGCCGCCTTTCTTACCGTGGCTACGACATCAACGAGCTGGCCGGTCACGCGGCTTTCGAGGAGATCGCCTACCTGCTCCAGCGCGGCAGCGCGCCCGGCCACGCCGAGCTGGCGGCCTACCAGGAGGAACTGGCCGCCGGGCGGCAGCTCGGCGACCTGGTCGCGGCCAGCCTGGAACCGATCGCGCGGCGCCAGCCGCCGATGGCGGCGCTGCGCAGCCTCGTGTCGCTGGCCAGCGCCGATGACCCGGACGCTGAGAGCAACGAGAGCGCGGCGAACCTGCGCAAGGCGGCCCGGCTGACCGCGCAGCAGCCCGTCCTCATCGCCGCCTACCACGCCGCCCGCAGCGGCCTGGACCTGCCGCCGCCGGACCCGGACCTGGGCATCGCCGCGAACTTCCTGTTGCAGCTGACCGGGAGCAAGCCGGACCCGCGCGCCGCGGAGATCCTGGATACCTGCCTGGTGCTGCACGCCGACCACACGATGAACGCGTCCACGTTCGCGGCCCGGGTCTGCGCCGCGACCCTGTCGGACATGCACTCGGCGGTGGTGGCCGCGCTGGGCACGCTGAAGGGTCCCCTGCACGGCGGGGCGAACGAGCAGGTCATGCTCGGCCTGGAGGCGATCCGGGCGGCCGGTGGCGACCCGCTGACCGGCGTGACCGAGCAGGTGACGGCTCGCCTGGGCCAGGGCGAGAAGATCATGGGCTTCGGCCACCGGGTGTACAAAGTGGAGGACCCGCGGGCCGCGCACCTGCGCCGGATGTCCGCCGAGCTGGCGGACGCGGGCGGGGACGACACCTACTACCTGATGTCCAGGCGGATGGAGGAGGTAGTGCTCGCGGAGAAGGGCCTGTACCCGAACGTGGACTTCTACGCGGCCACGGTCTACCACTACCTGGGCATCCCCACCGACTTGTTCACCCCGGTCTTCTCGGCCAGCCGGATGGCAGGCTGGACCGCGCACGTCATCGAGCAGCATGCCGACAACCGGCTCATCCGGCCGGACAGCGAGTACATCGGCGAGAGCGGGCGGCGCTGGGTCCCGCTCGCGGGGCGATGAAGCACTCGGCGAAGGCCGCGGCCCGGCTGGAGCGCGAGCGGTCCAAGCAGGAGCGGCGCAGCGCCCGGCGGCAGCACGCGGGCCCGCCGGGCCAGCCGCAGGGCCCGCCCGGCCAGCCGCAGGGCCAGGCCAGCGAGGCCGGGGCCACTGACCAGCCGCAGGGCCACGCCAGCGACGGCGCGGCCACTGGCCAGCCGGCGCGCGAGCCCGGTGGCAGCCACGCCAGCACCCGACCCGCGGGGCGGAGCGGCCGGGTCAGGCCGGGCCGGGATCGCGGCCTGCGGGCGACCGCCAGCCGGGTCGGGGCGGCCGCGGTCGACCCAACCACGGGCGACCCAACCACGGGCGACCCAACCACGGGCGACCCAACCACGGGCGGGCGGGCCGAGCACCAGAAGGCGGTCCAGTTGCCGTACGCGATCGTGCTCGCCGGGGTGGTGGCCGGTCTCGTTCTGATGCAGGTAGCTAAGGACGCAGTCCGGGGCGGTACGTTTGTCATAGCGGGCGCGCTGCTAGCGGCTTCCCTGACGAGGCTGGTGCTGCCGGAAGGCAGAGCCGGCATGCTCGGGTCGCGGCGACGGCTGGTCGACGTCGCCCTGCTCACCGTGCTGGGCGCTGGCCTCCTGACAGCGGGACTTATCGCGCATGTCCCCGGCTGATCGAAGGCCCAGCCAGCCAGCCGGCCTAGGGACACCAGGCTCTGTCGGGGTGCCTGGTAAGGACTCGCCACGGCAAGGTGGCCGGGCGATGAAAGGGAACGCAGCACGCATGTCTGAGATCACGAAGATTAAGGTGGCCAACCCGGTCGTCGAACTCGACGGCGACGAGATGACGCGGATCATCTGGCAGTTCATCAAGGACCAGCTGATCCTGCCGTATCTCGAAGTTGACCTTGAGTACTACGACCTCTCGATCGAGAACCGCGACGCCACCGACGACCAGGTCACGATCGACGCCGCGAACGCCATCAAGCGGCACGGGGTCGGGGTGAAGTGCGCCACGATCACGCCGGACGAGGACCGGGTCACCGAGTTCGGGCTGAAGAAGATGTGGCGGTCGCCCAACGGCACCATCCGCAACATCCTCGGCGGCGTGGTCTTCCGCGAGCCCATCGTGGTTTCGAGCATCCCGAAGTTCGTGCCGGGCTGGAAGGAGCCGATCGTGATCGGCCGCCACGCCCACGGCGATCAGTACCGCGCCACCGACTTCGTCGTGCCGGGGCCGGCGAGGTGCGGATCTCGTTCCACCCGGACGAGCCCGGCGCCGAGTCCTTCGAGCTCGAGGTCGCCCGGTTCGACGGCGGCGGCGTCGCGATGGGCATGTACAACTTCGACGACTCCATCCGCGACTTTGGCCGGGCCACAATGCGGTTCGCCCTCGACCGCCGCCTGCCGCTGTACCTGTCCACGAAGAACACGATCCTCAAGGCCTACGACGGCAGGTTCAAGGATCTGTTCGCGGAGATCTTCGAGACCGAGTTCAAGGCCGAGTTCGAGATCGCCGGGATCTGGTACGAGCACCGGCTGATCGACGACATGGTCGCCCAGGTCATCAAAGGCAACGGCGGCATCGTCTGGGCCTGCAAGAACTACGACGGTGACGTCGAGTCCGACATCGTGGCCCAGGGCTACGGGTCGCTCGGACTGATGACCAGCGTGCTGATGACGCCCGACGGCAAGACGGTCGAGGCGGAGGCCGCGCACGGCACCGTGACCCGGCACTACCGGCAGCACCAGCAGGGCAAGCCGACGTCCACGAACCCGATCGCGTCGATCTTCGCCTGGACGCGCGGGCTGGCCCACCGCGGCAAGCTGGACGAGACGCCCGAGGTCACCAGGTTCGCGGAAACGCTGGAGCGGGTCTGCGTCGAGACCGTGGAGAGCGGCAAGATGACCAAGGACCTGGCGCTGCTCGTCGGCACGGACACGCCGTTCCTCACCACCGAGGAGTTCCTCGCCGCGCTGGCCGAGAACCTGCGCGCGGCCATGTCGGCGTCCTGACCGCGCCCGCCAGCACAAGACCACCGCATCCAAGCTTGCGAAGGAGATCACCGGAATGGCCCGCAAAGGCAAGGTAACGGTCGTCGGGGCCGGCTTCTACGGCTCCACAACCGCGCAGCGGCTCGCGGAGTACGACATCTTCGACGAAGTCGTGCTCACCGACATCGTCGAGGGCAAGCCCGAGGGGCTGGCGCTCGACATGAGCCAGTCGCGGCCCGTCGAGGGTTTTGAGACCAAGGTCACCGGCCAGACCACGGGCCCGAACGGCGAGGGCTACGAAGCCATCTCCGGCTCGGACATCGTCGTCATCACCGCGGGCCTGCCGCGCAAGCCCGGCATGAGCCGGATGGACCTCATCGGCGTCAACGCGAAGATCGTCCGCAGCGTGACCGAGCAGGTCGTCAAGCACGCGCCGGACGCCGTCCTGATCGTCGTGTCGAACCCGCTGGACGAGATGACGGCGCTCGCCGCCAAGGTGTCCGGGTTCCCGGCCCACCGGGTCATCGGCCAGGCAGGCATGCTCGACACGGCCAGGTTCAGCTTCTTCGTCGCGGAGAAGCTGGCCGTGCCGGTCGGCGCCGTGCGCACGCTCACCCTCGGCTCGCACGGCGACACCATGGTGCCCGTGCCGTCGGCCTGCACGGTAAATGGCAGGCCGCTGGCCGATCTGTTGCCGGCCGCGGAGATCGACCAGCTGGTGGACCGCACCCGCAACGGCGGCGCCGAGATCGTCGCGCTGCTCAAGACGGGCTCGGCCTATTACGCGCCGTCGGCCGCCGCGGCCCGGATGGCGCGGGCAGTGGCGGAGGACGCCGGCGCGGTGATGCCGGTCTGCTGCTGGGTCGACGGCCAGTACGGCATCTCCGGCGTGTACCTCGGGGTCGAGGCTGAGCTGGGCGCGGCCGGCATCAGCCGGGTCGTGGAGCGCGAGCTGTCCGACACCGAGCTGGCGGGCCTGCGGGCGGCCGCCGATGCGGTGCGGGCCAAGCAGGCGGACGTCGCCAGCATGTAAGCACGTAAGCCGAAGACTCAGGGCTGTGACAGAGCCCTGAGTCTTCGGGTTAAGCGGGCGGGCGGGGGTTGCCTCAGCCGGCCGCGAGCCGGCGCAGCGCCAGTTCCGCGTAGAGAGCCGTCCCGTCGGCCAGGATCGCGTCGTCGAAGACCGCCTCGGCCGAGTGGTTGAACGGCGCGCTGAACGGGTCGGTGTCCGGCGGGCAGGCCCCGAGCATCAGGAACGCGCCCGGCACCTGGTCCAGCACGTAGGAGAAGTCCTCCGAGCCGGTCAGCGGGTTGGGCGCGCTGATGTACCGGCCGTCGCCCAGCACGTCAGCCACCGTCTGCTCAGCGAACGCAGTTTCAGCGTCATTGTTGACGGTGACCGGGTAGCCGTCTACGAACTCCGCCTCGGCGGTCAGCCCGTGCGCGCTGGCGATGTCCTGGCACACCCGCGGGGCGGACTGCTGCACGGCCGCCCTGGCCTGAGCGGAGAACGAGCGGATCGTCGCGACGAACCCGGCCTCGTCGCTGATCACGTTGTCGACCGTACCGGCGTGGAACGTGCCGACGGTCAGCACGATCGGGTCGAAGACGTCGAACTGCCTGGTCACCATCGTCTGCAGGGCGATCACGATCTCGCACGCCACCGGGATCGGGTCCGCGGCGTGGTGCGGCTGGGACCCGTGTCCGCCGCGGCCGCGGACGGTGACGTGCAGTTGGTCGGCCGCGGCCATGATCGGGCCGGGTCGGCTGGCGAGCAGCCCGAACGGGAGCAGGCCGGAGGCCACGTGCAGGGCATAAGCCGCGACTGGCTGCTCGCCCGCCGCGGCCAGCACGCCCTCGGCGACCATGATGCGGGCGCCGCCGGGGCCTTCCTCGCCCGGCTGGAACATGAAGATCACGTTCCCGGCGAGGTCGGCTTGCCGGGCGGAAAGCAGCCTGGCCGCGCCCGCCAGCATGGTGGTGTGCAGGTCGTGGCCGCAGGCGTGCATGGCCCCGTCGACCCTGGAGGCGAACGGGAGGCCGGTCCGCTCGGTGACCGGCAGGGCGTCCATGTCCCCGCGCAGCAGCACGGTCGGCCCCGGCTGCCCGCCGCGCAGCACCGCGGTGACCGAGGTCAGGCCCTCGCCGGTGCTGATCTCCAGGGGCAGCCCGGTCAGCGCGTCGAGTACCTTGCGCTGGGTCCTGGGCAGGTCCAGGCCGATCTCCGGCTCGGCGTGCAGCGACCTGCGCAGCTCGATCAGGTCCGCGGATAGGGCAGCTGCCTCGTCGCGAATCGCGGGCACCGGCTCACCGTCTCTCTCGTTTCCGGGATTTCCGAATGTCAGAATATGAGCACTTGTAGTGGCTATTCAGTAATCCGGTCGACGGGGAGCTGCCCGGCCGGCGCGCCACGCCGGGTGAGTACAGCCCGTCCGCGCGGGCAGACTGCTTAGACTATTGCAAACTACCGCGCGGCCCGGGCGGCGCCGCGGCCGGGATAATTGCAGCTAGTCACGCATGTCGGCCGGGAGCACCGGGACGCGGCGGGCCGCCGCGCACCCCCATTCGACGAGGTCAGGGATCCGGACGTGAATATCGGCTGGAGCATCCTCCTGGTCCTTCTGGTGATCTTCATCGGCGGGTTCTTCGCCGCCGCCGAGATGGCCCTGGTGTCGCTCCGCGAGGGCCAGGTCCGTGCCATCGGCAAGCGCGGGCGGCGCGGCCAGCGGGCCGCCCGGCTGGCCCAGGACCCGAACCGGTTCCTTTCCTCGGTTCAGATCGGCGTGACGCTGGCGACGCTGATGTCGGGTGCGTTCGGCGCCGACCTGCTGGCCGGCGACCTCGCGGGTGCCCTGCACGACGATCTCGGCGATGCCGCGTCGCCGGTGTCGGTCATCATCGTGACGCTGATCATCTCGTTCTTCACCCTGGTCCTGGGCGAGCTGGCGCCCAAGCGGCTCGCGCTGCAGCGGAACGAGCGGGTGGCCCTGTTCGCGGCTCCGGCCGTGGACCGGCTGGCCACGTTCGCCCGGCCGCTGGTCTGGCTGCTGTCCAAGTGCACGAACGTGGTCGTGCGGCTGCTCGGCGGCGATCCGAAGGCCTCCCGCGGAGTGATGACCGACGAGGAACTGCGCGACCTGGTGGCGGGCCACCAGGCCCTCAGCCCGGACGAACGGCATATCGTCGGTGAGGTGTTCGACGCCGGGAAGCGCCAGATCCGCGAGGTGCTCGTGCCGCGGACTGAGGTCGAGTTCCTGCCCGCCTCGATGCTGATCGAGGACGCGGTCGCGGCCACCGAGCAGGCCAGGTACTCCCGGTTCCCGGTGTACCAGGAGTCCTACGACGACGTGATCGGCTTCGTGCACAGCCGCGACCTGATCGACAGCCGGTCGGCCGCACCGGGCCGGCGGGTGGGCGAGGTCTGCCGGCCGGTGAAGTTCCTGCCGATCAGCAAGATGATCCTGTCCGCATTGTCGGAAATGCGGAAGGATCGTGCCCACCTCGCGATCGTCGTGGACGAGTACGGCGGGACCGCGGGCATCGTCACGCTGGAGGACCTGGTCGAAGAGCTGATCGGCGACATCCAGGACGAGTACGACGAAGACGACTCGCACCCGCGCCAGCTGCACGGCGGCGAGCTTGAGGTCGACGGCCTGCTCAACCTGGACGACTTCGCCGAGCAGACCGGCCTGGAGCTGCCCGAGGGTCCGTACGAGACGGTGGCGGGCTATCTGCTCGCCGCGCTCGGCCACCTGCCGGCCGACGGCGAGTCGGCTGAGGTCAGCGGCCGGAAGCTGACCGTCACCCAGCTGGACGGACGCCGGATCGCCCGGCTGCGGGTCAGCCCGGCGCCCGCCGAGACGCCCGCGGGCGGCGACGCCGGGGCCGCGGTCTGACCCGGCGTGGCCGCTAGACTGCGCACCATGTCAGCAGGCGAGCAGACGGTGCCGGATGTCCCGGCCGGGCTGAGTTCCGGCCCGGTCCTCGTCGTCGATTTCGGGGCCCAGTACGCCCAGCTGATCGCCCGCCGGGTGCGCGAGCATCATGTGTACTCGATGATCGTGCCGAGCACGATGTCGACGGCCGAGACTGCTGGCCCTGCGGCCCAGCGCGATCATCCTGTCCGGTGGCCCGGCGTCGGTGTACGCCGACGGCGCGCCGCCGGGGCCGGACGGGCTGTTCACCGCCGGGGTGCCGGTGCTGGGCATCTGCTACGGGTTCCAGCTCATGGTCCGCGACCTGGGCGGCGAGGTCAGCCACACCGGTTCGGGCGAGTACGGCGCGACCGCGCTGCACCTGGCCGAAGAACCCGGGCGTGCTGCTCGCGGGGTTGCCGAGCCACCAGCAGGTGTGGATGTCGCACGGGGACGCGTGCGCGGCGCCGCCGCCCGGCTTCACGGTGACGGCGAGCACCGACGGCACGCCCGTGGCCGCCGCCGAGGACGCCGACCACCTGCTGTTCGGCCTGCAGTTCCATCCTGAGGTCCTGCACACCGAGCAGGGCATGGTCATGCTGAACCGGTTCCTGACCGCGGCCGGCTGCTGGCCGGACTGGACCATGCGCGGGGTGGTCGAGGAGCAGACCGAGCGGATCCGGGCCCAGGTCGGCGACGGCCGGGCGATCTGCGGGCTGTCCGGCGGGGTGGACTCCGCCGTCGCGGCCGCGCTGGTGCAGCGCGCCATCGGGTCGCGGCTCACGTGCGTGTTCGTCGACCACGGGCTGCTGCGCGCGGGGGAGACGGATCAGGTCGAGAAGGACTTCGTGGCCGCGACCGGGGTCGAGCTCAAGGTCGTGGACGCCAGCGCCGACTTCCTGGCCGCCCTGGCCGGAGTGACCGACCCGGAGTCCAAGCGCAAGATCATCGGCCGCGAGTTTGTCCGCGCCTTCGAGCGGGCCGCCGCCGAGATCGCCGGCGAGCACCACGAGGCGGCCGGCTTCCTGGTGCAAGGCACGCTGTACCCGGACGTGGTCGAGTCCGGCGGCGGCACCGGCACCGCCAACATCAAGTCCCACCACAACGTCGGCGGCCTGCCGGAGGACCTCGCGTTCGAGCTGGTGGAGCCGCTCCGGGACCTGTTCAAGGACGAGGTCCGCGAGGTGGGGCAGCAACTGGGGCTGCCGGACGCCATCGTGTGGCGGCAGCCGTTCCCCGGACCCGGCCTGGCCATCCGGATCGTCGGTGAGGTGACGGCCGACCGGCTGCGGGTCGTGTCGGCGGCGGACGCCATCGCCCGGGCCGAGCTGTCGGCGGCCGGCCTGGACCGCTTCATCTGGCAGTGCCCGGTGGTGCTGCTCGCGGACGTCCGCTCGGTCGGCGTCCAGGGCGACGGCCGCACCTACGGCTACCCGGTCGTGCTCCGGCCGGTGACCAGCGAGGACGCGATGACGGCGGACTGGGCCAGGGTGCCGGACCCGGTGCTGGCCAGGATCTCCGGCCGGATCACCAACGAGGTGCCCGAGGTCAACCGGGTCGTGCTGGACATCACCAGCAAGCCGCCGGGCACGATCGAGTGGGAGTAGCTCAGCGCAGGTCGTGCCGGTGCGCGTAGCCGATGGCGGCGGCCCGGTCGCGTGACCCGGTCTTGGCGAAGATCCGGCTGATGTGCGTCTTGATCGTGTGATTGCTCAGGAACAGCTGCGCCGCGATCTCCGGGTTCGTCAGTCCGCGCGCGATCAGCCGGAGGATCTCCACCTCCCGCGGGGTCAGCCCGTCCGGGCCGGGCGCAGTGGCCGACTCGGGGGTCGGCCTGTCTGGGGCTGACCCGGCGGAACCGGAGCCGCCCGGGGCCGCGGCGGCCAGCAGCGCGGCGTGCGCGCGCGGGTCGAACACCGTAAGCCCGCCCGCGGCCGCGTGCAGCGCCTGGGCGATGTGCACCCGGTCGGCGTCCTTGGTGAGATAGCTGCGCGCGCCGGCGTGCATCGCGTCCAGCACGGACTGGTCGTCGGCATACGTGGTCAGCACCACGACGGCGACGTCCGGGTGCTCGGCGGCCAGCCGCTTGGCGGTCGCGACCCCGTCGAGCACGGGCATGTGCAGGTCAAGCAGGATCGCGTCCGGCCCGTGCTCGGCCACGAGCGCGAGCGCCTGCTCGCCGTCCGCCGCGGCGCCGACGACGTCGATGTCCGGCAGCCCGCCGAGCAGCAGCACCAGGCCCTCCCGCACGCTGGCCTGGTCATCGGCGATGACAATGCGCAGCTGGGTCATGAGGTCACTGGCTCCGACGGGGAACGGGGCAGCTCTCCGGCGCGCGGCCGGCCGGGAGAACCCGGTAGTTCGGCGGTCACAATCCAGTCATTATCCCGGCGCCCGGCCTGCAGGCTGCCACCGAGCAGCCGGAGCCGCTCCCGCATGCCGGTCAGGCCGTAGCCGCCGTTGACGGTGCTGAGCTCCGGCACGCCGTCGGCGGCCTGGCTCGGCCCCAGCTCGTTGCGCACGGTCAGCCGGACCGCGGCGGCGTCGTAGTCGAGCCGGACCGACACCGGCTGCCCGGCCGCGTGCTTGGCCGCGTTGACCAGCGACTCCTGGGCCACCCGCAGCAGCGCGACGATGGCGTCGGGCGGCAGCGGCCGCGGCGTGCCGTCCGCGGCGAAGCTGGCCGGGACGCTGAAGCGCTCCGCGTGCGTGTCGCTGACGCGCGCGAGCTGCTCGGCCAGCGGCAGGTTGTCCTCGCGCAAGGCGTGCACGGCCCGGCGCGTCTCGACCAGCCCGTCGGCCGCCATCCGCTGCGCGGTCGCGAGGATCTCGTCGGCCCCGGCGACGTCGCCCCGATCGGTCAGGACCGCGCGGGCGGCCTGGATCTGAATGCCCAGGGCGCCCAGCGAGTGCGCCAGCACATCGTGGATCTCCCTGGCGATGCGGGCGCGCTCGTCCAGCAGATCGGCCCGGCGCTGCTCGGCTTCGAGCCGTTCCCGCTGCGCGAGCAGCTCGGCCGCCTGCTCGGCCTGCACCCGGTACGCGCCCCGGTTGTTGCCGATCACCAGGCCGGAGATCACCAGCAGCGGGAAGCCCAGCAGCACCTCGATGCTGGCGCCGGACACCAGCCCGCTGACCACGACGGCCAGGATGCCCGCGGCCGTGACCGCCACGCCACTGGTGAAGCCGATCTCGCCGGCCGCCATCATGGCCGCCACCAGCGCGAAGACGATCAGGGCGCTGGCACCGTCGCCGGTGCTGGACCCGACGCCGGCCGCGACCGCGATCAGGCCCAGCAAGACCGGCTGCCACCGGCTCCTGGCCGGGGCAGCCGCCGGGCGCAGGTCGATGACCGTCAGCGCCACGATGGCGACGCCGGCGAACGCGTAGCAGGCGGCTTGCACCCAGGCGGCGGCCGTGTCGTGCGGCGGGAAGATGACGAACGCCACCAGCCCGAGCCAGGCGTAACCGACCACCCGGACGAAGGCGTTGAGGCCGGTCAGCGGCAGGACGGCGCCGGTCCGGCCGAACGGCCGGCCCCAGCTCCAGCGGTCGCGCTGCGTGCCCATGTTTCTGACGGTACGACACCGGCGACGCGGTCGCGTCAGCCCGCGGGCTGAACCAGGCTCCCCGGCCTGGTACCGCGTGGTACCAGGCCGGACGCCCGCCGGGTCATGCCGCAGACCAGCCCGTGCTCCGATTCGGCCGGCGGCCGGGGCCGGAATTGTGGTGGGCATCAGCGAACGACCTACCAGGAGGACGAGATGATCTCCGAACTAACCGAAGCAATGATCGTCAACGGTGTGGTGCTCGCCTCGGTGCTGGCCACTGACCTCGGTCCTGCCCGCAAGATCGGGAAGGCCCGGATGCTGCGCCCGCTGCTGGTGGCCGCCGCCGTGCCCGTGTTTATCCAGCGGCCGGTCACCAGCGGCCACGGCCTCATCGTTGAGCTGGCCGGCGTCGTCGCCGGCATCCTGGCCGGCCTCGCGGCGGCGGCGCTGATGCGGGTGTACCGCAGCCCGGAGACCGGCAAGCCGGTCACCTCCGCCGGCGTTGCCTACGCGGCCTTCTGGACCGTGATCATCGCGGCCCGGGCGGCGTTCTCCTACGGTTCGGCGCACTGGTTCACCGACCAGATCGTCAGCTGGGCGGTCACGAACCACGTGGCCGAGGCCGCCATTGTCGACGGGCTGATCTTCATGGCCGTCGTGATGGTGCTGGTGCGGACCGCCTCCCTGGGCATCCGGGCCGCGCGGCTCCCGGTGGCAGCGAGCGGCGCGGTGCCCGGCCGGACGGGCCGCCGTCTAGCCGGCCTGCGCACCCAGATCGGCCCGCCGGACACCCGGCGGGCCGATCTGCGCGTGCCCGCGGCCCGAGCCCAACAGCATCAGGTAGTGGTCTGGTGCTGTTCTAACAGCACCAGACCACTACCTGATGCACAACGGATCGCCGGTCAGCCGCGCGGATCGGCGTTCTGGCCGACGCTGACGGCGGTGAGGTCGCCGCCGATCACGATCTCACCGCTGAAGTGGGCCGCGGCCAGCTTGCGCCAGGTGTCCTCGTCGCCGGGCGCGATGGCCGGCAGGAAGTGCGTCGGTAGGAAGATCTTGACACCCGCCCGCTCGGCGATCTGCGCCGCCTGCTCGATGGTGGAGTGATACGTCAGGATCTCGCGCAGCCGGGCGCTATTCACCAGCCCGATGAGGTCGGCCCGCAGGACGGTCTGCACGTAGACATCGGCGCCCGCGCACAGTTCGTCGAGGCCGGGACACGGTACGCCGTCACCGCCGAGCGCGACCGCGGCGCCCGCGTGCTCGATGCGGTAGCCGACCGTCGGCGCGACGGGCCGGTGGTCGGTGGCCTGGACCGTGATCCGGGCGCCGCCGACCGCCAGCACCGCACCGGGATCGACTTCGGTGACGGTCACCGCCATCGGGTGCCGCAGGTCGGCGTGATGAGCCTGCCGGTAGCCCTGGTCCAGGGCCAGCATCGCCAAGACGCCGTCGACGACGCGCTGGGTGCCGGGCGGCCCGATCACGCGCAGCGGCGTCGGCTCGCTGGTCATGACCCAGTGCGTCGTGATGACGTCGTTGAGGTCGGTGATGTGGTCGCTGTGCAGGTGCGTCAGCAGCACCGCGGACAGCCCGGCCGGGAGGACCCCGGCCGCTACTAGCCGCATGACCACGGCGCGGCCGCAGTCGACGAGCAGGACCGCGTCGCCAGCCTGCACGCAGAGTGGCCGGGCCCGCGTGCTGGGCCGTCGGCAGCGGGCTGCCGGTGCCGAGCAGGGTGACCCTCGTCGCGGACGGCGATGCCGCAGTGCTCACATCGTGAACCGCAGGTTGCGGGCCGCCCGATCGCCCAGCTCCCCGTTCCCGGACCAGGTGATCCGGCCGGCGTCGATCTGCTCTTGCGGGTCGATGCGCCCGCACGCGAGCTGCATGAACGTCAGCGTGTCCGTGGTCACCTCGACGTCCGGGTGGTCGACGTGATCGACGAGCTTGGCCCGGCCGTCCACGACCACGGACAGGTCGCGAGCGAGCGGCCCGGTGAGGTGGAATACGATGCTCGACCCGTCGGGCAGGCCGATCCGCTTGCCCACGATGTAGCCGAGTGACCCGGTGACCTCGGCTAGCGAGATCTCGGCGCGCGGCCCGGAATCGTCGGTCGGCCAGCCCAGCGGTGTCGTGATGTCCCGCTCGTGCACCCAGAAATCGAACACCCGGATCTCCAGGAACCGGCCGAACGTCTTGACCCCGACCGGCGTCCAGGACGGGCGGTCCAGGTCGTCCTGGGTCAGCTTCGCGAGGTCGCCCCGGCGCACCGCGAAGATCTCCGCCACCTGACCGGCGAACGCCGCGTCGTCCAGCCCGGCCATCTCCTCGGTGAAGTGCGCCACCCGGCCGAAGTCCGGTACCTCGTCCGAGCTGTCCGGCACCCAGCCGGCCATGACCCGTTCCATCATCGCCAGGTGCTGGACGACGTCCCTGGACTTCCAGTCCGGGCACAGCGACTGGACCTGCCAGTCCTGCGCGGTCATCCGGCCGCCCAGGTCCTCGATCGCGTCGTAGCACTGCAGCAGCGAATCCCGCGCCGTGGCGAGGTCCGTCATGGTGTCTCCTTCTGAATCGTGATCCAGTCCCTGGCTTCGAGATAGGGCCGGAACGTGGTGGCGATCGCGTGCAGGTCGGCCTGGCCCTTGGGCCGCTGGACCTCGTAGAGCGCGGGGAACTCCAGCCAGCCGGTCAGCAGCCGCCAGAGCCGCACCGCCGCCTCGCCTGACGGCGGGTCGATGAGCACGGGCCCGAACAGCGCCCGCTCCCCGGTCGGCCGACCGTGGTCGGGCGCACTGCCGTCAGCGTCGTCCGATCCGCGGCGGAAACACCAGCGTCGGCACGCCCCAGCCGCCGAGGCCGGTCACCCGGTCGTGGTCGGCCCGGACGTCATCGTGCGTGCTCGGGTCGTCGATGGCCTGCCGGACGAGCGCCGGGTCCAGGCCGAGCCCGGCCACGAGTTCCTCGGCTACCTCCGGCCGGTGCGGCTTGCGGCCGTCGACGTGCAGCGCGGTGCCGGCCGCGTAGTACCAGCGGTCCACCAGGGCGGGGTCGGTCCGGCGCAGCAGCGCGCCGACGCGCATCATCGACCAGCCGTAGGACCACTCGCGCTCCCACGGGTGCTTCTTGCCCTCGGCCCGGTTGATCTCCTCCAGGCTGAAGAACCGCCAGCCCACGTCCAGCTTCAGCTGGTCCCGGACGTCCCGCATCCACAGCGATGCCTGGTACGCCCACGGGCACATGACGTCGAAGTGAAAGTCGACGGTGGTGATCGGCTCGCTCATAGCTGATACCTCCTCGTGTACCCCGAGCAGGGCGCGATGCGCGTCGGTGAGCGCGCGCTCGGCCGCCGCGCGGGACAGGCCCTGGTCGTGCCGCAGCAGCTCCCAGGACTCGAACGAGCACAGCACGTCGAGCGCGGGCAGCAGCGCGGCCGGGTCCGGCCCGAAGACGGCGGCCAGCTGGCTGCGCAGGAACGCGCGATTGCGGGTCAGCTCGGCCGCCAGCGGGGCGTGCCGATGCGCGCCCGCCCGCAGCGCCCGGGCGGCCGGGCCGATCTGCTCGTACAGCGCGGACCTGGCCGCGACCACCGCCGCGACCTTCTCGGCCGTCGGTGCCGCGGCCGAAACCGGCACCTCCAGCAGCGGCAGGACGAGCGCGATCTGCCGGATGGCCGCGGCCCGGTGCAGGTCGTCGACGTCGTCGAAGTACCGGAAGACCGACCGCAGCGACAGCCCGGCCCGCGCCGCGATCTCGGCCATGCCCGGCTGATAGTTGCCGTCGCGGAACAACGCGAGCAGCGCGTCGATCACCGCCTCGCGGTTCTGCGCCCGGCGCAGCCGGCGGCCGTCCGCCCGCTGTTCGGCGACGCCGTACTCGGCGACACCGTCGTTGGCGACGCCTCGTTGGCGAGACTGTCCGCGGCCACCTTCGGACCATAAACATATGGCAGTATGAGTGTCAATTACTGGGAGGAGCCCGCGGTGGTCGCTGCCCCGAACGAGCCGGACTTCGGCGGTCACATCGGCCGCACGCTACTCCGAGTCGACGCCGTGGTGGCCGGACCCGCCCGCGGGCCTCGGCGGCCCGAACGTCGTCATGATCGTGCTGGACGACACCGGGTTCGCGCACTTCGGCTGCTACGGCTCCGAGCTGGCCACGCCGCACATCGACGCGCTCGCGCGCGGCGGGCTCCGCTACACCGGCTTCCACACGACCGCGCTGTGCTCGCCGTCCAGGGCGGCGCTGCTGACCGGCCGCAACCCGCACGCGGTCGGCATGCGCGGCATCTCCAACTGGAACACCGGGTTCCCGCACATGCGCGGCGGCATCTCGCCGCGCGCGGCGACCGTGGCGGAGTTGCTGCGCGCGCACGGCTACGCGACGTACGCGGCCGGGAAGTGGCACCTGGCCCCGATGGAGGAGTGCAGCGCCGCGGGCCCGCACACGAACTGGCCGCTGCAGAAGGGGTTCGACCGGTTCTACGGCTTCCTGCAGGGCGAGACCGACCAGTTCTACCCGGAGCTCACCAGCGACAACGGGCACATCGACCCGCCGGGCCGCCCCGAGGACGGCTATCACGTGTCGGAAGACATCGTGGCCAGGGCGACCGGCTGGATCGGCGACCTGCAGTCCATCCGGCCGGACCGGCCGTTCTTCCTGTACCTGGCGTTCGGCGCCACGCACGCGCCCCATCAGTCGCCGGCCGAGTACCGGATGCGCTGGCGCGGCCGGTTCGACGAGGGCTACGACCAGGTCCGGCAGCGCTGGTATGAGCGTCAGCTTGAGCTGGGCATCATCCCGCCGGGAACGGAACTGGCTCCGCGTAACCCGGGCGTCCCCGCGTGGACCGACCTGACGCCTAATCAGCAAGCGTTCTCCGCCCGGCTGCAGGAGGCGTTCGCGGCCATGCTGGAGCACACCGACGCGCAGATCGGCAGGCTCACCGGCTTCCTGGCCGCGCGCGGCCTGCTCGACAACACGCTGCTGCTGGTGCTGTCCGACAACGGCGCGTCCCGCGAGGGCGGCCCGTACGGGGTCATGGACGAGTTCAGCTTCTTCAACGCCAGGTGGGAGGACATCGACGAGCTGGCCAGCCGCCGGCTGGACGACATCGGCGGCCCGCACTCGCACTCCAACTACCCGTGGGGCTGGGCGCAGGCCGGCAACAGCCCGCTGCGCTGGTACAAGCAGAACACCTACGGCGGCGGCGTGCGCGACCCGCTGATCGTGCACTGGCCGGCCGGCATCGCCGCTGACGCACGGGCGCAGGCGCGCTGCGGCGCCAGTTCTGCCACGCGGTCGACATCACCCCGACGATCCTCGCGGTCACCGGCGCCTCGCTGCCCGATCACGTCGGCGGCGTGCCGCAGATCCCGGTGCACGGCGCGTCGCTGGCCGGCACGTTCGCCGACCCGGACGCGCCCGCGCCGCGGCACGTGCAGTACTTCGAGCAGCTGGGGCACCGCGGGCTGTGGGCAGACGGCTGGAAGATCACCACGTACCACACCCAGGGCGAGCCGATGGACGACGACGAGTGGGCCCTGTACCACCTGGACGAGGACTTCTCCGAGTGCCGGGACTTGTCCGCCGAGCACCCGGACAAGCTCCGTGAGCTGATCAACGCGTGGTGGGCCGAGGCGGGCCTGCACGGCGTGCTGCCGCTCGACGACCGGATGGTGGAGCTATTCGCCGCAGCGCCCCGGCCCGGCACCGTGCACGGTGTTGGCCAGCACGGTGTTGGCCAGCACGGGCGGCAGGACTACGTCTACTACCCGCCGGTCACGCACATCCCGGCGGACGCGTGCCCGCCGCTGAGCGGCCGGCCGTGGCTGATCACCGCGGAAATCGAGGTTGGCGGGCCCGCGCAGGGCGTGCTCTACGCCCGCGGCGGCCACAACGTCGGGCACAGCTTCTTCCTGCACGCCGGCCAGCTGCACTTCGACTACAACGCGCTCGGCACGCACTACCGGGCGTCCGCGCCGCTCGACCTCGGGCCCGGCCGGCACGTCCTCACCGCGCGGTTCGAGCGGGACGGGGCCGGCGGCCAGCTGACCATCGGCGCGGACGGCCGCGACCTGGACACGGTCGCGATCCCGTCGATCATCCGCATGCTCGGCTCCACCGGCCTGGATATCGGACGCGACTCGCTGTCCCCGGTCGTCAGCGACTACGCGCCCCCGTTCCCGTTCGAAGGCCGGATCGAACGGATCACCTTCAGCGTGCGCCGGCGGGCGGATGCCGAGGACGTGGCGGCCACGGCGCGGGTCGAGATGTCCAGGGAGTAGCCGGGATCACCCGACCCGAGGGCTTCCGGTCCGGCGCCGACGGGTACTAGCTGCTGCTATGGGGGCCGTGACCGCGGGGGCGAGCCGCCGCGGCTGCTGAGCGACGAGTCGGCCGGCAGGCGCGTGCTGATTCTCGTCGCGCTGCTGGCCGGGATCTTCGTGCTCGGACATATTGTCCGGTATGTCAACGCGGCGCTGTACTACAACGTCCTGGAGACCTGGGGCCCGATCACCAGGGCGTACCACGACGTGATCCCGAACTCGACCTGGCGGCACGAGGGCCGGTACGCGGTCGAGGGCCTGTACGCCGGGCGCGTCCGTGCAGGTCGTGTTCTACAACTTCGCCCGGCACTGGCCGCCCAAGCCGGCCAACTGGTACGTCCGGCGCATCGCCCGGCCGCTGCTCATCCCCAGTCAGCGGCTGCCCGACCAGACCCTGTGGTGCCTGGCGCTGTCCTGGTTCTGGATGATCGTGTTCGCGACCCCGGCGTTCCTGTTCGGGATCTGGCTGCTCACGATCACCCACTCCAACGCCGACCAGATCGGGCACACCATCACGCTGCCGTCCTGGATCCACGCCGACGAGTCGCTGCTCACGACCTGGCAGCAGCCGGTGCTGGGCTTCCTCTGCTCGTTCGTGGGGGCCCGGACGGTGGTCAAGGGCACCGCGTATCACTTCCAGCGGCTGATCATCAAGGAAGGGCGGGAGGGCGGCCACACCAAGCCCGCCTGGTGGATGCGGATATTCCCGTTCCTGCGCTGGCGGTTCGAGTGCGACCGGGACCACTGGCACGGCCAGCTGGAGGAAAACCAGCACACTGCGGCTGCACCGGACCATCACCGGCCTGTGCATAGTGCTGTTCGCGTTGCTGGCCTACCAGGGCTGGTACATCCTGACCTACCTGAAGCCGCCCTGGCGGTAGGGCGGCCCAGACGGCTCAGGTGACGCCGGACGGCCGGGCCGGGATGTCGGTGTAGGACTTGTCGGCCGCGATCTTGCGCAGCCGCTCCAGCGCGTCGAAGACGTCGGTGAACCGGGTCGTGATCGGCACCGGGCCGAGCCGGACCCGGTCGGGGGTGCGGTAGTCGACCACCACCTTCTCCCGGATCAGCGCCTGGCTGATCTGCCACGCGTCATCGTGGCCGAGGCTGACGTGCCCCCCGCGCCTGGTCGCGTCCCGCGGTGAGGCCACTGTGAAGCCCAGCGACGTCAGCCACTCGTCCGCGAGCTCGATCAGGTAGCCGGTGAGTGCGGTGCTCTTGGCCCGCAGTGCGGGCATGCCCGCCTCGCCCAGCAGCCGGGCGCCTTCCTCGACCGCGACGGTGCCGATGATGTTCGGCGTGCCGGTCATGAACTGGTCGATGCCGGGCGCCGGGTCATAGCCGGGGCCCATCGCGAACTGCTCGCGCTGCCCGAACCAGCCCCAGATCGGCTGCCGCAGCCGGTCCTGCAGGTCCCCGCGCACGTACACGAAGGCGGGCGCGCCCGGTCCGGCATTGAGGTATTTATACGTACAGCCGACCGCCATGTCCGCGCCGGCCGCGTCGAGTTCCACCGGCACCGCGCCGGCCGAGTGGCACAGATCCCAGAGCGCGAGCGCGCCCGCCGCGTGGATGCGCTCGGTCAGCGCGCGCATATCCGCCAGCGCGCCGCTGCGGTAGGCCACGTGCGAGAGGCTGACGAGGGCGACCTGGTCGTCCAGGGCGTCATCGAGCGCCTGCGCGGTGAGCCCCTCGTCCATGTCCGTGTGGATCATGCGCAGCTCGACGCCGCGCTGGGCGGCGACGCCCGCCAGGACGTAGCGGTCGGTCGGGAAGTTGTCGTCGTCGGTGACGATCACGGTCCGGCCCGCGGGCTGCGCCGCCAGCGCGGCCAGCGCGAGCTTGTACAGGTTCACCGTGACCGAGTCGCAGACCAGCACCTGGCCCGGCCCGGCCCCCACCAGGTGCTCGGCGATCATCTCGCCCGCCTCGCGCGGCAGCCCGATCCACGAGTTCCAGGATCGGACCAGGCCGACCCCCCAGTCCTGATCGACGACCTCGGCGATGCGGGCCTGGGTACGGAACGGCAGCGGGCCGAGAGAGTTCCCGTCCAGGTAGATAGCGTCACGGTCGGGCCAGACGAACCGGTCGCGGAAGCCTGCGAGCTCGTCCGCTCCGTCGAGCGTTTCCGCATATGACCGATCTGCCGTGAACGTCATCACAACCCCACATTAGCTGAGCCGCCTAGCCCCATCCGGTACCCGGTGCGCGTGCTGCCTAACGTGACTCACGATTCTCGGCGGACGGGCATCGCCGCGCGGCGGCCGGGCACCGCGGTAACGCCCGCTGCCGTCACCGTAGGATCAGATGGTGCTTTCCGAAGATGAGATCGGCCGGATCCTGGTGATTGCGGCCCATCCGGATGACGTGGACTTCGGCGCGGCCGGGACGATCGCGACCTGGACCGACGCGGGTCTCGATGTCAGCTACTGCATCGTGACCAACGGCGACGCCGGTGGCAGCGACCAGTCGGTGTCCAGGGCGGATATGGCGGTCCTCCGACAAGCCGAGCAGACGGCGGCGGCCAAGCAGGTGGGCGTTCATGACCTGCACTTCCTCGGCTATCCGGACGGCCAGGTGGAGCCGACCCTGGCGCTGCGCCGCGACCTGGCCAGGGTGATCCGGCTGCTGCGCCCGGACCGGGTGCTCTGCCAGTCGCCGGAGCGCAACTACCTGCGGATGGGGATCAGCCACCCCGACCACCGTGCGGTCGGCACGGCGGCACTTGATGCGGTCTATCCCGATTCGCGTAACCCGTTCGCCTTCCCTGAGCTGCTGGCCGAGGAGAACCTCGAGCCCTGGACCGTGCGCGAGGTGTGGATCTCCGGCAGCCCGGCGCCCACGCACTACGTCGACGTGACCGAGGTGTTCCCGCGGAAGATCGCCGCGCTGCGCGCGCACCAGAGCCAGATCGCGGACGCCGACGCCCTGGAGGAGCGGCTCCGCGGGATGCTGACGACGATGGCGGAGCGCGGCGGCCTGCCCGCGGGACGGCTGGCCGAATCGTTCCAGGTGCTGCAGTCCGGCTGATGCCACGGCAGGGTCTGGTGCGGCGGGGCCCACCGGCCTAGGTTGGGCTTCAGCGCAATTTGCCATGTCCCGGAGGTGCCAGCGCATGACGCACATCACCGTCACGGTCGACGGAGTGAAGTACACCGACCAGGTTGAACCCCGCCTGCTGCTCGTGCACTACTTGAGAGAAGTCATCGGGAAGACTGGCACACCCATCGGGTGCGACACATCAAACTGTGGTGCTTGCACGGTGATGATGGACGGCCAGTCGGTGAAGAGCTGTTCAGTCCTGGCCGTGCAGGCCGATGGTTCGGATATCACCACAATTGAGGGACTCGCCAACGGCACGCTGACGCCTATGCAGCGGGCCTTCCACGAGGAGCACGCCTTGCAGTGCGGGTACTGCACGCCCGGCATGATCATTGCCGCGACTGACCTGCTCCGCGACAACCCGCATCCCAGCGATGACGAAATCCGGGACGGGCTGGAGGGCAACCTTTGCCGGTGCACCGGCTACGAGAACATCGTCCGCGCCGTCCGGCGGGCCGCCCAGGCAGGAGTCAGCCAATGACCGCGACCATCGACGCGTCCGCCGAGGTCGGCAAGGCGCGGCTGCGCAAGGAAGACGGCAAGCTCATCACCGGTCAGACCAACTGGACCGACAACATCAGACTGCCGGGCATGCTGCACATGGCGTTCGTCCGCAGCCCGTTCGCGCACGCGAAGATCACCGGCGTGGACCTGAGCGCCGCGCTCGCGCAGCCCGGCGTCATCGCCGCGTTCGCCGGCGCCGACCTGGCCGACGAGCAGGGCAGCCTGCCCTGCGCCTGGCCGGTGACGCCCGACATCCTGATCCCGCCGCACCCGCCGCTAGCCGTGGACGAGGTCCGGTATGTCGGCGAGGCCGTCGCCGTCGTGGTCGCCCGCGACCGGTACGCCGCCGCGGATGCGGTCGGGCACGTGGACGTCGACTACGAGCCGCTGCCTCCGGTGCTGGACATCCGCACCGCTCTGGACGAGGGCGCGCCCAAGGTGCACGAGGCCGGCAACAAGAGCTACGAGTGGGTGTTCGCGAACGGTGACACGGACGCCGCGTTCCGCGACGCGCCGGTGGTCGTCGAGCGGAAGTACCGGCAGCAGCGGCTGATCCCGTGCGCGATGGAGCCGCGTTCCGTGGTCGCGCAGTGGGTCGGCGACCAGGTCACCCTCTGGTCGGCCACCCAGATCCCGCACGTGCTCCGGTTCGCGCTGTCGGCGTTCTTCGGCATCCCGGAGCAGGACATCCGGGTGATCGCACCCGACGTCGGCGGCGGTTTCGGCTCGAAGCTGCAGGTCACCGCGGAGGAGGTGCTGGCCGTGCTCGTCGGCCGCCGGGTCGGCAAGCCGGTCAAGTGGACCGAGTCGCGCAGCGAAGGCAACATGACCGTGCACCACGGCCGGGACCAGTGGCAGACCATCCGGATCGCCGCGGACAGCGACGGCCGGATCCGCGGTCTGGAGGTCGACCTGCTCGCCGACATGGGCGCCTATCTCATGCTGGTGACGCCGGGCGTCCCGCTGCTCGGCGCGTTCATGTTCCCGGCCATCTACAAGATGGACGCGTACTCGTTCAAGTGCACCGGCGTCTTCAGCACGAAGATGCCGACCGACGCCTACCGCGGCGCCGGCCGCCCGGAGGCTACCTACGCGATCGAGCGGATTATGGACGAGCTTGCGGTCGAGCTCGGTGTGGACCCGCTGGAGCTGCGCGAGCGGAACTGGATCAAGCACGAGGAGTTCCCGTTCACGACGATCTGCGGGCTCACCTACGACTCGGGCAACTACGAGGCGGCCACGGCCGAGGCGAAGGAGATCTTCGACTACGACGGGCTGCGGCGGGAGCAGGCCGAGCGGGTGGCGCGCGGGGACAAGGTGCGGCTGGGCGTCGGGATCTCGACGTTCACCGAGATGTGCGGGCTGGCGCCGTCCAGGGTGCTCGGCTCGCTGTCCTACGGCGCCGGCGGCTGGGAGCACGCCGCCATCCGGATGCTGCCGACTGGCAAGGTCGAGGTTGTCACCGGGTCGAGCGCGCACGGCCAAGGGCACGAGACGGCGTGGAGCCAGATCGTGGCCGACGAACTCGGGGTGCCGTTCGAGGACATCCGGGTGCTGCACGGCGACACCCAGGTCTCGCCCAAGGGCATGGACACCTACGGCTCGCGCTCGCTCGCGGTCGGCGGCATCGCCCTCGTCCACGCGTGCGACAAGGTCGTGGCGAAGGCGAAGATCATCGCGGCGGCCATGCTGGAGGCGTCGGCGGACGACCTGGAGTTCGCGGCCGGCAAGTTCTCGGTGCGCGGCGACCCGGACGCGAGCAAGAGCATCCAGGAGATCGCGCTGGCCACGTTCGCGGCGCACGCGCTGCCCGACGGCGTGGAGCCCTCGCTGGACTCCGAGGCCACCTACGACCCAGACAACTTCTCCTTCCCGCACGGCACCCACCTGTGCGCGACCGAGGTCGACACCGAGACCGGGTTCGTGAAGATCCGCTCCTACGTCGCGGTCGACGACGTAGGAGTCGTGGTGAACCCGCTCATCGTGGAGGGGCAGGTGCACGGCGGCCTGGCTCAGGGCATCGCGCAGGCGCTGTACGAGGAAGGCGTCTATGACGACGACGGCAACCTGGTGACCGTCACGCTGGCCGACTACCTGGTGCCGGCGGCGCCCGACCTGCCGTCCTTCCAGACCAGCCGGACCGAGAGCCCGGCAGGCAATCGTCTCGGGGTCAAGGGCGTCGGCGAGGCGGGCACGATCGCCTCGACCCCGGCGGTCGTCAACGCGATCATCGACGCACTGCGGCCGTTCGGCGTGAACGACGTCACGATGCCGTGCACGCCCGAGCGGGTGTGGCGGGCAATCCAGAACGGCAACGGCGACGGCAATGGGAGCGCGGCATGATCCCGGCACAGTTTGAGTACGTCCGGCCCGGGTCGCTGGACGAGGCGGTACGCGCGCTCGCCGACGGCGGCGACGAGGCCAAGGTCATCGCCGGCGGGCAGAGCCTGCTGCCGCTGCTGCGGCTGCGGCTGGTCTATCCGGACCTGCTCGTCGATGTCGGCGACCTGGACGAGCTGCGCGGGGTGGCCGATCAGGGCGATAGCCTGCTGATCGGCGCCAGGACGACGCACTACGAGGTCGTGCGCGATTCGCTGATCGCCGCGCACTGCGGGCTGCTGGCACAGGCAGCGGGCACGGTCGCGGATCCGGCGGTGCGCCATCGCGGCACGATCGGCGGCTCACTGGCGCACGCGGACCCGGCCGGCGACCTGCCCGCGGTCGTGCTCGCGCTGGAAGCGACGCTGATCGCGACCGGCCCGGCAGGGCGGCGGGAGATCCCGGCGGCGGAGTTCTTCGCCGACTACCTGACCACGACGCTGCGCCCCGGCGAGATCCTCACTGGCATCCAGGTGCCGAAGCTCGGCAACGACTGGGGATATCGTTATGAGAAGTTCCATCGGACCGCGCAGGCATGGGCGATAGTCGGTGTTGCTGCGCTGGCGCGACGTTCCAACGGACACGTGGCCGAGGCCAGGGTCGCACTGACCAACATGGGCCCGGTACCGGTCCGCGCTGCTGCCGTGGAAGCGGCGGCGGCCGGAGCGGACGCCAGCGCTGCAGCGCTGACGGCAGCAGCTGCTGCCGCGGCCGATGGCACGAACCCGCCTGCGGACCTGCACGGGCAGCCCGATTACCGGAGCCACCTCGCGCGGGTGCTGACCGGGCGGGCCCTGGCAGCTGCGGCGGGAGTCTGATACATGGAGCTCGAGCACTCGTTCACTGTTCCGGTCCCGATGGAGCGGGCGTGGGATGTGCTCCTGGATGTCGAGCGGGTGGCGCCCTGCATGCCGGGCGCCTCCCTCGACACGGTGACTGGTGACGAGATCGCCGGCCGGATCAAGGTCAAGGTCGGCCCGATCACGATGACCTACGCCGGCACGGCCAAGTTCACCGAGCGGGATAAGACAGCCGGCGTCGTCACGCTGGAGGCGTCGGGTAAGGAAACCCGCGGCGCCGGCACAGCCTCCGCGTCGGTGCGCTCGCAGCTCACCGGCGAGGGCGACACCACCCACGTCAACGTACGCACGAACCTCAACGTGACCGGCAAGCCGGCCCAGTTCGGCCGCGGCGTGATGGCCGAGGTGAGCGGCAAGCTCATCGGCATCTTCGCCGACAACCTGGCGTCGATGCTCACCGCCGATTCCGGTGGCGGCGCGGCTGACGGTGCCGAGGCGGCCGATGCGGAGGATGACCAGGACACCGGCGTGCCCGCGGACGCGGCGGCGCACCCGGACGAGGCGCTTCCCATCGACGTGCTGAACCTGCCGACCAGGGCCTGGAGCAGCCTGCGTCAGGACGGCGTGCAGACCCTCGGCGATCTGGTGCGGCGCACGCCCGAGCAGTTGCTCGCGATCGAGAACATCGGTCCGGCCTCGATCTCGGAGATCTCCAAGCGGCTGGCCGACCGTGGCCTGGCCCTCGCCGAGCCCGCGGGAGCCGATGGTGACTCCGCGGTACCGTCGGCCCGCCCGGCCGGTGACGACGCAGCGACCCGCACAACACCGTCCTACCGGGATGCGGCCGAGCGGGCGAGCGCGAACGGCGGCGCGCCGGCCGACACTGGTGCCGCGCCGCGCGAGCCGGTGCGCTGGCAGCCGCAGGACGAGGCCATCGACTTGCTCGGCGTCGCCGGCTTGCCGGTGCTCAAGCGCGTGGTGCCGGCCGTGGCCGGACTGGTCGCGCTGATCCTGGTGATCTTCGGCGTCCGCCGCCGCCGCGCCCGGCGCGACTGAGCTGCGCCTGAGTTGGGTTGGCCAGCGCTAGTTTTGGCGAACGCTTCGTTAACTACTTTCCGTGACGCCATGTTACTTATAATCGCCTCGTCATGTGTCACGCGGCCGGTCCGGTCGCACGGGGGGATTCATGAGTACAGCGGAACTGGAGTTACCGGCGGGTGTGCGCTTGGTGCACATCGGCCCGCACAAGACCGGCACGACGTTCGTGCAGAGCGCGCTCCATCTGGCCAGGGAGAAACTGGCGGAGCGCGGCATTATCTATCCGGGTACCGGCCAGCACTACCTGGCGCCGATCCTGGCCGTGACCGGCCAGCCTGCCTTGCTGGGCGAGCGTCAGCCCGGTCTGCGGGCGTGGACTGACCTGGTCCGGACCGTCGATGCGGCGGGGGCGCGGCGAGTGGTGCTGAGCAGCGAGTTTCTGGCCCAGGCGAGTCCGGAGGTCGCCAGCCGGGTGGTCGCCGAACTGGGCGGCCCGGCGGTGCACATCGTGGTCACGCTGCGGCCGCTCACAGCGATCTTGCCGTCGCAGTGGCAGCAGTATGTGCAGAACGGCTTCCAGGTGCCGTACGAGCAGTGGCTCGCCGGCATCCTGGCCGATCCGCCGGTGACGCCGACGCCCGCGTTCTGGCAACGCCACCGGCATGACGTGCTGATCGCCCGGTGGGCGGCCGTGGCGGGTGTTGGCAACGTCCGGGTCGTGGTCGCCGACGGATCCGATCCAGCCCGGCTGCTGCGCGCGTTCGAGGCGATGCTCGGTCTGCCGCCGGAATTCCTAGTGGCTGGCCGGGATACGCCAACCGGTCCCTGACCCAAGCCGAGGCCGAGGTGGTGCGGCGGCTCAACGACGTGTTCCGCGACCAGCACTGGCCGGCGCACAGCTATCCGCGCTTCGTCCGGAACGGCGCGGTGCACCGGATGAAGGTCGGCCGCGAGCCGGGACCGGATGAGCCGCGGATTCAGACCCCGGCCTGGGCGCTCGAGCGGGCGGCCGAGCTCGGCGCCGAGATGGCCGCCAATATTCGGTCGACCGGCGTGCAGGTAGTGGGTGATCTGGCCGTCCTCAGCCAGCGGCCGCAGGAGGCGGCCGCTACCAGCGAGGCTGGAGCGGTGATCCCGGCCGAGGCCGCCGTGCAGGCGATCGTCGGCGCGCTGCTCGCGGGCGGCGCGGCTGGCAGCAATATGGCCGAGAGCCTGGCCGGCGTCGGGGGCCGCATCATGCTGCGGGTACTGCTCGAACGCAGTCGGCAGCGGATGCGGCGGTCGGTCAGCCTGTCCCGGCCGTCTGTCCTGACCCGGCCCGCCAGTGTGCCCCGCCCGGCGAGTCGGCCGAGCTTGCCCAGCCTGCCAGCCGCGGCCAGTGTCGCGGAGCGGGCCAGTGTCGCGGAGCGGTCCAGTGTCGCGGAGCCGGCCAGGTCGTCCGCCTGGCCCGGCCCGGCCGGCGCCCGGCCGCCGGTGCCGGGCGCGATCACCATCGCGTTGCCGGGCGACGACACCGAGGCCGGCCGGCGGCCGGGCAATCGGGCTAGTCGAGCGAAGACATCACGTGCTTGATCCGGGTGTAGTCGTCGAACCCGTACATGGACAGGTCCTTGCCGTAGCCGGAGTGCTTGAAGCCGCCGTGCGGCATCTCGGCGACCAGCGGGATGTGCGTGTTGATCCACACGCAGCCGAAGTCGAGCGCGCGCGCCATCCGCATCGCCCGGCCATGATCGCGGGTCCAGACCGAGGAGGCCAGGCCGTACTGTGTGCCGTTGGCCCAGCGCAGCGCCTCCTGTTCATCGCTGAACTTCTGCACGGTGATGACCGGGCCGAACACCTCGTTCTGGATGATCTCGTCGCTCTGGTACAGGCCGTCGACGACGCTGGCCTCGAAGAAGTAGCCGCGGTCGCCCTTGCGGTGGCCGCCCGCGACGAGCCGCGCGTGGTCGGGCAGCCGGGAAATGAAGCCGGACACCCGCTCGAGCTGGTTGGCGTTGTTCAGCGGCCCGAAGGTCGCGTCCTCGTTGTCCGGGCCGGCGGTAACCTGCTCTGCGGCCTGTTCGGCGAGCGCGGAGACGAAGTCGTCGTGCACACCGGGCCCCGCCAGCACCCGGGTCGCGGCGGTGCAGTCCTGCCCGGCGTTGAAGTAGCCCGCCGCTGCGATCGCCTCGGCGGCCGCCGCCACATCGGCGTCGTCGAACACGATCACCGGCGCCTTGCCGCCTAGTTCCAGGTGCACGCGCTTGAGGTCCGCGGCCGCCGCGGTGGCCACCTCGATACCGGCCCGGACCGAGCCGGTGATCGAGACCATCTGCGGCCGCTTGTGAGAGACGATGGCCCGGCCGGTGTCCCGGTCGCCGCAGATGACGTTGAACACGCCGGGCGGGACGAACTCGCCGATCACCTCGGCCATCAGCAGCGTGGAGTAAGGCGTGGTGTCCGACGGCTTGAGCACCATCGTGTTGCCCGCCGCCAGGGCTGGCGCCCACTTCCAGGTCGCCATCATCATCGGGTAGTTCCACGGCGTGACCGCGGCACAGACGCCGATGGGCTCGCGCCGGATGAACGAGGTGAACCCGGACATGTACTCGCCGGCGGACCGGCCGTCCAGCATCCGCGCGGCGCCGGCGAAGAACCGGATCTGATCCACCATCGGCGGGATCTCTTCCGATGCGGTCAGCGCGATCGGCTTGCCGGTGTTCTGCGACTCGGCCTTCACGAACTCGTCCGCGCGGGCTTCGATCGCGTCGGCGATCCTCAGCAGGGCCAGGCTCCGCTCACCCGGCGTGGCGTCCCGCCAGCCCCCGAACGCGTCGGCGGCGGACGCGAACGCCGCGTCCACCTCCGCCTCTCCGGAGATCGGGGCGGTCGCGAATACCTCGCCAGTGCTCGGGTCGATGATGTCGGCCCGGCTGTCAAAGGCCGTGTCCGTCCACTGGCCGCCGACAAAGTTCTGCAGCTCTACCTTCGCCACGGGTACTCCATTCCAGATAGCAGGCGTTCGGTGTTGGTGCTAGTGAGCACGGACGTCTAGGAACCAGTCGGGGTGCGCTCCTCGCAGCCCCACGGCGATCCGTACTCGGTGAGCAGGTCAAGGAACGGCTGGGCGGGCAGCGCCTCGGGGCCGAGCACGCCGGCCCCGCCCAGGCACCGGAATCCATCAGCTCCAGCGCGACCACCGGGTTGACCGCGGTCTGCCAGACCACCGCCTGCGAGCCATACTCCGCCATGCTCCAGGCGTTGTCGACCACGTGGTACAGGTAGACCGCGCGCGGGCTGCCGTCCTTGCCGGTACCGGTGACCCAGGTGCCCGCGCAGGTCAGCCCCGACATCTTGTCGCCGAGCGTGGCCGGGTCGGGCAGGCACGCGGCCACCACGTCGCGGGGCGACACCCGCGCGCCACCGACGCTCACCGGGTCAGTCCGGTCCAGGCCTAGCTTGTGCAGGGTCTCCAGGACGCTGATGAATTCCTCGCCGAGGCCGTATTTGAAGGTAACGCGCTGCGCGTCGACCCAGCGCGGCATCAGCAGCACCTCTTCGTGCTCGACGTTCACGCACTCGACCGGGCCGATGCCGGCCGGGAAAGTGAATGTCTCCGGCTCGCTGAACGGCGGCGTAGTGAACCAGCCGCGGTCCGTTTCCCAGATAACCGGCGGGTTGAGGCATTCCTCGATGGTGGTCCAGATAGAGAAACTCGGCGCGAAGTCGTAGCCGGCCACGGTGAGATTCGCGCCATCCCTGACGCCCAGCTCATTGATCTGGCTGAACATGGTGTCGGCGGCGTGCCGGGCGAATACGTCGGACAAGCCCGGCTCGACTCCGATGCCGACGAGCGCGAGCTTTCCCGACTGCTCCCATTCCGCGGCCATCGCGAATTGCTCGTCGCCCAGCTTCACGCCGGTCTGGGCGTGCGGTTCCGCCGGGTGCGGGTGGGAAAGGGACATGGCCATGTCGAGGTAGTGCGTGCCGGACGCGAGTGCGGCCCGGAATTGCGGCATGACGAATCGAGGATCGGCTGCGTTCATCAGGACGTCACAGGAGTGCTCGGTGAGCAGTGCCGCGATGGCCCGCTCGTCCCGCGCGTCCAGCTGGACCGCCTGGTAGGACTCCTTCGCGGCGGCCGCGTGCTGAGCCCTGCTGAGGTCGTAGTCTGCGATGATCAGTTCGGCGAAAGATCGCCGGGCGGCGATGCGGGCAAATGCCGTGCCGACGCCGCCTGCTCCCACGAGGAGTATGCGCATCCTGCGATCCTAGCTCCGTGTCCTGGCCGGGCCGCGACGGGACCAGTTGCAGTTACTACACGATACGACTGAAATCGTTGCGATCTCCTGCAATACCTGCTAGAACCGTGGCCTATATTAACTGCTCTCTACCTACGGGCCTAGGATCCAAGGAACTCGCGTCCCGACTGACCCGCAGCGAGTAAGCGAGCGAACCCTGCCGGCTGGAGTGTTTCCAGCTCGAGTGGGGTAAGCCGAAATGAGGGGTGGGCATGGCCGTCACTTCATCTGGCATCGTCGAGGAGAGCCACGGAAAAGGGCCTTAAAACCGGGGCGCTTGGCCTGATCTCGAGTACCGTCATCGCGACCGCATCGGTCGCACCCGCGTACAGCCTCGCGGCGACTCTCTTCTTCGTCGTGCGGCGCAGTCGGGCTGAAGTCGCCGCTGGTCGCCATCGCTGGCCTTCGTGCCGATGATCTTGACCTCGATCGGGTACAGCGAGCTGAACAAGTCCGACCCGGACTGCGGTACGACCTTCACCTGGGGCACCCGTACCTTCGGGCCGAAGACCGGCTGGGCGGGCGGCTGGGCCATCGTGGTCGCGGACGTCCTGGTCATGGCGAGCCTGGCGCAGGTCGCGGGCCAGTACATCTTCCTGCTGTTCAACGCCAACGGCATCGGCCAGAACCCGGCCAGCGGCTGGGTGCTGCTCACCGGCGTGGCCTGTGATCGTCTTCATGACCTACATCTGCTACCGCGGCATCGAGGTCTCGGCGAACTTCCAGAAGGCGCTGCTGTCCATCGAGATCGTCATGCTGATGGCGCTGTCGGTCACCGCGCTGATCCGCGTCGGCACCGGCAACCACCCGGCGGTGTCCATTCACCCGACCTGGTCCTGGCTGAACACCGTCCGGCCTGTCCTTCTCGCGCGTTCTCGGCGGGCCTGATCCTGATGGTGTTCATCTACTGGGGCTGGGACACCGCGCTGTCGGTGAACGAGGAGACCAAGGACCCGGCGAAGACCCCGGGCCGGTCGGCGATCCTTTCCACCCTGATCCTGGTCGTCACCTACGGCATCGCGATCTTCGGCGCGCAGTCCTTCGCCGGCATCGGCACCACGGGCATCGGGCTGGCAGAACTCGGCGAACCAGAGTGACGTGCTCTCCGTGCTCGGCCACGCGGTCTTCGGAGCGGGCACCGTCGGTAATGTCTTCTACCGGCTGCTGCTGATCATGGTCCTGTCGTCGGCCGCGGCGTCGACCCAGACCACGATCCTGCCGACGGCCCGGACCACGCTGTCGATGGCGACCTACAAGGCGCTGCCGCCGTCCTTCGCCAAGATGCACCGCAAGCACCTGACCCCGACCGTCTCGACCCTCGCTATGGGCGGTATCTCGATCGTCCTGTACGCGATCTTCAACTACGCGTCCAAGGGCCAGGTGATCTCGGACGCGGTGACCAGCTGCGGCGTGTTCATCGCGACCTACTACGGCCTGACCGGCTTCACCTGCGCGTGGTACTACCGGCGGACCCTGACCGCCAGTGCCAGGAACCTGTGGATGCAGGGGATCCTGCCCGTGCTGGGCGGCGTCATCCTGTGGTTCCTCGGCGGCTGGAGCCTCTGGCTGGACTGGGACATGAACAGCGCCAACGAGGCCTCCTACACCAGCTGGACGGTGCCCGGCCTGCACTGGAACATCGGCGGCGTGTTCGTGATCGTCTTCTTCTCCTGGCTGGCGGGTCTGCTGGTGTTCATCTACCTGCGGATCAAGCAGCCGCCGTTCTTCCGGAAGGAGACCCTGACCAGGGCCACGCCCACCCTCGTCCCCGACGAGTGACGGCGCTCTGAACGGAGAAGGGCCCGGCCGGATCGACTGATCCGGCCGGGCTCTTCGCATGCCGGGCAAATTGTCAGCACCGCCCGGCAAGGTGGCAAGCATGGGATTAAGGAGAGACCATGGCTGTCATGACCGAACAGCGGCTGCTGCCCGCGGACCGGCCACTGACCGTTGCCGACCTGGACGACACGCCGGACGACGGCCAGCGCTACGAGCTGGATGACGGGGTGCTGGTCGTGTCCCCGGCCCCGATGGTCATTCATCAGATCGTCCTAACCCGGCTAGAGGTGCTCCTCGACGCCGCGTGCCCGCCGGAGTTCCTGATTGTCGGCGGCCCGGGTGTCGAGATCACCGACATTCAGTACCGGGTCCCTGACCTGGCGGTACTCGAGGGCCGGCTCTGTCGCGATCGCGGACAAGACAGTCACCGCGGCCGCCCGCGCTGGTGATCGAGATTGCCTCGCCTAGCACTGCTCGCTATGACCGGAATCGGAAGAAGGCCGTGTACGCGGGGTTCGGCATTCCGGCGTACTGGATAGTCGATCCGGATCCGGAGCGGCCGTCGATCACGGAGTACCGGCTGGCGGGCGATGCCTACCGCGAGATCGGCACCGCGGCCGGGCCGGAGCCGTTCGTGGCGGAGGCCCCGTTCCCGGTCCAGATCGTCCCGGCCGACCTCGTGGCCGGTCCCTGGCGGCGGTAACCCGCGGCGGTCCGGCTTGGCGGCACCCGGATGTCGGTGCGCTCGCCTAGTCTTGGGCAGGTGACCGCGATGGCCGTTGACGCACTCCTGGACGGGCTGAATCCGCAGCAGCGTGCGGCCGTCGTGCACGAGGGCGGGCCGCTGCTCATCGTGGCCGGCGCGGGCTCAGGCAAGACCAGGGTGCTCACCCACCGGATCGCCTACCTGCTGGCCGAGCGCGACGTCACCCCGCGCCAGATCCTCGCGATCACGTTCACGAACAAGGCGGCCGGGGAGATGGCGGCCAGGGCGGCGAACCTGACCGGCGCCAGCGCCCGGTCGATGTGGCTGATGACCTTTCACTCGGCTTGCGTGCGCATCCTGCGCCGGGAGGCGCAGCGGTTCGGCTACCCGTCCAGCTTCTCGATCTACGACCAGTCTGACTCGCAGCGGCTGATGGCGCTGGTGTGCCGCGAGCTGAACCTGGACCCCAAGTTCCACCCGCCGAAGAGCCTGGCCAATCAGGTCTCCGCGCTCAAGAACGAGCTGCTCGACTACGAGACCGTCGCCGCCAGGGCGAAGGGCTACCGGCAGGAGGGGCTCGCCGAGGCGTACGGCGAGTACCAGCGCAGGCTGGTGGCCGCGGGCGCGATGGACTTCGACGATCTGATCATGGTCACCGTCAACATGCTGCAGGCGTTCCCGGACGTCGCCGCCGAGTACCGGAAGCGGTTCCGGCACATCATGGTCGACGAGTACCAGGACACCAACCACGCCCAGTACATGCTGGTGCGCGAGTTGGTCGGCATCGGGGAGAGTGAGGCGCCGCCGGACGGGCTGCCGCCGGCCGAGCTGGCCGTCGTCGGCGACGCCGATCAGTCGATCTACGCGTTCCGCGGCGCCACGATCAGGAACATCGAGGAGTTCGAGCGCGACTTCGTAGGCGCGCGGGTGATCATGCTCGAGCAGAACTACCGCTCGACCCAGAACATCCTTGCGGCCGCCAACGCGGTCGTGGCCCAGAACCCTGGCCGGATCCCGAAGAACCTGTGGTCGGACGCGGGCGACGGCCCGCCGATCATCGGCTACGTGGCCGACAGCGAGCACGACGAGGCTGCCTTCGTGGCCGAGGAGGTAGACCGGCTCGCCGACGCCGGCGAGGCCACCCCCGGCGACGTCGCCGTCTTCTACCGGACCAACGCCCAGTCCAGGGTGTTCGAGGAGATCTTCATCCGGTCCGGGCTGCCGTACAAAGTGGTCGGCGGGGTGCGCTTCTACGACCGGCGCGAGGTCCGCGACCTGCTGGCCTACCTCCGGCTCATCGCCAACCCCGGCGACGAGGTGTCGCTGCGCCGGGTGCTCAACACGCCGCGCCGCGGCATCGGCGACCGGGCCGAGGAGTGCGTCGCGGCGCTCGCCAGCCGGGACCGGATCAGCTTCGCGGCAGCGCTGCAGCGACCAGACGACGTGCCAGGGCTGGCCGCGCGGTCGGCGCGCGCGATCGAGGGCTTCAACGAGATGATGGCCTCATTCCGGGCGAAGGCCGAGGCAGGCACCCCGGCCGGTGACCTGGCCGCCGCCGTGCTCGACCAGACCGGCTACGTAGCCGAGCTGGAAGAGTCGTCCGATCTCCAGGACGCGGGCCGGATCGAGAACGTCAACGAGTTGGTGTCGGTGGCCCGCGAGTTCGACAGCCGGTTCCCCGACGGCAACCTCGCCGAGTTCCTGGAGCAGGTGTCGCTGGTCGCCGACGCGGACGAGATCCCGGAAGGCGAGGATCACGGCGGCATGGTCACGCTGATGACCCTGCACACTGCGAAGGGCCTGGAGTTCCCCGTCGTCTTCCTGACCGGCCTGGAGGAGAACGTCTTCCCGCACGAGCGGTCGATGGGCAACGACCGGGAGCTCGCCGAAGAACGGCGGCTGGCCTACGTCGGGATCACCAGGGCCGAGCAGCGGCTGTACCTGACCAGGGCCGTGACGCGCGCCTGGTTCGGCCGGCCGTCCTACCACAAGCAGTCCAGGTTCTTGTCCGAGGTGCCCGCGCACCTGATCGACTGGCGCCGGGACGAGACGGCGGCGGTACCGCCGGCCTCGGAGCGCCTGGCCCGCCGGCCGGGCGTGCGCACGCTCGGCAACCGGGCGGTGCCGTTGCTCCAGCCGGGGGACCGGGTGACCCACGACTCCTACGGGCTGGGCACCGTGCTCTCAGTCGAGGGCCGGGGCGACGACCCCGAGGCCAAGATCGACTTTGGTGGCGACTACGGGATCAAGCACCTGGTGTTGCGGTACGCCCCGATCGAAAAGCTCTAAGCTCAAGCTGCGCGTGATCATGGCCGGCGGGAACTGCGGGCCGCCGCGCGGCGGCGGTAGGCGCGGGACTTCGCCCGCGCGCCGCAGATCTGCATGCTGCACCAGCAGCCGTTCCTGGTGGGGGAGCGGTCATAGAACGACCACTGGCAGTCGTCCGCGCTGCAGGCCTTGAGTCTGGCCCAGGTGCCGGCGGTGCCGGCTTCGGCGGCGATGAGCAGCAGCCGGGCGAGCGCGGCCGGAGTGCCCTGACCGGCTGCCGCGGGCCGGATCCGGCCATCGGGGCCGACCTCGATCCGGGTCTGCAGGCTGGCGGCGATGGTCCCGAGCTCGGCCGCCGCCACCGTCGCGGAGCCGTGACCGGCGTGCGCGCGCAGCACTCCGCGGAGCGCCTCCCGCAGCCGGATCGCCAGGTCAAGGTCCTGCCCGCTAACCGCGGGCCTGGCTGCGCCGTTCGCCGGCGTGCCGGTCGCCGCCGCCGTCGAGCAGGCCGGATGTGCCCAGCCAGGCGGCCAGGCCGCCGGCGCTGGCTAGCTCGTCCGTGGCCTCCTCGACGTCCTTGGTGTTCACGAACGACTGCACGACGTTCAGGCTGCCGGGAGCCTGGCCGATGGCCTGGTCGGCCGTTGGCGCACGACTCGCCATCCGCGCCCCCTTCAGGTAGTGCCCTCCGATCGGGCCGTCACCATCATTCTACATCTGTTGGTTGCGATCGGCGGCGCGGAAGGCTAGTCTCGAACTCGTCACCATCTAACGACGTAGATGGTGACGCAGGGTTTGCTGGCGGGGACGGGCGGCAAGCTCTGATCCGCGAAGCGCGGCGACGAAGGAGCAGACATGACTGAGTGGACGATGATCGGCGTGCCGACGGCCGCCGGTGCCCATCACGCAGGTCAGGACCAGGCGCCCGGCGCGCTGCGCAAGGCCGGCCTGGTGGACCGGCTGCTGGCCGCGGGCGTGAGCGTGACCGACGCCGGAGATCTCCCCGGCGCCAGCTTCGCCGTGGACCGGGAGCACCCGGACGCGCGCAACGTGCCGGCCGTGGTGCGGGTGGCCCGCGAGGTCGCCGACGCGGTGACGGACGTCGTGCGCGACGGCCGCAAGCCACTGGTGGTGGGCGGTGACTGCACCATCACCCCCGGCGTCGTGACCGGCGTCCGGCGGGTGCACCCCGGCGTCGGCCTGGCCTACGTCGACGGCGACATCGACATGGGGTCCAGCGGCGACTCGACCGGCATCCTGGACGCCACAGGCATCGCGCACATGCTCGGGCTGGGCGCTACCGAACTGGCGGCGCTCGACGGTCCGCCGCCGCTGCTGCAGCCGTCCCGGCTCGCGCTGCTCGGGGCGGACCCCCGTGAGAGCACGGCGGAGCAGCGACAGTACATCGCCGAGGCCGGGATCAGCCTGACGCTGGCGGCCGAGTTCAACGCTGATCCGGAAGGCGCGGCCCGGCGTGCCCTCGCCGCCCTGACCGGACCGGACGGCGCCCGCGCGCCGGTCGTCGTGCATTTCGACATCGACGTGGTCGACTCCGGGGACCTGCCGCTGGGCAACTTCCCGCACTACGGGTCCGGCGTGCTGTTCGAGCAGGCGATCCGGGGCGTGCGGGTGCTGCTGGCCGATCCCGCCTGCGCGGCCCTGGTGCTGACCGAGGTGAACCCGACCTACGATCCGGACGGCAGCCTGCTCGACCTCTACACCGCGGGCATCGCGTCGGCGTTCGGCGGCTAACCGGGCCGGCTGGCCTGCCCCGGACCGGGAGCAGCGACCCTCAGACCGGGCGCATGCCGTGCCAGGCGCATCAGGTCCAGCTCGGTCTCCCGGTCGGGCGGCGTGGCCACGGACCAGAGCTCCGCCAGCTCGCGGAAGTAGTCGTCCAGGGCGGGCGCGTGCAGGACGAGTACGCGCGCGGCCTGTTCGGGCGGCGCGCCGAACGTGTGCGCCACCCCGCCGGGGACCAGCACGAAGCCGCCGGCCGCTGCCCTGGTCAGCTCGCCGTCGAGCTCGAACTCGGCCTCGCCGTCGAGCACCCAGAACGCCTCGACCCGGTCCGGGTGCACGTGCGCCGGCGGACGCCGGCCGCCCGCGGGCACGTGCCGCTCGTGCAGGGAGAAAGCGCCGCCGGTGGTCGCGCCGATCGCCTTGAACCGCAGCGTGCTGCCGCGGACGTTCAGTTCTTCCCCGCCCGCAGGCGGGATCACCGAGTGCACTGCCACGATCCACTCCTAGCAGCCGGCCCGTCCGGCCGCGCATCCGGCCCTGCTAGGCCCGGCAGCTGAATGCACCGGTTGTCCGGCTCGCCGGGCCGGGCGGTTACGCTGATTTGGCTGGCCTGCGGGCAGGGCAGCGGGGCTCTAGCCTGGTCGGAGGAAGTATGAGCGGCATCCGGGTGATCATCGCCAAACCTGGCCTAGACGGCCATGACCGTGGCGCCAAGGTGGTGGCACGGGCGCTGCGCGATGCCGGCTTCGAGGTCATCTACACCGGCCTGCACCAGACGCCCGAGCAGATCGTCGCGGCCGCGCTGCAGGAGGACGCCGACGCGATCGGCCTCTCGGTGCTGTCCGGGGCGCACATGACCCAGTTCAGCCGGGTACTCGAACTGCTGAAGGAACGCGGCGCGACGGACATCGTCGTGTTCGGCGGCGGGATCATCCCCGACGCGGATATCGCCGAACTGGAGCGCATGGGCGTCGCGAGGCTGTTCACTCCGGGCGCCACCACCACTGAGATCGTCGACTGGGTCAGGTCGGCGCTGGGCAGCAGCGAGCCGGTCAGCTAGGCGGTCACCCGCGCCAGCCCGGCGCTGGCCAGCGGACTAGGCTGCATCCGGGCGGCCCGGCCCCGAGTTGCCGCCGGGCTCGTTCCCGAGAAACCAACGCGGGCCTGCGCCCGCGGCCGAGCACGATAGGACGGACCCGAGTGGACCTGTTCGAGTACCAGGCGAAAGAGCTGTTCGCCGAGTACGGCGTCCCGATTCCGCAGGGCAAGGTGGCCACGACCCCGGAAGAGGCGAGGCAGATTGCCGCGGAGTTCGCCGCGCAGCGCCCTGGCGCTAAGCCCCTGGTGGTGATCAAGGCACAGGTGAAGACCGGCGGCCGTGGCAAGGCAGGCGGGGTGAAGCTGGCTGACACGCCCGACGAGGCGCAGGAGAAGGCCGGCAAGATCCTTGGCATGGACATCAAGGGCCACACCGTCCACTCGGTGCTGGTCGCCGGCGACACCGACATCGCCCAGGAGTTCTACCTCTCGTTCCTGCTCGACCGGTCCGACCGCACCTTCCTGTCCATGTGCACGGTCGAAGGCGGCATGGAGATCGAGGACCTGGCCAGGGAGAAGCCGGACGCGCTGGCCAGGATCCCGGTTGACGCACTCGCCGGTGTCGATCACGCCAAGGCCCTGGAGATCGTCCGCGCGGGCCGCCTGCCCGAGGCCGCGCAGGAGCCGGCCGCGGCGCTGGCCGAGCGGCTGTGGGCCGTGTTCACCGATGAGGACGCGACGCTGGTCGAGGTCAACCCGCTGGTTTTCACCGGAGACGGCCAGGTGATCGCCCTGGACGCCAAGGTCAGCCTCGACGACAACGCCGCGTTCCGGCAGAACTGGGATCGCTTCGCCGACCCGACGGCGGTCGACCCGATTGAGGCGCGGGCGAAGGCCAAGCACCTGAACTACGTCAAGCTCGACGGCCAGGTGGGCATCATCGGCAACGGCGCGGGCCTGGTGATGTCGACGCTGGACGTGGTCGCCTACGCCGGGCGAGGAGCTCGGCGGCGTCCGGCCGGCGAACTTCCTCGACATCGGCGGCGGCGCCTCGGCCGAGGTGATGGCCAATGGCCTGGAGATCGTCCTGTCGGACCCGGACGTGCAGAGCGTGCTGGTGAACGTGTTCGGCGGCATCACCTCGTGCGACGCGGTCGCCAACGGGATCGTTTCCGCCATCGGCATGCTGGCCGAGCAGGGCAGTCCGGTCCGGCACCCGATCGTGGTCCGGCTGGACGGCAACAAAGCGGCTGAGGGCCGCCGCATCCTCGACGAGGCGGGCATCGCCGTCGTGGAGCAGGTGGCCACGATGGACGATGCGGCGCGGCGCGCCGCCGAGCTGGCCCATTCTGGCTCGGCGGGGGCTGCGGGGGTCGCCCGGGACAACACAGAGGGAGCATGAGATGGCGATCTTCCTGAACGCCGACAGCAAGATCATCGTCCAGGGCATCACCGGCTCCGAGGGGCGTAAGCACGGCGCGCGGATGATCGCCGCCGGGGCCAACGTCGTCGGCGGCACCAACCCCAGGAAGGCCGGCCAGACCGTCGACCTCGGCGGCACGGAGGTTCCGGTGTTCGGCACCGTCGCGGAGGCCATGGCGGCGACCGGGGCCAACGTGTCGGTCATCTTCGTCCCCGAGGTCGGCACCAAGGGCGCCGTCATCGAGGCGATCGACGCGCGGATCCCGCTGGCCATCGTGATCACCGAGGGCGTACCGGTGCACGACACCGCGCAGTTCTGGGCGTACGCCTGCGCCAACGGCAACGCCACCAGGATCATCGGCCCCAACTGCCCCGGCGTCGCCTCGCCCGGCAAGTCCAACGCGGGCATCATCCCGGCCGACATCACCACCGAAGGCCGGATCGGGCTCGTGTCGAAGTCCGGCACGCTGACCTACCAGATGATGTACGAACTGCGGGACATCGGCTTCTCTACCGCGGTCGGCATCGGCGGCGACCCGATCATCGGCACGACGCACATCGACTGCCTGCAGGCCTTCCAGGAGGACCCGGAGACCGACGCGATCGTGATGATCGGCGAGATCGGCGGTGACGCCGAGGAGCGCGCCGCCGCCTACATCGACAAGCACGTGACCAAGCCGGTCGTCGCCTACGTCGCGGGCTTCACCGCCCCCGAGGGCAAGACGATGGGGCACGCGGGCGCGATCATCTCGGGCTCGGCCGGCACCGCCCAGGCGAAGAAGGAAGCCCTGGAGAAGGTCGGCGTCCGGGTCGGGCGCACGCCGAGCGAGACCGCCCGCCTGGTCCGGGAGCTCATGAAGTCGTAGCCGCGCGGCTGGCCGCTCTCCGGTCGCCCGGACTGGCGCCCGCAGGCAGCAAGATCTGCGAACACGCCCGGCGCCCGGCGCGCCTGCGGGGCCGAAGCGCGCTGCAACGCCAGGCTTGACTCTTGTGACTGCTTCAGCCGTTGGCGCCCGCGCCACGGGAGCAGCGGCCGGCGATCCCGGGCCGTCTTCCGGTCCGGCCGGCCGCTCGCTTGCCCTGGCGGGGGCGATGGCGGCCGGGGTGGTGACCGTGGCCGGGCTCGCCGTCATCGTCCTGCTCGTGCTCATCGGCTGGATCGCGGCGCCGCACGACAGCGTCGGCTTGCCCGCCGTGCTGCGGGCGGCGGCGGCGCTCTGGCTGGTCGGCCATCACGTCGGCTTCGGCCTGCGCGGGGCCGGCCGGATCGGCCTGCTGCCGCTCGGGCTCGTGGCGCTGCCCGGCGCCCTGCTCTGGCGGGCGGGCCGGTGGGTAGTCCGGGTCAGCCCGGTCCAGCGGCTGCGCCAGGTCGGGTACGCGGCGGCAGCGCTGGCCGTGCCGTATTCGCTGCTCACCGCCGCGGTCGCCGGGCTCAGCAGGTCCGCGCAGTTCGCCGCGTCGGTACCGCAGGCTGCGCTGTGCGGCTTGCTGCTAGGCCTGGCGGCAGGCGGGCTTGGTGCGGCGCGCGCGCTGGCGCCCTGGGCCAGGTTGCTGCGTCTGATACCGGAACGGCAGCGATCGGTCCTGATCGCGGTCGCCGCCGCGAGCGCGGTGCTGGCGGTCGCCGGCGCTCTCCTGGCTGCTGCGGCACTGGCGGCGAACCTGCACGAATCGGCGGTACTCCAGACCGGCCTCGGCGCCGGGCCAGTCGGGACCGTGCTGCTGTTGCTGCTCCAGATCGGCTATGTCCCGAACGCCGTCGTCTGGGCGATGGCGTTTGCCGTCGGCCCTGGTTTCGCGTTCGGAGCCGGGACCGTCGTCGCGCCGACCGGCTCGGCGCTCGGACAACTGCCCGCCGTGCCGCTGCTGGCGGCGCTGCCGCCGGGGATGCACGCGGCCATGCCCGCCTGGCTGGCCCCGCTCGTGCTGGCCCTGCCCTATGTCGCGGGCGGTGCCGGCGGCTGGCTGCTCGTCAGGATGGCGCCGACGCTCAGTCTGGAAGGCGCGCCGCTGTGGGGGATGGCCAGCGGTGTCATCACCGGACTGCTGGTCGCAGTGCTGGCCGGGTTCTCCGGCGGTCCGCTCGGCGACGGCAGGCTGGCCGCGGTCGGGCCGTCGGGCTGGCAGGTGGGCGCGGTCGCGGCGTTCGAGCTCGGCATCGCGGCGGCCATCAGCGCCGGCCTGTCGAACTTCGTCTTGCTGCGGCGGGCGGCCGCCGCGGCCGGGGCCGCGCCGTCGGCGCCGGGGCCGCCGCCCGAGCCAGGGCCACCGCCCGAGCACATCCGCTACCTGGACCCGTGGGCCGGCGATGAGCCGGCCGGCCCGCCGCGGCAGCCGGCCGGGCCGTCCTCACTGCCCTGACCTCGCGCCGCCTCCGCGCGAGGCGAATCAGGGCCCGGCTAGTACGCTGTGGCTGCTGGGACTGGACCTTCCAGGGCTGGCGCCAGGGTCTGCCAGGGCGTGCGCCAGCCGGCGGCAGCCGTCCAGCCCGCCGGGGCAGTCCGACCGCCGAAGGAGCCGACCGTCAGTCCGTCACGATTGCTGGTGCTGGTGTCCGGCACCGGCAGCATCCTGCAGGCACTTCTGGATGCCAGCGCCGCCGAGGACTTCGGCGCCCGGATCGTGGCCGTGGGCGCCGACCGCGACGGCACGGGCGGTGTGGCCAGGGCGCAGGCGGCCGGGATCCCGACATTCGTGCGGCGGGTATCGGACTTTGCTGACCGAGCGGGCTGGGATCAGTCGCTCACCAGGGACTGTGCCGAATACAAGCCCGATCTGATCGTCGCGGCCGGGTTCCTGAAGCTCGTCGGCCCAGACTTTCTCGCCGAGTTTGGCGGCCGGATGATCAACACGCACCCGGCGCTGCTGCCAGCATTCCCGGGCCTGCACAGCGTGCGGGACGCGCTCGCACATGGCGTGAAGGTAACTGGCTGCAGCGTCATCCTGGTGGATGCCGGCGTGGACAGCGGGCCGATCCTCGCGCAGCAGGCCGTCCCGGTGCTCGCCGACGGATGACGAGGCGTCGCTGCACGAGCGGATCAAGGTCGCGGAGCGCGTGCTGGTCATCGACACCATCGGGCGGATGGTAAGGAACGGGTGGTCCGTGCAGGGCCGGACAGTGAGGATCGGGAGTTGACGAAGGTACCGCTCAGGCGGGCGCTGATCAGCGTGTACGACAAGACGGGGCTGCCCGAGCTGGCCGCGGCGCTGCACGCCGCGGGCACCGAGATCGTGTCGACCGGGAAGTCCGCGGCCGCCATCTCCGCGGCCGGGATCCCGGTGACGGAGGTTGCGCAGCTCACCGGCTTTCCCGAGGGCCTGGACGGCCGGGTCAAGACCCTGCACCCCGTCGTGCACGCGGGGCTGCTGGCTGACCTGGCCAAGGACAGTCACCGCGAGCAGCTCACCGAGCTTGGCATCCAGCCCTTTGACCTGCTGGTGTCCAGCCTGTACCCGTTCGAGCAGACGGTCGCGAGCGGCGCGGACGCGGCCGAGTGCGTGGAGCAGATCGACATCGGCGGCCCCGCGATGATCCGGGCCGCGGCCAAGAACCACGCCACCATCGCCGTGATCACCGCGACCGCCGACTATCCGGACGTCATCGCTGCCGCCGCGGATGGCGGGTTCACCCTCGACCAGCGCCGCCGGCTGGCCGCGCAGGCGTATGCGCGGACCGCAGCCTACGACGCCGCCGTGGCTTCCTGGTTCGCGAGCGCATACGCGCCGGACAGCGTCGCTGCCGAGACGGGCTGGCCGGACGTCACGGCCGGCGTCTGGACCCGGCGCGAGGTGCTGCGCTATGGCGAGAACCCGCACCAGGGCGCGGCCCTGTACCTGCGCGCCGGCGACACCGGGAGCGGGATCGCGACGGCCGAGCAGCTGCACGGCAAGGCCATGTCCTACAACAACTACGTCGACGCGGACGCGGCCCGGCGGGCGGCGTTCGGGTTCGGCGAGCCGTGCGTGGCGATCATGAAGCACGCCAACCCGTGCGGGATCGCGCTCGGCGCGGACCTCGCCGAAGCACACCGCAAGGCGCACGCCTGCGATCCGGTGTCCGCGTACGGCGGTGTGATCGCCGCCAACGGCATCATCACGGCGGCCATGGCCGAGCAGGTGGCGGACATCTTCACCGAGGTGATCATCGCGCCTGACTTCGAGCCCGCCGCGCTGGACATCCTGACCAGGAAGAAGAACCAGCGCCTGCTGCGGTGCCCGGCCCCGCCGGCCGGGCCGGCCGTCGACTGGCGGCCGGCCAGCGGCGGCCTGCTGCTGCAGTCGGCTGACTCCGGCCAGGAGCCCGGCGACCGCGCGACAAACTGGGAGCTGAAGGCCGGCCAGCCGGTTAGCCCGGAGACGCTGGCGGACCTGGAGTTCGCCTGGCGCGCCTGCCGGGCGGTCAAATCCAACGCCATCTTGCTGGCGGCCGGCCGGGCCAGCACCGGCATCGGGATGGGCCAGGTGAACCGGGTCGACTCCTGCCGCCTCGCGGTCGCCAGGGCGGGCGAGCTCGCGGCCCACTCGGTCGGAGCCAGCGACGCCTACTTCCCGTTCGCGGACGGCCTGCTGATCCTGGCCGACGCCGGGGTGCGGGCGATCGCCGAGCCAGGCGGGTCCATCCGTGACGACGAAGTCATCGCGGCCGCGGAGGTGGCGGGGATCTCGCTGTACTTCACCGGCGTCCGGCACTTCTATCACTGACGGGGGCTGGGCCGCGATGACAGCGATCATTCTCGACGGCAAGGCAACGGCCGCGGCTATCCGCGCCGACCTGACCGACCGCGTCGCCAAACTGGCTCAGGCTGGCATCACGCCCGGCCTCGGGACCGTCCTGGTCGGCGATGACCCCGGCAGCCGCTCTTACGTCAACGGCAAGCACCGGGACTGCGCCCAGGTCGGAATCGTCAGCATCCGCCGGGACCTGCCCGCCGATGCCTCCCAGCAGCAGGTCGAGGATGCCGTCGCGGAGCTCAACGCCGACCTTGCATGCACTGGGTACATCGTCCAGCTGCCGCTGCCGGCCCCTGGACCCGCAGCCGGTGCTGGACCTGATCGACCCGGCCAAGGACGCCGACGGGCTGCAGCCGGCCAATCTCGGCAAGCTGGTACTCGGCGACCCGGCCCCGCTGCCGTGCACCCCGCGCGGCATCGTCGAGCTGCTGCGCCGGTTCGACGTCCCGATCGCGGGCGCCGACGTGACCGTCATCGGCCGTGGCATCACCGTGGGCAGGTCGCTCGGCCTGCTGCTGACCCGGCGGACCGAGAACGCGACGGTCACGCTCTGCCACACCGGCACCAGGGACCTGGCCGCGCACACCCGCGGCGCCGACATCGTCGTGGTCGCGGCCGGGCGGCCGGGGCTGCTGACCGCGGACATGGTCAAGCCCGGCGCCGCCGTGCTGGACGTCGGCATCAGCCGGACCGAGGCTGGCCTGGTGGGGGACGTCGACCCGGCGGTGGCCGAGGTGGCGGGCTACCTGGCGCCGATGCCGGGCGGGGTCGGCCCGATGACGAGGGCCATGCTGCTGGCCAATGTCGTCGAGGCGGCCGAGCGCACGGCCGGGGCCGCGGGCTGATCAGGGCGGAGCGGGCGTCCCTGGCCCCGGCGCCCGAATAGATCTCTACTGACGGGTAACATGAGCGGCATAGGCCCTCAGGACCCCGGGTGCTGCGGCTGCGGGTGGTTTTGGGAGGCTTAGCCTGCCGTATGGGCGGGATGTTGTTCGCATTGGAGGTCGGCAGCAGATCATGAACATCGTCGTTTTGGTGAAGCAGGTGCCGGACACCTGGTCAGAGCGGACGCTGCGGGCCGAGGACAACACCCTGGACCGGGACGCGGCCGACGCGGTGATCAATGAGCTCGACGACTACGCGATCGAGGAGGGCCTGCGGCTGCAGGAGGCGCAGGGCGGCGAGGTCACGATCGTGTCGATGGGGCCGGAGAAGGCGGCCGAGGCGATCCGCAAGGCGCTGTCGATGGGCGCCGACAAGGCGGTGCATCTCAGCGATGAGGCGCTGCGCGGTTCGGATGCCCTGGTGACGTCGGCCGTGCTGGCGAAGGTGCTGGAGCGGATCGGGTTCGACCTGGTCATTCTCGGTTCGGAGTCCACCGACGCGCGGATGGGCACGCTGGCGGCGATGCTCGCCGAGCGGCTCAATGTGCCGCAGCTGTCGTTTGCCAGCAAGGTGGAGACGGACGGATCGGCGATCAGCATTCACCGGCATTCCGACTTCGGCTACGACACGGTCGAAGCGAGCCTGCCGGCGGTCGTGAGCGTGGTGGAGAAGATCAACGAGCCGCGGTACCCGTCGTTCAAGGGGATCATGGCGGCCAAGAAGAAGCCGGTCGAGACGCTGACGCTGGCCGACATCGGTTTCGATCCCGGTGCGGCTGGCCTGGCCGCCAGCGCCACCGAGGTGGTCAGCTTCGCCAAGCGGCCGCCGCGCGCGGCCGGCACGATCGTCACCGACGAGGGGGACGGCGGCGCCCAGGCGGCCGGGTTCCTCGCGTCCCGTAAGTTCATCTGAGCGCGGAGGGCTGAGGGTTATGGCGGAGATCCTGGTGCTCGCCGAGCACGACGGCGAGACGGTGAAGAAGGTCACCACCGAGCTGCTCACGCTCGCCCGCGGGTTCGGTGAGCCGTCGGTGGTGTGGACCGGGCCGGGCGCGGACGCCGCGCAGGCGCGGCTGGCCGAGTACGGCGCGGCGAAGGTCTACGTCGCCGACAGCGCGGACTACGACGACTACGTCGTCGCCCCCAAGGCCGAGCTGCTCGCGCAGCTGGTCGCGGACAAGTCCCCGGCGGCGGTGCTGGTGGCCGCGACGTCGGAGGGCCGCGAGGTCGCCGCGCGGCTGGCGGTCAAGACCGGCTCGGGCCTGCTGACCGACGTGACGGGCCTGTCGGAAGGCCTGGTCGGCGAGCAGCCGATCTTCGGCGGCGCGATCACGGTTCAGTCGAAGGTCCGGGCCGGGACGCCGATCATCGCGGTCCGGCCGAACGCGGTCTCGCCTGAGCCCGGCGCCGGCCCGGCGGAGCTGGAGCCGGTGAGCGTGCCGGTCAGCGACGCGGCCAAGGCGGCCCACGTCACCGGCAAGGTCGTGGCCGAGCGCGGCGAACGGCCGGAGCTGACGGAGGCCTCGATCGTGGTGTCCGGCGGCCGCGGCCTGGGGTCGGGAGAGCACTTCGCGCTGATCGAGCAGCTCGCGGACTCGCTGGGGGCGGCGGTCGGGGCGTCCCGGGCGGCCACCGACGCGGGCTGGTACCCGCACCAGTTCCAGGTCGGCCAGACCGGCAAGACGGTGTCGCCCCAGCTCTACCTGGCGATCGGCATCTCCGGCGCGATCCAGCACCGGGCCGGCATGCAGACGTCCAAGACGATCATGGTCGTGAACAAGGACCCGGAGGCGCCGATCTTCGAGCTCGCCGACTTCGGCGTCGTGGGCGACCTGTTCAAGGTCGTGCCCCAGCTCATCGAGGAGATCGGCAAGCGGTCCGAGGGCTGAGGCCCCGCCCGGGCCGGCTAGCCGACGGCTAGCCCGCCCGATCCCAGCTAGGCTGGATGCAACATGGCAAATGTCGACGCAGCTGGGTCCAGCCCGGTGCCGGATGCCCGTCCGGTGCCGGGCCGATCGGTGTACCTGGACCACGCGGCGACCACGCCGATGCTGCCCGAGGCCCTGGCGGCGATGACCCAGGAGCTGGCGCAGCTCGGAAACCCCTCATCTCTGCACAATCCGGGCCGGCGAGCCCGGCGGGTGGTCGAGGAGTCCAGGGAGCTGATCGCCGAGGCCTACGGCGCCCGTCCCAGCGAGGTGGTGTTCACCAGCGGCGGGACCGAGGCCGACAATCTCGCGATCAAGGGCCTGTACTGGGCCCGGCGCGCCACGGTCCCGGCCCGGCGCCGGGTGCTGGCCGCCGCCACCGAGCACCACGCGGTGCTCGACAGCGTCCGGTGGCTGGCCGAGCACGAGGACGCCGAGGCGGACTGGCTGCCCGTGGACCCGCGCGGCGTGGTCAGCGTGCCGTCCCTGGCCGAGGTCATCGAGCGCGACCCGGAGACGGTCGCCCTGATCAGCGTCATGTGGGCGAACAATGAGGTCGGCACCGTCCAGCCCATCGCCGAGCTCGCCCGGCTGGCGGCCGAGTACCAGATCCCGTTCCACAGCGACGCCGTCCAGGCGGCCGGGCAGCTGCCGGTGAGCCTGGCCGGGACCGGCGCCACGGCGCTGACGATCACCGCGCACAAGATCGGCGGGCCGGTCGGAACCGGAGCGCTGCTGCTGGCCAAGGGCGTGGAGCCAGTGCCGGTCCTGCACGGCGGCGGCCAGGAGCGGGACGTCCGGTCCGGGACGCTGGACGTGCCGGCTATCCGCGCGTTCGCGGTCGCCGTCCAGGTCGCCCGCGAGCGCAGCGCTTACGAGGCCAAGCGGATCGCCGCCCTGCGGGATGACCTGATCGCCCAGGTCCTGGCGGCCGTCCCCGACGCCGTGCTGAATGGCGCTTCGCCTGGGCCCGGCCGGCTGCCGGGCAACGCGCACTTCTCGTTCCCCGGCTGTGAGGGCGACGCCCTGCTGATGCTGCTCGACGCGAAGGGGATCGCCTGCTCCACCGGTTCCGCCTGCACCGCGGGCGTGGCCCAGCCCAGCCACGTGCTGCTCGCGATGGGCGCGGACGAGGCCAGGGCGCGCGGGTCGTTGCGGTTCTCGCTGGGGCACACCTCCGAGCAGGCCGACGTGGACGCGCTCGGCACCGTGATCGGCGAGGTCGTGGAGCGGGCCAGGCGGGCAGCCAGGTAGCGGCGACCGCCGCCTATCCTGGACAAGATGACTACTCTGCGCGTCCTGGCGGCCATGTCCGGCGGCGTGGACTCAGCCGTGGCGGCGGCCAGGGCCGCCGCGGCCGGCCACGACGTCACTGGCGTCCACCTGGCCCTTTCGCGTAACCCGAGTTCCTACCGGACCGGGGCGCGTGGCTGCTGCACGCTTGAAGACGCCAGGGACGCGCGCCGGGCCGCGGACGTGATCGGCATCCCGTTCTACGTGTGGGACATGGCCGAGCGCTTCCATGCCGATGTCATCGAGGATTTCGTGGCCGAGTACGCCAGGGGCAACACGCCGAACCCGTGCCTGCGCTGCAACGAGAAGATCAAGTTCGCCGCCGTGCTCGACCGGGCGGTGGCGCTCGGGTTCGACGCTGTGTGCACTGGGCACCACGCCCGGCTGGAGCCCGCGCCCGACGAGGCCGGGCTGATCCGGCTGGCCCGCAGTGTGGACGCCGCCAAGGACCAGTCCTACGTGCTCGCGGTGCTGCGGCCCGACCAGCTCACGCGGGCCATGTTCCCGCTCGGGGACAGCACCAAGGACCAGGTGCGCAAGGAGGCCGCCGAGCGCGGGCTCGGCGTGGCGGACAAGCCCGACAGCCACGATGTCTGCTTCATCGCCGACGGCGACACCCGCGGGTTCCTGCGCGGCCAGCTCGGCGCTGCGCCGGGTTCCATCGTGGACTCCGACGGCGCCGTGCTGGGCCGCCACGACGGCAGCTACGGGTTCACGATCGGGCAGCGCAAGGGGCTCGGCCTGGACCAGCCGGCCGCCGACGGTCGGCCGCGGTTCGTGCTGAGCATCGAGCCGGTGTCCCGCACGGTGACGGTCGGACCGGCCGAGGCGCTGGACGTGCAGGAGATCGAGGCGGAGCGGCCGGTGTGGTCGGGCTGCCGGCCGCCAGCACGCCCGGTGGACTGCCTGGTCCAGCTGCGGGCGCACGGCGAAGTCCACCCGGCGGTCTGCGTACCGGACGGCGACGCGGTCCGGATCACGCTGCGCGAGCCCGCTCGCGGCGTCGCGCCCGGCCAGGCCGCCGTCTTCTACGACGGCGACGCCGTGCTCGGCAGCGCGACCATCAGCCGGGCCGTACCCGCGATCGCGCGCTGACCAGGGGAGGGCGCCGCCAGTTGGGGATTCCGCTGTCGGCGCGGAGCTGTCTCGCTAGCGAGACCGGTCAGCGCCGACAGAGCGCACGTCAGAGTGTCAGCTCCCCGATCATCCCGTGCGGGGCAAACGAGGCGGATGGGTCAATCAGCGTGGGTCGTAGTGCTCGTAGCGATACTGCAACGAGGGGCGCCCGTAACGCTTCGCCATCCTGACCTCCCCTCCCGTCGTCGGCCAGATCCGCGCGTGCCTGGCCGGCTCGCCAGGCACCTTGCTCCAAAAACACCATGAATTAGATATCGGCGAATATCAACCCGGCGGGACACTAAATCCAATTCGGAGCAAAGTTGATCATGCCGATCAGACCGGTGACCTGCGGGAAGGCCCGGAAGTTACCGGTGGGCTCGGTGAGGTGCCAGCGGACCCGCGTGATTGTTCTTAGCGGGCGTGCTGCGCGGCTGTTTGTTGCGCCTTGCTATTCCACATTGCCATTCGGTGCTTCAGCCGCCTTTTCTGCTCACTGCTGAGCAATATCTCTGTCATGCCGATCGTCAAAGCCGGCATGATCAGTACCACGGCTGCCGCCGCGACACCGAACTGACTGGCCAGGGCGCCGTCAAGCAGGGAGGCGATGGGCTTCGTGCCGGCCCACGCGACGCCCCACAAGGCCATGACCTGCAGCGCGTTCGCCGGGGTCGCGAGTTGGAGCAGCAGTGCCTGCGCGGTCGAGCCGGTGATCAGGCCAGCGGTCCCGGCAGCGGCAGCCGCTGCGGCGCTTACCCAGGGACCTGGTGCTACGGCAAAGACCAGCACCGCGCCAGCGAGGACGACGAGCGGCAGGGCGGCGCGCCTGGTGTGGGCTGCCCCAGCCGAGCGCGCCCGACCGTCAACGACGACCGAGGCGGAGAATCCGCGTCGCGGCACAAGCGCGCCGACGACCGTGCCGATGCCGAGGCCGGTCAGAAAGTAGGCCGGCCAGAAGCTGGGAACTCCCATCCGGTGCGCGACGCTCGGGCCGAGGACGAAGATCGGGTCATCGGCGAAGGTCACGGCGGCGACCATGGCGAGCAGGAGCAGAATGCGCGGGCGACGCAAGGCGATAGCCGCCACCGCAAACGGGCGCACAAGTTCCTGTCGGACGATCGTCTGGCGGGGACAGCACACGGCCACGACGCCGGCGAACACGAGGAACGAGAGGCCATTGAATGCGAACGTCCAGCCGGCGCCGATGGTCGCCATGATCGCCAGGCAGAGGGCGGGGGCTACTGTGCGGCCGAAGTTGTACGACACCGAATTCATCGCCAGGGCGGCCTTGGAGTCGGTCGGCCGGACCAGGGTCGAGAGCAGCGTCGTCTGCACTGGCAGCGCGAAGGTCGTAGCCAGGCCGGTCAGCAGGGCGCCGGCCACGAGGGCTGCCATGTTGAGGTGGCGGCTGAACATCAGCCAAGCCAGAGCTCCGGCGATCAGGGCCGACGCCACCTGGGTGCAGATCAGCACCCGCCGGGCATCCGATCCGGCCGGCGAGGCTACCCGCCCACGGGCCGATCGTGAGGAAGCCCGCGAACATCGCTCCCGTCACGACGGCGATGTCGAAAGGGCTACGAGTCAGCCGGTAGACCAGGAGCAGCTGGGCGGTGTTCTGTAGCCAAGTGCCGAGGTTCGACACAGTTGAGCCGAGGAAGTACGCCCGGAACGGAGTGGATGTCTGCAGGACATGCCACGACGCTGCCCGGTCAGCGGCGTAGCGCCGCACCACGGTGCCGCGCCCGTTTTCGACCAGATGCTCCGTCCACGGCACATCCATCGGCATCGCGGGCGTTCTCGTGTCGTCCGAGAGCTCAGGCATAACCGCGGAGTTCCGGATCTGCTCATGGGCGCTCCACGTCGGTAGGGCAACGGGGCCCGATTTGAATCTGGCGACTACCGGCCCAGGTGACCTGGCGATGACCGCTCTAGATACCCGCGTCAGCGGCCACGCAGTCACGGTGTGAGTCCGGGTGACGCATTCTTGCCCGTCGGGCTACCTCCCTGCGGCAGATCTCCGGGCACCGCTCCGTCGACGATCACGAACTGGTTCCGGTCAACTGGCAGCGTGGTGATCGTGACCCTGATCGGATGGCCCTCCGCGTCGAAGCCAGTTCGGACCAGCTCGTAGACCGAGATCCGACCATCATCGGGCAGGCCGAAGAAGCTCACCTCGACGGCATCCGGCAGCCGGACTGTGATCCGGTCCCTTCGGCCGGCCTCTTTGATACCCAACTCCTGGTCCAGATAGAGAACGGCGCCATCCTCTATGTCGATGGCCTGCAGCAACCGCTCTGCCTTGCGCGCCAGGTCCATTGGGTACCAGGTGGTTTGCAGCGAGTAGGGATCATCGTCGATGTGCCGCCGCTGGTGGCGGCTGACAACCGTGCTTCCGGCCGGCACCTGGAGCTCATCGGCGACAAGTCCGGCAGCTTGCTGTACCTCTACGATTGGCGGCGAGTCCTTCCGGGTTCGCTTGGATGCATCCACCGCCTCGGCGTACTTCCGGCCCTCGCTGGTAAGGCCAGCCCCTACGGCCAGGCTGGTCACGAATGGCTCGGGCTTGCGCTTAACGAACGTGCCTTGGCCGGAGCGGCTATATACGAGGTCGCGCGCAGCCAGCCACCTGATCGCGTCACGCACCGTGTTCCGCGACGCCCCATAGAGATCCTGCAGCTCCAGCTCGGTCGGCAGCGGCGCGCCGTCGTGGCCAATCTCGCCGGTCTCGATCTTCTGGCGCAGATCTTCCGCGATCTGCCGCCACCGCGGGTCAGGCATGTCGTCTCCTCATAAGATACCAACAGGTCCAATCATCTGATTGATGGGCCTCATAGGAACTATCCCAGCAGTTCAGATTATTGGGTTCTTGCCCTTGCGGTTTGCCTGTGGATACTGCCACTATCAGAACAGTACCAAAGGTTGGGATGAATCCAACAGTGGGTCTGATACTAGCAGTCAGTTTCGCTGGGCTTGGTGGGATCACGACACGTGATCTGGCCGGGCCGGTCATCCTCTGCGAGACGCAGTCGAAGGGAGCGTTGCCGCACCTCAACCGGGCCGAAAGGAGAGAGCTATGGCCGCCATTGATGCGCTGATCTTCGCCGGAGCCGCCGGGTTCGCGCTTGTCATCGCCGTCACGATCATCGTGATCGTCGGGATCCATCGCGAGGAGCGGTACCAGACGCTGGCGAACCGGACCGCGCCAGGCGCCATCGCACAGCTAGCCCGGCTGGTGCTCGGCCGGTACGTGCGCCGGGAAACCGACGACGCCTGCTCGCGCGAACGCCTGGACGAGGACGCGTACACGCCTCGCCGTTCGCCGTGGCCGTGGGAGTGACGCTTCCGGGAGTCCGCCGGGTCTGAGCAAGTGCCCGGTGTCGGCGGGCGCCACTAGGCTCAGCTGGGTGAGTGAGCAGCGGAGCGCCGGGTTCGGATGGCCGCAGGCCAGCGCGACCGGGGTCGGGTCGATGCCGGGCACCGATGTCGTGCAGACGTGCCGGATGGTGTTCGGTGAGCTGCCCGACCTGCCGTTCCTGCCCGAGCTGCCCGACCGCGGGCCGGGCGCGGACATGACCGGGCGGGCGGCCGCGCTCCTGGTCAGCATGCCGGTGGAGATCACGACCAGGGGCTGGAAGCTGGCGGTCACGCCAGGCCGGGAGACCAGTCTGGCGGCGGGCTACTGGTCGCAGGACCTGGACACATTGGAGGAAGTGGCCGAGGGATTCGCCGGCGCGCTCAAGGTCCAGGTGTGCGGGCCGATCACGCTCGCGGCCACGCTGGAGCTGACCCGCAGCCTCGACCCGGCGCTCTCGGACCAGGGCGCACTCGCCGATCTGACCGACTCGCTGGCCGAGGGCGTCGCCGCGCACGTGGCCGACGTGCGCAGGCGGGTGCCCGGCGCCACCGTGATCCTGCAGCTGGATGAGCCGGCCCTGCCCGCGGCCCTGGCCGGCCGGGTGCGGACGGCGAGCGGGCTGAACGTGGTCCGCGCGCTAGAACCAGTGATCGCGAGCCAGCGGCTGAGCACGGTGCTCGCCGGCCGGGGCGGCCAAGCGCGAGCCGTCGTGCATTGCTGTGCGCGGGACTTCCCGTTCCCTGTCATCGCCGAGGCCGGTGCCAACGGCATCGGATTCGACCTCGGTCTGCTGGGCAACGCGGACGTCGACCCGATCTCCGAGCTCGCCGAAGCGGGGCTTGGCCTGCTGGCCGGCGCATTGCCGACCCAGGCGGCGCAGCGGCTCGTCAGCGGCCCGCCGCTGCTGCCGCGGGAGACGGCGGCGGCGGTCACCGAGCTGTGGCGCAAGACCGGGCTGGCGCCGGAGCGGATGGCCAGCCAGCTGGTGATCACGCCCGCGTGCGGGCTGGCCGGGGTGTCGCCGGCCGCCGCGAGGGCAGCGCTTGAGCATTGCCGGGAAGCGGCGCGGATCGCGCCGGAGATGATCGTCGCCAGTTGACCGGGAAGGGCAGGAGATGACGCAGCAAGACCCGCGCCATCGGCACGCGGAGCTGTCGGAGGAATTGCTGGAGCATCAGTACCGCTACCACGTGCTCGACTCGCCGCTGGTCTCAGACGCCGAGTACGACGCGGCGATGCGGGACCTGCTGGCCCTCGAAGAGCAGTATCCGGAGCTGCGCACCCCGGATTCGGCCAGTCAGCAGGTCGGCGGGATGATCTCCACCGACTTCAAGGCGGTGCCGCACCTGGAGCGGCTGCTCAGCCTCGACAACGCGTTCTCGGCCGAGGAACTCGACGGGTGGTCCGCGCGGGCCGAGCGGCTCGGCGGCGGCGGTCCGTTCCTGTGCGAGCTGAAGATCGACGGCCTGGCCATTGCGCTCGTGTACCGGAACGGCCGGCTGCAGCGGGCTGCCACCAGGGGCGACGGCGTCACCGGCGAGGATGTCACCCCGAACGTCAAGACCATCGGCGCGGTGCCCGCCCGGCTGGCTGGCTCGGGCTGGCCGGACACTCTGGAGGTGCGCGGCGAGGTCTTCCTGCCGGTGGCGGCCTTCGAGGAACTGAACCGGAAGCTGACCGAGGCGGGCAAGCCGCCGTTCGCGAACCCGCGCAACTCGGCCGCGGGGTCGCTGCGGCAGAAGGACCCGCGGGTGACGGCGTCGCGCGCGCTGGACCTGATCCTGCACGGCGTGGGCCGCGTCGAGGGCCTGGACGACCCGCCGCACAGCCAGTCCGGCTGGTATGACCGGCTCCGCTCGTGGGGCCTGCCGGTCAGCACGCTCTATCAGGTCGTGCCGGACCTCGACGGGGTCCGCGCCTACATCGCCCACTACGCCGAGCACCGGCACGATCCGCCCTACGAGATCGACGGGGTCGTCGTCAAGATCGATGAGCTGGCGGTGCAGGCCAGGCTGGGCAACACCAGCCGCGCGCCGCGCTGGGCGATCGCGTACAAGTACCCGCCGGAGGAGGTCACCACCCGGCTGCTGGAGATCCGGGTGAACGTCGGCCGGACCGGCCGGGTCACGCCGTTCGCGGTGATGGAGCCGGTCAAGGTCAGCGGCTCGACGGTCGAGAACGCCACCCTGCACAACGCCGACGAGGTCGCCCGCAAGGGCGTGCTGATCGGCGACATGGTCGTGCTGCGCAAGGCGGGCGACGTCATCCCCGAGGTCGTCGGGCCGGTGGCCGACCTGCGCACCGGTGACGAGCGCGCGTTCGAGTTCCCGACCGAGTGCCCGGCCTGCGGGACCAAGCTAGCCCGCGAGGAAGGCGGCGTGGACTGGCGCTGCCCGAACGCGCGGTCCTGCCCGGCCCAGCTCAGGGAGCGGCTGTTCCACCTGGCCGGCCGCGGCGCCCTGGATATAGAGGTACTCGGCTACGAGGCGGCCGTGGCGCTGCTCGACTCGGGACTGGTGCAGGACGAGGGCGATCTGTTCGGCCTCACCGCGGAGTCGCTGGCGACCGTGCCGTTCTTCGTGATCAAGGCCGGAACACTCAGCGCGAACGCGACCCGGCTGCTCGCCAACCTGGAAGACGCCAGGCGGCGGCCGCTCTGGCGGATCCTGGTGGCGCTCTCGATCCGGCACATCGGGCCGACGGCGGCCCGGGCACTGGCGGCCGCCTTCGGCTCGGTCGAGGCGATCGCGGCGGCGCCGGAGGCAGAGCTCGTCCTGGTGGACGACGTGGGCCCGACCATCGCGGCCGCTATCCAGGAGTGGTTTGCCGTCGACTGGCACACCGAGATCGTGGCGAAATGGCGCCAGGCCGGCGTCCAGCTCGCGACGCCGGACTTCGTGCCGCCGGTCCGGGAAGCGGCCGCTGGCGGCCCGCTGGCGGGTGTCACCGTCGTGCTGACCGGGACGCTGCCCGGCTACACCAGAGAAGAGGCGGCCGAGGCCATCGAGGCGCTCGGCGGCAAGGTCTCCGGGTCGGTCTCGAAGAAGACCGGCTTCGTGGTGGCCGGGGAGAGCCCGGGCTCGAAGCTCGACAAGGCCGCCTCGCTCGGCGTCCCGGTGCTGGATGAGGACGGCCTGCGCGTGCTGCTGGCCGAGGGGCCGGACGCGGCCAGGGCCGCGGCCCAGCCGGCCTAGCCAACAGGCGGCCGACGGATGGGCCGGCCTATGTTCCGGCGCGGCCGCGCCGGTGCTGGACGCGGGCCGCGCCATGTGCTGCCATCGGTGCAGGTGACCTCACCTGCTGATCGCAACCTGTGAAATGGAGATGATTGGTCCGCGGCTCGTGATGATCACGGGTTGTAACGGATAGTGTGCAATTGGCTTCGGGAAGTATGTTTTCTGCCGTAGGATCTACCGAGAGCGCCGAGAGCTACACACTCAGCGACCGGCTGGCCGGCGAGGAGCCATGAAGGATCCGAACGACACCAGGGACATCGGCCCGCGGGTCGGTTCGCCGCTGTGGTTTCACATCACCGCGTGCACCGTCGCGGGTGCGGTGGCGTTCGGCTTGACTATGACGCATCTCACCGGCCTGTCGAGGCTCGTGGGCTACCCGCAGTTCTGGGTGCTGGCGACGATGATCGTCCTGGGTGACATCTGGCCGATCGTCACGCCGGGCCGGTCCAACGCCGAAGCGCCGGTGGCCTCGGTCACGTTCGGCCTGGGCGCGCTGTTCGCCTGCGGCCTGCCGGCCGCCCTGCTGCTGCGCGCCGTCTCCTGCTTCGTGGTGTGCGTGGCCGAGCGCAAGTCCCTGCACCGGGCCGCCTTCAACGCCGCGGCCGTCACCCTGAGCACGGTGGCGGCCTGGGCCGTGCTGTACGCGGTCGACATCCGCCCGACCGCCGCGCGGGCCAAAATAGACCCTCACATCACGAACCTGCAGTGGCTGCTGCTGGCGGGGCTGGTCTGCTTCCTCGTGCACTACCTGATCATCACGACGGCCGTCAGCATGCACGCCAGAGAGCCGCTCCGGCGGACGATCAGCCGGACGTTCGGCTTCCAGTTCTTCGTCAACGGCTGCCTGATCGGTACCGCACCGCTGGTCGCGCTCGCGATCCGGTCCAACTCGCCGCTGATGCTGCTGCTGTTCGCGTTCCCGTTCGCCGCCATCTACGTCAACGCCGCGATCTCGGTACAGCGCGAGCACCAGGCCCATCACGACGAGCTCACCGGGCTGTCCAACCGCAAGCTGCTGGCCACCAAGCTGGAGAGCACTCTCGCCCAGGCGACCAGCTCGGACACCAAGGTCGGGTTCCTGCTGCTCGACCTCGACCGCGGGCTCAAGGAAGTCAACGACACCCTCGGCCACGCGGTCGGCGACCGGCTGCTGCGGCTGGTGGCGCACCGGCTCACGCACAGCATCCGCCCCGGCGACTTCGTGGCCAGGCTCGGCGGCGACGAGTTCGCGGTCCTGCTTCCGGCGGTCCGGGACGCCGCCGTAGCCCGCGAGGTGGCGGCCCGGCTGCGGGCCGCGGTCGCCGAGCCGATCCGGCTTGAGGGCATGTCCTTCGTCATCGAGGTCAGCATCGGCATCGCCATGTATCCACGACGACGCGGCCAGCGGCGAGCTGCTCATGCAGCGCGCGGACGTCGCCATGTACCTGGCCAAGCAGCGCCGCAGCGGGGTCGAGCGCTACGTCGCGGAGCTGGACCGGAACTCCCCGTCCCGGCTGGCGCTGTTCGGTGACCTGCGCCGGGCGCTGGACCGGGGCGAGCTGGAGCTGCACTACCAGCCCAAGGTGAATCTGGGTGACCGCCGCGTGGCTGGCATGGAGGCGCTGGTCCGCTGGCAGCATCCCGACCGCGGCGTCGTCCCGCCCGCCGACTTCATCCCGCAGGTGCAGCAGTCTTACCTGATGCGCGAGGTGACCGCGTTCGTCATCGACTCGGCGCTCGGCCAGGCCGCGCGGTGGAAACAGGCCGGGATGGGGGTCCAGGTCTCGCTCAACGTCTCCGGCCGGGACCTGCTGGACAGCGGGCTCGCTGACCTGGTCGCCGAGGGCCTCGGACGGCACAAGCTCCCGCCGGATTCGCTGCTGCTGGAGATAGACGAGCGAGTCCTGACGAGCGAGCCGGCCCACGCGGTGGCCACGGCCGAGGCGCTGTCGGAGATCGGCGTGGCGCTCAGCCTGGACGACTTCGGCACCGGTTACTCGTCGCTGGTCCGGCTCAAGCGGCTGCCTGTCACCGAGGTCAAGGTGGACGCGTCGTTCGTCGGCAGGCTGCTCGAGTCGCCGGACGACCTGGTCGTGGTGAAATCCATCGTCGACCTCGCCGCCGCGCTCGGCATCAGGTCCGTCGCCGAGGGCGTCGAGACCGCCGACATCGCGGCCGCGCTGCTCGGCATGGGCTGCGTCGCCGGGCAGGGGTGGCACTTCTGCAAGCCGCTCAACGCCGCGTCGGCGACCGCCTGGCTGGCCGAGCACGGCGACGCTGGCGAGCTCAAGCCGCGCTCGATCGGCGGCTACGCCCCCAGCCCGCGCCGGCCAGCGGTGATGCCGCCCGCCGGCTGGCGGCTCTGACCGCACTGCCCGGGGCGGCCTGGCAGTAATGCCGTCGGCCCCGCCGCGGCTGGCCAATAGGATGGCCTGCATGTCCATTACCAGGGACGAGGTAGCGCACCTGGCCAGGCTGTCGAGGCTGGCCCTCTCGGACGCGGAACTCGATCATTTTGCCGGCCAGCTGGACCAGATCATCGGCGCGGTGGCGCGGGTGCAGGAGGTCGCGGCCGACCAGATCCCGCCGATGACGCACGCGGTGCCCGTGGTCAATGTCTTCCGCGACGACGTCGAGGTGCCGTGCCTGACCGCGGCGCAGGCGCTCGCGAACGCCCCGGCCGCCGAGGACTCGAGGTTCCGGGTCCCGCGCATCCTGACGGAGGACTGAGCAGATGGCTGCCGAGATATCCGGCGACCTGACGCGGCTGACCGCGGCGCAGATCGCCGGCGCCGTCGCGGCCGGCCAGGTGTCGGCCGTGGAGGTGACCCAGGCGCACCTGGACCGCATCGCCGCCGTCGACCCGGACGTGCACGCGTTCCTGCACGTGGCGCCCGAGCTGGCGGTCGCGGCCGCGGCCGAGGTGGACCGCAAGCGCGCCGCGGGCGAGCCGCTCGGCCCGCTCGCGGGCGTGCCGCTGGCGCTCAAGGACGTGCTGACGACCGCGGACATGCCGACCACGTGCGGATCGAAGATCCTCGAAGGCTGGCGGCCGCCGTATGACGCCACCGTGACGCAGCGGCTGCGCGACGGCGGGGTCATCCTGCTGGGCAAGACCAACATGGACGAGTTCGCGATGGGCTCCTCCACCGAGAACTCCGCTTACGGCGTCTCGCACAACCCGTGGGATCTGAGCCGGATCCCGGGCGGCTCCTCCGGCGGGTCCAGCGCGGCCGTCGCCGCCTACGAGGCGCCGCTCGGGATCGGCACCGACACCGGCGGTTCGATTCGCCAGCCCGCCGCGGTCTGCGGGATCGTCGGCATGAAGCCGACCTACGGCGGCTCGTCCCGGTACGGCTTGGTGGCGTTCGCGTCCTCGCTGGACACGCCCGGCCCGCTGACCCGGACCGTGCTGGACGCGGCGCTGCTGCACGAGGCCATCTCCGGCCACGACTGGCGCGACTCGACGTCGGTGGACGCGCCGGTTCCGCCGGTCGTGGCGGCCGCCAGGCAGGCGGACGTGGCCGGCCTGCGGATCGGCGTGGTGGCGGAGTTCAGCGGCGACGGTTACCAGCCGGGCGTGCTAGCCAGGTTCACCGAGACCGTCGAGTTGCTGGAGTCGCTCGGCGCCAAGGTGGTCGAGGTCTCCTGCCCGCACTTCGTGTACGCGCTGCCGGCCTACTACCTGATCGCGCCCAGTGAGGCCTCGTCCAACCTGGCCCGGTTCGACGCGATGCGATACGGCCTGCGGGTCGGCGACGACGGCGTGGCGAGCGCCGACGACGTGATGTCCGCGACCAGGGCCGCCGGGTTCGGGCCGGAGGTCAAGCGCCGCATCATGCTCGGCACGTACGCCCTGTCCAGCGGTTACTACGACGCCTACTACGGCAAGGCCCAGCAGGTCCGCACCCTGATCTGCCGGGACTTCGACGCGGCGTTCGAGCAGGTGGATGTCCTGGTGTCGCCGACGACGCCCACGACCGCGTTCCCGATCGGCGAGCGGGCCGACGACCCGATGGCCATGTACCTGGCCGACCTGTGCACGATTCCATCGGACTTGGCTGGGAACGCGGCGATCTCCGTTCCCTGCGGTCTGGCGCCGGAGGACGGTCTTCCGGTCGGGCTGCAAGTCATGGCGCCGGCGCTGGCGGACGACCGGTGCTACCGGGTGGCGGCGGCGGTCGAGGCCGCGCTGGAGCAGCGCTGGGGCGGCCCGCTGCTGATCCAGGCGAAAGGACTGAGCAAGTGACTGTCACCGAGCTGGTGCCCTACGACGAGGCGCTGTCGCGGTACGAGCCGGTCATCGGCCTGGAGACGCATGTCGAGCTCGGCACCGTGACGAAGATGTTCTGCGGCTGCCCGACAGCCTTCGGCGCGCCGCCGAACAGCGCGGTCTGCCCGGTGTGCCTGGGTCTGCCCGGCTCGCTGCCGGTGACCAACCGGGTCGCGATCGAGTACACGATCAAGATCGGCCTGGCGCTGAACTGCTCGATCGCTACCTGGTGCCGGTTCGCCCGGAAGAACTACTTCTACCCGGACATGCCGAAGGACTTCCAGATCTCGCAGTACGACGAGCCGCTGTGCACCGACGGCTACCTGGACGTGGTGGTCGAGGGCGAGAGCTTCCGGGTCGGCATCGAGCGGGTGCACCTGGAGGAGGACACCGGCAAGTCGCTGCACGTGGGCGGCGCCACCGGCCGGATCCACGGCGCCGACTACTCCCTGGTCGACTACAACCGGGCCGGGATCCCGCTAGTCGAGGTCGTCACCAAGCCGGTCGTCGGAACCGGCAAGCTCGCGCCGCAGGTCGCCCGCGCGTACGTGACCGAGCTGCGCGACCTGCTGCGCGCGCTCGGAGTGTCCGACGTGCGGATGGAAGAGGGGTCGCTGCGCTGCGACGTCAACACGTCGATCGGGCCGCCCGGCGCCGGCTGGGGTACCAGGACCGAGACCAAGAACGTGAATTCGCTGCGCTCGGTGGAGCGCGCGGTCCGGTTCGAGATCGAACGGCAGGCTGGCGTGCTGGACGCGGGCGGCGCCATCGTGCAGGAGACCCGGCACTTCCACGAGGACAACGGCACCACGACCTCGGGCCGGAGCAAGGAAGAAGCGCAGGACTACCGCTATTTCCCCGAGCCCGACCTGGTGCCGGTCGCACCGCCGCCAGACTGGGTCGAGTCGCTGCGGGCCGGGCTGCCTGAGCTGCCCGCCGCGCGCCGGATCCGGCTGCAGGCCGAGTGGAACTTCTCCGACCAGGAGATGACCTGGCTGCACAACGCGGGCGCGCTGGAGTTGGTCGGCGAGACGGTGGCGGCCGGCGCCTCGCCCGCCGACGCGCGCAAGTGGTGGCTCGGCGAACTGGCCATGCACGCCAACAAGTCCGGCGTGGAACTCGGCGAACTCGGCATCACGCCCGTTCAGGTGGCCAGGGTCGCTGACCTCGTCGCCGCGGGCACGCTGAACGACAAGCTGGCGCGCCAGGTGCTCGACGGCGTCCTCGCTGGCGAGGGCGGGCCGGACGAGATCGTCGCGGCCCGCGGCCTCGCGGTCGTCAGCGACGCGGGCGCGCTGGCCGAGGCCGTGGACGCGGCCATCGCCGCCAACCCCGACGTCGCGGCGAAGATCAGGGACGGAAAGGTCGCCGCGGCCGGCGCGCTGGTCGGAGCCGTGATGAAGGCGACCAAGGGGCAGGCCGACGCGGGCCGGGCCCGCGAGCTGATCCTGCAGCGCCTCACCTGACACGCCCGGTAGCGTCACTTGCCTTAGGCTGAGTCCGATTCGCCATGACAGACGACGGGAAACTCACCGAAGAGGTGCTGCGGGCGTACGCCGCGACGCCGGACCCGCGGCTGCGAGAACTGCTGGCCGCGCTGATCCGGCACCTGCACGCGTTCGCGGCCGCAGACCGGGCTGACCCACCGGGAATGGCTGGCCGGGCTGGAGTTCCTCACCGCCGTCGGGCAGGCGTGCGACGACCAGCGGCAGGAGTTCGTCCTGCTGTCGGACGTCCTAGGTCTGTCGGCGCAGGTAGATCACGTCAACGCGGCCGCGGGCGCGACCGAGCCGACCGTGCTGGGACCGTTCTACCGGCCGGGCGCGCCGCAGCGCGGGCCGGGGGAGCACATCGGCCGGCCGGAAGACGGGGCGCCGACCCTGATCCGGGGCCGGGTCACCGCCACCACCGGACAGCCGATCGAGGGTGCGACGCTGGACGTCTGGCAGTGCAGCGCGAACGGGCGCTACGACACCCAGGACCCGCAGCAACCGCCGTTCAACCTGCGGGGCGTCTTCACGACCGGGGCCGGCGGCGGGTACGAGTTCCGCACCGTGCGGCCGGTCAGCTATCCGATCCCGGCAGACGGGCCGGTCGGCGACCTGCTGCGGGCCGCGGGCCGGCATAACTGGCGCGCCTCGCACGTGCACGCGATCGTGTCGGCGGCCGGCTACGAGCCAGTGACGACGCACATCTTCGACGCCGCCAACGAGTACCTGCGCAGCGACGCCGTGTTCGGCGTGCGGGACTCGCTGATCCACGCGTTCCGGCCCGCCGGCCCGGGCGATCCGGACGACGTCAGCTTCGTGGTCGACGCGGACTTCGTGCTCGCCCCGGCGGGCTGAGCCAGGGCCGTCCGGTATGATGTCGGCATGCAGTCCTGCGCGCATCAGGTGATGATGCCCCGCTAGCCGGGGCCACTTCACCACGCCAGGACTCTAGTCCGCACGAGGCCCCCGCAGGGGCCTCGATTCATGTGCGGGGTCGGTGCCCCTGACCTGTCACCCAGGAGGTTCCGATGACCGCCAACCGCGTGTACCTGAGCACGACCATCCCGTACGTGAACGCGCGCGCCCACCTCGGGCACGCGCTCGAGCTGGTGCAAGCCGACGTGCTCGCCCGCCATCATCGCCGGATCGGCGACGAGGTCCGGCTGCAGAGCGGCACCGACGACAACTCTCTGACCAATGTGCTGGCCGCCGAGGCCGAAGGCATCAGCACCAGGGACCTCGTGCACCGCAACGCGACCGCGTTCGCCGGGCTGCGCGAGCACCTGTCGCTGAGCCTGGACGACTTCATCCGCACCAGCAGCGACCCGCGGCACCGGCCCGGCGTCGAGCGGCTGTGGCGCGCCTGCGAGGCCAGCGGCGACCTGTACCGCACGAGCTACGCGGGGCTGTACTGCGTCCGCTGCGAGCAGTTCTACACCGAGGCCGAGCTGGCGGCCGGCAACTGCCCCGAGCACGGCATCCCGCCGCAGCTGATCGAAGAGGAGAACTGGTTCTTCCGGCTGTCGCGGTACGCCGGCCAGCTGCGGGCCGCGATCGAGTCCGGCCAGCTGCGGATCGAGCCTGCCAGCCGGCGCAACGAGGTGCTCGGGTTCATCGCCGGCGGCCTGGCGGACTTCAGCGTCTCCCGGTCGGTGCAGCGGGCCCGCGGCTGGGGCATCCCGGTTCCCGGCGATCCGAGCCAGGTGATCTACGTCTGGTGGGACGCGCTCGGCAACTACATCACCTCGCTGCGCTACGGCAGCGGCGGGCCGGACTACCAGCGGTGGTGGGCCGGGGCCGACCGCCGGGTGCACCTGGTCGGCAAAGGCGTGCTGCGCTTCCACGCCGTCTACTGGCCGGCCATCCTGCTGTCCGCGGGGGAGCCGCTGCCGACCGAGATCTTCGTGCACGACTACCTGACCGTGGACGGCGCCAAGATCAGCAAGTCGGCCGGGACGGCCGCGAGCAGCGATCCGGTCCAGCTCACCGGGACCTACGGCACGGACGCCGTCCGCTGGTGGCTGCTGCGCGACGTGCCCAGGACCGGCGATGTGGACTTCACCACCGACCGGCTCGTCGCGCGGGCCAATGAGGACCTGGCCAACGGGCTGGGCAACCTGATCAGCCGGGTGCTGACGCTGGTGCACTCCAGCCGGGCCGGGGTCATCCGGCCGTGCGCGGTCCCGGCCGGGACCAGCCGGTGGCTGGCGGTCGGCGGTGGGCCTGGCGGCTCCGGCCCGGCCCCGGACTGGCCGCAGGACGCCGCTGGCCTGCTCGCCGCCATCGAGCAGGCGCCCGGCGCGGTGCGGGCGGCGCTCGCCCGGTTCGACTTCCGGGCCGCGACGGCGGGTGTCTGGGCGATCGCCCAGGCAGCGAACCGGTACGTGGAGGTGACCGAGCCGTGGCACCTGGCCAGGGCCGAGCGAGCCGGGGAATCCGGTAGCAAGGAACGTCTGGACGCCGTACTCGGGGCACTCGTCGCCGCCTGCCAGGTGCTGGCCGCGGAGATCTGGCCGTTCCTGCCCGATCTGGCGGCCAGGATCGCGGCCGCGTGCGACGACTCGGCTGGCGCCCTGCCCGCGCCCCGGCCGATCTTCCCGCGGATCCAGACGCGGCAGTATCCTGCGACGGCGCCCGCGGCCGGACCGGCGCGGCGCAGAAGCGAGGTTGCCTGATGCTCACCTGGGTGCCGATCCAGCCAATCGCCGACGCGCTGGCGGACCTGGCCGGGGTGTCGGTCGAGGTGCTGTCGCCGGACGTGGCCAGCCTGCCCGCGAGCGCGGCCGAGGTCGAGTTCTACGTGCCGCCGTTCTTCCCGGTGCCGGCGGCGGTCGCCGCGATGAGCGGGATGCCGAGGCTGCGGGTCGTGCAGACGCTGACGGCGGGGTTCGACCGGGTGCGGCCGCACGTGCCGCCCGGTGCCGTGCTGTGCAACGCCCGCGGGGTGCACGACGCGAGCACGGCCGAATGGGTGCTCGCCGCCGTCTTGGCCTCGGTCCGCGAGTTCCCGTACTTCGCCGCCGAGCAGACGGCCGGGCGGTGGGCCTACCGGTTCACCGGCTGTCTGGCCGGCAAGACCGTGCTGATCGTCGGCTACGGCTCGATCGGCGCGGCCGTCGAGGCCAGGCTCGCCGGCTTTGACGTGCAGGTGGTCCGGGTGGCCAGGTCGGCCAGGGACGGGGTGCGCGCGGTCGCCGACCTGCCGGAACTGCTGCCGGCCGCCGACGTCGTCGTCCTGCTGGCGCCGATGACGAGCGAGACGATCGGCCTCGCCGACGCTGCCTTCCTGGCCCGGATGAAGGACGGGGCGCTGCTGGTCAACGCCGCGCGCGGGCCGCTGGTCGTGACGGCCGACCTGGTCGCGGAGCTCGCCAGCGGGCGGATCTTTGCCGCGCTGGACGTCACCGACCCGGAGCCGCTGCCGCCCGGCCATCCGCTCTGGGCGCGGCCGAACGTGCTCATCACCCCGCACGTCGCGGCGTCCACGCCGGTATCGGGCCTGGCCGCGGTCGGCTTCGTGCGCGCGCAGGTGCAGCGATACGTGGCGGGGGAATCGCTAGCAAATGTCATTAGCGGCGATTACTGATCTGACGCTAAGCAAGTTGACGCCTGCTATACGCCCTACCTCAATCGAAGCGTGACCTGCGCCGCGTACAGTGCTTAACGCATGCTCGCCGGCGCGGCCATCGCCGGTCGCGCCGCGGCCGGCTCTTGCGGCGGCCGCCGGGCGAGTCGTGTGCTGCTGGCTGCTCAGCGTTGAGCCGCAGGCACGAAACGCATAACGCATAACACGTAACGCCGCCGGGGCGCTGGCCTTGCTCGCTCGTTTACGCGATCAGGGCAGCCAGGCCGCCTCGGCCCGCTCCCATTCAGGAGGTCGGGGTGAACGGACCAGAGGCACCCGCTGGCCGCTGCCGATGAGCCCGTCCTCGCCTGTCTGGACCGTCATCGGGGCGCTGCTCGGCGCCGGTGCAGTTACCGTGCTGCTGCGCCGGTCGCGGCCGGACGGGTCTGCCTATCGCTGGCTCGCCGCGGCGGCCCTGGTCTGGACCGCCGCGTTCGTGGCTCAGCTGGCCAGCGTCGGGTCGGTGACGCCGGACGCGATCCAGCTGTCGCTGACCGACCTGCTGGCCCTGGTGGGCCTCCCGCCGTTCGCGATCGGAATGTTCCGGCTGGCCCCGCCTGGCCGGGTGCCCGCCACCATCGCCCGGCTGACCGACGGCTGCCTGACGAGCCTCGGCGTCTTCGGGATCGCCTGGATCGCGATCCTGCGGTCGGCCTACGGCGCGACCGCGGTCGGCGCCGGCTCGTTCGCGGTGGACCTCATCCACCCGCTAGCCGACCTGCTCGTCCTCGGCGTCACGATGCCGGTCGCGCTGCGGGCCGGCCGGGTCGCGCTGGCGCCGTACCTGGCCATGGCGGTCTTCACGCTCGGGGACCTGCTGGCGGTCCAGGCCAGGGCGGCCGGTTTGCACGCGGGCAGCTGGCCCCAGGCCGCGTGGCTGGTGGCGATCTGCCTGCTTGGCGCCGCCGGCCTCGCGTCGGCGCAGCCGGCCACCGAAGAAGCCGCCGGGGACCGGGCGGCGCGGGCTACCGTCGGCACCGTCATCGGCCTGGTCACCGCCGCGGTGGCGGCGCTGACGACGTTGATCTTCGCGGTCGCCACCTGGGGCAACAGCGGCCCCGCGCCGCTGATCGTGTGCTGCGTGCTGTCGCTCGCGCTGGCCGTCCGCGGGGCCGGCCTGCTGCGCGGCGTGCTGACGCTGCGGCGGGTGGCCGTGGCCTCGGGCAGCAAGTTCGGGCAGCTGGCCGAGCGCACCAGCGACGTGGTCCTGCTCTGCGACGACGCCGGCCTGGTGACGTACGCGAGCACGGCGGTGTCCAGGTACGGGTACGCGCCCGCGCAACTGGCCGGCCGCCCGCTCACCGATCTGGTCCACCCTGACGATCAGGCCAGTGCCAAGAGCGCGGCGGCGGCCGCGGCCAGCACCGCGCAGCCAGAGAGCCTCGCCTGCCGGGTGCGCGGTGCCGACGGCACCTGGCGGCACGTGCAGGCGACCCTGTCCCTGCAGGCCGGGTCCGGCAGCCAGCACGCGCTGCTCGTCACGGCCAGGGACGTCAGCGACCAGGTCGCACTGCGCCAGCAGGTCACGCACCTGACGTTCCACGACGGTCTCACCGGTTTGCCCAACCGGGCCTACCTGGAAGAGCGCGCCAAGGACCTGCTGACCCGGCAGCCCGCCGGGCCGGACCAGGCGGCCGCCATCTTCCTGGACCTGGACGGGTTCACCGCGATCAATGACTCGGTCGGGCACGGTGCGGGCGACCTGCTGCTGGCCCAGGCCGGGCGCCGGCTGCGCGGGCTCGTGCCGGCCCACGTGACCGTCGCGCGCTGGGGCGGGGACGAGTTCGCGCTCCTGGTCGAGCAGGCGGCCGGCCCGCAGGACGTCGTCGACATCGCCGAGCGGCTGGCCCGGGCCGTCGCGGCCGAGCCGTTCCAGGTGGCTGACCGGGACGTCCCGATCACCGCCAGCCTGGGCGTGGCGTTCGCCGGCTCGGACGCCGCCGAGCATCTGCTCCGGAACGCGGACCTCGCCATGGCCAGGGCCAAGGAGGCCGGCGGCGGCCGGGTCGAGATCTTCGCGGCGCACATGCACGCGAACGTGATCAGGCGGCTGGAACTCGCGACCGACCTGCGGCAGGCCATCACCGACAGCGCCCTGGAGGTCGAGTACCAGCCGCTGGTCGAGCTGGCGACCTCGCGGGTGGCCGGGGTCGAGGCGCTGGTGCGCTGGCCGCGGTCCGGCGACAAGGTCGCGCCCGCCGAGTTCCTCAGCATCGCGGAGGAATCCGGCCTGATCGTGACGCTGGGCGACTGGGTGCTGCGGGAGGCGTGCGCGCAGGTCGCCCGCTGGCGCGAGTCCGGCTGGCAGGTCGGCTTGTCGGTGAACTTCTCGCCGCGCCAGGTCAGCGCGCCCCGGTTCGCCGACTCGGTGCTCGCGGTGCTGGACGGGGCCGGGCTGCCGCGCACCGCCCTCACCCTGGAGGTCACCGAGCGCGTGCTGATCAACGCGCCCGAGCCGATGATCGACGAGCTGGCCCGGCTGCGCCAGTCCGGCGTCCGGCTGGCGATCGACGACTTCGGCACCGGCTACGCCTCGCTCGCCTATCTGCGCGAGCTGCCGGTGGACATCATCAAGATCGATCCCTCGTTCGTCGCCGGGCTCGGCACCGACGGCACCCTGGCGATGCTGACCAGGACGATCGTGCAGGTCGGCCACGACCTCGGCATCGAGATCGTGGCCGAGGGGATCGAGCGGCCGGAGCAGCTCGAGTTGCTGCGGGCCATGGGCTGCGGGCTCGGGCAGGGGTTCCTGGTGGCCAGGCCGATGACGGCCCAGGGCATCGAGTCGCTGTCGCTGTCGAACGGACGGCGGGCGGTCGCCGGACCGGGCGGCCTGCCTGGCCTCACGCCAGCCAGCCCGCCGTTTACCGGGCCGGAGGACACCGGCCCCGAAGACACCGCCGTGGCGGGCTCCGGCTCCGGGGCACCCGCGCCCGCGCCCGCAGGCTCATAGCCGGCGAGCCGCCCGGCGCGATCGGGCCGGTGCAGCCCCGTTCCCCGTCCCGCGGGTTGTCTCAGCAACGCGTCCCCGCCCCAGCGGGCGACGGTTGTGAAGGCATTCACAAGCAGGCCGATAGACTATGAAGCCCGACGCCAGCGTTACGGAGGACCCGTGCCCGCCCCAGTCGTTCTCGTCGCCGAAGAGCTCTCCCCGGCCGGCATAGCGCTGCTGGAATCCTCGTTCGAGGTCCGGTTCACCGATGGCGCGGACCGCGGGAAGCTGCTGCCGGCGCTGGCCGACGTCGACGCCGTCATCGTCCGCAGCGCCACCCAGATCGACGCCGAGGCGATCGCGGCCGCGCCCCGGCTGCGCGTCGTCGCGCGGGCCGGGGTCGGACTGGACAACGTCGAGGTCGAGGCCGCGACGAAGGCCGGGGTGATGGTCGTCAACGCACCGTCCTCCAACATCGTCAGCGCCGCCGAGCACGCGGTCGCGCTGCTGCTCGCGCTCGCCCGGAACGTGCCGCAGGCGATGGCGTCGCTCAAGGACGGCAAGTGGAAGCGGTCCGCCTACACCGGCGTCGAGCTGCAGGACAAGGTCGTCGGCATCCTCGGCCTCGGCCGCATCGGCGTGCTGGTCGCCGAGCGGCTGGCCGCGTTCGACATGACGGTCATCGCGTATGACCCGTACGTGCCGGCCACCCGGTCCGCGCAGCTGGGCGTCCGCATGGTCAGCCTGGAGGAACTGCTGGCTGAGGCGGACTTCATCTCCGTGCACCTGCCGCGCAACGCCGAGACCACCGGCCTGATCGGCGACCGGGAGCTGCACCTGGTCAAGCCCAGCGTGCGGATCATCAACGCCGCCAGGGGCGGGATCGTGGACGAGGCGGCGCTGGCCGACGCGCTGCGCGACGGCCGGGTGGCCGGCGCGGGGATCGACGTCTACGCCAAGGAGCCGTGCACCGACAGCCCGCTGTTCGGCTTCGACAACGTCGTGGCGACACCGCACCTGGGCGCCAGCACGCATGAGGCGCAGGAGAAGGCGGGCACTCAGGTAGCCCGGTCGGTGCGGCTCGCGCTGGCGGGCGAGTTCGTGCCGGACGCGGTGAACGTGCAGGGCGGCCCGGTGCACGAGGACCTGCGGCCGTGGCTGCCGCTGGCCGAGAAGCTCGGCCGGATGTTCTCCGCGCTGGCCGGCGGCGCGACCGCGGCCCTGGTGGTCGAGCTGCGCGGCGAGATTTCCGGCCTGGACGGCAGCGTGCTGGAGCTGGCGGCCATGAAGGGCCTGTTCAGCGACGTCACCGAGGAGCCGGTCAGCTACGTCAACGCGCCGCTGGTGGCCAAGGAGCGCGGCGTCGAGGTCAGCCTCAGCGCCGACGAGGTCAGCCAGGACTGGCGCAACATCCTGACCTTGCGCGGCTCGACCGCGGACGGCCAGCTGGTCTCCATCAGCGGGACGCTCACCGGGCTGCGGCAGCTGGAACGGATCGTCGAGATCAACGGGCTGGACGCCGAGATCGCGCCCGCCGAGCACATGATGTTCTTCAGCTACGTCGACCGGCCGGGAGTCGTCGGCATAGTCGGGCAGGCGCTGGGCAGCAAGGCAATCAACATCGCGGGCATGCAGGTATGCCGGCACGCCCAGGGCGGGGAGGCGATGATCGTGCTCTCCGTGGACTCGGCGGTGCCGGCCCACGTGCTCACCGAAATCGCCGAGGAGACCGGTGCGAGCCTGGCCAGGGTCGTGGACCTGGCCGAAGACTGAGCCGCCCGGGGATTGGCGGCCAGAGCTGGGCATACTTCGCTCATGAGATCAATGCCTGGCAGCAAGGGCTGGCCAGTAAGGTACTTGCGTGACTGGTACTGCTGACACTGCCGCCGGAACCACGGGGGCCGGAACCACGGGGGCCGGTGGACCGGGCCGCGGTATCCGGCTCGCCGTCATCGGCGGCGACGGCATCGGCCCCGAAGTGGTCGGCGAGGCCGCCAAGGTCCTGTCTGCGCTCGGGACGCTGTCGATCGATACGACGTCCTATGACCTGGGCTCGGACCGCTGGACCCGGACGGGCGAGGTGCTGCCGGACTCCGTGCTGGCCGAGCTCGCCCAGCAGGACGCGATCCTGCTCGGCGCCGTGGGCTCGCCGGAGGTGCCGAGCGGCGTGCTGGAGCGCGGGCTGACGCTGCGGCTGCGGTTCGAGTTCGATCAGTACGTGAACCTCCGCCCGGTCCGGCTGTATCCCGGTATCGTGTCGCCGCTGGCCAGCGTGCGCAACGAGGCGGTCGACATCCTGGTCGTCCGCGAGGGCACCGAGGGCCCCTACATCGAGGCCGGCGGGGTCATGCGCCGCGGCACCCCGGACGAGGTCGCGACCCAGGAGAGCATCAACACCGCGTTCGGCGTCAGCCGGGTGGCCAGGTACGCGCTGGGCCGCGCGGCCGCGCGGCCGCGCCGGAAGCTGACCCTCGTGCACAAGACCAACGTGCTGACCTTCGCCGGGGACCTGTGGCGGCGGGCCGTCACCGCGGCCGCCGCCGACTTCCCCGAGGTCGCCACCGAGTACTGCCACATGGACGCGGCCGCGGTCTACATGCTCACGCAGCCGGAACGGTTCGACGTCGTCGTGACCGACAACATGTTCGGCGACATCCTGACGTCGATCGGGGCGGCGGTGGCGGGCGGGATCGGGCTGGCCGCCAGCGCGAGCATCAACCCGGCCCGGACCGCGCCGAGTTCGTTCGGGCCCGTGCATGGCAGCGCGCCGGACCTCGCGGGCAAGCAGAAGGCTGATCCGACCGCCGCGATCCTGTCCGCGGCCATGCTGTGCGAGCATCTTGGCCTGGCTGCCGAAGCGGCCAGGATCGAGCAGGCCGTATCCGATGACCTGCTGGAACGCCAGGGAGCCTGGTCGCCGCGGGCCACGCCGGAAGTCGGCGATGACATCGCCGAGCGGGTCGCGAGCTAGGTTGGCAGTACTGGCCATCGCAACGGCGCGGTGACCTGACCCAGGAGGATTGCGATGACCGCGGGCATCACGTTCGCCCTCCACCCAACCGGCCGGCCGACGCCCGCCGCGGAGCGGGAGCGACTGCTCGCCGAGCCCGGATTCGGCCAGGTGTTCACCGATCACATGGTGACGATCGCGTGGACCGCGGCGGACGGCTGGCACGACGCGCAGCTGCGGCCGTACGGGCCGTTCAGTCTCGAACCCGGCTGCCAGGTCTTCCACTACGGGCAGGAGATATTCGAGGGCCTCAAGGCCTACCGGCAGGCGGGCGGCCCGATCGCCACCTTCCGGCCGTTCGCCAACGCGGCCCGGTTCGCCGACTCGGCCCGCCGGATGGGCATGCCCGAGCTGCCCGAAGACGTGTTCACGCATGCCATCGAGCTGCTCGTCACCCAGGACCGGGAGTGGGTGCCGACGCAGCCGGAGCACACCCTTTACCTGCGGCCGTTCATGATCGCCACGCACGTGGGGCTCGGGGTCAGCCGGCCGTCACCGTCGTACCTGTTCGCCGTCATCGCGTCGCCCGCCGGCGGCTACTTCGGCCGCAAGCTGCAGCCGGTCTCGGTGTGGCTGGCCGACGGCTACATCCGGGCCGCCCCCGGCGGCACCGGCGCGGCCAAGACCGGCGGCAACTACGCCGGCGGCTTCGTCGGGCAGCTTCAGGCGATCGAGCACGGCTGCCAGCAGGTGGTCTGGCTGGACGCCGCGGAGCACCAGTGGGTCGAGGAAATGGGCGGCATGAACCTGTTCTTCGTGCACGGCTCGGACGCGCACGCGCGGATCGTGACGCCGGCCCTGACCGGGACGCTGCTGGCGGGCGTCACCAGGGACGCGCTGCTGACGCTCGGTCCTGACCTCGGCATCCCGGCGTCCGAGGCCGCCATCTCGGTGTCGCAGTGGCGCGCGGGCTGCGAGTCCGGCGAGATCACCGAGGTGTTCTCCTGCGGCACCGCGGCCGTGCTCACGCCGGTCGGGGCCGTGAAGAGCACCGCGGGCAACTGGACGATCGGCACCGGCGAGCCCGGGCCGGTCACCCTGCGGCTGCGCGAGCACCTGCTCGGGCTGCAGTTCGGGCACGTGCCCGACCCGTACGGCTGGGTGCACAAGATCTGCTGACGGACCCGGTCGCCCAGACCGACGCGGTGCCCGGCACGCTGGCGAGTTGCAGCTGGGTCCGGCGGGAACTGCCGAAGCCCGGCTGCTGCGGGCCGAACACCTTGCCGTGGCTGAGATGCAGCAGGTGCGGCGCCGCCAGCCCGAGGGTGTCGCCCAGCGTCCCCGGAGCGTGGCCGGTCACGGCACTAGTGCCGTGCCAGGCGTCGTTTGCCTCGGCGCGAATGGCGCAGACCCGGCGATCTGGGGCAGTTGAACTCGGAGCGATACCGTGCGGTTCTGTCGCCTCAGAACTCCAGTCCCCCTAGCGCGGCCGCCGGACTACGACCAGAGTTCAGCCCGCCGCGACCACCAGGCCTCGGCGGCGGTCATCGCGCCTTCGGCCTCGCGGATGCCGTTGCCCACGAGCCCTGCGGTGGCAGCCCAGTGCAGGGGTACAAGGGCTAGAGCCCCGGGGAGCCATCGGTACTCGTCGCGAGTCAACGGTTCCGGAGCCGTGCTTTCGTAGGCGTCGAGCAGTCGTCGCGGCTCGAGCAATTCGCCGCTCGGTGCGACCTGGTGCAGGCTGCCCGCGATGTCGTACAGCCGCTCCCTGACCCTCGCGAAATCCAGGTCGAAGGTGGCCCATGAGCCGTCTGACAGTTCTCCCGCGTTGCCCAATTTGTAATCCCCATGAATCGGAGCGCATGGCAATTCGACCTCCTTCCGGAGCTTGGAGAGCTCGCCAGTCAGTTGGCGCATCCGATGCACGACCGGCTCGCTGCGGGGTCCGAGCCTGCGGCGTGTGAAGCCCACCGAGTAACGCAGTTGGCCGAAGGTTCTGTGGTCGTCGAGGGGTTCGGGCGGGCTGGGCTCCCAGACTGCTTTGAGCGCAGTGTGAACGCGTCCGAGCTCCTCGAATAGGCGGACGTAGGAGTCCTCGTCCGTCCGTGGCTGGACGTGATCGATGAACTCCTCGATCTCAGCCCAACGATCAGCGACCCTCAGGAGGTCGCAGCCGGAAAGCGGAATCGGCCCAGCGACGCGGACTTGGGTCCGCTGGAGCCGTTCCCGCAAGCGCCGCAGTCCCGCGACTCGCCCGCGGCGGACCCAGGGCCTGTGAACCCGGAGGACAACCGGCGGCTCAGCATCTATCCGCAGGTTGAGGTTGAATCCACCGCCGATGTCTGCCCAGCTGGCCCCGCGCGCGACGCGGTCGATCAGGGCCGAGACGGCCGGATCATCTGGGCTGGCTCTAGGTCCAAACCAGCGCGGCAAGGCAGGGGGAGAGGTCGAAGCTTCGATTCCGGTCATGGCAATGGCCCGCCAGCGCACCCGACGGAGGGTCCGCCGGCGAACCCATCCTCCTCGACGCGGGTCGATCGTGCCACGCATGTGCGGGTAGGCGACAGGGCGAACGTTGGATGACGAGGCCCTAGCTCGCGGCGACCGGCAGCGGTGCATCCAGCGGCAGCACCGGCAGATCCGCCGGCGCGGTCTCCGGGTACTTCAGGCCGGCCCCGGTGTTGAGCACGACGACCTCGTCGGACTCGGCCAGCCAGCCCGACTCGCGCAGCCGGGCGACCGCGGCGAGGCAGGCCGCCCCTTCCGGGCAGATCCACGCGCCCTCGGCCCTGGCTGTCTGCGCCTGGGCCGTGAGCAGTTCCTTATCGGCAACGGCGACCGCACAGCCTCCCGTTTCCCGGATCGCGCGCAGCACGAGGAAGCCGCCGAGCGGCGCCGGGACGGTGAGGCCGAACGCGACCGTGCTGGCGTCTGGCCAGGGCGTGGTGACCTCCTCGGCCCGCTCGAACGCGGACACGATCGGCGCGCACCCTTCGGCTTGCACCGCCACCAGCCGCGGCCTGGCCGCGCCGATCCAGCCCAGCTCGGCGAGTTCGGCCAGCGCCTTCCAGATGCCGATGAGGCCGACGCCGCCGCCGACCGGACAGAGGATGACGTCGGGTACCCGCCAGCCGAGCTGCTCGGCGATCTCCAGGCCGATCGTCTTCTTGCCCTCCAGCCGGTAGGGCTCCTTCAGCGTCGACACATCGAGCCAGCCGTCGCGCTGCGCGACGACGGGCGCGAGCATCCGCCCGGCGTCGTTGATCAGGCCGTCCACCACGTAGGTCTCGGCGCCGGTGATGACGCACTCGGACCTGGTGATCTCGGGCGCACTGGCGGGCATCGCGACGAGGAAGGGCAGGCCCGCGCGGGCGCAGAACGCGGCCCAGGCCGCGCCCGCGTTTCCGTTCGTCGGCATCGCCACGCCGGCCGCGCCCAGCTCGGCCGCGCGGGAGACGCCGACCGCCGCGCCGCGGGCCTTGAAGCTCGCCGTCGGCAGCGGTCCCTCGTCCTTCATCAGCAGCTGCGGCACGCCGAGCTCGCGGCCGAGCCGCGGCAGCGGCAGCAGTGGCGTCATGCCCTCGCCGAAGGTCACGACCGCGGCCGGGCTGCCGACCGGCAACAGCTCGTGGTAGCGCCACAGCGACGGCGCCCGGCCGCCGATCTGTGCGGGCGAGACCAGCTGACCGGCCGCGGCGAGGTCATACCGGGCCAGCAGCGGCGCTCCGCAGCTGCACGTGTTGCGCAGTACGCCGGCGTCGTACCGGGTCGCGCAGCGGGAGCAGTCAAGGTGGGTGAGGGTGGAGTAGCCGGGTGCCATGTCAGCATCCTGCCGGGCTCAGTCGGGGCCGACTTCGCCGGGGCACTGCCGCTACGCAAGTGTCCGCAAACACGGCCGAATAGGCGTGACTCAAAGGTGGGCAGAACCGCCTTGACCGGTTGGTTTGGAAAGTATACAAACTAAATAGAAGTACCAGGGGGCAGCCATGTTCGCGGTGCAGACCGTCAGACAGGAGTTGCCATCGCCATGATCCGCAGAGTCCGACCATTCCCTGCCCTGGCCGGAGCCGCCGTTCTTGCGGCCGGCCTCATCCTCGTCCAGCTCCCGGCCGCGCAAGCGGGCCCGGCCGCCCCGGCCGCCGCCAGCCGCACCACCGCGCGCGCCGTCCTGAGCGCGCCTGCAAGTCCCGGCGCTTCCGACGTGACCGACCTGGGCAGTGCCGGCTGGGACGTCCAGAGCAGCGCCGTCGCGACCCAGAGCGGCGCGCAGATCTCCACCCCCGGGTTCAGCACCAGCAGCTGGCTGCCGGTGACCAACGACGACGCCGGCGCCCCTGGGACCGAGATCGAGGCGCTGGCGCAGAACGGCAAGTGCCCAGGTGATACCGCGCTGCAGCCGGTCAACCTCAGTACCGACAGCCCCGACAGCGTCTACTACTCCGCCAACATGAAGAGCTGCTACGGCTCCATGAGCAAGATCGGTGCCGACACCGTGGCCGAATTCGACGTGCCGTGGTGGTGGCGGGCCGACTTCACGCCGAACCTGGCGACGGGCCAGACCGCGACGCTCATCCTCAACGGTGTGATCGGCGCGGCCAGCGTCTGGGTCAATGGCCAGGAGGTCGCCACCTCGTCGACGGTCACCGGCGCGTACACGAAATTCACCTTCAACGTCACCAGCCTGCTGGTCTCGGGTACGAATACTGTCGCGATCGAGGTCAACCCCAACAACCCGCTGACCATGTTCACCCTCGATGACGTGGACTGGAATCAGATCCCGCCCGACAACAACACCGGCATCCAGTTCCCCGTGCAGCTGGCCGTCGACGGGGCGCTGTCCGACACCAATGCCCGGGTCGCCGAGACCAACACAGCCAACCTGAGCAGCTCCGCGCTGACGGTCAAGGCCGACGTAACCAACAACACGACGACCGCGCAGACGGGCACCGTCAGCGCCATCGATCACGCCGCCTGGCAACGGCACGCCGATCACCGTCAGCCAGTCAGGTCACCGTCCCGGCCAGCACCACGCAGACCGTGACTTTCACGCCGTCCGGTTCCCGGCGCTGACGATCAGCAGCCCGCAGGTCTGGTGGCCCTACCAGCTGGGCGCGCAGCCGCTGTACACGCTCGCCATGTCGGTCGCCCAGAACGGCTCGACAGCTAGACTCCACCAGCGAGACGTTCGGAATCAGGATCCGTGACGTCGTACCTGACCGGCTCCAACTCCGGCGAGCCGCAAGGCGCCAGGGCCTTCAAGATCAACGGCGTGCCGATCGTGATCCGCGGCGGCGGCTTCTCGCCGAACCTATTCCTGCACTACTCCTCGGCCGACATCGCCAAGCAGATGGCGCTGATGAAGAACATGGGCATCAACACCATCCGGCTCGAGGGCCACATGATGCCGGACGACTGTTCGAGCAGACGGACGCGGCGGGCATCCTCGTCAACGGCGGCTTCCAGTGCTGTGACGCGTGGGAGATGAGAGCAGCGGGCTCACCGACCAGGCCAGCTCAGCGTCCTGCAGAACTCGGCCCAGACCATCGGCACGAACCTGCGCAATCACCCGAGCGTGTTCAGTTTCCAGTGGAGCGACATCCGCCGGCGACCGAGCAGGAGTCGGTCATCGCTCACCGCGTTCACGACGCGGATTTCGACATGGACGATCCGCTGATCTCCTCGGCCGAGTACAACAGCAGCACCCAGCTGGGCATCTCGGGCGAGAAGGAGGGCCCGTACGACTGGGTGCCGCCCAACTACTGGTACGACACGACCCACGTCGACAAGAAAGACTCCTCGCGACCAACGCGGGCGGCTCCTGGGGTTACGACAGCGAGCAGAGCGCGGGCGACACGATCCCGACGCAGGACTCCCTGAACCGGTTCTTGTCGCCGGCGGATCAGTCGGACCTGCTGAGCTCCAGCGCCAACCAGTACCACGCCAACTACGAGTCGGCCGTTGCAACACCGGCTACTCGTTCGGGACCTTGTGCCACTTCGACGCCGCGATGAACGCCGGTACGGAAACCGGCGACCGTAGCCCAGTACGTGGAGAAAGCGCAGGTCCAGGACTACGAGAACACCAGGGCGCAGTTCGAGGCGTTCATCGACCACGCGAGCAACACGCCGCTGCCCTCCACCGGCACCATCTACTGGCAGATGAACAAGGGCTGGCCGAGCCTGCTCTGGTATCTCTACAGCAACGACGGCGACCAGCCCGGCAGCTATTTCGGCGTGCAGGAGGCAAACAAGACGCTGCACGCGCTTGTACGCGCTGGACACCGGCACGGTCGCGCTCGACAACCTCGGCAACACCGCGCAGTCCGGCCTGACCGTCGAGTCGAAGGTCTATAGCCTGTCCGGGACGCTGACCGACGACCAGACCTCACCGGCGAAGACAATGGCCAGCCAGCAGGTGCTGACCAACGTGCTCACCCCGAAGGTGCCCGACCACTCCCGCGGGCACGACCTACTTCGTGGAACTGCTGCTCAAGCAGAACGGCACGCTGATCGACCGGAATGTCTACTGGCTGTCCACGACCCAGGACCTCACCAACTGGTCCAAGAGCCTCGACAAGCCGGTGGGCGTCATCTCCACCTACGCGAACCTGACCGGCCTGAACAGCCTGCCGGCCGCGGCCATCTCAGCGACGGCCACGACAGCGCAGCAGGCCGGCCCGGACGGCGCGGATCTCGCCACGACCGTCACCGTGACTGACACCTCGTCCTCGGCTGTTGCGTTCTTCCTGCGCGCGGACGTGCGCCGGGGCACGGCGACCGGGGGCCTGCAGGCCGGGGATAACGAACTGCAGTCCTCGATCTGGCAGGGCAACGACATCACGCTGTTCCCTGGCGAGTCGCAGACACTGACGGTCAGCTACCGCTCGTCCGACCTCAACGGCGCCACGCCGGTGATCACCCTTTCCGGCTGGAACGTCGCGCAGGTCAACGTCGCGGCGCCCGTGCCCTGATCAGCCAGCAGCGGCGCCGCCCGGTCCGGGCGGCGCCGCTCCGGCCAGCAACCCTTCGCTCACATCCCAGCTACGGAGTTAGGAATGAGAGTTCGGCATCGAATCACGCTCGGCCTTACCCTTACGACCGCCCTGATCTGGCCGCTGGCCGGCTCCGGGCAGGCACTCGCGGCCACCTATACACCGCTGCCGGCGCACGTCTACGCGCCCTACTACGAGACGTACCTGGCCCCGAACACGCCCAGTATCACCGCCACCGAGCAGGCGTCTGGCTCGAAGTACTTCACCCTGGCGTTCCTGCAGTCGACCGGGAAGAACTCCTGCAGCCTCGACTGGAACGGCAGTTCGGCGCAGCCGCTGACCTATTACGCGTCCGATATCGCCTCGCTGCGCGCGGCCGGCGGCGACGTCATCCCGTCGTTCGGCGGCTACAGCGCCGACCACGGCGGCACCGAGATCGCCGATTCGTGCACCAGTGTGCAGTCGATAGCCGCTGACTACGAGCAGGTCATCACCACGCTCGGGGTCACCCGGCTGGACATGGACGTCGAGTCCAGCTCGCTGAACAACACCGCGGGGATCACCCGCCGCAATCAGGCAATCGCCCTGACCGAGCAGTGGGCCGCCACGCAGGGCATCCCGCTGCAGATCCAGTACACGATCCCGGTCGAGCAGTACGGGCTCGACCCGAACGGCGAGGCCGTGCTGCAGAACGCCGTCACCGAGGGCGCGACCGTGACCTCGGTGAACATCATGGTGTTCGACTACTACATCGCCAAGGAAGGCGTCGTGGAGATGGGCACGGCGGCCGAGAACGCCGCCACGAATACCGAGGGCCAGCTCGCCACCATCTTCTCTGGCATGACGTCGGCGCAGCTCTGGCACATGGAGGGCATGACGCTGCTGCCCGGCATCGACGACCTGAGGAAGAAGACGGAGGTCACCTACGAGCCGGACGCGACGACGATGCTCGAACTTCGCGCAGGCCAACAACATGAACTTCCTGTCCATCTGGGCGATCCAGCGGGACAACGGCGGCTGCCCGGGCACGGTCGACAGCAACACGTGTTCCGGTATCACGCAGAACACCTGGGACTTCAGCCACATCCTGGAGCCATTCACCGGCTGACTGTCCTGCTCGCAGACCGCAGCGCGGCCCCGGCTGCCCCCTCCGGGGCCGCGCTGCTGATCTGCACCCAGATCCGGCCCCACCAGCTGTGCAGCCTTGGGCCTCTTGCGGCGCTATATTAGTTGACATCAACTAGTCGACTATGAATAATCAGCGGAGTGCAAGCGGCTGAGCACGGGAGGGGCGGGCGGATGGCGGGCAAGCGCAAGGTGGCGAACCTGCTGGGACTGGCGGTGCTGTCCTACCTGAGCCAGCAGCCTATGCATCCCTACGCGCTCGCGCGGGTGCTGCGCGAGCACGGCGACGATCGCAGCATCAAGTTCTCGCACGGCTCGCTCTACATGGTGGTCGGCCAGCTCGTCCGGGCCGGCTTCGTGGCCGAGCAGGAGACCGGCCGCGCGGGCCAGCGGCCGGAGCACACCGTCTACGCGCTGACCCCGGCAGGCCGGGCTGAGCTGCGTGACTGGCTGCGCGAGCTGGTCGAGGAGCCGCGGCACGAGTACCCCGCGTTCGTGTCCGCGCTGTCGCTCATCACCGCGCTGCCGCCGGCCGAGGCGGTCGAGTTGCTGCGCGGCCGGCTGCGCCTGCTGGCGGCCGGGCGGGCGGGCGCCGCCGCGATCATCGAGGACTCGCTGGTGCGCCAGGTGCCCGGCTTATTCCTGATCGAGGAGGAGTACCGGCTGGACCAGATCGACACGGAGACCGCGTTCGTCGAGCGGCTCATCGCCCGGATAACCGACCCGGCACCGGACTGGATCGGCGGCTGGGCGGAGCACTACGAATCACGACCGAACTGAGGAGCAGACAGTGACCACGAACATTGCTACTGAGATGAGTACCGGATCGGTTGTCTCCCGCGATGGCACCAGCATCGGCTACCTGCGGCTGGGCCAGGGTCCCGCGCTCGTGCTGCTGCACGGCAGCATGGAGACGGCGCGCAGCCACACCGCGCTGGCGCTGGCCTTGTCCGACGCGTTCACCGTGTACTTGCCGGACCGGCGCGGCCGCGGCATGTCCGGCCCCTATCCGGCCGCGTACGGCATGCACACCGAACTGGAAGACCTCGCGGCCCTGCTGGAGGTCTCCGGCGCGGAACTGGTCTTCGGCGTCAGCGCGAGCGGACTGGTCGCCCTGGAGGCGGCCCGGACTATGCCGTCGATCAGGAAGGTTGCCGTGTACGAGCCGGCGCTGCTGCCGGCCGGATCGAAGCACGTGAACTGGCTGCCGCGATTTGACCGGGAGATGCGGGCCGGGGACACGGCGGGCGCGCTTGTCACCAGCATGCTCGGCCTCGAACTCATGCCCCCGGTCATCAAGGTGATTCCGCGGCCGGTGCTGAAGTGGCTGAGCAACCTGGCTATGAAGAGCGAAGACAAGAAGGCCGGGCCGGACACCGTGACCATGCGCGCGCTCGCCCCCACCGTCTACTACGAGGGCGTGCTGCTCGCGGAGATGGCCGGCCAGCTCGGCACGTTCGCCGGCGTCCGGGCCGAGGTCCTGCTGCTGGGCGGCAGCGAGGGCCTGGCGTTCCTCAAGCCCGCGCTGGACGACCTGGCGCGGACGCTGCCGGACAGCCGGCGGGTGGAGTTCGCCGGGCTCGACCACGGCGGTTCGGCGGACGTGAGCAACGCCAACCGCGGCGGCCAGCCGGAGGTCGTCGCGCCGGAACTGCGCGGCTTCCTGCTGGCGGCCTGAGTCAGCGCGGGGATCCGTGCGCGGGGGCGCGGCCGGTCGCGCCCCCGCGCCATGTCGGGGGTCCCGGGCACGCCGCTGCTGGTGATGAAAGGATGGGTCGGGCGCCAGGGCGACACCTGTCCCGCACGCCACGAAAGGGGTCGAAGTGGACGACAAGGAAATCCTGGGTCGCATTGACGAGCTCATCCAGACCGAGCACGACCTGCGCAGCAAGCTCGCCAGCGGCGAGCTGTCCGGCCCGGAGGAGCGCGAGCAGCTGCGGACCACGGAGGAAGCGCTGGACCAGTGCTGGGACCTACTCCGGCAGCGGCGGGCCCGGCGTGAGTTCGGCGAGGATCCGGGTGGCTCGCAGGCCCGCCCGGTCAACGAAGTCGAGGGGTACCTGCAGTAGATGCGCATCGCCCGGTTCGCAGTCGAGAACGACGTTCATTACGGCATCGTGGACGGGCCAGTGAACGGGTCCGGCCCCACCGTCAACGGGCACTCGGCGGAGGCCCTGGCCATCGCCGAGATCGCCGGGCACCCGTTCGGGCCGAGCCCGGACGACGTCAAGCTCTCTGGCGGCCACTATCAAGTCGCGGACGTCCGGCTGCTGGCACCGGTGCTGCCCAGCAAAGTCGTCGCCATCGGCAAGAACTACCTTGAGCACGCCCGCGAGACCGGCTCGGAGCCGCAGGCCGAGCCACTGATCTTCCTCAAGCCGTCGACGTCGGTCATCGGGCCTGGTGATCCGATCGTCCGCCCGGCGCGGCTGTCCCAGCACGTCGACTTCGAGGGCGAGCTGGCCGTCATCTTCGGCCGGCTGTGCCGCGACGTCCCGCCCGAGCGGGTGCCGGAAGTGATCTTCGGCTACACCTGCGCCAACGACGTGACCGCGCGCGACCTGCAGCGCAGCGACGGGCAGTGGGCCAGGGCCAAGGGGTTCGACACGTTCTGCCCGCTCGGGCCGTGGATCGAGACCGGCCTGGATCCCGTTGATGTCGAGCTGACCACTACCGTGAACGGCGAGATCAAGCAGCAGTCCAGCACGTCGCTGCTGATCCACGACATCACGACGCTCGTCTGCTATGTCACCTCGGTGATGACGATGTTGCCGGGCGACGTCCTGCTCACCGGGACGCCCGCCGGGATCGGCCCGCTGGTCGCCGGTGACTCGGTGGCCGTGCACGTCGACGGCATCGGCACGCTGACTAATCCGGTGGTCGACGCCAGCTGAACCGCTCAGCCGCGGGCCGGGCCGCGACCTAGCGCTGGCCGGGTCCCGGCCGCTTGCCCGCGTCACGCAGCGAGTCCAGGAAGCCGCCGACCCTGGCGGCGGCCGACAGTGCCTTGACCGTCAGTGTCACCGCGGTCTGGGCCGGGGCGGACAGCTCAGCCTCGTCGAACATCGTGCCGCTGTCCCGGACGACGCGGGTGCCGGGCGGAACCTCGAGCCGGAACTCGGCCGCGCTGGCCTGCGGGCGCGTCGTCAGCCCGGTCAGAACTTGCTGCAGGCTCGGCAGGCCGTCCCTTTCCTGCAGCAGCCGGAGCACGACGCCGCAGTCCGCGTCCAGCACCACCTCGGTCACGGTGTCGGCGAACATCGCGAGCTGGCGCGCAGCGGCGCCGCCGGGCGCCGGCCCGGCCGGGCGCACGCGGATCAGGTACGCCCGGCGACCGCCCTCGGTGATCTCGGCACCGCCGGAGAGCTTCCATTCGAGCAGCCACGCGGGGTCCGCGAGGCGGGCCACCGCGGTCGGCAGCGGCAGCGCAGCGCCGACGCTCACGTGGTCGGCGAACTGCCGCCAGCGCTCCCGGCCGTCGCACACCTCCGAACGCGCCTTGCGCGCCTGGGTGCCGCCATCGATGTAGTCGACGCGGTACTTGTCCGGCAACCCGACGCTGATCGCGTCGCGGCTCTGCCAGGTCGTGGCGCGCTCGGTCATCGTCTCGGCGAGCTTGGTCACTCCCGGCAGCGTGGTCTTCCTCGCGGCCGCTCGGAACGCGTCCGCGCTCGTGGTCGCGTCCGCCCACGTGCGCAGTTCGGCCTCGAACGCCGTGCGCCGCAGCCCGGCTTCATACAGCAGCCGGATGACCGGCCCGCTGACCGGTTCGGCCGGCCCCGGCGGCCCCGGCCACCCCGCGTCCTCGGCCGTGGCCGGGAAGTCCGGCGGCGCGCCGGCCCGGGCGCCGGCCGGCGGATCGCGGTGCGGCGCGTGCCGGAGCACGAAGTTCAGTGCCGTCGCGCCGGCGTTGACCGCGCTCTTCGCGCGCTCCCAGCCGGGCCCGGTGAACAGCGCACCGCCGTGCTCCTCGTCGGCCTCCGGTGGTGCCGTGAAAGGTCCCGTCCCGGCTGCACCAGCCGGCTCGGCGGTCAGGGCGGTGATGTCACTGCGGCTGATGAGCTGGCCGCGGTGCATCAGCTCGCACCGGAGCAAGATGCCAAGCTCCGCGTCGAGCGCGACGTCAATGCGGTCGATGCCCCTCAGGTCCAGGCCAGCCACGTCGTGGGGTGGCGGCATGAGGTGGTAGCTGCCGCTGGACCTAGACCGGCGGCCGGTGGCCACCGGCCGGGGACGGCCGATCAGCCGGTGGGCCTGGCGGCCGGCCACCAGGGCCGGACCCGCCAGTTCCAGCTCGAACGTGGCTGGCAGCCAGCCCGGCAGCAGCAGGCCGAGGCACGGCGGCAGCACGTCATAGCCGCGCGGGCCGGGCTGGCCGTCGGAGCCGGCGAACTGGCCGTTGCTGTCGTCGGCCCGGAACCGGCCGCCGGGCGCGATCAGCAGCCGGTACGCGTGCTCGCGCTGGCTCTGGGGCGGCTCGTCCGATCCGTCGTAATCGTCCGGGCCGTCCTCGTCCGGGCCGTCGTCCAGGTCGTCATCGTCCGGATCTGGATCCCGGCGCAGGTCAGGCGGCGGGCGGCTGGCCCTATTCGCCGCCGGGCCCGATTCCGGCAGCCACGGCGGCCGCGGGGCGAGCATCCGCGCCCGGGCCGCGTAGTCCTCGAACTCGCGGATCTCAAGCGCCAGGCTCAGGCTGGTCCAGTCGGCCCGGTACATCAGCTCGACCAGAGCCGGCACATGATCGTCGGCGGGCATAGCGTCAACTCTAGGCGTCGCCTGGTGATCAGCGGCCGGCCAGAACCGGTCCGCCCCGATCGGCCGGCTCGACGCCGCGGAACGCTTTGGCTCACGTATCCTGGTTCGGCTACACTGCACTGGCGCCTGCGGGCGCGATCCCATGGGGTATGGGGTAATTGGCAGCCCGACGGGTTCTGGCCCCGTTAGTCTAGGTTCGAGTCCTGGTACCCCAGCAGACATGGAAAGCGCGGCTACCGCCTGGTAGCCGCGCTTTTGTCGTCGTCAGCTAGTACCGGCGCCGCCGGTGACCGCGCTCCAGGCCGGTCACGCGCAGCAGGAGCAGCACGACCACGGCGCCGATGATCGAGCCGAAGATGCCGACGGTGTGGAAGTGGGTGGTCTCGATCTTGTGGAACTCGACGAACTCCCAGAGGAACCCGCCGACGAACGACCCCACAATGCCGAGCAGGATCGTGCCGATGATGCCGATGTTGTCCCGGCCCGGCACGAGCAGGCGGGCGATGAGGCCCACGATCAGTCCGACGACGATCAGCAAGATAATGAACGCAACCATGGCGGCACAGATACCAGATTTGCGGCCGATCATGCACCCGGGCCGTGGCCAGCGGGCGCCCGCCCGCTGTGGGCGCCAGGGCGACCGACAGTGCGAGCGGCCGGTTTGGCGAGGGTAGGCCCGGTACGCTAACCTCGGTAACCGGCTGGGAAACAGCGTGCCTGACCTTATGGGGCCCGCCTGATGCCAGCCGTTCTGTGCGCTAGCCCGGAGCCGTCAGGACGTCGGGTCGCGCGCGGAGATGAAAGACCTGGCCCCGTCGTCTAGCGGCCCAGGACGCCGCCCTCTCAAGGCGGTAGCGCCGGTTCAAATCCGGTCGGGGCTACTGGTGTAGCAGCAGGTCGAAGGCCTGATCGTCGGCAACGGCGGTCAGGTCTTGTTCGTTTGTCATTGGTTTGTGATCGAGTTCGCATGTCCCCTGAAGGTCGCCGATGGCATCGGATGTCAGCGATCGCTACCTCGCCGGGGCCGAGAACGCCGCGTGTGTGAACGCTGCGCCGACGGCCATTCCGCCGCCAGCGATGACGGCGCCAGTGGAAGCGCTGACCCGTCCGGCGGTCCGGGCGCAGCAGTCAGGGTGGGCGAGGTTGCCATCGGGGCGCAGTGCGTGATTCATGATCGGGACTGAAGGAACGAACCCGTACACGGTCCTCCCTTAGTCGAGTTCCAACACACCTGCGGCTATCCGCGCGGCTCCGCGGCGTCGCAGGACTTGGCGACCACGCCGCGGACGACGTCGTCCTGCAGGACCGCTAGAGCTTTGCCCTCGTTGCTGCGACTGAATGGCGCGGCTAAGCGTTCTGGCACGTGGCAGGGGACAAGGCCTGTTTAGGTGGGGCCTTGTGAATGGGGAGGAATATCCAGGCAAGCGCTGCTTTCTTAATGACATTTTCATGAAGCTCGGATCTTAACCAGATCTGAAATCGATCCAACGGCTAGGCGCCATAGTCCGCGGATAGCCTCGGTAAATGAGTTCGGACAACAAAGGCGGCCGGTACCTGGCGAGCCATGTGCACCAGGATGCCTGGATGGCGATGTCGGCACGCAGCGTGGTTGCCGCAGTGACCGCCACCGCGACCGTGAGCGATGCTGCGCTGGTCGTCTGCGACGGCCCGAGAAGCCGCGCCCCTGCTGGCAGCGGCCGGCGGAGAAACCACATGAGCCATGTCCATCGTGGGCTCGCGCTGGCCGCCGTGCTCGCCGTGGCGGCCTGTGCGTCGTCCGCGCCCGGCCAGCCCGGCCAGCCCGGGCAGTCCGGGCCAGCAGCACTCCGCTGATCTCGGCAAGCGCGAAAGGCCCGGTCCCCGGCCGGGCAGTCGGGCCAGACGTGATCATTTCCCGTTTCCGGGCCGCCGACGGCCGTGTTGTCACACTGGCCAGATTCACTGGGCCGGTGAGCTACCGGCTGCACAGCGGCAGTCAGGATCCCGGCTCTGCGGCGCTGTCTGTCGTACACGCCGGGCCGAGAATCGCCGCCCGTGAGCGCCATCGGCTGCTCGCTGCCTTCAACGGCGGTTTCCTGCTCTCGGCCGGTGCAGGCGGCTACGAGCAGGAAGGCCACGTCATCAGGCCGCTCCGGAAGGGGCTGGCGAGCCTGGTCATCGACAGGTCCGGCACCGCGCGCGTCGGAGTCTGGGGGTCACGCCTGCCGCGGCCCGGCGAGATGGTGTTCAGCGTCCGCCAGAACCTGCGCCTGCTGGTTAGGAGCGGGCGTGCCAGCCGCGCCGCCGCGGACTGGACCAGCTGGGGAGCCACACTCGGCGGCGGCGAGTTCGTGGCGCGCAGTGCTCTCGGCGAGAACGCGGCAGGTGAGCTCATCTACGCCGGCAGCATGTCGGCGTCCCCCGCCGAGATGGCAGCGGCGCTCGTGCGTGCTGGCGCGCGCTCCGCGATGGAACTCGACATCAATCCTGAATGGGTCCAGCTGGACGTCGCCCGCGCCCCGGGACGCCGCCTTCGAGCCGTCATTCCCGGCCAAGTCCGTCCGGCCCGCCAGTACCTGACCGGGTGGACCCGCGACTTCCTCACGGTACTGGGATGACGAGTAAGCCAGGATCACCGAGGCGACCCGCGCATCGCGGGATAGCCAGTTCCTGGACGCTGGCAGGCCGCACAGTGCCGGGACTCCGCGCGGATAGCGCGGGTCATCGCGGTGCTGTGGGTCTGGCTCGCGGCGACGGCAATAATCGAGGCGCATGTCCTGCCAGCCGCCCGGCCGCCAGAATTGAGGTCCTGGTCCAGTCCCAGTGGTCGCACTACTTCATCGCCGGCATGGCGCTATGCCTGATCTACCGCAGCGGATTCTCCCGGCAGCTCACCGCGATCCTGGTACTTGCCTACGCGAACGCCGCCTACCAGGCGATCAACTTCGGGCACCTCGTCTCTCACCGCGCCCGGACCGGCCGAAGGCCGAGCTGCCTGGGCCTGCTGGCGGCCGGCGGCACTAGTTATCCTGCGGTCCGGCGTGCGCTGGACGCGCTGGCCCGGGCGGACAGGGTGATGAAGTCGCGGGACCACCAGGATTCGAAATAACGAGCGGGCGTGCCGAACATGCCAGGCAGCAGGTCTGTCCCGTTGGCCGCCGTGGCCGCGCCGTGTGGCGCTCGCGGGTCGTAGGTGGCGAGATTCACCCAGTCGGTGTTGATGTCGAGTTCCATGGCCCGGACGGCGCCAGCCCGGGCCAGGGTGTCGGCGAGCGTGGTGATGTTCAGACCGGGGCCGCCGACGTAGACGAGGGCGCCGTCCGCCGTGATTCCCACGCCCGACCGCCAGACGTAGACAGAGTTGCCGAGCGTGAAGCCCCACTGGGTGGTGTCGTTGGGGTTCAGTCCGGGCACCGGCCGCCCGTGGTCGACGAGCAGGTCGAGGTTCTGCCGGACCGACACCACGCTCGGGGTCATGGTCGCGTCGCGGCCCCAGTCGGCCACGGCAGCCGTTCCGTTGCGATAGACAACGAACGAGGCGGCGCCGTTGCGCAGCGGGACGATCGTCTTGCCGTCGGTGTAATAGCCACCCTGAGAGTTGTCCATCAGGAAGCCGGCGTTGAAGGCGGCCACGAGTGTCCTTGCGGCGCCCGTCGATACGGGAGCGGTGTGCCGGTACGGGCCGCCGCCGGGGATCGTGCTGCCGGAGTACAGAGTTGCGCGCAGCAGCTTGGTGTCCATCCAGGCTACGCCGATCACTAGGCTGGTGTGGACCGCGTCCGGCCGTACCCAGGTCTCGTAGACGGCCGGGTAGCCGCCGACCAGCCTGCCTGCCGGGTGCCAGACCCCCTCGCCCGCCAGCCAATGGCCTGCGGGTGAGGTGAGTCGCGGCGGGGCCGGCAGGTGGGCGATCGCGGCTCGAGCGCGGCCAGCTTGCTGCCCGCCCGTACCCAAACCGGGGATCGAGGATTTCGGCGGGATGCCGCCGACGGGCGGCGGATGGTGGGAGTACCAGGCGTTTTCCGCCCAGTTGACGATCGAGCCGCCGCCATGGGTGCGAAACCACTCCGCAGCGCGTGCACCGGCGGACGAGCCCATGCCAGGGTTGCCGAGCGCCGAGCCAAGCGAGATCCACATGGGGGTGAGCAGCAGCACGGTCGCGAGCGCCGCGGCGGCCAACGGGTGGCGGCCGGCTATGGTACGGCGGGCCGCGCGGATCTGTCGCCGCCTGTCGCGACGGCGCGACCACCGCTCCCAGAACGTGCCGTGCTGGCGCGCCGGATGCAATCGCGGCTCCTCGCGGCGGCGAGGCGTCCAGTCGAGAGAATCCGCGCGGTGCGCGCCGCGAGTGCCCGGCCGGCGCGGCGGCGCATACGTGCGAGTGGAGGTGTCGGCCGCCCGGTCCGTCCAGGTCCGGCGGGAGGGCTCTTGCGATGGCTGTGGCCATGCCTGCGGATCTTCCGACCCGTGCCGGGCATCCGCTGCGGATCCTGTCCTGTACAGGTAATCCCAGTGGCCAGGGCCGGAACGCTGACTCAACCGACATCACCGCGCATAAGGGTTCTCCTTCACCACATGAAGGCTAGAAACCGACGATGAAGAACCCGTGAAGACCGGTTCGCATCTTCTTCGGCCGGGTCACGAAGCTCGTTGACTGTCACGGCGGCGGCTGGCCCCCGCTGACCATCTTGGCCACGCCGGGGTCGCGGCTCGCCCGCCACATCGCGCCGAGACGATCCCGTTCCCCGAGCAGGTAATAGTCGAGAAAGTCGATGGACACTCTCGCCACCACTGGCTCCGGATTAGCGTCGCCCTGGTACGGGGCGAAGTGATCAGAGCCCGGCAAGTTCAGGTAGTAGCGCGCGCCCGCGGTATCGGCCAGGTACAGCTGCCGGCTGGCCGCCGGGAAATTCCAGGTATCGGCGGTTCCCTGGACGAGCAGTATCGGCGGGGTGGGCCCGGCGAACCAGCGGCCGGGCAGCGGCGGCCATTCGGCGCCCGCCAGGATCACGGCTGCCCGGACCTGCCGATCACGACAACAGGTGGCGGCTGCCATGGCGGCCACTGTGTCGCCGCCATCGGAGTGTCCCGACACCGCGATCTCACCTGGACTGATGAGCCCGGCCAGCCGGCTGCTGCGACTGCTGCTGAGGTCCAGTAGCCGCCGGATGACGTAGGCCACGTCAGCTGGCTGGTTAGCCAGATCAGCCTCGTCGGGGCTGGATGTCGTGCAGCTGGTCAACGGGAAATCCACGGCAGCTACCACATATCCGGCTGTGGTCCACTGGGCAAGCAGGTCGCTATAGCTGCGGGCGCACTGGCGGAATCCGGGCGCGAATACCACCAGGGGAAATAGGCCATGCGCGTGCGGCTGGTAGGCGGCAAGATCTTTCCCTACTGGGAAACGCACTGTAACGCGCAGTACTCGCGGCCCGGCAGATCCATGAGCGGGCTCGGTGAAAACGAAGACCTCCTTGGAGAAATGATAAGTACTCAGCTGGCCGACGGGCAGCGGAGCCAGCGCTGGCTGCTGGGGCTTGCGGGATGGCGATGCGGACGATCCTCCGAGGGCGGTCGCGTTCACGTGACTGACCGGGCGCGCCGGCGGCCTGACGTCTGCATGCAAGGCGCCTGCGATGATCGCGCCCGCCGCAATCGCGGCGCTCGCCGCGTAGACCAGGCGCCATCGCCTGGCCCGCTGTGAACGCGGCCATCCGTCCCGGCCGCGGCTGTGCCGCCCTGCTCCGGCCCCGCCGAGCCGCTGCCATACCGACCTTGCCCTGTCGCTCAGCGCTGCTCGTCCTCCTGTCTGAGTCGGTCAGCCACGGTAGCAATTGTCCCTGCGCATTCCAAAGTCTTAACGAACTTTTCACGAAGAAGGCGGTCTTAACTATTTCTGAACGAGATTCTCGCAGCTTCTGAATTCCTGCGCGCCCGCAGGAGCCATGACTGCCGAATAGCCTGCAGGAATGGCATACAGGAAGACGACACTCGGGCACAGCCAGCCGCGCGACGCTGATTCCCGGCACAGCCTGGCGAGCATCGCAACCCGCCAGGGGGTCCGGCGCCAGCGGCGCGTATGGTCGCGCCGGGTCAGCAGCTGGGATCAGCACGGCTCGGCGCGTCTGGGCGCGGTGACGGCAGCGGTCCTCGAGGCGGCACGTGTCCGGCCAGGCGACCAGGTCGTCGATCTCGGGTGCGGTCAGGGTCAGGTTAGCCTGCCGCTGGCCAGGCGGGGTGCTGAGGTCTTCGCGGCCGACGTGAGCCCGGCCATGGTCGCGCAGCTCAGGATGCAGGCACAGCGTGATGGCATCCACAGCCTGACTGCGGCTTCGATCCCGATCGAGGAGCTGGCGCTGCCCGCGGCAAGTGTCGACCTGGTCGTGTCCAGCTACGCGCTGCACCACCTGCGCGATGGTGACAAGGCGCGGCTCATCGCTGACGTTTTCGGCTGGCTGCGGCCCGGCGGCCGGGTGGTGCTGGCGGACATGATGTTCGGCCGTGGCGGGTCAAGCCGGGACCGGGAGATAATCAGGCGCAAGGTTATGCTGCTCGCCCGAAAGGGCCCTGGCGGGTGGTGGCGGATCGGCAAGAACGCCGCCCGATACCTGCTGCGCGTGCAGGAATGCCCGGTGTCCATGGCGGCGTGGACGATGATGCTCACTCAGGCCGGCTTCGCGGAGATTACGTCGAGCACCATCGTGGCCGAAGCCGGTTTGATCACCGGCGTCCGGCCCGCCGGTCAGGACGGCCAGCCTTCCCCTGTCGGTACACGGCAGCTGAGGTGAGCTCGGGGAGCAACTCCATCGGGCCGGGTGGTCGCACGCTTCTCGGCCTCGCCGCAGTAGCCGGCCTCGCGCTCGGCGTGCACGGCTGGTCGGCGCGGCACACGTCGTCGGGGCTCGGCTCGATCGGGGCCTCCGCGGCGACTGCGGGCGCGAGACCCGGCGCCCGCGCCGCGGCGGGACCGCCATCTCGGCGCAATCATCACTCGCCATCGCGCTGACCGGCCGGGGTGAGCAGCGGCTCACGCTGACCCGCTAGCCCGGTGACTTAGCGGGCGGCTCAGCTGCGATTCCTAGTGAAACGGCGGGACGGCTCTCACGGGCATCCTGGGGCGGGCCGCAAAGGTCGACGGCCACGGTGAGGCCGCCGCCAGGCGTCTGCGTCAGCTCAGCGCCACCACCGCCGACCGCGGCGAGCCGGTACACGATCGCAAGGCCGAGCCCCGAACTGCCCGGTTTCGAACTGGCAAAGCGGAGAAAGGCCCGGTCCATGTCGGCCTGACTCATTCCCGGGCCGTTATCGGCAACGATGACACGCCCTCCGCGAGCGGTCGGCGCGGCGGACACGGTGATCCGGTCACCCGCGGCGGTGGCATCGATGGCATTGGCGATCAGGTTGTCCAGAATCTGCTCCAGATATCCATCGCCGAGACCGACCCGGACCTGGACCGGGATCTCGGTCTGCAGTTCGACTCCCTGCTCGTCGGCGACCGGAGCCCACGCGGCCGTTCTCTCGGCGACAACCTCAGACACCGGCACTGACACGATGTCCGGCGTCGCGTTCTCTGCCCTGGCGACAGCCAGCAGGCCGTCGACCATCCGGCCGAGCCTTGCCACCTCTCCCAGCGGGACTGAGAACTCCGCGGCGCCGTCGCCGGCCTCGGCGGCCAGTGCCTCGAGCTGCAGCCGCAGGGCAGCAAGCGGGGTCCGGAGCTGGTGTGACACGTCAGCAAGCATGACCCGGTGCCCGTGGATCAGCGTTTCCAGCCGCCCCGCCATGGCGTTGAAGGTCTCCGCGAGGTCGCGGATCTCGGCCGGGCCATCCGCAGGCGCGCGAGCGCCGAGGTCACCATCGCCGAGCCTGCGCGCCGTGGCCCGCAGCAGCGCCAGCGGCCCGGCCGCCCACCGGGACAGGCCAACGCCGACAACGATCGCGGCCGCCAGGGCAGCGAGGGCGATCAATGCCAGCGTCAGCCAGAACGCCCGCAGGCTGAACTCCAGCTGCTGCGTCGGCCGCATCAGGGCGGTCAGGCCCACCGTCTGGCCGTTGCTGCGAACAGGGGCCACTACCAGTACCTGATCGTTACGCACCGCAGTGACCAGGTCACCGGTCGACCGAGCGCGGCTGAGCAGGCCGGATGGGACGACGAACGTCGGGCCGGCCGTCCTGATGATGATGCCGCTGACCGACATGACGACGACGCTGTCGCCCTGACGCGCAGCTGCCGCCAGGTCGCGGCTCAGCTCAGGACCGGCCAGCTTGTCCGCTAGCAGTTCCTCAGCCGCCGCGGTCGCCGCCCGCAGCCTCGACCTGGCCTCATCGACGAAGGTGGCGTAGTCATGCGATGAGGCCTGGTAACCGAGCGGGATCACCGCGCCGACCAGTATCGCTACTGTCAGCCCGAGCAGGGCGATCAGGATGCGCGTTCTCATCCTTGGTCAGCGAGCCGGAAGCCGCGGCCGTACACGGTCTCGATCAGGCCGGGCACACCCAGCTTCCGGCGCAGCGAGGCCACATGCACATCGAGAACCTTCATCGGCCCGTACCAGTGCGCGTCCCACGCGTGTTCCAGGATCTGTTCGCGGCTCACCACCCGGCCGGGATCGGCCATGAGGCACGCCAGGATGTCGAACTCCTTGCGCGTCACCTCTATCTCCCGGCCGGCCAGCGTGACCTTGCACGTCCTGATGTCCACCTCAAGATCGCCGTGGCGCAGCAGCTCGCTCTCCGGAGCGCGCATCCGGCGCAGCACCGCCCGGATCCTGGCCAGCAGCTCCGCGCGGCCGAAGGGCTTCACGATGTAGTCGTCGGCGCCCCGGTCCAGCGCGAGCACCCGGTCCTGCTCCTCATCGCGAGCGGTCACCACGATGATTGCCGCCCCGGACCTGGCCCGCAGCTGACAGCACACCTCCACGCCGTCCATATCCGGCAGGCCGAGGTCCAGCACCACTACGTCAGCGGGCGCCGCGCTCAGCGCCTCCCGCCCGGTGGATACCGCGCTCGTCGCGTACCCGGCCAGGGACAGCGCGCGGACCAGCTGAGCCAAGATCGCCTGATCGTCCTCGACTATCAGCACGCTGGCCGGGCTGTACTCGGACTGAAGCACCTCTGGTGCGCGTGCCGCAGTCACCTGACTCCCCGATAATCCGGACCCTTGATCTCGCTCTCACAAAGGTACGGCCGATTCTGGCGGCCGATGACGCGATGAGCCGTCTTATGCAGATCTGAACGTTAAACGGACTGGTTCTTAACCATGCTGGCGAGGAAGCCGCCGCGCCAGTCCCGGATTCCGCAACCCTCAGCAGGCTTCGTAGCCGGGTACGTCACGCTCGGCGTGGCCAAGACGGAGACGAGGCAAGGTGGCGTGGGCTCGCAGCCATGACGCCGGGCTGGCAAATACCGTCCCGCGCAGGCGCCACGCTCAGCTGAATATACGGCGCTGCTGCCCGGAGTGAACACAGCCCCGAAGAACGACGGCAGGCATTGGCCGCGAGGCGCGCAGTGAAATCCCGTCAGCCAATCTTTAGTGGAATCTTCCTGAAACTCGGCACGCCGCTTAACGGGCGGGAGGGCCTTGCTGAGCGCGGCGTCGATCCGCGCGGAGCGACATTCGGCTAAATAATCTGCGGGACCGCAGGCGGTAGCGACGGCCTAACTACAGTCCCACTGCGAACAGGGTCAGCCAGGTCAGCTCAGCGCAGATCATGAATGGATCCCGGGCGATCAGGTCTTCCACCGGCCGGTCTTCAGCGAGTCCGGTGAGCCGGTCAAACCGGAAAAGTGCGAGGACTAGCGGCACGCAGCTGGCCACGCGGAAGGCTCGCATCCAAGCGTCGTGTTCGGACATCGCCCAGAGCAGGTATGCGGCCACCATAGCCAGGGTGGCCGCGCGCTGACCGGCACGCAGCACGGGGAGCCGATACCAGCGCATGACCGGCCGGTGCGCAGAGGCTTCCTGGCCCAGGACCGACAGCTCGGTGTACCGCTTTCCGATCGCCACCATGAGCGCGCCGACACTGCACACGGTCAGGAACCACGCCGAAGGCGGGACGTTCGTTGCGACCGCGCCGCCCAGGGCGCGCAGCACGAAGCCAGACGCGACGAGTGCGAGTTCAATCCCCGGCACGTGCTTCAGACCGAGGCTGTAGAGCAGCGACAAGGCCACGTAGATGCCGATGACGAGAGCAAGCTCCGGTTCGCCGATCCCGAGGCTCGCGACAAGGGCCGCAGCCAGGCCGGCTCCGGCCATGACCAGCGCGACCGGCCGGGGCAGCCGTCCGGCCGCGACCGGCCGCAATCGCTTGGCCGGGTGCTGGCGATCGCGCTCGGCGTCCAGCACGTCGTTGATGAAGTAGACCGCCGAGGCGGCCGCGGTGAACGCCGCGAAGGCGACGAGCCCGTAGCCGAAACCGTCGTCCCGGCCCAGCGTCGCGCCCGCCAGCGGGGCAGCGAAGACCAGCAGATTCTTCGGCCACTGCCGCGGGCGCGCGGTCTGGATCACGGCGATGAGCAAGCCTGCCAGGGTGACCTTCCGGACCTGTGCGATGCGGCTGCCGGGCGGAGCCGATCGGCGTTCCCCGGCCTCTTGCGTTGTCCGCGTCATCGCGCCAGACCGCAGCGAACTCGAGGATGGCCAGCGCATAGCATCTGGCCCGGAGTCCACTGACGAGGCCGCGTCGGCACGCGAATGTGCCTCCCAGGGCCGGCATACCGATCCCTGCCGGTCGTCATGCCGGGCGGGCTGAAACTGTCGGCCTTGGCACTCGGTGTCCTCCATCGCCTCAGGCGGTTATGTGGCCTGTGATGGCATTCGGTCGTGTCAGGTCTATCCCAGGACCATGAAGACCTCATGACGCGTAGGCGGTGACGTTCCCTGACGTCGGCTTCGCTGTCGCCGCTCGAGGCGCTGCTCGTCGCAAGGGCTAATGCTACTAACGCGTGGCCGGAGCGGCATTCGCGTGCTTGGCGTCCGCGCCGGGCAGTTCGAGTGTGACGGCAGCGCCACCGCCCGGCTGATTGCGGGCTGCCGCCCGGCCGCCATGGGCCTGAGCGATGGCGCTCACGATCGCCAGCCCGAGGCCCGCGCCGCCGTCGGTCCTGGCGCGGCTGGAGTCCGGTCGGCGGAAACGCTCGAAGGCGTGCGGGAGGAAGTCGGCCGGGAAGCCGGGACCAGCGTCGCGGACCTCTATGACCAGGTCACTGCCGTTGGCCTGGGCGCCGATGTGGATGGTGCTACCTGGCGGAGCAACCCTGAGCGCGTTATCGACGAGGTTGTCCACTGCCTCGCGAATACGGTCAGGGTCCAGGCTGGCGCTGATGTCAGCTGGCGCGCTGACCTCACACGAGACGCCAGCTTCGCGCGCACGGCCTGCCGCCTGGTCGGCGCTGCGGACAAGCAGTGGTCGCACGCTGACTTGCTCCCGCCGCAGGGCCATCCTGTCCTCGTCGCTGCGCGCCAGGAATAGCAGCTGCTCGGTAATCCGCTCGAGCCGGGCAGTCTCTTCAGCTGCCCGCGCGACGGCATCGGTCAGTTCTTCCCGGCTACGGCCCGGACGGCCGGCCAGCTCTAGCTCCCCGCTCAGGACGGCGAATGGAGTGCGCAGCTCGTGGCTGACATCAGCGACCAGTGCTCGCTGCCGGGCCAGCGCCCCGTGGAGCCGGCTGAGGAGATCATTCATCGTCGAGGCGAGAGACGCGATTTCGTCGCGCGTGCGAGGAACCTGGACTCCCGGCGCCTGGTCGCGTTCGGACAAGGCAGCCACCTCGCGCCGCATCCGCTCGACCGGGGAGAGCGCCGCCGCCGCAAGCGCGTAAGCGCCGACTCCGGCGATTGCGACGACGACAAGGCCGGCGATGACCAGGTTGCGGGTCACGTCGCTGAGTGTGCCGTCATAGGCCTCGAGGGAGACGCCGGCTGCGCCGACCCAGCCAGGCCGGCGCGGATGGATCGATAGCGGCCCGGCGGTGATGCGCTCACGCTCCCCGTCACTCGTGGTGGTGACGGTGATGCGGCGCGTTCGCGCCTCGCGGACGTCTGGCGGGGACAGCATAGGCGTCCGGCCGGCTTCGGGGCTCGCGCCCCGGACCCGGCCTGCAGGGTCGATGACCTGGACCACATATTCACCCGGCGCGGGACTGCCCGACGCGGGCGCCGCACTGCCATGTGCGGGCAGGTACCGGCTTGCAGTGCCGAGCTGCACTGAAAGCTGGGTGTCGATCGCCCCGAGCAGGGACGACGACAACTGCGCGACGAACACCCAGCTGCCGAGTGCGAACAGGATCGCCGCGCCGGCGGTGAAGACAGCGGCAAGGCGGAGCCGGATTGACACGGCTACCCCTGCTCGCCTTGCCGGAGCCGGTAGCCCATGCCGCGGACTGTCTCGATGTCATGGCGGCCGAAGGGCACATCGACCTTCTGGCGAAGGTATTTGACGTACTGGTCGACGACATTGGAGGCGGCCTCATAAGCGAAGTCCCACACGGCTTCGAGGATCTGGGACCGGGACAGCACGACGCCCTGATGGCGAAGAAAGAACTCCAGCAGCGCGAACTCCTTCGGGGACAGCTGAATCTCAGTGCCGGCGCGCCAGGCCCGCTTGCTGGCCGGGTCCAGCCTGAGATCGCCCGCGGTCAGCACGGGGGGCCTGGCCCGGCTATCCCGGCGTCCGAGAGCACGCAGCCGGGCTGCAAGCTCCAGCAGGCTGAATGGCTTGACGAGATAGTCGTCCGCACCGGCGTCCAGGCCCCGGACTCGGTCGCCGATCTGGTCGCGCGCGGTGAGCATCAGCACCGGTGCCCAGATGCCCGCGGCCCGCAACCGGCGGCACAGCTCGAAACCGTCGAAGCCCGGCAGCATGACATCCAGCACAATCACGGCATAGGAATTTTCCTCGGCCATCCACAGGCCGTCGGGGCCACTGGCGGCCAGGTCCACCGTATGACCTTCCTCCGCGAGCGCGCGCTCCAGCAGGCGCGCCATCCGCGCCTCGTCCTCGATCACGAGCACCCGCATATGCCGAGGCTACGCAGTCCCGGGTCGGAAACCGATGAGCGCCGCGAAGCCCGCGGATGTGAAGGCTCACATCTGATTCTCACGATCATTTCATTCCGGTCGCACAGGCTCGGGTCACGAGGGAAGACCCCCCGGCAGCCAGCAAGGCGGAAGGACATGAACATGAACTCCGATCGCGAGGACCTCGGCGGGCGGGTGCCGCTGCCAGGCATCGCCGACGCAGGCCAGGATGGTTCCGGCCGTCAGCCGGGCCTGGATCGCCGCGCGGGCATCCGGCACGCCCGGCGGGTGTCGAACTGGACGGCAGCCGCGCTGATCGTGGGAGCAGGGGCCGCGACACTCGCGCTCGCGCACCAGGCCCTGCCGGCCACGGCACCGGCGGCCGGCCCCGCTAGCGCACCCGCAGCAGCCGGCACCGCTTCCGCGGCCGGATCGACAGGGCCGCGAGCAGCACACTCGGTCGCCACTACCAGCGCGTCGGGCGTGACGATGACCACGACCACCCGGACGGTCAACGGCAAGACGATCGTCACGCACGTCCGGCACGCGCCGGCCTACCGGGACAACTGATGACTATGAGTACCTCAGCCGCTCAGCTGACAGCCGCGGCCCGGTGGCAGCCCATCAGCACCGGCGATGACGCCATCGGCGTCGCCGAGCGCGCCGCGCTCGGCACCACCGCCCGCGTCGCGGTATGGCCGCCGCGGAATCTCGAGCTAGCGTGCGCAGCGGTGGACGACGTCCTGGCCGCTCTGGACCTGCAGGCCAGCCGGTTCCGGCCCGACTCGGAGATCTCTTGGATTCACCGCCGCGGCGGCGGGACGTTCATGCTGAGCCCCGGACTGGCCGACCTGGTCGGCGTAGCCCTCGCCGCCGCCCGCTGGACCGGCGGTCGCACCGACCCGACCATTGGCAACGCCATCATCTCGCTCGGCTACGACCGCGACTTCGCGCAGATCGACCTGCAGCGCGCGGACGCGCATGCTCCCCCTGTCCCGGCGCCCGGCTGGCGCACGCCGCTGCTGGACGGGCTAATGCTCAGCCTGCCGCCGGGCGTCCGGCTCGATCTGGGCGCTACCGCCAAGGCCGTCGGCTCCGACCGCGCCGCACGGGCGGCCGTATTGGCGGGCGAGCAGCCAAGCGGCGCGCTGGTCAGCCTCGGCGGCGACATCGCCGTGGCCGGCATACCCCCGGAGGATGGCTGGCCAATCACGGTGGCTGACCTCCCGGACCGGCCAGACCTGCCGGGCGCGCAGCTCATCCGCCTGGCCAGCGGGGCGGTCGCCACGTCCTCAGTCAGCTGCCGTCAGTGGCGGCGGGCCGGGCAGGCGCTGCACCACATCGTGGATCCGCGGACCGGACTGCCCGCGCAAGGCCCCTGGCGGACCGTCACTGCCGCGGCGGCAACTTGCGCCGACGCGAACGCCGCGACGACGGCCGCGATCGTCGCCGGGCCGCGGGCCGCGCAGTGGCTCGCCGCGGAAGGTCTGCCAGCGCGGCTTGTGGCACACGACGGCACCGTCCGGTACCTCGGCGGCTGGCCCGCGGCGGACGGCGCGCCCGTGTGTGCCCCGCGCGAAGGCCATGTCTACCTGGGACTGGCACGCCTGCGAGGTACCCGGTGAGCGCCACCGCGGCGGTCGCGGGGTCGCAGGGGCTCTGGTTCGTTTCGCGTGCCAGCGGGCTGGCGTTGCTCGTCGCCTTCAGCGCGGTGATGGTGCTGGGCGTCGCGGCACGGCTGGGCTCAGCGCCCTGGCGCTGGCCCCGCTTTGCGGTCAGCGAGCTGCACCGGACGTGTGCCCTGTTCTGCGTGGCGTTCCTCGGGCTGCACGTCGTGACGGCAATCCTGGACCCCTTCGTCACCATCGGCTGGGCCGCGACGATCCTGCCGTTCGCGTCGGGATACCGGACGCTCGCGATCGGCCTGGGCACGCTCGGTGTGGATATTGGCGGTGCGGTGCTGTTGACCAGCGTGGGCCGGCGGCGGCTGGGCTACCGCGCATGGCGGGCCGTGCACTGGCTGGCCTACCTGGCGTGGCCGGTCGCCTTCGTGCACTCCCTCACCGCGAGCACCGACCTGCGGATCTGGTGGGTCGCGCTCGTCGTATGGGGATGTGCTGGCGCGGTCGCCACCGCCGTTGTGGCCCGCATGTTGCAGGTCATCCGGCGGACCGGTCCGCCTGCCCGGCCTGCTGCGCCGGGGCGGGCCGCTGCCAGGGAAAGGACGCGCGCGTGATGCTGGTTGCCAGCAGAATGCCGGATGCGGCCAGGCGGAACGGCGCGCTGCCGCCGGGCCAGCTGCCCCGGCTGCTGCCCGCGAAATTCGCCGCCGGACCGGTGCGCCTGGCCGGGCATCTCGCCCGGTACGGGCCGGTGCCGCGCGCGCGCCGGGACGGCCGGGACGTTGCTGCCCTCATCGACGAGGTTGACCGCTCCGGCCTGGCGGGCCGTGGCGGCAGTGCCTTTCCGACCGCAAGAAAGCTGGCCGCGGTCGCGGGACAGCGCGGCGCGATCGTGGTCGCGAACGGCACCGAGGGCGAGCCCGCCAGCTCCAAAGACAAGGTGCTGCTCGCCCGGTCTCCGCATCTGGTCCTGGACGGCGCAGTCATCGCCGCCGAAATGGTCAGCGCCGCAGAGGCACTGATCGTCGTGCCGCGCTCGATCCGCGAGATCGTCGATGACGCTGCCCGCGAGCGGACCCGGGCCGGGATCGACCGGGTCCGGATCAAGGTGATCACCGCAGCCGGCGGATTCGTCAGCGGAGAAGCGAGCGCAGTCGTGCAGTGGATCGACCGGGGCATCCCGCTGCCCACAGCCAAGCCGCCGCGGCTGTCGGAGCGAGGGCTCAGAGGCAAACCCACGCTCGTCCAGAACGTCGAGACCCTCGCCCACCTGGCACTCATCGCCCGCTACGGATCCCCATGGTTCTGCTCAGTGGGAACCCGGCAGGAGCCCGGATCGATGCTGGTCACCGTCCTCGGCGCCGTGCAGGAGCCGTGCGTCTGCGAGATCGCGGTCGGTACCCCTGTCGGCGAGATTCTTGCCCGGGCAGGCGGGCCCTCAGCACCGATGCGAGCACTGCTCATCGGCGGTTACTTCGGCACCTGGATTGACGCGGCTACAGCCATGACTATCCCGTTCTCCGCGGCGGGCCTGGCCGATCGTGGTGCCGCGCCCGGGGCAGGGCTGATCGCGGCATTGCCTGCGGACGCATGCGGCCTGCGTGAAACCGCGCGGGTCGCCCGGTATCTCGCCGGCGAATCAGCCGGCCAGTGCGGGCCGTGCATCTTCGGTCTCGCCGCCATAGCCGGCGAGCTCGAGAAGCTCGCCGACGGGCGCACCTCGGATACGGGAACGCTGTGGCGCTGGCTCGGGCAAGTGGATGGCCGCGGCGCCTGCAGCCATCCCGACGGCGCAGTCAGGCTGATCCGCAGTGCCCTTACCACGTTCGAGGCTGAGATTGCGGAGCACGCCCGCGGCTGGTGCTGCGGGACCGCCAGCATCCTGCCAGTGCCCGTCAGGCAGGATCGGTAATGGCCAGGACTGCCCAGGCCGCGCACGCACGGCTGCGGGTCGATGCGATCGCCTGCGACGGCCGCGGACTGTGCGCAGAGATACTGCCAGAGCTGATCACCCTCGATGACTGGGGATTCCCCATCATCAGCGCTGACGCCGTGCCACCACACCTGATGGAGGACGCCCGTACCTCGATCCAGGCCTGCCCCAAGCTGGCGTTGCGGCTGGAGCAGGAAGCATAGCCAGATTCCGCTACCGTAACCTCCGCAGGACGCGCTGGGTCGCGTCGGTCTCTTGCGGAGGCGGACGATTGGCGGCGGCTCGGCGTCCGGTCGGGGCTACGGTGCGGGAGCACGCCGTCAGGTGGGCTCTCGATCGCTCATACCGGGACCCGCGCGGATTCCGGCCGCCGGGCCGCCGGGCCAGCCTCGATACCCAGCAAGTCCGCGAGGGCGGCGGTGCCGGCCGGCGTCACCCGCACGGCCCGGCTGCCCGCGCTGTGCCGGATCCAGGACCGGTCGACCAGCTGTCCGTGCAGCACCGCGCCGAGCGTCCCGGCCAGGTGCTGCCGCCGCTGCGTCCAGTCGATGCAGGTCCGTAGCAGTGGCCTGGTCCGCGGCGGCCGCAGCGCCTCCGGTCCGGCCAGCTCGGTGAACCAGGACCGTCCCGCCGAGGTCAGGGCGAGACCGTCGGTCTCGGTCACGAGGCCGTTGCCGAGCAGCGCGTCGTAGAGCTGCACGCCCAGCTCACCGGCCAGATGGTCATAGCACGTCCGGCCCGCGGCCAGGTCCGCGGCGGCCCGCACCATCCGCAGCGACCGGACCGGCGCCGGCTGGCCCGCCGCCACCGACAGGCTCTCCAGCAGCCGGGCCGTCTCGGCGCTCGCCAGCCGGACGTAACGATGCCTGCCCTGTCGTTGCTCGGCCAGCAGCCCGGCCCCGACCAGGATGTTCAGGTGCTCGGTGGCGGTGGGCGCCGCGATCCCGGCCACCCTGGCCAGCTCGCCGGCGGTCCAGGCCCGGCCGTCCATCAGGGCCAGGCAAATGGCCGCCCGGCTGCGATCAGCCAGCAGGGCGGCGTACCGCGCCACTGATTCCGGGTCGAGAAGCACGTGCACCCCCATTCGCCGTCAGCGCCAACCCTAGGCCGAGGATAGTTCGGCGCCCACCGCACTATCGCCGCCGTACGGTGCTGACATGCGGACTTCGATACACCCCGGTGACCTGGCCGACTGCCCCGTCGAGGAGCTGACCATCAGCGCGCCGCCCGCCCGCTGGCATGGCCCGCTGCAGGAACTCGGCACGCACTGCCGCGACGGCAGCTGGGTGGTCGCGGGGCCACGGGACGTGGAAGCCGCGCTCGGCTCGGCGGCGCTGAGTGTGGTCCCGGCCGCGGGCAACGGGGGCCCCGCGGCCGAGCTGATCGCGAGCATGGCCAGATTCAGTGACGGCGCCGAGCACGCCCGCCGCCGGGACCTGCTCGTCAGCATGCTGCCGCCAGTGCCGAGGGTCGCTGCCGCCGCGGGCGCCCGCGCCAACGATTACCTGCGCCGCCGGTCGGCGGCATTCGACATCATGCCGATGGCCCGGCAGCTGCCGGCCGAGGTACTCGCGCTGTCGCTGGGCCTCTCGCCCGCCGCCGCCGACCGAGCCGCCACGCTGACCGGCATCCTCTGCGACGCGGTCACCCCTGCACTGCGGCCCAGGAAGGGAACGGAGGGGGCCGGCGACCCGGCCGCCGTGGCGCTCGCCGGCGTCGTGGCGGACGGCCTTGGCACCACCGACACCGACCGGATCACGGCGGCGATCAGCCTCTTGTTCCAGGCCAGGGACGCGACCGCGGCGCTGATCGGCAGCACGGTCCTGGCCGGGCGGGGCGACGACACCGCCGTACCGGCCGCGCAGCGGATCGACGACGTGCTGCGGCACGACGCGCCGGTGCAGTGCACCAGGCGCACCGCGATCCAGGACACCTCGGTCGGAGCGGCCCGGCTACCGGCCGGCGCGCCGGTGTGGATCTTCGTGGCCACCGCGGAGCGTGGCGGCGGCAGACCGGCCACCTTCGGGTCCGGTCCGCACGGCTGCCCCGGCGCGGCGCACGCGACCGCGATCGCCCGCCAGGTCGCGGCTGTCCTGCTGGCCGACGGCTGGCGGCCGGTGCCGGGCCAGCGGGTCGAGCTCGAACCGCGGCCGAACCTGCGCGTCCCGGCGCGCGTCCTGGTGGCCCGGCCATGACCGCCGCGAGCCCGGCGCACGGCGGTGTCTTCGCCGCGCTGCACCGCCGGGGCGAGCCGTTCGTGCTGCCCAACGCCTGGGACGTGGCATCGGCGGTCCTGCTGGCGGGCGCCGGCTTCCCGGCCATCGGCACGACGAGCATGGGGGTCAACGCCGCGGCCGGCCAGATCGACGGGCAGGGCACCGGCCGCGCCTACACGATGGCGGTGGCGGCGGCGATCGCGGCGCGGGTGCCGGTGCCGGTGACCGTCGACTTCGAAGGCGGTTTCAGCGACGATCCGGCCGAGGTGGCGGACCTGGCCGCCCAGCTAGCCGGCCTCGGGGTCGCGGGCATCAATCTGGAGGACGTGTCGGCGGGCGGCAGTCTCCGCGACCCGGCCGCACAGGCGCGGATCATCGAGGCCGTCCGGGCGGCCGCGCCGGACCTGTTCCTGAACGCGCGGACCGACGTCTACTGGCTGGAGTACGGGCCCGCCGCCGGCCGGCTGGCCGAGACCCTGCACCGGCTCACCGCTTACGCCGGCGCGGGCGCGCACGGGGTCTTCGTGCCCGGTATCCCCGACCTCGGCGAGGTCGAGGCGGTGACCGGCCAGATCGCCCTGCCGCTGAACGTGCTCTGGCGGCCGGGGCTCGACCAGCGGCGGCTCGCCGCCGCCGGCGTCGCCAGGATCAGCACGGGCTCGGGCCCGTACCGGCGCGCGCTCGCGGCCGGCCTGGCCACCGCCGTCGCCGCCCGCGACGGCACCGCCCCGCCCGCCGCCGACATAACCTACGGCGACCTGGTGCACGCGCTCACCGAGAACTAATCCACGCCGCGTTCTAGGGCGTAGCGGACGAGTTGCGCCTTGTTGTGCAGCTGGAGCTTGCTCAGCGTGTTCTGCACGTGGTTCTGCACGGTGCGCGGGGACAACGTCAACCGGGTGGCGATCTGCGGATAGGTGAGCCCGGTCGCGACCAGGCGGAGGATCTCGGTCTCCCGCTCGGTGAGTTCCGGCGCGGCCGGCTGGTCGCGATCCTGGCCGCTCGCGGGTATGCCTTCTGACTGCGCGAGCCTGCGATACTCGCCCAGCACCAGGCCGGCCAGGCCCGGCGTGAACACCGCGTTGCCCGCGGCGGTGGCCTGCACCGCGTCGATCAGCTCGCGCGCTTCCGCCGACTTGAGCAGATATCCGCTCGCCCCGGCGGTGACGGCAGCCAGGACGTCCTGGCGCTCGCCGCTCGCCGACAGCATCAGCACCCGGATGCCCGGCATCGTCGCCAGCAGCTGCCGCGTCACCTCGGCCCCAGGGTAAATCTGGCAGGTTCAGGTCCAGCAGCACCACGTCCGGCCGGGTGGGCGCCGCGATCCGGAGGGCCTGGGCGCCGTCGCGGGTCGTGCCGGTGACCAGGAAGCCCGTACCGTCGTCCCGTACGCTCACCCGGATCGCGGCGCCGTCGTCCTCCACCAGCACCCAGCCGTGTGCTCCGGAGCCGGCCGCTCGTGCTCGGCAATCGCGGCCTCCTTGCGCGCCGCGATGTCGGTCGCGGCCTCGGCCCGCAAGCTGAGCCGGACCACGTACCCGCCGACGCCGCCGACCAGCAGCAGCACCAGCCCGTCGACCGTGCCCTCCGACGGCAGCGTCTGTCGCTCGATCAGGTCGCCGATCCACACCGGCAGCGCGGCCGCGAGACCGGCCCATGGTCCGCCCGGACCGCCGCCGCGAGCATGGCTGATGCGGCCCAGATCAGCGGGATCGTGGGCGCCCCGTGCGCGATGTGCACGGCGGTGTCGATCCACCGGGTGCTGACAATCAATGCGGTCGCCACCGCGACATCGATGACGATCAGCCACGGCTCCCGCCAGCGCGGCCGCGAATAGGCGATGATCGTGAAGACCGTCCAGGCGGTCATGGCGGCCAGCGCGATAATCCCGCCCGCCGGGTGTGCGTAGTGGCCGTCGTTGCTGAGTATGACGACCGCGGCATAGCACAGCGTGACGACCCGGTAGACGGCCACCGCGCGCCACAACTGGCCGGACATAGGCAGAGAGTACGCCCGGTTAACAGATGAAATGCAACTTCACCTGATGTGCAGATGTTGTGGCATATGGGGTGGTGGGACTGAACGCGCGGCGGCAGCTGACGGGGCCCGCCAGAACGGGGATTGACGGTCTTGCTTAACCTGCGCGCGCGCGTGGCGGTCAGCACCGCTGCCTTCATCGTGCCCGGACTGCTCGTGCTTGCCGTTCCGGCGACCGCCGCCAGTGGCGCGCGGTCGCATCCGGCCGCGGTGCCGACTCAGCACCCGAATGTCGCCGAGGCGCACTCGCCCCAGGTCGAGCGGATGCTGGCCGGCTCGGCTGGGCGGAGCCTGACCGCCCGGGCCGCCGCAGGCGACGCGCCGCCGGCTGGTGCGTCCGCGATCCAGGGTGTCGACGTGTCCTCGGCTCAGCACAGCGCGACCGTGGGGATCAACTGGTCGGAGGTCGCGGGCGCCGGGTACACGTTCGCGTTCGTCAAGACGGTCGAGGGCAACTACTACCGGAACCCGTACGCGGCCGCCGACCTGGCGCAGGCGAGCGCCGCGGGCTTGTACGTCGCGTCGTATGCCTTCGCCAACCCGGACTCATCTGGCGGCGCGCTGCAGGCCGACTACGCCCTCGATCGCTCTGCCCTGGCGCCCGGCGCACAGTCGCTGCCGATGATCCTGGACATCGAGTACAACCCGTACGGCGCCGAGTGCTACGGCCTGACCCCGGCGCAGATGGTGTCCTGGATCGGCTCGTGGGCGGCCGAATACACCCGCCGGACCGGGCACCGGCCGGCCATCTACTCGACCGCGGACTGGTGGAACACGTGCACCGGCAAGAGCACCGCGTTCGCGGCCGACCCGCTGTGGATCGCCGGCAACACCGCGACCGGGCCGGCCCAGCCGGTCATGCCGCCGGGCTGGAAGTCATGGACGTACTGGCAGTACACCAGCAACGCGACGGTGCCCGGCATCGCCGGCAGCACCGATGTCAGCTACCTGAGCGCCACCGCGCTCTCGGTCCTGGACCCGCCCGCGCAGTCGGACCGGACCGGGACCGCGGTCAGCCTCCGGGTCGGCGCGCTCACCCCGCAGACCGTCAGCTACACCGCGACCGGACTGCCGACGGGGCTCTCGATCAGCACAAGCACCGGGCTCATCACCGGCACACTGCCGGGCGGTGCAGCTGCGTTCCAGGCAAAGGTCACGGTGACGCCAGCGTCCGGCAGCGCGGTGACCCAGGCGTTCACCTGGGACGTGCACGGTCCGGTCAGCCTCAAGCCCGGCGGCCGGTCCGGTACCGTCGGCAGCCCGGTGCTGGTGCAGCTGACCGCGGCGGACTCGCTGCCGGGCTGCACGCTCACGTTCACCGAGTCCGGCCTGCCGCCGGGCCTCAGCATGACCAGCTGCGGCAAGATCATCGGCTTCCCGCGCGCGTACGGCCAGTATCAGGTGCACGTGACCGCCGGCGACAGTGCCGGCGCGGTGGCGACAGCCGCGTTCGGCTGGCGGGTCTACGGCGCCAAGGACGCCGGACCGGCCGGGATCGTCCGGCTGAACCGCTACCGGTGCCTGGACGCGGGCGCGAAGGCCACCGTCGTCAGCGGGACGTGCGGGACCCGCGCGTCGAAGTGGACCGTCGTGCCGGACGGAACGCTGCGGTACAAGGGCAGCTGCCTGGTCGAGCTGCCGACGTACGTGACGATCGGGTCCTGCAGCCACGGCGACGTCCACTGGCAGCTCGGCGGCGGCAACGGCACGCTGACCAGCGGGCTGGCGAACACCGTGACGAACAAGTGCCTGGTCGTCGGCAGCACCAAATCTGGAGCGCGGGTGGGCGCCACGAGCTGCAACCACGGCGTGCTGCAGCGCTGGCTGCTGCCCGCCGGGCAGATCGCGGCCGGCGTCCCCGGCTACTGCCTCAGCGACTATCACGCGCGCGGCCCGGTGACCCAGCAGGTGAACGTGCGCCGGTGCGCGAAGTCCGCGGCGCAGACGTGGACGGTCCAGCCGGCCGGTCAGGTGCAGATCGGCAAGTACTGCCTGAGCCTGGCCAGCGGGCCGGCCGCACCGGCCGGCCGTGGTGCTGAGCACGTGCGGCCAGGCGACCAGCCAGAAGTGGCAGCTCTACGGCGGGCCGGTGGGCGTGTGGCTGGTCAACGCGGCCGCGGGACTGTGCCTGGCCGACCCGGCCGACCGGGCCAAGAGCGGCACCGGGCTCGTGCTCGGTGACTGCCAGCTGGCCGACCCCGGCGTCACCTGGCGGGTGAGCTAGCGAGCCGGTCGCGCCTGGACGGCTAGCCTGGACGGCCGGTTTTACCTGGACGGCCGGCGCAGCCTGGTGACGTCGAGCGGCGGGGCTGGCAGCGGTTCGCCGGCGTAGCCGCCCACGTCGCCGAACTCGCCCGCGCGCCAGCCTGCCGTCGCGGCGGCGATCTCCTCGGGGGTCCGGGCGACGAAGTTCCACCACATCAGCAATTGCTCGCCCAGCGGTGTGCCGCCGAGCAACAGCACGCAGCTGCCCGCGGGCGCGGCGAGGCTGGCCCGCTCGCGGCCCGGCGGCAGGTAGAGCAGCCGGCCGGGGCCCAGGCTGACGCCCGCCGTTTCGGCCCGGCCGGCCGCGACGAACACGACGTGCTCGAACGCCGGGTCCAGCGGCAGCACGCACCGGGCCGGGCCGGCCGCGGCGTCCACGGCGGTGAGCTCGGCCCCCACGATGGGGGAGAACGCGGTCGCGTCCGAGCGGGCGCCAGCCAGCTCGCCCATGAACACGCTGGTCATGAAGTCGCCGATCCGGGTCACCGGCAGCTGCGGGTGGTGCTCGAACGCGGGTGCTACGTGCCGGGTCGCCTCCGGCAGCGCGACCCAGAGCTGGACGCCGTGCAGGACCGGGTCGTGCTCGGCCGGTGATTCCTCCGCGTGCGCGATGCCGCGGCCGGCCGTCATCAGGTTCAGCTGCCCTGGCCGGATCATCTGCTCGCTGCCGAGAGAGTCGCGGTGCAGGACGTTGCCGGCCAGCAGCCAGGTCACGGTCTGGAGCCCGATGTGCGGGTGCGGCGGGACCTGCATCCCGGCGATGCCGTCGACGGACTCGGGGCCGTAGTGGTCGACGAAGCACCACGGCCCGACGCTGCGGCGCCGCCGGAGCGGCAGCAGCCGGCGCACGGTGATGTCGCCGACCGTGGCCAGTCGCGCCTGCGTGATCTCCAGGCCGTCGTCCTGGACGAGGTCGGTGGCGATCTCGATGTTCGCGTCGACTGTGCTCATGCCCCGATTCTGGCCGGCCCGGCGCCGGCCGGTGCGCGGCCTCCGCACGGCGGGCCCAGCAATAACGCGGAAGATCCGGCGTCGATTTTGACGCCGGATCTTCCGCGTTATTGTTTACCGGCCGGCTACTACACAGATCCGGGGACGTTACGCGTGCTGCTGATCGTCATGTTCGAGGCGGGGACCTGGCGGGTCCGGCCGGGGGAGAAGTTCACCTTCGGCCGGGCGAAGACTTGCTCGCTGGTGCTGCCCGACGACGACCGGGGGGTCTCCAGGACCGCCGGCAGCTTCGAGGCCACGGGTGATTCCTGGTGGCTGGCCAACGACAGCGCCTCCTCGATGCTCTACCTGCAGGGTGACCGGGGCTTTCGCGCGGACATGCCGCCAGGCATGCGGATGCCCCTGCAGCAGTGGCACGCGAAGGTCCGGGTGGACGGCGTGCACGCCAGCTACACGATCCGGCTGCGGCTGCCGCACCTGGATGACGAGGACCACGACGACCTGGACGAGCCGGGCGCCGGGCCAGCCGCGCTGACCGCGGAGCGGATCGTCACCAGCACCCGGCTGCGGGCCCCGCTCAACGACGATGACCGGCTGGTGCTCGCGGCCCGGTTCGAGGAATACCTGACCTGGCGGCACCCCGGCGCGGCGCAACCGCGCAGCGCCCGCGACACCGCCGAGCGCATCGGCTGGCAGGCGCACACGGTGACCAAGCGGTGCGAGAACATCCGCAACCGGTACGTGCGGATCGGCGTGCCCGGCCTGCGCGGCCCGCGGGCGCTCGAAGAACTGGCGGCGCTGCTGATCTCGACCGGCGAGCTGTCCGACGAGGACCTGCGGCGGCTGCCGCCCAAGCCCAGCCCGGATCCCGAGACGAAGCCCTGACCTCGCGCAGTCGGGATCAGGTGCCGACCAGCGTCTTGACCGCGGCGGTCATCTCCGTCAGCGCGGTTTTCGCGTCGGCGAAGTACATGCTCGTCTTGGGGTCGACGTACAGCTCGTTGTCGATGCCGGCATAGCCGTGGCCCATCGACCGCTTGATCACGATGATGCTCTTGGCCTGGTCCACGTCGAGGATCGGCATGCCCGAGATCGCCGTGCCCGGCCGCCGCGCGGCGGGGTTGGTCACGTCGTTGGCGCCGATGACGAGCGCCACGTCGGTGCGAGCGAACTCCGGGTTGACGTCGTCCATCTCCTTGAGCTGGGGATAGGGAACGTTGGCCTCCGCCAGCAGCACGTTCATGTGACCCGGCATCCGGCCCGCGACCGGGTGAATCGCGTAGCTGACGTCGATGCCGCGCGACTCCAGTACGTCGGCCAGCCCCGCCACCTCGTGCTGCGCCTGCGCCGCGGCCAGGCCGTAGCCGGGCACGATGATGACCTTGGAGGCGTAGGCGAGCTGGATGGCCGCGTCGTCGGCCGCGATCGACCGGACGCTGCCACCGGGCCCGGCGACGACGGCCGCGGCCGCGTCCCCGGTGCCGAAGCCGCCGACGATGATGTTCGGAATCGAGCGGTTCATCGCGTCGGCCATCAGCTTGGTCAGGATCCCGCCGGACGCGCCGACGAGGGCGCCGGCGATGATCAGCGCCCAGTTCCCGATGACGAACCCGGCCATGGCGACGGCGGTGCCCGTGAACGCGTTCAGCAGCGAGATGACGACGGGCATATCGGCGCCGCCGATCGGCATCACCATCGACACCCCGAACACCAGCGCCGCGACGATGACGATGACGAGCAGGGCCGTGTTCGGGGCGGCGATCAGGTAGGCGCCGAGCCCGATCGCGACGACGGCCAGCAGCAGGTTGACCACCCGCGCGCCGGGGAACGTGACCGGCGCGGAGTTGATCACGCCCTGCAGTTTCCCGGCCGCGATGATCGACCCGGAGAACGTCACCGCGCCGATGATCACGTCCAGCAAGGTGGTGACGCTGGTGCTGGCCGAGACGGTCGCGCCGGCGCTCATGTAGTCGTGCACGCCCACCAGCGCGGCGGCGCCGCCGCCGACCGCGTTGAACATGCTGACCAGCTGCGGCATGGCGGTCATATGCACGGTCCGGGCCGAGTACAGTCCGGCGGCACCGCCGACGGCGGCACCGGCGATCATCACGGCCCAGCCGGTGGCCGTGATGCCGCCGTCGTGGACGACGATCGCGAGGGTCGCGGCGATGGCCGTGGCCATTCCGGTGGTGGAGACCTGGTTGCCGCGCCGGGCCGTGGCCGGGTTGTTCATCAGGTGCAGGCCGGCCACGAAGCACGAGGCCGCCAGGACGTAGATCAGCTGGATGACCCAGTCGAACGTGCTCATGCCGCCGGTCCCTTGCCCGTGGGGCTGCCGTTGGCCGCGGCGGTCGCCTCAACCACCGGGGCGGGCGGCGCCGTCGCTGCCGGGGCGGGGGGCCGCCGCCGGAACATCTTCAGCATCCGGCCGGTGACCACGTAGCCGCCGACCACGTTGGCCGCCGCGAACGCGGCGGCGACGAACGCGATCACGTAGCCCAGCGCGTCGTGGGCGGTCACGGCGATCAGAATCGCGCCCGCCAGCACGATGCCGTGGATCGAGTTAGCGGCCGACATCAGCGGCGTGTGCAGCGTGGCCGGGACCTTACTGATCACCTCGAAGCCGACCCACAAGGCCAGCACGAAGATGGTGACGTCAACCAGCAGCGCCGGGTAGCTCACCGCTCGGTCCCTTCCGCGGATCCGGCGTCCGGTTCCGGGGCGCCCGCATGGTCAGCTTCACTAGGTTCGGTCTCAGCCGTCTGTGGGGCGGCGGCGGGCGGCGCGAGCGCCGGATGCACGACGGCGCCGCCGGAGGTCACGATCACGCCGGCGTGCAGCTCGTCGTCCGGGTCGAGCGCGAGCTCCCCGTCCTTGACCAGGTTCAGCAGCAGGGCGCTGATGTTGCGCGCGTACATCGCGGACGCGGCCGTCGGCATCGTGGCGGGCAGCGCGCCCGCGCCGATGATCGTAATTCCGTGCTCGGTCAGCACCGTCTGGTCCGGCTCCGAGCCCGCGACGTTCCCGCCGAGCGGGCTCGCGCCCATGTCCACGATGACCGAGCCCGGCGCCATCGCCTTGAGTGCGTCCTCGGTGACCAGCAGCGGCGGCCGGCGGCCGGGGACCTGCGCGGTCGTGATCACCACGTCATGGCGCGCGATGTGCTCGGCCAGTTCCTGCTGCTGCGCGGCGCGCTCCTCGTCAGTCAGCGCGCGGGCGTAGCCGCCCTCGCCCGACGCCGGGCCCACGGACGTGAGCTCGATGAACGTGGCCCCGACCGACTCGGCCTCGGTCTTGGTCTCGGGCCGCACGTCGTAGGCGCTCACCACCGCGCCCAGGCGCCTGGCGGTGCCGATCGCCTGCAGCCCGGCCACGCCGGTGCCGAGGACCAGGACCCTGGCCGGGCGGGCGGTGCCGGCCGCGGTGATGAGCAGCGGGAAGAACCGGCCGAACTCGGCGGCGCCGATGATCGCGGCTTTGTAGCCGGCGATGTTGGCCTGCGAGGACAGCGCGTCCATCGGCTGCGCGCGCGGCAGCGTGCGCGGGATCATGTCCAAGCTGATCGCCGTCACGCCCGCGGCGGCGAGCCGGGCGACGAGGTCGGGGTCCGTCAGCGGGGTCAGCATCCCGATCAGCGCCTGGCCGGCGCGCAGCGCACCGACCGCCGCCTCGTCCGGCTTGCCGATCATCAGCACGACGTCGGCGCCGAGCGCGTCCGATCGGCTCACGATGGTGGCGCCCGCTTCGGCGTAGCCATCGTCGGTCAGCCACGCGCGTTCGCCGGCGCCGGACTCGACCAGCACCTCAAGACCGGCCGCGCGCAGCTTGCCAACCGCCTCGGGCACGAGCGCGACCCTGCGCTCGCCCGGCGCGGTTTCCTTGACGACGGACACCTTCATGAACAGGCCTCGCTCGTCCCATGGGGGTTTCGCGGCTACCGCGAGCCGCAGTTCTCAGTATGGACGCTACTAAATGCGCACCGGACCAAGAGCGGCGGACGTGCGACGGAGGCATGACGGTACCGGCCGCCTCGGGCCGCGCACAATCGCGCCCCGCACAATCGGACCGCCGCCGCGCCTGAGATTCTGTATCTGGGGGAGGGACAGAGCGACATGAGCGACCTGCCGCCGCGCCCGGACGCCGATGTCCTGGCCGGCAAACTCGCCGACGCCCGCCGGCGGCTGAGCCAGCTGGACCTGCCCGCGGCCGCCTCGGACCGGCTGCACCGGCAGTTCATCGCCATCTGCGACGCCATCAAGGTGCCGGACGCGGACAGCGCGACGGCGCTGCGCCGGGTCACCGCATTCCTGTCCACACTGGAGCAAGCGGTCGCTAAAAGTTCGAGAAATAAAGGCCAGAACGATAAGTCCGCACCTTAATTTGCCGTTTGCTCCGCCGTGTGCCGCCGCGTGAAATTGCAGATCCGGGTCGGGCGACACGCGATATTTTCCGCGAATGTAATTGTGTCCGGGCGCGGAATCCCTTAATTTCAGGCGCATCAGAGGTCGCGAGCACGACTTCCCAGGTCCACGCGACCTCCCGCTTGGGGGAACCGCAGGAGTGAGGAAATGAACAAGCGCGACTTGATCGACGCAATCTCGGGCCGGATGGGCGATAAGAAGACGGCAGCCGAGGCGGTCAACGCAGTCCTCGAAACCATTCAGAAAACAGTCGCAAAGGGCGACAAGGTAGCCATCACGGGTTTCGGTGTATTCGAGAAGACCATCCGGCCGGCGCGCATGGCACGCAACCCGGCCACCGGTGCCGCCATCAAGGTGCCGAGGACCTCAGTTCCCAAGTTCCGGGCGGGCGCGGACTTCAAGGCCATGGTCAACAAGAAGAGGTAGTACTCGTTGGCCCACGGGACGCGGGCGGGCGGCAACGGTGCCGTTCCGCCCGCGTTTGGGCGTTACACGGATCAGTGAATGCCGGGTCCCTTGGCCAGTGCCGACTGCAGCAGTCGGTCGATCAGCTCGGGGAACGTCTTGCCGGACGCTTCCCACATCTTCTGCCAGTACGAGGCCGGCGACAGGCCCGGCATCGTGTTGATCTCGTTGATGATGACCTCGCCGGCCGGGGTGTAGAAGAAGTCCACCCGGGCCAGGCCCTCGCACGACACCGCCTCGAACGCGGCCGCCGCGAGCCGCCGGACCTCCGCGATCGCGCTGTCCGGAATCGGCGCCGGGATGGCCATCCCGCTGGCCGCGTCGAGGTACTTGGCCTCGAAGTCCCAGAACTCCTCGCCGCCTTCCACCAGCAGCTGGCCGGGCAGGCTAGTCTCCGGCGGGCCGCCGTCGGCGCCCTCAAGCACGGAGACCTCGATCTCCACGCCGTCGATCGCGGCCTCCACGAGCACCTTCGGGTCGTACTGCCGGGCCAGCGCGATGGCCTCGTACAGCTCGCCCATGTCGTGCGCCTTCGACGTGCCGATGCTCGACCCGCCTCGGGCCGGCTTCACGAACAGCGGCCAGCCGAGTTCCGCGATCTCGTCGAGCACGCGCTTGTGCTCGGTCCGCACCGGCAGGCTGTCGGCGTCCGAGGCTGGCGGCCAGTCACGTTCCTTCACCACGACGTACGGGCCGACGGGCAGCCCCTTCGCCGCGAAAATCAGGTTCATGTACTCCTTGTCCATGCTGACGGCGCTGGCCAGCACGCCGGCCCCGACGTAGCGCACGCCCGCCATCTCCAGCAGGCCCTGGATCGTGCCGTCCTCGCCGTAGGGTCCGTGCAGCACCGGGAGCACGACGTCGACGTCACCGAACAGGTGCGGTATCTGCGCCGGGGCGCTGGCGACCGGGCCGGCCGCGGAGCCCAGTACCGGCAGGCCGCCCGCGGGCCCCTGGCCGCCGGCCCACGGCACCACCTGTGCGCCCGGTACCGCCACCGCCTCGACCGACGGCAGCTCGCCGTCGGTGATCGCGAGCTTGCCCGGCTCGTCGGCGACCTGCACCCAGTGCCCGTCGGTGGTGATCCCGATGGGAATGACCTCGTACTTCGACCGGTCGATGGCGGACAGCATGTTGCCGCCGCCCATCACCGACACCGGATGCTCGGGCCCCCGCCCGCCGAAGACAACCGCGACCCTGATCTTGCGCTGCTCGCTCACCAGACCTCCATCCCCCCAGTAGTTGGCGTTACTGCCGCTGGCGTTACTGTCCCGGCGAGCGCGTCATACGCCGTACCGCTCCGGCTTCGCCGATCGCGACGCCAGCATCAGCACCGCCTGGCCGATGTCCATGCCCTCGTGCATGACCGCCACCATCACCTCGGTAATCGGCATCTCTACCCCGTGCGCACGCGCGAGCTGCAGTACAGGCTCGCACGACGCGACGCCTTCGGCCGCCTGGTTGGTCCCGGCCACCACCTCAGCGAGCGGCATGCCCCGGCCGAGCTTCTCGCCAAAGCTACGGTTGCGCGCGAGCGGCGAGCTGCAGGACGCGATCAGGTCGCCCATCCCGGCCAGACCGGCGAACGTGTGCTGATCGGCGCCGAGCGCCGTGCCGAGCCTGGCGATCTCCGCGAGCCCGCGGGTGATGAGCATGGCTCTGGTGTTGTCGCCCAGGCCCATGCCGACGGCGATGCCGACCGCCAGCGCGATGATGTTCTTGACCGCGCCGCCGAGCTCGCACCCGATCACGTCCGGGTTGGTGTAGGGCCGGAAGTACGAGGTGTGGCACGCCTTCTGCAGCCGGTCAGCGGTCTCCAGGTTGGTGCAGGCCACCACCGTCGCCGAGTGCTGCCGGATGGCGATCTCCCTGGCCAGGTTGGGACCGGTGACGACCCCGATGCGGTCCGGGCTGGCGCCGGTGACCTGCGCGATGACCTCGCTCATGCGCTCGCACGTGCCGTGCTCGACGCCCTTCATGAGGCTCACCAGCGGCGCCTCCGGCGGCAGCAGCTCGCGCCAGCCGGACAGGTTGGCGCGCAGCGTCTGAGCGGGAACTGCCAGCACGACCAGGTCCGCGCCCGCCAGCGCCTCGGCCGCATCCGCAGTGGCGTGCAGCGCGTCGGTCAGCGCGATGCCCGGCAGCCGGTCCGGGTTCTCGTGCTCGGCCTCGATCGCCCGGGCCACCTCCGGGCGCCGGCACCACAGCACGGCCTCGTTCCCGGCATCGCAGAGCACCTGCGCAAAGGTCGTGCCCCACGAGCCGGCTCCGAGTACCGCTGCCTTCATGGGCTTGGGGTTCCCGGTGCCGTCGCCTCGCTGGCTGACTCTGCCTGCTGGCCGTCCTCGGCGAGCGCGCGCAGCTCCTGGCGCATCTTCCGGCGGGCGACCGCGGGGTGGAACGGCTCGGCCGGCGGCGTCTCCCCGCGCAGCTGCCCGAGCAGCACGGACACGTCCCGCATGATCTTCTCGGTGGCGGCGCGGAGCACCGGGCTGGTCAGCGGCTGGCCGGCGAACTCGGACAGGTCGACGGGCGGTCCGGCGATGACGCGCACTGTCTTGCGGGGCAGCAGCCGCGGCAGGTAGTCGCCGTACGGCAGGATCTTCTGCGCGCCCCAGTGCGCGACCGGGATGACGGGCGCGCCGGTCTCCAGCGCGAGCCGGGCGACGCCGGTCTTCGACACCATCGGCCACTGGTCCGGGTCGCGGGTCACCGTGGCCTCGGGGTAGAAAATCACGCAGGCGCCGCTCCGGGCCACCAGCTCGGCCTCCCGGAGCACGAGCGCCGCGTCGGTCTGGCCGCGGAACACCGGCAGCTGGCCGAGCTTGGTGATGATCGCGCCGAGGACCGGGATGTCGAAGAGCGAGGATTTCGCCAGGAACACCGGGTACCGGCCCGCGCTGTCGGCGAACAGCGACACGGCGAAGATGTCCATGTAAGACAGGTGATTAGCGGCCAGGATCGTGGCGCCGTCGGCCGGGATATGCGGCTGTCCGCCCCAGTCCAGCCGCATCATCATTCGGATGCCGGGCCGCAGGATGATCTTGGAGATGGTCCGCCAGGCCTTCGAGTAGGTGCCGTATGCGCGCTGCTGGGTCTTCGTGCGTGTCATCCGGCATCCTCTAGCTCGCTGATGTGGTTCAGTCTGTCCGGTCGCGTGACACCGTGTCGAGGCGTCACGGCAGGATCGGGTACATGACACCCGACGTCCGGCTGACCTGGTCGCTGGTGATCCCCGTCAAGGTACTTGCCCGGGCCAAATCGCGACTCACCGGGCTACCGGCCGCTGACCGGGAAAAACTGGCGCTGGCCATGGTGGCGGACACGCTCGCGGCGGCTGCGGCGGCCGCGCCGGTGGCGGCCTTGGTCGTGGTGACCGACGATCCGGCGGTCCGGGCCGAGGCGGCCGGGCACCAGGCGGTGGTGCTGCCCGACGCCCCTGCCGCCGGGCTGAACGAGGCGCTGGTCTTCGGGGCCCGGGAGGCGCGGGCCCGGTGGCCGGGCCGGGGGGTGGCCGCGCTGGCGGCCGACCTGCCCGCCCTGCAGTCGGATGAGCTCGCGATCGCGCTGACCGCCGCGGCGGCCGGCCGGGCGTTCGTGCCGGACGCGGACGGGACCGGAACGACCCTGTACGCAGCTCCGCCCGGCGCCGCGTTCGAGCCGCTGTTCGGGCGCAACTCGCGGGCGCGGCACGTGGCCGCGGGGCTGGCCGAGCTTGACCTGCCCGGCCTGCGCGGCCTGCGCCGCGACGTCGACACCACCGCCGAGTTGCGGCTAGCCGCGGCGATAGGTCTGGGCCCGCGGACCAGGGCGCTGCTGGAGACGGTCGCCCTACCGTAGGCAGGCAACTGCCGTCGCGACGGGGCGAAAGCGCCTAGATGTGCACGATCGGGCAGGTCAGCGTGCGGGTTATCCCGTTCACGAGCTGAATCTGGGCGACCACCAGCCGACCGAGATCGTCCACGTTGTCCGCCTCGGCCCGGACGATGACGTCGTAAGGTCCGGTCACGTCGTCAGCCTGGGTTACGCCCTTGATCTCCCCGATGGCTGAGGCGACGTCGGCGGCCTTTCCGACCTCGGTTTGGACGAGGATGTAAGCCTGCACCATGTCGCCCTCCAGGCGGATCACCGTTATCAGGGCAACGCTACCGTAGGGATCTGCTGGCCGTGCTGCCCGGCGAGTCATAGGGGCCGTGCCGCGGGACCGTCCGCGAGGTCACGGCAGATGGGCGAGGTGCTGCTATTACCGTCGCGGACCTGGGCGAGTTCGGGCTGATATCCGCTATTAGCAAGCTTCTGCCCGCCGATGACCGGCTAGAAGTCCCCGCTGGCGATGACGCCGCGGTCCTCCGGGTGCCGGACGGCCGGGTCGTGGCGACGACCGATCTGCTGGTCGAAGACCGGCATTTCCGCCGGGACTGGTCGACCGCCGCCGACGTAGGCGCGAAGGCAGCCGCACAGAATCTCGCCGACGTAGTGGCCATGGGCGCGCGTCCGCGGACGCTGCTGGTCGGGCTCGCCTGCCCGGCCAGCCTGCCGGCTGACTGGGTGCTGGACATGATCGGCGGCCTGGTCGCCGAGTGCCGCCGGGCCGGAGCCTCCATCGCCGGCGGTGACGTCACCGGGGCCGACCGCGTCATGATCGCGATCACGGCGCTGGGCGAGCTGGCCGGCGCCGCGCCGGTCACGCGCGCGGGCGCCCGGCCGGGAGACGTGGTCGCCCTGGCCGGGTCCGTGGGCAGTTCGGCGGCGGGCCTGGCGCTGCTGCGGGCGGGCAAGGCCGCGCCCGGCGGTGACCTCGATCAGCTGGTGCGCGCGCATCTGCGCCCGCAGCCGCCGTATCTGGCGGGTCTGGCCGCCGCCGGCCGCGCGACGGCGATGATCGACGTCAGTGACGGGCTGGTGCAGGACCTCGGTCACGTGGCCGCGGCCAGCCGCGTCCGGATCGACATCGCCGCGGCCGAGCTGCCGTGCCCCGAGCCGGTCAAGACCGCGGCGAAGCTGCTCGGGGCGGCGTGGCCGGACTGGGCGCTCACCGGCGGCGAAGATCACGCACTCGCGGCCACGTTCCCGGCCGGATCGGTATTGCCTGACGGCTGGCGCAGCGTCGGTGATGTGCGCGAAGGCGACGGCGTCAGAGTCGACGGGGAGCCCTGGACCGGCCAAACCGGCTGGGAGCATTTCCGATAGCGGAGCCATTACCGTCCCAGCTGGGTATCGATCAGCTTTCAGGCACTGGCCGATCTCTGTGGGGCTTGATATAACCCCCTTGATGCCCCTCCATCGCAGACAGCGTTTGCCTCGGCACAGGGCGCCACGTCGGATGGAAGACTCCGGCCGTCGCGTCCGGGTGAGCACTGCCATCACAGCGGCGCGGGCGGCGCTGGCGGCACCCGTTCTGGACGAGCCGGAGGATCCCGGCACTCAGCCGCTCGCCGCCGTTCCGGCGCCGCGGGTCAGCGCGGAGCAGCCTTGGACCGGCGCGTCGGGTTGATGAGCAGTCGTCGGCGGCAGCGGCGGCAGGCGCCGCGCCGGGCGGTGCCGGGCGGCGCCGGGCCCGCGCGCGGTCGCGGCGGAACTCCGTCGCGCCGCCGGGGCGGGCCGACCAGTCGGGTCCTGGCTTCGCGGCGCCGGCGGCCGTCCGCCGCCAGAGTCTGTTCCGCGGCGCGACCCGCAGTCTGTTCGTGACGCCATGGTTCGCGGCCGCGACCGGGTTCGTGATCGCGGCGGGCCTGTGGGTCTACTCGCCGCACACTGTGCTGCGGTTCCCCAGCAGCGAGCCCGGTCTCTCCCTCTGCAAGTCGAAGGGGTGCGGGCAGCAGTCCAGGCAGAGCGGCGGCAAGGTGACCACGGTCACGCCCGGCGTGCAGCTCCGCGGCCCGAAGGCTAAGAAGATCGCTCACCCGGCCGAGGCCGGCGTGAACCGCCGCAGCAAGGCCGCGGCCGGACTCACCTTCAAGTTCACCGTGCTGTGGCAGCGCGACCACGGCTTCGGCGCCACCATCACCGTCTCCGGCCACAAGGTGCCGGGCTCGTGGCGGCTGTCGTTCGAGCTTCCCGGCACGCAGATCGAGTACGTGACGGGCGTGACCTGGGATTCGAACTCCGCCGGCGACGGCGGCACCGCATCCCAGGCGTCCTATCAGATCGGCGATCCGAACGGGAACTACTCCGATGGGTCCAGCGCGTTCGGCGCCGGGACTGGCGACGGCGGAGACGAGGTCGGCGTAGGCAGCGCGCGGAGCGACCCCGGCAGCCTGCCGGTCATCAGCTTCCTGATCACTGGCACCGGACCGCCGAGCGCCCCGGCGCACTGCCACTTCGACGGCGCTAGCTGCACGTTCCGCTAGCGGCCCGTGCAACTGCGCCGGGTGCTGGCCCAGGCGGCTAACTGCACGTTCCGCTAGCGGCCCGGGCGCCGGACGGCGGCCCCGCGCCGATGATCGGCTCACTGGCGGCTGGCCTCCGGGCTGGCGGCGAGGCCGGCCAGGATCGCGCGGATCGTCGCGGCCACCGAGTCCCTGGTCGCCACCGGGTCGGACGAGCTCGCGATCAGCATCCCGCCTCTGGTCAGCATGCCGAGCAGCAGCCGCGCCAAGGTCGGCGGGTCGTCCGCCCGCAGGCTGCCCGACGCTGCGGCCGCCTCCAGCGCCGCGACGATCGCCGCGAACGCGTACCGCTCGTCGAGTTCGGTGAACCTGGCCGGCCCGAGGACCGCCGGCGCGTCGGTGATGAGGATTCGCTGCACGTCCGGCTCGAGGACCTTGTCGAGGAACGCCTCGAACGCCGCGGCCAGCGCGTCCATGACGTCGCTGGCACCTTCTGCCGCCTGGCCGGAAGCCGCCATCAGCTCACCGTGCACCAGCTCGAACACGGCCTCGAACAGCGCCGCCTTGGTCGGGAAGTGGTGGTACAGGGCGCCGGTCGTGACGCCCGCCTCGCGGGCGAGATCCTCGACCGAGGCAGCGGCGTACCCGGATCGGCCGAACAACGAACGGCCGGCCAGCACGAGGGCAGCGCGGGTCTGCGCCACTTGCTCCGCGCGCAGTGATCGCTGTTCGTCTGGTGCCTGGCGGCTGTCCATCCCCTCTGTGTAGCTCACGCTCCCCACTTGCGCGGTCGGATCTCAGCTGGCATAGTCTAACTATCTGACATAGTAACGCTATCTAAACTTGCGACAGGCGGGAGGCACGATCATGAACCAGGCACTGGCGGCCGTGCGAGCCGACCGGGCGGCGCTGCTCGAGATCTGCGGCGGGCTGACCGCCGCCGACTGGCAGGCGCCCTCCGGCTGCGAAGGCTGGAGCGTGCAGGACCTCGTCGCTCACCTCGGGGCGCTGTTCTGGGTGGTTGTGGATCCCAGCAAGCTGCCGCCGACCGAGGGGATGCCGACCGAGCAGGCGCAGGAACTGATGGTCAGGTCGCGCCGGGAACTGACGGCCGAGGCGGTGCTCGCGGACTATGCCGAGGTCAGCGACCTCGCGCTGCAGCGGCTAGCGGAGCTGGCGGCGCTCGACTTCAGCATCCCGCTCGGAGACCTCGGCACCTACCCGGCCGCGGTGCTGCCGTCGGCGTTCAGCTTCGACCACTACACCCACATCCGGGCCGACCTGTTCCGCCCGCGCGGCCCGCTGACCGGGCCGCCGCCGCCCGCCGACGAGCTGCGGCTCGTGCCCGCGCTGGACTGGGTGGCGGCGGCGCTGCCGCAGCAGAACCCGGCGGCCGTCGAGGCCGGCGCCTACGAGCTGCAGATCACCGGCCCGGCGGCGCGGATCATCACGTTTGGCACCGGGCAGTCCATGGCCACGGTCAGCTCCGACGCAGACGCCTTCATCCGCTGGGTTACCCAGCGCGCGAGCTGGGAGGACCTGGGCGTGCAGGCGACCGGCGATGAGCCCGCGCTGTCGGCGGCGCGGAAGCTGAAGGTCTTCTGACCCGGCCGCGCCCGTAGGGTGGAGCCATGATGCCAGCCCCGCCCCGCGTCCTGGCCATCGCTGGCTCCGACTCCGGTGGCGGCGCGGGCATCCAGGCCGACCTGAAGACGATGCTGGCGATGGGCGTGCACGGCATGACCGTGATCTGCGCCGTCACCGCGCAGAACTCAGTCGGCGTCCAGGGCTACTGGGAGCTGCCGCCGGAGGCCGTGCGCGCCCAGCTCGACTCCGTCCTGTCGGATATCGGCGCCCAGGCCGTCAAGACCGGCATGCTGGCGTCCGGGCCGCTCGTCCGCACGGTGTGCGACGCGCTGGCCGAGGTCGCGGCGCCCATTGTGGTCGACCCGGTCGCGGTCTCCAAGCACGGCGACAGCCTGCTGTCGGACGGCACGCTGGACGCGGTCCGGGACCGGCTGCTGCCGCTGGCGACCGTCGTGACGCCCAACCTCTATGAGGCCGAGCTGCTGACCGGGCTGCACATCGAGGACGAGGATCAGATGCTCAGGGCCGCGCACATGATCGCGGCGATGGGCCCGCAGTGCGTGCTGATGAAGGGCGGCCACCTGCCGGGCAGCCCGGTGGACCTGCTGGTCGACGGGGACCAGGTCGTCCGGTTCGGTGGCCAGCGGATCGACAGCGTGCACACCCATGGCACCGGCTGCACCCTGGCCTCCGCGATCGCGTCCCGGCTGGCGATCGGGGACGACATGCAGGCTGCCGTGCGGGCGGCCAAGGACTACGTGACCGGCGCGATCAACGCCGGGTTCCCGCTGGGAGCAGGGATCGGCCCGGTGGACCATGGCTGGCGGCTGCGGGCCGGCGCCCAGACAGGCCGCTGACCGTTAGCAGGCTGGCGCCGCCCCGGCCAGCGCTACCAGCACGGGTCTGCCAGCACGGGATCGCCAGCACAGCGCAAACAGCACGACGCGAAATCGCGCCGTGCTGGCGGTGGTGCTGGGATGGAACCCGAGGTCAGCGCGTGACCTTGCCGGCCTTGATGCAGGACGTGCAGACGTTCAGATGGCGCCTGGTCTTGCCCACCTTGGCGCGCACGCGCTGAATGTTGGGGTTCCAGCGGCGCGGGGTGCGGCGGTGCGAGAACGATACGTGATTGCCGAAGCCCGGCCCCTTGCCGCACACGTCGCAGACGGAAGCCACGGGATCTCCATTGGGTGATAGCGAGATTGGATTGCTGGCTGCGGGCATGGCCGTACCAGTCGCCCAGCAGGATATCCGACGAACCGGGTCCGGCGCGACTCGGACCCCGGACCACAAGCCTTCGGCCTGCGGCCCGGGTCCGAGCGGGGTTTGCTGCGGCGCACTCGCGGGGCGCCGTCCGGCGCTGGCGCCGGGCCGGTGACGGTGCCTGCGCCTATCCTGGCGGGGTGGCAGTGCACGCCGATTCGCTCCGGCTGGTCATCGGGGACAAGGCGGCCAAGCGGCTGGCCGACTCGCTTGACCTGCACACGATGGGCGACCTGCTGGGCTACTACCCCCGCCGGTACGACAAGCGCGGCGAGCTGACCGACCTGGTGGCTCTCACCGACGGTGAATACGTGACCGTCCAGGCCGAGGTCGCCTCGGTGTCGTCCCGGCCCATGCGCAACCGCCGGGGCAGCATCTGCGAGGCGGTGGTCACCGACGGCCGCGGCCGGCTGACGCTGACGTTCTTCGGCCACGGCCGCCAGGACTGGCGGGAGAAGGAGCTGGCGCCGGGCACTCGCGGGCTGTTCTCCGGACAGGTCTCCAGCTTCCGGGGCAAGCGCCAGCTCACCCATCCCGACTATGAGCTGCTCGGTACCGGCAGCGCCGGCATCCGGGCGGCCGAGTTCGCGGCCGAGCTGATCCCGGTCTACCGGGCGACCAGCCAGATGCCGTCATGGAAGATCGCCGACTCGGTTCGGCTGGCGCTGCATGCACTGGACGTGCCCGACGACCCGCTGCCCGCCGACCTCAGGCAGCGGCACGGGCTCTACGGCTACGCGGACGCGCTGCGCGGCATCCACCGTCCGGTGGACCTCGCCGACAAAGACCGGGCGGTCGAGCGGCTGAAGTGGGACGAGGCGTTCACCCTCCAGGTGCTGCTGGCCCAGCGGCGGCGGGCCGCGGCGGATCATCGCGCGGCGCCCAGGCCCCCGATCGAGGGCGGGCTGCTGACGGACTTCGACGCGGGCCTGCCGTTCGAGCTGACCCAGGGCCAGCACAAGGCCAGCGCCGAGATCGCCAGCGACCTGTCGGCGGACCACCCGATGAACCGGCTGTTGCAGGGCGAGGTGGGCTCGGGCAAGACGGTGATCGCGATCCGGGCGATGCTGCAGGTCGTCGACGCGGCCGGGCAGGCCGCGCTGCTGGCGCCGACCGAAGTCCTCGCGCAGCAGCACTACCGCTCGATCTCCGGGCTGCTGGGCCCGCTCGGCCTGGCCGGGCAGCTCGGCGGGGCCGACCGCGCCACCAGGCTGACGCTGCTGACCGGCTCGATGGGCACCGCGGCCCGGCGCAAGGCGCTGCTCGAAGCCGCGTCCGGTGGTGCGGGCATCGTGATCGGGACTCATGCCTTGCTCGAGGACAAGGTCCAGTTCGCCGACCTCGGCCTGGTGGTGATCGACGAGCAGCACCGGTTCGGGGTCGAGCAGCGGGACGCCCTCCGGGACAAGGCCGAGGGCGGCCGGCCGCACGTGCTGGTGATGACGGCGACGCCGATCCCGCGAACCGTCGCCATGACGGTGTTCGGGGACCTGGACATGTCCACCCTGACCGAGCTGCCCACCGGGCGGGCGCCGATCGCCACCCACCTGGTGCCGGCCGCCGAGCGGCCGCACTACCTGGCCAGGACCTGGGAGCGGATCCGGGAAGAGGTCGCGGCCGGGCCGCCAGGCCTACGTCGTGTGCCCGCGGATCGGCGACGACGCGGCCGCGGGCCGGGACCTGGACGAGGTAGCCGGATACGCCGACGGGCCGGACGAGGACGCGGATGGCGCGCCTGCGCGGCCGCCGATCGCGGTCACGGACCTGGCCAGGCAGCTGGCCGAGGGCCCGCTCGCGGGCTTGCGCCTCGGCGTCATGCACGGCCGGCTCGCGTCGGACGAGAAGGACAAGATCATGCTCGCGTTCGCCGCCGGCCTGGTCGACGTCCTGGTGACCACCACCGTGGTCGAGGTCGGCGTGGACGTGCCGAACGCCACCGTGATGGTGATCATGGATGCGGACCGGTTCGGGGTGTCCCAGCTGCACCAGCTGCGCGGCCGGGTCGGCCGCGGCAGTCACGGCGGCCTGTGCCTGCTGGTGACCGAGGTGCCGGAGGAGAGCCCGGCCAGGGAACGGCTCGACGCGGTGGCCAGCACGACGGACGGGTTCGTGCTGTCTCGGATCGACCTGTCCCAGCGCCGTGAGGGCGACGTGCTCGGCACTGCCCAGGCCGGCCGCAGGTCCAGCCTGCGGCTGCTGCGACTGCTGGCCGACGAGGGCCTGATCGGCCAGGCCAGGGAAGAGGCTGTTGCGCTGGTCGGCACCGACCCGGCGCTGGCTTCGCACCCAGGCGTGGCGGCCGCGGTACTGGCGCTGGCCGAGCAAGAACGCGCCGCGTTCCTGGAAAAAGCCTGAGCCGACAGTGACGCGAATCATCGCGGGCCACGCGGGCGGGCGGCGGCTAGTCAACCGCGCCGGGCCGGGCGACGAGGCCCACTAGCGACCGGACCAGGGAAGGCCTGTTCGGGACCGTGCTGGCGATCCGCGGCAGCCTCGACGGCGCGACGGTCGCTGACCTGTACGCCGGATCCGGCGCCGTCGGCCTGGAGGCGCTGTCCCGCGGCGCCGCGGAGGTCCTGCTGGTCGAGTCCGATCCGCGGGCGGCGGCGGTGATCAGGACCAATATCGCCGCGCTCGGGCTGGCCGGGGCGGTCCTGATGACCGGTGCGGTCGAGCGGGTGCTCGCATCCGCCCCGGCCGGGGCGAGGCCGCGCGACTTCGTGTTCGCCGATCCGCCCTATGCCCTGGCCGACAGCGAGCTGGCGCGCGTGCTCACGCTTCTGCGCGAGCACGGCTGGCTCGCTCCCGGCGCCCTGGTCGCGGTGGAACGGGCGACCCGGTCCGGGCCGCTGACATGGCCTTCCGGGTACGAACCGGTCAGGTCGCGTAAGTACGGCGAGGGGACACTCTGGTACGGTCTCGCCGCGGGCGCCTTGCCGGCGGCGACGGCCCCTTGACTTGATGCGCACTGCGACTGGAGCGTGATCAACATGCGGCGAGTGGTGTGCCCAGGCTCATTCGATCCCGTCACCAACGGCCATATTGACGTCATCTCCCGGGCGGCGAATCTGCACGATGAGGTCGTCGTCGCGGTATTCCGCAACTCCAACAAGACGCCCCTGTTCACCATCGATGAGCGGGTCGAGCTGCTGCGGGCGGCGACTAGCAAGGTCCCCAATGTCCGGGTGGACAAGTTCGACGGCCTGATCGTGGACTACTGCAAGGCCAACGACATCGCGGCGATCGTGAAGGGCCTGCGGGCCGTCACGGACTTCGACTACGAGATGCAGATGGCCCAGATGAATTACAACCAGGCCGGGGTCGAGACGCTATTCGTGATCACCAACCCGCTGTGGGCGTTCCTGTCGTCCAGCCTGGTGAAGGACTTCGCCAAGTTCGGCGGGGACGTGAGCGGGCTGGTGCCCGAGGTGGTCCTCGACCGGCTCGCCGAGCGGCTGGCCGGCAGCTGACGGCCAGGTAGCCAGCAGCCAGCCAGCCGCGAACCCGGCACCGGGCCAGCCGTGCCCAAGTTGGGATTGCGCCGGACCAGCCGGTAGGCTGGGAGGCCGATACCCTGCCACTACTGCTACCTGCCATGCCGAATTCGCGAACCAAGCACCTGAAACGACTGGATCCCCGTAACCCGCTGGTCTTTGACACCAGAGATCTTGGGCCGGGGACTGCGCGTACGCTGAACCGTACCTGCCAGGCGCCTGCGGGTTTGGGTGTCGAGCTGGCCAGGGTGCCCGCGGGAGCCGACTTGGAGCTGGAAGTCCAGCTCGAAGGCGTTGCCGAGGGTGTCCTGGTGACCGCGACCGCGACGGTGCCGCTGGCCGGGGAGTGCGCCAGGTGCCTGGAGCCATTCACGTCGGCGACGACGGTGTGGTTCCAGGAGTTGTTCACGCTGGAGCCGGAGCAGGACTCCGGCGCTGACCAGCAGGATAGCGAGGACAGCTATCTGCTGGACGGCAGCGGGCTGCTCGACCTGGAGCCCGCGCTGCGCGACGCCGTGGTGCTGGAGCTGCCGCTCTCGCCGTTGTGCGAGGACGGCTGCCAGGGCCTGTGCGTCGAGTGCGGTGTCCGGCTGGCGGACGCCGGTCCCGGACACGGGCACGAGCAGCGCGGCGCGATGTGGGCAGTGCTGAAGGACTACCGCCCGGCCGAGCCGGGGGAAGATGAACGACCGGACGGGCCCGTACCTGAGGACGCGGGCGGGCCGGAGACGATGACGGACCGGACGGATTCCGACCCGGGACAGGCGAAGGAGCACTGAAGTGGCAGTTCCGAAGCGAAAGATGTCGCGCAGCAACACCAGGTCGCGCCGCGCGCAGTGGAAGACGACGGCACCGCAACTGGTCACGTGCCCGAACTGCCGGGACCCCAAGCTCCCGCACACTGCCTGCCCGACCTGCGGTACCTACAACAGGCGCCAGGTCATCACTCCTTCGTGACATGCCCTTAGGGGATGCATGCGCCAGGCCCGCAGCCGCGGGAAGGAGCTAGCTGGTGACTGACTCAGGAGCGGAGCGGCAGGGAGCGCAGGCGCCGGCCTCGCTGGTGACCAAGCTGCAGGCGCCGATAGGCCAGGAGCTGCTCGAACGAGCGCTCATGCACCGCTCGTACGCGTACGAGAACGGCGGCCTGCCGACGAACGAGCGGCTGGAGTTCCTGGGCGATTCCGTGCTCGGGCTCATCGTCACCGACACCCTGTTCCGCTCGTACCCTGACCTGCCCGAGGGCCAGCTCGCCAAGCTGCGCGCCGCGGTCGTCAACATGCGCGCGCTGGCCGGCGTCGCCCGCGGCCTGGATCTTGGCAGTTACGTCCGGCTGGGCAAGGGCGAGGAAGGCACCGGCGGCCGGGACAAGTCCTCGATCCTGGCGGACACGCTCGAGGCGGTCATCGGCGCCGTCTACCTCGACCAGGGCCTGGTCGCGGCGGACGCGCTCGTGCACCGCTTGTTCGACCCCGTGATCGCCAGGTCGGCCCGCCTGGGCGCGGGCCTGGACTGGAAGACCTCGCTGCAGGAGCTGACCGCGTCCGAGATCCTCGGCGCGCCCGAGTACCACGTCGAGGAGAGCGGGCCCGACCACCAGAAGTCCTTCCGTGCGTACGTGCGCATCGGCAGCGAGACGTACGGCGAGGGCGAGGGCAGGTCCAAGAAGGAAGCCGAGCAGCAGGCCGCCGAGGCGGCGTGGAACGCCATCAGCGAGCGGCTCGCCGCCAGAAACGCGGCGGCGACCGCGGCCGAGGCGACCAACTCCGCGAAGGCGGCGAACGCCGCGGCTGACGGCAACTCCGCGGCGGCCGGGAACGCTGCCAGTTTCGACGGCGCTGGCCCGGACGAGGCTGACCAGGACGAGGCTGGCCAGGACGACGCGGGTGCGGCCGGTACCGCGCCGGGCGACGCGCAGAGCCAGGGCTAGGGACCTCCATCAGTGCCCGAACTGCCCGAGGTCGAGACTGTCCGCAGCGGGCTTGAGAAGCATGTAGTCGGCCGTGCGATTGAGTCGGTGCACGTGCTGCATCCCCGCGCGGTGCGCCGGCATCTGGCCGGCCCGGCGGACTTCGAGGCTCGGCTGCGCGGCCGCCAGTTCGACGGCGCCCGACGGCGCGGTAAGTACCTGTGGCTCCCGGTCGGGGACGACGCCATGCTCGCGCACCTCGGCATGAGCGGCCAGCTGCTGGTGGGCCCGGCGGAGGCGCCGGTCTCGCCGCACGTGCGGGTCCGGTTCACCTTCGCCGACGGCGGCCCCGACTTGCGTTTCACCGACCAGCGCACGTTCGGTCACCTGCTGCTAGCGGCCGACGGGGCGGTGCTGCCGCCCGTCATCGCGCACATCGCGCCCGATCCGCTGGAGTCCGCGTTCGACCCGGTGTGGTTCACCGGCCGGCTGCGCTCGCGCCGGACCGGGATCAAGCGCGCGCTGCTGGATCAGTCTCTGATCAGCGGCGTCGGGAACATCTACGCGGACGAAGCCCTGTGGCGGACGAAGCTGCACTTCGCCCGGGCCGCCGACCGGCTGCGCACGACCGAGGTCACCGGGCTGATCGGCGCAGTGCGGGACGTCTTCGCCGAGGCACTGCTGGCCGGCGGCACGTCATTCGACAGCCTGTACGTCAACGTCAACGGCGAGAGCGGCTACTTCGACCGGTCGCTGAACGTCTACGGCCGGGCCGGGGAGCCCTGTTACCGGTGTGGCACGCCTATCCGCCGGGACCCGTTCATGAACCGCTCGTCCTACACGTGCCCGCACTGCCAGCCGCGGCCGCGGAATGGCCGCTGGTGACCGGGCCGGAACCAGGTCCGCCGCCCGGCGCCGCACCGACGCCAAGCCGCACCGCAGAGCCATCCCGAGCTGGCCCAGCGCCAGGGTCCGCGGGAGCGCCGTCCGGAGCAGGCTCAGCGGCGGCAGCTGCGGGGCCAGTCGGCCCGCAGCTGACCCGGCTGACCGCGTGGGTGGAAGGCCGGGTGCAAGGCGTGGGCTTTCGCTGGTGGACCCGCGCCCGTGCCCTCGAACTCGGTCTGACCGGCAGCGCGGAGAACCTGGCCGACGGCCGGGTCAAGGTCGTGGCCGAAGGCCCGCAGGCACGCTGCCAGCAGTTGCTCGCGCTGCTGGAGGGCGGCCAGACGCCCGGCCGGGTTCGGCGCGTGATCACTCGCTGGGGCCCGGCCATCGGCGGCCTGGCCGGTTTCGCCGAGCGCTAGCCCGCGCCAACCACCCATCGGCGGCGCCGTTCAAGTGACTGGCCGCGGTTCCCATCGACGACTTTTCACTCCTGCCGTGACCACAAACCGGCGCAGAACCGGCGCCGGGGGTCACCGCAGTGGAGAGTCCTTCCAGCCCGGCCGCAAGGCGTCACGTGCGTCAGGTCGACCTGACAACTGGCGGCCTGTCAGGGTAGCCTGACAGGCATGAGTGGCGAACACGGGCTGAGCGCGGCCAACAAGGCCAACGCGGCTGCGCTGGCGGAACGGCTGGCCGACGGCGACCCCGCGGTCGGGCTGGCCGCGGTGGTGGCACTCCGGCGATTGCTGGAAGAGCTGGAGCGGCTGCACGTCGACAGCGCCAGGAACAATGGCTGGGCCTGGCAGCAGGTCGCCGACGCGCTCCAGGTCACCCGGCAGTCGGTGCACGAGAAGCACGCGGGCAGGCGCAAGGCGGAGGGCAAGGAGGGCTGAGGGTGTTCGAGATATTCAGTGGTCCGGCGCGGGAGGCGATCATGCTGGCGCAGGACGAGGCGATCGGGCGCGGCGACGACTTCGTCGGCACCGAGCACCTGCTGATTGGCCTGGCCGGGGTGCCGGCGGGGGTGGCAGGCCAGCTGCTGGCCGAGCACGGCCTCAGCGCCGAGTTGGCCAGGGCCCGCGCGGTCGAGGCGCAGACGGGCCGCGGCTCGACCGGCAGCCCACGACCCGGCAACCCAGGGTTCTACCGGCCAGGGTTCGACCGGCCAGGGTTCGACCGGCCAGGGTTCGGCCGGCCAGGGTCCGGCCAGGGTTCGGCCGGCCGGGGCGAGGCGGCGATAGCGCCGGCTGACGCGCTCGCCGCCATCGGCATCGACGTGGCGGCGATCCGGCAGCGGGCGGACGCGGCGTTCGGCCCGGGCGAGTTCGTTTACCCGCGGCCCGCCTACGACGCGCCGGCGAGGGCCGCCATCGAGCAGGCGGTGGCGCAGGCCGAGGCCCTCGGCCACGACTACGTCGGCACGGGCCACATGCTGCTGGGTTTGCTGGCCGCTGGGGACAACGCTGGCGCCCGGATCCTCGGCCCGGCCAGCCTCGGTGGGCCTGCCGGACGACCTCTCGTCCTGGCCCGCACAGGCGACCGGCGCGAATAGCGCGGCGCCGGTCAATCCGGACACGGAGGGTAGTCAGACTGGCACTTTGGGAATACATCGAGAGACCGACGCCGGGTCCGGCCAACACGGGGAAACGGACCCTGCAGCGGGCTTTAGGGAGGTAATATCACGTTGGTCCGGATGCCTGTGCGGCTCTTGTATCAGGCCTGTGACCTGCATGATCGCCAAACTTGACCGAATACCCTTGACGGTGGGACCATAGAGGTGTTACCAGCGCTCAGGCCTATCCGGCATCTGTGCGCACGCCCACTCTGGTCACTCAGTGTGGAGGACCCTACACAATGGCAAAGGCTCTATATGGCCACGTCGGCGGGCTGGATCCCCGCTTGGTCTCAGAGATGCGCCGCCTGCAGCAGCGAGTACGTGACCTCGAAGCCGAGCTTGCCCGGCTTCAGGACGAGAACGATGTGCTCATTGCCAGTGTCGGCCAGGACCTGCTGGTTCCGGTTCGCGAGCCTGCGCTCGCCTGACGAGCGTAAGCGGCCAACGACCGTAAGGGACGCTATTTAGCGTCCCTTTTCGGCGTTCCGGGGCGTTTCGGCACCAAGGCCGATCCGCCTGATCGGCCAACCAATCAGGCCCGTCCGATCAGGCATAGCGCGCCGCGAGGAAGCGCAGCGCGGCCGGTAGGTTGCGCGCCCAGAATGCGTCGTCGTGACAGCCGGGCAGCATGCCTCCAGGAACCTGATGCCCGGTCAGCGTCGTCAGCCGCGCGCGCAGCGCGGCGGTCTGCGGACCGAACGGGTCATCGACGCCGCACGCGATCCAGGCCGGAACTCTGGCCAGTGCCCGCGCGCCGGCGAAGACGTCATTGCGGGCGAACTCCGCCGCGCTGTCGAAGGCAGCGTGGTTCGCCGCCCGCGCGGCCGCGAACGATCCGAAGATCGCCGGCGAGAGCGCCGCTACCGCGGTGACCATCGGCGGAAGCTTGCTGGCGGGGACCACCTTTGCCGGGGAGTTCCCGAGCCGGTCCGTCCGGTCAGTACGGTGCCGAACCGCTCGGCCAGCAGCAGTGCGCCGTAGCCGCCCATCGACGCGCCGATCACCCCGACCGGGCCGTCCCGGAGGCCGGCCGCGCGGGCCCGCGGCAGCACCTCGTGCGCGATCATCCCGACCGGGTCGTCGCCGTCTGCGTGCGCGTGCCAGTACGTGTCGCCGCCGTCGGCGCAGACGACCGCGAGGTTGGTGATCCGCGCCGCGGTCATCGCCGGCGCCATCAGCCGGGCCATCGCGGTCGCGTCGCTGTCCGAGCCGTGCAGAGCCAGCACGACGGTGAGACCCGCTGGGTGCGCGCCCGCGGGCAGCAGCGTCACCATCGGCACGACGCGCTGCCGGTAGGCCGAGTAGAACGAGACGGCTTCCTGAACCGGTCGCGGGCCGCGCGGCGGCGGCGGCGCCGAGCCGCAGGCGCCGTCCAGAGTTGCCAGGGTGTACTTGCCGGGCAGTGTCCCGTCCTGCACGAGCCGGAGCCCGAGTGCGCCGCCGCCCAGGATCAGCCCGCAGCCGGCGCCGCTGAGTAGCACGCCACGGCGCGACGGATGCGGCACGAAGCCTCCTGGAATGCGGGTTCGCTGGATGTTATGCGAGGAAATGGGTCGCCCGACCGGCGATTAGGCCCGGACCGCGCCGGGATGCGAAACTGGAGGTCCTTTCCGGTGGCCCGACTCCGCACACAGATCCGGTAAGCGCTCGAATGCGTCTGGTTAAAGGGACGTCGCGGTAAGGTGCCGGGGAACGGGCGGCCAGCCGCCATGGCGCGGCATCGCAGTCACCGGCCATGGCCTTGCCGGACCAGTTGGGGAGGACTCGGCGGGTGTACCTGAAATCGTTGACGCTGCGCGGCTTCAAGTCGTTCGCGTCCGCCACCACGCTGAAGTTCGAGCCCGGCATCACGTGCATCGTCGGACCGAACGGGTCAGGCAAGTCGAACGTCGTCGACGCGTTCTCCTGGGTGATGGGGGAGCAGGGCGTCAAGCCGCTGCGCGGCGGCAAGATGGAAGACGTCGTGTTCGCTGGCACCGCGGCCGGCCGGCGCTCGGCCGCGCCGAGGTGACGCTCACGATCGACAACGGCGACGGCGCGCTGCCTATCGACTATTCCGAGGTGACGATCTCGCGGCTGCTGTTCCGGTCCGGGCAGAGCGAGTACGCCATCAACGGCGACCAGTGCCGGCTGCTGGACATCGCCGAACTGCTGTCCGACACCGGACTCGGCCGTGAGATGCACGTCATCGTCGGGCAGGGCCAGATCGACGAGGTACTGAACGCCGGACCCGACATCCGCCGCGCGCTGATCGAGGAAGCGGCAGGGGTGCTCAAGCACCGCCGCCGCAAGGAGAAGGCGGTCCGCAAGCTCGAATCGATGCAGGCGAATCTGACCCGGCTGGTCGATCTCACCGGCGAACTCGGCCGTCGGCTGAAGCCGCTGGGCCGGCAAGCCGAGATCGCCCGGAAGGCGGCGGTCATCCAGGCCGACTTGCGCGACGCGAAGCTCCGGCTGCTGGCCGACGACTACGCGACGCTCGCGGCCGAGCTGCTCCAGGACGAGACCGACGAGGCGGCGACCGTCCAGGCGCGCGCGGCGCTGGAAGCGGCGCTCGCCGAGGCGCGCGACCTGGAGGCGGAGCTGGAGCAAGCGGAGCAGCAGCACGCACCCAGGCTGGCCGCGGCGCAGGAGGCGTTCTTCGCGCTAGCGAGCCTGGCCGAGCGGCTGCGGGCGGTGCAGGGCCTGGCGGCCGAGCGGCACCGGCACCTGTCCGCGCCGGAGCCGCAGCGGGCCGGCCGCGACCCGGAGGAGCTTGAGCAGGAAGCGGCCGACCTACGGGCGCAGGAGAAAGACCTCACCGCCCGGCTGGCCGCGACGCGGCAGCAGCTGACCACCGCCGTGTCCGGCCGGACCAAGGCCGAGGGCGCCCTCGCCGAGAACGAGCGCAGGCTCGCGGCCGACGCGAAGGCCGCGGCCCAGCGGGCCGAGCAGCTGGCGCGCCTGCGCAGCCAGGTGGAGTCCGCCACCAGCCGGGCCAACGCCGCGCAGGAAGAGGCCGGCCGGCTGGCGGAGGCACTCGCGCAGGCGCGGGCCAGGGCCGAGCAAGCGCAGGTCGAGTACGCGGCCCTGCAGGACCTGGTCTCCGGCCGGGAGGCAGGCCGGGCCGACCTGGCCGCCGAGCACGAGCAGGCGAGCGCCGCGGTCACGGCCGCGAGCGCGGCCGTGGCGGCCCAGCGCAAGACCGAGCGCGAGGCCAGCGCCGAGCGGGCCGGCCTGCGGGCCAGGGCCGAGGCGCTGACCGAGGCCGTCAGCAAGGGCGCCGACGCATCCGGGATCCTGCTGGCATCCGGCAGCACGTTCGCCGGCGTGCTCGGTCCGCTGGCGGAGCTGCTGACCATTCAGGACGGCGCGCAGGAGGCCATCGCGGCCGCCCTCGGCGCGGCGTCCGGCGCCATCGCCGTGACCGGGCTGGACGCCGCCGTCGCCATCCTGGCCGCGCTCAAGGACCAGAAGGCCGGCCGGGCCGGGCTGATCATCGGGTCACCCGGCGGGGACACCGCGCGCCGGCCGCCGGCCGCGGGCGGGGACGGCCCCGTTCCCCGCGCGGTCGACCTGGTCACCGCGCCGCCGGAACTCGCGGGTACGGTCGCGGCGCTGCTCGGTGACGTCCTGGTGTGCGCTGACCTGAGCGCCGGGCTTGACCTGGTGCGCGCGAATCCCGCGCTGCGCGTGGTCACCAGGGATGGCGACGTGCTCGGCGCGCACTGGGCCCAGGGCGGGTCCGCGGCCGAGCAGAGCGTGCTCAGCCTGCAGGCGGCGGCCGGGCAGGCCGAGCGTCAGCTCGGCGCCGCGGAGAGCAAGTGCCAGCGGGCCGAACGCCAGCTCGCCGCCGCGGTCGAGGAGGAAGAGCAGGCCCGGCAGGCGCTGACCGACGCGTTCGCGCGACTGCACGAGGCCGACGCCGCGGCCGCCGAGACATCAGGCAAGCTGGGCTCACTGGCCGGCCGGGCTCGGGCCGCCCGCGATGAGAGCGGGCGGCTGTCGGCCGCGATCGCCGCGGCCGAGCGGTCCAGGCAGCAGAGCCTGGCCCAGGTCGCCGACGCGCAGGCGCGGCTGGCCGAGCACGAGGCGACCGCCGGGGCGACGGACCCGCCCGCGCCCGCGGCGGGGAAGACGCCGACGAGGCCGAGCCCGCCGGGCGGCAGGAACTCGCGGAGGCGGCGGTCGCCGCGCGCAGCGCCGAGATGGAAGCGCGACTTGAGGTCAGGACCGTCGAGGAGCGCCTGCGCGCGATCTCCGGCCGGGCCGACGCGCTCGGCCGGGCGGCGGTGGCGGAACGCCAGGCCGCGGTCCGGGCGGTGGCCAGGGCGCAGCGCCGGGCCGAGGGTGCCGCGGTCGCGAGCGCGGTCGCCGACGGCGCCCGGATCGCCCTGCGCCGGATCGAGGCCTCCAGCGCCGCGGCCGACGCCGAGCGGCAGGCGGCCGAGGAAGCGCACAAGGGCCGCGACGGCGAGCTGAAGTCGGTCCGGGCCAGGATCAGGGAGACCTCGGAGGAACTCGACAAGGTCGTCGACAGCGCGCACGGCGCGCAGATGGCCAGGGCCACCCGGCAGCTGCAGCTAGAGCAGATCGCCGGGCGGGCGCTGGAGGAGTTCGCGATCGAGGCGGACGTACTGGTCGCCGAGTACGGTCCCGGAGTCCCGGTCGGCGGCGCGGACGAGGATCAGCTGTCGGTCCCGTACGTCCGCGAGGAGCAGGAGCAGCGGGCCCAGGCGGCGCAGCGCAAGCTCGACCAGCTCGGCAAAGTCAACCCGCTCGCGCTGGAGGAGTTCGCGGCGCTGGAGGAGCGGCACGCGTTCCTGGTCGCCCAGCTGGAGGACCTGAAGAAGACCCGCCGCGACCTGCTGACCGTGATCAAGGAAGTAGACGAGCGGGTCCAGCAGGTCTTCAGCGCGGCGTTCGAAGACGTGGCGCGCGAGTTCGAGGACATCATCGGGCGGCTGTTCCCCGGTGGCGACGGTCGGCTGCTGCTGACCGAGCCGGACGACCTGCTCGCGACCGGCATCGAGGTCGAGGCCCGGCCGCCGGGCAAGAAGGTGAAGCGGCTGTCGCTGCTGTCTGGCGGTGAGCGCGCGCTGACCGCGATCGCGTTCCTGGTGGCGATCTTCAAGGCGCGCCCGTCGCCGTTCTACGTCCTCGACGAGGTCGAGGCCGCGCTGGACGACACCAACCTGCAGCGGCTGCTGGAGATCCTCGCCGAGCTGCGGGACGTGTCCCAGCTGATCATCGTGACGCACCAGAAGCGCACGATGGAGGTCGCCGACAGCCTGTACGGGATCAGCATGCGCGGCGACGGCGTCTCGACCGTGATCAGCCAGCGGCTGCGCGAACGCGAGACCGCCTGACCCGTCTGGCTGGTGCGCCCGCACCGGGCACCCGGCATCGTCTGCGAGACTAGTTGGCGCTATGACTGAAGACCTGATCATTGGCATTGTCGCGTTCGTCGTCGTCGGCGGCGGCACCGCCGGGCTCGTGCCGTACCTGCGCGGCCGGCGGCAGCGCCAGCAGCTGTCGTCCGGCGGGCAGCAGCGCCAGGGTGGCGGCACCGGCACGCTGGAGGCGCCGCGGGCGCCTGCGGGCGGCGCCACCGCCATTGGCGCGCCCGAGGACGTCGCGGTGCAGTACGAGGCCGAGGCGCTGCCCGAGGCGCCGGCGGCGCCCGGCGAGGTCATCGAGAAGCCGCCGCCGTCGGCCGGGCGGCTGGCCCGGCTGCGTGGCCGGCTGGCCAGGTCGCAGACCGCCTTCGGGGGCGTCCTGCTCAGCCTGCTGTCGTCCGGCAAGCTCGACGACGCCGCCTGGGAGGAGATCGAGGACACCCTCATCACCGCCGACCTGGGCGTCGGCCCGGCCCGCCAGCTCGTCGAGCAGCTGCGCACCGAGGTCAAGGTCACCGGCACCCAGGACGTGGCCGAGGTCCGCGACCTGCTGCGCACCGACCTGATCAACCTCATCGGGCCGGACATGGACCGGACGCTGCACACGGCCAGGCACGGCGACCGGCCGTCGGTGCTGCTGATCGTCGGTGTCAACGGCACGGGCAAGACCACCACCTGCGGCAAGCTCGCCCGGGTGCTGGTGGGCGACGGCAAGACCGTGGTCCTCGGCGCGGCCGACACGTTCCGGGCCGCGGCCGTCGACCAGCTGCAGACCTGGGGCGAGCGAGTCGGCGCGCAAGTGGTCAGGTCCGACCGGGACGGCGCCGACCCGGCGAGCGTGGCGTTCGAGGCCGTCAACGCCGGCATCGAGCGCGGCGTGGATTCGGTGATCGTGGACACCGCGGGCCGCCTGCACACCAAGACCGGGCTGATGGACGAGCTCGGCAAGATCAAGCGCGTGATCGAGAAGCACGGCACCGTGGATGAGGTGCTGCTCGTACTGGACGCGACGACCGGCCAGAACGGACTGCGCCAGGGCCGCGTCTTCGCCGAGGTGGTCGACGTCACCGGGATCATCCTCACCAAGCTGGACGGCACCGCCAAGGGCGGAATCGTCGTCTCGGTGCAGCGCGAGCTCGGCGTGCCGGTCAAGCTCGTCGGGCTCGGCGAAGGCCCTGATGACCTGGCCTTCTTCGATCCTGAGGTCTTCGTCGACGCGATCTTGGAAGGCTAGCCAGAGCCGATAGGCCGACAAGTGCCAGAGTGCGTGAAATTTCACGAGTCGTCAGCCGATTGCATTCTGCAATCCGCTGACTGCGCATTGTCTCCGCCGTATCCTCAGATAGGGCATGCAAAAATGCACCTCTTGCCGGGCCGATAGTTATCTGTCCGGTCACGGCGTGGCCGGCTGAGGCCAGGACTTGAGGGGGCTCGTTGGCTCTGATGCACCGAGGACGGGGCGGGATCGGCTCAGATTCGGTTGTCCGGCGCGCCGGGCGCGGGCCGGGCGGATGACGCGGGTGCCGCGATCGGCGGATCCTGACGCCACGGGCATGCTGGCGGCTCCTACCACCGAAGTTCTCGCTGCGGGACGCAAGTCCTTACCGTGGTGGCGCCTGCGCACCTGGCGTAAGGACTTCGAGGCACTCGTGCTGCTCCGCAACGGTCTGCGGGCGCTGGACGCTGACGACGAGTGCGAGGTCGGCGCCGGGCTACCAGATAGTCAGCCCGATGCCGGCGACGCGACCGGCGATCGCGACCGCGCGAAGTCACCGTCAGGCGAGCCGCCGGTTGCGGAGCGCAAAGCGGCGGTCGGCGCCAGGGCAGCAGGCGACGAGGCTGCAGCAGCGGCGGGCGCCGGGACGGTCAGCGCGGGCTCTTCCGGCCCGGCTGAGCCGGACCCGGCGATGGTGGCGATCCGTACCACCTTCGACTGTGTCGCGGCGGCCGGAGACGAGGCGGCGGCGTACTTCTACGCCCGCCTCTTCTTGCAGGAGCCATCGTTGCGGCAGCTGTTCCCGCCCGCTATGGATGAGCAGCGCGACCGCCTTTTCCGCGCGCTGGCGCGGGTGGTCGAGAGCCTGAGCAGCCCGGAGGAGCTGGCAAGCTACCTGTCCCAGCTAGGCCGCGACCATCGTAAGTACGGAGTCGACCCGGCTATGTACGACGCCGTCGGCGGCGCGCTCATCGCTACCTTGCGCGCCTACGCCGGGGACAAGTTCACCGAGGCGGCGGAGCAGGCGTGGCTGCGGACCTATGCGGCCGGCTCCTCGCTGATGATCCGGGCGGCGGAGGAGGACGCGGCCTCCTCGCCCGCATTCTGGACCGCCGAAGTCGTGCACATAGACCGGCGCGGTGACGGCATAGCGGTGCTCACCATCGCGCCGGACGCGGACCTGCCCTACTTGGCCGGCCAGCACATCACGGTGCAGACGAGCCGATGGCCACGGGTGTGGCGGCAGTACTCGGTCGCGTGCAAGCCACGCGACGACGGCCTGATCGTGCTGCACGTCCGGGCGATACCGGGCGGCTGGGTCAGCAACGCGCTGGTGTCGCACACCAGACCGGGCGACGAGCTGACGCTCGGGCCTGCGCTCGGCACCATGACGCTGGCTCCGGCCGGAACGCGCGACCTGTTGTGCATCGCCGGCGGCACGGGCCTATCGCCGATCAAGGCGATCATCGAACAAGCGGTCAGGGAGTCCTCGGCCACCCCGCGGCGGATCTCGCTGTTCTATGGCGCCCGCAGCCGGATCGAGCTTTACGACCTACGGGACTTGTGGCGGCTCTGCGATGCGTATGACCGGCTGAGTGTGACCCCGGTTACCTCCGACGATCCCGCGTTTGACGGGATGCAGGGCAACGTCGGGCGAGTGGCTGCTAGGTACCTGCCGGAACAGTGCGAGGCATATGTCGCCGGCCCCGCCGAGATGGTGCGTGACACCATCCGGGCGCTGAAACGGGCCGGCGTCCCGCGGCCGCGGATTCATTATGACGATGCGCTGCTGGCCGCCCGCGCCCGTGTCGGCAGCGGAACTTGACGCCGCATTACGCGCCTTGAGCTGGAGTATGGCGGTAGAAGTTCGGGGTCTGATCGAAGTCGTCGTAATAGCGGTGAAAGACAGCAGTCGCGGACGAAGCGGCTGGCGGCACGATCCAGGTCCAATCGGCCGGGCACTTGCGGCCCTGACGTTCTTCCAGCTCGATGTGCTTCAGGAACCGTGATGATTCGGTGTGGTGGTCGGTGATCGTCACGCCTGCCGCGGCAAATGAATGCAGGACCGCGAGGTTCAGTTCGGTCAGCGCCTTGTCTTTCCACAGCGATCGGTCGCTCGTGACATCGAGGCCCATGCGGTCGGCGACAACCGGAAGCTGGTCGTAGCGAACGGGATCCCCGAGGTCGCGGGAGCCGACCTCGGTGCACATGTACCAGCCGTTGAACGGGACGGCCGGATATCTGATCCCGCCGGCGTCTAGGTACATGTCGCTGATCACCGGCACGGCGTACCAGCGCAGGCCGAGGCCGGCGAACCAGTCCAGCGACTGGTGGTGCAACGGCACCTGCAGGAGCGCGTCCGGCGGCAGCTCATGGAGAGTGGGCCCGCGCCCCGCCTCCTGGATGATCAGCGGCAGTACGTCGAACCGGCCCGACGGTCGTCGGCCCGGCCAGCCAAGGGAATGAGCAAGCTGGGTGAGCTTGACATTGGCTGGGTCACCGATCAGCTGACCGCCGGTCTGGTATCCGGCGTACCGTACCGCCTGGCCGGACAGGATGCGAGGGCCTGGCTGGCCGGGCTCGTCGGGGGCGAACACCGTGATGAGCGGCCGGATCCGGCCGCGGTTGGTGGCCTCCCGCAGATGAGTCGCGGTCTCGGCGGCTATGTCCGGGGCGGTGGTAACGTGCCGCCGGTCTCGTACCCGGAGGCTGCGCCAGTAAAGCCGCCCGATGCAGCGCGAACTGTTCCGCCAGGCGACCCGGGCCGCGAATACGAGCTCGTCAAGAGTGTGCTGGTACGTCCCGGTTAACCGGATCTCCCGTTCGACCCCCCGCAGCCGGTCGGCGGGGGCGCTCAGGGCAGGGTTTTCGCGGTGAAAGAGGGTGATGAACTGTTCCGCCGCCGCGAGCACCTGGCGTGGATCGCGATCGCCCGAGCCGCTGGGGCTTAACTCCTGTACCCCGGCGGCGGTTGGTTCTTCCTGAACTGCCAGGTGGAGGGCGTCTGCTACCGGAATCGCCCGCACCCCCGGAATGGGCGGGGGCGCCGCCGCGGATCGCAGCCGGTGTGAACTGCGCCAGCGCGCAACCAGTAGATTGCGCTCCCGCCCAGTACTCACCCGCTACCTCCAGTTTCGGATGTCAGCAAAGGTCAACATCTCGACGCTACGTTCCCGATCTGCACGCAGCAAGAAGCTATTGCAGTCAGCAGATTTCAGATTGCACAAAACAGGAAGACACCAGTTTCGCGGGATTCCGGGATAAGGCGCGCTGCGGCCAGACCGCTGGCCTGCCGCTGTCCACGCGGGCATGAGGCCATCCCGGACCCGATAACCTGGGGCGTACGAAAGTCTTGGGAGGACGGCAGCCCGCGTGTTCGAAACTCTCTCCGATCGGCTCACTCAGGTCTTCTCCGCGCTGCGCGGCCGGGGACGACTGTCCGCCGCCGACATCGATGCCACCTGCCGCGAGATCAGGATCGCGCTGCTGGAGGCGGACGTCGCGCTGCCTGTCGTGCGGGACTTCATCGCCCGCGTCCGCGAGCGAGCGTCCGGGGAAGAGGTCTCCGAGGCGCTCAACCCCGCGCAGCAGGTCATCAAGATCGTCAACGAGGAACTGGTTCAGATTCTCGGCGGCGAGGCCCGCAGGCTGCAGTTCGCGAAGAACCCGCCGACCGTCATCATGCTGGCCGGCCTGCAGGGCTCGGGTAAGACGACGCTGGCAGGCAAGCTCGCCCTGTGGCTGAAGGCGCAGGGCAACACGCCCATGCTGGTGGCCTGCGACCTGCAGCGCCCGAACGCGGTGCAGCAGCTCCAGGTGCTCGGGGAGCGCGCCGGGGTGCCGGTCTTCGCGCCGTTCCCCGGCAACGGGGTGGGTGACCCGGTGCAGGCGGCCGAGATGTCCATCGCGGAAGCGCAGCACAAGCTGCACAACATCGTCATCATCGACACGGCCGGCCGCCTCGGCGTCGACGCGGAGATGATGCAGCAGGCCGCCAACATCAGGGACGCCGTCGACCCGGACGAGATCCTCTTCGTGGTCGACGCCATGATCGGCCAGGACGCGGTCAGCACGGCCCAGGCGTTCCTGGACGGGGTCGGCTACGACGGCGTCGTGCTGACCAAGCTGGACGGTGACGCCCGCGGCGGCGCCGCGCTGTCGATCGCGCAGCTCACCGGGCGACCGGTGATGTTCGCGTCGACGGGCGAGAAACTCGAGGACTTCGACGTCTTCCATCCCGACCGGATGGCCTCGCGCATCCTGGACCTGGGCGACATGCTGACGCTGATCGAGCAAGCCGAGCGCAGCTTCGACCAGGACCAGGCCGCCGATATGGCGAGCAAGCTGGCCTCGGGCGAGGGGTTCACGCTGGAGGACTTCGTCGAGCAGCTGGCCATGGTCCGCAAGATGGGGCCGATCGCCAACGTGCTCGGCATGCTGCCGGGCGCGGCGCAGAACCGTGAGCTGCTCAGCCAGGTCAACGACAAGGACCTGGACCGGGCCGAGGCGATCGTCAACTCGATGACGCCGGAGGAGCGCCGCAACCCGAAGATCCTCAACGGCTCGCGCCGGGCCAGGGTCGCCGCCGGATCCGGGGTCACCGTCGGTGAGGTCAGCAACCTGATCGTCCGGTTCCTCGAAGGCCAGAAGATGATGCGCCAGATGATGGGCAATATCCCTGGCCTGGGCGGATCGCGCCGGCAGAAGGCGCGCGGCAAGGCCAAGAAGAAGGGCAAGGGCGGCGGCCGCGGGCCCGGCGCCGGGCCGGACCGCTCCGGCCGGCCGCCGGCCGCGGGCCAGCCGTCCGTCGGTGACCTGGCCGACCAGCTCAAGAACGGCCTGCCCGGCGGGTTCTCCGGGCTTCCTGGCCTGGACGGCAAGGACAGCCCGCTCCAGTTCCCGCCCGGAGGTCCTGGCGGCTTCACCGGTCCGGCCAACTTGCCGCCCGGCTTCCGCGGCAAGCCGGGCAAGAAGGGCCGCTGAGCCCGCTGATTACGCTCTGACGGGCGGCGTCTGGCAGAATGTGATCGCTATGCTCGGTCGCGCGAGGCCCTCTCTAACTCGCTGAGCCGGACCCATCTGGGCAGCGGCGTGCCCGGTCCTCACCCGGACCGCCAGCCGCCCGACATCAATCCGCTGGGAGATAACCGCAGCCGTGGCTGTCAAGATCAAGCTGAAGCGCCTGGGCAAGATCCGCGCGCCGTACTACCGAATCGTCGTCGCCGACTCCCGCACCAAGCGGGATGGCCGGGCCATCGAGGAGATCGGCAAGTACCATCCGAAGTCCGAGCCGTCGCTCATCGAAGTTAACTCGGAGCGCGCTCAGCACTGGCTCAAGGTGGGTGCTCAGCCCACCGACCCGGTCCGGAAGATCCTTGAGGTCACCGGTGACTGGCAGAAGTTCAAGGGCCTGCCTGGTGCCGAGGGCACCCTGAGGGTCGCCGAGCCGAAGGCCGACAAGAAGGCCGCGTTCGCCGCGGCCGCGGCGGAGTCGCTGGCTGACAGCGGCGCCAAGACCAAGCCGAAGGCCAAGGCCGCCGACGCGAAGGCCGACAAGCCGGCCAGGGCCGAGAAGGCCGACAAGGCAGAAAAGGCGGACAAGGCCGAGAAGGCGGAAAAGCCGGCCAGGGCCAAGAAGGCCGCCGAAGCCGGCTGAGCCGGCCGCGGCCGAGGTCACGGCTGAGCCGGCCGCGGCCGAGGCTGCAGCTGAGCCGGCTGCGAGCTGCAGCCGGCCGCGGCCGAGGTGACGCCTGCCGAGGCGAGTGCCGAAGCGTCGGTGGCCGAGGAGACGGCTGCCGCCAAGGAGTCGGCTCAGGCCACCGTGGCGGCTGACGCGGACGCGTCCGCCGATGCCAGCACCGACGCCGAGTCAGCTGGCAGCGAGGCCTGAGGTGCTCGAAGAGGCCCTGGAGCACCTGGTCAGGGGCATAGTCGAGCATCCTGACGACGTGCAGGTCGGCAGCCGCGGCCTGCGCCGGGGCCGGGTGCTCGAAGTTCGCGTGCACCCCGACGACCTCGGCAAGGTCATCGGCCGGGGCGGACGCACGGCCAGGGCGCTGCGCACCGTCATCGGCTCGCTGGCCGGCAACAACTACGTCCGGGTCGACCTGCTGGATACCGACGAGAGCCGCTAGGGGTTGCCCCCTGACTGCCATGCAGCTTGTGGTCGGCCGGATCACCAGGCCGCACGGAGTACGCGGCGAGCTGGCCGTCGAGGTGCGTACCGACGATCCTGAGCTCCGGTTCGCCGCGGGCGCTGTCCTGGCGACAGAGCCCGCGGCCGCCGGGCCGCTCAAGGTCAGCCGGGTCCGCTGGCACTCCGGCAAGCTGCTGCTGTCCTTCGACGGCGTCGCCGATCGCGACGCCGCCGATGAGCTGCGCGGCGTGCTGCTAGTGGTGGACTCGGCAGACCTGGAGGACGTCGCCGATCCGGACGAGTTCCGTGATCACGAACTCATCGGGCTTGCGGTCTACGGACCCGGCGACGAGCACGTCGGAATCGTGACCGATGTCCTGCACCACGGCCAGGATCTGCTGGTCGTGGCCGGCGCCGGAGCGCGGACGGGGACCGAGATCATGGTCCCGTTCGTGACCCAGATCGTGCCCGAGGTAGACCTGCGGGGCGGACGGATCGTGATCGACCCGCCCGCCGGGTTGCTCGACCCGCAGGACGCGCTCTAGCCCGGAGACCACTGGTGCGGATCGACATCATCACGATCTTCCCGGAGTACTTCGGGCCGCTCCGGGTGTCCCTCATCGGGAAGGCCGCCGACCGCGGCGACATCACCTTCGGCGTGCATGACCTGCGCAGCTGGACCTATGACGTTCATCACAGCGTGGACGACACCCCGTTCGGCGGTGGTCCGGGGATGGTCATGAAGCCAGAGCCGTGGGGCGCGGCGCTGGACGCGCTGGCGGGTGACGTCGCCGCCGGTTCTGCGGCCAGGCCCGGCCGCGACCCGCTGCTGATCGTGCCGACGCCGTCCGGGGTGCCGTTCACCCAGCAGCACGCCGTGGCGTACGCGGCGGAGCCATGGCTGATCTTCGCCTGCGGCCGGTACGAGGGCATAGACGGCCGGGTGATCGACGAAGCGCGGTCCCGGATGCGGGTCGCCGAGGTCAGCCTCGGTGACTACGTCCTGGCCGGTGGCGAGCCCGCCGTGCTGGTGCTGACCGAGGCGATCTGCCGGCTGCTGCCGGGCGTGCTCGGGAACGCCGAGTCGGCCGGGGACGACTCGTTCGGCGCGGGCGCTGGTCCGATGGCCGGGCTGGTCGAGGGCCCGGTGTTCACCCGGCCCAGGGTCTGGCGGGACCGCGAGGTGCCGCCCGTCCTGCTCTCCGGTGATCATGGTGCGATCGCCCGCTGGCGCCGCGACGAGGCGCTCCGGCGCACCGCCGCCAACCGGCCCGACCTGATCCGCGGGCTGGCGCCCGGCGGCCCGCAGGCCCTAGATGATCATGATTTGACCGTGCTCTCTGAGGCTGGCTTTCCGGTTAGCGGCGAAGATGTGGCACACTAAAAGGCACTGCCCTGCCGCTGGGTACCTCGCGGGGGGCTGCCGGGCGACCGCCCGGCGCACCAAGACCGATGCAGCGCGTTCGCAGGCGTGCGCTCACGACTATTGAGGAAACTGCAGCGATGCACACCGCGATTGCCGAGCTCGAGAAGGCGCAGATCCGCTCCGACGTGCCGGGCTTCCGGCCGGGCGACACGCTGAAGGTGCACGTCCGGGTCAAGGAAGGCAACCGGTCCCGGATCCAGGTTTTCCAGGGCGTCGTGATCCGCCGCCAGGGGAGCGGGGCGCGCGAGACCTTCACCGTCCGCAAGATCAGCTACGGCGTCGGCGTCGAGCGGACGTTCCCGGTGCACACCCCGGCGATCGACAAGATCGAGCTCGTGACCCGCGGCCGGGTCCGCCGCGCCAAGCTGTATTACCTGCGGGACCTGCGCGGCAAGGCCGCGAGGATCCGCGAGCGGCGCGAGACCACCCCGGCCAAGTAAGCGTCCGCGCCGTGCGGCGCCCGCTCGGGTGCTGGTCGCAGGCGCGCGCCGCAGCTCGTGCTGCCGGTTCAGGTGGGTCGCCGACCCGGCAGCGATGGCCGAACGCGAAGGTGGTCTTGGTGCCCGGTGTCGTCATCACCGAGCCGCGCTGGCGGCTGACTGACTGATGCAGCACCCCGATGAGCCTGGCTGGAGCCGGGCGGCGCAGCCTGAGTGGGCGCAGCCTGAGTGGGCCCAGCCCGAGCGGCCGGCTGACACCGTAGCCTCGGTGCAGCCCCGTTCCCGGCATGGCGTCGGGGGGCAGGACGGTGCCGGTCCCGGTGAGCTTCCCGGGCCGGACGAAGGACCCGAACTGGCCCGGTCTCGCCCGGCCCGCTCGCTGCTGGTGGAGTTGCCGGTGCTGATCGTGGTGGCGCTGGTCATCGCGCTGGTCGTCAAGTCGTTCGTGGTGCAGGCATTCTTCATCCCGACCGGGTCCATGCAGGACACGCTGGAGATCGGCGACAAGGTCCTGGTCAACAAGCTCGTCTACCACTTCCGCAACATCGAGCCCGGTGACATCGTTGTCTTCGACGGCGACGGGACTTGGAACGCAGCGCCCGCGCAGTCCGCCACCGGCAGCGCGCTCGCGCGGCTGTACGACGACACCCTCGGCAAGCTGTTCAGTTCCGTCCGCGATTTGTTCGGAACGCCGCTCGGCCAGGTCGACTACGTCAAGCGGGTCATCGGGGTGCCGGGCGACCACGTGCGCTGCTGCGACGCGCAGGGCCTGGTGACGGTGAACGGCGTCCCGCTGCACGAGCAGTCCTACCTGTATCCGGGCAACGCGGCCAATAGCGCGCCGCCGGGCATCCCCGCGCACTTTAAGCGTCACCGTCCCGGCCGCGGCTACCTGTGGGTACTGGGCGACCACCGCAGCGTGTCCGACGACTCGCGCGGACACGAGGCCGATCCCGGCGACGGCATGGTGCAGGAGAGCCAGGTCGTCGGGCGCGCGTTCGTGATCGTCTGGCCGCCGTCCCGGTGGCAGATCCTGCGGATCCCGGCGACCTTCGGCCAGCCGGGCGTCGACAAGCCCGCGTCCGCCGCCGGGGCCGGCCGGGGCGCGGCCGGGGCTAATCCGCTGGTCTCGGCGCCGCTGCGGCCGGAGCCGCCGTACCTGCCGCTGGCGGCCGGGTTCGGCCTGGCCGTGCCGGTGACCTGGCTGCAGCGCCGGGTCCGGCGCAAAATCCGCCGCCGCCGGAACCCGCGCTGATGGCTGGCGCGTTATACCGGCGGAATCAGGCAGGTCATGTTAAGACTGTGCTGGATTACGCATTGCAACCAGTTGACCGCGGAGAACAACCAGGCTTGCCCGGCGCTGGCATCAGGGTGGGAACAGCGACGATAGGCTCAGGCCGATGATGAGCAACGAGCACGGCAAGCCCGAGCGGGCGACCGGCGCTCAGGGTGCTGGGGAAGCAGCCGACGGGGTGTCACGGAATGGCGGCCACGGCTACAGCGCGCTGACGGGCGGGACAGCGCCGGCCACAGACGAGTCGCGGACTGGCGCAGGCGGCTACACCGCGCCCGCTGGCGGCATCTCCGCGCCTGGCGGTTTCTCCGCCAGTTCGCAGACCCGTGAATACGAGACGTTGCCTGGTCAGGCCGGGGCTGGCCCTGGCGAGCCCGGCTTCGGCAGGCAGGTTGCGGGCCGGTTCGGGCGGGCCGGTGGGTGGCCGTCGCGAGCCTGCCGACGGTCAGGGAGCCGGACGACCAGGACAGCCTCGGCTGCGGCCGAGGAAGAGCAGACGGCGAAGAAGTCCCGGCGGGTATCTGGCTGGCGGGAACTGCCGATCCTGATCGTGGTGGCGCTGACGATCGCACTGGTAATCAAGACGTTCGTCGTGCAGCCGTTCTTCATTCCGTCGTCCTCCATGGAGGACACGCTCCTGATCGGTGACAAGGTCCTGGTCAACAAGCTCGTCTACCACTTCCGCAGCATTCAGCCGGGCGACATCATCGTGTTCAACGGCGACGGGTCCTGGAACCCGAATCCGACGTCCGCCGCCTCGAATTCGAACTTCCTCGCTCGTGCCTACGACGACACGCTCGGCAAGCTGTTCCATTCGATCGCCGGGCTCTTCGGCACTCCGGTCGGCCAGACCGACTACATCAAGCGCGTGATCGGCACGCCCGGAGATCACGTCGTCTGCTGCAACGCCCAGGGCCTGGTCACCGTCAACGGCGTGCCGCTGCACGAGGAGCTCGTACCTGTTCCCCGGCGCCGCCCCGTCGCAGATCAAGTTCAACATCGGGTGCCGCCCGGCCGCCTGTGGGTGATGGGCGACAACCGCTCGGTGTCCGACGACTCCAGGCTGCGGATGTCCGACCCCGGCCAGGGCACGATCCCGGAGAACAAGGTCATCGGCCGCGCATTCGTGATCGTGTGGCCGCCGTCCCGGTGGCGGATCCTGTCCATCCCCTCGACCTTCAACCAGCCTGGAATCAGCCGGCCCAGTTCCGCGCAGGCCGGCTCGGCGGCGGCCGACCGGGCCGTGACCCAGCTGCTCGGCGCCAGGGTCGCGCCCGAGCCTTCCTACCTGCCGCTGGGCGCGGGTGTGGTCGGGGCCCTGCCGCTGACCTGGCTCCAGATCCGGCTCAGGCGCCGGGTCAGGAACGCGCTTCGCCGCCGCCCGGGCAAGCGCCGGCCCGGAGGCGGTTCGTCCGCTGGCAGGCCTGGGTGTGGCCCGTCCGCTGGCCGGCCCCGCCGCGGTCCCCGCATATCCGGGCGTGTCCGCCTAGAGCGGGATCGGTTGCGGCGGCTGGGCCCGCACCGGCACAGTTGACTTCATGTACGCAGGGCAACGTCGTCCGGTCGGGCTGACACCGCGGCGCGACTGCGGGCTCAGCAGCTACGAGCGGGTCCTGGGCCGGGCTGGCCTGGCTCCGGTGGCGGGCACTGACGAGGCCGGCCGGGGTGCCTGCGCTGGCCCGCTGGTAGTGGCCGCCGTCGTGCTCAAGCCGACCCGGATCGCGAGCCTGACCGAGCTGGCCGACTCGAAGGCGCTGACGGAGAAGGCCAGAAACGTCGCCTACGAGCAGGTCATGCGCGCGGCGCTGGACTGGAGCGTGGTGATCATCTCGTCCGGTGACATCGACCGGATCGGGTTGCATGTCTGCAACGTGGCCGGGATGCGGCGCGCCCTGGCCGCGCTGGGCAGCAAGCCGGGCTTCATCCTCACCGACGGATTCCCGGTCCGCGGGCTCTCCGCGCCCACGCTGGCCATGTGGAAGGGCGATCAGGTCGCGGCCTGCGTCGCCGCTGCCTCGGTGGTGGCCAAGGTCACCAGAGATGCCATCATGTGCAAGCTGGACGCCGAGTACCCGGAGTATGGCTTCGCCCGGCATAAGGGATATTCGACCCGTAGTCACATGAATGCACTGGCGGAGCACGGGCCTTGCCCGGAGCACCGGAGGTCGTTCGTGAACGTCCGGGGGCATACCTTGGTCGTGGCCGACGAGCCGCTGGTCGACTCCGAGGCAGCCGACTCGTGCTACCAGGCTGGCAGTGGGCAGAATGGCCCTATCGTGGACGCCATCGAAGAGTATGGCTGGCCGACGGCAGGTACCGCGGCGATGGCCCGCGGCGCCTGATCGGAGGGGAGAAGATGAGCGCGGAGGATCTCGAGAAGTACGAGACCGAGATGGAGCTCCAGCTCTACCGCGAGTACCGCGATGTCGTCGGGCTGTTCACGCACGTCGTCGAGACCGAGCGGCGCTTTTACCTCACCAATCAGGTTGACCTGAATGTCCGGACTGCCGACAACGGTGACGTGTTCTTCGAAGTCACCATGCAGGATGCCTGGGTCTGGGACATGTATCGTCCCGCGCGTTTCGTGAAGAATGTTCGGGTTGTCACGTTTAAGGACGTGAACGTCGAGGAACTGGCCAAGAGCGACCTCGAGATCCCGGACCCGAAGTAATCCGCGCTAGCCGCCTGGCTTCTCCCCTGCAGCCGGAAATGCGAGCTTTGTTCCCGTGCGCGGCCCGGCCTGGTCGGGCCCCGGTGGGTACGACAGCGGGCACATGAACATCAACCACCTAGTCGGCACGTACGGGTACTGGGCCGTGGCCCTGCTCGTGGGCGCCGAGAGCCTGGGCGTCCCCCTGCCGGGGGAGACCGCCCTGATCCTGGCCGGGACCTACGCGGGCACCACCCACCGCCTAAACCCGTGGGTGATCTTCGCGGTCGCGGCCGCGGCCGCGATCGTGGGCGACAACATCGGCTACTGGGTCGGGGACAAGGGCGGCTACCCGCTCGCCCGCCGGTACGGCTCCAAGGTCCGGCTGGACGAGCGGAAGCTCAAGATCGCCCGCTACCTGTTTGACCGGCACGGGGCCGAGGTGGTGTTCTTCGGCCGGTTCGTCTCGGTGCTGCGGACGTACGCGGCCTTCCTGGCCGGCGCCAGCAAGATGCGCTGGCGGCGGTTCCTGCCCGCGAACGCGGCCGGGGGCATCGTCTGGGCCGCGATCTACACCACGGCCGCCTACCTGGCTGGCCGGGCGCTGGAGCGAGCCTCCGGCCTGATCAGCCTCATCGTCGGCGCCGTCGCCGTGGTCGCCATCGTCGTCACGATCATCGTGATCCGGCGGCAGACCGACAGGCTGGCGGCGCGGGCCGAGGCGGCCTATCCGGGTCCGCTGGACGAGCAGGCCGGGAAGCGGCCGCACGACGACTAGCCCGGCCTGCCAGGTGCGCGGGCGGTATTAAACCCGCTGCCTCGGACATTTCCGGCGGTCCGGCGGCGCCCCGTCCACCGGCCTGGCCGGGCTGCGCACAGCCGCACGGCCGGACCCGAGGGCAGGTCATCATCTCCGGCACCGTGAGTGCCGGAGGTGATGAGCGTGAACGCCAAAGACCTGCTCGGCCGGCAGGGCGAGCAACTCGCCGCCGACTTCCTCAGGAACGCCGGCCTGATCGTCCTCGACCGCAACTGGCGCTGCTCGCAGGGCGAGATCGACATCGTCGCCGCCGACGGCGGCACCCTCGTGATCTGCGAGGTCAAGACCAGGTCCGGGGTCAGGTTCGGGACCCCGCTGGAGGCCGTCTCCCGGCAGAAGGCCTGGCGCCAGCGCCGCCTCGCCGCGCTGTGGCTAGCGCCAGCAAGGTGCGCTCTACGACGAGATCCGGATCGACGTGATCGGGGTCCTGCGGACCGCTCCGGGCACGTTCCGCCTCCAGCACGTGCGCGGGGTGGGCTGATGACGCTCGCCCGCACCCACTCGATCGCCCTGGTCGGCGTCCAGGGCTACGTGGTCGAGATCGAGGCAGACATCGAGAACGGGCTGGTCACGTTCATGCTCGTCGGGCTCCCGGACACCGCGCTGCGGGAGGCGCGGGACCGGATCAGGGCGGCCATCGTCAACAGCGGCCAGCACTGGCCGCAGCGCCGCATCACCGTCGGCCTGTCGCCCGCCAGCCTGCCCAAGCGCGGATCAGGCTTCGACCTGAGCATCGCGCTCGCCATTCTCGCCGCCGCCGGGTCGATCCGGGCCGCCTGGCTGGCGGGCACGGTGTTCCTGGGCGAGCTCGGCCTGGACGGACGGCTGCGGCCCGTGCCCGGCGTGCTGCCAGCGGTCGTGGCGGCGGCCCGGGCGGGCTTCAGCCGCGTCGTGACGCCGCCGGACAACATCGCCGAGGCGGCGCTCGTGCCGGGCGTGCGGGTCGCCGCCCCGGCCACCCTGGCGGCCCTGGTGAACTGGCTGGCCGGCCGCGACGACGGCCGTAGCGACGCCGACGTCGTGGTGGCCGAGCCCGGTAGCGGCCCGCCGCCGCTGCGGACGCCCGCCGGAGCGCCGAACCAGGACAGCGGCCAGCTGCCCGGCATGGCCGGTCTCGTGGTCAGCCCGGCGGCCGCGGGCGAGCCGCACCGCGATCTGGCCGACGTCGCCGGCCAGCCGGTCGCCCGGCGGGCAGCCGAGATCTGCGCGGCCGGCGGGCACCACCTGATGCTGACCGGGCCACCAGGCGTGGGCAAGACGCTACTCGCGGAGCGGCTCCCGACGATCATGCCGCCGCTGCCGGCCGCCGACGCGCTAGAGGTCAGCGCGATCCACTCGGTGGCGGGAGCGCTGACCCCGGCGCAGCCGCTGCTGACGGTGCCGCCGTTCTGCGCCCCGCATCACACCTCGTCCAAGGCCTCGATCGTCGGTGGCGGCAGCGGCATCATCAAGCCCGGCGCGGCGTCGCTGGCCCATCTCGGCTGCCTGTTCCTGGACGAGGCCCCGGAGTTTGACCGGGACGTGCTCGACGCCTTGCGCCAGCCGTTAGAGGCCGGCGAGGTCGTGATCGCGAGGTCGGGCCTGACCGCCAGGTTCCCGGCCCGGTTCACGCTCGTGCTCGCGGCCAACCCCTGCCCGTGCGCGCGCACCGCGGCGACCGGCGCGGACTGCACGTGCTCGCCGCTCGTGCGCCGGCGCTATCTGGCCCGGCTGTCCGGCCCGCTGCTGGACCGGGTGGACGTCAAGGTCGAGTTGCTGCCGGTGACCAGGGCGGAGCTGCTGTGTGATCGCCAGCTGGCCGAGTCCAGCGCCGTGGTGGCCAACCGGGTGCTGGCCGCGCGCGAACGGGCAGCGGCGCGGCTGCGCGGCACCCGCTGGCGGCTCAACGCGGAGATACCCGGCGGCGAGCTGCGCCGCTCGTTCCGGCCGACTCCGGGTGCGCTGGCTCCGCTGGAGCGCGCCATGGACCTCGGGCAGGTCAGCGCCCGCGGCGCCGACCGGATCATCAGGCTGTCGTGGACGCTGGCTGACCTGGCAGGCGCGGACCGGCCGCGCCTGGCCGAGGTCGGTTACGCGCTGGGCCTGTGGCTGGGAGCGGGCCAGTGACCGCCGGAATGGACACAGGCCAGGACGCCGACCGCCGGGCCAGGGTGACGCTGAGCTTCCTGGCCGATCCGGGCGACGCGGTGCTCGGGGCTGCGCTGCGGTCCAGGAGTCCGGCCGAGGTCCTCGCCCTGACCACGGGCGCCGACGGTACCCTGCTGCCGGCCGGAGCCGAGCCGGACGCGCTCGGGCGGGCGATGCGCAGGTGGCGGCGCCGGCTCGGCCTGGTGCCCGCCGCTGCCGCGCTGGCCGGCTGGCAGCAGAGCGGGCTGCGGCTAGTGGTGCCCGGTGACCCGGAGTGGCCGACGCAGCTTGATGATCTCGGGGATACCCGGCCGCTGCTGCTCTGGGTACAGGGTTCGGCCGACCTTCGGTACGCGTGCCTGCGCTCGGTGTCGATCGTGGGTGCGCGCGCGGCGACCGCCTACGGTCTGCGCGTCGGCCTGCAACTGGCGGCCGCGGTGGCGGAGCGCGGCACCACGGTGGTCTCCGGCGGGGCGTTCGGTATCGACGCGGCCGCGCACCGGGGCGCGCTGGCCGCCGACGGGCTGACCGTCGCGGTGCTCGCGGGCGGGCTCAGCTACGGCTACCCGCGCGGGCACGCGGGCCTGTTCTCGGCGATCGCGGCGCAGGGCATCCTGGTCAGCGAGTGCCCGCCCGACCAGCAGCCGACGCGGCCGGGCTTCCTGATCCGGAACCGGATCATCGCGGCGCTGGGCCGCGGCACCGTCGTGGTGGAAGCCGCGCTGCGTAGCGGCGCCCTCAATACCGCGCGGCACGCCCGCGAGCTCGGCCGGCCGGTGATGGCGATGCCGGGCCCGGTGACCTCGGAGCAGTCGGCGGGCTGTCACGAGCTGATCCGGGAGTACGGCGCGATGTGCGTCACCGACGCGGGTGACGTGCTTGAGCACCTGAGCCCGTCGGGCGAAGGCATCGGCACCGGCCCGCGCCACGGCCCGGCACTGGAGCTGGACCGGCTCGACCCGGCAGCCAGGGCCGTGCTGGAACAGGTGCCCGTTCGCGGCGGCCGGGGGACGGCCGGGATCGCGGTCCGGTCCGGTGTGGATCTCGACACCGCCGTCAGGGAACTCGGGCTGCTCGCCGCCGCGGGATTCGTGCGCCGCTGCGATCAGGGCTGGCAGGCGGTACGGCTCGCAGGCCAGAGACCTGCGCGGCGGGAGACAACATGACCGCTGCTTCGTTGAACTTTCGGCGCCGCACGGCATGAACCGCGAGAACCAGGGCACCTGTCCCGGCGCACTGCGGCGCAGCGGAGGACGCATGACTGACCAGGAAGGCTACGAGCCGGAGTCTGGGTACGCGCGGGTGGCTGGCGGCGCGCACCGCGAGCAGGGCAGCCGCCGCCAGAAGCTCATCGCGGCCGCCCAGGAGCTGTGGATCGACGCCCTCACCGACCTGGGCGGGCGGAACACGCTGCTGTACTACAAGGACCGCCGGGCCGGCACGCTGGATCTGAGCGGGGCGGACCCTTCGGCCCTGGACAAGTTCCTGCGCACCGGCTCGATCCGGCTGACGCGACTGTTCACCGACGTAGATCTGCGCGCCGACGCGATCCGCCGGGTGCAGGCCATCTACCGGCGCGCGAAGGAGCTGCTGGAAGAGCGCGGCGTGCGCGCGGGCTACCTGGCGACCGGGATCGCGCGGTGGGACGAGCTCTTCCTTGAGCCGGCCGCCCCGGTCCTGCTGCGCGGGCTGACGATCGCGCCGACGCGGGCCAGGCACGACGACTTCGAGCTGGTGCTCGACGACGACATCGAGGTCAACCCCGTCTTGCTGCACAAGCTCGCGACCGCGTTCGGCGCCGCGACCGAGCAACTCGCCGAGGAACCCGCGGACAAGATCGGGGACCTGCTTACCAGCGCGGCGGACGTCGCGGAGGTGCCCGGCTTCCAGATCCTGCCCCGGCGGGTTATCGGCACGTTCACCTACGCCAAGCTGCCGATGGTCCGGGATCTGCAGGCAGCCGGCGACGTGCTGTTCGACAGCGACGTCGTCGCCGCGATCGCCGGCGATCCCGAGGCGCAGGAGATGCTCGCCGCGGAGGACGAAGGCGACAGCTGGATCGACTCGCCGGAGCAGGACTACTCCGTGCTCGACGCCGACTCATCCCAGCGCAGCGCGATCAACACGGTGCTGTCCGGCCGCAGCCTGGTCATCCACGGGCCGCCGGGAACCGGCAAGAGCCAGACGATCGCCAACCTGATCGCCGCGCTGGTCGCGCAGGGCCGGAAGGTGCTGTTCGTCGCGGAGAAGCGAGCCGCCATCGACGCGGTGCTGTCCCGGCTCAAGAACGTCGACCTGGGTGGCGTCGTCCTGGATATTCACGACGGCACCAGGGACCGGATGCGGATCTGCCGGGACCTGGGGGAGACGCTGCAAGCGGCGCAGAGCACTGCCGAGCCGGACGTGAGCAGTCTGCACCGGCGACTCGCCGACCGGCAGCGCCGGCTGGCGCGGCATGCGTTCGGCCTGCATCAGGTGCATCAGCCGTGGGGGGTCACGCCGTTCCAGATTCAGTCCGCGCTGCTGGGTATCGACCCGGCCGCGCGTACCCCGGCGCGGTTCTCCGCGCCGGAGCAGATCAGCGGCGAGCAGGCCGACCGGATCCGGGACGAGCTACGTGAGTTCGCGCACCTCGGCGGCTTCCTGCTGCGGCCCGACAACACTCCGTGGTTCGGCGCCGCGCTGCGCTCGGCCGACGACGCGCGGCGCGCGATCGAGCTGGCCTCGCGGCTCGGCAGCCGCGGCATACCGATGTTCGTGCGCCGGGCGGCCCAGGTCTGCGCCGAAGCCGACCTGCGCCCGCCCGCGTCCTACGCCGAGGCAGCCGCCCGGACCCAGCTGCTTGGCTCCGTGCGGGTCACGCTCGGGCGGCTCGCGCCCGGTGTCTTCGCGGCCGACCCGGCCCGGCTGGCGACCGCGGTCGGCGACGGGGCCGGGCTGAGCTTCCTGGAACGGCGGGCCCTGCGCAAGCAGGCTCGCGCGCTCGCCGTCGCCGGTGATCAGGTTCCGGCGGCCGAGCTCGCCAGCGCGCTCGCCGGTGCGGCCGCGCAGCTGGAGCAGTGGCGCGAGCTGTCGGGGGGCGCGGGCGAGCCCCGGACGCCGGCCGGACTGGACGAGCTGGCGGTGCTGTCCGAGGACTGCGAGCGCCAGCTCGCTGAGCTGCGCGCGTTCGTGGCTGTCGGCGCGGAGCCGGAGCCGATGCTGGCCAAGCTGGCCGCGGATCAGGACACCGCCTGGAAGCTGCCGAGGCTGTATGAGCTGGGATCGCGGTTCTCCGATCTCGGCCTCGGCGCGCTGCTCGACGAGCTCGCGCAGGGATCGCCAGCGCCCGAGCTGGTCGCCGCGGCGTTCGACCACGCCTGGTACTCGTCCATCCTCGATGAGATCAGGGTGAGGGATAACCGCTACGCCGCCGACGGCGGTGCCGCGCTCGACGACATCGCCCGCGACTTCCGCGTGCACGACGTCGAGCACCTGACCGCGAACGCGGCCCGAGTGCGCAAGGCCTGGGCCCGGGCGCTCGCGGACGCCTGCGACCGGCATCCGCTGCAGGCCAGGGTCATCAGGAAACAGGCCGCGCTGCGCCGCGGGCACCTGCCGCTACGCCGGCTGCTGGACCAGACGAGCGACGTGCTGTTCGCCATCAAGCCGTGCTGGGCCATGTCACCCTTGATGGTCAGCCAGATCCTGCCGGCGAGCCGGCTCTTCGACGTGGTCATCTTCGACGAAGCGAGCCAGATCGTGCCCGCGGACGCGATCCCGGCCATCATGCGCGGGCATCAGATCGTGGTCGCGGGGGACGACCGGCAGCTCCCGCCGACGAACTTCTTCCGGCAGATCAGCGGGCACGACGAGGAGTCCGTGGACGACGTCGAGGACGACGAGGACAGCCTCGTGTCCTTCGGGGTCGGCTTCGAGTCGGTCCTGGACGCGCTGCGGCCGCTGCTGCCCACCGCGCCGCTGGCGTGGCACTACCGCAGCCGGGACGAGCGGCTGGTCGCGTTCTCCAACAGCCGCATCTACGGCGGCGCGCTCACGACGTTCCCTGGCGTGTTCAGGGACGACTGCCTGCGGCACGTGGTGGTCGCGCAGGGCCCTGGGTCCGGCCAGGAGACGTCGGTGACCGCCGAGGTCGACCGGGTTGTGGACCTGATCCTCACGCACGCGCGCGAGTACCCGGATGAGTCGCTGGGCGTCATCGCGCTCGGCATCAAGCACGCGGAGCGGATCGACGCCGCGCTGCGGGAGAAGCTCGCGCAGCTGACCGACGGCGAGAACGCGGACCTGGAAGCGTTCTTCGCCGAGGACGCGGCCGAGCCGTTCTTCGTCAAGAACCTGGAGCGGGTACAGGGCGACGAGCGGGACGCCATCATCTTCTCGATCGGCTACGGCAAGCACCCCGACGGACGGATGCGCTATCAGTGGGGCCCGCTGCTGCGCGACGGCGGCGAGCGCCGGCTGAACGTGGCCGCGACCAGGGCCAAGCACCGGCTCACGCTGGTCAGCTCGTTCTCCGTGCACGACGTCGATCCGGACCGGGTCACCAAGGCCGGCGCCCGGCTGCTCGCCGACTACCTGGACTACGCCAGCTCGGGTGGCACAGCGGTGGAGGCGTCCGGCGCCGCGGTGCTGGACTCGTTCGAGACCGATGTGCGGGACCGGCTCGCCGAATGCGGCATTACCGTCGTGCCGCAGTACGGAGTGGGCGGCTACCGGGTGGACTTCGCCGCTACCCACCCCGACGATCCCGGCCGCATGGTGCTCGCTATCGAGGCTGACGGCGCCTCCTATCGGGAGTCCGGCAGCGTGCGGGATCGCGACCGGCTGCGGGGCGAGCATCTCCAGCGGCTCGGCTGGCGGTATCACCGGCTCTGGTCCACGAACTGGTTCCGCGATCCCGGCGGCGAGGTCGCGCGCGTCCAGGCGGCGTACGAGCAGGCCATCTCCTCGATTCCGGCGCCCGAGCCCGCGCCGACTCCGGCGCCCGGGCCGACTGCGGCCGCCGAGTCCGCCACGCCTGCCGGCCAGCCGCCGGTCGGCCACGGCGAGTCGGCCGGTCTTCGCGGGGCGACCGGTCAGGACCCGGTCGCCGCAGCGCGGGTCGGCCGGGCCGATGCTCGCCCGGCCGTGGCCGCTGGCCGCCCGGAGCTGCCGCCGGCCTCCCCTGCTGCGGCCTGGCAGGCGGGGGAGGCCGCGCGGCTTGCCGAACTCGGGCCGGCGGCGGAGGACGGGCCGCTCACCGGGCCGAGCCGCCCGGTGCCAGCTGGGCCGGTGCCAGCTGGGCCGGTGCCGGCGAGGCCGGTGCCAGTTAGGCCAGCGCTGCCCGGGATCGAGCTGGGCGGGGCCGAGTCGGCTGGGACCGAGCAGGCCGGCACCGAACCTTCCGGCGACGGGCACAGCTCGGGCGAAGCGCCTTAGCGGGCGGTACCGCCGCGCCCCCGGCGTTACCCGCAAGCCACCTGCGAGCTCCGAAACACGGGCAATCGGGGGCCGGAAACCAAAATTCCTGCCCGATATCGGGCAGGAATTTTGCATTCCAGCCTCCGAGGCGGGCATCATGACCGTGTGCCGGGACACGACGTGGACGCTGAGCTGGTGGAATACCTGGCTCGCAGTTGTTCCTTCAGTCCGGCCGAGGCCGCCAGGGTCGTCGCGGATGTGATCCGCTTCTTCTCCGAGGGGCCCGAGGATTTCGTCCGCCGCCGCCACCGGGAGCTGAAGGCGCGCGGACTCACCAACGATCAGGCCTTCGGCCAGATCGCATCCGAAATCCCGCAGCGGCGCTATACCCCGCCGGATTACTCCCAGCGTCAGCTGCGCCGGATCGTCTACGGCTGACTCAGTCAGCGAACGGGAGGCAGTAAACCGTGTGTGGCATCGTCGCCTACATCGGAGGCCGGGACAGCGTCCCGATTCTGCTGGAGGGCCTGGCCCGGCTGGAATACCGCGGCTATGACTCGGCCGGCCTGGCCGTGCTCAGCCGCGGCGGCGACATGCGCGTGCGGAAGGCCAAGGGCCGGGTCGGCGAGCTGTCCGCGGCCGTGCCGCCGCGGTTCAAGGGCAGCCCCGGCATCGGTCACACCCGGTGGGCGACGCACGGCGTGCCCAGCGACGCCAACGCGCACCCGCACGTCTGCGGGCCGATCGCGATCGTGCACAACGGGATCATCGAGAACGCCAGCGAGCTGCGGGCCAAGCTGGCTGCGTCCGGAGCCGAGTTCAGCTCGGAGACCGACAGCGAGCTGTTCGCGCACCTGATCGCAGCCAGGCCGGAAGGCGACCTCGAAGAGGCCGTCCGCGCGGCGCTGAAGCAGGTCGTCGGCACCTACGGGCTGGCCGTGCTGGACAGCCGCAGCCCGGACCGGATGGTCGTCGCCCGCAACGGCAGCCCGGTCCTGCTCGGGCTCGGCGACAAGGAGATGTTCGCGGCGTCCGACGTCGCCGCGATCGTCCGCTACACCCGCCAGGTGGTGCACCTCGACGACGGCGAGATAGCCACCGTCATGGCCGACGGTTACCGGACCTCGACCCTGGACGCCCGCCGGACGACGAAGCAGCCTGCCGTCATCGACACCGACGCTGCCAGCTACGACGCCGACGGTCACGCGCACTTCATGCACAAGGAGATCCACGAGCAGCCCAGGGTGATCGAGCGGGTGCTGAGCGGCCGGCTGGACGACCGGTTCGCCACCGCGCACCTCGGCGGGCTGAACATCGACCCGCGCGAAGCCAGGGCCATCCGGCGGGTCAAGATCCTCGGCTGCGGTTCGGCGTTCTACTCCGGCCTCGTCGGCGCGCAGCTGATCGAGGAACTAGCCAGGGTCCCGGCGGACGCCGAGCCCGCCTCCGAGTTCCGCTACCGCAGCCCCGTGATCGAGGAGGGCACGCTCTACGTCGCGGTCAGCCAGTCCGGCGAGACCTACGACACGCTGGCCGCCGTCCAGGAGGTCAGGCGTAAGGGCGGCCGGGTGATCGGAGTGATCAACACGGTCGGCAGCACGATCGCCAGGGAGTGCGACGGCGGCATGTACCTGCACGCCGGTCCTGAGGTGTCGGTGACGTCGACCAAGACCTTCACCGCCACGGCCACCGTCTTCGCGCTGCTGGCCCTGCACCTGGCCCGGATCAGGGACCTGTCCCCGGCCGACGGCCAGCGGATCGTGGCCGGACTGCGCCGGCTGCCCGAACAGATCGCCGCGATCCTGGCCAGGGAGGAGGAGATCAGCGCGCTAGCCAAGGACCTGGCCAAATACCCCGGCATGTTCTTCATCGGGCGGGTGCGCGGCTGGCCGGTGGCCAGGGAGGGCGCGCAGAAGCTGAAGGAGGTCTCCTACCTGCACGCCGAGTCGTACCCGGCCAGCGAGCTGAAGCACGGCCCGCTCGCGCTGGTAGGACCCGAGCTGCCCACGATCGCGATCGTCCCGGCCGACGAGCTGCTGGAGAAGAACCTCGGCACACTCGGCGAGATCAAGGCCAGGCAGGGCCGGGTGCTCCTGGTCGGACACGCGGCCGAAGCTGGCGGCCTCGCCGACGACGTCATCGCGGTGCCCAAGAACGAGCCGGAGCTGGATCCGATCCTGCTCTCGGTGCCGCTGCAGATGCTTGCCTACCACGCGGCCGTCGCGCTCGGCAACGACGTCGACAAGCCGCGCAACCTGGCCAAGAGCGTCACGGTCGAGTAGGAGCCACGGTGCCGGCAGTCGCTGAGTTCGCTCTTGCCGCTGGCGTGCTCACGATCATTCCGGGACCGGACACGCTGCTGACCGTGCGGACCGCGGTCGCCTCCGGCCGCGCGCACGCGCTGGCCGCGGGCGCCGGGATCTGCACGGCGCTGCTGGGCTGGGGCTGTGCCGCGGGGCTCGGCCTGACCGCGGCGCTGGCCGCCGCGCCCGACCTGTACCTGACACTGCGCTGGATCGGCGCGGCCTATCTGGCCTGGATGGGGCTGCACGCCATCATCCGCGGTGCTCGCTGGCCGGCCGCAGCGGCGGCGGCCGGGCCGGACCAGGTGCAGCAGCCGCGGCGGCGCTGGCCGAGTTACCTGCGCGGCGTGCTGAACTGCGCGTCGAACCCCAAGATCGGGATCTTCTATCTCGCTCTGTTCCCGCAGTTCATCGCGCACGGGGAGGCGTTACTGCCAGCCAGCCTGCTGCTCGCTGCCATCCACACCACCGAATCGCTGGTCTGGCTGAGCCTGCTCGCCTGCCTCGGCGGCCGGCTCGGTCAGGTGCTGCGACGGCGCGCGGCCCGGCGCTGGGCCGACCGGTTCTCCGGCGCCGCGTTTCTGGCGTTCGCGGCCAGGCTCGCGGCTGGTGGCTGACCGGTAGCGCACACTGAGATGCATGGAACGGGACGTCGGCCTGCCGCAGCCGCTTGAGCGCGCGCGGGCGGCGTTCGAGCGGCACCTGCGGTCCGAGCGCGGGCTGTCCGCCCACACCGTACGGGCGTACCTGGGTGACGTCGACGGCCTGCTCCAGCACGCCGCTGACCAGGGCTGCGCCGGCCCGGCCGACGTCGACATCGACGTGCTCCGCGGCTGGCTGGCCGGCCAGCACCGGGCGGGTCAGGCGCGGGCGACCGTCGCCCGCCGGGCGGCCGCCGCCAGGTCCTTCACCGCGTTCGCGCACCGGCAGGGCTGGCTGGCCGTCGATCCGGGGGTCAAGCTCGGTGCCCCCAAGGTGCACAAGCGCCTGCCGCAGGTGCTGGCGCCGGACCAGATGGCGCGGGTGCTCACCGAGCGGGCCACTCAGCCCGAGGACGAGCTAGCGGCCGCGATCGCGGTCCGGGACACCGCGATCATGGAGGTGCTGTACGCGGCGGGCATCCGCGTCAGCGAGCTGTGCGGGCTGGACACCGGAGACCTGGACGACGGCCGCCGGACCGTCCGCGTGCTGGGCAAGGGCAGCAAGGAGCGGGTCGTGCCGGTCGGTATCCCGGCGGCCAGGGCGGTGGCCGCCTGGCTGGCGTCGGGGCGGCCGGTCGTAGCCGGAGCCCGGTCCGGTCCGGCCCTGTTCCTCGGCGCGCGCGGAGCCCGCATCGACCCGAGGACGGCGCGGCGCGTGGTGCACGCCAGGATCGCGGCCGCGGGGGCGGACGGTTCCGGGGCCGGGGTGCCTGACACCGGGCCGCACGGACTGCGGCACTCGGCCGCCACCCACTTGCTGGAGGGTGGCGCTGACCTGCGCAGCGTGCAGGAAATCCTCGGCCACTCCTCGCTGGCGACCACCCAGATCTACACGCACGTCAGCGTGGAGCGCCTGGTGGCGGTGTACCAGCAGGCCCACCCGCGGGCATAGCGCCGGATACCTGGTTAGCGCTGCGGGCCGAGGGCGGCGGCCGGGGATGTAAACTACTGGTTGGCCCGTCACCAGGCCCGCGCGAGCATGCGCTGGCCTGGGGCCAAATTCGCGCGTCCGCAGGCTGCGCGGCCATTCCGATGGCCCGCGCAGAACGTCCCTCACCGGTCCGCGGGAGACTTCTCGCGGTGAGGGCGTTCGGGCGCTAGGACTCAGAACCGGACGGCTGCCCGCCTTGATCGGCCGGGCGCCACGAACAGGAAGGGGACACCGGCATGGCTCCGGTCGTCACCATGCGTCAGCTGCTGGAAAGCGGCGTTCACTTCGGCCACCAGACCAGGCGCTGGAACCCGAAGATGAAGCGGTTCATCTTCACCGAACGCAACGGCATCTACATCATCGACCTGCAGCAGTCGCTCGAATTCATCGATCGCGCGTACGACTTCATCAAGGAGACCGTGGCCCACGGCGGCTCGGTCCTCTACGTGGGCACCAAGAAGCAGGCCCAGGAGGCCATCGCGGAGCAGGCCCGGCGGGTCGGCATGCCGTACGTCAACCAGCGCTGGCTGGGCGGCATGCTCACGAACTTCGGCACCGTGTACAAGCGGCTCCAGCGGCTCAAGGAGCTTGAGGAGATCAACTTCGACGACGTGGCCGGCTCCAACCTCACCAAGAAGGAGCTGCTGCAGCTGCGCCGGGAGAAGGACAAGCTGGAGCGCTCGCTCGGCGGCATCCGGGACATGGCCAGGGTGCCGAGCGCGCTGTGGGTGGTGGACACGAAGAAGGAGCACATCGCGGTCAGCGAGGCCCGCAAGCTGGGCATCCCGGTCATCGCGATCCTGGACACCAACTGCGACCCGGACGAGGTGCAGTACCCGATCCCCGGCAACGACGACGCGATCCGCAGCGTCTCGCTGCTGACCAGGGTGGTCGCGGACGCGGTCGCCGACGGGCTCATCGCCAGGGCTGGCGCCGCGGCGGGCGACGACAAGCCCGCCGCCAACGGCAGCGGTCAGCTCGCCGTCGCGGAGCCGCTGGCGGAGTGGGAGCGCGAGCTGCTCGAGGGCAAGCCGGAGGGCGCGGCCGAGGACGCCGCCACCGCCGCGGAGCTGAGCGAGGCCAAGGCCGAAGGAAACGCCATTCTGGCCGACACCGAGACGGTCGAGGCAGTCGAAGCAGTGGAGGCAGCCGAGGCCAGCGAGGCAGCCGAGGCGAGCGGGGCAGCCGAGGCCAGCGGCGCAGCCGAGACCAGCGGCGCAGCCGAGACCAGCGACGCAGCTGAGGCGAGCGGGGCAGCCGAGACCAGCGGGGCAGCCGAGACCAGCGGGGCAGCTCAGGCGAGCGAGTCCGGCGAGGCAGCCGAGGCCAGCGAGCCCGGCACGCAGCCGGCTTGAGCCCAGCCGTCCACCGGCCGCACATAGACAACGAGAGACGGGAACATGGCGAACTACACCGCCGCAGACGTGAAGCGGCTTCGCGAGCAGACCGGCGCCGGCATGATGGACTGCAAGAACGCGCTGGTCAACGCCGACGGTGACTTCCAGGCCGCGGTCGAGGCGCTGCGCCTCAAAGGGGCCAAGGACGCAGGCAAGCGCGCGCAGCGCACTGCCGCCCAGGGCCTGGTCACCGGCGTTCTCGACGGCACCAGCGCGGGCGTGCTGGTCGAGCTGAACTGCGAGACCGACTTCGTCGCCAAGACCGACCTGTTCCAGCAGGTCGCGGCCGACATTGCCGCCGCGGCGCTGACTGCTGGCGCGGACGACCGGCTGGCGGTGCTGAGCCTTGAGGTTCGGCCCGGCCAGACCGCGCAGGAGCTGATCGAGGAGGCCGGCGCCGCGCTCAAGGAGAAGCTTGAGCTCGGCCGCTACGCCCGGTTCGCGGGCGGCTTCGTGACCAGCTACCTGCACAAGTCCGACCCCGGCCTGCCGCCGACGCTGGGCGTGCTGGTCCAGCTGGATGACGCCGGCGCCAGCGTCGGCCAGGACATCGCGCACCAGATCGCGGCGATGCGGCCGCAGTACGTGACCCGCGACGAGGTGCCCGAGGACGTGCTGGCCAGCGAGCGTCGCATCGCCGAGCAGGTCACCAGGGACGAGGGCAAGCCCGAGCAGGCGATCCCGAAGATCGTCGAGGGCAGGCTGAACGCCTTCCTCAAGGACATCGTGCTGATCGAGCAGGCGTCGGTACGGGAGCAGAAGAAGACCGTCAAGCAGTTGCTCGCCGAGCACGGAGCCAGCGTGCAGGGATTCGCGCGGTTCCAGATCGGTCAGGCGGGTTGACCCTGCCGGACGGCCATACCGAGGTGGCAGGGCTTCCGCCGGGCGAACCAGGCGGCGAGCCGGGCGGTAGCCCTGTCCCCGCGGAGCCCCGGCACAACTGGCGCCGGGTGGTGCTGAAGCTGTCCGGCGAGGCCTTCGCCGGCGGTGAGCCGCTCGGCATCTCCCCGGACGTGGTCATCCACGTCGCCAAAGAGATCGCGGCGGCCACTCGGGAGGGCTTCCAGATCGCCGCCGTGGTCGGCGGCGGCAACATGTTCCGCGGCGCGGTGCTCTCCGAGCGCGGCATCGACCGGTCGCGGGCTGACTACATGGGCATGCTCGGCACGGTGATCAACTGCCTGGCCCTCCAGGACGTGCTGGAAAAGCTGGGCGTAGAGACCAGGGTGCAGACCGCCATCACCATGGGACAGGTCGCCGAGCCCTACATTCCGCGGCGGGCGATCCGGCACCTGGAGAAGGGCCGCGTCGTCATCTTCGGCGCCGGGCTCGGGGCCCCGTTCTTCTCCACCGACACCTGCGCCGCCCAGCGCGCCCTGGAGATCGGCGCGGCCGCGGTGCTCAAGGGCACCCAGGTGGACGGCGTGTATGACGCCGACCCGCGGCACAGCCCCGATGCCACCCGGTTCTACCAGCTCGACTACGCCGAGGTGCTCGCGCGCGGCCTGCGGGTTATGGACGCGACCGCGGTCAGCCTGTGCATGGACAACGACCTGCCTATTGTCGTATTTGACCTGATGGGTCAGGGTAATGTCGTCCGGGCCGTGCGTGGTGAGAGGATCGGCACACTGGTAAGCAGGTCGCAGGCGCGAGGCCCGCAAGCAACGCAGAGGAGCGGCAGTGATTGACGACAGTCTCCTCGAGGCTGAGGAGAAGATGGAAAAGGCCGTCGTGGTCGCCAAGGAGGAGTTCAGCGGCATCCGCACCGGCCGGGCGCATCCGTCCATGTTCAACAAGATCACGGCCGAGTACTACGGCACCCAGACGCCGGTGAACCAGCTGGCGTCCTTCCACCTGCCCGAGGCCCGGATGGTCGTGATCCAGCCCTACGACAAGGGCTCGATGAGCGCGATCGAGAAGGCGATCAGGAACTCCGACCTCGGCGTCAACCCGTCGAACGACGGCTCGGTCATCCGCGTCGTGTTTCCCGATCTGTCGGAGGAACGGCGCAAGGAGTACATCAAGGTCGCCCGCAGCAAGGCCGAGGACAGCCGGGTCTCGATCCGCAACATCCGCCGGCACGCCAAGGACTCGATCGACAAGCTCGTGAAGGGCGGCGACGCAGGTGAGGACGACGGCCGCCGGGCCGAGCGGGAACTTGATGAGCTGACGCACACCTACATCGCCCAGGTGGATGAGCTGCTGAAGCACAAGGAAGCCGAACTCCTCGAGGTCTAGTTGCGGCTCGAAGACGATCCTCAGCAGCCCATACCGCCGGACGCAGGCCAGGACAGCGGCGAGCCCCGGACGATCAACACCGGGCGGAACCTGCCCGCCGCGCTCGCCGTAGGCATCCTCCTCGGCGGTCTGGCGATCCTGACGCTGCTCACCATCAAGGGCACGTTCCTCATCTACGTCGGCATCATCCTCGTGGTCGCCCTGTGGGAACTCGGGAACGCCCTCGCGTCGCGGGACATCCACCTGCCGCTGATCCCGATCGCGGGCGGCGGCGCGGCGATGGTCACGCTGGCCTACTTCTCGACGCCGAAATGGGTGCTCGCGGCGGCTGGCCTGACCGCGATCGTGATCTTCGCCTGGCGGCTGCCCGGCGGCGCGGCCGGGTACGTGCGGGACGTCACCGCGGGCCTGTTCACCCTGGCCTACCTGCCGCTGATGGCCGTTTTCGTCGCGCTCATGCTGGCCGTCCCTGACGGCGCCCGGCGGGCGCTGATCTTCCTCATCCTCACCGTGTGCAGCGACACCGGCGGGTACCTGGCCGGGATCCTGTTCGGCAAGCACCCGATGGCGCCGGCCATCAGCCCCAAAAAGACGTGGGAGGGTCTCGGCGGATCACTGCTGGTGACCCTGTCCGCAGGCATCATCACGATCGAGACGCTGCTCAGCGGGCACGTGTGGCAGGGGGTGCTGCTGGGCGCGGCCGCCGTCGCCGCGTCGACGCTGGGTGACCTGGTCGAGTCCATGATCAAGCGGGATCTCGCGATCAAGGACATGGGCCACCTGCTGCCCGGTCATGGCGGCGTCATGGAGCGGCTGGACTCGCTGCTGGTCATGGCGCCGGTGATCTGGCTGCTGCTGACCGTGTTCGTGCCCAACGGCCACGCCACCTGAGGCCGGCCGCGCGCCGTCGGCGGCCCGGGGGGCGGCTGTTGCCCCGTTCCCTTTACTTACTGTCTTTCCTGCGGTGCGTAGATCCAGCTGCGCCGCTGCGCCGTGAGCTGGTTGACCAGGCTCGCCGATCCCCGTTCGGCCGCGACCCGGCGCTCGCGCTCGGTGATCGGGACGACCCAGAGCCAGCGGACCGGCTCGGCGCCGGCCATGAACCCGTCGAGCCGCGGCGCGTCCGGGCCGGGCAGCCGCGCCGGGTCGTCGAGCAGCAGCACCGCCTCGTTGCCGCCGCCCAGCGGGAACGTGGCCGCGTCGTGGTACCACGGCACGCTGTGGCCCGGTCCGAGCCAGGTCACCTCGCGCCACGGATACTGCGCCAGCCAGAGGAAGATGCGCGCGGCCTGCGCGCTCGGCATCGTCGTGGCCAGCGCCAGCTCGACCCGGGCGCGGCTGGTCGCGCTCTCGCCGGTCTGCTCGACGACGGGCATGCGCTGGCAGCTCATCCCCACCGTGGACAGGACGGTGAAGCGGCGCGGCGGCACCGGCGGCCGCTCGGACACGCCGATGAGCGGCTGCTTGCCGCCGCTGACGTCCCAGTAGCCGCCGCCGGGCCCGAGCCTGCTGAGCAGATGGCCGAGCATGGCCTGCTGGAACGTCGCCCACGCTTCCTTGCTGGCGCGCCAGCGCCAGAACTGCTCTGCCTGCCGCAGCCGCGGGCCGAGCCCTTCGAGCGCGTCGTCCAGCGACCAGGCGAACGGTGTCTGGCCGATGACGTCGCGGCTGTAGCCGGGCATCCCCTTGGCCAGATCCGACCAGCCGGGCAGGACCGCGAGCGGCTCACCGGCCTGCATTATGGCGACGCCGTCGCCTTCCTCCAGCCACAGGGCGCTCAGCGTGCTCGCCTCGATCTGCGGGCTGCCGTCCGGGTACTTGGTGTGCTGGGCCGGCATCTCGGGAGCGTGGCCGGCCCGCAGCCGGGCGACGTCCACCGCCTGCGGTGCGGCGAGGTGGTTCGCGATCCAGGTGGCCGCGACCGGGCCCGTCTTGTCGTGCAGGTAAGCCGAGGTCGCGTTGCCGTCGTACTCCACGACGACCCGCCGGCTCCCGTACGGGCTGACGCTGTCCAGCAGCACCGTCGGGGCGGCCGGGTCGGCGGATATCCTTGAGTTCTGGCTGGAACCTCGGCGCAACGACGGCACGTACTGAAATCTACTGACTTCCCGCGGGCTATTTCGCACATGTGAGCCAGATAACCGGGGGCGGGGCAGGCGGCAAAATGGAACGGAGCGGCGAAGTGACGAGCGCTGTGTCCGCGGACGCGGACTTTGCGGACGCGGTAGCGGCCGACGCCGTGGCCGCGGTCGGCGGGTCTGCGGGCGTGAAACCTGCGGGCTCCGGCTCTGTGGGCGCACGGTCTGCGGGCTCCGGCGCGGTGCCGATTGAGCTCGGGCCCGCACCGGCGGGCGCGCCAGGTCCGGCGCGGGCGGGGCGCGCCCGGCCGCCGCGGCACCTGGCCGACCTCGACCCGGCCCAGCGGCGCGCGGCCGTACTGGACCTCGGCGAGCCCGCGTTCCGGGCGGACCAGCTGTCCCGGCACTACTTCGCCCGGCTGACCGACGATCCGGCGGAGATGACCGACCTGCCCGCGGACCTGCGCGAGAGCATGGGTTCGGCGCTGCTGCCGGCGCTGCTGACCGCGCAACGCGAGCAGGAGTGCGACGGCGGGACGACGCGCAAGACGCTCTGGCGCGCGTTCGACGGGGCGCTGGTCGAGTCCGTCCTCATGCGCTACCCGGACCGGGTCACGATGTGCGTGTCCTCGCAGGCAGGCTGCGGGATGGCCTGCCCGTTCTGCGCTACCGGCCAGGCCGGGCTGACCCGGAACCTGTCGGCGGCCGAGATAGTGACGCAGGTGTTCGCCGGGGCCAGGGCGATGGCCCGTGGCCAGGTGCCCGGCGGGCCCGGCCGGGTGTCGAACATCGTGTTCATGGGCATGGGCGAGCCGCTCGCGAACTACGCCAGCGTGCTGACGGCCGTGCGCCGGATCACCGACCCGGCGCCGGCCGGGCTCGGCATCTCCCAGCGGGCCGTCACCGTGTCGACTGTCGGGCTCGTGCCCGCGATCCGGCGGCTAGCCGCGGAGGGCCTGTCGGTGCGGCTCGCGGTGTCCCTGCACGCGCCGGACGACGAACTGCGCGACGAACTCGTGCCGGTGAACCGCCGCTGGAAGGTGGCCGAGGTGCTGGACGCGGCGTGGGACTACGCCGCGGCCACCGGCCGCCGGGTCTCGATCGAGTACGCGATGATCCGCGACATCAACGACCACGCCTGGCGCGCGGACCTGCTGGCGTCGCTGCTGGCCGGCCGGCTCGCGCACGTCAACCTCATCCCGCTGAACCCCACGCCGGGCTCGCGCTGGACGGCGTCCGACCCGGACGTGGCGGCCGAGTTCCTCGACCGGCTCGCGTACCGCGGCGTGCCCGTCACGGTCCGGGACACCCGTGGCACGCAGATCGACGGCGCGTGCGGCCAGCTGGCGGCCACCGCGAGCTGACCAAGCCTGCCGGGCCTGCGGGCGGCTGTTGCCCGACTCGGTCGGCCAGGTACGTTATCGCCCATGACGTGGAAGCGCGAGCTCGCGCGGCGCCGCCGCGCGCTGGTCGCGAACATGATCCAGGGCGCCTGGCACCGCATGCAGAATGCGGGAACGGTGACCGCCGAATCCGCGGCCGGCCGCCGGTTCGCGGCGTTCGGCCCCGGCAGCCTGATGGCCTTCCCCACGGGCGCGGTCTACGGCGAGGGCTGGATCGAAGTCGGTGACAAGACCATGATCGCGGAGCTTGTCACGATGTGCGCGGGAATGGCGCCAGGGCACGACCTCGGTCCCGACCCGGTCCTGCGGGTAGGCAACGGCTGCGTGATCGGCCGCGGCAGCCACATCGTGGCGCATCACTCGATCGAGATCGGCGACGACGTGTTCACCGGGCCGTACGTCTACATCACCGACCAGAACCACAAGTACGAGGACATCGGCACGCCGATCGGCCGGCAGTGGCCGGTCAACAGCGCGGTCCGGATCGGCGCCGGCAGCTGGCTCGGGACCGGCGCGGTGATCCTGCCGGGCGCGACCATCGGGCGGAACGTGGTCATCGCGGCCGGCTCGGTCGTGCGCGGCCCGGTACCCGACAACTGCGTGGTGGCGGGCGTCCCGGCGAAGGTGGTCCGCCAGCACGTCGAGGGGGTCGGCTGGTCCCGGCCGAACGGGCACGGTCCGGCGATCCCCGCGCAGGCCGAGTCGCCCCCGGCCTGAGGTCCTGCACCGGGGGCTGGACGGTTCTTCGTCGGCGATGTCGCCCGATAGTCCGGGGACGGCGCAGCTAGGCCTGCCGGGCCGGCTTCGCGGAACTGCCCGCGTCGCGGGAGCCGGCCAGCTGCGGCACGAACTCCTGGCCGTGCAGCGCGCGGCTGACCAGATCGACCGCCTTCGCGGTCGCGACCAGCCGCCGGCCCTCCGTCCGGTACACCTCCAGCACGGCGTTGATGCCGCCAGGCGGCAGGTCGCCGCCGAGCTCCGCCCGTGCCTCCCGGTAGGCCTGCCGGGCGCCCTCGACGCACGCGGCGAGGTGATGCCGGGCCAGCGCGGCGAGGGCTATCGGGTGCCGGAGCAGTACACCGTGCGTCCGGTAATCCGGCGGGACGACGTCGAGCAGCCACTGCACCGCTGACTGCTCGAAGCCAGGCGTACCCGGGGGATGGACTCCGGTCGGCCAGCCGACCGGCAGATACGCCGCCATGCCCGCTAGTTTAGTCGCGTTCGAACAAAGTTTCTAGTCCGGCGTAGGCGATGGGTGCCCTGACCGGCGAGGGCGGACCAAACGTTCACAAAGTAAGAAAAGAGGATATTGACTGATAGTTATAACGTCTGTCACACTGCTCTCGTCAGACACGCCGGCGGAAAGCCCGAGCAAAACAGGGGCTGGCCGCGCCCCGATGAGCGCGGCCATGCGAACGGCCAACGCCACAAAGCAGCAGTGGGCCCAGGATCTTCGTCGCCGAACATCGCGCCGATGTCATCCGCGGCCAGTACGCCGTCATCGCAGACTACGGCGGCAAGAAGCAGTTCCCGATCCTGCCTGCGCACCTAGTTGACCTGCGGGCGCGGATGCTCTTGCCGCCGCCGCGTCGATGCTGACCGGCCGGATCGATGCGCAGTCATGGCGGTGGCAGCTGGCTCGGCCGCAGCAAGGCCAGGTAGACCCTGCTGCTGCTCACGTTGCCGCGGCCGGGCGACGCCAGCGCGCACTCCGCCCACGCCGCGACCGGGCCGCCCGGCTGGGTCGCCGGGTCATACCGGACCGAGAACGTGGCCGTCGCCTGGCCGCGCAGCGGCGGCTCCAGCACGTCCCCGCCCATCGTCTTGCCGGTGCCCAGCCGCAGGTAGGCGTGGCAGCCGATGGCTGGCCGGGAGCCGAGGTTGCTGACCTGGAACCGTACGGTGGTGGCGGCCCTGGCCGTCAGGATCTGCGCATGGCCGGCAACCAGGTCGACCATCCGCACCGTGGGAATCTCCTGCCGGGCGGCGACCGCGCCATCGCAGGCGGCCCAGGCGTAGCCAAGATCAGCCGTGTTGGTCCTGGGATCGCGGTAGGTCAGGAAGAACGTGCCCGTGCCGTGCGCCGGCACGGCCGGAGATGGCCGTTTGAACAGGCGGTGGCGCCCCAGCCGCACGTAGGCGACGCAGTGGCTGGCCTCGGCGTTTCCGCCGTTGTGCACCACGAAGCTGACCTGCGCCGAGCGCTGGCCATAGGTCAGCGTTCGCCAGCTCGTGACGTTCAGCAGCGGATAGCTGGTCCAGTCGGTGATCACGGCCATGAGCAGCCAGGCTAAGCCGCCGACCAAGACGGCGCCGACGGTCCAGCCAGCCGCCGCGCGCAGCCAGCGCGGCGGGCGCGGGACGGCGGTGCCGCCGTCAAGCTCGTCGTCTTCAGGCTCATCGTCCGCGAGCCCGCCGCCGCGAGCCGTCGCCGGCGTGCCCGCCGCCGACCGGCGCCCCGGCCGGCGGGGCCGGCCGCCGCTAACCGGTCGCTAGTGTCCAGGTCGCGATCGGCGTCGTCGAGCGTTTCGTCGGGCATCCCGTGCATTCTCGCAGCCAGCCGGCCTGCGGCGGGTTCGATGGCGACCTTGTCCGCATCCGCCGGACTACGGCCGGTCGCGGCTTCGGCGCGTGCCCGGACCGAATAGAATTGAAGCCAAGCCGTAATCCCGGCGCTTCCCATAGTTACCGGAGTCTCTCCGCATGCCTGCCACCACCAATCCGGCGAGCACCGTGGCCACCAGCACGGACTCGGCCAGGCCAGGTCAGCTCGCAAGCCGCGATGATCTGCGCAATGTCGCGATTGTCGCGCACGTCGACCACGGCAAAACGACGCTGGTTGACGCCATGCTGTGGCAATCCGGCGCATTCCGGGTAGGCGCGCAGGTAGCGGACCGCGTCATGGACTCTGGTGACCTGGAGCGCGAAAAGGGCATCACGATCCTGGCCAAGAACACCGCGGTTCGTCACGGTGGCATGACCATCAACATCATCGACACGCCGGGTCACGCCGACTTCGGCGGCGAGGTCGAGCGCGGCCTGTCGATGGTGGACGGGGTCGTCCTGCTCGTCGACGCGAGCGAGGGACCGTTGCCGCAGACCAGGTTCGTCCTGCGCAAGACGCTGCAGGCACAGCTCCCGGTCATCGTCGTGATCAACAAGGTGGACCGCCCGGATGCGCGCATCGCCGAGGTCGTGGACGCGTGCTACGAGCTGTTCATGGACCTCGACGCGACCGAGGACCAGATCGAGTTCCCGATCGTCTACGCCTCCGCGCGGGCCGGCCGAGCCTCGCTGAACCGGCCGGCGGACGGCGAGCTGCCGGACTCGCCCGATCTGGAGCCCCTGTTCCAGGTGCTGCGCGAGACCGTGCCGGCGCCGACCTACGATCCGGCTGCGCCGCTGCGCGCGCACGTGACCAACCTGGATGCGTCCTCCTACCTCGGCCGGATCGCGCTGTGCCGCGATCTTCAGCGGCGAGATCAAGAAGGGCCAGCAGGCCGCCTGGTGCCGCCGGAACGGCTCGATCGAGCGCGTGAAGATCACCGAATTGCTGCGAACCGAGGCGCTGGAGCGGGTGCCTGCGCAGTCCGCCGGTCCCGGCGACATCATCGCGGTCGCGGGTATCAGCGAGATCATGATCGGCGAGACCCTGGCCGACCCGGACGACCCGCGGCCGCTCCCGCTCATCACCGTGGACGAGCCCGCCATCTCGATGACGATCGGCGTCAACACCTCGCCGCTGGTCGGGCAGTCCAAGGGCTCGAAGGTCACCGCCCGGATGGTGAAGGACCGGCTGGACCGCGAGCTGGTGGGCAACGTGTCCCTCGTCGTGGCGCCGACCGAGCGGCCCGACACCTGGGAGGTGCAGGGCCGCGGCGAGCTCGCGCTGGCGGTGCTCGTGGAGCAGATGCGCCGCGAGGGTTACGAGCTGACCGTGGGCCGGCCGCAGGTGGTCACCCGGGACATCGACGGCCGGCTGCACGAGCCGGTCGAGCGGCTGACGGTCGACTGCCCGGAGGAGTACCTCGGCACGGTTACGTCGCTGCTGGCGGTGCGCAAGGGCCGGATGGACAACATGTCCAATCACGGCACCGGCTGGGTCCGGCTGGACTTCACCGTTCCGGCCAGGGGACTGATCGGGTTCCGCACTCAGTTCCTCACCGAGACCCGCGGGCACCGGGATCGCGCATCACGTCTTCGAGGGCTTCGAGCCGTGGTTCGGCGAGATGCGAGCCCGGCCGACCGGCTCGCTAGTGGCCGACCGGACCGGAACCACGACCGCTTACGCCATGTTCGCGCTGCAGGAGCGCGGCAGCCTGTTCGTGGAGCCGGGCACCGAGGTCTACGAGGGCATGATCGTCGGCGAGAACTCACGGTCCGACGACATGGACGTGAACATCGCCAAGGAGAAGAAGCTCACCAACATCCGCCAGTCCACGGGCGAGGAACTCGAGCGGCTGATCCCGCCCCGCCTGCTGAGCCTGGAGCAGGCGCTTGAGTTCTGCGCGACGACGAGTGCGTGGAGCTGACCCCCGTGGCCGTCCGGATGCGCAAGACCGTCCTGGACGCCAAGGAGCGCGGCCGGCAGCGGGGCCGCAGGACGCGCGAAGGGCAGTAGCCGCGAAGCCCGCGAGGCCCCGGCGGCGGGCAGTAACCCCGAAACCGAGCAGCCCGCGGCCGGCTCAGGCCCGCGGGTGCAGGTCGGGGTGCAATTCCGCGGCCGCCTCGGCCTGCGAGACCAGGTGGCAGACGGCGGCGATCCGGAGCGACTCCCAGTCCGGCTCGGCCGGGTCCGGCTCTGGCCACCAGTCCCTGGTCACCGCTTCCTCGATGAAGCCGCACAGGTAGTGCAGCAGGAGCGCGAGCGGGACGCTCTCCTCCGGGCTGCTGGCGTCGCGCACGAACGGGACGTCCGGGCAGCTGCGCGCGATGGCCGAGAGCAGGTCACCAAGGCCGGGGCGGCCGACGGCGCCGACCCGGGCGTCGACGGCGGCCCGCCCTGCGATGGCCGCGGCCTGCCGCTCGCCGGCCATCGGGTACTCGGCGATCGCGGCCCGGACTGCGCAAACGTGCTGGTCAAGCTCGGCCCGGGCGGCAGGCCCGCTCGCCGCCACGTGATCAAGGGCGCGCTGGCCGACCTCTCCGGCGAGCCGGAGGCTGACCGCGGACAACCGCGCTGACTTCTCGGACATAGCACCAATAATACGCAAAAGTCGCTAGTTCGCCGTACGCGAACTATAAACCGCTTACAGGCGCCTATTTAACCTGCAGGTAGATGATGCTCCCGAGGCCGAACAGGACGCAGTAGATCGCGAACGGCGTCAGCGTCCTGGTCTGGAAGTAGCGGACCAGGAACCGGACCGACACGTACGCTCCGACTCCGGACAGGATGCTGCCGACCACGATCTGGCCGTGGATGCCGTTGCCGAGATGCCCGGTGAGATCGGGGATCTTGAGCAGGCCGGCCGCCAGGATGACGGGCGTGGCGAGCAGGAAGGCGAACCGCGCGGCGTCCTCGCGCGACAGGCCGCGGAACATGCCGGCCACCATGGTCACGCCGTCACGGCTGATGCCGGCGAAAAGCGCCAGGATCTGCGCCGCGCCGATGACGATGGCCTCGAGATAACCCTTCGCGGCGAGCCGTTCGTCCGCCTGCTCGCCGTGCGCGATCTCCTCCTGCCGGGCGGCCACGTGGTCGCTGACCGCGGCGTGCGCGCCCGCATGAGCCGGAACGGGGCGCGGCCTGGCTGGTGCCGCCTGGGCGGCCCGCAGGCGTTCTATCTCGGCATCGGCGGCGAGTGATTTCTTGGTCCTGAACCGCTCGCCGGCGTACAGGATGACGCCGTTGATCAGCAGGAAGATGGCGGCTCGGACGGGCTTGGCAAACAGGACCCGGAACTCATGCTCGAAGAGCAGGCCGACGATGCCGACCGGAATCGTCGCGAGGATGAGCATCCAGGCCAGCTTCTGGTCGACGGTGCGCAACTCGCGGCGAATGATCGAGGTAAAGAAGCCCGCGATGATCCGGATCCAGTCGCGCCAGAAGTAGACGAAGATCCCGATCGCCGTCGCCACGTGCAGACCCACGATGAACGCCAGGTACGGGGACTCGGGGCTCGCGACGTTCAGGTCGGCGGCCCAGCTGCCGCCGATCAGGGCCGGGATCAGGACGTTGTGCCCGAGGCTCGAGACCGGGAACAGCTCGGTCACGCCCTGGATGAACCCGACGACGATCGCCTCGGGATACGTCATGTGCGACAACGGTCAAGCCTCTCGTGTGCAGGTCATAGGTCGCGCCCCGCCAGACTAGCGATGCCCGCGGCCCGGCGAGCGTGAGTCCGGCCAGGCAGGCCGACACTGCAAAAGAGCTCCGGGCGGGTCCCCGTGATGCATCGACAGGGTCCGATTCGACAACGGTCGATCTGAACCGTAATTATCCAGGAAAGCACCACTAATCAGTGGCATATCCCGCATAGCGGGGTGCCCGGGCAGCACGGGGGTTCGCAGATGGCAGTGGGCAGAATAACGCGGCTCGGTGCCGTGGCGGGCGCGGTCGGCATCGTCGCGGCCGGGGCGGTCACGGCCCAGGCCGCGACGGCGTCGTCCACCGGCTGGCGCGTGGTGGCGACGGCGGGCGGCAGGCAGAATCCAGGCTTGATGGAAGCGATCGCAGCGGTCGCCCCCGACGACGCCTGGGCCTTCGGCGCGATCACCAGCGCGGCCTCGCCGAACACGTACAGCTCAATCGTCCGGCACTGGAACGGCAAGTCCTGGCGCAGGGCGTCGCTACCGGCCGGGGTGACCGCGGCGCTGTCCGGCTTCCCGTCCACGGTGGCGGCGGGCTCGTCCCGCACCAACATCTGGGCGTTCACCGGCACCGGAGCCTGGGTGCGGTTCAACGGCCGGTCCTGGACCCACGGCCTGCTGCCGCGTGATCAGAGCGACGCGGGCAACATCACCACGCCGGTCGTGATCAGCTCGCACGACGTCTGGGCCCTCGGCTACTACAACCCGGTGTCGCCGCTGCCCTATATCGCGCACTACAACGGCCATCACTGGAGCATCACGCACCTGTTCCTGAACACCGCCATCGTCGGGGCCAGCGCGCTCGGGCCCAAGGACATCTGGGCGGTGGGCGAGGACAACACCAACGTGCTCCTGCACTTCAACGGCAAGTCCTGGCGGCGGCAGGCGTTGCCTGCCAGGGCCAATGTCGCCTTCTTCGCCGGGGTCACGGCCCTGTCCGACAAGAAGGTCTGGATCACCGGCGACGTGCAGGGGATCGGCAACGTCGTGCCCGGCGCGATGCTGTGGAACGGCAAGAGCCTGAGCTTCCACGCTCTGAAGGCGCCCGCCCCGCTGTTCAACACCGTGCCTGACGGGCACGGCGGGATCTGGGCGGTCGCGCAGGAGCCAGGCGCGGTCGCCGGCTTCCGGCCCGAGGTCTGGCACTACACGCACGGGCGCTGGCAGTCCAGCCACATCCCGCACAGCGACGCCGCCGACTTCATCGACCAGTTCGCGGCCGTGCCGGGCACCAGTTCGACCTGGGCGGTCGGCCGGTTCAAGTCCGGGAGCCTGGACCTGCCCGCGATCCTGCTCGACGGCCGCGTTCCGCACTGACGAGCCGCGGCCACACCAACGGCCGCGCAATGGTCACTGGTACAGCCGGCTGGGGTTGACGAGGGCGACTGCCTTGTCGATGGCTGCGCGTTCTTCGAGTTCGGAGTCGAAGCCGTTGCCGCTGTAACAAGCGAGCGTGGTAGCTGCGGTGCTATATCCCCTGGCAGCCAGCAGATCGCGCGCTCGCTGCAGTCGCTGCAAGTGCCGGAGCCCAAGGCGCTTGCCCCATTTGACCTCGCCAAGTGACAGGATCCGGCGCGGCTCACCGGGGCGGGCGGCAGCAAATACCGCGACATCGACTTGGACCTGGGTCCGATCGGCCGGATCACTGACAACGCCGGAGCCAACCTCTGCCGGCAACTCGCCAAAGACCTCGGCGGCGCCCAGCGCCCAGTCACGGCAGATTTGCTCGAAGCCAGGGCCGACTACATGGGACAGGAAGGTCGGCTCTGCATCCGTCCAGGCCGGGCCGGTGTTGCCGAGTTCGAGGACCGGCCACCGCGGGCGCATGACCGCTTGGTAGAAGGTCAGCAGCGGCTCGCAGATCAGGTACGTAGACCGGCCTCTCCGGAACACGTCGGGCTGTCGCCTTATCAAGCTGGCGTCTTCCAGCACGTTGAGCGGGTGCGCGATCTCGGCGCTGCGCCGGCCGACGTATGCGGCGATGGCACCGTTGGTGGCGTTGCCGCTGGCGATTGCGCCGAGGACGGACTGATAGAGGCCAGGCTCACGGGCCGGTATCTCCTCCGCGAGCAGGTAGCGAGCCTCCCGGAAGATCGGCAGCTGCGGATTCAGCAGCGTCCGGCAGACCCAGGAACCGAAGTCGGCCAGGCTCGCGGGAGCGTCGTCGCGCACGAACTGCCGCCGGTATGCCGGCGTGCCACCGAGTGCCGAGTACACCAGGACGGCTAGCCGCGGATCATCGATCCCCCAGAACTGCGCGGCTGCGCGGTAAGCCAGCGGTCGCACGAGCAACTCGAGTCCGGCTCTGCCCCGAAGCGGCGCCTCGCCGGCCAGCAGCCCGCCCATGACGGACATCGCCGAACCGCACAGCAGCAATCGTGCGGCGCTGCCGCTGGCGGGCGTCTGTCGCGAGTCGAGGTGGCGCTGTAGCAGGGACGGGAGCCCCGGATTCGTCCGAATAAGCAGCGGGAACTCATCAACGACAAGTGGCGTCGGCCAGTCCGAGGTGCGGTCGAGCAGGAACGTCACCGCCGCATCCCAGTCACCGAACTGGACCGGCGAGCCGGAGAACGCGGCCAGCGCACCGCTGAATCGTCGCAGCGACTCCGCGTCGGTTGCCTCGTCGGCGGCGAAGTAGAAGCCGCCCATGGCGTCAGCGAGTGCGGACAGCAGATACGTCTTGCCTTGGCGGCGGCGGCCGCTGACTACGCCCAGGGTCGCTCGCGGCTGCGGATCGGTGACGAAAGCGGTAAGCGCTGACCACTCCGCGTCGCGGTCGAATATCCACTCAGGTTTCGGACTCACGTACCTCAGCATAATGCTGAGGTACGTTTTAGTAAAGTACAATTTAGTATCAGACCCGGCTCGCGCTCGGCGCCGGTAGCCGGCTTGAATGGTCCCCGGTGGTCAGCCAGCCGCCAGCCCGTCGCGTTGTTCACCAGGATGCTGACCGGACCGAGCCGCTCTTCAGCCGCGTCGAACGAGGCACCGGTGGTCGTCCCGGCTAGTGACATGCAAGGCCTCGAGCGTATACGTCGCAGCTCGCCGCGCCGCCTCGATCTGCGCATCAACGGCGTCCGAAGATCGGCCCGCTGGACCGGAAGTCCAGCTTCCCCCGGCAGCGCGAGGCTGGCTATCCGTATGGTCTCGTCGCGACCGGCCCGAACTCTCTCTGGGTCGTCTGGCAGCCAGACAAGGCCGGGCAGCGGCAGCACCTGCTGCACTGGACGGGCCACCGGTGGGCAAAGGTGACCCTGCCGGCCAGCGACAAAGAACTCGCCCTGGCCGGCGACGGGGGCAGCGGGCTGTGGGCCACCGCGGTCGGTCCGGGCAAGACCCAGCCGCAGCTGTTCATGCACTGGTCCGGCGGCCACTGGAAGGTGACCAGGGTGCCGTTCCAGTTCGCTGGTCAGATTGGCCAGGCGAACGAACTCGCCGCGATCGGCGGCACCCGGTCGGTGTGGGGGGTGGGTCATACCGCGGGCCCTCCGGGTTCAACGTGTGTCCCGGCGGTCGCCGCCGCCGTTCTCCCGCCGGCCGCACGCTCCCAGCAACGCGTCAATGAGCGCGGTGCTCAGCATCGCCCGCGATCGGCTGAGGTCAGGCCTGCTTGTCGGGCACCTTCGGAGTGTCGGCGCCGCGCGGGCGGCGGGAGATCTTGCTGCCCAGCCAGACCAGCGGGTCGTACTTGCGGCCGACCACCCGCTCCTTGAGCGGGATCAGCGCGTTGTCGGTGATCTTGATGCCCTCCGGGCAGACCTCGGTGCAGCACTTGGTGATGTTGCAGAGGCCGAGCCCGAAGTCGTCCTGGGCTATCTCGCGCCGGTCGGCGGTGTCGGCCGGGTGCATCTCCAGTTCGGCGATCCGCATCAGGAACCGCGGGCCGGCGAACGCGTCCTCGTTCTCCGGGTGGTCACGGATGACGTGGCAGGTGTTCTGGCACAGATAGCACTCGATGCACTTGCGGAACTCCTGCGAGCGCTCCACGTCGACCTGCTGCATCCGGAACTCGCCGAGCCCGACCGACGGGTCGGGCGTGAACGACGGGATCTCCCGCGCCTTGGCGTAGTTGAACGACACGTCCGTGACCAGGTCCCGGATGACCGGGAACGTGCGCAGCGGAGTGATCGTGAGCACCTCGTCCTCGGTGAACGTGGACATCCGGGTCATGCACGCCAGCCGCGGCCGACCGTTGATCTCCATCGAGCAGGAGCCGCACTTGCCAGCCTTGCAGTTCCACCGGATGGCCAGGTCGCCCGCCTGGGTGGCCTGCAGCCGGTGCAGGACGTCCAGGACGACCTCGCCCTCGTTCACCTCGACGGTGTAGTCGGCCAGCTCGCCGCTGCCGTGGTCGCCGCGCCAGACCCGCAGCGCTGCCTTGTAAGCCATCAGTGCTTCTCCTCGGTGACGGCCGTCGCGCCGGGAGCCTCTGGCGGCATCGCCGGCCATCTCCTCCTCGGTCCAGTACTTCTTCAGCTCGGCCCGGTCGAACAGCGCGATCAGGTCGTCCCGCATCGGCGGGGTCGGCTGCCGGGTGATCGTGATCGTCGTCACCCGCGAGCGCGCAGACCAGGTTGATCTTGCGCCAGTCCGGCCGCATGCCCGGATAGTCGTCGCGGGTGTGGCCGCCGCGGCTCTCCTGCCGCTCCAGCGCGGCCTGCGCCACGCAGCGCGCCATCAGCATGATGTTGCGCATGTCCAGGGCCAGGTGCCAGCCCGGGTTGTAGGCGCTGCCGCCCTCGGCCGACACCTCGGTCGCCCGGACGCCGAGCGCGTCCAGCTCGGCGAGCGCCTTCTTGATCTCAGTCTCGGTCCGGATGATCCCGACCAGGCTGCTCATCGTGTCCTGGACCTCGGCGTGCACGGAGTACGGGTTCTCCCCGCCCGTGCGGTCCAGCGGCGCGAGCGCCTCGGCCTGGGCCGCGGTGATCTCGCCCTCGTCCGCGACCGGCAGCTTCGGGCCCAGCTTGGCGATGTAGTCGGCTGCGCCCTGGCCCGCTCGCCGGCCGAACACCAGCAGGTCCGACAGCGAGTTGCCGCCCAGCCGGTTCGAGCCGTGCATGCCGCCGGACACCTCGCCGGCCGCGAACAGGCCGGGCACGCAGGACTCGCCGGTGTCCGGCTCCACCTCGACGCCGCCCATGACGTAGTGCTGCGCCGGGCCGACTTCCATCGGCTCCTTGGTGATGTCCACGTCCGCCAGCTCCTTGAACTGGTGGTACATGGACGGCAGCCGGCGCAGGATCTCGTCGGCCGGGAGGCGGGAGGCGATGTCCAGGAACACGCCGCCGTGCGGGGATCCGCGCCCGGCCTTGACCTCCGCGTTGTTCGCCCGCGCCACCTCGTCACGCGGCAGCAGCTCAGGCGGCCGCCGGTTGTTGTCCGGGTCGGCGTACCAGCGGTCGGCCTCTTCCTCGGTCTCGGCGTACTGGGCGCGGAACACGTCCGGCACGTAGTCGAACATGTAGCGGCTTGCCCTCGGAGTTGCGCAGCACGCCGCCGTCGCCGCGGACCGACTCGGTGACCAGCAGGCCGCGGACCGAGATCGGCCACACCATGTGGGTCGGGTGGAACTGGACGAACTCCATGTTGATCAGCTTGGCCCCGGCCAGCAGCGCGAGCGCGTGCCCGTCGCCGGTGTACTCCCACGAGTTCGAGCTGACCTTGAACGTCTTGCCGATGCCGCCGGTCGCCAGGATCACGGCCGGGGCCTCGAACAGCACGAACTTGCCGGTCTCGCGGATGTAGCCGAACGCGCCGGCCATCCGGCCTTCGCCGTCCTTGATCAGCCGGGTGATCGTGGTCTCGGCGTAGACCTTGATCATCGCCTCCGGGTCGCCCAGCGCGACGGCGTCTTCCTGCTGCAGCGCGACGACCTTCTGCTGCAGGGTCCGGATCATCTCCAGCCCGGTCCGGTCGCCCACGTGCGCCAGCCGCGGGTACTCGTGCCCGCCGAAGTTCCGCTGGCTGATCTTGCCGTCCTTGGTGCGGTCGAAGACTGCGCCCCAGGCCTCCAGCTCCCAGACCCGCTCCGGGGCCTCCTTGGCGTGCAGTTCGGCCATCCGCGGGTTGTTCAGGAACTTGCCGCCGCGCATGGTGTCGCGGAAGTGCACCATCCAGTTGTCGTGCGGGTTCACGTTGCCCATGGCCGCGGCGCAGCCGCCCTCGGCCATGACCGTGTGCGCTTTCCCGAACAGGGACTTGGAGATGATCGCGGTGCGCTTTCCGGCCAGCCGGGCCTCGATGGCCGCCCGCAGCCCGGAGCCGCCGGCGCCGATCACTACGACGTCGTAGCCGAGCCGCTCGATGTCACTCATGTCGTCAGACCTCTTTAGAAGAACCGCGGGTCGCTGAACACGCCGGACGCAACCAGCCGGATGTACAGGTCGGTGAACAGCACCCAGAACAGCGACACCCAGGCCAGCTGCATGTGCTTGGCGTTGAGCTTGGATACCTGGGTCCACATCCAGTACCGGACCGGGTGCTTGGAGAAGTGCTTGAGCCGGCCGCCGGTGATGTGCCGGCAGGCGTGGCAGGACAGCGAGTACAGCCACAGCAGCGAGGCGTTGACGATCAGCACCAGCGTGCCGAGGCCCATATGGCCCCACTGCCCGTTGTGGTTGCGGAAGGCCTCGATCGCGTCCCAGGTCAGGATGAAGTTGAAGAGCAGCGCGACGTAGAAGAAGTACCGGTGCGCGTTCTGCAGGATCAGCGGGAACCGGGTCTCGCCGCTGTACTTGGCGTGCGGCTCGCGCACGGCGCAGGAGGCAGGCGCCTGCCAGAACGCCCGGTAGTAGGCCTTGCGGTAGTAGTAGCAGGTGAACCGGAAGCCCATCGGGCCCCAGATGATCAGGATCGCCGGCGTCAGCCAGCTCGCCCACGGGATCCAGCTCCAGCCCGAGCCGGCCGCGCACTTGGTCGCGATGCACGGGGAGTACAACGGCGAGACGTATGGCTTCCAGAAGTAATTCTCATTGACGAGGGAAGCCCACGTCAGATAGATCACAACCACGCCGAGCGCAGCGGCATTGATGGCGGGCTGCTGCCACCACCGGTCCGTGCGAAGGGTCTTCTGGCCGATCTGCGCCCGTGTCTTGCCTGGCGCGTCCGATATCTGCGTCATTCGTCGACGTCTCCGCCCTGGAACTCACTGGGATCGCTCCGGGTCCGCTGCCAGGGGCTCGGCCGCCGGAACGGCAGGCACGGCCGGGCGCAGCGGGCTCGCGTCGCGTGCAAACCCTATTCCACTGAATACCACTCTGCGGCCTCAGGTGGGGCGCCGCCGTGTGTGACTCTCACTACATAGCGCAGTTCTGGCCTTATTTACGCTGGCAGGACCGCTCGCCCCGATCAGTGCCGAGCCGTTACCGTGCATTTCCATGGCAAAAGACGAGGCCTTCCTGCTGACCGACCGGGACTACTTGCGGCAGCGGCAGTACGGCACAGACGCGCACCTGTCGGCCCGGCAGTCGATCTACCAGTTCCAGCAGCCAGCGGTGGACCTGCCCGCGCGGGTGCTCGACCTCGCGGCGCTGACCGGCACCGAGACCGTCGCCGACATCGGCTGCGGGAACGGGCGCTACCTGGCCGAGCTGGCCCGGCGCGGGCACCGCGGCCGCACGCTCGGCGTCGACCTGTCGGCCGGCATGCTGGCGGCGGCGCGGGCCGCGGCCGGTGACGCGGGCCTGGCCGCGGGCGACGCGGCGGCGCTGCCGCTAGCCGAGCACGTGGCCGATGTCACACTGGCGCCGCACATGCTCTACCACGTGCCGGATAAGCCCGCCGCGGTGCGCGAGCTGCGCCGGATCACCCGCCCCGGCGGTCAGGTGCTCGTCGTGCTCAACGCGGCCGATCACCTCGCCGAGCTGACCGAGCTGGCGGTCGCGGCCGCGGTCGACTCCGGGCTGTCCCGGCCCGCCAGCCTGGCCGAGATCCGCGCCGACGGTGGCGTCGACCTGGACACCGGCGCCCGGCTGCTCGGCGCTCAGTTCAGCTCGGTTGGCCGGTACGACTTCGCCAGCGAGCTCGCCGTCCCCGGCCCGGAGCCGATCCTCGCCTACATCGCCAGCATGCGGCTGGTCGAGAGCTCGGCCGGCGCGGATCGCATCACCGCCGCCGCCGCGCGGCTGCTCACGGCCGCCCCCGACGGCGCCATCCGGATCAGGACGCACACCGGCTGTCTCATCTGCCGGTGATCAGCCGCGAGCGGCACCGCCTCGCTGACGTGGCCCTGGTAGCCGGCCGTGGTCACCGCCAGGCAGAGCGAGTTCAGGATGGCCTCCTCGGTCGCCTCCATGGCCGCGGTGAACAAGAGATCAAGCTCGTCGTCAGGAACGGGGACTGCACCGCTCACTGGCGTCGGCGCGGCCCCGGTGCCCGTGGTGGAAGTTGCCGTGCCCGGTGTTCCGTGCTCGATGTTGCCGTACTCAGGGCGATCGCGTAGTCGCCGCTGCGGCCGGAGAAGTCCGAGCCGGTCCTCGCCATGGCGGGGAAGGCCCGGCTGGCCAGCCGGCGCAGCGTGCGCGAGTCCAGGCTGACGTCCGTCGCCAGCACGATCACGCAGGAGTTCCCGGCGGCGGCCGGTGCGGGCTGGCGCGGCCGGATCGGCAGGCCCGCGACGGTCAGCAGGCCGGTGAAGTTGGCCTGCACGAGCGCGCCGACCGTGGCCGGCTGGCCGGCCACCGCCGGCACCCGCCGGGATGACGTGCCGATGCCGGCCTTGAACCCCAGCGCCCGCGTCCCGGTGCCGGCGCCCACACACCCTTCCGCGACCGGGCCCGCCGCCGCGCTGTCCAGCGCGGCGGCTACGTCCGCGGCGGTGACGCGACGCGCCCAGATGTCGGACAGGTAGCCGTCGTTCGTCTCGGCTACGACCGGGTTGAGCGACACGGCCCGCGCGAATGCGGGCCGCGCGCGCAGGTAGCTGAGCAGCGCGTCGGCCACGCGGAAGACCGACAGCGTGCTGGTCAGCAGGACCGGGGTCTCGACGGTGCCGAGCTCGTCGATCTGGGTGGCGCCGGTCATCTTGCCGAAGCCGTTGTACACGGCGAGGCCGGCGGGCAGGGCCCGGCGGCCGCCTTGGTCCGCGCCGATGAGCGCGTCGTGGACCACGGCCGTGACGCCGGTGCGGATCTCGCCGTGGTCGGCGCCGGCCGTCTCGATAACCGTGGCGTGGCCGACCCGGATGCCGGGCACGTCGGTGATCGCGTTGACCGGGCCGGGCGGCAGCGTGCCGGGAGCGACGCCGAGGTCGCGGGCGCGCGCCCTGGCTGACCCCGCCGGCTCATGGCCCGCTCATGGCAGCACGGTCATCGCGACACGGTCACTGTCACCGTCATCGCAAGCACGGGGCTCACGGCAGCACGACGGTGGGGCTCGGCACCTCGATCGTGCGCGCCAGCGCGGGCACGCCGGTGTCCGGGTCGATCGTCATCGCCATCACGTCGTGCGACCGCTCGTTCGCGACGTAGAGCGTGTCGCCGTCCAGCGCGATGTGCCGGGGCCAGTCCCCGGTCCGCACCTCGGTCACGTATCGCGGCAGGTCGGCGTCCAGGGCGAACACCGTGACCGAGTTCGGCCCGCGGTTGGCGACGTACACGAAGCTGTCGGTGCCGGTCAGCTCTGACGGCTGATTCGGACCGTCGGCCGCGCTGGCCGGCACGACGCCGGCCAGTTGCCCGCCGGCCTCGTAGACCAGCAACTCCCCGCTCAGCTCGGCGGTCACGTAGTACCGGTCGCCGATCCGGATCGCGTGCCGCGGGCCCGAGCCGGGCGGCGCGGCGATGACGCGGGTCTGCTCCAGCGTGCCGTCGTCGCGGAGCCGGTACTGATAGATCGCGTCACCGCCCAGGTCGATGACGAGGACGCCGTCGTCGACCGCGCTGATCATGTGCGGGTGCGCGCCGGCCTGGCGTGGATGGTCGCCGTGCCGGTCGTGCCGGACCAGGTCGGTGCGCTCGCCGATGCTCCCGTCCGGGCCGAGCCGGTGCACGCTGATGCTGCCGCCGCTGTAGTTCGCCGTGACCAGGAACCTGCCGGTGGTGTCCACCGCCAGGTGCGCGGGCTCTGATCCGCCGGTGTCGCCGGAGCCGAGCTCTTCGGCGGGCCTGCCGTCGTCGAGCCGCCAGGCGTGCACCCGGCCCTCGTCGGTCTCCTCGACCGCGTAGAGCACCGGCAGGCTGGGGTGGCGGGCGATCCAGGACGGCGACTGCGCGGGCACGGTCGCCACGACCTGCCCGTCCTCCACCACGGCGATACCGGAGCCCTGGCCCTTGTCCCCGGAGTAACCGCCCACCAGCAGTCTGCTCATGCCGAGGGAGCATTCCCGCTGCGCGGCTGGATATCCAGCGCCGAGCGGAGGAAGTCGACTTGCAGGAGCAGCAGGTTCTCGGCCACTTCCTCCTGCGCGGCCATGTGCGTGACGCCGGACAGCGGGAGCACCGTGTGCGGCAGGCCCGCGGCCAGCAACGCCGAGGACAGCCGCAGCGAGTGCGCGACCACGACGTTGTCGTCGGCCAGGCCGTGGATGATCATCAGCGGCCGGGACAGGTTCGGCGCGTCCGCGAGCAGCGAGCTGCGGTCGTAGTTCTCCGGGCTGAAGTCGGGGTGGCCGAGATACCGCTCGGTATAGCCGGTGTCGTACAGCCGCCAGTCGGTCACCGGCGCGCCGGCGATGCCGGCGTGGAACACGTCCGGCAGGCGCAGCACCGCCAGCGCGGCCAGGTAGCCGCCGAACGACCAGCCGCGGATCGCCACGTTGGACAGGTCCAGGTCCGGGCACTGCTCGGCGGCGCTGTGCAGGGCCTCGACCTGATCCGCCAGCACCGAGGTGGCCAGATCGCCGGTGACCTCCCGGTCCCAGGCTGGCCCGCGGCCGGGCGTGCCGCGACCGTCCGCGACCACCACCGCGAAGCCCTGCTCGGCGAACCACTGCGAGGTGAGATAGGCGTCGTACGCGGACAGCACCCGCTGCGCGTGCGGGCCGCCGTACGGATCGCACAGCACCGGCAGCTTCCCGCTGCCGGGCTCGTGCCAGGACGGCAGCAGGATCGCGGTCCTGACCCGGCTCGGGCCGGCCGAGTAGCTGAGCCGCGGCGCTGGTGCGGGCAGGTCCGGCTGCTCGGCGGCCGAACTGACGCGGCTCCCCGTGCTGAGGTCACCCGTGCTGAGGTCACCCGTGCTGAGGTCACCCGTGCTGAGGTCATCCGTGCTGAGGTCACCCGTGGCGAGCTCGACCGCGTCGGGATCCGGGCCGGGCCGCAGCACGCGGACCCGCTGGCCCGCAGCGGTCAGCCCCCGGCTCGCCAGCAGCAGCGTGCCGCCCGCCTGCTTGCCGGTGTGCAGACCCTGGGCCGGGCTGACGAGCCGGACGCCCGCCGGGCCCGCGCTCCACACCGACGTGCTCGCCGGGTCGTCGGCCGATGCGGTGAACAGGACGGTGTCGCCGTCGACGCCCAGTACCTCGCGGACCTGGAGGTCGGCCGGGGTTACCGGCTCGAAGTCGCCGCCCGGGCCGGCCCCGGCCGGGCCGAGCAGCAGCCGCTTGGCGCCGCCGGAGTCGGCCGTCCAGACGATCCGGCCGTCGGCCAGGGTGGCTGGCACGCCACCGACCACGTCCACCCAGGAGGGATCGGTGTCGGTCCGGATCACCGTCGTCGCGCCGCTCGCCACGTCGACCGCCAGCAACCGCATCTCTCGCTGGTCGCGGCTCAGGACGACCGTGAGCGGGGATCCCCCGTTCCCAGGCCAGTGCGCGTTGATCAGGTAGGGAAACCCCACGTAATCGGTGTCGACCGCGGTCAGCTTCCCCTCGGTGGTGACGACGTGGAGGGTGACGAGGGCGTTGGCGGTCCCGGCGGCCGGATAGCGCACCGTGGTCGGCGTCGCGGCCGGGTTGGCCGGGTCGGCGATGTGCCAGACCGGCACCGGGTTCTCGTCGACGCGCGCGACCAGCAGCGCGGACCCGTCCGGCGCCCACCAGTAGCCGCGGGTGCGGCCGAGTTCCTCGGCCGCGATGAAGTCCGCGAGGCCGAACGTGACGCCCTCTTCGCCGGCCGGGTCCGCGAGTACCCGGTCCTCGCCGGTGGCCAGCAGCGCCAGCCGGAGCGCGCCGTTGCCCACGTAGGCGACCGACGCGCCGTCGGGAGCGGGTCGCGGATCCGCGGCGGGCGTCGCGGTCGGCAGCACCCGCACCTCGCCCGTGCTGAGGTCCGCCACGTAGACGACGCCCGAAATGGTGAACGCGGCCAGCTTGACCGCGTCATCGGTGGCGTAGGCGACGATGCCGCCGGCCCGCTCCCTGACTCGTTCCCGGCGTGCCTTCTCGATCGGATCGTCGGCCGCCCCGGCCGCCCCGGCCGCACCGAGGTCCGCCGGGTCGCAGACGAGCCGCTCCGCGCCAGTCCGGGCGTCCTTCGCCCACAGGCAGGTAACCGGGTCGACGCCGCTGCGCGAGCGGAGGAAGACAACGGTGCCGCCGTCCGGGGAGATCGTGAATGACCTGGGTGCCCCCAGGGAGAAGTTCCTAGTCCTGGCGCTTTGGCGCGGGAATGAGTCAGCCACGGGACTAGATCCTGCCAGTTCCGGGCAGGCCGGGTCTCGATAGGCTCACGGACATGACCAAAACGGACGGCAGACGCCTGCTCCTGGTGCACGCCCACCCCGACGACGAGTCGATCGGCACCGGGGCCACGATGGCCAAGTACGCCGCCGAGGGAGCCGCGGTGACGCTCGTGACGTGCACGCTCGGGGAGCTGGGCGAGGTGATCCCGCCCGAGCTGGCCCACCTGGCGTGGGACAAGGACGGCGGACTCGGTCAGTACCGCATCGGCGAGCTCGCCGCCGCGTGTGCCGAGCTGGGCGTCACCGACCACCGCTTCCTCGGGCATCCGGGTAAGTGGCGCGACTCCGGCATGATGGGCACGCCGACCAATGACCTGGACGGCTGCTTCTGGCGGGCCGACGTCGAGGAGGCGGCGACGGACCTGCTGGCGGTCATCCGCGAGGTCCGGCCGCAGGTCATTGTCAGCTACGACGACAACGGCTTCTACGGGCACCCCGACCACATCCAGGCGCACCGGGTCGCGTGGCGCGGCTACGAGCTGGCCGAGGGCCTGGTCGGCAAGTTCTACGCGACCGCGATGCCGAAGTCGGTGCTGGCCGAGGCCATGGCGCTGATGCAGGCGGACGGCACCGGCGGTGAGGTCGGCGGGACCGACTTCACCAGGGTGGAGACCGTCGACGAGCTGCCGTTCGGCACCGACGACGACAAGGTGACGACGGAGATCGACGCCGGTGAGTACCTGGACGCGAAGCTCGCCGCGATGCGGGCGCACGCCACCCAGATCGCGGTGGACAGCCCGTTCTTCGCGCTGTCCGACAAGGTGGGCAGGCGGGCGATGGGTACCGAGTACTACACGCTGCTGGCCGGGCCCGTGGCGGCGCGGCCGGACGGCGGACGCGAGAGCGACCTGTTCGCGGGCCTGGATTAGCTAGCCTTCCGCTGTGACCACCGTGCGCGACGACGAGCCGGGGGGCCCGCCAGGCTCGCCCGTGGGCGAGGGCCCGGTCGTGCGGGTCATCGCGTACCTGCTGCTGTTCGTGCTCGGCGCGCTGCAGGCGCTGATCGGCACGTTCCAGTTCAGCCGCGGGCAGGCCTGGTCGCTGGTCCCGGTCTGCTTCGCGCTGGCCATCCTCGTGACCTGCGTGCTCGGCGCGTGGGGCATGCACGCCGCGGCCGGGGGAGTCCTGCCCGCGACTGGCTGGTTCCTGGTGTCCGTGCTGCTCGGCACGTCCTCGTCCGGCGGCAGTGTCCTGGTCACGAACACGCCGCAGGGCAAGTGGTTCCTGTTCGGCGGCGCGGTCTGCGCGGCGGCCGGCGCGATCATTTCCTTCGCGAAGTGGACCAGACCGCGCTCGCGCCGCCGGGCTGGCTCGTAGGCTCGGGGTTCGTGGCAGCACTGACGGAATCCGACGCGGCCGTGCTCGCGGCCCGGCACATCGCCGAGTTCAACGAGGCGGTCGGGGCCAGGCGCTTCGGGCAGTTCCTCTGCCTGTTCACCGACGACGCAGTGATCCGGTTCGAGAACGTGCCCGGCGCCGGCAACCTGGAGTTCGCCGGCCGGGACGCCTACACCAAGGCCTACGCCGAGCAGCCGCCCGATGACAAGATCGACATCTCCGGGCCGGTCACGGTGGACGGCGACACGGCCGTCGTGCCGTTCGTCTGGCGGCGCGACAACGCGGCCGGCACCATGCGGCTCCGCTTCACCGCGGGCTCGCCCGACGCGCTGGACGAGCGCCTCGTCTGCGCCCTGACGGTCACCTTCGGCTAGCTCGCCGCCCCGCATGCTGTGGCTGGCTGGCTGGCTGGGTGCGGGTGGGGCGGCTGAGGCACCCGTCAACCGACCTAAGGCGCCCGTCGGGCGGCCTAAGGCATCGCGCGCCGTCCTAAGCCCGCCGCGCCGCCGAAATAGGGCTTGCTGCCGATTCGGTCCCGACCCCCTTACCGCGATCGTCGATTGTGCAGGGGTCAGGGTGGCCCCGGCGAGGAGGACAGGACATGATCCCGATGACATCGCTCGAGGTGGCGCACATCCGGGCCGCTGAGCTTCAGCGGTCGGCGGCCAGGTCGCGCGGTGCGCGCCAGGTTGCCCTCGCGGCCCGCCAGCGCGACCTGCTCACGCGGCGGACGCTGCGGGCGGAACTGCCGGACCGTCCAATCGTGACGGCGCGGCCGGTCCGGCCGCGTGCGGCGGCGCCGCAGTCCAGCCCGACCACGGTGCCGGCGCCGCAGCCGGAGCTGGACAGGCAGCCGGTTGGCGTGGCCGCCAGGGCCGACGCGGACGAGCTGACCCCGTGCACGGCGTGCTGACAACCAGGGCGGCGGGGATCGTCCCGCCGAGCCAGCACCGCGCACTCAATGACCGCGGGCACTTTCCGTACGGTGTGTACGGAAAGTGCCCGCGTTAGCCTGACCTACCGAACTGTCTGACCTACCGAACGAGGGCCTCGACCTGATCGACCGCCCAGTCCAGGTCGTCCGCCCCGATCACCAGCGGCGGGGCCAGCCGGATCGTGGAGCCGTGCGTGTCCTTGGCCAGCAGCCCGCGGTCGGCCAGCCGCTCGCAGGCCTCCCGCCCGCCGAGGTCAGCGAACTCGATGCCCGCCCACAGACCGCGGCCGCGCACTTCCCGCACCTTGCTCTCCGGCAGCGCGTTCAGCCGGTCGTGCAGGTGCGCGCCGAGCTTGGCCGATCGCTCCTGATACTCGCCGGTCGCCAGCATCGCGATGACCTCGCGGGCGACCGCGCACGCCAGCGGGTTGCCGCCGAAGGTAGACCCGTGCTGGCCGGGCTTGAACACGCCGAGCACCGCCGCCGACGACACGACGGCTGACACCGGCACGATGCCGCCACCGAGCGCCTTGCCCAGGATGTACATGTCGGGCACCACGTCGTCGTGCTCGCACGCGAACGTCGTGCCGGTGCGGCCCAGGCCGGACTGGATCTCGTCGGCGATGAACAGGGCGCCGTGCGTGCTGCACAGCTCGCGCACGCCAGCCAGGAATCCCGGCGGCGGCACCAGCACGCCGGCCTCGCCCTGAATGGGCTCGGCCAGGACGGCGACGACGTTCTCGTCCATGACCGCGGCGAGCGCGTCCAGGTCGCCGTACGGCACGATCCGGAAGCCCGGCGTGTACGGGCCGTAGCCGTCCCGCGCGTCCGGGTCGGTGGAGAAGCTGATGATCGTCGTCGTCCGGCCGTGGAAGTTGCCGTCGAAGACGACGATGACGGCCTCGCCGTCCGGTACGCCCTTGACCTCGTAGCCCCACTTGCGCGCGGTCTTGATCGCGGTCTCGACCGCCTCCGCGCCGGTGTTCATCGGCAGCACCATCTCCATGCCCGCTAGCTCGGCCAGTTCGGCTGCAGAACGGCCCGAACTGGTCGTGCTCGAACGCGCGGCTGACCAAGCGTCACGCGTTCCAGCTGGCGGAGCGCGGCCGCCACCAGCCGCGGGTGCCGGTGCCCGAAGTTGATCGCCGAGTACGCCGCCAGCATGTCCAGATAGCGCCGGCCGTCCACGTCGGTGACCCAGGCGCCCTCGGCCTCGGCGATGACGACCGGGAGCGGGTGATAGTTGTGCGCGCTATGCGCTTGGGACTGAGCCCGGAGCTGAGCTGCGGTCACGCCTGACATCGCTGGCCTCCCGATTTCCGCGGACTATCGTGCCGAGAGCAATTGCTGCCTGCTAGCGGAGTTCCAGCGTGCAGCACTTGGGACCGCCGCCCGCCTTGAGCAGCTCGGATAGGTCGACGCCGACCGGCTCGAAGCCGGCCGCCGTCAGCTGGTCGATAAAGCCGCGTGCCTGCTCGGGCACGACGACGTGACGGCCGTCGCTGATCGCGTTCAGGCCGAGCACTTCGGCGTCCTCATCCTTGACCTCGATCAGCTCGGCGAAGTGCGACGCGATTGCCGCCTTGCCCGCGTCGTCGAACGCGGCGGGGTAGTAGGCCACCGTGTCCGGGTCGAGCACGACGAGCGCGGTGTCGAGGTGGTAGAAGCGCGGGTCGATCAGCCGCAGGCTGAGCACGGGCAGGTCGTAGAGCTCGGCCAGCTCGGCGCGGACGGCCTCGTCGGTGCGGAAGCCGTAGCCCGCCAGGATCGCCCGGCCGGCGAAGACGATGTCGCCCTCGCCTTCGTTGGTGATCACCGAGTGGCGGATCTGGGTGTAGCCGTTGCGGCGGAACCAGTCCAGGTAGGCGTCGGACTCAGCCTGGCGCTCGGCGTACTTGAACTGAGCGCTCAGCACCCGGCCGTCGATCACGGTGGCGCCGTTCGCGGCGAACACCATGTCCGGCAGGCCGGGCTCGGGGCGGATGACGTGCACCGTATGGCCCAGGCGCTGGTAGGCCTCGCGGAGCCGCTCCCACTGGGCCAGGGCCAGCTCGACGTCGACCGGCTTGTCCGGGTTCATCCACGGATTGATGGCATACTCCACCGCGAAATGCTCGGGCGGGCACATCAGGTAGGTCCTCGTGTGGGTGCACTCGCGGCGCTTGGTCTCCGTCATTTCTGGCGGCTCCCCGTGGGTTCGGCTGGTGATCTAGGTCCAGACCAGCCTAGGAGCCGGACGCGTCGGTAACAGGTGGTGATTGCTGCGCATGACCGGCGATCCGTTGCGTGCTCATCCTCGGCGACGGCGACCTGTTGCGCACCTGGACGCTAGCTGCGGCGTCCCTGGCGGCGGGCAGAAGCCCGCGATCCGGCCATCTCGGACACTGCCGCCGACCCCGGCTCGCGGCCGTAACAGCATCAGGTCGGGGTTTGGTGCCATAAGAGTGACACCAAACCCTGACCTGATGCTGTGCGGAAGGCCGGGGTGCCGTCTGCGGCTCAGCTAGTGACCGACCAGGCCTGGCCTTCCGGGGTGTCCGTGACCGCGACGCCGAGCTCGGCGAGGTCGGCGCGCAGCCGGTCGGAGGCGCCGAAGTCCTTCGCCGCCCTGGCCGCGGCGCGCTGGGTCAGCAGGTCCTGCGCGCCGTCGGGCAGGACCGGCCGGGCCGGTGCTTTCCCGATCTCCCGCGGCAGGTCCAGCGCGAGCACCCGGTCGGCCGCGACGAACGTCTCGAACTTGGACCCAGCCGGGATCGCGGGGTCGCGCTCCAGCTCGCGCAGCGCCCGGAGCGCGGCCGGCGTGTCCAGGTCCTCGTCGATCGAGCCGAAGATGCGCTCGGAGTACTCCGCGCACATCGCCTTGCTCGGCTCGTTCGCCCACTCGGCTACCCGGTCGCGCCAGCGCCGCACCGTGGCGTCCGCGGCTTCGAGCGTCTGCCAGGTCAGGTTCAGCTGCTGCCGGTAGCGGTGTTCCAGGAACGCCAGCCGGACCGCGAGCGGGTCGAGCCCGCGCTCGGCCACGTCGGCGAGCAGCACCACGTTGCCGGACGACTTGGCCATCTTGCGGCCCTCGAACAGCACGTGCTCGCCATGCACCCAGTGCCGGACCACGTCGTGGCCGACGAGCGAGTTCGACTGGGCGCGCTCGTCCTCGTGGTGCGGGAAACGCAGGTCGATGCCGCCGGTGTGGACGTCGATGACGGTGCCGAGGAAGCGCACCGACATCGCCGAGCACTCGGTGTGCCAGCCGGGGAACCCGGTACCCCACGGGGTCTCCCACGTGAGCTCGCGGCCGGACGGCGCGCCCTTCCACAGCGCCCAGTCCGCGTGGAAGCGCTTGTGCTCGTCCACGTCGCCCTCGAACCGATGGCCCGGCCGCAGGCTGTCTAGCCGGTTGCCGGAGATCGCGCCGTAGTCGGGGAAGCTGCGCGCGTCGAAGTACACCGACCCGGTGCCCGCGATGTACGCGTGGCCGGACTCGATCAGCTTCCCGATCAGCTCGATCATCAGCTCGATCGATTCCGAGGCGCGCGGCGAGTAGTCGGGCGGCGCGATGTTGAGCGTGAGGCAGTCGGCCCGGAACGCGGCCTCATAGAACTGCGCGATCTCCAGCGCCGTCTTGCCCTCGGCCCGGGCCTGGGCGAGGATCTTGTCCTCGCCCGCCGGGTCGATCTCGGCGTCGTCGGCGAGGTGGCCGACGTCGGTGATGTTCTGGCAGACGATGACCGCCAGGCCGTGCCGGTCGGCGTTGCGCCGGATCAGGTCCGACAACAGGTACGACCGCAGGTTGCCGACGTGCGCGAACCGGTAGACGGTCGGCCCGCAGGTGTACATCCGCAGCTGGCCCGGACGGGCCGGCTCGATGTCGGTGACCGCGCGCTGCCTGGTGTCGTAGAGCCGGAACATGGCTGCCAGCCTAGGCCGTGCCGGGCCCGGCCCGGCGGTCAGCGGCGTTCGCCGCCCGCCGGTGGCCGGGCCGCGCCGCCACCCCGGTCCCGCCGCAGCTGCTCGATCCGCCCGGCGTGCCGGTCCAGCGTCTGCGACGCGACGCGCATGAACTGCTCGATCAGCCGGAGCTCGTCGTCGGTATACGCCTCGAACCGCGCAATCTCGCCGACGAACGGTCCGTAGATCTCGGCTGCGAGCTGCCGGGCCTTGTCGGTGAGCTGCACGAGCACGCGGCGCCGGTCAGTGGTGTCCGGCCGCCGCTGCACGAGGTCTTCCCGCTCCAGCCGGTCCAGCATCGCGGTGACAGCGCCGCTGGTGATGCCGGTCTGGACGGCGATCTCGCCCGCGGTCAGCTGGCCGAGCCGGTCCAGCACCTCCATACAGCGCATCGCGGTGCGGTTCACGCCGATGTAGGCGGAGACGGCGTCCTCGAAGCGGTCGTAGGAGTTCTGGTTCAGCCGGGCTTCGAGCGCAGCCGCGTTCATCAGCTCGGCCCGGCTCCGCGAGTCGGCATTCGCCAGCTCCGTGCTCGTGCCGGCCGGGAGCATGCCCGGCTGGCTGCAGTCCTTCGTCACGATCAACCCGATCACGATCTTCTCGGACGCGATGCGCGGGCTGATGCTCGGCGGTCCGGTCGCGGTTCCGCTGCTGCAGGCGGCGGGCTGGGTCGTCGGCATCACCCTGGTGTTCGGATCCCTGACCGTCAGCCGCTACCGCAAGCGAGCCTGAGCTCAGCCCGTTCCGTAGGCGACCGCGGCCACGACGCCGGCCTGGCCGGACGCGGCGGGCAGCAGCGACTGGGTGCTGCCCGCGGCCGGGCTGAACCACTCCAGGGTGGTCGAGCCAGGGCAGCCCGTCTGCGCCAGCACCAGCAGCCGGCCGCCGGAGCTGCCGAGGATCGCGTTGCTGGTGCTGCCGGGAATGCTGACGGGGGAGTCCGAGCCGGACGGGGCCAGCCGGAAAACGCCGAGACTGCCCGGCCCGCTGGGCGCCGACGGGCACTGCGAGGAACTGGTCGCGGTGACGTACACCTGACCGCCCGCCTGCCACGCGCCGGTGTAGACGCCGGCCCCGGAGCCAGAGCCCGACGCGAGCGTCTCCGGTGTCGGCGGCCCGCCGCCGACCGGGACCAGCCACAGCCGGGACTCACCCGGCTGTCCGGTCGCGGCGCAGCTGGCCAGCACGGTGGTGCTGTCCCACCAGCTGACCGGCGTGCAAGACGGCGGACTGCCGCTGTGCGGCACGTGCAGCCTGCGTACGACGCCGCCGGCGTTGTCGACCAGCTGCATCTCGTCCCCGGCGATCCCCCACACCGCGAAGTCGCCGGCCCCGGCCTTGGTGACCGGGTCGCCGGGCGAGCTGAGCGCGCCGCACCCGGATGAGCACCTGCCGGTCCACTGCGGCTGATCGGCCCGGCGGGCCAGCGTCGCCAGCGTGGCCTGGTAGACGCCCTGCAGGTCATAGCGCTCAAGCTTGTAGCGGGCCGGGCCCTGCTGCACCGCCAGCAGGTTGAGCCCGTCCGGCCGGGTGAACCCGGTGACCGCGACGCCCGCGGGCAGGTTCAGCTGGGTGGTCGCGCCGGTGCGGACGTTGAGCAGGCTGTAGCTGGTGCTCGCGCCGCTGGCGGTGCCGAAGAGCGCCGTCTTGGTGTCGCCGGACCAGGCGATCAGCGCGGTCGCCGTGCTGGCCGGCCAGTTCGGCGCGATGGTGTACCGGCCGCCCTCGGGATCGACCAGCTGCATGCTCACCGGGCCGCCGCCAGAGCCGGGCTGGCCGGGCGAGAACTCCGCCAGCACCCAGCCGGCCCCGACCAGGGACCAGGGCACGGCCGAGCGCGGCCCGGTCTTGCCGGCGCCGAGCATCTGCACCGGCGCGGGCCCGGTGGAGCCGGAGCTGGGGGGCTGGCCGGACGCTGGGGAGTTGTGCCCCCGGCCGAAGGCGAAGTAGCCGCCGACAGCGACGGCGGCCAGCGCGATGACCGCGGCGACCGCGAGCAGGGCCCGGCTGGATCCGGGTCGGGTCAGCGTGGCGCCCATGCCCGCGGTGATCGGTGGCCGCCTGTGTCCGTCCTGGCCGGCCGGGGCGCCCGCCGGGCTGGCCGGGGCGCCCTCCGAGCCGACCGCGCCGTAGCCGCCACCGGGATCGGCGGGGAACGGGTCGGCGTAGGACGCGGGCGGCCGATAGGCGTCGCGCTGGTACGGGCTGGCGGCCGGGGCCGCGCCTGCCTGCGCGGTCGCCGCGTAGCCCTGGCCCAGCCCGGCGGCGGCCGGCCCGGCCGCGGCCTGCGCAGTCGGCCCGGCAGACCCCGGGGACCCGGCGGCGGCCGGGCCGGCCACGGCGGGGGCCACGGTGGCCTCCGGGTCGGGCGGCGGCTGCCGCCGTTCCCGGTACATGCCGGGCCAGGTGCCGGAGTCCGGCTGGGCGACGGGCGGCCCGGCGATGTCGGCCTGGGCCTGACGGCGCGCGAACGCGTCCTTGGCCGCGTCGAGCACCCAGGTCTCCGGATCCCGGTACCCGGAGACCTCGAACCACTGCTGGTAGGCCCGCGCGTAGGCCTCGCGGATGGCGTGATCGGCCTGCGGGTCGCCGGCGGCGAGCGCGTGCAGCTGGCTGGTAACGCTCGACACAGTTCTGGCGTAGAAGGCGTCGAAAGTCTCCGACTCGCGCATCCGGTCTCCCACCGCTCTGCCCCGAGAGCAGAAGCTTGCCAGTTCCGTCCGGGAACCGCACATCATCGGTGCAAGCGCTCCGGTCTGCTCAGACTGTCACGTAACCGATGAATCTGCTGGATATGGCTAGCACAGAATATCGGATTCTGGCGCCGGCCTCGCCGGAAACGATCAGACCCCGCTCACGTCGTGCTCCACCCAGACGTTCGGCTCCACGTAGACGGCGTGGTCATGCCCGACGTCGCAGTGCACCGGGACCAGCGCCTCCGGCACGATGACGTCGCCGGTCTGGTCGAACGGCAGCCCGGTCCACTCCCGCCACTGCGCCAGCGAGCCGACCATCACCATCGAGGTCGGCGCGGTCCGCAGGATCCGCCCGCCGGCCCGCACATGCACCCGCAGCCACGGGTCCACGGGCAGCCCGTCCGCGCGCAGCAGCGCGAGGTACTCGGGCATCGGCAGCTCCGGGTGCAGGTGCTTGGCGTTCGGCCGCACGGGCGCGACCAGCCGCGACAGGCCGGCCGCGCGCACCGCGTCGCGCAGGGCGGCGAGCATCCGGTGCGAGAGCCCGGTGCCCTGGTGGTCCCGGCCGACGACGATGTCCACCGCCGACGCGATGTCCGGGGCCTGGCCGGTGAGCTTGTCGTCGAACGCCCAGATGGTGACCCGGTCCAGGCCCCCGTCGGGCAGGACGCCGCGGCCGGGCCCGGCCAGCGCGAACGCGACCGCGCGGCCGGTGGCGACCACCGTGTGGTGCTCGTCCGTCGCCACCGCGCACAGGTGCGGGAACGCGCTCGCGACCTGCCAGTTCAGCGCGTTGGCGACCGGATCCTTGGCCATGAACACCGGCCAGGTGTCCTGGACCTCGTAGACGCGCTCGATGAGGTCGGGTCGCTGATCCAGGCGGTGAATGCTGATGTCCGGCACAGGCCGCACTTTAGGGCGCGAGCCACCGGATCGCATCGCAATAATGCGGTCAGCCCGCGGCCTCCGCGGCGAGACCGATGGCGATGTCGATGATCATGTCTTCCTGGCCGCCGACGTAGCCGGCCTCGCCGACCTTCTGCAGGATCTCGTGGGCGGGTACACCGTAGCGCTTGGCGGCGCGCTCGGCGTGCAGCAGGAAGCTGCCGTAGACGCCCGCGTGGCCCTGGATGACCGCGGACCGGTCGGCGAACGGCAGCCGGCCGAGGGTGGGCTTGAGCACCTCGTCGGCGGCCGCGAGCACGCCGGGGACGTCGATCCCGGTGCTGATGCCGAGCTTGTCGAAGGTCGCCGCGAGTACCTCGGTGGGCGCGTTGCCGGCCCCGGCCCCCAGCGCGCACAGCGCGCCGTCGACCTGGCGGGCGCCGCCGTGCACGGCCAGCACGCTGTTGGCCACCCCCAGGGACAGGTTCTGGTGCCCGTGGAAGCCGACCTGGGCGTCGGCGCCGATCTCGGCCACCAGGGCCGCGACCCTGGCCTGGGCGTCGGCGAGGATCAGCGCCCCGGCCGAGTCGACCACGTAGACGCACTCGGCGCCCGCGTCGACCATGATCCGGGCCTGCCGGGCGAGCTCGGCCGGCCCGATCCGGTGCGCGAGCATGAGGAACCCGACCGTCTCCATGCCGAGGTCGCGGGCGGCGCCGAAGTGCTGCAGGGATACGTCTGCCTCAGTGCAGTGGGTCGCGATCCGGGCGACCGACGCGCCGACGTCACGGGCCTGCCGCAGGTCCTCGATCGTGCCGACGCCGGGCAGCAGCAGGACCGCGATCTTCGCCCGGGTGGCCTCGTCCACGGCGGCGGCGATGAGGTCGAACTCGGCCTCGCGGGAGAACCCGTAGTTGAACGACGACCCGCCGAGTCCGTCGCCGTGGGATACCTCGATCACTTCGACGTTGCTCGCGTCCAGCGCGTGCACCACGCCGCGGACCTGTGCCTCGGTGAACTGGTGCGCGACCGCGTGCGAGCCGTCCCGCAAGGTCGAGTCGGTGAGCCTGATGTGGATGTCGTCGCGGCCGGGACTGGTCATGCCGCCGCACCTGCCAGGTGCTTGCCCAGCAGCTCGCCGACATGGGTGGCGGCCGCGGTCATGATGTCCAGGTTGCCGGCGTAGTCCGGCAGGTAGTCGCCACGGCCGCGGACCTCCAGGAACACCCCGACCCTGGCCATCCCGCGCCACCGGTCATCGGGCGGGTCGTACTGCGGCTCGGCCCGCAGCGTGTAGCCGGGCACGTAGCCGCGCACCGTCTCGATCATGGCGTGAATCGACGCCGTGACCTGGTCCTGCACCGGGCCGGGCTCGGCCGCCTCGGCCGGGACCGCGCAGAACACCGTGTTCCGCATGATCATCGGCGGCTCCACCGGGTTCAGCAGGATGATCGCCTTCCCCCGCGCCGCCCCGCCGATCCGTTCCAGCGCGGTCGCGGTCGTCTGGGTGAACTCGTCGATATTCGCCCGGGTCCCCGGCCCGGCCGACCGGGACGCCACCGACGAGACGATCTCCGCGTACGGCACGCGCACCACCGCCGACACTGCGGCCACGACCGGCACCGTGGCCTGCCCGCCGCAGGTGATCATGTTGAGGTTGGGCGCGTCGAGGTTCACGTCCAGGTTCACCGGCGGGCACACATACGGGCCGACCGCCGCCGGGGTCAGGTCGATCGCCCGGATCCCGGCCGCGGCGTACCGCGGCGCGTTCGCGGCGTGCGCGGCCGCGCTGGTCGCCTCGAACACGATGTCCGGCACGTCGTCGCGGGCCAGCAGCCAGTCCACGCCCGCCGCGCTCGCCGCCACCCCGGCCGCGCGGGCCCGGGCCAGGCCCTCGGAATCCGGGTCCACCCCGACCATGTAGCGCAGCTCCACCGACCCGCTGTCGCGCCGCAGCTTGGCCATCAGATCGGTGCCGATGTTGCCCGACCCCACGATCGCCGCCGTCACCGTTGCCATCAGTCGAACACCGCCGTCACGCTGCCCAGCCCGTCGATCGTCACGGTCGTCGCGTCCCCGGCCGTCACCGGCACCGACGCGGTGATCGAGCCGGTGAGGATGATGCTGCCGGCCGCCAGCTGGGCGCCGCGCGCGGTCAGCGTGTTCGCCAGCCACACCGCCGCGTGCCAGGGCGAGCCCAGCACCGCCGCGCCTGCCCCGGTCCCCACGATCCGGCCGTTGCGCCGGAACACGCAGCCGGCCAGCGACAGGTCCCGGCCGCCGGCCACCGGCACTGGTGACTGGCCCAGCACCAGCCCGCCGCTGGAGGCATTGTCGGCGATGGTGTCGACCAGCGCGATCTTCCAGTCCGTGATCCGGCTGTCGATGATCTCGATCGCCGGCAGCGCGTACGCGGTCGCGCTCATCACGTCCGCGACCGACAGTCCTGGCCCGCGCAACTCATCCGCGAGCACCAGCGCGATCTCCGGTTCCGCCCGCGGCTGCCGGAACCGGCCGGTCTGGATCGGCGCGTCCGCCGGGTACAGCATCGGTGTCAGCAGGTGCCCGAAGTCCGGCTCGTACACCCCCATCTGGTCCTGCATCGCCGCCGACGTCAGCCCCACCTTGTACCCGATGACCGACGCGCCGTCCGCGATCCGCCGCTGGATCTGCAGCAGCTGGATCGCGTACGCGTCGTCCACGGTCAGCCCGTCGTAGGTCGCCGTCAGCGGCGGCAGTGTCGGCGCGCTGCCGTAGGCCGCGAGCAGCTCCGCCGCGATCGATTCGAGGTCAGCCACCGCACGTCTCCAGAGTCCGCCAACTAGAACGCGTTCTAGTGATGCTAGCGGACCAGCGCGCCCGCCGGCCATCGGCGGTCTCGGCCACCCGGCGATAAATCGGATGCGAGCCCGCAGGCCCGGTGCCGATAATCGGCGGGTGACTGAGCTGGACCCGGCCGGCGTCATCGACGCGCTGGCCGCCAACCCGAGCCTGCGGCCGTTCCTGCGTGATCGGGTGGTGGCGACCATGCCCGCGAAGGCGACCCGCCGCCGGGCGCTGCTGAACGAGGTGGCGCTGGCCTTCGAGCCGGGTGTCCGCTACCCCGAGCGGGAGGTGGACGTGTTCCTGCGCGGCATCTTCGCCGACCACGCCACGCTGCGCCGGTACCTGGTGGACGAGTGGTTCCTGGACCGGGCCGCCGGGATCTACTGGCGGACCGGCGGCTCGGCCGAAACGGCCGCGCCGGCAGAGCCTGCCGACCAGGCCTCAGCCGGCCAGTCCGGCCAGCCGCTGCGTCGCGGCGCTGATCCGCTCGTCCGTCGCGGTCAGCGCGACCCGGACGTGCTGCCCGCCCGCGGGCCCGTAGAACTCGCCGGGCGCGACCAGGATGCCCAGCTCGGCCAGCCGGTGCACCGATCCCCAGCAGTCCAGATCGGGGTGGCTGGCCCACAGGTACAGGCCCGCCTCCGAGTGCGAGATAGCCCAGCCCGCCGCGGCCAGCGCGGGCCGCAGCTGCGCGCGCCTGGCCGCGTACCGGTCCCGCTGGGCCCGGGCGTGCTCGTCATCGCCGAGCGCGGCGACCATCGCCGCCTGGACCGGACCGGGCACGATCAGGCCCGCGTGCTTGCGCACTTCGAGCAGCTCGGCGACCAGCGCCGGGTCGCCGGTGACGAAGCCGGCCCGGTACCCGGCCAGGTTCGAGCGCTTCGACAGCGAGTGCACCGCGAGCAGGCCGTCGTGCGAGTCCGCGCAGACGTCCGGGTGCAGCACCGAGAGCGGGGCCGCGTCCCAGGACAACTCGAGATAGCACTCGTCCGAGGCGACGACGGTGCCCCGTTCCCTGGCCCAGCTGACGACCTTGCGCAAGTGCTCGGCGGGAAGGACCTTGCCGGTCGGGTTGGACGGCGAGTTCAGCCAGGCCAGGGCGACGCGCTCGGGGCCGAACGAGGTCAGGCTGTCGCTCGCGACCGGCCGGGCGCCGGCCAGCCGGGCGCCGACGTCGTAGGTCGGATACGCCAGCTCCGGGTAGGAGACGATGTCGCCGGCGCCGCAGCCGAGCAGGGTCGGCAGCCAGGCGATGACTTCCTTGGTGCCGATGACCGGCAGGACCGCGGCCGGATCGACGTGCACGCCGTGGCAGCGGGCCAGCCAGCCCGCGGCCGCATCCCGGACGGCGGCGGTGCCGGCCGTGGCCGGATAGCCGGGCCAGTCGGCGCCGGCCGCCAGCGCGGCCTGGACCACGGCCGGGACGGGGTCGACCGGGGTACCGACGGACAGGTCGACGATGCCGTCAGGGTGGGCGCGGGCCTGCTGCGCGGCAGGCGCGAGGGTGTCCCAGGGAAAGGCCGGCAGCCGGGCGGCGACGCGGCCGGCCGGCCGGGCAGGCGCTCCGGTGGCCGGAGCCTGCGCGCTGGCGGTCTGCTGCACCATCCGGCAGGCCGGGTCCTGGCTGCGCGTCTAGTGCTCGGTTTCCTGTGGCGGGAGTGCGGCCACTAGCGGGTGGTCGGCGTTGATCTTGCCGGTCTTGGAGGCGCCGCCGGGCGAGCCCAGGTCGGCGAAGAACTCCACGTTGGCCTTGTAGTAGTCCTTGTACTGGTCGGGCACGTCGTCCTCGTAGAAGATGGCCTCTACCGGGCAGACGGGCTCGCAGGCGCCGCAGTCCACGCACTCATCCGGGTGGATGTAGAGCATCCGCTCGCCCTCGTAGATGCAGTCGACCGGGCACTCTTCGATGCACGCCTTGTCGAGCAAATCGACGCAAGGCAGCGTGATGATGTACGTCACGTCCGAGCTCTCCTCTTAGCATCCGCGCTTGTGCTGGGCTCTGCACTCAGCGGTTCGGCTGACCCATGCGTCGCGGTTTAACACCAGTATCGGGTTCCCGCCGGATCGCGGCGCAAGCACCCGACCCCAAGGAACGCAGGCTATCAGCCGAAGACCACCGCATTGGGGTCAGCCGGCGTCCGCGACCTGGCGGGTCTGGGCAGCCATTTACCAGTGCCATGGCCGCGGACCCATTCATATCCGCGATACCGGACATCGGTGATGCCGTAGCTCTGCGCGTGGGTGATCAGCCAGCCCGCGATCGTCCAGCCCTCGGTGGCGCGCCGCACCCGGACGGCGAGCGCCGGGTCGCCGACCCGGCGGGTGGACATCTGGCCGAACGCGGACGTCATCGCCTTCGCGGCCGCCGTCAGCTGGGCCTTGCCTGGCTCGCCGTTGTAGTAGCACCACAGCGCGTGCGGCGTCGTGCCGTAGAACGCGTCGGCGAGCTGCGCGCCGACGGTGGCGTACTGGCCGTAGGCCGAGCCGTCCGCGCTGTGCTGGACGTCCTGGGCGGCCTGGTAGACCGGAATCTGCCGGTAGCGGGGTATGGCCGCGAGGGCGGTGAAGAACCGTCCGGACGCATAGACCGGGTCCTCGATCTGCCTGGTGGTGCCCCAGCCCTCCGACGGCCGCTGCTGGAACACGCCGACCGAGTCGCGGTCGCCATAGCTCAGGTCGGTCAGCTTCGACTCCTGCAGCGCCGTGGCGTACGCGATGGTGAGCGCCCGGACCGGCATGTCCCGCCGGGCGGCGACACCCGCGATGGTGGCGGCGATCTCGGCCTGGCTGACGGTGAGCTGCACTTCCTGCGGACCCGCCGAGACCGTGCACGCGGTCGGTACCTGCTGCAGCGGAGAGTGCTTGGTCGTGAGGAGGTAGACGACGCCGAGCACGACGGCCGCCACGATGACCCCGGCCGCCGTCCGCGCCAGCCGGGACGAGCGGACCGGCTGCGGGCTGTTCGGCACGCATATGAAGCTACCCGGTCTGCTCGGCGCTAGGCTCCGTCCACATGAATGCCACGCCAGACGCCCTCGCCCAGCCGGCGCACTCGCAGCCGACGCAGTCAGGGCAAGTACCCGCAGGTCAGACCTCCCCGCTGGCAGCGGTCATCGACGAGCTCTGGGACCAGCGGGCCGAGCTGACCCCGGCGGACGCCGAAGCGGCCGCGCAGGTCCTCGGCGCGGTCGACATGCTCGACTCCGGTCAGGCCAGGGTCGCCTGGGTGACCGAGACCGGGGACGTCGCGGTGGACGAGCGCGCCAAGCGCGCCATCCTGCTCGCCTTCCGGCTGCTGCCGATGGTCAAGTCCCAGGTCGGGGACTTCCGCTACCACGATCGGGTGCCGCTCACGGCGCGGCTGGACGGTGTCCGGGTGGTCGCGGGCTCGATCGTCAGGTGGGGGGCCTATGTGGCGCCGGGCGCGGTGCTCATGCCGTCGTTCGTCAACATCGGCGCCTATGTCGACGCCGGGACGATGGTCGATACCTGGGCCACCGTCGGATCCTGCGCGCAGATCGGCAAGAACGTGCACCTGGCCGGCGGCGTCGGCATCGGCGGCGTGCTGGAGCCGGCCAATGCGGTGCCGGTCGTCGTCGAGGACGACGCGTTCATCAGCTCCCGCTGCATGGTGGTGGAGGGAGCCAGGGTCCGCACCGGCGCCGTCCTCGGGGCGGGCACGATCCTGACCAAGACGACCCACGTCATCGACGTCCAGACGGGGGAGGAACTGCCCCGCGGCGAGGCCCCGGCCTGGTCGGTCTGCGTCGGCGGCACCCGGGCCCGGACGTTCGCCGGCGGGGAATTCGGCATGCCCTGCGTGCTCGTGCTGAGGCGGCTGGCCGAAGGCAGCGCCCACGACAAGGCGGCGCTCAACGAGATTCTCCGTGACCACGGGGTGAGCACCTGATCCGGACGGGAACGGGGGGTGCCAGGACCCCGGGCGTCAGGCCAGCGGGTGCGCGCATGTCAGTGCGTGCGGCCAGCTAACTTAGCGGCATGAGCCTGAACTCCGAGCCCCGCCGGCGGTTGCGCCGTCAGGGTCCCGCCACGCTCCGCGGCAAGCACATCCCGAAGACCACCACCGACCAGCGGCTGCTCGACTGGCGCGGGGCGAGTGACTGGGTGCACACCGACCCCTGGCGGGTGCTGCGCATCCAGGCGGAGTTCGTGGAGGGCTTCGGCCTGCTGGCCGAGCTGGGACAGGCGGTCTCCGTGTTCGGCTCGGCCCGGACCAAGCCGGGCAGCCCGGAGTATCAGTGCGCCGAGCAGATCGGCGCCGGGCTGGCCAAGGCGGGGTACGCGGTCATCACCGGCGGCGGGCCCGGCGTGATGGAGGCCGCGAACAAGGGTGCCAGCAGCGCCGGCGGGGTCTCGGTGGGCCTCGGCATCGAACTGCCGATGGAGCAGGGGCTCAATGAGTACGTCGAGATCGGCCTTGAGTTCCGCTATTTCTTCGTGCGCAAGACCGTGTTCGTGAAGTACTCGCAGGCGTTCGTGGTCCTGCCGGGCGGTTTCGGCACCCTGGACGAGCTGTTCGAGGCCATCACGCTGGTGCAGACCGGCAAGATCACCAAGTTCCCGATCGTGCTCGTGGGCAGCTCTTACTGGCAGGGCCTGCGGACCTGGATCCACGACACGCTGCTGGCCGAGGGCATGATCTCGCCGGCCGACCCGGAGCTGTTCAAGGTCATCGACGACCCGGTCGAGGTGGTCCAGACGATCTGCGACGCGCACAGCCAGAGCTTCAGCAAGCGAGCTTTTACTGATAGGACCTGATTAACCGTTGCGCCGGTCCGCGCCCGGGTTGTCCGAGCACGGGACCGGTCGTGGCACCATGCATGTGTGTCCATAGCGATCGTGCTCGTTGCCATCGCCCTGATCGGCGGCACCTTCCTGGTCGCCACCGGCCGCGGTGGCGAGCTGGCGCGCGGAACCAGCGAAGAGCTGGCCGGGCCGGACTTCGAGTCGTGGACCGACATCGCGCGCTACCGGCCACCCCCGGCACCTGCTCGGCTACCAGCCCGCGGCGACCGACCACGCCCTGCACGTCATCAGCCGGCTGATAGCCGAGCGGGACGCGGAGATCGCCTGGCTGCGGGAGCGGCTGCGCGAAGTCCAGCCAGAACGCGACCGCGGGACGCAGGATGACTGACGGGCAGGCAGTGCCGGGCGAAGACGGCAGGCCGCGCTGTCCGTGGGCGCTGGGCACGGCGGACATGCTTGACTACCACGATGACGAGTGGGGCCGGCCGGTCCGGGACGACAACGGCCTGTACGAGCGGCTTTGCCTGGAGGCATTCCAGTCCGGTCTGTCCTGGCTGACCATCTTGCGCAAGCGCGCGAATTTCCGGGCCGCGTTCGGCGGTTTTGACATCGAGACGGTGGCTGGCTTCGGGCCGGACGACGAGAAGCGCTTGCTGGCCGATCCCGGCATTGTCCGGAACCGGGCGAAGATCGCCGCCGCCATAAACAATGCCAGGGCCGCGGCCGGCTTGCCGTCCGGGCTCGCGCCAGTGATCTGGAAGTACGCCGACGACTCGGCTCCGGCTCCGGCCCGGCTGGCTGATATCCCCGCCGCCACGCCCGCGTCAAAGGCGCTTTCCAAGGACCTGCGCCGGCTTGGCTTCACCTTTACCGGCCCGGTGACGGCGTATGCGACGATGCAGGCTTGCGGGGTCGTCAACGATCATCTAGCCGATTGCTGGTGCCGCGCATAAAAGCGCCCGTGCCGGGTCCTCATTGGCGGAGGACCCGACACGGGCCATTTCTTGCCGTTCTTGCCGCTGACTAGAGCCGGACGCCGAAGTCCAGCTTGAACATCTGCTCGTTGGCGACGAAGCCGTGGCTCAGCAGGTTCTCGCGCACAACGCGCAGCCGGTTGCCGATCTTGGGACCGGTCACGACCGTCAGCACCAGCGGGTGCGTGAAGTTCGTGTCCGAGCCGTTCAGGAACGGCGTGTAGCCGATGTGGGCGTTCGAGAGGTCGGCGACCCAGAAGGTCGAGCTGCCCACGCCACACGGCCGCAGGGTGACGTTCTCGTTGGTGAAGGCGGGCGTAGCGACCCCGATGCAGAGGTCACTCTCGTTGCCGAACGGCGACCAGTTGCTCTCGTACACCGGGAACTTGCCCTGCCACTGGCTGGTCGAGCCGTAGAAGTTGCAGATGTACGGCGAGAGCTGGCCCTCGGGGCACAGCTGCGCGACGGTACCCACGAACCCGCCGGAGAAGTCCTCGTTCGGGCTGCTGTCGGTCGCGCCCTTCAGGTTGATCGTCTGGCCGACCTTGCCGCCGGTGCCGTTGTCACCGGGCACGTTCGCGCTCTGGATCTGGTTGTGCCCGAGCGCCAGGCTGTACAGGTTGAAGCAGCCGCCGCCACAGGCCGGCGTCGCGTCCGGGACGGAGCGCGAACTGGCCTGAGCGGCCGTGGTGGCGCCGAGCATGAGCAGCGCGCCCACTGCGCTCAGCGCGATGGAGACCTTGCGCATTTCTCTCCTTGGTTTGGGCCAGGGCAGTTCCCCGGCTTCTCGTGCTATCTCAGGGGAGTTCCGTGCAAACGCAGCGACCATGACAGAAGCTCGCGGCCATTCCACTAAAACGTAGAACTGCGGGCTCTCTCCCCTCGAACCAGCAGTTACAGAAAGGCGTTGAATCTTCTTCGTAGGTCAGACGCCGGTCTCTTAGCAGCGGTTTACAAGTCAGCAATAAATAATTGCGCCCGGGAGCGTCGAAGACCATTTAACCGCTATCAATTGCCTGGTACGTTCCCTATTGGCCTGAGCGCAGCTGAGCAGCCGGTGTTGGCAATGTCGCGGCTTTTAGCCGTCCGAGCGCGCACGCTGCCGGATGCGGCTCGAATTGGAGATCGCGCGGGTCGGTGGCTAGTGGCCGCGCGGCCAGGGCCAGCCATTTATCAGGTCCGCCGGAGAGCGAATGTCTCAGAATGACACACCCGGCTAGCTGACCACCGTTTATTACTGATGTTGAGGGACGTGTCAGACTATGAGACTTGTGTCTGACTCCGGGCCCGACCGCGCAGTAGGAGGTATTCGTGCCGGATGACGGGATGGCCGAGGTGTCGGGCCTCGACCTGGACAGCCTCAGCTGGCGACGGCCAGCCGGGGCTGAGGCCGGCGACGAGGCTGGCGTCATGGAGGTGGCGATGGCGCCGCGGTCCGGCGGCGGCAGCTGGATCCTGCTGCGCGTGACCGGCGATCCGGATGGCCGGGTCCTGGTCTACGACGAGCACGAGTGGGAGTGCTTCCTGGCCGGGGTCAGGAACGGGGAGTTCGATCTGACCAGGTGAGGGGCTAGATACCGGCACCGGGCAACCCGGTCCCGGTCGACCGATCTGATATCGATACGGTAAATAGCCACTGCAATGGCGGCATAAGTCCTTCTCTGTCAATCCAGAAGCGGATATTATGTTTGTGAATCACAACTTGCGCACCCCCGGATCAGCAGGCTCCATGTTAGGGGACACCCGATGAGCGACGACGCCTACGGCGCGACCGTCGCGAAGCGCCGTCTCGCCCGCAGGCTGACCGAGCTTCGGCACGCCTCCGGCCACACCGCCAACCACGTGTGCGACCTGCTCGGCTGGGGCCGGGGCAAGGTGGGCCGGTTCGAGGCCAACCTGTGGAAGCGCCCGGAGATGAGCGACATCCGGGACCTGTTGCGGATCTACCAGGTCAGCGACGCCGAGCGGGATGAGCTCGAGCAGCTCGCGATCCTGGCCAGGGCGCGGGCGTGGTGGCGGGACTACCCGGAAGTGTTCGAGAACGAGTTCCCTGGCTTCGAAAATGACGCGGCCAGGATCCGGGTGTTCATGCCGCTGGTGCTCCCCGGCCTCCTCCAGACCACCGACTACATGGAGGCGCACCTGCGCTTTGGCTCGCGGCCGCCGACCTGGCGGCAGCGGGCGATCGCGGCCCGGCTGCGGCGCCAGGAGGTGCTGGACCGGAGCGGCGTGCGGCCGCCAGAGATCCAGGCCGTTCTCACCGAGGCGTCGCTGATGTACCGGTGGGGGTCCAAGTCCGATCGCCGGGATCAGATCGACCATCTGGTCGACCTCGCCGCCAGGCCCGGCATCGAGCTTCGGATCCAGCGATTCGAAGACGGGCCGCCGCAGGGCATGTTCTCGCCGGTCAACATCTTCGAGCTGCCCGGCGACGAGCCCGGCATCGTCTTCACGGAGACGGACACCGCCATTCAGGAAGTGAGCCAGCCGGACCTGGTCGCCAGCTACAGCCACACGTTTGACCGCGCGAGCGAAGCCGCGCTTGAGCCGCTGGATACCACCGCGTATCTCAGGTACCTAGCCCAGCGATTGGAGTAACGCTAATGACTGACCTATCTGCAGCCGCCTGGTACAAGGCGACCGCAAGCCAGAACAACGGTGGCTGCGTGGAGGTTGCCGCCAACCTGCCGGGCGTCGTGGCCATCCGCGACAGCAAGCTCCCGGCGGCCGGTGCGCACGTGGTGAGCAGGAGTGCGTTCGCCGACTTTGTCGACGCCGCGAGGGCCGGCCGGTTTGACCTTCGCAACGGCGGGTGACCTGGCAATGTCTCGCCTTTAACCGGGCGCGCGCCGCGCCGGTGGCAAGATGAACAGGAGCCATTCGGCGGGACATGCCGGTGATGGTATTGCGAAAGTTCGTACAATACTCATAATCTGTGCTTCACAGACGCGTTACTCGGGAGGCTTAGGACTATGCGGCCGCCAGCGCCTGACGGCGGTAGGAATGCGGCGGGTCAGTCCATCGCGCCTACGGCCGCAGAATTCCTGGCCGCGCCGCTCGCCGAGGCGCTCGCAGTCCTCCCGCCCCAGCCTGGCAGCCTGGTGGACGCCCCGTTGAGCGCGGGCGGTTGCTTCGTCCGGCCGCTCCCGACGGACACCACCTGCGCCGCCGCCGCGCGCCGGTTCTTCCGCGAGGCGCTCGCCAGCCTCCCGGTCCCCTCCGGGCTGCTGCACGACGGTGTGACCATGGCCAGCGAGCTGGCGGCCAACACGCTGCACGCGCAGCGCCAGGCGGCGGCCGAGGTGGCCCGTCCGCTGACCGCGAGCGCCGTCCCTGAGATCTGGATGTACCTGCGCGGCACCGGCCGCAGCTGCGAGATCGTCTGCAAGGTATTCGACACAATGCGGGACTGGGAGGGCGCCGCTCAGACCGGTCTGGACAAGGCGCCACTCGACTCGGTCAGCGGCCGCGGACTCCAGGTGGTAGACGGGCTGTCGGCCGGGCTGTGGGGGTGCCATCCGACGCTGTCGCGCCTGGGCGCGACCAAGAGTCCGGGCAAGGCGTTCTGGTTCGCCCTCCGGGTGCCCCCGGCCGCCCTGCCGCCCGACCTCGGCCGGCCGCGCTACGGGCCGGACTGGCTGGTCGATGAGCTCGAAGCCATGCTCGCGGCGAGGGGGATGGCGGGCATCGTGCGCGCCGATGCCGGCAGCATCTCAGTGCTCTCGATCAGCCGCCACCTGACTGTCTGGCGGCGCGGCCCGACGGTCACCTGGCGCGCGGCGTCGGGTCAGTACCTGAAGCTCGACCTCGCCGACCTGGTGGACGTGGTCGAGCAGATCGTCTGGGCGCACGAAGAATCGGCGCTCGCCGAGGCCGACGACTATATCGGCGGCCCAGTGCCGGTCGGCGGCCTGGCCGCGAGCTAGCCGGCCGGGCCCGCGGCCGGATCGCCCGTGGCCGGACACCCGGCGTTCCCTGCCTAGCGGCCGTGGAAGACGGGCGTCTGCTTGGCCACGAAGGCCTGGGTGGCGCTCCGGTGGTCCTCGCTCTGCCCGAGTCTGACCTGCAGGTCAGCCTCCTTCTCCAGGGATTCGCTGAGCCGGTGCGCGGCCCCGTACAGCAGGCTTTCCTTGATCGCGGCGTAGGCGAGGGTCGGCCCGGCGGCCAGCCTGGCCGCGAACTCGCTGGCCGCGACGGGCAGCTCGGCGTCAGGCACGACGGACGTGAGCAGGCCCAGCCGCAGCGCGGTGGCGGCGTTGACCGGCTCGGCCAGCATCAGCAGCTCGGTCGCCCTGGCCGTCCCGAGCAGGCGCTGGAGCGTCCAGGAGGCACCCGAGTCGGCCGACAGGCCCACTCTGGCGAAAGCGAGCATGAAGCTGGCCCGCTCGGCCGCGATCCGGAAGTCACAGGCGAAGGCCAGTGACGCGCCCGCGCCCGCGGCCACGCCGGGGAGCGCGGCGATCACCGGCTTCGGCATCGCCGCGATGGTCTCGATTGTGGGGTTGTAGTGCTCGCGGACCGTGTCCAGCGCGGTGTCGCCGGCGGCGAGCAGCCCGGCGTGCTCGCGGAGATCCTGCCCGGAGCAGAACGCCTGGCCCGCCCCGGTGAGGACGACGGCCCGGATCGAGGCATCGGCGCTGCACCCGCGCAGGGCCTGGAGCAGGGCGACCTTGGTGTCGGCGGTCAGCGCGTTCCGGGCCTCTGGCCGGTTGATTGTGATCGTCGCCACAGCGCCGTCGTCACGGCGAAGCACACTGTCGGTCACTGCGCATGTCCTTCCGGTAATGGGTTCCTGCTGGCCGGAGGCCCGTCAAGCAGCATGTCCCAGTCTCGCCGGATATGGGGGCGATCAGCGCGGGAACGCTGATCGTTTCCATCGGGCGGCCGAACACTGGATAATAGAGGGACTGATTGAGATGTATGTGGCTGGCTGGGGTAGTGCCAGGCACCAGTCCGCGGCGGGCGTGCCGCCGCGGTGGTCAGGCGTAGTCCCAGGGTATGGAAGGGGAGCTGGATGGCGGCGATGAAGCCGCGGACGGGTGACGGTCCGCTTGAGGTCACCAAAGAGGGCCGCGGCATCGTGATGCGCGTGCCATTGGAAGGTGGCGGTCGGCTGGTTGTCGAACTGACCCCGGATGAGGCACGCGCGCTGAGCGAGGCCCTGACCTCCGCCGTCGGCTGACGTTGCCGCTCACGGTCAGGGCCAGCCTGCTTTCGCCGCCTGGCGAGTTGCCGTTCCAGTCGTACCTCTCGGACCTGATGGCCGGCGAGGCCGACCCGCCCGACGTCCTGTTCGCGGGCGTGCGGGCGGACGCCGTCGCGTCGGCGCCGGCTGACGCGGTCGCGGACGGTCCAGCCTCCGATCGGCCGGTCGCGGACGGCCCGCTCTCTGACGGCCCGGCTCTCTGACGGCCCGGCCGCGTCCGGGCTGGACTCGCTCCTGCCGGTCCCAGCTGAGCAACTCCTGGCCGCGTTCGGGCACGGCGGGGCGGCCGGGGAGGTCGTCGAGTCCGCCGTCGCAGCCGGCGGTCAGGCGCTGCGGGTCGCCTTCCTCGGGCTCGGAGACGGGTCGCCGGCCTCGCTGCGCCGTGCGGGCGCCGAGGCCGGGCGGCGCTGCCGGGCCGGCAAGACCGGGGTCGCGGACCTGATTGGCCGCACGCCCGCCGAGGTCGCCGCGTTCGCCGCGGGCGCGCTGCTCGGCGGGTACCAGTTCAGCCTGCGCAGTCACCCGGACGAGGACGCCGGATCCGGAGCCGACGGCCGGGCCGGCGATGCCGCCGCTTCGCCGCGGCCCGCCGGTCATCCCGGCGGACCCGACGGTGCCCTGACGCTGCTGGTCGCGGACGCGGCGGCGTGCGCGGCCCCGGTCCGGCGGGCCGAGGCGATCGCCGCTGCTGTCGCGCTGGCCAGGGATCTGGCGAACGCTCCGTCGCTGGGCAAGAGCCCGCGATGGCTGGCCGCGGAGGCCGCCCGGCTGACGGCGGACCGCGGGGTGGCGGTCCGGACCTGGTCGGCCGACGAGCTGGGCACTGCCGGTTTCGGCGGCATCCTCGCGGTGGGCTCGGGGTCGGCCCGCCCGCCCGCGCTGATCGAGCTCAGCTACGACCCGCCGGGGGCGCGGCAGCACATCGTGCTGGTCGGCAAAGGGATCACGTTCGACAGCGGCGGCCTGTCGCTCAAGCCGAACGACAACATGATGGCGATGAAGACCGACATGGCGGGCGGCGGCGCGGTGATCGCGGTCATGACCGCGCTGGCCGAGCTGGGCGTCAAGAGCCGCGTCACCGGGCTGGTCGCGGCCGCCGAGAACATGCCGTCCGGGTCCGCCTACCGGCCCGGCGACGTCATCTCGCAGTACGGCGGGACCAGCGTCGAAGTGCTGAACACCGACGCGGAGGGGCGGCTCGTGCTGGCGGACGCGCTCGCCTACGCGGCCGCGCGGCTCGCGCCGGACCAGATCGTCGACATCGCCACGCTGACCGGCGCGGCCAGGGTCGCGCTCGGCGGCATCCACGCGGCCGTCTACTCGACCAGCGAGCCGCTGGCGGCCGCGCTGCTCGAGGCCGGCGAGGCCAGTGGCGACCCGTTGTGGCGGATGCCGCTCGCGGACGACTACCGGCCCTCGCTGGACTCGCCGGTGGCCGACATCGCGCACGTAGCGCGTGACCACAATCCGGCCGGATCCATCATCGCCGCGCTGTTCCTGCGCGAGTTCGCGGCCGGGATCCCGTGGGCCCATCTCGACATCGCCGGGCCCGGCCGGTCGACGGCCGACGAGGGGGAGCGGTCCAAGGGGGCCACCGGATTCGGGACCCGGCTGCTGCTCACCTGGCTCGCGCCGGCTCTGGCCTAGTCAGTCACCGCGGCGAACCGCGCACAGCAGCCCGTTGCCCACCGGCAGCAGCAGCGGCACGAGCTGCTCGTCTGACCTGACCCGCTCGCGCAGCTCGGTGAGAGCGGCCATCTCGCCGTCGGTCGGCAGCCGCTCGGCGCTTGTGGTGCCGGGCATCGTCGCGTTGCAGACCACGATGCCGCCGGGCCGGAGCAGGCGCAGCGCCGCCGTCAGGTACTCGGCGAATTCCTGCCGGTCGGCGTCGCAGAAGACCATGTCGTAGGCACCGTCGGCGAGCCGCGGCAGCACGTCGAGCGCGAGCCCGCCGATGAGCCGGTACCGGCCCGAGGTGAAGCCGGCCGCGAGATAACCCGCCCTGGCCAGCCGCTGGTGCTCTGGCTCGACGTCCACGGTGGTGAGCACGCCGGCCGGGTGCATGCCACGCAGCAGCCAGATGCCCGAGGTGCCGCACCCGGTGCCGATCTCCACCACCGCGCGGGCTCCGATCGCCGCCGCCAGGAACCGAAGCGCGCCGCCGGTCAGCGGGCTGACCGGCGCGGCCCCGCCGATCTCGGCGGCGTTGCGGCGGGCCCCGATGAGGGCTTCGTCTTCGGGCAGGAAATCGTCGATGTAGGCGAGGGTGCCTGCGGTGATCGAGATGGCGGCCTCCCCTTTGCGCACGCGGCCTTCGGGCGGCAGCCTAGCGGGCTATCGAGGCTGGCGGGAATCAAGCCGGGTAACCTCGGATGCGGGAACGAAGCGGGCGGCGCGGACGTTGAAGCAGGCAGAAGTGTGGATCGTCCGGTCGTGGGTCGGTAAGTGGCGGTTTGCGCAGATGCTAGTAGCCGGTGTCAGTGGCGCGGGGTCATGGTTACGGGGATCGTGGCCGCCGCCGGACAAGCGCCCGGTGGTTCGAACCGGAAGTTTGGCGGCACCCTGAGCGTTGGAGGTAGGCAGCGGTGAAGGGGGAAACCGTGGACGAGGCCGACCGAGCCGAGGCCCAGCACGCGGAGGCCACGGCGGCGTGGACGCCCCCGAGCTGGGAGACCGTGGTACGGGATCACTCAGCCCGGGTCTACCGCCTTGCCTACCGACTGACCGGCAACACCCACGACGCCGAGGACCTGACCCAGGAGGTCTTCGTCCGCGTGTTCAGGTCCCTCGACACCTACACGCCGGGCACCTTCGAGGGCTGGCTGCACCGGATCACCACGAACCTGTTCCTGGACATGGCCAGGCGGCGGCAGCGCATCAGGTTCGAGGGCCTCGCGGACGAGACCGAGGCCCGGATGGGCGGCAGCGAGCCGACGCCGGCCGAGGCGTTTGATGACCGGCACCTGGACGGGGACATCCACGCCGCGCTGAAGGCGCTGGCGCCGGAGTACCGCGCGGCCGTCATCCTGTGCGACATCGAGGGCCTCTCGTATGAAGAGATCGCCGACACCCTGGGCGTGAAGCTCGGCACTGTGCGCAGTCGCATCCACCGCGGCCGGGCGCAGCTGCGCACGGCCCTGGAACACCGCAGGCCGCGCCGGGTGCCTTCGGCCGTGCCGCAGCCGCGCCTGCACATCGACCTGCCGCTGCCGCCGCTGCCGCAGGGAGGGCAGCCATGAATCATCTGGGCCAGCAGCTCTCGGCCCTGATCGACGGAGAGCTGACCGGAGAAGAGCGTGACCGGGTGCTCTGGCATGTCGTCCGGTGCGGTTGGTGCCAGGACGAGGCGGCGGCGCTACGCGCCCTGAAGCGCAGGATGAACGCGCTGGGCGAAGCCGCTGCCGGTGCCGGTGCCGGGCTGACCGGCCGGCTGATGGGCCTCGGCGCCGCGGATGCCGGCGTCTGGCCGCATTCCGCGGCCGGCTGGCAGTTCGCCGGGCCCGCCGCCCGGCCAGAGGTGGCCAGGGCGGGGCGGTACCTGCTGGCCGGATCGTTCGCGCTGTTCCTGGCCGGGCTCGGCACCGCCGCGTTCATCGCCGGCGGTGATCCGCAGGTCCAGGCCCCGGCGCCGCAGGTAACGCCGCAGGTCGGGATCTACACGGTCGAGCACGACGACATCAACGGCCTGTACCTGAACGAGCTGGAGCAGCAGCGGCCCGCCCAGCCCGCGGGAGTGAGTACCGGCCGGGGCCAGACCCGGTCCCTCCCGGAGCCGTGATCACGCAGGTCTCGCACTGGCGCGTAGCCAGCGCGGCCGTTGTCTTTGTCCTGGCCGGATCGTCGGCCGTCGTCATCGCCCTGCACACCGCGCCGTCGGGGGCGTACCAGGCGAACGCGGTGCGCGCGTCGCGCCGCAATCCGGCTAGCGCCAGCGCAGCTGAGCGCTCCGGCCGGGCCCTGCTGGCGCAGGCGGTGGCGGCGTGCCGGGGCACTGCGTTCAGCGGCGTCCAGGTGTTCCGGTACTTCGGCCCGGTCGGCGCGCGCGTCTGGCGCACCGAGATCTGGCATCGTCCCGGCGGCCAGACCGACGCCGTTCCGGTCGCGGACGGCGAGGGGCCGACTGGCACCGAGTCCGGCCCTAGCGTCTCGGTCGCGCTGTCGAGCCGGCAGCTGACCCTGCTGCAGGCCAGCTACGTGCCCGACTACACCGGGTCTGGCGTCGCCGACGGCCGGGCGGCGGAGCTAGTGACGGTGGACCGGCCGGACGGAACCGTCGCGGCGAAGTACTGGCTGGACGACCAGACCCGGCTGCCGCTACGCAGGCAGCTTTTCGACGACCACGCCAAGCTCGTGAGCGATATCAGCGTCGCCGGGCTGCGGACGGGCAAGGGCGCGCTGACCGGGATGCCGGCCAGCGGGTCGCAGCCGTGGCCGAGCCAGCTGAATCTGGCCGCGCTCACCGCGCTGCGCTCGGCCGGCTGGCCGCTGCCAGCCCAGCTGCCCGGCGGAATGGTGCTGTTCGCGGCCAGTTCGACCGGCTCGGCGACAGCGGAGGTCGTCGCCGTGTCCTACTCCGACGGCCTGTCGGTTATCTCGCTCTTCGTGCAGCGCGGCCGCCTTTCGTCCCGGATGCCGGGCTGGCGGCGGGTTTCTCTGGGCGGGCACGCCGCCTACGCGGTCGACCCCGACGACCAGACCATCGCCTGGTCCGGCGACGGCTACGTGTTTACTCTCCTGGCGGACGCCCCGGCGACCGCCGTTGACCAGGCGATTGCCGCGTTGCCGCCGGGTGGCGAGCCGAGCTTCTGGGGCCGGATGGCCCGTGGCTTCGAGCGGCTTGGGTCCTGGGCAAACCCGTTCCGCTGAGCATGCCTAGTCCTGCCCGCCTTAGGGCAGATATGGATCGCTGACGGCTGTTCGCACAGCATCGGGGGTGCCGTCGCGGGGGAGGCAGATGATGTCCGGGCAGCCGACTGGTGATGACGCGGGTGAGGCTCCGACCGAGCCGAATTCGCCGCAATGGCCGGGACGGCCAGCCCTGGCTCGCCCTGCAGTCTCGGGCCCGGCTGGTCCGCAGTCCGCGCCCCGCCCAGACGACGCCCCGTCGCTGCCGGGCGGCGGCTTGCCCCGGCAGGACGACGGTCGGCTGCGAACCGGCGGTGGCCGGCCCCGGTCGGATAGCGGCTGGAAGCGGTCGGACAGTGCCTGGTCGGACGATGCCTGGTCGGACGATGCCTGGTCGGGCGGTGGCTGGTCGGGCGGTGGCTGGTCGGGCGGTGGCTGGCCGGGCGGGGGCCCCGCGACAGCTCGGGACCCGGACCGGCCCCCGTCAGGTGCGCTGCTGCCGGGCGAATGGGCGCGCGCCGACGCGCCGGGCGGACCGTCGGCGCCGCCTTCGGGTGACGCGCGGGGCCGGAAACTGGGGCCGCGACTGGGCCGCCTGCTCCGTGGTGAGCTGCGCGGCGGCCGCCTGGCGGTGGCGGCGGGGTTGCTGGCGCTGGCCTGCACGACGCTGGGCGGCGTGATCGGCGGCTACATCGCCTTGCACGGACAGAACGGACAGAACGACCCCAGCTATAACGTCGGGACGGTGCCGGCCGCGGCGGCCAGCCGCCGGCCAGCTCACTGGCCGGGATCGCCGCCCGGGTCACGCCCAGCGTGGTGATGATCAAGGTAAACGGCGGCGAGGGCACCGGATCCGGGTTCATCATCCGCGGCGGCTACATCGTCACCGACAACCACGTCGTCACGCTGGACAACCAGGTGTCCAACGCCGTCATCCGGGTCTACTTCAGCAACGGCGCATCCGTGCCCGGCCGGATCGTCGGCCGCGACCCGTACGCGGACATCGCGATCATCAAGGCCGATGGCATCAGCCGCCTGCCCGCGCTGACGCTGGGAAACTCATCCTCGGTCGCGGTCGGCGACCCGGTCATCGCCGTCGGCTCGCCGCTCGGCCTCGCGGACACCGTCACCAGCGGCATTGTCAGCGCCGTCGACCGCCCGGTCCAGCCCGGCCAGACCGCGGGCACGACGCCGCAGGTGTTCTTCGACGCCATCCAGACCGACGCGCCGATCAACCCCGGCAACTCCGGTGGCCCGCTGGTTAACGCGAAAGGCCAGGTCATCGGCGTCGACGCGGCAATCGACACGCTCGGCGACAATCCGCTCACCGGAACCCAGGGCGGCAGCATCGGGCTCGGCTTCGCCATCCCGATCAACCAGGCCCGCCGGGTGGCGGTGGAACTGATCAAAACCGGCCACTCGACGCACGCGGTGCTCGGGGCGGCAATCAACGTGGGTTGGGGCGGCAACGGCGCCCAGATCACCGGCAGCAAGACCGCCGTCTCGCCCGGCGGGCCGGCCGCGCTGGCCGGGATGCGGGCGGGCGACGTGATCGTCCGGTTCGGCGGGCGGCCGGTGGCGAACGGGAATGCGCTGCTGGACGCCATCCGGTCGGCCACGCCAGGCGCCAGGGTAGGCGTCACGTTCCAGCGCGATGGCCAGCAGCACACGGTCACGGTGCGGCTCGGGTCCGCGCCGTCCTGAGCCGGCGCTAGCCCCCTGGCCCGGGCCAGCCGCGCAATTACTCACGTCCGGACGGTTCGGCCGAGGGACGCGGGCGTTTAGGCTGGGTGGAGCGAGCGTCCTGGCTCGCGGGTCCCTGCCCACCTGGAGCGTCGGTGTTTCTCGATCTGTCGTTCACGAAGCTCCTCATCCTGGCCGTGATCGCGCTCGTGGTGTTCGGGCCGGATCGGCTACCCGGCCTGGCCACGCAGGCGGGCCGGATGCTGCGGGAACTGCGCCGGATGGCCGACGGCGCCCGGAGCGAGTTGCAGGATCAGCTCGGCCCCGAGTTCAGCCAGTTCGACCTCAACGACCTCAACCCGAAGCACTTCGTCCGCAAGCACCTGCTGGACGAGGCCACCGGCGATGGCGCCGCGGCCGGTGCGGCGGGGAACGGCAACGGGCTCGGCCCGATGGCGGCGGCCGGCCCCGACGTGCGGCTGCGGCCGGGCGAGAGCCCGCCCTACGACGCCGAGGCGACCTGATCTTGCCTTAGGGCTCTGCCCGAGCCCTGATGCGCCGCACTGTTCTGCGGGTCAGACCGGGGTGAGGCCGAGCTGACGGCCAGCCAGGCTGCGCCCGCGCCCGGCCAGGCTCTCGGCGACCTTGCGGAGCTGCTGGGCGGCCGGGGCGTCCGGGTGCGCCAGCACCAGCGGCAAGCCGCTGTCACCGGCCTCACGCAGCCGCGGATCGATCGGGATCTCGCCGAGCAGCGGAACCGGCGCGCCGGTGAGCCTCGTCAGCGTGTCCGCGACCGCCTGCCCGCCGCCGGTCCCGAAGACGTCGACCCGCTCGTCGCAGTGCGGGCAGGGCAGGTAGGACATGTTCTCGATGACGCCAGCCACCCGCTGGTGCAGCTGCGCCGCGAGCGTCCCGGCCCGCTCCGCGACCTCGGCCGAGGCGAGCTGCGGGGTGGTGACCACCACCAGCTCGCTGCCCGGTACCAGGTGCGCGGCCGAGATCGCCACGTCGCCGGTGCCCGGCGGCAGGTCCATCAGCAGGATGTCGAGGTCACCCCAGTACACGTCGGCCAGGAACTGGGTCAGGAGCCGGTGCAGAATCGGACCGCGCAGCGGCAGCGGCTCGTTCCCGCGCTTGAGCATCCCGCTGGAGATGGCCGTGACTCCGTGCGCGCTCGGCGGCATGATCATCTGCTCGACCTGAGTGGGCCGGGCGGTGACGCCCAGCATCCGCGGCACCGAGTGCCCGTAGATGTCGGCGTCCAGCAGGCCCACCCGCAGGCCGGTGGCCGCGAGCACGACCGCCAGGTTGACGGTGACGGAGGACTTGCCGACCCCGCCCTTGCCGCTGGCGATCGCGAACACCTTGGTCAGCGAGCCGGGCTTGGCGAACGGTATCTCCTTCTCCGCCGCCCCGCCGCGCAGCCGTCCCTGCAGCTCCCGGCGCTGCTCCTCGCTCATCACGTCCAGCTCGACCCGCACCCCGGTCACGCCCTCGAGCTTGCTCACGGCGGCGGTCACGTCCCTGGTGATGGTCTCCCGCAGCGGGCAGCCGGCCACCGTGAGCCAGACCTGCACCAGGACCGTCCCGTCCGAAGACACGTCGACCTGCTTGACCATGCCGAGCTCGGTGATCGGCCGGTGGATCTCCGGGTCGTTGACGCCGGCGAGGGCCTGGGTCACCTGCTCGACAGTCGGCGCACCGCCGCCACCGTTACCTCTGGACATGCCTCCATGCTATGGCTGCGCGGTACCTGCGCCTGCATCGGCGGCTGTGGCTGGTCCGCTCGTTATGCCGCGCCTGCCATTCAGGGCGAACCCGCGCAGCCTGCCGTTCTGCCGCCGGGCCTGCGCCGCGTCCGCCATTATTGGCTGCCGGGGCCGGGCGGCCGCCCGGCGAGCGCCGCGGCGGGCCGCCCCAGGCGGGGGACTGGAGAAAGGACTCACATGCCGAACCACGGTGCGGCCCGGCAGGGGCTGGCAGGCGCGATCGCCGCAGAATTACGCAATCTGCGCGACAACGCGCCGTGGATCCGGCGCCGCGAGGAGTACGCGCGGCTGGCATTCACCGAACTGGATATCCGGCGCCTGGACGACCGCATCGACTACCTGCTCGAGGTCCTGGCTCAGCTCTGCGACTATTCCGGCCAGTACGACGCGGCACAGGACTTCCGCGCCCTGGCGGCGCGTCCGCCCGAGCCCGAGCCGGAGCGGCAGCTGCGCCTGGTGCACGGGCCGTAGCCGCTTCGCCTCCCGGTGTCGCCACGCTAAGCTCGGCGACCGTGAGCGCACGGGCAATCAGGCCGCGACGGACAACGCTGGCGGTTCCCGGCAGCAGCCAGAGATTCCTGGCCAAGGCCGCCGGGCTGGCTGCGGACGAAGTGTTCCTCGACCTGGAGGACGCCGTCGCGCCGTCGGCCAAGGCCGCGGCGCGGGACCTGGTGGCGGACGCGCTGCAGGCCGACTGGGCGGCCAAGGTCAAGGCCGTCCGGGTCAACGACGCCCGCACCGGCTGGGCCTACCGGGACGTGGCCGGCGTCGTCGAGCAGGCCGGCCAGAGCCTGGACGTGATCGTGCTGCCCAAGGTCACCGGGCCGCGCGACATCGCCTGGCTGGACCTGCTGCTCGGCCAGGTCGAGCAGTCGGTGGGGCTGCCTCCCGGCCGCATCGGGATCGAGGCGCAGATCGAGGACGCCGCGGGCCTGGCCGCGGTGGACGCGATCGCGGCCGCCTCGGCCCGGCTGGAGGCGCTGGTCTTCGGGCCCGCGGACTTCATGGCCAGCCTGGGCATGCGCTCGCTGACGGTCGGGGCGCAGCCCGCCGGCTACGCCGGCGACGCCTTCCACTACGCGCACATGCGGATCCTGGTGGCCGCCCGGGCCAACGGGCTGCAGGCCATCGACGGCCCGCACGCCGCGATCGACGACCTCGACGGGCTCCGGCGCAGCGCGGCCAGCGTCGCGGCGCTCGGGTACGACGGCAAGTGGGTCATCCATCCGAGCCAGATCGACATCGTCAACGCCGAGTTCTCGCCGTCCCAGGCCGAGTACGACCGGGCCGAGTTGCTGCTTGCGGCCTATGACTACTACACCGGCCGTGGCCTCGGCGCGGCGGCGCTGGACGGCGAGATGATCGACGAGGCGTCGCGCAAGCTGGCGCTGGTGGCGGCCGTCCGGGGGCGCGCGGCCGGCCTGACCCGGACCTCGACGTTCGCTCCGCCGGGCGACTAGGCCGGCGGTGGCGACGGCGCGTGTGCCGGGCCTGATCCGGGTCCGGGCCGGTGCCGGTGAACGGCAACGGGTCACCAACATCGAGCTGTTCTTCGACCTGGTCTTCGTGTTCGCGGTCACCCAGCTCTCGCACTACCTGCTGGGCCACCGGTCGTTCGCCGGCGCGGCGCAGGCTGCGCTGCTGCTCACGATGGTGTGGCTGCTGTGGGCGTACACGACGTGGGTGACCAACTGGTTCGACCCGGAGAAGATCCCGGTCCGGCTGCTGCTGCTCGCGCTGATGCTCATCAGCCTGGTCATGTCCGCCGCGCTGCCGGACGCGTTCGCCGCCAGCGGCCTGATCGTCGGGGCCGCGTACGCGGTCATGCAGGTCGGCCGCAGCCTGTTCGCGGTCGGCGCGCTGCGCGGGCAGCGTCCTGGCAGCGCGCGCCGCTCGCTGGCGCTGAACTTCCAGCGGATCCTCGCCTGGTGCTGCGTCAGCGGGGCGCTGGCGCTGGCTGGCGGCCTGGTGTCCGGGGTGCCCGCGCGGGCGGTGCTCTGGCTGGCCGCGGTGTGCGTGGACCTGCTGGGCGGCCTCGTCGGCTTCTCTACGCCGTGGCTCGGCCGGGCCGCCACCCTGGAGTGGGACATCGAGGGCGGTCACTTCGCCGAGCGGTGCCAGGCGTTCATGCTGATCGCGCTCGGTGAGTCGATCGTCGTCACCGGCGCGACGTTCGCCGGGCTGCTGGCCGGCCCGCTCGCCCGGCCGGGCCCCGGCCACCCCGCCGCGGTGCTCGCGTTCCTGGTCGCGTTCACCGGCAGCGCGGCCCTGTGGTGGCTGTACTTCGACCGCAGCGCCGAGGAGGCCGCGAAGCAGATCGCCGCCTCGGCCGACCCCGGCCGGCTCGGCCGGTCGGCCTACCACCTCATCCACCCGATCATGGTCGGCGGCATCATCTTGACGGCGGCGGCCGATGACCTGGTGCTGGCCCGGCCCGACGCCGTCGGCGTCCCCTCGACGTCCTGGCTGATCCTCGGCGGCACCGCGCTCTACATCGCGGGGCATCTGGCCTTCAAGCTGACGGTCTGGCGGACGCTGTCGGTGCCGCGGGTCGCGGCGATCGTCGTGCTCTGCCTGCTCGGCCTCGTCGCACCGCACGTCAGCGCGCTGGCGCTCAGCGCGTGCGCGGCGGCGACGGTGCTCGCCGTGGCGATCGCCGACTACCTGACCGGCCGGGGCCGGTCCGCGGCCGCGGCGGCCGGGCCGGCCGCCGACCCCGATGGCCAGCCAGCCGCGGGCTAGGGGAGCCACCGGCAGGGAAGCCACCGGCTAGGGAGCCGTCGGCTAGGAGCCGTCGGTTAGGGGAGCACCGCCCAGGATCTGAGCGTCGCCAGCAGTTCGCCGGTGAGCTGCCCGGCGGCGTCCATCTCGGCCGCCTCGGCGGGTGTGACCCAGCGGGCGCCGGCGGCGTCGTCGCCGGGCGTCAGCTCGCCGCCGGCGACGAACGCCCGGTAGTCCCTGATGTCCACCACGGCTCCGGCGAGGCCAGGCCGCTCCACGGCGCCCAGCAGCGGCCCGCAGCTGACCTCCAGGCCGGTCTCCTCCCGGACCTCGCGCACGACGGCTTCCTGGTCGCTCTCGCCCGGCTCGATCCGGCCGCCGGGGATCGACCACAGGCCCATGCCCGGCTCGTGGCCGCGGAGAATGAGAAGAAGCCGGCCATTTCGGTCGGTTATGACCGCTCCCACGCACTGCACCCGAGATGGCCGCTGGTCGTCAACTGTCACCAGGCCAGTACTACCAGGCTCAGCCGGACGCCTACCGCCGGGTAGATAGTTGACGCAATGGATCTGGGGGATAACGCTGAGTGCAATGAGACAGGCACTGACTTGCCCGCGCTGCGACTCAATCGTGCGCGAGCCCAGCATCTGGACAAGCTCCTATCACTGCGAGCAGCACGGCGAGGTGCACCCGCTGCGATCGGCGCTGAGCCCGTCTCAGGAAGGCCTGGACGGGGTGCTGCGCGGGGCCGAGGTGCCGGTGTGGGTCCCCTGGCCGTTGCCGCAGGGCTGGCTGGTGACGGGCTTCGCCGCCGCCGGCGATGACCGCACGGGCACCCGAGGGTGCTCGGTCGCGCTGTCCGGACCCAACCCGGTCGGCGAGGGCCCGGCCGAGATGATGCTGATCTCCGAGGAGCCGGGTGTCGGCCTGGGCGCCAGGTTCGCCGGCCTCGGGGGCCCGGACCCTGGCGCGCACTTCACCAGCGGCCCGCCAGCCGGTGCCGTCGAGTTCGCCAACCACGAGTTCCCGGTGTGGAACGTCGAGGCCAAGGGGCGGGCGGCGTTCGCCGGCGAGGTGAGCGGGACCTGGCTCTGGCTCGTCCTGTGGCCGGACACGGCCGGGATGCTGCTGGTTGAGCCGCTCCCGCTGCGCGACCTCCGCGATCCGGGCCAGGACCTGGACCTGCCGTTCGGGGCGCCCTCGCCGCAGCTACCGGGCTAATCTCGGCGTAATGCGCGCAGATCTGCACAGCCACAGCAGTGTCTCCGACGGCACCGAGGCGCCGGCTGAGGTCATGCGCCGGGCCAGCGCGGCCGGGCTGGATGTGATCGCGCTGACCGACCACGACACGGTCGCCGGGCACTGGGAGGCATCGGGCGCGCTGCCGTCCGGCCTGACCCTGCTGCCGGGCATGGAACTGTCCTGCCGGATGGAGGGCCACAGCGTGCACCTGCTGGGCTATCTCTTCGATCCGGCCGACGAGCGGCTGGCCGGCGAGATGGCCGAGATCAGGGAGAGCCGGCTGCACCGCGCGCGGGCCATGGTCAACAAGCTCTCCGCGCTCGGCGCGCCCGTGACCTGGGAGCAGGTCAGCGAGATCGCGGCGGGCGGCGTCGTGGGCCGGCCGCACATCGCCAGGGCGCTGGTGGCGGCCGGGGTGGTCCCCACGTTCGAGGACGCGTTCACGCCGGAGTGGATCGGGCCGGGCGGGCGCGCGCACGTGGCCAGGTACGCGCTGGATCCGGTCAAGGCGGTCCGGCTGATCCGGGCCGCCGGCGGGGTCTCGGTGCTGGCGCACCCGCGCGGGGCCGCCCGTGGCTGGCGGATTCCGGACGAGGTTATCGAGGAGCTGGCCCAGGCCGGCCTCACCGGGATCGAGGTCTGCCACCCGCAGCACGACGAGTCGGAACGCCTGCTCCTGACCGAACTCGCAGGCCGGCTGGGGCTCGTGGCATCCGGCGGCAGCGATGATCATGGCAGCCTGACCGGCTACCGGATCGGCACGGAGGTCGCGCCCGACGGCGCGTACGAGCGACTCATCGAGCAGGCGACCGGGGCCGCTCCGGTCACGCTGGTCTGAGGCCGCCCAGATCGCGGTTCAACGCACCGCCGCGGCGGCGAGGACTATCGTTGCGCAGAGTTGATCGCGAGGCGCACGGAAGGCAGCAGGTCGGATGAGTACTCAGGACGCCCGGATCGAATCGGTGCAGAGTGGCGCGGGCGTGAACAGCTGGATCGTCGGTGACGATGACGAGGTGATCGTCGTCGATCCCGGCACCGATGCCGCCGCGGTCCTGGAGGTAATCGGCGACCGTGAGGTGCTGGCGGTGATCTGCACGCACGGTCATGCCGGGCACTGCGGTGCGGCCCTGGCGGTCGCGGAGCGCGACGAGGCACCGGTCGCGCTGCACCCGGCGGACCGGCAGGCGTGGCGGGACGTGCACGACACCGCGCCGGACATCGAGATGGAAGACGGCGGCGTGTTCGAGGTCGGCGGCGTCACGCTGGAGGTGCTGCACGCGCCAGGCCACAGCCGCGGTTCGGTCTGCCTGTTCTGCGACGAACTCGACGCGGTCTTCACCGGCGACGTGATCACCGAGACCGGTCCGGTGGCCAGGGCCGACGGGTATCCGAACTGGGGCCGCCAGCTGGACGCGATCGGCGGGCAGGTGCTGACGCTTCCCGGCACGACCCGCATCCTGCCTGGCCACGGCGGTGAGTTCACGGTCGCGATGGCGGAGAAGCGGTTTGACTCCTGGGTCTCGGCGGGCCAGGACGCGCAGATCGTGGCCGATCTCAAGGACTCTGAGTAGCGCTCCCCGGCGACTCGCCGGCCCGGGCCGCAACTGGCGATTGGGCCGGTTCGGGCGAGGATGGCAAGGTGGAACAGCTCGGCTTTGACGGCATGCCGCGACGGCTGTTTGCGTGCACGCCGACCCGGCTGAGCACCTGGCTCGACTGCCCGCGCCGGTACCGGATGACCTACCTGGACCGGCCGCCGCCGCCCAAAGGCGCGCCGTGGGCGCACAACAGCCTCGGCGCCAGCGTGCACAACGCGCTGGCCGGCTGGTGGCGGCTGCCCCGCCGGCAGCGCACCGTCCGCGCGGCCGGTGACCTGCTGGAGTCCGGCTGGCTGACCGAAGGGTTCGCCGACGACGCGCAGTCGGCCGCGCTACCGCCGCGAGTGCCGGCAGATGGTGGAGACCTATGTCGGCGGGCTCGATCCGGCCGTGGAGCCGCTCGGCGTCGAGCGCACGGTGGCGACCAGGACCGACCTGATCGCGGTGTCGGGCCGGATCGACCGGCTCGATGACCGGCGCACCGCCGCCGGGACCGAAGGCGACCTCGTCGTCGTCGACTACAAGACCGGGCGGCACGTGCTGACCGTCGATGACGCTCGCAGTTCGCTGCCGCTCGCGCTGTACGCGCTGGCCGCGGCCAGGGTCATGCGGCGGCCGTGCCGCCGGGTGGAACTGCATCACCTGCCGACGGGAAGCGTGCTGGCCTGGGAGCACAACGAGGAGTCGCTGGCCCGGCAGCTGCGGCGGGCCGAGTCCATCGCGGCGGAGTGCGCCGAGGCCGATGAGCGGTACCGGGCGAGCCCGCAGGAAGCCGAGGAACTGTTCGAGCCGCGCACCGGCGTCGGCTGCGGCTGGTGCGACTTCCGGGCGCGCTGTCCGGAAGGGATGGCGGCCGGGCCGCAGCGGCGGCCGTGGGACGGGCTCAGCGAGCTGACCGGGCAGGATCAGGCCACGCTGCTGGCCAGCCCGGCGTAGCGGGCGCTACGAGCCTGCGGGCCGCGCCCGCCCGGTGCCTGCCGCCGCGCCGCGCGCGCCGACCTTCTGCTCGCGCCCGCAGGAGTGCACCGTCGGCTGGCGGCGCTCCGCGTCGTTCCAGAAATTGGTCAGGATCGCGGCGGTGGTCACCGGTGCGTCGATGGACGGGGAGTGCGCGGCGCTCGGGATGCAGGCGCGCTCGGCGTTCAGCCGCTTGGCCATGTGCTCCTGCTCTGCCGTCGGCCAGGCGTCGTCGTTCTCGCCGTAGACCACCAGGGCGGGCAGGCCGCCCGCCACCAGGCCGGCCAGTTCCTCCGTCCGGTCCGGGCAGTCAAGCAAGTACCTGGCCAGCACGATCAGGTGCAGCGGGCAGGTGCGGAGCATGCGCTCCTTCAGGAACGCGATGATGTGCTCGTCGGTCCCCTCGGCCCTGGCCTGCGGTTCGTGCTGGTCGTGCCACGCCTGCCGGACCAGGGCCGCGAGCTGTGGCCGGTCGTCAGGCAGCGCGCCGTCACTGGGGTCAAGCACGGCCAGCGCGTCGCGCAGCGCCGCGGCCCGGCCACCCGCGATCGGGCCGGGACCGGAGCCGAGCAGGGTCAGCGACATGAAGCCGGCCGTGCGCTGCAGGACCGCGTCCCGCGCGATCAGGCCGCCGAGCGAGTGCCCGACCACGTGCACGCCGCCGGCCTCGCGGCCGAGGAGATCAGCGATCGTCAGCACGTCCGCGGCGAGGGCCGCGGCCGAGTAGCCCGCCCGGTCCGCCGCCGCCGGGCTCTGGTACTGGCCGCGCAGGTCGATGGCGAGGACGGTGCGGCCGGCCGCGGCCAGCGGCTCCAGCACCGGCAGGAAGTTCTCCTTGCTGCCGGTGTAGCCGGGGATCAGCAGCGCGGGCTTGCGGTGGCTGACGCCGAGCGCCGGCCGCGCTTCGAGGACGGCGAACTCGCCGCGCTCGGTCATCACGGTTGTCGACCTCACCTGCTCGGGCAGGTGCAAGGACCTGAGGGTACTCACGGGGTGGCAGCCTACCGAGAATGCGCTGGAAAGTAACGGGGAGATAACGCAGGATTCGCTGAAAGAGTTCCAGCCGCCTCGTGCAGCGCGGCCGGTCGGCAGCTTAACCGCTGGTTAGCTCGGTTCCGCGACCGAGGTGGCGAGGCCCGCGCAGCCGCGCCTGCCTGCTCAGCCGCGCCTGCTCAGCCGCTGGCGCGCTGCCGGTCCGACAGCGCACAACCCGATGGCGCGAACCCTGCTCGGCCGCGCGCCCGACGGTACCGCCGCGTGGCGCGAACCCTGCTCGGCCGCGCCGTGCCGCTAGTCGGTCGCTGCCTGCCCGGACGTGCTGCGGCGGCGCGAACGGCGCCGGCGCGGGCGCCGCGGTGCGTCGGCAGAGCCCTCCGCTGCGTGGCCCGAGCTGGCACTGGCCTCGGCGCTAGCCTGGCTCGTGCCGGCCTGGCCGGTGCTCGCCTGGCCGCTGCCAGCCTGGCTGGCGGTGGGCTGGCTGGCAGCGGGCTGGCTGGCGCCCGGCTGGTCGTGTGCTGCGGCCGGCTGGCCACCCCTGGTCCGGCGGCGGGCTCGCTGCTGGCGTGGCCGCTCGTCCCGGCCGCCGCCCGGATGACCGTCGGGGCGGCTGCCGTCCGAGCCGCGGTCCCGTGCCGAGCCGGAGCGGGACCTGGTCTTGCCGGTCTCGCCGATGTCCTCAAGATCCTCGGCATCAAGCCCGGCCCGCTCGCGCTGCGCCCGCGGCAGGATGCCGGTGGCGCCCGCCGGGATGCCCAGCGCGTCGTACAGGTGGGCGGAGGTGGAGTACGTCTCGAGCGGGTCGGGGAAGTCCAGGTGCAGCGTCTCGTTGATCGTCTTCCACCGGTGCAGGTCGTTCCAGTCCACGAACGTGACGGCGACGCCCTCCCGGCCGGCCCGGCCGGTCCGGCCGATCCGATGCAGGTAGGCCTTCTCGTCCTCGGGGCACTCGTAGTTGATGACGTGGGTGACGTCATCGACGTCCAGGCCGCGGGCCGCCACGTCGGTGGCGACGAGGACGTCGACCTTGCCCGACCGGAACGCGCGCATGGCCCGCTCACGCTGGCCCTGGCCGAGGTCGCCGTGCACCGCGGCGGAGGCGAAGCCCTTGGTGGTGAGTGTCGTGGCGACCTGGTCGACGGACCGCTTGGTCCGGCAGAAGACGATGGTGAGCCCGCGGCCCTCGGCCTGCAGGACCCGCGCCAGCACCTCGACCTTGTCCATCTGGTGCGCGCGGAAGACGTGCTGCTCGGTGGTCGGGACGTGCGCTGGCTCGTCGTGGTGCTCGGCCCGGATGTGGGTAGGCCGGCTGAGGTGCCGTCGCGCCAGCGTCACGATCTCGCCCGGCATCGTGGCGGAGAACAGCATCGTCTGCCGGACGGGCGGGGTCAGCTGCAGGATCCGCTCGACGTCCGGCAGGAAGCCGAGGTCCAGCATCTTGTCGGCCTCGTCCAGGACGAGGGTGCGGACCTTGCCGAGCCTGAGGTGGCCCTGCCGGCTCAGGTCCAGCAGCCGACCCGGCGTGCCGACGACGATGTCAACGGTGGCCAGGGCTTCGATCTGCGGTTCGTAGGCCCGGCCGCCGTACAGGGTGACGACGTTGACGTCGATGTTCGCGGCCGCGATGCGCAGGTCGTCGGCGACCTGGATGGCCAGCTCCCGGGTCGGGACCACGACCAGCGCCCGCGGCGACCTGGCTTCCCGCGGTTGCTCCTGGATGCGCTCCAGGATCGGGACGCCGAAGGCGAGGGTCTTGCCCGTGCCGGTCCTGGCCTGGCCGATGAGGTCGTGTCCGTCCAGCGCGATCTGCATCGTCAGCGCCTGGATCGGGAACGCGGTGGTGATGCCCTTGGCTTCGAGGGCGGCGCAGATCGGCTCTGCGATGCCGAAGTCACGGAAGGTCTTGCCGGGCGCTGCCGTCGCCGGCACCTCGACTGTCGCCGCTACGTCGGCCTACCGCCTCTACGGGTTCGGCCGTCGCGGCTACTTCGGCTGTCGGCGCTACCTCGGCTGTCGCCGGCCTTTCGGCCTGGCCGTCCTCGGTTGTGCTCGTATACGTACTCAGGGCTTCCGCCTCCATCAGTGGTCCGCGGCCGCCGGGCGCAGGGCGCACCCGGCCGATAGTGCCGCGGAAAGGCATGTGACCTCTCCTGCAGAGCAGCCCATGCCGTCACGCGGGAACCGCCGCGCGCTCGCGGAGAGGAAGTGGCGCTCGTCTAGCCTGCGCGAAACCCTACGCACAGTAACCAGCTGGCTCAACGTCCCTTATAACGGGGCCGGGGGCTATCACATTCCTCATGTGTATCTAGTCACAGTCTACTAGACCCAGTTCCCGCAGTTGAGAAGCGCGCCGGGCGGGCTGCCTGCCGGAGTTGTTACGCTTCGCGGGTGACGCAGGACCCACCGGCCCAGACCGGGCCGGAGCCGCCCGCTGACGGGGTGCTCGATCTGCTCGGGCTGCTCGCCTACGCGTCCCTGACGGCGTTCTTCCGGGTGTCCGACGACGCCGCGCTGGCGATCTCGCTAGCGGACAAAACGGCCCTGGCCGAGCTGGCGGTGGCCGAGTTCGGGCACTTCCAGCTGGTCCGGCGGCGGATCGAGGAGATGCAGGCCGATCCCACCGAGGTCATGCAGCCCTTCGTGGGCGCGATCGACGCCTTCCACGCCAGGACCGCCCCGGCGGACTGGCTGGAGGGCCTGGTGAAGGCCTACGTCGGCGACGGCATCGCGGCCGACTTCTACCGCGCCGTGGCCCAGGTGCTGGAGCCCGAGACGCAGGCCCTGGTCCAGGCCGTGCTGGCGGACACCGGGAAGACCGAGTTCGTCGTGGCCAGGGTGCGGGCGGCGACCGAGGCCGACCCGCGGGTCGCGGGCCGCCTGGGGCTGTGGGCCAGGCGGCTGGTCGGCGAGGCGCTGGGCCAGGCGCAGCGGGTCGCGGCCGAGCGCGAGCCGCTGGCGCGGTTGCTGGCCGGCGGCGCGGTCAGCCAGCTCGGCGATATCGGCCGGATGTTCGCGGCGGTAGCCGACGCGCACGCGCAGCGGATGGCCGCGCTCGGCCTCGCGGAGTGACCCGCGGCCCCTGGGTTTCGCTCTGGGCGGCCTACAGGCTGGCGCCGAAGCCGACCCGGCGGGTCTCGGCACCGCCGAGCTCGATGTAGGCGAGCTTGTCAGCCGGCACGAGGACCTTGCCGCCCTTGTCGTCCGCCAGCACGAAGACCCCGCCGTCAGCCAGCGCCGCCTTCAGCGCCTGCTCGATCTGCCCGGCCGTCTCGTTGGTGTCCAGCACGAGCTCACGTGGCGCGGACTTAATCCCGATCTTGACTTCCACGGCTCTCCTCTCGGCCTGCAACGAGGCTAGCCCGCGGGAGCTGGGAACGGGCTTCGCCGGACAACTGTGCTCCTACGCCGCGAGCGAAAGCGCCGCCGCAGCGAAGGTCAGCTGGTCCTCGGCCAGCCGCTGATCCCGCGCCAGGCGAGCCTGGCGATCAGGTCCTCGGCCGCGTCCTTGGGAATTGCCCGGTCGGTAGTGAGCCAGTACCGCGCGGTCACCTGGGCCATGCCGACCAGGGCCACCCCCAGCAGATGCGCTTCCTCGATGCTGACCCCGGCGTCCTCGCGGATGAACTGGGCCACCATGTCCGCGCACTCGTGCATGGCCCGGTCCAGCCGGTCCCGCACGGCTGGCTCATTGCTGAGGTCGGACTCGAAGACCAGGCGGAACTCTTCGCCGGCCCCGGCGACGTAGTCATAGAAGGCCTTGAACGTGGCCGGCACCCGCTGCCGGTTGTCGTTCGTCGACGACAGGGCCTCGCTGACGGCCTTGATGAGCTCGTCGACGCTCTCATCCAGGAGCGCCAGGTAGAGCTCGAGCTTGCCGGGGAAGTGCTGGTACAACACTGGCTTGCTGACGCCTGCCCGCTCTGCGATCTCGTCCATCGCCGCCGCGTGATAGCCCTGGGCGACGAACACGTCGCGGGCAGCCCCGAGCAACTGCAGCCGTCGCGCGGGCCGCGGCATACGCGAGCTGGTTGGTCTGGCCTGCGGCGATGCGGTCACGAATAGCTCCGGTCGTACTGGCTGCGGCGCTGCGGCGCCGTGAACTGATACTGAAATCCTACGTCCGGGCACCTGCCCAGGCCGGTTAGCGGTACTCGTCGTCGTCCAGGCTGACTTCCCGCGCCTGTTCTGCGGTATCTGCCTGATTTGCCTCAAGCGGCGTCTCGGTCAACTGGCCGGGCTCGTCCTCGTCGGCAACTGCCGGAATGGCCTCCTGGGCCTGCTCAGCGGCATCGGCATCGGGTGCTTCAAGCTCTTCGTCGCTCAGCATGGGTCCTCCCGCCGGATTGGTCTATCGAACATATTGCCGAAAGGCAAAATGCGGACAACACTGCTTGTATCAGTACCCAAGCAAGGGGCTGACATCCGCCTTAGATCTGGCCCAACAATTAAGCTAGTGATCAACCGGCGGGGTAAGGAGATGCCATGCGCAGCATGTGGAAGGGGGCAGTTTCCTTCGGGCTGGTCATGATCCCGGTGAAACTTTACGCCGCCACCGAGACCAAGGACATCGCCTTCCGGCAGGTTCACCGGGAGGATGGCGGGCGAATCCGGTTCCGCCGGTTTTGCTCCATCGAAGACGCCGAGGTGCCCTACGAGGACGTCGCGAAGGGGTTCGAGCTGCCGGACGGCGAGGTCGTCATCCTGACCGAGGAAGACATGGCCGACCTGCCGCTGCCGACCACGCGCAGCATCGAGGTAGTCCAGTTCACCCCGGCCGAGCAGCTCGATCCGATCCTGTTCAACCGCAGCTACTACGTCGAGCCGGAGACGGCCGGCGCCCGCGCGTACTGCCTGCTGCGGGACGCGCTGGAGGAGTCGGGCAAGGTCGCCATCGCGCAGGTGGCGCTGCGGCAGCGCGAGTCGCTGGCGATCCTGCGGGTGCGCGAAGGTGTGCTCGTGCTGGAGACGCTGCTGTGGCCGGACGAGGTCCGGGCGCCCGCCTTCCCGTTCCTGGACGAGGACATCGACGTACGGCCGCAGGAACTGCGGATGGCCGGCTCGCTGATCGAGTCGATGACCGTCGACTTCGACCCGGACGAGTACCACGACAACTACCGCGAGGCCCTGCAGGAACTGGTCAACGCCAAGGTCGAAGGCCGCGAGGTCGTGCAGCCCGAGGTGGCGCAGGAGTCGACTGGCGATACGTCCAGCCTGGCCGACGCGCTGCGGGCGAGTCTGGCCGCGGCCCGTGGTGGCGCCAACGACGGCACCAGCCGGGGTGGCGGCGGCAAGCTCGGCAGCGTCCCGGCCGCCGATGCGGACGAGGACGAAGCCCCGGCGAAGCCAGCCAGGAAGCGCGCGCCCGCGGCCAGTAAGGCGAGCACGGCAAAGTCGGCCGCGAGCAAGTCCGCGAGCACGAAGCCGACCAGCAGAGCCAAGCCGAAAGCACCGGCGACGAAGGAGCCGGCCGCGTCGAGCCGGCGCCCGCGCAAGGCGAGTTGACGGGCGACTCCATGATCTTGTGGAGAAAGTCAGTCTGAGCCTGTCTGAGCCTGACAAAGTCCACAAGATCATGGGCGGGCCGCCGCCGCCGAGCGGCGCCATCCTCGCATGGATCACGCGGTGGCCTGCAGGTACGCTCGGTCAGATGACCGATCAGATCGCGCCTGCCGCGGCCGCGCGGACCGACGGCCGGGCGGCTCCGATCGCGCCCTGGCCCGGCACGCCCGTCTCGCTGCGCATCGGCGAGGTGTTCGTCCGGACCGCACCAGCACCGCCGGGCGCGGAGCCCGCGCTGTTCGTGCACGGCCTGGGCGGCTCGGCGGTGAACTGGACCGACCTGATGGACCTGCTGAGCCTGCCCGATCCCGATCGCCCCGCGGCCGCGGCCGCGGTGCTCGGCTGTGAGGCGCTGGACCTGCCCGGATTCGGTTTCTCGCCGGTGCCCGCCGACGGCGACTACTCGCTTGAGGCGCGGGCGGCCGCCGTCATCGCGCTGATCGAGCAGCGGGCCAGCTGGCCGGTGCATCTGGTCGCCAACTCCATGGGCGGCGCGATCGCCACCAAGATCGCCGCGCGCCTGCCCGACCTGGTGCGCACCCTGACCCTGATCTCGCCCGCGCTGCCCGATCTGCGGCCCCGGCTGCTGCCGATGCGGCTCGCGCTGGTCAGCGCCCCCGGTATCGGCCGCTTCATCATGAACAAGATGGAGCAGTGGCCGGCCGACAAGCGCACGGACCTGACGATCATGGAGCTGTACGCGAACCCCCGGCTGATGCGGCCCGAGCGGCGGGCCGAGGCGATCGCGGAGGTCATGCGCCGCGATGGCCTGGGTTACGCGAGCCAGGCGCTGATCGAGTCCGGTCGCGCGCTGGTGGGCGAGTACATGCGCCGCGGTCCCGGCTCGCTCTGGCGGGACGCCGCGCTGGTCGCCGCGCCGACGCTCGTGCTGCACGGCAGCCACGACCGGCTTGTGAACCCGGTGACGGCAGCCCGCGCCGCGCGGACGTTCCGTGACTGCCGGGCCGTGGTCCTGCCGCGGATCGGGCACGTGGCCATGATGGAACGGCCGGATCTGGTCGCGGCGGAGATGCGGGAGTTCCTGGCCGCCCGGCGCGCGGCCGGCTGAGCCGCGACGCGATGCTGATTTCCGCCCCGAGCGTCCTCACCGGCGAGCCCGGTTCGGCTACCGCGAATGCCGGCTATGTCTTCGTCGAAGACGGGCTCGTCGCGCAGGTCGGCTCCGGCCCGCCGCCGCGGCCGGCCGACGTCGCGCTCCCGGACGGCGTGCTGGCTCCTGGCTTTGTCGATCTGCAGATCAACGGGTACTACGGCGTCGAGTTCCAGATACCAGACCAGACCAGCTGGGCCTCGGTGGCGGCCCGGCTGCCCGAGACCGGGGCAACGGCGTTCCTGCCTACGATGATCACGGCGCCGGTGCCCGAGTTGGCCGCCGCGCTGCGCACGGCCGCGTCGTTCCTGCCGCGGCTGACCGGCCCGGAGGCGGCTGGCCCGGAGGCGGCTGGCCCGGCGCCCGGCGGCGCCCGCGCGCTGGGCGTGCACCTGGAAGGCCCGTTCATCGCGCCGGCCCGCAAGGGCGCGCACAATCCGGCCTGGATCACCGACCCGACGCCGGCCGCGATCGCGGACCTGATCAGCGCCGCGGCCGGCGTCCTGCGGATGGTCACGCTCGCACCCGAGCGCCCCGGTGCGCTGGCCGCCATCGACGCGCTGGTCGCCGCCGGGGTGCTGGTCAGCGTCGGGCACAGCGACGCCACCGGGAGTCAGGTCGCGGCGGCCGTCCAGGCCGGCGCGCGCATGGTCACGCACCTGTTCAACGCCCAGCGCCCGCTCGGCCACCGGGAGCCGGGCGTCGTCGGCCAGGCGCTCACCGACCCGGGGCTGACCTGCGGTCTCATCCTCGACCTGTACCACGTCACCCAGCCCGCGGCGACGATCGCGTTCGCCGCCGCGCCGAGCCGGATCGCGCTCGTGACCGACGCGGCAGCCTGCGCCGGCATGCCGCCGGGGGAGTACCTGCTCGGCGGCGAGCCCATCACGCTGCCCGCCGGTGACGGCGCGCCGCCGGTGCGCGCCGACGGCACGATCGCCGGGTCGGCCCTGCGGATGGACCGCGCGGTCGCCAACGCGGTCGCGATCGGGGTCCCGCTGGCCGCGGCCGTGGCGGCCGCCAGCCGGATCCCGGCCGACCTGATCGGGCGGCCCGACCTCGGCCGGCTCACGCCCGGCGCCGCCGCGGACCTGGTCTGGCTGAGCCCCGCGCTGTCGGCTCGGGCCACCTGGATAGCCGGGCGCCTTGCGTACAGTGATGGCGCTGCTGCCACACTTGCGACCGTGTTCGGCTAGCAGATATCGGCCTGAACCGGAAGGAGACCGGCAGTGGGGAACGGGGTCGGCCCGTCGCTGATGCGGCAGGAGATCGAGCAGCAGCCCGCGGCGCTGACCGCGACGATCGAGGCGCTACTGCCACGCCGGGCGGAGGTGGCCGGGCTCGCGGCGCAGACCCGGCAGGTGCTGTTCATCGCGCGCGGCACGTCGGACAACGCCGCCGTGTACGGCAGCTACCTGATCCAGGCGCACGCCGGGCTGCTGACGACGCTCGCCCTGCCGTCGATCGCGACCACGTACAAGAGCCGGGTCGACCTGTCCGGCGTGCTGGCCGTCGCCCTGTCCCAGTCGGGCCGTACCGAGGAGATCGTCGACTCGCTGGCGTGGGCGCAGGACTGCGGCGCGCGGACGCTGGCGATCACCAACGGCGGCGAGGACTCGCCGCTGGCCCAGGCGGCCGAGGTCGCGTTCGTGACCCAGGCCGGGCCGGAACGAGCGGTGCCCGCGACCAAGACGTTCACCACCCAGCTGGCTGCGCTCGCCGTGCTCGCGCTGGGCCTCGGGGCCCCGCTGGACGCGGGCGAGCTGGCGGCCGCGCCCGCGGCCATCGCCGACCTCCTGGCCGGTGAGCTCGACCTGGCGCCGATCGTCGCCGAGCTGGCGAAGGTGCCGGGCGCGGTGGTGTCCGGCCGCGGCATGGCCTACGCGGCCGCGCTGGAGCTGGCGCTGAAGCTCAAGGAAGCGTGCTACCTGCACGCGATGGGCCTGTCCTACGCCGACCTGCTGCACGGGCCCATCGCGGTCGTGGACGCCGAGACGCCCGCGATCGTGCTGGCCGCCGACTCCGGGCCGACCCTGGCCGGCAGCGTCGACCTGGCCCGCCGGGTGACCGGCGCGGGCGCGAAGGCCTACGGCATCGGCGGCGGCGCCACGCTCGCGCAGGCCTGCTCCCGGTCGCTGCCGGCGCCCGCGCTGCCGGAGTGGCTCGCGCCGATCGGGCTGATCGTGCCCGGCCAGCTGCTGACCGAGGCGCTGGCCCGGAACCTGGGCCTGGACCCGGACAACCCGCGCGGCCTGTCCAAGGTGACCCAGACGGACTGAGCCCGCGCCGCTACGGCTCCCGGTGCACCTTGTACTGGGCGGCCTGAGCGCGCGGGCGGAGCACCATCAGGTCCACGTTCACGTGCGCGGGGCGGGTCACCGCCCAGGCCACCGCGTCGGCGACGTCGAAGTCGGTGAGCGGTTCCTTCACCCCGGCGTAGACGGCCGCCGCCTTGTCCGCGTCGCCGCGGTAGCGGTTGACGGCGAACTCGGCCGTCTTCACCATCCCCGGCGCCAGCTCGATCACGCGCACCGGCTGGTCGTACAGCTCCAGCCGGAGGGTCTCGGCGAGGCCGTGGGTGCCGTGCTTGGCCGCGATGTAGCCGCCGCCGCCTTCGTAGGCGATCAGCCCGGCGGTGGAGCCCATCAGCACGATCGTGCCCGCGCCGCTGGCGATCAGCTTCGGCAGCAGCGCCTGGACGGCGTTGAGGGTGCCGAGCACGTTGACGTCAAACATCGCCCGCCAGTCGGCCGGATCGGAGTCGGCCACGGTCTCGGCGCCGACCGCGCCGCCCGCGTTGGCGACCAGCACGTCGCACCGCTCCAGCGACTCGGCCAGCGCGCCGACGGCGGCGCGGTCGGTCACGTCCAGCTGGTGCACCTGCGCGGAGCCACCCTGGGCGGCGATCGTCTGCGCGACCTCGGCCAGCCGTCCGGACCGCCGCGCGGTCAAGATCACGTCGTAGCCTTCTTCGGCCAGCCGGACGGCCGTGGCCGCCCCGATTCCGCTGCTTGCGCCCGTCACAACCGCTGTCCGTGTCATGCCCGCGATTCTGCCAGGCCCCTGGTCACGCGCGTCGCGGACGCCGCCGTAAGCCACCCAACGTGGGCAAATGACACCGCCCCGCCTACGATCGGGCTGTGGCACTGCGCGGAGTAATCACTGACTGGGGCGGCGTGATGACCAACCCCATCGCCGAGACCGTCAACGCGTGGCTGGAGGCCGACGGCATCGACCGGGACAGCTACGTCGCGATCATGCGCCAGTGGGTGGCCCAGGCCTACGACACCGCGCACGGCGACAACCCCATCCATGCGCTGGAACGGGGCGAGGCCCCGCTGACCGACTTTGAGCAGGCACTCGCGAGTGAACTTCGGCTGCTGGACGGCAGTGCCGTTCCTGGCGACGGCCTGCTGGAGCGCATGTGGGCCGGTTCGAGGATGGACGAATCCATGCTGGAGCTGTTCCGGCGGCTGCACGCGACCGGGGTGCCGACCGGTCTGCTCTCGAACTCCTGGGGCGGCGGTTACCCGCACGAGCTGTTCCCGGACATGTTCGACGCGGTCGTGATCTCGGCCGAGGTCGGCATGCGCAAGCCCGAGCCGCGGATCTTCCTGCACGCCGCGGAGCTGCTCGGACTGCCGCCAGCCGAGTGCGTGTTCATCGACGACATCGCCCAGAACATCACCGCGGCCGAGGAACTCGGCTTCACCGGCGTCCTGCACACCGACACCCCGACGACTGCGCAGCGGGTGTCGCAGCTGCTCGGGATCGATCTCTGACGGCCGCGATCGCGGCTCGGCCGATCGGCACTGCCCGGCTGACGCTGGTGCCGCTGACGGCGGCCCACGCCGATGAGATGGCCGCCGTGCTGGCCGACCCGGAGCTGTACGCGTTCACCGGCGGCGCCCCGCCGAGCCGGCCGGAGCTGCGGGCCAGGTACGAGCGCTGGGCGGCCGGCGCACCCGACCCGGAGGTCTGCTGGTGCAACTGGGCGATCCGGTTGCGCAGCGCGGGCCGCCTGACGGGCACGGTCCAGGCGACGATCAGCACCAGCGCGGAGCCGGTGGCGGAGATCGCCTGGGTGGTCGGCGTCAGGTGGCAAGGGCAGGGCATCGCGACCGAGGCGGCCAGGGCGCTGGTCGGCTGGCTCGGCCGGCAATCGGTCCGGACCGTGGTCGCCCATATCCATCCGGATCACCGGGCATCCGCCGCGGTTGCCGCCGCGGCCGGACTGGCTGCCACCGCGGAGTCCGTTGCCGGGGAGACGCGGTGGGAGCTGCGGTTGAATAACCCCTGTGCCTGATTACCCCAAGCCGCTCAACGCCGGCCGCTCGGCCAACATGCGCGCCAACCGGCGCAAGGACACCAAGCCCGAGCTGGCCTTGCGGCAGGCGCTGCACCGGCAGGGGTTCCGCTACCGCAAGGACTTCCGGCTGGACCTGGAGGGCGCGCGGGTCCGGCCCGACATCGCGTTCACTGCCCGCCGGGTCGCGGTGTTCGTGGACGGCTGCTTCTGGCACTGCTGTCCCGAGCACGGCAGCCAGCCCGCGAACAACACCTGGTACTGGGCGCCGAAGCTGGCCCGCAACGTGGAGCGGGACCGGACCGCGGACGCCGCGCTCGTGGCGGCGGGCTGGAGCGTGGTCCGGGTGTGGGAGCACGAGTCGGTGGAGGGTGCGGTCGGCGCCGTCGTCGCGGCGCTGGCCCGCGCCGTTGTCCCGGCTCGCCGACCCGGCCGCGCCAGCGTGGCGGCGGTCGTGCCGCGCCAGCGCAAGTCCCGCTGAGGCAGCGGCGGCCGGCGCGCCGGACCATGCCTGATTGGCTGACGCGACGGGCCGCGACTGGCACACTCAGCAGAACACCTTCTGTGCGCTGTAGGACGACCACATGCGCGTATATCTGCCCTCGACGCTGCCAGCCCTGGCCGAGCTGCTGCGCACGGGCGAGCTAGGCCCGGCGCCGGTGCGCGGCTTCGCCGTGACGCCCGCGCTGCGGGAGTGGTACTCCAGCGGCGATGTCGAGGAACTGGAGTACGTCGCCCTCATGCACGCGGCCAAGAGCTCACTGCGGATGCTGGCGGAGCAGCCGCTCGCCCCGCAGCGGCGGGTCGTGCTGGCCGCGGAGCTCACCGCCGGGCTGGCCGGCGGCCAGGAGATCGGCCCGGAGGACCCGGCCCTGGTCCGGATCAGCGCGCCCGGTGCCGTGGACCGACATCGTGTCCGCGCACGTCGACGACCCGGCCGCGGCAAGCGCGATCGCGGCCGCGGTGGCGGCGCTGGCGGCGGCCGACGCGGGCGATGACGACGCCAGGTTCGCCGTCGACGGCGCCGAGGGGTATGAGCTGCTCTGGTACGCGACGCAGGAGATCGCCGACCTGGTCTCGGCCTGGCTGACCGGGCCCGGTCAGCGGCGTAGCGCAGCCGCCTGACCAGGGAGTTCTGCCGAGCCGGCCTGGATTGGGCGGTGGGCCGCCTGGCGTGGCACGATGGTGGTTCCGCCGTCGATGTCGGGTTAAGCAGGGAGCGCTGCGTGATGGATTCCGTAACTAACGTCCCGGTTCCGGGCAACGAGCCGATCAAGGGATACGCTCCCGGCAGCCCCGAGCGGGCCGCCCTTGAGTCCAAGATCAAGGAGCTGGCCGGAGAGCGCGCCGAGCTGACCATGACCATCGGCGGTCAGCAGCGGATGGGCAGCGGCGCCGAGCTGGTGGTGGTCCAGCCGCACAACCACCAGCACGTCCTCGGCCTCATGCGAGATGCCACCGACGGCGACGTGTCCGCCGCCGTCGACGCGGCCCTGGCCGCCGCGCCCGGCTGGCGGGCCCTGTCGTTTGACGACCGGGCGGCCATCTTCCTGAAGGCGGCCGACCTGCTGGCCGGGCCGTGGCGGCAGACGCTCAACGCGGCGACGATCCTGGGCCAGTCGAAGTCGGCCTATCAGGCCGAGATCGACGCGGCCTGTGAGCTGATCGACTTCCTGCGCTTCAACGTGCACTACGGCAGGCGGCTGCTGGCCGAGCAGCCGATCTCCTCGGCCGGGGTCTGGAACCAGCTCGAGTACCGCCCGCTTGAGGGGTTCGTGCTGGCCATCACCCCGTTCAACTTCACCGCGATCGCGGGCAACCTGCCGACGGCGGTGGCCCTGATGGGCAACGTGGTGGTCTGGAAGCCGTCCCCGACGCAGCAGCTGGCCGCGCACTACACGATGCGGCTGCTGGAGGCGGCCGGGCTGCCGCCGGGCGTCATCAACCTGGTCACCGGCTCCGGCCAGGCGATCTCCGAGGTCGCGCTGCGCCACCGGGACCTGGCGGGGATCCACTTCACCGGCTCGACCGGCACGTTCCAGCACCTGTGGCGGACGGTCGGGGAGAACATCTCCGGCTACCGCGGCTACCCGCGGCTGGTCGGCGAGACCGGCGGCAAGGACTTCGTGATCGCGCACCCCTCGGCTGATCCGTGGGTGCTGTCCACCGCCCTGATCCGGGGCGCGTTCGAATACCAGGGCCAGAAGTGCTCGGCCGCGTCCCGCGCCTACGTACCGCGCAGCGTCTGGACCCGGATGCAGGACGAGCTCGTGGCCGTGGTCAAGTCGCTGACCATGGGCGACGTGGCCGCGGACCTGTCCACGTTCATGGGCGCGGTCATCGACGACCGGTCGTTCGGGCGGATCTCCGCGGCGCTGGCGAGGGCCAAGGAGCGGCCCGCGATCAGCGTGCTGACCGGCGGGCACGTCGACGACGCCGACGGCTACTTCGTCCAGCCCACGGTGCTGACCTGCACGGACCCGACGGACGAGGTGTTCACCACCGAGTACTTCGGGCCGATCCTCGGCGTGCACGTGTTCGAGGACGCCGACTACGAGGCCGTGCTCAGGCAGGCCGCCGACATCGCCCCGTACGCGCTGACCGGGTCGATCATCGCGCAGGACCGGGCCGCGATCGCGCACGCGACCGAGGCGCTGCGGTTCTCGGCCGGCAACTTCTACATCAACGACAAGCCGACCGGCGCCGTCGTCGGCCAGCAGCCGTTCGGCGGCGCGCGGGCCAGCGGCACCAACGACAAGGCCGGGTCGATCTTCAACCTGATCCGCTGGGTCAACGCGCGGACGATCAAGGAGACGTTCGTGCCGCCGGTCGACTACCGCTACCCGCACATGGGCTGACGCCACCAAGATCACGTTAGTGCGGACACTTTGCGTTCTGACGCGGACGCAAAGTGTCCACGATAAGTTGATCTTGCGATTTTGCGCTAGATGTCCGGTCCGGCCGGTACGCTCGCAGCATGGGCGCCATCGACCGCCTGGTCCTGTGGAATCTCGACCTGACCTTGGTAGACGTGGGCCGGGTATCTCGCGCTGCCTACGCCGACGCGTTCCGCCGGGTGACCGGCCGGCCGCTGGTCAGCCTGCCGCAGCTGGCCGGGCGGACCGACTCCGAGATCTTCTTCGAGGCGCTGGCGCTGAACGACATCCCCGCGGCCGGCAGCGAGACCGCCGACGCCGAACTCCACGCCCGGTACTTCTGGGAGCTTGAGGCCGCGTTCGGGCTCCGGCAAGACGAGCTGGCCAGCTCCGGCAGTCTGCTGCCAGGAGCACAGGCAGGCGGTCGAGGCGGCGGCCGCGATGCCCGGCGTCATCCAGACCGTGCTCACCGGGTCGATCCGGCCCAACGCGATCGCCAAGCTCCGGGCGTTCGGCCTGGCGGAGTTCTTCGATCTGGAGCTCGGCGGCTACGGCTCGGACGCCTACCCCCGCGGCAGCCTGGTGCTGATGTCGCGCACCCTCGCGATCGAGCGGTTCGGCGCCGTGTCAACTGTCTACATCGCCGACACCAGGCGGGACGTGGACGCGGCCCGGGTGGGCGGCGCGGCCAGCATCGCCGTCGCGACCGGCCGCGAAACCGCCGCCGAGCTGCGCGAGGCGTTCGCCGACATCGTCCTGCAGGACCTGTCCGACACCGCTGAGGTCACGGCGGCCATCGACCGGCTGACCAGGGTGCCGGCCGGCCGGTAGGCGAGCCTGGCCCGGTCGGCCCGGCGCGTCGCGGCTGTTGGCGTTGAGAGCTGACAATCCGCGCGCCACTATGATTCCTAGCCGGTACGCGGCAATGCAGGTCAGTAACAGGCGAGACTGGAGTCAGATCATGATGCGTCGGGTTGTGATCGGTGCGGCGGCTGCGCTGGCCGTGTCGGGGCTGGCCGCCTGTGGCAGCAGCGGAGCGGGCAGCGGCGGAACGGGCAGCAGCGGCGGCTCGTCGCCATCCGCGGCGACGGCCAGCTGCACCTACGCCGGGATCCAGAGCGAGCTCTTCCAGAAGGGTGTGCTCACCGTCGCCACTGACAAGCCGGTCTACTCGCCCTGGTTCGAGGGCAACAACCCGGCGAACGGCAAGGGCTACGAGAGCGCTGTCGCCTACGCGGTGGCCAAGCAGCTCGGCTTCAAGGCGTCCCAGGTGCACTGGGCCTACGAGCCGTTCAACGACTCCTACGCGCCCGGCCCGAAGAAGTTCGACTTCGATATCAACGAGATCTCCTACACGGCGGCGCGGGCGCAGGCGGTCTCGTTCTCGGACAGCTACTACGACGTGCAGCAGGCGCTGGTGGCGCTGAAGGGCTCGGCGATCACCAAGAAGCACACCCCGGCCGACCTGAAGACCTATGAGTACGGCGACCAGATCGGCACGACCAGCCTGCAGTTCATCACCAGCCAGATCCAGCCCGGCAAGCAGCCCAAGGTCTACCAGACGCTCAACGTGGTCAAGGACGTCCTGACGAACCACCAGATCGACGCGTTCGTGATGGACACCCCGACGGCCCAGTACATCGCCGGGTATCAGGTCCCTGGCGCGGTCATGGTGGCCCAGTTCCCGTCGACCGGCGAGCACTACGGGCTGCTGTTCGACAAGGGCAACCCGCTGGTCGGCTGCGTGAACAAGGCGCTCACCACGCTGCGGTCCAACGGCACGCTGGCCCAGTTGCAGAAGAAGTACCTGCAGGTCTACCTGACCGTGCCGACGATCCAGCCGTGACCGGCGGTAGCCCGGCGCGCGCCCGATGAGCACCGGCCCAGGCGCGGGTCCTGGCGGCACCGGTCCTGGCGGCCCGGTCCTGGCAACACGGATCCGGCCGTCGGCATGGGCCCGGACTTCGGCCTGGGTCCGCAGATCGCGGGCTCGTTCGGCACCACCGGGCGCGGGCCCCGGCTGCTGTCCGGCGGCGGCCGGAAGGCGACCGTCATCTCCACCGTCAGCACGCTCGTGGTGCTCGGCGCGCTGGCCTCGGTGTTCTGGCTGGCGCCGGGCAGCGCGTCGTTCCGGCACGCCTTCTTCAGCCCATCGAACATGTGGCAGGCGTTCATCGGCGACCCGAAGAAGGGCTACTACTCCGTCGGCGAGGCGATCTGGCTCAACATCCGGATGTTCCTCGCCGCCGAGGTGCTGATCCTGGTCCTGTCGCTGGTGATCGCGCTGATCCGGCAGTCGACCAGCCCGGTGCTGTTCCCGCTGCGCGTGCTCGCGATGGTCTACGTCGACTTCTTCCGCGGCGTCCCGCTGCTGCTGGTGGTGTACGCGGTCGGCCTGGGCGTGCCCGCCCTGCGGCTGCCGGTCATCTCCACCCAGTCGTCGACCATCTACGGGATCGCGGTCCTGACGCTGTCCTACTCGGCCTACGTGTCCGAGGTCTACCGGGCCGGCCTGAACTCGGTGCACCAGAGCCAGGTGGCGGCGGCCCGCTCGCTGGGCCTGTCTCAGTGGGCGTCCCTGCGCTACGTGATCTTGCCGCAGGCCTTCAGGAACATCATCCCGCCGCTGCTGAACGACTTCATCAGCCTGCAGAAGGACACCGCCCTGGTGGGCGTGCTCGGCGCGATCGAGGCGCTGCAGGCCGCCGACATCTACGCCAGCGCGGTGTTCAACTACTCCAGCTTCACCGTCGCCGCGATCTTGTTCCTGATCCTGACGATCCCGCTGGCCCGGTTCACCGACCGGCTGATCGACCGGGACCGGCGGCGCCGGCTCGCCGGGGTGCTGCGATGACCGGGCCCGATCCCGCGGGCCCGACGGCGGGCGGGGCAGCAGCGGCCGGGGGCCAGGCGATCGGAGTCGAGGACCTGCACAAGTCCTTCGGCGTCAACGAGGTGCTCAGCGGCATCGACCTCGCGGTGGCGCCGCACGAGGTCGTCTGCCTGATCGGCGCGTCCGGGTCCGGCAAGTCGACGCTGCTGCGCTGCCTGAACCTGCTGGAGCCGATCAGCTCGGGCCGGATCTTCCTGCTCGGCCAGGAGGTCACGGCGCCGGGGATCGACGCGAATCTGGTCCGTCGCAAGGTCGGCATCGTGTTCCAGTCGTTCAACCTGTTCCCGCACATGACGGTGCTGCGCAACGTGACGCTGGCGCCGGTCAAGGCGCTGGGCATGCCGAAGGCGGAGGCGGTGGCCGCGGCGCAGGACCTGCTGGCCAGGTTCGGGCTCGCGGACAAGCAGGGCGAGTACCCCGACCGGCTGTCCGGCGGCCAGCAGCAGCGGGTCGCGATCGTCCGTGCGCTGGCGATGCAGCCGCAGATCATGCTGCTGGACGAAGTGACCAGCGCGCTCGACCCCGAGCTGGTGGCCGAGGTACTGGACCTGCTCAGGGAGCTGGCCGCGGGCGGCATGACCATGGTCGTCGCGACGCACGAGATGAACTTCGCCAGGGACGTCGCGAACCGGGTCTGCTTCCTGGAGGAAGGCCGGATCATCGAGGAAGGCCGGCCCGCGGATGTCTTCACCGCGCCGCGCGACGAGCGCACCCAGCGGTTCCTGCGCCGCATCGTCGAAGCGGGCCGGATGTAGCCCTGGCCAGGACGGCTCCGGGCGCGGCCGGCCCGGCGCCGGTTGGTATCGTCGGTCCGCCAGTCGACCGGGCCGGGACGTTTCCTGATGCGACGGCATTTCCGCAGGTCAGCAGTATCCCACCGGGAGCGGGAATGTGGTGGATATGGTAGATAGCAGTCCAGTCAGTGACGACGGGCGCAGTACAGGCGGGAGGGCGTAGGCGTGGCTGACGACCTGGCCCCGGCAGCCGGGCGGGACTACGGCGAGACGCTCTGGACGCCATCCGCGGCCGTGATCGACCGCGCGGTCATCAGCGACTACTTGCGGTGGCTGGCCGATCGCGCCCTCACCGGGGCCGGCTCCTACCGCGAGCTGTGGGACTGGTCGGTCCGCGAGCCGGCCGAATTCTGGAACTCGATCTGGGACTACTTCGGCGTGCTCGGCGACAAAGGGCCGGGGCCGGTCCTGGCCGGCCAGATGCCCGCGGCCGAGTGGTTCAGCGGCGGCACCCTGAACTACGCCGGGAACGCACTTCGCCATGCCGGCAGTGCTCCGGACCGGATCGCGGTCCGCTATAGCGCGGAAACCGGCCGCGCGGGCGCGCTGACGTATGCCGAGCTGAGCCGCGAGGTGGCCAGGGTGCAGGCCGGCCTGCGGGCGCTCGGCGTGACGAGGGGCGACCGGGTCGCGGCCTACCTGCCGAACTCGCCCGAGGCGCTGATCGCGATGCTGGCCACCGCGAGCCTGGGCGCGATCTGGACGTCCTGCTCGCCGGACTTCGGCGCGCACAGCGTCGTCGACCGGTTCGCCCAGACCACGCCGCGGGTGCTGCTCGCGGTCGACGGCTACGCCTACGGCGGCAAGAAGTTCGACCGGCGGCCCGAGGTGGCGGCGATCGCCGCGCAGCTGCCCAGCCTCGAAGCGGTGGTCACGGTCGACTACCTCGGCGTCGGCGCGGCCATGGACGACGGGCCAGTCCCGGTCACCGGCTGGGCCGAACTGGGCGCGGCCGCAGGCGCCGCCGAACCCGAGTTCGCCGCGGTGCCGTTCTCGCACCCGCTCTGGGTGCTCTACTCCTCCGGCACCACCGGCCTGCCCAAGCCGATCGTGCACAGCCACGGCGGCATCGTGCTTGAGCACCTCAAGGCGCTCGGCCTGCACCAGGACCTGACCGCGGCGGACACCTTCTTCTGGTACACGACGACCGGCTGGATGATGTGGAACTACCTGGTCGGCGGGCTGCTCGTGGGCGCGACCGTGGTGCTCTACGACGGCAGCGCGGTGCACCCGGACACGGCCGCGCTGTGGCGCCTCGCCGACGAGGCCGGGGTCACCTACGCCGGCACCGGCGCTCCGTACCTGCTGGCGTGCATGAAGGAAGGCATGCGGCCGGCCGCCGAGCACGACCTGTCCAGACTGCGGGGGGTCGGCTCCACTGGCTCGCCGCTGCCGCCGGAGGGCTTCCGCTGGGTCTACGACGCGGTCGCGACCGACGGCCAGGATCTCATCCTCGGCAGCTTCTCCGGGGGCACCGACCTGTGCACGGGGTTCGTCGGCCCGGTGCCGCTGCTGCCGGTCCGGGCGGGCATCATCGCCGGGCCGTGCCTGGGCGCGAAAGTCGAGGCGTTCGACCCGGCCGGGCACCCGGTGATCGGCGAGGTCGGCGAGCTGGTGCTGACCCAGCCGATGCCGTCGATGCCAGTCGGCTTCTGGAACGACCCGGACGGCCAGCGGTATCGCGACAGCTATTTCGCTGACTACCCGGGCGTCTGGCGGCACGGTGACTGGATCATGATCTTGCCGGACGGCGGCTGCGTGATCTACGGCCGGTCCGACGCGACGCTGAACCGCGGCGGCGTCCGGATGGGCACCAGCGAGTTCTACCGGGTGGTGGAGCGGCTGCCCGAGGTGGCCGACAGCCTGGTGGTGGACACCGGGAAGCTGGGCCAGGACGGCCGGCTGATCCTGTACGTAGTGACGGCCCCGGGCGCGGACCTGGACCAGGAGCTCACCAGGCAGATCAAGGCGGTGCTGCGGGCCGAGCTGTCGCCGCGGCACGTGCCGGACGAGATCCACCAGGTACCGGGCATCCCGCGGACGCTGTCCGGCAAGAAGCTCGAAGTTCCGGTCCGCAAGATCCTGCAGGGCACCCCGGTGCCGGACGCGGCCGACCCGGACGCGCTCGCCAATCCCGAGGTGCTCGGCTACTTCGCGCCAGCCGATGGGGGGCCATCATGACCATGCCGGGCGACGGCGGGCCGGCCTACCGCAACTTCGGTGAGGAAGGCGGCCTGCTGACCTACGGGAGCTACCTGCGGCTGCCGGAATTGCTCGCGCAGCAGGTACCGCAAGTGGTCCCGCCGGCCCACGACGAGCTGCTGTTCATCACCGTGCACCAGGCCTACGAGCTGTGGTTCAAGCAGTTGCTGCACGAGCTGACCGCCGTCCGGGACGCCATGCTCGCCAGCACTGGCGGTGTCCGGCTGACCTGGCGGGCCCGGCACATGCTGCGCCGCGTGCACGTCATCGAGCGGCTGCTGGTCAGCCAGATCGACGTGCTGGAGACCATGACCCCACAGGACTTCCTGGAGTTCCGCGCCGCGCTGGCGCCGGCCAGTGGCTTCCAGTCCGTCCAGTTTCGCGAGCTTGAGTTCCTGTCGGGGGCAAAGGACCCTGGATTCGTGGCCAGGTTCCGGGCGCTCACCGACGACGAGCGGGAGCGGCTGGCGTCCCGGCTGGCGCAGCCCTCGCTCTGGGATGCCTACCTGGACCTGCTCGCCTCCCGCGGCCTGCCGGTCGGGGACGACAAGCACGTCCTGGCGACGCTGGTCAGCATCGCCAGGGACCGGCCGCGCCACGACGACCTGTGGCAGCTGGCCGAAGACTTGCTCACGCACGACGAGCTGGCCGGACTGTGGCGGGCCCGGCACGTGCAGATGGTGGAACGGCAGATCGGCACCAAGTCGGGCACCGGGGGCTCGACTGGAGCCCCGTACCTGCACCGGCGGGTGCCCATGCGCTATTACCCGTTGTTGTGGGAGTTGCGGGACTCCTTGTAGTCAGGACCGCAGTAGGAGCTCGACCAAAAGCGGCAGCGCGGCCGCGTAAGGAAGTGGAAGCTATGTCGGAATTCCCGTCCGACGACAAGCAGGCACTGCTCACGGCGGCGGCCGCGCACGCGGGACCGATCGCCCACGTCGGCGACGTGCCCCGGTACCTGCAGGCGTACTACCGGCATGCCGCGCCGGACGAGCTCACCGGCGCGACCCCCGAGCGGCTCGCGGCCGTCGCCGCCGCGCAGGCGGAGTTCGCCGAGCACCGGCCGCAGGGCCGCGCGCTGGTGCGGGTCAGGTCCGGCGGCGCGGCCGCCATCGACCCGGCCGCCGACGCGATTGACATCGTGACCGACGACATGCCGTTCCTGGTCGACTCGATCAGCATGGAACTGGCCAACCACGGCTTGTCCGCGCGGGTGGTCGTGCATCCGCAGCTGCGCGTCCGCCGGGACGTCACCGGCGCGCTGCACGAGGTCGTCGGCAAGGTCAAGTCCGGCCCGGAGACCGGCAGTCAGCCCAGCCACGACGAGCTGGCCGAGTCCTGGACGCACATTGAGATCGCCAAGCTCGCGCCCGGCGAGGCGGAGGGGATCACCGCGGACCTGCACCGGATTCTCGGCGACGTGCGGGTCGCGGTCGAGGACTACACCCGGATGCGCGCGCGGGCGCTGCTGCTCGCCGATGAGGTGCTGACCCCGGCGGGTCAGGGACCGGGAGCGGGTGGCGCGGACTCGCCCGAGGAGATCGCAGAGCTGCTGCGCTGGCTGACCGATGGTCATTTCACGTTTCTCGGCTATAAGGAATACGACTTGGCGGCCGATGTCGACGGAATGGCGCTCCGCCCCGTTCCCGGCACCGGACTGGGTATCTTGCGGCACGATCAGGTCGCCTCGGAGGCGTTCGCGGCGCTGCCCGCGGAGGTCAGGGCCAGGGCGCTGGACCCGCAGCGGCTGATCGTGACGAAGGCGAACTCGCGGTCCACCGTGCACCGGCCCAGCTACCTGGACTACGTCGGGGTGAAGCGGGTGTCGCCGGCCGGCGAAGTGGTCGGCGAGTACCGATTCCTCGGCCTCTACACGCACGCCGCGTTCTCCGAGACGATCAAGAGCATCCCGGTGCTGCGGCGCAAGCTCGCCGACGTGCTCACCGTGTCGGGCCTGACCGCGGACAGCCATGACGGCAAGGAAGTCACCGAGGTACTGGACTTCTATCCGCGGGAAGAGCTGTTCATGGCGTCGGTGGTCGAGCTGGCCGCGGTCTGCGCGGGCGTGCACCGGCTGCGCGAGCGCCGCCACACCCGGCTGTTCCTGCGCAAGGACATGTACGGCCGGTACGTCTCGGCGCTGGTCTACATGCCGCGCGATCGGTACACCACCCAGGTCCGGCTGCGCGCGCAGGAGGTGCTGAGCCAGGCGTTCGGCTCGGATCAGATCGAGTACAGCGTGCTGCTCGGCGAGTCCCCGGTCGCCCGGCTGTACGTGGTCATCCGGGCCGAGCGGGGCAGCCAGCTGCCCGACGCCGACCCGGCTGAGCTGGAGCGCGCGATCGCCACCGCGGTCCGGTCCTGGGACGACGACCTGGTCGATGCCGCCGCCGCCGCGCTCGGCCCGCAGCGCGCCAGGGAACTGGTCACCCAGTTCGGCTATCACATCCCCGAGACGTACAAGACCGACGTGCCGGCGTCGGCGGCGGTCGACGACTTCGTCAAGATTCACGAGCTGCGCGAGGCCGGGCAGGACATCGCGTTCGACCTGTGGGAGTCGGAGGACTATATCGGCGGGGTGCCGATCGTGGCTGGTGAGTCGGCCCCGGCCGGGAAGCGGGTCTGGCGGCTGACGATCTACCGGACCAGCGGGCCGATCACGCTGACCGACGTGCTGCCGCGGCTGCAGCACATGGGCGTGGACGTGGTGGACGAGCACCCGTACGAGTTCCCTGGCTCGCGGCCGTTCTGGATCTACGACTTCGGGCTGCGCCGGACCGGGTCCCCGGCCCAGGCCGCGCGGGTCAGCATCGAGCAGGTCAGGGATCAGGTGCAGGGCGCGCTCGCCGCGCTCTGGGCGGGCCAGATCGAGGACGACGGCTTCAACGCGCTGGTCCTCGACGCGCAGCTGACCTGGCGCGAGGTCGTGATGCTCCGCGCCTACGCCAAGTACCTGCGGCAGGCGAACATCACGTTCAGCCAGGAGTACATCGAGCGCGTGCTGCGCTCGAACGCCAGCATCGCCCGGCTGCTGGTGCGGCTGTTCAAGTCGCGGTTCGACCCGGCCAAGGAGGCCGGCGCGGCCGAGCGCAGCGAGGCCATCGCCGAGGAGATCGCGGGCGCGCTTGACGGCGTCGCGAGCCTGGACGAGGACCGGATCCTGCGGTCCTACCTGGGCTTGATCCAGGCGACGCTGCGGACCAACTACTTCGCGGCGCAGTCAGCCGAGGCAGCGGGGGAGGCGGACCAGCCCTACCTGGTCTTCAAGCTGAACGCGCGCGAGGTGCCGGACCTGCCCGCGCCGCGGCCGCAGTTCGAGCTGTTCGTGTACTCGCCCCGGTTCGAGGGCGTGCACCTGCGGTTCGCCAGCGTGGCCAGGGGCGGCCTGCGCTGGTCGGACCGGCGGGAGGACTTCCGCACCGAGATCCTCGGGCTGGCGAAGGCGCAGGAGGTCAAGAACTCCGTGATCGTGCCGTCGGGCGCGAAAGGCGGCTTCGTCTGCAAGCAGCTGCCCGACCCGTCCGACCGGGAGGCCTACCAGGGCGAGGTGCTGTCCTGCTACCGGATGTTCATCGCGGCGATGCTCGACGTAACCGACAACCTGGAGGCGGGCCGCGTGGTACCGCCGGCCAGGGTCGTGCGGCACGACGGCGACGACCCGTACCTGGTCGTGGCCGCGGACAAGGGCACCGCGACGTTCTCGGACACCGCGAACGAGATCGCCATGGAGCGCGGGTTCTGGCTCGGCGACGCGTTCGCGTCCGGCGGCTCGGAGGGCTACGACCACAAGAAGATCGGCATTACCGCGCGCGGCGCGTGGGAGTCGGTCCGGTACTACTTCCGGACGCTGAGCGTGGACGTCGACAGCGACGACTTCTCCACGGTGGGCGTCGGCGACATGTCCGGTGACGTGTTCGGCAACGGCATGCTGCTGTCCCGGCACATCATGCTGGTGGCGGCGTTCGACCACCGGCACGTGTTCCTGGATCCGGACCCGGATCCGGAGGCCAGCTACGCCGAGCGGCGCCGGCTATTCGAGCTGCCCCGCTCGTCGTGGGCCGACTACGACCAGGCGCTGCTGTCGGCCGGCGGCGGCGTCTTCCCCCGGTCGGTGAAGTCGATCCAGCTCACGCCCCAGGTGCGGGCCGTGCTCGGGCTGCCGGACACCGAGACCGCGATGTCGCCGGACGGCCTGATCGCGGCGATCTTGTCGGCCCCGGTCGACCTGCTCTGGAACGGCGGCATCGGCACGTACGTGAAGGCGTCGAACCAGTCGAACGCGGACGTCGGCGACCGGTCCAACGACGCGGTCCGGGTGGACGCGTCCCAGGTCCGCGCCAAGGTGATCGGCGAGGGCGGCAACCTGGGCCTGACCCAGGAGGCCAGGGTCGAGTACGCCCTGGCCGGCGGCCTGGTCAACACCGACTTCATCGACAACTCGGCCGGCGTCGACACCTCGGACCACGAGGTCAACATCAAGATCCTGCTCGACAGCGTCGTCCGCGACGGCGAGCTGACCAGGGCGGACCGCAACCGGCTGCTGCACGAGATGACCGACGAGGTCGCCGAGCAGGTGCTTGAGCACAACTACCAGCAGAACCGGACGCTGGCCGCGGCCAGGGCGCAGGCCGCGCAGATGCTGCACGTGTACGCCCGGTACATCCGCAAGCTGGAGCACGACGGCCGGATCCGGCGGCGGCTCGACGTGCTGCCGACCGACCGTGAGATCGCCGAGCGCAGGTCGTCCGGTCGCGGGCTGGTGACGCCCGAGTTCTCCGTGCTGCTCGCGCACACCAAGATCGCCGCCGCGCAAGACGTGCTGGCCTCGGACCTGCCCGATGACCCATTCCTGCGGTCGGTGCTGACCGAGTACTTCCCGACGCCGCTGCGGGCCAGGTACGCCGGCCGGATGGGCAGTCACCGGCTGCACCGGGAGATCATCACCACCGCCGTCGTGAACGACATGGTGGACCGCTCGGGCATCACGTTCGCCTTCCGGCTGAACGAGGAGACCGGCGCGTCCGTGCCCGAGATCACCGCGGCCTGGCTGGTCACCAGGGCGGTCTTCGACATGCCGGGCTTCTGGCAGCAGGTGGAGGCGCTGGACGGCGTCGTCGACACCAGCGTGCAGATCCTGGCCATGCTCGAGGGCCGCAAGCTGACCGAGCGCGCGGCCCGCTGGCTGCTGCACAACCGGCGGCCGCCGTTCCAGGTCCAGCCGGAGATCGACTTCTTCGCCGACGGGATCCTGACGGTCGCGGCCGGGATGCCGAAGCTGCTGGCGGGCCGGGACCGGACCGGGTTCGACGAGCGGTGCGAGATGTTCACCAGCAGTGGCGTGCCCAGGGTCCTGGCCGAGCGGACCGCGGCGATGGTGCCCGCGTACTCGGCGTTCGACATCGTGGACATCGCCAGCGGCACCGGCCGGTCGGTGGACGAGACCGCGGAGGTCTACTTCGACCTGGCCGAGCGGCTCCAGATCGCCCGGCTCCGGGACATGATCACCGCGCTGCCGCGGGATGACCGGTGGAACACGATGGCCCGCGGCGCGATCAGGGACGACCTGTACACCGCGCACGCGGCGCTGGCCAGGGACGTGCTGACGGTGACCGCGCCGGCCACCCCGGAGGAGCGGCTGGCCGCGTGGGTGCAGCGCAACGACTCGGCGGTGCGGCGGGCCACCCAGACGCTGACCGAGATCTGGGAGAGCAACGCCTTCACGGTGGCGACGTTGTCCGTCGCCGTCCGCGCGGTCCGGACGCTGGTGGTGACCGCGACCCTCCCGACCAGCTAGTCAGATCATCGTGGAGATTTACCGCACGTGCGTACGGTAAATCCCCACGTTAATTTGATCGTTGCAGTGCGCGGCGGGTCCATCGTCGTGCATGTCGGCAACCCGTAGCAGGCCGAGGGCAGCTGCGGGCGGCGGTTCGGTCCAAAGCGCGACACCGCGCCGGAAACCAGGGTGTCAGTGGGGCTCGCGTAGGCTGCAGTCATGGCAATCGACTGGGCGAGCGAGATCTCCGCGCTCAAGGCGACTCTCGCCAGCGTTGAGGCCGTCCTCAACCCGGACGCGATGCGCAAGGAAGCCGATTCCCTGCGCGATCGCTCGGCCGACCCGACGCTCTGGGAGGACCAGGAGCAGGCTCAGCAGGTGACCAGGCGGCTGTCGTACCTGGACGGCGAGCTGGCCCGGCTGGAGGCGCTGCATCAGCGCCTCGATGACACCCCGGTGATGTTCGAGCTGGCCGAGAGCGAGCACGACGAGCCGACGCGGGAAGAGGCCGAGCGCGAGCTGGTCAAGCTCCATAAGGAGATCGACCAGCTTGAGATCAGGACGCTCCTGAACGGCGAGTACGACGCGCGGGAAGCGCTGATCAGCATCAACGCCGGCGCGGGCGGGGCGGACGCGGCGGACTGGACGGAAGGTCTGCAGCGGATCTACCTGCGCTGGGCCGAGCGGCACGGGTACCCGACGGAGATCTACGACACCTCCTTCGCGGAGGAGGCGGGGATCAAGTCCACCACGTTCGCGATCAAGGCGCCCTACGCCTACGGCACGCTGCGCGGCGAGCACGGCACCCACCGGATGGTGCGGATCTCCAAGTACGACAACCAGGGCCGGCGGCAGACCTCGTTCGCCATGGTGGACGTGCTTCCGGTCGTGCAGCAGGTCGACCACATCGAGATCCCCGAGGATGAGATGCGGGTCGACGTCTTCCGCTCCAGCGGCCCCGGCGGCCAGGGCGTGAACACGACCGACTCGGCGGTGCGGATCACCCACCTGCCCACCGGCATCGTCGTGTCCTGCCAGAACGAGCGGAGCCAGATCCAGAACCGGGCCAGCGCGATGGCCGTGCTCCAGGCCAAGCTGCTTGAGCGCAAGCGCGAGGAGCAGGCGGCCAAGATGAACGAGCTACGTGGCGACGGCGGCCGCAGCTGGGGCACGCAGATCCGAAACTATGTTCTGCACCCATATCAGAACATCAAGGATGTCAGGACCGGTTATGAGACCGGGAACACCACCGCGGTGATGGACGGCGAGATCGACGACTTCATCGAGGCCGAGATCCGCTGGCTCCGTACCCAAGGGCTCTGATCGCGGGGGCTGGCTGCTGGCTGGCCTAGTGCCCCAGGTGGGTGCCAGCCAGGGTCAGCAGCGCCAGCACGAGCAGCACCACCAAGATCAGCTGCAAGCTGGGCCCGTGCGTGTGGTGATGCACGTGGGCCCGGGAAATCCGGCAAGCCGGGCAGCGACCCTCCGCAACCGGCCCGGCACACTGGGCGCAGATTAGGTGCTCGCAGCTCATCCAGGCTCCTAACGGGCCCCTGGGCTGGCCCTGCCACTTCGACGATGTTGGACGTTCCAGACCAGTTTCCCCCCTAGACTGGCCCGAAGCCAAACCGGGTCAGGACTAGAGGGTCCTGGGCCAACCCTGTCAGTATCTCGTCTACTACGTGTGATGGGCTAGTGATCCACTTCGACAACGTCACCAAGACGTATCCGAATCAGGGCCGTCCCGCCCTGGAGAACGTCACCCTGGACGTCGAAAAGGGCGAGTTTGTGTTTCTTGTCGGCCCCTCGGGATCCGGCAAGTCCACCTTCCTGCGGCTGGTGCTGAAGGAAGAGCGACCGACAGACGGCCGGATTCACGTGGCCGGGCGGGACCTGGCCCGGCTGACGAACTGGAAGGTGCCGCACCTGCGCCGCCGGATCGGCTGCGTGTTCCAGGACTTCCGGCTGCTGCCGAACAAGAACGTCTATCAGAACATCGCCTTCGCTCTTGAGGTCATCGGCAAGCCGCGGCGGTTCATCCGCAAGGTGGTGCCGGAGGTCATCGACCTCGTCGGACTGGAGGGCAAGCGGGACCGGATGCCCGACGAGTTGTCCGGCGGCGAGCAGCAGCGAGTCGCGATGGCCCGCGCCTTCGTCAACCGACCGATGATCTTGCTGGCCGACGAGCCGACCGGGAACATCGACCCGGCCACGTCCATCGGCATCATGAAGGTGCTGGACCGGATCAACCGGACCGGCACGACCGTAGTCATGGCGACGCACGATGCAGCCATCGTCGACTCCATGCGCAAGCGGGTAATCGAGCTTGAATACGGCAAGGTAGTGCGCGATCAGTCGCGCGGAGTCTACGGCCAGGCGTACTGAGCCAGGCCGGCGACGGATTACCAGAGGGATTCAGCAAAATGCGAGCCCAGTTTGTCTTGTCCGAGGTCTGGATTGGCCTCCGCCGGAACCTGACGATGACGATGGCGCTGATCGTCGTCGTCGCGATCAGCCTGTCCCTGCTCGGCACCGGGCTGCTGTTCGTCAAGCAGGTGGACAACACCAGGTCCTACTGGCAGAGCCGGGTCCAGCTGTCCGTCTACCTGTGCTCCAGCCAGGCGCTGGAGAACCAGTGCGCCAAGACCGGCCAGGTGACCGACGCCGAGATCGCGACGATCAAGAAGGAGCTGCAGAGCAACAGGGACATCAGCCAGGTCTCGTTCCTGAACAAGCAGCAATCCTGGCAGCTGTTCAAGCGCGAGTTCGCGGGCAGTTCTACCGTCAACGACGTGACGCCTGATCAGATCCCCGAGTCCTTCCAGATCAAGCTGAAGAACACCCAGGCCGACGCCGGGCAGGTGGCCAGCATCGTCTCCGGCTACCAGGGTGTGGCCGAGGTCGTGGACGACTCCTCGATCCTGAACAACTTCTACAAACTGCTCGACGGCGCGCGAAACGCGGTGGTGATCATCGCGCTCTTCCTGCTGGTGGCGGCTATTTTGCTGGTCGCCAACACGATCCGGCTGTCGGCATTCAACCGGCGCCGGGAGACTTCGATCATGCGCCTGGTGGGCGCCTCGAACTTCTACGTCCAGCTGCCGTTCCTGGCCGAGGGCATGATCGCCGGGCTGGTCGGCTGGCTGATCGCCGGCGGCCTGCTCATCGCGGTGAAGTCGCTGTGGCTGAACGGGCTGCAGTCCTACTTCCCGTACGGCGTGACGCTGAGCACGACCGATCTAGTCGAGGTCGTGATCATCGCGCTGATCACCGGCCTGCTGATCTGCGGCAGCACCTCTTTCCTGACCCTCAGGCGCTACCTGCGCGTCTGACGCCTGGGTACTGATAGACAAGACCCGTGGCTGCGGAACAGGGCACCAAGATCGTCGCCCGGAACAAACGCGCCCGGCACGACTACACGATCGAGGATGTGGTCGAGGCCGGCCTGGTGCTGACCGGGACCGAGGTCAAGTCGCTGCGGGCTGGCCGCGCCTCACTCACCGATGGGTTCGGTCTGATTACCGATAGTGAGGCCTGGCTGCACGGGGTACACATCCCTGAGTACACCCAGGGCACCTGGACCAACCATGAGCCGCGGCGGACCCGCAAGCTGCTGCTGCACCGCAAGGAGATCGAGAGACTGGCCCGCTCAACTCAGGAACGAGGGCTCACACTCGTCCCGCTGTCCTTGTACTTCAAGGACGGCAAGGCCAAAATCGAGCTAGGACTGGGCCGCGGCAAGCGCAGCTACGACAAACGGCAGGACTTGGCAAAGCGTGATGCTGCCCGCGAAGTCGACCGCGAGCTGCGGCGGCGGAGATAGCGAAGTGGCAGATGAGCTCCGCGACCGGTAACCGCACTCCGCGGGCCGGTGCGCATCGCGCGCCCAGGACCGGCCCGTCGCCGCGACGCCTGCGGGGCGACGACGGGGCGGACGGGGAAGGCAAAGCCGGGGGATTGCGGGTGCGGCTGCGGTCGAGATCGGGGCGCGGGGGCGAACCGAAGGGGCCTAAGCCTGGCGGGCTTCGGTCGAAGTCGACGCGCAGGCGGCTGATGGCTCTCGGTGCCGTCGCGGTTGTCGTGCTGGCGATCTTCTTCCATGGCGGCGGGACCTCACCCGAGCCCACCGTGGCGAAATTCCTGCTGGACTGGGAGACGGGTCAGTACCAGCAAGCGGCGGCGCTGACCACCGGGCCGCAGGCGGTGGTCGCCAGCGAGCTGCAGAGTGCGTACAAGCAGGTCAATGCCAACAGCCTGGCGCTCCGGATGACCAGTATCAGCCAGCAGGGCGACACCGCCACGGCGACGTTCCGGGCATCCGTTGATCTTGCTACCGGGCTGCAGTGGAAGTACGCGAACTCACTCGGACTCCGGGAGAAGGGCCAGAACTGGCTGGTCAGCTGGACGCCGTCGGTGATCGTGCCGGGCCTGCAGGCGGGTGAGCGGCTGGCCCTGGTGAACCTCCCGGCCGGGCGCAAGCAGATCAACGCCGCCTCCGGCCAGCCACTGACCCTGCCCTCGACCGTCTACGAGATCGGCGTCTATCCTGGCCAGCTCAAGGGCGGCGAGATCAGAGCGACCGCGGACAAGCTGGCCGACGTGCTGCAGCAGCCGGAGGACACGGCCATCAACCTGGCCGGCGCGATGGGGTCCGCGCTCACCACGAACTCCTTCTTCCAGGAACTGTTCACGCTGACCCCGGCCGCCTACCATGCGCTCGCCAAGCAGCTGCACGCGATAACTGGCGTGATCGTGCGGACGGCCACCAAGCGGCTGTTTGACAGCATCGCCCCGGACGTGGTGGGTGAGGTCGGCACCGAGACGGCGCCGATGCTGCAGGAAGAGGGCGTACCGTACCGGCCGGGCACAACCGTCGGTGAGTCCGGGCTGCAGCAGTACTTCCAGTACGACCAGCCCCGGCTGACCGGCAGCCCGGGCACCGCGATCGTCATCTTGCGCGACGACGGCACGGCGGTCTCGGAGAAGCTCCTGCAACGGGGCCAGCAGGGCAAGCCGGTACAGACCACCATTAACTATGACGCTCAGCTGGCCGCGAACTCGGCGGTCGGTCAGGCGGCCGGCTCGGCCGCGCTGGTGGCGGTCCAGGCGGGCACCGGCAAGATCCTCGCGGTCGCCAGCCACCAGGCCACAGGCATGCCGAAGCTCGATCCGCTCGGCGGGCAATACGAGCCGGGCCAGGCCTTCACGATGGTCTCAGCGGCCATGTTCCTGGCCAGCGGCCTGACGCCGAACACAATCCTGCCGTGCCCGGCCAGCAACTCGGTCAACGGGCACACGTTCTACAACCAGCCGACCGAGCCGCCGTTGCGGGAGACCATGCGATTCGCCAAGGACTTCGCGATCGGCTGCTCGACGGCGCTGGCCGGAGCGTCGCAGAAGATGACCGCCGCCAATCTGGTCAAAGCCGCCGATGAGTTCGGCATCGGAGCTTCGTGGAAGCTCCCGCTCGCCCCCAACGCCTACTTCACCGGCACCATCGGCCAGCGCACCAACATCAGCGAGGTCGGGCTCGCGGGCGACACGATCGGCCGCGGCGACGTCAGGGTCAGCCCGCTGGCCATGGCGCTGGCGGCCGCCACCGTCGAGTCTGGCCAGTGGGTGGCCCCGTCGCTAGTCACCGGGATCCCGGACCCGAAGACGTCGGTCAAGGCCACGATGAGCCCGGCGGTGCTGTCGCAACTGCAGCAGCTTATGCGCAACGAGGTGACGCACGGCCGGGGCTCGGCCGCGGGCGGCGGTGACGCGCTCTACGGCCAGGCCGGGGTGGCCCCGTTCGGGCCGCGCGGCAAGATGTTTATCAGCTGGTTTGTCGGTTATCAGGGAACTACCGCCTTTGCGGTAGCAGAGCTGGTTAAGTCACCTTCTGACGTGGCGCCGCCCCTCGCGGGCAGCTTTCTACGGAACAGTCAGGCTGGATAGTGACCAGTTCATGGTCACCCTTTTAGTAACTCCGAGCAACCATCTGTATCCGCATCGGCGTCTTTCTTAGTGACTGGGGTGCCGCTTGGGGGGTTGCGGCCCAGTCGTCGTGATGAGAACCGGGCCTCATCTCGGGGGAGGCCCGGGCCTTAAGACCGGCCCCGACCCTGCCGGTCACGCCCCCGCGGGTGCATTTTCGGCCACCGCCAGCACCCGCGGGGGCCTCTCATCACCTTCCGGTGGATGCCCGATGGGGGGCCGCGCTCTGCGGACAACCCGTCGGGCATTCTGCGCGGATCCAGGGGAATTTCTCCAGGCTGATCCTGGTTACACCCATCCGTCGGCGGCGGCGCTTGCAGCGCTGGAAGCTTGCGGTACCGTGCTGATTACAACTCAAGAGGGGGTGACTGGCTTCGACTTCGGTGGTTGATCCAGGGGAAGCGGGCCGAGGACGGCGGACATAACCTCGTTAACACTGTGACCGCAAAAAAGATAAATGCCAATGCAAATCGGCAGCACTTCGCGCTTGCGGCCTAATAACCGCTAGCTAGAAGTTGTCAGCCCGGGAGTGCCTCCGGCCCGGTGTCTGGCATCAGCGAGGAGGATCCACCATCTGGCCCGGCCGCGGGGCTGGATGGGACAACTAACAGCGGCTGAGCCTGTCGGCAGCTTGCCTGCGTGACTGCCGGGGCTGAGAAAAGCACAGCGGGCTGCGCCCGGAGAAGCCCTGGTGATGTACCGAAGGACGCGGGTTCGATTCCCGCCACCTCCACTGACGCGCGTACGCCCCCGGACTCGGCACGAGTCCGGGGGCGTACGCTTCTGGACCCCGCCCCGGCCTTCAGCTCACTTGTGCAGCGTCGCCGAGATGCCAGCGGTCGTGGTGTCCGCCGTGACCGCGACCAGGGTGACGCCGAACGGCACGCTCCGGTTCTTCCACCACTGCGACTTGTAGCCGGTGGCACCGCAGCCGGAGCTGAACTCGACCTCGTACTTGCCCGGTGCGAGCCCGACCACGCGGTACCCCCCGTTGCCGCGGCTCACGCTGTAGACGGGCGGCTGGCCCGGCAGCGACGAACTGGCGATCACGCACGCGCCCGAGAGCGCGCCGTGGCCGGCCGCGCTGACGGTGCCCGCGATGGCGCCGTCCTGCGGCAACGTGACCGGGGCCAGCGTCGTCGTGGCCGACGCCGCGACCGTGACCGTGCTGGCCGTCGCCTGCGTGGCCGCGGCCGGATACCACTGCGGCGCCAGGTCGGTCATCGCCTCGGTGCACCCGGGGTCGTTGAAGTAGACGAAGTACTTCCCGGCGGGCAGGTTGGAGATGGCGAACTTGCCGCCGTCGGAGGTGATGTACTCGCCGGCCGAGTCACCGTTGGCGGCGAACGCCTCGACGCAGATGCCGGACTGCGGGGTGACCGGGCTGTCGCCGAGCACCTGACCCGCCACCGTGCCGCCCACCTGCGCGGTGGCGTTCACGTTCCCGGTTCGCTTCGGCGCGGTGACCCGGACGATGCGGCTGAGCACGACGAGCGCGAACTTGGCACTGCTGGGGCTGCAGGGCGCGAGCGCTAGCTCGTAGCGGCCCGAGTTGAGGCCGCGGAGCAGGTAGTGACCGGCCTTGTTCGTGCCGCCGATGGCGAAGTCCAGCTGCTGGCTGACGTTCTGGGCGATGACGCAGATCCCCCAGACCGGCTTCCCGCCGCTGGTGATGGTCCCGGCGATGGAGCCACCGGGGATCAGCGCGCCGTTGACGCCGCGGGTCGTGTGCCCGCCGGTGACCTTGACCCGGGTGGCGCCGGCCGCCGACGGCTTGTCCTTGTACCACTGGTTCTCGTAGTAGGAGTTGCCGGAGAAGCAGTTGGGCTGGAACGTCACCGCGTAGGTGCCGGGCAGCAGCTGGCTGACCTCGTAGGAGCCGTTGTCGTTCACCCCGCTCTCGCTGGAGCCCGCTACCGCGGCTCCCGACAGTCCGGTCAGGACGACGCATGACTCCGGGAGGGCCTTGCCCGACCTGCTGTGCACCGTCCCCGCGACCGAACCGCCGGTGACCAGGGTGGCGTTGATTCCGTAGGTGATCCCCGCCGGAGCGGACACCAGCGGCGGGTTGAGCTGCGAGCCGAAGAACGCGCCCACCAGGTTCTGCTCGGCTTTGTTCTGCGCCCTGGTCCCGCAGCCGGGGCTGAAGGACACCTGGTACTGGCCGGGCTGCAGGTTGGTGACCCGGTACCGGCCGTTCGCGGTCACGGCGAATCCTTGCTGCAGGCCGCCGCCGGACGGGGCGACACAGATCCCGGTCAGCGGCTTGCCGTGGCTGGTGACGGTGCCGGCGATGGTGGCGCCCGGCGGCAGCGCGGCGTCGATCCCGGTGACCGCCTGCCCGTAGCTGGTGACTGTGACCGGGGCCGGCGAGTACGGGCTCGGGCTGTTATAGGCGACCTGGCCGTAGCTGCCGCTGTTGCCGCAGCCGCCGAAGAAGGCGAGGTAGTACGTGCCGGGCGGGACCTGGTTGTTGATGACATAGCTGCCATCCGCGCGGGTGGAGACGAAGTCGCCGCCGTAGTTGTCCGAGTCGCTCCACATGACCGCGCAGGCGCCGGCCAGCGGCTTGCCGGTCGCTTCGCTGGTCACCGTGCCCGACACGGTGGCCCCGGGCTGGAGCGTCGCGTTCTCGGTGTAGCTGCCGCCCAGTTGCACCGCGATCGTGTTGGTCGTGACCGATACGTAGTTGCCGTTGTTGCCGCAGCCGATCTGGAACTGGACCTGGTAGCTGCTGGCGGACAATCCCTCGATCTTGTACTGTCCGGCGGCGTTCGTCGTCGCGTTGCCGAAGAAGCTGTCGGTGATGAAGTCGCTGCTGTTGGACGCGGCGGAGACGCAGATGCCGGCGAGTGGCTTGTTGCCAGCATCGGTCACGGTGCCCGAGATGACCCCGCCGACCGGCAGCGCCGCGTTGATCCCGTTTACCCGCTGGGCTCGCTTCAGCCGGAGTACCTTGCCAGGCCGAGTACGTCGCCGCGTTGTGCCACCACACGCTCGTGTAGGGCGAGGTGAAGCCGCAGGGCTGGAAGAGGACCTTGTAGGCGCCGGCGGGCACGCTGTGCACGTGGTAGACGCCCGATGAGCCGGTCCCCAGCAGCAGGATGGAGAAGCTGCCAGAGGCCACCGCCGCGGTGGCTGACCGGCCCGACGCAGATGTTGCTGAGCTTCTTGCCGGAGGTGTTGGTGACGGTGCCCGAGATCTCGCCGCCGAGCCGCAGCACGGCGTTGATCCCGGTCGTGGTCTTGCCCGCCCGGACCCGGACGGTGGCTAGCTTGTTGTTCTTGTAGACCTGGCCCAGCCAGTTGCCGTTGTTGCCGCAGCCGGGGAAGAAGCCCACTGCATAGCGCCCGGCCGGAATCCGTCCGGTCCGGTAGTGCCCGGTCTTGCTGGTCGTGGCCATCGTGAAGATGAGGTTGCCGGTGGTCCGGACCGCTTCGACGCAGATTCCGCGCAGCGCCTTGTGGTTGGTGGCGGTCACGACTCCGGCGATGCGCCCGTCCTTGGCCTGTACCGTCGCGGTCTGGTTCACGGTCTCGACCGGGGTACCCGCGCTCGGCAGCCCGAGCGCGGTGGCCAGCGAGCCCGCCGCGGCGGCCGGGGAGGTCGTGTTGATCACGTCCCTGGTCGGGGCGGCCTCGGCCGGGGTGCGCAGGGTCACGGCGCGCAGCGGCTGCAGCCGGGTCTGGGTGATCTGGACCGGGGCCGAATTCGCGCGCTGCGCCGCGCCGCCGTACCACTGCGGCAGGTACCTGGAGGCGTGCTGGCAGCTCTGGTAGTGCAGCTGGTAGCTGCGGCCGAGCTGCAGGTCGGGGATGAAGTAACGGCCCGCCGCGGAGGTGACGCCGAGGCGCGCGCCGGGCTTGCCGTAGGCGACGACGCAGATGCCGGCTAGCGGCTCGCCGTCGGGGGCCAGCACCTGGCCCGTGACTCAGCCGGCCGCCTGCGCGGCCTTGGCGTGCAGCTGCCGGTCGGCCAGCATCTGCTTGGCGGACAGCGGCGGCCGCGAGGCGGGACTTGACCCCGTCGCGGCGATCGCGGGCGTGGCGAGCAGGCCCGCCGCGACCAGGCTCGCCGCACCGGCCGCAGTGACGATCCGGAAGAATTGATGCACGCCGAGCCCCCTGGGAAGAAGTCATGGAATCGCGCAGTCTGAACCGCGCATCGGGAGCATAGAGTATTTGGCGACCCTTGCCCAGATTTGATTACCTAATTGTCATAAAGAGAGGTAGCCGTGCCGGACGTGGTCACTCGGATGAGCGCGGGGGAACCGACCTACGTGCCCTACCGGCGGCCGGAACCCGGCGCTCCGAACGTCGTGCTCATCGTGCTCGACGACATCGGCTTCGCCCAGCTCGGCTGCTTCGGCTCGGCCATCGCTACCCCCGCGATCGACCGGCTGGCAGACGGCGGCCTGCGCTACAACCGCTTCCACGTGACCTCTATCTGTTCGTCGACCCGGGCGGCGCTGCTTTCGGGCCGCAATCATCACGCGGTGGGCATGGGCATGACGATGGAAACGCCGCTCGGGTTCCCCGGCTACACCGGCCGGATCCCGAAGTCGGCGGCGTTGCTGCCGCGGATCCTGCGGGACGCCGGCTACTCGACCATGGCGATCGGCAAATGGCATCTGTGCCCGCGCGGCGAATACTCCGCGGCCGGCCCGATGGACCGCTGGCCGCTCGGCCAGGGATTCGAGCGGTTCTACGGCTTCCTGGCCGCCGAGGCCAGTCAGTGGGACCCGCCGCTGGTGCAGGACAACACCCAGGTGGAGCCCCCGCGCTCGCCGCGCGCGGGCTATCACCTCAGCGAGGACCTGGCCGACCGGGCGATCGCGATGGTGCAGGACCAGCGGCAGGCGGCGCCGGGCAAGCCGTTCTTCTGCTACCTGGCGACCGGAGCCGCGCACGCCCCGCACCAGGTCCCGCCGCAGTGGATCGAGCCCTACCGCGGTGCCTTCGACCACGGCTGGGAGGCCGAGCGACTGGCCACGTTCGGGCGCCAGCTGGCGGCCGGGCTGGTGCCCGCGGGCACGGAGCTGACGGCGCGGCCGTCGTGGGTGCCGGACTGGGAGACCCGGACGGCCGACGAGCGACGGCTGTTCGCCCGGTACATGGAGGTCTTCGCCGGCTTCGTGACGCACGCGGACGCTCAGATTGGCCGGTTCCTGGATTTCCTGGCCGCCCGCGGTGACCTGGAAAATACGCTCGTGCTCGTGCTCTCGGACAACGGCGCCAGCGCCGAGGGCAGCCAGGTGGGCACGATCAATGAACCGCACGCGTGGCTTGGCCAGGGTGAGGGCGTGACCGAGGCGCTGCGGCACATCGACGAGCTCGGCGGCCAGCGCGCGTTCAACCACTATCCGTGGGGCTGGGCCTGGGCCGGCAACACGCCGCTGCAGCTCTGGAAGCGGTACGCCTGGCTGGGCGGTGTCCGCACGCCGCTGGTCGTGCACTGGCCCGGACGGCTGGCCGACCCCGGCGCGGTCCGCCCGCAGTTCTGCCACGCGATCGACCTGTTCGGCACCGTGCTCGAGGCGGCGGGCGTGCCCGTTCCGGCAGAAGTGGACGGGGTAACGCAACTCCCCGTGGCGGGTGCCAGCATCGCCGCGACCTTCGCCGACCCGGCCGCACCGAGCCCGCGGCGGACGCAGTACTTCGAGATGCACGGGTCGCGCGGGATCTACCACGACGGCTGGAAGGCCACCACCGACTACATATCGCCGCTATTCGGTGAGCGCGAGTTCCTGGCCGGCAGCCATGACTTCGACGACGATCACTGGGCCCTGTTCAATCTCGACGACGACTTCGCGGAGGCGCGCGATCGGTCCGCGCGCCGAGCCGGACCGGGTACTCGCGCTGCGCGAGCTGTGGTGGGCCGAGGCCGGACGCAATCAGGTGCTGCCGCTCTGGGAAGGCCCGAAGTCCAGGACCGGGATCCACCCGGCCGAGTACCCGGCGCCACGGGAAGCGACCTACCGGCCGGGCGGGGGCGGGGTCTGCGAGGCGCAACTGCCGCCCATGATCGGCGGCTTCACCGCGACGGCGGAGATCGACGTGCCGGCCGGAGCGCCGGACGGTCCGGTCACCGAGGGCGTCATCTGCGCGCTCGGTGACCTGAACGGCGGCTGGGCCTTCTATCTGCTGGCCGGACGCCCGGTGAGCTGCCTGGTCTCCCTGGGCGAGGCCACCAGGATCGCCGGTCCCGCGGCGCTGGCCGCCGGGCCCCACTCGGTCACGGTCAGCTTCGAGCCGTCCCTGACCGGTGCGGCCAGGTTCTGCCTGCGGGTGGACGGCGACGTGGTGGCGGAGGCCAGCCACGGGCAGGCCGGCCATGTTCCCCGGCCTTGTCCACGGCGGGGCGCGCGGATGTACGTCGGCCGTGACGTCGGCCTGCCCTTCAACGCGGACTATGAGCCGCCGTTCCCGTGCACCGCGGTCCTTCGCCGGCTGGTGATCCGCAGCGGACTGCCCGCCGATCCGCGTAGCACGGCGGAGCGGGTCGACCAGGCTGTGCGTTCCGACTGAGAGGAATCCCAGCTCCGGGCGGTCTGCGGGCTACTGGCGGTGGGTCCGGTGCCGGATCGGCTGATCGCGGCCGGGCCCGTCCCGGCGGATGATCACTGGCGGCGGCCCGTATCCGCCTGCGGCGGCGGCACTGCCCGCGGTGTCCGCCGTGTCCGCTGTGTCCGCCACGGCGGCCACGCCGGTGCCGTGCTTGTACACGAGCGTGCCGCCGAAGAAGCCGCCGGTGCACACTCCGATCGCGGCCAGGATCGTCACGATCAGGACCGGCGGGGGAGTGCTCCGCTCGTCGTACGCGGACAGCCGCAGGGCCAGGTCGCCGACGCCGAGCATGAACACCGATGCCATGACGCAGACATGTATCGCCATGACCTTGACCGCGGCCTGCCGTCGCTCACCGAACCGGACGAGATCCGCAAAGCCGGTCAGCATGGTAACGAGGCAGAGAACCAGTCCGGCAATCAGCACGAAAGTGCCCGCGTGCCATAACTGGCCGGCCCACTGGTGGCGTCGGCCACCGATCACGGAAATGACGTCGAACGCAGCCGCCATCACATATGCGGCTATCGGGAAATGCGTGAAAGGCGGGTGCAACGGCCGGACGTACCTGCCGGGCTGAGCAGCGGTATCGGTCATATGCATCGGCGCCTCGCCCAGAGTGCAGTCGGCTGGCGCCATTACGCGGTCGCTGCCGTAAAAGAAAGGATGACTAGCAAAATAGCCGAAGATAAACAGCGCCGCGCGGAAACAGATGTTGTTCCCGCGCGGCGCCGATGGTTCGTCGGTGATCAGGGCTTATCGAGCTCGGCGTGCAGCTTGTTGAAGGCACCCTGCCAGGCGCCGAGGTCCGGCTGCAGGCTGAGGCCGCTCGCGACGCTCGTGTACTGGCTGGCGGACTTGGTCGCGGCCAGCTGACTGAAGTCGCCCTGCACCTTGCGGTTGTCCGTGGTCAGGGCGGCGACGTCAGCCGAGAAGTCGGACGGGACGTCCGCGTTCGCGAGGCTCTGACCGAAACTGCCGAACGCGCCGGCGACCTGCCCGTCGAGATCGGTGACGCAGGCCAGGTTCTGCTGGCAGTTCTGAGTCTTGGCCTGGAAGCCGGAAAGCACGGAGGCCAGCTTGTTGTAGGCGTTGGTGACGGTGCTGTCAGCGATGACGCGGTTACCGGTATTGACCGCATTGCCGAGCCGCTGCGAGGTGATATAGCCATCCACGCCGAAGCCGATCGCGCCTACGACGATGGCGACCGTCACCACCGTCCTGGCCGTGCTGGACAGAACCAGCTGCCACGGGGTGGCCGCGGCCGGCGCGCCAACGCTGGTGATCGGCCCGGTGTCGGCGGCCCCTGGGTCGCCGAAGGCGGAGCCGCCGACCACAGCGTCCGTCGCCGTCGGCGGCTCCCAGGCTGATGCCGGGGTCGCGGTCGCGGCCGCCTGGTCGCCGTACAGGCCAGCCGGGTACTCGGGCGTGATCATCAGGTAGTAGCCGAGGTACCGGATGTAGTACCGGACGATCGTGGTGAACGCCTCGTGCCAGCTGTCGGGCAGCTTGCCGGTGAAGATCGCGATCAGCCAGCCGAAGAAGCTGAGGATGCCCAGGCCGGAGTTGACGACGCTGGCCACGATGGCGGCCGGGATTACCAGGATCACGCGGAAGAAGACCGCGGCCCGGTTCAGCCGAGTCGGCCGGGTGATCAGCCGGACCGGGTAGCCCGGGTCGTCGTCGAGGCTGAACGGCGGGTACTGGTCGGTCAGGAGGGCGGTGTAAGCCTGTGCCCTGGCGGTCCAGCGAACGTAACCGGTCAGGAAGTCGAATGCCCAGGTCGGCAGCCGGCCCGTGAACAGGGCCGCCCACCAGCCGAGGAACGCGACTACGGAGGCGGCGATGCCGACGAAGAGCAAGACGAAGAAGACGGGAATCGCCATCAGCCAGCGGAAGATGACGGTGACCCGGTTCTGCTTCTGGGCCGGCCCGACGACGCTCATGAGCAGCGGAGCGGGCCCCGCTGCGGTCAGGTCAGCAGGCTGCCCGGACGCGCCCCACGGCTGCCCGTAAGCGGTGCCCTGGCCATAGGCCGCCTGCTGGCCGAAGCCCGCGCCCTCGCCGTAGGGGTCATGCTGGCCGAAGCCCGAGCCCGCTGACTGCTGTCCCCAGGACGGACCGCCGGACTGGTCGCCGTCGCTGTCGGGCGGCGTCGGTGGCTGCTGCCCGGACTGGTAATCGCCCTGGTCGGGGGTCTCACTCATGGTGGGGATCTCCAGATATAGGCCGGTGGCTCAGAGCAGGCCAGGCCTGGCATCAGCCTGCGAAACAGGCAAGATCGATCCATGCCGTGGCGAGCAGGTACGAACGTAGTGAAATAGCTCCCGCGAAAAGCATAGGGGAATTCGAGTACGGGTAAAGCCGAGGTCGATCATCGTGAGCGAGGCGTGACCGCGCTCCTGGACCGGGAATCCTGATCGTCAGTGCGAACTGGCCATCAGGGCTAGATCGCGGCTGGACACGCCCTACTCGCACACTTAGGATTGACTGTATGGTCAGTCAAGCACGGTTCACGCACGCCCCGCTCGACCCGGCAGGCCTCGCCGACTCGCTCAAGCCGTTCGGTGAGAGCCGGATGCTCCCGCCCGGCGCCTACGTCGATCCCGCTGTCTTTGACTGGGAACAGCAGAATTTCTTCGGCGGCGGCTGGACGTGCGTGGGCTTCTCCGCCGAGCTGGCAACGCCGGGTGATCAGCGGGCCGAGTCTGTCGGCGCCGGCGGCGTCCTGCTGAGCCGGGACGCTGACGGAGTGCTGCACGCCTTCTCCAACTTCTGCCGGCATCGCGGGCACGAACTGCTGCCGTGCGGATTCTCCGCGCAGCGGCAGAGCATTGTGTGCCCGTACCACTCCTGGACCTATGACCTTGACGGCGGGCTGAAGGCGGCGAAGGGCTTCAAGGGCACCGCGGGCTTCGACGAGCGCCAGTGGGGACTGGTCGAGCTGCCGGTGGCCGAGTGGCACGGCCTGATCTTCGTAGACGGCTCCGGCCAGGCCGGAGCCCTGCCGGACGCGCTCGCGGACCTCGACCGCCTGATCGCGCCGTACGAGCCGGAGCGACTGGTGATCGCTGGCCGGCATCAGTACGACGCGGCCTCGAATTGGAAGATCCTCACCGAGAACTACCACGAGTGCTACCACTGCCCGATGATCCACCCCGAGCTCTGCGCGGTCAGCCCGCCCAAGAGCGGCGAGAACTACCACCCGAGCGGTGCCTGGGTCGGCGGCTGGATGGACCTGCGCGACGGCATGAGCACGATGTCGCTGGACGGCACCAGCCTGGGCGTGCCGCTGCGCGGCCTGGACGAGCAGGGCCTGCGCACCGTGATCTACGTGAACGTCTTCCCGAACATCCTGCTGAGCCTGCATCCGGACTACGTCATGACGCACCGGCTCACGCCGCTGGCGGTGGACCGCACGATGATCGAGTGCACGTGGGCGTTCGCGCCGGAGGCACTGGAGCGGCCCGGCTTCGATCCCGGCTACGCGGTGGAGTTCTGGGACATCACCAACAAGCAGGACTGGGGCGCGTGCGAGTCGGTGCAGCGGGGTCTGAGCTCTGCGCACGCGATCGCGGGCCCGCTGTCGCCAGACGAGGACGCGGTCTACCAGTTCGTCACGATGGTGGCCCGCGGCTACACCGGCCAGTCGGCCTGGGCGCACGCGCGCGGTCGCTGCCACCGGCTGACCTGGCCGACCCCAGTCGTCGCCGGGAACGGGCGCGCGTACATACTCGGCATATTCGGCCGGTGCGCGGTGTTGCGACCTGCAGCGCCCGCAAACTTCGAAGGTGAGGAACCCTGACGTGGCCCTGCGCGACTACCCCGTGAATACCCTCGCTGGCGAGCCGTCCTCGTTGGCTGCGCTGGATGGCAAGACCCTGCTGATCGTCAATGTCGCGTCCAAGTGCGGGCTCACGCCGCAGTACACCGCACTGGAGGACCTGCACAAGCGGTTCGCGGACCAGGGCTTCTCCGTCGTCGGCTTCCCGTCTAACCAGTTCGGCGGCCAGGAGCCGGGCACCGCCGAGGAGATCGCCGAGTTCTGCTCCGCTACCTACGGCGTGACGTTCCCGATGTTCGAGAAGATCGATGTGAACGGGGCGGACCGGCACCCGATCTACGCCGAGCTGACGGCCACGCCAGATGCCGAAGGCGAGGCCGGCGACATCCAGTGGAACTTCGAGAAGTTCCTGGTCGGGCCCGATGGCTCGGTGCTGGCCAGGTTCCGGCCGATGACCACGCCGGATGCCGAGGAAGTGGTCAGCGCGATTGAGGCCAACCTGCCTGCCGGGTCCTGACGGCGATCCGACCCAGCCTGCCGCCCCCGGTCAGGTGACCGGGGGCGGGGTGCCTTCGGCGCTCGCCGCCAGGGCGGGATCCCAGGAGCAGACCGCGCACGCGTGCTGGAAGGCCGACCGGGCGAACTGCAGCGCCGTCGCGTGCGGGTCGGCGGCGGCGCGCACGTCGTCCCAGTCGAGCAGGAACTCCCCGAGCGCCCCGTCCCATCTGGCCGCGGCCGGTGTCAGCGCCTGGCCGGCGAACGCGGGCTCGGCCGGGTGGGCGTAGGCGTAGAACGCTGCCTTCGGGTAGCGCCCGTCGCCCGGCCACCAGCCGACCGCGACCTCCTGCGAGTCCATCGCGTTGCGCATGATGAAGTCGCCCGATGGCGGCTGCGCGGGCGCGCCGGAGAACAGGCTGACCGCGAGGTCGAAAGAACCCCACCACGCGTTGACCGGCGTCGAGCGGCCCCGGTACGGAGCCCGGTAGGCGCCGAGCACCTGCGCAGCCTGCGTGGCGGCCGCGAAGTAGGCCGCCACCTGGGCTTGGTCGTAACTGCGGTGCTCGGTGTCGGCATCGAGCGGCTCGGTCCACGAAACTTCCTGCGGCGTCGGGTCGATCTGGACCGGGCCGCCGAGGCCGCTGACGGCTGCCACTACGGCCCGGGTCACGTCGCCGACCGGCCGGTCCGGTGTCAGCGGGATCCGCTCGGATCGCCCGTCGCTGTGCTCGACGACTGCCTCGTGCGCGCGCAGGTCCAGGGCCACCGCCAGCGAGCCTGAGCCGTCCGGCGCGGGCAGCGGCAGCGTCTCCCAGCCGCGTGCGGTCAGCCGGAGCGCGGCGTGCTGGAGTTGCGGCTCTGGCGGCGCGAGCCGGGCAGCGAGCTTCCCGAGTACTTGCGTGTGCGCGTGCAGCGTGTCGCACGTCGCCGACCACTGCTCATACGACACTGCCGGCCAGACCGATGACATGCGTTGCACGCTAGCGGTCCAGCCGCGCTGGCTCAACGTCCCCGGCCGCCAATTCGCCGTCCGGATACCGGCCCCGATTGCGATGACCGTCGAAAATTTACCGTTGTGGTGCTGTTAGTGCCGCAGGGGTTGTGTCTGTCGCTTTTTGCGATACCATCACGTGCCATGAGTCCGCTATCCGGTGTCATTAATGAGTCCTGGCAGCTCTACAAAGCGCAGGCCCGGCATCTGCTCACGATTGCATTTATCATCTACCTGATCTCGGCAATCATCTCCGCGCTGCTGCACCAGGTAGGCGGCACCTTCGGTCTGCTGCTGGCTGCCCTGATTACAATCATTGCCGCTTTTCTGCTCCAAGCCGCGCTGGTCAAGGCTGTGCAAGACGTGCGGGATGGCCGGGTCGACCTGTCGGTGGGACAGACGTTTTCGGTGGCGGCGCCGTATATCGGCCCCGTGGCGGCGGCATCGATTCTGGCTGGAATCGCCATTGCCATCGGGCTCGTGCTGGTGATCATTCCGGGTCTCGCCCTGATCACCATCTGGTGCCTGATCGTGCCGGTGATCGTGCTGGAGCAGACCGGCGTACTCGGCTCCTTCGGACGCAGCTTCCAGCTCGTGCGCGGTTACTTCTGGAATGTCTTCGGCACGCTCGTCCTGGTCTGGCTGATCCTCATCGGCGTCAGCATTGTCCTCGGCGCTATCTTCTCTTTCATGCCGGCCTGGCTGGGCACCTTCCTGAGCAACGTCATCAGCGGGACTGTGGTTGCTCCCTTCATAGCTGTGGTCGTGACGTTGATGTACTTCCGGCTGGTGGCTGCACCCGCGGGCGGCTCGGTGAATGCCGGCAGTCCGTACGGAAGCCAGAACCCGTACGGCTCAGCTGCGCCGGGTACCTTCGGTGGTCCGCCACCGGGCCCGCAAGAAGGTGGCGGATACCCGCCGACGTCCTGATCCCATCCTGTGCGAGCGCCAGCCAGGCGTTGACCTGGCTGGCCTTTGCTTTACGCTGCCCCGGCGGAGGTCAGCTGCCGGATGAGCGCGCCTGGCGGCCAGGCCGGCTAGCCGGGTGATCTCCCTGGTCATGTGCGCCTGATCGGCGTAGCCGGACCGGATGGCGAGGTCAGCCAGATCCGTGCCCGGCCCGGTGACCGTGAGGTGCCCTAGCACCCGCTGGAAGCGGAGCACGCGATGCAGCGTCTTCGGCCCGTACCCGACCGCGGCGTCGAAGCGCCGCAGCAGCTGCCGCTCGCTCAGCCCGAGCTCGGCGCTGAGAGCTGCCACCGGGCCGCGGCGGGCCAGCAGCCTGGCCCCGTGCAGCACCGCGTGATCCGGCGGTCCGGCCGACGCCAGCTGCGCGGACACCCTCGTTACCCGCTCAAGCGCAGTCTCGGCGGGCAGATCTCCTGGCAGCACGCGGGCCAGTGCGGGCAGGCAGTCGGCGAGGTCGACGCGCTGGTCGCGCAGCGCGGTGAGCGGGATGCCGAAGGCCGCGCCGCCCGCGCCCGGCCGGAACCTGGCGCCGATCACGATCGTGCCGGGCGGGAGCGGAGCCGGCGCCGGGCCGGTGTCGGGGCCCGCGATGTAAGCGCCGTGCCCGCTTTGCCAGATCAGGTCGGTGCAGCCATCGGGCGTCACGTCGGCGACGCTCGGCTGGTCCGGCAGCACAGCGGCCCACAGGCAGGTCAGCCATCCGCGCAGGGCCGCGGGCGGCGGCCACTCGCGGTAGCCAGGAGTCAGGCGCAGGTTGGCTGAGCTCACTCTGGTCAGTCTAGGGAACCCATGGCGGATTCCTTCAAGACGGTGTCAGCCGCTTGTGCTGGGATGGACGGCATGACCTCACACCCAGACCTGCAGGCCGCCGAGCAATTCCTGGCCGGCCTCGGGCGAATCCTTGACCAGCGCCGCTTTGAGATCGTGGTCCGGGGCGGCGATCCGGCCCACGTCCGGGACGCGGTCGCGGCGTACCGCAACAGCGACGGCGGATTCGGGCACGCGCTGGAGCCCGACTGCCGCTGCCCGGACAGCCAGCCCGCGGCGGTCGCCATGGCGCTGCGCATCCTGGATGAGTCCGGCGCCTGGGACCCCGGCCTCGTGCAGGGGGCGTGCGACTGGCTGGCGCGGCACCCGGCTGACGGCGGCGGCGCGACCTTTGTCGAAGCCGGGCTGGAGGGCTGGCCGCACGCGCCGTGGTGGGTGCCGGTGGACGGCAGGCCTGCGTCGCCGATCCAGACCGGCATGATCGCCGCCACGCTGCACGCGCGCGCGGTCGTGCACCCGTGGCTGGACCGCGCCACCGAGGTGATGTGGGAGCTGATCGCCGGGCTGTCCGCGCCCGGCCCTTATGACCTGCTCGGCGTGACTCAGTTCCTGGATCATGTGCCGGACCGGGACCGGGCGCAGCACGCGCTCGAGCAGATAGCCCCCGCGCTGCTGGACGGCAAGCTGGTGGAGCTCGATCCGGACGCACTCGGCGAAGCGGAGAAGCACGGACCGCTGGAGTTCGCGCCCCGGCCGGATTCGCTCGGCCGCCAGCTGTTCGACGCCGCGACGATGGACGCGCATCTCGATCACCTGGCCGGGTCCCAGCAGGAGGACGGCGGCTGGATGTTCAACTGGCTGGCCTGGTCACCCGCCGCGGCGGCGGACTGGCGCGGGCACCTGACGGTCGAGGCGATCGGCACGCTGCAGGCCAACGGCCGGCTCTGAACGGCGGTTCTGACGCCTCGGGCGAACCCCGGGGCGGGCACTAGGCGAGCGCGCGCGGGCCGCGCTTGATCATCTGATCGGCGATGATCGAGCGCTGCACCTCGCTCGTGCCCTCCCAGATCCGCTCGACCCGCAGCTCCCGGAAGAACCGCTCCGCGACGTTCTCGCGCATGTAGCCGCGGCCGCCGAACACCTGCACGGCGCGGTCGGCTACCCGGCCGGCCATCTCCGACGCGTAGAGCTTCGCCATCGAGCACTGGCCGTGCTGGATCTTCACGTCCGCGCCGGCGTCGATGCCGCGCGCGGTCTCGTAGACCAGCGAACGCGCCGCGAACAACTCGGTCAGGCTGTCGGCCAGCATCGCCTGGATGGCGCCGAGCTGGGCGATCGGCCGGCCCTGCACCTCGCGCTCGGCCGCGAACGCGGTCATCTCCTCGACCAGTCGCTGCGCGCCGCCGAGGCAGCGGGCCGCCACCATCATCCGCTCGAACCTGAACCACTCGTAGGCGAAGCTCATGCCGTCGCCTTCCGCGCCGACCAGGTACGTCGCGGGGACCCGGACATCGGTGAACGTGACGATCGGGTGGTGGTGACTGATCGTGTGCGTGTAGGCGGGGGTGCGGAGCACGGTCACGCCGGGGCTCGGCAGGTCGACCAGGAACATGGCGTGCTCGCCGTCGTGCTCGCCGCCGACCAGCTTGCCCTGGAAGAACGCGAAGTCGGCGCTGTTGTAGGACGTGACGTGCCACTTCTCGCCGTTGAGCAGGTAGTCGTCGCCGTCCCGGCGGGCCGTCGCCACGATGCCGTCCACGTCCGAGCCGGCGCCCTCCTCGGTGATCGCGTAGCACTCCTCGCGCTCGCCGCGCACCGCGGGCAGCAGGAATTTCTCCACCTGAAAGGGCGTCGCCACCTGCGGCAGCCACGACGGCGGGGTGGCCGCGACCCAGGCGAGGGCGTTCGTCACCCGGCCGACCTGTTCCTGCACGAGCACCTGCTGGAGCGCGCTGCAGCCGCCGCCGCCGAGTTCCTTCGGGATGTTCGTCGCGAACAGGCCGAGTTCGATCGCGCGCGCCTTGTGCGCGGCGGTCAGGTCCTTGGGCAGCTCGCCGTTATTGAGCTCAGCCTCGACCTCGAACGGGATCAGCTCGCCGGCGAAGGTGCTGGCCCTGGCCTGAATGTCGAGGTCCGCGTCTGACAAGCCGTACATCCGTGCCCCTTCAGCAGTTCCTGACTGAACGTTCAGTCTAGGGCAGGGAGGCGGGCCTGCCAATGGTCGGGGAGTCTGAGGAGCCCCGATGGCCGAGCGGGAGGTTGAGCGAGCCGGAGGGGCGCGGTGCCGCTTGGACTGAGGAGCGGTGTTTGCGGCGAGGGAAGGCGGCGCCTAGAGCGCCCCGACGGCTGAGCGGGAAACAGAGCGTTTCTGCCCGGAAGCGGCCGGGTATCTGCCGACTGATCTACAGCGCCGTCGTGCCGGCTGGCAATCGGCTAGCTAGGCAGGATTGCACGAACGGGCGTCTGTAGGACAACGGGGAGGGAATCCGTACATGCGCTTCATGAAGATTGCCCTGGCGATCTGCGCCGTGTGCGCGAGCATGCTCGCCATGTCCGGCATGCGCCGGAAGAAGATGATGATGGCCCGCGGCCCCAAGCGGCGCGGCATGATGATGCGGTCGCGCCACCGGTAGCGATCGCCGGACAGACTCGCAGGAAGCGGGGGCGGTGGGTGCGGGCGCATCCGCCGCCCCCGTCACGTCGGGCGGGCGCGCGGTTCCCGGCCAGGCCCCGACATTGCTAGCGCGCCTCGACCCTCATCCGCCCTTGACTGAACGTTCAGTCTATGCCACGATCGGCCAGTGCAGATGGATGTACGCGAACCTGCAGGTACCGCCGACGCCATCGTGATCGGCGGCGGCACGGTCGGTGCCTGGTGCGCCTACTTTCTCCGGCGCAGCGGTCTTGACCGGGTAGTTCTCATCGAGAAGCGCACGCTCGGCCAGGGCGCGAGCAGCCGCGCGGCGGGCATCGTGCGCACCCAGGGCGGCACTCCGTGGGCCGTCCAGCTCGGCGAGTGGAGCCGCAGGTTCTATCTCCGCCAGCAGGACGAGCTGGGCATCGACTCCGGATTCGTCCCGCAGGGGTACCTGCTGCCGTGCTTCAGCAAAGACGACGTCACCGCCGCGCGTGCGCGGATGGACATGCAACTCGGCCTCGGCCTGCAGGTGCGCTGGCTGGAGCCCGGCCAGCTGGACGCGCTGAATCCGACGCTGACCCCCGGCCGCACGCTCGGCGGCACGTACTGCGCCGAGGACGGCTACCTGACGCCGCCGCGGAATGTGACCGCGTACGCGGTCGCGCTCGCGACGAGCGGCGTTCAGGTACGCGAGCGGGTCACCTTCACGGGCCTCAGCACGGCCGACGGCCGGGTCACCGGCGTGCAGACCTCGCACGGGCCGGTGCAGGCGCCGCTGGTGGTCCTGACCGGCGGGCCGGAGCTGGCGGAGGTCGGCGGTCTGGCCGGGATCCGGATTCCGGCCGGCGGCGTCCGGCACCAGGTCGCGGTCACCGAGCCGCATCCGGACCTGGCACCCGAGCGCGTGCCGATGGTGTTCGATCTCGCGGCCGGGCTGTACTGGCGGCCGGAGGAAGGCGGCCTGCTCTTCGGTATGAGCAATCCGGACGAGATGCCGGGCCCCGCGCGCTCCGTCGACGAGCCGTACCTGGCGCTGATGCGCCAGCGGCTGGCTGAGCTGGTCCCGGTCACGGCGTCGCTCGGGCTGCGCCGCACCTGGGCCGCCACCATCGACTACACCCCTGATCACCTGCCGATCATCGGCCCGGCGATCGTCCGCGGCGAGATCCTGCCTGGCGCCACCGTGGTGAGCGCCGGCGGCGCGGGCATGATGTGGGGCCCGGCCGTCGCCCGCACGGCCGCCGACGTCGCGCTCACCGGCCGCTCGGATGTAGTGGACGTCACCGACCTTGGCCTCGACCGGTTCGACGAGGCCGGTAACAGCAAGCTCGGCACCGACCCGATCGCGCTGCCGTTCCCTGAGCACGCGCCGCAGGCGCCGGGCAAGCTCACGCTCTCCTGACCCCGAAAGGACATGACATAGCCATGACCGACACCACGCCGTACCTCGCCTCGGCGCAGACCGCAGAGCTGGAGGACTGGGGCCCGCTGGCCGAGGCCACCGGCGACGAGATGACGACCAGCGGGCTGACCCTCTGGCAGGACGGGGACCAGGAGATCGGGGTCTGGGAGTGCACCCCAGGCCCGTCCCGGTGGAAGCTCGAGACCCACGAGTTCGTCCAGATCGTGGCGGGCCGGATGACGGTCACGCCCGACGGCGGCGACCCGATCGAGGTGAGCGCGGGCAACACCGCGGTGTTCCCGCTCGGCTGGACCGGCACCTGGGACATCCACGAGACCATCCGCAAGGTCTACGTCATCTTCTGACGCCGGTCAGCAGTAACAGCTTTGCGCGGTCCGCTGTTGTTCTTTTTGGACAGCAGGCCGCGCAAAGCTGTTGTAGAACTCGGTGCCGCGCCGGGTCAGCCGGGCCGGGCCGCGGCCACGCCGCGTGCTCAGCTGGCCTGGGCGACGTCCTCGGGCTCGGCCGCGCCGAGGTCGGCGGCCGCCGCGCCGCCGCTGAGCACCCGCAGCGCGTCCGGCGCGAGGTAGGCGCTCACCGGCGTGCCCTGGGCCAGCTGCTGCTGGCCGCTTTCGTTGCTGAGCAGGACCTGGATGTCGGACCCGGCGGCGAGCCGCAGGAACACCTGCGTCGACGAGCCCAGGTACACCAGGCGCTCGACCATGGCCGGTACCCGGTTCGGGCCGGCCGAGCCGAACTCCTCGATCCGCACCCGCTCGGGCCGGATGACGACGTGGGCGCGGTCGGGCGCGTCCTGTCCGCCGTGGCCGGCGGTCAGCACGACCTCGCCGAGCCGGACGTCACACTGCGAGCCGGGGCCGCGGGAGACGACGTCGACGCCCATCAGGTTGGATACGCCGAGGAAGTCGGCGACGTAGGTGTCGGCGGGCTCCTCGTAGACCTCGGTCGGCCGGCCGAGCTGGACGATCTGGCCGTCCCGCATGACCGCGAGCCGGTCCGACATCGTCAGCGCTTCCTCCTGGTCGTGGGTCACGTAGAGGAACGTGATGCCGACCTGCTCCTGCAGCGCCTTCAGCTCGACCTTGAGCGACCGGCGCAGCTTCGCGTCCAGCGCGCCCAGCGGCTCGTCCAGCAGCAGTACCGACGGCTGCAGCACCAGCGCCCGGGCCAGCGCGACCCGCTGCTGCTGGCCGCCGGACAGCTGTCCTGGCCGCCGCTTCTCGAACTGCCGCAGGTGCACGAGCTCCAGCGCGGAGTAAACCCGCGAGTCCAGCTCGGCCTTCGCCAGCCGCTTGTTGCGCAAGCCGAACGCGACGTTGTCGTAGACGGTGAGGAACGGGAAGAGGGCGTAGCTCTGGAAGACGGTGTTCACGTTGCGCTTGTGCGGCGGCACCGCGGACACGTCCACGTCATCGAGCAGGATCCGGCCCGCGGTGGGCTGCTCGAAGCCCGCGATCAGTCGCAGCGTCGTGGTCTTGCCGCAACCTGACGGGCCGAGCAGCGAGAAGAACTCGCCGCTGGCGATCTGCAGGTCGATGTTGTCGACAGCGATCTCGGTGAAGCGCTTCGTCAGCGAGACAAGCTCAACGCGGCCACCAGCCATCCCTCGGCACCTACCCTTCGGGTTTCTGCTCCCCAGCACCAAGCCGACGGAGTCCTGGTGTCCAGTCGAACCCCAGCTGGCCGGCGACGAATGCCATACTTAGCTCAAAAGCGCGCAACGAGTCAACTACTGGATCATTAAGGGCTACCTGAATCGTCAGCCCGTCGAGCAGCGTGGAGAGCGTGATCGCGAAGCTCTCCGGGTCGACCTCGCGGAACTCGCCAGCCGCCTGGCCCGCCATCACCAGGTCGGCGATCTGGTCCCGCCAGCGCTCATCAGACTTCTGCCGGACGCTGCCGACCTCGGGATTCCTGGCGGCCTGAGCCCAGAAGTCCAGGAAGAGGGTCCAGGACCCGCGCGGGTCGGGGTCGGCCTCGTCCAGGCAGCTCATGGCCACGATCTCGGCCAGCCGGTCCGCGGCTGTGGTCATATCCGCCATCCGCCGCTGGCCGACCGCGTACCAGCGCTCCTCGTAGTACCTGATGGCCTCGGTGAGCAGGTGATCCTTGGTCTTGAAGTAGTAGATGACCAGCGCGGGGCTGACGCCCGCCCGCTCAGCGACGTCGGCGATCCTGGTGTCCGCGTAGCCGCGCTCGGAGATGACCTCTAGCGCGGCGTGCAGCATCTGGGCCCGGCGCTGATCGGCGGTGCCCCCGTGGTCGTTGTTGTCGCCGGGCTCAGGACGCCCGTGCTCAGGACGACCGCGCTCAGGACGACCATGCTCGGCACGACCGTGCGCGGCGTCGTCAGCTGGGCTCTCGGCCATCGCGGTGAATCCCTTCATGGCGGCAATAATTCCTGGTCTGCAGCCGTCTGTACGCGTGTTCAGTCAGTTCACACCGCCAGGTCCCTCTTGCCGACAGATTAGCAGAACTCTAGACTGAACGTTCAGTCAAACAATTAGGTGGCAGCACCGGCGCGGGCCGCGCGCGGGGCGTGACGCCGCATGTTACGGAAGGCAGAGTCATGACCGCAAGCTACGACGCGATCGTGGTCGGTGGCGGGCACAACGGGCTGGTCGCCGGGGCGTACCTGGCCAGGTCCGGGGCCAGGACAGTAGTGCTGGAAGGCCGTCACAAGACCGGCGGCGCGGCGACCACCGAGGCGCCGTGGCCGGACGCGCCGGAGTTCCAGGTGACCCGGCTCTCCTACGTCATGAGCCTGCTGCCGCCGACGATCATCAAGGACCTCGAACTCGCCCGGCACGGCTACAAGATCTACCCGATGGGCCCGTACTACCAGGCGTTCCCTGAGGGCGGCTCGATCAAGCTGTACGCCGACGACGCCAAGCGCAACCACGAGTCGGTCTCCCAGTGGTCCAAGAAGGACGCCGACGTCATGCCCAAGTGGGACGCGTGGCTGGCGGGCCTCGCGGACGTGCTCGGCCCGTTGCTGCTGACGGTGCCCCCGGCCATCGGGTCGCGCAAGCCGCGGGACCTCGCGGGCACGCTCAAGCTCGCCTGGCGGCACCGCGGTCTGGACGTGCGCACGATCGCGGATGTGACCCGGCTGATGACGATGAGCATCGCCGACCTGCTGGACGACTGGTTCGAGTCGCCGCAGGTGAAGGGCGCGCTCGCGGTCAACGGCGTGATCGGCACCTGGGCCGGGCCGTACGAGCCGGGGACCGCGTACGTGATGGCGCACCACTCGATCGGTGACGTGGGCGACGGTCACCTGGGCAACTGGGGATTCCAGGAAGGTGGCATGGGCGCGGTCTCGAACGCGATCGAGCTGGCCGCGCGCAGCCACGGCGCCGAGATCAGGATCAACTCGCCGGTAGAGCGCATCCTGGTCGAGGGCGGCAAGGCGGTCGGCGTCGCGCTGGCCAGCGGCGAGGAGATCCGGGCCAAGGTAGTCGTCTCGACGCTGCACCCGCGCACCGCATTCCTGGAGCAGGTGGGCCGCCAGAACCTGCCCGCCGACTTCGCCACCGACATCGAGCGGTGGAAGACCCGCAGCGGTGTCGTGAAGATCAACCTGGCGCTGGCGGAGCTGCCCGACTTCACCTCCGACCCGGGCGTGGAACTGCAGGAACATCACACCGGCTCGGTGGAGATGGCCCCGACGATGGAGTACATCGAGCGCGCTTTCCAGGACGCCCGCGACGGCAAGCCCGCAGTCCGGCCGTTCAGCGACGGCGTCATCCCGACCGCCTTCGACAAGACGCTGTCCCCGGCGGGGACGCACATCATGTCGCTGTTCACCCAGTGGGTGCCGCAGGACTGGAGCGAGGAGCCGCACACGGCCGAGCTGGAGGCGTACGCCGACCGCATGATCGACTGCTACAACGAGCTGGCACCAAACTTCAAGGCGTCGATCCTGCACCGCGACATCGTCGGCCCGTATGAGATGGAGCACGAGTACGGCCTGGTCGGCGGCAACATCTTCCACGGCGAGCTATCGCTGGAGCAGCTCTTCCACATGCGGCCCGCGCCCGGCTTCGCGGACTACCGCACGCCGGTGGACGGGCTCTACTACGGCAGCTCCGCGACCCACGCGGGCGGCGGCGTTTGCGGCATCCCCGGCTGGCAGGCCGCCAAGGCCGCGATCACCGACAAGAAGGTCGGCAAGAAGCGCCCATGACTCAGCCAGCGGTGCGCCGGCCGGAGTTTCCTGCTCCGGCCGGCGCGTGTCTGCCCGCCGGGCGCCCGGCCCTGCTGGCGATGCTGGAGGCGCGCAGCGTCGCGCTGGTCGGTGCCTCACCGCGGCCCGGATCGTTCGGCAGCCGGATGGTCCAGGAGGTCACCAGGAGCGCGAGCAGGCCCCGCGTCTACCCGGTGAACCCCAAGTACGCCGACGTGGACGGGCTGCGCTGTTACCCGGAGCTGACCGACGTGCCCGAGCCGGCCGACCTGGTGCTGCTCGCGGTGCCGGACGCCGCGCTCCCTGACCAGCTGGCCCTCGCGGCGGGCTGCGGCGCCCGGTCCGCGGTGGTCTTCGGCAGCGCCTACGAGGTAAGGGAACGGCTCGCCGCGACCGCGCGAGCCGCCGGCCTGGCGGTGTGCGGGGCCGGCTGCATGGGGTTCATCAACGTCAGCTATGGCCTGCGCGCGATCGGCTACACCGAGGCCGATCCGGTGCCGGACGGGCCGGTGGCGCTGGTCACGCACTCGGGCTCGGTCTTCTCCGCGCTGCTGCGGGCCCGCCGCCGGCTCGGGTTCACGCTCGCCGTGTCCTCCGGGCAGGAGCTGGTGACCACCGCCCCGGCGTACATCGACTACGCGCTGAGCTGGCCGGAGACCAGGGTGCTCGCGCTCGTGCTGGAGGCGATCAGGGACGGCGGCGCGCTGCGGGCGGCGCTGGCCCGCGCGGCCGAGCGCGACGTCGCGGTGGTGCTGCTGACCACCGGCGAGTCCGCGGCGGGAAAGGCGATGGTGGCCGCGCACTCCGGCGCGCTCGCGGCCGCGGACGGCGGGTGGGAGGCGCTGGCCCGCGAGTACGGCGTGCACCGGGTCGGCGACCTGGCTGAGCTGACGGACACGGTCGAGCTGTTCGCGGCCGGCCGCGCGCGACCCGGCCCGCGCGGCCGCGGCCGGCGCCGGGATCGCCGCGGTGCACGACTCCGGTCTGGAGCGTACCCACGTCGTCGACCTGGCCGCCGAGCTGGCCGTGCCGTTCGCCGCGATCGGCACTTCGACGAAGGAGCGGCTCGCCGGGCTGCTGGATCCGGGCCTGGTCCCGGACAACCCCCTGGACGTGTGGGGGACCGGCGCCAGCACCCGTGAGCTGTTCGCCGGGTCGCTGACCGCGCTGGCCGATGACCCCGCGGTGGACGCCGTGGCGCTGGCCATCGACCTGGTGCCCGAGCTAGACGGCGACCCCTCCTATCCGCAGGCGATGCTCGACCTCGCGCGGCACACCAGCAAGCCGGTCGCGGTGCTGAGCAACCTGGGCAGCGCCATCGACCTGGCCGCGGCCGACCATCTGCGCGATCAGGGCGTGCCCGTGCTGGAAGGCACCAGGTCCGGCCTGCTCGCGCTGAAGCACCTGATCGGGCACGGCCGCCATCCGGTGCGGGACGGCGCCCCGGCCACGGTCGACCTGGCCCGGCAGCGCCGCGGCGCCGCGCTGCTGACCGCCGGCGAGCCGGGCGGCAGCGGTGCTGCTGGACCTGCTGGGCGAGTACGGGATCGGCGTGCCGCGGGTACAGCCGGCCGATTCCGAAGCGGCGGTGCTGGCCGCGGCGGCACAGATCGGGTACCCGGTCGTGCTCAAGACCGACGAGCCCGGCGTCCTGCACAAGTCCGACGTCGGCGGCGTCCTGCTCGGCGTCACCGGGCCCGGGCAGCTCGCGGCCGGCTACGCGGAGATGGCGAGCCGTCTCGGCCCGCGGGCGGTTGTCTGCCAGGCGGTGCCGCCGGGCGTGGAGCTGGCCCTCGGGATAGCGCGTGACGCCGAACTCGGCCCGCTCGTCGTCGTCGGCGCCGGGGGAGTGCTGGTCGAGCTGATCGCCGACCGGGCCGTCGCGCTGCCGCCGGTCGACACGCGCGGTGCCCGCGACCTGGTGGAAGGGCTGCGCGTGCGCGCCCTGCTGGCCGGCGTCCGCGGCGCCGCGGCGGCCAGCATGGAGGCCGTGCTGGCCGCCATCACGGGCGTGTCGCAGCTGGCCGTCGAGCTCGGCGACGAGCTCGAGGCGCTCGACGTGAACCCGCTGATCTGCGGGCCAGACGGCGCGGTCGCGGTGGACGCGCTGGTGATCCCGCGGCGCCGGCCTGCCTAGCGCTACCCGGCCCGCACTCCGGCCACCGGACTCGCGCGGAGCGCACCGACCAGCTGCCAGACCTGGCGGCGGACGGCCAGCGTCGGTCAACCTTTTGTCGTGCCCCGACGTGCAAGCGGTGTGCATGGTGCAGCGGACCGGGCCTCCTTCGAGCAGTTCGTCGAGGGATCGTCGTCCCGGCTGCTCACCATGGCCATACTGCTGACCGGGCACAACCGCACCGACGCCGAGGACCTGCTGCAGACGGTGCTGGAGCGCGCTTACCGGCGCTGGCACCGCATCTGCCGGACCGGTGACCCGGGTCCTTACGTCCGGCAGATGCTGGTGAACGCGTCGATCGACCGGTGGCGGTTGCTGCGCCGCCGGCCCGAGCAACCGCTCGACCCGGACGACGGCCCGCCGGCCGCGGCCGGGCTGGCCGGGCCCGATCAGGCCGCCGCGCTCGCCGAACAGGATCTGCTCTGGCGCGCGCTGGCCCAGCTGCCGCCCGGCCAGCGGGCGGTCCTCGTGCTCCGCTACTACGAAGACCTGACCGAGGCGCAGACCGCGGCCGCGCTCGGCTGCTCGGTCGGCTCGGTCAAGGCTCAGGCCTTCCGCGCGCTCGCCCGGCTGCGGGACATCGTCGGGATCACCGACAGCGGTAGCCGGCCGCCGGACGAGCCCGGCCTCACCAACCAGATGTCACCACGAGGTGCTAGCCATGGATGATCTCGAGCGCTGGCTGCGAGCCCAGCTGCAGGCAGCCACTGCGGACCCGGCGCCGAACCTGCTGCCGGGCGTATGGCGGCGGCGGCGCACGCACCTGCGCCGGGCCGGCGCCGCCGCGGTGGCCGCGGTGGCCGCGGTCGCCATCGCGGTGCCGACCGTGCTGGCGTCGACGGCCGGCGGCCCGCGCACCGGACCGGCGATAGCTCCGGCCGTCGCGCGCCGCGGCACCAGGTTCTGAGCTGTTGAAATGCGGCTCGTCCAGCGCTCGCGGTATCTCCGGCGGCGAACTCAGCTGGCGGTGGAAGCCGGCCAGCATCCAGGCGGGATCGGTCTGGCTCGTCGGCGCCCGCTCTGGCGCATGGCAGTCGAGTCAGCGGCTGCCCGACGGCAGGCTGCGGGCCGTCGCCGGGATCATCGTCGCGGTCAGGAACGGCAGCACCGCCGAGATCACCACCGGCCAGCCGGCACGGTTCCGGTTCATGACGCGCGAGGTCGGGGCAGCCGGCTATACCCTGCACGACGGCGTGGCCGGCCTGACGCTGGCCGGCTGTCCGTACGATCGGTTTCCGCCCGGCATCCCCGCGGCCTACGCGGCCGGGCTGACGCTCTTTTACCTGCCGCTCGGCTATGTCACCGACCTGACCGGGTGCCTGCCGATGCAGGTCAGAACGCCGCCGTCGTGGCAGGTCCGCTGGACCGCCGACCGTTCCCGCTGCGACGGCACCTGCTGACGGGCTAAGGCCAGGCGGTCAGCCGACGGCCAGTAGCGGTGCCGCGCCGCGGATGTCGAAGGTCACCGCCGCCGCGGTCAGCACCGCGGCGGCGGCCGCGTATCCGGCGCCGGCGTCGACGTCGGCGAGCGCGCAGGCAGGCTCGGCCCCGGCGAGTTCCACGACACCGGGCGGCTGGCCTGGCGGGGTCACCGTGAGCCTGGTCAGCGGCGTGCGCAGCCCGGCGCCGGTGGCCTTGAGCACGGCTTCCTTCCTGGTCCAGACCGTGTAGAAATCTCCGGCGGTGTGCACGTGCCGCCGTTCGGCCGCGGTGCACACGCGCGCCAGCAGCGGCTCGTACGCGCGGGGACCCATCGCCTCGACGTCGACGCCCACCGGGCCGCCCTCGGTCAGCGCGACCGCGACGACGTCGCCGGAGTGGGTGATGGACGCCGCGAGCCCGGTGCCGGGCAGCCGCGGCCGCCCGTGCTGGCCGCCGCAGTGCTCGCAGCCGCGGTCCACCGGCACCCGGGCCGGGGCGTCCCCGACCCGGCCGGCCACGGCGGCCCGCAGCACGGCGGTGGCCAGCACGAACCGGTCCCGGTCCGCCACGAGCCGGAAGCGGGCGGCGCGGGCCGCCTCGGGCGCGGCCAGCCACTGCTCGTGCGCCGGCCGGAGCTGGTCGAGCCGGGCCAGATAAACGGTGCAGCTGGTCACAGCATCAGGTCATGGTCTGCTGCCATAAGAACAGCATCAAACCATGACCTGATGCGGTTCGGCCGGGCTAGCCTTCGGCGCCGGCGATGGCCGTCAGCGCCTGCCGGTTGTCGACCCGCTGGCCGCGCGTCATCACCCGGTACCCGATGAATCCGACGATCGCCACCACGAACGACATCAGCAGCATGACCGTGGCGAGCGCGTTGAGGGCCGGGCCGTTGTTGCCGCCGTGCACCGTGGAGTAGATGATCACCGACATCGGCTGCGTGTTGCCGGTGGAGGACAGCAGGTCGACGACGACGAAGTCGTCGATAACCCCGACGAAGACCAGGATCGCGCTGGCGAAGATGGCGGGCGCCAGCAGCGGCAGCATGACCCGGCGCAGCGTCTGCAGGTGCGTGCAGCCGAGGTCGGCGGAGGCTTCCTCGTATTGCTTGCCGATGGTCACCAGCCGCGCCTGCACGACGATGGCGGGCCAGCTCAGGTTCCAGCTGACCAGGCCGAGCACCTCGGCCTCGGTGCCGAGCCCGACCCCGCGCAGCCCCGGCATCTGGGTGAAGATGAAGTACAGCGCGACGCCGAAGATCAGCTCGGGCACCACGAACGACAAGATCATCAGGAAGTTGAACCCGCCCGGGATCTTGCCGCGCCACTTGTTGATGCCGAGCGCGAAGGCGACACCGACCGGCACCGCGATCAGGGTAGTCAGCGCGGACAGCTTGAGCGTCTGGAAGATCGCGCTGTGCAACTGCGGGTTGTACCAGATCGAGTTGACCTTGTCGCCCCAGTACCAGCGGACCGACAGGCCCTGGAACGCCGACTGGGACTTGCCGTTGTTGAACGAGAACAGCACCGCGATCGCGATCGGCGCGAGCGACCAGACCAGGTACAGCCAGGTGAAGCCCTCGAGCAACCACGGATGCCGCCACGGGTTGCGGAACAGACCAGGGCGGGGACTCCCCGTTCCCGTCAATGAAGCGCTGGTTGTCATGACGCCGCCTGCGAGGTCCGGTTGGTCGCGACGACGTAGTAGATCATCGGACCGATGAGCACGAGCAAGACGATCAGCGAGAGGATCGCCCCCTGGCCGGCCGCGAACGGCGTGGTGAGCTGGCCCTGGATCACGTTGCCGATCATCGCGGTGCCGGGCGCGCCGGACAGCAGCTGGTTGGTGAAATAGTCACCCAGCATCGGCAGGATCGTGATGAGCATTCCGGTCAGGATCGGCTGCCGCGACAGCGGCAGCGTGACCCGCAGGAAGGTACTGGTCCGGCTGAGCCCGAGGTCACGGCCCGCCTCCAGCAGCGACGGGTCGATCCGGTCCAGGCCGGCGTACAGGACCAGGATCAGGTACGGGATGTAGCCGTAGACCAGGCCGAGGATGACCGTGTAGGGGTGGCCGCCGAGCCAGTTCGGCGTGGGCAGGCCGACGAACGACAGCACCTTGTTGACGTAGCCGTTGTACTGGAGCAGGTCGATCCAGGCCAGCATGCGCATCATGTAGCTGATCCAGAACGGCGCCACCAGCAGCACCAGGAACAGCCCCTTGCGGCGGCCGGCGAACCGGGCCACGAAGTACGCGGCCGGGTACGCGATCAGCAGGCTCAGCACCGATGCCACCGCGACGTACCAGATGGTGTTCAGTACCGTCGGCAGGACGAAGGCGTTCGCCCCGAAGATGTCCCGCACCACGTTGGCCAGGTTGGCCGAGCTCCAGTCGAACGGGTTGTACACGGCGACGGGAGCGTGGGTCTGGGTGTTGAGCTTGCCTTCGCCGATGGCCAGCACCGCGTAGAACGGCACGACGAACAGCACGAACAGCCAGAGCATGCCCGGCAGCGCCAGCAGGATCCAGAACGTCTTGTTCAGCTGAAAGCCCGCCGACGGCGGGCCGCCGGACCGACCGGCTCGCTTGCGGGCCGTGGCCGGCGGCCGCGGGGGAGCCTGAATGCTCATCGCTACATCCCCTCGCTCACGACTAGCCACTGCTGCTGCCAGAGGGCCTCGGCGTCGGCCGGGAGCTGCAATTCGCCGAGCCCTCGGCGGAAGTCCTGCGGCACCACCGCGGTGGACGTCAGGCTCTTGGGCAAGATCTGCTCCTTGACCAGCACCTCGGGGGTGATCGCCGTGACCGGCTGCATGTAGCCGTTGTAGCTGATGTTCTCCAGCGCCACCTTCTCGTCTATCAGGTAGTTGACGAACAGGTGCGCCAGGACCGGGTTCGACGCCGACCGGAGCACCGTGTTGGTGTCGTTGGCGATCGGGCCCTTGCCGTCGGTCGGGAACCAGTAGCCGACGACGTCGACGTTCACGCCCTTGGGCATGTAGCCGGCCGCCGCGGCCATGTCACCCGACCACGCGTGATGGATCCAGGTCTGGCCGGTCGGGACCTCGGTGTAGTCGTTGTTGTCGATGCGCAGGTTGACCGCCGCGTCGAGGTCCTGCAGCGTCTGCCGGGCGAGGTCGATCTGCGCCTTGCTGGTGGTGTTGAGGTCGTAGATGTTGTTCATCATCAGCGCCAGGCTGGGCGACTCCCGGTAGTCATCCAGGATGGCGATCTTGCCCTTGTACCTGGGCTGGAAGAACATCTCCCGCCACGGGTTGCGCATCGCGTAGGGGTTGAGGTCGGTCAGGTCCTTCCGCCACGCGATGCCCGTCGTGTAGATGGTGTACGGCACCGTGTACTGCCAGCCCTGGTCGTAGAACGGGTTGGTGAAGTCGGGCCAGGCCTGGCCGATGTTCGTGATGTAGCTGTGATTCAGCGGCTGGATCAGCTTGGACGCGATCAGCGGTCCGAGCACGTCCGCCGTGACGCCCATGAAGACGTCGAACTTGAGGCCGCTGCTGAGCTTGGAGAGGGCCTCGTCCATCGTGTTGAACGTGGTCAGCTCCACCTTGCAGTTGTACTTCTTGGCGAAACTGTTGAGGCAGGCCTGGTTGACGTAGGCCACCCAGTTGTAGATCTGGAGTGTCGCCCCGGTCTCCGGCTTGAGCCCGTCGGGGATCTTGGGGTTGCCCCGGGTCGGCCACCTGACCGGGTTGGTAGGCCGCGGCAGCGGCACGTCGGTCGGACCCACCAGGTAGGGCGCGCACGCATCGAGTAGCGATGCGCCGCCGCCAGCGAGCAGAGTGGCGGCGAGCCCGCGCTTGAGGGCCTGCCGCCGGGAGAGATCTGGCACCCGCCGGGTTCCGTCCGGTTGCCAGCCCTCGCGTGGGTGCATGCACCGCCACCCTTCTCGCGTCGTCCTAGGTCAGGAACAAGTCCTGACTGAACATTCGGTCAGTGGGGAATTGCTGGTGATCAGGATCACCCTGCTGACCATACCGGCGCAAGGTTTTCTGGATAACAGATTCGAAAGCGCATCTTCCCGGACAACATGGTTGCGGCCTGGCTACCGCCGGACCGCCGCCGCGAATGCCGCGAAGTTGTCGACGAAGCGATCGATGTCGGCCTCATCGTGCTGCACTGATATTAGCCACTGCTCGATCTTGCCCCACGGCGGCAGGAAGACCCCGCCGTTGTGCTGGAACAGCCAGTGCGCGTGGCTGTAAGCGTCCCTGATGCTCAGGAAGTCGCGGAAATTCCGGACCGGCCGGTCCGAGAAAACCACGCAGCCCTTGGCCCCGACGGACACGACCCGGGCGCTGAGCCCGTTCCGCTCGATCTCCCGCTCCAGGCCCGCCACCGCCCGCAGGCGGAGCTTCTCCAGCCGCTCGTACGCGTCCGGGGTGGCGACCTCGGTCAGCATCGCCCGGCAGGCGGCCATCGCCAGCGGGTTGCCGTTGAACGTGCCGACCTGCTCGTAGTCACCGTTGGCCACGTGCTCCATGACCTCGGCGGTGCCGCCGATGGCCGCGACCGCGATGCCGCCGCCGATGGCCTTGGCCAGGCAGACGAGGTCCGGCGTGACGCCGGTGTAGCCGATGGCGCCGCCGGGTCCCGCGGTGAGGCCGGTCTTGACCTCGTCGAAGGTCAGCAGCGCGCCGCGGGCGTGCAGCAGGTCCTTGAGGCCCTGCAGGTAGCCGGGCTCCGGCTTGATGATCCCGGCGTTCATCATGATCGGCTCGAGGATCATGCCGGCGATCTGGGCCGGGTGCTCGTCCAGGACGCGCTCGACGCCGGCCAGGTCGTTGAAGCTGACCACCAGCGTCAGGTCGGTGATGGCCTTCGGGATGCCCGCGCTGCCGGCGCACGCCATTCGGGTGCCCGACCGGGCCGCGGTCGTCCTCGTCGCCGTCCGGGCAGACCGAGACCTGGACCGAGTCGTGATGGCCGTGGTAGCAGCCCTCGACCTTGATGATCAGGTCGCGGCCGGTGATGGCCCGCATCAGGTGCACCGCGTCCATCGTCGCCTCGGTGCCCGAGTTCGCGAACCGCCACTGCGGCAGGCCGAAGCGGCGCGCCAGCTCGGCCGCCGCGGCGAGCGCGTTCTCGGTGGGCTGGGCGAAATGCGTACCGCGGGCGACCTGGGTCTGGACGGCCTCGACGATCGCCGGGTGACCGTGCCCGGCCAGCGAGACGCCGTAGCCGCCGTGCAGGTCGACATACTCGTTGCCGTCGACGTCGAAGAGCTTGCTGCCGAGCCCGTGGCTCAGCCAGACCGGCTGCGGGGCCGAGATCTGCCAGCTCGAGACCACGCCGCCGGCGAGCAGGCTGGTCGCGGTCGCGGCGAGCCGGGCCGACTTCGGCTGCCGGTCGATGAAGATCTTCTCCTGGGCCTCGATGATGGCCGCGATCGGCGTCTGAGCGGCGGCCCCGGCCGGGACGTGCGGTGGCTGTGAATCCGTCTGGCTGCCGGACGGGCGGGCGGCAGAGGTCCCGTTGACCCCGTGCTGCCCGCTGGTACTGGAGGTAGAAGTGCCCGACTCTGGGTTGGCCTGCTGAGTGGCCATATTTATCGCGCTCCCAACGCGTTGACTGAATGTTCAGTCTAAACAGGAGGCCAGTGCGCTGACAAGGACGCCCTGATCAGTCGTTTAACTGCCCTGATCAGGGCGCAGCAATCCGCCGGGACCGGGCCGCCCGACGGCCCTGACTGTCCGCATAACTCGGTTAACCCGGTCACCCCTCGGCCCGGTGGACCTGACTCCTTAGACCTCGGGGGCCGGGTCGGCGCGGTGCTCGTTCGGCTTGGCCGGCAGGATGCTCAACTCGGGCTGGGCTGGCATCGGGGCAGGGACCGGCAGGCCGCGCTCGCCGCTGTGGCCGCCGGCCGCGCGCTCGTGATAAGCCTCGATCTCAGCCGCGAAGCCGGCCTGGTGGTAGGGGCGGCCATCCACGACCGGACCCTGCTCGCCGTTGATAATCGCGACTACGTCCTGGCCGCTGATCGTCTTGTGCATTTCCAGCGCGTGGCCGACCGCGAGCACGCTGGCCCGGTGCTCGGCCAGCAGCGTGCCGGTCCGGTCGGCCAGCGCGGACAGGTGCGACTCGGCGCGCTGCCCGAGCGCGGTTTCCAGCACATTCCGGTCGTTGCCGTCCGCGACCGGGTGGGCGTCGCGCGGTGCCCGGGTCGCGGCATAGGAGCCGTACTGGCCGCCCATGCCCCACAGGCCTTCCATGGCGAGCGCCAGCGTGGTCGCGTTCTGCAGGTCGCCGGAGACGCCCGAGCTGTTGTCGCCGTCGAAGAACATCCGCTCGCCGACCAGCGAGGCGAGGCTCACCATGATGTCGGCCTCGTACTCGCTGCGCCACGAGGTGAACTGCTCTTCGATCGGGATCGGCTTGACGAAGCCCAGGTAGTCCGCGCCCTTCTGGATCGTGGCCGTGTCGATGACATTCCGCTTCTGGACCAGGTGGCTGATCACCGCGTGGCAGGCCTCGTGCAATGCCACCGCGTGCCGTTCCCGCTCGATGTACTCGACGCCCTCGGACGGGCCGACGCTCTTGGCCAGCTTGGCCCGGGTCACGTCGGACCAGGTGATCGTCGTGCGACCGTCCCGCAGGGTGGCGATCAGCGACTCGTTCACCAGATCCTTGATGGTCGCCCCGGTGGCGTACGGGGTGATCGTGGCCAGATGGTCGATCTCGTCGGGGGTGATGTTGTGCTGCACCTTGGCGAAGTAGCCCTGATAGGTGCGCTTGCGGCCTTCCTTGGACGGATAGCCGACCCGGTACAGCCGGTCGATCCGGCCGGGCCGCAGCAGTGCCTCGTCCAGGGCTGACGGCATGTTCGTCGCCATGATCACCAGGATCCGGTACTTGGGCGGCGGCTTGGGCTTCATCCCGAGGGTGCGGCGGACGATGCGATTGAAGAAGCCGCGCGGCTTCTTCAGCCCGGACAGCTCGGTCAGCAGGGCCTGCAGCGTGCCCATGCCGCCGCCGCCGCCCATTCCCGCCGGGATCATCTGCCGGAACCGGCCGGCCCTGGGCGGCGCCGGATCCGCCTGCAGCGCGCTGGCGTAAAGGCCCGACTGGGTGCTCTCACTCAGGTAGCTGAAGCCCCGGCACGGGTCGAACAGTCCCGTCGCCCGGCCCGGGGTGCTGCCCTGGCCGGCGCCCTGGCCGCCCACGCTGCCGCCGCGATTGCCGAGCGAGTCGGCCTCGTCGAAGAAGACGATCACGCCGCCGTAGCGGACCGCGAGCTTGCGCAGACGGCGGAACAGGCCCTTCACCTTCAGGATGCCGACGCCGAAGAACATGTTGATGAACGCACCCGGGTCCACGAACACGTACGGCTTGCCGGTCTCGCCCGCGACGGCCTCGGCCATCAGGGTCTTTCCGGTGCCGGGCGGACCCCAGAGCAGGATGCCGCCAGGCACGTAGCCGCCGTGGTCCTCGATCGACTCCGGGTCCTCCAGGAAGAGGATGTTCTCCTGAACCTTCGCCACCACGTGGTCCTGGCCCCAGACGTCGGCGAATCTGGTCGTCACGTCGCCGGGGTAATAGACGTCGACCCCGCCCCTGGACATGAACCAGAAGATCGCCGCGAACTGGCTGACGCCAAGCAGCAAGATGACCATGAAGTACAAGATCGTCGGGAGGACGTGGAAGATCTTGGCGGGCGCAGCGAACAGGCCCTGAACTGGCGAGGTACCGAACGCCAGGCCCAGGATCACGGCCAGGATGGCGAGCACGACCAGCCACTTGACCGCCCGCGCCACCCGGAACCGGGTGTAATCGCTGGCCCGGCTCGCGACCCGGTCGCCGGTCCCGAAGAAGGCGCTGCTGACCCGGTAGTACGGCCGGGAACGCTCGGCCAGCAGGTAGCTGAGCTGGCGCAGTAGCTCAACCGCGAACAGCAGGACCAGCCAGCGGCCGATGCCCGAGCGCACCTGCAATTGCAGCCTGGAGGCATCGAGGAAGCCCAGCGTGGGATCCGCCGACATCTGATACCAGACGACCAGGAACCACACGATCACCAGCGCGATGAGGAACTTGAGCCGGTCCCAGGGCGCGAGACGCCGGCGCGTCAAACCGGATGCGTGGGCCGCAGCCCTGGCCAGCTTGCGGTCGCGACGCCGCGCGCGCCGGCCGTCGTTGGTGGTTGCTGACTCGGGCATCAGGAGCCTCGCACGGTAAAGGAGTTCACGACCGTCGCGATCTGCTTCTCGTTGGACACGAAGCAGTTCTGGTAGCACTGCACGAGCAGCAGGTACAGCTTGGTCGTGGCGGCGTTGGTGAGGACGGTCAGGTCGAAGGCGTCGGGCTGGCCGTTGACGTCGTACTCGAACAGCTCATTGATCCCGCGCATGTTGTATTTGGTCGTGATCAGGTTGTAGCTGATCGACTGGAAGCCGGGCAGCGTCGCGCCGGCCGCGGCCGCCTGCTGGCGGGCGCCCGGCGTCACCGGGAACAGCAGGTCCCGCATGACGTTGAAGGACAGTTCGCCGCGCAGCGACAGCTTCAGGTTCTGCACGCTGGCGTACACGACCGGCTTATTGGCGGCATCCAGCAGGCTCACCGAGGACGGGCTGGAGGCCGCCGCGTACGCCTGTGACCAGGCCAGCGCGCCGCCGGCTGCGCCGGCGAAGGACCTGGTCAGCAGGTTCTGCGCCTGCGCCACGAACTCCGGGCTCACCTGGTGCCAGCCGGAGGGGACCTTGAAGTAGGCGTGGTCGGCCTTGTCCGCGGCGTAGTTATAGGCCGGGGCACCACAGCCCGCCAGCGCGCCGACGGTGACCACCGCGAGTCCGGCTGCCATCGTCGCTAGGAGGGCCCGGCGTAGGTGGTGCATGCCTTCTGCGCCTCCCGTCTTCAGCCAGGCTGCCCAGCGCCCGGCCGGCATTGGCCCCTCTTTTTGAGTATGCGTGCAGCCTGGGGGTTTGCGCTATCCCGGTGTTAACGCGAGTTATCTGCCGGGATTGCCGTGACTGGAGTGATCGCGCAGCATCCGCGCGATCAGCCGCCAGCCGAGCAGGACGAGGGCGAGGAAGCTGAGCGCGACCGCGATGAACGCGGCGGCGGTGCCCTGGCCAGCCAGCACCCTGATCAGCATGCCCGCGACCGCGGTGCCGAGCCAGGCGCCGAGGCCCGCCGGGACGATCGCGAGCGGACGCCGCCAGGCCCGGGTCACGAGGACGCCGATCGCGAGGCCGGCCAGGAACGGCCAGGCGGTGTGCCAGACGCCGGCCGGGCTGTCGCCGTGATCGTGGGCATGCCGGCCGATGAGCACGAACGCCAGCACGCCGCAGCAGTCGAGGATGGCTGCCGCGGCCACGGCGGCGGGGGCGACGACGGCGGGGGCGGCGACGGCGGGGGCGGGACGCACCCAGCCACGGTAGCGTCCGCCAGTACTGGCGGGCCTGGCCAGGTCGTCTAGGCTCGTCGGTTGATGCCGACTGTGCTGATCGTTCATCACACGCCGTCCCCGGCGCTGCAGGCCATGTTCGAGGCCGCGGCGAGCGGGGCGCGCACGGACGAGATCGGGAACGTGGACGTGATCGTCCGCCCGGCGCTGACCGCCGGCGCGGCGGACGTGCTGGCCGCGGACGGGTACCTGCTCGGCACCCCGGCCAACATCGGCTACATGTCCGGCGCGCTCAAGCACTTCTTCGACACGATCTACTACCCGTGCCTGGAGGCGACGAGGCGGCGCCCCTACGGCCTGTACGTGCACGGTGCCAGCGATACCGGCGGCGCGGTCCGGGCGGTCGAGTCGATCACCTCCGGCCTGGCCTGGCAGCCGGTGCGGCCGGCCGTCTGCGTGACCGGCACCCCAGGAAAGCCCGACCTGGAAGCCTGCTGGGAGCTCGGCGCGCTGGTCGCGGCGGAGGTCGCCGGGTGATCGTCACCGTCACGCTGAATCCGACCCTGCGGGTCGAGTACGACGCCGAGCGGGTCGTCCCCGGCGAGTCCAACCGGGTCCGCCGGGTCGGCTACGCGACCGGCGGGCGCGGCCTGGCCGTCGCCAGGTACCTGCAGACGTTCGGCCACGAGGTCGTCGCCGCCGGCCTGGCCGGCGGTTCGGCCGGCGAGCTGATCCGGGTCGAGCTCGCCCGGGCCGGGATCGCGACCCAGTTCACACCGATCGCGGCCGAGTCACGCCGGGTGCTGGCGATCGCCGACGGCCGGGACGGCCAGCTGACCAGCTTCACCGAGCCGTCGCCTTACATCACGACCGAGGAACTGGGCCGGCTGGCGATCGACTACCTGGGCCTGCTGGACGGGGCGACCGCGGTCGTGTTGTGCGGGAGCCTGCCCGACGGCCTGCCGGAAGAGATCTACGGCTCGTTCGTCAGCTACGCCGCCGGCGCCGGCGTGCCGGTGATCCTGGACGCGGGTGGCAACGCGCTGCGGCACGCGGCGGCGCGGGGGCCGGCGCTGATCATCCCGGACGCGGGTGGCGGCGACCCGGCCGCGCTGGTGCAGCCCGGCGGGCCGACCTCCGTCGTGGTCATGGACGGGACGGCGGTGCGCGCACTGACCCCCGCGGGCGACTGGCGGGCCAGCCCGGCCGGCGGCTGGCTGGACGGCGAGGCGGTCAGGGACGCGCTGGTCGCCGGGTTCGTGCCGGGCATCTCCCTCGGCTGGAGCTGGCCGGACATGCTGCGGCACGCGGCCGCGCTCGCGGCCGCGGTACAGCCGTCGGGGGCGGCGGACCTCGCCGCCTACGAGAGGCTGCTCGGCGGGGTCACGGTGACTGGTCCCGGCCGCGCCGGTCCCGGCTGACGCACCCGCGGGACCGAGGCCCGCGGCGGTGCGGCGGGCCGGTCATCCCGCCGAACTACACTCTGGCGGCAATGGCGGAGCAGACGAGGACAGACGCGGGCGAGGCCGGCACCGGGGCCACCGGGCCGACCGGAGCCGCATGCGCGGCGGGTCCGCGCCGCCGGGCCACGGTCGCGGGCGCGGTCGCCGGGCTCTGCCTCGGGCTGCTGGCGCTGGGGCCCGGCCTGCTGCCCGGCTATCTGCTCAGCTACGACATGGTCTTCGTGCCGCGCCCGCCGTTCAACGGTTCGGTGCTGGGAACTTCGGGCACGCTGCCGCGGGCTGTCCCGAGCGACGCGGTCGTCGCGACGCTGGCCAGGGTGTTGCCTGCGGACGCGGTGCAGAAGATCGTGCTGCTGGCGATCTTCGTGCTCGCCTGCGCCGGCGTGGCGCGGCTGCTGGCGCGCGAGCGGCTGCCGGCCCAGCTCGTGGCCGGCGTCTGCTATGCGTGGAACCCGTTCGTGGCGGAACGGCTGATAATCGGCCAGTGGGCCACCCTGCTCGGGTACGCCGGGCTGCCCTGGGTCCTCGCGGCGCTGGCGGCGCCCGCCCGCGGTCTGGCGGGCCGGGCGCGGATTGTCGTCGCCCTGGTACCGGCCGCGATCGGCGGATTCGCCGCGATGCTGATCTCGGGCCTGACGGCGGTGCCGGTCGCCGCGGCCGGCCGGCGGGTGCGACCCGCGCTGGCCTGCGCGGGCGGCTGAGCCGGGTCGGCCTCGTGCTGGCCGTGCTCGGCGTCCTCAGCCTGCCCTGGCTGATCCCGGCGCTCACCCGCCACGTCGCGACCAGTACCGCCGGCGTCGGCCTGTTCGCGGCCAGAGCGGACACCCCGTTCGGCACGCTGGGCAGTCTGCTAATGCTCGGCGGGCTCTGGAATGCGCAGGCGACTCCGGTCGGTTACGGCGGCCTTGGCAGCGTGCCCTGGTTCGTCCTCGCCGTCGCCGCGCTGGCGGGCTTCGTGTTGCTCGGCCGGCGGCAGATGGCCCGGCCTGCTGGTCGCGGCGGTCGCCGGGCTGGTGATCGCGCTGCTCGGTGCGCTAGGTCCCGGCCAGGCGCTGTTGCGCGGTCTGATCGGCTGGTGGCCGGGCTTCGCCGTGCTCCGCGACGGCCAGCAGTTCATCGCCCCGCTGGCCCTGGCCGAGGCGCTCGGGCTCGGCCTGGTCACGGCCCGGCTGGTCGCGGCCGGGCGCACCCGCCAGCAACGGGAGACGCTCGTCGCGGCCGCGGTCGCGCTGGTCGTCGTGCCGGTGCTGATCCTGCCGGGGCTGGCCTGGGGCGGGGCGGGCCGGCTGCGCCCGGTCAGCTATCCGGCGGACTGGGCCCAGGCCCGGCAGGTGATCAACGCCGACCCGCGGCCGGGCAAGGCGCTGCTGCTGCCGTGGAGTGCCTACCGCCGCTACGGCTGGAATCACGGCGAGGCGGTCCTCGATCCGTGGCCGCGACTGCTCGACCGGGATGTGATCTGGAACGACGGGGTGCAAGTCGGCGCCGTCCAGCTACCGCCGGAGGACCCGGCGGCGGTGGCGCTGAACGGCGCGATCCGGTCTGGCCGGCCGCTGACCAGCCTGCTGCGCTCGGCCGGCGTTCGGTACGTGATCGTGGACGCCGGGTTCGGGCCAGGCGCGGCCGGGAGCCAGCCGTTCCGGTCCCGGCTGGCCGGCTGCCGGACCGTCGTGTCCGGTCCCGGCCTGCTGGTCTACCAGGTCCCGGGTTAGTCACCCCGGCGGCCCGTCACAGGCCTAGGCCCATTTGTTATCGCATTGAGAAAAATATAGCCTGAAATGGCAGCGCCCCCATCCGGATCGGCCCTGGCCGCAGATCGGTGGGTGCCCGGACGCGAGCACCGGAGAGGACGATCATGGGCAGGCTGACCGGCCGCAGCGCACTGGTGAGCGGCGGCGCATCAGGCATCGGCAAGGCAATCGCGACGCTCTTCCTTACCGAAGGCGCATCCGTCGTCATCAGTGACATCAACGAGAGCATGCTGGAAACGACCGTCAAGGACCTATCGGCCCTGGGGCCGGTCAGCGGGGTCGCCGGTGACGTGCGGTCGATGGCAGCCGCCGGGACCATGGTCGACGCGGCGGTCGAGCGACACGGGTCCATCGATGTGCTGGTGTGCAATGCAGGCATCACCAGCGTCATGCCGATCGAGATGCTCACCGAGGACGAGTGGGATCAAGTCCTGGCCACCAACGTCAAGGGCATGTTCACGCTCGTCAAGCACGCCGTGCCGCACATGATCAGGCAGGGCGGCGGACGGATCGTCACGCTCGGATCAGAGATGGGCATCGTCGCGGTACCCGAGTCACCCGCTTATAACGCGAGCAAGGGCGCCGTCATCATGTTCACCAAGTCGATCGCGGTGGACCTGATCCGGCACAACATCCGGGTGAACGCGCTGTGCCCGGGCATCACCCGAACCCCGCTGCTGCAGGCTGAGGTGGACAATAGCGTGGATCCGGAGCGAACCGCCGCCGAACAAGCGTCGTGGGCGCCGATCATGCGAGTAGCCGACGCGGCCGAGATCGCGCAGGGAGCACTGTTCCTGGCCAGCGACGATAGCTCGTTCGCGGTCGGCAGCTGTCTGGTTCTCGACGGCGGCTTCACGGCCCGCTGACAGGCGACGGCAATGACCGCGGCGGCGGCCCGGCCGACCCTGGCGCTCGGAGACGTCAAGGTGGCCAATCTCGCCCGCATGACCCAGGAACTGCAGGATGCCGGGGTGCTGTCGCGAGCGGAATTGGCCCGCAGAGCTGGCCTCTCCGTGCCGACCGCGCACCGGCTAGTCGCCGATCTGGTCGAACTGGGCCTGGCGCAGCGGAAGCCAGCGCCTGAGAGTGACGGCCGGCCGGGGCGGCCGCCGGCGGTGTACCGCTTCCGGGACGAGATCGCGCTGCTCGCTGCGGCCGACGTCGGCAACGAGACGACGAGACTCGCGGTGACCACGCTGTCCGGCCGGGTGCTCGGCCGGGTTTCGATGAGCTCTGGCCGGCTCGGCCAGAGCATGGCCCGGATGCTGGCCAGCCGGATCCGCCAGCTGATCAGTGAGGCCGCCGGGCCGGACGAGGGTGTCAGGCCGCGCTGGCCCGCCGGCGCGCTGGCGGCGACCGGAATCGGCATCGCGGCCGTGGTCGATGCCCACGGCGTGCTGTGCGCCCCGCCCGTGCACAGAAGCTGGGACGGAATCCCGCTGCGCGCGTCGCTGACCACGCTGCTCGGATGCCAGGTGGCAGTGGCGCAGGATGACCACCTGTCGCCGGTGGCGGAAAGCAGCGAGCACGGCACCTTTCCCGGTGCGTCGTCGCTGCTCGTGCTCGAGGTCGGGCGCGGTATCGGGGTCGGCCTGACCATCGACGGCGAGCCGGTCGCCGGCGCTGGGCATCGATTTGGCCGGATTGCCGGCTGGCCGGTGAGTCAGACGGCGGGAGCAGGACCGCTGCCGGGCCGGACGCTCGGCGAATGCCTGGGCGCACGGGGCCTCGTCCGGCAGTACCGGGCGGCCGGCGGCTCGGCCATGGTCCGGGACGGCGCCGGACTGGCAGCGGCGGCCCGGGCGGGAGACGGGCGCGGCGCGCGGTGTTCGAGTGGGCCGCGCGTGAAGTCGGTGAGATCGTCACCCGGCTGCGGCTGCTGTGCGATCCCGAGGCCATCGTCATCGGCGGCGGCCTGTCGCGGGCCTTCGACCTGCTCCGGCCGGGCGTGTCGGCCGCGCTGCCAGCCGGCGTGCCGGTCGCCTGCAGTGTGCTGGGCGATCAGGCCGTGGTGACCGGCGCGGTGCTGGCGGCGCGCGCGCTCGGCCGGGACTGGCTCAGCGAGCAACTAGCCCCGGCCTCGCCGCCGCCAGGGAACCTGGCATGACCGCTCGCCAAATTCCAAGGAATTGAGGGAACGATGAACCAGCTGCCCGCGCTCATTGACGGCAAGCCCGTCCGGACCGCCGGCGAGGTGCCCGTAGAAGACCCGTCGACTGGCCAGGTCATGGCCGTGACGGCGGACTGCGGCGAGTTGGAAATCGACGCCGCGGTCCGCGCGGCGGACGAGGCCAGCCGGGTCTGGCGGCGCGTCAGCGTTCCGGATCGGGCCAGGCTACTGCGGCGGCTGTCCGCGCTCATCGAGCGGGAAGCCGCCGACCTGGGGCGGATCGAGAGCCAGCAGACCGGCAAGCCCCTGCGCCAGGGGCTGCGCGACGCCGAGATCACGGTTCGCTACTTCGACTTCTATGCGAGCGCGGTGGAGACGTTCTATGGTTCGGCGTTCGCGCTGGACGACCACACGAACGTGCGGACCCAGTGGGAGCCGCACGGGGTCACCGCGCACATCATTCCGTGGAACTACCCGCTCCAGATTCTCGGCCGGTCGATCGCGCCGGCGCTGGCGATGGGCAACTGCACGGTCCTGAAACCAGCGGAGGAGGCCCCGCTGACCGCGCTGCGGATCGGTGAGCTAGCCCTGGAAGCCGGCCTGCCGCCAGGGGCTTTGAACGTCGTCACCGGGTACGGGCACACGGCCGGGGCTGCCCTTGCCCGCCATCCCGGCATTCGGCACATCTCCTTTACCGGATCGGTGGAGGTCGGACGCCTTATCAGCCACGCCGCCGCCGACCGCCTGATCCCGGTGACGATGGAGCTGGGAGGTAAGTCGCCCAACATCGTGTTCTCCGACGCTGACCTCGACCGGGCCATGCCGACCGTGGTGAACTCCATCCTGCAGAACGCGGGCCAGACCTGCTCAGCCGGATCGCGGCTGCTGGTAGCGCAGGGCATCCACGATCAGGTCGTCGAGCGGATAGCAGCCCTGTTCGCCGGCGTCAGCGTCGGCCCCGCCCTGGATGACCCTGGCCTTGGCCCGCTGATCTCAGCTTCGCAGCGGAACCGGGTCGCGTCGTACGTGGCCAGCTCCGGAACTGCCGGCGGCATCCGGTATGGCGGCGAACCGCTGAGCGGCGGCAAGTTCGGCCATGGATTCTTCTTCGAGCCGACCCTCATCGACGAGGTCAGCCCGGGCAGCGCGATGTTCCGGGAGGAAGTTTTCGGCCCGGTGCTGGCGGTCACCACGTTCGCCGACGCCGACGAGGCGGTCGAACTGGCCAACGGAACCGACTACGGACTGGTAGCCCGGCGTGTGGACCAGGGACATCAGCACCGCTGAGCGCATGAGCCGTGACGTCGTTTCCGGTCAGGTCTTCATCAATACCTACGGCGCCTCGGGCGGCGTCGAGCTGCCGTTCGGGGGGTTCCGGCAGTCCGGATTCGGCCGGGAGAAGGGCGCCGAGGGACTGCGTGGCTTCGCTCGAGCTCAAGACGGTGGTCGTCGCGTCATGATCGAAGCCGCTGCGCCTGGCTCGCAGGCGCGATTCGACGGCGCCTGGCTGCTGCCGCTCCCGCTCGATCCGGCCGCGGCGCACCGGCGACGCGGTGGTCGTTGTCTGCCCGGCCTTTCCGCGCCTGGATCGCACGGTCTACCAGGGCCACCTGTTCGTCGGAGCGCAGCTGCTGGACCGGGCCGGGCTCGGCGATCATCCGCTGACCCCGCACAACGATTCCTCCGTACTGTCGTTGCTGGCGCGGCAGACGCCGCGGGCCGTCGGGCTCGTGCCCCTGCAGATAGTCCGTCAGGGGGCTACTGCAATCGCCGACGCGTTCCAGGAACTCCGGTCGCGGGGCGTCCGGTATGCCGTCACCGACGCCGTTGCCGATAGTGACCTTGTCAGCCTCGCGGCCGCTTGCCTCAGCCACGGGCTGGTGACTGGCTCGGCCGGGCTGGCCGGCGCTATCGCCCCCCTGATCCGGCCCGTGGCCATCAGCGGCCAGCCAGCCGACTGGAATCCGCAGCACCAGGGACCGCCGGTCATCCTTTCTGGCAGCTGTTCCGAAACCACCCGCCAGCAGATCGAAGCGTTCGCGCGGCACGGTCCGGTGCTGCGCCTGGCCCCGGAGACACTGTCACCCGCGACCGTCGATGAGGCCGTGAGCTGGGCGATGCCACGGTTGGCGCGCTCAGCCGTGCTGATCTACGCGCGGACGTCCGCGGGCGCGGCCCCGGCGAGCGGGCCGGGTGCGGCGAGCGAGATCGAATCGGTGCTGGGGCGCATTGCCCGGCGCCTGTGTGACGAGGGGCACCGCCGCTTCGTCGTCGCCGGCGGAGAGACCTCGGGTGCGGTAGTGGAAGCACTCGGGATCGAGACGCTCGAGCTAGGGCCGGAGCTGTCGGCCGGGGTGAGCTGGATGGCCGAGTGCGCGGACCGCGGCATCGTGCTGGCGCTCAAGTCGGGCAATTTTGGCGATGAACAGCTATTCGTGCGCGCCGCCAGCCCCTGGCCCGGCTCATGAGTCCCCGAGTGGGCCCGCCGCCCTTGGGCGGCCTGGGGCAGCCGGGTCGGGCCCTGGCCGGCGGCAGCCGGGCTAGCGCGGGATGCCAGCTCACGGCGCGGATACCCGGCTAGCACCGCGATGTTACTTTTTGGTATTACTTCTTCAGAGTCGGGGGGTTCTGGCACTAGGCTGAGCCGGAACGTCTGAAGGAGTGGTTCATGAGAGCGCTGCTCATCTCGGTGGCGGTTGGCGCTGTGCTAGCCGTTGCTGCTGGTCTGGGTGCTGGCGCCGTCGTTTCCGGCGTCGCGAATGGCCAGCCCGCTAACTCGACGCTGTACAACTACGGCCAGCGTTAGACCTGCCTCCTACCAGGCATGCCGTGACAGATCAGGTTGGCTCTCCGGGTCCGTCCTGGCTTGAGATCATCGTCCCGGCGCGAAATGAGCAAGATCGGCTGCCTGCCGGGCTCGCCGCGCTCTGCGCGAAAGCCGCCACGCTGCCGCCAGGGGTCAGCATCATCGTCGTGGACAGCGCCAGCACCGACCAGACCGCGGAGATTGCCGGGCATTGGGCGGCCGGGCCGGTGCCGGTCCGGCTGGTTGGATGCAGCCGGCCGGGTAAGGGCGCGGCAGTCCGGGCGGGCCTGCTCGCCAGCCGGGCGCCGCTGGTCGGATTCTGCGACGCTGACATGGCGACCGACCTGTCCGCGCTCGATGACGCCATCGACCGGCTGCGGGCCGGGCATCAGGTGGTGATCGGGTCTCGGTCGCATCCGGCCTCGGTTGTCCGGGTCCGGCACAGCCAGGTGCGCATAGCGGGTGCGGCGGTCTTCCGCTGGGTCGCGCGCCGGGTGGTACCGGTAGTCGGCGACACCCAGTGCGGCTTCAAGTTCTTCTCCGGGCCGCTGGCCCGGCAGGTAGCCGGCGAGTTGCGAGCGACCGGGTTCGCCTTCGATATCGAACTGCTCGCCCGGTGCCGGCAGCACGGAGCGGAACTGCTCGAGATCCCGGTGAACTGGCACGACGTGCCTGGCTCGACGTTCTCCATCGGGCGGCACTCAGTCGCGGCCTTCGCTGAGGTCGCGGCCATCCGGCTGGCGTTGCGAGGCACGTCGGCGCGGGCGGACGCCACGGCCGAAAGGCCATTGGTGCTTCCGTCCGACCAGCCGGTAGTCGGCGTCGCGGCCGTCAGCGAGCAGTGATGCCGGCTGCCGGAACCGCTCCGGCCATGCTCTCCGGCCTGCGGATCGCGATAGCGAACTGGCGGGATCCGTGGCATCCCGAGGCCGGCGGGGCCGAGGTGTACGCCTGGGAGATGGCCAGAGGCCTGCTGCGGCGGGGCGCGTCGGTCACGTTCGTGACCGCACGGGCGGAGGGCCAGCGGGCGCACGAGCAGCGCGACGGCGTGCAGATCGTCCGGTTCGGCGGGCGGTTCACCGTCTATCCGCTGGTCCTGGCCTGGTTGCTGCGCCGCCGTCGCGCGTTCGACGCGGTCATCGACTGCCAGAACGGCATCCCGTTCTTCACGCCCTGGGTGCTACCCCGCACCGTGCCTGTCTTCTGCGTACTGCACCACGTACACGATGTGCAGTTCGGCGTGCATTTCCCGCCGGTCATGGCCGCCGTCGGACGGATGCTTGAGGGTCCGGTGGCGCGCGTCACCTACCGCCGGCACCAGTCGGTCACCGTGTCCAGATCCACGGCGACGGCTATGGCGGAACGCCTGCGATGGGCCGGGCCGGTGCACATCATCCCGAACGGGCTCGGCGCGGAGGCGTTCCTGCTGCCCGCGGACGCGGCCGTCGCCGGGACCGGCACGCTGACCTGGGTTGGCCGGATCGTGGCGCACAAACGGGCCGAGCTGGTCCTGGACATCGCCGACCGGGTGCGGGACAGCGGAGTGACGATCGACGTTATTGGCCGCGGACCGGGCAGCGCCGAGCTGGCCGACCGCCTCTCCCGGCGAGGCCTGGACGGCGTCGTCCGGCTGCGCGGCTTCCTGTCTGAGGAAGCCAAGCGCGCCGCGGTGGGCGCCTCGCTGCTGCACCTGAACACGTCGCTGAGCGAAGGCTGGGGGCTCTGCGTCCTGGAGGCGGCCGCGCTGGGCGTGCCGACCGTCGCCTACGACGTCGAGGGCCTGCGCGACTCCGTTCGCGACGGCGAGACTGGCTGGCTGGCCCGGGCCGACGAGCGGATTGAGGACGTGACCGAGCGGGCGCTCAAGGAACTGGCCGATCCAGTGCGGCAGGCTGAGATCGCGGCCGCCTGCCGGGCGTGGGCTCGGCGGTTCGACTGGGACGTCAGCGCGGGCCGGTTCGCGAGCCTGATCGCCGCCGCGACCGGCCGCCCCGGCGCGGACGTTGGTAACCTGCCGTTCTGAGCGCCGGGGGCTGCGCTCGCAGAAGGGTGGTTCCGATGACGAGGTGCGAGACGACCTGCACGGCAGGTCACTGATGCCGCCCTGGGCGCCGGCCGTGGCCGGCCAGGGTCCTGCTGCTCGGCGGCACCAGCGAGATCGGTCTGGCCATCCTGACGGCGCTAGATGCGCCGCCCGGCACAGACGTCCTGCTCGCCGGGCGGGACGAGGAACGCCTCGCCGCCGCGGCTAAGCAGCTCCCGTACGCGGCCCGCACGCTGGCCTTTGACGCCACGGCGCTGGCGACGCACCAGGCGGTGATCGACGACGCGTTCGCCGACGGCCCGCTCGACCTGCTCATCTCAGCCGCGGGCGTGCTGGTCCCGCAGCCGGAGCTGGATCGTGACCCGCTGCGGGCCGGGCTCCTGGTGGACACCAACTTCACCGCTCACGTCACCACGATCCTCGCGGCCGTGGCCCGGATGCGCCAGGCCAAGCACGGCACGATCGTGGTGCTGTCCTCGGTGGCCGCGGTCCGGCCGCGCAAGGCCAACTTCGTCTACGGCTCGGCCAAGGCCGGCCTGGACGCGTTCGGCCGGGGCCTGGCCGACGCGCTGCACGGCACCGGCGTCCGGGTGCTCCTGGTCCGGCCCGGCTTCGTGCTCGGCCGGATGACGGCTGGCATGCCGGCCGCGCCGCTGTCCTCCACCCCCGCCCAGGTGGGAACCGCGGTGGCGGCCGCGCTGACGGCAGGCCGCAGCGAGATCTGGGTGCCGCGGACGCTCGGTCCGTTCGCCGCGGTCATGCGGTTGCTGCCGCGGCCGGTCTGGCGCCGGTTGCGCCGCTAGCACCTGGCCCGGCGCGGGCGGCTAGGACAGGCCGAGCCGCCTGGACAGGTCCGAGGCGAGCAGCCCGGCGGGATCGACTTGCTTGCGCAGCTGGCGGAACTCCGGCAGCCGCGGGTACATCGCGGCCAGCATCTCCGCGCTCACCCGCGAGTCCTTCGCCAGGTACACCCGGCCGCCTGCCTCGGCCACCAGCTCATCGAGCCGGACGCAGCAAGCGGTCCAGGCCGGGTGTCCGGGCCGGGAAGTCCAGCGCCAGCGTCCAGCCCTCGATGGGGAACGACAGGTGTCCGGGGCTGCCGGGCCCGAACCGCTTCAGTACGGTGACGAATGACGGGGCCCTGGCGCCGCTGATCATCTCCACCGACCGGCGGACGGCGGCCTCCTGGCCGACCGGGACCGCGTACTGGTACTGGCGGAACCCGGCCGGCCCGTACACCCGGTTCCAGTTCCTGATCCCGTCGAGCGGGTGAAAGAACTTGCCCGATCGACTGGATCTCACCTTCCCGCCGCCGCGGTGCCTTGCGGTACCAGGCTTCGTTGGCGACGGCGACCGTGTACCGGTTGATCAGGCCGGGCGGGCAGCCGGCCGGCGCGCCGATCCTGGCCGCGGGGCGGAAGGCCAGCGGATCACGCCGCTGCGCCGGAGCCAGATCGGCGGCCGCGGCGAAGTCGCCGCTGGTGATCACCGACCGGCCCAGGCTCGCGCCGGTGGCGAGGCAGTCCAGCCAGGCCACGGTGTAGCCGAACTGGTCGTCGGTGGCCTTCAGGTAGGCCATCGCGTCATCGATGTTCGCGGTCCGGACCGTGTCCACCCGGATTCGGGATGTCTCGACCGGTCGGAGCTGGACTGCGGCCCGCAGGATGACGCCGGTGAGGCCCATCCCGCCCGCCGTCGCCCAGAACAGGTCCGGCTCCCCGGCCGGGGTGATCCGCCGCTGGGCGCCGTCGGGCAGCAGCAGATCGATCCACCGGACGTGCTGGGCGAAGCTGCCAGCCACGTGATGGTTCTTGCCGTGTACGTCGGCGGCGATGGCGCCGCCGACGGTTACCTGCCGGGTGCCGGGTGACACGGGCACGAACCAGCCGTCCGGCAGCCCCGCCACCATCAGCTGCTCCAGGCTGACACCCGCCTCGCAGGTCACCAGTCCCGTCTCGCGATCCAGCGAGATGATCTTGTTTAGCGCTGGCGGTGGAGATCACCAGGCCGCCGTCGTTCTGGGCCGCGTTGTTGTAGCTGCGGCCCAGGCCCCTGGCGATCACGCCCCGGCCGGACGCCGTGCCCAGGAGGGCCGCCACGTCCTGTGGCCGGTGCCGGCTCGGCCAGCCGCGCCACGGTGGGCGCGAGGCGCCCCCAGCCGGTCAGCCGGGCCGGACGGACGAGCCGGTCGGCTGTCGCGGCAGATGCCGGACGGCGGACGTGCATGGTGCTGGCTCCTCGCCGGGGCAGTCTCGGAGCATAGGTCTGCAGGGACAGCCTAGGAGCCTGCGATGCGTCGCTGAGCAGCGAACACGTTATGTAATCTATGCGCCATGAAGGCACCCATAAGCAGGCCTCGGCCGCCGCGGCGGGGCCAGTGACCTGGGTGGGTCGTGCCCGGCACCGGGCGCGGCGGATCGACCGCTGATGGCCGTCCGGCCAGCGACCGCGCCGGGCCGGACCGAGGCCGGCCCGCTCAGCCGCGTTCTGGCGCGCCGCGGCGACGCCGCCGGGCGGATCAGGTACTGGCACTGGCTGGCGGCCTGCTGCCTGCTGCTGGCGCGTGATGATGTTCGCCACCAGGCCGGGGAGCCTGCTGGCCGATACCAAGATCGACCTGGCAGTGAACCCGCTGGGCTTCCTGCGCCGCGCGCTCCAGCTGTGGGATCCGGCTCAATTCGGGCAGCTTCAGGACCAGGCGGTCGGCTACTTCTTCCCGATGGGGACGTTCTTCGCGGCCGGCAAGTTGCTGGCGATTCCCGGCTGGATCGTCCAGCGGCTGTGGCTCACCGCATTGTCGGTGGCGGCCTTCCTCGGGGTGGTCCGGCTGGCCCGCCGGCTGGACATCGGCACGCCGGGCACCAGGATCGCGGCCGGGCTGGCGTACGCGCTGGCGCCGCGCGCGCTGACGCTGCTCGGCGTCAACACGGGGGAGCTGCTGGCCGTCGCGATGACGCCGCTAGTGCTGATCCCGCTGGTGCGGATGCTGCGGCACGGCGCGGAACTCGGCCGGCTCGGCCGGATCAGAGCGGCCGCCCAGTCGGCGGCCGCGGTCGCGCTATGCGGCGGAATCAACGCGGCGTCGGTGCTCGCCGTGCTGGTGCTGGCGGCGATCTACATCCTGACCGGCGAGCGCGCCTATTCCAGGGGGCGGGTGCTGGCGCTCTGGGTGCCGCGCCGTTGCGCTGGCCACCTGCTGGTGGTCCGTCCCGCTGCTGCTGCTCGGCAAGTACGGCGTCTCGATCCTCCCGTATACCGAGAGCGCCCAGATCACCACGTCGGTGACGAGCCTGTCGAACACACTGCGCGGCACCGAGGACTGGGACGCCTACCTCGTCGTCAACGGCAGCGCCTGGTGGCCCGTGGGCTACCAGATCGCCACCGGGACGCTGCCGATCCTGCTGACCGGCCTGGTGGCCGGGCTCGGCCTCGGCGGCCTGCTGACCAGGCGGCTGGCGGAGCGGCGGTTCCTGCTCTGCGCCGTGCTGGCCGGGCTGCTCATCATTGGCGCGGGCTATGTCAGCGGCCTCGGGAACCCGCTGGCGGCCAGCATCGACCATGTCATCAACGGGCCGCTGGCACCGGTGCGCAACCTGCGGAAGTTCGATCAGCTGATCCGGCTGCCGCTCGCGCTCGGACTCGCGCAGTTGCTGGCGGCAGTCCGGATGCCGCGGCCGCGGGCCGCCGTGCGGGCTGCTCGCCGCCGCCGGCCTCGCGCTGATCGCGGTACCCGCCAGCGTGACCGGGTTCTCGCAGGCCGGCGCCTTCGCCGCCATCCCGTCGTACTGGACGCACGCGGCCGCCTGGCTGAACGGGCACGCTGGTCACCAGGCAGTACTCGAGCTGCCGGGGGCCAGGTTTGGCGAGTACACCTGGGGCCGGCCGCTCGACGATGTGCTGGAACCGCTGTTCACCGGCGACTGGGCCAGCGACCAGCTGTCCATGATCGGCTCGCCCGGCGAGGCGCGGCTGCTCAGCGCCATCGAGCAGCGGGTGGACGCCGGCCAGGGCTCCGCCGGGCTGACCCAGCTGCTGGCGTCCATGGGCGTGAAATACCTGGTCGTGCGCAACGACCTCGATCCCTCCGACCTCTACGGCGCGTGGCCGGCCCGGATCCATGACGCGCTGGCGAGCTCGCCCGGCCTCACCGAGGTGGCGACGTTCGGAACGCGCAAGGTCGGGAACGCGAGCCCGGACAACGCCGTCAGCAACGTCTACGCGCCCTACCCGCCCGTGCAGATCTACCGGGTCGACCGGGTGCAGGCCGTCGCGTCGGTGGTACCGCAGGCCGGAACGATCCGGGTGTTCGGCGCGCCGGAGTCGGTGCTGGACCTCGGTGACGCCGGAGTGCTGCAGGGCCGACCCGGTCTTGCTCAACTCGGACGCGCCGCGGCATCGCGGCCAGCCAGTACTTCGTCACCGACTCGCTGCGCCGCAAGCTGCGGAACTTCGGCGAGATCCGGGTCGACTACTCCCAGACGCTGACCGCTAGCGATCCGCTGTCCACCTTCGCGGCCGCCGACGACTACCTCGAGCCGTCCTGGCGGCCGGCCGAGAGCGTGGCCGTGTACCACGGGATCGCGAGCGTCACCGCGTCGTCGTCGGCGGCCGGGATCGGGGCGCTGCCCGGCCAGAGCGCGACGGGCAGCAACCCGTTCGCCGCGGTGGACGGCAATCCGCGCACACTCTGGGAGTCCGGCGCGCTCACCGGCCCGGTGCATCAGTGGCTGCGGATCGGCTTCGACCACGCCGATCGACCCTGGCGTCATCCGAGTGGCGTTCACCGACAGCGGTCTCATCGGGCCGCCGGTCACCAAGGTGATCGTGCAGACGGCGGCCGGCTCGGTCACCGACAGCGTGCGCGCCACTAGCAAGCCGCAGCCGCTCGCCGTGCCGCGCGGGCCCGACCGGCTGGCTCCGGATTACCGTCGCGGCCGTCTCGGCGGCGCAGTTTCCGCCGCCGGGCGCGCAGGTCGCGATCAGCGATATCGCCGTGCCGGGCGTGACCGCCACCCGGACGATCATGGCTCCCGCGGTTCGGCTGCCGGCCGGCGCGCCGCAGTCCGTGCTGCTGGCCAAGGCCCAGCCGCAGCCATCAGACTGCGCGCGGACGTCGCTGCGATGGGTGTGCTCCCCGTTCCTTTCCGCGCCTACCGAGGAGGAGTACGGATTCGACGAAGGGTTCACCAGCACGGGCAGCCGGCTCGCCGCGGTGCGCGGGCAGGCGATCATGACCAGCACGGCCGCTGGTCACGCGCGACGCGTGGCCGGGCAAGGACCAGCCGCGGGTGACGGGCACGTCGGTCTACACCAGGGATCCGCAGGACATGCCCAGCGCCGCGTTCGATGGCAGTGCGGCGACCGCCTGGGTCGCCGCCGCGACCGACCGGCATCCGGCCCTGACCATCAAGTGGCCCCGCAAGCGCACGATCTCGCAGGTCACTATCTCCGTCCCGCGCGGCGCCAACACCCTGGATGAGGTCCGGGTGTCAGACCCGGCCGGGCTGATCGGGGGCGGCTTCATCGGCCGGACCGCGACGATCAAGCTGCCACGGCCGGTCCGGACCGACCAGCTGACGCTGACGTTCAGTCCGCCGAGCCTGCCGCTGCAGATCGCCGAGGTGCGCATACCTGGCGTGCGGCCGCTGACGGCGAACAGCAACGCCCGGGTCCGGCTGCGCTGCGGCCTCGGGCCGACGCTCCGCATGAACGGGAAACTCGTGCGCACCAAGGTCTCGGGCACCGAGGCGGACCTGCGGTACGGGCGGCCGATGACGTTCACCGGCCTGCTCGCCGGCCGCGGTCAGGACCGGCCAGAACACGGTCATCAGAGCCGGCCACCGACCCCACCGGCTGGGACGTCCAGAGCGTGCTCATCGGCCCCCGGCCAGGCCCCGCACGCAGCGGGGGACAGCCCGCGCCCGACGGCAGTCAAGACGGTGAGCTGGACTGACTCAAGTCGGGTGCTGCAGGTAGCCACCAGCCGCGCCGTCCTATCTGGAGGTCGCGCAGAACTACAACCCTGGCTGGCAGGCCACCATCGACGGCAGAGTGCTCGCCCGGTGCGGCTCGACGGCTGGCAGCAGGCGTGGCTGCTGCCAGCCGGGACCCACGGGCTGGTCACGCTCACCTACCAGCCGGACCGGATCTACCGGGCGGCGCTGTTCGGCGGCCTCGGGCTGCTCGTGCTGATCCTCGCGATCGCGCTGCTGCCGCGCCGTCGCCGGGCGGTCGGCCAGAGTTCCATCGGGCGCGCTGCCGGGAACCGGCCGGATGCTAGCGTTCCGGCGGATCGGGGCGGCGGCGGAGCCGGGTCGCCGGCGGTTCGCGGCGCGGCCGGATCACTGGCAGCGCGGCTCGCCGGGCTGGCCGTCCTGGCCGCTGCCGGGCTGTGGCTGGGTGGCTATCCCGGCGCGCTGCTGCTACCGGCCGCCTGCGTGACCTTCGTGCTGGCCGGCCGGCGGGCCGCCGCGACTGCGGCGGATGGCGTCCGGTCCGCGCGGACTGTCGCCTGCCGGGTGCTGTACAGCCGTGTCGTTGCCGGCCGTGCTCGCTGCTGGTCGCCGCGGCGGCCACGGCGGCGGGCGGGCTGACGCTCGGCGGCAGCGCCCTGGCCACGGCGCTGACCAACACCGGGCCGCAAGTGCTGTGCCTGCTGGTAGTGGCGAGACTGGCCGCGGGCCTGGTGGCAGGCGCCGAAGGCGGCATTCCGGACAACAGATCGACCGATTGGCCGGAAAATACCTAGTTAGCGATGGCTGTTATGGCTATGTGTCCTGATTGACGGTGACGCCGGACACGCACCAGACTATGATCCCCGGAACAGATCCCGAGGATCTACGGCATGACCGACTAAAGTACCTCACTCCTGGAGGATGGATGCGCAGGGTGTCCGGCCTTGTTCTGAGCGCCCTTGGAACCTTCCTGATCGTCCTGGCCCTGCTCACCAAGTTCGTCGTCGCTGGCGAAGCCGTGAAGTTCCCGCTGAACGAGAACACCATCACGACCCTCACGGCGCAGAACGCGAAGTACTTCAGCCCTTCCCAGCTCACCGAGCAGACTGGCGTCACCCTTGAGGACACGCTGACAACCCAGGGCGACAACGCCGCCGGGAGTTCGGGCACGGCGGTCTGGAATCAGTTCAACTACGTCTACGACCGGACCAATTTCCAGACGGTTTCGTACTCGACGGATCGGTATGCGTTCGACCGCAAGTCGGGCGAGCTGAGCAATTGCTGCGGCGCGTCGCTCGGGACCAGCACGCAAGGTGCACTACTCCGGTCTGGGCCTGGTCTGGCCGCTGAACACCCAGAAGCAGACGTATCAGGTCTTCAACACGACGCTGATGAAGACGGTGCCCGCCGTCTACTCCGGCACCGCGAGTGTGCAGGGCACGAACACCTACAAGTTCGTCGAGACTGTGCAGCCGACCAAGATCGGCACGCAGGCGGTGCCCGGCTCACTCATCGGCCAGCCCAGCCAGGCCTCGGTCACGCTGCCCGAGTTCTTCGCCGGCACGACGACGGAGTGGGTTGACCCGGTCACCGGGGCGCCGGTCAAGGGCGTCTCGTCGCAACATCAGTACCTGGCAGACGCCAGCGGCAACGAGGTACTGACGCTGATCGACGCCACCTTCTCGACCACCCCCGCCAGCGTGGCCAGCACCCTCCACACGGCGAAGAACTACGACAGCCAGATCAACCTGGTCCAGGTCGTCCTGCCGCTCATCATCGGCATCGTCGGCGTCATCCTGCTCCTCATGGGCCTGGTGCTGTTCTTCAGCTCCCGGCCCCGGGATGCCGAGTACGAGTACGAGGACGTGGCCGACCCGATCGGTGAGGTTCCTGCCTGATCGTTCTAGCCGTCTTCTGTTGCCTGCTGGCCAGTCACGACGCGGTCGCTGCGTCGTGGCTGGCCAGTGGCGCTCTTGGGCGAGCAGGTCGCGATCAGGCGCGGTCAGGTGCTCGGAATCGTGAATCGTATCTTTCCATGATAAAAGGCTCCGCGGGCACTATGCTGCCGCTATGCAGTCCGAGCCCGCGGCGTCCCAGGGCCTCCCGGGAGCCGAGGCGCCCCCCGGCGAAGGAGCCGACGTGGCTCCGGCCGATCATGACGCGCGGGCGGAGGAACCTGAGGCTGTCCTTGACCTCTCCCGGCTGACTGCAGCGCTGTCCCGGCACCGGGTCACGCTCGCCTGTGCCGTCGTCATCCTGGCCTCGCTGGTCTGGAAGGCCGAGTTCATCAGCCATTTCTACTTCCGCGAGGACGATTTCAAGATCTACGACATGGCCCGCGGTAGCGGCCTGAGCTGGAGCTTCCTTACCCAGGGCGACTCGGGCCACCTGTTCCCCGGCGTGTTCGCGGTCACCTGGGTGCTTGCCCGAGTCGCCTTTTACAACTGGTCGGCCGCGACCGCAGTCAACCTCATCTTCATCGCGGCGGCCAGCCTGGCCGCCTGGCGGCTGCTCCGGACGCTCTTCGGGAACCGGATCGAGATCGTCATCCCGCTGATCCTCTACGTGGTGGCGGCGGTCGGCTTCGAGAACTACGCGCTGTGGATCGCGGCGGTCGAGTCCGTGCCCATGCAGCTCGCGCTCTTCGCGGCGCTCACCGCGCACGTGCGCTTCATCCGGACCGGGCGCTACCGGCACGCCGCCGTCGCGGTCGGCTGGCTGGCCTTCGGCCTGTTTTTCGACGAGAAGGCGGCTGTCATACCGCTGGTCCTGTTCGCCGTCACGGCCGCATTCCTCAGTCCGGACGGCAGACTGCTTACCGCAGTGCGGACTACAGCGGTGCACTGGTGGCGGGTCTGGGCCGGGTACGTGGTGCTGCTCGCGGTGTATGCCGTGATCCTGCTGACCAGCGGCCTGAGCACGTCGAGCACCAAGCCCGTCCTGCCATCAGCCGGCCAGGCCGGCACCTTCGCGTGGCACCTGATCAGCCAGAACGCCGTGCCGGGAATGCTCGGCGGACCGTGGCAGTGGCTGCCAAACGGGAACACTGGCTTCGCGTACGCGGCGCCCCCGACGCTGCTGATATGGCTCTCCCTGCTCGTGCTGGCGGGGCTGATCCTGGCCATGGTCGCGACCAGGCGCACGTCCTGGCGCGCATGGGCGATCCTGGCCGGCTGGATCGCGCTGGCCGACATGCTCCCGATCGTGCTTGGCCGCCTCCAGTTCCCGATCAGCGCCGCGCTGCTGGGGACGGAGACCCGTTACGTATCAGACGCGGTGGCCATCCTGGCCATCGTGGTCGGCCTCGCCTGGCTGCCGGTGACCCGAACAGCAGATCAGACCATACGGGCGGCGGAGCCGGCTGCCGTGGCCCGGGCCCGCCCGGCCCGTTACTTCGGGCGCCGCTGGCAGATTGCAGCGCTGGATCTGACCGCCCTGTTCGTCGTCGGTTCGGTCTGGTCGGTGCAGCAACTGGTCGACGTCTCAGGGGGTGCCACCGCCGGCGCCGTCGCCCGGGCGTACATCGCCAATGCCAGGCAGGCGCTCGCTCAGACGCCGGCCGGGACTGTGATCGTCAACAGCCAAGTGCCCGACGACATCATGCAGGCCGTATTCTTTCCTGGCCTGTCCAATACGCAGGTCGTGCTGGCGCCGTTGTCCAGCCGCGGCAAGCAGCTGAGCTGGCAGCGCGGCCCGGACGGCTACTACTCCGCGCTCAAGATTTTCGGGCCGGACGGCCGGCTATATCCGGCTCTCGTGTCGGGCCCCTCGACGAATCCCCTGGTCTCTGGCGGCTGCTCACCTTTCAGACACGGTCGGGTGGTCCTCTCGTTCCCGGCGGCGACGCCCCCCGGTACCGCGTACCTGGAGATCGGCTACCTCGCCGGCGCTGCAGCGGCCGGCCAGAGCGTCACCGTCACGTACGGGTCGGCAGCGCGGACGATGGTGCTGCACGCTGGGCTGAGCGTCGACTTCATGCCCGTGATCCGGCACGGCCACCAGCGTGAGCATCGACGATCCGCTGCCGGGCCTGTGCGTGAGCAAGGCCCTGGCCGGAGTCATCCAGGGCGGCCTCGGCCCGGCTATCCCGGCCACCCCGGCGGCTGGCTAGCCTGGTGGCGGCCGCCGCGCCGAGTGGCCCGGCGCATCAGCCGGGCGTGCCCGGCGTCGTCCATCTCGCGCGCTTCGAGCGGGAGCATGACGGGAACGCCGTCGGCGATCGGATACGCGCGCCGCAGCCGCGGGTTGTACAGGACGAGCTCGTCCTCCACGTAGACGAGCTCACCCTTGTCGATCGGACAAGCGATGATCTTGAGCAGAGCCTGCTCCAGTCCCATTACCGTCTCCCGGTGGTGCGAGGATTTGCTGCGATCTGAGAGTCCGCTGAGCGGTGCGGATCGCGGCCGGCCTGGCCGGGGTCAGGATCCGGCGCACCAGCAGCGGGCTGGCCGCCGTCCGCGGCGACGGTCAGCTCGCCGAGGGCGGCAGCAAATTCGGCCGCGAACCGGCTCGCGGCCGCCGCGCTGACGAGCCGGCGGTTGTAGCGGACCGACACCTGCAGGCAGCCGCCGGCCGTGATCGCGGCGACGGACAGGCCGCGCGGCATCTGAGCGGTCCCGGAGAACGCCATCGTGACCGGTTCCTGGCCGCCGAAATCGGGCGGGTCGTCCACCCGGCCGAGGTTCGACAGCATCACCGTGTCGCAGAAGGCCGGTCCGACTGTGCGCAGCCCGGCGCGCAGCAGCCACCGCTTCACCGTCGCCGGGCACCACAAGTCGGCGATCGCCCGGAACTCCGGGCGCTCCTGGGTGCCTACCGGCATCCGCGCCCGGCGCGTCTGGGCCGCCACCTCCAGCAGCAGGGCGGCGGGCGAGCTGCCGGCCGCGGGCGGAATCGCGCAGACTCGCGCGAGCCGGGACAGGTTGCCCGCGGTCTGCTGGCCTGGTGCCCGCACGTTCACTGGCACGGAGACCTTGACCGGCCTGATCGGCTTGCCCCGGCTGGCGTTCCACCGGCCAACAGTCACGATGAGGGCCGTGACCAGTGCGTCATTCAGCGTCGGGCGGTCCGCGGAACCTCCGGGGTCGGGCACGCGCGGGACGCCGGGCAGCAGCGTGAGCGCGATGCCCACGCCGCGCTGGCCGCCGCCGTCGGACGCGATCCGGGCGGGCAGGCGCGCAAGCCAGGACCTCGCCGCCGGGCGCGACTGGTCCGCCGACGCAGGCGGTGGGCCAGCCGCGGGACACGGCGTCTGCCGCAGCGGCCGACCGGGCTGCGTGGCCGGGGCGGGCGCCGGGCCCGGCCCGGGCCGCCGCGCCGCCTGACCGGGCGTGGTCGGCCGGCGGTGGCTGGCCGCCGGAGTACCTACGCCCGACATCGCGGAGCAGCTCGAGCCAGGAATTGCCGTCCATGGCCGCGTGATGGCCGTTGAGGATCACGCAGTCGCCGCCAGGGCCACTCGCAAGCAGCAGCCGCACCACCGGCGACTGGCCCAGCGGCGGTGACTGCGCCGTGAACGCGTCGCGCTGCGCCGTCAGCTCGCGCTCGTCGGCAAAAGCCGAGCAGGACACGGGATCCACATCGAACTGCGCCGGACGTTCCCAGTAGTAGCTCCGGCTCAGCGGGCCGGGTCGTACGCGCCGAGCGGACGCGCGCGGGCTGGCTGTCACCGCGGCCAGGACAGCCGCGCGGAACGCGGCCTGATCGAGGTGGAACGGTACTCGCACCTCCAGCGGCACGTTGGCCGGCTCGTGCGGGGTGTCGAAGTAGCACTCGACCTCGTCGATGATCGTGAAGGGCTGCCGTGCTCCTGACGGTGGCTCCGAGCGGCGCCCGCGGCCGCGCCGTCCAGTCATCGCTGCGCTCCCGGCACGGCTCCTGATGGTTCGGTGCGAGCTGATGGCGAAGACCCTGTCAGCGCCGCCGGCGTGAGCGCGGCGGCCAGGGCGATGAGGGCGGCGACCTGGGCGAAGCCGCTGAACGCGCCGTGGCCCGGCGCCGTCGGGTTGCTGGTGGTAAGCATCGCTGCCCCCGCACAAGCCATGGCGCCGGCGGCGATCCACGGCAGCCACCCCGGCCGCCGATACCGGATGAGGCCGAGCACCGGAACCGCGAGCGCGACGAGCCCACCCGTCAGGAGGATAACGACGGTCAGCGGGAGCAGCCGGGCAACGATGCCTGCCGGGGCCCGGGTCGGCTGCAGTCCGGATCGCCGACGTGGCGTCCGGCGCCCGGGCACGCCGGAACCAGCCCGGCGCCGCCGCAGCGGCCCTGGCAGGATGCCGACGGCGGCGAGAACCAGTACCACGATCAAGGCCGCCGATGCGATCAGGGACAGGTGGTAGACGCGGGCCGGCCGGAAGATCAGTCGCACCAGACCGCCGGCCCCCGCAGGCACGATGAACGCCTGCTGCCAGCCGTCTAGCGTCACGGCCCGGAGCGGGCGGCCGGCCAGCGTGGCCGTCCATCCCGGGTTGAAATTCTCGTGAATCTCCAGATAGGACTCCAGTCCACGACCGATGTAGACCACCCGCCGGTCGGCCTGCCAGGTCACCGCCGCGGCGGTGCGTGAGCTGGCCCGACCGGCCGCGCGAACGGGCTGCGGCGCGGTTGACAAGGCGATGTCGCTGACCGCGAAGGCCGCGGACGGCGCGGCGGCGAGCTGATGCTTTCCGGCGGGCAGCGCGATGGTCCCGCCGCTGCCGCACACCCGGGCGCGGACGGGCCGCAAATGGACGAGATCTCCGATCGTGCCGGCGACCGACGTCTGGTAGATGCGGCCGTCGACCGAGACCGGCGGGCCCTGCCCGCAGGCCAGTCGGAACCGGGCGCTGCCCTGAGGGGCGGCCCGGTGCAGCCCGTGCAGGCCGGGAATCCGAAGGCCGGCGAGTCCGACCGGAAACTGGCTGGCGGACTGCGCGGCCGAGGGAACGAGTGTGATCTGCAACCGGGTGGTCCGCAGCGCAGGCCGGACCGTAACGACGCCGCCCGGCCCGACCGGAGCGACCCGGGTCCCGGCCGGGCTGACAATGCGCACGCTGGCCGGAGCGACGGCGACCCGGCTGGCCGGATCGAGGATGAGCCGGGATATGGTCCGGCGGCCATGCCAGCGCATGGTCAGCGTCGGTGCCCGGTCGGCCGCGCCGGCCAGCCAGGGCAGGTCGGCAGCCCGGTGGAACAGATTGGCCGGCCCGACGGCCGGCAGATTTTGCCAGGATGAACTCGCGGTGACCGTGAACTGCGACTTGGTGGCCGGCGTGAGCCGGTCGAGGAGCGACTGCAGCGGCGGCCCCGCAGTCGGCACGACGGTGAGGCTGGTTGTCAGCCGGGCGGCGGTCGGGGTCGCGAACAATCGGTAGATGGGCTCCGCGCGCGCGCCGACGGCCTCGGCCGCTGGCGTCGGCGCAGGCTGCGAGAAGGAATAGGCGGCGGTCGGCGCGCTGGCTCCGACGGGATCCTCGGCGGGCTGCAGGAACGTCGTGACCCAGACGCCGGGAATGACAACCTCGCTGATCCCCGCGCCGGGACCACCGGGGGTCACGTTGGCGGCGGCCGTGATGGTGATGCGCAGCCAGTTGGTCATGCCCTCCGGCAGCCGGAGCGGCTGAACCGCGCCGGTGGCCGTGGTACTGGTGACCGCCTTCCCGGCCGCCGAGGTCACGGTCAGCTCCGTCGCCAGCGCGCGCGAGCCGGTGTCGTCCAGCAGCTGGATCGTCGCGGCCGAGGCCAGGTCCAGGGACCGGCCGAAGTTGACCTGGATCCACTGCCCGACCGGAGTCGCGTAGTTGCTCTCCGCCCACGCGGTCTGCGGATCGCCGTCGAAAGCGTTGGCGGGAGCATACTGCGGCGCCTCTGCATACCAGGTCCCGGCGGAGGACGCCGTGACGTTGGCCGCACCACTGAAGACAGCGACGGTCTGATGCCCGGCGGCGGAAACGGGCAGCAGTTGGCGCGGTGGCCCGCCGCCGCCGCCCAGCGGGCTGTCGGCCGGGATCGTCCCGCCAGCGGTATAGGTGTAGGACCGGGTGTCCTGGGTGGTGCCGAACGAGGTATCCGCCCGGCGCTGACCGTCAGTCACTGCCCACATCGCGGGCTTGCCGGCCAGCGCCTGGCCGGCGATGACGGTCGGCTGGCTGCCGTCCAGCAGGCCCTCGCCGGAGAGCTGGAGCAGGGCGTCCGGGCCCCCGTCGACCAGCACGGTCTTCGCGACCGGCAGGGCGGTGACGGGGTGGCCAGCCGACGCGGCCTGGCCGGTCCGGGGCGAAGATCTCTACGGTCGGGTAGCTGAGCGCGTAGCCGGGTGCCTGCCCGGCGAGGTTCGGGTAGGACGGCGACCCGGGCACGCCCGGCCCGAACGCCGCGACCCGGTGATAACCCGACTGCGCAAGGCTCTCGTTGAGGATCTGCGGTGCGACGTAGCCGCCGGTTTCCGGGTTGACGTCGTTGCGGACCAGGATGTACCGCACTCCGGCTCTGGCCAGGTAGGCGGCGAGGCCGGGCACCGGCCCCCCGGCCTCGATGGCCTGCTGGACGGTATCCAGCAGGATCTGCGGGCCAGGTCCCTCGTACGGCACTTGGCTGCGGTCGGCCCAGGGCGAGGTTGCCAGTGGCTCCAGCGGGTTGTCGTTGGTCGTGCCCCAGGTGAACTGCCCGTGCGCGTCGGCGGGCACGACCAGCGTGGTCGCCTCAGCCGAATGGCGCGCAAGGTAGGCCGCGGCCTGGGTCCAGTACGCCGGTATGGCGGTGAAGGACCCGTCCGGCAGCGACCGGCCGGAAAGCTGCGGAAGCGCGAGCCCGGCCAGCGCCAGCGCGACGAGCGGCGTTGCGATGGCTCGCCCGGCCACCAGCCGGCCGGGCCGGAACCTGATCTTGACCAGCCGGAGACGCTGGATCAGGTGCGCGCAGCCGAGTGCGATCGCGACGCCGATGACCGGCTCGAACTTGAAGGTATTGCGGATGGGCGCGAGCGTCGTGTCGAGCAGGTGGCCCGCCCACGAGTGCAGCGGCCCGCCCGCCGGGCCGTAGTAGCCGGCGAGCATCACGACCGCGGCCAGGCCGACGCAGATGCCGAGCCAGCGCCGCTCTGGCATATCCCGCCGGGCCAGTCCGGCCAGGCCGATCGCAGCGACCGCGACGGTGGCGGCGATGCAGGCCACGGCCGTGACGAGGGTCCAGCCGGCCGGTATCCAGGGAATGCCGCCGGGCGGGAAATAAGCGGTCCAGGCGCCGGTGCCTTGCAGGACCGTCGCCGCCGACATGGTGCGCTGGGTGGCGGCTGCCTGCTCGATGAACGGCAGGAAGTTGAACGCGTACCGGCCTTCGAGCACGAGCGGCACCGCCCACCAGGAGGTGGCGGCCACGACCGCAGCGCTCCAGCTGAGGCAAAGGACAACCCGCCGCCGGCCAGCCGAGTGGGTCACGATGTAGAGCGCCGGGAGGATCAGCACGGCGAGGGTCGACACGGCGTTGACGCCGCCCATCAGGGCGATCGCGATGCCGGACAAGGCGGCCGCCCGGCCGGTCCCGAGCCGGCCCTGGACCGCCCGGACGAGCGGAATGATCGCCCACGGCACCAGCAGGCCGGGTATCGCCGCCGCCGACGTCGATCCGAGCAGGATGCTGAAGACGGGCCATAGGGCGAAGATCGCGCCAGCCGCCAGCCGGGAGGCGTCGTTGCCGACCCCGGCGGCCCGGGCGAGCTTCACCATGCCGGTGAATCCGGTCGACACCAGCGCGGACAGCCACAACCGCTCGACCAGCCAGACCGGGATGTGGAGCAGCTGGCCGACCAGGAAGAACGGCCCCATCGGCAGCGCGTACCCGATGTACTGGTCGGTCAGGGTGCCGAACCACTCCAGCGGATTCCACAGCGACCACAGCCGGGTCAGGAATTCTCTGGCCGCGATGTCGACCCCGAGCTTCGTGTCGGCGATCGTCCGTCCGGCCGCCGTGCAGCCGAAGATGAGCAGCGCCACGAGAAACACGGCGGCGAACAACGACCGGTCCGGCCAGGCAGTCAGCCGCGACGAGGTCAGCCGCAGCCGCCGCGCGGTACGGGGCCCGGCCGGTTCATGCTGACCCCGGTCGACTGCGATCATCCCCGCCGCATTCCTGGCAGCGGGCAGCGCGGGCACGCGGTCAAGGGTTCCGCCGGATGATCAGCAACGCATTCCAGGCCGCCAGCTCCCGCACCATGGGGATGCGGAGTATGAACTTGCACCATCTCGGATAGTAACGCGGCAGCGCCTCGACTAGCTGCACGTCGGTCCGGGACCGTACGTATTTAAGAATCGTCCCGATGTGCAGCCGGAAAAGGTTCTGGCCAATTACGTGCTTTGGCGGCCGGCCGTGGCGCCGGACAAATCGGCGGGCGGCGTAATCGGTGCCGAGCAGGTGCCACGGCGAGAGGTCGTGCCCGCCCCAGGGCGAGAACCAGTTCGTGAACGACAGGTAGATAAGGCCGCCGGGGCGGGTCACCCTGATCATTTCGTCGATCAGCCCCAGCGGATCCGCTACGTGCTCGATGACATTGGAGGAAAAGCAGACATCCGACGCCCCATCCGCGACCGGGAGCCAGAAGCCGTTGGCGAGCACCGCGCCCGCGGGGACGCGGCCCCGGCTGAACATCTCCGCCCGGTCCGGTTCGAACACGTAGCTGGCCGCGCCCCTGGCCCGGAACTCGGCCGTGAAGTGGCCGGGGCCGCCGCCCACGTCGACCACTGTCTGCCCAGCTAGATCCAGGTACCGGGCGAGCTGATCAGCCGCGTCGCGCGCCATGACCGCGTAGAAGGCTTCGGGCTCGGCCTGCTCCTGGCGGAAGGACCTGAACAGCCGGAGCGACCTCGCCAGCCCCCACTGCCGCGCGTGGTCTGGTCCGGCCATCCGATCCCCGGCCGCGGCCGCCACCGGTCCTGATGAGCGCAGCAGGGCTGGTCCCTCCTCAGCAGTCCTGCGCCCGGCCCTGGCGTCCGACTGCAGCAAGCGGCTGGTAGTTCGACGAAATTACCAGAATAAGTCGTCAATGTCCGCTATACATTGCTAGTCGGTGATCAAGACGTGACGCTACTGCAAAACCGGAGCATGAACTAGTGAGCCTGCACTCGGAAGCCCGGTCCGCGGCGACGCCATCCGGAGCCATTCTCGGCCCCCCGGATCCACTCGCCGGAGAGTCCGGGGCCGCACGGAGGATCTTGTTCGTGGCCTGGCGCGACCTGGCCAATGGCCGGGCCGGTGGTTCTGAGGTGCTGGTCGACCGGCTGGCGGCCGGGATGACCGCCCGCGGGCACAGCGTGACCCTGCTCTGCGGCGGGCCGACCGAGCCGCGTCCGTACACCGTGGTGCGCAGCGGGGGGACCTACAGCCAGTTCCTGCGGGCCCCGGTGCGGTACTGGCGTGGGTTGCGGGATGTCGACCTGGTGGTCGAGGTCTGCAACGGGATGCCGTTTTTCGCCCCGCTGTGGTCCGGACGGCCGCAAATCTGCCTGGTGAACCACGTGCACACGGAGTTGTGGCGGATGATGTTCCCGCGTCCGGTCGCGGCGCTGGGGCAGTTCGCGGAGAGCAAGGTAATGCCGTGGGCGCACCGCCGGAATCTGTTCCTGACCGTCTCGGGTCCACCGCGGACGGGCTGCGTGAGATCGGAGTCGGAGCCGACCAGATCCGCCAGATCTGCAATGGCGTCGTTCAGCCCGACCCGCTGCTGCCCCGGTCGGCCGAGCCGCTGTTCCTCGCGCTCGGCCGGGCTCACCGAGTACAAGCGCATCGACATGCTGCTGCGGCTATGGGATCGGGTTCGGATGGTGACCGGCGGGCGCCTCGTCATAGCTGGCGATGGCCCGGAACGCCGGCGGCTTGAGGCCATGGCGGGGCCGGGCGTCGATTTCCTCGGCCGCGTGAGCGAGGAGGAGAAGCACCGGCTGCTGTGCTCGGCGTGGCTGCTGCTGCACCCGGCCCTGATCGAAGGCTGGGGCATCGTGATCGCTGAGGCCGCGATCCGGGGCACCCCGGCTATCGGATTCGACGTCCCCGGGCTGCGCGACTCCGTGCTGAACGGCCAGACCGGCATCCTGGTCAGGAACGAGGGCCAGCTCGCCTCGGCCTGGGCGTCGCTCGCGCTCGATCGTCAGCGGGCGGAGCAGATGGGGGCGGAGGCCAGGATCCGGGCCGAGCGGTTGCACTGGTCGGAGGCTGTTGACGGGTTCGCGGCGGTGGCAGCCGAGGCGATGGCAATGGACTGTCGCGCATGACCGCCGTGACCAGCGTGCCGCAGGACTTCTACGAGCGGCCGGGCGTGCCACTCAACTCGGGCCCTGATCGCGCTCGCCGTCAGGCCAAGATGCTCGCCGCCGTGCTGCGGGCCACGCCGCCGCCCGGCCTCGTCGTCGACATGGGCTGCGGCGACGGTCAGTGCGCCGGGGTGGCCATGGCGATGAGCCCTGGCCACCGCTTCGTCGGGATCGACTGGTCCGCCGACGCCATTTCGCAGGCCCGCGGCCGGGGACTAAGCCTGGTCCGGGCCGGCGTCGAGCAGGCTAGCTTGCCGCTCGCCGCGCAGGTCGCCGACGTGGTGATTATGAGCGAACTGATCGAGCACCTGGTGGATACCGACGCGGCGCTGGACGAGGCGTGGCGGGTGCTGAAGCCGGGCGGTTCCCTCTTGCTCTCGACCCCGAATCTGGCTGCCTGGTACAACCGCGGGCTGCTGGCGGTCGGGATGCAGCCGGTCTTTTCCGAGGTCTCCCTCCGCGGTGTGTTCGGGCGGCCGGGCAGCCAGGTGGCGGGCCATCTGCACATGTTCACCCGGCGGGCACTCACGGGCCTGCTCACGGCGCGCGGCTTCCAGCCAGTCCGTGTCGCTGGGGCGCAGTATCACGATGTGCCGAGGCCGCTACGACCGCTGGACAAGATCTTCTGCGCGTGGCCCGGCGCTGCGTCGATCTTGCTGGTGCACGCGACAAAGGTCTGAACCGCCCGGCCGCAGCCTGCCCCGCGGGCTAGGGCACCAGGCTCCTGGCCGTCTTGCGGTGCTTGCCGGCCTGGTGAGCCAGCGCGGCAGGAGCTGTCGCCTGCGCCGGGCCGACGAGTGCGGCGGACTCACTGCTGCGGGCGTGGCGCTTGAGGGCCAGGCCAACGGCGCTCCAGGCCAGGTCGGAGAGCGTCGTCACGAGTCTGGCCACCAGGGCCACGGCGAGGGCGGCGCTGGCCGGCAGAACCGGAGCGAGCGCGGCCACCAGCACGACCTCACGGGCACCGATTCCGTTCGGGGCTACTACGACCAGCAGGGCGAGGGTCCATGCGAGCGAGTAAGCCCCGAGGCCGAGCAGCCAGGTGCGCGGCCCGCCGTGGGTGACGTCCGCGAGCAGGAAGCAGACTTGCAGGCCGAGCAGGAGCCAGCCGAGCAGGGTCCAGGCGAGCGCGATGCCAAGGCCGCGCCAGCTGACGGGCCGCTCTAGCGGCTGTTGCCGGACCACGCGCAGGGCGAGATTCAGCAGCCTGTGCATGACGCTCGGCACCAGGCAGACCGCGATCAGCGGTACCGCGAGCAGCAAGAACCGGTAGTGGCTGGCGGCCGCCGGTGCCGCGAACGGCAAGGTCACCGCCGAGATGAGAAGCCCGACGCCGGCGGCGACCGCCAGCGCCATCAGCAGCGACGCCGCGCCACGGCGGCGCGGGACCTGATATTCGTGCCCGAGCTCGACGTGCGCCGCGAAGGACCAGATCGCGCCGGGCAGGTACTTGCCCAGCTGGGCGACGAACGTCACCCTGGCCGCCACCAGGACCGGCAGCGGAGAGCCGAGATCGGCCAGCAGAGTGCGCCAGGCCAGCATCAGGCAGCCAGCCGCGGCCGCCGCGGCTACGGCCGAGGCGGTCACCGAGTACCAGTGCAACTCGCTCAGCATCGGCCTGACCCGCGGCCACTCGTTGGCCAGGCCATAACAGCAGAAGCCCAGGATCACCGCGAGCAGGGATATCCGCGCCCACTGATTCGACCGGACACGCTGCAGCACGGGCAAAGAGTACCTGTGGGACACCTTATTTACCAGGAGTCACGAGAAGATAGCTACCGGCTACTTTGGGCGGAGACGTGCCGTTCCCGGCCGGAGACCTAGCGGCAGGCACGCATCTGTGATCTTCTGGGCCCAAGCGGGCGCTAGGACTAGAACATGTTCTACTCTAGGGCTCAAGATAGCTGGCTAGGTCGGTGCGCGGAGGTGGCACGTGAGCTCGAGGGGTTTCTGGCTGCGAGCGCAGGAGGATCCAACCTGGATCGCGGTCGTGGAGCCCGACGGAACCGAGCATGCCGCCGGTGACGTGCTGGCCAGGGCGAACCAGCTGACGCACGCGCTGCGGGCCCGCGGCCTCAAGCCGGGGGACGGCATCGCCTCGCTGCTGCCCAACGGCGTCGCGCCGGTCGAGGTGTACCTGGCCGCGCTGCAGGCAGGCTGGTACCTCACGCCGATCAACTGGCACTTCACCGCGCCGGAGGCGGCCTACATCGCGCAGGACTGCGGCGCCAAGGCGTTCTTCGTGCACGAGCGGTTCGCTGAGCTCGGCACCGAGACCGCAGACCAGGCGGGCATCCCGGCGGACGCCCGGTTCAGCTACGGCGCGGTACCCGGCTTTACCCCGGTCGAGGACCTGCGCGCCGGGCAGCCCGAGAGCCTGCCCGCGGACCGCACCGCGGGCGCCACGATGCACTACACCTCGGGCACCACCGGCCGGCCGAAGGGCGTCCGCCGCGCGCTGAGCGGGATGGACCCGGACGAGGCGATGGCGCTGGCGTCGTTCCTGCTCCAGTTCTTCGGCGTGACCGAAGGGCAGCCCAACGCGCACCTGCTGACCTCGCCGAACTATCACACCGCGGTGACCGTGTTCGGCGGCGGCGCGCTGCACATGGGACACACCCTGGTGTGCTTGGACGCCTGGAACTCCGAGACCGCGCTCGCGCTGACCGAGCGGTACAAGTGCACGAACTCGCACATGGTGCCGACCCAGTTCAAGCGGATGCTGTCGCTGCCCGACGACGTCAAGGCCAGGTATGACCTGTCCTCGATGCGCTGGCTGATCCACGCGGCCGCGCCGTGCCCGATCGGCATCAAGCAGCAGATGCTGGACTGGTGGGGCGACTGCGTCTGGGAGTACTACGCGGCCACCGAGGGCGGCGGCACCATCGCCTCCCCGCAGGCCTGGCGCGCGCATCCCGGCACCGTGGGCAACGCGTGGCCGATCAGCGAGTTGCTGATCGCCGACGAGAACGGCGAACCGCAGCCGACCGGCCGTCCCGGCACCATCTACATGAAGATGGGCGTCGGCACGTTCGAGTACTACGGGGACCAGGAGAAGACCAACGCGAACCGGCTGCACGACTACTTCACCGTCGGCGACATCGGTTATCTGGACGAGGACGGCTTCCTGTTCCTGTGCGACCGCAAGTCCGACATGATCATCTCGGGCGGCGCCAACATCTACCCGGCCGAGATCGAGGCCGAGATCATCATGAACCCGAAGGTCGCCGACGTAGCGGTCTTCGGCATCCCGGACGAGGACTGGGGCGAGCAGATCAAGGCCGTCGTGCAGCCAGCCGAGGGAGTGGAGCCCGGCGACGCGCTCGCGGCCGAGATCCTGGCCGGACTCGAGGGCAGGCTGGCGAAGATGAAGTGGCCCAGGTCCATCGACTTCACCCCGGAACTGCCCCGCGACCCGAGCGGCAAGCTGCTCAAGCGCCGCCTCCGCGACCCGTACTGGGCCGACCAGGCGACGAGATCTAGCCGAGGCCAGGCCGCGCGTCAGGTTAGCCGGGCGGGCTGGCCGTGCGCTCGAGCACGTCGATGAGCCGCGTCGTCGTCGCCGGGTCGGGCGGCTGACCATAGGTCACCGCGAAGATGTGCCGCCGCGCCCCCGCCAGCGGCACCGTGGTCAGGCCAGGGTGCCGGGCCGCGCGCAGGCACAGCCCCGGCAGCGTCGTGACCCCGAGGCCGGCCGCGACCAGCGCCTGCACCGCGACGTAGTCATCGGTGGTGAAGGCGATCTTCGGCGTGAAGCCGGCCGCCTCGCACTGCCGGAGCAGGTAACTGCGGCAGCGCTCGCACCCGGCTATCCAGCGGCTGTCGGCGTACTTGGCGAGGTCGGCCAGGGCGGCGCCGTTGCCAGCCGGGTCGGCGGGCCCGGCCAGGGCAGCGGGCCCGCCGGCGGGGCTGATCTTGACCGGGTTGATCGTGACCGGGCCGATCTCGGCCGGAATGTCCCCGGCCGCCGAGCTTCCTGCCCCCAGGCCGCCCACCCCTGGGCCGTCCGCCCCTGGGCTGCCCCGCCCGGCCCCGCCGTCCTGGTCACCAGGTGCACCGGCTCGTCCATGATCAGCCGGCCGCGGGTGCCCTCTTCCGTCGGCTTGGGCGGCGCGTCGTCGAGGTCCTGCTGGTAGTGCTGGAACACCAGGGCGACGTCCACGTACCCGGCCCGCAGCATCCGCAGGGCTTCGGGCGGCTCGGCCTCGGTCAGCCGCAGGTCCAGGCCTGGTGTCTCGTCTTCCAGCTGGGCCGCGGCCGCTGGCACCAGGGTCCCCAGGGCGGACGGGAAGGCGGCCAGCCGGACCCGCCCCTCCCGGAGGCCGACGTGGGCCGCGAGCTCGGCCTCGGCCGCGTCCAGCCGGCCGATGATCTCCTCGGCCCGCTCGGCCAGCATCCGCCCGGCCTCGGTCAGCCGGACCCCGCGGCCGGCCCGCTCCAGCAGCCGGGCGCCGGTCTCGGCCTCCAGCCTGGCGATGTGGTGGCTGATGGAAGGCTGGGCATAGTTGAGCGCTCGGGCCGCCGCGGTCACCGAGCCGTGCCTCGCGATGGCGACCAGCACCCGGAGCCTGGTCACGTCCAGCATCCACCAACTATAGATCTGCCTGAATCAGCGCCCGCGACCCATCGACCCGCAGTGGGCACTTGGCTATCGGCGTCCGGGTTCTTCCTGCATTATGTGCGGGTGAGCCCGAAGAAGATGGTCTGGCGGCCCGCGCCCGGCTGGCCTGAGTGCCCGCCCGACTGGTACCCGCCAGAGGGCTGGCAGCCCCCGCCGGACTGGCCGCCGCCGCCGCCGGACTGGGTCTTCTGGCAGCAGGCGGAGGAGCGGGTGCCGACCCCGATCCTCACCACCGAGCTCACCCGGACGGGCCTGGTCCGCGAGACCAGGCTGGTCATGATCGCGGCGCTGCTCCCGTGGATCGTCAACGCCGTCGTGATCCTCGGCATGCATCTCGACCTGGGCAACACGCTCAGTCAGCTGCCCACGTTCACGCCGAACCAGCCAGTGCTCAACGTCGTCCTCGGCTTGCTCAGCTACCTGCCGACCGCCGCCGTCGTGCCGCTCGTGCTGCTGCTGCTCGCCCGCACCGGCCAGTCGCCGTCCAGCCTTGGCCTGACCCGGATGCGCTGGCCCGACTTCGGGGCCGGCGTGGGCATCGCGGCCGCGGCGTTCGGCTGTGAGCTGCTGCTCGCCGTCGCCATATCGCCGCTGGCGCACTCCCGGTTCCTGAACCAGACCGGGACGCTGCACGTCCCGGCCTACTACCTGATCTTCGGGATCAGCCAGTCGCTGATCACGGCGGTGGCCGAGGAAGTCTGCGTGAACGGCTACCTGCTCACCCGGCTGGACCAGCTCGGCTGGTCGCCGGCCCGCGCGTTCTGGCTCAGCCTCGCGCTGCGCACGTCCTACCACGTGTACTACGGGGTCGGGTTCCTGCTCACCGTGCCGTTCGGTTACTTCGTGACCCGGTCATTCCAGAAGCACGGCAAGCTCAGCCGGCCGATCCTCGCGCACTTCCTGTACGACTCGACGGCGTTCCTGATCGCGATCCTGGTCCTGCGCGGGCACTAGCCGGGTCCCGGCCGGAGTCCGGGTCCCGGCCGGCCAGCAACGGGGACGCCGGATCCCTGGCCGGCCTGGCCGGGTCGCCGGCCAGGCGGCGGCGGCGCCAGGCGATGCCGGACAGCACTTCGAGCACCACCCGGTTCGCCAGGTACGCGGTGACCTCGGCGTGGTCGTAGGGCGGCGCGACCTCCACCACGTCCATCCCCACCAGCGGCAGCTCCATCGCGATCCGGCGGACCGCGTCCAGCAGCTGCCTGCCGGTGAGGCCGCCGGGCTCGGGCGTGCCGGTGCCCGGCGCCATGCCCGGATCGACGACGTCGACGTCGACGGACAGGAACACGCCGTCACACTCATCAGTGGCGATCGCGAACGCCTCGGTCAGGCACTCGTCCAGGCCCCGGGTGACGACCTCGGTCATCTCGAAGCTGCGCATCCGCTGACCGGCCATCCACTCCAGCGTCTCCGGCTCCGGCCAGTAGCCGCGGAGGCCGACCTGCAGGAACCGGTCGCCGCGGACCGCGCCGGACTCGATCAGCCGGCGCATCGGCGTGCCGTGCCCGTGCAGAGCGCCGAACTGGGTGTTCCCGGTGTCGGCGTGCGCGTCGAAGTGGATCATCGAGACCCGGCCCCAGCCGACCTGCCGGGCCACGCCGGTCGCGTCCGGCAGCGCGATCGTGTGATCACCACCGAGGATCACCGGCAGCGCGCCGCCCTGGCTGGCGGTGTGCACGGCTTCCTCCAGCCGCTGCAGCGACCGCTCGGTGTCGCCGGATGGCATCTCGACGTCGCCGGCGTCCCGAACCGTGAGCTCGACCAGCGGATCGACCCCGAGGGCCAGATGCGGCCGGGACGAGTCGTGCGGCAGGTAGTCGGTGAACCGGATGGCCTGCGGCCCGAACCGGGCGCCCGGCCGGTGCGAGGTGCCGCCGTCGAACGGCGCGCCGATGATCATGATGTCAGTCCCGGCCCAGGACGCGGGGTCCGCCAGGTCCGCCCGCTCGACGCCGAGGAACGTGGCGTCCGGGCCATACATCCCGCCAAGTCTGGTCATCAAGCAGACTCTACTGCCAGCGCCGCGGTCCGGACGGTCGCCGTCCAGGCGGGGAACGGAAGGTGGCCGGCCGGGGGAGCACCGGCCGGCCTGGCTGCCGGTGTGAGATCGTGCCAGTGATAGTTGCCAGGGTAAGGAGCAGGCGGTTGACGCAGATTGCCGGACACGCGCGGCGGGCCGGGGACGACCCAGGGCAGGCTGCTGACCTGGTGGCGGCGCCGGGCCGGCGGGTCGAGCTGGCTGGCCTCTATAACCTGCGCGACCTCGGCGGCTACCCGACCGCAGGCGGCTCGCTGCCGTGGCGGACGCTGCTGCGGTCAGACGCGCTGCACATGCTCGACGCGGGCGGCCTGGCCACGCTGACCGCCCTGGGCCTGCGCACGATCGTGGACCTGCGCACGCACGTCGAGGCGGAGATCGCGCCGAGCCCGCTGGACCACCTGACCGCCAGGCACGCCCACGTCTCGATCCTCGGCGGCGATCTGCAGGCGCTGCCGCTGGAACTGGACGCGATCTACGCGTACGTCATCGCGCAATGCGGCGACGCGATCGCCGACGCGATCCGGCCGCTGTGCGGGCCCGACGCCTTCCCGGCGCTCGTGCACTGCAGCGCGGGCAAGGACCGCACCGGGATCGTGATCGCGCTGATCCTCGCCGTGGCCGGCGTCCCGGACGACGTCATCGCCGCGGACTACGCGCTCAGCGGCCGCTACCTCGACCCGGGCCGGACCGCCGCGATCGGCCAGCTGCAGGCAGGCACCGGCCTGGGCGAGCAGCTGACCGGCGAGCTGCTCAGCAGCCCGCCGGAGCTGATCCTGGACGTGCTGGCCGCGGCCCGGACCGCGCACGGGTCGGTAGACGGCTACCTGCTCGCGCACGGCCTGACCGGCGCGGATCTGGCGGCGCTGCGCGCCGCGCTGGACGGCTGAGGACGGGCCGCATGGCCTTCGACGAACTGGACAAGCGGATAGTCGCGGCGCTGGTCGACGACGCCAGGGCGACCTACGCGGAAGTCGGGGCCCTGGTCGGGCTCTCGGCGCCGGCGGTCAAGCGCAGGGTGGACCGGCTGCGCGCGTCCGGGGCGATCACTGGCTTTTCCGCCCAGGTCGACCCCGCGGCGCTGGGCTGGACGACGGAGGCCTACGTGGAGCTGTTCTGCCGCGGCCGGACCTCGCCCGCCGATATCGCCGCTGCGGTCGGCAAGCATCCGGAGGTCACCAGCGCCTGCACGATCACCGGCGAGGCCGACGCCCTGCTGCACATCCGGGCCTCGGATGTGCAGCACTTCGAGCGCGTGGTGGAGCGGATCGGGGCCGAACCATTCGTCGTCCGGACACGGAGCGTAATCGTGCTCTCCCGGCTCGTCAGCCGTCCTGATCTGCTCGTCCCCGGAACTGACAGCCAGCCTGGAGTTTCAGCGCATCTTTAGCCGGATCTGCCCCTCCTGGAGTTTCTCGCCGGTGCTTTGGGCTACAGTGGCGGCCATGACGGAGCGTCATGAGGACGCGGCGACCAGCCGCAGGCTGACCACCGGCGAGTTCCGCGCGGCCCCGGATGCGTCGGCGAGCACGGCCCAGTTCCGGGCGTTCGCCGGCAACGAGGCCGACCCGGAGCGACCCTGGGACATGGGCGCGCCCGGCCGGAACGTGGCCAAAATGGCGATGCTCGTCGTGATCGTCGCCGTCGTCCTGGCCGCGATCGCGATTCTCGTCGTGACGCTCACCTAGCCGCGCGCTCGTGACCGATCACGGGGGGTCGGGTCCGGGCAAGGCCGCAGTCGTCACCGGGGTGGACGACGAGGAGGAGCGGCACCGGCTCACCGCGCTCGAAGGCCTCGCGGCGTTGTCCCTGGACGCGCTGTCCTCGGTCGCGTACGGCCCGCAGGCCATCATCATCGTGCTCGCCACCGCGGGCGTTGCGGCGCTGCACTACACCCTCCCGGTCACGATCGCGATCACCGTGCTGCTCGCGGTGCTGGTCGTGTCCTACCGGCAGGTCATCGAGGCGTTCCCGAACGGCGGCGGCGCCTACGCCGTGGCCAAGGCGCACCTCGGCGTAAAGCCGAGCCTGCTGGCGGCCGCGTCCCTGGTGGTCGACTACATCCTCAACGCCGCGGTCGGGGTCTCGGCCGGTGTCGAGGCGCTGACCTCGGCGTTCCAGCCGCTGTACCCGCTACCGGACGTGGCTGTGCCTCGGCGTGCTCGCGCTGATCACGGCGGCGAACCTGTGGGGCGTTGCCGAGTCGGCCCGGTTGTTCATCGTGCCGACGCTGCTGTTCGTGGCCGGTATCTTCGCGGTGATATTCGCCGGCCTGGCCCGGGCCCACCCGGTGGTGCCGGTCGGCGGCTCGGTCGGCTCGGCCACCGAGACGGTCGGGTTGCTGCTGCTGCTGCGCGCCTTCGCCTCCGGCTGCTCGGCGCTGACCGGGGTCGAGGCGATCGCGAACGCGGTGCCGTCGTTCCGCAAGCCCCGCGTCCGCCGGGCCCAGCACACCGAGCTCGGGCTCGGCGTCATCCTCGGCCTGATGCTCATCGGCATCGCGGTGCTGGCGGACAAGTTCCACGCGCTCCCGTCGGCGAAGGTGACGACGCTGGCCCAGCTGACGCAGGCGTCGCTGGGGCACAACTTCCTCTTCTACGCCATCCAGCTGATCACGACCGTGCTGCTGGCGCTGGCCGCCAACACCTCCTTCGGCGGCCTGCCGGTGCTCGCCTCGCTGCTGGCCACCGACAACTTCCTGCCGCACCTGTTCTTCCTGCGGGCGGCCCGCCAGGTCCACCGGTACGGCGTGATCGTGCTGGCCCTCCTCGCCGGCCTGCTGCTGCTGGTGTCGAAGGGCGACACCCAGGCGCTCGTGCCGCTGTTCGCGATCGGGGTGTTCGTGGGCTTCACCCTGTCCCAGACCGGCATGGTGCGGCACTGGCGGGAGAACCGCAGCGACGGCTGGCGGACCCGCGCGGTCATCAACGGCGTCGGCGCCGTGTTCACGCTGGCGGCGCTCGCGATCGAGCTGATCAGCAAGTTCACCGAGGGCGCATGGCTGATCGTCATCATCGTGCCCGCGTTCGTGCTGCTGTTCAGCCGGATCCATACCCTGTACCAGCGCATCGGCACGGCGCTGGCACTGGGCGAGCGGCCGCCGCATCCGGAGCGGCGCAACTCGCTGGTCGTCGTCCCGGTGGGCGGGATGTCGCGGCTGACCGCGGCCGCGATCTCGACCGCCCTCTCGCTCGGCGACGAGGTCATCGCGGTCACCGTCAGCTACGCCGAGCCCGAGGACACCGAGCGCGACGCGCACTTCCGGGAGCAGTGGGAGGAGTGGCACCCGGACGTCCCGCTGCTCAGCCTGCGCAGCGTCCACCGTTCGCTCGGGCCGCCGGTGGTCGACTTCCTGCGCGAGCTGGAGCGGGCCGCCACCTACGATCAGCTGGTCGTGCTCATCCCCGAGGTCCAGGCCACCCGGCCGTGGCACCGGATCCTGCAGAACCAGCGCGGCTTCGTGCTGGAGCAGGCCATCCAGCGCGGCACCAGCGACGTGGTGATCTGCCGCCTGCGATACCGGCTCGCCACCGTGGCCAGCGGCGAGCTGCCCGGCGGCAAGCCGGTGCCCTGAACCCTGCGTTCGCCGCGTTCCCCCGCGCGCCGGTCAGAATCCCCAGCCGAGCTCGCGCCAGCGCGACCAGCTGCCGGACGCGTAGCTGGCGATGGCGATCCTGAGCTTGCGGGTGAGCGCCACCGCCTTGGGCGTGCCGGCCGCGTCCAGCCACGCGGCCGGCGCCCCGACGACCGAGCTGCCCAGCGCCGTCCACGCGGTCCAGCTGCCCGAGCCGGCCGGCTGCTGCACGCTGTAGCCGACCTGCCCGCTGGCGAGCTGGCTGAAGACCGCGACGCCGCCGCCCGGCCAGGTCGTGAGCGCGGGCGCGGTGGCGGCCTTAGACGCCCCGGCCGGTCCCGTGCCGGTCTGCCACGCTGCGGCCGGGCTGGTCTGCGCCGCCGTCTGCAGCGTGCCGGCCGGGTGCCGGCCAGCACCTCGGTCCGGCCGTCCTGGGTCGCCAGCACGGCCGGCACGCCGGTCAGCCCGGTGAGCGAACCGACCTGCTGCCACGGCTGCCAGCCGCCGGCTGCGCTGCTGGCGGCGGCGAGCGTTCCCTGCTTGGTGATGCAGTAGACGGTCACGGCCGGACCGGCGGCAGCGGCAACCACGGGTGCGACGGCCACGGGCGAGCTCGCGCAACTGCCGCCGATCGGCGCCCACCCGGTCCAGCCGGTGTTGTCGTCAGGTGTCTGCTGGCTGGTGGTCTGCACGATGCCGTCGGTGCCGGTCACGAACACCGATACGGTGCCCGCGGGGCCAAGCACAGCGGCCGGGTCGCCGGTGACCGCTCCGGGCGAGCCGGATCCGATCGCGCTGCCCCACTGCCAGCCGCCCGGCTGGCCGGGCTGCTGCCAGCCGTGCACCACCGCGCCGGTCCGGTCCACCGCGAACACGGTCAGCCGGCCGTCATGGTCGGTGGTCACCGCGGGGTTGCTGGCCAGGTTCGCCGGCGAGTTGCCGACCTCGCGGCTGCGGGACCAGACGGCGGCCGGGCCGCGCTCCTGGTAGGAGTGCCGCAGCGCGCCGGCCGCGCCGGTCGCGAACCACTCGGCCCGTCCGTCGGCGTTCACGCCGACCGCGATCCGGAAGATGGGCGAGAACGGGAACGGGTAGGGCGGGGAGGTCGGTGGCGTCGGCCCCGTGGTCGGCGGCGGCGTCGGGCCGCTGTAGGGCGGCGGCGTCGGGCCGCCGGGGAACGGCGGCGTCGGCGTCGGGCCGGGTCCGGACGAAACCGGCAGGCCCCTGAGGTTGACGTCGAGCTGGTCGTCATCCACGTTCATGCTGGCGCCGCCCCAGGACTCGTTGCGCCCGCCCCGGTACTGATGCAGCCGCTGGTGGTTGGTCCACCGGTCGGCCGGCATGTAACTGCTCGTCGTGATCGCCTTACCGTCCCAGTCCGCGTAGTGGATGACATCCGGCTCGGTCATCTGGCCGGCCGCGTTGATGAGGTCGGAGACGTTCGAGAACGACTCGTAGACGCCGGCCACGTAGCCGTCGGCGTGCAGCTGCGAGTCCCACGCGGACAAGAATGTGATCACCGGCCCGCCGCAGTTGCCGTACGCCTCCATGTCGTAGATCAGTGGCGTGCCCGCCGGGATGCCGAGGTTGCGCGCCTGCCGCGCGGCGTCGTTGGCGGCCGCGGTGCCCTCGGCGGCGGCCTGCGACGCGATGATCGGCGAGTCGCCGAATCCGGCCACGCAGGACGCCTGCAGCCCGACGTAGAACGGGAAGTAGCGCCAGCCCTGGTTCTGGATGGCGGCCAGCCAGTTCGCGCTGAGGTTGGCCTGCGCGCAGCCGCGGTTGACCCCGCCGATGTAGATGCCGATCGCCCGGTACGGCGACTTGAGCCAGCGGCTCATGGTGGCCACCGACGGCGCGGCGCAGGTGTCGAAGCCCGGGCCCCGGTAGATGCCCTGCGGCTTCGCCTGCCGGATCGCCGCGGGCGCGAGCACAGCGGGCCCGTTGGCGACCGCCACCCGGCCGGTCACCCGGATCGAGGCCTGGATCTGCCGGATCAGGGCGAGGTCGGTGCCGTAAGACAGGCTGGCCTCGACTCTGGCGGCGGGCAGGATGTCGATGATCGTGTGCGTGACCGCGCTGTCCGGGTTGGTCCTGACGGGGGTGCCGTCGATCGTCGCCGCGCGAGTCGCCGCCCGCACGTCCGGGCTCTGCGCGCTGGCCGGCAGCAACTGCACCGCCTCGGTCTTGCCGGTCAGCTCGCCGGCCGGGCAGGACGGGTCGGGGCCCGGCCGGCCCAGGTACACCGCGTGCCGGTCCAGCCGCGGGCACCGGGCCGGGTCGGTGGTCAGGTTGTAGACCGGCCACCCGGCCGGGACTTCGATCGTGACGTGCCCGAACGTGACGGCGCGCCAGGAGCCAGCCGTCGCGGCGCCCGCTGTGCTCGAAGCGCCCGCTACCGCGGACGGCATACCGGCTACTAACAGACCTAGGAGAAATACCAGCACAGCAGGCAGTCTTCGAAATCCCATGCACGCCATCGTGCCGGCTATCGCACGGTAGTGAGTTGGATTTCCAATAACTGTACGTAACCTGAATTTCGCTCTTAGTTATAACCCGGCGAAGATCCGAAGTTCCGGTTACGCGGTATCTGGATCGGGCTGATACCGGTATCCCATCCCCGGCTCGGTCAGCAGCCAGCGCGGGCGCGCCGGGTCCGGTTCCAGCTTGCGCCGTAGCTGGGCCATATAGAGCCGCAGGTTGCCGGTCGCGTCCTGATAGCCGGGGCCCCAGACCGTCGACAGCAGCTGCTGCTGGCTCATGAGCTTGCCGGGGTTGCGCAGCAGCGCCTCCAGCAGGTGCCACTCGGTCGGGGTGAGCCGGATGTCGGCCGCCGCCGCGTCCCCTTCCTGGCCCCGCTCGTGGTACACCCGCTTGGCGGCCAGGTCCACGACCAGGTCGCCGAGCCGGACCTGCGGCTCCGCCATCTCGGCGGTCGCACGCCTGGTGACGGCGCGCATCCGGGCCAGCAGCTCGTCCATGGCGAACGGCTTGGTCACGTAGTCATCGGCGCCAGCGTCCAGGGCCTCGACCTTGTCGGTACTGTCGGCCCGGCCAGAGAGCACGATGATCGGCGCGTCGGTCCAGCCGCGCAGGCCGTGGATGACGTCCACGCCGTCCAGGTCGGGCAGGCCGAGGTCGAGGATGATCAGGTCCGGCGGATGCTTCGCGGCTAGCTCCAGTGCCTCGCTGCCGCTACCCGCGGTGTGCACCTCGTAGTGGCGGACCCGCAGGTTGATTCGCAGCGCGCGGACGATCTGGGGCTCGTCGTCAATTACCAGGACCGCGGTCACGCCACCACGCTGTCATGCCGCGCGGCCCGCGGTCGGGCGCAACGCCGGCCGTGCGTTACGGGGCTATTCATGCGCGATGTCCTCGGACTCCGGGTGGCCTGGCCCGACATCCGGCTGATCTGCGGGGGCGGGGACCGCGGGTAGCGACAGCGTCATCGTCAGGCCGCCGCCGGGCGTCTCGTCCGGTTCCAGGTTGCCGCCCATTGCCTCGGTCAGCCCGCGGGATAGCGCGAGACCGAGGCCGACGCCGGTCGTGTTATCGGTGTCGCCGAGCCGCTGGAACGGCACGAACATCTGATGCCGATGCTCGGGCGGGATGCCGGGCCCGCGGTCGATGATGCGCAGCTCCACCCGGTCATGCAGGGTGCTCCCGGTGAGCACCGGCGGCAGGTCGGCTGGCGCGTACCTGAGCGCGTTGGCGACCAGGTTGGCGATGACCCGCTCCAGGATGCCGGGGTCCACGGCCACCTCGGGCAGATCGTGCGGGATGTCGACGGTAACGGTGCGGCCGGCCGGGCCCAGGTCGTCTAGCGACCGCGCGACGATCTCGGACAAGTCCGCGGGCCGCGGGAAGATCGCGAGCGCGCCCGCCTGCAGTCTGCTCATGTCCAGCAGGTTGTCTACCAGGTGCGCGAGTTTGTCCAGCGACTCGTCCGCGGTGGCGAGCAGCTCGTCATGGTCCGCCGCGTCCCACTCGATGTCGTTCGAGCGCAGGCTCGTGACCGCCGCCTTGGCGGACGCCAGCGGGCTGCGCAGGTCGTGGCTGACGGCGGCCAGCAGCGCGGTCCGGACCCGGTCGGCTTCGGCGATGGGCCGGGCCGCCTCCGCGGCCGCGGCCAGCCGGCCCTGTTCCAGGGCGGCGGCCGCGTAGGCCGCGAATGCCCCCAGTACTCGCCGGTCGGTGGCCGGCAGCGGCCGCCCGCGCAGCGCCAGCACGAGGCCCTCGCTGACGGGCACCTCGACGTCGGCGTCCTCCGGCCGCAAGACCGGCAGCTCGCCGGAGACCCCGACCGGCCGCCACCGCCCGCCACCGGGTCGGCCCGGGCCGCCCGGCCGGGCCGAGTCGCCTTCGGGTTGTGGCCGCAACGGGTCCGGTGCAGGGCCGGCCGCGGCGGGCTCGGCACGCTCCAGCAGCGTGACCGAGTCCATGCCGAAGGCCTCCCGCACCCGGTCGAGCACCGCGGACAGCGCCCGCTGACCGCGCAGCACGCTGCCGGCCGTGGTGGCCAGCAGCTCGGACTCCGCGCTAGCCCGCGCCGCCTGTTTCGTCCGCCGGGCCGCCGCGTCCACAACCGAGCTGACCGCAACGCCCACCGCCGCGAAGATGATCAGCGCAAGCGCGTTGTTCCGCTCGGCGATGGTGAACCGGTAGAACGGCGGGGTGAAGTAGTAGTTGAGCAGCAGCGAGCCCGACCACGGCAGCCAGGATCGCGGGCAGGAATCCGCCGACGAGCGCGACCGCGACGACCCCGGCCAGGAACACCAGCACGTCGCTGGTCAGGTTCAGGCTGCCGCGCAGGTTCGCCAGCAGCAGCGTGAGCAGCGGCATCAGGGCTACGGCGAGGCCATACCCGGCCAGCTTGCGGCCCAGGCTCAGGCCGCCTCGCTGCGCCCGCGGCAGTCCGCGCCCGCGGCCGACATAGGAGTGCGTGACCATGTGCACGTCGATGTCGCCGGACGCGCGCATGGTCCGCATGCTGACGCCGGGACCAGTCAGCAACGACGCCAGCCAGCTGCGGCGGCTGACGCCGAGCGCGAGCTGGGTGGCGTTCTCGGCCCGGGCGAAGGCCAGCAGCGCCTCCGGCACGTTGTCGCCGACGACCTGGTGATAGGTACCGCCGAGCGACTCGGTCAGCCGCCGCTGGGCGGCGAGCGCAGCCGGATCGGATCCGGTGAGTCCGTCCGAGCTGGTCACGTGCACCGCGAGCAGGTCGCCGCCCGCAGATCGGGCCGCGATCCGGGCGGCCCGCCGGATCAGTGTCTCGCCCTCCGGGCCGCCGGTGAGCGCGACGACGACGCGCTCGCGTGCCTCCCAGGTAGTGCGGATGTCGTGTGCCTCGCGGTACCGCTGCAGGCCCTCGTCCACCTTGTCGGCGAGCCAGAGCAGGGCCAGCTCGCGCAGCGCCGACAGGTTGCCGATGCGGAAGTAGTTCGTGAGCGCGGCGTCGATCTTCTCCGGCTTGTAGATGTTGCCGTGCGCCATCCGGCGGCGCAGCGCCTCCGGCGTCATGTCCACCAGCTCGACCTGGTCCGCGGCCCGCACGACCGCGTCCGGCACGGTCTCCCGCTGCGGCACGCCGGTGATCTTCTCAACCACGTCGTTGAGCGACTCGAGGTGCTGGATGTTGACATTGGAGATCACGTCGATGCCGGCGTCCAGCAATTCCTCGACGTCCTGCCAGCGCTTCTCGTTCCCGGAGCCGGGCACGTTGGTGTGCGCGAACTCGTCGACCAGGGCCACGTCCGGCCGGCGGGCGAGGACCGCGCCGAGGTCCATCTCCTCGAACGAGGTGCCCCGGTAGGGGATCCGGGCCCGCGGGATGACCTCGAGGTCATCGATCTGGGCGGCGGTCTGCGGGCGGCCGTGCGTCTCCACGAACGCGACCACCACGTCGGTTCCCCGCTCGCGGCGCCGGTGGCCCTCATTCAGCATCGCGAACGTCTTGCCGACGCCGGCCGCGCAGCCGAGGTAGATACGCAACTGCCCGCGGCTGCCGGGCCCGCGCGGGGTCAGATAGTCCGCCAGGCCCTCTTTCGCCATGGATTGTCCCTGCGGCCGATCGTGCTCAGAATGCGCTCCTCCGCCCGAGGCTATGCCCCCGGCCGGCCGTGGGGGGAGGCCGGCCGGGGGCGGCCCGGAGGTCACGGGCCGGGTCATGGCTGGTACCGGTAGCCCATGCCGGGCTCGGTCAGCAGGTGCCGGGGCCGGGGCGGATCGTCTTCGAGCTTGCGCCGCAGGCCCGCCATGTGAAAGCGCAGGTAGTGGGCGCTGCCCTCGGCCGCCGGGCCCCACAGCTCGGTGAGCAGCCGGGCGGACGAGACGAGCTGGCCCGGTGACCGCAGCAGCACCTCGAGCATCCGCCACTCGGTCCGGGTGAGCTTCACCGGGGCCGCCTCGTCACCGTCAGCGACCTCACCGGGCCCGGATGCGCGTCGCACGACGGTCCGGGCGGCCAGGTCGATCGTGCACCGGCCGAGGCTGAAGACCTGGCGGCTGGACGGGTGGGCGTCCCGGCGGAGCAGCGCGCGCAACCGGGCGACCAGTTCCTCCATCGAGAACGGCTTGGTGACGTAGTCGTCGGCGCCGGCGTCCAGCGCGCCGATCTTGTCGTCCGAGCCGGTCCGGCCGGACAGCACCAGGACGGGGACTCCAGTCCAGGCCCTGAGCTCGCGGATGACGTCGGTCCCGTCCAGGTCGGGCAGCCCCAGGTCGAGGAGCACAGCGTCCGGGGGACGCCGGGCCGCCTCGGCCAGGGCCTGCACGCCCGCGGTCGAGGTGGTGACCTCGTATCCGCGGGCGCGCAGATTGATCTGCAGCGCCCGGAGCAGCGCTGGCTCGTCCTCGACGATGAGGACGCGGCCAGCATCAGACGGGGTACTGCTCATCGAGGGCGATGTTCAGCAGCAGTACGTTCACTCTCGGCTCACCGAGGAAGCCGATGACCCGGCCCTGGGTGTACTTGCTGACCAGCGCCCGCACCTGAGCCGGGCTGATGTGCCTGGCGGCGGCGACCCGGTCCACCTGAATGGCGGCGTTGGCCGGCGAGACGTAGGGGTCAAGCCCGGATGCGGACGTCGTCACGGCGTCCGGCGGGATGGCCGAGACCTTGACGTGGTCGAACGCGGCGATCTGGGCCTGGCGCTGCTTGATGTTCTGCACCAGCGTCGGGTTGTTGGGACCCAGGTTCGACGCGCCCGAGAACAGCGGGTCACAGCCAGGGTCGTTGGCGTCGCCGTCGCTCGCGGTAGACGGCCGCGGCTGGAAGTACTGCGGCAGCGGGTTGCCCTTGGCGGTGGTGAACTCCTGGCACAGCAGGCTGGATCCGACCACGCGGCCCTTGTAGCTGACGAGCGACCCGTTGACCTGGTGGTGGAAGGCCACCTGGCCAACCGCGAGCATGACCAGCGGGTACGCGATGCCGGTCAGCACCGTGAAGACCAGCAGGCCGCGCAGCGCGACGATGTGCTGCCGGACGACACTGGGAAGGCGGTTCATTGTCCGATCACCTGAATCCGGGGATGAATTGAATGATGAGATCGATGGCCTTGATCCCGATGAAGGGGATGATCAGCCCGCCGAGGCCGTAGATCCACAGGTTCCGCCGCAGCATCGACGACGCGGAGGCGGGCCGGTAGCGGACGCCGCGCAGCGACAGCGGGATCAGCGCCACGATGATCAGCGCGTTGAAGATGATCGCCGCGGTGATCGCCGAGTGCGCGCTGTGCAGGTGCAGGATGTTCAGCTTGCCGAGAGCGGGAATCACGCTGGCGAACATGGCCGGGATGATGGCGAAGTACTTGGCCACGTCGTTGGTGATGGAGAAGGTCGTCAGCGCGCCGCGGGTGATGAGCAGCTGCTTGCCGATCTCCACGATCTCGATGAGCTTCGTCGGGTTGGAGTCCAGGTCCACCATGTTCCCGGCCTCTTTGGCGGCCGAGGTTCCGGTGTTCATGGCCACGCCGACGTCGGCCTGGGCGAGCGCCGGGGCGTCGTTGGTCCCGTCGCCGGTCATCGCGACCAGCTTGCCGCCTTCCTGCTCCTTCTTGATCAGGGCCATCTTGTCTTCGGGTGTCGCCTCGGCGAGGAAGTCATCCACGCCGGACTCGTCCGCGATCGCCTTGGCGGTCAGCGGGTTGTCACCGGTGATCATGACGGTGCGGATGCCCATCTTGCGCATCTCGGCGAACCGCTCGGCGATGCCCTCCTTGACGATGTCCTTGAGGTAGATGACCCCGAGGGCCCGGGCGGAGCCGTTGGCCTTCTCGGCCACCACCAGCGGAGTGCCGCCGACGCCGGAGATGCCGTCCACCATGGAGCCGAGGTCCTCCGGCGGGCTGCCGCCGTTATCGCGGACCCACTGGGCCACCGACGCAGCGGCGCCCTTGCGCACCTGGCGGCCGCCGGCCAGGTCGATCCCGCTCATCCTGGTCTGGGCCGTGAACTCGACGAACTCCGCGTGCTGCAACTCGCCCTCGGCCCGCTCGCGCAGGCCGTACTTGTCCTTGGCGAGGACCGCGATTGAGCGCCCTTCCGGGGTGTAGTCGGCCATGCTGGACAGCTGCGCCGCGTTGGCCAGTTCCTCGGCGGTTACGCCGGTCACGGGCAGGAACTCGGTAGCCTGCCGGTTGCCGATCGTGATCGTGCCGGTCTTGTCCAGGAGCAGCGTGTTGACGTCGCCGGCCGCCTCGACCGCACGGCCGGACATAGCCAGCACGTTGCGCTGCACCAGCCGGTCCATCCCGGCGATGCCGATCGCGGACAGCAGCGCGCCGATCGTGGTCGGGATCAGCGCGACCAGCAGGGCGACGAGCACCACCAGGCTCTGCGGTGCGTTGGAGTAGAACGCCAGCGGCTGCAGCGTGATCACGGCCAGCATGAAGATGACGGTGAGCGAGGCGAGCAGGATGTTCAGCGCGATCTCGTTCGGCGTCTTCTGCCGCTTGGCCCCTTCGACCAGGGCGATCATCCGGTCGATGAAGGTCTCGCCCGGCTTGGACGTGATCTTCACGATGATCTGGTCGGATAGCACCCTGGTACCGCCGGTGACGGCGGAGCGGTCGCCGCCGGACTCACGGATGACCGGAGCCGACTCGCCGGTGATAGCCGACTCGTCCACCGAAGCCACGCCCTGGACCACGTCGCCGTCACCGGGGATGATCTCCCCGGCCTCGACGACCACGTAGTCGCCCAGCGTCAGCTGGGTGCCCGGTACCGGCTCCTCGGCCAGCCGGGCCTGGCCCGGCTGCCAGCCGGTCAGCCGCCTGGCCACGGTGTCCTGCTTGGTCTTGCGCAGGGTCTCGGCCTGGGCCTTGCCCCGGCCCTCGGCGACCGCCTCCGCCAGGTTGGCGAAGACCACGGTGAGCCACAGCCAGACCACGATGGTCCAGTTGAAGATCGACGGGCTGGTGATGGCCGTGTAGAGGGTCAGCGTCGCGCCGACCTCGACCACGAACATGACCGGATTCTTGATCATGACCCGCGGGTCCAGCTTCCTGAACGCGTCGGGCGTCGACTTCCACAGCATCTTCGGATCCAGCAGGCCGCCGCCGATCCGGCGCGGCGGCTGGCCGCCAGGCCTCGCGACCTGTCCCGTGGAGTCGGTTGTGATTGCTACAGACATGTCAGTGCAGTCCTTCTGCGAAGGGGCCGAGTGCGAGGGCGGGGAAGTAGGTCAGGCCGACCAGCACGAGGATGACGCCGACGAGCATGCCGACGAACAGCGGCTTGTGGGTCTCCACGGTGCCGACGCTGACCGGCACCGGTTGCTGTCTGGCCAGCGAGCCGGCCAGGCCGAGCGCGAAGATCTCCGGCGCGAACCGGCCAAGCAGCATCACGATCCCGCCGACGGTGTTGTACCAGTCGGTATTCGTGGTCAGGCCCGCGAAGGCCGAGCCGTTGTTGTTCGCCATCGAGGTGAACGCGTAGAGGATCTCGGTCAGCCCGTGCGGACCCGGATTGAGGATGGATGCCTGCGGTGTCTTCATCGCGATCGACAATCCGGTCGCGGTCAGGATCAGCACCGGCAAGGTCAGGAAGTACAAGCGCCGCGTACTTCATCTCCACCGGCCGGATTTTCTTGCCGATGTATTCCGGCGTCCGGCCGACCATCAGGCCGCCGACGAAGACCGTCACCATGGCCAGCACGAGGATGCCGTACAGGCCCGCTCCGACCCCGCCGGGTGCGATCTCGCCGAGGGCGATGTCGAATACCGCTATCCCGCCGCCGAAGGGTGTGAACGAGTCATGGAACGAGTTCACCGAGCCGGTGGATGTCACCGTGGTCGACGCTGCGAACAGAGATGAGCCGGGCGTGCCGAAGGCGACGTTCTTGCCTTCCATCGCCCCGTGGGCCAGATGCGGGGCGAGGCCTGCGCCCTGCGCCTCGAAAAAGCTGATCCCGCCGACTGCGGCCAGCCAGATGATGACCATGACGGCCAGCAGGGCGAAACCCTGCCGGTTGTCCTTGACCATCTTGCCGAAAGTCCGCGGCAGGCAGAACGCGGTGAGCAGCAGCAGGAAGATCTCGAACCAGTTGGTGAACGGGTTCGGGCTCTCGAACGGGTGCGACGAGTTGGCGTTGAAGAAGCCGCCGCCGTTGTTGCCCGCGTCCTTGATGACTTCCTGCGAGGCGACCGGGCCGCCGACGATCGTCTGGTGCGCACCGGACAGAGTGGTCACGGTGTGGGCGCTGGTGAAGTTGTCGATGACGCCAGCGGCCATGAGGACGATGCCGCCCACGACGGCGAGCGGGATCAGGTACCGGACCGTGATCCTGGTGGTGTCCACCCAGAAGTTGCCGAGCTTGTCGGTCTTGGCCCGCATGAATCCGCGGACCATGGCGATGGCGACCACGATGCCGACGGCCGCCGACAGGAAGTTCTGCACGGCCAGGCCGGACATCTGGGTCAGATAGCCCATCGTGGACTCGCCGGAGTAGTTCTGCCAGTTCGTGTTCGTCACGAACGAGGCGGCGGTGTTCCAGGCGAGTGCGGGCGGCACGTTCTTCATGCCCTCGGACAGCAGCAGGAAGTGCTGCAGTCGCTCGATCCCGTACAGGAAGAGCACGCTCACCGCGGAGAACGCCAGCATGCTCCGGAGGTACGAGCTCCACTTCTGGTCGTTTGCCGGGTTGATGCCGACGAGCTTGTACAGGCCGCGCTCGACCCGCCAGTCCTTGTCGGTGGTGAAGATGTGGGCCATGTAGTTGCCGATCGGCACGTAGCACACGGCCAGTGCGGCGACCAGCAGACCCAGCTGCAGCCAGCCGGCGGCGGCGGAACTCATCAGAACCTCTCAGGCAGGACGAGTGCGATAAATAGGTACACAGTCAGCGCGATGCCGACGATCAAGCCCAGCCAGTTCTCAGCGCTCAAAGCGCTCAACCCCCTTGACGATGAGGTAGAGCACCGCGAACACCAGGACCGTCAGGCCGATGTATGCGAGGTCTTGCATTCCAGTCCTCCAGCGAGCTAGTCAGACACCCCATAAAACAGCGCTGAACAGGTGAAATGGCTGGTCCAAGCGGGACCCAAACAGGCCCGGCGGGTTTCCTAACGAAGTCCATGCGGGGCGTTATGTGGGAACGGAGCGGCGCGGGCCGACGGTGACCCGAGATCCCGGGCAGCCACACGAAACGGCTGTCCGGGTCTCGGGTCACCGCCGGCCAGCGGGCGAACCACCGGGATGGACTGTCAGGCAACTGGGCCGCCAGGCCTCAATCAGGTGTTGCACACCGTCATTACCCGGTTGCGAACAGCAACAAGCGGGGGCCGCTGGCCGCCGCTGGCTGGGCGCGGGGCGGACACCTAGAATTGGCCCTGGTGAGCCGGGAAGCCTGGTCGGCGTGATGCTGTCCGCGACGCGAGGAGTACTGGCCATGGCTGCCACTACGCTTTCTGCCCTTGGCCTGATCAGGTGAGCGTCCTTATCTTCAGCGTCGCGGCGGCGGTCAGTTTGCTGACCAGTTGGCTGCTGGTCTCCCGGCTGGAGCGGATCGGCGAGCGGCTGGGCCTGTCCGAAGCGCTGCTGGGAGTCGTCGCCGCGCTCGCCGCCGACGCGCCGGAGATCACCGCCGCGATTACAGCCCTGACCAGTCACCAGCAACGGATAGGCGCCGGGGTCGTACTCGGCTCGAACGTATTCAACCTGGCCGTGCTGCTCGGCCTGGGCGCGGTCGTGGCCGGCCGTATCGGCCTGCACCGCCGGGTCGTGGTCCTGGGCGGGACTGTCGCGATGTGGGTGGCGCTGGTCTGCGTCCTGGTCGTCGCGGGTGCGCTGCCGGCCCTGGCCGGGCTGATCCTCGCGACCGCCGTCTTGGCTCTCTACCTGGTCATCCTCGGGACCGGCGGCCGGGGCCTGCGGCTCCCGCCGGCCTGGCGGGCGTGGCTACAGTCGGCCGTCGCGGAGGAGGAAACTGAGCTTGAGGAGGCCATCCGGCCTCGGCGTGGCCGATGGCCGGACGTGGGGGTCGCCACGGCGGCGCTGGCCGTCGTCGTCAGCGCGAGCATTGTGATGGAACGGGTCGCCGCCAGTCTCGGGCGCTCGGCCGGTATCCCGGAGATCATCACCGGCGGGCTGGTGCTGGCCGCGGTGACGAGCCTGCCCAACGCGGTAGCGGCGGTCTACCTCGCCGGGCGAGGCCGGGGCGCCGCGACCCTCAGCACGGCCCTGAACAGCAATACTCTGAACGTGGTCGCCGGCTTGCTGCTGCCCGGTGCGGTGCTCGGCCTGGGTGCCGCGTCCGGGCAGGCGATGCTCGTCACTGCGTGGTACGCGGGTCTCACCCTCGCCGTGCTCGCGCTCGCCTGGAGGTACCGCGGTCTCGGCCGCCGCAGTGGCGGCACCGTGATCGCCGTCTACATCGCCTTCACGGTCTGCGTCGTCAGCAGTGGCTATGGCGGACCCCGTAGCGCGGGCCTCATCGCCGGACTCAGCGCCTCCTCAGCAGTAGCGCTGGCAATTGCGCTCCGGCCGCGTCGCGGTATCGGTCGTGAATCAGCCGGCGTCGGGCCGGCTTCGACGGCGCCCGGCCAGCAACATGGCAGCGCTGCCGGAGCCGCTGGCCCGCGCGCTTCGCTGCTGCCGGGCTGGACCGCCCGGCGGGTCTGGGCCATCAGCATGATCGCGGTAGCTATGGTGGCCGCGGTCGATGCCGCCACCGGCCACCGGGTGGTGCTGATCGGGCTGCTCATCGTCGGGCCGTGCATCGCCCTGCTCTCCGGCTGGTGGCTGCCGGCCACGGCGACCGGCGTATGCGCGTGCGGCCTCGCCGTCGTGCTCGGGCTGCCGGACGGGATCTGGGCTACCAGCACGCACCTGGCCTTCATCGCCGCGACCACCACGGTCGCGGCGGTCGCCGCCGCCGGCGCGGCGGTGATCGACTACGCCCGCCGCTCCCGGTAGCGGACAGCAAAGAGCGGGGCCGCTCCCCAGTGATGCGGCCCCGCTCTTGGTCGTGCGGTACTGCGGTTACTGCGTGTTCATCAGGCCCACGACGCCTGACGGCGACGGCGGACGTACACGGTGGCGACACCGGTGCCGAGCAGCCCGAGCAGGCCGAGGCCGATGCCCAGGCCCTTGCCGGACGCGACCGGCGAGGCCACGATCGACGACGGGTTACCGCAGGTCGAGGACGCGACGTCGATGTCCTCGGTGACCGGGTTGAGACCCAGGATGTTGGTCGACAGCGAGATGTCGATCGCGTTGACGGTCTCGGTGTTGGTGCCCGGACCGGGCTCCTGCTGGTTCAGCGTGACCGTGAGCGAGGCGAGGCCGAGCGGCAGCGTCGGCAGGCCGGTGAGCACATCGTTCGGCGGGATCGTGGCCGGCAGCGTGATCGTCGTGCCCAGGATCGACAGGCTGGTGATCGTCGTGGTCTCGGTGAACGCCGGGCTGGCGGCCGGCCGTGCTGTTCCAGTCGCACTCGGACTTGACGGCCGTGGCGGAGATCAGGTTTGCCAGCGGGCTGGTCAGGCCGCCGAGCAGTCCGGTCGTCGCCGGGGCCGACCGACGCGACCGTCGACGTCGCCGTGTTGCCAGGCGGCGACGCGTTGGTCTGGACGTTGTCGGTGAACGCGCCGATGCCGAGAATGCCGGTGACGAGGCCGGAGGCGCCCGTCACCGGGTTCGTGTTCGACAGGGTCGTGTCGCCCACCGGTGCGATCGGAACGGTGCCGGTGGCGACCAGCGACATCGCCTCCGGGCTCGTAGTCGCCGGGGTCGCTGCCAGCGCCGCCGGACCGGCAGCCAGCACGAACGTCCCCGCAAACGCGGTCAACATGAGACCGCGCCCTAGGTAACTTCGCATAGGTTTCCCTTCATGCCGCCGGGTCCCTTGGGACAGGTTCCCGGTCACGTAGAGTTACGTTGCCCGCAGACGCTATGGCGGCTAAGAGGCCGTAACCAGGCACGACGCGCAGGAAATCACGCGCGAGGGTGAGTGCAATGCCAGATTCACCCTCTAGGGTGACGTGTCAGATTACTCTCAGTGACCGACGTCCCGTAGGTTGCAATCGCAGCTGCAATTGACGGAGGCGATTCCTGATGCGCGATCTGGGTGGACCTGGCACCGCGACGCTGTCGCGGCCAGCCGGCCGGCCGGACGGCCGGGACCGGGCCGGACTGAGCCGCGTGGTGATCGCCGACGACTCGCCGCTCATGCATCTGGCCGTCCGGTCGATGCTCGCCGGCGCGCCTGGCCTGGTGGTGGCGGCGGCGGCGAGCACGGTCGCGGCCGCGGAGCAGCTCATCCAGCGCGTCCGCCCGGAGCTGCTGATCTGTGACACCTCCATCGGGGCGGACAGCGGCGTCGCGCTCTGCCGGTGGACCCGGCAGGCCAGCCCGGCCACCGCCGTGGTGATGCTGACCAGCCGGGACGAGCCGCTGCTCGTGCAGTCGGCCCTCGGGGCCGGCGCGGCGGGCTACCTGCTCAAGGACTCACCCGCGGACGCGCTGCTCGCCGCCCTGTGCCACACCGCGGCGGGCGGGACCGTGCTCGACGAGCGGCTCGGCAGCCAGCGTCATCGCAGCGAGCCCGCCGACTGCGTCGCTGAGCTCGGCCTGAGCAGGCGCGAGCGGGAGGTGCTAGACGAGCTGATGTTAGGCCTCGACAACAAGGCCATCGCCATCCGGCTGTGCATCTCCGAGGACACGGTGAAGAGCCACGTGAAGGCCATCTTCCGTAAGCTCGGCGCCCGCGACCGGGCGCACGCGGTGGCGCTCGCGCTGGGCAGCGCCCCGCCGGCGGCCGTTGCCGCCGTCGCGACGGCCGTACGCCCGGGCGCTGAACGCCGGGGGACGGCACTGCCGCAGCCCAGGTACGCGATCCGATGACCGGGGCTGCCCTCCCAGCCCGCCCGGCGGGCGCGCACCGCCGCCAAGGCCCCGCGCGGCGGTCTTCGGCGCGGCGGTCCGCTGCGCGCGCGGCGGCCCGGCGAGCAAGCCGGCCCGCTCGGTATCGGCCAAGACGGTCCGGCTGGCCACCTCCATCGCGCTGTGCGGGGTCGCCTACGTGGTGGCCCGCGAGAACGTGAATATCCGCGACTTCGAGGCGTGGCTGTCCGGCCACATCATCACGGTCGCGGCCGGACTGAATGCCGGGCACACCTACGGCACTCCGACCGTCTGGTTCCCGACTAAGCACGCCGAGATCGGACTGGTCATCACGCCGGAATGCACGGCCTCCCTGCTGATGGTCCCGTTCATCGCCGCGGCCGCGCTGCTGGTGTGGCAGCGAGTGGCTCTGGTCCGGCCCATTGTCGGGCTGGCTGTCGCAGTAGTCTCGCTCATCATGGTGAATCAGATCCGGCTGCTCGGAATAGTCTGGTTCGTTAAAGCAATGGGCTTCAGCAGTGGTTTCTACTGGGGCCATACGCTCGTCGGCTCCATCGTTACCATTGTGGGTCTTGCCAGCTCACTGGCTATGTTCGCGATGCTGGCCGTCCGTCGCAAGGAAAAGCACCAACGCCGGTAATTCTGCCTTCGGCAGCGTTCCCGGCAGGCAATATTTCTTTACCACCGCACCGCGCGCGGTGACTTTGCCGGGACAACTGAAGTGGCTAGGGTTTCGCTATCAGAATTGCTTACGGGGGTTAGAAAATAATGTATCCACCGCCGATAGGCGTACTGCCTATCACCGGACTGAACATCACCGGGCTCGGCCTGGTGGCCGGCGCATTTCTCGTCGGCGGCCTCATGTTTCTTCGGGCCGCCTACTTCTCGCGGTTCAAGCGGAATCCGTAAACGCAGCTTCACCGCTCGACTCAGGCAGAGGAGAGATACGTGCTGGCTGGAGCGCTGGAGCTGTTCCTGGTCGCGCTGGGCCTGATCTACTTCGTCGGGACCACCGCGTCAGGGTTACGGGTCATCAGGTCGCGGCGCCGGGAGGCGCACCCGCGCCGACGGCCGAAACCGGCCCGGCGGCGCGGCCCGAGCCGCCTGAGCCGGGTCTGCCCGGCCCAGCAGGCCAGGGTGCGCCGCTGGCTCCGCTTCCTGTGGCATAAGGCGGTGACGGCGGACCAGCCGGTAGCCCGCGCGGCCGTCTCGGTGGATCCGGACCAGAGCGTCGTGTACTTCATCGTTCCGTGCCTCAACGAGGAGCGGGTCATCGAGGACTCACTGCGCAACCTGCTCGCGGACCCGCGCGGGATCGTTGTGGTGGTGGACGACGCGTCCGACGACCGGACGGCGCGCATCGCCGCGGGCTTCGACTCCGACCGGGTGGTGCTGGTGCGGCGGCAGCTGCCGGACGCCCGGCAGGGTAAGGGCCCCGCGCTCAACGCGGGCTTCGCCCGGTTGCTGGAAGACGCGGCGGCTCGCGGGATCGCACCCTCGCGGGTGACGGTCTGCGTCATGGACGCGGACGGCCGGCTGTCGGATGGTGCGGTCGACGCGGTCCTGCCGCTGTTCGCGGACGAGCGCGTGGGCGGGGTGCAGCTGCCGGTGCGGATCCGCCGGGTCAAGGGCTCGATCCTGACCTTGCTGCAGGACCTGGAGTTCTGGGGCGTGTGCGCGGTGGCGCAGCTCGGCCGTATCGGCTCCGGCACGGTCAGCCTGGGCGGCAACGGCCAGTTCACCCGGCTGGCCGCGCTGCTCGAACTCGGTGACCACCCCTGGCGGGCGCGGCTGACCGAGGACCTGGACCTGGCCCTCGCGCTGGCCACCGCCGGCTGGCGGCTGACCTCCACCCCGGATGCCTACGTTTCCCAGCAGGGCCTGCCGAAGCTGCGGGCGCTGATCAATCAGCGCACCCGGTGGTACCAGGGGCACATGCAGGCGGGGCGCTGGCTGCCGAAGCTCTGGTCATCGCGACGGGTGGCGCACCTGTCCATGCTGGAGCTGACCCTCTACCTGCTGGTGCCGTGGGCCCTGGTCCTGCCGTGGTCACTGATCTTCAACTACAACCTGGTGCTGATGTCGCTGTGGGTGGCCGGCTGGGTCAGCGAGCCCGGCCTCGGCGGCGACCTCACCCAGCGCATCCTCACCGTCGTGATCTGGTACTCGGTGTCCTGCATCCCGATCTGGATGGCCGGATACCTGTACAGCCGCCAGCGCCGCAAGGCAGGCCCGTTCCGCGCCCTGCTGCTCGGCCATCTGCTGCTGCTCGGCAACTACATCACGTATATCGCCTGCTGGCGCGGGTTCCTCCGGCTGATCGTCGGGGCCAACGGCTGGCAGAAGACCAACCGGCACCGCGAGCGCTCGCACCGGGCCGACCGTCGTCGCCAGCCGGCCGTCGCGGCGGCGAGCCCGGCCGAGCTGACCCCGGACGCGTCGCTGCGGACAGTGCTGATCCCGCCCGCCGACACGTGGGCACCGCGGATACCGGCCCAGCGCAGGTCGGCGGAGGGCAGGCCCGGGCCGGCACGCGCGGCGCGGCGACCGATCTGCTCGACCCGGTGGACCTGACCGCCGAGCTTGTCGGGGTCGTGCTGCCGCCGGGCGGCGGCGCGGCGGCGCCCGGCCGGACTGGCCCAAGGCCCGCGGGCGGCAGCCACCGGGCCAGCCGGTCCAGGGGCAGCCGATCCGGGGACGGCCGATCCGGGGAGCGACCGGGGAGCGGGTACCGGCCGGGCCGTCAGCCGGTCGCTGAGCCGCCGCCAGTGCCGGTCGCGGCCCCAGTGCCGGTTACGGCAGTGCCGGTTCGGCAGTGCCGGCAGCAGCGTCGGCGGCCACGGCTGCGTCCGGCTCCCCGGCCCTGGCCGGGAACGGCCGGGTGGGCAGTGAGATCGCCGCCTCCAGGGTGCCGAGCCGGCGCAGGAAGGCGAACGCGAACCAGGTCGGCAGCCAGGCGATGCTGAGCCACTGCCGGTGCCGGACGGCCAGCGGCAGGGCGACGACGAGCGGCAGCGCGCCACCGGCCACGTAGAGCGCTGCGAGCACGACGACGTCGCTGCGGTACCCGGAGTTGGTCAGCGCCAGCTCCGCCATGAAGATCGGCGCGACCATCCCGGCCTGCAGCGAGAACCAGGAGAAGCTCCGCCGCAGCGTCCACAGCCACACCCGCGGGCCCGCCGACCCGCTCAGGAACGGCTGGTGCTTGGCGTAGGTGTGGAATCCGCCGCGGGCCCAGCGGGTGCGCTGCTCCACGAACTCCGCGACGCTGGTGGGCACGTCCTCGTAGCACCGGATTCTCGGGTCCAGCGCGGACCTGAAACCGAGCCGGCCGAGTTGCATGGTGAGGTCGTTGTCCTCGCCGTTCATGCCGACCGGGTAGCCACCCACGGCGAGCGCGGGCTCGCGCCGGAACGCGGTGAAGGTGCCGGGGATGACCACCACGCCGTCGACCAGGCTCTGGCCGAGCCGGGCGAACCGGAACTGGAACTGGGCTTCGAGCGCCCGCAGCCGGTGGAACCAGGTCGCGTTGTCGGCGCGCGGTTCCTCCATGGCCCCGACCGAGCCGATCACCGGATCCTCGAACCAGGGCACGCTGAAGACGAGCGCGTCCTGGCCCATCACGCAGTCCGCGTCGATCCTGATCACGATGTCCGCGCTGGTCACCGCCAGCGCCCGGTTCAGCGCCATCGACTGCCCGCCGTTGGGCTCGGTCAGCACCTGACCGGTGGCGTACCTGAATCGCCCGATGCCGTCCCGCCCGATCGCCGCGGTGTCGTCCACCGACCCGTCGTCGGACACCACCACGTGCACCGGCCCGCCGTACCGCCCGGCCGCCACGTCGATCGAGGCGAGCAGCCGCGCCAGGTTGCCCGCCTCGTTGTAGGCCGGGATGATCACGTCCACCGGCGGCCGGTCCTGGCTGGGAACGGGCAGTCGCGGGGCTAGCCACCACAGCAGGCAGAGGGGCGCGAACATCGCGGCAAACAGCAGGCTGACCGCATACAGAGGCAAGAACAGCTGCCAGCTGCCCGTGCCGCCGGCCAGCGTCGACGTGAACGCGTACGTGCAGATGATCAGCGCGACCGCGCAGCTGATCGCGCAGCCCGCCAGCACGCTGTCCCAGGGCCACCGGGGCCGCGCCCGCGGCACGGTCGTGCCGCGCGGCAGGATGAATCCGGTCACCGTCATGCGGGTCACGACGACGCCGCCGATCAGCAGGTTCATCAGCGTCGCCTCGATCCCGAACGGCGAGACCAGCCAGCCGGTGGCGACGCCGGCCACGATCATGAGCGTGTGCGCCAGCAGCGACATGACGACGTAGAGGGGCGCGTGCGCGAGCAGCACGACCCGGCGGCCGAGGTTGGCCCGGCACACGGCCGAGATCCCGGTGATGTAGGCGACCGCGAGGAACAACGTGGCGGGCCGCAGCCGGGCGACGAAGCCGTTCACGCTCGCCGGGTTCCTCGTGATCGCCACGGCCATTGCCCGCACGGCGCCCGCGTAGACCTGCGGCAGATCCGGCTGGCGCAGGCCGATGAAGACCAGGCCGAGCGCGGCGCTGATGCCGAGGAAGGACCAGGTCCTCGGCCGGTGCCGGGAGGTGCGCACCGGCTTGGGTATCCGCACGACGGCGCGCCCGTCGCCGCTGTCCTCGGCGCTATCCCGGCGCTGCGGCAGGATGCACGCGGCGGTCAGCAGTCCCAGCGCTGCAATTGTGACGCCGAGCAGCGGTATGTCCACGAAATGGTCTCCTGATGGGATAATTGCAATTAACGTCGCCGGGCCTGGCCGCACCGGAACATTACCTGTCCCGGCGCAGCCGCCAGCGGTTTATAAATTTGCGGCGCCACTATGGGTTGTTGTGAATCGGTTGGCACATGACTAAGCCACGGACTTTTCCAAAAAGTCGTCACATCGAATTGACGTGCCGGTAGGTGCAGTAAGATCCCGGAGGCCGGCGGAAACGTATTTCTGACTGTCGCGCGCCGGGTCCTCCCGGTGGCGCGCCGGCGCGGCAAAATCAGCACGAGGCGCGGCGGCGCGCCGACGGGGGAGGCATGAGGGTGACCGCGTCCTTATACCAGGACCAGCGCGTGCTGGCCGGGCCGCGAGGGTCGGCTGCGGATGAGGTGACGGGCCGCCGCCAGGGCCGGTCCAGGCCGGGGGGCCGGCGCAGGCGATGGCAGGCCCGGCAGACCACGGCCGGCCAGCGGTTCCTCGGCCTGACCGTCGCGGTAGCGTGCGCGCTCGGCTGCGGCTGGTACGTGCGCCAGGTCGTGACGGCGGACCGGGGCATGCTCACCGGGTCGGTGGCCAGCACGGGCGTCGTCGACCTCAACTTCGCGACCGCGGGCGTGGTCGCGAACGTGCTGGTGCGGGTCGGCCAGGACGTGCGCGCGAACCAGCTGCTCGCGACCGAGTCGGCACCGGGCGCGGCCGCGGTCGTCACGGCCGACGCGGCCGCCGTTAAGGCGGACAAGGAGCAACTCAGCGCCGTGACCGGGACGGCCAGTGCGGCCGCTGTCCGGGCGCAGCTCGCCAGGGACCAGGCCAGGCTGGCGGCCGACAAGCTGGCGGCCGGGCAGCGCCGGATCGTCGCGCCAGCCGCGGGCGTCGTGACCGCCGTGGATGCCCAGCCGGGGCAGTCCGCGGCGCCGGCCGGCATCACCGACTACACCGGCCAGCAGTCGCCGGTTGATCCGCCGCCGCTGTTCTCGCTGCTGCCGAAGTCACCCCAGGTCAGCACCAAGGCGGGGATGAACGGCTCGGCCGTGCTCCCGATGATCCAGCTGCGCACCTCGGGCGACTGGCAGGTGCTCGCGCTGGTGCCGGAGAGCTCGGCCGCGGCCGTGCGGGCCGGGCAGCCGGTACGGGTGTCGGTGCCGGCCGCGGGACTCGCCGGGCAGGCCGGGGTGATCAAGGAGGTCCTGGCCGCTCCGGTGCTGACCGCGGACGGCAACATGTACGAGGCGGTCGTCGCGATCACGGGCGACGGAGCCGATCCGCCGCTGGACGGCATGACCGCCGACGTCGCGCTGCAGCCGGCCGCGGATCGGGCGGCGCGGCGGTAGCGGGTGTCCCGGACGCGCGCCGCGGCGGGTGCCAAGCCGGCCCGACGTGAGTTCCTCGGGCTGGCCGCGGCGGCGGCGATGGTGGCCGGCTGTGCGGGGCGCGCGTCTGAGCTGCCGGGCGCCAGCCAGCCTGGCGCCGACCCGCCCGGTTTCCGCCCGCCCGGTTTCCGCCGGACTGGCAGCGCCAGCAACCGCCGCCAGCTGCGCCCGGCGCCATCGTGGCTGCTGGCCAGGCCCGCGCTCGCGACCGTGGTGGCGAATAAGAAGGTGGCCGCGGGTCTCGCCCGCTCGCTGCTCTATGAGCTGGTCCAGCCCGGTCAGCAGCCGCTGGCGCTGGCGGGCGCGTGGCCGGCTGTCGTCTTCACGTCCGCCGCCAGCCTGGTCGCCGCGGTGCAGTCCGGCACCCTGCCCGCTCGCACTCGGGCGGTGCTGTACGACCCCGAGGCCTGGTCGTACACGCCGGCCAGCGAGCAGCGCGACCCGGTCACCGCGACCGCGCGCGCGGCCGCGGCGGCGCATGCTGCCGGGCTTCAGCTCATCGCAGCGCCCGGGCTCGATCTCACCACCGTGCTCGCCCCCGGCCGCGCGGCGCCGCGATCGCAGCTGTTCCTCGAGCTAGGCCTGGCCGCGGGCTTCGCGGCGCACGCCGACGTGCTCGACATTCAGGCGCAGAGCCTGGAGCGTGACGCCGCGCGATACGCGTCGTTCGTGACCGCCGCGGCCCGGCAGGCCCGGCGCGAGCGCCCTCGCGTCGGGCTCGTCGCGGGCCTTTCCACCAACCCGCCCGGCGGCGCGGTCAGCAGCAAGCAGCTCGTCGCGGCGATCCGCGCCACCCGGCCCGTTGTCGACGGCTACTGGCTCAACATCCCGGGCCCCGGCGAGCGGTGCCCCGATTGCAGCCGCGCCGCAGCCGGATGTAGGCATCGCGGCGCTGGCCGCCGTCATCTAAGCCGCGCCTCGAATTCATCTCCCGGACCGGTCGGCGCGCCGGTCAGGGAGATGAATGGCTGCTCCGTAGAGTTGCCGCAGACCAGGTCACGGGGGAGGACCGATGCTTGCTCTGGCTGCGGAGGCAGTGCGCCGGCCGGACATCGCGACGCTCGCGATCGGCGTATTCGGCGCCGTCGTCGTGCTGATCGCGGTGGTGGTATTCCGGTTCATTTATTTCGACCGGTCCGCTGACTCACGGACTCAGGTCGGCCAGGATCTCGGCTAGCCGGCCGAGCGCGGCGGCGACCGTCGGCGTGGCCAGCGGATCCGGCGCGGTGAGCGCGGCCTCGCGCTCCGCGTCCGTGTCGCCGTAGATCATGGCGGTGGCCATCCGGAACCGCAGCGCGTCGTCGCTCTCGCCGAACGCGCTGGCAGGAAGCGCGCCGAGCCCGTACCGGGCAATCAGGTGCTGCGCCAGCTCCGGACCGGTGCCCAGGCCGCGGCTGCGCAGCCAGCCGCGCCACGGCTCGAAGTCCGGGTAGACG
>CAWDVS010000017.1:0-484077 GCA_963805805.1 uncultured Actinomycetota bacterium | reverse complement strand
CCGGAGTTCGACACCGCCATCGCAAGGTCAACTACACGACCAACGCCATCGAGTCCACCAACTACCAGCTCCGGAAGATCATCAAGAACCGCGGCCACTTCCTCGGCGATGACGCCGCGATCAAGCTGCTCTACCTCGGCATCCGCAACATCACCGGCCGGCACATCGACGGCGAGGCCCTCACCCTCCAGCGCGGCGAGCGCGGCACCGGCGCCCTTGGGCTGGAAACGCGCCCTCAACGCCCTGGCCGCCCGCTTCGGCGACCGGCTCCCCATCTGACCCGCAACTAACCGACAGTCGCAGGAAACAGGCAAAGGACGTCACCCCCTGTTTACACAGAAGACTTGACAAGCTCTCTCGTGCGACACAGTTCCCAGGCTCGCATCACCGTGCTGGCGCAGCCACAGGCGATTGCTCATTCACGGTGGTGAGCACTGCGGTCAGCGACGGACCACGGCCGCGCACGCCGCGGTGACGGCCGGCGGCTAGGCCAGCTGCGGGGCGCGCAGCGCCGCCCTGATCGCAGCAGTCCTTTCGGCCCGGCGCTGGCGACGGGCGCGCTTGAGCACGGCATCGATCTGCGCGGTGCTCGGCCGGGCCGCTGACGCCGGGTCGAGAGCCCGGGCCAGCAACTCCAGCACGTCCGCGCTGGCCAGGCCGAGTTCGCCGTAGGCGTCCAGGGCGGCGGGGAAGTAATCACGCAACTGATGCCGCAGCCGCTGCAGCTGGCGGGTCTTCCCAGATGCGTCTTGTGCCCTCGGGCCACCACCTTGACCGCCTGCGCCTGCTCACTGTCACCGGCGACCGGGCGCAGCTGGTGAGCATCGGTCCGGACCATGTCGGCCAGCGTGTGCGCATCGGCCCTATCGCTCTTGGCTCCCGAGGTTCCGTGCCGCTCCCGGTTCCGCTACACCTGCAGCAGGTTGATGCCGAACACCTGGTACCCGGCCGCGAGCCGCCGGATCCTGGCCGATCTCGCCAGGACGAGCCGTGACCAGTCGAACGGCCGGCAGCCGAGCTAGCCCTGCACTGCTCGCGCGATCACAGCACACTGTCGGTCAGCTCATCCGGTCGCTCCGTGACAATCGGAGTGACGTTCAGCATTCAGAGCGAGTGACGCGCGACACTGCGGACTCTCGCCTGCGACCCGCGCGCATAATGGCCCTACGAGGCTCTTGCTACGGCCGACCAGCGCGATCCGGCTGCCGCGCAAGACACCGACCCGCTTCTCGCCGCGGCTGGCGCCGTTCAAGACGGCGATCGACGCGATGGACCTGTCGTACTCAACGGTGCGCGACTATGCGGACTGCCGGGAGAAGTTCGGTATCGCGCCGTGTGCCGGGGCGCAGGTGCGCTTCGATGTACGCGCTGGCGCTGATCACGTAGTGCTGGTCGGCAGGGCCCTCCTGACCGGGTGGTCGTGCGGGGCGTCGGCCTCGACGTAAGCGCAGATGGTCACGATCGCCTTGTCCTGGGCGGTGAGATGGCGCTGCAGCCGGCGGCACTCGTGCAAGATGGCCTCCGCGTCCAGGAACGTGAGCTGCGCACGCTGGTCTCCGGCCCGGCCCAGCACATCCTGCCCGACCATGATCACGAACATGAAGACCAGCTGCAGCAGGCTGGAGACAAAGAGCAAGAACGCGAAGGGGTAGGGGTCAAAGGTGATGATCCGGGCCTCGGCCAGCGCGATCCAGCCGAGCTGAAAGACAGCCGCCAGGTAGAACGCCCACATGGTGCCGACGGCCTTGGTGATCGATGCCGCGATGCGGCCGTTCAGGCCGACGTATTGCGACCGCACAGTCGGCGGCCTGATCGCCGCCCGCTGTTTCACCCACGGATGGGCCTCAGATCGCACCAGCTCGACGCCATGGTTCAGGATCTTGTCCTGCTTTTCGAGATGCGAATGCAAGGTGATGATCTCCGCGAGGATCTCCTGCGCATCCAGGTAAGTCCGTTCCGAGCGCCGGTCGGCGCTGCGGCCCAGAACACCTTGGCCGACGAGGATGACGAAGACCAGGAGCAACTGGACCAGGTTGCCAAGGAAGAGCAGGAACGGGAACGGGTAAGGATCGGTGTGGCGCAGGGGTCCGGTTGTGGCCAAGACGATCCAGCCGAACACGAAACCGATGGCGGTGTAGACCGACCACATCGATCCCACCCCGCTGGTCAAGAACACTCCGAGGCGGCCGTTGAAACCGGCCTGCTCGTCCGCCATCAGCGCGGGCTTACGCGGCCGCACCGGCCCGCCCGGGGCGGTCGGCTGACCAACCTGGTTCATAGCGCCCACGATAGGCGCACCACCAGTCAGGCGATCTCCCGCGTGCCGGGTATTCCCTCGTCACGGCTGGGCAGATATGCCGGCGTTGCGCGCCTGCATATACCGATGCCTGCTGGCACCTCCCGCAGCGCATCGAGACGCCAAGATCGACCTTAGGCATGTTTGCTCGTTGTTGCTCGGATGCCGTGGTACGGCGGCATTGCCTGGCACCAGGCGGCAAGCCAGCGATGGCCAGCGCAGCTGTTACCCGCTCGGATGGTTAGCACGGGTGCCCCACACTCCTCCCCCGTTTTCGCGTTCCATTGCCGCGAACCACCCGGCCTAACCGTTAGGGGGTCAGCATCAGCTCAGCGCCCGATCAGGGACTGGCGGGAGCCAACCAGGAACAACGGGCAAACGGCCAGCCGTCCAATGTCGGAGTCACGGCCCCGTTCAGACCCCGCATCAGCACCATGACCTGCGGCTATCACCGCACGTCAAGCTCGGTGACGGCCCTTCCGATGACCATGCGCTGGATCTCCGACGTGCCCTCGAAAATGGTGAAGCTGGCCGACGTGCACTGCACCCGGGCCGTCCGCGCACGCAATCAGTGATCCTGTCGATAACGCTGAGCTGATCCGAGCACAATGAGGCTGTCAGGGCGCCATCGACGGGCGGGAGCTTCGCGTTGCCGGATGAATTGCTCCGTACTCCGTACGGTGAGATGCCCTGCTATCTTGCCGCTCCCGCTGGCCGAGGCCCGTGGCCCGGCGTGGTCGTGATTCATGACTTCGGCGGCATGAGCCACGACCTGCGGAACCAGGCAGACTGGCTGGCCGGCGAGGGGTACGTTGCCGCCGCCCCGGACCTGTACTACTGGGGCGGCCGGCTCCGCTGCCTGTGGACGATCATGCGCGAGATCCCGGCAGGCAAGGGCCGCACGTTCGACGACATTGCAACCGCCCGCGATCGGCTGGCGCGCGATGAGCAGTGCACCGGCAAGATCGGAGTGATCGGCTTTTGCATGGGCGGGGCGTACGCCGTAGCGCTAGCGCCCGGGCACGGGTTCGCCGCATCGAGCGTCAATTACGGCGGCTGTCCGAAGGACGCCGAGCACGCACTTGCCGGTGCTTGCCCGATGATCGGAAGCTACGGCGGGAACGACCGATCGCCCATGGGCCGCAGCGCTGCGCCCAGGCTCGAGCAGGCCCTGACCGCCCTGGGCATCGACCATGACGTCAAGGTGTACCCGGATGCCGGCCACGGGTTCATCAACGACCCGGACCCGGCAGACGCCACCCCCCTGCTGATCTTCCTTGCCAAGATCAGCGGCACGCGTTACCACGACCCATCGGCCGTAGACGCCCGCCGCCGGATAACAGCATTCTTCGATCAGCACCTCCGGGACTGAAGACCAGGCCTGCCCAGCGGTCGTGCCGCCGGTTGCCAGAAGCACAGAGTCGGCATTTGGATCTGCTGGCTCGCGCATGGACTCACGCCCCGTAGCTGTCCCTGGATCGGCCTGGGCGTGCATCGCCGTTCGGCGTGGCTGAACGGGACATGGAGTTGTTGTGCTGGGACAGCAGATCTGGATGATCTGCGCGTACCCGCTGCCGGAGGCTCAGCGCCGCTGCAATGGTGACTAATGGCCTAGCCACAAGCGTCTTGTGGCACTGTGGCGGCCAGAGCGTGCCGGTCCAGAGTCCGGAATGAAGACCTGCGCAATTGGAGCGTCGGCATCCCCTGGGGTGGTGGGCTAGTGAAAACAGCGGACCTGCCGCGAGCACGAGACGCGAGCCTTGGCCTGGATGAGGCCGTGATCTCGGTGACCGGGCTTCGGAAGCGATACGGGAACGTCGAGGCGGTCCGCGGCATCGACCTGGCCGTGCAGCACGGGGAGGTGTTCGCGTTCCTGGGCCCGAACGGCGCGGGCAAGACCACCACGGTCGAGATGCTGGAGGGGTACCGCAGGCGGGACGGAGGCGACATCCGCGTACTGGGCGTGGATCCCGCCCGTCCGACGCTTCCATGGCGGGCCCGGATCGGGCTGGTGCTGCAGACCTCGCACATGCCCCCCGAGCTGACCGTCCGGGAGCTGGTGCAGCGATACGCCCGGTACTACCCCAGGCCGCGCGACGTCAGCGAGACCATCAGCCATGTCGGCCTGAGCGACAAGGCCAAGGCCAGGGTCGGCTCGCTGTCGGGCGGGCAGCAGCGACGGCTGGATGTCGCGCTGGCCATGGTGGGCGACCCGGACCTGCTGTTCCTGGACGAGCCGACCACCGGATTCGACCCGGCCGCCAGGCGCCAGGCGTGGAGCATGGTCGAGGGCCTGAAGCAGCTCGGCAAGACGGTGTTCCTGACCACGCATTACATGGACGAGGCCGAAGCGCTCGCCGACCGGGTCGCGGTCATCGCGGCCGGCGTCATCGTCGCCGAGGGCCCGCCCCAGACGCTGGGCGGGCGGGAAGACGCCCCGGCACAGATCCGGTTCCGCCTCCCCCAGGGCATGGACCCGGCCGCGCTGCTGGGCGCCGCCGCCCGCGCCGAGGACGGCTGGGTATCCCTCCGGACGCCGGAGCCCGGCCGCGCCCTGTGGGTCCTGGGGGACTGGTGCCGCGAACGCGGCGCCGACCTGCCGGGCCTGGAAGTCCGGCGCCCCTCCCTAGAAGACATCTACCTGGACCTGGTCGGCGGTGAGCGGCGATGAGCACGGCGACGATGGTGACGCGCGAAGCCGGCTACGTACGGAAGGTAATGACGCGCAACCCGCAAGCGCTGTTCTTCACGATCGGCTTGCCTTTGCTCTACCTGTTCATCTTCGCCACCGTGTTCGGCAAGTATCACGAGCACCTGGCCGGGCAGCCCGGCAACCTCAAAGTGGCCACGGCAATTGTGGCCTCGGTGATGGTCATCGGCGTCGTATCCGCCGCGTTCCAGTTCCTCGCCACCGTCCTGGTCAACGACCGCGAGAACGGCATCCTGAAACGGCTGCGCAGCGCGCCGGTGCCCACCGCGACCTTCCTGGCCGGCTACCTGATCAACTCGATCCTGACAGCCGGGCTGCTGGCCGTGCTGGTAGCCGGACTCGGGCGGGCTGCCTACGGGGTATCCCTGCCCGCCGCACACATTCTCGCCGCCATAGTGACGGTGCTGGTCGGGGCCTTCGCCTGCTGCGCACTGGCACTCGCCCTCACCGTCATGATCCGCAAGGCCAGCACCGCCACCGCGCTCGTCCCCGCCCTCACCCTGACCCTGTTCTTCCTGTCAGGCAACTTCTTCAGCCTCGACGGCGCACCCGCAGGGCTACGAACGGCGGCCAATGTCTTCCCCGTCCGGCACTTCTACATGGCGATGCTGACCGCGTTCAACCCGAACGTCACCGGCAGCGCGTTCGCCCCCCGCGACCTCGGCATCCTGGCCCTGTGGGGAGCCGCCGGGCTGGCCCTGGCGGCCTGGAAATTCAGGTGGACCCCGGCGCACGACGGATGAACGAGTGCCCGCGCGGCGGACGACAGTCACCCAAGCCGTCCGGCGTCCGGCGCCCAGAGCCGGGATCAAGAGCAGGCGCGCCGGGACCAGCCGCGCGACAAAGGCCATCGCCACGCTGCCTGGCGAGCGGGCGGCAGGCGCCGTCCTCGGCGTGCCGGCACTGATCGCCATCTCGCTCTGGCACGCTTCGCAGCGAGTCACGTTCGGCCCTGGCGGGCCACCGGCCCGCCGCCAGCCTGCAGGTGCCGGAGCCTTCGGGCCGCTCGGCAGCGCGGGGCGGGATGCGCGGTGGCGGGTCCTGGTTGCCGCGAAGGGAAACGCGGAGTTGGCTTTTGCACCACGGAGGAGATGCCATGAGAGTCTTGTCGCCTACGCTACCCGGCACGGCGCCACTGCCGGGATCGCCGAGCGGATCGCGGCCGCCCTGACGGCGGCGGGCGTGTCAGCCGAGGCCCGGGCCGTTGAGGACGTCAAGAACGTCGAGCCCTACGATGCGGTCGTCTTCGGCGCCTACGACCCGGACGCTCCCGCCGTCGGCCTCGGCGAGCGGTTCGTGCAGCACATGCCTGCCGCGCGGGCCGCGCTCCCAGCCGGCGACTTCCGCGACTGGCCCGCCATCGACGCCTGGGCAGCGCAGATCGCCGCGGAGCTGGGGACCGGCGAATTGCGCGGCGACTGACATGACGCCGTTCGGGGACGCGCAAGGAACAGGGACCTACGCGCAGGGCTGAAGGGCGTCCAGTCACGGTCAGCTGACCGCTACACGAATAGGGCGGCCGAATCTGGCGGCCTTCTTCTTGGTGACCATGATGAAGAGGTTTTGCTGGGTTTTGAAGAAAGCCGCCGCGGCGTCCCAGCATCGCGGCTTGCTGGTCTGCTCCGGCGTCACCGTCGCAGTCGTCGCCGACACCGACTTCGACCACGCCGCGCTCGCCGCGGCCATCGAGGCCAGCCTGAGCCAGGCAGGCCTCACCGACCCGGACGTCTGCATTAGCGTATCGAGGCGATCCCGCGTGACCCGCTCACCGGCAAGGCAAAGCGCTTCGTACCGAACGCCGCGGCGCGTTTGGGGGGCTGAGCCGCGACGCAGGACGTGCCCGGCAACGCCTACGTAGGCCCGGGGAGCCCGGGCAGCATCAAGGGCTACCCGAAGGTCCGCAAACCCGGCCGTGCCGGGCTCGACGCTGCGGCCGCTACTTCCTCGCAGGGAGCTGATCACCGGCGGGCCCTACTCGATAGTGAAGCACCCGCTCTATACCGGCGTTGCCCTGTTGGTGCGTCCGTGGCTCGGCTTCGTGTTCGACACATCACTCGGGTCAGTGATCGGCATCGTCCCGCCCTGGTCATCCAGATCCCGGGTGCAGTGCAGGTCATGCCGTCAGACGCCTGTCTGCGCGCCGAACAGCGGATCGCCCGCCAAATCAGCTCTGCAGGCCCAGGAGCACTGGGGCGCTCCCGTAAGGAAGTGCCTGGCTACCGCCGGTCATCCGAGGCCCGCGTGTCAGGACGTCCTGCACGGAGTCGCCCGCTGATCAGCATCATGACGTCGTTAGTCGTCAGCACCTTCGCCTTCCCACGCTTCTATCCCTTCCCAGACCGCTAGCGCCGCGATGACGAGCGCCGCAGCCGGGTCAGCCCACCACCAGCCCAGCCACGCGTTGAGGCCAAGCCCAGCCAGCGCGGCTGCTGAAGTGAACGCGCAGAACGCGCTCTCGGCCGCATCAGCAATCAACGGCCGGTTATCCAGGGCCCGGCCGGTGCTGCGCTTAGCAACAGCCAGCAGCGGCATCACCACCAGTGCCGTCGCGGTGACCACGAGCCCGGGCAGCGAGTGCTCCGGCTTAGGCCCGGCTGACCAGGTCAGAGATTCCCTCCGCGGCAAGGAAGGCGGCCAGGGCGAAGAATGACACACCGATCAGCCGGACCGCGCGGGCCTCGCGTTCTTCGCTGACGCAGCGCAGCTGCCAGACAACCACAACGGCCGCGAAGAACTCGATCACCGAGTCCAGCCCGAACCCGACAAGCGCGATCGACGAAGCCACCACGCCCGCACTGATCGCGACACCGGCCTCGACCGTCATCCAGGCCATCGAGGCATACTCCAGCCAGAACCCCCGCCGCAGCAGGCGGGATCGGCCAGCCTCGCGCACGGTCAGCGATGCTCCTCGGTGATCGGGATGCGGTCCGAGCTCATTCTGCTCCCCGTCCTCCCAGCCAATCGCCAGCCCGCCACGCATCGGGCCTCCCGGACCCGGGCGGCGGGCTGCGCGCCGCGCACGAGACGGGCCCGGCCGTCAGCAGGCTCGGCGTGGCGGCCGTCGTGCATAGCTACGACGATCGGGCCTAGACCGTCATCGTTACCTGATGGCTGGCCGCTGGCGCCGACCGTTCTACGCGCCAGCGGCAGCACTGCCTGGCAGTTCCGAACTGCACCCGGGCCCGCAGCCTGGCCGCCAGGGGACACCGAGGGATCCGCGATTGCGGCCGCTGATCCGGCACCCGGCCGGACTCGCCGGCGCATGGTCCGGAACCGGATCGGGTGAAACCTGCCGACCAGGACGGCGGGGACGCCCGGAGCCTGTTCCCGGTTCGAGGTGAGTTTCCGCGGCGTTCGGCGGCGGTGCGGAGAAGGTAACCGCTGGCCGTGCGGCCGCTGCGCCCGGCCGGGCGGCGGGCCTGACCTGTGTCAGGTGAAGATGATCTGGCCGCCGGCGGCGAGATGGGAGAACTCGCCGACAGTGGTGGTGGTGGTGGTGATGATGATGATGATGTCCTTGACCTGGCCGATGAAGTCGTCCCAGCCGCAGGCGGCTGTCGCCCCCACGGTGAGGGCGATTAGCGCGGCTAGGACCGCTGCTGATGACGGAACGAGACATGCATGATGCCTCCCGCGAAACACGCCGGCCGGAGCGCTTCCGGCCCGGGTAACTCCGGGCGGCCCGGCTTTAGCTGTCGCCGTTGCCGGCGACGCCGCGAGCCGGCGAGCACACTGCTCGGCCTTGAGGCTCGCAGGCACCCGGCCGCGCGCCCAGGGCAGATGGTCCTGCCCCGCCGCTGCCGGGATGATCTGTGACGTTCGGCCCTGGCGGGCCACTGGCCCGGCCGCCAGCCTGCAGGTGCGGAGCCTTCGGGCCGCTCGGCAGCGCGGGGCGGGATGCGCGGTGGCGGGTCCTGGTTGCCGCGAAGGGAAACGCGGAGTTGGCTTTTGCACCACGGAGGAGATGCCATGAGAGTTCTCGTCGCCTACGCTACCCGGCACGGCGCCACTGCCGGGATCGCCGAGCGGATCGCGGCCGCCCTGACGGCGGCGGGCGTGTCAGCCGAGGCCCGGGCCGTTGAGGACGTCAAGAACGTCGAGCCCTACGATGCGGTCGTCCTCGGCGGCGCGGCGTACATGTTCCACTGGCTGAAGCCGGCCGTGGCGTTCTCGCGGCGGCATCACAAAGAGCTCGCGGCGCGGCCGGTGTGGCTGTTCAGCAGTGGCCCGCTCGGCACCGACCTGATGGACAAGGACGGCAAGAACGTCCTTGAGACCACTCGGCCGAAGGAGTTCGACGAGCTCACCAAGCTGCTGCACCCGCGGGGGGAACAGATCTTCTTCGGCGCCTACGACCCGGACGCTCCCGCCGTCGGCCTCGGCGAGCGGTTCGTGCAGCACATGCCTGCCGCGCGGGCCGCGCTCCCAGCCGGCGACTTCCGCGACTGGCCCGCCATCGACGCCTGGGCAGCGCAGATCGCCGCGGAGCTGGGGACCGGCGAATTGCGCGGCGACTGACATGACGCCGTTCGGGGACGCCGTCTCCGGGTGCGCGGGACTTGCGGCCCTGGCTCGGGCGCACAGGATGATGTCGGATGGAAGGCGCGTGGCAGGAGACGATGGACCGAGACCAGATGATCATCGACCGTCAGCTGCCCGAGTACGACGTCGTGCTGGCCGTGCACAAGATCGTCGACGCGGATCTCGCGACGACGTTCGCCGCGGCGCGAGACCTGGATTTCCTGACCGTGCGGACGCCACTGCTCAACACTGCGATGTGGCTGCGCGGCCTGCCTGACCGCCTCCGGCACCGGACTGCGCCGCCACTGCCGAAGCTCACCCTGGCCGATGGTGCCGGCCTGCCCGGCTGGCTGTCGCTTGGGGTCAGGAAAGACAGCGAGCTGGCCTTCGGCGCCGTCGGCAAGTTCTGGCAGGCCAGCATCGAATGGCGGGACGTGCCGCTGGCGGAGTTCCGGGATTTCCGCGAGCCCGGCTGGGGGAAGATCGCCTGCAACTTCACCGTCCACGCCTACGGCACCGATCGCACGCTGCTGACCTACGAATGCCGCACCGCGACAACCGACGCGGGAGCCCGGCGCCAGTTCGCCCGCTACTGGTGGCTGATCCGGCCGTTCGTCGCCCACATCATGCGCGCCGCCGTCGCAACCATTGCCGCCAACGCCAGCCGAGCGCAGAGGAAGCATCAGGTCGCGCCGTGAAGGTGATGAAGCCCAAAGAACGCGTTGCCCGCGATGGCGATGAGTTGCCGGCGCTGCCATGGGGCCGGCCGTCGAACGAGTCAGGCTGCCTGACGGGCGGTATCTTGCCTACCGGCAGTACGGGCCTGCGGACGGCAAGCCGGTGCTCTACTTGCCGGGCACGCCGAGCTGCCGCACCGAATGGCGGATGTGGCCAGCGGGCGCCGCGGACCAGCTGAACACGCACGTGGTCGCGGTCGACCGGCCCGGACTCGGCCGTTCCGACCCGCTGCCACGGCGCCGCATCGCCGACTGGCCGGCCGATGTCGCGGCCCTCGCCGATGCGCTGGGCCTGTCCCGCTTCGCGATCCTGGGGTACTCGGGCGGAGTCCCGTACGCTCTGTCCTGCGCCGAAGCACTGCCCGACCGAGTAAGCAAAGCCTCGCTCGTCGGATGCGTCGGGCCCGGCAATATAGCCGGAATGGCTCCCGCAGTAGCTCGCAGCCGGCAGATGTGCCTGCACCGGCCGCGTCGCGCGTGGATTAGCTGGTGGGGTGTACGACTCGCTGCCCGCCGGTTCCCTGGCCGGCTGATCGACCAGACCCTGCAGGCCCTTCCTGAACCAGACCGGCGAACTCTGACCGATCCGGAGTTCGCCCGCGTCTATACCGATGTGCTATCCGACGCCCTCGATGCCGGCCCAGCCGGGGCGTGCCAGGACATGGCTCTGATGACCGGGGACTGGGGATTGCACCCCGACCGCATCCGCATTCCGGTGACCCTGTGGCAAGGCGAGCCAGACACGAACGCCCCGCCCCAGACAGCCCGGCAACTTGCCGCCGAGATCCCGGGCTGCGATACGCGGTTCTTCCCCGCTGAAGGGCATTTGTCGATCATCACCAGCCACGGCCGCCGGATCCTGGCCGACCTCGCCCAGGACGAGCCGTGACCAGGAGACGCCGGCAGCCGAGGTCGCCCTCGCCGCGCAGCTCGGGCCCTATGGCCCTGTCGAGTTGTCTGCGGGGCCCCTTACCTTGGCACCAGAAAGTTAACCCTGACCAGGCAGTACGGGAAGCTCGTGGAGGTCCGGGCAGTTTCCGCAGGTAGATGACTTGCCAAGCCAGCGCGTGTCAGCACCAACTCAGCACGCGTATCCGCGGCTCTCGCCTGGCGCGCTCGGGAGACCCACCTCGAATGGCACATACGCCTGCTGCCTGCCTGATCAGGGTGCCGTGGCTCGCATCGGGATGCGACCATGGATGAAGCGAAGCCGTGGCGTTGCGGGAAGGAAGGCTGGCGTGTTCGAGGCTGCCGACATCCGGGAATGGCGCGGCCACGATGTGGTCGACGCCGACGGTCACAAGATTGGCGACCTGGAGTCCGTCTACGTTGACACCGCCACCGACCTGCCATCGTTCGGCGCGGTCAGGGTCGGGCTGCCGACCCGGCACCGGCTCGTGTTCGTGCCACTTGACCGGGCGACCGTGGGTCCGGGGTACCTGAAGGTCTCCTACGACAGGAAACACGTAAGGAATGCCCCGTCGATCGGCACTGACGGCGTGCTGCCAGCGGGTGACGAAGAGGCGATCTTTAAGCACTACGACCTGGCGTACGAGCCGGGTGCTGGCGGCGAGCGGCGGCTGGCCCGCCGCTAGCAGGCGCACTGAGGGAGGATCAGATGATTGCCCTGTTTCTGCTGCTGGTGATTGCGGCGATCGCGCTGGGCATCGTGGGCGTGGTCGTGAAGGGCCTGCTGTACCTGCTGTTCATCGGCATTGTCATCTTGCTCGGCGCCCTGCTCCTGGGCGCCCTGCGGATGCGGCGCCGACCCGGGAGGCGGCAGGCCCGGTAATTCCGCCCGGCCAGCCGTTGAAGCAAACGTCAGCGGGGAAGCTGTACGCCGCCGGGGTCACCGGCTCAGTTCCCTGCGCCCCGTCCAGCCGAACACCAGCGCAAGGGCTCGGGCAGAAAAGGCCACCTGGTCAAAGAGCAGGATGGTGCTCGCTGGGTACCGCGCGGACCACCTGCCGGTGAGCCGAGCGGCTGGCCGTGATGCAGGGCCGCTCAGGCGACGCCCGGCCGATCGCCATCAAGCCGATATCAAGACGCCGGCAGCGGGCCCTCGTCAACATAGGCGTACCAGGTGGGCCGGATCCTGTTCGGCGGTGAGGGCATCGGCTTGCGGGAGCGGATCGAGGGGTCAGTCGATGAGCCCAAGGGCTCGGGCCCGGCGGACCGCCTCGGCCCGGCTATGCACGCCGAGTTTCTTGTAGGCGCGCTCGGCTCGTTCTTTCGCCGCCGAGCGGGAGATCCCCAGCTTGCCGGCGATCATCGCGAAGGTCAGCTGCGTGGGCAGGTAGCGCAGGACCCGCGCCTCAGTCATGCTGATCGACGCTGCCCTGACAGTAGCGGCGCCTTCCGCGGCCGCCTCCGCGGCCGCCGCCGTGATGAGCCCGGCGGCGGTCAGGGCCTCCACCGCTTCGTGGGCGGCTGCCTCCTCCACCAGCCCGGCGGCCACGAGAGCCCGGACTGCGCCGGCAGCAGCAGCGGCGCGGATCGCTTCGGCGGCCTCGACCGCCTCGACGGCCTGGTTTCCCGCCGCCAGGGCGCGCAGCGTAGCCTCAGCCTCAGCCGCCTGCGCCTCCGCAATCCCCCGGACTGCCTCCTCCCTCGTCGCGACCTCAGCACCGACGAGCAACCCGGCCCCGGCCGTGAGGAAGCCATCGCCCAGCACCGCGCCACCCGTCTCGGCTATCGCGTCAACCAGCGGCTGCGCCCAGCTGTGCTCGACGAGCAGGAACGCCAGTGCCGTGCCGGGCAGCAAGGAGGCCGCCAGTGCTCGCGCATCAGCCGGATCGAAGCCCGGCACGGCGTCGCCCGCCGGTGATCCGGCCGGGCCGGCGTCGTCAACGGGGACGATGCGCGCCAGGAGCGCGCCGAAATCCTCGTCCTCGCCGACGGCCAGCTGCCGGATCGTGCCGTCCTGGTTCTTCGCGACGAACAGCAGGTCGAGCAGCCGCAGCACTCCCCGGCCCTGCAGCCGGTCGACTTCAGCCAGCACCCGGCCCTCGAGGTCGGCACCGGGACCGAAGCCCACGGCAATCACCTGCAACGGACCCGCCATCGGCCGGCCTCCTCCTCCTCGCGACTACCGCGAATCATAAATCCGTCCGTAGCGCTCGCGGCGTGCGAAATGGCCTAGCCGGGCGTAATCGTGCCGCTGGCACGGGACACAGGACCATCTCGCGCCTCCTGACCTTCCTCACGCCTCCTGACCCTCGCCAGCGTCAGCGGGAGCGAGACGCCGTTCGCCGCCTCGGCCCTGCTGGCGGGCCATGGCCGCAGCGCCTGAAGATCGCGTTTGTCACCGGCCGGCACTTCGGCGTTTGTGCCGGCCGGCGGACCGTCCTTCAACTCAATCGGGGCCGGTGTGCACGCGGGCCGAATCCTGCGCCCAGGTCTCGTGCCCGTGACTGCCCGTCACTTCATGACGGCGCCACGCCCCGGCTGGCGCCCGCCTCGAACATCTGCATCCCAGCGGCCTGGCCCGGATGTGAGCCGAAGGTCCCCGCCCGGCAGGAGGAACGGCCCTTAGCCGCGGCGGCCGTGCGCCGGATGCTCAGTGCAGGAGACTAACTGAGGAGCACGTCATGAGCATCATCGCCTGGATCGTTCTCGGCCTGGCCGCAGGCTTACTCGCCAACATGGTGATCCCCGGCAAGAGATCACAGGGCCTCATCCTCACCTGCGTGATCGGCACCTGCGGGGCGCTGGGCGGCGGCTGGGTCGCAACCAAGCTGTTCCACGTCCACAGCCTGCAGGGGTTCTTCAACCTCTCGACCTGGCTCACCGCCATCGCCGGCGCTGCGGTCCTGCTGCTCGCCTATCACCTGGTCAGCGGGCGGTCCGGCCATTCCCGCCGGTCCGGCCGGTTCGCTCACCGCTGAGAACTGCCCGGGGCTGCTCCGGCTCACGGCGCAGCCCCTGGCGATCCGGCCGAGCGCAGGCCAGCCGAACGCGCGACGCAAATTGCGGGCGTTTTGTCCGGGCGGCCGCGTACCTTTTGCAGCACACAGCGCGAGCCCCTCAGCAGGCCAGACCCGTGGCCGGGACCCGGCAGCGGGTGATCAGGTCGGCTTCCTCTTGGATTCAAGCAGGGCCTTGCGGACCTCGTTGTACGCATTCTCAAGACCGGTGCGCACTGTGTCCGCCACGCTGGACGCAGTCGAGATCGTGCCCTCGAACTCCCGCCGGGCGTCGGCCCACCTGTTGCGGAGCTGGTCCATCAATGCGGTCAGCTTGTCGCTGGTCTCCATCGCACCCAGGTGCATCTGTACCTCGAGATCCTCAAGGCGCCCCTGCCACTGGTCGATCTGAGCCTTGGTCAGCTGCTCGTGCAACTCGGCCTGCTTGGCCCGGAGCTTGTCGATCTGGGCTTCCAGCTTTGCGATGCGCTCTTCAGTCGTCATGAATCGAGCGTCCCTTCCGAGCCTGAGGTGCGGCCAGGGGCCAAGGTCCTGCCTAATCGCGCCCTGGCGGAACGGACTGGACCGCCGGGCAGGCGGAGGCAGCATCGCCCGCAGCGCCCGTGTCACGGTCGCGGGTACGCTGTCGGCGACGGCGCGCAGCCCGCTGGCGTCCCGGGCAACGGCGTCGCGGTACCGGCTGACTGGTGGCTGATCCTCGGGGGCAAGATCCGCACCAGCGCCATGACCTGCGGCTATTAGCGCACATTAAGCCCGGTGACGGCTCGGCCGATGATCATCCGCTGGATCTCCGACGTGCCTTCGAAGATGGTGAAGCTCGTGGAGGTGCGGGCAGTTTCCGCAGGTAGATGGCCTGATAGCACCCCGCTTGTCAGCACCAACTCAGCACCACACGCGGGGCGGAGTCGCCCGCACGGATTTGTGCGCCGGACGTCGATGACCCGGCCCCAGTCCGGGCTGGTCCGCGTCGCCAAGGGAGGTCAGCGTTCGAGGCGTCGTGCGTGGACGATGACGCGGCGCCGGTAAGGCTGGAGTTGAAGGGTCACCGCCGCTTCCATCTGCAAGGACGCCGCCGCGGCCTCGCCCATCTCGTCAGTGAGCGTCGGCATCGCTTCCATGACGGCGCCGAAGGTCGCTGGCACTCGATCTGCCCAGCCGGCAGATTCCTGGTACGAGTCGATTGCAAAGCCCGCAGTCGCGAGCAGCGGGGCGTAGTCGGGCACAGGGTCCACGCCGAGAACAGGTATTCCTGCGACGCGCTCAGGGTCCACCTCGAATGCGGAGAACGTCAGCCGCCCCTGTGAGCGCAGGATGCGGTAGGCCTCGCGGAACACCTCGGTTTTGTCGGGGGCGTACTGGATGGCGTCGACGCTTAGTGCCGCGTTGGCGGCACCATGGTCAAGTCCAGTGCTCGCAAATGTGCCTTGTTGATAGAGGGCGCGGTCCGTCAGGCCAACCTGCTCGGCGCGCTTGCGAGCTTGCGCCAGGCCCGCGGATGACGGGTCGACGCCGATGACCGATGCTCCGCATTGTGTTGCGATCCACAGGCCCGGTCCTCCGGCGCCGCATGCCAGATCAGCGAGCACTGTTCCTTCGCCAAGTTCGAGGTAGTGCGCCATGACTTGAAACTCGTCGTATGTGAGGAAGCTGATGTGAGCGAACTCAGCGGGGAATGGGCCACCGTAGGCGTGGTCAGCCCACAGCCTCGCGAAGGCCGGACTCGATGCGGCTGCAGCGTAGACCGCGTCGTAGCCGTCCACGACTACATCGAAGGCACTGTCGGCTCGGGCGCCATCACGCCGCGAGTTCTGATCGGGTTTGTTCACTAGCCGACTTTCTCGCCTGCGGGGACTTTCAGGCAACATGCGCGGCGTTGCCGCTGGCCAGGACCATCGCGACGGGCCGCCGTCGACAATTCTTCCGTAACGGCCCGCCATACGAGCTTTTGAACTGCTCCCCGCGATGGGGATGCAACGTGTGCTCTCGTGCTTCTAGTGTGGTGTCTCGTTATTAGCCGGTGATTGATGCGAGTGCGACCGGCCTTCCGGTCAGCGACAGGCCGTGCTCGCGGGCCCGCCGCACCAGATCCTCCGCCGCCAGCTGCTCAGCCGTCGGCTCCGGCTTCGTCCTCTTCGTCACGTCGTCTAGCGTCGCGGTCATCACGGCACCTCTCCCGCCAAGCCGCCAGGCTCAGCGTGATCGGGCATCCCGGCTCGTCCTCGCGGTCATTACCCGCTGTAACCACGATCGGTTAGCTGGCGGCGACCGGACTGGCCCTTGGGGTCAGCACTGATCTAGTACGGCATTGGGAACCGGCCGGAATCAACGGGGAATAACTGCAAACAACCTGCCGTCGAACTCCCCCGCTCAGCCCGCCCGGCAGGCCCCGCATTAGCGCCATGACCTGCGGTTATTACCGCACGTTAAGCCCGGTGACGGCCCTACCGATGATCATGCGCTGGATCTCGGACGTGCCTTCGAAGATGGTGAAGATCTTGGCATCACGGTGCCAGCGCTCGACCGGGTAGTCCCTGGTGTAGCCGTTCCCGCCGAGGATCTGAATCGCCTGCTCGGTGACCCGGACCGCGGTCTCCCCCGCGACCAGCTTGGACACCGACCCCTCGGCGTGCTCGAACGGCAGCCCGTGCCGCGCCATCCAGGCAGCCCGCCAGGTCAGCAGCCGCGCCGCGTCGACCGCGGCGTGCATGTCCGCGAGCATGAACGCGACGCCCTGGTTCTGGCCGATCGGCCTGCCGAACTGCACCCGCTGGGTGGCGTACTCGGTCGCGAACTCGGTCGCAGCGCGCGCAACGCCCACCGCCATCGCCGCGACCGACGGCCGCGACCGCTCGAACGTTCGCATCGCCGCCTGCTCACCGCCGCTGCCGCCCGCCGCGATGCGGGCCAGTCGCGCGTCCAGCCGCTCCTTGCCGCCGACCAGACAGTGGCCGGGGACCCGCACGTCGTCCAGCACTACCTCGGCGGTGTGCGAGGCGCGGATGCCGTGCTTGCGGAACTTCTGGCCCTGCGACAGGCCGGGCGTGCCCGGCGGGACGATGAAACTGGCCTGCCCGCGGCTGCCGAGCGCCGGATCCACCACGGCGACCACGACGTGCACGTCCGCGATGCCGCCGTTGGTCACCCAGGTCTTCGTGCCGTTCAGCACCCACTCGTCCTTGGCCTGGTCGTAGACCGCACGGGTCCGGATCGCGCCGACGTCGCTGCCGGCGTCCGGCTCGGACGAGCAGAACGCCCCCAGCTTCACGTCGCCGGGGCTGCCGAACATCTGCGGCAGCCACTCGCCGATCTGCTCATTGGTGCCGTTGCTGGCAACGGCGACCGCGGCCAGCCCGGACCCAGCCAGGGACAGGCCGATGCCCGCGTCACCCCAGAACAGTTCCTCGAAGGCCACGACCATGCCCAGGCCGCTCGGGTCCAGCCACTGAGCGCCGAAGAAGTCCAGCGAGTACAGGCCGATCTTGGCCGCTTCCTCGAGGATCGGCCAGGGTGTCTCCTCGCGCTCGTCCCACTCGGCCGCCGCCGGCCTGATCACGTCGACCGCGAAGTCATGCACCCAGTCGCGCGTCTGGCGGACGTCAGCGGATAGCTCAAGCGAGAACCCGCCCGCGGACTGGTCGGGACTGGTCACTGTCACTCCTCGGGCCTGGCCGACAGCCGGCCGAAGCTAGGTCACGGCCAGCTTAAGTTACTTGCTAGTAATACCAATCGTATGCCGCCGCGCCGCGCCATGCCACCCTCCCCGCCGGCAATCCGCCCGGCCGGGGACAGGACATAATGGGGCCTTCAGCCGGCGAGTGCGGCAACGGGGCCGCTACTTCACCTCGGGGGGCACTTCCACCGTGCTTGCGATCGTGCTCGCACTGGTGTCCGCGCTGGGCTACGGCAGCTCGGACTACGCCGCGGGGCTGGCCTCGCGTGAAGCCAGCGTGCTGAAGGTGACGGTGCTCAGCGAGGGCGTCAGCATGCTATTGCTGCTGCTGATCGTGCCGTGGGCCAGCTCGCAGCCGCCGACGGCGGCCGCGCTGTGGTGGGGCGTGGTGGCCGGCGTCAGCGAGGTCGTCGGCACGCTCGCCCTGTATCTGGGTTTCCGGCACGCGGCGTTCAGCGTCGCGAGTTCGCTGAGCGCCGTCGGCTCGGCCGCGTTCTCCGTGCTGGCCGGCCTGCTGCTCGGCGAGCGGCCGGGCACGCTCACGCTGATCGGGATCGGGCTCGCGCTGCCGGCCATCGTGGGGGTGTCGGCCGAAGGCAGCGAGCCAGCCTCGGCGGGCGACACTGGGGCAGCCTCGGCGGGTGACCGCGAGCCAGCGCCGGCCGCAGCATCGGCGCGCGGGCGGAGCGCGACGGGCCGGCACGCACTCGGTGTCGTCTTCGGCCTGCTGGCGGGCGCCGGGTTCGCCGGATTGTTCATCGCGCTCAACCGGGCCGGCTCCAGTCACGACCTGTGGCCGATCGTGTCCGGGCAGGCGGCCGCGCTCGTGACCGTGTTCGTCATCGCCGCGGCGGCCCGGCAGCTGAGCCGGCCGACGCGGCGCACCACGATGCTCTCGGCCGTGACCGGCGTGACCGGCACGGTCGGGATCGTCTTCTATTTCCTCTCGACGCACCTCGGATTGCTCGCGATCACCGCCGTGATCACGTCGCTGTACCCGGCCAGCACGATCATCCTGGCCCGTAGCCTGCTCGGCGAGCGACTGACCCGGCTGCGAGTGGCCGGCCTGTGCCTGGCGGCCGCGTCGGTGGCGCTGATCGCGGTCAGCGGCGCCGGTTAGCCGGAGCGCACCAGCAGCCGCTGCGGTCCGCGGAAGGAGATGTTCGGGTGGAAGGTGAGTTGCTGACCGGGCACTAGCGCGAGCGCCGGGAAGCGTCGCGCCAGCTCCCGGATCGCGATCTGGGCTTCGAGCCGGCCAAAATTCGCGCCGAGGCAATAGTGCAGTCCCTTCCCGAACGCCAGGTGGTCCTCGGCGTTGGCCCGGTGCAGGTCAAAGTCCGCCGGGCAGGCGAAGGCCGACTCGTCCCGCCCGGCCGCCGCCAGCCACAGGAACAGCTTCGCGCCAGCCGGCAGGTCGACCCCCGCGATGGTGACCGGCCGGGTCGTCACGCGGCGCCAGACCGTGACCGACGGGTCGAAGCGCAGCGTCTCGGTGACCGCGGCCGCGATCAGGTCCGGCCGCCCGACTACGGCCGCCCACCGCGCCGGGCTCCTCGAGCAGCCTGCGCGCCACGTTCCCGATGAGACCGGTCGTTGTCTCGTGCCCGGCGAACGATAGCGAGAACAGGATGGACGCAATCTCGTCCAGCGCCAGCCGGTCCGGATCCTCGGCGTGAATGGCCAGCAGGTCGCTGGTCAGGTCGTCGCCGGGCGTCGCGGCCTTCGCGTCCACGAGCCGGCGCAGGTAGCCCCGGTAGGCGGCGATGCCGCGGGCGATGTCCACCTGGTCCCCGGCCGCCGGGCGGCCGAACGAGAGCGCGGCCCGGTAGCCGCACCATTCCTTGAGCTGCCCGAAGTCCTGCTCCGGCACCCCCATCAGCGCGAACACGAGGTAGGCAGGCAGCGGGAAGGCCAGGGCCGCGACCAGGTCGAACTCGGCTGCGCCGGCCACCGCGTCCAGCAGCCGCGCGGTCATCGCCTCGATCGTCGGGATCATCGCGGTAACCCTGGACATGCTGAACGCGCGGGCCGCGGGCTTGCGCAGCCGCGCGTGGTCCGGCTCGTCCAGCGAGACCATCGACGGCTGCGGCCGGTGCCCGCCGGCGAGCAGGATCTGCTGCGCCTGCGCCACCAGCGGCGCCAGCGGCGCCTGCGTCACCGCGGCCGAGAACGTGGTGTGGTCGCGGAACACCTGGTCGATGTCGGCGTGCCGGGTCAGCACGTAGTAGCCGATCGATGGCGCGTAGAACACCGGCCGGCGCGCGGCCGGCGGCAGCTCCGCCAGCACCGCGAACGGATCGGCCAGGAACTCGGGCGACAACGGGTCGAACGACTCGTCGACCGGGCACCCCGGCACTGGCGCTGGTGTCGTCATCGCGTCTTCTCCGGATAGGGCAAGTTCCTATCTCCGAACTATGCAGCAGGCGGCACTCGGGCTCAAACCTGGCCTAGTCGGCCTGCTCCCGTCATGATTGGTGCCGGGCTCGCAGCGAAAGCGGGTAATGCGATGGCACTGTTCGGGCGAAGGAAACGCGCGTCTTCGGGCCTGCTGACCGGGACGGTCTCGGCACGGGGCGGTAACTGGGAAGTTACCTGGATCGGCGACGGTGTGCGGGAGCCGCCGTCCTTCACGGCCGGCCGCCTCAGTGAGGCCGCCGAGCAGGCAGCGCGGATGGCGCTAGCCGTCTACACGCCCGACCCGGGCCAGCCGGATGGCGAGCTTCAGCTCGTCGTATTCCCGTGGCCAGACGGCGGCGGCGACGGGCCGATCTACGAGATCACCGACAGCACCGGGATGTTCCAGGCCAGCGACGCGCTTGGCATCGGCGGCGACGTCAGCGCGGCGACTTTGGAGGACCTCGTCACGCAGATAGCCGACCAGCCTGGTGGCGCGGACGCGATGCTGCAGTGGGTCCGGCGTTTCACCGAGCTGCCGTCGGCCGCCTCCGGTGAGGGCGGCTGAACCTACTCGGCGATCCGGCCGAGCACGCCGGTCAGCAGGTCCTGCTCGGCCGGCGACAGCCGGTCGAGCAGCGCCGCGCGGATGGCGCTGGCGTGCACCGGGATGGCGGCGGCCAGCGCGGCCGCGCCGGGCGGCTGCAAGATGACCAGCACGCCGCGGCCGTCACCGGGCGCGCCCGCCCTGGCCACGTACCCGCGGCCGGCCAGCCGGGTCACGGCCCGGCTCAGCGCGGGCTGGGTGAGCGGGATGAACTCGTTCAGCTCGCCGAGCCGCAGCCGCGCTGCCAGCCGCGCCGTCCAGCCGGAGCAGGATCTCGAACTCGTTGACGCTGAGGCCGCAGCGGTGCGCGAGGGCGTCGGCGAGCTGCCCGGCGATCCGCGCGTGCGCCGCCGACAGCGCGGCCCACGCCTGCGCGCACGAGTACTCCGGCCCGCTCACCCGCGCCTACCAGTTGCCCCACGAGGTCCAGCGTGCGCAGCGTGCCGGAGATGTTGTCCTCCTCGTACTGCAGGTGCTCAAGCAGGTCGTCGCTGAGGGTCCCGAGCGCGGCGATCAGCCGCTTGCGCACTTCGGCGTCCTCCCGGTCGGCCAGCTCGGCCGCGGCCGCGGACACGTCGTCCAGCAGGTCCGACACCCTGGCGTGGTCTGCCTCCAGCTTGTCGACCACCGGACCGAGCGCGGGATCTGCCGCCCGCAGCCGCGGAAACAGCAGGGCCGACTCGCCATGATGGTGCATGTGCACGAACCGGCAGTACTGCAGGCAGTTGATCTTCAGTTGCCAGAGCGCGCCGCCGATCTCCAGGTCGCCGATCCGCGCCGCCGCGTCCGGCCCGGACAGGCCGTCGTCCAGCTCGTCCGCGAGCCAGCGCACCGTCTCCAGATCGCGGCGGATCATGCCGTGAACCCACTTCAGCTCGGCGACCAGGCCCTCGCCGGGGTCGTGACTGGTCACCGCGCGCCTGCATACATGCACATGCATCTACTCTAGCCCCGGATGCGAACGACCCGGCCAGCGCGGCCCGCTTCGGCCGCGGTGACGGTGACGCCCGCGCAGCGGCGTGACGCACGTCGAGCCTGCCAAAATGTCGCCAGCGCCCGCAGCCGCCTCGCTGCCAGGTGCCATCGCCGAACCCGAGAGGACAGCGACGCCATGGACCTCGCCAGCTACCAGCACCTCAAGCTTGAGCGCCAGCAGGGCGGGATCCTGCTCGTCACCCTGAACCGGCCCGACGTGCTCAACGCGGCGCACGAGGAGATGCACGCGGAGCTGGCCAGGGTCTGGGCCGACATCAGCCGGGACGAGGAGACGCGGGTCGCCGTCGTGACCGGCGCCGGCCGGGCCTTCTCGGCCGGCGGGGACCTGGCCATGGTGGAACGCCAGATCGGCGACTACGCCCTCGTGACGCACATGCTGGCCGAGATGAGCGACCTGGTCTACAACATGGTCAACTGCGAGAAGCCGATCGTGTCGGCCATCAACGGGGTAGCCGTCGGGGCGGGCCTGGTGGTCGCGCTGCTCGCCGACATCAGCATCTGCGCCACCGACGCCAGGCTCGGCGACGGCCACGTGCGGCTCGGGGTGGCGGCCGGCGACCACGCGGCGATCATCTGGCCGCTGCTGTGCGGCCTGGCCCGGGCGAAGTACTACCTCATGACCGGCGAGATGGTGACCGGCGACGAGGCGGAGCGGATCGGGCTGGTGTCCAAGGCGCTGCCGCGGGACGAGGTGCTGCCCGAGGCGCTGCGCGTCGCGAACCACCTGGCCACTGGTCCGCAGCTGGCGATCCGGCTGACCAAGCGCGCGCTCAACGGCTGGGTCCGCGCCGCCGGGCCGATCTTCGACCAGTCGGCCGCGTACGAGATGCTCACGTTCATGGGCGCGGACGTGCGCGAAGGGCTCGCCTCTCTCCGGGAGAAGCGCGCTCCGCAGTTCGGCTAACCGCCGGGCCATGCAGCCGTCACCTTTCGGAAAAGCACGGCGATTCCGCTCCGCAGTCGCGATAATCCCGCGTATGCCAGATGAGCGCTGGCGGTTCCCCTTTGCGGTGCAGGCGGTGACGGCCGGGGCCGCGGCCGTAAACATGGCTGTGATCAAAGTCCTGTTCGTCGACCTGTACGCATATCCGCTGATGGCGCTCGCCGCGGTGCTGGCCGTCGTCCTGGCCGGCCGGCCGAGTTCCATCACGCTCAGCCCGGCCACGGGCACGGTGGAGCTGAGGGCCGGCTTCTTCCGGCAGCGGATCTCGCTGCCGCAGATCCGGACCGTCGCCGTGAAGCGCACGGGTATCGCCATCACCGCGGTCGGCGGGCGCCAGGTCTCGCTCGGCACGAACTGGCTGGTGAGCTGGCTGCGGATCCGGACGCCGGCGGAGCAGATCGCCAGCGGCATCAACCGCGCCCTGGAAGACGCACGCGAGGCCCACGGCGGCGAGGGCCGCCCGTATCACCCGGCTGGCCCGGTCATCCCGCGGCCCGCAGTAACCGGGGCATGGTCGGGCTGGCCGGCCTCGGCGTGGTGGCGATCGTCTCCGCGTTCCTGGTCCGGTTCTCCTGGCCGAATCCGATCCTCACCGTCGTCGCGGTGATATTCGCCGTCTACATCGGCCTGACCGGCGCGTTCCTGGTGATCTTCGCGGTCTGGATCATGTCGGCCGACCGGCGGCCCGAGCGCTCGTAACCGCGACAAGACCACGGCCGCGGCTCAGGTGCCCGCGTGCCGGTCCAGGAACTCGAACACGTCGGACTCGTCCACGCCGGGGAAGCTGCCCGACGGCAGCGCCAGCAGCACGTGCGAGTGGGCGCGCGCGGACGGCCAGGCCATGCCCTCCCAGCGGGCCGCGAGCGCGGCCTGCGGCCGCTGGCAGCACTCGCCCGACGGGCACGCCGACGTCGTCCGGATCGTCGTGTCCCGGCCGCGGAACCAGCGCGAGTCCTCATACCGGACCCCGAGGGTCACGGCAAAGCCCCGTTCCCGGCCAGAGTCCACCAGCGCAGTGCACCAGTAGGTGCCAGAAGGGGTGTCGGAGTACTGGAAGTACGGGCTGAACCGGTCGGCCGCGCTGAACACCTGGCGGCCCGACCAGTAGCGGCACATCCGCTGACCCTCGATCGCGCCGGTCGGGTCCGCCGGGAACACCACCCCGTCGTTCTCGTACGCCTTGTAGATGATGCCGCCCTCGTCGTTCTTGACGAAGTGGCACGGCAGCCCGAGGTGGTGGGTGGCGAGGTTGGTGAACCGGTGCGCGGCCATCTCGTAGGACACCGAGAACACGTCGCGCAGGTCCTCCACCGCGATGTCCCTGGCGTCCTTCGCCGCGCGCAGGAACGTCGCGGCCGCCTGCTCGGGCACGAGCACGGCCGCGGCGAAGTAGTTCGACTCGATCCGCTGGCGCAGGAAGTCGGCGAAGTCGGCCGGCGTCGAGTGACCGAGCACGAAGTGCCCGAGCGTCTGCAACAGCACCGCCCGCGGCGTGTGCATGCCCAGCGACTCCTGCCGCAGGTAGATCCGCCGATGCCGCAGATCGGTGACCGACCGGGCCGAGCGCGGCAGGTCCTGCACGTAGCGGACCGAGAACCCGTGATGGTTGACGACCGACAGCAGCATGCCCTGGGACAGCGCGCCGCCGGTGTAGCCCACCGGCGCCAGCGCGTCGGCCGCGGCCTTCTCGATCTCCGCGAAGTAGTTGCCGCGCTCCCCCATCATCAGCCGCAGGTCGGCGTTCGCCGCCCGGGCTTCCTCCGGCGTCGCGGTCGGCCGGGTGCGCTGCCGCCGCATCTCGGCGTGCAGCGCGACGAGGTGCTCCAGCACGTCGCTCGGCACCCGCGCGCCGACCCGCAGCGGCGGCAGCCCGAGGTCGGCGAAGCCGGGGTCGCGCTGGGCCTCGGCGAGCGACAGCTCCAGCTGAGCCCGGCGGCTCGGCGGCTGATTGCGCATCAGCTCGCCGGCCGGCACCGACAGCGCAGTAGCCAGCGCCTCGATCAGCGAGATCTTGGGCTCCCGGCGGCCGTTCTCCAGCAGCGACAGCACCGACGGCGCGCGCCCGACCCGCTCCCCCAGCTCCGCCAGCGTCAGCCCGCGCGAGCGCCGGATATGTCGGAGTCGCTGGCCGAACATATTGAGATCAAGCGCGGTTACTGGCAAGGATCGCGATTCTTGCTCAGTGAAACTTTGCATTTCTTCACTCTAGCCGAAGTACTAGCTGAATATTCAGGCCGACAGCCCCTATCGGTATGCGGCCCTACCCGGGCACGCTCGTTACCTAACCCGGGGACGACAAAGCTGGAGGTCACGATGGACGAGGGTCGCCTCGAGGGCACGCTCAACGGATCAGCACACGCCAATGGCACTGCACACCAGAACGGCACTGGGAACGGGCAGGCCACCAACATCGAGAGCCAGGCAGCCGCGTTGCACCGGCAGTGGGCGACAGACCCGCGCTGGGCTGGCATCGAGCGCACCTACAGCGCCGCGGACGTGGTGAAGCTGCGCGGTTCGGTGCAGGAGGAGTTCACGCTGGCCCGGCTCGGCGCCGACCGGCTGTGGGCCCTGCTGCACGAGGACGGCTACGTCAACACCCTGGGCGCCATGACCGGCAACCAGGCGGTCCAGCAGGTGCGGGCCGGGCTGAAGGCCATCTACCTGTCCGGCTGGCAGGTCGCCGCCGACGCGAACCTGGCCGGGCAGACCTACCCCGACCAGAGCCTGTACCCGGCCAACTCGGTCCCGGCCGTGGTGCGCCGGATCAACAACGCGCTGCTGCGCGCGGACCAGATCACGTGGGCGGAATCGGCAAACGCGGGGGCGCCGCACTGGCTGGCCCCGATCGTGGCCGACGCCGAAGCCGGCTTCGGCGGCGTGCTGAACGCGTTCGAGCTGATGAAGGGCATGATCGCGGCCGGCGCCGCGGGTGTGCACTGGGAGGACCAGCTCGCGTCCGAGAAGAAGTGCGGCCACCTCGGCGGCAAGGTGCTGATCCCGACCGGACAGCACATCAAGACGCTCAGCGCCGCCCGGCTCGCCGCCGACGTCTGCGGCGTCCCGTCGCTGATCGTCGCCCGCACCGACGCCCAGGCGGCCACGCTGATCACCAGCGACGTCGACGAGCGCGACGAGCGGTTCGTCACTGGCGAGCGCACCGGCGAGGGCTTCTACCGGGTGCGCAACGGCATCGAGCCGTGCATCGCGCGCGGCCTGGCCTACGCGCCGTACGCCGAGCTGCTGTGGATGGAGACCTCGACGCCGGACCTGGCCGTCGCCCGCCAGTTCGCCGAGGCGATCAAGGACGTCTACCCGGACCAGATGCTCGCCTACAACTGCTCGCCGTCGTTCAACTGGCGCGCGCACCTGGACGCCGACACGATCGCGAAGTTCCAGCGCGAGCTGGCCGCGATGGGGTACAAGTTCCAGTTCATCACCCTGGCCGGCTTCCACGCGCTGAACGAGTCGATGTTCACCCTGGCCCACGGCTACGCCGAGCGCGGCATGTCCGCCTACGTCGAGCTGCAGGACGCCGAGTTCGCCGCGGAGGCGGCCGGCTACACCGCGACGCGCCACCAGCGCGAGGTCGGCACCGGCTACTTCGACCAGGTCAGCCAGGCCATCAACCCGGCCTCGTCCACTACCGCCCTGGCCGGCTCCACCGAGGCCGAGCAGTTCGCGCACGCGCACTGACACTGCGCCCGCTGCATTGGCCCCGCTCGCGGGGACCACGCCGTCCCTCCAGCCGGCGTGGTCCCCGCTGCGGCCTATGCCGGGAACGGGGAGTTCCCGCCCCCCGGCGCCGTCACGGCCGGCGGTAGCGTGTGCCCGTGACCCACTACAGCAGGCTCTCGGTCGTCGTGCTGGACGTCCCGGCCGCGGACCGGGCCAGCGAGATCGCGTTCTGGCAGGGCGCGACCGGCGCTCAGCTCACGCACTACACCCGCTATCCCGAGTACCACGGCGGCGGGGTGACCGACACGCTCGGCCTGCTCGTCCAGGAACTCGGCGACGGGCCCGCCCGGGTGCACGTCGACATTCACACCGACAACCTGGACGCCGAGGTCGCCCGGCTGGTGGCGCTGGGCGCGGAGCGCGTCGAAGCGACCGGGCACTGGGTCGTTATGCGTGACCCGGCCGGGCTGATTTTCTGCGTGGTGCCCGAACAGGCCGGATCCTTCGATCGCGCCGGCGCGCAGCGCTGGGATTAGCGCCGTTCGCCGCGGCCGCCCATCATCGTGGAGATTTACCGTACGCGCCGTACGGTAAATCACCACGTTAACGTGATCTTGCTAGCCGGCGCAGCGCCACTCGCGCCTGGTTGAGCGGCTCCAGCAGCGAATAGGTTGCGTACGCGCCGCGCTCGACCAGCCGCAGTTTCGTGCCGCGCGGGCCGGGCGGATGCTGGTAGCTGGCCGGCCGGTACCGGCCGAAGTCCGCGTGCATGCGCGCGAACCACTCCTTGCGGTCGGCCCGCGGCACCAGGCCGGGCCGGCCGATCCGGCCGACTCCCGGCCCCGTCGTTTCCAGCACGGTCGAGTAGTGCTCGATCGCGCGCTCGAAGATCGCGGCCTGCAGCGCGGGACTGGCCGGCTGCCCGGCCGCCGCCCGCTCAGCCAGGAGTTCGAATACCCGGTGATACGCGTCGAACACCGCGGCCTGGCCGCCGCTGGTCGTCGACATCGCCGCGCCCGGCCGCTGCCTGCGGTAGTAGTAGCACACCTGGCTGGTCGCGCCGATGACGTCGGCGGCGACCAGCGCCGCAAACGTCACCAGGATGTCCTCGTGGATGCCGGTCCCGAAGCCGACGTCCAGGCCGGTCAGGAAGTCCCGCCGGAACAGCTTGCTCCACGACGTCATCGTCAGGTTGATCAGCTCCGGCTGCTCCGCTAGCGTGCAGCCGCCGATCGGCACCGCGGCCAGCAGCGGGGCGTAGACGTTCGGCTCCGTGCGCCCGCCCGGATAGCGGCTCTCCCAGTTGATCAGCAGCACGTCCGGCTTGGTCTGCGTGAGCGCGGCGCTGACGGCAGCCAGTGCCCCGGCCGCGATCGTGTCGTCGCCGTCGACGAACCAGACGTAGTCGCCGCGGGCCCGGCCGAGCGCGAGATTGCGGGCGGCACCCTGGCCGCCGTTCCGGTCGAGGTGAATGACCTGCAGCCGCGGGTCCGCGGCGGCCCGCCGGTCCAGGATCGCGGCGCTGCCGTCGGTGGAAGCGTCATCGACTGCAATGACCTCGATATCGGCGTGGACCCGCCAGCAGCGAGTCCAGGCAGGCAGGCAGGTACGCCGCGACGCCGTAGACCGGCACGATGACCGAGACTCGCGGCGGGCCTGCCATGAGCGTGGCCCGTCAGCGCCGGTCGCTGCCCGCCGCGTCCAGCGCGGTCGCGGCGGCCTCGGCTGGCTCGTCGTCCGCCGGCTGGTCGATGTCCAGCTTCGACGGCCACCAGTTCCACTTGCCGAGCAGCACCACCGTCGACGGCACGAGCAGCGTCCGGACCAGGAACGTGTCCATCAGGATGCCCAGGGCGAGCCCGAGGCCGATGTCGCGGACCTGGCTGTTCCCGCCGCCGCCCGCGATCGTCAGCACGATGAACGAGCCGGCCAGCACGAGCCCAGCCGAGGTGACGGTCGAGCCGGTCACGCCGACGGCCTTGGTGACGGCCTCGGGCAGCGGCCGTTTATGCGCCTCCTCGCGTATTCGCGTCATCACCAGGATGTTGTAGTCCTCGCCGAGCGCGAGCAAGAAGATGAACATCAGGAACGGCATGAAGAACTCAAGCCCGCCGCTATTGCCGAGCTTGATGAACAGCAGAACGGACAGGCCGAGCGCGGCCAGGTACGACAGGCCCACCGACGCGATCAGGTACAGCGGCGCCACCAGGCTGCGCAGCACGAGCGCGAGCAGGATCCCGATGGCCAGGATCGCGAACGGGATGATCTTCTTCAGGTCACTGGTGGAGATGTTGCTGATGTCGTAGATGATCGGCGCCTCGCCGTTCACCCCGGAGGCAACCGCCCCGACCGAGCGCTGCACCCGGGTCGCCTCGGCCCGCATTGCGGGCACCGCGTTCAGCGCTTCCGTGCTGCCAGGATCACCGGCGGTCAGCCCGGTCAGGAACTGGACCGTCTTGCCATCCTGGCTGACGAAGTTCGAGGTCGCCCGGTACAGCTGGTAGGCCTGCGGCGGGATCTTGCCGCCCAGGATCTTGGCCGGCGGCGTCGGCGCCAGCGACTTGGCCGGCCCGAGCGCGCCGCACAGCCCGGCGTACTGGGCGGGCGTGATGGTGATGCCGCCGACCGGGTTGAGCGGGCCGGTCACCTTCGTGAAGACCTGCCTGTCCGACTGCAGCTCGGACGTGATCTTGCCGAGGGGCGCCGGGTTGGTGCACACCGACTGGTTCAGCTTGAAGATCACCGACGTCGGGTTCGCCGACGACTGCGGGAAGTGCTTGGTCAGCAGCGTCTGGCCTCTCGCCGAGTCGTATCCGGCGGGCGCGTTGGTACTGCCGCCGAAGCCGGCCGCCGAGTAGCCGAGCACCGCGAACGCCAGGCCGCCGAAGAAGATGACGCCGACCATCAGGGTCGCGGCCGGCCGCCGGACGATCCGGCCGGCCACCCGGCCCCAGAGGCCGCTCTTGCCCCGGCCCTGAATGCTCCAGGGGATGATCTTGGGCTTACCGAACATGGCCTTGAAGGCCGTGCGCTTGACCGAGAGCAGCGACAGCCGGATCGAGAGCAGCGCCGGCAGCAGGGTCAGGCCGGCCACCAGGATGACGGCGACCGCGATCGCGAACGGCCAGGCGAGGTCGGAGTAGAACGAGAAGCTCGCGAGCAGCAGCGTGAGCACCGCCGCGATGACGGTCAGGGCCGAGGCGCTGATCGACTCGCCGACCCTGGTGACCGAGTACTCGATGGCGTCCCTGGCCGCCGGGCGGGGATGCACGACGTCCGCGAGCGCGCTGCGCCATGAACCGCTCGTGCCGGGGAACTTCTCGCCCTCGGTGTCATGCGGGCGCAGCCGTAGCTCCTCCCGGACCCGGAACACCAGGAACAGCCCGTAGTCGGTGCCCGCGCCGATCACCAGCACGATCAGCAGCAACTGCGCGATCGGCGATACCTGGAGCCCGTGCTTGGCGGCTTCGGCGACGAGCGGCCCGGCGATAGACACCGAGAACGCCGCGGGCAGCACGGTCGCCAGGGCCAGCGTGAACGACCGGAAGATCAGCACCAGCAGCAAGATGACGAAGACCAGGGACAGGGCCTGCACCTTGTTACCGGTATTGCCGGACGCCTTCTGCTGGTCGACGGCGATCGCGATCGCGCCGGTGACGTGCGCCTGCAATCCGGCGGGCAGGTGCGCGTTCGTGATGCGCTGCGCAAGCCGTTGATCAGGTCAGTGGCGGCGCCCTGGTTGCCGTTCACGGCCGGGTTCGCGAGCGCGTCCAGCTGCACGGCCTGGCTGTCCGATGACTGGCCGGCGTCGAGCACCCTGGCTCACGTTCGGCACCTTGACCATCGCGGCCTGCAGCGAGGTCAGCGCCGAGGTGTCGGCCGGGTTATGGTGCCCGCGGACACCGCGGCAACCACCGGCACCGGGATCAGCCCGGACGTACCGAAGGGCTTGGCCAGATCCGCGGCCTGAGAGCTCGCCGCGTTGGCGGGCAGGAACTTCTGGTTGTTGTTCTGCGTCACGCTGGAGAGCGCGGGCAGAAGGGCGTGCGCCAGGACCACGCCGATGATCCAGATGAGCAGGATTAGCCACCGAAAACGAACAGTGAATCGTCCGATTGCCCCGTAGATCGCGTCGACTCGCATGGACCGAGATACTACTTGACTCGCGTCCCGTGGGATCCGCCGGGTATCGGGCACGTCCGCAGATGTACACGACCCGGCCACGGCGCCGTTTTCCCGGCCTTACGCGCAGGCCCATTATCTGGGGCCAAGCCGGGACGGGCCGAATCCGATTATCCGGGTTACCGACACCCGGCGGCGCCGTGATGAATACCCTCCGAACAGTACTGGTCGGCAGTGACGCGCGCCGGGTCGCCTGACCAGGCTGGTTCTGATGCCGGATAGTGCGGGACATGCCGGGCGAGGTACTGGCTTGGCCGGGCTAATCCCGCCAGACTCGTCTATGGCTGGGCTGGTCCGGCCTCCCGCCCTGCGCGGCCGGTCAGCCGCAGGAGGGACAGCGAATGCAGGAGCTGCGCCTGGTCGCAGTGAGCGAGGACGGCAGTTTCGCGATCCTCGCCGTGCCCGGACGCAGCGGCCGGTTCCTGCTCCCCATCGACGACCGGCTGAGGACGGTGGCCAAGGGTCAGTTCTCACGGCTCGCTCAGTACGAGATCGAAGTGGAGAATCCGTTGCGACCCAAGGAGATCCAGGACCGCATCCGGGCTGGCGAGACCGCCGACGAGATCGCAGACGCCGCGGGTATCCCGCCGGACCGGATCCGCCGGTTCGAGGGTCCGATCCTCGCCGAGCGCCAGTATCAGGCGGAACAAGCGCAGCGGGCCACGATCCGCGGGCACAGCGACTCCGGCGGCCCTGGGCCAAGGCTCGGCGACATCGTCTCGGAGCGGCTGACGCTGGCCGGAGCCAGTCCGGACAGCGCAGAGTGGGACTCACGGAAGCGGCCGGACGGGAACTGGCAGGTCCAGTTGCAGTTCAGCCTCGGCAGCCGGACTGGCTCCGCGGAGTGGATCTACGACTCGCGGCGGCGGCACGTCATCCCGGACGACGACCAGGCCGTCCGGCTGTGCCTGCCGCAGGCTGACTGGAGCGGTGTGCAGTTCGCCGAGCGCGCCCAGCCGCGGGCCACGGTCACCTCGATCAGCGCGCGGCACGCCGCGCACGCCGAGGCCGTCCGCGAGCCGGGGCTGGCCGCCGCGTCCGCGATTGTGACCAGGGAGACCAGTGCCGGGAGCCCGCGGCCGCGGGAGGCCGGCCCGGCGCTCACCCCGGCCGACCCGCACCCGCCGACGCCCGAGTCCGCCCCGGCTCCGGCAGCGGCCGCGGAGCAAGCGGCGGCCGGTGGCGAGGGCGAGCGCGGACCCGAGCCGGCCCAGCCGGCCAGGAAAGCCGCGAGCGGGCGCGGGCGGCGTTCCTCGGTCCCGTCCTGGGACGAGATAATGTTCGGGACGTCCAGGCAGTCGGACTAGGGCAGTCGGCAGTGCCTCGGTAGCCGGGGAACGGGATCTTTGCCGTCCGGCCGGTTCCGAGCTGCCCGCGGCGGTCCGACGAGCTCACGCAGCGACCAGGGAGCAGGCAACGTGCGCGCCGGTGATCATCGCACCCGGAGCCGGGCTGCCGCGGCGTTGCTGCTGGCAGGCAGCCTGCTGCTGAGCGGCTGCGGCTTGCTCAGCGGGCCCAAGCCGCTGGCCGCGGACGCGCCGCTGACCATGGAGGTCAGCAGTCCGCAGGTCAACAAAAGCGTGCTGCCCGTGCAGTTCACCTGCCACGCGGCCAGCAAGGCGACGACGCCGCCAGTCTCGTGGTCGGGCGCGCCGGCCGGTACCAAGTCCTATGCACTGGTGATCGATGACGCCGACGCGCCGATCACGCCGTGGGTGTACTGGATGGTCTTCGACATCGGGTCGGCGACGACCTACATCCAGTCGAACACGACGCCACCGGGCGCGCGGGTCGCCCGCAACAGTACGGGCCAGGCGGGCTACGACGCACCCTGCCCGGGGGGCTCTCCGCACAAGTACCGGATCACGGTCTACGCGCTGAACGCGGTGCTCGGCCGGGCGCTGCCCAGCGCCCCGCAGTTGCTCCCGACCTGGACCACCATCGCGGCGCACGTGATCGCCAGGGGGACGATGACGGTCACCGCGTGCCCGGCGGCCGGACTCGGTCAGCCAGCGCCGGCGTGCAAGCCGGCAAATCCGCGTCGTTAGGTAACCGAGCGTAGTCACGCCGTTGACACACTTGGTAAAACTTCCCGAATTGCGTGACAAGGCGTATAGCGTCCGACAGAATCGCTACTCAGGCGTGCTCAGTCGTCGCAACAAAGCATGGTGCTAGGCAACTCGGGGGGAGTTATCGCGTTGATGGCCGCGCGATACTGGCTGGCACCTCCCCGAGGCCATGTCATGGGACGGTGCGATGAATAAGGCGATCCTGATCAGCCTTGCTGCAGTGGTCGTAACGATCGTCATCATTGCGTGGGCTGCCCTCCGATTCCTGCGGGCAGACGATGCCGACCCCTTTGACGAAATCCCGGACGAGCCGCGCCGCCCAGCGCGGGCACCCGAAGACGCGCGCGTTCGCGACGCCGCACCCGTTACCGCCTCGGCCCGGCGCTCGCCCGGCCGACCGGCCCCAGCAGACGACCCGGCCCGGGTGGGCAGCCGCAACGGCAGCCGCGGGCCGGACCGCGACCAGCCCGACCCGCGGATTCGCGGGGACCGGGCCCGGCCCGATTTCGATCGCGGTGAGCGTGGCCGCCCCGACCGCGGCCCGCAGGACCGTCCGGCCGCTGACCGTCGCGCCGGCCAGAACACCAGTCCCGGCCGACCCGTTCCGGTCGCAGCCAGGGCGGCCAAGCCGTCGCGCCCGGCCGACAAGGGCGGCGACGGCCCCGACTGGGACACGATGTCCGATGTCGACTACTGGGCCGAGCTCGCCGCGGACAAGCCGTTCAGCGGGCCCAGCGACATTCCGGTGCCTGCAGCCGCTTCCGCCCGTCGCGCCGCCGAGGCAGCTGGACCGCGCCCGGATCGCGCCGACCAGGGCGCATTGCCCACCCGCCAGCGCGCCGCCAGGCCGGCCGCGGCCGCCACGGCTCGCGGCGGCGACTTCGGTCAGCCCCCGGCCGAGGGCCGCCCTGCGCACGCTCCCGGCCGGTACGCCAACGGCTCGGCCGAGCCCGCCACCGAGAGCATCGCGGCGCTGACCCGGCTGGCCAGCCAGCCAACCGGTCAGACTGCGGGCGGACCCCCGCCCATCTCGCAGCCGCACACCATCCCGCCGCGGGCGCAGCGCAGCCAGGCACGGGACGCGCTTGCCGGGCGCGGCGCCCCAGGCCGAGACGGACTACCGGGCCGGGACTCGGCCCCGGCTCGCGATCCGCTATCCGCCCGCGACCCGCTCTCGGCCCGCGACCCGCTGTCCACGCGAGACACGCTGCCGCCCCGCGGTTCGCAGCCGCGGCCACTGCGGGCGGTGCCCGCGCCGCTCGACGACGACCCGCTGACGAGCCCGTCGTTCCCGGCGATCAACGCCTCCGACAGCCGCTCGTACCGGGCCAGCCGGTCCGACACGCACCCCGGTGCCGATCCGGTCCGACACGCACCCCGGTGCCAGCCGGTCCGACACGCAGCCGGGCGCACGGCGGAGCGCTGCGGCCTACGGCGACCCGGCCCAGCAGTTCGGCTACCCGGACGCCCAGCGGGCGAGCAGCACACCCAACGTCTACCCGGTGCAGCCCCCTGCGCCGGCGGGCAACCCGTACGGGAGCTTCGTCTCCCAGCCGGCCGCCAGCTACCAGCCAGCCCCGATCCACGAGGACACCGGCTACACCGGCGGCGCCTACACCAGCCAGCAGATCCCTGGCGGCGAAGGCTGGTACCCGGCGCCGCTCAACGGCAACGGGCACAACGGCACACGCCGCCAATCGCCACGGCCTGCCGTCGGCCGACGGCTACCTGCCCGCCAGCCCGAACGGCTACGACCAGTCCGGCTACCTTCCTGCTCCGCCCGAGGCCACTGGATACCCGCAGCCCGTGTATCCCGGCGTGCCGTATGAGCAGGGCGGATACGCAGGCCAGGACGCCCGCTACGGCCGGGATGCCTACCAGGGCTACCCAGGCCAGGGAGCCAGCGGCTACTAACCCAGGTCGTCCGGGCTTGACAACAGCACCGCGTCAGCGCCTTAATGTGCGGACCCGGCAAGGCAGGTGACATGCAGCACGGCGTCCGCGACCACGCGCGCAGCTACCACTTACACCGGCTGGCGAACGCGCTCGACGTCGAGGGCTTCCACGCCACCGTGAAGACGTCCTACCCGGCCGTCTTGCACGTCTTCATGCCCGGCGCGGCCATGCTCGCGGAGACCATCGACTGCGTGCCCGGTACCGATGACAACGGCCACCTGCGCTGGTATTACCGCTGGTCCTGGGGTGAGGTGCTGCACGACGCGGCCGACCCGCCAGCCGCGGCGGCCAAGATCGCTGACGTCCTGGCCGCCCGCTAGCGCACCTCAGCCGCTGAAGAAGTCCAGCGCGTTGGTGCCGTCGTTGACGAAGAGCAGGGCCGGCCCCGTCCGTGGCCGGCGTGATGCCGAACAGGTCCCCGGCCCGCGCCTGGCACGAGGGCTGAGTCCCAGCGGCCCGTTCAGCCCGCCGCCGCGCATCAGCACATTCGCGGTGGCAGGATTCCCCCGACTGAACAAAAGGCGTTACTCGACAGACACGGAGGGTGACCAACTGTGGTTCACCAGACCCGGCAAGATAGGGTTTCGCAACGGCGCGTTCTTCGATGGCGAGGAGGGCTCTGATCCGCAGTCGGCCGGAGCGGAGGAACCGGTGGTGGAGGTAAGTCAGGCCAGCAGGCTCAGGAATGTCACCTACGACATTCGCGGGCCGGTGCTGCGCCGGGCCAGGCAGCTGGAAGCCGAAGGACACGAGATCATCAAGCTCAACCTCGGCAACCCGGCCCCGTTCGGCCTGCACGCTCCCGACGACGTGCTCTCCAACGTGATCCGCGCGATCCCCGACGCGCAGGGCTACAGCGACGCGCGCGGGATCCAGCCGGCCAGGGTGGCCGTCGCCGACTCGTTCGTCCGCCGCGGCGTCGCCGGCGTGACACCGGACGACGTCTTCCTCGGCAACGGCGTGTCCGAGCTCATCGTCATGAGCCTGCAGGCGCTGCTGGACACCGGCGACGAGGTCCTCGTGCCGAGCCCGGATTACCCGCTGTGGACCGGCGCGGTGAACCTGTGCGGCGGGCATGCCGTGCACTACGACTGCGTCGAGGAGGACGGCTGGCAGCCCGACCTGGACAGCGTCGCGAGCCAGATCACCGGGCGCACCAGGGCGCTGGTGATCATCAACCCGAACAACCCGACCGGCGCTGTGTACTCGCGGGAGATCCTGCTCGGCCTGCTCGACCTGGCCCGCCAGCACGGGCTGCTGGTGCTGACCGACGAGATCTACGACCAGATCCTGTACGAGGACGCCGTCCACTACAGCGCCGCGGCACTCGCCCCCGACCTGCTGGTGCTGACGCTCGGCGGGCTGTCCAAGACCTACCGGCTGGCGGGCTTCCGGTCCGGCTGGATGGTGATCTCGGGCCCGCGCGAGCACGCCGCCGACTACCTGGACGGCCTGGAACTGCTCGCCAACATGCGCCTGTGCCCGAACGTGCCCGCTCAGCACGCGATCCCGACCGCGCTCGGCGGCGCGATCGACATCAGCCACCTGCTTGAGCCCGGCGGCCGGCTCCGGGACCAGCGCGACCACGCCTGGGAGCAGATGACCTCGATCCCCGGCATCAGCTGCGTGCGGCCCGCCGGGGCGCTGTACCTGTTTCCCAAGCTCGACCCGGAGGTCTACAAGATCACCGACGACGAGCAGATGATGATGGACTTCCTGGAGCAGCAGCACGTGCTGCTGTCCCACGGCAGCGGCTTCAACCTGCAGACGACCGATCACCTGCGGCTGGTGTTCCTGGCGCCGGTCCCGGTGCTGGACGACGCCATCGGCAGGCTCGGGACGTTCCTGGCCGACTACCACCAGTAGCGCGCGGCCGGTGACCGGGGAACGCTCAGCACGGAAGATCTGGCGTCACTTTCGACGCCGGATTTTCCGTCGTGAGCTGTCGCAGCCGACCCGGCCGGCCGCGCCGCTGGGCGGGGCGTCAGGCGCGGGCCAGCCGGAAATGCAAGTCCAGCTCGTTCGCGTACCGCCGGCCCAGCTCGGCGCCGTGCCGCCGGACCCACTGCGACAGGCTCACCGTCCCGGTGCTGGGCGCGGCCGAGTCGGCCAGGCCCGCGGCCAGCGCCCGGTACTCGTCGGCGGTCAGCAGCGTGTCCCGCAGCATCAGGTTGAGCCCGGCCGCCAGCGGCGGAATCAGCGCTCCCGGCGCCGGCACGAGGAGCGCGTGGCTGCCAGTCGCCGCCTTGATCATCGAGACTAGCTCGCGGAACTCAACCGACTCCGGACCGACGGCGTCGACGGTCACCGTGTCCGGCCGGTCCCCCAGGTCCGCGCAGAGCCGGGCCAGGTCGGCTATATGGATGGGCCGCACCCGGTACCGGCCGTCGCCGCCGATGACGAACACCGGCAGCCTGCGCAGCAGCCAGGCGATGTTGTTGATCAGCACGCCGTTGCCGCCGAACAGGATCGCGGGCCGGGCGATGGCGTGCGGAAGGCCGGTCTCCGCGAGCGCCCGCTCGACTTCGGCCTTGCCCCGGAAGTACGAGTCGCCGGACGTCAGGCTCGGGTTCGTGATCGAGACGTGCACGATCCGCCGGATGCCCGCGTCCTTCGCCGCCGCGAACAGTACCCGGCTGTTGCGGACCGCGACGTCGTGGCTGATCGCGCCGTGCGCGAACCGCACCCAGTAGGTGTTGTAGAGCGTGTGCGCTCCGGCCAGCGACTCCCGCAGGCCGGCCGGATCGGCGAAGTCGAGCGGCCGGGCCGCGATCGCGGTGCCCGTAGGCGCGCGGTCCGGGTGCCCGGTGAGCGTGCGGACCTGATGCCCCCGGTCCATCAGCTCGCGGCTGATCGCGGCGCCGGAATAGCTGAAGGCGCCGGTGACGATGTCGAGTTGCGCTGTCATGACGTGCCGTCTCCTTTCCGTCCCGGCAGCAGTCCGCCGGTGACATCGAGCACCCGCGCTACCGAGCGGGCGCGGTCGAACAGTCCCATGGCGGCCGTGCGGTCGCCGTCCAGGCTGGCCAGCAGCTCCAGGCCGAGGAAGCCGGCCACGACCGCGTGGCCGGCCTCGGCGGGCGGCAGCAGGCCGCGCGAGCGGCGTGCGGCCCAGGGCCTGCCGCGCGGCTGCCTCGGCGAACTCGCGCCACGGCGCCAGCCGCTCCGCCACCTGCGGGCCGAGACCCGGCACCGAGTGCGCCGCCGTGATCATCTCGGTCAGCACGCGGACGTAGCCGGCGTCGAGGTCGGCCAGGAAGATCTCGCGCGCGGACTCCACCAGCGCGGTGACGGAGGCCGCCCGGTCGAGCACGCCCCGGTAGGCGGCCATCCGCAGCGCGCTCACCTCGTCGAGCGCGGCGAGCAGCAGATCGGTCACCGACCCGAAGTGGTAGAAGACCAGCGCCTGGCTACAGCCCGCCCGGCCGGCGATCTCCCGCGCGCTCGCGCCGGCGAAGCCGGTCTCGCGCAGCGCGTCGATCGCGGCCGTCACCAGCGCGGCCCGGATAGCGGCCGAGCGCGCCCGCCGCTCCGCCGACGCTGTGGCCTGCTTCGGCCCGGCCTTCGCCACCCGGCTCACCTCCGCGCTAGCTCGCACCGCCCGGTCACGACTTTCTGAGCGATTGCTCTGAGCAATTGCTCAGACTCTATCACCGGCTCGACAGCAGCCAGCCTGGGGGGCCAGAATCCTGACCAGAACCGGCGGCAATGGGCCGTTCTCGTCTGCTATCCGGAGCCAGTCATGAGACGTACCGCGGCCACGTTCGCCCTCGCCGTCGCCACCCTCCTTTTCACCGCGCCCGGCGCGGTCGCGGCCGCGGCCCGCCCGGCCAGCACGCCGAAAGACGGCGCCGCCAAGCCGTTAGTCGCGGTCATCGCGGAGACCGGCAAGTCGTCCGAGCTGATGGTCAAGCAGGGCTCGCTGTCAGCGAAGTGGGTGGATGAGTACAAGCCGGCCGACATCCATTCGGCCTCGATCGCCACCGACACCAAGCACGGCCCGCTGATCGCCCTCGTCACCGACAACTTCGACGTGCTGGTCAAAGCGGGCTTCCCTGACGGCCAAGTGGACCCGCGTGTACACCGGCAAGAACGCGGAGTACGTCGCGGTGGCGAGCGACCCGGTACACGGCCCGCTGATCGTGGTGGAGACGCTCAAGGGCAAGGTGCTGGCCAAGGAGGGCAAGCTGACCGCGCCGTGGGTCACGGAATACTCCGGCGCGCTGCACATCGCGGCCGCCAGCGACGCCAAGCACGGCCCGCTCATCGGCATCGTGACCAGCGGCGCCAAGGTCCTGGTCAAGGAGGGCTCGCTGACCGCGAAGTGGCACGACGAGTACAACGGCGCGCAGGAGCTAGCGCTGGCCAGCGACACCAAGCACGGGCCGCTCATCGCGACCGTGGTCGACAAGACCAGCGAGTTGCTGGTTAAGCAGGGCTCGCTGGGGGCCACCTGGAAGCACGAGCACGGCGGCGTCTTCGGGATCTCGGTCGCGTCTGACCCCGTCCACGGCGCGCTTATCTCGGCCGTGCTGGTCTCGCCCGAGCATGTCCTCGGCCACCTGATCGTCAAGGAGGGCAAGCTGTCGGCCACCTGGCACCTGGAGCGCACGCTGGTCGGGGACGCGTCGGTGGCCAGTGACCCGGTGTACGGCCCGATGATCGGGCTGGAGACGTACACGCCGAAGGACTACGTGAAGCTCGGCAAGCTGTCGGCGAAATGGGTGCACGAATGGAACGCGTCGTTCCTCGTGCAGGTCGCGGACTAGGCTCGCCGGCCGGCGGCTAGGCGGCCCGGCCCCACGTCGGCTGCGGCCCGGCCTGGCTGATGACGAACGTGGCCGCGCCGAAACAGACCCAGTCGCCCGGCGCTACCGGCGTCGGCGCGCTGACCCGCCAGCCGTTGACCCTGGTGCCGTTCGTGGAGCCGAGGTCGTCCAGCAGCCAGCTGTCCGCGGCCCGGGTCAGGCTCGCGTGCCAGCGTGACACCGTCTCGTCGGTCAGCGTCAGGTCGCACGCGGGCTCCCGGCCGATGGTGAACCGCGGCTGCGGCCCGCTCGGCAGCAGCAACGGCACCGGCGCCCTGCGGGTCCACCGGTCCACGGCGCCGACCGTCTTGCGGACGGCGCCGGCGCACGCGGCTCGCACCGCCGCGCCGAGCCGGCGCGGCCGCGGCAGGTCCACCAGCAGGCCGCGCAGCTCACCCTGCGCCTTGGCGTGCATGGCCGCGTCGAGCCGCGCGGCGAACGTGTCATGGCTCAGCCGGCCCTCGGCGAACCAGTCCGACAGCTCGGCGATCACCCGGTCGCGGTCAGAGTCGGACGCGCGCACCAGATCCGCGCGCGCCGCTGGGCCTTCACCGGGGACCACCACACCAGGATTATCGGCTCGCCGGCGCGGCCGCGGACAAGTGACCCGAAGAATGCTCGCCCTTGCTAGCCGCGGGTCAGTCGGCGAGCGAAGCCGTTGTTACCGATCCGCCCGTGATCGTCACCGCCGGACCGGGTTCGCCGTCCGTGGTCCAGACGGTGTAGCTGCCGGGCGGCAGTTCCGGATACACGGCGGCGTAGATCGTGCCGTTCGCGACGTACCGCGGCCGGACCATCGAGTGCGTGCGGAAGACCCCGTTCCCGGTATCCGAGCTGACGTCGATCTCGGTCCCGTCCAGCTCGGCGGGCACCCGGAGCACGAGCGCGCCCGCGCCGGGCCCCAGCTCCAGCACCACGGTGCCGGAGTAGGAGGGCCCGGCGGCGGGCTCGGTCGGATGCGAGTGAGCGGTCATGAGGACGGGTGGTCGTACCCGTCGTAGGGCACGCCCAGGTACGGGAAGACATTCAGGTACGGCCCGCCCACCGAGCTGGGAGTGAGTCCGTCGGTGACCGCGCTGGCCGCCGCGTCCGGCGTGTAGCTGCTGTCGACCAGCGGAATCGTCTGTCCGGCGATCGCCCGCAGCTCGACGGTGACGACGTCGTCGAACACCCGGCGGCCATTCGGGAAGCCGGCCACGTCGCCGCCGAGCACGCCGAGGATATTCGGGCTGTGGTTCGGCGCGATGGCCGTGTTGAGGCGGAGCAGGTCCGCCTGCGTCGCGCCGGTGAACGTGGTGAACGACGGCGACACCACGCCCGCCGGGATGCCGGTCAGCAGGATGGCCTCGAGATCGGCGCGCGCCTTGGTGTAGGCGGCCAGGTGCGGGAACACGCCCGGATACAGAATGGGCAGCAGGCCGGCCAGCTCGGGATGGGCATACCGGCCGGCGAACTGCTTGTCCTCGCGCGGCGGCTGCCCGTTCCAGTAGTCCTTCTTGCTCATCGCGATGATGACCTCGTTGATGAGCGGGTTGCCCAGCCGGGACACCTGGTGCCACGGACCGGAGTGCGACGGCCGCTCACCGGCCTCGGCGAAGATGCCCACGCGCCGCCTGCTCGCGGTCGTCCACACCCCGATCACCGGCCGGTTCGACACCGTGATCTTCTCGATCGGCACCTGCAGCGCGATCGAGTGCACGTTCACGAACTTGGTCGCGTTGACGCCGGGCATGTTCCCCAGGCCGATGGCTTTGGCGAAGACCTGGAGCGACTGGAACGGCCGCAGGTCGGCGAGATCGAAGATCGAGCCGAGGTCGACGTAGAAGCCCTCGGCTCGCTGCCCGGCGAACACCGTCGTATTGTCCCCCAGCGAGTGGACAGCCGCGCCCGCCAGCTGGTGGGCGTAGTTCGGCGTGGACAGCGGGCCGATGTTGCACGGCGGGCAGGACAGGTTGCGGCCGAGGTGATGCTTGCCGCGCTTGTCGATGCGGGTGACCGAGTAGAACTGCTTGCGGTTCCAGCTGCCGCTGGACAGCGACGTGATCGGCCCGGTGTTGTACAGGAACGTGTTCGGGTCCGAGATCACGGTGTGGAACTCGAACTGGTAGGTGATGTTCGCTTCGCCGTGGCCCTCGGTGTCGATGTGGATCTCGTACAGCACGTCGTCGCCGAACTCGTAGAAGTTCGGGCCGCCGGCGGGCGCCTGCAGCGGGACGTAGTTGGCGATCAACGTGACGGTGGTCGGGTTGTCAGGGCTGACGAACGCATACAAGTCGGTACTGTCGGCCACCGGGTCCTTAGAGATCTCCGGTGCCTCGCGATGCGATGACATCTGGGCTTTCCCCTCCTGAGGTACGTGAGCAGCTCGCGCCGCGCTAGTGGCTGGCGCGGGCCAGGCGCGCCGCGAGGGCGCGGTCGGTCACCTTGACGTGGCTGGTGCCGCGGTAGACATCCATCTCGCCGCTGCGGACGTTGCGCACGTGCACGACGACGTCCTCGCCGTCGTGTTCTCCGGCCGCCGCGTGATCGCCGGAAGCACTGCGATCACGGGAGGCGGCGAGGGCCGGCCCGGCGAACGCGGTGCCGGCCAGCGTGGTCATCGCGAGTCCGGCGGCCCCGGCCCCGGCCGCGCCGCGCAGCACCGAGCGCCGCGACGGCGGGCCTGTCTCCTGGTCTTGCCGCTGCTGCGGCCCGGGCTCCAAAGTCTCATCGGAGTGCGGCATTTGACGATCCTTTCCGGGCCTCGCGGCCCCGTGGATTCCGCGCATGCTGGGAGTGCCAATTGCCGACCCCGATACCTGACGCCCGGCACCCGAGTGAATGCACAGTGAGTGAAGGAACCATAACGCATAGTGATCGTACTGAGTGCCCAGGTCGTGACGCGGACACGCACCGAGATCGGCTGCCGGGCGGACGGCTGGAGCTGGCTTCATGCACGACCGGATTTCGTGCCTGCGGGCGATCTGGATTGGCCGGCCGACGCCATTTCTCGCGCCGCGCTGCGGCACCGGCACAAAGAGCGCCAATCCTCCCCGCGTGCCGGCCCGGCGGACATGGCCGGCACCGGCCTCGCCTACGCGCTCAGGCGCGCTCGCTGACCACCGGGACGTCAGCGCCGGCCAGCCCGTTCTCCAGCGCGAACATGGTCGCCGCGGCCCGGCTGGACACGCCTGCCTTCGCGTACACGCTCTGGATGTGGTGATCACACGTCTTGGGCGAGATGCCCAGCTGCCGGGCGATCTGCTTAGTCGCGAGACCGCGGGCGAGCAGCGCGAGCACCTCGCACTCGCGGTCCGACAGGCCGGCCGGGCGCACCGGCGGCACCCGGTCCTCCCCCGCGGCCGCGAGCACGGCGTTCACGGCGTCGGCGGGCAGCCTCCCGGCCCGCACTTCGGCCGCGAGCGCGTCGGCCGCGGCCGCTGCTGACAACGCGGGCCGGTACGGCCGCGCTTCGCGCATCGCGTGGTAGCTGTCGGCGGCCGCGAGCAGCCAGGCCGCGGCCGGCAGGTCGGCGGCGCGGGCGCCGCGGTGGTAGCCGGAGCCGTCGCAGCGCTCGCCGTGCGAGCCCGCTACCCGGGCTAGCGGCCGCAACGCCGCGGCGGCGTCGAGGACCCGCTCGCTGTGATAGGCGTGCAGGCGGACCTGCTCCCGCTCGTCCCGGCTCAGCGGTCCCGGCTTGGCCCAGATCCGGGCCGGAACAGTGACCCGGCCGATGTCATGCACGAGCGCGGCGTGGTGGAGCTGCTGCGCTTCCCTGGCCGGCAGTCCCGCGGCCGCGGCGGCCTGAGCCGCGATGCCCGCGACGCCGCGTGAGTGGCCGAGGGTCCACATGCTCTTCAGGTCGGCGAAGTCGGCCACCGCCGACAGGCAGTCGTCGAGCCGCGCATCGCTGACCGTCGGCTGTTCGCCGGGCTCGGCCGCGAGCGCGACATCCCAGACCGAGGGCTGATCCAGATCCGCGAACGCCTTCTCCCCCGCGGCCAGGAACGCCTCGGTCACCCGCGGGTCCAGACCGGAGCCGGCCCGGCTCGCGACGACGCGCTCGGCCAGTTGCGGCCCGCCCGTCTGCCAGGCCATGTCCGCGTCCTGCGCGACGTGCATCACCCGGACGGCCAGCGGGATCTGCTCGCCGCGCACCTCGCCGGGCATGCCCCGGCCGTCCCAGCGCTCATAGAGGTGGCCGAGGGCCTGCTGCACCTGATCGCTGAGGCCCATCCGCGCGCCCAGCAGCCGGGCGACGTCACAGTGCGTCCGGGCCCACTGGCGGAACTCGGCGATGCCGCCGACGGCCGACTTCGCCATCGCCGCGGCGCGCGCGAGCGGCGGGCTGTCCCGGTGCGCGACCCGCATGGCCGTCGACACCAGGCCCAGGCGGGGGCCGAGGAAGGCCGCCATCATCTGCGGCCGGGCGGCGAGCTCGTCGCCGAAGAAGCCGGAGTCGGTCTGGCTGTCGGCGGTGCAGCCGGCGAAGTGCAGCAGGCCGGTGTAGAAGATTGCCTGCTGTGTCGTCCTGGTCAAGCCCCAGATCCGCGGCGATCCGGGTGCCGATGATCGCCGTCCGCAGGCCGTGCTCGAGCGGCTGGCCCATCGCCAGATCGGTCGCCAGGGCCAGCACGCCGGCCGCCTCCGCGAGCCGTAACGCCGCACCGCCCGGCGGGTTGTCCGCCATAAGCCACAGGATCTCACGTCCGGTCCAGCCCCGCCCGCTAGCAGAGCAATTTGCAAACCGCACGCGATTCCGTCGTGGCGGGTATCGGGAGTTCTCCCCATGGCCGCCGCTTCGGGCGCTCCGTACTGTGTGTTGATGCGGTGAGACCAAACGGTCATGTAACTACCGTCAGTCACACTAAGCAAGACGATCGATACGCTCTGAGTTCACCTGCTGGAGTCGGCCATGACAAACCCGAGGCACCCGGCCGCCTACGTTCGCATCCCCGGGGCCGGGGGCTGGGCCCGCCACGCGATGGCGCGCGAAGCCAGCCAGCGTGGCTGGCCCTCGCCCGAGGTCTACTCGGAAATCGATGGGAACGAAGCAGGGGGCTACGGGCAGGCGCTGGAACGGCTCGAGCGCGCGATCTCCGCCGGCCGTCACGACGCCCTGCTGATCGCCGCACCTGGCGATCCCAGCCAGGTGATGGGCCTGCTCTCGCGGTGCACCCGGCACGGCGTGGCGGTGAGCTTCCTGCCCGGACCGGCCGCGTCCGCCGAAGGCGCGGCAGCGGCACCTGCTGCCAGCGCGTCCGGGCCTGAGCCTGCGCGGGCCGCTGATCCCATGACGGCCGAGACGTGGGACGTGCTCGCGCAGGCCAGGCTGGAAGCGCTCGCCAATCTCTTCCCTGACTGGCGTATCTGGCTCGACCGGTACGGCTGGCACGCGCGCAGGCGCGGCGACTGGATGCAGGGATTCCGGCCCGGCGCGCCCGCCTTCCATGTCAGCGCCCGCAACGCGACTGACCTGGCCGCCCAGCTGTGCTGGCAGCAGGCAGCCGACAGCTACGCGCCGGATGGCTGCCAGGCCGGCAACGGCACGCGGGTTCACGTCATCTGACCCTGGCCGCGTGCGCGCAGCGCTTCCCACTGCTGCCTCGTGATCGCGTAGTGCGTCCAGGTCCGCCCGAACTGCTCGTACGTCTGCGTGTGCTGCCAGCCGATCCGGTCGAAGACCGTGCGCATCGCGATGTTCTGCGGATCGGTCGGCGCCTCCACCACCGCGGCGCCGGCCGCGGCGAACAGCCAGTCGGTCAGCAGCGTCATGGCCTCGCGGCCGTAGCCGTGGCCGCGGATCCGCTGCCGTAGGCCGATGCCGATCCAGTAGACATCGGCGGGAATCCCCCGCTCGGGCGGCACGAACGTCTGGATCCGGCCGATTGGCTCGCCGTCCAGGTCGATGGCGAGATCGAGCCAGCCGTCGGTTAGCTCGCCGGACCGCGCGAGCCGGTCCTTGAACGCCCGTTCGTCGACGGGCGTCGCGATCGCCATCGGGTCGGCATTCACCATCTCCTGCCACTCCGCCTCGATCTCATCCGCCGCGATCGGGCGCAGTACGAGCCTCGGGCCCGCTATCCGTACGTCAGTGATGCGCATGCGCCGTGGTGCTGCCGGGCCGGTTCCGGTCACGTCGGGTCCTTTCGTCCTGTGCTTCCCGCACCCGCACCGCTTACCCCGGCGGGAAGATTCTGGCCTGGGGCGACGGATCGCTCGGTCAGCTCGGCGACGGCTCAACCAGCGACAAGCTGCTGCCGGTCCAGATCAGGGTGCCAGGCCGGGTCATCACGATCGGGGCCGGGGACGATGCCGAGGCGAGCATGGCGGTCGTGACGAAGATCATCGACTGGCGCGGGCCCGCTCGCTATAACAATTGCCGCCCGGATGTCGCTCGGGCCCGGACTTTCCGTACGTGCGCGGTTATGGTGCGAGCAGACGCACTCAGCATGGTCATGCCGTGCGCTCGCCTACGGAGGTAGACAGATGGGCACAACCGCCACCCGCAGCCTATTAGTCGCTCTCTTCGCCGCCGCGCTGACCGGTCCGGTCACGTGCGCAGCCGCTTCCGCCGCAGACCTGCCCGCCGCCCATTCCCAGCCGGCGGTCGCCGCCGCGGCGACGCGGGGACCGCTGCTCGGCTGGGGCCTGAACGAGTTCGGCGAACTCGGCACCGGCGACGCGATGGACCGCACCACGCCGGTCCGGGTTAACGACCCGCACACCCTGCTTGCTAGCAGCGCCCGCATCGGCAACTTCCTGGTCGCGGTGAACTCCGCCGGACAGGTCTACACCGCCGGGCAGGGCACTCAAGGCGAACTTGGCACCGGCGTCTTCACCGACCACAGCTGGCGCCCGGTTAAGGTGCGGCTGCCGAGGGGCGTCAAGGTGCGCGCGGCGCGCGAGGGCTACCAGTTCGCGGTCGCGGTCACGACGGCCGGCAAGGTCACTCACATGGGGTAGCGGCCACCTCGGCCAGCTCGGCAACGGCCACCGCGTGAACCGCAACGCGCCGGTCTTCGTCAAGCTGCCGCGCGGCGTGAGGATCACGGCGGTGAGCGCCTTCAACGACGGCGCGGTCGCGCTCACGAGCACCGGCCGGGTACTCGCCTGGGGCTACAACTTCAACGGCGAACTCGGCAACGGCAAGAAGGCCAGCACCAGCGCTCCGGTGTGGGTCAAGCTGCCGCGGCACGCCAAGGTGACCTCGATCGCCGGTGGGGCCGATCAGCGTCTTCGCTGTCACCTCGACGGGCGGACTGCTCGCCTGGGGCGACAACACCTCCGGCCAGCTCGGCATTGGTCACCGGGGCGGACTGAGCCGGCGTGCCGGTCCGCGTGCACCTGCCGCGCGGAGTCAAGGTGGTCTCGGCGTCGGCCGGGACACCGCACGTCCTGGCGCTGACGACGACCGGCAAGGTCCTCGCCTGGGGCGACAACAAGCAGGGCCAGTTCGGCATCGGGACCCGGCAGAGCCGGAACGCGCCGGTGTTTGTGCACCTGCCGAAGGTCGCGCACATCACGTCGATCGCCGCCGGCCAGCTACCACAGTCTGGCGCTGACCCGCGGCGGCAAGATCCTGGGCTGGGGCGACGACGGCTTCGGCCAGATGGGCGACGGACGGGTTCGACGGACTTCCACTGCCCGGGCAGATCTCCGTGCCGACCAACAAGGTGCTCGCGATCGGTGCCGGTCCGATGGCCGACGACAGCGTGGCCGTCGTCGACCAAGCTCATCGCCTAGCCGGCCAGTTCGGCCAGACGCGCCCGCATGGTCATGCGCAGCGTTCGCTCACGGAGGTACGGAAATCGAGTAAAGCCGCTGTCCGCGGCTTGCTGGTCACTGTTCTCGCGGTCGCGCTGACCGGTCCGGTCACCGCCGCGCTGCTTCCGCCCGCGTGCCGCCTCGCGCCACCCAGCAGGCGGCAGCCCCCGTTCCCGCAAGGGCCGTTGCTGGCCTGGGGCCTGAACGAGGCCGGCCAGCTCGGCACCGGGCGATACCACCAGCTATCTCACGCCGATCGTGGTCAACCGCCCGTTCGGCCTGCGCGCCAGCAGCGCCCGGATCGGCGACTTCTCGGTCGCCGTGAACTCTTCCGGGCTCGTCTACGCGTGGGGCGAAGGTGAGCAGGGCGAGATGGGCAACGGCGCGTTCACGAGTCACCTGCGCCCGGTGAAGGTCCGGCTGCCGAGGGGCGTCAAGGTCCGGGCCGCGCGGGTGGGATTCCAGTTCGCAGTCGCGCTCACGACCACGGGCAAGGTACTGACGTGGGGCTAGCGGCGACCTCGGCCAGCTCGGTAACGGCCACCGCGTGAAGCGCAACGCGCCGGTCTTCGTCCGGCTGCCGCGCGGCGTGCGGATCACCGCGGTGAGCGCCTTCGTTGACGGCGCGATCGCGCTGACGAGTACCGGGCGGGTGCTGGCCTGGGGCTACAACTCCTCCGGCCAGCTCGGCAACGGCAAGAAGGCCGGCACCGACGTCCCGGTCTACGTCAAGCTGCCCAAGGGCACGAAGGTGACCTCGATCGCGGCCGGAAGCGACCAGTTGTTCGCGATCACCTCGGCGGGCGGAATGCTGGCCTGGGGGTCGGATAGCAACGGGCAGCTCGGCAACGGGCACACCGGCGGCGTGAGCCGGGTGCCCGTCCGGGTGCATCTGCCCCGCGGCGTCAAGGTGGTCTCGGCGTCGGCCGGACTGCTCCACGCGCTGGCGCAGACCACGACCGGCAAGGTGCTCGCCTGGGGCGACAACCTCCAGGGCCAGCTGGGCGACGGAACCCGGAAGCAACGCAACGTGCCGGTGTGGGTGCACCTGCCGAAGATCGCGCACATCGTGTCGATCGCGGCCGGGCGCTATCACGCTCTCGCGCTCACCCGCGGCGGCAAGATGCTGGGCTGGGGCGACGACGCATTCGGTCAGATGGGCGACGGCGGATTCGCCGACAAGCTCAGGCCGACCCGGTCTTCGTGCCGGCGAACCGGGTGATCGCGATCGGCGCCGGCCCGAGGCCTACGACAGCATGGCCATCGTCGACGAGCTCGTCGCGTAGCCGCCCTGACGTCCCGCGTATGTCCTGGCCGTCACCAGGGCATGCGCGGGACCTGGCGGGTGGTGACGTTGATGCGGTTCCAGAGATTGACCATGCCGATCGAGATGACCAGCGCGCCGAGTTCCTGCTCGCTGTAGTGCTTGGCGGCGTCGTCCCAGATCTCGTCGGTGACCGCGCCGGGCCGGTCACTGAGGCGCGTGACCGCCTCGGCCAGCGCCAGCGCGGCCCGCTCGGCGTCGGTGAAGCACTCCGCTTCGCGCCAGGCCGCCACCATGAGGAAGCGCTCGTCGGTCTCCTTGTCCTTCCCGACGTCGCGGGAGTGCAGGTAGAGGCAGGCGGCACAGCCGTTGATCTGGCTTGTGCGCAGATGAACGAGATCCATGGTCGACTGCGGGAGACCGACCTTGCCGACGGCCTTCGACAGGCCGAGCGCGGCCTGCAGCGCGTCGGGGACGACTTCTATCGGGTTGGGCATCCGTGCGGACATCGGGCGTTCCTCCTCTCTGATTGGGGCTGCTCACTCCCTTAAGACCCGGGCCGGCGAGAAATGTGACACCGATCGGCGGCTTCCCCCGAGGCGGGTGCGCGTGGCCTGGACGAAGTCATTCGCTAGCTGGGATGCTGGCCCGGTGACCGGACCTTCGGGCAACCGCGGACGGCCGCGTTGCCGCAGATCAGCGACGTAGCCCGGCTGGCCGAGGCGCTGGCCGGCGTACGTCGCACGACGGCCGACGGACTGGCCCAGTGGCGGTACCACGGCCGGCTTGTCGCCCGCCAGCTCGATGACGCCCACGTGGTGATCCGGGCCGACTTCGACTACCGCGACGAGCTAGTTCGTCAGTTCCCCGGCACGTTCAGCGTTCCGGCCCGGTTCGCGAGCACATGATGGTCGTCGCGGACATTGCGAGCGGCGACGCCGGCGCGATCGAGGACGCGCTGGAAGCAGCGTGGCAGCTGCAGCGCAGCGCCGATTGACCAGCCCTTGACCCGCGCAGGAGATGCGCGAATGATCGCGGGGAACGCGTATCTGGGTGGCTGGGGAAGGGCGTCTGGGGAGGACATTGTGGCGTTTTCATTTCTGCCGTGGACGGACCTGTCCGACTCGTTCACCGGCGTGCCCGGCGCCCGGGGTTTGCTTCCGCTCGCCCTTCCGATCTCGCTGACGGTGAGTTGACGCCCGCCCGGTGCGCGGGGGGGCGAGAGCTGACGCAAGTCAGCTGACCTGGTAAGCGTCTCAGGGCCTTGGCGCTCGTGGTGAGGCTGTTCCGCGACTGTTGCGGATCATGTCAGCCAACTTAATGGCGGCATTCGCTAGGACTCCTCGACGGGCGTACTCGATGGCCAATGAGCGGGTGTCCAGTCCCCCTCTGGATCGGTGGTCTGCCCGAGTTCGATGAGGTGGCCGTCAGGGTCGCGGATGTAGCAGCGCTTCTCGTACTGGTGCTGTTTCGGCGGCGTCAGGAACTGAGCACCCCGGGCGCTCCATTCGGCATACACGGCGTCGATGTCCTGGACCCGGATATTAAGGAAGCTGCTAACCCGGTCGGGATCACGCGGCGTCTCCAGGATGACCGTGGGCTTGTCGTCGGTCGGGCCACCGCCAGCATTGATGACGATCCAGCTATTGGCTAGCGCAACATTGACCGGATCTCCGGGACGTTCCACCCTGCCGCCGAGTACTTCGGTGTAGAAGCGCCGGGAGCGCTCAACATCGTCGGAGACGATGAAGTGGGTCAAGACCATTCCCACTGGCCGGGGTGGCAGCTCGGCCATGCGGCACCTCCACTAGTCAGGTCTCACACCCCGGTTAACGACGGAGCATGCAGCCGCCACTACCGTGAGTAGTTATCGTATCTCCCTCCGGCGCCGCGTGCCGATCCGGACTCCGGCAGCGGCAGCGGCAGCGGCAGCGCCGAGCCTGGGGCTCAGAGTCTGGCCCCACTGCTCAGGCGGTCGCGATGATTCCTTTGTTGGCGGGATCGTGAGGAGGCACGGAGTGCCCGCGAACAATGACGTTTCGACTCACCAGGATCGTAGACTGCGCGCACGAGGCGGCCCGACATGAGTGGCGAGCAGAAATGACGCGGTCCGACGCAGATGGCAGCTCGCCTGCATGGCCATTTCACTCCAGGGCGTGCATGACCGGCACCCATCCGGACTGCGGCCACGTCGGTTCAATCGGCTTCAGCTTCTGGGACGGCGGCCGCGTCTCGCTGACCATCTGTCGGTGCAGCTGCCACGCGACCTGTCTGCTTACCGGTCGAGGCCCGTTGGTCTCGCGGGGGATGTGGGCTGGCCTGTGACTTGCCCCGGTACGGATCTGGCTGAGGCAAAGCTTGACGCGGCCCAGCGTGCCGCACCGGACTTCGGATAGTTCAAGCACCGTTGGCCTCATGGTGGGGCAGACGACCCCGTTCAGCTGTTCTCGGTCGGGCTTCGTGAGCCCGGCTCCTTGCGGCGCCGCCGATGCCGAGCCTGGCGTTGGCGTTCGCCAGCCAGCCCACTGCAGAGCCAGACCTAGGGTCAGCTCGGCACCTGCGCCGATCGTGCCGTGCGGCGCCGCCGGATGGTGGCCGCAGGCATGGCGTTCTACAGCCCGGTTTGCGCGGTTAGTCGGCCAGCTTTCACGGCCGCGGTGAACGCGTCGTAATCCCGCTCGTTCTGGTCGGCATAGGCCGCGGAGAAACCCGCGATCGCCAGGTCGAAAGCATGTCCTTTGCCCAGATACGAGGAAATAGCGATGCGGTCGCCCCAGCGGGCGTGTGCACGGGCGAGCGTCGCCCCGCAGATGCGCGCGTACAGGGTCGCTCCCGGCACCAGCAGATTGTCCACGTCCGCGCCGCCCTTCCAGTCGTGGAACTGCCGCACGTAGTAGTCGCGGGTCACGCCGTCGAGCCCCTTAATACGCTGCCAGCCCAGAAAAATGTCGGTTGCGCCCTGCATCAGCCGCTGGCCAGTCACTACTCGCTCACCATGGTGGGCATACCGGCTCTTGCCCGCGAACTGCTCGAGCACCGAGGCTTGCGCCTCTTTCACCTGCAGGAACAGCGGGTCGCTGTGGTCGCGGCCGAGCAGCAGCAGGATGTAGCAGCGGGTCCCGACGCTGCCCACGCCGACGACCTTGCGGGCCGCGTGGATATAACTGAACTCCTCCACCGGGTGGCCATGGCGGCTGAGGCTGCGCCGGTAGGCGGCGAGCAGCTTCTTGATCAGCGGTCCCGGCGCCTCCCACTCCGATCCTGGCACGATGAGGTCCTCGATCGGGACGATCAGCGGCGGGTCGGGCACGATCCGCAGCTGTCCGCCGAACTCGCTGGTCCGCTTCGCGAACACCCGGGTGCTGTCGCGGGTGTAGGCCTCGGCTACGTGCCGCCTGGCCGTCCGTTGCTCCTTCTTGCTCACCTGCTTGACCCGGACCTCCTGGCGGACCAGGTTCAGCAGCTCGCCCGATTCGAGCTGCTCGTACCACGCGTCCAGGGTTCCCATCGCGGCGGCCTGGCGCATGCGGTCCCGGTACTCGGCGACCCCAGCCATGACCACGCCACGCCGGTCGGCACGCCGAGAAGCCGCGGGCGCGGCCCATCACCTCGAAGCTCGCCGCCATTCGCTTGACGTCCCACTCCCACGGGCCAGGCAGGGTCTCGTCGAAGTCGTTGATATCGAAAAGCATCTGCCGTTCCGGGGTGCCGAACAGGCCGAAGTTCGACAGGTGGGCGTCCCCGCACAGCTGCACGGTTATCCCCGACTCTGCGGTCCCAGCTAGGTCAGCGGCCATGATCAGCGCGGCGCCCCGATAGAACGTGAACGGCGAGACCAGCATCCGCCCATAGCGGATTGGGACGAGCTCGGGCACCCGGCTGTCCGCCTGACCTTCCAGTAGGGCGATCGGGTCCGGGCGGTCTGGTGCGGGCTCCCACTGCGCGTGTGCCTCCCTCGGCACGTGCGCGCGAGCCGCCTTCCCCCTGGCGACCCGCTCCGCCACCGTCAGGTGTTCACGCCGCCACCTCGCCATGGACGGGGAGACCGGGGGACTGATGGTTCCCGCCTGCGCCGCCTTGGCCCGCCGCGCATTCCTCGCCATGTTTGCCTCCGACCGCCCATACCCCGGCCATGCCTTTCCTACTCTGCTTCGCTTCAACCTTGGCGCCAAGATCCGCGAGCTGGACAAGTCACGGCTTACCGCACGAGAAGAGGCTCGAAGTTATGCCGCTGAGCTGGGGTTTCGGGTTGGAGCGGGCGAAGTCGGGCGGAGGAATCGAACCCTCATGGGTTGCGTCCCCGGAGATGGTTTCTGAGGTTGCCCCGCTGTGACGGACAGGATGTCCGTCAAAACGGGTCAAGCTCAGCCAGCTGGTCTGGGCGAGCAGTCGGGCAGGGCAACGGGGTAGAACGGCTCGGTGGCAGCGGCCAGCTCGGCCACAGACCACCAGCGGTGGCCGATGCTGTACTCCCGTTCGTCGGGCTCCATCCCGTCCGTCGACACCTCGGCCGCTGCGATCTTGAGCAGAAAGAAGTCCTGCTCCATCCGGTAGGCGATCCCGGCGAAGCTGAATTCGGCTACCTCATGCCAGACCGGTTCGCCGAGCTCGCCGGGACTGGCCGAGATCCCGGTCTCCTCGCGCAGCTCGCGCGCGGCCGCCTCGGCCAGGCTCTCGCCCGGATTGGCGCCGCCGCCTAGGACCAGCCAGTAGGGCTCATCGGGCCGGACTGGATCAAATCCATGCAGCAGGAGCACCCGGTCGGCACTGTTCAGCACCAGTACCCGTCCGGCACGGCGCGGTACGCGTCCTTGATCAGCCACGGCTGTCAAGATATCGGGTCCGGTGGCCGGTAATCGACGTACGGTACGAACCATGAGGGTTCCCTCGGACTGGGCCAGCCGACAAGATCGAGTGGCAGCGCTCCGGCCTGGATGGCCGCCATTCTTTTTCATCCGAGGAACGCTTGCCTTTATAGGCGGGCTACGATCTCTTCGTCTATTAGGGCTGTTCTCGAGGTTCGCTGGGAGCCGCCCCCTTCCACGTGGGCGGTTACGGTTACCACCGCTTCCTTATCCGGGGAGATTATGCAGAGCTGGCCGTAGAGGCCTGCCATTTTGTACGTTTTTTCCCCGGGGGTGCACCAGACGCCGAGGCCGTAACTGTCCGAGAGGCGGAAGCCTTCGTCTGTTGGGTCCTTCACGGTCGGGACGGTTTCAGTCGCGATTCGTGCGCAGTATTCGGCGGGGACCAGCTGGCGGCCTTCGTGGCGGCCCTCGTCTAGCAGGAGGCGGCCGAAGCGGGCCAGTTCGGACGTCCTCAGGTAGAGGGCGCTCTCCGCTACCGGATGGCCGAGGGGGCAGGTGTGCCACTGGGGGTTGTGGATGGCCAGCGGGGTGAAGAGGCGGGGCAGCAGGTAGTCGCGGACGTTGGCGCCGGTCGCGGCGCGCAGGGCGCGGGCCGCTACGTACGGGCCGATGCCGGTGTACCTGAAATACGTGCCGGGCTCGTGCGCCAGCGGGGTCGCGAAGAAGTCAGCGGCTAGGTCCGGGACTACGACGGGGTCGTAGGCGGACCAGGAGTACGGGCTGCCGGACGTCATCATGAGCAAGTGCCGGAGCGTGACCTGGTCCAGGCGGGGCGCGGCAGAGCCGGCTAGCTCGGGGTAGTACTTGAGGGCGGGGTCGTCCAGGGCGAGGCGGCCTTCGGCTTCGGCGATGCCAAGCGCTACGGACGTAAAGGTCTTCGAGACCGACCGCACGTCGACTCGGTCGTCCGAGCGGAGCCTGCGTTCGACCGGCTCGGCACCGCGGCGGTAGATGTGCACTCCGTAGAGTTCCATGCCCTCTCGTTCGGCGGACCGGACCAGGGCGTCAATGAGTTCTCGCATGGCGGGGAACCTAATAGCGGGGTCTGACATTCGCGGCTGTCTGCGCCGCGTCACTATGGCCCCAGGGCCCCGGAGTGTTCCGTGCTTGACCGGGTTTGAGGCTGTTGTGACTGGCGGGTCTGGAGTGACGAAGTCGGTCGCCGAGCCCACCTCGACCCGATCAGCGAGCTAGCCTGTAGGCCGGGTTCTGTGCGCCCGCTCGCGCGGGCCGACGGCCATCCATCTAGGGCTGCCGTTGCCGACAGCCTCGTGCGGTCTACCCGCGAGCTCGGGCGGGCCGCCCTCAATCGCTCGCGCAGGAGCCGCTTAGCTGCGAAAACCTTCGCGCCAGCGACTCCCTCTTGACCTTGCTCCGGGTGGGGTTTACCGAGCCGCCCAGGTCACCCTGGGCGCTGGTGGTCTCTTACACCACCGTTTCACCCTTACCCCCGGACCAGGTCCGGGGGCGGTCTGTTTTCTGTGGCACTTTCCCGCGGGTCACCCCGGGTCGGCGTTACCGACCACCCTGCCCTGCGGAGCCCGGACCTTCCTCGGCGCGCCAGGGTTACCTGGCGCGACGCGGCCGCCCGGCCAACTCGCCCGCCGCTAGCGTCCAGCGTAGAGGCGCAACGCCCGGATAGGCGAACCGCTCCGGCCGGCCCGTCCCTCCCGCTTAACTCGACCGTGCTGGATTCCTGTCACTCCAGCGACGGAAACCCAGCACAGTCGCGCGCAGGACCACCGCACCAAGGCCGGATATGAGAGCAAGCGTCCGAATTCGGCACGCCAACTCCAGCACGCCGACAACAGCCGAAAGCGGGCGGAGCCGGCTCTCGCCAGCTTCCGCCCGCCCTCGTGGTGCGCTGTGATCCGTTACCGGATCAGGCTGCCCAGCAGGCTGCCGTAGTTCTCGCCGTTGCTCTTCGGCTGCGACGCGAGCGTCAGAGCCGGCATCGGACGGCTAGAGCTGCGGCCAGCGCCTGAGCGGCTGGTGCTGCGGCGAACCGACGGACGCGCCGACTTCATCGTCGCGGTGCGCGGACGCGAGACACGCGACTTCGGCTTGGCGGTCGAGGACTTCGGCTTGGCCGAGGTCGCCTTCGCCGTGCTGCGCGTGGCGGTCGTCGACTTGGCCTTGACCGTGGTCCGCTTGGCAGCGGTCCGCGGCTTGGCCGTGCTGGTGGAACGAGCCGTGGTCCGCTTCGCAGCGGTACGCGGCTTGCTCACCCGCGGCTTGGCCGAAGCGGACTTCGGCTTCGCGGTCGAGGACTTCGGCTTCGCGGTGGTGGACCGCTTGACCGTTGCCTTGCGAGCGGTGGTGGACGCCTTGCGGGCGGTCGATGCCCTGCGGGCGGTCGAAGGCCTGCGCGCGGTGGACGAGGCCTTGCGCGTGGTCGAACCGGCGCGCTTGACGGTCCTCGTCGCGGCCGGCTTGGCCGACTGCATGGCCTTGGCCGCGGCCGTCAGGGCCTTGGCTGCGGTAACCATGGACTTGGTAGCAGTGTTCATGGACCGCATGGCCGACGACATCGTCTTCGCAGACGAGGTCGCCTTCGTGGCGGCCGCAGTCATCTTGGTGGCTGCGGACGTCACCTTGGTCGCGGCCGACGAAACGTTCTTCGCGGCCACCATCGGCGTCGCCGAGCTGCGCGTGGCAGGACGGCGAGTCGAGCGGGACGCCGTGCTCCGGGTGGAGCGCGACGCCGTGGTGCGGGTCGAGCGAGCAGCGGTGCTGCGGGTCGACCGGGATGCGGGCTTGCGCGTAGTCGATGAAGCGGTGCCGGCCTTCTTGGTGGCCATGGAGCGCGTGCTCTTCGGCATGCTGCTCATGGTCCCAGTCTTCGATTTCGGCCGCGCAGTGCCAGACGCACTGCGGCTCACCGACCTGCTGCGGGCGGTACTCGCCGAACTACGGCGACTGGCCGCACGGGTCGTGGTCTTAACAGGCACTGAGATTTCCCCCCGTCTTGATCAATTACGGTGGTGCTATTCCACAGGCGGCGCGAATTTACACACACAGCGATTGTTTCCTGAGGACGAACCACCGCAAGACTGCACGAATCGACCCGCCTACTAACTCCGTAGAGTGACCGGCGCGGCAACGCCTGACCTGCGAGTAACCACGAGTCAGCGCCCTCTTGGCATTCCTTTGCGCCTTCTCGGCGCGGATTTCGGCTGCAGATGGGCGGTGTCATTCATGGACCGCAGCAAGGCAGGCCCGTCCGCGAACCAGTCGGCCTCGGAGAGCGAGGCGACATCCAGGTGGATACGGAACAGGGCCGCCGGCGGCGCGAGCAGGGCCCGGCAGATGATCGTCTTGATCGGCGTCACGTGGCTGACCACGACCATCGTGGTGTGCAGGTGCTCGGCGAGCAGCCGGTCCAGCGAGGTCAGCGCCCGTCGGGCCGCAGCGGACAGGCTCTCGCCGCCCGGCGGGGCGACGTCGGCGCTGCCCATCCAGGCGGCCATTTCCTCCGGCCACCTCTTCATCACCTCGCCGAAGGTGAGCCCCTCCCACTCGCCGAAGTCGGTCTCGGCCAGGTCCTCGTCCACCACCAGCCCGGCGCCCGTGGCGCTGGCCACGGCTTCAGCCGTGTTCCGGGCCCTGGACAGCGGCGAGCAGACCACCAAGTCGATGCCGCCCCTGGCCTGCAGCCTGGCCGCCGCGGCCGCGGCCTGCTGCTGTCCGACCTCGGTCAGCGGGGCGTCGCCGCGGCCAGCGAACCTCCGCTCCACCGACAGCGCGGTCTGGCCATGCCGCAGCAGGATCGTGGTCGTGGCCTGACCCTGGGGACCCCAGCCGCGACTGCGCGTCGCCTGCGCCCCGGCAGACGACGCCCCGCAGACGGCGCCCCGGCAGACGGCGCCCCGGCAGCGCCTGCACTCCCGCCAGCCTCAGTCCCGCCGCGCTCCGCGCCCTCGGCACCTGCGCCGGCCGGCTCGGCCGCCGGAGGCTGGGTCACAGGCCAGACTCGGGCGTCCGCACCAGGATCCGGCGGCACTCCTCGCACCGGAGCACCTCGTCCGGGGCGGCCGCCCTGATCGCGTTGAGGTCCACCGTGTTCAGGCTGAGATGACAGCCCTGGCACTGGCCGCGGCGCAGCGCCGCGGCCCCCACGCCGCCATGCTGCGCGCGCAGCTTCTCGTACAAGTCGACCAGGTCGGCGGGCTCCTGGGCGGCTACGGCCGCGCGCTGATCGGCCGCCTTGCCCGACTGCTCGGCCAGGTCGGCCAGGATCTCGTCCCGGCGCGCGGTTACCGTCTGAATGTCGTCGGCCACCGTCTTCCGCTCGTCGGTGGCCTGGGCCAGGCCGGGACTGGGTGCCCTCAAGCCGCTCCATGACCTCGAGCTCGACGTCCTCCAGATCGGACTGCCTGCGCAGCAGCGACTCGATCTCCGACTGCAGGTTCTCCAGCTCCTTCGGCGAGCTGACCTGCCCCGCGTCCAGCCGGGCGCGGTCCCTGGTGATCCGGCTCCGGACCTGTTCCACGTCGGCCTCGGCCTTGCTCTGCTCCCGCTTCAGGTCGCCCTCAGTCGCCTGGAGCGCGGCGAGCTCATCGCGCAACTCGCGGTCGCGCTGCTCCAGCTGACTCAGCTCGGCGTGCTCGGGCAGGCCGCGCCGACGGTGATCCAGCCGGCCCAGCTCGGCGTCGAGATCGGCAAGATCGAGCAAGCGCAGCTGCGCCTCGGGGGAAGCTTTCACGACGCCACGTTAGCCTGCCTGGCGGACTCATGTCGCCTGGGACGGTCGGCGGCCACCGGACGCCGACCAGCCAGCCGCCGAGCGGCGAGCAAGCCGACGACGAGCGGCGACCGAGCGGCGCGAGAACGCTCGGACCGGCTCAGTCGCCGAGCCCGACCATCACGACCGGCGCGGACGTCGGCCGCGACGCCCCGGCGGCCGGCTCGACGGTCAGCCCGACCTTGTCACCCGTGCGCAGGCCGCTCACCACCATCGGCCCGGACATTCCGCCCTTGGCTGCCGGCAGCATGCCCGCCGCCCGGTCGCCGGCCGGTCCCATGAGCCAGAGTTCATAACCGCGCGAAGCTGGCAATCCAGGCAGCTTGTGCGCGATGAAGACGAGCGAGTCAGCGTGGTGCGACATCACCACCGTCGCCGTGCCGCCGGCGCGCACCGAGGCCGTGAGCATCACGGCGTCAGGAGCGCCCAGGATCGCCGCGATGGTGTGATCTCGCTGGTCCGAGGCCGACATCCGGTGCTGCATCGACCCCATGTGCAAGCCAAGCCCGATGGCGGCCACGGCCAAGACAACCGCGACTCCTGTCGTCACCGCGAGCCAGCCAGACCGGAACACGCGTCCAGGGCCAGACAACTGCGTGCGCTGGCCTACCGCCCGTCGGCCAGGAATCCGCCGGCCCAGCCCCGACAGCCCAGCTCCGGCGGCCTCGTCCACCAGCGGCGGGGCCTGCCGTAGCCGGGTCGCCGCCAGCAGCGTCTGGGCGCGCAGTTCCGGCCGCGGTTCGATCGCCGCCGCGGCTGCCAGCCGGGCGGTGGCCTCGCGCATGCCCCGCACCTCGTCCTGGCAGGCCGCGCAGCCGCTCAGGTGCCGCTCGAACGCGACCCGGTCCGCGGGCGGCACCGCGTCCATCACGTACGCGCCGACGAGCGTGTGCAGCGCGGCGGTTCTCCTGCGCATCACTCCACCCCCAGGCAGTCACGCAGCCGGATCAGGCCATCCCGCATCCGCGTCTTCACTGTGCCGACGGCGACGCCGAGCAGGCTCGCGACCTCCGGGTAGCTGTAACCCCGGTAGTACGCGAGCGTCACGGACTCGCGCTGCAGGTCGGTCAGCGAGCCCAGGCAGCGCCGCACCCGCTCGTGCTCAAGCCTCGCCTCGACCGCGTCGCTGACCTCGTCATACGGCACGCTCGCGGTGGCGGCGCGCAGCTCCCGCTCGGCCGACTTCTGCTCGGACCTGACCCGGTCCACGGCCCGCCGGTGCGCGACCGTCAGCACCCAGGCGCTGGCCGATCCGGCCGCCGGGTCAAACCTGGCGGCGGTCCGCCAGACCTCCAGCAGCACCTCCTGCATGACCTCCTCGGACTGCGCCGGGTCGCGGAGCACCCGCCGCACGGTCCCGAGCACCGCGGCGGCGCACTGGTCATAGACCGCCGCGAACGCCGCGTCGTCCCCCCTGGCCACCTCGGCCAGCGCCGTTTCCAGCTCCCGGCCAGCCCGGCGGGCGGGACGCGCACTCGGGTCAGCTGGCCGCTCGGGGACGTTCACACTGAAGTATTCGTAGCGGGAACGGGGCTGGCTTGGACTCGGGGCGTCGGGCCGGGGACTCTCACAATCTGGATTCTCGTCCCAGTTGGCCAATCCGGGCACGGGCGCTGGTACGAATAGTCGGTGTGACCGCCCCGCCTAATAAGCCAGGGCGGCGGCCCTGGGCCCGCGGCGCGACCTCCCGGCGCGCGACCGCGCTCGGCGTGATCCTCGGTGTAGTAACCGCGCTGGTCGCGCTCGGCGTCGCCCAGGTGGCTGCCGCCATCATCGCCTCGCAGGCCGGCGCGCCGGTGAACGCCGTCGGCGAGCTGTCCATCGACCACGCGCCGCCCGCGGTCAAGAACTTCGCGATCAACACTTTCGGGTCCAACGACAAGACGGCTCTGGTCTGGGGCATCCGCGTCGTCCTGATCCTGTTCGCGGCCGGGATCGGCGTGCTCGCGATCCGCAGGCTGCGGCGCGGCCTGGTCGGGCTGGGGCTCTTCATCGCGATCGGGGTCTATGCCGCCGAGAGCCAGCCGGGATCGACCATTGGCGATGCGTTCCCCACCCTCGTCGGCGGCCTCGCTGCCGCCCTGTTCCTCTGGAAAGCCGGCGACCTGGCCAGGAGGGGCACCAGGCCGCTGCCCGCGGGAGCCGTCGCGGCGACACCGCCGGTCGCGCTACCGCCCGCCGCAGAACCTGAATCTGAACCCGAACCCGAGCCCGAACCCGAGCAACGGGAGCGCTGGCAACGGTGGACGCCGCCGCCTGCCGAACCGGCCCGGCGGCAGCCGTGGCCCGACGCCGGGGTAGAGCAAAGCCGGCGCCGGTTCCTGTGGGTCAGCGCCGGGACGGCAGGCGCCGGCCTCATCGCCTACGGCGGCGGCACCCTGCTCGGCGAGAACCGCGACGTCAGCGCCGCTCAGCACGCGCTCAAGCTGCCGCGCGCAGTGACCCCGGCGCCGCCGCTGCCGGCCGGGTACGACCTGAAGATCCCCGGCCTGAGCTCGTTCGTCACGCCCAACGCAGCTTCTACCGGGTCGACACGGCGATCGTGCTGCCCGAGATCCTCCCGGCGAGCTGGCAGCTGCGGATCCACGGGATGGTCGAGCGGGAGATCGTGCTGACCTTCGCCGACCTCATCAAGCGCCCGCTCGTCGAGGACTACATCACGCTGTGCTGCGTGTCGAACCCGGTCGGCGGCCCCTACATCGGCAACGCGAAGTGGCTGGGAGTCAGCCTGCGCAGCGTGCTGCGGGGAGGCCGGCATCAAGGCCGGCGCCGACCAGCTGCTGTGCACGTCCGCTGACGGCTTCACCTCCGGCACGCCGGTGCAGACCGCGATGGACGGCCGGGACGCCCTGCTCGCGGTCGCCATGAACGGGACCGCGCTGCCGGTAGCGCACGGCTTCCCGGTCCGCCTGGTGATCCCCGGCCTGTACGGGTACGTCTCAGCGTGCAAGTGGCTGACCGACATCGAAGTGACGACGTACGCCGCCAACGTCAGCTTCTGGGCGCAGCGCGGCTGGTCCGCCCAGGCGCCGGTCAAGACCGAGTCCAGGATCGACGTGCCCGCTCTGGGCGGCACCGTGAAGGCAGGCAAGCAGGCCGCGATCGCCGGCGTCGCGTGGGCACAGCACAAGGGCATCGAGGCGGTCGAGGTCCGGATCGCGAAGGGCCCGTGGCAGCAGGCCAAGCTGGCCGCGGTGCCGGACCTGGACACCTGGCGGCAGTGGGTCTACTACTGGGACGCCAACGTGCCGCCGGGCAACTACCTGATCGAGTCGCGGGCGACCGACAAAACCGGATACACGCAGACGCGCGCTGCAGGAGCCGCCAGAGCCCAACGGCGCGTCCGGCTACCCGTCGAACCTGGTCACGGTCAGCTGACCTGGCCGATCACGGCGCGGCGGGCACGGGCGCGGCCCGGTTCCTGCCCCGATCGCGCAGCTGGGCCGTGCGGCTCGGTCACAGCAGCTGGTCGCGGACGTGCCCGTACATGTACGCGCCGAGCCAGCGGCCGAGCTCGTCGAAGAACTGCTGACCGCCCGCCTGGCTGCCGAGCGCTGACCCGGCGGGCAGCCGGAGCCAGGTCACGTGCCCGCCCAGGTGCAGGTCCGCGCCGTCGGCCGGCGCCGGGCGTCGCCGCGGCGACCAGCCGCGCAGCCTTCGCCCGGCCGTGCGTCCGGGCGGGCCGGCCGACTCGGCGGGCTCCGGCCCGGCCGGAACGACGGGGCCGGCGAGCGTGGCTGCGGCCGGATCGGTCAGCACCAGCGCCGGGCAGTCGATGTCCAGGCTGAGACTGGTCCCCGCGGGCAGCCGCGGCGCGAGCAGGATCAGCGCGTTCGCGGCGGCGGGCCGCGCGGCGCACCACAGCGCCGCCGCGATGGCCCCGCGGCCGGACGCCGAGACGATCAGGCTCGCCATCCCGTCGGTGCCGCGCAGGTGCGCGCACGCGGCGTCGAGATCGGCGAACGCGGCGGCGAGGAACCGGGCCGCCGGGCGGGTGCCGACCGGTGCCAGCGCGGGCAGCCGCAACCCGGCCACGTAGAAGTGAAACGCCCGCGCGGTGTACCAGGCTCCGAGTTCAGCGGGCGCCGCGGGATCCTCGGCCGCCTGAACGTGCAGCACGGCGCGCCGGCTCGGCTGGGCCGAGTTGCGGCGGAAGATCTCGGTCCGGGGCCGCGCAGCCGCCGGGCGGCCAGGTAGCTCGACCGCCTCGTAGCCGCTCTCGGCGAGGCCGCCGGCGCTCACCAAGGCCGCCCGCCCGGGCGGCCGGACGGCAGTTGCCGCGATCGCCGGGCGCAAATCGCGCCAGATACCGCGGAACTCGCACGCTGGCTCCCTGATCGCTGCTCGACCCTGGCCGTGCTCAGCCCGTCGATAGCGGTCGGCGGCTACCTCCCGGCAGCCAGACTGCGACCAGCCAGGAACCACGGCGGAAAGCACGGAACGTCACGCATAGTGTCGCACTGTGATCGACTGGATACCCGCCAAACACGCCAGGGAGTGCAATCTCAAGCGAGCCGCCTGCCGGGAGTACATCTGGACCCGGCGATCGGGGCAACTTACGATGGCTACGTGCGAAGTTGATTGCGGCTTGGCTTGATCATCGTGCCGCAATAGCAACGGGGCCCCTCCATGTATGAGATGGAGGGGCCCCGCCTGCCCGGCGGCCCTGGTCATCCGATTGCTCGGCGACCGCTGGCTGCCAGGCACCACCGGTGTCAGGATCCCGCCGTCCGCGCCAGTCGCCCGGCCCTTCCGGCGTTCCCCGGGTCTCCCCGGGGGCGGTTCCCGTCTTCAGTGGTGAGGAATTTCTACTGCCTCCGCGGCATGGAGCACAAGGCCTTTCGCTGAGGTCTTCAAGATTCTTTTTTCATCCACAGGACATCGGTTGTTTATCCCCTGTGCATAACTAGTTTCCACCGCGCCATCCACAGCTTTATCCACAGCCTGGGTGCAACTTCGGTGATGATGTGCCTGGTTCGGCTCAGTGCCGCCCGACTGATTCCGGATGTCCGGCCGCGTCCGCCCCGTCGCCCGCACTGGCCGGACGGGTGCCGCCGTGCCAGGACCGCCACAGCGCGGCGTACGCGCCGCCCGCCGCGATCAGCTCCCGGTGCGGGCCGGCCTCGCGGATCTCGCCGTCCTCCAGCACGATGACGCGGTCGGCGTCATGCCCGACGTGCAGCCGGTGCGCGATGGACACCACGGTCCGGCCGTCCAGCACCGCGGCCATCGACCGCTCGAGCCTGCGCGCCGAGCGCGGGTCCAGCAGCGACGTCGCCTCGTCGAGGATCAGCGTGTGCGGATCGGCGAGCAGCAGCCGGGCCAGCGCTACCTGCTGCGCGCGGGCCGAGCTGAGCGGCGTGCCGCCCGAGCCCACGGCGCAGTCAAGACCACCGGGCAGAGCTTCGACCCAGCTCGTCGCTTCCACCGCCGCGAGCGCCGCCTGCACCTGGTCGTCGGTCGCGTCCGGCCGGCCGAGCGTGAGGTTGTCGCGCAGCGTGCCGCGAAAGATGTGATGCTCCTGGCTCACCAGCGCGACCCGGGTGCGCAGCTCATCCAGCGGCAGCCGGGTCAGCTCGACGCCGCCGACGGTGACCGTCCCGGCCGACGGCGCGGCGATGCCGGCCAGCAGCCGCCCGAGCGTCGACTTCCCGGCACCGCTCGGGCCGACGATCGCGATCCGCTCCCCCGGCTGCACCCGCAGCGAGACCTGCCTGAGCACGTCCCGGCCGCCGCGCCGGTAGGCGTGCGTCACCGACTCCGCCACCAGCTCCTCGCCGCGCGGCCGGTCGTCGGCGGGCTCGCGGTCGGCCGCCACGTGCGCGATGCCGAGCAGCCTGGCCAGCCCCGCCCGCGCGGTCTGCAGCTGGTTCAGCCACTGGATCAGCTCGTCCATCGGCCGGACGAGCTGGGTCGCGTACAGCGCGCCGGCGGTGACCTGGCCGACCGTGCACAGGCCGTGCAGGTAGAGATATCCGCCGAAGGCGAGCGTCCCGACCACCGGCAGCACGTACGAGGCCTCGGCGGCCGGCATGAACACCGACCGCAGCCGCAGCGTGTACCGCTCCGCCGCGTAGCTGTCGGCGATGTCGGCGTTCGCGCGCCGCTGCCGGGCGGGCCCGAGCCGCAGCGCGTCGACCGTGCGGGCGCCCTCGGTCGTCTCGGCCAGGCTCTCGGTCAGCTGCGCCCAGGTCGCGCTCTCGCGCAGGTAGGCGGCGGTCGCGCGGCGCAGGTACCAGCGCGCGCTGAGCCAGACCGGGATGACGACGAGCAGGCACGGCAGCAGCAGCCAGGGTGAGTCGAGCCCGATCGCGCCCAGCGTCAGGATCACCGCCAGCGCGGCGGTCAGCGTGGCGGGCAGCCCGTACCTGGCGGCCTGGCTCAGCGACGCGACATCGCGGGAAGACCGGCTCAGCAGGTCGCCGCTGCCCGCGCGCTCCACGCACCGACAGCGGCAGCCCGAGGACGCGCTCGACGAAGTCCTCCCGGAGCCGGGCGAGCAGGCCCTCGCCGAACCGCGCGCCCGCGAGCGCGCCGTACCTGATCAGGCCCGACTGCACCAGCAGCGAGATCGCGATGATCACGGTGAGCACATCGATCCGGCCGGCGGTCGCGCCGTGCTGCACGCCGGTCACGATGTCGCCGAGCATCCGCGGTGCCACCAGCCCGGCCGCGGTCGCGCCCGCGTACAGCCCGATGACGACGGCAAGCTGCCGCCGGTCGCTCGCGATCACGCCGCGCACGTAGCCGCGAACCTCGCGCGGGACCGGCGATCGGCAGGATCTGCTGGCCCGTGGCGGGATCAGCTGCGGTCCGCTCCGCCGCCCTGGTCATGCGTCCTCCCCTCGGGTCACGACGTCCGCATACGCGGCGCTGGTGGCCAGCAGTTCGTGATGGCTGCCCTGCGCCGCCATCCGCCCGCCGCTCAGGTGCACCACCCGGTCGGCCTCGTCGAGCAGCAGCGGGCTCGTCGTCAGCACGATCGTGGTGCGGCCGGCCCGGTGCGCGCGCAGGCCGCGGGCGATCCTGGCCTCGGTGTGCGCGTCGACCGCGCTGGTCGGCTCCACCAGCACCAGGATCTCCGGATCCGCCAGCAGCGCCCGGGCGAGCAGCACGCGCTGCGCCTGTCCGCCCGACAGCGAGCTGCCGCGGGCCGGCAGCTCGCCGTGGATTCCGCCGGGCAGTGACTCCAGCACGTCCCGCGCCGCCGCGACCTCCAGCGCGGCCATGACCGCGGCGTCGTCCGCGCCGGCCGGCGCGGCGTCGGCGATGGTCCGGGCGAGCTGACCGCCGAACAGGTGCGCGCCGGTCGCGGCGACCAGGATCCTGGACCGGACCGCGTCCACCGGCAGCTCCGGCCAGCGGCACGCCGCCCAGCTCGGCGCCGGGCCCGGCGGGCAGGCCGTACCGGCCGAGCCGGTCGGCCAGCGCCGTCGCCTCGTCGGCGCTGTCCGCGGCGATCCCCAGGAACTCGCCCGGATGCGCGGTGACGCCCGACACCGGGTCGTGCAGGCTCGCCTGCGCCGGCGGCAGCGGCGTGGCACGTTCGCGGCCGGGCTGGCCACGTCGGGCTGCAGCCCGAGGATCCGGGTGACGCGGCCGGCCGCGACGTAGCCGCGCACGATGTAGTCGGCGGCCTCGGTGATCGTGGCCATGGGCAGCACCAGGAACGCGGCGTAGGCGTAGAACGTCACCAGGTCGCCGGCCGTGATCGAACGGTGCAGCGCGTAGTGCGCCGCCAGCCATGTGGCGAGCGTGACGAACGCGCCGGGCACCAGCACCTCGGCGCCGGACAGGTACGACTCGGCCCCGGCCACGTGCACCCCGGTGCCGCGCAGCCGCTGCGACTCGGCCCGGTATCGGCCGGAGAAGACCGCTTCCCCGCCGATGCCGCGCAGCACCCGCAGGCCGGACACGATGTCGGCGGCCCGCGCCGCCAGCTCGCCCTGCTGCTCGCGATAGGCCTGCTGCCGGTGGTGCAGCGGCCGCAGCAGCAGCCCCACCAGGGCCGTCATGACCGGCGCCCCGATCAGCACGATCAGCCCCAGCGCGACCGAGCGGGACAGCAGGATCGCGGCCACCGCGATCATGGCCGCGATCGCGCCGCTGCCGCGTCCGCTGATGTCGATCGCGTCGCCGATCTGCTCCACGTCCGCGGCCGCGATGCTCACGATCTCGCCGGTACTGACCAGGCGCGTCATCGTCTCGCCGAGCCGGGCGACGTGCTCGGTGACGAGCTGGACGCTGCGATACGCGGCATCGAGGAAGTTGCTCACGACACACCGGTGCCGCAGGATCCCGCTCACGGCCGTGATCAGGCCGAGCCCGAGCACGATCGCGCAGTCCCGGCTGAATGACGTAGTGTCCCGGCCGATCAGCGCGTCGATCGACGCGCCGATCACGGCGGGCATCAGCGCCTGGCTGAGCATCCAGGTGCAGCCCCACAAGATGCCGAGCCGCGACGCTCCCCCGCTGCTGGCGCATCAGCCAGGCCAGGTAGTGCCACGGAGTCCTGCAGTCCGGCGTGCCCGGGTCGGTAACCGGCAGGACACGCATGAGAGCCGACAGTACCTGCTGGTCAGGGACATAAGCACCAGGTTTTCCGGCCGGACGGCGACAGTCCGCCAGGCCCCGCGGCCGGGAGCGACCTCGCAGCCCGCGCAGAAGGTCCGCAGAAGTTTCCCGGTCAGGATGAAGTCAGCGGATAACAGCCCGGAGGATCACTATGACGCCACCATCCCAGCGCGGCCCGGCCAGGTTCCCGCGAGGCCGCGATCGCGGCCCGCGACCGGCACCAGTCCAGGCTGCGGACGATCACGATCACGGCCGGCGCGGCCGGGGTGATCGCCGCGGCGGGCGTGGCGGTCACGCTGCCCGGCGGCGCCAGCGCCAGCAGCACGCACGCGAACTCCGCGCAGCACGCCAGCGGTAAATCCGGCAGTTCCTCGTCGTCGAGTTCGGGCAGCTCGAGCTCATCCAGTCAGAGCGGCTCGGGTTCTAGCTCAAGCTCCAGCTCGGGCGGGCTCAGCACCGGGTCCGCTCCGTCCGCCAGCTCCGGCTCGGGCCAGGTCACCTCGGGCGGGTCGTAGCTGTGTTCGCGCTCAGCGCCGTGTCGCTCTGCTTCCCGCTCACCGGGGCGCTTTCCACGCGGCGCCTTCCCTCGTCGCTCGTTCCTCGCTCCTCAGTCCAGGACGCCGCCGCGCCCCGGCGCTTCGCTCGGAGAGCCCAGGCGTCATTGCGGCAGCATTGGCTGGCTGCGGCTCGCTCCTCAGTCCAGGACGCCGCCGCGCCCCTCAGAGTCCAGGCCCAGGGAGCGCGCCCAGAGGGCGGTGAGCGTCGCGGCGGCCGTTTCCTCGTCGTGTTCCTCGCCGAGCACGCGCCACCAGTAACAGAAGTTCGACGTCATCGACACCAGTGCGGCCGCCGCGGTGGCCGGGTCCACGCTCGCCGCGGCCAGCCCGCGGCGCTGCCAGCTGACGATCCGGTCGGTGACGCGCCGCACGTGCAGCTGCCGGTAGTGCAGCCGCAGTTCGCGTAGCTCCGGGTCGATGCTGGCCGTCTGCTCGATGAGGCCGTAGATGGCCGCGTGCACCCGGTAGGTCTCCAGGTACCTTCGGTTGGACCGGTCCAGCGCCGCGACCGGATCGAGTCCGCGCTCCCCCGGCTCGGGTGTCACCGCGGCCGCGATGGCCTCGCCGACCTCGGCGGCGAGCACCTTGAACAGCTCCAGCTTGGACGGGAAATAGGTGTAGAAGCTGCCGCGCGCGAGTCCCGCCTCCGCGACGATGTCGTCGATCCCGGCGTCGAGGTACCCCAGCCGGCCGAAGACGCTGCGGGCCGCGGCCAGGATCTGCTGCCGGGTCCGCTGGCCGCGCTCGGTGCTGCGCTCGGCCTGCGCCACCCGGCGCCGGGCGGCCGTCCCGGCCGGCGTCCAGCCGCCCCTGGTGCGCGGCCCGTCGCCGCGAGCACGCGTTGTCTGCGTCACCGCCGACCGCCTCCCCCGCGCTAGCCACCTGGATCCAGATTCGACTACGATGTCGAATTACATCGTAGCCCGCCGCCCGCCGGGGAGACAGCTGATGACCGAGGAGACCGCCGGCTCCGAGCTGACCGTCGAGGTCGGTGACGACCACGTCGCGACGCTGGAGATCAACCGGCCGCCGAGCAACTACTTCAGCCCCGGCCTCATCGCCATGATCGCGAGCACCTGCGAGCAGCTTGCCGCCGACGGCGACACCCGCGCGATCGTGTTGTGCAGCGCCGGCAAGGTGTTCTGCGCGGGCGCTGACTTCAGTTCCGGGCCGCAGCTCGACGGCCCGGGCGGCCTGCACCTGTACGCGTACGCGCAGCGGCTGTTCGAGCAGCCGCTGCCGATCGTCGCGGCCGTCCAGGGCGCGGCCGTGGGCGGCGGCCTCGGCCTGGCGATGGCCGCGGACTTCCGGGTCGCGTCGGCGCAGGCGCGGTTCGCGGCGAACTTCGCGCTGATCGGCATCCACCAGGGCTTCGCGCTGACGGTCACGCTGCCGGCCGCGATCGGCCAGCAGGCGGCGCTGGAGCTGCTCTACACCGGGCGCCGGGTGACCGGCGAGGAAGCGCTCACCCTCGGCCTCGCCGACGAGCTGGCCGAGCCGGGCCAGGAGCGCGAGCAGGCGCACGCGCTCGCCGTCCGCATCGCCGCGTCCGCCCCGCTGGCCGTCCGCTCGATCCGGCAGACGATGCGCGGCCCGCTCGCTGACCAGGCCCGCGCGGCTATGGTGCGGGAACGGGCAGAGCAGGAGCGACTCATGCAGACCACCGACTGGCGCGAGGGGCTGGCCGCGGTGCGCGACCGCCGCCCGGCCAACTTCAGCGGGGAGTGACCACCGATGCCCATGCTCGCCCGGCCCTGCGGCGACATCAGCTACCACGTCCACGGCGCCGGCCCGGCCGTGCTGCTCAGCCACGGCTACGGCGCGACGTCGGCCATGTTCGACCCGAACCTGCCCGCGCTCGCGGGCCACCAGGTCCTCACGTGGGACCTGCGCGGCCACGGCGCCAGCCAGTCCCCGGCCGAGCTGGCCTGCTACTCGGCGGCGAGCGCCCAGGCGGACATGCAGGCGCTGCTGGACGAGCACAACGTCGTCAGCGCGGTACTCGGCGGTCACTCGCTGGGCGGGTACCTGTCGCTGTCCTTCGCGCTGGCCTTCCCGGACCTGGTCCGGGCGCTCGTCCTGATCGGCACCGGGCCCGGCTTCCGTAAGGACGACGCCAGGGAGGCGTGGAATCAGCGCGCGGTCAAGACCGCGGACCGGCTCGCGGAGCAAGGCCTCGCGGCGCTCGGCAGCGGTTCCGAGCTCGGCGCGCACACGGACGTGCAGGGCCTCATCCTGGCCGCCAAGGGCACGCTGACGCAGCACGACGCGCACGTCATGGACGGCCTGGCCGATATCCGGGTGCCCGCGCTGGTCGTCGTCGGCGAGAACGACACGCACTTCCTCGCCGCGGCGGACTACATGGCGGCCAAGATCCCGGCCGCCCGCAAGGTCGTGATCGCCGGTGCGGGGCACGCACCGAACATCGACCAGCCGGAAAAGTTCAACGCGGAGCTGCGCGCGTTCCTGGCTGAACTGCCGTCATGACGGAGGACTCTCTCAGCCCCGAGCAGATCCGCGCCGAGCTGACCGACTGGGTCACGCGGCACTGGGATCCGGACATGCCGCTGCGGGAGTGGCGCGAGCTGCTGGCCGACTCCGGCTGGGGTGCGCCGTCCTGGCCCGAGCGCTGGCACGGCCGCGGCTGGCCGGCCTGGACCGATGACTTTGTCGGCCGGGAGCTGATCGCGCTCGGCGCGGTCGGCGCGCCCGTCGGCCTCGGCATGACGCTGGCCGCGCCGACGCTGCTCGCGCATGGCGGCGACGAGCTGAAGGCCCGGCTGGTGCGGCCGATCCTGACCGGCGAGCAGACCTGGTGCCAGCTGTTCAGCGAGCCCGGTGCCGGCTCGGACCTGGCCGGCTTGTCCACCTCCGCCGCCCGCGACGGCGACGACTGGGTGATCAACGGACAGAAGGTCTGGAACACCAGCGCGCACCACGCCGACTTCGGGCTGCTGCTGGCGCGCAGCGACAGCCGGGTGCCCAAGCACCGCGGGCTGACCTACTTCGCGCTGCCGATGCATCAGCCCGGCGTCGAGGTGCGGCCGCTTCGGCAGATGAACTTCCACGCCTCGTTCAACGAGGTGTTCCTGACCGGCGCCAGGGTGCCGGCCGACAACGTCGTCGGGCCGGAAGGCGGCGGCTGGGCGGTCGCGCTGACCACGCTGGCCTACGAGCGCCGGTTCGGCGCGATGCGGCCGCCGGCCTACGACCCGCGGCCGGGGCGCGCGCTCGACGAGGCGCGGGCCGAGTCGGCCGCGCACTTCGCCGTGTACTCGTGGTATCCGCAGCGGGCGGGCCGGGTCGACCTCGTGATCGAGCACGCGAAGGCCGCGGGCGTCACGGACGACCCGGTCATCCGGCAGGCGATCGCGCACCTGATCACGCTGCAGCGGGTCAGCGGCTGGACCGCCGACCGGGCCAGGGCCGCGCGCGAGCGGGGCGCGCGGCCGGGCGCCGAGGGTTCGGTCGGCAAGCTCGCGCTCAGCAGCCTCGCCCGCGAGGCCGCGGCGGTGCACTCGATGATCGCGCGGGCCGGCGCGCTGCTGACCGGGCCCGACTCCCCCATGGGCGGGGTGATCGCCGAGGTACTGCTGTCCGTGCCCGCCCAGTCGATCGCCGGCGGCACCGACGAGATCCAGAAGAACATCCTGGCCGAGAAGGTGCTCGGCCTGCCGCCGGAGATCCGGGTGGACAAGGACATCCCGTTCAGCCAGATCCGCTCCCGCGGCTAGGACGCCGGCCGGCCTCGCCTTACGATGACGGCACATCCCCGCGCTGTCCCGGCAGCGCCGACATCGGAGCCGCCCATGACCGCCGCAGTACCCGTCATCGACATCGCGCCCTGGCTGAGCGGCGATCCGGCCGGGAGCAAGGCGGCCGCCGCCCAGGTCGATCACGCACTGCAGAGCGTCGGCTTCTTCCTGGTCACCGGGCACGGCGTGCCCGCCGAACTGCGGGCCGGAGTGCGCGCGCAGGCGCGGGCGTTCTTCGGGCAGCCGGACGAGGTGAAGCGCCAGTACGCGGTCACGGTCGGCGGCCGCGGGTGGCTGCCGCCCGGCGTCGAGGCGAACGCCTACGCCGAGGGCACGCGAGACGCCGCCGGACATGAAGGAGTCCTTCGCCGTCGGGGCCGACCAGGACACCGGCGCGCTCGACGGGTTCTGGTTCCAGCGCAACGTGTACCCGGCCGAGGTGCCGCGGCTCGAACCGGTGGTGCTGGAGTACCTGGCCCGCATGCGGCGGCTGGCCGATCAGCTGCTGGAGCTGTGCGCCGCCGCGCTCGGGCTGGACCGCGACTTCTTCACCCGGTACACCGGGCATGCCACCCACACGCTGAACATCAACTGGTACCCGCCGATCGCGGTCGCGGGCGAGCCGGAGCCGGGCCAGTTCCGGATCGGCCCGCACACCGACTTCGGCACCGTGACGGTGCTCGACCGCGAGCCCGGACTCGGCGGCCTGCAGGTGTGGACGGAGTCCGACGGCTGGCAGGACGCGCCGTACGACCCGGCCGCGTTCACGATCAACACTGGCGACCTGCTGGCCCGGTGGAGCGGCGACCGGTGGAAGTCCAACCGGCATCGGGTGCTGCCGCCGCGGGCGGAGGCGCCCGACGAGGACCTCGTCTCGCTGGTCTACTTCTACGAGGCGGACGTGGACGCCGTGGTCGAGTCGCTCCGGCCGCCGATCGGCAAGCCCAACGACTACGAGCCGGTCGAGTCGGCGGCCTTCATCAAGACCCGGCTGGACGCCATCACCATGGGCTGAGCTCCGGTCCGAGCGCCCACAGCCGGCCGCTGGCGCGGTTCAGAGGGAGTGCAGAGGTAGCGCAGATCGGCCGCTCTGGCCGCTCGCCGATGCTCAAGGGCAGAGGCGGCGCCATCCTGGCTGCTGCCGCTCCCGATCTGGAGGCCCAGGGGTGGGAATCACCTCGAGCACCGCGCTGTGGTACGCCAGCCGGGCGACCGGCGTCGTGTCGCTCGTGCTGCTCACCGCCGTGATGGTGCTCGGCATCATGGTCACCCGCAAGCGCAGCCTGCCCGGGCTGCCGCGGTTCGGCACGACCAGCCTGCACCGGAATCTCTCCCTGCTCGCCGTCGGCATTCGTCGCGGTGCACGTGATCACCGCGATCGCCGACCCGTTCGTGACGATCGGCGTCGCGGCCAGCGTGATCCCGTTCACATCGCCGTATGAGACCGTGTGGATCGGCCTGGGCGCGGTCGCCCTGGACCTGATGGCGGCGCTGATCGTGACGAGCCTGCTGCGGGCCAGGATGGGCCGCCGCACCTGGCGCGCGGTGCACTGGCTGAGCTACGCGATCTGGCCGGTCGCGCTCGTGCACAGCATCTGGTCCAGCAAGGACTTCCAGCACGGCTGGCTGCTGTGGCTCGGCATCGGCTGCGCCGCGCGTGGTGGCGGCCGCCGCGGCCTGGCGGGCCGTCGCGGCGCGGGCCCGGCCGCCGCGGGCGCAACTGCCCGCGCGCACGCTGGCGCAGCTCGAATCCGCCTCGCCGTACCGCGGCCGCCAGCAGGCCAGCGCCGAACCCGCCGGCGCCGAGCCGTACCGCCGGGACTACACGAGGACCGGTGCCCGGTGACCGGCGCTGCGCCGATGCCGGTCACGGCGACCGACCTGACCATCGTGGCGGGCCCGGCGGGCGCCGCACTCCCCCGGTTGTTCGCCGGGCCCGCCGCCGGCCCCGACCCGCAGGCGGCCCTGGCTGATCACCTGCGCGTGCACGGCCCGGTGCCGCCGCACCTGGATCCCGACCGCGTGCTCGGCGAGATCACCGCGTCAGGCCTGGCGGGCCGCGGCGGCGCGCGGTTTCCGACCGGGCGCAAGCTCGCCGCGGTCCGCGCCGCGCCCGGCGGTCCGGCGGTGATCGTCGGCAACGGCGCCGAAGGCGAGCCCGCGAGCCGCAAGGACGCCGCGATCCTCTGGCACGCCCCGCACCTCGTCCTGGACGGGCTGCAGGTGGCCGCCGCGGCGTGCGGGGCGGGCACCGCCGTGCTCGCCATCCACGGCGGCCGGCCCGGGCTGCGCTGGCATCTGGACGCCGCGATCGCGGCGCGGCAGGCAGCCGGGATGGACCGGCTGCCGGCAGTTGTCCGCGAGACACCGCCGCGGTTCCTGGCCGGCGAGGAGACGGCGCTGACCGGGTTCCTCGACGGCGGGCCCGCCGTGCCCGCGTTCAAGCAGTACCGCGTGTTCGAGCGCGGCGTGGGCGGCCGGCCGACCCTGGTACAGAACGTCGAGACGCTGGCGCACCTCGCCCTCATCGCGCGGCACGGGGCCCGCTGGTTCCGCGCGGCCGGGACCGACACCGAGCCAGGGACGCTGCTGTGCACCGCCACCCAGGCTGATGGCTCCACCCGCGTGGTCGAGACGCAGGCCGGCGTGCCGATCGGCGAACTGGTCCGGCTCGGCGACGGGGTCCAGGCTGTCCTCGCGGGCGGCTATCACGGCGGCTGGCTGACCAAGGCCGACGCCCGCGCGCTGCGGTTCAGCGACACCGACCTGCGGCCAGCGGGCGCCTTCACCGGCGCCGGCGTGCTGGCCGCGCTGCCGGCCAGCGCCTGCGGCCTGGCCGAGACGGCGAACGTCGCGCGGTACCTGGCGCTGGAGTCGGCCGGCCAGTGCGGCCCGTGCCTGAACGGCCTGCCGCGGATCGCCGCGGCGCTCAGCGCGCTCGCCCGGCCCAGGCCCGCGGCGTCCGATCTGGCCGATGTGCAGCGCTGGGCCGGCCTGATCGGCGGTCGCGGCGCGTGCCACCACCCCGACGGCACGGTCCGGTTCGTGGCCACCGCGCTGCGCGTCTTCGCAGCCGAGATCGCGGCGCACGCGCACGGCCGCTGCCGCGCGGAGCGGCAGGCACCGACCGCGTTCCTGCCGGTCCCGGCCGCGCCGCTGACCGAATCCGACTGGAGGTAGCGATGACCGACGGTATCGCGCTGCGGGTGAATCCGGTGGCGTGCGCCGGGCACGGTGCGTGCGCGGAGCTGCTGCCCGAGCTGATCAGTCTCGACGAATGGGGCTATCCGATCGTGGCCGACACGACGTTGCCGGCCGCGCTGGAGCGGCCGGCCCGGCGCGCGGTGGCCGCCTGCCCCGCCCTGGCCCTCCAGCTCGCGCCGCGGACGGCGCGCTGACCAGCGCCGGAGCGGATCACAGAGCAAATTCAGAAGCAGCCCAGAGGGACACCCGAGCGGCGAAAGCGAAGATCAGAGGATGATGAGAGTTATGGAAGAGGCCCGGACGCCGGAGGCCAGCGGCAGGGCCGCCCTGCACCACGCGGACGGGAGCCCGGTCCGCGTGCTCGTCGTTGACGACGAGCCCAGCCTGGCCGAGCTGCTGTCCAGCGTGCTGCGCTACGAGGGCTGGGAGATCCGCACCGCGGCCGACGGCAGCACGGCCGTGCGCGAGGCGCGCGAGTTCCGGCCGGACGCGATGGTGCTGGACATCATGCTGCCGGACTTCGACGGCGTCGAGGTGATGCGCCGGGTGCGCGCCTCGCTGCCGGATGTGTGCGTGCTGTTCCTCACCGCGAAGGACTCGGTGCAGGACCGGGTCACCGGGATCACGGCGGGCGGCGACGACTACGTGACGAAGCCGTTCAGCCTGGAGGAGGTGCTGGCCCGGCTGCGCGGGCTGCTGCGCCGGGCGGGCATGACCAGGGCCAGTTCCGGCACCGAGCTGACGGTCGCGGACCTGAGCATGGACGAGGACGCGCGCGAGGTGCGCCGCGGCGGCGACCTGATCGACCTGACGGCCACCGAGTTCGAGCTGCTGCGCTTCATGATGCGCAACCCGCGCCGGGTGCTGTCCAAGGCACAGATCCTCGACCGGGTGTGGAACTACGACTTCGGCGGCCAGGCGCACGTCGTGGAGCTGTACATCAGCTACCTGCGCAAGAAGATCGACACCGGCCGCGAGCCGCTGATCCACACTGTCCGCGGCGTCGGCTACGTGCTGAAGCCGCCGGCCTGACCATGTCGCCGCAGCGGCCAGCGCACTCATCCTCGCGGGCCGGCCGGTGGCTGGCCGCGCGGACACTGCGCGGCCGGCTGATCGCCGGCCTGCTCGGCCTGCTCGCGCTCGCCTGCGCGACCGTCGGCGCGGTCACCTACACGCACCTGCACAGCGTCCTGCTCGGCCAGCTCGACGCGGAACTGACCGGCGCCAACGCCCGCTACAACGCCTGCCTGTACGGGCAGCCACCGCCCGGCGGCCAGCCGGACCACCAGCCACCGGAAGGCGACGACCACCCGCCGGCCGACTGCGCCGAGCAGCAGGCATCCGCGGTGTTCACCGCCAGCGTCACCGAGCACGGCGGCATCCAGAACCCCTACCTCGCCAGCGCCCGCAGCAGCCCGTCGGAGTGCCACCTCACCGCCGCGGACCGGCGCGCGATCGCCGCGGTGCCGGTCGGCGGGACGAAGACCGTCGACCTGTCGGCGCAGGGCGACTACCGGATGACGGCCACCCGCACGCAGGACGGCGAGCTGATCGTGACCGGGCTGCCGCTGGCCAACGTCAGCCATACGCTGCAGCAGGTCGCCCTCGCGGAGATCGCGGTGTTTCTGGCGGCGCTGCTGATCACGGGCGTGATCGGGACCGCCTGGGTGCGGGCGTCGCTGCGCCCGCTGCGCCGGGTGGCGGCCACCGCGACCAGGGTCACCCAGCTGCCGCTGGCCAGCGGCGAGGTGAGCCTGCCGGAGCGAGTGCCCGATGCCGATCCGCGGACCGAGGTCGGGCAGGTCGGCACGGCCTTCAACCGGATGCTCGGCCACGTCGAGTCCGCGCTGGCCCGGCGCGAAGCGAGCGAGCGCCGGCTGCGCTCGTTCGCCGCGGACGCGAGCCACGAGCTGCGCACGCCGCTGGCCGCCATCCGCGGCTACGCCGAGCTGGCCCGGCGCAGCCCGGAGGCGGTACCGCCCGACATCGCGCACGCGCTCAGCCGGGTCGAGTCGGAGTCGGCGCGGATGGGCGAACTGGTCGACGAGTTGCTGCTCCTCGCGCAGCTCGACGCGGGCCGCCCACTGGCGGCCGAGCCAGTGGACCTCACCCGGCTCGCTATCGACGTCAGCAGCGACGCTATGGCGGCCGCCCCGACGCATCGCTGGCAGCTGGAGCTGCCGGATGAGCCCGTCATCGTGACCGGCGACGAGCGGCGACTGCACCAGGTGCTGGCGAATCTGCTCAGCAACGCGGCCCGGCACACCCCGGCAGGTACGGCGGTCACCGTGGCCGTTCAGGCCGCGGCGGACACGGCGGTCGTCGCAGTGACCGACGACGGCCCTGGCATCCCGGCGGACCTGCAGCCCGACATCTTCGAGCGGTTCGTCCGCGGCGACAGCTCCCGGTCCAGGGCCGCGGGCAGCAGCGGGCTCGGCCTCGCGATCGTGCAGGCAGTTACCGCCGCGCACGGCGGTCACGCGGCCGTGACCAGCCGGCCGGGCGAGACCAGGTTCACCATCACGCTGCCGCGGCCCGTCTAAGCCGCGGCCGGGCTCTAACGCCGTCGTGATCTTGTGGAGAAAGTCAGCGTCAGCCTGACAAGGTCCACAAGATCACGGCCGCCGGGCGCGGTATCCACAGGCAGGCGCCGGCCGGAACCGGCGGTGCGGACGGAGTGGCCGCTAGCCAGCCGCCGCGTCGATCGCCGCTAGCTCGTCGGCGGTGAACGCGGTCCGGCCCGCCGCGGCCAGGTTCTCCTCCAGCTGCGCGACGCTGCTGGCGCCGATCACGGCCGAGGTCATCCGGGGATCGCGCAGCACCCAGGACAGCGCGAGCTGAGCCAGCGACTGGCCGCGGGCCCGGGCGACGTCATTGAGCGCCCGCACCTGGCCGAGGCGCTCGCTGATCTCCTCCGCGGCCAGCGTGCCGTCGGCCTGGCTCGCCCGCGAACCCGCCGGGATGCCGTCGAGGTATTTGCCGGTGAGCACGCCCTGGGCCAGCGCGGAGAACGCGATGCACCCGACGCCTTCGCGGCCGAGCACGTCCAGCAGGCCGCCCTCCTCGATCCACCGCTCCAGGATCGAGTACGACGGCTGGTGGATCAGCAGCGGCGTGCCCAGCGACCGCAGGATCGCCACGGCCTGCGCGGTCTGCTCCGCCGGGTACTGCGAGATCCCGGCGTACAGCGCCCGGCCGGACCGGACCGCGGTGTCCAGCGCGCCCATCGTCTCCTCCAGCGGCGTGTCCGGGTCCAGCCGGTGGCTGTAGAAGATGTCGACGTAGTCCACGCCCATCCGGTCCAGCGACTGGTCCAGGCTCGCGAGCATGTACTTGCGGGAGCCCCACTCGCCGTACGGGCCCGGCCACATGTCCCAGCCCGCCTTGGTGGAGATCACTAGCTCGTCCCGGTGCGAGCCGCAGGTCGGCGCGCAGGATCCGGCCGAAGTTCAGCTCGGCCGAGCCGTATGGCACCCCGTAGTTGTTGGCCAGGTCGAAGTGGGTGACGCCGAGGTCGAAGGCGCGCCGGATGATCGCCCGCTGCGCTTCCAGCGGCCGGTCCTCGCCGAAGTTCTGCCACAGCCCGAGGGAGATCTCGGGCAGCTTCAGCCCGCTGCGCCCGCAGCGGCGGTAGGGCATCTTTCCGTCATATCGCTCAGGGGCAGGCGAGTAAGTCATGCCGAGCAGTCTGCCACGGCCAGCCGGCGCCGCCTGCGCTCTAGTAGCCCCAGCGCGGCTGCGGTCTACGGGGGTGGCGGGGGCCCGGGCACCGGGAATGCGCCGGACCGCTGTATCTGGAGCTCACGAAGAAGATCAAGACGACCAGCAGCAGCATGCAGACGAGCCCGAGGTAGCCGAGCACCAGGCCGGCGACGGCCAGGCCGTCGCCGCGCTCGCCGGTCTGGCGGATCCGCCGCCGGGCCGAGTGCCCGAGGAAGATCGCCACCAGGCTGATCGGCAGCGGGAAGCCGAGCTGGCAGATACCGCAGACCAGCGACGCGATCGCGAGCCCGCTAGTGCGCTGCTCGCACGATCACCGGCGGGGGCGGCGGGACATACGGCCGCGGCAGGTCCGCGGTGAGCCGGTCGAGGTCGGCGTAGGTCACGGCGCCCGACAGCGCGGTCGCCCGCAGATCCCACTCGTCGCGGTCCAGCCTGCCCTCGGCGAACGCGTCGTTGAGCCGGGACTGCACTCGCCAGCGATCGTTGTCGGATGCCCGTATGGCGCCGTAGTTGCCAGGTGTCATCCGCGTACCTCCGCCCCGAGCCGATGACCTGATGATATGCCGGCCAGGCCCGGCGAGGTTAGTCCCCGGGCCCACCTGCGGGTGGGGATGCCTCCCCTTGCCGGCCGGCCGGGCGCGGGTGGCAGTCTGCGCGCCATCGGACCGCGAGCGAGGACGGCGGCGGTCCCTACCGGGGAGCGGCGATGACCGGGGCGACAGGCAGGCCACCAAGCCGGGCGCCGGCGATCGAGCCGGTCGCTGGTACTGGATCCCGGTGGCGGCCGCTGCGGCCGTGCTGCTCGCCGGCGCCAACCTGGCGGCCGCCGCACCCAGCCGCACCCGCCGCTACCGCAGGCGCTAGCTGGGGCCGGACGGTCGAAGTACCGGGGCTGGCGGCCCTGAACGCGGGCGGGAACGCGCAGGTGCTGTCGGTGTCGTGCTGGCGCGCGGACTACTGCGCTGCGGGCGGCTTCTATACCCGCAAGCTCGGCTACCAGCAGGCCTTCGTGGTGCTGGAGCACGCCGGGCGTGGGGCAAGGCCACTGGAGGTGCCCGGCAGCGCGGCGCTCAACGCCGGCGGGAAGGCCGAGGTCGCGTCCGTGTCGTGCGTGTCCGGCGGTGCGTGCACCGCGGGCGGCTTCTACACCGAGCACGGAAAGACCACTCAGGGCTTCGTCGTGACCGAGCGGGGCGGCCGGTGGAGCCAAGGCGCGCGCGGTGCCCGGCCTCGCAGCGCTGACGCCCCGTGGGCAGGACGCGCAGGTCGAGACCGTGTCGTGCACGCCAGGCTACTGCGCGGCCGGCGGGTTCTTCGGCGGCGAGGGCTTCGTGGTGACCGAGCGAGGCGGCCGGTGGGGCAGCGCGCAGGTGCCGCCCGGCCTGGCCGCGCTGCAACACCGGTGACGCCGCCGCGGTCACCTCCGTCTCGTGCCCGTCCGCGGGCAACTGCACGGCCGGCGGGTTCTACCAGACCAACGTGCTGGACCCGGACGACACGCTCCCGGTGGAAGCGTTCGTCGTGAACCACGCCAGCGGCAAGTGGGGCCAAGCGGCGGAAGTGCCGGGCAGCGACAAGCTCAATGGCGGCTAGGACGCGTCAGTCCTGTCGGTGTCGTGCTCGTCCGCCGGCAACTGCGGCACTCGGCGGGTACCTGCAGCCCGTGGAGCTTCATGGTCCTGCGACCCGCGGCGGCGAGCCGCCGCCGCTGAACTGCGAGGGCTCGTTCGTGGCGAATGCGAGGAACGGCCGCTGGGGCGCCGCGCAGTATGTGCGCTACCCCGGCATGAATCAGGTCAGCTCCCTGTCCTGCACCGCGGCCGGCGACTGCACGCGCGGGCGGGCTCAGCCTCGAACCCGCTACCAGGAGCCGCAGGCCTGGGTAGTGACCGAGCAGCGGCGGCCGGTGGGGCGTACCAGGTCGCAGGTCCCCGGCATAGCCCGAGTTCAACCAGGCCGCTAAGGCGACCGAGTCCCAGGTCGTCTCGGTGTCGTGCTGGTCCCCCGGGCGACTGCGGGCGCGCGGCCTTCTACTACAGCGACTTCACACGGCCACGGCCACGGTCTTCGCGGTGAGCCAGCGGCAGCGGCCGGTGGGGCACGGCGGAGCAGATGCCCGGCACCGCGGCTCTCAACCTCGGCACGATCGCCCAGGTCACGGCCGTGCTCCTGCACCCGCCCGCGCACCTGCGTGGCCGGTGGGCTACTACACCGACCGTTCCGGTCACCAGCAGGCATTCGTCGGCGGCCAGACATAGTGCGGCAGCCGGTCCGCGCGGCCGGCGTTCAGAGTCATCACAGAATGTGGCCGCAGGATCACGCCAGCATGATCACGTTTTCTTGCCGCATGACATCAACAGCCAGCATCACCGATCCGGGGAGCACAGACTTCCCGCCCTCCTGTCCGGACGCCGCGCACGAGGGGAACGGGGCGGCCTCGTCCACCCCGTTCCTGGCGGTACGCGGTCCGGTCCAGACAGCCGCGCAAGTCGAGATCGTCGTCCCGGTCAAGGACGAGGAACGTGATCTTGAACGCAGCGTCATCCGGCTGCGCGCGTACCTGACGGATTCGTTCCCGTTCACCGCGCACGTGACGATCGCGGACAACGGCAGCAGCGACGGCACCTGGGCGATTGCCGCCCGGCTCGCCGGGCAGCTGCCGGGCGTCAGCGCGGTCCGGCTGGCGGCGCCGGGGCGGGGCCGGGCCCTGCGCGCGATCTGGTCGGTCAGCGAGTGCGACGTGCTCGCCTACATGGACGTCGACCTGTCCACCGACCTGAACGCGCTGCTCCCCCTCGTCGCGCCGCTGCTGTCCGGGCACAGCGACCTCGCGATCGGCACCCGGCTCGCCCGCGGCGCCCGGGTGGTGCGCGGCCCCCGGCGCGAGTTCATCTCCCGCGGCTACAACCTGCTGCTGCAGGCGACGCTCGGCGCCCGGTTCTCGGACGCGCAGTGCGGGTTCAAGGCGATCCGGCGCGAGTGCGCGGCGGAGCTGCTGCCGCGGACGCAGGACAGCGCCTGGTTCTTCGACACCGAGCTGCTCGTCCTGGCCGAGCGCGCCGGACTGCGTATCCACGAGGTGCCGGTCGACTGGACCGAGGACCCCGACTCGCGGGTGGACGTGCGCGCGACCGCCGCCGCTGACATCCGCGGCATCGTCCGGACTGGGCGGCCGGCACCGGCTGGTCAGGTTCGCCGCCGTCGGGGTGGCGAGCACCGCCGCCTACGTGCTGCTCTACCTGGGCCTGCGGCAGGTCCTCGCGGCGCAGGCGGCCAACGCGATCAGCCTGCTGCTCACCGCCATCGCGAACACGGCCGTCAACCGCCGGGTCACGTTCGGCATCGCCGGGCGGCGGCACGCCGTGCGGCACCAGGCCCGCGGCCTGCTCGCGTTCGCGGCCGGGCTGGCGCTGACCTCCGGCGCACTCGCCGGGCTGCACGCGGTCGCGCCGCGGCCGGCCGCGCCGCGGAGCTCGGCGTGCTCGCTGGCCGCCAGTCTCGCCGCCACGCTGCTGCGGTTCGGCCTGTACCGCAGCTGGGTATTCCGCGGGAGCACGGCATGACCGCCGTGACCGCGGGTCAGCACACCCGCACCTGGACGCGCTCGGGGGCCATGAGCGCGACCGCACCCGCGCGCCGGTACCGGATCGCGCTGTTCGCGCTGCTGGCTGCCACCGCCGCGCTGTACCTCGTCGGGCTGAGCCGCAACGGCTGGGCCAATGACTTCTACTCGGCCGCGGTCCAGGCCGGCACGAAGTCGTGGAAGGCGTTCTTCTTCGGCTCCTTCGACTCGGCGAACTTCATCACCGTCGACAAGACGCCCGCCTCGCTGTGGGTCATGGAGCTGTCCGGCCGCGTGTTCGGGCTGAACTACTGGAGCATGCTGGTGCCGCAGGCGCTGGAGGGGGTCGCGAGCGTCGCCGTGCTGTACGCGGCGGTGCGGCGCTGGCACGGCCCGGCGGCGGGCCTGCTGGCCGGCGCGGCCCTGGCCGTCACCCCGGTGGCGGCGCTGATGTTCCGGTTCAACAACCCGGACTCGCTGCTGGTGCTGCTCATGACCGCGGCCGCCTACGGCACGGTGCGCGCGGTCGAGTCGGGCAAGACCCGCTGGCTGGTCCTGGCGGGAGCGCTGCTCGGTTTCGGCTTCCTCACCAAGATGCTGCAGGCGTTCCTGGTCCTGCCCGCGTTCGGGCTCGCCTACCTGGTAGCGGGGCCGCGGCGGCTGCCGGTCCGGCTGGCTCAGCTGGCCGCGGGCCTGGTCGCGGTCGTCGTCGCGGCCGGGTGGTGGGTGGCCGCCGTGCATGCTGACGCCCGCGGCCGACCGGCCCTACGTGGGCGGCTCGACGAACGACAGCATCCTGCAGCTCGCGCTCGGCTATAACGGCCTCGGCCGGCTCGACGGCAACGAGACCGGCTCGGTCGGATTCACCGGCGGCCGCGGCGGCGGGCCCGCGTTCGGCGGTTCGACCGGCCTGAGCCGGCTGTTCGGCAGCCGAGATGGGCGGGCAGATCAGCTGGCTGTTGCCGGCCGCGCTGATCGCGGTGCTCGGGCTGCTGTGGCTGTCCCTGGCCGACCGGCCGCGGGCCGGGCCTGGCGGCAATCCCGCGACCTGTCCGCGGTGCTGATCTGGGGCGGCTGGCTCGTCGTCACCGGCGCCGTGTTCAGCTACATGCAGGGCATCATCCATCCGTACTACACGGTCGCGCTCGCGCCCGCGATCGGCGCCCTGGTGGGCATCGGCGCGGTGCGCCTGTGGCAGTCGGCCGATCGCTGGCCGGCCCGCGCGCTGCTGGCGGCCGGCGCGGCGGTGTCCGCGATCTGGGCCTACGCGCTGCTGAACCGCACCCCGGACTGGCTGCCCGCGCTCCGGTACGTCGTGCTGTTCGGCGGGCTCGGCGCGGCGGCGGCGCTGCTGCCGGGCGTAGCCGACCGGCCTCGGCGCGGCCCGCCGGCGCGCTGGGCGTCGGCCGCGCTGGATCGCGGCTCGCCGCTGTCGCGGTGGCCGCCATCCTGGCGGGCCCGCTGGCGTACTCGGTGGACACGGCCGCGACCGCGCACACCGGCGCGCTGCCGACGGCCGGGCCGGCCGTGACGGCCGGCTTCGGCGGCCCGGGCAGCACGGGCGCCGGTCCGGGCGGAGCGGGCGGGTTCGGGCCCGGCTGGCCGGCGGGACCGGATCGCGGGGCAGCACTGGGGGCACCGGGACTGGCGGCACCGGGTTCCCGTCGGGCGGCACCGGGGCGCCGAGCGGCTCGGGCACCGGCGGCTTCGCCCCGGCCGGTGCCGGGACCGGCAGCACAGGCACGGGCCGCACAGGCACGGGCCGCACAGGCACGGGCCGCACAGGCACGGGGCCCGGCGGGTTCGGCGCCCGCGGCGCCGCGGCGGGCCGGGCGGCCTCGGCGGCTCCACCACGGTGAGCAGCGCGCTGACGAAGCTGCTGGAACGGAACTCCAGTTCCTATACGTGGGCCGCGGCCACGGTCGGATCCGAGAGCGCGGCGCCGCTGCAGCTCGCCACCGGCCTGCCGATCATGTCCATCGGCGGGTTCAACGGCACCGACCAGGCGCCGTCGCTCGCGGCGTTCGAGCGGCTGGTCGCCGAGCACAAGATCCACTATTTCGTGGGCGAGAACGGCGACAGCTTCGGCGGCGGCTCCGGAGTCGCGCGGCAGATCAGCAACTGGGCCAGCGCGCACTTCCGGTCGCAGACCGTCGGCGGCGTCACGGTGTACAACCTGACCCAGCCACGGTCTTAGCGCCGCCACGTTCGGCTGGGCTGGATATCCGTCGCTCCCGCGATCGGGGATCCAGCCCAGCCGAATGCCGGACTGCGCCGCTATGGTCATGTCAATGACTTCCGCGGCGCGCATCACCGCCCGGCTGGCGATGAGCCTTGACGGCTACATCGCCACTCCCGACGGTGGCTTCGACTGGATTCAGCCCGACGTGGACGATCACCTGGACACTTCGCGCCAGCATGACTTCGACGATTACCTCCAGGACGTGGATATCGTCGTGATGGGCGCCCGCTGCTATGAGCAGGGCCAGGCAGCGCAGTTCCAGGGCAAGCAGATCTACGTCGCGTCGGCCGGGACGCACCCAGACATTGACAACATCCAGTTCTTCGGCCGCGACATCGTCGACGTGGTACTGCAGGAGAAGGCCGGCGGCCGCACGTCGTTCCTCTTCGGTGGCGGGATCCTCATCAGCTCGTTCCTGGCCAGGCAGGCGATTGATGAGTTGTTCGTGGGCGTCGTGCCGGTGCTGCTCGGTTCCGGCCGACGGTTGTTCTGCGGAGATTACCCGGCGCAGGAGCTGACGCTCGCTGATTATTCAGTCACCCGGGGCAAGGTGCGGCTCCGGTATGTCCGGCGTGCGGCTGGATCATAATGGCCTCGTTCTTTCAAATGCGGGACGGCCGTTCGCTGGTCCCGGCCCCTTTCCGCTGAATTGGTGTCATCCGCCGCGGTGCCAGCTGGAAAGATCGGCGTGAGCGAATTGCGCCCGAGGCGACCCGGTTCCGTGCGAACACCGTGGACACCCTCGTGGACCGGGCCCGCGGTGCGCGGCCCGCCGGAGCGTGCGGAGGTGGCCGGATGCCGGTTCAGCAACGAAGTACTGTCCCGGTCGAGCGCGGCGGCGGCCTGGTTCCGCCGGTCCACCCGCATGGATGGCGACGTCGAGCTGCGGGTGCACGGCGTCGGCGGCACTCCCCCGGCGCAGCTGCTGTCCGACCTCAGCCCGGACCAGGTCGCCGGCGACAAGATAGCCGGGTTCTACCGGACCGTCGATGACGAGCACGACCGGCACATCGAGGCCTACTCCTGGGGCGGCCTGACGTCGCGCAGCTCGTTTCGCGTGCTGTGGATCCTGATGCTCCCGTTCGCGCTGTCGAACCTGGCCGGGTGGATGTGCCAGCCGTCCGTTGCCCGGCACAAGGGGCGGTTCCTGGTGCACCGCTTCATCGCCAGGGCCGCGGGGCTGCTGCTGACGTTAAATGTGGTGATCCTGCTGCTCATGATCGGCGAGGACCTGATCGCCGTGCGGTGTCGCGGCGCGACGACCTGCACCAGCCGCCTGCCCCCGGTCCGGCTGCTGAACGAGCACGTGTTCATCGCCCAGGGCGGCGCGCACTTTGCCGGCCGGGCGATGGCGGTGGGCGCGTTCCTGCCGGTGCTCGCCGTGCTCGTGTTCGAGCTGCTGAGCCGCTCGTCCGCGCGCCTCTACGAACGCGCCGAGCCGGCCGTGCAGGCCGCGGCGACCGACCAGCCGAAGGTCGAGTCCGCGGCGGGCTACGCGACCGATTACGCGATGGGCCTGGACAGCCCGCGGTTCTGGAACGGCTACGGCTCGGCCCGGCGCCTGTCCGGGCTGCACACCGCCGCTGCGATCGCCTTCGTCGCGGCGGTGCTCGCGCTGACTGCGCAGCGGACGGTGGCGCCGGCGCAGTCAGCTGGCTGGGCCGTCGCCGTCGCCGCCGTGGGCGGCGCGATCGTCGTCCTGGCGCTGATCCTGCTCGCCGTCGACACGGCGCCGCCCTGGATCGCCTGGGTGCTGTTCGGGCTGAGCCTGGCCGCGTTCGCGGCCGCTGTGTGGCTGGCCTGGGCGCTGCCCGCGCTCACGGTGCCGCCAGCCGACGTGGTCTACCTGCGCTACGTCGCCAACGGGATGTGGGCCGCGCAGGCGGTGATCATCGTCGGGTCCGTCCTGCTGGCGTTCGGGTCCCGGCGGAATGTCGACACCTTCCCCCGGCCCGCGACGGCGCTCGTGTCGCTGCTGGCCATCGGGATCGTCAACGCGTTCGGCTCGCTGGTGATCATCTTGATCGCCGGCTGGATCGCGGCACCCGCCCCGAGCAGCACCCGGAGCTACGACTCAAGCCCGTGACCTGTCCCTGTACGCGGTCGACGGCAAGATCGCGACGTGGATCATCTGCGCGGTCATCGTGGTGACGGTCGCGCTCGTGATCGCCGCCGCCATCGGCTGGCTCGCGTCCGGCGGATCAGGCTCAGCGGCAGGAGATCCGGGCCGAGTACGCGGCCGAACCGGGCACCCCCGAGCCGGCCGGTGACAAGTGGATCATCCGCGACTGGTATGACGGCCAGGACGCCGACACGTGGCTGCGGTCCATCGCGCGGTTCCGTTTCCTCGCCAAAGCCCTGCGGCAGCTCGGGCGGCTGCTGCTGGTCGTGATCCCGACGGCGGTGCTCACTAGCGCCGTCGTCGAGTTCCGCTACTGGACCGGCGCGGGCATCACCCCGCTGCACTGGATGACGACCGGGGCCGGCTGGCTCGCGCTGGCGCTGCCCGCCCTGCTGGTGTTCCTGCTGCGACTGGGCTGGCGCAACCTCGGGACTCGCCGCGGGATCGGCGTCGTCTGGGACGTGGCCACCTTCTGGCCCCGCGCTTATCACCCGTACGCGCCGCCCTGCTACGCCGAGCGCGCGGTCCCCGAGTTGGGCAGGCGCATCAGCCATTTGCAGGCCAACAACGCGAACGTGACGGTGGCCGCGCACAGTCAGGGCGCCATCGTCGCCGCCGCCGCGCTGCTGCAGCGGGCCAACGGCCAGCCCGCGGACGGGCCGCCGGGTCAGGCTGCGCAGGTGCAGCCGCCCGTCGGGCTGGTGACGTTCGGCGCGCCGCTCGACACCCTCTACCGGTGGGCGTTCCCGGCCTACTTCGACCGCGCCAGCCTGCTCTGGATCGGCGCGGCGGGCGCCCCGACCGATCCCGGCGCGAAGCGGCAGTGGAGCAACTTCTACTACCAGACCGACTACGTCGGCCGGACCTGGACCGACGGCGCGCACAACCAGTGCCTCACCGATCCCCCGACGGCCGAGTACGTCTACCAGCAACCGCGGCCTTCGATCGGAACCCACAGCGGCTACTGGCAGGACCGGCGCGTCTGGGACGCTGAACTCAATCCGGACCCGGCGCGCTGGACACCGGGCAACTTCACGAAACTGCCGGGGCCGGGCTGCGCGGGCAGCCAGGAAACCGTCGCCGAGCTCCGCGAGCTAGTGGACAGCGTGGAAGCGGTCGCGTCGGCGGCGAGACTGGCCCGGCTCCACCTCGCGCTCCCCGCTGCCGACGAGGGCGGCACGCGGCTGCTGGTCATGGCCGAAGGCGAGCCCGGGCCGGCCGTGGTCACCAGGTTCACGGCGGCGTTCGGCGCCCTAAGGTGGAGGAGCATAGCCAGATGGACCTCGCTGCCAAGCTGCAGATCAAGCCGGGCACGGTGGTCGCCGCCGTCGGCGCCCCCGCGGCCGGTCCCGACCTCACCGTGCTCGGCGCGCACGGCGCGCCGGCCGACGCCGGGGCGGTGATCGCGTTCGTGCGGTGCAGCGCGGACCTGCCGGCGCAGGCGGAAGCCGCCATCACGGCGGCGCTCGACGACCGGCTCGCCTGGGTCGCCTACCCGAAGGCGGGCCAGCTCGGCACCGACCTCAACCGCGACTCGCTGGCGGCCACGCTCAGCACGCACGGCATCCGGCCGGTGCGCCAGGTCGCGCTCGACGATGTCTGGTCGGCGCTGCGGTTCCGGCCCGACTGATCAGCTCGCGCCCTGGCTGGCCCGCGGCGCCGCGAGGTCCGCCAGCTCCTCGATGATCTCGTCGATGGGCAAGGACAGATGACCGGCGCCGGGCAGCAGGTGGGTGCGGGCCGCCGGGATGTTCGCCGCCAGCCACTGGCCGTGCGCGAACGGGACCATGTGGTCCTGGTCGCCCTGCCAGACCGTGACCGGCACGGTGGTGTCTGCGGCCGGCGAGAAACCCCAGTCCCGGACGAACGCCAGGTCGTCATCGCGCCAGCCGGCCATGCCGGGCGCAAGTCCGGCGCGGAACGACTCGAGCAGGTAACTGGCCAGCTCACCTTCCAGCGCCGCCTTGTCCACCGGCGAGGCAAGGTCGCCCATGCCGTCCGCCAGCTGATCGGCGGTGAGCTGGCTGAAGGCGGGCGCGAACTCTTCGAGCATCTGCGTCAGGCCAGCCTCGCTGGTCGCGGCCGCGGTGAATTCCTGGACGTTGTCCTCGGCCATCCCGGCCAGCCAGTCCAGGCCGGCGGCGTCGTGCGGCGCCACTCCGGCGATGCACGCGACCGCCAGGCACTTGTCCGCCAGCAGCCGCGCGCACGCGAGCGCGTGCGGGCCGCCGCCCGACCATCCCGCCGTGACGAATCTGCGCGCGCCCAGCTCAGCCAGGATGGCGGCGACGTCGGCCGCGGCGTCCGCGACCGACCGGCCGGGCTGCGGCGTGGACTTCCCGTAACCGGGCCGCCCGTACAGCACGAGCCGCAGCCCGCACCGCTGCGCCGCCGCGGCGATCGGCCCGTACACCGCGACCCCGCCCGGCGTCCCGTGGTGGAAGACCAGCGGCAGCCCGTCAGCCGGGCCGGTCACCAGCACGTCGAGTGATCTGCCGTCGGGCGTGCGCACGGTGAGTTCGGTCTCGGTCATGCCGGATCCTTTCGCTGCCGCCGCTGCTTCAGCGGTCCCGTCGACACGGCAATTCCCGCACGTTAACTTCCGTGTAACCCGGCCAGCTTATCGGCGCCATGAACCATTTGCCCGGATAGGCGGACTGCGGCGAGTCCCGCCAATTCTGCCCGCCGCCCGCGGCCAGCGCCCACTGCGGCTGACCGGCTGGCTCAGGCCGGCCACCGCGCCTGCCGCAATTCCCGCTTGGACCCGCAGTACAGCACGACGGCCGCCTGCAGGCCCGCGAGCGTCAGCAGAGCCACCCAGGCCGGCAGCCACTGCAGCAGCGCGCCGGTCACCGCCATACCGGCGGGCATCCCGATCGCCATCATCGTCATCACCGCGGCGACTACCCGGCCGCGCTGCTGGTCCGGCGTCTGCCGGAAGATCAGCACGTCGAGGAGCACCCGGAGGGACGGGATCGCGACCGACGGGACGAACAGCAGGGCCGCGGCCCACCAGGCCCCGTACGGCAGCGCCAGGCCCGCCAGCAACGGCACCTCGATCAGGCAGACGCCGAGCATCAGGATGCCCGGCCGGATCCGGTGCAGCGGCTTGACCAGCGGCGCGCCCGCCAGGCTGCCTGCCGCGGCGGCGGCCAGCACGAGGCCGATCTGCGCCGACGGCACGTGCTGGTTGCGCAGGATCACGATGATGATCAGATCCAGCCCGGCCCCGACCGCGTTGATGAGGGTGATCAGCAGCAGCGCCGCGCGCAGCATCGGGTTTGCCCACAGCACCTTGAGCCCGGTGAGCATCCCGCCGTCGCGTTCCGGCGCCTGCTCGGCAACGTCGTGCTCCCCCTCGGCCCCGGCGCCGAAGTCGGGTCCGGCGGGCAGCAGCTTCATCGCGACCGCGCCGAGCGCGGACAGCACGAACGAAGCAGCCGTGAACAGGAACGGGGCCGCGTGCGCGAGCGCCCGGATCGCGTACAGCGCGCCGGCCAGCGGCGGGCCGGCCAGCGCCGCTCCGCTCTGCCGCACCTCGTCCTGGGTGAGCGCGGCGGTCAGCTGGCTGGTCGGCACCACCGATCGCACGAGCGGGTTGCGCGCCGCGCCGGTGACCGCCTGCCCGGCGCCGAGCAACGCGGCCGCGGCGATCAGGACCGGCAGCGACAGCCAGCCCATGATGAGACCAGCCGCCACCGCGGTGGTGACCAGCGCGCGGGCCGACTCGGCGAGCACCACGATCGTGCGGCGATCGCGCCGGTCGGCCAGCTGGCCGGCCGGGCAGGGCGCCGGCCGCCAGTCCGGCCGTCTGTACCGCCGCGAACAGTCCCGCCTGGCCGGGCGAGCCGGTCAGGGCCAGGATCGCGAGCGGGTAGGCCACGTTCGCCACCCCGGCGCCGAGAGAAGAGGCCGCCTGGCCGACCCAAAGCGTCTGGAACTGCAGGTTCCGCCAGAGCGGGACCGGACGCTCGGCCACAGCGGGCGAGTCCTCGGCGGCGACCACGGGCGAGGGGCTCATTTACTATCTCCTTAACGATCTCGCGCTTCATCAACGTTCACGTATACGTGAATGATGACACGAGCGTGAGCGTCTGGCAAGATGGAGCTCGTGAGCGAACCTCGATCAGCCTGCCCGCGCGGAACCCGCCGAGCCCGCCGACATCCGGGCCATCGACGACGTCGAGAGCCTGCGGGCGATGGCGGACCCGACCCGGCTGGCGATCCTGAACGTGCTGATGCAGCCGCAGCAGGGCGAGCTGCCGGTGATGTCGGTTAAGGAGCTCGCCGGCCGGCTCGGCGAGTCGCAGACCAAGCTCTACCGGCACATCCGCCAGCTTGAGGCCGCCGGGCTGATCCGGGTGGCGGCCACCAGGATGGTCTCCGGCATCCAGGAGCAGCGCTACCAGGCCAGCCAGCGCGACATCAGTTTCCGCGACGGCTTCCTGCGTGAGCACGCGGACGAGTCCGAGGGCATGATGCACGCGATGATCGGCACCTTCCGGGACGGGTACTTCGCCGCCTTCCGCGACGTCAAGCGCTCGCCGGACAGCGTCCCGCCGGACCAGGCGTTCCGCCGGCCGAAACTGTTCGCCGGCAGTGCCACGATGAGCACCGAGAAGGCTGCCGAGCTGCGCAGGCTGGTCGACGACTTCGTGGACTCGCTGTCCGGCAGCCTCACCGAGGAGCGACGCGGCGTCCGGGTCAACTTGCTGGTCGGCTACTACAGCGACCCGGCCGCGGACTAGCCGGCCGGGCGGCCCGGCCCGCCGCAGCAACGAGCGGCTGCCGGGGCCCGGCTGCCCGGACCGCCGGGTGCTCGCCAGTACCGGGCTGCCCCGGCGGCCGCGAGAGCCGCCGGGGCAGCCGCCATTAACAGGCGCGCCAGGTCCGGGCTAGCTGGACCGGATCCAGGTGTTGCTGAACCCGCCCGAGCCGTTGATCGAGCTCGTCGAGTCCTTGTCCGCTCCGCTGTTGTTGATCATGACGATCTCGGTCGGGCTCTGCGACCCGAGCGAGGTGCCGTTCGCGGCGGAGGCGCTGTAGGAAACGGTGCCGAAGTCGGCCAGCGGCAGCACGCCGCTGCTCGACGACGGCGCCTCGGTGATCACCTCAGCGGAGGACCGGGCGAGGCCGGTCTGGTTCTTGGTGATCGTCTGGGTCCAGCCCTGGGTGGAGTCCTTGAGCACGAGCGTGTAGGTCTCGGTACCACTGAAGGTCACCGAGGCGCTCATGGAGTCACCGGGCCGCACGGTGTTGGAGAAGTTGACCGGGAACGCGGGGTACATCTCGTACCAGCCGTAATACTGCGGCGTGGTACCGCTGCAGTCGGCGTCGGTGCCGGTCTGCTCCACCGAGTTACTGGCGTACCCGTCGAGCCCGACCCAGAACGAGGAGTACTGGGCGGTGCGGCGCCGGTTGCCCGAGCAGGTGGCGGTCGGCTCCTTCCAGCTCGCCGACACGCTGCTGAAGGCACCGTTGCCCCCGGTCACGGCGTAGCCGGACCAGTTCGTGCTCTCGGCGGTCGCGAACCGGCCGGTGTGGCCGGTCAGGTGCCGCCCGCTGATCAGGCCGCCCGGCCTGAACGCAGGGGCGTGAGTAGCGTGACGCACCTGCGCTGCCGAGGCCGTGCTCGCCATGGCGAGCATCGAGCCGAAGGCAACCGCGGTGGCCAGGAGGGGCAGGCTCCATCGACGTACCATTGATCTCCCTTTGCCGTTGGGTGCGCGATCGGCAAATCGCGACCGTCGCGCATCCGGACACGCCGGAGTAAGCCCAGCAACACCTGCAATCGCAGCCACTCTCGGTGAGTGATGCTTCGCCAGGTATCACATGACTTATCAGGCAACGGGTAGCTAATTCACCGAACTTGCGGGGTGTGCCGCGAACGTATAGTGGCCAATGGTCACGGTTAAACCACAGCATGGTAAAGCTTCGGCATAGCAACTATCTTGTGCACTTTGACCTGCGGATTCGCTATTGGACCGTGAACCGCGCCTCGCCTGTTTTACGTGTTCCAGGTGTTATAGGTGATTCATTGGTGGCGTCTGCCGTGCCCTATTGGTCCCGGCTGGTGGTCCTGACGTACCGTGAACCCAAGGCCGCCCTGAGGAGACACCGTGCTGGTTCCCCCGCCCGACCGCAGGAACGGATTCGCTCAGCGACTGTTCGCGCCGCTCCCCTCGCGCTACGACCGCCTCGCCGAGCTGCTCTCGTTCGGGCAGAACGGGCGGTGGCGGCGCGCGATGGTCGACCACCTCGTTCCGGCCGGCCGCGAGGACCAGCTCATCCTCGACGTCGCCGCGGGCACGGCCGGCATCTCGCTGCAGCTCGCCCGCCGGGTCGGCGGCCGCGTCGTCGGCGTGGACCTGACCGAGCAGATGCTCAGGCAGGGTGCCCGCAACGTCAGCGCCGCCGGGCAGGACGACCGGGTCGCGCTCGTGAACGGCCGCGCAGAGCAGCTGCCGTTCCCGGACGCGTCGTTCGACGCGCTCACGTTCAGCTACCTGCTGCGGTACGTGGCCGACCCGCAGGCGACACTGGCCGAGCTCGCCCGCGTCGTGCGGCCGGGCGGCACGATTGCGAGCCTGGAGTTCCTGCTCCCGCCGAGCCGGTTCTGGCGGTTCTGGTGGCGCCTGTACACCGCCACCCTGCTGCCGCTTGGCGGCCTGCTCACCGGCGGCCGCGAGTGGTTCGCGGTCGGCCGGTTCCTCGGCCCGAGCATCGCCGGGCACTACCGCCGTTATCCGGTCAGCTGGACTGTGCAGGCCTGGCAGCAGGCCGGCGTCACGGACGTCGGCTGGACTGCGATGAGCCTCGGCGGCGGCCTGGTGATGTGGGGAAAGCGGGCGGGTGGCTGAGCCGCGGCCGGGAGGCGCGCCCGCCGGTCAGGGCAGGACGGGCGCCGCGACCCCGGAAGCAGACGCGCGGCCTGCGTACTACGCCGCCGCGAGCGGCGGCTGGCGCGACTGGTGGACACTGCTGCACCCGCCGTACACGGCCTGGCACCTGTCCTACGTGGTGATCGGCGCCGCCTTAGCTCCGCACGCGACGCTCGCGCCCCTGCTGGCCACGCTAGCCGCGTTCTTCCTCGCCGTCGGGCTGGCCGCGCACGCGCTTGACGAGCTACAGGGCCGCCCGCTGCGCACCCGCATCCCGGCCGGCGTGCTCGTCGCGATCACCGTCATCGGGCTGGCCGGCGCGGTTGCCCTCGGCGTCGCCGGGGTGACCCGGGTGGGATGGCCGCTGATCCCGTTCATGGTGGCCGGCCCGTTCCTGGTCGTCGCGTACAACGCCGAGCTGTTCGGCGGCATTGTGCACACCGACGCCGGGTTCGCCGCGGCCTGGGGAGCCTTCCCGTTGCTGACCGCGTACGTCGCCGAGGCCGGCGCGCTCTCGGTGGGCTCGATCCTCGCCGCCGCCGCCGCGTTCGGCCTGTCGTCGGCGCAGCGCAGCCTGTCCACGCCCGCCCGGCTGCTGCGGCGCCGGACCGCGGCCGTCTCCGGCGTGATCACGCTCGCGGACGGGGACACGCTCAGCATCGACTCCCAGGTCCTGCTCCGCCCGCTGGAACGGGCGCTGCGGGCGATGTCCTGGAGCGTGTGCCTGCTGGCGGCCGGGCTGGCAATTGTCCGGCTTAGGTAAAAACGCCACCAAGCCATTTTCGCTGACGCCACCCGCGCCGTTGTCCCGGCCCGTCCGAGGGTTATCCTGCTGATTCAGCGGGGTGCAATTTACGGGGATGGGTAAAGGCAGATCTAATGGTTAATTCCGGGTACACGCCACGTCATTCGGCGGCACCCGCGCTCAAGGTCGCCCGACGGGGGCGGAGCGCGGTCGAGCCCGCGGTCGCGGGCCAGGAGCGCAAGCCGGGGGTCAATCGCGCCCAGGTGGCGGTCATCAGCGCGACCGCACTCGCGCTGATCGGCCTCGTCACCTACTTCGCCACCAGGGCCGAGCCAAGCAGCGTGCAACCGACGTGTGCGGGAACTAGCTGCGCAAACACCGCCAACGGCGTGGCTGCAACCGACTCGCTGACCAGCCCGCCTTCGGTTCGCGTGTACCGCGGCGGCGGCTACGGATGGCACGGCCCGAGCGCGGTCATGGCCGGCGCCGGCGTCTGGGTGACCAACGTCCTCGGCAACACCGTGACCCGGATCCCGTCCGGCAACGGCAAGCCGCTGACGCTGCCCGCCGGATATGGGTTCAACGGCCCGAATGCCCTTGCTATCGGCTCCGGTCACGTCTGGATCGCGAATGTCCCGGCTAATTCGATAACCGAGGTAAATGCAGCCTCCGGCGCGCTCGTCCGGGAATTCTCCACCGGATATAACCTGTCCAGTCCGTACGCGCTGCTGCTGCACGGCAAGCACCTGTGGGTGGCCAACGCGCAGGGCAACACGGTCACCGAGATCAACGCCGTCACCGGGCGCCTGGTGCGCACGCTCAGCGCCGCGCGGTACGGATTCGACAACCCCAACGCCCTGGCGGTGAGCGACGGACGGCTGTTCGTGGCCAACTCCGGCGGCCGATCGGTGACCGTGCTGAGCGCGGCCACCGGGCACTGGATCGCGACGCTCAAGGCCGGCTTCCGGTTCAGCGACCCGACCGCGCTGGCCGCGGCGGGCAACGACGTGTGGGTGGCCAGCACCGCCGCCGATACTCTCACCGAGATCAGTGCCAGCACCGACCGGCTGGTCCGGGTGCTGTCCGGCCCCCAGTACGGCCTGCGCAACCCAGTCGCGCTCGCCGTCGGCGGCGGCCTCCTGTGGGTGGCCAACTCCCTCGGCAACTCCGTGACCGAGATCGACGCCAGCACCGGCGCGCTGATCCGGGTGCTGTCCGGCCGTGAGTACCAGTTCCGGGACCCGTCTGGCGTCGCCGCCAGCGGCAAGACCGCCTGGGTCACGAACATGGCCGGGCGACTCCGTCACCCGCCTCCGCGTCCCTTAACTCGTCAGGCCGAAGACTTTTTAGCCTGTCTGACAGGCTAAAAAGTCTTCGGCCTATCGGTTCGTTCACCCGTGGCCGGTGGATAACCCGCGCTAGAGGGCATCGTGCCGCTGCAGGTAGCTCAGCGCGCCCCAGCCGACCGGGACCGGCAGCCAGAACGTCAGCAGCCGGAACAGCAGTACCGCGCTGACGGCCGCGGCGCCCGGCAGGCCGGCCGCCGTCAGGCCGGCCGACAGCGCGGCCTCGACCGCGCCCAGGCCGCCGGGCGTCGGCACGACCGAGCCGAGCGCGCTACCGGTGAGGAACACGATCGCGACGCCGACGAGGGCGACGTGCCCGCCGACGGCCCGCACCGAGGCGGCCAGGCACAGGATGTAGGCGGCGGTCACCACGAACGCGCCGCCGATGCCCTCGGCCAGCTTCGCCGGGCGCTGGGCGATGTCCAGCAGTCGCGGGACGACCTGGCCGAGCGCGGGCGCGATCCGCGATCTGACGAGGCGCCGGCCGCCGGGAACGACAGCCCGACGAGCGCGGCGGCGGCCAGCACCGCGAGCGCGATGTAGACCCAGCCGGGCGGCTTCAGCGACGTCGAGTGCGACGTGCCGGTCAGCGCCGCAAAGATCACCAGCAGCGTGAGGTGCATCGCGAACGCGAATACCTGCGAGACGCCGACACTGGCGGCGGCGTCCGCGGGCTCGACCTTCGCCTTGTTCAGGTAGCGCAGGTTGAGCGCCACCCCGCCGACCGCGGCGGGCGTGACCAGGGTGACGAACGAGCCGGCCAGCTGAGCCAGGAGGGTGCGCCGGAAGTTGAGCTTCTCCAGCACGAATCCCGACAGCGACCACGAGGCGCCGACGTAGCTCGCCGCCGACAACGCCAGCGCGACCAGCATCCATCGCCAGTCCGAGTTCTTGAGCACGTGCGCGAAGCTGACCCGGCCGAGCTGGCCGATGACGATGTAGGCCGCGAAGATACTCGCGACCAGCGTGACGACGGTGCGCGGCCGGATCCGCTCTAGCTGCTCGGGCGGCAGCTGCGTGTCCGGGTTGCTCACCAGCCGCTTGCGCAGCGCGGGCAGCACGTCCTTGCGCCGCCGCAGCGCGGTACGGGTCGAGCGGTGCAGCACGACCGGCTGGAGCAGCGGCACCAGCCCGGCTACCTCGCCGTCGCCAAGCGTGGCCCTGGCGGCGGCGGCGGCCCGCTCGGGCCCGACCAGCAGCGCCAGCGCCGCAGTGAGCTGCGCTAGGTCCAGCCGCAGCTGCAGGTCGCTAGCGGCGACGTCGCCGTCGCCGGGCTCCAGCAGCATGACCTCGCCGGTGCCGTTCGGGGTGATCAGGATGTGTTCCGCGGTCAGCGACCGGTGCGTGACCCGGCGCCGGTGCAACCGCTGGACCGCGTCGAACACCTGGCCGAGCTGACCGTCGGTGGGCTTGTCCGGCAGCTCGGCCAGGGTGATGCCGGGATGGTGGTCAGTGGCGAAGACGGCGGCCTCCGGCCCGACCCGCAGCAGCGCGCGCAGCCGCGGCGTGCCCACGCCCGCGTCCTCCAGCGCGTACGTCATGAGCGCGCGCTTCTCGATCGCGCGCTCCACCGTCAGCGGGGCGAGACTGGACACCTGGCTGCGCAGCCGCAGGCCGCGCCAGACCCGGTAGATCGCGTCCGCCGTCTGCTGGTCCCGGTCGAAGACAGTCACGTCAAGGATTCCGCCGCCGCGCTGGGCCGCGGTGTAGCGGCGGTAGTCGGTGCTCGTATCGGGCATCCGGCGGATCCGGGTCACCGGCGCCGCCATCCGGCTGAGCGCCGAGGCGATCTCGGCCGCGGTCGGCCGTTCCGACTTCGTGCCCACCACAAACCGGAGGCCGGCCCCGACCGCCTGCCCGATCAGCAGCGCGATCAGCAGGCTCACCGCGGTGGTCAGTCCGTTGGACGAGGCGAGGCTGGCCAGGCAGTAGAACCCGATGGCCACCCAGAAGGTCGTTCGCCACCGGGGCCGCCCGGCCAGTCCGACCACCGTGATGTAGGCGACCAGCCCGGCCAGGTAGGCATCGAGCGGCGAGCCGGGCTCGTGATTCTGCCGGGCCAGGGCCTTGGCCAGGTTGTCCAGCGCGCTCAGATGCAGCAGCGCGTCCAGGGCCAGGGTGACTCCGGCGGCGGCCAGGCCGATCAGCGCCGCCTCGGCCAGCCGCCGGAACTGCCGCCGGTAGATCATCCGCCCGGCCAGCACGATGGGCAGCACCAGCAGGGCGACCGAGGCCAGGAAGTACAGCGGGTTGGTGAAGCCGGTGGCCAGCTTCTTGCTGGCCGTCACCAGGTCGAGCTCGACGCCACTCGCGGTGGCCTTCGCCACCAGGGCGAGCCCGACGAGGATCGCGATCTCGGCGCAGGCGGTGACGCAGCGCAGGATGTCGGCCGGCAGCCGGACCCGCTCGGCGAGGTCGTCCTCCACCTCCACGGCGGCAGCCAGGGTCGCAGGCCGACCGGCCACGGCGACCGGGGGGCCTTGCAGGGCCGCCGCCGGCGGCCGTCGTCGGGACAGCCTCACCAGCAGATAGTTTCACTTCATGGTGGTAGAGATCGACACCGCCTGGCCGACACGCATGACGTATGGATGGATTTATGACAGTCGAGAAGATCCACGCAACTGCGCTCCGGGCCGAATCCACGGTGCTGGCCGCGGTAGCGGCCGGGCTCACCGCCGCTGACCTGGAGCGGCCGAGCCCGTGCCCGCCCTGGACCGTGGCCGGGCTGCTCGGGCACGTCATCGTCGCTTCCGGGCGGGTCGGCCCGGCCATCGAGGCGGCTCGCGCCGCCGGTGCCAGACCCGGCCCGCTGACCGACGCCCGCGGCTACTACCGGCCGGACCACCGCTTCTCCCCCGCCGTCAACGCGGACCGGGTCGACGTGGCGGCCGAGCTCGCCGCCCGCCTGCGCACCGCGCCGGTGCTGGCCGCCGAGCTCGCCGCCGCCTGCCAGCTGACCCTGGCGCTGGTCGAGTCGGCTCCGGCCGGAACCCTGGTCCGTACCCGGCACGGCGACCTGATGCCGCTGACCGACTTCGTCGTCACCCGGGTCGTGGAACTCGGCGTGCACGGCCTCGATCTGGCTATCGCGCTGGACAGCGAGCCGTGGCTGACCGGCGAGGCCGCGGCCGTGCTGGAGGACCTGCTGCTGCCGGGCGACAGTCAGCCAACGCAGCTGCAGGCACTGCTGAACTGCGACCGGCCCGGCGTCATCGCACGGCTCACCGGCCGCGCGAAACTGAGTCCCGCGCAGCAGTCGGCGCTGGCCGACGCCGGTGTCACGGCGCTGGCTCTGGGTTAGGTCACGCCACCGCCGGCCTCCCGGCGCGAGCCGCCGGGACACCCCGCGTTCCCGGCCTGAGCGACCGGCCGTATGCAAGCCGTATGCATATCGCACCCGGCGGGGATAGCCGTGCGGGCTCAGCAGCGCCTATCCTGCGCACGTGGCGATGGCATTCGAAACGGTCAAACGCCTGCTGGTCGGCAGGCCGGTGCAGAGCGAGCGGCTCGGCCACACGCTGCTGCCGAAGAAGATCGCGCTGCCGGTCTTCGCCAGTGACGCATTGTCGTCAGTTGCTTACGCAACGCAGGAGATCGTGCTGGTGCTCGCGGCCGGCGGCCTCGCGTTCTTTGTCTACACGCCGTGGATCGCCCTGGCGGTTGGCCTGCTCATGCTCGTCGTAGTGGCGTCCTACCGGCAGAACGTGCACGCCTACCCGTCGGGCGGCGGCGACTACGAGGTCACGACGACCAACTTCAATCCCAAGGTCGGCATGACCGTGGCCAGCGCGCTGATGGTCGACTACACGCTGACCGTCGCCGTGTCGGTGTCCTCCGGCATGGCGAACCTGGCCTCTGCGTTCCCGGCCCTGAACTCCAACCTGACCCTGATCTGCGCCCTGGTCGTCGCGGCCATCGCGGTGCTGAACCTGCGCGGCGTGCGGGAGTCGGGCACCGGGTTCGCGATCCCCACGTACTGCTTCGTCGCGATCGTCATGACGATGATCATCTGGGGCGGAATCAAGCTGGCGACCGGGCAGCACCTGCACGCCGAGACCGCCGGCTACGCGATCAAGGCCACCGGTTCCTTTGCGGGCCTGGGGCTGACGTTCCTGATCCTGCGCGCGTTCTCGTCCGGCTGCACCGCCCTGACCGGCGTAGAGGCGATCAGCAACGGCGTGCCCGCGTTCAAGCCGCCCAAGAGCAAGAACGCGGCTACCACCCTGGCCCTCCTCGGCGGCATCGCGGTGACCATGTTCGGCGGCGTCACCGCGCTGGCCCTGGTCAGCCACGTACACGCAGGGAACCTGATCGGCACCCCGGCCGGCTTCGTGCAGCCGACGGTGATCGCGCAGATAGGCCGGGCCGTGTTCGGCTTCTCCTCGCCGCTCTTCTACATCCTGCAGTTGTTCACCGCGCTCATCCTGGTGCTGGCGGCCAACACCGCGTTCAACGGCTTCCCGGTCCTCGCCTCGATCCTGGCCAAGGACGGCTACCTCCCCCGCCAGCTGCACACCCGCGGCGACCGCCTGGCCTTCAGCAACGGCATCCTGCTGCTGTCGGGGTTCGCGATCGTGCTCATCGTCGCCTTCAATGCCTCCCCCACCCGGCTGATCCAGCTGTACATCGTCGGCGTGTTCGTGTCGTTCACCTGCAGCCAGACCGGCATGATCCGGCACTGGAACCGGCTGCTGAAGACCACGACCGACGGCGCCCAGCGGCTGCGGATGATCCGGTCCAGGACCATCAACACCATCGGGGCGTTCGTCACCGGCGCGGTCCTGGTCATCGTCGTGATCAGCAAGTTCGCCGACGGCGCCTGGATCGCGGTCGCCGCGATGGCGGTCATCTGGTTCGCCATGCGGGGAGTACAGCGGCACTACCAGAGCGTTGCCGTGGAGCTCACCCCGGACGAAGAGGTGGCGCTCACCCTCCCGTCCAGCAACACCGCGATCGTGCTGGTCTCCAAGCTGCACCGGCCGACGCTGCGGGCGCTCGCCTACGCCAAGGCCACCAGGCCGGCCCGGATGGAAGCCGTGACCGTGAACGTCGACGACGCCGAGACGGACCGGCTCAAGGCCGAGTGGGACCGCAGCGGCATCCCGCTACCGCTCACCGTCGTGTCCTCGCCGTACCGGGAGATCAGCCGGCCGGTGATCGAGTACGTGCGGCGGCTGCGCCGGGAGAGCCCCCGCGACATCGTCACCGTCTACGTCCCCGAGTACGTGCTCGGGCACTGGTGGGAGCAGGCCCTGCACAACCAGAGCGCGCTCCGGCTCAAGACCAGGCTCCTGCTGGAACGTGGCGTCGTCGTCGCCAGTGTGCCCTACCAGCTGAAGTCCGCCTCAAAGGCGGTCAAGTCGGCCGACCCGCTGATGGGCGGTCGGCTGCGCGCGGACCGGGCGAGCCAGCACGCGGCGGAGATCCATCACCAGGTCGCCGCGATCACCGGGCCGGAAGGCGAGCGGCGGCAGGACATCCGCGAGTGCGGCGAACGGGAGGTCGTGTCAGTGGCGGGCACGCTGCGCGCGGTGACGCTCCGGCCCCGCGGCGCGAGCCTGACCATGGAGGCCGAGCTGTGGGACGGCACCGGCCAGGTCAGCCTGATCTGGCTGGGCCGCCGGGACATCCCCGGCATCGAAGCCGGGCGGCGCATCGTGGTGCGTGGCCGGCTGGCCACGGTCAAGGGCGAGCGGGCCATCTACAACCCGTCCTATGAACTGCAGCCGGCCGAGGGCGCCGCGCCGCACTAGCTACGGCTTGAACCGGTAGCCGATGCCCGGCTCGGTCAGCAGGTAGCGGGGCGCCGACGGATCAGGCTCCAGCTTGCGCCGCAGGTTCGCCACGTAGACCCGCAGGTAGTGGGCCTCGTTCTGGTAGCCGGGGCCCCAGACTTCCTGCAGCAGCTGGCGCTGGGTGACGAGCTTGCTGGGGTTGCGCGCCAGCACCTCAAGCAGCTGCCACTCGGTCGGGGTCAGCCGCACGTCGGCGCCGGCCCTGGTGACCCGCTTGTCGGCGAGGTCGATGGTGAGCTCGCCGGTGCTGATCACCGGCTCGTCCGGGGCCGGCGAGGCGCGCCGGACCGCCGCTCGCAGCCGGGCGAGCAGCTCGTCCATGCCGAACGGCTTGGTCACGTAGTCGTCCGCGCCGGCGTCCAGCGCGGCGACCTTCCGGCTCTCCTGGCCCGCCGCGGACAGCACGATGATCGGGGTGGAGGTCCAGCCGCGCACGCCCCTGATCACGTCCGTGCCGTCCATGTCCGGCAGGCCGAGGTCGAGGATGAGCACGTCCGGGCGCTCGCGCGCCATCGCGGCCAGCCCGGACGCGCCGTCCGCCGCGGTGCTGACCTCGTACTTGCGGGCGGTCAGGTTGATCTTGAGGGCGCGCAGGATGGGTGGCTCGTCGTCGATGACCAGGACTCGCGTCATGAGCTCGCGGGCACGCTCGCCCCTGTGCTGCCTGATCCTTGGCTGCCGGCCGGTCCCTGGCTGGTCGGCCCTGGGCTGCTGGCCGGCCCTGGGCTGGTAGCAGGCACTGGGCTGGTAGCAGGCACTGGGGCGCAGGGCAGGACGACGCGCATAGTGAGGCCGCCGCCCGGTGTGTCGGCCGGCTGCACGTCGCCGCCGATCGTGTCCAGGAATCCCTTCACGACGGCCAGTCCCAGGCCGACCCCGGTGCCGCCGGACGGGTCCGCGCCGCTCCGGTCCAGCCGCTGGAACGGCTCGAACATCTGGTCTTTCAGTTCGTCCGGCACGCCCCGGCCGTGGTCGACGATCTCCAGCAGCACGCGGCCGTCCTGCGCCCTGGCCAGCAACTCCGGCGGCCGGGCGAGCGGTGAGTAGGCGAGCGCGTTCGCGAACAGGTTCGCGAGCACGCGCTCCAGCAGGCCAGGATCGGTGAGCACGAGCGGCAGCCCGTCGGGCACCTTCATCCGCAGGTTGCCGCCGCCGTCGAGGCCGCGCAACGCGATCGGCGCCACCTCGTCGATGGCCGTGGGCCGCAGATAGGGCTGCAGTCCACCGGTGTTCAGCCGGGTCATGTCGAGCAGGTTGCCGATCAGGGCGTCCAGCCGGTCCGCCGACTGCTCGATGGTCGCCAGCAGGGCGGCCTCGTCGGCTTCGGTCCACTCGACGTCTGTCTGCCGGAGCGTGCTGACGCTCGCCTTGATCGACGCCAGCGGCGTGCGCAGGTCGTGGCTGACCGCCGCGAGCAGTGCCGTGCGCATCCGGTTGCCCTCGGCCAGCGCCTCGGCCTGCGCGGCCTGGGTCCGGAGCCGGTCCCGGTCCAGGGCGGCGGCTACCTGCGCGGCGAGCCCGTCCAGCAGCCGGGGGGTCAACGGCCGCCGCTGCCCGGCCGTCTCCAGCACGAGGCCGTCCCTGGCGGCGGCCCGCAAGCCTTCGCCGCCATCGTCATCCGGTCCGCTCGTGGCCACCCGCACCCACTGGCCGCCGGCTCGTTCCAGCAGCTCGGCACGACCGCCGCGGCTCTGCGTCAGATGCCCGAGCACCGCGGCGGGCGTGTCCTCGCCGCCCAGCACCGTCTGGGCGAGGGCCAGCAGGTCCTCGGCCTCCTCCGTGCTGCGGGCCGCCTGCCTGGCCCGGAGCGCGGCCAGGTGCACCACGCTGCTCACGGTGACCGCGACGGTAACGAATAGCAGCAGCGCCAGCAGGCTCTTGCCGTCGGCGATCGTGAGGGTGTGCACGGGGGGCGTGAAGTACCAGTTCACCAGGAGGCTGGCGACGATCGCCGCGAGCACTGCGGGCCAGAAGCCGCCGACGACCGCTATCGCGACGACAGCGACGAGGTAAATCAGGAGGTCGTCGCCAAGATCCAGGTGCAGGCCCTTGGCGGACAGGGCGACTGTTAGCAGCGGCAGGCCGCCGATCAGCAGCACCCCGGCCAGCACGCGGCGGGCGCCCATAATGCCGGACAGGTCGGCGATCCGGCGCCGGCGCCGGGCTGGCGCGCGGCCCGGCTGCTGGCCGTCCGCGGATGCATCCACAATCCACAGTGTGAACCCTGCGGCCAGCCAGCGCACTAGCGCGCCGCAGGCAGCGCCCCCGGCGGTGCACGCGGCGATGATCAGCCCGGCTCGCAGGCCAGCCGATCCGGTGAAATGGAGCTGGGCGTAGGGCGGCCGCGAGAAGCCCGCCACAGTCAGCCAGCCGATGCCGCCCAGCAGCGGCGCGACTGCTGGCTCGGCCACCGTGGAGCCGACCGCGACGATAACTGCGGCCAGGGCCAGCACCCACCCGGCCGAGACCGCGCCCTGGGTAGCGGCCGCGGCCGCACCGACCACCAGCAGCGCGCCGAACCCGGCGGGCAGGGCGAGCGGCGCCGACAGCCCGCGCCTGCGGGCCACGCGGCCACTGCGCGCCTGCTCGGCTGGGGTCCGGTCGGTCTGTGTCTGGCTCATCGAGGCCAGTTCACATCGGGTTAGGCCCGGTGCCCGTGATCTTGATGCGTTCTTAACGCCCGCGGGCGCAGTCTTCACGCGGCCTTGGCGCGATGAGGCTCGTGAAGTACCGTTCGGCGACGTCGGCCGGCGCCAGCTGGTCGTGCCGCCCCTCGGCGAGGAAGACCGGAACCTCGACCTGCGGAATCGTCTTGCTCAGGTTCACGGACAGGAGATCCGCATAGAGGCGGCCGAAAGAGCGCTTAGCCGCCCGATTGAATCTGAGCTTCTCGGCCCATGAATACACGACCGACGCGAGCATCCAGCCGACTCGGTCGAATCTCACAGAGCTGTGCCACAGCGCGCCGAACTCGCCGAGCCAGTGCACGCACCGTCCCCATTTCGCGATGCCATCGGGGCCGCCGTCGGACGGGCTGCCGAGGGAGCTGAGCTCAGCGAATGCTTTGGCATTCCCGCGCCGCCGCGACTCGGCAAGGAGGAAGCGATAGGCGGCCAGCTGCGCCTCGGGTTCGGCCCTGCGAATCGCGGACCGGCCTAGTGCGCGTAGACGGTCCGAGCAGCGGGAGAAAGGGCACGAGGGCGTCGGTCAGCTCCCGGCGGCTATCTCAGGATTGCGCTGTGATTGTGGCCGAGGAGCAGGCGGCCGCTCAGTCGGTTAACCGGCCTGCCGCTCGTCAGCTGACCGGGCCAGTCGCAGGCCCGAGCTGCGGACGAGGGCAGTGCACCGCAGGGCGACGACCGCGGACACTGCGATGGCCGCCAGGCCTGCGGCATCGATCGTGCCTGGCCGGAACGCAGCGGCAGCTGCGGGCCCACGGGCGAGTACCCAGCATCCGGCTCCCGCCACGAAGACGATCGCGGCGGCCGCCGCCACGATGCTGAGCCTGGCCAGGTGGGCCCGCAAGCCCGGTGCCGGGTTAAGCCTGCGGGCCGCGCCGACGGTACCGGCGAGCAGGCCGGCCCAGGCGAAGGGACTGAGCACGATCCAGGTAATCTCGGCCGCCGGGAAGGCCCCCACAGTCCCGGATGAACCCAGTAGGCCGACATCGACAGCGTCGAGGCCCACGCGAATGCCGCCAGCCCGCCGGGCACGAGGCCATGCTCGGCCCCGGTGCCGCCGGTACCCGGCCAGCCATTCTGGAAGTGACGGGTACCCACTACCAGGATGAGCGCGCAGATCACGGCCAACGTCAGCGTCAGCGCGAGCCACACGTCGCGGTTGCGCGCAGCCGTCCGGACCGCGTGCCAGCCGGCGGGCAGCGCGGCCGCCGAGCCCGGTCGGGGCCGAGTCCGGCGGCCGCGACGGTCATGATCAGCGTGCCGACGCCGTCGTCGGGATGGACGTCGTGACGGTCCACTGCCATCCGGTCGCGAGCTGCGCGAGCATGAACGCCCCGATCGTGCCGATCACGGCACTGGCACAGCAGAGCGCGGCCAGGCTGGCGCGGAACTGCTCACGGGCTGGCAGCTCATGACTGGTCAGGCCCGCCACGGTGCACCGGGCCAGCAGGCCACCGCGGGCGACGTCCAGTGTGCGCGACCAGCTTCGCGGTTCCTCGGCGAGCTCCGCGATCAGCAACTCGGCGAACTCGGCCCCGTACCGGGCCCGCCACGAGCGCGGGTAACAGCGCAGCAGCCGCCGCGCGCGCTGCTCCAACGCCGCCAGTTCGCTCGCGTTCGGCGAGCCGGGGTCGGCCGGGCACCGGCCCTCGGGCCGGCCACATCGCGGTCCGCGGTCACGCCGGGCCCCAGCCGCGAGCGAGGCGCTTCAGCCCGATCTCGGCCACCCGGCGCTGATCGGCCAGGTGCACCTGCAGCGCCTGTGCTCCGGTCGCCGTCAGCTGATAGGGCCGCCGCCTGTCGTCGCTGGCCAGGGCCTCGATCAGACCCTGGCCTTCGAGCCGGCTCAGCGCCTCGTAAAGCGTGCCGGGGGCCAGCCGCACCCCGGCGAACTGTTCGATGTCCTTGGTCAGCGCGTAGCCGTGCTTCGCCCCGTCGGCGAGGCTGGACAGGATCAGCGTCGCGGGGCCGGCGTACCGGCCGAACGTCACGAGCGAGCCTGCGGAGTCGGGCGGCGTCTTCGGCACGAAGCCATCGTATATCGGCTGGCGATCGATCGGCTGACGGAATCTCACGACCGCGCCGCCGGCACCAGAAACGGCAGCCGCGCGGTCAGGAACGCCCGCGGAAACTCCGCCCGCATCCGCCAGAGCCCGGCGTCGACCACGAAGTGGGCCATGACCGCGCCCAGGAAGATCCCGTAGCAGAACCGCGCCCCGGCACCGAACCTCAGCCCGTCCGAGGCCAGCGACAGCAGTGACCCGCCGATGAGGGCGATGTTGCACAGCACCGCCAGCCGCAGCGGCCGCCGGGCCCGGTCCGGGCCGCCCGCCGCCAGCATCCCCATGAGCAGCAGGTACTGCAGCCCGTGCGCGATCGTCAGGCCCGCCACCGCGGCGTACGGCGACGTGAACGCGAATACCGGCAGCCCGAACCACAGCGCGGTCAGGTAAGCGGCGGAGAACGACGCGGGCCGCTCGCCGCGCGGCAGGCGCGTCAGCAGGATCAGTCCCGCGAGCACGCAGATCGCGAACGCCGCCGCCGGGACCGTCAGCCAGCCGCCGCGGACGTCCTGCGGAAGCGGCAGCTGGAGCAGGCCCGGCCGCGTCAGCAGGGCCGCGATCGACGCGACGCCCGCGGCGCGGAGCACCCGGCGTTCCGGCCTGGTGAGCGGGCGGATCCGGCGCGACGCGGCGCCGAGCGCGGCGATGCCGAGGTTCTGCTTGTGGAAGTGGAAGAACTGCCAGCCGAAATACGGCAGCAGCAGCCAGTAGAGCAGCCGGACCGGCGTGCCGGCGGCGACCGCGCTGGCCCCGGTGATCAGCGCGATCGGCACCCATACGTACCGGGCCCGGTGACCGCGCATGTGCTCGCGAACCTCCGGCACCGTGTAGAACCAGCCGGTCGACGCGACGTGCACGGACGAGCCGACGAACAGCAGGAACGCCAGGCCTTCCGGCGCGGGCGCCGACCCGGACGGCGCGAGCGCGATCGCGGTGACCGCCGCCCCCACGGTTAGCCCGAGCGTCGCGATCAGCCACCAGCGCGCGGCGGCCCGGTGTGCGACGGGCGCGGTAGCGGCCGGGTACCCGGTCGCGAGCGCCTGGTCAGCCGCCACCGCAGCCCCCGGTCGCGGACGCTGAACTGACGGCCATCATCCACACGACCAGGAGGGCGAACGGAATCCCGAGCCCGAGCAAGCCGTACACGATGCCCTTCGCGGTCGCGCCCGGTGGCCCGGCGGCCGGCGTGGCTGTCATGTCAGTGCTGATTGCGGCCTGCGGTTCTTGGTTCATGCGGCCGACACTATTTCGTCTTCCGGTATATCGTCAACCGGTAGGTCGGTCACCGGAATAATGGCTGACAGTCGGCCGCATTCCGCCCTCGGCGCGGGCACGCGATGATGGCGGGATGATCGATCTGCTGCTGCGCAACGCCCGGGTCGCCGGGCAGGACACCGTCGCCGACATTGCCGTCGACCAGGGCCGCATCACCGCGGCCGCCGGTCAGGAGGCGCGCGAGGTCATCGACCTCGGCGGCCGGCTCGTCACTCCCCCGCTGGTCGAGCCCCACATCCACCTGGATGCGGTGCTGACCGTGGGCCAGCCGCGCCCGAACGTGTCCGGCTCGCTGTTCGAGGGCATCGCGGTCTGGGCCGAGCGGGTCAAGGACCTCAGTTACGCCGACGTGCAGGCCCGGGTCCGGCAGGTACTGCGCTGGCAGCTCGCCTGCGGGGTGCAGTACGTGCGCAGCCACGTCGACGTCTGCGACCCCGACCTCACCGCGCTGCGCGCGCTCGTCGACCTCCGCGAGGAGGTCCGCGGCGTGATCGACCTGCAGCTCGTCGCGTTCCCGCAGCAGGGCATCCTCGGCTTCGACGGCGGCAAGGAACTGATGCGCAAGGCCGTGGAGCTTGGCGCCGACGTCGTCGGCGGCATCCCGCACTACGAGCTGACCCGCGAAGACGGCGTCGAGTCGGTCCGCTTCGCGCTGGCGCTCGCGGAGGAGCACGGGCTGCAGGTCGACATTCACTGCGACGAGACCGACGACGACCACTCGCGGTTTGTCGAGGTCATGGTCGCCGAGACGATCCGGCGCGGGATGGCGGGCCGGGTGACGGCCAGCCACACCACGGCGATGCACTCCTACAACAGCGCCTACGCCTACCGGCTGATCCGCAACATCGCCCGGGCCGGCCTGCACATGGTGACCAACCCGCTGGACAACTCGGTGCTGCAGGGCCGGTTCGACACCGGGCCGGTGCGCCGCGGGCACACCCGGATCAAGGAGTTGCAGGCGGCTGGCGTCAACGTGTGCATCGGGCACGACTCGGTGATGGACCCGTGGTACCCGCTGGGCTACGGCGATCCGCTGCAGGCGGCGTTCGTGCTGGTGCACTTCGGCCAGATGTCGGGAGACGAGGAACTGCGCCGTCTCATCGAGATGATCACCGTGAACCCGGCCGCGGCGCTCGGCCTGACCGACTACGGTTTGCGCGAGGGCGGGCCGGCCGACCTGGTCGTGTTCGACGCGCCGTCCGAGGCGGACGCGCTGCGGCTTGTTGTCCCCCGCACCCTGGTGCTGCGCGCGGGCAAAGTGGTGGCCCGCGCCGTCCCGGCCCAGCACACCGTGATCTGGCAGGGCACCGAGGAGCCGGTGACGTTCCTTCGGGACTAGGCCCGAGCGGCGCTGGCCGGGCCGACCAGACCAGCGCCGCTGTGCTCCGTTCCCTTGCTAGGCAGTTGCTGGCTCGGCCGTCTCGCCAGGGATCTCCAGCGCTTCCTGCACCCTGCCCTCGCCCTGCAGCCGGAAGAAGATCGCGTACAGCACGGCCGCCAGCACGAAGCCGACCTCGAAGGTCAGGTCGCCGAACGACGCGATGTGCTTAGGGACGACCCCGACGTAGCCAGGGCTGCCGGTCTGGTTGGCGAACAAGTAGATCGACAGTGCCGCGGAGACCGCCATCGCGACCGCCCCGGCCCACGGATTGTGCTTGCGATCGAAGAGCAGGCCGTCCACCTGCTTGCCGCGGCGCAGCCACTGGTCGGCGAAGAAGACGCCCAGCCACGGCCCGATCCAGTACGCGATGACCAGCAGGAAGTTGTTGTACTTGGTGCCCGCGTCGCTAAGCCCGGACAGCGCCAGGAAGAAGCCGGCCACGCCGAAGACGAGCGCGACGATGGCCCGGCGCAGCGTCAGCGGGAGCTTGACGCCGAGCGCGAGGAACGACATCGAGCCGGAGTACACGTTCAGGGCGTTCGCGCAGATGGCGCCCAGTGCGATCGCCAGCAAGGTGGCGTCAGCGATGCCGGTGGGCAGGTGGCTGACGAAGCCAGCCGTCGGGTTGTCCGCGTACTTGTCGATGCTGGTGACGGTGGCCGCAGCCGCGCCGATGACCTCCAGCAGCACGCAGGAGATGAAGACGCCCAGGCCCGCCCACAGGCCCGCGGCCCGGCGGTTGGAGTCCTTCGGCAGGTAGCGGGTGTAGTCCGAGGCGTACGGGTTCCAGCCGGCCGCGTACCCGAAGGCCGCACCGAGGGTGACCAGCCAGCCGCCCAGGCCGCCGGTCTCGTGCACGGCACTCGGGTGCGCCTTGCCGACAATCACAACGGACGCGATCAGGAAGATGATGACCAGGACCGGGAACGCGTACCGCTCGAATGCGTGCACCAGGTTGTGGCCGAAGAACGCCACCGCGATCTGCACGACGACGATGATCAGCAGGCAGATCTTGTCATTCCAGCCCAGCAGCGCGTTCAGCGCGAAGGCGCCGCTGACGCTGTTGACCGCGAACCAGCCGACGCCTGCGACCAGCGCGTTGATGCCGGCGGGCAGGATGTTGCCCAGGAAGCCGAAGCCGATCCGCGACAACACCATCTGCGGGACGCCATACCGGGGCCCGCGTGCGGCCAGGAAGCTCATGGAGATTGAGCCGAGCGCGGAGCCCAGCACGATGGCCAGCGCAGCCATCCAGAACGACTGGCCGAAGAACCAGACTCCGATGACGCCGACGAAGATCGTCGCGAACTCCATGTTGGGCGAGACCCAGGTCCAGAACTGCTGATAGGGCTTGCCGTGGCGCTCCGAAAGCGGGATGTACTCAGCGCCGCCGGGTTCGATCGTGGCTATTTTGGAGCCGTAGGTTCCCTCTCGAACCTCGGCGATCACCGCGGTGTCGCCCGCGCGTGTAGTCTCGGTCACTTCCAGGACACCCCTAGTTCAGATTCGCGCGCGCATGGGACCCATGCTTGCGGCCGGTTGGCAGGGAGTTGACGGGCAATTCATGATTGAGTCCCGCCCGTGCCGGATCGGGTGGGACATCCGGGGCCAGTGTGGCCGACAATTGTTTCCAACATGTATCGGGCTTACTCCGATTCCGCAGCGTAACGCGGTATTCGGGGGACGTTTCCCGCGTAGGTGCATCATCCAGCACAGGCCCCGCGAACGCCAGGAGGCTTATGCCACCGAGTGTTTCGGCAGATCCGACATCAGCGGTGCTGGACGCTGCCGCCGACTGCTACCTCAGGCTCGGCGTGACCAAGACCACAGCCGCCGACATCGCCAGCGCGGCCGGGATATCGCGGGCCACGCTGTACCGGCGGTTCGGCAGCCACGAGACGATATTCATGGCGGTACTCGAGCGCGAGTCGGTCGCCATGGCAGCGGAAGCGTCCGCGTACCTCGCTGGTGTCAGCGATCCGGCCGAGCGGCTGATCGAGTCGATGGTGTTCAGCATCAGCCGGATCTGCGACCGGCCGGTGCACGCCGCGATCTTCACCGGCGAGTCCGCCGCCTGGGCCGCGGGCCGGGCGATCAGGATGGACGCGCTGCGCCGGATCGGCGAGACCGCGATCCGGCCGTTGCTCGGTCCCGCCCTCGACAGCGGCGCACTGCCGCCCGACTCGGTCGCTGATCTCGTCGACTGGATCCTGCGAGTGCTGCTGTCCTATGCGGCCATCCCCGGCCCGGCGCAGCTGCAGCCCGGCGACATCCGCCGGCAACTGCGAGCCTGGTTCCTGCCCGCTTTCGACCGCTACCTGTAGCCCCTTTAGCTCCGCCGACCAGCCCGAGCGCCGCTCACCGCGCACAAATCACGCCAACTCACCCACGCGACTCGGGCTGCTCGCCCACTGTGTGGCGTTGCCGTCGCTGGGCGGGCTGTCCTGCGACAGCAAGGCCACACAGTGGGCGGACTTCCGTCCGTACGGCCGCGGTTTTGTCGGTATTGCCGGAGACGCTGACGCCTGTGAGCGTCGATGACCGGGCAACGCAGCCCGACCGCCGGGCCGGGCGGCTCCTGGACCGCCAGCACGGAGTCCTGTCCAGGCGGCAAGCGCTTGAGCTCGGCGTCACCCAGGGCGCGTTACGACATCGCCTCCGCCCCGGCGGACCGTGGCTGCGACTGCTGCCCGGGACCTACCTCACCGTGAGCGCCGAGCCGGCTCCCGAGCAGCGCGAGATCGCGGCACTGCTCTACGCCGGTGCGGGCAGCGTGGTCACGGGCCTGGCGGCGCTGGCGCACCAGTGGATCCGCGTCGACGAGACGGCGCAGGTCGACGTGCTGGTCCCGGCCGGCTGCTTCCGGCGCAGCGTCGGGTTTGCCGTACTGCACCGGACGCGAAGAATGCCCGAGACAACCCTGACCGCACGCGGAGTGGACATCACGATGGCACCGCGTGCCGTTATTGACGCGGTCAGCTGGCTGACCAGCCTCAGCACCGCGCGCGCCCTCGTGGCAACCGCGGTGCAATCGCGCCGCTGCACGATCGCCGATCTGCAAGCCGAGCTGCGCGCTGGGCCGCGCCGCGACACGGCGCTCGTGCGCAGGGTGCTTGCCGAGGTGGCGGCGGGCGTCAGGTCGGGCCCGAAGGCGATTTGAGTGATCTGATCACCCGGCACAGGCTGCCGACACCGCTGTTCAATCCGCGGTTGTACCTCAACGGCACGTTCCTGGCGTGCCCCGACGCGTGGTGGCAGGAGGCCGGCGTCGCCGTCGAGGTCGACTCCAAAGAATGGCACTTCAGCACCGAAGAGAGCTGGCAGGACACCATGCGCCGACACAGCCGCATGACCGCGGCGGGAATCCTGGTCATCCACGTCACGCCCAAGCAGGTGCGCGTCGAACCGGGGCGCTCGAACCGGGGCGCGTCGCCCGGGACATCGCCGCCGCCCTGGACCGCGGGCGGTGCCCGGCGGACATCACCGCGCGACCGGCCACCGCGTGACTGGAAAACGACGGGCCGACTCGCTGCCTACCGTCAGACTCTCACCCGGCGCCCGTGGGACGGGCGCCGCGTAAATGGTCCCTTCTTCGCGGGGGCATGAGACGCTACATTGACTTTGTCTCACGGCGCAGGCGACAGGGATCCCGATGAGAGCTCTGCAAGTCACCAGGAACGGGCCGCCCGGCGAAGTGCTGCAGGTGGTCGACGCGGATATACCAGAGCCCGGTCCCGGCGAGGTGCGCATCAAGGTCAGCGCGGCCTCGCTGAACTTCAACGACATCGACCGGTGCCGCGGCAAGCTCGTTTCCGTTCCTACCCCGCCGCCGTACACACTCGGGATGGACGCTTGCGGCGTCGTGGACGCGGCCGGCGAGGGCAGCGAGGCGTGGCTCGGCGAGCGGGTGGTCGCGATCACGAAGCTGGCGCTCGGCGGCATCGCGGAGTACGCGCTCGCCGACGACGTCAGCGTGTTCCGGGCGCCGCCCCAGTTCGACGACGCCGAGGCGGCCGCGTTCCTGCTCCCGTTCCAGACCTCGCACCTGGCGCTGTTCCGGCGCGGGCGGTTGCAGGCGGGCGAGACGCTGGTCGTGCACTCGGCGGCCAGCGGCCTTGGCACCGCGGGGATTCAGCTCGGCAAGGCGGCCGGCGCGCGCGTCATCGCGGTCGCGGGCGGGCCGGGCAAGACGGCGCTCTGCACGCGACTGGGCGCCGATGTCGTCATCGATCACACCGCCGCGGACTTCGTGGAGGCGGTGCTGACGGCGACGGATGACGTGGGCGCCGACGTGATCTACGACCTGGCCGGCGGCGACTTCGCGGAGAAGTCGTGGCGGTGCACCGCCCGCGGTGGCCGCTATCTCGCGGTCGGCTTCGCCGACGACGACAACAACGGGATGACCGGCAGGCCCATCCGGATGGCCTGCATCGGCAACATCGACATCGTCGCGGTCATGCTCGCCTGGGTCCGGGCGGTGGACCCGGGCATGCGGCGGTTCGGTTTCAACCCGTTCGGCCGCGAGGTCGCTGACGAGATCCACGCCGACCTGCTGCGGCTGGCGGCCGACGGAGCGATCAGCCCGGTCATCGGCAAGCGGGTCGCGATGGCCGACGCGGGCCAGGCGCTGGACGAACACGAGGCCCGGCGCACTGCCGGCCGGACCGTCGTGCTGGTCGCCCGTGGCTAGGACAAGCCGTGGCTAGGAGAAGCCGTGGCTAGGACAAGCACGGTGACGGCCGCCGAGTACACCTGGCGCGACTCCGAACTGCGCAGCCCGCCGCTGCGCGCCTTCAACGCGGCCGGATCCGCGCTGCGCAAGGCGGGATTTGACCGGCCGCGGCTGACTCCCGAGTCGGTGATCGCCGCGGCAGTCAAGCAGGCCGGCAGCGACGACTTCGGGACCGCCAGCTACCGCGAGCCACTGGAGGTGTTCACCGCCGCCTGCCGCGACGAGGCCGAACTGACCACGTTCGGCCGGTTCCTGGTCGGCAAGATGCTGCAGCGCGCGCTGGCCAACCGGCTGGCCCTGCAGAGCTGGGCCGCCGCCCACCCTGAGGTCCGGGCGCAGGCCATCGCCAGTCCGTGGGTCATCGTCGGGCTGCCGCGCACCGGCACCAGCATTCTGTCGATCCTGCTCGGCCTCGACCCGCGGGCCAGGCCGCTGCTGCAGTGGGAAGCCGCGCACCCGATCCCGCCGGTCCCGCCGGACCGGGCCGCCACCGACCCGCGGGTCGCGCAGACAGCCAAGGAACTCGACGGGCTGCTGAAGCTCAATCCGCCGTTGCGGGCCATGCACCCGTTCGGTGCCACGCTGGCCGAGGAGTGCGTGACCCTGTTCATGTACGACCTGCGGACGCTGGCGCTGGAGACGCAGGCGCACGTGCCGAGCTACGCGCGCTGGCTGGAGCAGGCCGACATGGCGCCTGCCTACGCGCAGCACAAGCTGGCACTGCAGACGCTGCAGTCGACCCGCCCGACCGAGCGCTGGGTGCTCAAGACGCCCAATCACCTGTGGCACCTCGACGCGCTGCTCGCGCAGTACCCGGACGCGCGGATCATCTGGACGCACCGCGACCCCGGTCCGGTCGTCACCTCGCTGGCCAGTCTGGCCAACGCCGGCCAGCTGCCGCAGACGTCCCGGCGCGATCCGGGCCCGGCCGCGAGCGAATGGCGGCGTAAGTGCCGGTTCGCCCTCGAATCCGCGATGCGGTACGACGACATCGCGCCCCCGGGCTGGTGTCAGCACGTCCACTACGACGCGCTCATGGCCGATCCGGTCGGCGAGGTGTCGAAGCTGTACCGGAGCGTCGGCGACGAGGTGAGCGAGGAGCACTCCCGGCTCATGACCGAGCAGCTCGCCAGCATGCCCAAGGACGCATTCGGTCGCCATCGCTACGATCCGGCGGACTTTGGCTGGACGTATCCCGACATCGCGGCCGAGTTCGGCGACTACGTGAGCCGGTACTCGGTGGCGCCGGAGGCGCGCTAGCCGGCCGCCGGGATAGCCGCACCGGGCCCGTCGCGGCTGACCTGCGCAAATATCGGGCATTGACAAGGCTTGCCCCGGCCAGATCTGCGTGGTCTATGAATGCCGCCGGTCGCCGGGATCGGGATCGCCTATGGCACAGGGCTTCTCGCGGCGGGAGTCGGCCTTAGTAGGTCTATGTCGCTTTTCTAGCCGGTAAGGCGCGCTTAGCAGATTTTGTTTTCTGCGCGCGCTTCCTACCTGCGCACTTGCGACGGTTGACACCTCGCTGAACCGCGGTTTAGTGTCAATCAACGAGCTTCTGAACTACCGTTCAAACAACGATAGGAAGTCGCTCCAGGGGATTCCAACTCAAGAGATTCAACCTAGTCCCCGCCACACGGCAGGAGAATGAAAGTTGAACTCACCAAGCACGCATCCGCGACGGGGAAACGCGCGAGAAGCATTGTCCTCGGACAGCACGAGCGGTCCGCGCACGAGGACATCGGCCGTCGGCCTGGTGCCGGTAGCCACCAGCGAGCAACTGCCCTGGCGCCTTAGCGCCACTCCGGGGCTGGACATCCTGCAGCGCGCAGGCTAAGCCGACTCCGGAGGCCAGGGCAGCAATCGCGTCGACCGCGCTCGCCAGCAGGGGCCATGGCAAGCGCCGAGATCGCACCTACTCCGATGGGAGGGCCCCGATTCCGGACCCGACAGCCAACCTGAATCCACGGTCGGCTGCGGTATTCAACAGGTCGATCTAGTTCGCTACCCGCGACTCATCGACTCTGAATTTCAAGCAGTACACGGGGGGAACAACTATGCCTACTTGGTTTCAGCACGGCCTCAGCCAGGTTAACGGGCGCCAGCCGCAGCGGCGCGGTGATTCCGCGCGGCCCGGCCAGACGCCGCGTGCGAGCGCTGACGAGGGCTGGGTGACGCCGCGCCTCACCGCGCGGTCGGCGCCGGCTGTGCCGGACACGCTTGCCCAGCTTGTCCGGCCAGCGCCAAGTACGCCAGCGATGCCTGCACCGGGAGGAGCGCACCGGGCCGCCTCCGCGCGGCCTGCCCACGAGAAACACGAGGCTCGCGATGGGCGGCCCGCGCAGCCCGCACCGCACGCTCCCGATGCGATGCAGGCCCGCGACGAGATGCAGGCCCGCCCGGACGCACCGGCCCACGGCGCACCGGCCTACGAGCCGCAGCTCGCTCGCGACGGCAGGCGTGCGCCGCAGGCCCGGCCGGCGCCCGACGCGGAGCGCGTGCCGCCCGCGGCGCCGTCGCCAACCGCAGCGCCAACGCCGACCGCAGGACCAGGACTCGCCGCCGACGAGCCGTCGGCCGCCGTGCCACTGCGCCTGGCCCGGAGCGGCACCGCGCCAGGCGGCAACCGGCGAGGCGGCAGCGGACGAAACTGGTCCAGCGGTCGAGCCGGCCGCGCCGGACCGGGCCGTCACCCGCGGCGGCCGCGGCCAGACCCGCACGCTCCGGGTGGGCGTCGTGGGCGTCGGCTACTGGGGCGCCAAGCACGTCCGCGCGCTGGAGAAGGTGGACGGCGTCTCTGCCGTCGTCGCGATCGACGAACGGCTGGCCGACGAGCCCAACAGCTCGCTCGCGGCCGCTCGGCATCGACCAGTACAGCGAGCTGGAAGCGGCGCTGCCGCACGTCGACGCCCTCGTGATCGCCACGCCGCCCTCGACGCACACCGCGATCGGGCTGGAGGCCATCGCGGCCGGCAAGCACGTGCTGATCGAGAAGCCGCTCGCCACCAGCGCGAGCGAGGCCCGGTCGCTGATCACCGCTGCGGAGGCCGCCGACGTCGTGCTGATGTCGGGTCACACGTTCGAGCACAACGCCGCGGTGCACAAGCTCCGGGAGCTGGTGCGCGGTCGTGACCTCGGCCAGCTGTACTACCTGGACTGCGCCCGGCTGAACCTGGGCCTGTACCGGGACGACGTCGGGGTCATCGCCGACCTGGCGCCGCACGACATCTCCATCGCGAACTACGTGCTCAGCTCGCGGCCGACGACGGTCACCGCGTGGGGCTCCAGGTTCGTCGGACCCGAGCACGAGGACGTCGCGTTCCTCCGCCTCGACTACGCCGACATCGGCGTCCGCGCCAGCGTTCAGGTCAGCTGGCTGAGCCCGGTGAAGGTCCGGCGGATCACTGCCGTCGGCTCGCAGCGGATGGCGGTCTACGACGACCTGGCCGAGGACGAGCGGATCCGGATCTACAACAAGTCCGCCGTGCCGGCCGCGCGGACCAGCGGCGAGCAGCGCATGACGTACCACACCGGCGACACGGTGATGCCGTACGTCGAGTTCGCCGAGCCGCTGGCCGTGCAGGACCAGGAGTTCGTGAGCTGCATCCGGACCGGCCGGACGCCGGACGCCGACGGCAACAGCGGTCTGTCGGTAGTCCAGGTGCTGGACGCCGCGCAGCTGTCGATGCGCGAGCAGCGGCCGGTGTCGATCGCCGAACTCAGCCACGGTCCGGCCGATGGCACGCCGCTCCGGCTGGCCGGCGACCCGCCGCTGCGCACGGCCTGATCGCGCCCCCGCCGGTCAGGACCGAACCCACTGCGCCTGCCCGTTCCATCCAGCCCGTGACCGCCAGACGCCAGGAGGTGCCACCGATGTCAGCAGTTCCGTTCACCGACCTCGCCGCCATGGCCCAGGAGGTCTGGCCGTCCGTCGAGGCCGACTACATGGCCTGCCTGCTCAACGCCGACTATGTCGGCGGGCCGCCGGTAACGACGTTCGAGCGCGACTGGGCCGCCTTCTGCGGCGCCAGCCACGGCGTCGGCGTCGCCAACGGCACCGACGCGATCGAGCTCACCCTCGCCGCGCTCGGCATCGGCGCGGGCGATGAGGTCATCGTCCCTGCGAACACCTTCATAGGAACTGCTGCCGCCGTCGTCCGGGCCGGCGCCAGGCCGCGGTTTGCCGACGTCAGCGACGAGACGCTGCTGATGACGCCGGCCACGATGGCCGCGGTCGTCACGCCGAAGACCAGGGCGGTCATCGTCGTGCACCTGTACGGGCAGGTCGCGGACATGGACGGCCTGACGGCCGCCGCAGCCGAGCACGGGCTCGTCGTGGTCGAGGACGCCGCGCAGGCGCACGGCGCGACCTGGGCCGGCCGGCGGGCCGGATCGCTCGGGACCGCCGCCTGCTTCAGCTTCTACCCGGGCAAGAACCTCGGCGCGTTCGGCGACGCCGGCGCGGTCGTGACGTCGGATCCCGACCTCGCCGACAAGGTCCGCGCGCTGGCCAATCACGGCCGGATGAGCGGCTCCGCCCACTATGAGCACGTCTACGTGGGCCGCAACAGCCGGATGGACGCGCTGCAGGCCATCGCGCTATCCGGCAAGCTGGCCAGGATCCCGGCGTGGAGCGACCGGCGGCAGCAGCTGGCCGCGCGCTACCGCCAGCGGCTGATCGGCACCCCGGTGCGGCTCGCCGCCACCGATCCGCGCGCGGAGCACGTCTACCACCTGCTCGTCGCCAGGGTCGCCGACCGCGACCGGGTGCAGGCGGAGCTGAGCGACCGCGGCATCCAGACCGGCGTGCACTACCCGGTCCCCTGCCACCAGCAGCCGCCGTTGCGCCAGTTCGCCGACGGCCCGATGCCGGTCGCCGAGCAGGCCGCGGGCGAGATCATCTCGCTGCCGATGTTCCCGCACATGACGCCGGACCAGGTTGACGTCGTCTGTGACGCGCTGGCCGAGGTCACCGCGACCGGGACCGATCGCGAGGTCCGCTATGTTGCGTGACGTCCGCCACCCCGCGCCAGCGATCCCGCGCCAGGCCAGCGTTCCGGGCCCGCCGCCGGCCGTCGCCATCGCGCCCGTGCCGGGAACGCGAGCCGCAGTCACCCGGGCGCTCGACATCGTGCTGACGCTCGCGGGCCTCGTCGTGGCCGGCCCGGTGCTGGCGGCCGGCTGGCTGCTGGCCCGGGTGTCCTCGCCCGGCCCCGGCCTGTTCCGGCAGCAGCGGCTCGGCCGCGACGGCACGCCGTTCACCATGCTCAAGCTGCGCACGATGCGGGTGAACTGCGACGACGCGCAGCACCGGCAGTACGTGCGCGGCATGCTCAGCGGCGAGCAGGCCGCGCAGCAGGAAGGCATGTACAAGCTGACCGGCGATCCCCGGATCACCAGGGTGGGCGCCTTCCTGCGCAAGACGAGCCTGGACGAGCTGCCGCAGCTGATCAACGTCCTGCGCGGGGATATGTCGCTCGTCGGGCCCCGGCCGCCGCTGGCCTGGGAGGCCGAGATGTACCGGGCCGCCGACCGGATCCGGTTCGCGGTCCGGCCCGGCATCACCGGTCTGTGGCAGGTCAGCGGCCGCAGCCGGCTGTCGATGCGGCAGGCCCTCGACCTTGACTCCGATTTCGTCCGTCACTACGGCGTCGGCCAGTACCTGACGATTCTGGCCCGCACCGTGCCTGCACTGCTGAAGGGGGGTGCGACATGATGACCCGTCCCGCGCTGCGGTTTCGGGACCGCGAGTCCGCCGCGGACGAGACGGCGCTCGCCGCCGGCACGGCCATTGCCAGTGAGGCGGCGCTGACCAGCGAGGCCGCGCCGACGACCGAAGCCGGGCCGGCCGGCGAGACCACCGTGGCCAGCGAGGCCGCGCTGGCCGTTGACGCTGGTCGAGGCTGGCGACGCCGGCCAGGCTAGCGACGCTGGCCAAGCTGGCGGCGCCGACCAGGCGGAACTCGCCGCGCCCGCGGGCGCGGTCGCGGACTCCATGTCGGTGGCCGTCTGGACCACGATCAGCCGGGTCTCCGGCGTGCTGCGCGGGATCACGATCGCCGCGGTGCTGGGCGCCACCTATTTTGCGAACACCTATCAGTTCACTAACTCGCTGCCGAACCTGATCTTCTACGGGCTGCTGGCCGGATCGCTGTTTTCGTCGCTGCTCGTCCCGGCACTGGTCAAGCACATCGACAGCGGCGACAAGCGCGCGGCCGAGCGGGTGGCGGGCGGCCTCATGGGCGTCGCGCTGCTGGCGATGCTCGCCGTCGTGCCGGTGGCCGCGCTGCTGACTCCGCTGCTGCTGAAACTGGGCTCGCTGGGCTCGGCCAGCGCCGCCGCACACGGCCAGGCCGGCGCCGGGGCCATCCTGATCCTGCTGCTGCTGCCGCAGGTCCCGCTGTACGCGTTCATCGGCACGTCGACCGCCGTCATGAACGCGCACCGCAAGTTCGCGCTGGCGGCCGCCGCGCCCGCGCTGGAGAACCTGGGCACGATCGTCGTGCTCGGCATCGTCTGGCTCAAGTACGCACGAGCTGCCCAGCAGGATTCCACGCCCCTATCGTTGCTGATCCTGCTGGGCGCAGGCACGACCGCCGCGGTGGCGCTGCACGCGTGCGTGCAGTGGTGGGGCGCTCGCCGGGTCGGAGTCACGCTCCGCCCGCGAGCGGGCTGGCATGACCCGCTGGTCCGCGCCGTCATCCGGCGCGCCCTGCCCGCCGCCGGGCAGGCTGCCCTGGTCGCGCTGCAACTGCTGGCGCTGCTGGTGGTGGCCGACCGGATCGCCGGCGGCGACGTCGCCTTCCAGCTGGCGCTGAACTTCTACTTCCTGCCGATCGCCGTCGGCGCCACGCCGGTCGCGCTGTCGCTGGTGCCCAGGCTGTCCCGGATGACCGGGCCGGGCCAGGCCCGGCAGTTCCGCGAGACCTACCTGCGCGGCTTGGCGTTCGCGGCGTTCCTGATCGTGCCGGCGGCGACCGCCTACGCGGTCCTGGCCCGGCCGCTGGCGGCCGCGATCGCCTACGGCCGCTTCGGCACCTCGGGCAGTGTGGAGCTGGTCCAGGCCGCGCTGACCGGGCTCGCGCTCGGGATCATCGGCGAGACGCTGTTCATGGTCGCGACGTACGCGTGCTACGCACGGCATGACACCACCCATCCGCTGCGCGGCATGGCGATCCAGACCGCCGTCTGCGCGGGCGGCATCGTGATCAGCCTGCAGGCACACGGCGCCGCGCTGCTGACCGGGCTGGGCCTGAGCCTGGCCGCCGGCAGCCTGTGCGCGGCCGTGTACCTGCTCCGGCACCTGCGCCGCGAGCTGCCGGGCCGCACTCACTCGCCGTGGCCGGCCGCGGGCCGCGCGCTGGCGGCGTCGGTCGTGATGGCCGCCGCGGCCTGGGAGACCGCGCGCCTGGTCAGCGGGGCGTTCCAGGCCCCCGGCGGGCACCTGGTCGCGATGCTCGCGGCGACCGTCGTCGGAGCCGGCCTGTATCTCGGCATCCAGGCCGCGCTGCGCGCACCCGAACTGGCCTGGATCGGCGCCGCGGCCCGCGGCAAGCTGACCCGATCTGCCCGGCTACCGCAGCAAAGGAGCCGTCAGCCATGACTGTCGACATCGCCCGCAGGCGCGGGGCCGGGCCGCCGTTGTGGCAGCGGCTGGCCACCGCCTGGAAGCGGCCGGCCGGGCCGGCCGGCCGGGCGTCCCGGCTGCGCCTGGACGTGATCCTGGTGGTCGCGTGCGTCGCTTTCGGCGGCGCGGCCGCCGTCAGCCTCAAGTACGCGCTCATCGGGCTGCTCCTGGCCGGCCTGAGTGGCTGGGTCCTGGCCAAGCCGCAGGTGGCCGCGTACATGCTGATCCTGCTCACGCCGCTGATCGTCGGCGTCAACGCGGCGGTGCCGCTGGTGCGGCCGAACGAGGTGCTGATCGTGCTGTTCGCCGTGCTCATCGCCGCGCGCTGGGTGGCCGGCGTGCGCACCGGCGAGCGACGCTGGCCCAAATTCGACAAGGTCGACTTCAGCCTCATCGCGCTCGGCGTCACCAGTTCGCTGCTGCCGCTGCTCACGATGGTCGCGCGGCAGCGGCCGATCACCTCCGATGACCTCCTGTACTGCATCGTGATCTGGAAGCTGCTGGCCGAGTACGTGATCGTGCGATCCACGATCACGACGAAGGAGCAGGCGATGCGGTGCCTGTGGCTGTCGATGATCGCCGCGGGGATCGTGTGCCTCGTCGGCATCCTCCAGTCGCTGAACTTGCTGGGCGTGCCCGCCCTGCTGGCCAAGTACTACGCCCCGCTCGGGCAGGCCGAGGCGGTCAGCATCGGCCGCGGCAGCTCGCTGCTGTCGCTGCCGGCCGCGGTGGCCGACCTGGCCATCCTGAACCTGGGCATCGCGATCGCGATGCTGGCCAGGGCGCCCAAGGGCGACCGGAAGTGGCTGGCGGGCATGGCCATCCTGTTTGTGCTCGGGGTGGTCGCGGCGGCCGAGTTCTCCACCGTGATCGGCCTGGTCATCGCCCTGATCGTGATCGTGATCCTGACCGGCTACAAGCGCCTGTTCGTGTACGCGGTGCCGGTCGCGATCGCCGGGGCGATCGCGTTGTGGCCGGTGATCCAGATGCGGCTGACCGGATTCCAGAGCGCGTCGGGCATCCCGGTCAGCTGGGAGGTCCGGCTGACGAACCTGCGCACCTACTTCTGGCCGCAGCTGTTCAGCGACAACAACTGGATCCTCGGCGTGCGGCCGAGCGCCAGGGTGGCCGTGCCGACCCAGCTGTATGGCTTCGTCTGGATCGAGAGCGGCTACACGTGGCTGCTGTGGGGCGGCGGCCTGCCGCTGATCGGCAGCTACCTCGCCTTCGCCGTGTTCGGGATCCGCAAGGGCTGCGAGTACGCCAAACGGCAGGGCCCGGCGGCCATCGCCGGCACCGCCGTCGCGGCCGCGCTGGCCGCGCAGCTGGTGGCGATGCTGTTCGACCCGCACCTCACCTACCGCGGCTCGGGTGACGCGCTGTTCCTGATCCTGGCCCTGGTCCGGATCTTCCCGGGCCGGCGCACGGCAGCCGCCCCGCGCGCCGTCCAGCGGGCCAGGCCAGCCCAGCAGACCACCGCCGGCCGCGAGGAGGTGCCAGCATGACCAGCCACGGCCAGATCAAGCCCGGGCACCGCGGCCGGCGCCGTCGTGGTCGCAAGCGGGTGCTGATGATCGTGGAGAGCCTGCCGCTCGCCCGCGACCCGCGGCTGCGCAAGCAGGCCGAGGCGCTGCTCGCCGACGGGTTCTCGGTCACGGTGATCTGCCGGGCCGACCCGGCCAACAAGACATGCGTGCCCGGCGCCCGGGTGCTGGAGTACCCGCCGCCGCCTGGCGGCGCCGGGCCGGCCGCCTTCGCCGTCGAGTACGCGTACTCGCTGACGATGGCCGCGCTGCTCGCGTCCTTCGAGCTAGTCCGCCGCGGCTTCGACTTCGTGCAGGTCGGCAACCCGCCCGATATCTACTTCCTGCTGGCCCGGCCGCTGCACTGGCTGGGCCGCCGGATCGTGTTCGACTTCCGCGACCCGTCGCCGGAGACGTACGCGGCTCGCTACGACGGCGCCGGCGGCCTGCTGTACCGGATGCTGCTCCGGCTGGAGTGGAACAGCTTCCGGGTCGCCGACCGGGTCCTGGTCGTGAACGACTCGCTGCGCCAGATCGCGCGCAGCCGGGGCGGCGTCGACAACGAGCAGATCGCGACCGTCCGGGCCGGCCCCCCGTTCGCGCGCGGTCAGCGCGGCCGGGACGTGCCCGAGCTGCGAGCCGGCCGGCCGCACCTGTGCTGCTGGGTCGGGCTGATGGGACCGCAGGACAGCGTCGACCTGGCGCTGGCCGCGGTGGCCGAGCTGGTGCACGGCCGCGGCCGCACCGACTGCTCGTTCGCGTTCGTGGGAACGGGCGACGCGCTGCCGGCCCTGCGCCGTCAGGCCGCGGACCTCGGCATCTCGGACTACGTCAGCTTTCCCGGCTGGGCCACCGAGCGCGAGGTGCTCGACTACCTGGGCACCGCCGACCTCGGCCTGGAGCCGAACACCGAGGACTACATCTCGCCGGTCAAGGTCATGGAGTACATGACCGAGGGGCTGCCGGTCGTCGCGTTCGAGACGCAGGAGACGGTCCGGCTGGCCGCCGACGCGGCCAGGTACGTGCCGCGGCGAGACTGCGCCGCCATGGCGGCGCTGGTCGACGAGCTACTCGACTCGGCGCCGACCAGGGCCCAGATGGGCCGGGCCGGCCGGGCGCGCATGCGCAGATTCATCGCCTGGGAGCACCAGGCGGTCAGGTACCGCGCTGTCTACCGAGAGCTGGACAGCGGGATCGGGGCGTCAGGCCCGCGGCGGCGCCGCAATGGCCTGACGGTTACAGATGGATTGGGGGCGTGATCCATGAGGGTGATACGTAAGTACGGCCTGTGGATTGTGATCTGCACGCTGGCGTGCGTGGTCGGGGCGTGGGCTGTGAGTGGCCTGCGGTCGGTCCAGTACACGTCGACCGCGAACGTCGACGTCGAGGCGGCTGCCATTCCCGGCAGCACGCCGACGTTGGTGAACACCGTGACGGAGAAGCAGGTGGCGTCGTCGGGCGTCGTGCTCAACCGCGCCGCGAAGGCGGCGGGCATGACGTCGGACCAGCTTTCCTCGCACATCTCGATCGCGGTGCCGTCCGGCGCGAACGTGCTCGCGATCTCGTGCACGACGGGCGATCCGGTGTCGGCGCAGCGCTGCGCCACGGCGGTGTCCGGCGCGTACATGAGCTTCCGCAACGACGCCGGGCAGGTCGCGCACGGGCAGGCGCATGACGCGCTGACCGTCACGCTGGTCACGCCGGCGCAGGTGCCGACCAAGCCGTCCGGCCTGGGGCTGGCCATCCTGCTGCCGCTCGGCGCCGTGATCGGCCTGTTGCTGGGCACCGGCACCGCCTACATCCGGGACCGGATGGACGACCGGGTCCGCGACCGCGAGGACCTGGAGCAGTGCCTGGGCACTTCCGTGCTGGCGGTCGTGCCGCGGACCCGCAACGCGAGCCAGGCGGCGCGGATCTTCACCGACGAGCCAGGATCGCCGTCGGCGGAGGCCTATCGGTACCTGCGCACGCACGTCGAGCCGCTGCTGCAGGCGGGACCGGCGGGTGGCAAGGTCCTGCTGGTCACCGGCGCGCAGCGGCAGGAAGGGCGCAGCAGCGTCGCGGCCAACCTGGCCAGCTCGCTCGCCAAGGCCGGACGCCGGGTGATCCTGGTGGACGCCGACCTGCGGCATCCGTTCCTCGGCGACGTCTTCGGCGCCGACCGCCGGGCGGGCCTGACCGACCTGCTGGCAGGCCGGGCGACCCTGGCCGACGTGGCTGTTTCGACCCCCGATATCCGCGGGGGGTCCGGGGGGTCGTCCCCCCGGGCTGACGCTGCCCGGTCCGGTCTGCAGCTGATCACGGCCGGGCGGGACGCGAGCGGCGCGTCGGACGTGCTGCACAGCGAGAGCCTGGAACGCGCGATCGAGGAGATGCGCGCGGCCGCCGACGTCATCGTCGTGGACAGCGGCCCGGCGCTCTCGGTGTCCGACCCGATCGCGATCGCGCAGCACAGCGACCTGGTGCTGCAGGTCGCCAACGTCCGCCGGACGATGCGGCAGTCCATCCGGGCGGCCGCGCAGGAGCTGCGCACCGGCGGTGACATCACGCTGCTGGGCGTGCTCACCGGCGTCTCGCGCCCGCTGACGTTCCGCCGCCCGGAGGGCCACCCGGCCCCCGCGCCGGCACCGGCCCGCACCACCGCCGGGACGCGGGAGCTCGCACCCAGGGACGCCCGCGCCATGACCGCGGTCGCGCATGTCGCGACCGGACAGGCAACCACGGGAGGCATGCAGCGATGAAGCTCGGCTACGCGACCAGGTCGGCCCGGTCGGTGCTCCTGCATCCACGGCAGGGCGCCGAACGGGTGCGCGGCCGCATCGACCGGCACCACGACAAGCACGAGCTTGCCGCGGCGGGCGCACCGGCCGCCCTCCTGTACCGGGCCGGGCGGGACGGTTCGGCGCGCCTGCACGCCGCGCTCGGCGCGGAGTGGCCGTGCGAGGCCGCCGCTGAGTTCGGACCGGCATGGGATGCGATGGTGGACGACCTGAGCGCCGCGGGCATTCAGGTCGGGATGGCCTCCTACGCCGGCTGGAACGACTCCGACCGCACGTTCGCCGCGGCCATCTGGTGCGTGATCGCGCACCTGCGGCCGGCCCAGGTGCTCGAGACCGGGGTCGCGCACGGCCTCACGACCCGGGTAATCCTCGAGGCGATGCGGCGGAACCGGGCGGGTGAGCTATGGAGCATCGACCTGCCAGCCACGGATCCGGAGCTGCACCGGGAGATCGGGGTCGCCGTTCCGGCGCAGCTGCGCTCGCGCTGGAACTACATCGAGGGCACCAGCCGGGACCGGCTGCCGGGCGTGCTCGACGACCTCGGCGAGATCGAGGTCTTCGTGCACGACAGCCTGCACACCGGCCGGAACACCCGGTTCGAGCTGAGACCGCGCCTGGCCGCGGCTGCGGCCGGGCGGCGCGGCCATGGTCGACGACATCGATCACAGCCTGGCGTTCCGTGAGTTCGTCGCGCAGGCGCATCCGGCCTCCTGGATCGCGGCCAGGCACATTACCGGGCCAGGGCTGTGGGGGGCCGCGATCAAGGCGGACTAGCGAACAGGTCCGAACGGGTCATCAGCAACGGGGAGGGAACATGACCGACACTGACGTGGCAGTCATCGGAGCCGGGCCGCACGGACTGGCGGCCGCGGCGCACCTGCGCCGGGCCGGGGTCACGACGCACATCTTCGGCGAGCCGATGTCGTTCTGGCAGGGCATGCCAGCCGGCATGCTGCTGCGGTCGAACTGGACCGCCACCTGCATCGCCGAGCACGAGGGCCCGCTCTCGCTCGACTCGTTCTGCGCCGAGCGCGGCGGCAGCCGGGGGCTGCCCGTCCCGCTGGACCGGTTCATCGACTACGGCACCTGGGTCCAGGGCAAGGTCGCGCCCGACGTGGACCGGCGGATGGTGACCTCGGTGGACGGCACCGAGGGGAACTACACCCTGGCCCTGGCCGACGGCGAGAAGTTCACCGCCAGCCGGGTCGTGATCGCGGCCGGCATCGCGGAGTTCGCCAGCAAGCCGTCGTACGCGGCCGGCCTGCCCGCGGAACTGGCCTCGCACACCGGCGAGCACGCCGACCTCGGCCGGTTCGCCGGGTCGAAGGTGCTGGTGGTCGGCGGCGGCCAGAGCGCGCTGGAGTCCGCCGCGCTGCTGCACGAGAACGGCGCGCAGCCGCAGGTCGCGGTGCGCAACGACCACCTGAACTGGCTGCACGGCGGCCGCTACCACCGCAAGCTCGGCCGGCTCGCGCCGCTGGTGTACGCGCCCACGGACGTCGGCCCGATGGGGCTGTCCCGGATCGTCGCGCTGCCCGACCTGTTCCGGCGGCTGCCGCGGCGGCTGCAGGAGCCCATGGCCTACCGGGCGATCCGGCCGGCCGGGGCGCTGTGGCTCGCGGACCGGCTGCAGGACGTGCCGGTCGCCATGTCCCGCGCGGTGGCGGCGGCGGTGCCCGCCGGCCAGGGGCTGCGGGTGAGTTTCACCGACGGCTCGGCCGGGACGTTCGATCACCTGCTGCTGGGCACCGGCTACCAGGTCGACATCACGCAGTACTCCTTCCTGGCGCCGTCCCTGGTCGCGCGGATCCGGCGCACTGGCGGCTACCCGGTGCTGCGGCCGGGCATGGAGTCCTCGGTGCCGGGTCTGTTCTTCGTGGGCGCACCCGCCTCCTGGAGCTTCGGCCCGATCATGCGGTTTGTGGCCGGCGGCTGGTTCGGCGGGCAGTCGGTGGCGCACGCCGTGGCCCGCCGCACCGCCCCGGCTCGCGACCGCGCCCTGACTGCCGTTGCGAGTGGTGCCTGATGGGCGCCGCGCTGACGACCGGCAGGCGGCCGCGGCGGCGCGGCCCGGCCGCTGCGGTCGGTGGCCCGGGAAAGAGGATCGGCTGGCCGGAAGACAGGCGCGGACGCCGCGGTCGCGGTGGCGGAGGAGCCAGGATCGGCGGCGTCGTCCTCGGCGGCGATTCGCAGGGGCTTGGCATCGCCCGCAGTCTGGGCGCACACGGCGTGCCGGTCTGCGTCATCGACGACGAGCCGTCGATAGCGCGCGCCTCCCGGTACGTCCAGCACGCTGTGCGCGTTCCCGATATGAGGACCGAGGACGGCCTGCTGGATGCGCTCGCGGTCGCCAGAGCCAGGCACGGGCTGGCCGGCTGGGTACTGTATCCGACCAGGGATGAGAACGTGGCCGCGATCGCCGCGCACCGCGACGAGCTGGCGGCGCACTTCCGGGTGCCCACGCCGGGGCTGGATTCGGTCCGGTACCTGTGGGACAAGCGGGAGACCTATCAGCTGGCCGAGCGGCTCGGGATCGCGACCCCGCGGACGTGGTTCCCGCGGACCGAGGCGGACCTCGGTGCGATCGAGACCGCCGGGCCGCTGGTGGTCAAGCCGTCGGTGAAGGAGCACTTCTTCTACCAGACCGGGGTGAAGGCGTGGCGCGCGGACGGCCGCGACGAACTGGTCGAGACGTTCCGCCGCGCGGCCGCGATCGTGCCCGATGGCGAGGTCATCGTGCAGGAGATGATCCCCGGCGGAACGCACGAGCAGTACGCGTACTGCACCTTCTTCGCCGTCGGCCGGCCGTCGGCCAGCATGACCGTGCAGCGATGCCGGCAGCACCCGTCCGACTTCGGCCGGGCCAGCACTTACGTGCGCACGATCACGCTCCCGGAGCTGGCCGGCCCGGCGGCGCGGCTGCTGCGCGCGATCGGCTACTACGGGCTGGCCGAGGTCGAGTTCATGCGCGACCCGCGCGACGGCGCTTACCGGCTGCTCGACGTGAACGCCAGGACGTGGGGCTACCACAGCCTCGGCCGCCGGGCGGGCGTGGACTTCCCGTATCTGCTGTTCCGGGACCAGACCGGCCAGGAGCACGGCGGCCACGGTCAGGCGCGGGCGCGGCCGGGCGTCAGCTGGATCCGGCTCATCACCGACGTGCCCAATGCGCTCCGTGACCTGCGCGCGGGAACCCTGCACAGTCGGGGATACCTGCGGTCGCTGTTCACCGCGGACACCGAGGCCGTGTTCTCGGCGTCCGATCCGTTGCCCGGTCTCTATGAGCTCGCGCTGCTGCCGTACCTGGCGGTCAGTCGCAGTCTTTGACAGCACGGTCGCTGACACCACAGTTTCGACGCAGCCGAGGGGGAGCCATGTTTGCCGCGTCTCACGCAGTTGCCTTCTTTGATTACTTCCGTGTCCCCTATGAGGTCGCGGCCGGGAGCGGGAGCCTGGCCGCGCCGGTCGGCGAGCTGTGGCTGGCCGACCGGGACCGCCAGGCCTCCCCGCGGCTGTACTGGCTGCGGGCCGGCGAGCGCGGGCTGCGGTCGGGGGCAGGCCGGAGCGGCCAGTATGAGCTGGCGGACTTCACCTTCTTCGGGGAGGTGGCCAGGGACGCGGGGGTGCCCGGCCTGCTGGCCGGGATCGGCGGTCAGTGGCTGCCGGTCACGCCCATCCGCGGCGCGAACGGCCAGCAGGTCGCGGCCATCTGGCAGGACAGCCGGGCGGAACATCTTCCTGCCGTTTGACCCGGCCGAGATCATGCGGCAGTTCTGGTCCGAGAGCTATCTGCGCGCGGAGCGTCCGGCGCTGGCGACGGCCGGCCGCGCCGCGGCGCTGCGCGGCTACTACCTGGCCCGGCCGGCTCTCCCCCGCCCGGTCCAGTTGCGGCTGCGCCGCGCGTTCACCGGGATGCAGAGCCGCCCAGCCTTCCCCCGCTGGCCGCTGGAGCCGAGCCTGCACGACTTCTACGGGTGGCTGTTCGAGCTGATCGCCGGGCTGACCGGGACGCCGGTGCCGTACCTGGGCGTCTGGCCGGACCAGCGGTCCTGGGCCATGGTCCTCACCCACGACGTCGAGACGGCGGACGGCCAGCGCCAGATCGAGCTGCTGCGCGGGCTGGAGCGCGAGCGCGGTCTGCACTCCAGCTGGAACTTCGTCGGCGAGCGGTACGACGTCGACCCCGGCCTGGTCCGCGAGCTGCAGGAGGAAGGCTGCGAGGTCGGCGTGCACGGGCTCCGGCACGACGGCCGGGACCTCGGCTCGCGCCGGCTGATGGAACGGCGGCGGCCCGCCATGCGGCAGTACGCGCAGCAGTGGGGCGCGGTCGGCTTCCGGTCACCTGGCACCCAGCGGCACTGGGACCTGATGCCGCAGCTGGGCTTCGAGTACGACTCCTCCTACAGCGACACCGATCCGTACGAGCCGCAGCCCGGCGGCTGCTGCACCTACCTGCCGTACTTCAACCGAGACACGGTCGAGCTGCCGATCACCATGCCGCAGGACCACACCCTGTTCGCCATCCTGCAGCAGCCGGACGGGCGGACCTGGTCGCGCAAGGCCAGGATGCTGCGCGAGCGCGGCGGGATGGCGCTGGTGCTCACGCACCCGGATTATGCCGGCGACCGGCGGGTCAGGGACGGGTACCGCGCGGTGCTCGACGAGCACTGCGACGACCGCGCCGCCTGGCACGCGCTGCCGCGCGAAGTCGCGGGCTGGTGGCGCAGCCGGGCCGCGTCGGTGGTCCGGCGCGGCAGCGGGCTTGAGGTGTCCGGACCGGCCGCGGATCGCGGCACCGTGCGGTTCGCGACCGCGGACCGGCCCGAGTTGTGGGCCCAGGCGAGCTAGCGCTCGCCGGAACCGGGCGGAGCAAGCCTCAGGCGACGCAGAATTCGTTGCCCTCGGGGTCGGCCAGTACCACGAAGTAGTGGTCGATGGCGCCGGGCGGCACCCGCCGGAGGACGCGGGCGCCGAGCGCCGACCAGCCGGTCGGCCTCGGCGTCGACGACCGGCATTCGCTCAGCGACGGGCGCTGACCGGTCGGCAACCTTAAGGTCAAAGTGCAGCCGGTTCTTCACCGCCTTGCGCTCGGGAACTGGCTCGAACCGGATGCGCGGACCGCGCCCCGCGGGGTCCACGATCGAGTCGGCCGCGTCCTGGTCGTCGTCCAGTTCCTCGTCCGGCACCCCGAGGCTGCGGTAGTACTCGTTCCAGCTGACGAACCCGGCCGGCGGGTCCTCGACCTGGTAACCCAGGGCCGCGGCCCAGAACACCGCCAGCGGCACCGGGTCAACGCAATCCACCGAGATCTGCAGCCTGCCGGGCACACGCGCCTCCGTTTTCCAGCCATCACGATCACGGCGGACTTTACCGCGGAGCACCACGATTTAGCGAGCTAATTACGTATTGCGAGAGCTAGCAGTTAGCGGTTTCTAGCATTCCGCGCGCTGTATATATTGGTAAGCGCCCGAGCCGGAAATGGAGGTTCGAATAGTCTCTCCCCAGTCGGCGAATTACCCACGAGCAGGAGAATGATGACATTAGCCAGGTATATCGTGACCGTCTCTGTGACGGGTCTCGCGGCGCTCGGCGCGGGCGTCCTGCCCGCGACCGCGACCAGCACAACGACCCAGCGTCCCGCACCCAGGGCGGCGACTCCGACGAACAATCTGCTCACCCAGCACATCCTGATCTACGGATCAGAGATCGGCGCCTGGGAGACCGACGGCGGCCCGGCGGTCACCAATCCCGCCGTCGCTAAGGAAATCAACGCCGCGGATATCCCGGTAATCCGGTACGCGGTCTATGACTGTTTCAGCACCGAAACCTGCGGCCGCGATAATCACGTCGGCTCGCTGTCCCAGTCGACCTATGAGTCGGCCATCTCCGGCATCGTCAATACCGATCACGCGGTCCCGTGGCTGAAGATGGTCCCGATCACATCCGGGGGCATCGGCTCGGTGCCGGACGGCAGCGTGTTCTGCCCGTCGGTCAGCAACCTCAGCATGAACCTGGCCATGGAGAGGCAGGTCCTCGCGGCGACTGCGGTGGTGTACAAAGGCCCGATCGTCATCGAGTCCTCCAACGAGGCCGAGTACGACTGCGCCGGCTTCTGGGGGTTCAGCAGCGCCGGGTCATCCGGAGTGTCGACCGACATCGGCAAGATGTACGCGGCGACCATGCTGGCCCTGGTCGAGTACGCCCGCCAGCTCGGCTTCTCGGACGTCGTGACCGTCGGCTACATCGGCGTCAACGGCGGCCCGCAGTGGAGCGGTCAGCCGTGCACGCCGAGCCGGGGCTATGCCTACGAATACAACTGCCACGTGCCGACACTCTGGGTGGACCAGTTCAACCAGGCCGTGCTCGCCGCTTACCGGGCCAACGGCAACAACCCCGACTACATCCCGGACGTCGAGTCGGTGCACAGCTACTGCCACTCCAATGACTTCGCGACGAACCCGTTCATGTTCGACAACAACGAGTGCTACGCGTTCCAGCGTGAGTGGCTCACCAGTTCGCGCGGCCAGGTCAAGTCGATCTGGGGAGCGAGCATCGGCACCAACATCCGGTTCGCCGTCAGCGAGTGGCAGGCCGGCGCGTGCGACAGCTACCCGTCTGACTGCTGGTCGGGCTTCAACGCCACCGGCGACCCGGTCGGCGGCTACGTCGACGGCTTCCTCTCGATGCTGGCCGGCAACGGCGTGACGACCGGGACCGGCACGGCCTACTGGGCCGCGAACCTGTTCGAGCTCGCGTCCAACGGGTCTGGCACCCAGGGGCCGGGCGCATACAACGTGATCAACGCGGACGGCAGCACGCCGCCGTGGTACGCCAACTTCGAGGCCGACTCGGTCAAGGGCCAGGGCGGCTGAGCCAGCGGCAACGTGAAGGCGTGACCGGCCGCGGCAGACCAATGCCGCCGGCCGGTCACGCCGGGCGCGGGATACCGATCCCTACGGCGCGGTCCCCGGCCGGGTTCAGCCGCACGAGCCGGGCCGAGCTCGTCTCATCCAGCTCGGCGACGGCCGCACGGGACTTCACGAAGTCCGAGAAGGACCGGTAGCCGAGGGCGCGCTCGCTGAACGCCGGGTCCATCCGCTTCATCTGACTCTTCACCGCGGAGCTGTGCAGCCAGTCCGCGTCGTCCTTGTCCTGCCCGAGCCGCAAGGCCCGCGCCAGCAGCCGGGTCGCCACGTCCTGCGGGTCCTCGGGCTCGGGTTCAAGCTCGGCCTCGCCGGCCGCCGCGTCTGCGGCCGGGCGGGACCGCCGCGAGCCCCGTCCGCCCGCCGCCTTGCCGGACTCGCGGCTCGCCGGCGGTCCGCCGGAAGCCTGCTCCCTGGCGTCGTCGGCGAGCGTGATGCCGGGCAGGGCGTCGTAGGTGACGAGCTCGTCGCACGCGGCGCCGAGGGATCTGCTGGTCGAGCCGGCGACGCCGACGCCGACCACGTAACGGCCCAGCCGACGGCAGCGCTGGGCCAGCGCGATGTAGTCCGAGTCCCCCGCGACGATGACCACGTGGGTCAGGTCAGGCAGCCGGAACATGTCCTCCACCGCGTCGACGGCCAGCCTGATGTCGGCGCCGTTCTTGGCGTAGGCGGCAGCCGGAAACAGCTGGACCAGGTCCACCGCGCGGCTGACGAGCTGCCCGCGGTAATCGGCGTTCACGGACGCCGACCAGTCCGCGTAGGCACGGGTCAGCACGAGCGTGCCGTAGGAGGAGGCAAAGTCGATCACCGCGCCGAGGTCCACGGTGGCGCGCCTGAGCTTGTCGGCCATCTCCGGGTCGGCCGACCCGTCGGCCTTGTCGAACCCGCGCGCCTTGTCCCGCTGGAACTGCCCCCGGCCGTGGACCTGGTCGTAGCGGGAGATCACGATGTTGTCGAAGTCGATGTACACCGCGACACGGGCACCGCCCGGATCGTTCATCGTCGCCCCTCCCGGTTAGGCCTGCCGCCGTGCGTGTCCACTGTCGCACAGCCGCGGGCACCACCCGGTTACGGCGCCCCGCCGGGCCGCACGGAAGCGCCAAGATGTTACGTTCAGTAGCTGAACAGTCGCTTCTGGTGTATCACCGACTCAGCGGAGGGCCAGCATGTCACATCACCTGGACACGCCGCTGGCAGCGCAGAACGGCCAGCTCTTCATCGACGATATGTACGTCTTCCCCGGCGACCACTCCACCGTCCTGATCATGGATGTCAACTCGACGATCACCGGGCCGGATGTGCAGCGCGGCTTCCACCCGGAAGCGCGGTACGAGTTCAAGGTGCATTTTGACGGCGCGGAGACCGAGGCACTGACCTACCGGGTATCTTTCGGCCCGCCCGGCAATGACGGGCGGCAGAGCCTCCGGCTGCACGAACTCACCGGCGACACCGCGCGGGATGACGCCGCCGACGGCAGCCGGCTGCTGGAAGGTCAGACCGGCGAACAGACCGCTAAGGACGAGTTCAGGATCTGGGCCGGGCGGGTCGCCGATCCGTTCTACATCGATCTGTCGCTGCTCAGCATCGTGAACGGGGCCGTGCTCAAGGGCACGAAGGTGGACTGGAGCGGGTGGAATCCGGCTACGGCGAAGAACAGCTTCGCGGGCACCACCGTCGAGTCAATCGTGCTCGAGATCTCGCACGAGCACCGGCAGCTGCACGCCGGCGCCCGTACCGGGCTATGGTGCGCGACCCAGCTCGCCACCGACTCAGGCGGATGGCGGCAGATCAACCGGTTCGGCCATCCGATGATGTGGCCGATCTTCTGGCCGGACGACACCGACTTCTCCAACCCGGCCAACCAGCGCCATCCGTCGGCCGACTTCAATGCCGACGCCAAGCACATCGGCGACCTGATCACAGCGGCCGTCTCGGCGAACGGGACGTCGGCTGACCCGGCCGCGTACGGCGAGACCGTGGCGAGCCTGCTGCTGCCCGATGTCATGCCGTACGTCGTTGGCACGACGGCCGGATACGGGTTCGCCGGGCTGAACGGCCGGACGCTCGGCGACAACGCACCGGAGGCGATGCTGTCGCTGGTGCTGAACACCGGCGTCAACTCGGGCCTGCGGCCGTCGGTCGCGGCCGACCAGCGCAAGCCCGCGTTCCCATACCTGGTTCCGGCCTGACCGCAACCGTGACCGGCCGGCGGCAGATAGTGCCGCCGGCCGGTCACGCTGTCGCGGGATAGCGCGTACGGCTACGGCACCGTGCAGACGGCCCCGGTGTCGGCACCCGACACGAGCGCCGCGTACTTGGCCATGGCGCCGGTGGTGTAGTTCGGCGCGGGCCGCTTCCAGCCCGCCTTGCGCCGGTCCAGCTCCGCGTCGTCGACGCCGAGCTCCAGCCGCCGCTCCACCACGTCGAGCACGATCGGGTCGCCGTCGGCGACCAGGGCGATCGGGCCGCCGTCGTAGGCCTCGGGCGCCACGTGCGCGACGCACGCGCCGAACGTCGCGCCGGAGAACCGGCCGTCGGTCACCAGCACGACGTCCTTGCCCAGGCCCGCGCCCTTGATCGCGGCGGTGACCGCGAGCATCTCGCGCATGCCCGGGCCGCCCTTGGGGCCTTCGTACCGGATCACCAGCACGTCGCCCTTGCTGACCTTGCCCGCGGTGACGGCCTCGAAGCAGTCCTCTTCCCGCTCGAACACCCGGGCCCGGCCCTCGAACCGGAGTGCCTCGATGCCCGGCGTCTTGACCACGGCGCCCTTCGGGGCGAGGTTGCCGCGCAGCACCGCGAGGCCGCCATCGGGCTTGAACGCGTTGTCGGCGGGCCGCACGACGGCGCCGTCCGGCCTGGCCGCGTCGCGCACGTTCTCCGCCAGGGTGCGCCCGTTGACCGTCATCGCGTCGCCGTCGAGCAGGCCAGCCGAGAGCAGCTCGCGCAGGATCACCGGCACGCCGCCGACCTGGTCCAGCTCGCTCATCACGTACAGGCCGGATGGCCGCATCGAGGCGATCACCGGGGTGCGCCGGGACACCTGGTCGAAGTCGTCCATCGTCAGCTCGACCCCGGCCTCGTGCGCGATCGCGAGCAGGTGCAGCACGGCGTTGGTGGACCCGGCCGTCGCCATCACGACGGTGGCCGCGTTCAGGAACGCGGTCCTGGTCATGATCTGCCGCGGCCGCAGGTCGTGCGCCAGCGCCTGCACGACGGCCGCGCCGGTGCGGCGGGCCAGGTCGGTGCGCTCGGCCGAGACCGCGGGCGCCGAGGACTCGCCCGGCAGCGTCATGCCGAGCGCCTCGGCGCAGGTCGACATCGTGTTGGCCGTGTACATGCCGGCGCACGAGCCGGCGCCGGGACACGCGGCCCGCTCGACCTTCAGCAGGTCCTCGTCCGACATGGTGCCGGCCGAGTGCTCGCCGACGGCCTCGAACACGTCCTGGATCGTGATCGACTTCCCGTGCGCCCAGCCCGGCAGGATCGTCCCGCCGTACAGGAAGATCGACGGGATGTTCAGCCGCGCGCAGGCCATCAGCATGCCCGGCAGCGACTTGTCACAGCCGGCGATCGTCACCAGCGCGTCGAACCGCTCCGCGTTCACCATCAGCTCGACCGAGTCGGCGATGATCTCCCGGCTGACCAGGGACGCCTTCATGCCCTCGGTGCCCATCGAGATGCCGTCGGACACGGCGATCGTGCCGAACTCCAGCGGCACCGCGCCCGACTGGCGGACGCCCTCTTTCGCCGCGGCCGCCAGTCCGTTGAGGTGCACATTGCACGGGGTCACCTCGTTCCAGGACGACGCGACCGCCACCTGCGGCTTGGTCAGGTCTTCCTCCGACAGCCCCACGGCCCGCAGCATCGCGCGCGCGGCCGCACGGGACGGCCCGGTCGTGAGCGGACCGGACCGCGGCCGGGGCAGGTTCGAGCTCATACAGCCTCCGAGATCTCGTGCTCGGCTGCCCGATGGGGGGTGCCGGGCTGGGCTAGCTGATCATCACTGCGGGCGGCTGCTTCCAGGGCCGGCGCGCCGGCCCGCAGCAGCCCGTACACGATTCCGTCCGCCAGCGCTTCCCACGACGCGGTGACCACGTCGTCGGACACGCCGACCGTCGTCCACTCGCCGTCGGCGTCGGCGGAGGTGAGCATGACCCTGGTGACCGCGCTGGTGGCCGCCCGGCCGTCCAGGATGCGCACCTTGTAGTCGACCAGGTGAATGCCGGCCAGCGCCGGGTAGACCTCCGCCAGCCCGCGGCGCATCGCCTGGTCCAGCGCGTGCACCGGCCCGACGCCCTCGCCGACCGCGACCACCCGGCCGCTGCCTTCCGGGCCGGTACCGAGCAGCAGCCGGACGATCGCCTCGCTGCGATCAGCTTCAATGTGCTGGCCCTGGGGGCCGACCCCCCTGGACCCCCCGGTTACCCGCTCGATGACAACACGGTAGCCCTCGAGGTCGAACCAGGTCGGCAGAACGCCAGCGGTCTTGCGCACCAGCAGCTCGAACGAGGCGTCGGCCGCCTCGAACGCGTAGCCGCGGTGCTCGGCCGCCTTCACCTGGTCCAGCACCTGGCCGGCCAGGGCCGGGTCCGAGGACAGGTCCAGGCCGAGCTCGGCCGCCTTGGCCAGCACGTTGCTGCGCCCGGCCAGCTCGCTGACCAGGACCTGCGCCTCGTTACCGACGGTGGCCGGGTCCACGTGCGAGTAGGCGTCCGGCCGCCGCGCGATCGCCGAGGCGTGCAGCCCGGCCTTGGTCGCGAACGCCGACGACCCGACGTAGGCCTGCCGGGCCTCGAACGGCAGGTTCGCCAGGTCGGCGATCGTCCGCGCGGTCGAGGCCAGCGCCGCGAGCCGCCCGTCGGGCAGCAGCGCGTGGCCGCGCTTGAGCTCCAGGCTGGCGATGACCGAGAACAGGTCGGCGTTCCCGCACCGCTCGCCGTAGCCGTTGGCGGCGCCCTGCACGTGCAGGCTGCCGGCCGCGACGGCGACCACGGAGTTCGCCACCGCGCAGGACGCGTCGTTGTGGAAGTGCACGCCGACGGCGGTCCGGGACCGGTCGGCTACCTCGGCCACGATCCGGCCGACGTCGTCGGGCAGCGTGCCGCCGTTGGTGTCGCACAGCACGAGCGTGTCGGCGCCCGCCTCGGCGGCGGCGGCCAGCACCTCGAGCGCGTAGCCGCGGTCGGCCTGGTAGCCGTCGAAGAAGTGCTCGGCGTCGAACACCACCCGGCGGCCGGCCGCCGCCATGTAGGCGACCGAGTCGGCGACCATCGCGACGTTCTCCGCCCTGGTGGTGCGCAGCGCCTCGTCGACGTGCAGCGTCCACGCCTTGCCGACCAGCGTCACGATCGGCGTCTGCGCCGCGAGCAGCGCGGCCAGCGACGCGTCATCCTCGACGGGCCGGCCCGGCAGCCGGGTCGCGCCGAACGCGGCCAGCACGGCGTTGCGGAACTCCAGATGCTTGGCCCGCTCGAAGAACTCCGCGTCCTTCGGGTTGGAGCCGGGCCAGCCGCCCTCGATGACGTCCACGCCCAGGTTGTCCAGCGCCTCGGCGACGTGCAGCTTGTCGGCGACGGTCAGGTCAAGCCCGACCTGCTGCGAGCCGTCGCGCAGGGTCGTGTCGTAGATCTCTACTTTCGGTACGCCTGCCATCATGCACCCCCGTCCAGCTGCCCCAGCAGCGCCTTCTCCCATTCCCCCGTGCCGGCCGGCGTGCCCGCGGCCAGCACCGCGTCCACGGCCGCGTCCAGGTCGGCCGCCGCCGCGTCCTCGCCCAGGTGCGCGAGCATCAGCCCGGCCGACAGCACCGCGCCCGCCGGGTTGGCCAGCCCCTGGCCGGCGATGTCCGGCGCCGAGCCGTGCACCGGCTCGAACACCGAGGGCCCGGTCTTGTCCGGGTTGAGGTTGCCGCTCGGCGCGTAGCCAAGCCCCCCGGCCAGGGCCGCCCCGAGGTCGGAGATGATGTCGCCGAACAGGTTGTCGGTCACGATCACGTCGAACCGCTTCGGGTCGTCCACCATCCACAGGCACGCGGCGTCCACGTGCGCGTAGGACAACTCCACGCCGGTCTCGGCCGCGACCTCTTTCGCGACCCGGTGCCACAGGTCACCGGCGTTGGTGAGCACGTTGGTCTTGTGCACCAGCGTCAGCCGGCCCGACCGCGAGGCCGCCAGCGCGGCCGCGTACTGCACGCACCGCCGCACGCCGGCCCACGTGTTGAGCGACTCCTCGGTCGCGGTCTCGAACTGTGTCCCGCGGTGCACCGAGCCGCCGGCACCCGCGTACAGGCCCTCGGTGTTCTCCCGGACGATCACGAAGTCCAGGCCGGGCTGGCCGTGCGAGGGCACGCCGGGCCGCAGCTTGGACGGCCGCAGGTTCACGTACAGGTCCAGCTCGAATCGCAGCCGCAGCAGCAGGCCGCGCTCCAGCACGCCCGGCGGGACGGCGGGGGTGCCGACCGCGCCCAGCAAGATCGCGTCCGACCGGCGCAGCTCGGCCAGTACCGCGTCCGGCAGGACCTCGCCGGTGCGCAGGTAGTGGTCGCCGCCGAGCGAGCACGACCGCCAGTCGACGGCGAACCCGCGCCTGTCCGCGACCGCGTCGACGCAGCGCCGGGAGACGGCCGTGACCTCCGGGCCTACCCCGTCGCCGGGCAGGTGGGTGACAACGTGGGTCCGCGATACCTCGCCAGGCATCACTCGTCCATCTCCTTCGCGGCCGAGCCGAGCCAGCTCATCATCGCCCGCAGCGGCTTGCCGGTCTCCTCGATCTTGCTGGCCTTGGCCTCCTGCCGCAGCCGCTCGAAGTTCGGCCGCCCGGCGTCGTCCTCGGCGATCCACTCGCGCGCGAACTCGCCCGACTGGATGTCGGCCAGCAGCTTCTGCATCGCGGCCAGGGACTCCGGCCCGATCACCCGCGGGCCGCGGGTCAGGTCGCCGTACTCGGCGGTGTCGCTGACCGAGTAGCGCATCCAGCCGATGCCGCCCTCGTACATCAGGTCGACGATGAGCTTCAGCTCGTGCAGGCACTCGAAGTAGGCCACCTCGGGCTGGTAGCCGGCCGCGACCAGCGTCTCGAAGCCGGCATTGACCAGGGCGGTCACCCCGCCGCAGAGTACGGCCTGCTCACCGAACAGGTCGCTCTCGGTCTCTTCCTGGAACGTAGTAACCAGCGCCCCGGCCTTCGTGCCGCCGATCGCAGCCGCGTACGACTTCGCCACGTCCCAGGCCTTGCCGCTGGCATCCTGCGCGACCGCGACGAGGACCGGCGTGCCGTGGCCCTCTTCGTACTGCCGCCGGACCAGGTGGCCGGGCGCCTTCGGCGCGACCATCGCCACGTCCACCGTGTCCGGCGGCGTGATGTAGCCGAAGTGAATGTTGAAGCCGTGCGCGAAGAACAGGGCGTCGCCCGGCTTGAGGTGCGGCTCGATGGCCTCGGCGTACAGCTTGCGCTGGGTCGTATCCGGTGTCAGCACCATGATCACGTCGGCCCAGGCGCTGGCCTGCTCCGGTGTGGTTACCTCCAGCCCGGCGGCCTCGGCGCGCTTGCGCGACCGGGAGCCCTCGGGCAGGCCGACGCGCACGGCGCAGCCAGAGTCGCGCAGGCTGAGCGCGTGTGCATGTCCCTGCGAGCCGTAACCCAGGACAGCGATCTTGCGGCCCTGAATCAGGCTGAGGTCAGCGTCGGTGTCGTAGTACACGGTGGCCATCGGGATAAGTCCTCTCAGTGTCTTTCTCGGTGGGAACAGGAGATCGGGTCACGCGGCCGACTCGGCGCGCTCGGGCACCGACGTCAGGACCGGGGGCTCGTCGGTGATGACGTCGGCGCCCCGGCCGAGCGCGATGCGCCCGGTCCGGACGAGCTCGCAGGTGCCGTACGCCTCGAGCATCGCCAGCAGCGAGTCGAGCTTGGCCGGGCTGGACACGGCCTCCAGCACCAGCGTGGTGGGGCTCATGTCGACGACGCTGGCGCCGAACACGCTGGCTACCTCCAGCAGCTGCCCGCGCAGGGCCGGCTCGGCCTTCACCTTGATCAGCGCGAGCTCACGCTCGACCGCGGTCCCGTCGTGCAGCTCGACGACCTTGAGCACCCGGACCAGCTTGTCCAGCTGGGACCGCACCTGGTCGACCGGCGTTGACGCGCCGTCCACCACGATCGTGATCCGGCTCACCCGCTTGTCGTGCGTCGGGCCGACGGCCAGCGAGGAGATGTTGAACGCCCGGCGCGAGAACAGGCCGGCCACGTGCGAGAGCACGCCGGGCTTGTTTTCCACCAGAACGGACAAGGTGTGCGTGCTCATCGGTCAGCCCTTCACTTCCCGCCGCGTCGCGGCGCGCTGCTCGTCTTCGCTGAATTCGGGGCCCAGGACGATGTCGTCGTTCGGCTTGCCGGCCGGGACCATCGGGAACACGCCCTCGCGGTCGTGCGTGCGGAAGTCGACCACCACCGGCACGTCGCTCGGCGCCAGTGCCTTGTCCAGCACGGCGTCGACCTCGTCCGCGCGCTCGCACCGCAGCCCGACACAGCCGTAGGCCTCGGCCAGCTTCACGTAGTCGGGGATCGCGGTGCCCAGCTCGACCGAGGAGTAGCGCTCGTCGTAGAACAGCTCCTGCCACTGGCGCACCATGCCGAGGAAGCCGTTGTTGAAGATCAGCACCTTGATCGGGATCTTCTCGATCGCGCAGGTGGCCAGCTCCTGCGCCGTCATCTGGAAGCAGCCGTCGCCGTCGATCGCCACGACCAGCTCGCCCGGCCGGCCGACCTGAGCGCCCATCGCCGCCGGGACAGCGAAGCCCATCGTGCCCGCGCCGCCGGAGTTAATCCAGCTGCGGGGCCGGGTGAAGGAGTAGTGCTGGGCCGCGTGCATCTGGTGCTGCCCCACGCCCGCGACGATGATCGCGTCGCCGCCGGTGAGCGCGGACAGCCGCTCGGTCACGTACTGCGGCTTGAGCGGTCCGGCCGGGTCCTGCGAGTAGCGCAGCGGGAACTGGAACTTCCAGCCCTCCAGCGTGGCCAGCCAGAGCGTGGTGTCGGGCCGCTCGCCGCGAGCGACCAGCGCCGCGACCGCCTCGGCCAGCCGGACCATCGTCAGCCGCAGGTCCCCGGCGATCGCCACGTCGGGCGCGCGGTTCTTGCCGATCTCGGCCGGGTCGATGTCGGCGTGCACGATCCTGGCCCGCGGCGCGAACGCGGCCAGCTTGCCGGTGACCCGGTCGTCAAACCGGGCGCCCAGGGCGACGACCAGGTCGGCTTCCTGCAGCGCGGCGACGGCCGGATAGGTGCCGTGCATGCCGGGCATGCCGAGCGCGAGCGGGTGGCTGTCCGGGAACGCGCCGCGGGCCATCAGCGTCGTCGTCACCGGCGCCTGCACCAGCTCGGCCAGCCGGAGCAGGTGCTCGTGCGAGTCCGACTTCACCACCCCGCCGCCGACGTACAGGACCGGGCGGCGGGCCAGCACGATCAGCGCGGCCGCCGCCTCGATCGCCGCCTGGTCCGGCGGGCCGGGCAGCCGGTAGCCCGGCAGGTCCATCGGCGGCGGCCACTCGCCATCGGCCAGCCGCCAGGGCCCGGTGGCCTGCTGGATGTCCTTCGGCACGTCGATGAGCACCGGGCCCGGCCGGCCGGTGGTGGCGATGTGGAACGCCTCGGCAACGGCGGCCGGGATCCGCTCGACGTCGGTCACCAGCTCGTTGTGCTTGGTGATCGGCAGGGTGATGCCGGTGATGTCGGCTTCCTGGAACGCGTCGGTGCCGATGAGGGTGCTGCCCACCTGGCCGGTGATGGCCACCATCGGCACCGAGTCCATGTAGGCGTCCGACAGGGCCGTGACCAGGTTGGTGGCGCCGGGCCCGCTGGTGGCCATGCACACCCCCGGCCGTCCGGTCGCCCAGGCGTAGCCCTCGGCCGCGTGACCGGCGCCCTGCTCGTGCCGGACGAGCACGTGCCGGAGCGAGGATGAGAGCAGCGGGTCGTAGGTCGGCAGGATAGTGCCGCCGGGAAGCCCGAAGACTACCTCGACACCCTGCTGCTCAAGGCTGCGGACGAGTGCCTGCGCTCCGGTGAGCTGCTGCACGAGAGGCTCCTTTTACGTGAACGTCCAACAAAAATCGTGCCCAACAAAAAACCTCCCTGCCTTACGGCACAGGAGGTGGTAGCGCGATCCCTTCGGCGGGATCGCGCTACGTGATAATAAGTACGAGGTGCTGACGGAGGCTCACAGCTGGAAGTTCCTGTTCTGGTGGGATTCCGGCCCGCTCCATCGCGGGCCGGCTTTCACCCTACCCCACTCTTAGTGCCCGCCGCGGCCGGACTCGGTTACTGACGGTAGATATTCAGCGCGGCTTTGCTCGTACGCCGCGATCTCGCCCTCGTGCCGCAACGTGAGCCCGATGTCGTCGAGCCCCTCGATCAGCCGCCACTGCGCGTAGTCCGCAAGCTGGAAGGTCTCGCTCACATCGGGTCCAATCGCGACAGTCCGCTCAGCCACGTCCACCACGACCTCGCTGTCCGGGCTGGCCTCGAGCGCCGCCAGCAGACGGGCCGACGCGTCGTCGCTGACCTGGGCCGGGACCAGGCCGGAGCCGATCGCGTTAGACCGGAAGATGTCGGCGAAGCTCGGCGCCACCACCACCTGGAAGCCGTAGTCCTGCAGCGCCCAGACAGCGTGCTCGCGGGACGACCCGCAGCCGAAGTTCGGACCGGACAGCAGCACTTTCGCCTGGTCGGCGCCGGGCTGGTTCAGCGCGAACTCCGGATCCCGGCGCCACGCCTCGAACAGGCCTTCGCCGAACCCGGTGCGCTCGACCTTCTTCAGCCAGGCGGCCGGGATAATCTGGTCGGTGTCGACATCGCTGCGAGGCACCGCGACGGCGCGGCCCGCGACCAGCTTTACTCCGCTCATGACAAGTCTCCCGGCGCTGAGAAGTGACCGGCGACCGCGGTCGCCGCGGCTACGGCGGGTGACACCAGGTGGGTGCGGCCGCCCGGGCCCTGCCGGCCCTCGAAGTTCCTGTTGCTGGTCGACGCGGACCGCTGGCCGGGCGACAGGATGTCCCCGTTCATGCCCAGGCACATCGAGCAGCCGGCTGAGCGCCACTCGAAGCCCGCGTCGGTGAACTGCCGGTCCAGGCCCTCTTCCTCGGCCTGCGCCTTGACCCGGGCCGAGCCGGGCACGACCAGCGCGCGCACCCCGCGGTGCACCTTGCGGTCGCGCAGGACCTCGGCCGCGGCCCGCAGGTCCTCGATCCGGCCGTTCGTGCACGAGCCGATGAAGACTGTGTCCACGCTGATGTCGCGGATCGCGGTGCCGGCCTGCAGGCCCATGTAAGTCAGGGCCCGCTCGGCGGCCTGGCGGGCCGCCGGCGTCAGCTGGGCCGCCGGGTCGGGCACCACGTCGTCGATCGACACCGACTGAGCGGGGTTGGTCCCCCAGGTGATCGCCGGCCTGATGGCGCCCGCGTGCACGCGCAGTTCCGTGTCGAATTCGGCTGCGCTGTCAGTGGCCAGCGACCGCCAGTCGTCCAGGGCTCGTTCCCATTCCGCGCCGCGAGGAGAATGCTTGCGGCCTTCCAGGTAGGCGAACGTGGTGTCGTCCGGTGCGATCATCCCGGCCCTGGCCCCGCCCTCGATCGACATGTTGCAGACCGTCATCCGGCCTTCCATGGACAGCTTGCGGATCGCGTCGCCGCGGTACTCGATCACCGAGCCGGCCCCGCCGCCGACGCCCAGCGCCCGGATGATGCCGAGCACGAGGTCCTTGGCGGTGCACTCGGGCGGCAGGTCGCCGTCCACGGTGACGGCCATCGCCCTGGGCTTGACCTGCCGCAGCGTCTGGGTCGCGAGCACGTGCTCGACCTCGGACGTGCCGATGCCGAACGCCAGCGCGCCGAACGCGCCGTGCGTGGACGTGTGGCTGTCCCCGCAGACGATCGTCATGCCCGGCTGGGTGAGGCCGAGCTGCGGGCCGATGACGTGCACGATGCCCTGCTCGATGCTGCCGAGCGCGTGCAGCGTCACGCCGTGCTCGGCGCAGTTGCGCTTGAGGGTCTCGATCTGCTGCGCGGCGAGCGGGTCCGCGATCGGCCCGGTCGGGTCAGCGGGGTCGAGACCGATGGTCGGAACGTCATGATCCATCGTCGCGAGCGTGAGGTCGGGCCGCCGGACCTTGCGGCCGGCCAGGTCCAGGCCCTCGAATGCCTGCGGCGAGGTGACCTCGTGCACCAGGTGCAGGTCGATGAACAGCAGTGCGGGCTCGCCGTCGGGGCTGGCCACGACGTGGCGGTCCCAGACCTTGTCGAACAGGCGTCCTGTCATGATCATCTCGAATCTGGCGGTTGGAGTCGTTGTTCCATCTCACATAGTGAGATAGCATGTCCGGAGTATGGACAGCATAGCGAACCCTGCGCCCGGCGCCAACCGAATCACCGGAGTCGGCGTGCTCGACCGGTCGGTGCTGCTGCTCGAGCTGCTCGCCGACGGCCCGCGGTCGCTGCGCTGGCTGTCGGAGCACAGCCGGCTGCCCCGGCCGACCGCGCACCGGCTGCTCGTCGCGCTGGAGGCCCACGGCCTGGTCGGCCGGGACGCCGCCGGCGCGTTCCGGCTCGGGCCGCGGCTCACCGAGCTGGCGTTCCGGGCCGATCCCGCGATGGACCTGGCCACCCTGGCCAGTCCCGTGCTGGCGCGGCTGCACGATGCCACCGGGGAAAGCGTCCAGCTGTATGTCCGGTCCGGTGACAAGCGCCTCTGCATCGCGGCCAGAGACGCGGGCACCGGACTGCGCGACACCGTCCCGGTCGGCGCGCTGCTGCCGCTGGCCGCGGGCTCGGGCGGCAAGGTCCTGCTGGCCTGGGCGCCGGACGCCGCGCGGTTCACGGTGCCAGCCAGCGAGGGGGTGCCCGCGGACGAGCTGGCGGCCATCCGCGAGCGCGGCTGGTCGGCCAGCGTCGCCGAGCGCGAAGCAGGCCTCGCCAGCGTGAGCGCGCCGGTGCTGCGTCCCGACGGCACCGTCGCGGCCGCCATGTCCGTCTCCGGGCCGGTCAGCCGGCTCGGCCAGGCGCCCGGCCGGCGGCTCAGCCCGGCCGTGATCGCCGCCGCCGCCGAGCTGGCCGCGGGCCTGACCGGCCACTGACCGGCGGTCGCCCGGCCCGGGTCGGGACAAGTACCCGCGGGACGGACTAGATAGCGTCAGTGCCCGGCTCTAAGGTGACCTCGTGAGCAGCGCCGAGCTGGCGTATGAGTATCCGGGGCCGTCGGTAGTCCGGCCCGGTGGCGGCGTGGCCGAGGTGGTCCTTGCCACCAGCGGTGGCGCCACCCAGGCGGGGCCGGCCCGGCATCCGCACTTCTTCTCCAGCCGGGCTCGCCGAGCCCGCGGTCGCGGCGGCCGGGATGCTGGCCTGCGCGGCGGTGGCCAGGGCGCGCTACTTCCTGCCCGGCAATGTCCTTGCGATCCTGCGCGACCCGGTCGTCACCGCCAGCCGCGACCGGCTGCGGTTCGAGTCGTTCTCGTCCTGTGGTGGCGTGCACGCAAGGCTGGACCTGCTATCCGCGGCCTTCGAGGACCCGCCGGTCGCGTCCGGCAGCACGAACGTGGACTTCAACGACGACATGCGCGCGGCGCTGGCCGCGGCGGTGATCAGGGGCCCGCTCCGGCTGAAGGTGGGCTCCGATGAGCTGGCCGTGGACTTCGCCGGGGGCAGCGTCACCGAGCGGCGCGTGCCGCTGCCCGATCTGTGGCTGAAGGGTTTCGGCGAGGTGCAGGCGCTGGCCCGGCACATGCGCCCGGTCGGCGAGCTGTCCGGTGCCGCGGCCCAGCGCTTCCTGCGCTCGGTCCCGCGCACCGCGCGCCGCCCGCTCTGGGCCCGGCCCGCGCCGGACGGCACGTTCGTGCTGACGGCGGCGGCCCGGCCGGGCTCAGCGTGCATCGCGGGGCCGCACCGGCTGGCCGAGCTGGACCCGCTGCTGCGGTTCACCCGGCGGCTGCGCGCGTACGGGCCGCCCGTCCAGGCGGGCTCGACCGAGGCACCGAGCGCGTGGGAGCTGGACCTCGGCGCGGCCCGGTTCACCCTGACCCTCAGCCCGGAAAAGTACCGCGGGTTCTCCGGCGAGGGCGCCTTGCTCGGCCTGCTCGCCGACGAGGAGGTGGCGGCGGACGCTGCCGTGATCACGCACGCGCTCAGCTGGGACACCGCGGTCGACCCGGCCACCCTCGCCGCGGCGACCGGACTGGATCAGGCGCGTATCCCGGATGCCCTTGGCTACCTCGCGGCCGCCGGGCGGGTCGGCTACGACCTGGCGGACGGGTCGTTCTTCCGCCGGGAGCTGCCGTTCGGGGCTGCGCTGGACGCGATGCACCCGCGGCTGGCCAGCGCCCGCGAGCTCGTCGGGTCCGGGGCGGTCATCGCCTTCGCCGACGGCGCGATCGTGCGCAGCGGCGGCGTCGAGCACCGCGTCCTGCTCGGTCCCGCCGCCGCCGGCCAGGGCGATCAGTGCACGTGCCCGTGGTGGGGCAAGCACCGGGGCGGCCGCGGTCCGTGCAAGCACGTGCTCGCGGCCAGGATCGCCGCGCGGATGGAGGCGTAGATGGCCCTGGTCCCGGCCGAGGTTGAGGCCGCGGTCCGGCGCGGCGACGCGCCGGCCGTGCGGGAGTTGCTGCGTGGCGCCACCGAGCCGGAGCGGGCGTCCTGCGCGAAGGCGCTGAAGCACTTCCTCAAGGGACCGCAGTGGCAGATGGCCGCGCCGGTGATGCTGGCGCCAGGTCAGTTCATGCGCTTCCTCGGGTCCGGGTTCCAGGATCTGCCCGCCGCGGTGGCGGAGCAGCAGCGGCAGCAGGACGAACTCAACGTGGGCTACGACGCGTGGCGCGAGATCGCGAACGGGCTGGCGTTCCAGCTCGCCGCGTTCGGCCTCGCTGGCGGCGTCGCCGCGGCGGCGGCCCTGGCCCAGGACTTCCCGCACTCCCTGCCGTACCTATCCAGCGCGGCAGCAGGTGGCCCTCGTGCTGGCCGACCGTTGCCCGCCGTGGCTCGGTGAATTCGCCGACCGGCATCTGCGGGCGGATTTCACCGGCTGGACCCTAGCGCGCATGCTCGTCCGCCTCGGCGTGATCCCGCCCCCGACCGTGGCGGAGTACACCACGGGTATGCCCGCAGGGCTCAAGATGGCGGATCAAGATGATCATGGCGGGATGACCGGGCCTGAGCCCGAGGCTGCGCTGCTAGCTGATCCCAGCCTGCTGGAGGACGAGGTCTGGCGGTTGTTCACCGTCGCAGACGCAGGCTTCGCCCTTGAGCGGGAGGACCGCAGGCCGAGCTGGTGGGATGGCGAGGCAGCCCAGAGCCAGACCTGGGCGCAGGCGCTCACCAGACTAAACGCGGCCCGGAAGCTGGACCGGAACCGGTTGCTCGACGCCTGCCTGGGGGCGTTCAGCCGGGACTTCAATCCCAACCGGGTGTCGTGGTACGCCACCCTCCTTGGACAACTACAGCCAACCGTGGACGAGATCGCGACGCGGAGCGCGACGTATCTCGGTCTGCTCGCCGCCGGGTCCAAGCCGGCCCTCTGCGTCGGCCAGGACGGAATCGGCCGGCTGCTCGCGGCCGGGCGGCTGGACGCCGCCGAGCTGCTTGCTGCGTCGACGCCAGCGCTGCTGCACCGGCAGAAGAGCTTCGCCATAGCCCAGCTGAAGCTGATCGAGCAGGCGGCCGCGCGTCAGCCCGGCTGCACGCCGGATGCAGCCGCAGTTGTCGCGGCGGCATTCGGGCACGAGCGGCAGGACATCCAGGAAGCGGCACTCAAGCTGATCAGCAAGCTCGGCGTGCCCGGCGGAATGCCGTTCGAGACGATCCGTCAGCACGCGGCCGACCTCTCCCCCAGCCTGGCTGCGGAGGCGACCGCGCTCGGATTGCTCGGCCCGCCCGCCGCAGCCGCGCCCGCCGCAGCCGCGCCCGACGACGGCCTGCCGGCCACGGCCGGCCTCGAGTCTGCCCGAGCAGGCGGCGATCCCGGACGAGCCGGCGATCGAGGCAAGGATCACGACCCTGCCCGCCGCGACGGCCCGGTCGCTGACCGAGGCGCTGGCGCTGGCCAGGTCGGGAGAGGTGCCCGGCCCGGCGCCGGTCCGGCCGGAGCCGGGCGGTCCGCTGCCCGCCCCGGTGACCGACCCCGACGAGCTGGTGCAGCTGCTGGCGATGCTGATGGAGGACGCCAGCGACGCGATCGCCGCCGAGCGCGCGCTGGCCGGCGCAGTCCGGCTCAGCCGCCTCCCGCGCGAACGGCGCGCGCGGATCGCGGCGCCGCTGGTCAAGCGCGCGGAGCAGATTGCGCTCCCGCACTATCACCCCTTCTACGGCGACCTGATCACCTCCGACCTGGCCAACCTGACGCTCGCCTGGGCCGGCGAGGAGGTGCCCGCCGACGACGATCGCGAGGACGACTGGCACATGCCGGGCGACTTCGCGGTCGGCGGCACCGGCCAGGCGCTGACGATGGCGGGCATCTTCTCGGCTCGGGTCTGGGCGGCCGCCGGGCTGATCGAGACCGGCCGCGGCGGCGTGCTGCTCGCCGAGCCGGAGACCGAGCGCGGCGCGATCACCGCCGCGACCCTGCTGGACCGGGTCAGGACGCTGGTCGCTGCGGGCGTCCCGCCGGACGCGCACGACCTGGACGTGGCGCTGTTGCGGCTGGTGCCGGAGCCGGCCGGCGAGCTCTGGCCCGAGCTGGCCCGGCTGACCGGGCGGGCCGCCGAGACCTTCCGCGACGCGGACCAGGCCACCCGGCGGCCCGTCAGCTTCGAGGCGGTGACCGGGCGGCCAGCAGGAAAGCCGCTGCGCGGATACCGCGACTGGCACGACCACGTCCTGGCCCGGATCGTCGGTCCCGTGCCCGCTGCGCCGGCGAACTCGTGCTGGCGGCTGCTGACCGCGCTGTCCGACCCCATGACCGACCACGAGGTGCTGTACGGGCCGACCCGGTACCACCTCCGCCACTACGACGCGGCGGTGGCCGGCTGGCCGCTGATCTGCCCGTGGCAGCCGGAGGTGGCCGCCGCGCACCTGCTCCGGCCGCTGTCGGACGGGCTGATCGGCGGGCTGACGCCAGCGACAACCGCGATCGACTGCATCCGCCATCCGGGCCATCCGCTCGGACCGGCCGGTCACCTGGCGCTATCACCGGCTCTCGGCCGAGTCCGGCGATACCCGGATCGCGGCGGCGCAGCTCTGGGCCGAGGCGTGCGCGGACGGCCGCCTCGACCCGGACCTGGCCGCCCGCGCCATCGTCAGCGGCGTCGCGGGCGGGGCGCTGAAGGCCAGCCGGATCGCCGACGGCCTGCAGCACGCCGCCCACTCGGCGCTCGGCGCTTACCGCGTTGTGCAGACCGTGTGCCTCGCGACCGCCGGGCTGGCGCCGGACTACCCGGCCGGGCTGCACACGCTCCTCGAGCTGGCGGCGCGACTGGGGACACGGGTCGGCGTTCCCGCTATGCCAGCTGCGGTACAAGAGCTCGCGGCCAGGCGCGGCAGCACCCGGCTGATCGCGACGGCCAGGCAGCTCGCGGCGGCGGGTCAGGGCCCAGCCCCGGACCGGGCCGAAGCGGTTCAGCAGGCCCTCGCGGCCCACCTGCAGCGGGCGGGCCTGCGGTAGCCACTCGTGCCGGACGGGGTTCAGCCCAGTGCAGGTGCTGGCGGCTGGAGGTCCACGGCACGGCTTCGACGGTCCCGCGCACGCTATGCCGCCGGACCAGGGAGCCCGGGGCACGCCGCTCGGCTCGACGGGGTGGAAACATGGGTGCTGAGTCAGCCCGTCGCCGAGTCCGGGGGTAACCCAGCTGTGCGCACGCATGAGCCAGGCCAGGACGTCTTCCGGTCGGTCCTGCCGGCGGACGTCGACTGGCAGCCGTTCGCGGCCTTCCCGCCCGCGGCCCGGCTAGCCGTCATCGCCGGCAATCCGGCTGAGCCCGGACCGTACGTGGTCCGGGTCAAACTGCCTGCGGGCGAGAAACTGATGCCGCACATGCACGAGGAGGACCGGGTTTATACCGTCATATCCGGCGTCTTCTACATCGGCCGCGGGGACGAGTTCGACGAGCAGAAGCTTGAGGCGTATCCGCCGGGTGCCGTCATCGTCCTGCCCGGCGGTACTCACCATTTTCACTGGGCCAAGTCCGGCGAGTACGTCACCCAGGTGACCGCGACCGGGCCGATCACCCTCGAGTACGTCCACGAGCAGGACGATCCGCGCAACCACTAAACGGCCTCGGTGCGAGGCGCGCCCTCTGGCGCGCCAGCGGGCGGGCCTGGCGGCCGCTGGCGACCTGGCGGCTGGCCGGATGCCCGTCCCGGCCAGCCGCCGCCAGTGCGTCAGCTCAGCGGGTGCATCCAGCCGTAGCGGTCCGGCCGGCTGCCGTTCTGGATGCCGACCAGCTCATCCCGCAGCCTGGTGGTGACCGGGCCGGTCGTGCCGTCCCCGATGCTCCACTGCGCGTGGGCTCCGCGCACGGCGCCGACCGGCGTGATGACCGCCGCGGTGCCGCACGCGAAGACCTCGCTGATCTCGCCGCTCGCGCAGCCGCGCTGCCAGTCCGCGGCCGAGATCCGGTCCTCGGTGGCCGGGATGCCGAGGTCGGGACCGAGCTTGAGCAGCGAGTCCCTGGTGATCCCCAGCAGCAGCGAGCCGGTGGCGGTCGGCGTGACGATCCGGGCCTCCGCGCCGGAGCCGTAGACGAAGAAGAGGTTCATCCCGCCCATCTCCTCGATCCACCGTCGCTCGGCCGCGTCCAGCCAGACGACCTGGTCGCAGCCGTGGTCGATGGCCTGCTGCTGGCCGGAGAACGCGGCCGCGTAATTGCCGCCGCACTTGGCCTCGCCGGTGCCACCGGGCGCGGCCCGGCTGAAGTCCTCAGAGAGCCAGACGGTGACCGGGCGCGCGCCGCCGAAGTAGCCCGCCACCGGCGACGCGATGAGCGTGAACAGGTAGCTGGCCGACGGCCGGTTCACGCCCAGGCCGGTCTGCGTGGCGATCATGAAGGGCCGCAGGTAGAGGCTGTGCCCCTCGGCCTGCGGCACCCAGGCCCGGTCCTGGCCGACGAGCAGTTCGATCGCGCGCACGAACAGCGCTTCCGGCAGCTCCGGCATGGCCAGCCGGGCGGCGGACCGGTTGAACCTGGCCGCGTTGGCCTGCGGCCGGAAAACCGCGATCGAGCCATCGGCCTGGGCGTAGGCCTTGAGCCCCTCGAAGACCTCCTGGCCGTAGTGGAAGACCGCGGCGGCCGGGTCCAGCGTGATCGGCCCGTACGGCTCGATCCTGGCGTCGTGCCAGCCGTCCTGCTCGGTCCACCGGATGGTGGCCATGTGATCGGTGAATACGCTGCCGAACCCCGGGGCTACCAGCATCTGCGCCCGCTCCGCCGCCGGAATAGCGGTCGCGCTGGCGCGGATGTCGAAGTCTGGCTCCTGGCTCGGTAGTGCGTTCATCTCTGGCTTTCCTCCGGATTCCCTGAGTGGGCTTTGCGGTGACACCCGGCAGGCGCCGGGTGCCACCGCGGGTAATGCGCAGCCTGCTAGTTGTCGGTGGCTGTGGCGGCGTCGCCGCCGTTGTCACGGCGGTCCATTGCCTCCTGGACGGCCTCCTGGGCCCAGCGCCTGGCCCGGGCCTGGCTCTCGGTCTCGGCCGCCGTCGGGCTGGCCTTGGTTCTGGTCATCTCGGTTTCTCCTCGCGGCGCGTCATCGCTTGGGGCTAGGCGGCCAGCTGAGGCGAAACCGATGGCTTCCGGGAGAGAGGTCCGCGACGGCAACCGCGAAGTATCGAAGACTTGGCGGCGGGCGGCGCGGGAATGCAGGACCCGGAACGCGATACGGCCAGCGCCTCACCCCCGTAGCGGGTCGCCGGCCTGCCTAGATCAGATCCCGCTACGGCTGCTAAGGATGAGTACGAAGCGCCGCATGACACTACGCATGGTAGCCGAGGCCGGAGAGCGGTGTCAGGCGCACCGCGAATTTAGTTTGACGACCTACGATCTCGGCCGGCCCGCCGTCCGGCGCGGCGGAGGGCCGAAGATGTCGGGAACTGCCCCCGGGTGCGGTGTGCCACGCGCCCCGGCCGCGGCACACCGCACGTCCGCGGTTACCGGGTGAAGTGCTCGAAGACGTGGCTGAAGTACCAGTCCGGCTGGGTCACGCCGGAGCAGGTCCCCGCGCCCTTGGTGCCAGGGCAGCCGCCGTTGTCACGCTGCAGCGCCCAGAACGACAGGAAGCCGATGTGCTGGCGCTGCGCCCAGCGCAGGATCGTCACCGCATCCGCGGTCGAGAACGTCTCGTCCGGCCCGAAGTCGTCGATGCCGGGCATCTCGGTGACGCCGACCAGGTGCCAGAGCTGGTGCGCGCTGGCGTGCGGGTAGAGCCCCTGCAGCTGACTGACCAGGCCCGCCGCGGCCGACTCGGTGTCCGCCACCATGTCCTGCTCGTCGCCGAAGTAGTAGTCGAAGGTCAGCAGGTTGACGGCGGCGATCCTGGCGCCGTCGGCGACCGCGTTCTGCAGCACGGCCAGGCCAGCGGCCGTCAGGCCGGTCGGGAACGTCGGCAGCGTGTAGGAGAACTGGATCCGCTGGTGATGGGCAGCCGCCCACGCCTCGGTCTGCGCGATGGCCTCGTTCCGGCGGTTGATGCCCGCGGTGTTGGTGAGGGAGTCGGCTTCGACGTCGAGATCGATGCGCGGCACGTGGTAGGTGGTGATGAGGCTCTCGAAGACCTGCGCGATGCCGTCGACGCTGGTGCAGCTGTCGGCGATGTCGGTGTCCGTGGTGTCCGCCGTGTACCCGCCGAAGGACGGGATGACGTTGCCGCCCGATGCCTGGATCGCCGCGATGTCGGCGCCGAAGCTCGCGGCCGAGATCGGCGTGCTCGTGTCGCCGTCCCAGTAGGCGGTGCACGAGCCCGCCTGCGCCGTCTGCAGGAAGGCCAGCGAGAGGAACTTGGAGCCGGACTGATGCGCGAGCGCGGCGGGCCCGGCCGTCGTGTCGTACATCTCGAAGTACGGCGCGAAAACCTGATGCGGCAGAGGTCGCGAGCCGTGCCCGGTGCCGGCACTGGCCCCGGCAGCGGTGAATCCGAGCGTGACCGCCGCGGCGGACGCGGCGGCCAGGATGGTGAATGAGCGGGCGTTTCGTCTCATACGCGGATCCCTTGGCTAGTGCGGAGGAGAACGAGTCCGGAACGTCGGCCGGCCGCGCTGACGAGGCACCCCGGCGCGGCCAGCCCACGTCCTGCGTGAAACAAATAGGAAAGTTTCCTATTTGTTTCGCACAGGACGCTAGTCCGGTACCAAGGCACCGTCAAGGGGCTGAACCGGGCTCAGGTCGCGCCTTTTCTGACTCCGGCCGGCCAGCCGGGGCAGCGGCGCCGGTCGGCTACCGTTGCTGGTCGGCGCGAGCGACAATGAGGTCCCCGGCGCCCAGGGAGTGCCCGCATGGAATCAAGCAGCCCGGATCCGAAGGTCCTGGAGGACATCCAGCAGCGCGTGCTGTGGCTGGCCACCCGGATCGTCGACGCCGCCAACCACGAGCGCGACACCGGCGACGGCGTGAAGGTCGGCGGCCACCAGGCCTCCAGCGCGAGCCTGGTCAGCGTCATGACCGCCCTGTACTTCGCCCACCTGGACGCCGCCGACCGGGTCAGCGTCAAGCCGCACGCCTCCCCCGTGTACCACGCGATCCAGTACCTGCTCGGCAACCTCGACCGGTCCTATCTGACGACGCTGCGCGCCTTCGGCGGCCTGCAGTCCTACCCGAGCCGGACCAAGGACCCGGACAATGTCGACTTCTCCACCGGCTCGGTGGGCCTGGGCGCCGCGGCCCCGCTGTTCGCCGCGGCCACCCGCCGGTACGTGGACGCGCACTTCGGCGCCCGGCCGCACAGCCGGTTCATCGCGCTGATCGGTGACGCCGAGCTGGACGAGGGCAACATCTGGGAGGCGGTCGCCGACCCGGCCACTCACGGGCTGGGCAACGTGCTGTGGATCGTCGACCTGAACCGGCAGTCGCTCGACCGGGTCGTGCCCGGCGTCCGGATCGCCCAGTGGGAGCAGCAGTTCAGCGCCGCCGGCTGGCACGTCGTCGAGGCCAAGTACGGGCGGAAGCTGCAGGCGGCGTTCGGCCACCCTGGCGGCGAGAGCCTGCGCGACTGGATCGACGCGATGCCGAACGAGCAGTACCAGTCGCTGTTCGGGCTGGAGCCGGCCGCGGTCAGGGAGCGGTTCTACGACGGCGCGCCGCCGGCCGTGACCGAGTTCTGCGCGGGCATAGCCGACGACGAACTGGCCACCCTCGTCACCGACCTGGCCGGGCACGACCTGGACACGCTGCTGGATGCGTTCGCCGCCTGCGACGCCGAGAAGGACCGGCCGAGCGTGCTGTTCGCCTACACGATCAAGGGCTGGGGCCTGCCGATCGCCGGCAACCCGCGCAATCACTCCGCGCTGCTGACCACCCAGCAGGTGGGCCAGCTCCGCGAGCGGCTCGGGCTGACCGAGGTCACCGAGTGGGAGCGGCTGGACCCGATGACGCCAGCCGGGCAGTGGGCGGCGGCCCGGCGCGAGCACCTCGCCCGGCCGCGCGGCCGCTGCAAGCACCGCTATCAGCGTCCCGGACGCCACCGGGCTGCGCGCGGCCCGGCCGGTCTCGACCCAGGAAGCGTTCGGCCGGATCCTGGTCGACCTGTCCAGGAACGAGGCGGTGGCGCCGTACCTGGTCACCACCGCTCCGGACGTGGCCACCTCGACCAACCTGGCCGGCTTCATCAACCGGACCGGCGTCTTCAGCCCGGCGCCGCGGCGCGCGTGGAGCGAGGACCCGGTGCTCAAGTGGGCCGAGGGCCCGGACGGCCAGCACATCGAGCTCGGCATCAGCGAGATGAACCTGTTCCTGCTGCTCGGCCAGCTCGGGCTGTCGTTCGACCTGTCCGATCAGCTGCTGCTGCCGGTCGGCACTGTCTACGACCCGTTCGTGCTGCGCGGCCTGGACGCGTTCATCTACTCGGTGTACTCGGGCGCCCGGTTCATCGTCGCGGGCACCCCGTCCGGGGTCACGCTCGCGCCCGAGGGCGGCGCGCACCAGTCCACGATCACCGCCTCGGTCGGGCTGGAGCTGCCCAACGTCACGTTCATCGAGCCCGCCTACGCGGTCGCGCTGGACTGGCTGCTGTGCGGCGCGCTGCAGTCGGTGGCCGCCACGGCCGCCAGGCCGTCGGGCAGCGAGCCGGCCGAGACCGGTTCCTACTACTTCCGCCTCACCACCCGCGGCATCGACCAGCAGCCGTTCCAGGCGGCGCGGGACCGGCTCGGCGACGCGATCTTGCGGCGGCAGGTCCTGGCGGGGGCGTACCGGCTCGTGGACGCGACTCGCACCGGAGAGGACGGGCCGGCCGAGCAGGGCGCGCCGCCGGTGTACCTCGTCGGCACCGGCGCGGTGCTGCCCGAGGTGCTGGCCGCCGCGGCGGAACTCGCGGACGAGGGCATCGCCGCCACCGTCGTCGACGTGACCTCGCCGGACCGGCTGTACCGGGCCTGGCAGCGGACATTGCGCCAGGGCGTGCGGACGGCGACCGCGCCGTCCATCGCCGGCGCGCTGCGCAGCGCGTTCCCGGACCGCGCGCCGGTGGTCACCGTGCACGACGCCGCTTCGCACACGATGAGCTGGCTCGGCTCCGCGCTCGGCGTGCCCGCCGTCAGCCTGGGCGTGGACGGGTTCGGCCAGTCGGGCGCCGTCGCCGACTTGTACCGGGCCCACGACCTGGACTCCGGATCGATCGTCAACGCCGCGCTCGCGGCGCTGTCGCTGCGGTAGCCAGCGGCGGGCGGCGGTGAGCGCGGAGCTGGAGCGACTGCAACAGCAGACGTTCGCCCGCGCCACCAAGGTCACGGTCGCCGCGTACCCGGCCGAGTCCCGGCTGTCCGGGCCGCAGCTGGCCGGCTACCTGGACCGGCGCGCGTTCGCCGTGATCAGCTCGGCGCGGCCGGACGGCCGGCCGCACGCGGCGATGTCCTCCTACGTCCGGCGCGACGCCACCTTCTGGCTGCCCACCGTAGCCGGGTCGGTGCGCGAGCGGAACGTGCGCGCCCATCCGTGGCTCAGCCTGACCGTCACCGAAGGCGACCGGGATCAGCACGTGGTCGTGCTGATCGAGGGGCCGGCCGCGATCGTCTCGCCCGGCGAGGTCCCGGCCGACGTCCGGGCCGCGGTGACCGGCGACTGGATCGGCTGCTGGCTGCGCCTGGACGCCGCCTCAGTCCTGTCGTACGCCGCGCCCGCGGCCGCCGACGGCGGGGCCGGGCCCGCTTAGCCGGGCTGGTCCGCGGCGTCCGGTACGCCGTGCCCGTCCGGTACCGCGGGCGCGCCAGCCACGCCGCCCTCGCCGGTCTCGCAGGCCTCGCCGGGCAGCCAGACCGCCCGCACCCGGCCAGCCTCGGCCGCGGCCTGCGCGCGGCCCGCCGTCGCTGCCGCCGCGCGGCGCGAGGGATCGAGCACGTTGCGGCCGATCGCCCGCGTCGCCGCCTTGTCCGGGCTGATGACGATCACCCGGGCGCCGGCCTGCGCCAGCGCGACCGCCTGCTTGCCGACGCTGATCATGTGCCCGAAGCCCTGGGCGATCGGCGCGATGATGACGACCTGCTCGTACCCCTCCGCCAGGTCAGCGTTCGAAGCCGAGCGCATCCCGCCGTCGATGTAGCGGTGGCCGGCGATCGTCACCGGCGGCCAGACGCCGGGCACCGCGCAGCTAGCCCCGACGGCGTCGAGCAGCGTCACCGAACCGCGCGGCGTCGAACACCGTGAACGCGCCCGACTGCGCATCCACGGCCGTCACCTTCAGCCGGGCCGGCCACTCCCGCCCGGCCAGCAGGCTCTCGAACACGGCCCGGCGCACGGCCTCCGGCTCGGTCTTCGCGCTCAGCGCGAGCCTGCCCATCTTCACCCTGGCCCGGACCGGGTCCCTGGTCCCGACCATGACCCACACGCAGCCGGGCCGTGTTGCCGGCGCCCAGCCGGGCCCGCGGCTGCCCGTCCGGGGGCGCGAGCTGCCCCGCGTACATCTCCGCCAGGTCTGCGCCTGCGGCCACGCCGGCGCCCACGACCGAGCCGGCCGACGTCCCGACGATCAGATCCGCCGCCGCCAGGTCAAGGCCGTGCTCGGCCAGCCCGGCGAGCACGCCGATCTCCCACGCCACGCCCGTGACACCGCCGCCGCCGAGGACAAGCGCGCGCTTCGCCATCATCACCATCCGCCTGGAACTGGTCATCGCCGACCTGATCCTCATACCTGAGCTGGCGGTTTTCCGTCAAGATCCACGACCGCGGCATATCTCGCTGGCTTGACCGGTTAGCGATCAGGTAGGGATTGACGATATGGCAGCCGAGATCGCGCGCTACTGGCAGCACACCGCGGTCGCCGGAGTGGATCTGCTCCGCGCGCGGTTCATCACGCATCGCTACGGCCGGCACGCGCACGAGACCTACACCTTCGGCATCATCGAGTCCGGGGTCGAGGAATTCGACTACGGCGGCGAGGTGCTGCGGGCGGGTCCTGGCGCGCTGGCGCTGCTCGACCCTGAGGTCGTGCACACCGGGCACGCGGCGACCTCGGCCGGCTGGTCCTACCGGGTGCTCTACCCGGAGGTGAGCGTCGTCACCGACGTCGCCGAGCAGCTGGGCTGGCGGGGCGGGACGCCCCGGTTCCCGCAGACGGTGCTCTACGACGCGCACGGCGCCGCGCTGCTGCGCAGCGCGCATCAGGCCGCCGAGCACGGCGACCAGCTCGCGTCCTCCAGCCTGCTGACCACCGCGCTGGCCGGCCTGCTCACCGCGCACGCCAGGATCGGCGGCACCGGGCCGGCCCCGGCCGGGGCTCGGTCGCCCGCCAGCATGCGCGCCGTCGCCGGCCTGCTCGAGGACCGGCTGACCGACCCGCCCGCGCTCGCGGAACTGGCCGCGATGACGGGGCTGAGCCAGTTCGCGCTGCTGCGCGCGTTCCGGGCGGAGACCGGGCTGCCGCCGCACGCGTACCTGAACCAGCAGCGGGTCCGGCGAGCCAGGGCGCTGCTCGACCGGGGCATGACGCCCGCCGACGTGGCGTTCGAGACCGGCTTCGCCGATCAGGCGCACCTGACCCGGCACTTCAAGCGCGTCGTCGGCGTTCCGCCCGGCGCCTACCAGCGCGAACGACTCCTGGTCGCCTGACCGCGCAGCGCAACCGGCAAGAACGTACAAGACCCGCGGACGGCCCGCTGCCTACCGTGCTGGTATGCCCGTCCAGACTGTGCCCCCGGTACAAGCACGCCCGGTCCGCGACGGCGTCGGCCTGGGTCTCGCGGTCGGCGTCTCCGGCATCGCGTTCGGCGCCGCCGCGGTCAGCTCGGGCCTGTCGGTGTGGCAGACGTGCGCGCTGAGCCTGTTCGCGTTCACCGGCGCGTCCCAGTTCGCGCTCGCCGGCGTGATCGCGGGCGGGGGGAGCCTGCTGGCCGGCACGGCCCGCGCGATCCTGCTCGGCAGCCGCAACACCCTCTACGGCCTGCGGCTGGCCGAGATGCTGCAGCCGCTCGGCTGGCGCAAGCCGTTCGCCGCCGTCGGCGTCATCGACGAGACGACGGCCATCGCGCTCGCGCAGCCCGACCAGCCGTCGGTCCGCAAGGGCTTCTGGGCGACGTTCTGCTGCCTGTACCTGACCTGGAACATCAGCACGCTGATCGGTGCCGTCGGCGCGGGCCGGGTCGGATCACCGCAGGCCTTCGGGCTCGACGTGGTGGGGCCGGCCGCGTTCCTGGCGCTGATCTGGCCCCGGCTGCGCAGCGGCCGGACGGAGCGCTGGGTGGCGGTCGGCGGGGTGGCGATCGCCCTCGGCGCGACCACGATCCTGCCGGTCGGCGTGCCGGTGATCCTGGCGGCGGTCGCCGCGCTGGCGGGCGCCCTCGCCGCACCTGGCCGCCAGCGGGCACCGGAGCCGTCATGACCGGCGTCTGGATCGCGGTACTGGCCACGGCGGCAGGCTGCTACGTGCTGAAGTTCGCTGGGCTGACGGTCCCGCAGCGCGTCCTGGCCAACCCGCGGGTCCGCCGGTTCGCCGAGCTCGTGCCGGTCGCGCTGCTGGCCGCGCTGTCGGCGGTCCAGGCGCTGACGGCCGGCCAGTCGTTCGTCTTCGCGCCGGCCCGGCTGGCCGGGATGGGGGCGGCGATCGTGGCGCTGGCGCTCCGGGCCCCGTTCCTGGTCGTGATCATCGCGGCGGCCGGCGTCGGGGCGGCCGCGCACGCAGCCGGCTGGCCTGACCGACGCGGCCGGGTAACCGCGACGCCCGCACAATGCGCGCGGTACTGTGCGCCGGTGACTGTTCAGGTGGAAGTGCTGGGAGACATCGACGACGAGGTGGTCACCGCGTTCGGCCGGCTGCTGCCGCAGCTCTCCAGATCCGCGGCGCCGCTCACGATCTCCGACATCACCGCGCTCAACGCGTCGCCCGCCATCACGCTGCTGGTGGCACGCTGCGAGGGCACGATCGCCGGGATGCTGACCCTGGTCATGTTCCCGCTGCCGACCGGGCTGCGGGCGCGGATCGAGGACGTGGTGGTGGACGAGCAGTTCCGCGGTCGCGGCGCGGGCGAGGAACTGTCGAGGGAAGCGGTCCGCATCGCCCGCGAGGCCGGCGCGCGGAACGTGGACCTGACGTCGAGGCCGTCGCGGGCGGCCGCGGGCCGGCTCTACGAACGGATCGGGTTCCACCAGCGCGAGTCGCGCGTCTACCGATTCGACTTCGGCTGAGACATGCAAGGGCGGCGGCTCCCCCCTCAGGTGAGCCGCCGCCGGGATGCCGAAGACAGTTAGATCTTCAGCATCCGCTTGATGGAGTCGAGACCCTTGGCGAACGGGTCCTGCTGCGGGATCTGGCCCTGCGGCGTGGCCTCGTTCACCATTTGCGGCATGGCCTGGGCCAGCTGCTCGCTGGCTTCCTCGTCGGACATGCCGGCGTTCTGGGCCATGGCGTGCAGCTCGTTCGGGTCCACGGCCTGCTGCACCTGCTGGCCGCTGATCGGCTCGTTGTCTCCGGTGCCGATCCAGGACTGGACCTGCTTGCCCATGCCGCTGTTGCTGAGCTTCTCGGTCAGGCCCTGGAGCCCGCCGTTGCTGCTGAAGAAGTTCTGAATCGAGGCGAGGCCACCCTCCTGGCCGTCCTGCCCGCCGAGCTTGGACGTGATCTGATCGAGGACTCCCATTGCGCTCCCCCCTGTGTGGTGACATATCGGCACCTGGGCGTGACATTGCGTCACCGCATGGTGCGGTTGTTCCCCCCGGGACCATGGTTACCCGCCATCGCCCGCCCGGCACCTCGCGGCTGTGGATAACTCGCGCGCATACGAAGATCTTGGAGACTTTGCGGGCTCACAGCCCCAACTCTCCAAGATCTTTACGGTATGACCGGATTACCGCATATCAGCCGAGTTCGGCGACGGCCTCCAGCAGCCGGTCTACGTCCGATGCGTCGTTGTAGTGCACCAGGCCAGCCCGGACGGCGCTGCCGGAGTCCCGGATGCCGAGCACCCCGGTCAGCTCCCAGGCGTAGTTGTCCCCGTTCCAGACGTTGATCCGCCGGTCCGCGAGGTACTCCGCCACTTGCTCCGGCGTCCGCCCGGCCACGTTGAAGTACGAGGTCGCGGTCCGGGATGCGGCCTTCCCGTACGTGCTGACGTGCGGCATCGAGTCCAGCCCGGCCAGCAGTACCGCGAACAGGTCCTGCTCGTACCGCTCGACCGCCGCCATGGAGGCGAGCACCCGCTCGCGCAGCGAGCCCTCGGGCCCGGCGGCGAGCCCGGCCAGGTGGTGCACGGCCGCGGTGGTCCCGGCGAAGCTCGCGAACGGCGGCGTGCCGTACTCGAACCGCCACGGCACCTCATCCGGGGATGGCAGGAGCTTGTCGGGGCGCAGCGTCTCGAGCAGCGCGGGCGCGGCGACGATCGTGCCGATGTGCGGGCCGGACCACTTATATGCGCTCGTCGCGTAGAAGTCGGCCCCGAGCGCCCGCATGTCCACCGGACCGTGCGGCGTGGCGTGCACCCCGTCCACGAAGCTGAGCGCGCCGGCCGCGCGGGCCAGCGCGGTGATGGCGGGCACGTCCGGCCGGGTGCCGATGATGTTGCTGGCCGCGGTCACCGCGACCAGCCGGGTCCGCTCGCCGATCAGCTCGGCGTACTGGCCGGCCGGCAACTCCCCGGTGGACGGGTCCACCTCCGCCCAGCGCACGACCGCGCCGGCCCGCTCGGCCGCCTGCACCCAGGGCCGCACGTTCGCGTCGTGGTCCAGCCGGGACACGACCACCTCGTCACCCGGCCGCCACGTCTTGGCCAGCGCGCCGGCGATCCGGTAGGTCAGCGTCGTCATGTTCGGGCCGAGGATCACGCCGTCCGGGTCACCGCCCGTGAGCGCGGCGATGGCCGCCCGGCATGCTTCGGTCATCTCATCTGCGCGCTTGCTAGCCGGGAACGTCCCGCCGCCGTTGCCGATCCCGGCGGCCTGTGCGCGGCTTATCGCCTCGATCACCGCGACGGGCACCTGGGTGCCGGCCGCGCCGTCCAGGTAGGCGTAACCGTCGGCGAGCGCCGGATAGCTGGCCCGGACCGCCGCCACGTCAAACTGCATGCTGACCCGTCATCCCCTCCGCGGCCGGAGCAAGCGCGCGAGCCGCGCCCTGGCCGGGCCCGGGTGCGTCCCGGCCGGCCCCTGTGGCCGTCCGGAGGCCGCTAGCACAGCATGCCAGGGGTCGGTGTGCCGCGCGGACAGGCCTCCCCGCCAGCCGGTCCGGCTCGGCAGCGACAGGTGCGGCATACCGCGCCGCCAGCAATCCAGCACCACGGCCGGGTCGGCAGGCCGGTAGGTGATCCCGAGCGCCGTCGCCAGATCCCAGGCGTGCAAGTGCCACTCCGCGCATGCGGCCCCGGCCATCCCGGCCACCGTCACCACCGCGTCCCGGTACTGGTGGTGCGGCAGCTCCCACACCGCGCTCACGCGGCCCGCGTAGGCCCTGGCCGACGCCGCGAACGCCGCGATGTGCTGGGCCGGCGGCGCATCGGCGAGCGCGACCAGCTCGGCCGCGTTCTGCCGGGCGAGCTTGCGGCTCAGGGTGTCCGGCGGCGCGCCGGTGGCCATCAGCCGCGCGTACCGGCTGACCGGCGCCTCGTCGAGGTACTCGTGGAAGTCGTCCGCGACGCAGCGCAGGTGGCCGGCCAGATCGGCGGCGCGCCACTCCGGGCACGGCGTCTGGGCAGTCCAGGTCGGCGCGTCGAAGCGCTCGGCCAGGCGGCAGATTGCGTTGACGCCGTCGTAGTAAGCAGCTAAAACCGGAACTGGCTCGCTCAGCCGGGCACGCAGATCCGAGGAATGGGTGCGCTCCACGGGTCCCCTCCAAGCCCCAGCCGACGCCAGCACGCGTCGTCTGGCCAGAGTGCCAGAGATACCGGCCGTTCCGCCACCCTGCGCCGTATCTCCGCAAACGCCGGCTCGGTCCGGCCGGGGGAAGTGACTCCGCTGCCAGCAAAAATGTGGTGACACTGCAGCGGCGCCTAGGTAATCTGCGGATAATGCCCCCCGACACAGCAAGTTCGCCGCCGCATGCCCGCACACAGGTCAGTGCCGGGCCACGGCCGCAAACCCCGGCAGCGGCGCTGTGGCGGATGCGCGAGTACATGCGGCCCTATTACCTGACGGTCGCGCTGATGATCTTCGCGGCGGTGCTGGCGGTGAGCGCGGAGACGATGATCCCGCTGCTGACCAAGTCCGTGATCGACGGCGCGATCGCGCACGGGAACGGCCGCGAGCTGCTCCCGCTCGGGCTGGCCGCGATCGCGCTAGGGACGCTGCAAGCCGGGCTGAACTTCTACCGGCGGTGGTCGCTGGCCGGCGCCGTGGCGGGCATGGAGAAGACGATCCGCGACGACGTCTACCACCACCTGCAGCGGCTGGACCCGGCCTTCCACGATTCCTGGCAGTCGGGTCAGCTGCTCTCCCGGGCGACCAATGACCTGTCCACGATCCGCCGGTTCGCCGGCTTCGGCATCGTGTTCTTCATCACCAACACCTGGACGTTCCTGCTGATCGTCGCCCTGCTGATCCACATGAACTGGTGGCTCGGCCTGCTCACCGGGTGCCTGTTCCTGCCGGTGACCGCGCTGTGCCTGCGGTTCGAGAAGAAGTACCGGGTGCTGTCCCGGAGCTACCAGGATCAGACCGGGGACCTGGCCACCTACGTCGAGGAAGCCGCGTCCGGCATCCGGGTGCTCAAGTCGCTGGGCCGCCGGGGCGAGGCCGCGACCCGGCACCTGGGCCTGTCCCGGCTGGTCTACCGCAGCCAGGTGGACAAGGCCCGGCTGCGCGGGACGTTCTGGGCCGGGCTCGACATGGTCCCCAACGCCGCGATCGGGCTGCTCCTGCTCCTCGGCGCGCTCGCCGTCAGCCGGCACGAGCTCACCCTCGGCGGCCTGGTCGCGTTCGTGACCCTGACCCTGCTGCTGATCTGGCCGATCGAGGCGATGGGCTTCATCATCGCCACCGGCCAGGAGGCGGCGACGGCGGCGCAGCGGATCTACGAGCTCTTCGACACCATGCCCGAGATCGTCGATCCGGGCGTGCCCGCCGACCCGCAACCCAGTGTCCGGCAGCAGCGGGCCAGGCAGCACGGTGTCGGGCAGCACGAAGCTGACCGCACGGCCGCCGCGGCCGCAGCCGGGCCGGCCGTGCCCGCGCAAGCTCCCGCCGCCCGGGTCCGACCGGAGGCCGGATCCGGGCACCTGGTGTTCGACCAGGTCGGGTTCAGCTACCCCGGTGCACCCGCACCGGTGCTGCGGTGCGTCACGCTCGATCTCGAGCCCGGCGAGACCGTCGCCCTCGTCGGCGCCACCGGCTCGGGCAAGAGCACGCTGCTGTACCTGGTGCCCCGGCTGGCCGACGTGACGAGCGGCCGGATCACGCTGGACGACACCGACATCCGCGACCTGCCGCTGGCCGAGCTGCGGACGCGGGTCGCGTGCGCGTTCGAGGACCCCACGCTGTTCTCCGCCAGCGTCCGGGAGAACGTCAGTTTCGGCGTGCAGGACGCGACCGAGGAAGACGTGCTCGCGGCGCTGGCGGCGGCCCAGGCCGACTTCGTGGCCGACCTGCCGTGGGGACTGGACACCAGGATCGGCGAGCAGGGCATGGCCCTGTCCGGCGGCCAGCGCCAGCGGGTTGCGCTGGCCAGGGCGATCCTGGCCCGGCCCGAGGTGCTGCTGCTGGACGACCCGCTGTCCGCGCTGGATGTGCACACCGAGGCGAAGGTGACGGCAGCGCTCGCGGACGTGATGGCGGAGGCCACCGCGCTGGTGGTGGCGCACCGGCCGTCCACCGTGCTGCTCGCCGACCGGGTGGCGCTGCTGGCCGACGGCGTCATCGCCGCGCTCGGCACCCACCACGAGCTGCTCGACACGCAGCCGCGCTACCGCGAGCTGATGAGCGCGGACGGCCTGGGCGTGCTCGGCGCTGACGGGCGCGGTGACGACGGCCGCGCGTCCGGACTGGCGGGGGCCCGCCGATGACCCGGACCACCGCCCCCCAGCCGCCCACTCCGGCCCCGGCCGACGAGCAGGAGTGGCGCGGCATCGCGGCCGAGGATGCCGAGCAGATCAGCGGCCGGCTCGGCACCCTGCTGCGCCGGCGCTCGCGGCGGCTGCTGACGAGCCTGCTGCAGCCCTACCGTCGGCTGGTGCTGAGCCTGTTCGGCCTGATCGTGATCGCCAACCTGGCCGCGCTGGCCGGTCCGTGGCTGGTCGGCGTCGGTATCGACAAGATCCCGCAGCTCGAACGCACCAGGAACGCCGGGCCGATGGCGCTCATCATCGTGGCGTTCGCGATCTGCGTGGTCGCGCAGGCGGTCACGACCCGGGCCTACATCGGCGGCATCGGCCAGCTCGGCGGCCGGGTGGTGCTGGAGCTGCGGCGCCGGCTGTTCGCGCACTTCCAGCTGCTGCCGGTGTCCTTCCACGAGCGGTACACCTCAGGCCGGGTGATCTCCCGCCAGGTGTCCGACATCGACTCGATCGCGGACATGTTCGACGAGGGCCTCGCCACCCTGGTCTCGGCCCTGCTCTCGCTGCTGCTGATCGGCGGCGGGATGCTGCTGCTCGACTGGCAGCTGGCACTCGTGGTGATGGCCGGCTTCGTCCCGCTGACCTGGCTGTCGGCCTGGTTCCGGCGCGAGTCCGCCGTCGCCTACCGACGCACCAGGGAAACGATCGCGCACGTGATCGTCCAGTTCGTCGAGACCTTCGGCGGCATCCGCGCGGTCCAGGCGTTCCGGCGCGAACGGCGGAACGAGGAGATCTTCGGCGGCCTGAACCAGGCCAACGCGGACGCGAACCTGCGCTCGTCCCGGCTGCTGGCCATCTTCTTCCCCGGCGTGACCCTCGTCGGCAACCTGGCCATCGGCGCGGTCCTGCTCTACGGCGGCGACCGGGTCATCCACCACGACATGAAAGTCGGGGTGCTGGTCACCTTCCTGCTGTACCTGCAGCGGTTCTTCGACCCGCTGATCGACCTGTCGCAGTTCTACAGCACCTTCCAGTCAGCGGCCGCGGCGCTGGAGAAGATCTCCGGCGTCCTGGACGAGGACCCGGCGGTGCCCGAGCCCGAGCACCCGACCGACCTGCCACCCCCGGCCGGGACCGGGCGTCGCGGCGGCAGCGGCCGGGCGGTGCACTTCGACCAGGTCCGGTTCGGCTACCGGAAGACCACCGTGCTGCCCGACCTGGAGCTGACCATCCCGGCCGGACAGACGGTCGCCCTGGTCGGCGCCACCGGCGCGGGCAAGACCACGATCGCCCGGCTGCTGGCCCGGCTGTATGACCCGCGCGAGGGCAGCGTCCGGCTGGACGGGGTCGACCTGCGCCAGTTGCCGGACAAGGTCCTGCGGCACGAGGTCGTCCTCATCACCCAGGAGAACTTCCTGTTCACCGGATCGATCGCCGACAACATCGAGCTCGGGAAGCCCGGTGCCAGCCGGGCGGAGATCACCGCGGCCGCGACCGCGATCGGCGCGGACACGTTCATCTCGGCCCTCCCGAACGGCTACGACGAGGATGTGGGCAAGAGCGGCGGCCGGCTGTCGGCGGGCCAGCGCCAGCTGATCTCGTTCGCGCGCGCCTTCCTGGCCGCGCCAGCGGTCCTGGTCCTGGACGAGGCGACCTCGCTGCTGGACATCCCGAGTGAGCGGCTGGTGCAGGAGGCGCTGACCACGATCCTCGCCGGGCGGACCGCGGTAATCATCGCGCACCGGCTGTCGACCGTCGCGATCGCCGACCGGGTGCTCGTGCTGGAGCGCGGCCGGATCATCGAGGACGGCTCGCCGGCCGACCTGCTCGCCTCGGACGGCGAGTACTCCGCGCTGCACACGAGCTGGCAGGAAAGCCTGGCCTGACCGGCGCTACGGCTGAGTACGGCTGCGGCCAGGTCCTTCGCTATGCTTGCCGGCGTGAAAAAGGGTCGCAACCAGGTCAGCGCCGACGCCGAGGCGAGCTACCTCGCCGATGTGGCGCTGGCCTCCACCTTCGATGAGTTGCTTGCCCGCGCCGAGGGCGCGGAGCGGGAGTTCCGCCAGGCGCAGGCCACCGCCCCCGCCACGGTCCAGTACCCGCTGGCCAAGGCCCTCGACGCAGCGCTCACCGACGTGACCAGGGCCGCGTACGCGGCCCGCCGGGCAGAGATCGGCCCGCGTGGCTACGACGACCGGATCGTGCGCCGCAAGGCGATGGCCACGCCGGCCGTGCATCGCTGGACCGACGAGGCCGAGCGGCTGCTGACCATGCGCGAGACGCACCGCCTGACCGGCTTCCCGGCCCGGCTTGAGGCCGCGGCCCTCGGCGCCGAGATCGCCCGGGTTCCCGGCGCGCCGGCCGCGCACTAGCGCCCCGCCGCCGCTGCCGTCCGCCGGGCTTCCGGACCGCCCAGACCCGGGCGTCGCCAGCCGTTCCCGGCAGCGTCAGCGGCACGCCCGGTGCGCGTCACCTGCACCGGTCAGCCTGGAGTCATGGCAGTTGCCTGCGTAATGCGGACTACATGAAACCTACAAAGGCCGGTCGGGAAAACCGTCACAACGGGCCATGCCGCACGGCGCATGCACTCTGACACAGTAGGGTGTGATCAAGAACACAGCGAGGGACCCAACAACAGGAGACACGCGGATGTGCCCGCACACGCCCCAATGCCCGGACCCGCACGGTCCGGACCGTGAGGCGGCCCGAACGATTATCAGCCACCCGGAGCAAGGCTGGAGCCTGCTCTGCAACGGCGTCGTCATGTTTGAGGACACCGGAGAGCTGCTGCCAGGCGGCGCGGTAATCGCCCCCCACCGACCCACTGACCTCACTTCGCACCTGGGCTACCTAGGCCCAGCCGAGTCCGCCAAGTCAGGTACGTCCGCGGCCTAGCCGGTCACCCGGCTAATCCGCCCGGTCGGCCGTTCTGGCCGCCGCCAGCCGTTGCGGCACGCCCGCGGCTGGCTAGCCCTTCAGGGCCGCCCGCAGTACGGGCAACTCCCCCAGCCACTCGGCTACCGCCGCGCGCACCGCCTGCGGGTTGCGCGACAGGGTGTGCGTCTCCCCCGGCAATACCACCACGCGGCTCGCGTCCGCCTCGTCCGGGATGCCGAACGGATCCCGCGCCCCGTTGATCACCAGCACGTCGGTACTGGCCGCCCGCAGCTCATCCGCGCGGCTGTTCTCTGGCCGGCCAGGGGGATGAAGCGGGAACGCCAGCGCGATCACGGCCGCGGCCATCGCCGCACTGGCGGTCCGGCACGCCACTCGCGCGCCGTTGCTGCGGCCGCCCTGCACCAGCGGGATCCCCTGGCTGGCCGAGCGAAGCGCCATGATGATCTCCAGCCAGGCCGCGTCTTGCTTGACGGCGTTGCCGGGGGCGCTGGCTCCTCTGACCCGGTACGGCTGCAGCACCCTGGCCACGGAGGCACCGAGGCTGGCCGCCGCCGCGCTGGCGGCGAGCACGTCGGGCGTCTCCGTCCCGCCACCCGCCCCATGGGTCATGACCAGCAGGAACGTCGGCTTCCTTACCTTTTCCAGGACGACACTTGCCGGGCCCTGGGAAGTGCTGATCTCCACCCAGGCAGGGTAACGCGACCCTGGCCGGACCCTGGCGGCGTCGCCGGAACGGGCCCTGATTTAGGCTTCCGGCCATGGCGGCTCTCTTCACGGCGGGTCCGCTCGGGGGCACAACGGGGGTGGGAGCATGACTGCTGCCCGCAACGGGACAGCGGATCCCGTCGAGCAGTTCTTCACGATCCTGGCTGAGCCAGGCCGGATACCGACCTTTGACGGCGAGTCGGCGACGGTGCGCTTCGATGTCGTCGCGGCCCGCGACGGCGGCCAGGGCGGTGCTGGCCGAGCCGGGGTCGGCGGCGAGCACTGGCATGTGCGGATCGCCGACGGCGACGTGACCGTCGGGCGGGCCGCGGACCCGGCCGACGCGGTCGTCCGGGTGGAGCGGCCCGTCCTGGAGGCAATCGTCACCGGCCGCCTGAACGCCATGGCCGCGATCCTGCGCGGCCTGCTGACCTGCGAGGGCAGCATGGCGGCGCTGGTCATGTTCCTGCGCTGCCTGCCCGGGCCGCCGGGATCGACCGGCCGGGTGGCCCCCATCAGCTCCAAGACCGTAACCGCACAGCACGCGAGGACAGCATGACCGACGCGCTGGTTCAGATACTCGAAGGCAACACGTTCGTAGTCAGCGACGACCGCGGTGACATCGAGGCGTCCCTGACCGACCCGACCGGCCTGTTCTCGTTCGACACCCGGTTCCTGTCCCGGTGGGTTCTGACCGTCAACGGTCAGCGGCTCACCACCCTCTCCACCGACGACATGCAGTACTTCCAGACCCGGTTCTTCCTGGTGCCGGGCACCGGCACCGTCTACGTCGACTCCAAGCTCTCGGTGATCCGGGAGCGCGAGGTCGCCGACGGCTTCCACGAGGAACTGCGGGTGCTCAACCACGAGAGCGAGCCGGTCCGGCTCACGATCCGGATCGAGGCGGCCAGCGACTTCGCCGACCTGTTCGAGGTCAAGGACGCGCTGGCCAAGAAGGGCAGCTACGCCGCGCGGGTGACCGGCGACAGCCTCGTGCTCAGGTACGAGCGGGAGACCTACGCCCGCGAGACCTGGATCTCTTCCAGCGAGCCCGCAACCCTCGACGAGGGCGGCCTTTCCTTCGCGATCACGGTGCCGCCGCACGGCGAGTGGAGCACGGACCTGCACGTGGTCGCGTCGCAGGGCGAGCCCGGCACCTCGGCCGACGGCCCGGTCGGGATCCGCGGCCAGGGTCAGCGCCGGGTCAGGCCGGACATGGCCCGCGGGCTGGCGAAGTGGCTCGGCCGCGCGCCGCGACTGGAGTGCGACTGGGAGCCGATGGGGCAGATCTATCAGCGCTGCCTGACCGACCTGGCGGCGCTCAGGTTCTCGACTCTGACCATGCCCAACCGGTCCCTGCCCGCGGCCGGGCTGCCGTGGTTCATGACGATCTTCGGCCGGGACAGCATCCTCACCAGCCTGCAGTCGCTCCCCTTCACCTCCGAGCTGGCCGCCACCACGCTGCTGGCGCTGGCCGAGCGGCAGGGCACCAGGACCGACGACTTCCGGGACGAGGACCCGGGCCGGATCCTGCACGAGATGCGGTACGGCGAGATGACCGCGTTCGAGGAGCGGCCGCACTCGCCGTATTACGGCAACGCCGACGCGACCCCGCTGTTCGTGGTGCTGCTAGATGAGTACGAGCGCTGGACCGGCGACACGAAGCTCGTCCGCGGTCTGGAGCGCGCGGCCCGGGCGGCGCTGGCGTGGATCGACGACTACGCCGACCTGCAGGGCAACGGCTACATCTCCTACCAGCGCCGAAACGCCGACACGGGGCTGGAGAACCAGTGCTGGAAGGACTCCTGGGATTCGATCTCGTACCGGAACGGCGACCTACCCGGGTTCCCGCGGGCGACCTGCGAGCTGCAGGGCTACGCCTACGACGCCAAGATGCGCGGCGCCCGGCTCGCCCGGCTGGTGTGGAAGGACCCGGCCTTCGCGGATCGGCTGGAGAAGGAGGCTGCGGATCTCAAGCGCCGCTTCAACCGTGACTTCTGGGTATCCGGCGGCGAGTACTTCGCGGTTGCGCTCGACACGGACGGCCGCCAGGTCGACTCCCTGACGTCCAACATCGGGCACCTGCTGTGGAGCGGCATCGTCGACAAGTCCAAGGCCAGGGCCGTGGCCCGGCACCTGATCAGCCCGCAGCTGTTCTCCGGCTGGGGCATCCGGACGCTGGCAGAAGGCGAGGCCAGGTACAACCCGATCGGGTACCACGTCGGAACGGTCTGGCCGTTCGACAACTCGTTCATCGCCTGGGGCCTGCGGCGGTACGGGTTCAAGGACGAGGCCGCGGCGGTGGTCGCGGGGATCATGGCCGCGGCCGAGATCTTCGGCGGGCGCCTGCCGGAGGCGTTCGGCGGCTACCCGCGCAGCTCCACCCGCTATCCGGTCCAGTACCCGACGGCCTGCAGCCCGCAGGCGTGGTCGACCGGGGCGCCGCTGCTGCTGCTGCGGGCCGGCCTCGGGCTGGAGCCCGAGGGCGATCACCTGATCGTCGACCCCGCGCTGCCGGACTGGATGGGCAGCCTCGAGCTGCTGGACCTGCCCGGCCGGTGGAACCGGATCGACGCCTTCGGCCGGGGCCGGGTGCGGACCGACAAGCTGACCGGGCGCTGACACTCACGCTGAGTAATCTCCTGGCCACCTTCTGCTCGCGGATTCGCTACGGTAAGTGAGCGCCGGGCGCAGGCCCCGGTATCGTGAGCGGCATACGGGGGTCAGCAGGTGTCAGCGGACGGCTTAGCGGCCGACGGCGCGTTAGGTAGCCAGAGCCTGACCGCGGACTCGCGCGGCCAGCAAACTGCCATCCCGCGGTCAGCGGTGCCGCAGGCCAGGGCGCCGGAGGCCGGGGCGGCGGAAGTGACGGCGACCGGCGGCGGGGCGGGCGAGCCGCGCGGCGTCCGCACCGATCGGGTGCTGTGGGTCATCGTCGGCACCGTCGCCGTCGCGTACTCGGTCCTGGGTGTGACCCGCTATCTGCAGCTGGCTACGCAGTCGTGGGATCTGGGCATCTTCACCGAGTACGTCAAGCAATTCGCGCACCTGCACGCCCCGATCGTCGACATCCGCGGCCCCGGCTTCAACCTCCTCGGCGACCACTTCCACCCCATCGTCGCCGTCCTGGCCCCCTTCTTCCGCCTCGCCCCCACCCCCGTCACCCTCCTGATCGCCCAGGCCCTGCTCACCGCCCTGTCGGTCATCCCCGTCTACCGCGCCGCCGGCCAGCTCCTGTCCCGCGGCGCCGCCCAGGCCATCACCGCCGCCTACGGCCTGTCCTGGGGCCTGCAGCAACTCGCCAACTACGACTTCCACGAAATCGCCTTCGCCGTCCCCCTGCTCGCCGCCAGCCTGTCCGCCCTGATCCGCGGCCGCACCCGCGCCGCCATCTGGTGGGCCCTGCCCCTGGTCCTGGTCAAAGAAGACCAGGGCTTCACCCTCGCCGCCCTCGGCCTGATCATCGCCTTCAGCTACCGCCGCCGCGCACCCGGCCTGATCCTGGCCGGCTGGGGCCTGGCCTGGTCCCTGCTCGCCATCCTCGTGATCATCCCGCACTTCAACCAGGGCCATTCGTACGGGTACTGGCTCGACGGCGGCACGCTGCAGAACGGGTTGCACCTCAGCGCCGGCGCGGTGCTGCACCAGTTCGTGACCGCCGCGCCGACGAAGCTGGCGACTGTCGTCCTGGTCCTGCTCGTCACCGGGTTCCTCGCGCTCCGGTCACCGCTGGTGCTGGCGATCGTGCCGGACCTGGTGCTGCGCTTCGTGTCCACCAACTTTCAGTACTGGGGCACGCAGTGGCACTACAACGCGCCGCTGATGCCGATCGTGTTCATCGCCGCGATCGACGCGATGGCCCGCGTTCGCGCCGCGCGCGATCAAGGCAGGCCGACCCGCCACCGGCTGGCCACGGTGGCTGCGGCGGCGGAGCGGCACGGCCCGGCCATGATGCTGACCGCATGTGCCGCGCTCGCGTTCCAGTTCCCGCTCAGCTCACTGTGGAGTCCCGCCACTTACAAGCGGCCGGTGGAGGTGCGGATCGAAGACACCGCGATGGCCCTCGTGCCGAACGGCGTCACCGTCGACGCGGACGCCGAGATGCTGGCACCGCTGGCCGCCAGGACCGATACCTACTGGCTCGGCAACCACGTCATGAACCCGCTCACCGAGTACATCGTCTACGACGTCCGCAGCGCTGACTTCGTGCCGGGGCCAGCCGACCCGCAGTCGTACCTCAACTCGGCCGTCATCGCCAGCCGGTATCAGCTGATCTTCAATGCCGACGGGATCGCCGTACTGAAGCTCACACCGCGCCCGCGCCGCTGACCGCGATCAGCCGCCGTGCAGCTGGGCGACGATGCCATCCGCCTGCGCCATCGTGAGGGTCTGCAGGTTCGGCATCGGCACGGTGCCGCTGCCGCCGGCCAGGAACACAATCTGGTCGGTCACGCACGCGCAGATGTCGGGGTACTTCTCGGCGATGGCGATCTGCTCGCGGAGCATGGGCTCACGGCTCGCCGCCGCCGCGTTGACCGCGGGCATGACGCGATCGGTCATCGCCTGCTCGACCCGCTTCTTGATGGCGCGGCCGATGAACCCGGCGGCGGCGCCGAGCGCGACCTCGGCGACTCGCGCCTTCGATCGAGTCCGCGACGTCACCGCCGTAGTCGACGCCGCGGCGGCCGAAGCCGCGTCCGCCGAGCGACCCGAAGGACCGGCGTCCGCCCGGACCGGGCGGCGGGCCCGCGACTGGCTCAGCGTTCCACCCCTGCTGCGGCGGGACACCGGCGTTCGGTGTCCCCGGCAGCTGCGACATCTGGCCGAGCTGCATCCGCGCCATGTCCGCGAGTTCAGTAATCGAGTGCACTGCCGTGCTGGTCCCGCACCGCGGGCACGGCGTTAAAGGCTGCCCATTGCTCACGCCACCATTGTGCTGGTCGCGGCGCACGTGCGGAAGACCGCCGAGTATCCGCGATACTCGATCGGGACGCCATGGCGACTGCTGTGCCTCGGCGAGCGCGATCTGCGGTCAGGATGACCCGGCGGAAAGCCGGGCCTCGCCGATGACCGGCTCGAACAGCTCGACCGGATTGCCGGACGGGTCTTCCAGCAGGATCTGCTTGCCGCCCACGCCGGACACGATGTCGTTGCGGAACCGGGCGCCGTCTTGGCGAAGCCGCCGCACGAGGTCCTCCAGATCCGTGACCTCGATCGCGAACCGGTTCCAGCCGCCCGGCGACGGCAGGGTCCCGTCCGGCATCGCCTGGCCTCCGCCGGGCCCGCCGCCAGGAGCGCTCAGCACCAGGCGCAGGTCGCCGCGCGACATCATCGCGAACGTCGGCGCCGGGTGCATGTCCTCATGAAAGCCCAGGTGCCGCCGGTAGAACTCGATCGCCTCGTCCACGTCGTGAACGATGTAGCGCACACTCACGGACGGCATCGCACCACTCCTTTGGTCTGAATCTTCGATACGCTATCGTATCGCAGCGAGACGATCGCGTCTCACAACCCAGCACAAGGGCGAGGATGGACGGGAGCATGGCGGCCGGGCCACCAGCGCGCAGCGTCGACCCGCGGGTCGAGCGATCCCGGAAGGTCATCCGCCAGGCCGCGCTGGAGGAACTCGGCGAAGCCGGCTACGGCGCGTTCACCATCGAGGCGGTCGCGGCCCGGGCCGGCGTCGGCAAGTCCACGATCTACCGGCACTGGCGCGACAAGCTCGACCTCATCGCCGACGCCTTCGAGAGCGCGCACGACCACCTGGTCCCGGATGTCAGCACGGGCACAGCCGCCGAGCGGATAGCCGTGCTGCTGCGCCACGTCGCGTACGTGGCCGCGGACTCGACCTTCTCCCGCTGCATCCCCGCCCTGATCGAGGGTGCCCGCCGCGATGCCCGGCTCGCAGAGTTCCACTATGGCTACTCGGCCCGGCGGCGCGCGGAGCTGACGGACCTCATCTCCGCTGGCATCCATGCCGGGGAGTTCGCGGCCGGCATCGACCCCGGTCTCGCCGTATCCGCGCTGCTCGGGGCCATCTTCTACGGCCAGCTGATGTCGGACACCGGGTTCGACCCGGACCAGGCTGAGCGCCTGGTCGCGCTGGTCTTGCCACCGGGCCGCTCTGGCCCGGCCGTCGGCGGCTGATTGCACACAAGAAGGCGAGCAGCCCGGCCGCGACAGTGCCGTCTCCTGGGCTTATGCCCTCTTTGCGACTCCAGGCACGGCTCCCCGGCCCGGCCCGTCAGCGACGGTCAAGCGCCGGATATAGCCGGTCATAGACCGTCCCGGGCGGGCGGGGATGTGACCGGGGTTACCGGCCAGTAGTGACCTGCGTCTCACCGTGAAACCGGCGGCGACGGCCGCCGCGTCTCACTCCCCGTCACCCACCGTGACCACCCCGGCACCCAGACGTACCCCCGACCGTGCCGGGCCGCCAACAGGAAGGACCCCCGACATGCCCCGCACCGCCGCCACCCCCCGCGGCCGGATCCTGGCAGTCGCCGGCGCCGCCGCCGCCCTCGCCGGAGCCGGCACCGCCGCCGCCGGCACCGCGTCGGCCGCCGCCACCCCCGCGGCCGGCCTCGACGCCGCCACCTTGCACCACGTCCTGACCACCATGCCGGCCCCCAGCCCGCTTGCCCCCGCCGGGACGCACGGCACCGCCGTCACCCTCACCGCCCCCAAGGCCGCCACGACCGGCCACGCCACAACCGGCGCGAAGGCAGCTGTCAAGGTTCACGCGGCGGCGAACCACACCGCCAAGCGCCACCACACCGCGGCCCCGGCCCGGCCCTACCAGATGTACGACTCGGTCACCCCCTCGGCCATCCCCGGCGGCCACGCCGTCGCCACCTACGCCGACGGCCCCTACGCCGCCAGCCCCGCCGCCCTGCACGGCCACAACGTCACCTGGATCGACACCAACGGCACCGACCCCGCCGGCGCCACCGTCCTGGACGTCGAACCCGGCGACGCCACCCCCGCCGGCGCCGCCGCCTGGGCCGGCCAGCGCCTCGACGCCCACCCCCACGGCACCGCCGTCATCTACACCATGCGCTCCGAATGGGCCGCCGCCCAGGCCTCCATCGCCGGCCTCCCCCACTGGCAGCAGCACCACATCCGCTGGTGGATCGCCGACCCCACCGGCACCCCCCACCTCGTCCCCGGCTCCGACGCCACCCAGTGGTACTGGGGCACCCACTACGACATCTCCACCGTCAACCCCGGCTTCTAACCCACCCCCACCCCCAACCCCGGCCCGCAAACCCCCCGGGCCGGACCGGCCCGGAAACCCCCCGGGCCGGACCCAGCCCCGGCCCGCAAACCCCCCACCCCGGCCCGTGCCCCGCCCGCACCCCCCGCAGGCGGGGCACAGCCATGCCCTCAGCCGACGGGTGCCCGCGCGCACCGGATCTCGGCCGATGCCGCCGTCCGGTACAGGGCAGTCCCGAACGCCGCCTGGGCCAGCGCCGAGTCGGCGGCGTCCGCGAGGAAGTCACCCTCGCAGTCGGCGATGCTGTTGAAGAGGGTGACGACCGTGCTGCGGCCGCCAGGCAGCGCCCACATTTCGGCGCTGTAGCCGTCCACGGGCAGGAAGCCGTTATGACCGCGCAGGTTGCCGAGGTCGATCATGCCCAGTCCGTACCGCACGACCATCGTGGTCGGCACGCCCGCCCCGGCGAGCGGCGGCGACGTGTCCGGCGTCAGCGCGAACTGCCGCTGCAGCCGCCGGGTGCGCGGCGACAGCAGTTTGCCGGTGGCGAAGGCCCGCGACCACTTCTGCAGGTCCCCCGCCGTGGAGATCATGTTGCCCGCGGCAAACGTGGCCGACGGGTTCAGCACGGGCGCCCGCTGATAGCTGTTGCCGGCGCCCTGGATGTACCCCGCCGTGGCCGGCCGCGGCATAGCGGTGCTCGCCACCGGGAAACTCGTCTGCCGCAGGTCCAGCGGCCGCAGCACCATCCGCCGCACCAACTGAGCGAACGGCTGATGGGTCACGTCCGCCGCGATCATGCCGAGGATCACGTAGTTGGTGTCGGAGTAGTACCAGGTGCCAGGCGCGAACGCGCGGCCCTGGCGGATCGCGAGGTCGACAATCTGCTGCGGCGTCCAGACCTTGCCGCGGCAGCGCGGATCCGTCCCGGTGCAGTGCTTCGCCACCCACAGCGACAGCAGCGACGGCTTGCCGCCCGGCCCGGCGCCGCCCTCGTCCCAGATCCCGCTGCGCATGCCGAGCAGCATCCCGACCGTGATCCGCCGGGCGTCCGGAACGCGCGGTTCCCAGCGTGAGAGCCGGTCGGTCAGGCTCAGTTTGTGCCGGTCGACGAGTTCGAGGACCACTGTGGCCGTGAAGGTCTTCGTGATGCTGCCGATCCGGAAGTGATCCCGCGGCGACATCGCACGGCCCGGCTCCGCCAGGCCGAACGCGCGCTCATATGAGCCCGCCGGTCCGCCGGTGACCGCGATCACGGCGCCCGGCGGACGAAGCGCCCGCACCGCGCTGACCACCCGGTCCAGCCGCTGGATCGCGCGCGTCCGCGCGGACGGCGCGGCGCCGCCGTGACCCGCCGCCACCGAGGCCGCGCCGACGCAGGCGAGCAGCCCGCAGGCGGCGATACCGCTCCCGAACGTCATGCGTGCCATCGCGAGCCCTCCCCCAAAGGGCTTCCGACATCCCGGCAAAGTAGTTTAGGCCGCATTGCCGGGCCGCTCTATCTGACACGCGGCAGCGTGCATAAAGCGCTGTCATAAGGCAGGCTTCTGCCGAGTCCAATAGGGCAGGCCGGGAGGAAATTTCCGGGTCGCCCGTGCACGTTGCATGATTCGCGCGCGCTCCTTTGGGAATTGGACCCCGGAGGGTAGCGTGAGATGTCGAACCTGAGGTGCGTCGGAGAGCTGTGGTTGCTGAGACCGTAAACCCCTTGCCAGGCGGTCATGCCGTTGTCTTCTATCACGACAACGAGCTGACCAGCGTGGTCGGCAGCTATCTGCTGGGCGCGATAGCCGACGGCGGAGTCGCGGTGATCGTGGCGACACCCGAGCACCGGCTGTGGGTAAACGCCTGGCTGATGCAAAACGGCGTCGATCTCGGCACCGTCACCGGCAACGGCTCCTATGTCGTCCTTGACGCCCGGCAGACGATGAACAGCTTCGTGCACGGCGACTGGCCCGACGCCGCGGGATTCTGGAGTGCGCTCAGCCCGATCCTCGCCACCGCGTCCAGGCGCGAGCGCCCGGTCCGGGTATTCGGCGAGATAGTCGCGCTGCTCTGGGACGCCGGCCTGGTGCAGTCGGCCATCGAACTCGAGGCGCTCTGGAACGAAATGGCCAAGCGGTATTCGTTCTCGCTGCTGTGCGCCTATCCGACGGCGTCCGTAGTGGCCCCGGAGCTCAGCGACGCCCTCGCCCACGTATGCGGCGCGCACACCGCCTCGGCCGGCCTGCCGGAGCTAGCCGCCGAGGCCTGAGGCCTGAGGCAGCAAACCCCACTGCAGCAAACACCGGCGCCGTTATTCCGCCCGGCCGCCCTTCCACTGCGCTGATCCGGCGTCCCACTCGGTGTAGGTGTACGGGTTGTCGAACAGCTGCGTCTCCGGGACGTCGGGATGCATGCCCTCGGTCCACGCCTCCGGGCCGAGCTGACCCTGCAGGTACTCCACCGTCTGCTCGACGACCTGCCGCGCCTGGCCCAGGTCGGTGCCCACCAGGCGGTGGTCCGACTTCACCACCCGGCCGTTGATCACGACGGTGTGGACGTCGCCGCGCTGCGCCTGGAACGCAACGTGCCCGTACGGGTTGAGCACCGGGAACATGACCGGCGAGGCGTCGTTCTTGATCAGCACCAGATCGGCCTTCTTCCCGGTCTCGATGCTGCCGACCGCCGAGTCCAGGCCCAATGCCTTCGAGCCGCCGCGGGTTGCCCAGTCGACGACGTCTTCCGCCCGCAGGTGGCAGTTGGTCACGGTCTCCTGCCTGGCGTGGGCCTCCAGGTGCTCGCGCGAGCGGTCCGCGCCCAGCGTGCTGCGCATGGCCGAGAACAGGTCGCCGCTCCACCACACGCTCGTGTCCATCGACAGCGAGACCGGGATCCCGTGCTCGCGCAGCTGCCAGGTCGGCGGGTAGCCCTGGCCCGCGCTCTGCTCGCTCTCGGTCGACACCGACGCGGACCCGCCGGTGGCGGCGATCCGGTTGTAGGAGTCTCTGGTGAGCGTCGCCGCGTGCACGTAGATCGACGACGGATTCATGAATCCGTGCTCGTGCATGAGCCGGATCCCATCGTCGTTGGTGGCCCCCCAGACCCCGGCGTGCGTGGTGACCGGCACGCCGAGCTCGCGGGCGACCTCGAACGCGGCCCGCTCCGGAAACGCCGGGTCGCCGGTGACGTCGAACGCCATCTGGAAGCCGAGCATGTCGTCCGGCGTGCTGAACCTTCGGGTCACGAACGCACGGAACTCGGGCGCCGCCGACCACTCCCACGGGCCCTGCTGGATGTTCCCGTACGCGAGAATGAACCGGCCGGGCACCTCGGTCAGCGCGTCGGCCGCGGCCTCGGCGTGCTCCACCGTCTGCAGGCCGTGCGACCAGTCCACCGTCGTGGTGACCCCGGCATCGATCGCCTCGATGGCCGCCAGCAGGTTGCCCGCGTAGATGTCCTGCGGCCGGAAAATCTTGCCCCAGTTCAGGTAATACCAGACGAAGTACTGCGTCAGCGTCCAGTCCGCGCCGTAGCCGCGCATGGCCGTCTGCCACATGTGCCGGTGCGTGTCGATCATGCCCGGCATGAGGATGCCGCCGCGTGCGTCGACCTCCACGGCGTTGTCAGGAACGGGTATTCCCCGCCCGACTCCCGCGATCCGCTCGCCGTCGACCAGGACGTCGGCATCAAGCTCGATGGCATGCGCGTCGTTCATGGTCAGCACCGTCGCGCCGCGGAAGACCAGCGGGCGGCCGGAGGTGAGGTCTGTGACGTCGGTCATTACGGATCTCCACTCTCGCCGGAATTGGCCACGGACAGCTGTCCGGATCACGACCACCTGGAGCCTGTCCGGAAGCGTTCCGGGTTTGGCCGGCGCTGTCAAGAGGCAGCAGACCGGACCCGGCCGGTGTGAGGTCAGCTGTCCGCCTGGCGGACAAGACGGCCGGCAGGCGCTACAGTCCGATGCAGGGCGCGGCGGCGGGAGACCACAGTGACACGGCAGGGCACCGGACCCGACTTCATCGAGGCACTGGCGCGCGGCCTCGACGTCATCCGCGCGTTCGAGCCACGGCAGCCGGTGATGACGCTGTCCGCCGTGGCGGCCGCGACCGGCCTGGCTCGCCCCACCGCGCGCCGGATGCTGCTGACGCTGCAGGAGCTCGGCTACGTACGGTCCGCGGGCGCCGGGTTCGAGCTCACGCCGCGGGTACTGGAGCTCGGAATGAGCTATGTGCTGTCGCGCAGCCGCTGGGACATCGCCCGGCCGCACCTGGAGGCTCTCGTCGCCAGCACGCACGAGTCGTCCTCGATCGCGCAGCTCGACGGCTCCGACATCGTCTACGTCGCGCGCGTCGCCGTCCCGAAGATCATCACGCTCGCGGTGACGATCGGCACGCGGTTCCCGGCCATGCAGACCTCACTCGGCAAGGTGCTGCTCGCGGCCATGCCGCCCGAGCTGGCCGAGCTGCGGCTGGCCGAGCCCAGCCGGTCCGGCATCGCCGCCCGGTGGCAGCCCGGCCCGGCCGAGCGCGCCGCCGAGCTGCGCACGGTCCGCGCCCGCGGCTGGTCGCTGACCGACGAGCAGCTCGCGCTCGGCATCAGGTCGGTGGCCGCGCCGCTGCGCGACGGGGCCGGGCAGGTGATCGCCGCGATGAACGTGACCGTGCACGCGGCCGAGACCCCGGTCGAGCGGCTCACCGGCGAGTACCTGCCGCAACTGCTGCAGACCGCGAGCGCGATCAGCGCCGACTGGGCCGCGTGCCAGGCGACCCCCCAGATAACGGTTCCGCAGAGCCGGGCCGCGTCTTGACAGCCCGGGCACCCGGCACAAGACTGCAGATCGCCGGACTAGTGTCCGGTAAGCGGACAGGAGTGAGATGGCCACTGTCGCCGCCGTCATCGCGTCGACTCATCACCCGTTCTATTACCGGGCGAGCACGTCCACCGGAGCGGACCGGCCACCGTTCGCCGACGCCTGGGTCGCGAAGATCGAGGCCTTCCGGGAGACGCTGGCCAGGGCCGAGCCGGACGTGCTCGTCATGGTCGGCAGCGATCACTTCCATCAGCTCTGGCTCGACAACATGCCGCAGTTCCTGGTCGGCAAGGCACCCTTTTACGACGCGAACTTCTACAACGAGGAGCGCGAGTTCGGGCTGCCGCGGATGCTTCTGGCCGGGCACGAGGACCTGTCGGCCTACCTGCTCCGCCAGGGCATCGACGCCGGCTTCGACCTCGCTTTCAGCAACGAACTGCGCATCGACCACAGCATCACCTGTCCGCTGATCACGCTGCGGCCTGAAGCGGACCTGCCGATCGTGCCCGTCTACACGAACATCTTCGCGCCGCCGCTGCCGCAGCCCTGGCGCTTCGTCGAGCTTGGCCGGACGATCCGGCGGCTGGTCGAGTCGTGGCCGAGCGACCAGCGAGTCGCGATCATCGGCACCGGGCACCTGTCCCTGGAACTCGGCGGACCGCGTCAGTTCGGCCCGCACGGCCCGGACCCGGAGTTCGACCGCAAGGCGGTGGAGTGGATCGCGGCCGGGGACCTGGACTCGGCCCTCGCCGAGGTGAGCCTGGAGAGCCTGTGGCAGCCGGGCAACGCCACCCACGGCTTCATGGACTTCATGCTGATGATGGGCGTCGCGGGCGACCACGTCCAGGCCGACTACGCCGACTCGCTGGACCTGTTCCACACGATGGAGGCGTACTTCACCTGGTACCCGAAGCCCGGGCTTACGCCGATAGCCGTGACGCCGTGAGCAAGTACCTGCTGAACAAGTTCCTTTACACCATTGACCGCGACCCGGAGCTGGTCGAGCGGTACCGCGCCGACCCGCGCGGCACCGTCCAGTGGTGGGAGGCCGAGCGGGCCAACGTGATCCTCAACTGCCCGGCCCAGGAGCGGAGCACGTGGCTGACGTTCACCGACGCGGAGCGGGAAGCCCTGGCCGGGCACGATTACGTGGCCCTGTTCGAGCTGGGCGCGCACAACTTCCTGGTGCTCACCCTGTTCATCGCGCTCTTCGAGCGGGACTACGACGAGCCGCTCGGCTTCCAGCTGGAGTTCGCCCGCCGGTTGAGCCACTGGAGCCTGCCCTACCCGGACATCAGCACGTAGCCCCGTACCGGGCGAGAATGCCGCGCGCGGCCGCCACCAGCAGGTCGCGCACCCGCGGCGGGGACACGACCTCGACCTCGGCACCGAAGCCGGCCAGCCGGTGCGCGGCCGCGTGCTCGTGCTCGAACGTCAGCGTGAGTTCCTGCCAGCCATCCGCATCTGGTGCCCCGGCGGCACTCAGCACCGCCCTGATCGGGTCGCCGAATACCTCGGGAAAGACGGCCCGAGCCTGCGCCGACGCGCGCACCGTCACCGGTAGCTTCGGCCGGCTACCCGCGAACTCAGCCGACCACTGCTGCCAGAACGCCGCCAGATCGAACCCGGCCGGCCTTCCGGCGGGCTCCGCCGTGACCCGGGCCGAGGTGATCCGCGCGGCCCGGAAGACAGTTGGCTGCTGGCCCTTCGTCATGGCGACCAGGTACCAGATGCCCGCCTTGTTAACCAGCCCCAGCGGCGCCACTGTGCGCATGAGCCGAGCATGGCCGCCAGCGGGACCCGACCGGGCCTCTCCGCGGCGCGTACGTCAGTTCCAGCTGCGCGGCGCTGTCGCACTGCCGCCGCGAGCACCGCCAGCTCCGGCGCGGCTTCCGGGCTGCGGAACCAGGCCGGCATGTCCAGGTGCACGAGGACCGGGTTGCCGGCGGGGCCGGCCCGCGGGCGGCCCACACGAAACGGGCCTCCCGCGGGCTGGCTCCGCCTGTTCTCAGCGAAGCTTGCGGCCAGGTCGAGTTCCCGTAGTACATCGGGCACACCGAGGAGGAGCAGGGCCTCGGATTCCTCCGGGCGCAGCGGGAACCGGTAGCCGTCGATGAGCTGGCAGCCGCCGTGCGGGCCGGGCTCGGCGAAGACAGGGACGCCCGCGGCACCCAGCGCCTCCAAGTCGCGGTAGACGGTCCGGACCGAGACCTCCAGCTCGGCGGCCAGGTCGGTCGCGGTCATCCGGCCGCGGGCTTGCAGCAGCAGGACGAGAGTCAGCAGCCGGTCAGCGCGCACGCTCGCAGGCTAACAAAAAATGCTGACAGGAGGTGTCAGCAATTTTTGCTAGCGTGCAGAGCCATGGAGACTCTCGAGTTCTACACGCGGCCGGGCAAGATGACCTCACCCGGCCGGTACGCAGCGCTCATCGAAGACTTGCCGCGCGACATCGCGGCCCTGGCCGCCGTCGGGCAGGGCCTGCTGGTGCACGAGTTCATGGCGGCCGAGTACGGAGCACCGCTGTCGGAAGCCGACCGCGCCACCGTGCACATCCGGCCCGCCGAACAGTGGCTGGCGCAGATCGTCGCGCGCGATGACCGTCCGCTGCAGACCGCGCGCGAGCCCGCCGGGCGGCTCGCGGCCAACTGCCGGCACTTCACCGTGCTGATGGTGACGCTGCTGCGGGCCCAGGGCGTCCCGGCCCGGGCGCGCTGCGGCTTCGGCGCCTACTTCGGCACCGGCGTGTTCGAAGACCACTGGGTGTGCGAGTACTGGAACCGCGAGCAGGCCCGCTGGGTGCTGATCGACGCCCAGATCGACGACATCCAGCGCGGCTGGTTCCCGATCAGCTTCGACGTCACCGACGTGCCGCGCGACCAGTTCCTGGTGGCAGGCCAGGCCTGGGACCAGGTCCGGGCGGGCGCCGCCGACCCGGACCGGTTCGGGCTCAGCGTCATCAAGGAGTTCGGCGACTGGTGGATCGCGGCCAACCTCATGCGCGACGCCAGCGCGCTGCTGAACCTCGAGCTGCTGCCGTGGGACTGCTGGGGGGCCATGCCGAAGCCCGGCCAGCCGATCGACGCCGAGCTGGCGGCGCTGTTCGACCGGCTGGCCCGGCTCACGCAAACCCCGGACGACTCCCGCGCGGAACTGCAGGAACTCTGCCAGGACGACCGTCTCCGCGTCCCGCCGGTCGTCTACAGCGCGGCGCGCGACCGGCCGGAAGCCATCTGAGCCGCGGCGCTCGCGCGACTGGACGTGATCGGGGACGGCGGCCTCGTCCCCGGTTGCGCTCAGTGCTTCCGTCGGAGGCCGCGGCGCGTGGCAGCCCCGTTCCCTTTGTAAAGAATGTTTGACACAAAGTCTGCGATCCTTTACATTCGATCGTGTCAAAGATTCTTTACACGGGAGCGCAGATGACGTACGAGGAGAAGGGGACCTGGGTCTACCTCATGGCGTGCACCGCGGCCTACGCGGTGTACCTGGCGATCGTCGCCGGGCGGCTGGCGAGCACGCCGGTCGCGGACGTGTCGTACGTGGCGGTGCTGCTGTGGACCACCGCGGCCTCGATCCTGGCCGCGATCATCGGGCGGACGCTGGTGGAGACAGCCAGGCCGAGCGATAGCCGCCGCGCCGACGTGCGCGACCGGGAGATCCGCCAGCTGGGCGAGTACGCCAGCCGCTGGTTCGTGGTCGCCGGGGCCGGCGCCGCGCTGATCATGGCGATGGCCCGGTGGGACTATTTCTGGATCGCCAACGTCATCTACCTCGGCTTCGTGCTGTGGGCGGTGTCGGGCTCGGTGCTCCGGCTGGTCGCCTACCGGCGCGGCGTGTAGCCGCCATGCCAGGCAAGCCGACCAGGATCACCAACTCGATCCGCGCGCTGCGGTTCGCGCACGGCGAGATGACGCAGGCGCAGCTCGCCGACCGCATCGGGGTGACCCGGCAGACCATCATCGCGATCGAGCAGAGCCGCTACTCCCCCTCGCTGGAGATGGCGTTCCAGATCGCGCGCGTGTTCGGCGTGCCGCTGGACGCCGTCTTCCAGTACCCCAACGGCGACCGGCCGTCGGTGAGCGGGCCCGGCGCCGGGGGTCCTGCTGACCGGCGTGTACGGGACCGGCAAGAGCTCGGTCGGCGCGGAGCTCGCGTACCTGCTCAAGGAGCGCGGCGAGCGCTTCGCGCTGCTCGACCTCGACTTCCTCGGCTGGGCGGCGACCGGCCAGCCGGACCGGTCGTACGGCTTCCAGCTGATGCTCGCTAACCTGCGCGCCGTCCTCGCCAACTATGCGCAGGCGGGCGTCGACTGGTATGTGCTGGCCTACTTCGTTCGCGACGGCGGGGAACTTGCCGCGCTCAGGGACGCGGTCGCGGTACCGCTCTCGGTGATCCGGCTGGAGGTCCCGGTCGAGGAAATCAGCCGCCGTCTGGCCGCCGACGTGACCACCGAACGCCAGGACGACCTGCGGGTCGCGGCGGCGTCGGTCGCGGTCGGCGAGGGCGCCGGTCTGGAGGATCTGCTGGTCAGCAACAACCGGCCAGTGTCCGTCGTCGCGCGCGAGGTGCTGGCGTTTCTCGGCTGGTGACCGCAACCCGTAATGTTGGGGTGATGGTGCGCGCGCCCGGACCCGAGGAGCTCCCGCCGTGGGCGACGGCGGCGGTGCGGATCGTGCCGTACGACCCCGGCTGGCCCGCCATGGCCGCGCCAGTTCGCGGGCGAACTCACGGCAGCCCTGGGCCCGTGGCTGCTGCGCCCGGTCGAGCACGTCGGCTCGACCGCGATCCCCGGCCTGGCGGCCAAGCCGGTCATCGACCTGATGGCGCTGGCCGAGTCCAAGGACGAGACGGCGGCCACGGCCGGGCCGGCGCTGGCCGAGCTGAACTGGCAGCACGTGCCGCCGGCGGCCGACGACCGGCCGTGGCGGCAGTTCTTCGTGCGGGTGAGCGCCGACGGCCAGCACCGGCTCGCCCATCTGCACCTGATGTCCGCGGGGGCCGCTCGCTGGGACGAGCAGCTCCGGTTCCGCGACGGGCTGCGCGCCAGCGCCGCGCTCCGGGACGAGTACGCGAGCGTGAAGACCCGGCTGGCGGCCGAGTTCGGGCCCGACCGGGAGCGGTACACGGCCGCCAAGGCCGACTTCATTCGCCGAATACTGACCACGCTGTCCTAGCTTCTACTGTTATTGCGCACATAACGCCCGGCCAACCGTGGGGGCCTGGCTATGCACCCGCCGGAAGTGCGACGATGGGAGCGTGACCGAGGGCAAGAACACCGAGCTAGCTGACGCCCTGGCCGAGGTTGGCCGGAAGGTCGGGCAGGCGCTGACGGACGCGTACGAGCATGTACGGCCGGCCCTGGACGCCGTCGCCGGGGTGGCAAACCGGCCTGAGGTCCGCGCGGTCTTCGACCGGGCCGAGCGGGTCATGCGGCACCGCCCGTGCCTGTGTTTCTGCCAGAAGGCGCACCCGGCCGACCGCGGCATCTGCGAGACCTTCGACGCGGTCATCACCGGTCAGCACACCAGCGAGCTGTTCGGCGACGTGGGCGTGCCGCTGTGCGCGCCATGCGCCGCCGCCCGCGCGGCGCGCCAATTCGTCAAGTAGCCGGCCTATCGTGGCTGCCCGGGTCTCGACTCGGGATAATCCGTCGATAACGCGTTGACTGCCCGCATTCCGGAATGGCGGCAGCACGGCCTAGACTCCAGGCCCAGCGGCACTGCTCAGCCTGGCCGCAGGACACACCAGGACCAGGGCCTGAGCGGCAGCGGACGTACCGCCCAGCCCGGCCACACGACATAAGAACGGGACCTGATCGGCACTGACGTGCCGCCCGGCCTGGCCGCACCATAGTGGAACGGGCCTGAGCCGCACTGACGTGCCGCCCGGCCTGGCCGAGGACACTGGCCGCAGAGCATGGGAGCAGGGCGTGGGCGAGAGAGCGCCGGCAGCTGCCGCGCTGAGCCCGCGCGGGCCGGCGACGGTCCCCCGGCCGCGCGTCACTGACCTGCTGGCCGCGGCCCGGCAGCGGCGGGCGACGCTCGTCGTCGCGGGGGCCGGCTACGGGAAGACGACAGCGCTCGCGGAGATCGCGGCGACCGGGCCGTCGCGCTGGGTCCGATTGAAGCCCGCGGATACGCAGGTCGAGTCGCTGGCGGCGCGCATCGCGGCCGCGCTCGGCGAGTCACCCTCGGCCGAGCCGTCGGGCATCGCCGCGGCTACCGGCTCGGACGACCGGCATGTGCTGGCCGAGCGCCGGGCGGCGCTGCTGTGCGAGCTGGCGGAGGCACTCCAGGACGACCTGCTACTCGTCATCGACGGCCTGGAGCACGTCGGAACTGACGAGGCCGCCAGCCACCTGCTCCGGGTGCTCTCGCTCGAAGCGCCGGCCCAGCTGCACCTGGTGCTGTCGGGCCGCAGCCTGCCCGATCTCGGGCTCGGGGTCGCCCAGGGCCGCGGCGAGCTACTCGAGGTGACCGCGCCGGATCTCAGCTTCACGACCGCCGAGACGGCCCAGCTGGTGGACCTGCGGCTCGGCCCGGACAGCCTGCCGTTAGCCACCGAGTGCTGGGCGCTGACCGGCGGCTGGCCCGCCGCCGAGCAGCTGCTGCTCGACCGGCTTGAGCGGCTCGCTCCCGCGGACCGCGGGCCAGCCCTGGAGCGGCTCAAGCGCCGGGCCGGCCAGCCGTGGCGAGCGTTCGCCCGCGACCTCGTCGGCGACGAGCAGCCGGCCGCGCGCCGGGTGCTCGCGGTCGCCGCGCTCGTGCCCCGGGTGGACGCCCGGCTGCTCGGCGGCGCCGGCGTCGCCGCCACCACCGGCGATCTGGAGAACCTGCAGGACCGCGGGCTGCTGGTGGAGGCCGGTGAGCCGGGCTACTTCCGGCTGTCGCCGGTGCTCACCGAAGCGGCGCGGCCGCCCGACGCCGATACCGCCGGAGACGGTGCCGCCGGAGACGGTGCCGCCGGAAACGGTGCGGCTGGGGAGCTGCGCGAGCGCGCCGCGAGCTGGCTGGCCGAGCACGGCCGGCTGGACGAAGCGCTGGAGTGCCACGCCGACGGGGCACCAGCATCGGCGCGGTCCTTCCTGCGCCGCAGCGGCCCGGCGCTGATCCGCGGCGGCGCGGCCGCGCGGGTGATCGAGGTGCTGCGCCGGCACGGCCCGGCGGGCGACCCGGAACTCGACGCCGTGCTGGCCGAGGCGCTGCAGGCGACCGGCGACTGGGACGCGGCGATCGAGCTGTTCGGCCGCGTCGAGCGCGCGCTCGGCGCGCAGTCGCGGCCGGCCAGCGTGGCCTGGCGGTACGGCTTACTGCTCTACCTGCGCGGGCACTCCGGCGAAGCCGCGGCGACGCTGTCGGCCGCGCATGACCCGGACGCGCTGGGCGCCGACGACGCCATGGTGTCGGCGTGCCTGAGCACCACGCTGTGGAGCCAGGGACAGGTCGACGGCGCCACTGAGCTCGCCGGGATAGCGCTCCATCAGGCCGGGGCGAGCCGGGACACGTGCGCGCTGGCGGCCGCGCACGTCGCCCTCGCGCTGGCCGCGGCGAGCCGGGGTGAGCGCGAGCGGAACGAGCACGAGTACCGGCTGGCGCTCGCGGCCGCGCGCGATGGTGGTGACCGGGTCCAGCTGGCCAGGATCCACGCGAACCTCAGCTCGCGCGCGCTGGAGAACGGCGAGTACCCGCTCGCCATCACCGAGGCCGAGCTGGCCCTGGAGACTGGCGTCGGGCACCGGTTCTTCTCCGCCCTGGCGCTCACCAACAAGGCGGAAGCGCACATGCGGCTCGGCCAGCTCGACGAGTCCCGGGCCGCGATCGCGGACGCCGAGGCGATCTGTGCCGCGCTCGGGACGCTGCTGGCCGCGATCCCCCAGGTCCTGTACGGGGAGCTGTACCGGCTGCGCGGCGACCTGGTCCGGGCCCGCGGCGCGTTCGAGCGCGCCCGCGCGCTGGCGGCCGAGGCCGACGACGTGCACACGCTCGTGGCCGCGCAGGCCGGCCTGGCCCGGGTGCTGGCCGAGGAGGACATCAGCGCGGCCCGCGCCGTGGCCGCCGACGCGGTGGCGCAGGCCAGCAGCCTGGAGCGGGCCATCGCGCTGTGCGCGGCGGCCGAGGTGGAGCTGCGGGCCAGGGACGGCACGGCCGCGGGCCGGCTGGCCCGGCAGGCGGAGAGCGAGGCGCGGGCCACCGGCGACCGGGCGGCGCTCGCCGAGGCGCTGGAGCTGCAGGGCGCCGCGGCCGCCGACGGCGGCCAGTCCCGGTTCCGGTCCGCGATCGATCTGTGGGAGGACGTCGGCAATCCCGTCGGTGCCGCGCGCGCCCGGCTCGGCCTGGCCCTGCGCACCGAGGACCACGCCGCCGCGGACGCCATCCGGCGCGAGCTGGCCGGTCTGGGGATCGCCGCCGACGGCGGCGTACCTGGCCTGCTCGCCGCGGCCGGCCCGGCGGGCCGGGAGGTCTCGATCGTCGCGCTCGGCCGGTTCGCGGTACTGCACGCGGGCAAGCCGGTACCGCTGGCCGCCTGGCAGTCGCGCAAGGCCAGGGATCTGCTGAAGGTCCTGGTCGCCAGGAAGGGCCGCCCGATTACCAGAGACGCGGCCGCCGAGGCGATGTGGCCGCACGAGGATCCCGAGCCGCTCGGCAACCGGCTGTCGGTCGCCCTGAGCACGATCCGGAAGGTGCTGGACCCGGAGCGCCGGCATCCGGCCGACCACTACGTCGTCGCCGACGCGCGGACGATCGCGCTGCGGGTCGAGCACGCCGAGGTCGACCTGATCGAGTTCAACCGGGTGGCCGACCTGGCCATCGAGCTCATGGCCAAGGGCGACCACGAGGCGGCCGCGGCGCCGCTGCAGCGGGCCCGCCAGATCTACGCGGGCGACTTCCTCGAAGAGGACCTGTACGAGGAGTGGGCCGTCGAGGCGCGCGAGGAAGCACGCTCCCGGCTCTTCACGATCCTGCGGCTGCTGGCCCGGCTGGCCGCCGACCGCGGCGACGACGAATCGGCCGCCCAGCACCTCAGCCAGCTACTGGAACGCGAACCCTACGACGAGGACGCGTGGCTCTCGCTGATCGCCGGCCAGCTCAGGCTGCGGCGACACGGTCAGGCCCGGCGGTACTACGCCGCGTACGCGCGCCGGATGAGCGAACTCGACGTCGCGCCCGTCCCGCTCGCGGACGCCGGCGACTGGCGGCCTTAAGCCGACCTTCAGCGCAGCTAAAGCCCGGCGCCGATAGTCGGGCAGGTGAGGACCTTCATCATCCGGCTCCTGGACGAGGCCGGCGGCACCGGCCGGAGCGGGGCTGCCGCCGCGGGCCTGCGCGGGTTCGTCGACGAGGTCACCAGCGGGCTGCGCGCCCGGTTCCGCAACGAGCAGGAACTGGTGGCGGCGCTGCGGACCGCGGTCGCGGTCGACCCGCCCGGCCCGCCGTGGAGCGGCGAGCACCGGATCGGACCTGGGCCCTCACCCGATCATCCGGATCACGCCTGCGAGGAGAACTAACGTGTCGCGTACCAAACTTGCGATCGCCCTTGTGCCCGCTGCGCTGGTGATTGCCGCGTGCAGCTCATCGGGTTCGCCCGCCACCACTACCTCGTCGCCACCGGCCGCGGCCGTCGCGACGACGAGCACCGCTCCGTCGCCGACCGCCGCGGCGGCCACGACCAACGCGTCGTCCGATCTGGCCGGCAGCTGGACTGGCCAGTACAGCGGCGCGGCCAGCGGCACGTTCGCGCTGACCTGGACGCAGTCGGGCTCCAACCTGAACGGCACGATCAAGATCTCTGGCTTCGGCAACTCGCCGGAGACCATTCAGGGCACGGTTGACGGCAGCAGCATCAAGTTCGGCACCGTGGGCGCGTCGAACCATGTCACCTACACCGGCTCGTTCTCGGGCGGCTCGATGTCCGGGAACTGGCAGGTCACCGCGACGACTGGATCGGCCGGCGGCTCCTGGAGTGCCTCGAAGTCCTGAGCCCGCCGGTGGGGGGCGCGGCCGTTCCGCGGGGTGCGGGTTCCCCGCGGAACGGCCGTGGCAATTTGTTCAGCAAATCGCTATCCGCGACTCGGTATCACGATCACCGCCCGCGGTTCCTATAACACGCGAAACCAGCGCACCGCGTATCGCGCCCTGACCTGAGCCAACTGCCCCCGCAGCAAGGAGAATTACACGCCGATGGCCGCCACGCTCCAGGAGATCCTGCTCGCGCCCGACACCCAGCCCAAGGTGCTCGACGACTGCTACGAGCTGATCCAGCAGGAAGTATCCGACCTGTCCGGCATCTCGGGGACGGCGATCAAACTCGGCTACAAGACCGTCGCCGCGTTCATGCCCAACCACATCAGGTACCTGCTGGAGCAGCTCGTGCCGGGGCTGGTCGAGCAGCTGCAGCCGTACTGGGCAGACTTCCACGCGGCCGGCGGCTCCGACTTCGGCGATTACCTCACCAAGCGGGGGGACGAGGTGTCGCAGTCGCTGCTGACGGTGACCGACGCGCGCGCGGAGCGCTCCGATCGGCCGACGATCATCAAGGCCTACCGGTCCGTGCGCAGTGGCGCCGGGAAGCACATCCAGGCCGCGCTCCCCCGGCTCGGCGACCTGGTCAGCAAGTACGCGGCCTGACTGCTCAGCCCGGCTCCAGCTCGGCCACGATCTCGTCCGGGGCGCGCATCCGCCACGCGTCGGTCACGAGCTCGGCCAGGCGGCCCGGCTCGACGGCGTCGAGCCGCAGCATCACCAGCGGCCAGCCGTCGTAGCCCGGCGTGGTGAAGAACAGGTCGGGCTCGCCCAGCAGCAGCGCCTGCTTCTCCGCCTCGTCGCCGACGTACAGCACGGCGACATCGGTCGGATCCGGCGCGGCTTGCCGGGGCTGCGCTCGGGATAGGACCAGACGAAGCCCTTGCCGTCGACCCGGAAGTCGAAGCCGTCGCTGTCGATCTCCTCGACGTGCGGCAGCGCCAGGGCGAGCCGGCGCACGTCGCCGGCGTCAGCCATCGGCACCCCGCCGTACCCGCACTCTGCGCATGGCGACATCGTAGGCGGACCGCAGCTGCAGCGTGCCGTCAGCTGACCTCGCCGAGCCGGCGCGAATCACCTGAAGCGTTCGCGCCCCCGCCTATGCTTCGAGGACGGCGTTAGACGGGGGGAGCGGAATGGCTCAGTTTTTGATGAAGTTCACCTAGTACGAGCGGGTCGTGGGCACGCATGCTCACCGTCACTGACGACCGGGCCTCAGCTGTAGCGGCGCTGGTGGAACACCTGGGCGGGAAGCTGAGTGCGATGTACTGGGAAGTTCAGGATGCCGCGGCGTTCGTCGTTTGCGATCTTCCGGATGCGCTCTGCGCGGCCGCGGCCATCACCGCCGCGACCGAGGACCGGTGGCTTCAAGCGACGTCCAGGTATTCCAGCTGCTCAGCCAGGATCAGCTACGCGACGTCGTTGCCCTGGCCAAGGGCACGGAGGGCATCTAGCCATCCGCCAGGCGCAGCAGCCGTGCCAGGTGAAGGCAGCCTTAACGCGCGTGAACCGCGCCGCATACTTGGCGCATGAGCAGCCTGCCCACCGACCTCACTGAGCCCGGCCTGGCCGCACGATGCAGGAGGCGTCGCCGGGGGCCTACGCCTATATCCAGCTCGACGGGTCCGAGTGGATCGTCAGGAGTTGGCTCGGAGGAACAGGATGAGCGACGCGAGCACGGGAACCGGCAAGGTCGTCGTGAACAGGTCGATGTCGCTTGACGGCTTCATCGCCGGTCCCGGTGACGAGATGGACTGGATCTTCGACTTCGTGGCGCCAGACGAGTTCCCGGAGATCGCGGCGGCCACCGGCGCCATGCTCGTCGGCCGACGGACCGTTGAGGTAGGTAGCAGGATGGCCGCCAACCAGGAGCGGGGGTCGGCATCGAGCGGCGAAAGTTACCCGTTCTCCGGACCCACGTTCGTCCTGACCCATAGGCCGCCGGACCCACCGGACCCGGAGGTCACCTACCTCACCGGTGACGTCGGGGAAGCGGTCGCCACGGCACTGGACGCTGCGGCAGGCAAGAATCTGGAGATCCTCGGCGCTGACGTGGCGGGCCAGTGCCTGCAGCGGGGACTTGTGGACGAGATCCTGGTGTACGTCCTGCCGGTGCTGCTCGGCGACGGCATCCGCTTCTGGTCCCCCGGCCCCGCCAGGATCGACCTGGAACCGATAAGCAGCACGCGGGCGGGCGCCGTCACCATCCTCCGGTTCCGCGTTCCCAAGTAGTCCCACTTATACGCCGCAGCGGCGACGGGAGGACATCGTGAGCAGCCTGGACCTGGACATCACCGAGCCAGGGCGCCCGACCGCGGCGGAGGTGTCGCCCGGCGTCTACGCCTACATTCAGCCCGACGGCACCTGGTGGATCAACAACACGGGGTTCCTGGCCGGACCGCAGGGAGTCATCAGCATCGACTCATGCTCGACCGAGCGCCGGACCCGCGCCTATCAGGACGCGATCGCGGCGGTGACGACCGCACCCGTCCGCGCCGTGGTGAACACCCATCATCACGGCGATCACACGTTCGGGAACTGCCTGTTCCCGAACGCGGCCATCATCGGGCACGAGCGCACCAGGGCCGAGGCGCTGGCGTCCGGCCCGCCGCGGGACATGCCGTTCTGGACCGGCCCGGACTGGGGTGAGCTCAGCCTGGATCCGCCGTTCGTCACGTTCGCCGACGAGATCGCCCTGCACGCGGGCGACCTGCGGGCTGAGGTCAGATACGTGGGAACGCCGGCCCACACGACGAATGACTCGATCGTCTGGATCCCGGAGCGGTCGGTGCTGTTCTGCGGCGACCTGATCTTCAACGGCGGTACGCCGTTCCTGCTCATGGGCTCGGTCGAGGGCGCACTTGAGGTCATCGAGCAGGTACTCCGCCCGCTCGGCGCGCAGACCGTCGTGCCCGGCCACGGCCCGGTGTTCCACGACGCCAGCCCGCTGGACGCGACCGCTGACTACCTCGCCTTCGTGCTTGATCTCGCCCGTAGCGCCACGGCCGCCGGCCGGTCGCCGCTGGCGGCGGCCCGCGACGCCGACCTTGGCCGGTTCGCCGGCTGGGCGGACCGGGAGCGGATCGTCGGCAACTTGCACCGCGCCTGCGCCGAGCTCAGCGGCACCCCGCGCGGCGGCGGCATCGATGTCGTCGCCGCGCTGACGGACATGGTCGCCTATAACGGCGGTGTCCCGCTCACCTGCCTCGCCTGACGCCGTGCGGCACCACGCTGACGTCCCGGCGATCCGCAAGACGGCCGTCACCCTCGCCGACGGCAGGACCCTGATCTACTTCGGCGACATCCCGGCCCGCCCGGCCGACTATCCGGACCGCCGGTCCATCACCGCCACCGGGGACGGATCGCAGGCCCGGTGGGACTGGCTGCTGGGCGAGTGGGTGATCGTCGCGGCGCACCGGCAGGACCGCACGTTCCAGCCCACACCTGAGCAGTGCCCGCTGTGCCCGTCGACCGTCGACGCGGCAGACCGAGATCCCCGCACCGGAGTACGAGGTCGTCGTGCTGGAGAACCGGTTTCCCACCCTGCACGGCGACGCGGCGGTTCGCCGGGACGGACTGCTGACTGCGGTTCCGGCCGGCGGCCGGTGCGAGGTGGTCTGCTTCAGCCAGCAGCACGACGCGTCCTTCGCCGATCTCAGCCCCGCGCAGGCGGCCACCGTCATGACGGCCTGGATCGACCGGTCCGCAGAACTCGCCCGGCGGCCCGGCGTCGAGCAGGTCTACTGCTTCGAGAATCGCGGCGCCGAGATCGGGGTGACGCTGCCGCACCCGCACGGCCAGATCTACGCCTACCCGTATGTGACCCCGCGCACGGACCGGATGCTCGCGTCCACGCGCCAGCTATCGCCGGGAGACCGGCGGGAACCTCTTCGATGACCTGGTCGACGCCGAGGCCCGGGCGGCGCAGCGGATCGTGCTGGCCGGCGATCACTGGCTCGGCTTCGTGCCGCACTCGGCCCGCTGGCCGTACGAGGTGCACCTGTACCCGCGCCGCCGGGTGCCGGACCTGCCCGCGCTCGACGCCGCGCAGCGCGCCGAGTTCTGCGACCTGTACCTGGACCTGCTGCGCCGGTTCGACCGGCTCTTCGACCAGCCGGCCCCGTACATCGCGGCCTGGCATCAGGCCCCGGTGCGCGCCAGGCGGGCCGGGTTCGCGCTGCACCTGGAGTTGTTCACGGTGCGGCGCGCGCCCGGCAAGCTGAAATACCTGGCCGGCTCCGAGTCCGGGATGGGCGCGTTCGCCAATGACATCATCCCGGAAGCCGCCGCGAGCCGGCTGCGCGCGCTGGGCTGACCGGTCGGCTCGGCCGGCGCCTGGGCTTTCTGGCGCGCTCAGCGCATCCGGCCCGCGCCGTCGGCCGGTTCGGCCGGGCTGATCACCGGGCGTCGCCAGCCGGCGCTCGCGAACCGGGCGGCCACGGCGGCCGCGACCGCGGATTCGGCCGCATCCGGCACCAGCGCGATGACGGAGCCGCCGAAGCCGCCGCCGGTCATCCGGGCGCCGAGCGCGCCCGCGCTGATCGCGGCCTCGACCGCCGCGTCAGCCTGCGGCCAGGACACCGCGAAGTCATCGCGCAGCGACTCGTGCGACGCGGTCAGCAGCGGCCCGACGTCGCCCGGCAGGCCAGCCCGCAGCAGCGCGACGGCGGCCAGCACCCGGCCGTTCTCGCTGACGACGTGCCTGGCTCGGCGGCACAGCACCGGATCGAGGCCGGACAGCGCGGTCACGTCACCGACCTCGCGTAGCGAGCGTGCGCCCAGGGCGCGCGCCGCGGCCTCGCAGGCACGCCGGCGCTCCCCGTACCCGCCGGTGCTGAGTTCGTGGTCAGCCCGGGTGTCGATCACCAGCAGCGCGAGCCGGTCGGCCGCCAGGTCCAGCGGCACCAGCGTGCCGGTCCCCGCCTGGCAGTCGAGCAGGAGCGCGTGCGCGGCCCGGCCGAACAGCACCGCCATCTGATCCATCAGCCCGGTTGGCGCGCCGGCGAAGTCGTTCTCCGCGCGGCGGCCGAGCGCCGCCAGCTCGGCTCGCGGTACCACGGCACCGTACAGGTCGGCGAGCGCGAGCCCCGTCGCGCTCTCCAGCGCGGCCGACGAAGACAGCCCGGCCCCGGCGGGCAGGTCCGCGGCGATCGCGATGCTCGCCCCGCCCAGCGCGTGCCCGGCCGCGCGCATCGCCCACGCCATCCCGGCCGGGTAGGCGGCCCAGCCGGCCGGATTGCCGGGCTCGAGCTCGGTCGTCGCCACCTCGACGACCGGACCGTACGCGCGGGAGACGAGCGCGAGCACACCGTCGGTCCGCGCGGCAGCAGCGACGTACACGGCGGGCTGGATCGCGAACGGGAGCGCGAATCCCTCGTTGTAGTCGGTGTGCTCGCCGATCAGGTTGACCCGGCCCGGTGCCCGCCACAGACCGTCGGGCTGGCCGCCGAACCGCTCCGCGAACAACCGCGCGGCGGCGGCCGCCGGCGACGGCCCGTTCATGGCTGACCTAGCTGCGCCCGCATCCCGACAGTGTCACCGAGCGGCGGGGCGCGGGCAACCGAAGCCGCACGGTCGCACATCGCGGCATGCCGCGACGGCGCACGAGGCGGCTACCTCGCCCAGCCGCCCGGTCGCTTGGCAGTGGCTAACCGATATGACGGAGGAAGGTAATGACGCCCGTGATCCAGGCGTGCACGGTGTCGCCGGCGCTGGCGGGGTTAGCCACGATCCAGATGATGATGAACAGCGCGACGAGGATGCCGAGGACTCGTTGTAACACCGGTAGTCGCCTCCAGACCCCACTCAACTAAGACGTCGCAAGGGCCACGGTCGCGTATGTCAACACCGGACCGGCCACGCCGCCAGCTCCGATGTCCCTGTCTTTTCCATTGATACCCCGGCTTGTCAGAAATATGAAGATGCAACGCGCGGGTGCCCGGAAGACGCCCATTTTGCTGACGCCGCGGCCGCCCGCCAGCGCGGTTGACAGGCAGATCGGTAAGTTGTAACTTACCGTAAGTCATGACTAACCATGGAGCAGTCCTCACCGCGCTCGCGGATCCGACCCGGCGGGCCATCTTCGAGCGGCTGGCCGCATCGCCGAGCGCCGTGGGCGAACTGGCCCGCGATCTGCCCGTCAGCCGGCCCGCCGTCTCTCAGCACCTGAAGGTGCTGAAGGAGGCCGGACTGGTGATGGACCGGGCCGCGGGGACGCGCCGCGTGTACTCCGTCGACGCCGCCGGGGTCGCCATCATCCGGACCTATTTCGAGCAGTTCTGGCAGCAGTCCCTGGCCCGTTTCAGCGCCGTTGCCAGCCAGCCAATTCAGGAGGAGAAATGACCACGCAAGTCCAGGCAACGTCAGTGACCACGTCGGCTGACGTCGACGCCCCGGTCGAGCACGCCTTCCGGGTCTTCACCGAGGGGATGAACACCTGGTGGAACCCGGACCACCACCTGATCCAGAACGTCACGGACATGGTGTTCGAGCCGTTCGCCGGCGGTCACATCATCGATCGCGGCGCCGACGGCAGCGAGTGCCGCTGGTCCAGGGTCCTCACCTACGACCCGCCCCGACGGGTGGTGTTCACCTGGGACATCAGCCTGCAGTGGCAGGTCGAGACTGACCCCGCCAAGGCCAGTGAGATCGAGGTCACGTTCACGCCCGACGGCCCCGCGCGGACCAGGGTCGTGCTGACCCACCGCCACCTCGACCGGCACGGAGCGGGCTGGGAGAGCATGCGCGACGCGGTGGGCTCCGGCTGGACCCTCGCCGACTTCGCGAAGGCGGCGGCCGGCCGCTGAGCGCAGCCTCGTGCTCGCGGCGGTGCCCGGCCATCGGCGGCCGGCACCGCCGCGACTGGCCCGGCCGGCCCGAGCGCGGGCCGGCCGCTCAGATCATGAGCGTCGTGCCGCCATCCACGACGAATGTCTGGCCGGTGGCGTACGGCGTGCCGATGAACGCGAGACACGCCTCGGCGATGTCCGCCGCGGTCGCCACCCGGTGCAGCGGCGCGATCTGCTCGACCCTCGCCTTCTGCGCGTGCCAGTCCGCGGTCCACGGCGTGGCCACCAGCCCAGGGGCGACAGCGTTGACGCGCACGCCACCGCCTGCGTACTTAGCCATGATCGTGGTCAGGTGGTTCAGCGCGGCCTTGGACACCGCGTAAGGCAGCGAGCTGCCGGTCTGCCGGACGCCGGCGATCGAGGTGATGTTGATGATCCAGCCGTCCGGCGCTTCCCGGAGCAGCTGCAGCGCGGCCTGGCTGACCAGGAACGTGCCGACGACGTTGGTCCGCAGCACCCGGTCCCAGTGCTCCGTGGTGACGTTGTCGATGTCGTGCAGCGGTACCTCGACGGTCCGGCCGGCGTTATTGACCAGGCCGTCGAGCCGGCCCCAGCGGTCGCGCGCGGCCGCGATCAGCGCGGCCGCCGTGGCCGGATCGCCGATGTCGCCCTGCACGTAGACCGCGTCAGGTAGCTCCGCGGCGATCTGCCGGCCGGCCTCAGCCGACGAGGCGGAGTTGACCACGATCCCGGCGCCAAGACCCGCGAGCCGGCGCGCGACCGCCGCGCCGATGCCGCTCGAGGACCCGGTGACGATGACTGCCTGGCCGGTGAGGTCCATGCTGATTCCCTTCGGCTGCCCGCGCTCAATATCCAGGTGCGTAGGCAGATCGTCGCAGTTGCCGCCCGCCGCCCGTTGCCGGGGGCAGGCCGTGGCCGGGCGTCAGCGGGCGACGTCGCGGAGCAGCCGCAGCGCGTTCGCGCCCAGGACCTGGTCGATGTCGGCCCGGTCGAAGCCGCGCTCGCCGAGCAGGCCAGGCAGCCGGGCGAAATCGGCGTAGCTGCGCAGCACCGGCCGGTAGTTCGCGTCCAGGTCGGTGCCGATGGCGACGTGCCGCGGGCCAACCAGCTCGGCCAGGCGCGCGACCTCGTCGGCGAAGTCGGCCAGGCTGGTGCTGACGACGCCAGCGGGCCAGGCGCCGATGACGCCCGCCCGCCGTTGCCACCGCCAGTGCGTGCTCGCGGCTGAGCAGCCGCGGGTGCGACCGGGCCGCGTGGTTGAGGTGCCCGTGGTTGAGGTGACTGTGCGACACCATGACCGGCGCGCTCGACGTCGCCAGCACGCCGAGCGTCGTCTCGAACGTCGCGTGCGCGCAGTCGACGATCAAGCCGAGCCGGTTGCACTCGGCCACTACCGTCGCGGCCGAACCCGGTGAGTCCGCCATGCACCGGCGCCTCGGTCTGCACGTCGCCGATTTCGTTGACCCGGTAGTGCACGAGCGTCAGGGACGAGGCGCCCGCGGCCCGGGCCTCCGCGAGCGGTTCCAGCCGGCCGTCCAGGAAGTCGCCGCCTTCGCAGCTGAGCAGCACGGCCACCGCGCCCGCGGCCTGCGCCGCCTCTATCTGGGCCGCGGACGTCGCGACCGGGACGCCGAGGCCGGCCAGCGCGGCTGTGATCGCGTCGAGCTGGCGGCGATGGTCGCGGTAGGCCTCGCCGGGGCCGAACGCCCGGCTGGCGGTCAGGCCCTTGACCGGATCGGGTGCGAGCACGCGCAGGTCGGCGACCGTCGACAGCGTGACGGCCGCCAGCCCCGCCGCCGCCGCGGCCGCGACTCCCGCTCCGATCTCCGCGCTGCCGAGCATGCGGACGAGCGGGTCGTCGCCGGCCAGGCCCGCCAGGAAACACCGGCCCGGATGGGCGTGCACATCGACCCACGGCTGCGCGCTGACCGGCACGACCGCTTACCCGAGCGCGGCCAGGAAGCTCAGCACGCGCTGGAGCAGCAGCTCGCTCGCGGCTTCGTCGTAGCTCGGCAAGCTGCTGTCGGCGAACAGGTGCTCATCGCCGGGATAGAGGAACAGCTCGACATCGGCAGCGGTCGCGGCCAGCGCGCGGGCCGCGTCCAGGTCGCCTTCCTCGACGAAGAGCTTGTCCGCGTCCATCGCGTGGATCTGGGCCGGGACGGCTGTCCGGCCACGGCGTCTCGAACGTGTCCGGCGGCACGCACGAGTGCATCAGCAACGCGCCCAGCGCGCCGGGCCTGGTCTGCGCCAGCAACTGGGCCGGGAGCACCCCGAGCGAAAAACCCGTGTAGACGACGCTGGCCGGCTTTCCCACCACCGCGGCCACACCGCGCTGGATGATCGTGTCGAAGCCCGTCGCCTCGGCGTACGCCACGCCTTCGTCCAGAGTGGCGAAGGTCTGGCCCAGGTAGAGGTCGGGCGTCTCGACCTGGTGCCCGGCAGCGCGCAGCTTCGCCGCGAACTCCTCGACCCCGCTGGTCAGACCCTGAGCGTGATGGAACACGATGACGCCGGCCACGGCGGCTCCTTCTGGTGAGGGGACGGCGGTGCACTGACCTACCGTAGCCAGCCTGGCCGGTCAGCCGTCCCGGTGCACCGTGTCCGGGGTGAAGGCGGGCACGCAGACCGAGATGTACTCGGCCCCGTCCGCACCTGGCGTGCTGTAGCGGATCCACTCCCCCGGCCGGGTGTGCACGGCCTGGCCGGCGGCTACGGTCAGCTCACCCTGCTCGGTCTCCACCAGCAGCGCGCCGCGCAGCACGATCGTGTACTCGTCGAACTCAGGGCGCTGGCCCGGCTCGGCCCAGCCGGACGGGCTGCGCATCCGCGCGATGCTCAGCCCGGCCGCGCCGGTGCTGGCCCGGCCGACGAACTCATCGATCAGCTTCGGCGGCTCGCCCGCCGCATCCACCCGGCAAGGTCCCGCGATCAGTTCAGGCATAGCTGCCAGTATGCGGTCTGCGCCCCGGCCGGCCCGGGCGGCCGGGCCAGCCCGGCTTAAATTCGGTGGCGAGCGTCCTCGTCCGCGCGAGACCCTGTCGTCTGTGGGCGTAGTCGTCTGGGATGCAGAGATCGCGGAGATCTACGACGCGACCTATCTGCCGATGTTCGCGCCGTCGGTGCTCGGCCCCATGACCGCCGGGCTTGCAGAGCTGGCGGCCGGCGGCCCGGCGCTGGAGTTCGCCGTCGGTACCGGCCGGGTGGCGCTGCCGCTGAGCGCCGCCGGAGTTCCGGTGCACGGCCTGGAGTTGTCTGAGCCGATGGCTGCGCAGTTGCTGGCCAAGCCAGGCGCCGACGCGGTCCCGGTAACGATCGGCGACATGCGCTCGGCCCGGGTCCCCGGCGGCCCGTTCACGCTGGTGTATCTCGTCGCGAATACGCTCATGAACGTCACGACGCAGGACGACCAGCTCGCGGTGTTCGGCAACGCCGCCGCCCACCTGGCGCCGGGCGGCTATTTCGCGCTGGAATTGATCGTGCCGCAGCTGCGCCGGGTGCCGCCCGGCCAGAACGCCTGGGTGTTCACCCTTCAACCCGATCACGTCGGCATCGAGACGTTCGACGACGTGGTCGGCCAGATCGCTTCGTCGCATCACTGGATCGAGGCGGGCGGCCGCCTGGTCCGGCACTCGGCGCCGTACCGCTACGTCTGGCCCGCCGAGCTCGACCTGATGGGCAGGCTCGCCGGATTCCGGCTGCGGGACCGGTGGGCCGACTGGGACCGCGCCCCGTTCACGTCTGACAGCCGCAGCCAGGTCGCGGTGTTCGAGAAGACCGGCTAACCGGGCTGATCCGAGTCCGCCTGCTCGGCTGCCAGCTGACGCAGCCAGTGCTCGCTGGCCGTCGCGATCCGGGCGGGCACACCGAGCTCGGCCAGCATCTCCGCCGCGGCGGCCATCTCATCGGTGCGCCGCACCGCGTGCTGCACGCTGCCCCGTTCCAGCCGGTCCAGGGTTGCCGCCGAGGAACTGGCTAGCTCGTGCCTGATGTTCTCCCGCAGCCAGTCTGCACATCCGGCGGCTTCGGCCGCCCGTAGCGCCTCGGTGACCGCCGCGGCCATCCCCTTGTAGAAGACACTGCGCACGAGCTTGCGCCCGGCTGCGGTGCCGGGCGGGCCGGGCAGCACATCGACGCTGGCGCCGAGGGGCGTGAACAGGGCGGCGAACTGCGCGGCGGCCGGGCCAGCCGCGAGCATCGGGGTCCGCAGGCCGTTGCCGGGCACCGGCGCCATCAGCGCGACGTCCGCGAAGCCGAGGCCGGCCGTCTCGGCCATCGCCGCGAGGGCAGCCTTCTGGCCGGGCGAGGCGGTATTGAGGTCCGCATAGATCGCGTCCCGCGGCATCGCCGGCAGCGCGGCGGCCAGCGCGCCCGCCGCCTCGTGCGCACAGGTCAGCGACACGACGACGGCGCAGCCGACACACGCGTCCGCGTCGTCGCGGCAGCTGACGACGCCGGGCACCGGCGGGTCGAGCGGGTCGAATCCGCGCACCACGGCGCCGGCGGCGGCCAGATCGGCGGCGATCGCCGAGCCGGCTTCGCCGAGGCCGAGCACTCCCACTGTCAGCCCGCCGCCCGCTTGCCGGTCGGGCCCGGTCGCATCGCCTGTCGCCACGAACCGGATTGTAGGCCGGCGTCCGGCTGGATAGCCGGGCTCAGCGCTGCCGCGCCACGATGGTGGGACGTCCTCGGGCTGCCGGTCAGGCGATCTGGCTCGGGCTGCGCCGGGCCCGGCGCTCGCCGGGTAGCTCGGATCGCATGATCTCGGCCAGTTCCTCCAGCGCGGGCAGGGCCGCGGTGACAGCGGTTGCCTGCTCCGCCGGCAGCATGGCCATGCAGTGCGAGACGGCCGCCGCCTTCCTGGTCTTGACCTGCTTGTCGGTGCGGCGGCCGGCCGGCGTGCTCAGCACCGACACATTGCGCAGGTCGGCGGGATCGCGTTCGCGGACGATCAGGCCCGCCGAGTCCAGCTTGCCGATGACGCGGGAGAGCATCGTGGGGTTGAGCCGCTCAAGCTCGCTCAGCTCGCCCAAGCCGATCGGCCCGCGGGCCACGATCAGGCCGAGGACTGACGCCTGCGACGGGGTGAGCCCGGCTCCGGTCGAGGAGGAGTTGAGCTCGCGCGCTAGCTTGCTGATGACCCTGCGTAGCCGGATCGCAGCAGCATCGTCCATAGCTGAAACCTTACCGAGCCGAGACCACGTAACGTCACCTATAGTTGCCTGCCGGCAAGCAGAGTAGCGTGAGGTTTCGTGGCGGAACTGGCGGCGCAGACCGGGCTCGCGACCGGAGATGCGACCGCTCCCGGCCCCGCCGCCGCCTGTTCATCTTCGCCATCGTCTCCCTCGCGCTGCTCATGTCCTCGGTCGACCAGACGATCGTCGCCACCGCGCTGCCCGCACTGCAGCGCGAACTCCACACGCAGGTGAACTGGAGCAGCTGGACGATCACGATCTACGCGCTCGGCCAGGTGCTGATGATGCCGCTGGCCGGCAAGCTGGGTGACCAGTACGGCCGCAAGCAGGTGTTCCTGGCCGCGGCCGCTGTCTTCACGGTCGCGTCGCTGTGCTGCGGGCTGTCGCGCAGCATCTTGGCGCTGATCGTCTTCCGGGCCATCCAGGCGCTGGGCGGCGGCGCCTTCATGCCGAGTGCCACCGGCATCATCGCCGAGATCTTCGGCCGCGACCGCGACCGCGCGGTGGGCCTGTTCGCGAGCATCTTCCCCATCGGCGGCATGATCGGCCCGGTGCTCGGGGGCCTGTTCGTGACGTACTGGTCGTGGCGCGGGATCTTCCTGGTGAACCTGCCCGTCGGCGTCCTCCTGCTGGCGCTCGGCACGATCTTCATCCCGGACATCGCCCGGCGGCCGGACCGGCATCTGGACGTCCGCGGCATCGTGCTGGTCGGCGTCACGCTGCTGTCGGCCATGTTCGGCGTCGCGTTCCTTGGCAGCGCCGGGCGCTGACCCGCTCAGCCTCGCGTTCATCGCCCCGGAGTGCGTCGCGGTCGCGGGCGCCGTCGCCTTCGTGCGGCACTCGGCCAGGGCCGAGTCCCCGTTCATCTCGCTCCGGTTTCTCACCGGGCGCGGCTTCGGCGTGATGAACCTGATCAACTTCCTGTACGGCAGCGCCGCGCTGGGCTTCGCGCCGCTGGTGCCGCTGTACGCCCAGGAGCGGTACGGGCTGTCCTCACTGGCCGCCGGGACGCTCCTGACGTCGCGCGCCATCGGCATGATCGCTACCGCCGGGCTGGCCGTCTACCTGCTGCGGCGCACCGGGTACCGGTGGCCGATCGCGATCGGGTTCTGCCTGACGGCGGGCGGGATCGTCGCGACCGCGGCCGGGCCGCCGGCGGGCTTCTCGCCGTATGCCTGGCTGGCGATCGGAACCGGGATCGTGGGCGCCGCCATGGGCACCGCGACGCCAGCGGCGAACAACGCGACCCTCCAGCTCGCCCCCGATCACGCCGCCGCCGTGGCCGGGCTGCGCGGGATGTTCCGCCAGGCCGGCGCCATCTCCGCGGTGTCGGTCACCGCGGCTATCGTGGCCCGCAGCTCCGATCCCGGCATCGCGCAGGCCCGGGTGTTCCTGGTCTTCGCGGCGATCCTCATCGCGGCGGTCGGGCTCGTCGCGTTCGTGCCCGAGCACCGCGGCCGGTGGTAGTCGGGCCCGGCCGTGGACACCGCGGCGGATATGCCGTGGGATAGCACTGCGCGACCCGCGCTCCCCGCTACTCCGAAGGGAACGACATGTCCTCGATCCCGGCCTCGCACGCTGACTTGCTCGACGGCCAGTTCGCCACGCTGGCGACGATCGGACCGGACGGGCGCCCGCAGGTGTCGGAAGTCTGGTTCGTGGCCGAGGACGGCGCCGTCGCGATCTCGCTCAACACCGCGCGGCAGAAGACGAAGAATCTGGTGGCTAACCCGGCCGTCACGGTGTTTCTGCTCGACCTGGCGATCCCGTATCGCTATCTGGAGATCCGCGGCGAGGCCGAGATCGCGGCCGACGACGACTACGCCTTCGCCGACCAGGTGGGCGCCAAGTACGACGCGGATCTCCGGCAACACGACCAGCCGGGCCAGTCCAGGGTCAAGGTGACCGTGCGGCCGGTCCGGGTCAACGCGGTGGACATGCGGGCCGGCTGATCGCTGCCGCCAGGTCAGCGACCAGCCGGCCGCAGTCGGCCCGGCTCGCGCTACGCGGCGGGCCGGACGACCCGGCGGCCGCGCGCGGCAGCATCCCGGCGAGCTTTCGAAAACCAGAGGTGCGGACGGCGTTGGACTCCCGCGCCCGTGCCGTTGCACACGGCCACGCGGCCGTCTGTCCGCCCGCGCCGCATGAGTCCGGCAGCAATCCGTCCTAGCTGGTCATCCGCCTCGCGCTGCTGGACCGCGCTCAGCCCCTCGGGTGCCAAGTTCCGCAGAATCTCATACGATGGATACACAGTGCCTCCCGATAATCTTTCGCAAGTTTTTCGCCACATAGGCATTCTCCGCCATCCCGGAGCGCTATGTCAACTCGTTATCGGCTGCTATCTTTCGAAAGACGGGCGCCAGGAATGGGCCAGATCGGAGGCAGCGCATGCCAGCTAAGGCGGCCAGGGAGCCGGCCTCGGCCCCGGCACCCGCGGCCCACCCCGCCGCCGGGACGCTGACCCGCATCGCGGCCGACGCCGGGGTCTCGGTGTCGACGGTGTCCAAGGTGCTGAACGGGCGGACCGATGTCTCCGCCGATACCCGCGAGCGCATCGGCCAGCTGCTGCGCAAGCACGGCTACCAGCCGGGGACAAGCCTGGGGTTCGGCGTCGTCGACCTGCTGCTCGGCGTCGGCGAGTGGACGATGTCGGCCGGGCACGATCCCTGGGCCGAGGAGCTGATCCACGGGACCGTCCAGGCTGCCTCCGAGGCCGGGCACAGCGTCCTGGTGACGTCGGTGAGCTCGGCCGCGGAGTTCAGCCGGTGGCTGACCCAGGCAACCGCCCGCGGCACTCACGGAGCGCTGAGCGTCCTGCACCTGCCGCGCGGCGACGAGCTCAAGCAGCTCGAGGCGGCGGGCATCCCGGTCGTCGTCATCGATCCCGCGGAGGAACCGGGCGCGGCCGTCAGGTCGGTCGGCACGACAAACTGGCAGGGCGGCCTCAGCGCCACCCGTCACCTCATCGAGCTCGGCCATACCCGCATAGCGGCGATCGCCGGGCCCGCGGCCCTGTGGTCCAGCCGGGCGCGGCTGGACGGACACCGGGCCGCCATGCTGGAGGCCGGCCTGACCATGGATGAGCGGCTCGTGTGCCGCGATACGTTCTCAGTGCGCGGCGGCCGGCGGCAGGCCGCGCTGCTGCTGGACCTGCCCGCAGCGCCGACCGCGATCGTGGCCGGCAACGACGCGCAGGCCTTCGGGGTCCTGCAGACGCTCACCGAACGCCGGCTCCGGGCACCGCAGGACGTCAGCGTCGTCGGCTTCGATGACGTGGCGGTCGCCTCCTGGGCCGCACCCCCGCTCACCACGGTCCGGCAGCCGCTAGCCGCGATGGCCGCAACGGCGTTCCGGATGCTGCGCGCCAGCGGCGACGACACCGCGACGCAAGCGCACCACGTGGAGCTGGCCACCACCCTCGTAGTGCGCGACAGCACCGGTCCGCCCCCAGCGACCGCCTCGTGACCCAGCCCGCGATCCCGGCACTGAAGGAGTACCGATGGCACTGGCAGAACGGCTCGTCCGGGTCGGTGACGTGCAGCTCGCGGTGGCGGAAGCGGGGGCCGGGCAGCGCCCGCTGTTGCTGGTGCACGGATTCACCGGGGCGAAGGAGGACTTCAGCCCGTGGCTCGAGCCGCTGGCCGCGGCCGGCTGGCACGCCGTGGCGCCCGACCTGCGCGGGCACGGCGCGAGCTCGCAGCCGGCCGCCGAGAGCGACTACTCCTTCCAGCTCATGGCCGCGGACCTGCTGGGACTCGCCGACGCACTCGGCTGGGACCGGTACGTGCTGCTGGGGCACTCGATGGGCGGCATGGTCGCGCAGATCGTCGCCTGCGCCGCGCCCGGCCGGCTCGACGGCCTGATCCTGATGGACACCTCGCACGGACCGCTGCGCAACCTGGACCCCGAGCTGGTGCAGGCGGCGGTCTCGATCGCGGCGGACCAGGGCATGGACGTGCTCGCGGGCATCCTGGCCGAGCGGCAGGGCCCGCTCACCACCCCCGCGCACCAGCGACTGATCACCGGCCGGGCCGGGTACGCCGAGTTCTGCGACCGCAAGCTGCGCGCGACGTCGGCCGCGATGTACGCGGCCATGGCGCCGGCCTTCATGACGGCCGCGGACCGGCTGGACGACCTTCGCGCCCTGCCCGTCACACTGCCGGTCCTGGTCATCACCGGTGAGCAGGACAAGCCGTTCCTCGCACCATCGCAGCGGATGGCGGAAGGGGTCGGCCAGGGGACGCTGGTAGTGATCCCGGACGCCGGGCACAGCCCGCAGTTCGAGAACACCGATGGCTGGTGGCAGGCGCTGGCGGGCTTCCTGGCGGCGTTGCCGGCCACGGCGGTCAGCCGGGGCTGAGGTCCCGCAGCGCGGGCGCGATCTCCTGCCCGAACCGCTCCAGGGAGGCGCTGGCCTCGGCCACGCTCAAGGAGCCGAACGCGAACGCGCCGGCGAAGTGGTTGCAGCCGGACCGCAGCAGCATCTCCGTGAGCCGGTTCCGCACGGTGGCGGGCGAGCCGGCGATGATCAGCCCCGCGTCGATCGCGGCGGCGAAGTCCTGCGCCTGCCGGAACCGGCTGTCGCCGTGCCGCCGCCACAGCGCCGTGAACTGCGCGTAGAACACCTCCATCGCGCCGAGGACCCGGTCGCGCGCCTCCCGGTCGGTGCGCGCGACGTAGACGTTGCGCATCAGGCCGAAGCGCGGAGTCGCCGCGCCGGCTCCGCCCAGCGGTGTCCCGGCCGGCGCGGCCGCCACCCCGGCGAAGTATTCGTCCCGGCGCAGCCGGGTCTCTTCGATCGACGGTGACCTGAAGCTGAAGCCGAGAATCGTGTTGATCCCGCGCGCGCCCAGCCGCGGGACGCTCTGCGGGTTGCTGCTCGGGTACCACAGCGGCGGATGCGGCCGCTGCCGCGGCCGGAGCGGACTCTCGTCGTCCTGCAGCGCCCGCAGGACGACGGCCAATACATCGTCGTAGCGGTGCTGCGCCTCGTCCGCGCCGATCCCGTACGGCAGCAGCTCGTACGGGTTGCCGCCCTTGCCGAGGCCGACTTCCAGCCGCCCGTCGCTGAGCTGGTCCAGCATCGCGATCTCTTCCGCCAGCCGCACCGGGTCGTACAGCGGCAGCACGTAGACCAGCGCCGACAGCCGGATGCGGCTGGTGCGGGCGGCCGCGGCCGCCAGGAACACGTTCGGCGACGGCGCGAGGCCCAGCGGCGTGCCGTGGTGCTCGGCCAGGTGGTAGATGTCGAATCCGTGCGCCTCGGCCGCTGCGACCAGGTCCAGCCGCTCCCGGTACAACTGGCCGGGCTCGCGCGCTCCGTCGGCGTCGATCCAGTCGAAGAGTCCGAGGGTGACCTGCTGCTCGGGGCTCCCAGCCTGACGCTTCGCCGAGCCTGTCAGCTCGCTCACTCTGGATCCCTTCACGCCGGTATGCGATGACCTCATCATCGTCGGCCGGGCGCTCGCCCGCTGCCGGGCGGCCACCTATCGTGGAGGCATGCTGACGGGCGTGCGGTTGCGGCAGGTGGCGCTGGTGGCTCGCGACTGCGACCAGATCGCCGGGGAGTTGCGCGCGGCCTTCGGCTGGGCCGAGCCGTACCGCGATCCGGGCGTCAGCCGGTTCGGGCTGACCAACGCGGTGTTCACGGCCGGCGACACGTTCGTCGAGGTCGTCGCGCCGGCCCAGGCCGGGACGACCGCGGGGCGTTACCTGGACCGGCGCGGCGGCGACGGCGGGTACATGGCGATCTTCCAGGTCCCCGACCTGGCGGCCGCCAGGGCCCGGCTGGCCGGTCTTGGCATCCGGGTCGTCTGGACCGCCGACCTGCCCGACATCGCGGGCACCCACCTGCATCCCAAGGACGTGCCGGGCGCGATCGTGTCGCTCGACTGGGCCGAGCCGGACGGCTCGTGGCGGTGGGCCGGGCCGGCCTGGACGGGCGGCGCGCCGAAGGCCGCGCCCGGCGGCGTGACCGGGCTGACGATCGAGGTCGCCGACCCGGCCGCCGCGGCGCGCCGGTGGGCGGACGTGCTCGGGCTGCCGGCCCCGGCCGATGCTGTCGTCGACCTGCCGGCCGGCGGCCAGCGGCTGGAGTTCGTGCCCGCGCCCGCCGGGCACGGCGAGGGGATCATCGAGATCACCGTCGCCGGGCTGCCCGGCAGCGCGGCCCGCGAGATCGGCGGGGTCGCGTTCACGCCCGAGCGGCCCTGACCGGCAACGGGACGTCCCCGGCCTCCGCCGCTCCTGACCGCGCCGTGGTTAGCGCAGACCGCGGAAGAACTCGCGGACGTCGGCCGTGAGCAGGCCGGGCACCTCCATCGCGGCGAAGTGACCGCCGGTGTCGAACTCCGACCAGTGCATGATGTTGTGACCGCGCTCGCCGTACCGGCGGATGGCGTAGTCCTCGGCGAACACGGCGACGCCGGTCGGCACCGTCACGGGCGCCATTGCGAACGTCTGCGCGTGCATGGTCTCGTAGTACAGCCGGGCCGAGGAGTGCGCAGTCGCGGTGAGCCAGTACAGCATGACGTTGGTGAGCAGCCGGTCCCGGCCGAACACCTCGTCGGGCAGACCGGGTCCGTGGCTCCACTCGCTGAACTTCTCGACGATCCACGCGAGCTGGCCGACCGGCGAGTCGGTCAGGCCGTAGCCCAGTGTCTGCGGCCGCTGAGCCTGGATCTCGAAGTAGCCGTTTCCCGGTCCCCCGGTGCTGGCCTGCAGCCGGCCGAGGCGCGCCTTCTCGGCGTCGGTCAGCGCGGCCAGGTCGTCCGGGCTCGGCGGCCCGAACGGGATGAAACCCATGGTGGCGGCGTTCAGGTGCAGGCCCACCGTGTGGTCCGCGTCGACGCGGCCGAGCTCGGGCGTGATGAACGCGCCCCAGTCGCCGCCCTGCGCTCCGTACCGGTCGTAGCCGAGGCGGCGCATCAGCTCCGCGAACGCGAGCGCGATGCGCTGGGTGGTCCACCCCGGCTCGCTGGTCGGGCCGGAGAAGCCGAACCCGGGCAGCGAAGGGACGACCACGTCGAACGCGTCAGCCGGGTCGCCGCCGTGCCCGCGCGGATCGGTCAGCGGGCCGATGACGTCGAGGAACTCGACCACGGAGCCGGGCCAGCCGTGACTCAGCAGCAGCGGCAGCGCGCCCGGCTCGGGCGACCGGACGTGCAGGAAGTGGATCTGCTGACCGTCGATCGTGGTGGTGAACTGCGGGAAGTCGTTCAGCTGCGCCTCGTGCTTGCGCCAGTCGTAGGAGTGCTGCCAGTACCCGGCCAGCTCGCGCATGTAGCCGAGCGGCACGCCGCGCGCCCAGCCCGTGCCCGGCAGCTCGTCCGGCCAGCGGGTGCGGGCCAGCCGGTCAGTAAGGTCGTCGAGCTGGGCCTGCGGAATCTCGATGCGGAACTGCCGGATGGTCTGCTGGGACGACATGCGCCGGTCCTTCCTGGTGCTGAAACTTTTATCTCGCTCTTGCCTATGACAGTATGCTGTCATGTCTTCCACTGTAGATAAACGACAGCATGCTGTCAAGTCTCGGCCCGGCCGTACGCCCGCTGGCGACGCCTTCAATGAGGTACTCGGGCTGGTGCTCCGGCTGCACGGTTCCTTTACCGCGGCGGGCGAGGCGCTGGCCCGGCCCGCGGGCCAGAGCCTGGCCCGGTGGGTGGTGCTCGCCCAGTGCCGGGACGACCCGGCCTCGGTCTCCGACATCGCCCGGCGGCTGCGCCAGGCCAGGCAGAGCGTGCAGCGGATCGCGGACCTGCTGGTCGCGGACGAACTGGCCGTGTACCAGGACAACCCGCAGCACCAGCGGGCCAAGCTCGTCGCGCTGACCCCTGCCGGGCAGGCCGCGCTGGCGAGCATCGACACCGCGCAGCGTCAGTGGTGCGACGCGCTCGGGCAGGCGGCCGGCGAGGACACCCTCCGGCAGACCGCGGCCGGGCTGCGCCGCCTGGCCGAGGTGGTGGACGCAGGCCAGCCCGGCTGACCGGCCGCCGGGACGGCGCCGGCCCGCCACGGGCGCCGCGGAGTAAGATTCCTGCGGGCCGTAACTGGCGCGTTCGGATGGCAGACCATCAGGGAGCGGCCTCGTCACCGTGACGCATGCCGCGCGCCCGGGTTTGTTGGCTAGCGGAGGTGCCATGTCGGCTCTGAGTCCCGAGTCTGCCGCGATGCGCAGCGCGCTGAGCGTCATCAGCGCAGTCGAGCCGGGCGTCGCGGCCGCCATCACCGACGAACTCGCCATGCAGCGCGAGTCGCTCAAGCTCATCGCCAGCGAGAACTACGCGTCCATGGCCGTGCTGCTCGCGATGGGCAACTGGCTGAGCGACAAGTACGCCGAAGGCACCGCCGGGCACCGGTTCTACGCCGGCTGCGCGCAGGTTGACCGCGTAGAGGAACTGGCGGCCGGGCACGCCCGCGAACTGTTCGGCGCGGAGCACGCGTACGTGCAACCGCACTCGGGCATCGACGCGAACCTGGTGGCCTACTGGGCGATCCTGGCGCACCGGGTCGAGGAGCCCGCGCTGCAACGGGCCGGCGTCCGGCACGTCAATGACATGTCCGAACAGGACTGGGAGGCCCTCCGGCGCGATCTCGGCAACCAGCGCATGCTCGGAATGTCGCTGGACGCGGGCGGGCACCTCACCCACGGCTTCCGCCCGAACATCTCCGGCAAGATGTTCCACCAGCGCACCTACGGCACCGACCCCGGCACCGGGCTGCTCGACTACGCGGCGCTGCGGGCGTCGGCGCGCGAGTTCAAGCCGCTCATCCTCGTGGCCGGCTACTCGGCCTACCCGCGCCGGGTCAACTTCGCCACCATGCGCGAGATCGCCGACGAGGTCGGCGCGACCCTGCTCGTGGACATGGCCCATTTCGCCGGCCTGGTCGCCGGCCAGGTCCTGACCGGCGACTTCGACCCGGTCCAGCACGCGCACGTCGTGACCACCACCACGCACAAGACGCTGCGCGGGCCGCGTGGCGGGATGGTGCTGTGCCAGCGGGAGTTCGCGGACGCGGTGGACAAGGGCTGCCCGATGGTGCTGGGCGGACCGCTGGCCCACATCATGGCCGCCAAGGCGGTGGCCCTGGCCGAAGCCAGGCAGCCGGCCTTCCGTGACTACGCGCAGCGGGTCGTCGACAACGCGCAGGCGCTCGCGGCCGGACTGATGAGCCGCGGCACGCGCCTGGTCAGCGGCGGCACCGACAACCACCTGGTGCTGCTCGACGTGGGCGGCTACGGCCTGACCGGGCGGCAGGCCGAGAGCGCGCTGCTCGACTCCGGCATCGTGACCAACCGCAACGCGATCCCGCAGGACCCGAACGGCGCCTGGTACACCTCCGGCATCCGGATCGGCACCCCGGCGCTGACCACCCGCGGGCTCGGCGCCGCCGAGATGGACGCCATCGCCGGGCTCATGCACGAGGCGCTCAGCCAGACCAAGCCGGGCACGACGTCCGCCGGAGCTCCGTCCAAGGCGTCCTACCAGCTGGATCCGGCCGTGTCCGGCCGGATCGCCAAACAGGCCACCGAGCTGCTGGCGGACTTCCCGCTCTACCCCAGCGTCGACCTGGGCTGAACGCGCCGTTCTTGCATGATCTTGTGGAAAAAGTCAGCCTCAGCCGCGCCTCAGCCTGACAAACTCCACAAGATCATTGTCAGGGGCAGGTGTTGTCCACAGGTTCGCCGCGTCACGGTGATCCGGCCGGGCCTTTAAGCGGAGTTCGTCTTCCGGTTGTGTTACGCTCCCCAGTACCGGAATGATGACTCCGCTTTGAGGGAGGCCCTTCGTTGGCTATGGGAATGGCGCGGTCGCGCCCGCCGGTGACGTTCGCGGTGCTCGCGGCCGGGATCGGCGCGTTCGCGCTGCTGCAATCGCTCGTCGTTCCGGTGCTGACGACCGTGCAGCACGAACTGCACACCTCGCAGGACACCGTCACCTGGGTGCTGACCGCTTACCTGCTGTCCGCTGCGATCATGACACCGATCCTCGGCCGGATCGGCGACATGTTCGGCAAGAAGCGGGTCTTCGTCGCGACGCTCGTCGCCCTGGCCGTCGGCTCGCTGCTGGCCGCGCTGGCCCCGTCGATCGCCGTCATGATCGTCGCGCGGGTGATCCAGGGGTTCGCGGGCGGCATGCTGCCGGTCGCCTTCGGGATCATCCGGGATGAGTTCCCGGCGGAGCGGGTGCCGGGGGCCATCGGCCTGCTCGCGTCCCTCACCGCGATCGGAGCGGGGCTCGGCATCGTCCTCGCGGGTCCGATCGTCGACGCGCTGAGCTGGCGGTGGCTGTTCTGGCTGCCGATGATGCTGACCATAGTGGCGGGCATCGCCGCGTTCTTGTTCGTGCCCGAGTCGGAGGTGCGGGCGCCCGGCCGGATCAGCTGGCTGCCTGCGGTCCTGCTGTCGGGCTGGCTGGTCGCCTTGCTGGTCGCGCTCAGCGAGGCACCCACCTGGGGCTGGGGCTCGGGCAAGGTCCTCGGCCTGATCGCGGTGGCGGTGGTGCTCGCGGCCTGCTGGCTGGCCGCCGAACTGCGCGCGACCACGCCGCTTATCGACATGAAGATGATGCGGCTGACCGCCGTGTGGACCAACAACCTCGTCGCGCTGCTCATCGGCATGGGCATGTACGCGACGTTCGCGTTCCTGCCCGAGTTCGTGCAGACGCCGCGGGCCATCGCCGGCTACGGCTTCACCGCGAGCATCACCAAATCCGGCCTGATGCTGCTGCCGTCGACGGTAACGATGTTCTGCGTCGGCATGTTCGCCGGGCGCCTCGCGCACCGGTACGGCGGGAAGGCCCTGGTGGTGGCGGGCTGCCTGGTCGGCGCCGGGTCGATGGCCGTACTCGCCTTCGCCCACCAGCAGGAGTGGCAGGTTTTCCTGGCCACCGCCCTGATGGGGATCGGGTTCGGGCTCGCGTTCTCGGCGATGTCGGCGCTCATCGTCGGCGCTGTGCCGCCCTCCCAGACCGGCGTCGCCAGCGGGATGAACGCCAACATCCGCAACATCGGCGGGAGCATTGGCTCGGCCGTCATGGCCAGCATCGTCACCTCCCAGCTAGCGCCGTCCGGCCTGCCGAAGGACGCCGGGTACACGACCGGGTTCGCGGTCATGACCTGCTGCCTCGTGCTGGCCGCGGGCGCCGGGCTGCTGATGCCCTCGGTCATGCGGCTGCGGCGGTCCGCGAGCGATATGGAACACCCGGAGCTGGCCATGCTCGCGGGCGGTACCTTGGTCGGCGATGAGAGCGAGTGATCCCGGCGCGGCCGGCGCCGGACAGGGCCCGAAGCAGGGCTGACGGGAGTCCCCGGTGACCACTGACGCGTCCGGGCCGGCCGCGGTGCATCCGCCGCGGGCGCTGCGACGCGACGCGGTCCGCAACTACGAGCGCATCCTCGGCGCGGCCCGCGCCGTGCTCGGCGAGGCCGGGGCCGCCGCCTGCATCGAGGACATCGCGGCCCGGGCCGGCGTCGGTGTCGGCACCGTGTACCGCCGGTTCACCAGCAAGGACGCGCTGATCGACGAGTTGCTCCGGCTGGTGCTCGAGGAGCTGAACACGGCCGCCGACCGCGCGCTCACCCGGACCGACGGGCACGGGCTCGAGGATCTGCTGCGTACGTTCGGGCAGTCCTTCGCCGATCACGCGCGATACGCGAACCTGCTGCTGGAACGCGAGCCGGACGCCGCGGCGACCCGCAAGATCCGGGAGTCCATCACCACCCTGTCCGCCCGCGCCGTCGCGGCCGGTGCGATCCGGCCCGACATGACCGCCGCCGACGTGCTGGCCCTGATCGCGGGCATGCGCGGCCTGGTGCAGTCAGAGACCGTGCGGGCCGAAGCGGACCTGGCTCCAGACGCCTGGCAGCGTTTCCTCGACATCCACCTGGCGGGCATGCGGCCGTAGCGCTGACCGGCCGGGTCAGATGTTGGAGCCGTCCGCCGGCAGGCCGGCCGCGGCAGCGGGCTACCGCCTTGGCCTTCGCCGTTGCCGGGGCAGCTGAGGCCGAGCGTGTAGGCGGTCATGGACAGCGAGCCGTAGGCGTAGCCGTCGACCAGCACGTCCACGTCCTGCGGATCGTCGAGCCGCCCGGCGGCCATGGGCGCGCCGGAGTCGGCCAGACCGGCGAGGTACAGCAGCGGGATGAAGTGGTCCGGCGTGGGCACGGCCGTCCGGAAGTCCCGGTGCGCGTCCAGCCGGGCCACCGCCGTCGGGTCGGACAGCATCTGCTCGCGGGCCGCCTCGTCGAAGCGGTGCGCCCAGTCATAGCCGTCATCGGCCATCGCCCATTGCACCGCGCCCAGGTTGTGCACCACGTTACCGCTGGCGATGACCAGCACCCCGCGCTCCCGCAGCGGCGCCAGCTTGCGACCCAGCTCCAGGTGATAGTCGAGGCTCTTGTCGGCGTTGATGGACAGCTGCACGACCGGGATCGAGGCATCGGGGAACGCGTGCACCAGGACCGACCAGGTGCCGTGGTCGATACCCCAGCTGTCGATATCCGCGCCGACCCAGGTGGGCTGCACGGTGTCCTTGATCTCCTCGGCCAGCTCCGGCAAGCCGGGCGCCGGGTACTGCACGTCAAACAGTTCCGGCGGGAACCCGTAGAAGTCGTGGATGGTGCGCGGCCGCGGCATCGCCGTGACCGCGGTCGCATTGATGTACCAGTGTGCGGACACCACCAGGATCACTCGCGGCCGCGGCACCGCCCGGCCGAAGGCGCGCCAGGCGCTGGTGTACCGGTTGATCTCCAGGGCGTTGAGCGGGTTGCCGTGCCCGAAGAACGCGGCCGGCATCACGACCGGAGCGCTGCTGTCCTCGCCCACGCCATCCTCCGAGTCTGGCTCGCCAAGCGGCCGCCGGCTAGCCGTGCTGGCCGCTCAGCGCCGCCGTACGGAACGCCGGATAGTAGTCCGAAGGGGAGCCGTCCGGCTCGATCAGGTTATAGCCGTTGCCCTGCGGGTTCGATGCGATCTGGAACAGGGCCGCGCCCCAGTACCCGGTGCCGCTGCCGGTGACCCGGCCGTCTCCCCTGAGCATGGTCAGATAGCCGGTCACGTAGCCGGACATGCCGCCGTCGCGAAATCCGACCCAGCTGTCGGCGGGCGTGCGGTACGTGCCGCCGCTCCACTCGGAGACGGCGAACCTGATCTGGCTGCCGATGGGCTCGCCCCAGATCTGCTCGACCTGGGCCCTGGCCATCAGCAGCCACTCCCGCTGCCAGGCGTAGCACTTCGCGTCCGGCACCGGGTAGCCGGGCTTGCTGGTGAAGTCGGTCGAGTGGCAGTACGAGTGCACCGACTCGACTTGCGGCAGGTAGTCAGGATTGTCATGGCTCGCCAGGTAGGCCGCGTGCACCACGTTGTTGAACTCGTCGATGTACGTGGTCGGGACGGCGCAGTTGTAGCCAAACGGGGCGCTGCCGTCGGCGGCGCACGGGTCGCCCCAGCCCGGGCCGCCGCTGATCCCGGCGTAGCCCATGGTGACGATGTCGGAGAAGCCGAGCTTGCGCGCGTACGCCACCAGCGCGGGCATGGTCGCCACGTAGATATGGCCGAGCTTGGTCGACACGCCGGGAGCGCCGTCGGTGGCGTATCCCCAGAACGGCGCGCAGTTGTAGTCGGCCTCGTTGTTGTCCTCCAGGATGACCGGGCCCTTGTATACCGCGGCGGTCGCGGCCAGCACCTCCTTGTCCGCGGGCAGGTTCATGGCCCAGTCGCTGCCGTCGGCGGGCGGGCAGAAGACCGATCCGATGATGCCGCGGATGTTGCTCCTGGAGACCGGCAGGAACTTCAGCCAGGGGCTGGACCGGGCGGTCTGGGTGATGCCACGGATCGCGGACTGGAACGCAGCGCGCGACTGGGTGCCGTTGTGGTGGTCGCGCCCGCACCGCTCGCCGGTGAAGCAGTCGTAGACCGAGAACCTGATCGCCGGTATCCGGGCCGCCCGGATCTTCGCCGCCACGGCCGGGTCCCTGACGGCCGGGCCGCCGTCCGCCTCCCAGGCGCCGACCTCGGAGCTGTACAGCAGGTTCGTCTGGCCGAGCAGACCCGACGGCGCTCGCAGTGACTTCGGGGCGGGCGGCGGCGGAATGCTGGAGCACGCGGCCGGCAGCAGCCCAAGGGTGGCCAGCGCCAGCGCCGCGGCCCCGCGGGCACCGGCCCGCCCCCGCCCCCCGGACCGCTCGAGGCGGCGCCCGCTCATCGGCAAGCTCACGTCTCCCCCAGAAGCGCCGGCCCTCAGCAGCACCGGCCAGTCAACCCCGGCGAGCCGACCTGCGGGCCTACCCGCAGTTCCCCGCGGCTCGCAGCCGTACCTTACCCGCCGGACCCGGGATTCGAGCGCGCCGGAGGGGCGCGGCGCCGTCTGGACTGAGGAGCGCAGCGGCGCCTGGAAGCGCCCCGAGGGCTGAGCGGGAAGCAGAGCGCTCGTCAGCTGGTCTTGTCGTCCAGATACGCCAGCAGCTCGTAGGCGGCGGCCAGGATGCTCCGGTGCCGCCACTCGGCGGCGCGATACAGGCAGGCAACCAGACCCATCCGGTGCAGCCGCCGGTAGTCCCCGATGACGAAGGCGTACCTGGCCTTGGTGTGGTCCGCGGCCCCGTCGGTGAGCCCGAGGTGCCAGCGGGCGTATTCGTCGAACGAGTGTGACTTCAGGTACGCGTTCTGGTCCCCGGCCGTTGGCTGGACCGAGCCCCAGTCGCTGCGCAGCACGTACTGGCGGCTGTCGATCAGCTGCCGGGCCCGCGCCACCGCGTCGGGGTTGACGGAGTAGGACGCCACGCCGGTATCCTCCCCCGCCGCGCGCCGGTCATGCGGCCCCGGTCAGCTAACACGGTCAGGTAGCACAGGCACGCAGCACCAGTCAGGTTCCTTCCGGCGCGTCGGCCGCCGCGGTCAGCACCGGCTCCTCCGGCCCGCCAGCCGGGCGTGGCCGGCCCAGTGGCGCAAACTTCGGCGGGCTCTCCTGCGAACTTTTCTACCGCAGCCGGGACAGCAGCCCTCCCGGCCGCTCGCCGTCCTGCCGCAGCCAGTACCCGACCGGGAACAAGCGCACGTGCAGCCGGGAGTCGATCAGACCCCAGAGCCCGCGCCGGGCGAACAGTGCCACCGCGACGGCGACCAAGCCCAGGATGATCAGGTACCACGCGTTGTACGAGGCCAGGGTCTGCTGCAGCACCATATAGACGACGGTGCCGATGATCGGGCCCTCGATGGTGCCCAGCCCGCCGATGATGGTCGCGAACGCCATCTCCGCGGTCCACTGCACGCTGAACACGGCGCTCGGCTGGACCTGCAGCTGGCTGATGGCGAGCACCGCGCCAGCCGCCCCGCAGCCCGCCCCCGCGACCACGAAAACGATCAGCCGGGCCACGCCGACCCGGGCGCCGGAGCTGCGCGCGGCTACCTCGTCGTCGCGCACCGCGGTGAGCACCAGGCCCAGCCTGCTGCGCAGCAGCAGGTAGATGGCCGCGAGAGAGGCGACGGTGACCGCCAGCCCGGCCCAGTAGGTATACGCGGTCAGCAGCGCCGGGGTGTAGCCGGCCAGACCCGGCAGCGGCATGCCGGTGCCGCCGCCGATCGAGGAGAACTTCTCGATGATCAGCATGACCGTAGCGGCCAGCACCCAGGTGGCGATCGCGAAGTAACCGCTGCGCAGCCGGGACACCAGCCACCACAGCGGCAGCGCGGCCACCGCGCAGCCGATCGCGGCTACCGGCAGCGCGACGAACGGCGAGGAGCCGTGAATGGCCAGGAACAGGACGAAGTACGCCCCGAGCCCCACGAAGGCCTGCTGCCCGACCGACACCAGGCCCGCGTAGCCGGCCAGCAGATTCCACATGCTGGCGAGCGTCAGCACGATGCAGGCCTGGACCAGGATCTGGGTGGTGCCGGAGTAGAAGATGTACGGGAACATCGCGAGCACGACAACGACGGCCAGCGCCACCCCGCCCGTCCAGGCGACGTTGCGCTGCGAGCGGGTGACCCGGAACGCGGGCGCGGGCTGGCGGCTGGCCTCGGTGACCTGGCTCACGACAGCACCTTCTCCGAAGACGGGACCGGCGGCGCGGACCGGGCCCGCCGCGACGACCGGGACCAGCGGGACGTGAGACCCTCCGGCCGGATCACGAGGACGGCCAGGAACACCAGGTACCCGGCCAGGACCTCGTCGGAGATGTTGATCTGCGCACCGATCTGCTGGGCGACGCCGAGCACGATGCCGCCGAGCAGCGTGCCCCACAGCGAGCCCAGCCCGCCGATCACGACGGCCGCGAATGCGAACAGCAGGATGGTGTCGGTGCCGGTAGTCGGGCCGAGTTGCGAGTACATGCCATAGGCGATCCCGGCCAGCGCCACCGTGCCGAAGGCGACCGCGGCCGCGATGCCGAAGACGTGCCGGTGGTCGGCGCCCGACAGCTGCGCCGCCTCGCGGTCGTCGGCGACGGCCCGGATCAGCCGGCCGTACCTGGACGAGGACAAGAAGTACTGCAGGCCCAGCAGGACCACGACGGCGACCGCGAAGATCAGCACGAGCAGGTAGGCGATCTGGATCTGCGAGCCGAGGGTGAAGGAGTCGCTGACCAGCCCGAGCCCGATGCCGATGCCCCGGCTGTTGGCGGTGAAGAACTGGAGCAGGCCGTTCTCGATCACGACAGACAGGCCGAACGTCACCATCAGCGTGGTCAGCACGCTGCGATCGAGCGCGCCCTGGATGATCGTGCGCTGCAGCACGTAGCCGAGCACCGCCATCACCGGCACCACGATGACAAACGACCACAGCACCGGGATGTGCGTGACGGTGATGACGCCGATCGCGACGTACCCGGCGACGACCGCGAGGTCGCCGTGGGCCAGGTTCACGACCTTCATCACACCGAACATCAGCGAGAGCCCGCACGCGAACAGCGCGTACAGGCCGCCGGTCAGCACCCCCTGGATGATCGCGTTCACCCAGGCCATTACGACTCGCTCCCTTCCGCGGGCAGGACAGTCGAGCCTGAGCTTGGCGCACCTGCGCCTGAAGCAGCCGAGCCGGCCAGGCCGAAATAAGCCGCCTCGACCTTCTCGGCAGTTACGTCCGCGGGCGGGCCTGACAACGTGGTCCGGCCCTCCAGCAGGCAGTGAATGTGCGAGGCCACCCGGAGCGCCTGGCTGACGTCCTGCTCGACGAGCAGGACCGTCAGGCCGGTCGCCAGGATCTGCGGCAGCATGCCGTAGATCCGATGCACGACGACCGGCGCCAGGCCCAGCGACAGCTCGTCCAGCAGCAGCACCCGCGGATTCGCGACCAGCGCCCGGCCGATGGCGACCGTCTGCTGTTCGCCGCCGGACAGCTGCGCGGTGAGCTGGTCACGGCGGTCCCGCATCCAGTCGAACATCTCGTAGATTCGCTCGATCGTCCACGGGCCCGGGCGCGCGAAGGTGGCACCGACCTTGAGGTTCTCCTCCACCGAAAGTGAGCCGAATAGCCGCCGGCCCTCGGGCACCATGACGATGCCCTGCCGGGCCCGGCGCTCCGGCCGCAGCCCGGTCACGTCCCGGCCGTCGAACAGCACCGACCCGGACGTCGGGTGGTGCAGCCCGGCGATGGTCCGCAGTAGCGTGGACTTGCCCGCTCCGTTGGCGCCGATGATCGCGTAGACCTCACCGGGCCGGACCCGGAACGAGATATCGTCCAGCGCCCGCAGCTGGCCGTGGTGCACGGTCAGGTCGCGGACTTCCAGCACCGGCGCCCCGGCTGTATCCGCTCCCGGACCGGCCGCGGCGGTCACGGCTCACTCCGGTCGGGCTCGGCCTCGACACCGGCGTGGCCAGGGGTGACCGACAAGGTGCTTCCGGCCAGCGCCGCGGTCACGTCGGTACCGAGGAATACCTCGCGGACGGCCGGGGTGGCGAGCACCGCGGCGGGCTCACCGTCACCGACGAACGCGCCGCCGGCCAGGCACATCAGCCGGCTGACCACCGCGGTCAGCGCCCGGACGACGTGCTCGATCCAGATCACGGCCGTGCCGTCGGTGTTCACCGCGCGGACGATCTCGACGAGCTGGGCGACCTCCGGGTCAGTGAGCCCGCCGGCGACCTCGTCCAGCAGGAGCAGTGTCGGCTGCGTCGCCAGCGCCCGCGCCAGTTCGAGCCGCTTGCGCTGCAGCAGGCCGAGCCGCTCGGCGGGGACGTTTGCCTGGCCCCGCATCCCGGTCCGGTCCAGGGCCTCGGCTGCCGCCGCGTAGCTCGCGCGCCGCCGCAGGCCGCCGCCCTGCTGGGCGGCGACGAGCAGGTTCTCGAACACGGTCATGTCCGCGAACGGCCGCGGCACCTGGTAGGTACGCCCGACGCCAAGCCGGCAGCGTCCGGCCGCGTCCAGCCGGGTCACCGCCCGGCCGGCCAGCCGGACCTCGCCGGCGTCGGGGAACAGGTCGCCGGAGATGAGGCCGAACAGGCTGGTCTTGCCAGCGCCGTTCGGCCCCACGATCCCGACGATGTCTCCTGAGCCGACGGCCAGCGACAGGTCCTCGGCGATGACGACCCGGCCGAACCGCTTCGTCACCCGGTCGAGTTCAAGCAGGCTGTCGCTCATCCAGTCTTGGCCGTCGTCCGGTTACTGGTTGGTCGGCAGCAGGTCGGCGGTGATCTTCGCCTGCGGCTGCTGCGTGTTGTCGACGACCTGCATCTCCACCGGGAACTTGGTGCCCTTCTGCCACTGCACGCCCACCGGCGGGGTGATCGCGACGCCCGGCGCGGGGCCGCCGGAGGCGAAGTTCAGCGGTCCCGCGACCGCCTGCGGCAGGTTCACCTTGTGGATGGCGTCCGCGACCTCGTTCTTGTCGTGCGGGTCGCTCACCGAGGTCAGGGCCGCGTGCGCGACCTCGAACAGGCTGTAGTTGCTGATGTTGGAGTTCCACTGGCCGTTGGTGGCGGACTCGAAGTCGTTGGCCAGCTGCTGGCACGTCTCGCCGGTGAACGAGGATGTCCATGGCAGCGACGGCGCCCACCAGGCGTCGGTGGCCACGTTGTAGGACAGGCTGCCGAGCGCGTACGCGTCGGGCGGGAACAGCAGCACCTTGGCCACCGTGGCCAGCTTCGGCTTGAAGCCCTGCTGGGCCGCCTGCTTCCACATCGTGGCGAAGTCGGGCGGCAGCGGCACGTTGGTGAAGAAGTCGGCCTTGTCGGCCTTGAACTGCGAGATCATCGAGGAGTAGTTCGTGGTGCCGTCGGTGTAGGCCGACGACATGTCGAACTTGTACCCGGCCGCCGCGGACGATCGGCGGGAACACCGCGCGGAACGCGTTCCCGTCGGAGTCGTTCGGGAACGCCGCCGCGACCACCTTGTCGGTGTGCAGCTGCGCGTGGATCCGGTCCCACATCGGGATGAAGGCTTTGGCCAGGTGCTCGGCGCCCAGGAAGTACATCACCACGTACTTGGCCTTCTCCGTGGCGTGCTGCGGGTTGCCCTTCGGGAACAGGTTCAGGTACCAGGCTTCCCACGGGATGTTCGCGCAGACCAGGGGCGTGCCGAGGGTCTCGGCCTGGCTGGCGACCGCGTTCACGGTCTCGGGCGTGGACGAGGCGAGCAGCAGGTCGACGCCGTCGTTCAGGATGGCCGTCTTGGCCAGGTCGCCGGCCCGGGTCGGGCTGGACTGAGTGTCGTACGACTTGATCGTGACCGGGTAGGTCTTGCTCCCGATCTTGAACCCCTTCGCGTACGGCGTCGTCTGCTTGATCTTCGAGATCACCCAGTTGTCCGGCGCGCCGAACCCGGCCAGCGGGCCGGTCAGCGGGTGAATCCAGCCGATCGTGATGGCCTTGGTACTGCCCGAGCTGGCGCCCTTGATGTTGGAGCCGCACGCCTCGAGCAGCGCGCCGCCGCCGAGCAGGACCGCCCCGCCGCCGACCGCGCGCAGCAGGCCCCGCCGACTCAGGCCGTAGGCGCTGGCCAGGGACTGCGTCTCCCCGGGAGCACCCGCGGACGGCAGGATGCCGCCCGGTTGCACAGTCTGATCACTCATCCGTAATCGATCTCCTTATGAGGTCATCTCGCAGCGGCAGAGACCGGCTCGCGGCAGCAGGCGCCGAGGCCAGTCCGCTTCAGCAGGAAGCGCCGGGTGACCAGTGAAATCCACGATGGCCACGTCGCTCGCTTCCTGACGTTCCATTGCGTCTCCTCAACGTCAGCGCCCGCGTCACTCGGCGGCCGAGACCCGGTCCGGGTCGGTGCTCAGCACAGGGTCACGCAAAGCGGGACAGAGGCCTAACTAGTGTGCGCCTAGCGTACGGCCATGCGCAATACGGCTACAGGCAATGCAGAAATTTACGCTTCCGCGTGTTGCCGCGCAGGTAGTCCGGCCGGTCCGCTGTTGCGCCTCTTCGCGTCGACTGCCCGCCTTGTTGCGGAGAACCTAGAACTCCGCTATCAGTAATGTCAACAATCTCGCCGCACTTGTTGCCAGCGGCTTGTCGCCGCGTCAGGAGACTTCACTCGTCAGACGGCATGGCTGGAAGGATCGTTGACAATATCGCTTGCACTGAACTTAGCTTGCGGACGAGATCCCTCAGGTGCCAACCGGAAGGAAAAATGAGCGCGAGCGAGGACGCACCGGCTGGCCCGGTCCTGGTCATCAGCGCCCACGCGGGCGACTTCGTCTGGCGCGCGGGCGGCGCGATCGCGCTGGCTGCCGCGCGCGGCGCGGCGGTCACTGTGCTGTGCCTCAGCTACGGCGAGCGCGGGGAGTCCGCCAAGGCCTGGCGCGAGGGCAAGCAGCTCGCGGAGATCAAGGCGATCCGGCGGGACGAAGCGAGCGCGGCGGCCGAGGTGCTCGGCGCCGCGATCGAGTTCGCCGACGCCGGCGACTACCCGCTGCGCGAGTCGGACGCGCTCATCGACCTGATCGTGCGCTGCTACCGCCGGGTACAGCCGGAGGTCGTGCTCACCCACCCGCTGGCCGACCCGTACAACGGCGACCACCCCGCGGCGGCCCGGATGGCGCTGAACGCGCGGGTGTACGCGCAGGCGGTCGGCTACGACGCGCCCGGCGAGCCGCTCGGCGCTCCCCCGGTCTATTTCTTCGAGCCGCACCAGCCCGAGATGTGTGACTTCAAGCCGCAGGTGCTGCTCGACATCACCGAGGTCTTCAGCGTGAAGCGCGCGGCGATGGAGTGCCTGCCGGCCCAGCAGCACATGTGGGACTACTACACCGACCTGGCCCGGCGGCGCGGGGTGCAGCTCCAGCGCAACGCCGGGCCGAACCTTGGCCTGCCGCACGACACGATGGCCGAGGCCTACATGCGGCTGTACCCCCAGGTCACCAGGATGCTGACATGAGGAATCTCGTGGTGACCGGGTGCCCGCGGGCGGATCCGGCGCAGGTCGCCGAGCTGGCCGAGTTCGGGGTCGCGACCGTGCACGAGGCCATCGGCCGCACCGGGTACCTCGGCCCCGGCATACGGCCGGTGCACCTGGGCGCGCGGATCGGCGGCCCGGCCGTCACGGTCCTCTGCTGGCCTGGCGACAACCTGATGATCCACGCCGCGGTCGAGCAGTGCCAGCCAGGCGACGTGCTCGTCGTGACGACGACGTCGGCCAGCGCCGACGGCGCTTTCGGCGAGCTGCTGGCCACTTCGCTGCAGCATCGCGGCGTGCGCGGGCTGGTGACGACCGGCGGCGTGCGCGACGTGGCGGACCTGCACGCGATGGGATTCCCGGTGTTCAGCGCCGCGGTCAGCGCCCAGGGCACGGTCAAGGCGACCGCGGGCGCGGTCAACGTGCCCGTCAGCATCGGCGGCCAGCTGATAACGCCGGGCGACGCGGTCGTCGCCGACGACGACGGCGTCGTCGTCGTGCCGCGTGCCGGGGTCGACGACGCCATCACCGCGGCCCGCGCCCGGGTCGCGAAGGAGGACGCCGCCCGCGCCGCCTTCCGGGCCGGCGAGCTGGGCCTCGACCGGTACGGCCTGCGGGCAGTGCTGGCCGGGCAGGGCGTCGAGTACGTGTCCTACGAGACCTACCTGGACCGGCAGTGACCACCGGGATCCGGTGCATGCTGATGCGCGGCGGCACCTCCAAGGGGCTGTACTTTCTGGCCGCTGACCTGCCGGCCGACCCCCGCCAGCGGGACGAGCTGCTGCTGGCGATCATGGGCAGCGGTAACCCGCTGCAGATCGACGGTCTCGGCGGAGCGCACCCGCTGACCTCGAAGGTCGCCGTCATCTCGCCCTCGGCCCGGGACGACGCCGACATCGACTACCTGTTCCTGCAGCTCGGCGTCGAGCAGGCGACGATCACCGACCAGCAGAACTGCGGGAACATCCTGGCCGGCGTCGGCCCGTTCGCGGCCGAGCGCGGGCTGATCGCGGCCGGGCCAAAGGCCACCACGACTCGCATCCGGATGGTCAACTCCGACAGCGTGGTGACGGCCGTCTTTCCGACTCCCGGCGGCGTGCCGGAGTACGCGGGCGGCACTGCAATTTCTGGCGTACCCGGCACCGCGGCCGCGATCTCACTCCGCTTCGCTGACACCGCGGGCTCGACCACCGGCCACCTGCTGCCGACCGGCAACGTCCCGACGTCATCGACGGCGTGGCGGTGACCTGCGCGGACAACGGCATGCCGGTGGTCGTCGCGGTGGCCGCCGACCTCGGCATCACCGGCTATGAGCCAGTCGAGGAGCTCGCGGCCGACGCCGGCCTGACTGCGCGGATCAGGTCACTGCGGCTGCAGGCCGGGAAGCTGATGGGCCTCGGCGACGTCAGCGCGCTGTCGGTGCCGAAGACCACCCTGGTCAGCGCGCCGCGCGACGGCGGCGCGATCTGCACCAGGACGTTCATCCCGGAGCGGCTGCATACCTCGATCGGGGTGCTCGGCGCCGTGACCGTCGCCACTGCACTGCGCATCCCCGGCGCGACCGGCGCGGGGCTTGCCACGTTCCCAGCCAAAGGCCAGGTGGTCGACGTGGAGCATCCCACCGGACACCTGGCGGTGGAGGTCGAACTCGACACCGCGGCAAACCCGCCGCGGGTGCTCAGCGCGGGCGTGATCCGCACCGCGCGCAAGCTGTTCGACGGGACCGTCTTCCCGCGGGCCACGAGCGAGAGGACCGCAGATGACCGCCCTGCTGCATGAGGTCGCTCACCTCGGCCACGTGGAGTTGCTGACCCCCGAGCCGGAGCGGAGCCTTTGGTTCTTCACCCAGGTGCTCGGGCTGACCGAGAACGGGTCCAGCGGCGACTCGGTCTACCTGCGCACCTGGGATGACTACGAGCACCACAGCCTGAAGCTGACGGCGGCGGCCACGTCCGGGATCCGGCGGACCGGACTGCGCGCGGCGAGCCAGGACGCGCTGCAGCGCCGGGTGGCCGAGATCGAGGCGGCCGGTCTCGGCGTCGGCTGGCAGGACGGCGACGCCGGCCTTGGCCCCACCTACCTGTTCCGCGACCCGGACGGGCACGAGCTGGAGCTGTACTGGGAGACCGAGTGGTACCGGCCACCGGACGGGCTGGCGCCCGCGCTCAAGAATCAGGCCCAGGCGTATCCGGCCCGCGGCGTCAGCGTGCGCCGGCTGGACCACGTGAACTACCTGGCCGCGCAGACCGAGCCGAACGGCGCGTTCATCTGCTCGGCCCTCGGCGCCCGGGTGACCGAGCAGATCAGGCTGAACAACGGCACGATCTCGGCCCAGTGGATGCACTTCGCGCAGAAGTCCTACGACCTCGTCTACACCAACGACTGGACCGGGACCAACGGGCGGCTGCACCACATCGCGTTCGCGACCGACACCAGGGAAGACATCCTCAAGGCCGCCGACATCTGCATCGACCGGCAGGTGTTCATCGAGACCGGCCCGCACAAGCACGCGATCCAGCAGACCTTCTTTCTCTACGTGTACGAGCCCGGCGGGAACCGGATCGAGCTGTGCAACCCGTGCGCCCGGCTGGTCTTCGCGCCGGACTGGGAGACCATTACCTGGACCGAGGCCGAGCGGGCCAAGGGGCAGGCGTGGGGGCTGGCCACGATCCCGTCGTTCCACACGCACGGCACGCCGCCGGCGGGAGAGGTCCCGCCGCCGGCGGGAGAGGTCCCGCCGCCGGCGGGATAGGGCCTGGGGAGGAAGGGGGACACAGCGGTGCCGGAGGACGCAAAGCCGGCCGTCACCGAGGCGCTTCGCACGGCGATCCTGGCCGGCGAGTTCGCGCCCCGGCAGCGGCTGGTGGAGATCGACCTGTGCGAGCGGTTCGGCACGTCCAGGTTCATGCTGCGGACCGCGCTGCAGGAACTGGCCGCGCAGGGGCTCGTCGAATTCCAGCACAACCGCGGCGCGCGGGTGCGCGAGATTTCGCTGGACGAGGCGATCGAGATCACCGAGGTTCGCATCCTGCTCGAAGGGCTGCTGGCCGCACGGGCCGCGGAGCGGGCCACGAGGTCGGAGGCGGCCATGCTGCGGGCGATCATCAAAGACATGCACGCGGCGGTCGGGAAGTCAGAGCTGCTCAGCTACAGCGAGCTCAACGCCCGGCTGCACGCCGCGATCCGGGACATCGCCGCGCACGAGACGGCGGCCCGGCTGCTGCGCCAGCTCCGCGACCAGACGGTCCGGCATCAGTTCACGCTGTCCCTGGTGCCCGGACGGGCGTCGGTGTCACTGCCGCAGCACGAGGCGATCGTCGCGGCGGTCGCCGGCCGGGACCCGGCCAGAGCCGAGCAGGCGATGCACACGCACCTGCGGAGCGTCATTGACGCGTTCCGGGCCCTAGCCGCGGCCGCCGTGCCCCGCTGACGCCGCTAGGTCTTCGGCTTGTGGCGGCGGGCGCTCGTTCGCCGCGCGAATATTTTCCTCTTGAAAGGAAGTGCAATGAAATGGTAAGGTAATGGTAAATTTCGCCGATAGTATGGGGCCATTTCTATGGGCAGAAAGCTGCTGAGTGCTGTCGCCGCGTCGGGATTCGTCGTATTGGGTCTGCAGGCCGTTACGACACCAGCAAATGCAGCCGGGCCGCCCAATCCGTTAATCGTCGGAACCAGCCATGCCAGCTGTCCGACCGCGCGCTTCCACACCATCCAGTCGGCGATCGACGCCGCCAGGCCAGGCGACACCGTTCTCATCTGCCCTGGTACCTACGTCGAAGGGACCGGCCTGCAAGGCACGAACGGACTGACGATCAGCAAGGACCTCACGCTGATCGGCGCCGGCAGCGACCAGGTCACGGTCGAGCCGCGCAAGAGCCCGGCATCCGGCGGCCAGATCGCCACCGCTAACCCGGATATCCGCGCCGGCAAAGGCGACATTCTCGCCGCGGTCGGCCGCGTGCAAGCTCCGATCACGGTACGCATTTCCGGAATTACCTTTAACGCGAATGGCGTCTACGCCACCGCCGGCGTCGTATTCGTCGACGCCCAGGGCTCGCTCGACCGGTCCGAGGTAACCGGCGTCGACCTCAACGAGTCCGCCGACGCGTACAACACTCCCGGCGGCTTCCGCAGCAACCCGTTCGGCTACGGCGTCGCGGACGTCACCAGGGCTACGCAGGCCACCGCGCCGGGCGGGCGGGCCGCGGTCCGCACGCTGACGATCGACCACACCAGGGTCGATCACTACAACGCGGTCGGCGTGCTGGTCGACGGCGCCACTGGTGACTACTCGCAGTACGCCGCGCCGCCCGCGGCGCTGGTGCCGTCAGGCGTCCAGAACCGGGCCGTGCTGACCGACGACCAGATCATCGGCCGCAATCTGTGCCAGAACTACAACGACCCGACGGCCGGCGGCCCGACCGTCATCGACGGCGACTGCGAGGCCTCCGGCGGCTCGACCCCGATCCCGCCGCCGCTCCCGCTGACCACCGGCCCGCTGTTCGGCCAGGACGGCGTCCGGGTGACCGCTGGCGCCGCGGTGCAGATGGCGGGCGACACGGTGTCGTCCAACCTCGTCAACGGCACCGGCTCGCCGGTGCAGAGCGTGTTCGCGCCGACGCCGAACAACGACCCGTACCCGCTCGGCAACAACGCAACCAACAACCAGAACCTGCGGCTCGGCGCCGGCGTCCGGCTCGTCGGGGCGGCCGCCTCCTCGATCACCGCCAGCAACATCACCGACAACGCGTTCGGCGTCATCAACACCACGCTGGACGGGGTGACCGCCGACAGCGCGACGCCGCTCGACGCCCGGAACGACTGGTGGGGCCTGCGGACCGGCACCGTGACGCTGCCCACGCCGGGCCCGGCGGTCTGGCCCGACATCGGTACCCCGTCCGCGGCCACCGACAACCCGCCGGTGCCGGAGAACCCGGTCAACGGGGATCCGGTGACCGACGGCAACTGCCCGGCGGGCGTGTCGGACTCCGCCGCCGTGACCTTCTGCCCGTACCGGGAGGGCGACCAGGCGGATACGGCCGAGGGCGAGTACCCGATCCCGAACGCCCCCGGCGTGGCCGCCGCCCCTTCGGCCACCAGCGCGCACACGTGCACGAACAGCGCGTCCGCGTTCGACCCGAACATCCCCAGCTACGACAGCTTCTTCGGCACGACGCTGGGCAGCGGGACGACCGGCGACGGCCTGTCCGGCGCCACCCCGTCGGCCAAGACGACCACTCAGCTGATGTCCTACCTGCAGGCGATCGTCACCGCGATCAACAGCAACCCCGGCTCGACCGGCCGGCGGGTCGCGGCCCGGATCGTGCAGGAAGGCACCAGCGTGCTGGGCACTCCGTTTGACTACGTCGTCATCGGCACGCCGTCCAACATCGCCAACCTGAACTCCGGCCGCGACGACCAGAAGTTCTGGACCGGAGTGCAAGACGGCACCGTGTCGCAGGCTCGGGCGCTGGCGCAGGTGAACTCACGGCCTGGCCTTCGCCTGGATCACCGGCGCGCCGCACGGCAACGAGCCGGCCGGCGGCGAGGCCGCGGTGAAGGAGCTGTACGAGCTCGCCGCGCGCACTGACTGTGACAACCTCCAGCGGCTGCAGAGCCTGGACGTCTTCATCCAGCCGGTCACCGCGCCGGACGACCGCGACCATAACAACCGCACCACCGCGTGGGACTTCGACCCCAACCGCGACCGCGGCACCTTCTACATGCCGGAGAACAGGGCGCTGATCGACGCCATCACCCGATACCCCGGGCTGTTCTTCATCGACGCGCACCAGCAGTCCTCGGGCTACTTCTTCCCGCCGGACCAGGACGCGGCCCTGAACGAGATCTCGCACCCCGCCCTGGATGCGATCCAGAACGTGATCGGGCCGGCGATCCAGAACGCCTTCAACGACCAGACCGGCCAGTACCGCAACTACAACACCTACGACTTGTTCGTACCCGAGTACGGGGACACCGTTCCTTCCCTGCTCATGGGCGGCGCCGGGATGACTTATGAGAAGGGCAACAACGAGAGCTACGGCAAGCAGGTCTATGACCATTACCTCGCGATGGACACGACGGTGAACGTCGTCGCGCAGGAGAAGGACAGCCTGGCGGCCAGCTGGATCCCGCAGTGGCCGCAGGCCGTCGATCAGGGCAAGACCTGCACCGTGCAGGACAACACCCAGGTCAGCCCGCCGGTCGTGGACCAGTACGAGATCGGGCAGAGCTCGATCGACCAGGAGCCGAACACCAGCGTGTGCGGCTACTACTACCTGCCGGGCCAGCACTCGGGTGACGTCGCGCAGACGATCAAGGACCTGCAGTACGTCGGCGTCAAGGTCTACAAGCTGACCAAGGCGGTGACGGTGCCGGGCGCGCACCAGTTCGGCAACTTCAACATCAACGCGGCCCCGGGCCAGGGCTCACCCGACCTGACCGCGACCGTCACGCTCCCGGCCGGCACCCTTTACATACCGCTTTCCCAGGGCACCAAGCACTGGATCCAGGCCGTACTGGGCGAGAATCCCTACCTCCCGTTCAACTACTTCTACGACGAGGTCACCTGGTCTTACTCATTGCTCCGCGGCTTCGCGGGCGACGGGTTCCTGACCCAGCAGCTTCCGGGCGGGACCAAGATGACGCAGATCGGCGACCCCGGCGCGCGCACCGCGCCCGCCAGGTCGCAGCCCGTGTACGCGTTCAACACCGACTCGATGGCCGGGCTGGCGATGGTCAACCAGCTGCTCGGCCAGGGCGCGACGGTCGCACGGGCGGCGGCGGCGTTCGACGCGGCCGGCCAGCACTTCGACACCGGCGCGGCGCTGGTCGATGGCTCGTCGATCGACCTCGCGACGCTCACCGCCGACGCCAGCAAGTGGGAGACGCCGGTCTCCGGGCTGAGCGGCTACCCGGTCGCGCACCTCGCGATCGGCCTGCCCAAGATCGCGATCTACACCGGCGGCACCACGGTGCCGACCAACCCGGCGATCCATGGCACCGGGGACGGGTACTGCACCACCTCGACCTACTGCGAGGCGATGTTCGACCTGACCCAGAAGGAAGGCTTCCCGACGTCCGCAATCGGCCAGCTGACCTCGACCGACCTGTCCAACGGCGTGCTGCAGAGCAGCAGCTACACGGTCCTGATCGATCCCGGCTCGACCATCTCGGCGACGACGCCGACCGGGACAGCGGGCACTCCGGCGGCGGCCGTGCAGGCGTTCATCAACGGCGGCGGCACCTTCCTCGGCACCAGCAACGGCGGCGCGACCAGCGCCCGTAACGCGGGTGTCACGGCGCTGAACACCAACACCATCGCCGGGATCAGCACGCCGGGATCCACGTTCGACGCGTCCTGGAACACGGCGGACCCGGCCGGCTGGGGCCTGGACGCTGGCGGCTGGGTCTACCGCGAGTCGAACAACGACCCGGTTTTCGACCCGGCCACGCTGGCCGGCAACGGCAGCACCGTCCCGGCCGCCACCGCCGTCGCCACCTACTCCCCCGCAGCGACTGCGGCGGGCCGGCCTTTCGGCAACTGCTACGGCTACGAGATCAACGCGAACGCCAACCTGCCAGGCCGGCCCCGGTGGTTGACCAGCCGTTCGCTCCGGTCACGCGATCATGCTCGGCTTCGACCCGTGGTACCGGGCCTGGACCACGGAAGAGGAGCGGCTGGTACTGAACGCGATCTTCTACCCGACCGGAACGGCTATCCCCGCCGGACCGACGTCGGCCGAGCCCGGCCAGGTCGCTGCGCATGACAACGCGCGTCGCGGCCGGTCCCGGCGGCCAGCACGCCCGCCGTCGCGAGCCGGCCGGTCCGTCCGAGCGGAGGTGGCGCCGCACCGCACAACCCGCACTGATCCTGTCCGTGCGGCGGCGGGGCCGGGGCCAGGCTGGCCCCGGCCCCGCCGGTTGCCTGACCGGGGTGCGCCCGGGTCAGCGCCAGCGCTTGCCGCGGGCGAAGTCGGCGGCGAACGTCCGGGCGATCGAGGCCAGAATCGAGTGCGCGGCGGTGATGAGGCCCAGCTCCCGGTTGCGGGTCAGCGAGGTGGCCGAGAAGTTCTCCGAGCCGATGAATGCCCGGGCCCTGGCGGTGCCGTAGTCGGCCTCGATCACCTTGCCGTGGATGTAGAAGCCGGACGGCGAGCTGAAGTAGCTGATCCGCGCGCCCGCGCGGGCGAGCCGCGTGAACGCGCTGTCGTACTCGCCGTCGGTGTTCTCACCGCAGACCTGCACGGTCACGCCGCGCCTGGCCGCCGCGACCAGCGCGTCGATGACGGTCGCGTCGCCCATCTCCTCGCTGTAGATCCGCAGCGTCCGGCGCGCCCCGTTGATGAGCGCGACCAGGTGCCGCTGCGCGTCCGTCGGCGACCAGACCAGGTCACGGCCGTCGCCCGGCGTGATCTGGCGGTGGGCGAAGTCCGCGCCGAATACCCGGGTGATCGCGGCGATATCGGCGCGGTTGCGGTCCACGACCAGGAAGTCCCGGCTGGTCGCGTAGTACTCGCTGGTCAGGTTCGCGGTCATGATGACGGCCGCGGACTTGTCGATGACCAGCGTCTTCTGATGGGTGTACTCGAACGAGGACGAGGACCACGTGACGGCGATCCGATGGGCGCGGAAGTACTCGTAGGCGGCGGTGTTCCGGCTGTGCTCCCGGCGGTCCAGGATCACGCGCACGGACACGCCGCGCCTGGCCATCGCGGCGAGATCGTGCTCGGCGCTGACGTCGGCGAACTCGTACATCGTCACGTCGATACCGTGTTTCGTCTGGCCGATCAGCCGGTACAGCGGAGCGAAGCCGGCCGACGGCTCGGTGACCAGGGCAACCGTAGCCGGGCCGTGCTTCGCGGCCTCCGGCCGCACCTTGCGGCGCGCAGGCTCGCGGCGCGCGGTGGTGGCCTGGTGGTGCGGGGCCTGGTGGTGCGGGGCTCTGCTGCGCGCAGCGGCGGGCGCGGACGAACCCGGTGCAGGGTCGGCGAGCTGGACCTTGCAGCCGGTCACGACGACGGCCGCGGCGGCAACGGCGGCAGCCATCCGGACCAGGGCGGCGGGAGACGCTGGACGCGGCACGTGCGGGTCACCTTCGGTCGGGCTCCGGCCCGACCGGCCTGAGCTTCGGTGCCCGCTAACTACCCGCGTACCGCGTTCCACGCGCGTCCGCTCATGGCGGCGTCGCCCGGCTGGTGGTGACGACCCCGGCCAGGATCAGCACGCCGCCCGCGGCCATCGTCGCGGTCACCCGCTCCGCCAGGAAGATCAGGGCGCCGGTCACCGCCACCAGCGGCTCCAGATAGAGCAGCTGGCTGACCCGCGTCGTCCCGCCTGCGAGCACCGCCCGGTTCCACAGCAGCATCCCCGCGGCCGTGCTGCCGAGGGCCAGGAACGCAAGCTCGGCCCATACCGAGGCCGGCAGCGCCGCCAGCCGTGGCCCGGAGAGCGTGCCCGCGAACGCGAGATAGGGAACTGCTCCCGCCAGCGTCGACGCGGCGGTCGCTGACACGGCGCCGAATTCGCGGCTCAGCGGGCGGAGCACGATCGTGTAGGCGCCGAACGCCAGCGTGCCGGCGAGCACGAGCCCGGCGCCCGCCAGCGCGCGGGCACCGCCGACCCCGGTCACCGCCGCCGGACCGGCCAGCACGGCGACGCCGCCGAGGGCGATCGCGCTGCCAGCCCACGCCGTTGCGTGGCCGCGCTCGGCGAGGAACAGGTAGCCGAGGACCATGACCCAGATCGGCTCGGTGGCCAGCAGCAGTCCCGCCGTGGATGCGGGCAGCCACTGCAGCCCGACGGTGACCGGCAGGTTGTAGCCGATCAGCCCGAGTCCCCCGGCGGCGATCAGCCGACCGAGTGAGCGCGGCCGCAGCCGCCTGACCACCGGCACTGCCCAGGGCAGCAGGACCAGCGCGGCGACGCCCATCCGCAGCACCAGCAACGGCAGTGGCGCCAGGTGCGCGACGGCCGCCCTGGTGGCGACCGGCGCGAGACCCCACATCACCACCGCCACCAGCCCGCTCGCGAGCGCCGCGCGCTGCCCGCCGCCGCGCTGCTCGGCGGGCCGGTCCCGCAGCGGCGCGCGGTCGCGGTCCCCGGTGGTCATGCGGGCATTCTGCTGTAATGGTCTTATGCAGTTCAACACTTACACTTACGCGGGCGCGCACATCGCCGCATGGCTGGTCAGCAATCCCGCTCCCAGCGCCAGGAACCTGGCCGCGGTGCTGGCGAGCTACGACGTGCACCAGCCGCTGCCGACCGCGGCGCAGGTCCGCGCGCTCGGTCCGTGGGCGGAGCGGCTGCGGGCGGTGTTCGCGGCAGCCACCGGGCCGGTCAAGGCGGAGCTCGCCGACGCGCTGCTGCTGGCGGCCGACTGCCGGCCGAGACTGATCAGTCACGGGCCCGGCCAGCCCTTCCACCTGCACTACGTCGCCGCCGGCGCCGGCCTGCCCGCGCGGGTCAGGGCGCTGACCGCGGCGGGGGTCGCGCACGCGATCGACGACGGCGCCGGGCACCGGCTGCGGGTCTGCGGCCGGGACACCTGCGGGACTGCGTTCGTCGACACCTCCAGGAATGGCCGGCGGCAGTTCTGCAGCGTGCGCTGTGCCAACCAGGTCAACGTCGCCCGGCACCGGCTGCGGCAGCGACAGGCCGCGGCGCGGTAGCCAGCGCAGGAATCGGATGCTTTGCTATATCCGCAGACTTCGCCGCTGGTGGGCCTTTCGTGAGACGATCCCGGTGCGGGCGCTTGTGCCATAGCGCTCGCCGCACGCGTCCGGCGTGGCAGCCGCCTCGCTCACCGAGTCACTGGATCACTGGTTCACCGGGCCGATCCGGGTAGTCGCTCATCCCCCGTCTCGCCGATGATCCCGAGGACCCATGAGTGTGCTGAGCCGTCGCCGGACCAGCCGCCGCGGCCCGCTCGTCGAGCGAATCGCGGGCTGGAGCGCTCGCCACGCCAAGACCGCCGTCATCGGCTGGTTCGCCCTGGTCGGGGTCGCCTTCCTGGCCGGCCAGCTGCTCGGCACGCAGAGCCTGCCGCAATACGACCCCGGCCAGACCGGGACCGCCGAGCAGGCGCTGCACCGGCTGAACATCACGACGGCGCCCGCCGAGAGCGTGCTCATCCAGGCCAGCGGGCCCGGCGCAGCGAGCCGCACCTATGCCAGTGACCCGCGAATCCGGCAGGCGGTGCGGTCGGTCGCGGCGGCGCTGGGCAAGTTGCCAGCCGCGGCGGCCGACATCCGCGCGGCGGGATCGCTGCCACCCGGCAGTGATCCTGGTGGCCAGGGCCGCGCCGCCGCGAGCGTTACCGCCAGCACCGCGGGTCTCATCTCGGCCGACGGACGCAGCGCGCTGGTGACGTTCCATGTGCCCGGGCCCCATCAGCGCGCCGACACGACCGTCAGCGCGGATCTCGCCGCGGTAGCGAGGGTGCAGACCGCCTACCCCGGCCTGCTGATCGCCGAAGGCGGCTCGGCCAGCGCCAGCGCGGCCGGCAACGCGCTGCTGGAGTCGGACTTCCGCCGGGCCGAGTACACCGCGATCCCGATCACGCTGATCCTGCTGCTGATCGTCTTCGGCGCCCTGATCGCGGCCGGGATCCCCGTCGTACTCGCAGGCACCGCCGTCGCCGCGACGATCTCCCTGCTCGCGATCCCCAGCCGGTTCCTGCCCATCAGGGGCGGCACGTCGGAGATCGTGCTGATCCTCGGCATGGCGGTCGGGGTCGACTACTCGCTCTTCTACCTGCGCCGCGAGCGCGAGGAGCGCGCCGCCGGCCGCGCGCCCGCCGACGCGCTGCGGGTCGCGGCGGCCACGTCCGGCCGCGCCGTGGTGGTGTCCGGGGTAACCGTGATGATTTCCCTGGCCGGGCTGTTCCTCAGCGGCATCGAGTTGTTCACCGGGATGGCCTTCAGCACCATCATCGTGGTCGGGGTGGCCGTCGCCGGCTCGCTTACATTGGTTCCCGCGCTGCTGTCGATGCTGGGTGACTGGGCTGACGCCGCCAAGGTCCCGTTCTTCGGGGTGCGCCGCACGGCGGCCCGACCGTCAAGGCTGTGGGCAGCGCTCGTGCGCAGGGTCGTTCGCCATCCGGTGGTCTGGGGCGGCGCCGCGGCGATCGCGATGCTGGCGCTGGCCGCGCCCGCGCTGGGCATGCGGCTCGGCAATCCGTTCGTGGACCTGCCGGGCAACGCTCCGGTGGCACAGACGCTAACCCGCATCTCGGCCGCCTTTCCCGGCAGCCCGACGCCGGCCGAGGTGGTCGTGACCGGACCGGGCGTCTCCAGCCCGGCGACGCACGCGGCGCTGACCGCGCTCGAGCAGCGGGCGTCGGCGAGCGGTCCCATCCACGCGCCGATCACCGCCACCTGGGTGGCCGGCGGCCACGGGCTGCTCGTTGACGTGCCGCTGGCGGGCGACGGCACATCCGGCGTTTCCGATCACGCCCTGCTGGCGCTCCGCGATCAGGTGCTGCCGCAGACGCTCGGTCAGGTGAGCGGGGTCAGCTACGCGGTCACGGGCAACACCGCGACGACGTATGACTGGAGCACCACCCTGCGTTCGCACACGCCGGTGGTCTTCGCCGTGGTCGCCGGACTGGCCTTCCTGGTGCTGATGATCGCCTTCCGCTCGCTGTGGCTGCCGCTGGCCTCGATCGGGCTGAACCTGCTGTCGGTCGGCGCCGCCTATGGCGTCATCACGCTGATCTTCCAGGACGGGTTCCTGCACAGCCTGTTCGGCGCCACGCCGGGCGAAGGCATCGCGCAGTGGGTGCCGCTGTTCATGTTCGTGCTGCTGTTCGGGCTGAGCATGGACTACCACGTCTTCATCCTCAGCCGCATCCGCGAGCGCTGCGTGCAGGGCATGGCCACGAAAGACGCGCTCGCCGACGGCATCGCGGCCAGCGCCGGCGTGGTCACGAGCGCCGCCGTCATCATGGTCGCGGTGTTCTCAATCTTCGCCACCCTGTCGTTCGTCGACGTCAAGACGCTCGGCGTCGGCCTGGCCGTCGCGGTCTTGATCGACGCGACGGCCGTGCGCGGCGTTCTCGTCCCTGCGGCGATCGCGCTGCTCGGGGAGCGAGCGTGGTACCTGCCGCGCTGGCTGGCCTGGCTGCCCGGATTGAATCTGCACCAAACCCGGCCAGCCCCGGCAATCAGCAGCACGGCCCGGCCCGCCTCCGACCTGTCGTAGGCGGCCGGGCCGTCAGGCTGCTTCGTCTCCCGGTTTGGGCGGCTGATCGGCGGCCGCCGTCTGCTCGCGCGCCTCGGCGGGCAGGGTGGCGTGCCGCTCGATGACCCCCAGGCTGCTCCGCAGCGCCTGCCACACCGAGGTGAGGCTCTCGGTGGCGGGGTGGTCACCGGGGATGACTCCGGACTGATCGGGACTGCCGGTCATCGCGCGGAGCGCCGCCTGACCAGCCTGGACGAGCACCGGATCGGTCGCTTCGAGCGTCAGCCGCTCGCCGGTCACGTTGATGGTCATCTGCCGGCGGCCCGCCTCCTCCGGCGGCTCGTCGCTGGTTCCGGTCACATCCACGTACAGCAGCGCGGACCGGGCCTGATCCAAGTCGATGCCGAGGCCCCCGAGGGCGCGGGCGGCCGCGCTCTGGGCGTCGGAGAGCGCCGCCAGCAGCAGGTGGTGCGAGCCGACCGGCCGCGACCCGGCCAGCCGGGCCGCCTCGCCGAGCGTTGTGTCCGCCGCCGGCGTAGCGCTGAGCGTCGACTCCCCGGCGGGCGCGTCGGTCTCACCGGTCCCGCTCCGGCGCCGCAGCCACCGCCGCGACTGCGTCGTCTCGATGGCGCCTGCCTTCAGCTGATCGAGCACCGCGACGCGGATGGCCAGCAGATCGGCGTGCTGGCGGAGCACGCGGGCGCCGACGCCGTCGCCCTCCCGCATGACGCCGAGCAGGATGTGCTCGGTGCCGATGTAGTTGTGATGGAGCTGCAGCGCCTCGCGCAGCGCCAGCTCCAGCGTCTTCTTGGCCCGCGGCGTGAACGGGATGTGGCCGCTCAGCTCCTTCTTGCCGGGCTCGACGATGGCGGCGACCTCGGCTCTGGCACCGTCCAGAGTGAACCCGAAGCCGCTGAGGGCGCGGGCGGCGACCCCCTCGGGCTCGCCGAGCAGACCGAGCAGGACGTGCTCGGTGCCGATGTAGTTGTGGCTGCATCCGCCGGGCCTCTTCCTGGGCCAAGACGACGCTGTGCCGGGCTCGCGTGGTGAATCGCTCGAACATGTGCAGTAGCCTGCCTCGTTGTGGCCTACCCAGTCAATACCATGCTATTAATAAGGTAAGCGAACACGCCCTTGACGGGAGTACACCCATGGACTGGGAAGACCGGCTGGACGACTGGGACGTCGAGCTTGACCTGGCCGCTCAGCTGGAGGGGTCCGACTGGGTCACGCTAGAGCGCGCGTCGGCCGACACCGGGGTGTCCAGGGCCGCCCTGCGCAGCTGGTACCGGACCAATCAGATCCCGTCCCGGCTGGTCGAAGGTCCGCACGGCCCGCAGCGGCTGGTGCCGCTCGCCGTCGTCGCCAGCCGGGCCGAGGCGTCACCGAGGCTGCGCCGGGCCGCCGAGCGGCGCCTGGCCGAGGCCGCCGAACTGGAGATCCTCCGGCATCGCGTGCATCAGCTGGAGCTACGACTGGCCGCCCTCGAACGCCGCGCCGACCCCGCCCCATAACGCCCCGGCGGCGGCTGCTCGGGACTCCAGCTTTTCGCGGCTTGCTCTTGCTCTCTCAACATAAGAGGGCCATTTGGTGGCTCTTGCGCGCCATCCGTGCCCTGTCCAACTGACCTCGCGGTCAATAACCGCACCTGCAGCACCGTGTGCTACAGGGTGCTATCCTGACCAGGTGACCTCAAACGCTGAGATAACCCAGCGGGATCTAGGAACGGTCGCGGGAGATCATGGACGCTGTCGAGCGCGGTGGTCTTTCACGGTCACCCGCGACGGCCACCGGATCGGGGAGCTGATCCCGCTGCGTCGCCGCCGGTTCGTCAGCCGCACTGAGTTCGCCGCCATGTCCCGCAATGCGCCCTCGATCGACGCGGCGTCGTTCCGCGCCGACCAGGATGCCGCCGCCGACCAGAGCGCGGGTAACGCGTATGAGTGACCGCCCGGTCCGGGGCCTGCTGACACCAACATCCTGGTCCTGCGCCGGTGGATCAACCCCGAGCAGTTGCCCGATGAGATGGCGACGAGCGCGATCACCCTCGCTGAGCTGTCCGCCGGCCCGCACCAGGTCCGGGGCAACGATGAGCAGGACGACTACGACGAGCATGCCGAGCGCGCCCGCCGCCTCGAGATCCTGCAGCGGGCAGAGAACGAGTTCGACCCGATCCCATTTGACGCTGAGGCTGCCAGGATCTTCGGCCGCGTGACCGCAGCCGTGATCGCCACTGGCCGCCAGCCCCGCCGCCGGATAGCCGACCTCATGATCGCAGCGACCGCGATCGCGGAAGGCCTGCCACTGTTCACGACCAACCCCGCCGACTACACCGGGCTGGAATCCCTTGTCCCGATCATTGCCGTCACCCGGCCCCCCGTCCCGCACGAGCGCAGGCGCTAACCCGTCTGGCCAGCGTATCTCCCGATCGGGATACGGATAATGCACTGCCACTGGCTTCCAGGCTTCGCTGCGGCCGCGTGCGAGCCCGGGCGGGTACATCTTGACGGTGCCGCTGCATCAGCAGCAATCCCGGCAAAGCTGTGGCTGAGGGCACGGCCAGAGGCGAAGTGCCGACGCCTCCGCGCCCCACCGCACCTGCTGCCGCTGCAGCGGTCAGCGCAGCGACGCGGCAATCAGCTTCGACGCCGCGGGCGCTACGACGCTGACCGGATCAGACAGCTAAAGGACTCGGCCAAGGCGCTGTACGTCAGCGGCAGCGGCACCCTCGTACGCGCGCTTATCCGGGACGGGCTGGTCGATGACCTGCACCTGTTCATGTACCCGGTGACCCGGGCGGGCGGTCCGCGCCTGTTCGAGGACGGAGTCGGGCCCGCGAAGTGGGCCCGGCCCGGCGGCCGGCTCTACGACAACGGCGTCGTGTACCTGCATCTCACGCCGGCCTAGCCTGCACCTGCACTACGAGTCCGGCGGCGCCGGCCAGCCGCTCGGCGGCGGCATCAACGGGGACGTCCGCGGGCTGCCCGCGGCGCGGCTCGCGGTCGTGCCTGGCACGACCCACACGGGGCTGTGCGACCGGGCCGCCTGGGTGGTCGCGATGATCACCGAGTTCCGCGGTGGCTAGCCTGGGCATCTCGACCATGCCCTGAGAGGCACGGTGGATTCGGAGGCACAGGAGTGAAGTACCTGCTGATGATCTACGGAAACCAGGAGAAGTGGGCCGCCATCCCGCCGCGGGACCGGCCGGCCGCAATCGCCAGACAGGACGAGTTCAACAAGCGATACCGGGAGACCGGCGAGCTGCTCGGCGCGTACGGGCTGGCCGACGCCGCCAGGGCCAGGCTCGTCCGACGGGCGGGCGGTGTCCCGGTCGTCACCGATGGCCCGTACCTGGAGACCAAGGAGTACCTCGCGAGCTTCTGGCTGCTGGAGTGCGAGAGCGAGGAGCGCGCGCTGCAGATCGCCGCGGACATGCCGTTCGCCGACCAGGACCCGGTCGAGCTGTGGCCCATCGAGCACGAAGCTGCCGCTGATCGGTGAGCCAGGACGGGCGGCCGGAGGCCGGGTCCATTCCCGAGTTGCTGCGCGAGCTGGCGCCGGGCGTGCTCGGCTCCCTCGTCCGCCGCTTCGGCCAGTTTGACGCCTGCGAGGACGCCATGCAGGACGCGCTGCTGGCCGCGGTGCAGGCATGGTCGGCGCACGGTCGGCCGGAGAACCCGAAGGGCTGGCTGCTCACCGTCGCCTCCCGGCGCATGATCGACGAGGTCCGCAGCGACCACGCCCGCAGGCGGCGGGAGCAGGAGCACGCGGCCGGCGCGGAGCGGCTGGCGGACAGCGACGACGCCGGGCGAGACCACGACGACAGCCTCGCGCTGCTGTTCCTGTGCTGTCATCCGGCCCTGTCCGACCCCAGCCAGGTGGCGCTGACGCTGCGGGCGGTCGGCGGTCTGTCCACGACGCAGATAGCCGCCGCGTTCCTGGTGCCGGAAGCCACCATGGCCCAGCGGATCAGCCGGGCGAAGCAGACGATCAAGGCGAGCGGCGCCAGGTTCGAGATGCCCGGCCCGGCCGACCGGATCGAACGGCTCGGCATCGTCTTGCACGTGCTGTACCTGATCTTCAACGAGGGCTACACCGCGACCGCCGGCGCCGGGCTGACCCGCACCGAGCTGTCCGGCGAAGCGATCCGGCTCACGCGCTGGCTGCACGGGCTGCTGCCCGATGACAGCGAGGTCACCGGCCTGCTCGCGCTCATGCTGCTGACCGACGCCCGGCGGGCCGCGCGCACTAGCCGGGACGGTCGGCTGATCCCGCTTGACGAGCAGGACCGGTCCGAGTGGGACCGGGACCGCATCGCCGAGGGCGTGACCCTGCTGACTGCCGCGCTGCCGGCCGGCCAGGCCGGCCCCTACCAGGTCCAGGCCGCGATCGCGGCGGTGCACGACGAGGCCGCGTCGGTCGAGGACACCGACTGGGCGGAGGTTCTCGGGCTCTACGACGTGCTGAACCAGCTCGCCCCTGGTCCGATGGTCAGCCTGAACCGGGCCGTCGCCGTCGCGATGGTCGCCGGGCCCGCGGCTGGCCTGGCGGTGCTGCGCGAGCTCGAATCCGACGACCGGCTGGCCGGGCACCACCGGCTGCGCTCCACCCGCGCGCACCTGCTGGAGATGGCCGGCGACGCGGCCGGGGCCAGGGCCGCCTACGAACAGGCCGCCAGCCGGACCACCAGCGAGCCGGAGCGGGCGTACCTGCTGGACCGGGCGGCCCGGCTCACCGGCCAGAAAAAAGATTCCGGAAGGATGTAGAGAATCTGCGGGCGGCTCCGACTCAGGGCTGAACGGGCGCACCAGGCGCCCGCGGTACGGAATGGAGCAAGGCGATGACCAAGCTGGTGCTGGGGATGTCCATGTCGGTGGACGGCATCGCGGGACCGCACGCCCCCGACGAGGACGGGATGAAGGTCTTCAACGCGGTGCTGGGCTGGGTCTTCCCGCTGCGCAGCTGGCGCGAGCAGCAAGGCCAGGACGGCGGCGAGGCCTCGGTCGACTCCCGGGTCTGGGCGGAGAACTTCGACCGGTTCGGCCCGCAGATCATCGGCCGCACGATGTTCACCTACGGCTACGACAGCTGGGGCGACGTCCCGCCGTTCCACGCGCCGGTCTTCGTGGTGACCCATCGCGGCCAGGAGCGGATCGAGAAGGGCGGCGGTACCAGCTACACCTTCGTGACCGGCGGGATCGAGGCCGCTGTCAAGGAAGCCCGCGCCGTCGCGGACGGCAAGGACGTGCTGCTGGCGGGCGGCGTCAGCATCGCCCAGCAGGCGCTGGACGCTGGTCTGGTCGACGAGGTCGTGCTGCACGTGACGCCGGTAGTGCTGGGCCGCGGCAAGCCGCTGTTCGGGTCGAGCCGGGCGGACCTGCACTGCATCGAGACGATCCACGGCGAGGGCGCCGTGCACCTGCGCTACGAGGTCAGGTGAGCCCGGCTGCCTGGCAGGCCGGTACCGGCCTGCCAGGCAGGAGGCCGCCCGGCAGGCGGTCAGCCGGTCCGGTCAGGCGTCGCCGGGGGCCGGATGCGTGCGGTCGATCAGCGCGTTCAGGCGGTTTCTGTCGGCCGCGAGCAAGGCCCTGACGCCGTCGGCATTCACGTCCGCGACTATGACGTGTCCAACCTCGTCGTGGACATCGCTGAAGAGACCATGCGCCTTCATCTTCTGCGCCTGGTAACGATTGTCGTCCGTCGGGCTGACGTAGTGCACCGCCCACGCCTTGTAGCGGTGGACCAGGAACAGGTGAATCAACGTCATCAGGCGCTTCTGCCGGAGCGCCTCGTCGAAGGTGTTCTGATCGCGGACGGAAAGGATATGGCGGCCGCGACGATCCACGATCACCGAGAAGATGATGTTGGCGACGTCGTCGCCGGCCGGGTTAGTCAGTGTCAGCTCTAGCAGCTCAGAGCCCGCCGTGTGCGGTCGCAGCGCGACCCGCAGCGGACCGGTGATCTGGTTGTGCTCCGTCCACAGCGCGAGCCATTCCTCGAGCAGCTTGGTCGGCACCTCGGTCTGGACGAGGTGCTGGTGCTGAGTCGAACCCTCGCCCATCGCCTTGGTTGCCGCCGTGCCGCCGGAGGCGGCCATCAGAGCGGCATCCGAGCGCGGTCCCCCGACGAGCGTCTGGGGCGTCCGGTAAGGCGACTCGAGCAGCCGGAGCTTTCGCTGCAGGCGGGCCAGCGAGAGCATGCCGTCCTCTCTGAGCGCGGTGGCGAACTCCTCGGCGGCCAGACCGTCGATCTGGTGGCCGCCGTAGGTGATGAAGTTGAAGACGAACCCCAGCTTGCCGAGTTCGTCGGGAAACTCCCGCATCTCCTCATCGCTCATGCCGGTGGTGTCCCAGTTGAACGACGGCGACAGGTTGTAGGCGAGCATCTTGTCGGGGAACTCGGCGTGGATGGCCTCGGCGAAGCGCCGGGCATCGGCGAGATCCGCCGTCTTGGTCTCCATCCAGAGCAGGTCCGCGAAGGGGGCGACGGCCAGCGACCTCGCGATCGCGTAATCGATGCCGCCCTGCACCTGGTAGTAGCCTTCCGGAGTCTTGGCGACCTCGCAGTCCCAGCTGATGTCCGCGCCCATCGACCTCGCCTTGGCCCGGGCGGCATGGAAGGACGTCTGGTTCGCGAAGCCAAGCCAGCTCGGCAGCGCTCATGTCGGCGAGCTCGCCCTCGCTGGCCCGGATATCGATCACGTCGGCGACCGCCTGCGGGTACTGGGCCAGGGTGGCTTCGGCCAGCCATGCCTCCAGGTACCGCGATTCAACGCTCTCCAGCAGATCCTCAACCGGCCGGCCAGACCGCTGGTATTCCCGCGTCCGCGTCTCGACCTCGCCGGTCACGCCGGTCCTGGTCAGCCAGGCCGCGGCTTCGTCGTATTCCTCCGGGGAGATCTTGAACAGCAGGTGGCCGCGCGCGTCCTCGACGCCCAGGTCGCGGAGCTGCCGCAGGATGGTGAGGTAGCCGACCTTGTAAGTGGGCAGGTCCACGTTGGTGGCACCCAGGATGAACGGGTGATCGCGTTCGTCCGACCGGCCCTCGAGAAAGGTGGCCGCCTCCGCGTCGGTCCTGGCCACGATCAGGCCGGGCACCTGCATCACGTCAAGCTGGAACCGGGCCGCGTTGAGCCGCTTGATCTGCTCGTCCACGCCGACGAGCACCTTGCCCCCTTGGTGCCCGCATTTCTTGGTGCCGGGCTTCTGGTCCTCGATGTGGTAGCCGGGTACGCCGGCCTCCACGAACCGGCGGATGAGGTTCCTTACGTGCGCGTCGCCGCCATGGCCGGTGTCGGCGTCGGCAATGATGAACGGCCGGTAGTCGACCTCAGGGGTGCTGGCCCGCTGGTCCTCGCTGAGCCGCGAGCGGTTGAACCGCTGGTTCCGGTCCGCGGAAAGCAGCGCCCGTACGATCGGCGCAGCCTCGTCCGGCACCTGCGAGAGAGGGTAGCTGGCCAGGTCAGGTCCAGGATCTTCGGTCACCGACCCCTTCGCCGACGTCGCCCAGCCGCCAAGGTAGATGCCTTCGATGCCCATTCTCTTCATGGCCACCGCCTGACCCGGCGAATACGGCCCGAAGGTAGTGATAGGCCGACGGTCGGTGAAGAGCTGCCGGAGCCGGTCGTAGAACTGCTCGGCCGCCACCCTCGCCACCATGTAGTCGGTGCCGATTGTGCCGCGTTGCTCCACCACTTGACGCGCTGAATACAGGCGCGTGATGCCAGCGAAACGCGAGCTCTCGAACCACTTTGCGGTCTCGCTGACTTCCGACTCAAATGAGCTCACGGCCCGCTCCTTGCCAATATGCAGATCGACTGGCCCGAGGGCCGCTGGCGCCTGACGCACAGAGGCCGCGGCGGCCAGGCCGTCCCGCTCAGCACCGTCCGCGGATCCGGTGCCAGCCGACCCGCAGCTACTACTACAAGTAGCTACCCAGATTGAGGCCCGCTGATCGGCGATCAGCGGGCCGAGGTCAGCTGATCCCCGGCGCTAGCTGCCGAAGATCAGCAGGTTGAAGGCGGCGCCGACGGCGGGTGCCGGGTTCGCCCAGTCGACGAGCGCTCGAGACGCGGTAGCCGCCACCTCGGCCAAGAACGCCTGGGCGGTCGGCGCTGCCGGCAAGAACAGCACCAAGCGCGCTCATCAGCCCGGCCCGCCGAGCTGCCGCAACGCCTCTTCGTCCAGCAGCGTCAGCGAGCCGAGCACCAGGTCCGCGGCGCTGAACCGCGGATCGGCCGCCAGCAGCGGGTCCGGCACGGCGACGCAGCGCATCCCGGCCGACTTCGCCGCGAGCACGCCGTTCGGCGAGTCCTCGATCGCCAGGCACTCGGCCGCGGGCAGGCCGAGCCTGCGCGCGGCGGTCAGATACACGTCCGGCGCGGGCTTGCCGTGTGCTTCCTCGGCGCCCGAGCAGCGCACGTCGATGTCCCGCAGGCCCAGCCGGTCACAGACGGCGTCGATCAGCCGCCGCGGCGAGGACGACGCGATCGCCAGCGCCAGCCCGTGCCGCCGGAACAGGGCGATCGCGGCGGTGACCCCCGGCATCGGCTCGCCCTCGGCCTTGACGTGCGCGATGATCCGGTCGGTGATCTGATCCGCTACCTGCGCGTCGGTGAGCCCGCGATCCCCACCGGGCGCGCGCTGCCGCCAGAGCGGGATCAGGTCCTCGGTCGGCTGGCCGGTCGAGTCGAGCAACTCCTGCTCGGTCAGCTGCACCCCGAGGCCGGCGAAGACCTCGGCCTGCGCGACGCGCCAGACCGGCTCGGTGTCAATGAGCAGTCCATCCATGTCCAGGATGACCGCCCGCAGTCGCGACTGGGTCACCGGCCCAGGCTGGGCCAGCTGGTGCGGACCGGTCAACTGGCCACGCTGGTCCGGCCGCGGACATCCCGCGCGGTGTCCATGAACCGGCGCGCCCGGTCCGGGTCGACCGCGTTCCAGGTGATGCCGTCGACCTTCAGGCTGGTGCCCACGATCACGCCGTCGGCCACGGCCAGGATCTCGCCCAGCCGCTCGGCCTTCACGCCGGTGTTGGCCAGCACCGGCGTCTGCGGCACGGCCTCCTTCGCGGCGCGCAGATCACTCATGACGAACGGCACGCCCGCCTCCGGGCCGCTGATGAGGATCGCGTCCAGGCCGAGGAAGCTGGCGCTGCGGGCCCGCTCCGCGACGGTGCGGGTGCCGAGCGTGGAGCTGAACTCGGGCGTGATGTTGCCGAACAGCGCCACGTCGGCGGCGCCGATCGCGTCCCGGTAGGCGGCCAGGTCACCGAGCGACGGCGCGATGACGCCGATGTCGCTCTCGTAGACCCCGGTGAGCACCTCCCGGATGAACGTCGCCCCGGTCGCCCGCGCGAGGGCGAGGCTGGCGCGGGCGTCCCAGAGGATGTTCACCCCGAACGGCACCCGGATCGAGGAGTGCAGCTCGCCGATCACGGCGGCCATCGCGGCCGGGATCTCCGGGCCGACGGTCAGCTGATAGGGAATGTCGGCCTCGTTGCAGAACAGCACCGCGTCGACGCCGGCGTCCTGCAGCACGGCCAGGTCCCGCCCGACGACGTCGAGCAGCTTGGCCCGGCCGGCCGCCCGGTCGTGCCAGGGCCGGCCGGGCAAGCCAGGGAAGTGCACCATCGCGATCACGGGCTTGATGGTGCCGAATCTCTGCTCAAGCGACATGGTCTCCGAGTGGCCTTTCTCTTCTGCCGGTCAGGCCGCGCTGTGCGCGCGGACGAACTCGATGACTGCCTGGTTCCACGGCGCCGGATCCTCCCAGAAGGCGGCGTGCCCGCCGGGCACCACGGCCCACGTGCCGACGCCGTCGGCGAGCGCGTCGAACAACTGCCGGGACAACTCGGGCCGGATGATGATGTCGTCGGCCGCCGCCAGCACGAGCGTCGGCACCGTGACCGCACCGATCCGGTCCGCGCAGTCGTGGTTGTTGAGCGCCGCCATCTGGGCCGCGAACGCCGCCGCCGGCTGGGTGCTCTGCGCCGCGCCGGCGACCAGCTCAGCGACCCGGTCCGGCGACGCGGCGTAGAAGGCCGGGCTGAAGATCCACGGGGCCTGCATCTCCGTCATCACCGCCATCCCGGCCGTCTGCGCGACCCGCGCCCAGGTGTCGAACGCCGAGCGGGTGAACGGGTCCGCGACCGCGAACGTGTTGGCGAGCACGAGCGAGCGCAGGTCGCCCGGATAGGCCAGCGCGTACTCCTGCGCGATCGCGCCGCCCATCGACACGCCCGCCAGGTGGAAGCCCGCCAGCCCGAGCGCGGTGACCACGGCCTTCAGGTCCGCGGCCATCTCCTGGCTGGTGTACGGTCCGGCCGGCTGCGCCGGACTCGCCGACCCCGCGATTGTCGTAACTGACGACCCGCAGGCCGGCCGCTGAGAAAGTCGCCGGTCTGGTTCAGCCAGCCGCCGAGATCATCGCCGACGCCGTTGATCAGCACCAGCGTCTCGTCCCCGGCGCCGTCCACCTGATAGTGGATGTCGATCCCGGCCCCGCGGGCGAAGCCGCCGCTCATCCCAGGCCTCGCTCAGCCAGCGCGGTCCGCCACAGCTCGACCGACGACCGCAGGTCAGCCAGCACCTCGGCGTCGTCCTGCTCGAACGGCGGGATGACCTCAAGCACGAGCAGCACATCCTGCGCGCCGGCCGCGGCCAGCGTGTCGAGCACGCGACCCGGCTCGATCAGCCCGGCCTCATTCCGCTCCGGGTGAACGGCCAGTGATGATCGCCCAGCCCGTCGGACTGCTGGAGCTGGACCTCGGCGAGCCCGGCGCCGAACTCGGCCAGCCACGCGTACGGATCCCGGTCCGGCCCGGTGGTGCCGGGCACGCACTGATGACCGACGTCCAGGCACAGCCGCACCGGCACCCGGTCGCCATCCCCGTCGGCCAGCAGCGACCGCAGGCCGGCGATGGTGGACGGCTCGCGCTGGCTGGCGAGGTTCTCGACCAGCAGGTAGTCGAGGCCCGCCGCCCTGGCCGCGCCCGCCAGCTCGGCCAGCCCCGCCTGCAGGCCGCTCCACCGCTGCGCGCGGCGGGCCGGATCCGACCAGTCGGGCACGCTCATCGCGCCGACGTGGCCGCCGGCCCCGCGGGCGCCCAGGCGCGCGGCGAGGTCGATCACGCTGGCGTACCAGTTCATGGCGGCCCGGCGGCGGGCCGGATCGGGATCCATCAGCAGGTTCAGCGAGTACGCGGCCAACCCGGTAAACACCGTCTGCGCCTGCAGGCCGTGCTGGCTGAGCGCCGCCAGCGTCTCGGTCGCGCTGCGCTCGCGGCCGTCGGAGGTGTCGATGTCGTCCATCAGGTCGAGCGACAGCTCCACCAGGTCGAGGCCGAGCTCGGAGCCGGCGATCGCGGCCCAGTCGGCGGGCCGCGGCCAGCGCTTGACCGCGAAGCAGTTGTTGATGCCAAGCCGCGCGCGCATCTCAGTTCTCCTTCGGCTCGGGCCGGACCACCGCAGACCGCAGCAGCGCCCGGTATCGCTCATACAGATCGTCGTACAGCTCCCGCCGCGATGGATCGGGCTCCCAGCGCCCCTCGGGCCGGTAGCCCGCCGCGACCGCCTCGGCCGCGTCCCGGTAGACGCCGGCGCCGATGCCCGCGAGCAAGGCGGCGCCCGCCGCGGTCGAGTCCCCCGCGACGCGCACCACCGGGATCCCGGTGACGTCCGCCTTGATCTGACTCCACAGCGCCATGACCGCGCCCCCGCCGGACACCCGCAGCTCGGTCGCGGGCACCGACGCGCGGCCGAGGGTCTCCAGCCGGACCCGGACGCCGCAGGCGATCCCCTCCAGCGCGGCCCTGGCCACCGCGCCGCGATCGTGCCGCAGCGACAGCCCGGTCAGCGCGCCGCGCAGCGCGGGGTCGTCTCGCTCGCCGTCGCCGAGCACCGGCGCGAACAGCAGCCCGCCCGCCCCCGGCGCCGCCGCCGCGGCGGCCTGCTCGATGCGCTCATAGTCGGCGGCCCGCGGCGCCCTGGCCGAGCCCGCGTAGAAGATCTGCGCGAGCCAGTCCAGCGCCTCGCCGGTGGTGTTGATGCCGACCTCGGTGACGTACCCGTGGGCGGCCACGATGCTCGGGTAGTGCGTCACGTCCTGATCCGCGAGCGGCTCGGCGATCACCGAGTTGAAGCAGCTGGAGCTGCCCGCCATCTCGCTCACCGGCCCTGGACCGGTCACCCCGGCGCCGAGCGCGCACGCGATGCTGTCCCCCGCGCCCGCGATCACCGGGATGCCCGGCGGCAGGCCGTAGCGGCGCGCGAGCGCCGGGCGTACGTCCCCGATGACGCTCCAGGAAGGCACTATCGGCGGGAACGCGGCGGTGTCCAGGCCGAGGTCTGCCATCAGGCGCGCGGCCCAGGTGCGGGCCCGAAGGTCCAGCAGCGCGGTCGCGGCCGCCATCGACCAGTCGGTGGTCAGGTTGCCGGTCAGGCCGAGGGCCACGTAGTCGGTCGGCTGGACGAACCGGCGGGTCGCGGCGAACACCTCCGGCTCGTGCGCGCGCAGCCACGAGAATCTTGGCGGCGACGTGGAACGCGGCCGGCACGTGCCCGGTCAGCCGGTGCAGCTCGGCGTCGCCGAACCGCGCCCGCATCTGCTCGGCTTCCGCGGTAGCCCGGTTGTCGCGGTAGATCAGGCCGGGCCGCAGCGGCCGGTCCCGCGCGTCGAGCGGGACCACGCTCGGGCACTGCCCGGTGACGGCGACCGCGCGGATCCGGCGGGCCGGCCCGAGCGACCGCGCCAGCGCGCCGAACGCGGCCAGCGCCGCCGACTGCCAGCGGGCCGCGTCCTGCTCCGCCCAGCCCTCGGCGGGCAGATCGGTGGGATAAGGCCGCCGTGCTTCCGCCAGTGGCTCCCCGGACAGGCCGAACGCCGAGGCGCGCGCACCCGACGTTCCCACGTCGATCGCTACCAGCACGTCCGCGCCAGGCGGTGCCGACCCGGGGGGACGACCCCCGCGGACATCGTGAGACCGCTCATGGTCAGCCCCGCACCAGCTGGGCGTCAGCCCGGTCCTTGCTCAGGCTGATGAGCGCCCCGTTGAGCGCGCCGGTCGAGTAGTCGCTGCCCGGGTTCAGGACCAGGCTCTTGCGCTGGCCGAGGCGGCGGATGCCGGACGACTCGTGGATGTGGCCGTGCAGGCCGACCAGGGGCTGGCGCTCGGCCTCGATGTCGCGCACCGCGGTGCTGCCGACCGGCTGGTACCGCACCTGGCCGAGCGTCGCCTGCACGCGCAGGTCGTCATCGAGCGCGGGCGCGTCGTCGAGCTGGCTGTTGTACGGCGGCGGATGCAGGTTGAACACCGCGCGCTCGGGTCGCTGCAGCTGGTCCGCCAGCCCCGCGTACACGACGGCGAGCTGCTCGTCGGTCTGCTCCCGGTAGGTGTGCCACGGCGTAGTGTTCGCGTACCCCCAGCTGATCATCTCGTGCTCGTCGTCCAGCTGGACCACCTTGCCCTCGGCGTGCACGCCCCACGGCGCCTGGTCGAGCAGCTGCGCCAGCTCGGGCGGGTCGTCGTTGCCGAGCATCAGGTACAGCGGCACGCCCTTCGGCCGCAGCCGGGTGTCGGCGATGTCGAGCCATTCCGCCAGCCGCTCGCGCATCAGCCGCAGGAACAGGTCGTCGAGCGTCCCGTCGGCCTCCATCGCCTCCAGCTCGCCCGGTTCGGCCCGGTACGGGTAGTAGCCGTGGTCGGCGATGAGCCGCTCCAGCCCGGTCAGCTCCTCGCCCTCGGTCAGCTCGTACCGGGTGCCGATGAAGCTGCACTGCCAGCGGCCGTTCGGGCCGCGGACGATCGACTGGATCGCCTTGCCCGCGACGTCGCCGCCGAGCACCAGGATGCTCGGCTTGTACACCTGCGTCGCGTTGACGAACTTGCGGAAGCACAGGCTGGAGCCGTGCAGGTCGCTGACGAAATACAGCAGGGTGCCCTTAGCCACTAGGTCCGCACCGCCATCAGGTCTGCACCACGCTCTCCCTGGCCTGCTCCGCCCTGGCCTGCTCCGCCCTGGCCTGCCTGGCCGCCGCCATGAAACCGGCCGCCCGCTCCGGGTCAACCTCGTTCCAGGTGACGCCGCCGGCCTTCAGCGCCGTGCCGACGATCGCGCCGTCCGCGACGGCCAGCACGTCCGGCGACCGTGTCCGCCGTCACGCCGGTGTTGGCCAGCACCGGCGCGGCGGTGACAGCTCCCTTCGCCGCCCGCAGCTGGGCCAGGTCGGTCGGCTCGCCGGTGATCGCGCCGCTGATGAGCAGGGCGTCCACGCCCAGGTAAGCGGCGCTGCGGGCGCGCTGCGCGATCGTGCGACCTCCTAATGAGCTGGCGAACTCCGGGGTGATGTTCGCGAAGATGGCCACCTGCTGCGCGCCGATGGCCGACCGGTAGGCGCCGATCGCGCCGAAGTCGGGCCGCATCACGCCGAGGTCGCTCTCGTACGCTCCGGTGAACACTTCGCGCACGAAGCTCGCGCCGGTCGCCCGCGCCACCGCGAGACTCGCCACCGGATCCCACACCAGGTTCACCCCGAACGGCCGGGAGATCTCGGCCCGGACCGCGCCGATGACGGCGGCCATGGCCGCCACCGCCTCCGGTCCGACTCCGAGCTGATACGGCAGGTCGGCCTCGTTGCAGAACAGCAGCCCGTCCACGCCGGCGTCCTGCAGCGCCCGCAGGTCCCGGCGGACCGCGTCGACGATGGCGCGCATCCCGCCGGCCCGGTCGTGCCGCGGCCGCCCCGGCAGCGCCCGCAGGTGCACCATCGCGATGACCGGCTTGCTGACCCCGAACAGCTGGCGCAGCAGCGCGGTCATCGCGCCACCGCGAACGGCGTCTCGCCGTCCGCTGTCCCGGGCTCGGCGACCGCGGCATTGTCTGGTCCGGCCGCGGCCGGGGTGGCCGGGACGTCGGGCTCGACGAGGATGACCTCGACCCCCTCGCGGGTGATCTTGTCGACCTCGACCGGGTCGGCGCTGGCGTCGGTGACGATCGTGGCGACGCGGTTGATCGGCACCACGGTGCTGAGCGCGACATCGCCGAACTTCGACCCGTCGGCCAGCACGATGATCCGCTCGGTCTTCTCCAGCGCCGCGCGGATGACGCCCGCCTCCTGGTCGTCCAGGTCGGTGATGCCGCGCCGGGCCGATATCCCGGCCGCGCCGATGACCGCGATGTCGGTGTTGTAGCGCTGCACGCACTCCACCGCCGCCGGGCCGACGCAGCTCAGCTCGTCCTGCCGGACCATGCCGCCGGCCATGATCACGTTGACCCGGCGGGTACCGAGCAGGCTCGCCACCACCAGCGACTGGGTGATCACCAGCAGCCCGTCGCGCGGGGCGGCCAGCCGGGCGAACTGCTCCACGGTCGAGCCAACACTAATGAACATCACTCGCGCATCAGCGGTCAGATCGGCGGCGCGCATCGCGATCCGGCGCTTCTCCGGCGCGTGGTGCAGCATCCGCGCGCTCTGCGTCACCTCGAAGGCGCCGCCCGCGCGGACCACCCTGGTGGTGGCGCCGCCGTAGGTACGGCGGACGAATCCGTCCCGGTCCAGGCGGCGCAAGTCGCGGCGGATGGTCATCTCGGACACCCCGAACTCGCGGGCCAGGCTGCTCACTTCGACGGCCTGGTCCGCCGCGATCCGCTCCAGCACCTTGATGCGCCGTTCGACCGCCAGCACCCGCTCTCCCTTGTGCGTCAATCCGGGACTGTTCATTCCTGAGATGAGACAGTGATCGGTTATGTTACGACGATTGACAGTTGTTACTGATTATGTTCGACTTTAGCTAGCCTCGGTAGGAGGGTCAACGGGGGGACCCGCGGAGGCATGGGCCATCAGGAGGAGCTCATGACCACAGCGGACCGCTCGGAAAGCCGTCTGTTCGTTCGCAACAGCACCGGATTAGTACGCTCGGCGTCGGCGCTCGACGCGACGATCTTCAACGCGGTCATTTCCGCGCCGATTGGCTCGACCCTCGCCTGGTCGATCTTCTTCGCCCTGGTGGCGTTCCCCGGTGCCAATCCGGTCGGGGTGCTGGTCATCACGCTGATCATCAACATCCCGGTGCTGATCATGTTCGCCCTGCTCGGCGCCAGCATGCCGCGGGTCGGCGGTGACTACGTCTGGGTCAGCCGGATCCTGAACCCGCCGCTGGCGATGATCTCGAATCTGTGCATGATCATGGGCGGGCTGCTCGGGGCGGCGTACTTCGCCAAGTTCTTCTCCGTCTTCGCGCTGGGCCCGGCCCTGGTCGCGGGCGGCAGCCTGTCGCACAACCACACACTGGTCAGCTGGGGCACGAACTTCGAGATCAATCACACCTGGACCCTGGTCGGCGCGCTCGTCATGGTCGCGCTGCAGACCTACATCCTGATCCGCGGCACGAAGTCCACCTTCCGCTGGCAGAACGGCGCGTTCCTGATCGCCATGGTCGGCATCATCGTGGCGTTCTTCGTGCTCGCGTTCGCCAGCAAGGGCGCCTTCGTCTCGAACTTCAACTCGCTGAACAAGAGCTTCGGCGGCGGCACGATCGGAAAGGTCGTCTCGTCGACCGGCGCCACGCACGCCGCGCCGGACCTGGGGAACATGAGCGCGACCCTGCCGGTGGTGTTCTCCGTCATGGGCTTCATGATGTGGAACTTCTGGTCGGTCTACATGTCCGGCGAGCTGAAGAGCGCGTCGAACCGGCGCCGCCAGCTGGTCATCATGTTCGGCGCGCTGGTCTTCGACGTGGTACTGCTGATCATCGGCACGCTGCTGCTGTTCCACGTCGCGCCGTACAACGTGGTCTACGCGCTCAACGCCGGCAGCAAGGCGTACGCGATCCCGTCCGGGCCGTTCTACCCGTTCCTCGCGGCGCTGTCGGTCAACGTGCCGTTCTTCACCGTGATCATCCTGGGCTGCTTCCTGTTCTGGGCGCTGCCGTCGATGATCGCCAACACGTTCATGCCGATCCGGTCGTTGTTCGCCTGGTCGTTCGACCGGCTGATGCCGGAGAAGCTCGCGGACGTGAACGAGCGCACCCACTCCCCCGTGATCGCGATCGTCACGGTCAACGTGATCATCGCGGCGCTCACGATCTGGAGCGTCTACTCCAACGCCTTCCAGCTCGTGCTCGGACTGATCGTGCTGGCCGGCTGCCTCGGCGTGGTGATCGTCGCCCTGGCCGCGATCGCGCTGCCGCTGCGCCGGCCCGAGCTGTACAAGGCGTCGCCGGCCAACGTCAAATTCCTCGGCGTCCCGGTGCTCTGGATCGTCGCGCCGCTGTCCATCGCCATCTTCGTGACGCTCGCGGTCATCTCGACCCAGTACCCGGCGCTGGTCATGAACGGAGACAGCGCCAACTTCTGGTGGATCCCGGCCTGGTTCGGCGGCCTGATCGTGGTCGGCGCCGCGCTGTACTACATCCCGCGGTTCATCCGCGCCCGGCACGGCATCAACGTCAGCTTCGTGTACAGGGAGCTGCCGCCCGAGTGACGCCGTGGGCGTCAGGGGCGAAGCGAAACGGCTGGCAGGCCTGACACTGGCGGCAGGCCTGCCAGCTCGCTCCGGGCGAACGGGCTAGGAACTAGGGATCAGGGATTACCGCAGGTCCGGAACCGCAGCCGGGCAGTGACCACCCGGCGGGCACTCCCGTCGGCGAACGTCACGGCACCGGTCAGCGTGTACAGGTGCCCCGCCGTCAGGCTAGCGCCGTTGAGACTCGACCCCAGCACCTTCGAGCCAAGCCGGATGGACCCGCGCAGCACCCGCCAGTGCCGGGCCGGGGAACCCCGCAGCCGGACCCCGACCGTGACCGCAGGCAGGCACGAGACCGGCCCGGTCAGGATCGCGCGATTGCCGGCCTTAGCAGCGGTCACGGTGACGGTGCGGCCGGGCAGCAGAACCGGCGCGGCGACCAGCTTGTTCGCCGTACTCGACTCGATGGACCAGACCACCCAGGCGCGGCCACTCGCCGCCGTGGCGAGCTGCGGGATCCCGCCCGCGAACGTGCCGCCGGAGCCGAACCGGACCACAGCGGCGTGGGTGGTGTCGGTCAGGTTCGCGACAGCCAGGTTCGAGCATTCCTCCGACACGTCGGCCATCCGCCCGCTGGCGTCCGACACCGGGTCGTGGCTGCTCGGTGAGCAGTTGTTCCGGTCCCCGGTCAGCGCGGGCCGGGTGAAGCTGCTGCCGGTCCACCGCGACACCACCGGCCAGTAGTCCGCGTTGTTCACGCTGGCCAGCAAGCGTACGCCCGACCTGGTATCAGTCAGCCCGAGGTTGGCGTCGGAGGTCCAGGTCCGGCCCAGGTTCTTGAATCCGGACCAGCTGGTCTTGTGCGAGGCGTAGGCGACCGGGTGGGTGATCGCGCCGGCCTGCTGAATGGCCAGCACCGCGGTGCGGCCGGCGAAGGCGAGCTGCGCGTTGCCCACTTCGTACGGCGGCTTCAAGCTGACGGGCGCGGCGGTGAAGCCGGTTCGCACTTGCAGCGTCGTCAGGGCCGACGTCTCGGTGACGACCCAGATCGCACCGCCGGGCCCGACCGCGGCGTCCTCCATGGTGCCGAAGCTCGGGGCGGTAGCGACGTCCGCCGGCGCCCCGAGCGGCCCGCCGTTGCTGGCCGTCGCGTCGGCGATCTCGCTGCCTTGCGGTCCGTTCTCCGACGCGGTCGTGTCATGCATCCACACCAGCGTGACGTGGCCGGTGCTCGTGACGAGCACATGCAGGCCCTGAGCCGAGCTGGTGATCGTGTCCAGCGAGCTGATCGTCGAGATGCCGCCCTTGCAGGCAACCGCGCGGCGCGGCAGGGTGCACAGGTGCACCTTGCGGCCGGAGCCACTGTCACCGATCCAGCCGATGTAGGTGGTCCCCGCCGCGTCGGTGGCCGCGTCATAGCCCGAGAACTCAGCGTGGTCCTGCAGCAGGATCGGGCGATGCTGCGGACCCGGCTTGCTGGCCGGCGCAGTCCGTCCGGCCTGCGCGGCCGCGGTCCCGGCGTGCGCGACAGCAGGTCCTGCCAGCGCGGCCAGGGTGGCACCGGTGGTGGCAACTGCTGCGCTGGCGACGACCGCCAGCGATCGAAGCGATAGTGGCACGGCTTCCCCTCCAAATGAGTCGTGACCGATGGCGCCGCACACGTCCGCACGGGCGCGCCGGCGCCTTCTGATCGCGAGTACACCGCGCCGCCGTAATGTCTGCGTAACGGCTAGTGCCGGGATAGCCGCACACGGGCATCTAGAGTCAGAAGGTGCGCATCGAGGTGCTCGGCACGCCGGCCGCGACCGGCGACGCGGGCCGGGTTGCAGGAACTCAGCTGGGCGGTCGCCGGGTGCAGGTCGTCCTGGTGGTGCTCGCGCTTGAGCGCGGCACCGTTCCGGCCGAACGGCTCGCGCTGGAGGTCTGGGCCGGGCACCCGCCGCCGACCTGGCGGGCGGCACTGCGCGGTCTCGTGCGCGAACTGCGAACCGCGCTGGCACCCATCGGCGGCGGCAGCCAGCAGGTGATCGTGACCGAGCCGCCGGGCTACCGGCTCGCGGCGGGAACTGACGTGGACGCCACCGCCGCGGCCGCCGCGATTCAGGACGCGGCCGGGCTGCTGCGGCGCAGCCGGTACCGGGCCGCGCTGGACCTGGCCGAACCGTTGTCGCGCATGTCCGGCCGCGACATTCTGCCCGGCCACGACAGCGGTTGGCTGCAAGGGCAGCGGGCTTGGGTCGACGGCCTGGCCCGGCAGGCCACCGAAGTCGTGGCCGAGGCCGCCAGCAGTCTCGGGGAGCACGCGTTCGCCGTCGCTGCCGCGCACCGGGGCGTAGCCGCCAGCCCGCTGGACGAACGAGCTCATCGCGGGCTGATCCGGGCACTGGATCGAGCCGGTGACCGGGCCGGCGCCGTGCGCGCCTTCGAGGCCTGCCGGGCGCACCTCGCCGAGCAGCTCGGCGTGGACCCGTCGGCGGAGACCGTGCAGGTGTACCTGGCCGCGCTGCGCGGCCAGGCGCGCAGCTCGCCCGCCCGCATCCCGGCGCAGAAGGGCTCGTTCGTCGGCCGCGAGTACGAGGTTGCGCAGCTCAGCCGCGCTATCGGGGATCCGGGCCTGGTGACGGTCACAGGTCTCGGCGGGGTCGGCAAGTCGCGGCTAGCGGCCAAGGTCGCGGCGTCGGCGCCTGGCTTCGACGGCGGCCGGCTCTGGGTGCCGCTCGGCGCCGCGGCCGACGATGCGCTGATCGCCTCGACTGTCGCGCTCACCCTCGGCGTGCCGCCCGCCGCCGAGGATGCGCTCGCCGCGGTGCTCACCTACCTCGCCCCGATCGGCCGGACATTGCTGGTCCTGGACGGCTGCGAGGTCGCGCTTGACGGCGTCGCCTCCTTGGTCACGGCGCTGCTAGCGCACTGCCCGCTGCTGACGGTGGTAGCCACTAGCCGGATGCCGCTGCGCTGCGAGCGCGAGGAACTGCTCCCCGTGACGGTGCTGGCCGGGCTGCCGACCGATGCTGAGCCGGCCTGGCGGGCCAGCCCGGTGGTGCAGCTGCTGGTGGACCGGGTGTGCGACAGCGGCGGCGCGATCAGCCTGGATGACGCGACCGCGCCGCACATCCAGGCGCTGCTGCGCCGGTGCGCCGGCTTGCCGCTGGCGGTAGAGCTCGCGGCCGCGCAGCTAGCGGCGATCCCAGCCGGTGATCTGCTCGACCAGCTAAGCCCGTTGCTGAGTGCCGGAGGTGATCCGGTGCGGGCTATCGCCATGGGGAGCTACGCGCTGCTCGACGAGCAGGAAGCGGCGGTATTCCGCCGCCTCAGCGTCCTCGATGGCCGCGCCGAGCTGGCGCTCGTACGGCAGGTGGTGTCCGGCGACACAGTTCCGGGCGTCCGCGTAGTCCGGATCCTGCGCGAACTGACCGCGAGCGGCCTCATCGCGGTCGAGCGCGACGGCGCCCAGTCCGCGTATCACCAGGCCGACGAGCTGCACCGGCTCGCCAGGGAAATGCTGCAGGAACGGGGTGAAGAGCGGCCGACCTTCGACCGGCTGGCGACGGCGATCCTGGCTGTCCTGCCCGACGACGCGCGCGACCCGCCGAGCCCGTTCCAGGACGCCGTCACCGGCATGCTCGGATCGGTGCGCTCGCTGCTGGCCGCGGGCCTCAGCGGTCGCACGGACGGAGCCGGGTGCATCGAGATTGCCTTCCGGCTGCACCGCTACTGGGCCGCGACCAGCGTGGCGGAAGGCCGGTTCTGGCTGTCCCGGCTGCTCGCCCGGTATCCGGACTCGCCCTGGTCGGCGTACGCCACGTACGCGCTCGGCTACCTGGACTACTGGTCGGGCGACACCGGGAGGGCGATCGAGGAGCTGCAGGCGGTGGTGTCGGCCTTCGAGGGCACCGACAATGCCTACGCGGCCCGCGCGCTGATCTACCTGGCGGGCCTGTTCGACGACCAGGACCAGGGCACCGAGGCGGTCATGTGCGTCCGCCGGGCCATCCAGGCAGCCGCACCGTTCGGCATAGACCTCCAGGTCGCGGCCGCGATGGGGATGGGCAGCGTGCTGTCCGAGCGCGGTGAGCCGGCGGCGGCCGGCTACGCCGCGGACGCGATCGAGCTATGCCGGGCGGCCGGCTCGGCCGAGCAGCTGGCCGCGGCCCTGCCCACGGCCGCGATGGTCTGCTGGCAGGTCGGAGCGCTGGATCAGGCCCGGACGTTCGTGGCCGAGGCGCACCCGCTGCACATGGGAACCAAGCGGATCGCGCGTGTAGTGCTGCTCTCGGTCAACGCCGCGCTTGCCCTCGCCGAAGGGGATGCGGCGGCGGCGATCGAGATCGGCATGATGGCGGACGCAGAGGGCACGGAACTCGGCGTCGAGCGAGAGATGCCGCTGATCAGGGCTGTCCTCGCCCGAGCGCTCCTGGCCGCCGGAAATCAAGCCGGCGCGGCCGAGCGCGCCGCTGCCTCAGTTGCCGCCGCGCTGGGCATGAACTTCGCTTTCCCGCTGGCCGTCGCCCTGGAGACAGCGGTACTGGTGCTCCGCGACGCCGACCGCGCGGCGCCGGCCGAGCTGGCGCCGTTGATCGCCGTGGCGGCGGCAGTCCGGCACCGGGGGCAGCGGCCGCCGCCGGTCACGCTGGCAGCGCAGCTCGACGCGCGGCTGGAGGCAGTGGCGGCGGAGACTCCCGATGACATCGACCCGGGGGTGGCCGGACGCCTCGCGCTCGCGATGCTGACGGGCCGGGCGCGGGCCGCCAGCAGAGTCTGACGCCCGCGGCTCGACCGCCTAGCCGCGCGGGGCGGGTTCCGGCACGCTGAGCGGGAGCGAGCCGATGCCGTCGGCGGCGACCGCGGCCGGACGCCGCAGCCGCTGGTGCAGCGCCTCGGGCATGTGCATCCGCAGCAGCAACTGATCCACGTCGGCCGGCCGGTCCCGCCGGGTCGCCAGCGACACGACGATCATCACGCCGAACGAGATCGGCACGGTCCAGATCGCCGGGTAGCCGAGCAGCACGGCCGCCCAGCCGGTGCGGGCCAGCCCGGCCATCGTCGCGGCGATCGCCGCGCAGCAGCCGCCCCCGCCGATGAGCGCCCCCGCCAGCGCGCCGCGCCAGGTCAGGTCGCGCCACCAGATCCCGAGGACGAGCAGCGGGCAGAACGACGACGCGGCGATCGCGAACGCCCAGCCGACCAGAATGCCGGCCGAGAAGTTCTCCACCAGAAAGGACGCCGCGACCGCGACCGCACCGGCCACCAGCGCGCACCAGCGGAAGGTACGCACGCCGCCCTTGAGCACGTCATGCGAGAGCGCTCCCGCGACGCTCACCAGCAGCCCGGATGAGGTGGACAGGAACGCGGCGAAGGCGCCCGCCGCGACCAGCGCGGCGAGCGCCGCACCGAGGGCGCCGGGCAGCAGCAGCTTGGGCAGCGCCAGCACGATCCCGTCGGTGCTGCCGGTCAGGTACAGCTGCGGCGCGCGAAGCCGGCCCAGCACGCCGAGCACGGCCGGGAACAAGTAGAACGTGCTGAGCAGGAAGAGCACGATGAGCGTCGTGCGCCGCGCCGCGACGCCGTCGCGGTTGGTGTAGAAGCGCACCAGGATGTGCGGCAGCCCGATCGCGCCGAAGAACGTCGCCACGATCAGGCCGTAGGTCGCCGCCAGCGGGTGCGCGCCGTCCGGCCCGACGGACACGAACGGCGAGTCCCACATCGGCGCGTGGGCAGGCACCAGCCCGACCCGCGCGGGTACCTGAGCGCCGGCCGGGAAGACCAGGCTGGATCCGGCGCCGATGGTGTGGGTTCCCGGCGGCAGCGTCGTGTGGTCGCGCGCCTCCGGCCGGCCGTCCAGCCTGCCGGTCACCGTGACCGGGGTGCTGCGAGCGACCGTGACCTGCAGGCTCTCCGGGATGCTGACAGTAGTGGCGCGGGCGAAGACCGGGCTGTGGTCGGGCGCCAGATTCAGCGTGGAACCGTGCCCGACGAGCAGGAGCAAGATGATCGTCGGGATCCCGATCGCGCAGAGCTTCAGCCAGTACTGGAACGCCTGCACGAAGGTGACACCCTTCATGCCGCCCATGGCGATGTTGCCGGAGACCACCACGCCGAGGACGACGACACCAACCCAGTACGGGCTGCCGAGCACGACCTGCAGAGTCAGCCCCGCGCCGTCCATCTGCGGCAGCAGATAGAACCAGCCGATGATCATGACGAGCACCGTGGAGCACAGCCGCAGCTTGGCCGAGTGCAGGCGGCCGCCGGCGAAGTCGGGGATGGTGTACGCGCCGAACCGGCGCAGCGGCGCTGCGATCAGCAGCAGCAGCACCAGGTAGCCGGCCGCGTACCCGACCGAGTACCAGAGCGAGCCGAGACCCTGGGCGAAGATCAGCCCGGCGATGCCGAGGAACGAGGCGGCGGACAGGTACTCGCCCGAGATGGCGGCCGCGTTCACCGGCGGCGACACCTCGCGGGCGGCGACCATGAAGTCGGCCGGGGTGCGCGCGATCCGGATGCCGCGCGCGCCGACCACGACCGTCAGCAGCACGACGACGGCGATCGCCGCGATCGACGCCGGGTCAGTCATCGCCCGGCTCGTCCACCCGGTCGGCCAGGCTGATGAAGCGCTGCTCCAGCCGACCCGCCTGGTGGTTGTAGAAGATCCCGATGATCAGGATGACCGGGAAGATGCCCGCACCGAGCGCGACCAGCGCGAGCGGCAGCCCGAATATCTCGACCCGGTCGAGTCCGGGCAGGATCGCGCACAAGATCGGCAGCGACGCCGTCACGGCCAGCGCGAACGCGAGGCACACCAGGGACAGGCCGAGCTGAGCCCGGATCAGCGACCGGATCATGATCTGCCAGTAACCGTGGTCTACCTCGACCGCCGACGGCGCCGGGGGGTGGTCCCGGAGCGGGACGTGCTCGGGGCTCCAGGCGAGGCCGCGAACCGCAGGCTCGGGAGCCGGGTGGCCCCGGCCGTCGCCGACTTCGCTACCGGGCGGCTCGGGCTGGGTCGGGTGCGTCACGGCGCGCGCTCAGCGACCGTCCGCGGCCTGCAGGAACCGTTCCCTGACGTCGCGCGCGTGCCGTCGGCTGACCGGCAGGACCCGGCCGGCGACCGTCACGGTGTGGTTGCCGCCGATGACCGCGAACTCGGTGATGGCCCGGACCGGGACCAGGTGCCCGCGATGGATCCGCACGAATCCGAACGGAGACCAGCGTTCCTCGACGTGTGAGATCGGCATCCGGACCAGGTGCGCCGTGCCGTCACTCACGTGCACTCGGACGTAGTCGCCGACGGCCTCGACCCAGCACACCTGCTCGGACTCGATCATCCGCGTGCGGCCGCCGACGTCCACCGCGATCGGCGGGGCGTGTTTCGCGGCCGGCGGCGGCAGCGCGGTCCGGTCCGGCCGCAGCACCCGCTGCAGCGCTGTCTGGAGCCGGGCCAGGGAGATCGGCTTGAGCAGGTAGTCGCGAGCCTGCACCTCGAACGCCCGGACGGCGTACTCCTCGTAGGCGGTGACGAAGATCACCACCGGCGGAACCGCGAACCGCTGCAGCAGCTGCGCCACCTCCAGGCCGTCCAGGTCCGGCATCCGCACGTCCAGGAACACCAGGTCGTACTGGTGCAGCTGCAGCTGCCTGATCGCGTCGCTGGAGCTGCCCGCCGCGTGCACCAGGCCCAGGATCGGGATCGAGCGCAGCAGGTAGACGAGCTGGTCCCTGGCCGGCGCTTCGTCGTCCACGACGAGGGCCGACACCAGCCCGGCGCGCTGCGCCGCACCGTCCGGCGTCCGCACGTGATCAGCGGGAATGTGGGTGGACGTCATGCGGTGCTCACCGCCGCGCTGTACTTGGGCACGCGCATCGTGATCTTCGTGCCCGCCCCGACGCCCGTCTCGATCGTCAGGCCGTGGCCGGTCCCGAACGTCGCGCGCAGCCGCTCGTCGACGTTGCGCAGCCCCACTGACTCGGCGGGCCGGCGGCCGGCCAGGATCTCGTGCAGCTGCTGCGGGTCCGCGCCCGCCCCGTCATCCTCGACGGTGACGACCGCCTCGTGCCCGGCGTCCGCCGCGACGATCTGCAGCAGGCTGCTCCCGGCCCGGCGTTCGAGCCCGTGCCGGATGGCGTTCTCCACCAGCGGCTGCAGCACCAGCGACGGCAGCCGCACTGACAGCGTCTCGGGCGCGACTCGCAGGACCACCGCGAGCCGGTCGCCGAAGCGCGCGCGTTCCAGTTCCAGGTAGGTCTCCACCAGGCGCAGCTCCTCGGCCAGCGTCACGTACTGGCTGTGCTCGCGGAAACTGCTCCGGGTGAACTCGGCGAAACCAAGGAGCAGGTCACGGGCCCGGTCCGGATCGGACCTGACGTAGGACTCGATCGCCGTGAGCGCGTTGTACACGAAATGCGGGCTGATCTGCGCGCGCAGGAAGTTCAGCTGGGCTTGCACGGTGCGAGTGCGGGACGCGTCCAGCTCGGCGAGCGCCAGGTGGGTGGAGACGAACCGGGCCACCTCGCCGGTCGCGCGAACCAGGTCGGCGGCGGCCGACGGGGCGAGCGCCGCCATCGCCCCGGCCACCGTGCCCTCGACCGCGATGGGCACCGCCACGCCCGCGCCGGCCGGGCAGTCATCTTCGTGGCTGCACATCAGATCGGCGGCGGTGAGCTGCTTTGACCGGCCGGAGTCGACTACTTCCTGCAGGCACCGGGCGAGGGCGTCCCGGTGCCGGTCGCAGCCGTCGTAGGCCAGCAGGCTGCGGGTGTCCGCTAGCGCCACCGCGGGCGTGCCGAGCAGCCGCCGCAGCGCGGGCGCGGCGCTCGCGGCCGACGCCGTGGTGAGGCCGCCCCGCAGGGCCGAGACCGCGAGGCTCGCGGTGTGCAGGGTCTCGTAGGTCGCGTGCTGGCGCGGGGGTCCGATGAGGCGGGAGCTGCGCGCCCAGAAGGCCACCGCTCCGGACAGGGCGACGGCGACCGCCACCAGCAAGATCCAAAGGCCCGCCATGGCCGAACTATAGCCAGTACCGACTGGTATGAGAAGAGTATGACGGCGGCAGCGGAAAGTCCGGAGACGAACGGCGACGGAATCCCGTTCATCCACCATTACTGACCATTCGTCAAACGCGTCGCTGGTCTCGTCGCACGAGGATACGGCCAGAACTCCTGCTGTCATGCGGTCGTAAGCGCGACCGGCCGCGCATATGCGCGGTGAATTCAGCAATTCCGAAGGCAGCGTAGCAAATCGCCATTTTAGCCTGCCCGCGACGCGGCGGAGCTCGACGCCGCAGGCCACCGCGATCGGCAGCGAGGGCCGGCCGGACTGCCGCATTCCCTCGGGCTGCACCGAGAAGTGTCACCTCATTGACGTCCAGGCGCCGCAGAACGCGTCCGCGAGTGCGAATCTTCCGGCCATTGGGCACGCTCATGGCAGCGGCTTCGTGATCCGCAGCGGAAATGGCGACAACACGGTAGCGCGGTGTCTCGGCTAATCCCGAGACCCGGTGCGGACGATAATGCGGCCGTTCGAAAGTCGTTTGCGGGCGGCAGCGACACGAGGCACGAGCAACGCCAGAAGTACAGCCACGAAGCCCCAGCCGAGTACGACCTGACAGCTGGCAAGCAACTCGGCCAGCGATGACTGCGCCACGAAACGCCCGGTGCCCGTCGTGGTAAACGTGCCCAGGGTGAAGTAGATCGCGTCGACCCTGGCCAACGGCAGGTTGAAGGAGCCTGGCCTCAGGCCTTCGAGCAGCCAGTAGACGTAGGCGAACGCCGAAAGCACCGCCATCGCCCCGCATCCGGCCGCGCAGACCAGGCCGCCTACCCCGTACTTGATGACCAGCCACTCGGCATACAGGACGGTAGAGATCAGATACACCGCGTCGATACAGCACACGAGCATGGCCGACCCGAACACGGCCCAGGTCAGCGGTGATATGGAAGGCCTGATGGCGGGTGAGACGAACATCAGCACCAGCGGCAGCGCCGCCAGCAGCCCGGGAATGCCGAGGGCAGGCCAGAACCTGGCGGTCGGCTCTGTCGGAGAGTAATAGTCGATCGCCTCGACGATCAGCCCCTCCTCGCTCATCCCGATGGTTGCCGCGGCGGCCGCCAGCCGGTCCGCGGCCGCGTCGCTGACCTGAACCGTCACGCGCCGCTGATCGGAGACCTTCGGGTACTGCTCAATAGCATCGGCGAGCAGATCCTCGGCGCTGACCCCTTGCCATCGGGCCAGCACCCGTAGCCGCTTGTCCAGCTTCCGGTCGACGTCGATCGTGATGACTCGGCGTGTATTCGCCGCGGCAGGCGCGGAGGGGCGAGCCGCCTCGACATCGACCTCGGGCGGCAACCCGCTAGGCATTTCCGACATACTAGTCATACTAATATGAGCCCGCTCAGAGCGATCACCAGGAGCTAGCTCGCGTGTCGAGAGCTGCGGAATCGATCAGGACCAAGTGGTGGCCCAGGTTCTACTCGCCAACCCAGTGCGCGATGGCGTCCGACCGGGATGCGGCGCCGATCTTGCCGTAGATCCTGTTGATGTGGTTCTTTACGGTCTTCTCCGCCACGAACAGCTTCTCGGCGATCCGCCCGTTCGAGAGCCCAGCGGCGATCAGGCCGAGGATCTCCTCCTCGCGCGACGAGAGCTTCAGGCCCGACCCAGTGTCCGTGTCACAACTCATGCGCGTCCCATCTACCAGGCCGGCGGGCTGGCCCCTCTCCTACTTGGCGCGTCCCGTAGCCGGCTGAGTTTGGGGGGAGCATATGTGCGCCGGAACCACTGCGATATTCCCGATCGGCCAACTAACGGATCGGCGCGAAGAACGGTCGATCCGTGCGACAAACGGTCGGCCAGCGGCCTTACGGACGAACGGGGCGGCGCTGCCGCGCTGGTCCGCTGGCCGGCGCAGGGCGGGCCGGTCAGGTCGCCCTGGCGATCAGGTAGCGGAACACGTTCTCCTGGCGGTAGGTGCCGTCGGGCTTGCGGCTGCCTGCGAACGCCCGGGTGAGGGCCCCGCGAGCGGCCAGGCAGACCCGAATGCGTGATGGCCGCGCGCGCAGGCCCGGAGCTGAGCTGGGTGCGGACCGCGGTCGCCAGGTCGGGGTAGATAAGCGGATTCTCGACGTCGCTGACGGCAACGACCTCGAGACCGGCGGCCGACGCGAGTCGTTCCAGCTGGCCGTCCTCGCTCCACGCGATGGCCTTCGGCGCGTCCGGCGGGGCGGGCGGCAGGAGCGGCCCGAGCTCGGTGAACATGACTGCGCTCTCGCACAGCTGAGGCGGACCCCACACCACGACGCCGACCAGTCCGCCCGGCTTGGTGACCTTCCGCATATTGACCAGCACGCCGATCGGGTCGTTCGCGAACTGGATCGAGTTGAAGGCCGTGACGACGTCGAATGCTGCTCGCGTCGAACGGTAGCGGGTCTTCGAGGTCCGCCACCGTGACATCGGCCGCCCGGCACCCGCTCGGATGCGATATCCGCGAGCTGCCTGGTCGCGTCGATTCCGGACACGACCGGCGCCCCGACCTGGCCGCGAGCAGCAGCGCGAATCCTCCGCCGCAGCCCACGTCGAGCAGCGAAGTGCCGGCTCTGACCCCGGCCGCCTCCAGAACTGCCTCATAGAAGGGTGTGCACATTGGTTCGTTGTAGTCCGCCCAGTCACGTGCTCCTGGCGCCCACAGTTCGGCTTGCTTGCTGCCTGTTCCCATGGCCGATTCCTCTCCGTGACGGCCCGCCTGGCCTGCGGATGCAGGCCGGGCCTTTGCCTTGTCCCCATCGTCAGTTCGGCGCAGGCCAGGCGCATCGGTGGGAACACGTATCCCGCTACGTATCCGCACCTCGGCCCGTCTGCCGATAATGATCGGATGGCGGACCTGGTGTGCCCGGTGCTCATCGGCCGCGAGGCCGAGTTCGGCAGGCTCCGATCCGCGCTCTCAGCGGCACAGACCGGCTCTGGCGTCGTTGTGTTCCTGCTCGGCGAGGCGGGCATCGGCAAGTCGCGGCTTGCCGCCGCCCTGGCGGCCGAGGCCAGCGCCGCCGGCGCGCTCGTGCTGACAGGCCGGGCTGTCCCGGCCAGCATCAGCGCGCCGTACCGCCCGCTGACCGAAGCGCTGCAGCAGGGCTTGCGCGAGCGCGGCATGCCCGCGGATCCGTCCCTCGTGCCATGGTTGCCCGCGTTGCGGGCGGTAATACCGGCCGTCGCTGGTCCTGGCAGCACGGCGCCTGGCACCGCAAGTCACGGTGAGCTGTCGGATGCTGTCCGCGGCGAGGCCGTCCTCCAGTTGCTGCGACGGATCGGCGACGGTCGTGCCCTACTGCTGCTGCTCGAGGACCTGCACTGGGCGGACCCGGACACTGTCGCGGTCCTGGAGTACCTGAGCGACAATCTCGCCGGCGAGCCCGTCCTGTGCGTCGCGACCTGCCGCGAGGACACCGTCTCGGCCTGCGGTGAGCTAATAGCCCGGCTACAAGCCGCCGCACCGGACTCGTGCTCGCACTGGACCGGCTCACGCCGGACGAGACCGCCGCGATGGTGCGCGCCTGCCTGCCATCGGCAGCCGACGAGCTCATCCTGCGCGTTCAGGGCCTGTCCGAGGGGGTGCCGTTCCTGGTCGAGGAGTCGCTGGCGGCTCCGGGGTGCCGCGCTCGTTCGCGGACGGAATCCGCGTCCAGGATGGCCGGCCTGAATCCGCCTGAGCGTCTCGTGCTGGACACCGCGGCGCTGCTCGGGCGGCAGTTCGACTGGCGGCTGCTGCCGGCTGCGACCAGGCTCAGCCCCGATGTCGTCGACGCGGCCCTGGAGCGCGGTATCCGATCCCAGCTGCTCGGCTCAGACGGCGGCGCGTTCCGGTTCCGGCACATGCTGACCAGGGAAGCAGTACTGGGCGAGCTGCTGCCTACCCGACAGGTCCGCCCTTGCGGTGGCCGTGCTCGCGGCGCTGCGGGAATCTGAATCCGCAACTGATGACGACTCGGCCGAGCTGCTGGCCGACCTCGCGCTCGCAGCCGGAAGAAGGGATGAGGCGGGCGCCATTCTCGTCATGTCGGGCCGGGCCGCTCTCACCCGCGGCGCACTTGCGACGTCGATCAGTACCTTGCGCCGCGCCACCGCCCTGCTGCCGGCCGGCGAGAAGCGCCTGGAAGCCGCGACGCTGCTCGTCGAGAGCCTCGCACTCGCGGGCCGGGTCGACGACGCAATGACAACCGGCGATCGGGCGCTGGCTGAGCTGCCCGACGCCGGTGCGGCCGGTGCCCGAATCACGATCCACCTGAAGCTCGCTCACGCCGCGGTAGACGCGACGCGCTGGGCCGACTCCCGCCGGCAGCTGGCGATGGTCGCCGACCTGCTGGCTGCCCGGCCGGACGCCACCCTCGGCGCGGAGACGGACGTGCTCAACGCCGAGGTTGCGCTGGCCGATGCAGACATTGCGACTGCCCTGAGGCTGACCGAGCACGCCCTGGCGGAGGCAGCGGCGAGCCCGGAGGTCCGCTGTCACGCGCTTGAGCTGCTTGGCCGGCTGTATCGCAGTTCTGACCTGGACGCCGCCAGGGACGAGTTTCGACCGAGCGCTGTCGACGGCGCAGGCCGCAGGCCTGGCGGTCTGGCGGCTGCGCGCGCTGCACGAGCTTGGCACCCTCGACATGTTCGATCACGCCGGATCGAGCCGGCTGCGCCAGGCCCGCCAGATCGCCGACGAACTCGGTGCTGCCAGTACTGGCGCGATGATCGACCTCCAGCTGACGGCGGCAGCGATCTTCCGCTTCGAGCTCGACGAAGCCGAGCGCTGCGCTCAGTCGTCGCTGACGATATGCACCCAGCTCGGCCTCGCCAAAGACGCGGGCGATCGTGCTCGTGTTCCTCGGCGAGGTGCACGCGTTGCGCCGGAACCGCGCCGAGATGGACCACTTCCTCGCGCTCGCCAGAGCGGCCGAGCCCGGCGATGCTGAGATCGACGGAAGCGCGCTGGCGGGCGCGCAGGGGATGCTGGCTCTGCTCACCGGCGACATCCCCGTTGCGCTAGATCGCCTGCGCCGTGGCATCGCACGGCTCGACACGCTCCCGCAGCAGGGCCCCGCTCCCTACCGCGCGCTGTATCCACTGCTGCTCGCAGCGACCGGGGACGCGGGCGCAGGCGCTGCGATAAATCGCGCCAGCCAAACCGGACTGCTGGTAAACCGGGTCAACCGCGGGCTGCTCGGCTACGCCAGCGCGATCCTCGCTGGCCGCGCAGGCGAACTTGGAGCAGCCACCCAACTCGCCGTCGACGCGGACGCCAATCTGCACAATTACCCGGTGTGGGCCGACCTAGCGCGGCTCTACGCTGCCGCGCCGGCCGCCGCCGACGGCTGGGGCCAGCCACGACAATGGCTGCAGGCCGCCGCCGACAGCTTTGGCCGCTACGGCATTGAGCCGCTCGCAGAGCGCTGCCGTCAGCTTCTGCATGAGCCACCACGAAGCCGCTGGGCCCGACTCGGCATCACCGACCGCCAGGCCGACGTGCTGCGCCTGGTCGCCGAGGGCAGGTCCAATAAGGAGATCGCGGCCCGGCTTCAGCTATCGATCCGGACCGTGGAGAAGCACGTCGAAACCCTGCTCCGAACGGCAGGAGCGCGCTCCCGCACGCAGCTCGTCGCCATCGCCGGGCCCGAGTACCCCGACGACCAGTAACGTCTCGCCGAGCCGTGTCCGCCTGAGTTCCGCACCTCAGGGCACGATCAGCACCGTGCGGGACTCGGTGTAGAAGGCGCGGGCGGCCATGCCCTGCTCGCGCGGTCCGTAGCTGGAGTCCTTGGCGCCACCGAACGGCGCCTGGAAGTCGACGCCCGAGGTGGGTGCGTTGACGCGGATCATCCCGGCGTCCAGCTGCCGGGTCAGCTGCAGCGCATGCCCGAGGTCGCTGGTGAACACGGCAGCGACCAGCCCGTACCGCACTCCGTTGGCGATCGAGATCGCCTCCCCGGCCGAGCCGGCCCGGATGAGCGCGGCCACCGGCGCGAATACCTCCTCGGTGGCCAGCTGGCCCTCCGGCCGGTCAAGCTCGACCACGGTCGGCGCGAGGTAGTAGCCTGGCGCGTCCAGCGCCGTGCCGCCGGTCAGCACCCGGCCGCCAGCGCCCGCGACCGCGGCCAGCGCGCTGGCCCGCGCGCCTGTCATCGATGACGGGCCCGACCAGCGTCTTGTCGTCGGCCGGGTCCAGCACCTGCAGGGCCTCGACGGCCGCGGTCAGCCGGTCACGGAACTGCGGGTACACGGCGTCCTGCACGATCACCCGGCTGGTCGCGGTGCACTTCTGGCCGGCGTAGCCCATTGACGCGTATGCGATGGCCGTCGCGGCCCGGTCCAGGTCCGCGTCCGCCAGCACGACCGACGGGTTCTGGCCGCCCATCTCCGCCTGCACCCGGCAGCCGCGCTCGGCCGCGCGCCGGCTGATCTGCCGCCCGACTTCCGATGAACCGGTGAAGGAGACGGCCGCGACACCGGGGTTGTCGACCAGCGGCCCGGCTGTCGCCGCGCCGCCGAGGACCACCTGGAACACATCGTCCGGCAGCGACGCGCTGACGATCTCCGCCACTGCCAGCGCGGTCGCGGCGGCCGCGCTGGACGGCTTGAGTATCGTCGCGTTGCCGTACGCCAGGCTGGGCGCGGCCTTCCACAGCGGGATGGCGACCGGGAAGTTCCACGGCGTGAGCAGGGCGGTGACGCCGACCGGCACGTGCCGGGCCAGGAGCAACTGATCGGCGGCGGCGGCCGGGATGGTCTCCCCGTCGGGCAGCAGCGCGGCCTGCGCGTAGTAGCGCAGGATCGCGACGCCGCGCGCGACCTCACCACGCGCCTCCGACAGCGGCTTGCCCACCTCCCGGACAACCAGCGCGGTGATCTCGGCGGCGCGCTGCTCCAGCGCGGCGGCCGCGTCCGAGAGCGCCTTGGCCCTGGCCGGGCCGGGCGTGTCCCGCCAGATCGCGGCCGCCGCGGTAGCGCGGCTGACCGCGGCGTCCGCCCCGGCCGGCCCGGCGGGCTCCCACTCCCCCAGCACATCCGCCGGATCGTGCGGGTTAACGCTCGTGAACGTCATGGCTCCTGCCTTCCGGGTGTCGCTATCTCCAGCAGTACCTTGCCCCGCGGGCCGTCCGCGTCGCGCAGGCAGGCGATCGCGTCCGCCCAGTCCGCCAGCCCGAACCGGTGCGTGACGAGGAATCCGGGCCTGATCAGCTCGGCGTTCAGCAGCCGCACCACATCCCGCCACGCGGCCGCCGTGTAAGAGAAACTACCGAGGATCGCCAGGTCATTGTTGACCGCGTCGTCCACTGCCAGCGCGACGGTCTGGCCGTGCGGCGGCAGCCCGAGCAGCAGCACGGTGCCACCGCGCCGGGCCGCGGCGATCGCGGTACCGGCGGCCTCGACCGCGCCGGCCGCCTCGACCACCAGGTCGTAGTCCGCGCCGGCCGCCTCGGGCGACGTCTCGAACCGGGCCGCGCCGGCCTGCGCCGCGAGCTGCGCCTGCGCCGGCCGGCGACCGAGCAGGACGACTTCGGCCGGTGACCACAGCCGGACCAGGTACACCGCCAGCAGCGCGATCGTGCCGTCCCCGATCACCAGCACCCGGCTGGCGGGACGCACCGCCGCCCGCGTGAGCCCGCGGTAGACGACCGCGGCCGGCTCGGTCAGCACCGCGTCCTCGGCCGCCACCGCGGGCGCGATCGGGTGCAGCAGCGTGCTCGGCACCGCGACCAGTCCGGCCGCGGCCCCGTCCCTGGTGAACCCGAACTCGTCGTAGGTCTCGCACAGGTTGGTCTCGCCACGCGCGCAGCGGGCGCAGTGCCCGCACGCGACGACGCCCTCCGCGACCACGCGCGCGCCCGCCAGCGGCGAGTCCCCGGTGACGATCCCGGTCCACTCGTGCCCGAGCGCGAGCGGGTAGCGCGTGTAGGCGGGATCGATCTGCCCGGCGATGATTTCCAGGTCGGTGCCGCAGAGGCCGACCAGGTCCGGCCGGACCAGTGTCTCGCCGGGACCGGCGGCCGGCGGCGCGCGGTCGGCGAGACCGACCTCGCCCGGCTTGCTGACGACGAGGGCGACGCGAGCGCTGGGGTGCTGATTGCCGGTCACGCGTACTCCGATCCGGCGGTCGTCTCGCGGTCGGCGTAGCGCGGGCCGCCCAGCATCTCGCTGACTCCGTCCGCGGCCCGCCGCACGGCCTGCCCGAGTTCGTTGACCCGCCACGCGGGCAGGTCGCCCTTGATCCCGGTGACGCTGACGGCGCCCGCGGCGACGCCGTCATGACCGAAGAACGCGGCGCCGAGGCAGAAGATGCCCTCGGCGTCCTCCTCGTCGTCGAGCGCGAACCCGTTGCTGCGCACGAGCACGAGGTTCTCCAGCAGCGACGCCAGGTCGGTGATCGTATGGCTGGTCCGCCGCGGCAGCCCGGACTGGCCGCAGACCGCGCGCACCTGGTCCGCCGGCATCGTCGCGAGCATGGCCTTGCCGGCCGCGGACGCGTGCGGCAGCTCGCGCTGGCCGAGCGGCGTGTGAAAGCGGACGCTGCCCGGCCCGTCCACTCGCTCGATGAACACCGGGAAGCCCTCGTCGCAGATCGCCAGCCGCGAGGTCATCTTCGTCAGGTCCGACAACTCCGTCAGCAGCGGCCGGCATACGTCGCCGAGCGGCAGCTGTCCTCTGGCGATGTCGCCCAGCCGGATCAGACCGGTGCCGAGGGTGTAGCGCGGCCCAGGCCGGCCGTCGCGGAGCATGCCGAACGCGATGAGGGTGCGGACCAGCGCCAGCGTCGTGCTCTTCGACGCGCCGATCGCCTTCGCGAGTTCACTGAGCGACAGTCCGTCGGCCGGTCCTTCCGCGACGACCTGCACGACTCGTAGTGCTCTCGCCACGCTGCGCACCGTATAGCGCCCAGCCAGCTGCTCGAAGGCTGCCGCCCCCTCGCCATCGAGCTGCGCCGCCGTCAACGCACCGATCCTCCGCATGTCGTTCGGCAGGGCCGAATGCGTGTAAGGAACTGGTAACGAGACTTGACATGTGGTGCTAATGCCGAGTTTCGTTGACCACGTAATTCTATATCACACAACATCGTTCGGCACAGCAGAACACCTTCCAGGGCAGACGGCAGCGCCAAGTCAGACCGGAAGTGTGCGCTGCCGGGAGAGCGCACAGTGCGAGACCAGATAGTGCGAGACGAAACAGCGCGAGACCACGCGGCCCGCAGTGCGGAGCGCGCGCAGTCGGCCGCGCTGCGCATCCGCGCCTGGCTCGCCGACGGCGCGGACCCGGCTCCGGCCGGGCTGGTGCTGACCGGTCCGGCCGCGGTCGCGTGGGCGTGCGGCGGAGTGGCGCCACCGGTCGACCGGACCGCGGCGACCGATCTCGTCTGGGCCGTGTTTACCCCGGACGGCAGCGCCGCGTTGATCACGACCAACGTCGAGGCCGACCGGATCCGGGACGAATACGGCCCGGCCGCGCACGGATTCGCCGAGCTGATGATCGTGCCCTGGCAGGACGCCGACGCCTTCGTCCAGGCGGCCGAGCGGTTCGCCGGCCGGCCGGCCGCCCAGCTGGGCGCCGACGGGCACCCCGCGTTCGGCGGCGATGCCAGCGCGGACCTCGTCGCGCTCCGGCTGGCGCTGTCGGACGCCGAGCGCGCCGACCTCGCCGACCTCGGCCACGACGCCGCGGCCGCGCTGCAGTCAGCGCTTGCGGCCTGGCGGCCGGGCGAGCGCGATCTCGACATCCAGGCGCGCTGCGCCGCCGCGCTGGAGTCGGCCGGCGCGGACGCGCCGGTGCTGATCGTCGGCGGCGATGACCGGCTCGAGCGCTACCGGCACCCGATGGCCACCGGTGCGCCGGTCCGCCGCGCCGTGATGGCGGTGGTCGTCGCCCGGCGCGGCGGACTGCACGTCGCCGCCACCAGGTTCGCCGCCGCAGCGTCCGCCACCGGCCAGGCCGGCCAGGCGCAGCTGAGCCTGCGCCGCCGGGTGCTGGCCGTCGAGGACGCCGTGCTGTCCGCGTGCACGCCGGGCGCGACCTACGGCACCGCGCTGGCCGCGCTCGCGGACGGCTACGCCCGGGCCGGCGCGCCCGGCGGCTGGGCCGGCCACTATCAGGGCGGCCCGATCGGGTTCGCGCAGCGGGAGTTCGAGATCGCGCCCGATCAGGTGAGCTCGCGCTGGTACCGGCAGCCGGTCGCGGCCGGGCACGCGATCGCCTGGAACCCGAGCCTGCCCGGCGGAGCCAAGGCGGAGGACACCTACCTCGTGACCGACGACGGCCAGCTCGCGCTCATCACCTGCGCGCCGGGCTGGCCGGCCGAACCCGATGACGAGCGGCAGCCGCCGCGTCCCGCTGTACTGGAGGTCGCTTCGTGACGCACGCCCCGCACCTGACGGGTACCGCCCTGCTGGCTCAGCACGGCCTCACGCCTGAGCCCGCCGCGCCCGCCAGCGAGCTGCGGTTTGATGACGGCGCCCACTTCCGCATCGAGATCCCCAGCTGCGAGGGACCCGACGTGCTCCGCGGCGTCGTCGACGAGGCAGCCGCCCGGGGCGTCACGGTCAACCGGGTGTCGCAGGGCAGCGGCGCGATGCTGCAGTCAGAGGCCGAGCTGGCCGAAATGGCCCGGATCGCCGCCGACCACGGCATCGAGGTCTCGCTGTTCGTCGGCCCGCGGGAGGAATGGGACATCGGCCGGGCGGCCGCGGCGCCCGGGGGCGGCATGTTCGAGGGCCGGCTGCGCGGGACGAGGCAGCTGCGGTACGCGGTCGACGACATCCTGCGGGCGAGCGAGCAGGGCATTCGCGGCTTCCTCATCGCCGACCCCGGCCTGCTCCAGCTGGTGAGCGAGCTGCAAGCGGCCGGCCAGCTGCCGCGCCTCGATCGTGTGGAAGGTCTCGGCCGTCCTGGCCCCGTCGAACCCGCTCGCGTTCCAGGTCCTGGAGCGGCTCGGCGGCTCGACCATCAACGTGCCGTCGGACCTGACGCTCGGCCAGGTCGCGGAGATGCGCGCGGTCAGCCGCCTGCCCATCGACCTCTACGTCGAGACGCCGGACGGGATGGGCGGCGTGGTCCGCGGCCACGAGGCGGCCGACCTCATCACGGTCGCGGCGCCCATGTACGTCAAGTTCGGGCTGCGCAACAGCCGGCTGCTGTACCCGAGCGGGCTGCACCTGGTCGGCGACGCCACCGCCATCGCCAGGGAGAAGGTCCGCCGCGCCCAGATCGCGCTGGAGTGGATAGAGCGCAGCGGGCTGCAGCTATCCCAGTCCAAGCCCGGTGCCCCCGGCCTCGGCGTCCCGGAGCCGGCCCGGTGACCCCGGCGGGGGATACGGAGGGTCGTCTCCCCGGGCTAGCGCTCCGCAGTCAGGCGTGGCTGGCCGGGGACGACGAGGTAGCGGTCGAGCACCGGGTGGCGCTGGCCAGCGCCGGCCTGCCGGTGCGCAAGGGCGCCAGCCAGCCGGTGATCGGGATAGCGAACTCGGCCAGCGACCTGAATCCGTGCAACCTGCCGCTGAACGAGCTGGCCGCCGAGGTGAAGGCCGGCATCACCGAGGCAGGCGGGATCGGCGCGGAGTTCGGCACCATCTCGCTCGGCGAGGACCTCATGAAGCCGAGCGCGATGCTGTACCGCAACCTGCTCGCGATCGAGGTCGAGGAGCTGGTCCGGGCCAACCCGCTCGACGGGCTGGTCATCCTCGCCAACTGCGACAAGAGCGTCCCCGGCGCACTGATGGGCGCGATCAGCGCCAACGTCCCGACGGTCCTGGTCACCGGCGGTTCCCGCCCGGTGCTGCGGTTTCGCGGCCAGCCGATCGGCACCGGGACGGCGCTGTGGCGGATGTGGGACGAACGCCGGGCCGGACGGCTCGACGACGACGCCTGGGCCGAGTTCGAGCAGTGCATGAGCTGCGGGCTCGGGGCGTGCAACACCATGGGCACGGCCTCCACCATGGCCGTGCTGTGCGAAGTGCTCGGGCTGATGGTGCCCGGCGCCGCGTCGATCCCGGCCGGGGAGGAGCGCGGCCGGGATGCTGCGCGCGCGGCCGGCCGGGTCGCGGTCGACGCGGTCCTGGCCGACCGCCGCCCGCGCGCCCTGCTGACCTCGCAGGCCTTCGCCAACGCGATCGTCGCGCTGCACGCGATCGGCGGCTCGACCAACGCCGTCATCCACCTGACGGCTATGGCGGGCCGGGCGGGCGTGCCGTTCGCGCTGGACGACCTCCGCGAGCTCGGCGAGAGCGTCCCGGTGCTCGCGGACATCGAGCCGTCCGGATCCGGGCTGATGCCGGACTTCGACCGGGCCGGCGGGGTGCCGACGCTGCTGCGCGAGCTGGCCGGCCTGCTGCACACCAGCGCCCGCACCGTCACCGGGCAGACCATCGGCGACGTGATCGGCACCGCCGCGGCGGCGACCGGCGCGATCCGGCCGGCCACCGCGCCGCTGCGCGAAGGCGGCGCGTTCGGCGTCGTCAGGGGCTCGCTGGCCCCCGACGGCGCCGTGCTCAAGACCTCGGCCGCGACGCCGGCGCTGCTGCGGCACCGCGGCCCCGCAGTCGTGTTCCGGGGCTACGACGACATGCTCGCCCGGATCGACGATCCGGCTCTGGCGGTGACGCCGCAGAGCGTCCTGATCCTGGCCGGCTGCGGCCCGGTCGGAGTCCCCGGCATGCCGGAGTGGGGCATGATCCCGATCCCGGCCCGGCTGGTCCGGGCCGGCGTGACCGACATGGTCCGCATCACCGACTCGCGGATGAGCGGCACGAGCTACGGGACGGTCGTCCTGCATGCCGCACCCGAGGCAGCCGTCGGCGGCCCCCTGGGCCTGGTCCGCGACGGCGATGTCATCAGCCTGGACGTGCCGGCCGGCACGATCGAGCTAGAAGTCAGCGCCGACGAGCTCGACCGCCGCCGCGCCGCCTGGACTCCCCCGCCAAGCCCGCATCTGCGCGGCTGGCCGGCCCTGTACGCGCGGCACGTACTGCAGGCGCCGGAGGGATGTGATCTGGACTTCCTCCGGGCGCCCACACCCGCACACCAGACCTTCGTTGAACCAGTTGTGGGCCGGTCCTGACCGGCCAGCCCGCACGAGAAAGGAGAACGCCGTGAGGCGATGGAAGATCGGGGCGGCAGCGGCTGCCGCCGCCGCGCTGCTGGCCGCAGGGTGCAGCAGCGGGGGGAACGGAAGCGCCGGCGGCAGCAGCAACGCGCCGGTGACACTGACCATCTGGCACAACTACGGCACCGAGCAGAACGCCACCGCGCTGCAGAACCTGGCGAAGGCCTTCCACAAGCTGCACCCGAACATCACGGTGGACGTGGTGAGCCAGCCGGCCAGCAACTACTTCGCGCTGCTGCAGTCCAAGGCGATCTCCCGCAACGGCCCGGATCTCGCGGTCATGTGGACCGGATTGTTCACCCTGCAGTACAAGGGCTTCCTGCAGAACCTCAAGGGCCTCGTCCCGGCGTCCGCCCTGCAGAATGTCGACCCGAACGCGCTGAAGTGGACCTCGAACAGCTTCGACGCGGCCAACGGCCCGTACGTGATCCCGCTGGAGAACCAGTTCTACATCGGCTTCTACAACAAGGCTGACTTCACCAAGGCAGGCGTCACCTCGGTGCCGACCGACTGGTCGCAGCTCTACGCCGCCTGCACGAAGCTAAAGGCAGCTGGCTTCACCCCGATGGTCTACGGCAACGGCGGGCAGCCGCTGGGCGCGACGTTCTACCCGTGGTACGACATGAGCTACATGATGATCGGCGCGTACCCGGTGTCGCAGTGGCAGAGCCTCTACAGCGGCTCGACCCCGTGGACCGCGCCGCCGATCAGCAGCCAGCTCGCGAACTGGAACAAGCTGCACAGCTCCGGCTGCACCAACTCCGACGTCGTGACGAACACCGACAACCTCGGCCAGTTCGAGTCCGGCAAGGCGGCCATGATGGTGGACGGCACCTGGGACACCCAGAAGTTCACCGACGCGCTGGGCAGCAAGGTCGCGGCGTTCGTGCCGCCGTTCTCGAGCACCCCCATCAAGGGCGTGGTCGACTTCGCCGGCGACGGCCTGTCGATGATGAGCTACTCGCCGCACAAGGCGCAGGCGGCCGAGTTCCTCACCTTCATGACGACCAAGCAGGCGGCGTCGATCATCAACGCGGCCGGCCTGATCCCCGCGATCAACGGCACCTCGACCACCAACCCGGTCAACCAGCAGATGCTGAACTTCGTCAGCCAGGGCGGCATGACGGCCTACCCGATGCTGGACAACGTCGTCCAGGGCAACGTCGTCAACATCGGCTCGAAGTTCCTGCCCGCCGTGCTGAACGGCAGCGAGTCGATCACCAAGGCGCTCCAGGCCATGCAGACCACGCTGCAGCAACTGCCGGCCAGCCAGCGCGGCAACACGTTCCCGTAACCCCGAGATCGGGCGGGCGGGATGTGCCGGCGAGGCGCCGGCGCATCCCGCCCGCCCACCAGGAGCCCGCCCGTGAGTGTCACTGCCGCCCGGCCAGCCGGCCAGGCCCGGCGTTCCGGTCGTAGCAAGTACGGTCGCAGCCGCCTGGCCCGTCGTCGCCGGCGCGCCGGCATGCTGCTGTCGATACCGGCTGTCGTGCTGGTCGGGGCCCTGCTCTGGGCGCCGATCGTGCAGGCCATCCGGTACTCGATGACGACATGGGATGGGTACTCCGCCCCGACCTGGATCGGGCCGAGCGCCTACACCGCGGCGCTGTCCGACCCGATCGTGCACCGCGTGCTGGAGAACAACGCGCTGCTGCTGCTCGCGGTGCCGGTCGCCCTCGGCATCCCGCTGATCATCGCCGCTTTGCTGAACGAGCACGTGCACGGCTGGCGGTTCTTCCGCTCGGTCTACTTCCTGCCGACGGCGATCTCCTGGGTCGTCATCGGCATGGTCGGGCTCCAGTTCTTCGCCGACAAGGGCATCCTCAACCAGTTGCTGTCCGACGTCGGGCTCGGCTCGGTGCACACCGACATGCTCGCGTCGGAGTACAGCGCGCTCGCGGCCCTGGCGATCACGTTCGTGTGGTCGATGATCGGCACGAACACCATCATCTTCCTGACCGGGATGGCGACGCTCGACCCGACCCTGATCGAGGCGGCCAGGGTCGACGGCCTGAACCGGTGGCAGATCTTCTACCGGGTGACGCTCCCGCTGCTCACCAGGTTCATCCAGTTCGCGTTCGTCATCACCGTGATCAGCGCGTTCTCGGCCCTGTTCAGCCTCATCTTCGTGATGACCGGCGGCGGGCCCGGCCTCGGCACCACCACCCTGGAGTTCTTCGTCTACCAGGCGGGCTTCGCCCAGGGCCAGTTCGGTACCGGCGCGCTCTACGGGATCATCCTGTTCGTCATCATGATGATCGTCGGCATCGGGCAGCTCCGGCTGATCCGGGCCGAGGACGGGGAGGGCTGGTAGCCGTGACGGCCGAACCCGCCCCGCTCGACACCACCCAGCCCGTCGCCAGCCCGCGACTGGGTCCGGCCCCGTCCCGGCCGACCCCGATCAGCCGGTGGCGGTCGGCCCGGCTGCGCCGCCGGATCGCGGCGATCGTGATCCTCACGGTGATGATCATCGTGGCGATCGTCATGCTGTACCCGTTCTGGTACATGATCGACAACTCGTTCCGCAACCAGGCCCAGTTCGACCAGCAGCGCGGTCACTCGACCGCCGGCTGGTCACAGCTGTTCCAGAACCTGCCCGTCGTGCACGAGCTGGTCAGCTCCACGATCGTCTGCGCGGCCGCGATCGTGATCATCCTGGTCGTCGCCACCACCGCCGGGTTCGCGTTCGCCAAGCTGCGCTACCGCGGCAGCGGCATCGTGTTCCTGCTGATCGTCGCCGCGCTGATGGTGCCGCTGCAGTCGATCATCATCCCGGAGTACGTAAACCTGGCGAAGTTCAACCTGACCAGCAACTACACCGGCGCGGTGCTGGTCTACGCGGCGCTCGGCGCGCCGTTCGCCACGTTCTTGATGGCCACCTACTACCGCGGCATCTCAGACGAGCTGATCGAGGCCGCGGTAATGGACGGGCTCAGCTACGAGCGGACGTTCCTGCAGATCGCGATCCCGCTGTCGCTGCCGGCCATCGCGACCGTAACGGTCTTGCAGTTCATCCAGATCTGGGACGACTTGCTGGTCGGCTACCTGTTCCTGCCGACCGGGGACCGGACGATCACGGTCGGGCTGGCTGTGCTGTCGTCCGGCCGGACGACCGGCATCCCGCCGCTGATGGCCGGCTCGCTGGTCAGCGCCATCCCGGCGATCATCGTGTACCTGATCTTCCAGCGGTACCTGATCAGGGGGCTGACCCTGGGAATGGGCAAGTGATAGCTGTGCCGCAAACACCCGCGGAACTGGCCTGGGAGGTCGTCGCGGCGGCCGGCGCGCAGCTTGGCGAGCGGCCGGTCTGGGACCCGATCGCGAACGCGGTGATCTGGGTGGACATCAGCACCGGGAACCTGCACCGGTTCACGCCGGACAGTGCCGGCCACGGCGGGGACAACCAGGTGCTCGGCACGCCCGGCGTGCCGGTAGGCGCCGCGGCCCCGCGGGCGGGCGGCGGCTACGTGCTCGCCGCGGCGGACGGCTTCCGGCTGACCGACCAGGATGGCGCGGCCGACGGCCCGCCGCGGCGCCCGCCGGGCATGCCGGTCAACGTTCGCTTCAACGACGGGGCGTGCGACCCGGCCGGGCGGTTCTGGGCCGGCACTGAGTCGTGGGACATGAAGTCTCCGATCGCGTCGCTGTACCGGCTCGACCCGGACGGCTCGGTGCACGAGATGCTCACCGGCATCGCCGAATCGAACGGCCTGGGCTGGAGCCCGGACGCCACGGTGTTCTACTACACCGACTCCGGCGAGGACACCTCCCGGATCCGGGCGTTCAGCTTCGACCTCGCGGCCGGCACGCTTGGCGACGAGTACGACCTGATCAGGTTCGAGCCTGGCGATGGCATGGCCGACGGCCTCGTCGTCGATGCCGAGGGGTGCCTCTGGGTCGCCATGTGGGAGGGCGGCTGCGTGCGCCGCTACTCCCCGGCCGGCGAACTGCTCGGGCGCTACCCGGTGCCGTGCAGCCAGCCGACCTGCTGCGGCTTCGGCGGCCCGGACCTGGACGACCTGTACCTCACCACGGCGTGGGAGGGCATGACCGGGGAGCAGCGCGAGGCCGAGCCGCTCGCCGGTCACCTGCTCCGGGCGCAGCCCGGCGTTCGCGGTGTCCCGCAGGCTTGTTACGGCGGATAGGAGCAAGGACATGTCCCGGATCGTGCTCGACGCGGTCTCCAAGCAGTTCCCGGACGGGACCACCGCGGTCAGCGCGCTGGATCTCGAGGTCGCCGACGGTGAGCTGCTCGTACTCGTCGGGCCGTCCGGCTGCGGCAAGACGACCGCGCTGCGCATGGTGGCCGGGCTGGAGGAGGTCAGTTCCGGCACCATCTACATCGACGACAACCCGGTCAATGACCTGGAGCCGCGCCATCGCGACGTCGCGATGGTCTTCCAGAGCTACGCGCTGTACCCGCACCTGTCGGTCTACGAGAACATGGCGTTCAGCCTGAAGTACCGGAAGGTGCCGAAGTCGGAGGTGAAACAGCGGGTCGACGAGGCTGCGCGGATCCTGGAGCTGGAGCCCTACCTGGAGCGCAAGCCGCGGCAGCTGTCCGGCGGACAGCGCCAGCGGGTGGCCATGGGCCGGGCCATCGTGCGCCAGCCGCGGGCGTTCCTGATGGACGAGCCCCTGTCCAACCTGGACGCCAAGCTGCGGGTGCAGATGCGCGCGGAGATCGCCCAGTTGCAGCGCTCCCTGGGCACCACGACCATCTACGTCACCCACGACCAGACCGAGGCGATGACGCTGGGCAGCCGGGTCGCGGTGCTCCGGCAGGGCGTCCTGCAGCAGATAGCCGCGCCGCAGGAGCTCTACCGGCGGCCCGCCAATCTGTTCGTGGCCGGGTTCATCGGGTCGCCGCCCATGAACCTCATCGACGCGAGGTTGGAACGAGGCGGCACCGGACTCGGGCCGCAGGTCGTCTTCGGCCAGCACACTCTCGGGATTCCGGCGCAGGTGCTCGCGGAGCGTCCGGCGCTGGAGCAGTACCTGGGCAAGCCGATCGTGTTCGGCGTCCGGCCCGAGCACCTGAGCGACGCGGCGCTGATCCCCGACGCCGATCCGGCCGCCGTGGTCGAGTTGCCGGTCCGGCTGCGCGAGGAACTCGGCGCCGAGGTGCACATTCACTGCGCGATCGGCTCGGTGGCGCATCACGCGGACGCGGCCCAGGAGGTCACGTCGCTGGCCACCGTGATCGCCCGGATGGACCCGCAGACGACGCTCGCCGAAGGCCAGCCGGCCCGGGTGCACGTGCAGACCACTGCGCTGCAGTTCTTCGACCCGGAGACGGGCGCGGCAATCCGCGACTAGCTATTCCTGGCCAGATCCCGGGGTTGCGCGCACGCCGCTCGCGTGACACCATTCCACTAATTGATTAGTGGAAGGGTGCTCCGAGTGTTCGAGTTTCAGCTCGACCCCACTTCGGGTGTTGCGACCTACCTCCAGCTGGTGCACCAGGTCCGGCAGGCGCTCCGGCTCGGGGTGCTGCGCCCCGGCGATCAGCTGCCGACCGCCCGCGAGGTGGTAGCGAAGCTCGCGATCAATCCGAACACCGTCCTGAAGGCCTACCGGGACCTGGAGCGCGACCATCTGGTCGGCGCCCGGCCCGGCCAGGGAACGTTCATCCTGCGGACGCTGGACGGACCAGGCGCCGGCACCAGCGCCAGATTCGCGGGCGAGCTGGCCAGCTGGATGTCGGCAGCGAAAGCGGCCGGCCTGGGTGGCGAGGACATCGAGGCCATCTACCGCGCGACGGTGCGGGACACGTTCGCGGAGGGTGTCGCGTGAGATCAGACCCCGTCCTCCAGGCGACTGGCCTAGGCCGCCGGTTCGGCGACCGGTGGGCGTTGCGCGACTGCACCCTCAGCCTCCCCGCCGGTCACGTTGTCGGCCTGGTCGGCCCGAACGGGGCAGGTAAGAGCACGCTGCTGCGGATCGCGGCCGGCCTGCTCGACCCGAGCACGGGCAGCCTGCGAGTACTGGACGGCCGGCCGCGTGATCCGCAGGTACTGGCCCGGCTCGGCTTCGTGGCGCAGGACAAACCGCTGTACGGCCGGTTCACGGTGGCCGACACCCTGAAGTTGGGCGGCTGGCTGAATCCCGGCTGGGACGGCAGTCGGGCCCGCGTCCACCTCGACAACCTGGACATCCCGCTGCAGCAGCGCTGCGGCTCGCTGTCTGGCGGTCAGCGCGCTCAGGTCGCATTGGCGCTCGCCCTGGGCAAGCGGCCCGACTTGCTGCTGCTCGATGAGCCGGTCGCGAACCTGGACCCGCTGGCCCGGCGGCAGTTCCTCCAGGTCATGCTCGAGGCCACCGCGGAGACGGGCATGACCGTGGTGCTGTCCTCCCATCTGCTCGCCGACCTGGAGCGGTGCTGCGACTACCTCGTGCTGTTGTCCGCGGCGCGCGTCCAGCTGTGCGGGCTCACCGAGGATCTGCTCGGCGCGCACCGGGTGCTGACCGGCCCGGCCGCCAGGGCCGACGCGATCGCCGCGGCGCATCCGGTCGTCTCGGCCAGCCTGACCGAGCGGCAGGCCGTGCTGCTGGTGCGGCAGCGCGGCCCGATCGTCGACCCGGCCTGGACGGCCCGGCCCGCGGCGCTCGAAGAACTCGTGCTGGCCTACATGAGCGAGCCGACCGCAGGGACCGGGCCGACGCTGGCCCTCGCCGCCGCAGCGGGAGGCTCCTGATGATCGCGATGACCTGGCGGCAGCACCGGCTGCAGCTGCTGGTAGCGGCCACCGTGCTGGCGGGAGCCGCCGGCTACCTGCTCTTCGGCGCCTGGCAGCACGCCAGCTACGCCCGGCAACTCGGACTGAGCAGCTGCCTCGACGCGGTGCCGCACCTTAATTGCGGCGCGATGGCGCAAGCCTGGTTCCAGCGATTCGGCGGGATCCCGGCCGGCCTCAGCCTGCTGGCCTATCTGCCGCTGCTGGCCGGGCTGTTCTTCGGCGCGCCGTTGCTCGCCCGCGAGGCCGAGGCCGGCACCCTGCAGCTGGCCTGGACCCAGTCGGTCGGCCGCACCAGGTGGCTGGCGGTCAAGCTGACGGCATTCCTGGTCGTCATTGCCATTGCTGCCGTCGTGCTGTCGCTGTCGTTCTCGGCCTGGATCAGCGGGTACGACCGGCTCAGCGCGGCCGGCTACACCGATGTGAACCGGATGGCGCCGCCGGCGTTCGATCTCACCGGCATCACGCCGCTAGCCGCGCTGCTATTCGCCTTCGCCGTCGGTACCGCCGCCGGCGTGCTGATCCGCCGGACCGTACCGGCCATGGCGGTCGCGCTCGGCGGCTACCTCGTTGTGATGCTGCCGCTGACGTCATTGCGGTACACCGAGTTCTTCGCCCCGCACACCGTGCGCGGCTCGTTCGCGACGACCCGGCCGGTCCAGCCCGGCAGTTACGCACTGCAGACGCTGTACAGTAACGCGGCCGGGCATCAGGTCGACTTCAGCGTGCTGTACCAGGCCTGCGCTCACCCGATCGGCAACGGGGCCAGCGGCATCAAGGTGTCCTGCCTGGCTTCGAAGGGCTTCCAGCTAACCCAGGCTTTCCAGCCCGCGTCCAACTACTGGCCGCTGCAGGCAGTCTGCGCGACCATCCTGCTGGCCGGGGCGGCGGCGCTGCTCGGATTCGCCATGTGGTGGTCGGGCCGGCGGCCCGCCTAAGCCCAGCCAGGCCCGCGGGCACCGGATGCGGATATGGTCGCTTACATGGACCAGCCAGTGACACTGATCAACTCGTTCGAGGTTCCGCCAGCTGCCGCCGGTGACTTCATCGCGGCGTGGGAGCGGGCCCGCGACTACCTGGAGACGCAGCCCGGCTACCTCGACACTGCGCTGCACCAGTCACTCACACCGGAGGCGGACTTCCAGTTCGTGAACATCGCTACCTGGCGGACGGCGGCCGACTTCGGCGCGGCGATCCAGAGCCCGGGCTTCCGAGCCGCGGCCGCCGGCCTGGCCGGATACCGGCCGCACGCGGCCTTGTATCAGGTCGTGCGCAACTGACCGGCGGAAGGCGGCTACGGGGTGACGCCGGACAGGTTGAGCCCGATCACCCCGGCCAGGACCAGCCCGATGGAGACGAGTTTGAGCGGCGAGTTTGACTCGCCGAGCAGCACGATCCCGGCGACCGCGGTGCCCGCCGCGCCGATGCCGGTCCATACCGCGTAGGCGGGCCCCACTTCCAGCTTGTTCAGGGCCAGGTTCAGCAAGGCGAAGCTGATCAGCGCGCACACCACGAAGCCGACAGTGGGCCACAACCGGCTGAAATTATGGCTTTGCTTCAGCAGCACGGCGAACGCGGTCTCAAAGAGTCCGGCTACGACGATCAGGAACCAGGGCAATGCGTACAACTCCCTCCGGACCGGCCGCACCACACTGCCGGTGACCTGGTGGGTCTACCCAGGCAGGCGGGCAAAGGCCCGCACCGGAACGGTTCCGAACTGCTCGATGCGCAGCGGGACAGCGGTGAACCAGAACCCGGACGGCGGCAGCTGGTCCAGGCCGGTCAGGTGCTCGACCACCGGGATGCCCGCGGCCAGCAGCAGCGTGTGCGCGGGCCGTTCGCCGTCGTCGGTGTCGTCGATGTTGAGCGCGTCGATGCCGACCAGCACCGCGCCGTGGTCGGCGAGCCAGGCCGCGCCCGCCCTGGTCAGATAGTGCCGGTCGTGCGCGTAGCCGGGCGTGCCGAACCGGGCCGCGTCGCCGGTGTGCAGCAGGACCGCTTTGCCCGCCACGTCCAGCGCCGCGAGCGCACCGACGTCGACGGCCTGCTGCCGGGCGCCCGCGACGCGCACCACCACGGCCGGGAGGTCGGCAGTGCGTTCCAGCGGTATCCCGCTCAGGTCGGCGCCCGCGGCGTAGCGGTGGTACGGGGCGTCCAGGTAGGTGCCGGTGTTGCCGATCATGGTCAGCGAGTCGATCTCGAATTCGGTGCCGGGCGCGTACGTCGCCCTGGACGCCTCCCTGGTCAGGTACGGCGTGATCTGCGGGCCGGGCAGACCGGGCAGCGTCACCATCCCGGCCCGGATGACGTGGTTCAGCTCGACGAGCCGCCGGCCGCAGGTGGTTCGCCATGGCTGCGGTCGGACGGGCCGCCGCGCGTCCCTTTGTGCGGCTCGGCCACGACGCGCACGTTCGTGACCGTGACCGACTCCGTCATCAGCAGCCCGAGGGACGCCAGGAACAGCGTCCCGATCTCCTCGGGGCCGGTATCGGCGGCGGGCAGATCCACCCGGAACCCGCGCGCGGTCAGATCGCCGCCGTTGCTGAAGGTGACGGTCGCGTCGAAGGCCGCCCGGTACTCCGTCATGCGGACTGCCCGCGCAGCTTGTCGTCGCGGAACTCGCCGGGCGCGGTCTCGGTCGCCTCCGGCATGCTGCGCCTCCCTGGCACCGGAAAGCCGGGCGTTCCGGCCCGGACACAGGCAAGCATGGTCGGCGGGCTGGCCGCCCGCAACCGCCGCCGCAGCGGGCGACGGCTACTGCCCTGTAGATGCGCGAGACCCCGCCGCCGGTTGCAATCCGGCGGCGAGGTCTGCGGTTACGCGCGGTCGGTCAGCGGGCCAGGGCGCCCATCGGGTCCCAGGCCGGCAGCACTATCGGCTCGGCGTCGAGCGCCTGCTGGAGCTCCGCGGGCAGCGCGTCCCGCCGGGCCGCGATCTCGAATACGTACTCGTCGAACCACGAGTCGTTCATGGTGTAGAAGCCGTCCTTGCCGCGCTCGGCGCCCCAGCTGTTCTCGACCCGCCAGCGCCGGGTGGCTCCGTCCAGCACGTCCACGCCGGTGAAGAGCATGGCGTGCGTCATCTGGGTCTCGTGGTACGCGAGCCGGCTGGCCTTGTCCAGGCCGAACTCGGCGTCATAGAGGCCGGGCAGGTCGTACAGCCGGGCGTCCCAGAACCCGTAGTCATCGCTCATCATCTTGCCGACGTCGCAGCCGAACCACACCGGCTCGCCGCCCTCGATCGTCCTGGCCGCGATGTCCTTGATCACGGACATGTCGACGTTGAGGTAGGTGACCGGCGGCGCGCCGGTCACGTTGCCGAGGTACTCGACCGTGAACGTGCGGCCGACGGGGCTGGTGGGCCGCGGGTCGTGGACCAGGCAGACGTAGTCGGCGACCGGCAGGTCCACGTACTTGGCCGCGAATTCCTGCGGGGTCAGCACGCCGTCTCGGTGAAACTGCTTGTCCTTGTCGGTCCACTGCCAGTCGAAGCTCTCCGGCGGCGTGCCCAGGTGGATGCACAGCACCCGGTAGATGACCTGCAGGATGTCGGCCTTGACGGCGCGGGCGGCCGCGACGCTCTCGGCTGCCGCGGCGCGCACCGCGCGGGTGCCCTGCCGCAGCTGGTACTGCAGGATCGAGTTCATCCGGGCCGTGTTGGCGGAGCTTTGCGTCTCCGGCATGTAGCCCTTGGGAACGAGGCCGTGCTTGGCCACCAGCGCCGCGAACATGTTCCACTGGCCGCCGTCGCTGGCCAGGGACTCCAGCAGGAACGCGATGGTCCGGTCGTCGAGGTCGCGGTCGGCAGTTTCGATGATGGCTTCGAGGAAGTAGTTGGCCCGCTCGATCTTGTCCCAGAACATCGCGTGGTTCTGCGAGAACTCGAAGTCCTTGAGCCCGGTCTTGCGCATCACGCCGACCCGGAGCAGGTTCAGCCCGGCGAACAGCCAGCACCGGCCGCTGCGCTCCTGGTTGGTGACCTTCCAGTCGTCGAGCGTGGTGGACTGCGAGTGATCGATGGCGTTGAGGATCTCCCGGTTGATCGCGACGTCGTCGATTGTGACCCGGGTCACAGCATTCTGCGCCAGCCGGTAACCGGGATTCGCGGTGAAGTTCTTGCGTAGCTGTTCCAGGTCAGTAGCGGCCAGCGTGCCATTCATACCGGGCAGTCCCTCTCCGTCGGATTTCCGCCTACCTAACCAACCTATCTCGGATCGGGACGGTCGTCGCCACCGCATTCTGGCCGGTGAACGGCCTGCAAGCCGTTACTGCGCGACCGCCAGCGACAGCCCGCGGAGATAGCCCGTGCCATCGGCGTCGATGCCCGCGCTGAAGTGTTCCTCGCCAGCCACCAGCCCGTCGACGCGCAGCGGCGCCCAGGACGGCCGCGGATCGAGCAGCGGCGGCGCGACCCGGACGGTGCCCGCGGGCACGTCGGCGTCGAGGCCGAGCACGACCTGGGCCAGCGCCCCGGCCGCCGCGGCCGCCCAGGCCTGCGGCCGGCACGACGGCGGGTACGGCGACGGCCACGGCAGCTCGGACCGGGCGTGGCCGGCGAATAGCTCGGGCAGCCGCCAGTCGAATGCCTCTCCAGCGGCCAGCAGGCCGTCGGCCAGCGCGGCAGCCGGTGCCGGATGACCCGCGCGGGCAAGCCCGAGCATCACGATGGCAGTGTCGTGCGTCCACACCGATCCGCAGTGATAGCTCAGCGGCGAGTACCCGCCGCTCGCGGCCGACATTGTCCGCAGGCCGAAGCCTGAGTCCATGTCCGGGCCGCACAGCCGTCGGGCGACCAGATCCTCCTCCTCCCTGGTCAGCAGGCCGGTGCCGAGCAGGTGGCCGATATTGCTGGTCGGCGCGTCTACCTTGCGTTTGTCTCGGTCCAGCGCGAGCGCCGGGTACGGCCCGGCCGCGTCGCTCACCCAGAACGCGGACCGGAACACCCCGGCGAGCTGGCGGGCCCAGTCCCGCCACTGACTGGCGTCTGGCTCGCCGAACGCGTCGAGCAGATCGGCGCCGGCGAGGGCCGCCTGATGCGCGTAGCCCTGCACCTCGCAGAGCGTCACCGGCGGTGCGGCGATCGCCCCGGAGGCGAACCGGATCGCGTCGCCCGAGTCCTTCCAGCCCTGATTCGCCAGGCCCGTGCCGGTGTCGTCGCGGTATTCCAGCAGCCCGTCACCGTCCGCGTCACCGTAGTCGCGCATCCACGCCAGCGCGGCGCGCAGGCTGGGCAGCAGCGACCGCACCTCCCCCGCGGGCATGCCCCATCGCCACGCCTCGTGCAGCAGGCACACCCACAGCGGCGTCGCGTCGATGGTGCCGTAGTACAGCGGCGGCAGCGCCTCCGCGTGCGCCGCGCGGCCGGTGGGACGCAGCTCGTGCGGGATCTTGCCTGGCGCCTCGCCGGTGAGCGGATCCGGCTGCCGGCCCTGGAGCGCCGCCAGCGCGCGCAAGGTCCCGGCGGCGAGCCGCCAGCCGAACGGCAGCAGCAGCCGGGCCGCCCAGATGCTGTCCCGCCCGAACAAGGTCAGGTACCACGGCGCGCCAGCGCCCAGAAACACCTCGCCGGGCACCCGCTCGGTCTGCATGCGCAGCGCTGTGGCGTCATCCAGCGAGCGGGCCAGCAGCCGCGGGAGCCGGCGGTCAGCCGACTCGGCGCGCACCCGCGACCAGGGACCGCCGCCGGGGCGGCGGGCGGGCGCGGCCGGCTCGCCGGGCGTGCCGCTGCGCGCCCGGGGCACGTGCGCCAGCTCGGCGCCTGGTGCCGTCACCATCGCGGTCTGATCCCGCACCGTCAGCTCCCAGTGCAGCTCGGCCACGGCTCCCGCGCCGAGCGGGATCTGCCACGTCAGCAGCGCCTCGCCGTCCGCGCCCGCGGTCGCCACCGCGCCGGGCGCGGTCAGCCGCGCGGTGAGCGGGCCGGTCCCCCACCGCAGGCCAGCCTCGGTCGCCGTGACCGGCACCGACGGGCAGGACAGGCCCGCCTTGATGTCAGTCAGCACCGCCAGGTCCGCGGCAAGCCGTACCCGCACCTGGGCCGTTCGGCGCGCCCGCGGGCCACCGACGACGCGGACGATCTCGTGCACTACGCCAGGCCGGACGGTGCGCTGACGGGTCACCGAGAGCGCGGGATCGGCGGCATCCGCCGCTGTCTCGCGCGGCAGGTAGGCGAACAGCGCGGTGCCCGCCGACACGAGGCCGGAGCCGACCGGGACCGGCTCGACGGCGTTGATCTCCAGGACGGCCTGGGACAGCACCCTGGAATTCGCGTGCAGCACACCCTGGGCCCCGGATCTGCGCAGCTGCCCGCTCTGCTCGGAGAGCACGACCGTCGGCGCGCACAGCACCGTAGACAGGTTGTGCAGCCATGGCTGGCCCGCATTCACCATTCGACCCTGTGCCCCTAGTGGCAACCGATTCTGCGGCAAACCCTTGACTCCACATAATGCGCACCGGCCGGGGCGCACTCAAGGAGTGACCCGAACCGAGCGACAGCCCGAGGGTCAGCGGCGCGTGTGGGCCCGGTGCTGCGCGATGATCGAGTCGACGTCCGGGTCCGGCGACAGACCAAGCGCGATCGCCCGGTCGGCCTGGACGCGGCCGGGCCAGCCCCTGACGAGCCGGGCGACCTGCGGGTCGGGCACCCAGTCGATCAGGGCGGCCGCGGCCGGGCCCGCCGCGCGCTCCAGCGCGGCGACCAGCTCCGCGACCGTCACCGTCAGCGCGGGCATATTGACCGGGCTGCCGCCGCCCCAGGCGGCCGCGGCTGACCTGGCCGCGCACAGCAGCGCCGCGACCGCCTTGTCCGGGGAAGCGATCACCGCGGCCGTCTCCGGCGCCACCGGGCACACGGCGCGCTGTCCCGCCAGCGGCTCGCGAATGATGCCGGACAGGAACCCGGATGCCGCCGCGTTCGGCCGTCCGGGCCGCACGGCGACGGTGGCCAGCCGCACCGTGCGCCCGCGCAGGAATCCCTTGCGGGTGTAATCGGCGAGCAGGTACTCGCTCATCACCTTCTGGGTCCCGTAGCTCGACTGCGGATCGGGCAGCGTCTGGTCGGTCACCACAGCCGGCAATGGATGCGCGGGCGAGCCGCCGAACACCGCGATCGAGCTGGAGAACACCACGACCGGCGCGGTGCCGTGCGTGCGGCAAGCGGCCAGCAGCGCCTCGGTGGCCCGCAGGTTCGCCCGGATGCCCAGGTCGAAGTCCGCCTCGCACTCGCCGCTGACGGCCGCGGCGAGGTGAAATATGACCTGCGTATCGCGGACCGCCTGCCAGCCGGCCCCGCCGATGGTCAGCAGGTCGCGCAGATCCCCGCGCAGGACGCGGACGCGAGCGTCCGCGACGAGGTCAGCGGGTGGCCGCGCGACGTCGGCGAGCGTTATCGCGGCGATAGGTGCGGCGGGCTCGCCGGCCGCCGCGAGCTGCCCGGTGGCGAGCAGTTCCCTGGCGAGCCGTGATCCCAGGAAACCCGCGCCCCCGGTGATCAGCAGGTGCAGCCCGGTGCTTTCGGTCAACGCCACGCCCCCGGTCAGCCCTGGCAGAACGCCGCGAGGTCGCGCGCGGTGTCGCGGCTGATCTCGGGACACGCGATCGTGAAGATCTCGGTGCCGTGCATGGTGCCCATGACCTGGCGGCAGCGGGCCGGGACGCCGGCCTGCAGCAGCAGCCGGTAGAAGTTGATGCCCTCGTCCCGCAGCGGATCGCACTCGTTGACGCTGATGACGGTCGGCGGCAGGCCCTGCACATCGTCGGTGGTCGCGAAGGACGGCCAGGCGAGCGGGTTGCGCGCGGTGAACGCTTCGATGCCGTACCCGACCGCGCCGCGGTTGTTGTGCAGGTCGAGCAGGATGCCGTTGTTCTCGGTCGAGGACGGGCACTCCGGCGTCGGCCAGCGGCCGGCGATATAGGGGCACAGCGCGTACAGGCCCTTGATCAGCCCGAGGTCGCCGTCTTGCCGCAGCTTGAGGCCGGTAGCCAGGGTGAGGTTGCCGCCGCCGCTCTCGCCCGCGACGATGACACGGGCCGGGTCGATACCGAGGTGGGCCGCGTTCGCGACGACCCACTTGAGCCCGGACACGCAGTCGTCGAGGCCACCAGGGAACGGCGCCAGTTCCGGCACCGAGGACGGCGTCACGCAGTTGCGGAAGTCGACCATCACGACGGCGACGCCATTGGCCGCGATGAGCTTGCCCCAGCCGCGGTACATGCCGTCATAGCACGACAGCGCCGCCATCCCGCCGCCGTGGATGTAGTAGACGCAGGCGACGACCTCGTCGTTGTCCGGCCGGATCACCTGCAGGTTGATGGTGTTGCCGTCGGGCTGGGAGACGATGTGCTCCGAGTGCACCCGCAGGCCGGCCGACGGGGCCGCCTCCTCGGTGTCGCACATCTCCATGAAGGCGCGGAACAGCTCCGCTTGCTCGCGGGCCTGCGGCGCGGCGGCCTCGGCGATCAGCTGCTCGCGGCTGTCCGTGTCGCCGCCTCCCTCCACCGGGATCCCGGCCAGGATGGCCTTGAGCCTCGGGTCCAGCCGGATGTCGGCGGCAACGTCAAAGCCCATGGTCTGCTCTCCTCCGCGGTGGGATGGCCGGCCACGCCGGCGCCTGCAGTGGACACTAGCCGCAAAACCATCCCTAAGTCACCGGGGTGACGCGGAGGTTCCGGCTCCCGGCCCGGCGGTGACCAGCCTCAGGTCGGCCGCGCACGCGCGGATGTACTCCGCGAGCGGCCGGTCGGCGGGCTGGCTGACCCAGCGCTCGAAGGCGACCTTGAAGACGGCGATGCCGGCCTCGGCGGCCAGGCTCGCGGCCGGTTCGCCGACGGCGCGGTCGCGCAGCGCGCCGGCCACGGCCGTGGCGAGCGTCGCGAGCTTGACCACCTCGCGCTCCTGCAGCTCGGCGTTGCTCGCGATCACGGCCTGCCGCTGGCGGGCGAAGTCGTGCCGCTCCTCGAACAGGCCGACCGCGATGTCTACCAGCGCCGCGACGACCGCATCCACCGGGGGCAGCCCGGCCGGCGCCGCCCGGACGCCGCCGACCAGCATCTCCTGCAGGATTCCGGCGCCGCCGAACAGGACTTCCCGCTTGTCGGCGTAGTGCCGGAAGAACGTCCGCTCAGTGAGCCCGGCCCGCTCGGCGATCTCCGCGACCGTGGTGCTGTCAAAGCCGCGCTCACGGTAAAGCTCCATGGCCGCCTGCTCGAGGCGGCCGCGCGCGTTCGGCTCCCACCGTCCCATGCCCGCGATCCTACCGGGCGATGACAGCGGCTGTCATCACGTGCTACCGTGATGACAGTAACTGACATCACAGTCCTGCTGACGCAGGCCAGCGAGGGCACTGACCATCAGGAGGTTTCCGATGCGCGTATTCGTCACCGGGGCATCCGGCCACATTGGTTCTCCCGTCGTCCGCGAGCTGCTCGGCGCCGGGCACCGGGTCATCGGCCTGGCTCGTTCGGACCAGTCGGCGGCCGCCATCACCGCCGCGGGCGCCAAGGCGATCAGTGGGGACCTGGACGACACCGGCCTCCTGCACGACACAGCCGCGGCGGTGGACGGCGTCATCCACCTCGCCTTCAAGCACGAGGCCATGCAGTCGGGTGACTACGGCAGCGCCATCACCGCGGACATGCTGGCCGTGGACGCCTTCGCCGACGCACTGAGCGGCTCGGGCAAGCCGCTGGTCGGCACGTCGGGCACGCTGCTGCTCGCCGGCCTGGACCTCGGCCGGGCCGGCACCGAAGCCGACGTGGTGGACTCGGGCCCGCGAGTCGATGCGGAGAACAAGGTGATCGGCCTCGCCGACCGCAACGTCCGGTCGTCGGTGATCCGGCTGCCCCCGACCGTGCACAGTGACCTTGACCTGCACGGCTTCATCCCGACGCTGATCGCCATCGCCCGCGAGAAGGGCCTGGCGGGCTATGTCGGCGATGGCGCCAACCGCTGGCCCGCCGGGCACACGCTCGACGCGGCCCGGCTGTACCGGCTCGCGCTGGAAAGCGCGCCGGGCGGCTCACGGCTGCACGCGATCGGCGACGAAGGCGTGCCGTTCCGCGACATCGCCGCGGCGATCGGCCGGAACCTGAACGTCCCCGTGGTCAGCATCGCGGCCGAGGAGGCAGCCAGCCACTTCGGCTTCCTCGGTGCGCTCGTCGGGCTCGACAACCCGACCTCCAGCGCCCGGACGCAGGAACTCCTGGGCTGGAAGGCCGAGCACCCCGGCCTGATCGAGGACCTCGACGCGGGCCACTACTTCGCGGGCCGGGCTTAGCGCTCACCAGGCAGCGTTCTGGGCGTTCAGGCTGTGGCCAGGAAGTCCTCAGCATCTTGACAGGAATTGGCCCGCTGGAGTATCACCGATGCAGTTGCGTCGGCATCTTCCGGTCTGGGGAATTCGGTCATGTTCAAGAGCGCCGACCTGGTCGTGACCGTCCTCCCGGTGAGCACCGCGCCGGGGCGAGAGCGGATCCGGCGCCCGGCCGCCGTCGAGGCCGCCGAGTGCGAGGTGACGTGCGAGGACACCGACTGCGGCGCCTCAGATGACTGCGGCGCCACCGATGACTGCGGTGAGACCGACTGCGGCGCAACCGACTGCGGCGCAACCGACTGCGGCGCAACCGACTGCGGCGCGACCGACTGCGGGACCACGGCCTGCGGGACCACTGCCTGCGGTGACGTCACCGACTGCGGGACCACGGCCTGCGGTGACGTCACCGACTGCGGGACCACGGCCTGCGGTGACGTCACCGACTGCGGCTCGACCAACTGCGGACCCACGGACTGCGGGACGACCGGCTGCGGAGCCACCGATTGCGCCGGCTCTGACTGTGGTCCGACCAGTTGCGATGCCACCTACTGCGACCCCACCAGCCACTGCGGGGCGACCGACTGCGCGGGCGGCACTGACTGTGCTGGCGGCACCGATTGCGGGGCCACGGACGACTGCGGTGCGACCCAGTGCCTGCTCGGCACTGACTGCGGCGCGCAGACCGACGGCGACTGCCACCGGACCGACTGCGAAACGAGCAATTGCGATCCCAGCGACTGCGGCAAGACCGATAGCGATTGCGGTCACACCGACTGCGGGGCGAGCGCATGCCCGCACACCGACTGCGACGGGCCGAGCGACTGCGGGGATACCGACTGCTGGGCGACGCCGTGCGGGCCCACCGATTGCAAGGAAACTCACTGCATGCCGCCGGCGACATTCTGCGGCGACACCGACTGCAAGATCACCACCTGCGGCGCCACTGACTGCAAGATCACAAGGTGCGGCCCGACCAGCGAGTGCGAGGCGAGCCTGTGCGCGCTTGGCAGTGAATGCCAGGCCGTCAGTGGCTGCAACCGCAACTCGACGTGCATGAACAACAGCGAGTGCGTCGGCGATAGCGGCTGTGAGTTCGGCGGCAGTTGCGCGGAGGGCAGCCACTGCATCGAGATCACGCACTGCGGCAGCACGTCGGCCAAGGTGTCCCGGCAACCGCCCTCGATGCTGGACCTGCCCGCGTTGCGTGCGGCGCTGCGCACCGCGCTGGACCAGGCGGCAGCCGAGCCGAGCGCGGCCGCGCGGCGCTAGCGACCAATACATGATCTCAGCAGTGTCGCTGCCGGTACTGGAGCAGCTGTCAGCCGACGCGCTTCGGGTGACATCCCAGCTCAGTGGCCGGAGCGGAGCCCAGCTCGGCACCCGGTTGTACCTGGCCAACCGCCGTCCGCTCACCGCCGCGTTGCTGCATTCCTTCGCCGGCCCGCAGGCGATCGCGCAGCAACTGCAGGATGCGTGCGGTGACGCCGCGGCAGCGCTGTTGCGGACCTGGCGCGAGCGGTCCCCTGGCCCGGCCCTGAACGGCTGGCGGATCTGGGGACGCACCACGGGCGAGCCCGGCCCGGCACCCTACAAGCTCTACGTCAGCCCGGACCTGGCCCATACCGCCGAGGCTTTCCGGATGCTGCTGGAGGTACTGCAGGACTCTGCGGCCCGCAACTTCAAGGTGGCTCCGACCATCGAGGGCATGGTCCGGCCGGACAAGCTCATCGTCTATTTCCGCGAGCACGAGCACCTCACCGCCGTGGCCAGCGATCTGGCGGCCCGGCTGAGCGGCATGCCCGCGCAGGGCGTCCCGTTCACCGGCGCGCTGTCCGCGGACGGCCTGCTCTCCTGGGGCGTCGACCCGTCGGCGGCGCGGCGTACCGCCGGGAAGGAGAGCTGGCGCGCGCTGCTGACCCAGGAACTGGGTGCCGCGATGGCGGGTCTGGCCGGGTCCGACCCGGCCGCGGCCATCGAGGCGGGCCGCCAGCGCGTGCGCGACCTGGGCGTGGACGACGTCACCTGGAGCCCGGCCAGCCTGCCCTGGCCGGCGCCGCCGGATCACGCGCCGGACGGGGCCGCCCGGTGAATCAGCAGGAGTTCGTCCTGCCAGCGGACGTGCGCATCTTCCGGCTGACTGACCTCCACCCGGCCATCCGGTCGCGGCTGGCGATGATGAGCGACGACTTCCCGTTCGGGATCACCAGGGTCGGCAGCCGCCGGACGTCCAAGCTGCTGGATGAGGCCGCCGCCGGGTTGCTGGCCGAGTTCCGCGTCCCTTCGTCGGTCGTGGACGCCGTGCTGCGCTTCAGCCGGGACCGGCAGGCCGACCCGGAGGTGGTGCTGGACGAGGCGTTCGCGCTGCTGCGCACCCTCGTCGCCGCCGGCTTCCTCGTCCCGCCCGGCGCTGCCCTGGACACGGTGCTCGCGGCGAGCCTGGGCTCGGGCGAGCACCTCGGCCAGTGGCGCATCCGGCACGCGCTGCGCGTACTGCGGGACACCGAGGTCTACCTGGCCGAGGGCCCGGATGCCGAGGCGGTCGTCATCAAGCTGGTCACCCCCGACGCCGAGCCCTGGGTCCGGCGCGCACTCAGCAACGAGGCCGCACTGCTGACCATGCTCGGCGGCCCGCCCGCGCCGCGGCTCATGGCGGCCGAACTGGAAGGCGCGGCACCCTACCTGGTACTGGAGCACTGTCCCGGCAAGCATGCCGACGCCGCCGCGGCAGAGCTGCGCAGGCCGTGGGTCGCCGACTCCCGCAAGGCCGTCCTCGCGCTGTGTGAGCAGATCGCCCGCGCGTACGAGGCACTGCACAACCTCGGCGTCATCCACGGCGACGTCAACCCCAACAATGTGCTGGTGAATGCGCGCGCGGCTACCGTGCGGCTGCTCGACTTCGGTTTCGGCCGCAGCGAGCACCTCCCCGGCCAGCAGGTGCCGCGCGGTGGCATGGCTCCGTTCTTCGAGCCCGAGTACGCCCGCGCGATGCTCGACGGCACGGCGCTGCCGCCGCCCGGCTACGCCAGCGAGCAGTACGGCCTCGCGGCACTCCTGTACGGCCTGATCACGGGCTCGAACAGCACAAACGCCCGACTGGATCGCACCGGGTTCCTGGAAAGCGTGTGCACCGACCCGCCGCGCCCGTTTTCCCAGCTCGGACTCCCGCCCTGGCCGGACGTCGAAGGCGTGCTCAGCCGCGCGCTGGCCAAGTCGCCTGCCGACCGGTTCCCCTCCATACGGGAGTTCGCGGACGCCCTCGGGCAGGCGCGCCGGGCGGCCGCGGTGATCAGCACCGGACCGGGCCCGGCCGCTGGCTATCCGATGGTCGCCGGGCTGCTCGGCCGGCTGTGCCGAGACCCGCTGAGCGAGCCGCTGCCCGGCCCGGCGGCGTCGGTGAACTACGGCGCCGCCGGCATCGCTTACCTGTGTTACCGGGCCGCCGGCAGCCTGGGCCGCAGCGACCTGCTGGACGCGGCCGAGCTATGGGTGGAACGCGCGAAGCGGGAACAGCAAGGTCGGGACGGGTTCTACAACGACCGGCTGGGAATCACCGAGTCAGCCGTCGGCCGCCGCGCCCTCTATCACTGCGCGGCCGGCATTCACCTGGTCGAGGCGCTAGTCGCGGCGTCGCTCGGCAATCTGACCGCCGCCAGGGCGGCCGCCAGCGCGTTCAGTACCGCGGCGGCGCAGCCAGGCCCCGAGCAGGACGTGACCACCGGCACGGCCGGTTTGCTGCTCGGCTTTGCTCTGCTCTGTGACCGTCTTCCGGCGGGCGCCCCAGGGCAAGCCCGGCTGGTGCAGTCCGGCCGGGACGCCTGCGCGCGGGTGCTGGCAGCCGCCTCCCGGCCGACGGCCGACGATCACGACGGTGCTAGCCAGGACGGCCGCCGCGGTTTCCTCGGAATCGCGCACGGTCAGGCGGGCCTGCTCTACGCGCTGCTGCAGTGGTCACTGGCGTCGCGTACGCCGCTCGCCGCGCAGGTCCCTGATCTGCTGGGCGCCCTGCTCGACCAGGGCAAGCAGAACGGGCGGCAGCGGGCTTGGCCGCGGACACCGGGTGACCGGCAGCGCTGGACCGGCTGGTGTCACGGGACGGCCGGCTACACGCTGCTGTGGTGCACGGCCTATGACGCCGGCCTCGGCGACGGCTACCTGGAGGCCGCGGCCGCGGCCGGGTGGCACGCCTCGGCCAGGGCGTCGCGCGGACCGGGTCATCTGTGCTGCGGGTCGGCCGGCCAGGCCTACGCGATGCTCGCGCTGTATAACCGCACGGGCGAGAGCAACTGGCTGCTGCGGGCCCGGCAGCTGCACGAAACCGCCCTCGGCACTGTAGGCACGGCGGAGATGCAGCCGCTCAGCCTGTACAAGGGTGATGTCGGGGTCGCGTGCCTGGAGCTGGACCTCGGCCAGACCCAGTGGGCGGCCATGCCCCTGTTCCAGCCGGAGCGCTGGTCCGCCCGCGACCGTCACGCCGGTCCGGTCGGACTGTCGCCGTGATCATGCGGCGGCGCATCGTGCGCATCGTGCGCGTGATGCCGGATCAGTGCCGTGACCTCACGACCGATGCCGATTGACGGGCCGCCGATCAGCTCCCAGGCGCGCGCGATCCCGATCAGGAAGCAGACGATCACCAGAATCGCGATCGCATTCACGGAACCGGGGTTCACCGGCTGAGCGACGATCTCTGCGGCCTGGACCAGCTGAGCCACGAACACTACGACAAGACTGAGCAGAAAGAGTGCGTCGCGCATCGCGTTCCGCGCGAGGCCCAGCCGGTACAGCGACAAAAAGGATGCCGCGACGAACAGGATCCCCCCGGCGGCCACGGATAGCGCAGCCGGCCCGATCTTGTGGCCAGGAACCAGCGCGAACAACGACACGGCCAGCGAGTTCGTGAACGCCGTCAGTGCCGCCGCGGCCCGGATGCGATGCAACTGGGCTCGAACTGTCTCCCCGGCCATCTGCCCCGCCGTGATCGACATGGCGACGAACAACAGCCCGATGAGCGCCCCGGCCACGCCGGCGCTGCCCAGGAAGAAATCGCGGATGTTATCGGGAACCACCCGGTGATCCTCTCAGCGCAGCCGCAGCCGGGCCAGCCGGGACCGGGGCCAGCCGGGGCACCAAGGTCGCTCAACTCGGCGTCCACGGCGCTCACCTCAGCGCGTGTCGATCGCGAGCAGGTCCGATCGTCGTATCAGGTACAGCAGGATGACACCCGTAGACCCGGCGGCTGGCCGGTGACCGGCGTGATGCGCAATCGGAGGCAGTGGCATGAAGGTCGACGAAATCTGGAAGTACATTCATTCTGAGCGAGCCGACATGGCCGACACCTGGGCCGGGTTGTCCGCCGACCAGTGGGCCGCTCCGTCCTGGTGCGAGGGCTGGTCCGTGCAGGACACGGCCGGCCACATCCTGGCCGCAGCCGAGCAGACTACGGCGAACTTCTACAAGGAGCTGGCCTCGGCCGGCTTCAAATTCCACGTCTTCACTACCCGCGGCGCGCAACGTCTCGCCGCGATCGGGCCAGATGAGCTGGTGCGCCGCCTGCGGGCGCGAACGTCGACCACCAACCACCCGCCCGCCCCGGTGCTCGCCATGCTGGGCGAGATCGTCGTGCACGGCCAGGACATCCGGCGGCCGCTCGGGCTGGAGCACAAGTCACCTGAGCAGGCCCTGATCGCGATCGCCGACAGCTGGAAGAATTCCAACCTCCTGATCGGGGCAAAACGACGGATCGCCGGCCTGCGGCTGAAGGCCACCGATGCCGAGTGGACCCACGGCGACGGCCCCGAAGTCCGCGGGCCGCTGGCCTCGCTGATCATGGCCATGACCGGCCGCCGCGCGGTCGCCCCCGACCTGGCCGGCGAAGGCGTCAGCGTCCTGACCGGCCGAGCCTGAGCAGGCGCAGGAGTCATCGGCCGTAAACGGGCAGCGTCACTTCGACCTGGCCGGGGCCGACGGTGATCCCGGTGGAGTTCTCGCTCCGCAGCACCAGCACGACGACGCCCGCGCCGTCGCGCAGGTACCGCGGGCCTTCTACCGTGGTGCGGCCGAATAGCGGGTGCGGGAGCTCGACCAGGTGCCCGCGGTGCGCCAGCTGCGGGTCGGTGCAGAAGTCCGGCTGGACGCCGAGACGTGCGCGGGCACGCCCGCTGCCTGCAGTTGCTGCTGGGCCCGTTCCGCGGTCCGCTGCCGGGTCCAGCCCGAGATGGCGGCGTCGAGCTCAGCCTCGCGGGCCCGCCGCCCGGCCGCGGTGCGCAGGTTGCCGTCGGCTGGCTGGCGGTCAACCTGGCCCGGCCCGACGAGGTCGCCGCGGTGCCCGCCGTGGTCGGCGCGCCCGTCGCCGACGGCGACCTAGTGAGCGCGGAAGATCCGGCGTCAAATATGACCCCGGATCTTCCGCGTTGTGCCGGTCGCCCAGCGGCCGCCGGAGCCGGTGCGGGTGATCGCCCCGCGCGCGGATGAAACCGGGCTGCGTCACCACCCGCCGGCGCCGTCGGGCGCCCGTGGTTGGGGCGCCAGCGGTTGGGGCGCCAGTGGCTGGGGCGCCAGCGGTTGGGGCGCCAGCGGTTGGGGCGCCAGTGGTTCGGGCGCCAGTGGTTCGGGCGCCAGTGGTTCGGGCGCCCGTGGTTCGGGCGACCAGTGGTTCGGGCGCCAGTGGTTCGGGCGCCAGTGGTTCGGGCAACCGTGGCCGACGGCCGGCTGCTTCCGGGCTAACCGCCGACTTCCCGGGCGCACCGGTAGCCGCTGCGCAGCGCGCCCTCGACGTAGCCCTGGAAGTTGAGCGAAGTCTGCTCGCCGGCGAAGTGCAGGTTCCCCTGCCGCACGCCCTGGATGCCGTTGAACGCCGTGTACTGACCGACGGCCAGGTAGGAGTAGGCGCCGAGAATGTGCGGATCGCCGGGCGACCAGACGAAGTAGGACCGCCCGTTGAACGCGCGCGACACCCGCGGGAACAGCACGTCGAAGCCGCGCAAGTAGGCGTCAACCATCCGCTGCGGCGGCCGGCCCGAATGCCGGCGCAGGCCGTACCGCCGGCCCCAGTCCAGGGCGCCCAGACCGCCGGGCAGCGCTGCCAGCACGCCCGCCTCCCCTGGCTGGTAGGACGTCGCGTCCCAGCCGCCCTGCACGACGCCGTCGTCGTAGCAGTTCCCGGTGGCGCCTTCGGCGTTCCAGACCCGCGATGAGAACTGGAGGAACATCTTGGAGTTGCTGCCGAGCGGCTCCTCCCGGATGGCCCTGGTGTGCAGAGGCGAAACCGGGACCGCGCTCAGGTCAACCAACCGGAGCAACGTGAACGGGATGGCGAGGACCACGTGGTCCGCCGTCACGTCGCGGACGGCGCCGCCGCAGTCGAAGGTGCACCGATAGCCGCCGGACCGCGGCCGGATCGCGACCAGGCGGTGGCTGAGATGCAGCCCGCCGGCCGGCAGCCGTGCCAGCACGCCGGTGATCAGCTGGTCGTTGCCGCCGTGGATGTGCCACTTCTCATCCGCGCCCGCCAGCTGCGGCGCGCCGTGCGGCTGCAGGCCACTGGCGGTGCTCGCATCCAGGCCCAGCAGGTACACCAGATTTAGCGCGGACATCTCCTCCGGCGGGCCGCCGTACTCGTCCAGCACCGCCGCGATGCACACCGCGCCGAAATCGGACTTCACCCCGCCGGGGACATGGGCGTTCACCCACTCGGTGACCGACATGCGGTCGAACCGCCGGCCACCGGCCGTGCTGGCGTTGTGCAGCGTCGGCCAGGGCGCCGTGACGTTGGCAGCGCGGTCGAAGAGCTTCCAGCCCCACTCGTGCCAGTCCCGGTCCAGCGCCGCCTGCGACCACCGCTTCCCGTGGAAATGCATCGTCTCCCGGCCCGGATGGGTGCCCGGCCGGTATTTGTCAGTGTTGTCGAGCCGGAGCCCGAATCGCCTCGCCAGCGCGAGCGTGGCGGTGTGCTCGGGATTGATGAACTCGGCGTGCTCCTCGATCAGCTGATCGTCGCCGAAATAACCCCGCAGCGTCCTGATCCGGCCGCCGGGAACGGAGTTGAACTCGTAGATCTCCGCCCGGATGCCGTACTTGGTCCAGAGCCGGTAGGCGCAGCCGAGTCCGGCGATGCCCGCGCCCACGATGACCACCCGCGGCGAAGTCCGCCCGGCCGCGGGCGCCCGCGGAGCCGCCGCCGCGCCGAGCCCGGCGAGGGCACCCGCACCCGCGGTGCCGAGGAAGCCGCGCCGGGTCAGCGGCCGGCTGAGCAGGTCCCGCGCCTCGTCCAGATCGCAGCCGACGTGCCGGGCCAGGCCGGAGACCGCCTGGGCCCGGCGGACCGCCGCGGCTGCCCCGGACGCACCCCACGTTCGCATTCGCCGCCTCCTCGCCCGGCCTCAGGCCTCGATGCCGATCGGCGCGTCGGCCGCCAGCCCGGTGGCGCGCATCGCCTTCCGGTAGCCGACGGCGACCGCGTCGAATTTCAAGTGCAGCTCCGCGGCCAGGTCGAACGGGACCCGGTCCGGCCGCTGCGATTCCACCACGACCTGGTCCTGGCCGAAGATCGTGTCCTCGAACTCGCGGATGACCTGATCGTCCTGCTCGAAGTTGTAGTTGCGGCCGATCACCACGTAGCCGATGCAGCGGTCGGCAGAAACCGGCTGGGAGGCGAAGAAGTACACCATGCCTTTCTTGCCGCCCCATCCCAGCCGCAGCGCGATCGTGTACGGCAGGTGCAGCTCGTACCGGCTGCGGCGCTCCGGTGGGCCGGCCTCCTCGTTGCCGAAGACCGGGAAGTCATCGGAGTTCGGCGCCTCCGGCCGCACGATCGTGTAGTGCAGCACGTGCTCCTCGGTCGTGACCTCATGCCGTGGCACCACTGGCCGGTCCGGATCACCGAGCAGGCCAGGGTGAACCCAGGGGAAGTGCCCGAAGTCGGTGAAGTTCTCCACCTGCCGGGCGGCGTCGCACTCCCACGCGTACGGCCCCGCGCTCACCGCCGCCCAGCTGCTGTCCTCCAGCTCGGGTACCTCCGGCAGCGGCCAGCGCGGCTCTGCCAGCGCGACCCAGATAAGGCCGTAGCGTTCCTGCGCCCGGAAAGCCGCCACCCGCGCCTTGGCCGGGATCCGGGTCGGGTCGGCCAGCTGCGGGATGGCGACGCATCGCCCGTCGGCCCGGTACCGCCAGCCGTGGTAGGCGCACATGATCTCGTCGCCGCGCACCGCGCCGAGCGACAGCGCGGTGCCGCGGTGCACGCAAACGTCCGACATCACCCGGACGCTGCCGTCGCTGCCTCGCCAGAGCACCAGCGGCTCGCCGAGCAGATCAGCGCGCGCCGGGTTGTCCGTCAGCCCGGCGGAGTAGCCGACTGGATGCCAGCACGCGCGCAGCGCGCGCAGGTCGGCGAAGACACCGGGAGAACTCACCTGTCAGCCTGCCATCCGGAACGCCGGGCACCAGCCGGCCTGGTCACTCCCGTCCCGTCCTGCACGGTATCGGCCCGGACCGGGCGGTGACCAGACACCGGTCCGGCCGGCCAGCGGGCGGGAGACGGCTCAGTCGATCTCTACGTCGAAATCCCAGGAAGCGACCGGCTTCGCCGTTCCCGGGCTCCACCGGAAGCTACCGCTTCCCGTGGGCAGCACGGCGTCCAGGACGAGGGTCACCGTCTGGCCTGGTCGCACCTGCGTCGGCGCGGGCCCGCCCTTAAGGCTCGCCAGGTGCAGGTAATGGAGCTGCCCGAGCTCATCCAGCACGGTGAAGTCGTGCGGGCGAAGCTGCACTAGGCCGGATGCGCCGGTGAAGGTCACATCAAAGGAGCACGGGCTGGTTTTCGGAACGGGGAACTGGCCTTCTTCAGGCACTTGCGGGCCGACCGCGGTCACCGTCACGACAGACTCGCCGACCTGGACATCGATGGTGTCGCCTTCGATGCCGAGCTGCGGTTGCCGCGCGCTCGCATGCAGAACCCGCCCAACCGGAACGTTAGCCTTCGGTAGCCAGCTCGGCAGACCGCCGTACTTCTGGGCTGACTGGCGCGCTGGTGTCGCAGCGGACGAGTGCCTGGTCAGCGCTACATAAGATCCGGCGCCGGCCAGGCATCCGACGACGAGCGCGATGACGACGACAAGGCCAGCACGGGAGCCGGGCCTGGCGGCCCGGCTCCCGGCTGGTGACGCGGCCTTGCTCATCCGGTGGTCGCGCGCCGCCGCTTGCGCAGTCTCGACAGCCCGGGGATCGCGCCCACGGCTACCAGACCCGCGGCCGAGGCGGCCAGCGGTGCCTTGCTATTGCCGTGGCCGTGCTCATCCCGCGGACCGCGCGGGTTGGTGAATACGTCCCGGCCGAACGGGGCCAGCCCTGGCTGGGCGGCGTACCCGATGTGGCCCTGCCCGTCCAGGCCCGGCGCTGCCCAGCCGACGTTGAACAGGTCCTCCATCGTCCGCAGCCAGCTGTAGTGGTTGTAGAAGCGAGTGCTGACGCTGCCAGGCCGGATATACGGGCTGATCAGCACGCTGCCAGTGTCGCCGCCACCCGTAGTCGCCCCGGTCGCCGAGAAGAGCGGGTCGGTACTCGGCGAGCGGGCTCCGAGCGTGATGCCGGACACGGCACCGGTGGTCGCGACCGGCTGGCCCGACGCGTTCACCAGCGCGAAGGATCCGGTGTCGGCGAGGCCTCCGCTCTGATTCGGCACCGTCGGCGTGGCCGGGGTGTCGGTGACCTGCCCGACAAAAGCACCGGCCGGAACCCCGGTCCCAGTGACCGAACGGCCCACGTCAGTGGCGACCGCGCTGTTGTCCGCGATTGCCGAGTTGCCAGCGGGTGCGGTGGCCCCGGCATCGGTCCGCGGGCCCGGCACGGGGCTACCACCGCCCAGCAGGCAGGTGCCGGCAGGCTGCGACGGGATCGTCTGCGCGACACAGTTGGCAGGCCGGTCGACGAAGGAGTTATCGCCAGGGCCTGGGTACAGCTCGTTCCCGGCAGCGTCCCGACCGAGGGGCGTGTTCGGGCCGGTTGGCTCATAGTGCACCTCGTGACCGAACAGCGTCTCCGCGGCGGAGTCTGAGGCCAGCGACGCGGCCGCGTTGGGCGACACGATCGTGGAGTTGGCGAAGCTATTGCCGCTGTAGGTGAACGGCGGGAACGCCTCATCGAAGGTGACGTCGATCAGCCCGCCTTGCTTGAAGGCCGGCGACTGCTCGATTTCCGGAATGACGTGCTCAAGAAACAGGTCAGCGGCGTACAGGCCACCGGTGAAATTCACCGGCGGGTTCGGGGTGTTGGGGTCGGAGAACCCGCCCGACAGGTTGTTGCCATGGCAGACGGCATCGTGCGCGTCGCTGCAGTTGTTCGGCGAGATCCAGCTGAAGGCCGGCGTCGTGCTGACGCTCTGCAGGTCCTGGTACAGGCCGTTACCCGGATCGAAGAGACTGGCGATGTGCGCCGCGTCGCAGTCACCCGACTGCAGGATCGAGTCGAACCAGGGGAACGGGAAGTGCTTGGGCACGTACTGGTCGGTCGCGTTGGCGCTGCCAGGGTTGGGCTGAGCCGTGCTACCAGTAGCTGCCGGTGCGGCAAACGGGGCGCCGCAGAACTGCGTTCCGGCGTCGTGCGTCGCGCTGCCCGTATCTGGGTTGCCGAGGTCCTGTGCGTAGCCCTTCCAGCTCACGCCGGCGGCGTCGAACTGATTGAACAGTGTCTGGACGTTCGCCGGGTAGACACAGCCGTTGCTGCCCGGCGCCGCATTCGGGCCGGCCGCCGAAGCTATCTGGCCGTAGTCCGGGTTAGTCCGCAGCGATCCGGTCGTGTCGACTGACCCAGAGAACTGGTCGTACAGCGGGCAGTCGGCCTGCGTGTCGGGCTGGGTCGCCTGGCCGCTGACCATCGAGATGTAGTTGTCCAGGCTGAAGTGCCCCGTGCCGTAGTAGTTCTTCAGCAGCACGCCCTGGCCGGGAAGCGTCTTCCACAGGTACGTGTTGTTGTTGAGGCCGGTGAACGTGGCGTCGTACGACTTGTTCTCCAGGATGATCAGCCAGACATGCTTGATCTTGCCGGGCCTGATCCCCAGACCATCCCGGCTAGCGTGGCTGACATGCGTGGCTGGCGCTGAATTGGCTGCCAGTGCGGGCGCGGCGGCAACGCCGCCGAGAGCAAGCACACCCACGGCAGCCGCCGCGGCGCCCCTGCTGCGCCAGAACGATCTGGAACGAAGAGTCATGAAGCATGGTCTAGCAACCAATCGTTAACGGTGCAATAACAGATAATCGCCGGATGACGAACTTTGACGTGGCCGACTGAGGCGGCGCCGGTTCTCGCGCAGACCTCGCAGCGCGGGCGAGTCCACCCGGTCAGTGCGCCGGGTATCGCTCCGCCACCCAGCCGGCCAGCAAATCGGCGACCTTGTCCCTGGCGTCGCCGGGCTCCCGGAAGTAGTGGTCACCGGCCACTTTCACCACGGACTTGTCCGCCGCGGCGATCGCGGCGTGGAGGCCGGCCGCGTCGCTCGGGTAGACGCCCGTGTCCGCGTCGGCGCTGACCACCAGCGCCGGCACGTGCACGTTGGCCAGGTGCGGCTCGGCCCGGCACTGGGAGGTCTCCAGGCTCCACATCGACAGCCACGTCCGCAGCGTGGACGACCCGCCGATGCCCCACGTCGACCGGTTGGCCCGGCGCGGGTCGCCCAGGTAGCACCAGTTCGGCTTGCGGTTGCTGGGGTCGATGGCCGGGTCGACCATCCGCGGGTCGGCCCAGGTTCGAGCCAGCGTGAACAGCCGGTCGCCGAGCCCGGCGGCACTGAGCCGGTCCAGTTCCGCCTTCGCCCAGTCGGTGATCCGCTGATTGCGCGCCACCTGCGCGGCGCGGTAGCGCCGCACGAACTCCGGGCTGTACGGCGGCCCGTTCGCGGGATTCCACAGATCCAGGGCCGGATCGGTGGCGGTCACGTCCTGCTCGTCGGTGGCGGCAGCGTCCAGCCAGGCCGTGAGCACGTCGGGCCGCCCCGGGTGCGCGGCCAGCGCGATGAACCCGTCCGCCGGCGGCAGGTCGTCCAGGCCGGCCGCGGGCCGCATGCCCGCCAGCGGGACGACGTTCGGGCTGACCGCGTGCGACTGGTAGGCCGCCATCAGCGAGCCGCCGCCGGAGTTGCCGAGCAGGATGACGCGCTCGACGCCCTGCGTCTCGCGCAGCCAGCGAACGCCGGTGCCGATGTCCACCAGCGCGTGGTCCAGCAGGAAGTGCGCCTCGTCGCCGCGGAACCGGGTGTTCCAGCCCAGGAAGCCGAGCGCCGCGGCTGGCCATGAAGTCGGCCAGATAGTGCTGCGAGAAGTCGATGTTGTAGTGCGTGGCGATCAGCGCGACCCGCGGCCGGGCGCCCCGCGGCGCGTACCAGACACCCTGGCACGGCCAGCCGCCGGCGCCGGCCCGGCCCTGCTGCGGGGACGCCAGCCCGACGAATGTCTGGGTCACGGCGCCGGGTTCGGTCATCAGCTCGGCTCCTCCGCGTCCGGCCGGCCACGGTGGCGCGACCGGAACAGATGGCACCATACCGGTCAGGTGCCGACGGCCACTCCCCCGTGCTTGCGCTGGTAGGCCCGCCACGTCGTGGCCCAGCCGTCGGCGTCGTCCAGATGGCTGCCGACGGCGCGCCGGGTGACCTGGTGGTGCGGCGCCGACCGGACGATCTCCGGCTGCTCGTAGGCCTCCTGGCAGACGTGCCGGAGCACGCCGATCCACTCGTCGATGTCCTCCCGCGACCACATCTCGCCGGCCTCCGGCGTGAACGGCTCCGGCACCAGCCACGGCTCGTGGCTCAGCCAGAAGGCGTCGATGCCGAAGTCGGTCATCCGGTTCTGCACGTCCACGGCGGTGACGCCGGTCTCCCTGGTGAGCGTCTCCAGGCTGTAGCGGACCATCTCCATCCGCGGCCCGGTCAGCTCCGGGTGTGACCGGGTCACGCCGCGGATTCCGACTAGCTGCGCGTCCATGTAGTTGCTGGCCAGGACCGACAGGTCGGAGGCCTCCTGGATGCCCTCGGCCCCCATGGCCCGGACCCAGGCGTACGCCTTCAGCACCTGCGGCAGATTGCCCAGGTACTCGCGTACCCGGCCGATGCCCGCGGCCGGCTCGGTCAGCCCGAAGCTGCCGTCGTCCCTGTGCCACCACCAGCGGGCCGGGCAGATACGGCACGAGCTGCTCCGTGCAGCCGTAGGCGCCGACCGCGGGGCCGCCGCCGCCCTTGGGCGCGCCGAACGTCTTGTGCAGCATGAACATGCACGCGTCGAAGCCGAGCTCGGCGGCGCGCACCTTGCCCATGACGCCGTTGAAGTTCGCGTGGTCGTAGAAGCACAGCCCGCCGGCCTCGTGCACCGCGTCCACCCACTGCGTGATCTGCGGGTTGTAGATCCCCATGTCGTCGGGGTTGTTGACCATCAGCGCGGCGGTCCGGTCGGACAGCGCCGCCCGCAGCGCGGCCAGCGACGGATACCCGCCCGCCTCCAGCGGCAGCGTGATGACCTTGAAGCCGGCCGCGGCCGACGTCGCCGAGTTACACGGGTGCGCCTGGATCGTGGTGATGATCTCGTCCCGCTGCTCCAGCTCGCCGCGCGCGGCGTGGTAGGCGCGGGTGATGCACGCCTGCGTGTAGGCCGCGTCGGCCCCGCCGCCGGGCTGGAAGACGAACCGGTCCATGCCCGATAGCTCGCGCAGCGCCAGGTCCAGCCGGTAGACGATCTCCAGCAGGCCCTGCATCGTGTCCGGGTGCTGCAGCGGGTGCATCTCGCGCACCTGCGTGCAGCCGGGAGACCGACTCGGACACGGCCGGGTTGTACTTCATCGTGCACGTCCCGAACAGGCTGACGCCCATCATGCCGAGCGTCTGCTGGGACAGCCGCAGGTAGTGCCGCAGCACCTCCCACTCGCTCAGCTCGGGCAGGGCCGGCGGGCGGGCCCGCCGGGCGCGGGCCGGGATCAGCTCCGCCGGATCCGCCGCGGCGGCCGCGATCGCCGGCTCGACCGGCGGGATCAGCACGCCGCGCCGGCCCGGCCGCCCTTGCTCCATGACGGTCGGCTCGTCCCAGCGGGCGGCCTGGTACCGGCGCAGCCCGGCCTCGGCGGGACAGTGCGCTCATCGGATCACCTCGGTCAGTGCGTCGGCCAGCCGGTCGATGTCGGCCTGGGTGTGGGTCTCGGTCACGCAGTACAGCGCGCAGGGGCCAAGCTCGGGGAACGCGCGGGACAGGTCCGCGCCGCCGAAGATGCCGCGCTCGCGCAGCTCGGCGTCGATCTGGGCGAGCGGCTTCCCGGCCGCGGAGAAGTCGACGACGAACTCACGGAAGAAGCCGGGCCCGAACCGGACCCGCAGGCCGCGAATGGCCGCCAGCCGGCTCGCCGCGTACTGGCCGCGCTGCAAGATCGCGGTGCCGATCTCGGCGAACCCGGCCGGTCCCATCGCCGCCATGTAGGCGGCGCTCGCGATCGCCCACAGGTAGACCGAGTTCCCGGTCCAGTCGTTGCCTTCCTCGCGCGCGCCGTAGGAGGTCTGCGCGAACAGCGGTATCCCGTACCCGCGCTCCCCCGGCTCGGTGGTGTCGCAGATGCTGACCTGCAGGGTCGGGTACTCCCTGGCGTAGCGCTCCTCGTCCCGGCTGGCGATGAAGCCGCCGGCGCCGCCGCCGCCGTTCAGGTGCACGCCCAGCGTCTGCACGGTGCCGACGGCCAGGCCGACGCCGAGCTCACCTGGCGGAGCCAGCACGCCGAGCGACAGCGGGTCGACGCCGGCGATGACCTCGGCGCCGACCGCGGCCGCGGCGGCCACCACGTCCTCGACCTGGTCCTCGATGCGCCCGAAGTAGTTCGGGTTCTCCAGGTACACCGCGGCGACGTCGGCCGATAGCCGGGACCGCAGGTCGGCGATGTCCAGCCGGCCGTCCGGGCCGAACCCGACGGTCTCGATCTCGATCCGCCGGCCCGGCTGCGCGCTGGCGCAGTAGTTCCCGATCACCGCGCGCCGCTCGGGATCCAGCATGCGCGGCACCAGCACCTTCGACCGGCCGGTGATGCGCGCGGCCATCCGCAGCGCGTGCCCGGCCGCGCAGCCCCAGCTGTAGACCGGCAGCCCGACGAATTCCAGGTCGAGCAGCTCGCCGAGCTGGCTGGAGTACTCGAACCAGGCCTGGAACCGGCCCTGGTCCGAGGCGGGCGTGCCCCAGACGGAGGTCAGCCACTCGTGCCGGCCGGCGATCTCGTCGCAGATCGCGGGCACGTGGTGCCGGTACATGCCCGCGCCCAGGAAGCTCAGCGCGTCCTCGCAGCTGGTGTTGCGGCCGAGCAGCTCGGTCAGGTGCCGCCGCAGCGCCGCCTCCGAATCCAGCCGTTCTGGCAGCCGCAGCTCCTGTTTCGTCCGGTGCTCGGCCGGCAGCTGGGCGAACAGCTCGGCCACGGTGGCGTAGCCGGTCTGCGCCAGCATCTCGTCCGCCAGCCCTGGCGCCGAGTTGGCCATGTACGGGTGAGCCACTAGCACGCACCTCTTTCCGCGAGTCCCACGGCGTCAGGCCGCCGTGGCCACTTGCATCATCATGTAGCGGGATGGTCCGGTCCGGACCCGGTGATAGCCGCACAAGCCGCTGAAGGCCGCGTCGTCACCGGCGTCGATCAGCAGCCGCGGCGGATCCAGCGCCGCCAGCTTGGCCGCGGTCGCGATGATGACCAGGTCGGCCGGTCGCAGCCGGGACAGCACCGCGGGACCGAGCTGCTGGTTGCCGCGGCCGAGCAGGAAGCCCTGGCCGCCGATGACGCCGAGGACCAGCCGGGTGGCCGGCGCGTCCGCCATCAGCGCGAGGATCTGCTGCTCGGACAGGTCCGCGCCGATCAGCTGACCGTCCCGGACGGCGTCGACGCCGAGCGCGGTGCCGCGCAGGCCGAGCTGGCCGAGCACCAGGCCGGTGGTCGAGCCCGGCCCGAACAGGTAGAGCGGGCCGGGCGCGAGCTCGCCGGCCGTGGCCGCGCACAGCGCGTCGAGCTCGGCCTGCGAGCCGGCCGTCGTGAAGCTCTTCGGCCCGGCCAGCCGGCCGGTGCGGCCCGGCACCGCGACCACGGCGTGCAGCTCGGTGCGCAGGCCGTCGGCGGCAGCATCCAGGATCTCGGCGTCCGCCAGCGGCCGGCCGGCGCCGTGTGCGAACTCGCTGACCACATCGCCGGCCGCCTCCGGGCTGAGGCCGAAGACGCCCGAGCGCATCTTGACCCCGGCCGGGATGCCGACGACGGGCAGCCCCGGCGGCAGCACGCTGGCGATGTCGCGCGCGGTGCCGTCGCCGCCGGCGAACACCAGCAACTCGGCGCCCGCCGCGGCCAGCAGCCGGGCGGCCGCCACCGTGTCCGCGGCCGTGGTCAGCCCGTCGGCGGGCAGGGACATGGGCAGCGCGGTCACGTCAAGCCCGCACGCGGCGGCGAGGTCCGCGCCCATCACGCCCGGCGCCGCGAGGATCTGCCAGGAACGGGGCAGCCGCACCCGCCGCAGCGCCCGGGCCGCCCGGGGCGGGCTGACCGCGGTACCGCCGCGGCGGACCGCCTCGGCGTACCGGGGCGCGCCGTCGGTGCCGTGCAGGCCGACCCGGCCGCCGGTCCCGGCGACCGGGTTCACGATGAGCCCGATGAGTCCTGGCATGAAGCAGCCCGCTAGCCGCGCCCGAGTTCGGCGGCGACCGTGTCGAGCGCGCGCCGGGTCACGCCGACCATCTCGTCGATCTCGGCGTCGGTGACGATGAACGGCGGCGAGAACGCGATCGTGTCGGACGCCGGCAGTGCCCTGGTGAGCACCCCGTTCCTTCTGCTCTCCGCGGTCACCCTGGCGGCCACCCGCTCGCCGGGGTCAAACCGGCGCAGCGGCGACGTGCTGGCGACGAACTCCACCGCCCCGATCAGGCCGTAGCCCCGGATCTGTCCGACGAGCGGGTGGCCGCCGAAGCTCTCCTGCAGCCGCTGCTGCAGGTAGGCACCGCGCTTGGCGGCCTGCCCGACGAGGTTCTCCCGGTCGATGATGGCGAGGTTGGTGAGCGCGGCCGCGGCGGACAACGGGTGGGCCGAGTAGGTGTAGCCGTGCCCGAGCACGCCGAACCGGTCGCTGCCCTCGGCCACCGCCTCGGCCACCCGGGCCGAGACCAGGCTCGCCGACAGCGGCACGTAGGCGGACGTGATGCCCTTGGCCAGCGTGATCAGGTCGGGCTGCAGGCCGAACACCTCGGTGCCGAACCAGTGCCCGAGCCGGCCGAACGCGCACACGACCTCGTCCGCGATCAGCAGGACGTCATACTTGCGCAGCACCTCGCCGATGGCGGCGAAGTACCCGTCCGGCGGCACGATCACGCCGCCGGCCGCCTGCAGTGGCTCGGCGATGAACGCGGCCACCGTGTCCGGGTCCTCGGCCAGGATCAGCGCTTCGAGGTCGGCCGCCAGCGCCGCGCTGAACTCCGCGTCGGTCATGCCCGGCTCGGCGTCCCAGAGCCGGTGCGGCGACTTGGTGTAGCGGATCATCGGCAGCGGCAGGTCGAAGCCGTCGTGCAGGTTATCCAGCCCGGTCAGCCCGGCGGTCAGCGCGGTGACGCCGTGGTAGCCGCGGTACCGGGAGATGATCTTCTTCTTCCGCGGCCGGCCGATGATGTTGTTGTAGTACCAGACCAGCTTGATCTCGGTGTCGTTCGCGTCCGAGCCGCTCAGCCCGAAGAAGACCCTGGCCATCGGCACCGGCGCGGTGTCGACCAGCCGGGCCGCGAGCCGGGTTGACACGTCGTTGGCCATCGACGAGAACGAGTGGTAGTACGCCAGCCGGCTCGCCTGCGCCCGCAGCGCGTCCGCCATCTCCTCGTTGCCGTAGCCGATGTTGACGCACCACAGGCCCGCCATCGCGTCCAGATAGCTGTTCCCGGCCGAGTCGGTCAGCGTGCAGCCAGAGCCCGCCACCATCATCACCGGGCCGCCCGCGTCATGAGCGGGTATCGAGGTGAACGGATGGATCGCGTAGCGACGGTCGAGATCCTCCAGGCTGGCCTGATGCGTGCTGGCTTCTGGCCCGTGCATGCGCCCTCCGGTCTTGTCCGTACCGACTATTGTTCGTTATATGAACGGAAGCTCGTTTGCCGAACACAAGTGACTTTAGTACGTAGTGAGGGAGTTATGAAGGGACCTGTTCCGGCTGCGGATCTCGGCGGCTACCCGGCTCTGGTCGAGCGCCACGCGGCGGACCTGCGGTCGGCCGGGCTGCTGCGCGAGGACCTGTTCGTCGGCAACAGCTGGGTCCCGGCCGCGGGCGCCGACCGGCTCGCGGTGACCGATCCGGCCACCGGCACGGTCCTCGCCTACGTCGCGTGCGCGACCGCGCCGGACGTGGCCGCCGCGATCGAGGTAGCCGACTCCGCCCGCGCGCAGTGGGCCGCGCGGCCGGCCACCGAGCGGTCTGACCTGCTGCTCGCCTGGCACGACCAGATCCGCCAGCACGCCGATGAGCTCGCGGTGCTGCTGACCATCGAGCAGGGCAAGCCGCTGGCCGAGGCGAAGGGCGAGATCGCCTACAGCGCCGCCTTCGTGCGGTTCTTCGCCGAGGAGGCCAGGCGAGCCTACGGCGAGGTGATCCCGTACAACCGGCCGGGCCGCCGGCTGCTGGCCCTGCGCCAGCCGGTCGGTGTCGTCGGGGCGATCACGCCGTGGAACTTCCCGGCGCTGATGATCGCGCGGAAGGTCGCGCCCGCGATCGCGGCGGGCTGCACGGTCGTGCTCAAGCCGGCCAGCGAGACCCCGCTGAGCGCGCTCGCGCTGGCCGAGCTGGCCGCTCGCGCGGGACTGCCGGCCGGCGTGCTGAACGTCGTGCACGGCGATCCGGTCGTCGTCGGGTCAGTGCTCACCTCCGAGCGCGCGGTCCGGATGCTCACCTTCACCGGCTCGACCGAGGTCGGACGGCTGCTGATGGCCCAGTGCGCGCCGACGGTCAAGCGGATGGGCCTGGAGCTGGGCGGGAACGCGCCGTTCGTCGTGTTCGACGACGCCGACCTCGACGCCGCGGTGGCGGGCGCCATCGACGCGAAGTTCCGCAACGCCGGGCAGACGTGCGTGTGCGCGAACCGGATCCTGGTTCAGGACGCCGTGTACGACGAGTTCGCGGACCGGTACGTCAAGGCGGTCAGCGCGCTGACGGTCGGTCACGGCCTGGGGACCGGCGTGACGATCGGCCCGCTGATCGCCGACGCCGCGGTCGCCAAGGTCGAGCGGCACATCGCGGGCGCGGTCGCGGCCGGGGCGCAGGTGCGCTGCGGCGGCGGCCGGCACGAGCTCGGCGGCACGTTCTTCCAGCCGACGGTCCTGACCGGGGCCACCCCGGATATGGAGGTCGCCACGGCCGAGACGTTCGGCCCGGTGGCCCCGTTCCTGCGGTTCGGCACCGAGGCGGAAGCCCTGACGCTGGCCAACTCGACCGAGTCCGGGCTGTCGGCGTACTTCTACACCCGCGACGCCGGCCGGATGCTGCGCTTCGGCGAGGGCCTGGAGTTCGGCGTCGTGGGCGTCAACACCGGCGCCATCTCGTACGAGGGCGCGCCGTTCGGCGGCATGAAGCAGTCGGGCATCGGCCGCGAGGGCTCGCGGCACGGGCTGGATGAGTTCCTGGAGCTGAAGTACCTGTGCGTGGACGGCATCGGCTAGCGGCGCGATGCTGATCGGCGCGAAGGTACCCAACAGCGGGCCATTGCCGGGCATGCGTGGCATCGGCCCGATGGCCGCCGAGCTCGAGCAGGCCGGCTTCGATTCGCTCTGGGTGAGCGATCACGTGGTGCTGCCGGCGGTGATCGAGTCCCGGTACCCGTTCGCGGCCGACGGCAAGGCCACCTGGCCGTCCGACACGCCGTACCTGGACGCGATGATCGCCTTGATGGCCATCGCGGCGGCCACCCGCCGGGTCCGGATCGGCACCGCGGTCCTCGTCCTGCCGCTCCGGCAGCCGGTAGTGCTGGCCAAGCAGGCTGCGTCGATCGACGTGCTGAGCGGCGGGCGGCTGGAGCTCGGCATCGGGGCCGGCTGGCTGGCCGAGGAGTTCGCGGCGCTCGGCGTGCCATTCGCCAGCCGCGGCGAGCGCTTCACCGAGTGGATCGAGATCCTGCGCGCGGTGTGGACCGGCGAGCCCGCACCGATGGCCGGGCGGCACTACACGCTGCCCGCCGGGCTGCACTCCGGCCCGGCCCCACCGCACCCCATCCCGCTGCTGATCGGCGGCCACTCGGCCGCGGCCAGGGCCCGCGCCGCCGCGCAGGGCGACGGCTGGCTGGCCCAGCAGTCGGCGACCGAACTCGACCCGGCCGAACTCGCCGCCTGGATCGGGGCGATGCGGCAAGCGGCGGCCGATGCCGGGCGGGATCCGGGTCCGTCGCGAGCGGTGCTGCGGATCGTGGACTCAGCGGAGCGGCCCGGTCAGGTCGCCGCCGCGCTCCCGGCGCTGGCCGGGGCCGGGGTCACCGAGATCATCGTGGACACGGACTGGTCGGTGCCCGGCTCAGCGGCGGCCGCGCACGCGCTGTTGCGCGCGGCCTGCTAGCCGCCGGTGGTCAGCAGACGTAGGCCGCGCCGTTGATGTCCAGCGTTGCGCCGGTCCGGTGGCGGCCCGGAAGCTGAACGAGTACTCGACCGACATGATCGAGCGGGATTAAAGGCGCGCCGGCGCGGTTGGGCGCAGGAGTGCGCCATTTGCCGGACGCAAATCCGGGTTTCAACGACCTCAGGTAACGGTCTGCTGCTGCTCGTATCGCACCAGACCGCTACCTGATGCCAGCCAGCATGCGCGGCCGGCCAGGCAACGCCGCTCGGCAGCGCGGCCCTCCTCTCGCCGTAGGCAGACAAATACCCCAAAGCTATTTTTCGAGTGTTAAACAGCTTGACATGATTGCCAGAGCCTCTCTACGATACGAACAATTGTCCGAGGATCGAACCGCCGTCGGTGCGGATGGCGCGGCGCCAGGGTCAGTGCTGACCTGGTGACGGACTCCGTGCTGTAAGGCCCGAATGGGCCAGTGCTGGCCCTGCGCAGACGCTTAACCCGCAGAGTTAGGTGCTTTCCAATGGATCGACACAATGGCATTGCCTCGCAGTTGCCGCCGATGTCCCGCCGCCAGCTGCTGTCTAGCCTCGGCGCACTGGGCGGGGCCGCGATTGCCGTCCCGCTGCTGGACGCCTGCGCCGGGGCCTCCGCACCGGCCGCGACCGGCGGCGGCTCATCCTCGGCCAAGGCGCTGAACGTCACCTGGACGAACGTCGCGCTGCCGACCAACATCGACCCGGCTCTCGGATTCGACTCCGACACGCTGCAGGTCGTCCGCAACGTCTACGAGGGACTGCTGGAGTACGTGCCTGGCGGGACTACAGTCCGGCCTGCGCTGGCCAAGTCGTACAGCGTGTCCCCCGACGGCACGACGTACACCTTCCAGCTCCGGCCGAACGTGGTCTTCCATGACGGCGCCAAGCTCGACGCGGACGCGGTGGTGACAAGCCTGAACCGGATCCGCGAGATCAACCAGGGCCCCGCGTCGCTGACTAGCAGTATCAAGAGCTTCACCGCCTCGGGCCCGGACACCGTAGTGGTCACGCTCTCCGAGCCGTACGCTTTCCTGCCCGGCGTGATGCCGTGGCTGCCGATCGTCAGCCCAGACGCGCTCAAGGCGCACAGCACCAGCAGCGATCCGCACGCAGAGAAGTGGTTCGCGAGCAACGCCGTCGGTACCGGCCCCTACAAGCTCGGCAGCTTCTCCCCCACCACGACGATCACGCTGACCCAGAACACCAAGTACTGGCAGCCGTGGGTCGCCGGCACGCCGACCGGCGGCTCGCTGACGCTCAATGCCAACGTGGCCACCCAGCTCGAGCTGCTGCAGTCCGGTCAGGTCGACTTCCTGGGCGCTATCTCGCCGGACAACGCGGTGACCGCTAAGACGCTGTCGAACGTCGCGCTCCTGGTGCAGCCGGGATTCGAGGTCCAGATCCTGCCGATGAACATGGCCAGGGCCCCGATGAACAACCCGAAACTGCGCGAGGCCATCGTCAAGGCGTTCAACTACTCCGCCTTCAAGACCTTCAACAAGGGCTTCGGCCAGCCGGCGAACTCGCCGGTCCCGCAGGGCCTGCCAGGCTGGGACGCCACCATACCGAACCCCGCGCAGGACATGGCCGCCGCCAAGCAACTGGTCGCGGCGTCGGGCGTGCCCGCGGGCACGACGCTCGACTTCATCGGCGTCGGCGGCCTGGACTACGAGGCGTTCGCGGGCACGATCCTGCAGTCGGCCCTCGGCCAGCTCGGGCTTAAGCTCAAGGTGCAGACGCCGCAGTGGCCGATCCCGGCCACGATGATGTCCAAGCCGTCGACCGCCGCCCACATCACGTTCCTGAACCTGAGCGCCAACACCAACGACCCGAGCGTGGTCATCCAGGAATCGTGGTCCTCGGCGAACAGCTCCTACAAGGGCGGCTACAACTGGTCCAACTACTCCAACCCCCAGGTGGACTCCGACCTGAGGTCGTTCGGGAAGACGTCGGACGCGACCGAGCAGAAGACGATCATCACGCGGATGCAGCAGACGATCGTTGCTGACAACACCGCCGTGTTCGCGTTCGCCCCGCAGCTGACCGAGCCGGTCGCCAAGAAGTGGCGTAACTCCAAGTACGACGCCCTGTTCGACGAGAACGTCGTGCGCTGGTTCTACACCAGGGCCGCCGACTGACAGGACGCCGTACCCGCCGTGACCTTCTCCGCCCAGTATGTCGCCCGCCGGCTCGGGGCTGCTGTCCTCGTGCTGCTCGTCGTCATCACGGGCACGTTCCTGCTGTCCCACGCGATACCCGCGGATCCGGCCAGGGCCGCCGCCGGACTGCACGCCGGCCTGGCCCAGGTCCGGGCCGTGTCTCATCAGCTCGGCCTGGACCAGCCACTGTGGGCTCAGTACGGCACGTACATGGCCAACGTGCTGCGCGGCAACCTCGGCATCTCCTACGTCAGCCGGACCTCGATCGCCCCGCAGCTGGCGGCCGCCGTCCCGGCGACGCTAGAACTCGTCGTCTACAGCTTCCTGGTCTGCGCGATCTTCGGTGTCATCGCCGGGATGGCGCAGGCCTGGTGGCCGCGCAAGGTGGGCACCCACCTGGTCCGGGGCACGTCGATCCTGGGCACCGCGCTGCCGGTCTTCTGGTTCGCGATCATCCTGCAGCTGGTCTTCGCGGCCCGGCTGGCATGGTTCCCGATCGAAAGCAGGCTGAGCAGCAACACGATCCCGCCGCCGCACATCACCGGGTTCTACACGCTGGACGCGTTGCTCACCGGCCACTGGGCCACCTTCGGGGACGCGGCCGCGCACCTGGTCCTGCCGGTGCTGTCGCTGGTGGCGTGGATGTTCGCGCTCACCAGCCGGGTGGCCGAGAAGTCGTTCGCGACGGAGCTGACCCGGCCGTACGTGCAGACGGCGAAGGCGCGCGGCGTGACGTCCGGCCGGCTGCTGTGGCGGCACGTGCTCCGCAACGCGCTCAACCCGATCATCACGATGCTCGGGCTGCAGTTCGGCTGGCTGCTCGGCGGCACGATCCTGGTCGAGGTCGTGTTCTCCTGGGGTGGCATCGGCAGCGTCATGTACACGGCCCTGCAGAACTTCGACTATCCGGTCATCGAGGCGGTGACGCTGGTCAGCACCATCGCCTTCGTCGTCGTCAACCTGTGCGTGGACCTGCTGTACCCGGTCATCGACCCGCGGATCAGGAGGAGCGGATGACGGCGGCCCTGATCCAGCCGGCCAGCCCCGAGCAGCCGGCCAGCCCGGTGCAGGCCATTGCGGTGCGGCGCAGCCGGGTGCGCACGGTCGTGCGGTGGTGGCCGGCCGTCCTGGCCGGCATCTGGGCCCTTCTGATCGTGTTCCCGCAGGTGCTCGCCCGGCAGAACCCGTTCGCGCTCAACCCGGTGCACGCGCTCCTCGCGCCGAGCGGCGCGCACTGGTTCGGCACCGACGAAGCGGGCCGGGACGTCTTCGCCCGGTGCGTGTACGGGATCCGCTACTCGGTCGGCATCAGCATCGCCATCGTCGTCATCGCGGCCGTCTTCGGGGCGGCGCTCGGCGGGCTAGCCGGGCTCGGCAACAAGCTGGCCGACAACCTGGTGATGCGGACCACGGACGTATTCCTCGCTTTCCCGTACATGATCCTCGCCATCGCGATCGCGGCAGCAGAGGGACCAGGACTGGTCACCGTGCTGATCGCGCTGACCGCAGTCTGGTGGCCCTCGTATGCGCGGCTGGTGCGCGGGCAGATCCTCTCGCTGCGCGAGCTGCCGTTCGTCGAGGGCGCGCGGGCGGTCAACACCCCGCGCTGGCAGATCTTCTCCCGGCACATGCTGCCGCACCTCGCCCCGCAGCTGTACGCCCGCATCGCCATCGACGTCGGCTACGCGATCCTGGCGCTGACCGGGCTGAGCTTTCTCGGCCTCGGCGCGCAGCCGCCTACCCCGGAGCTCGGCAGCATCATCGCCGATGCCCGCAACTACACGCTCCAGGCCTGGTGGTACGCGACCCTGCCGGGCGCGTTCATCCTCGCCGCCGTCGTGTCGGCGATCGTGATCGGCAACCGGCTGGAGCGCGCGGCCGGAGGGTCGCCGGCATGAGCGCCGCCACGCCCGGCCAGCCGTCCGGGCCGTCGGTCCAGCTGGAGCAGGCCGCAGCCGTGGCCGGCGCTACCCTTCCGGCCGCCGAATGCGAGGTCAGCGACCTGACGATCGCCTACCGGACGGAGGGGATCTGGCTGCGCGCAGTCCGGGACGTCTCGTTCGAGGTCCGGACCGGCGAGACGCTGGCCATCGTCGGCGAGACCGGCAGCGGCAAGTCGTCGGCCGCGCAGGCGATCATGCGGCTGCTCCCGGCCGCCGGGCGGATCGAATCGGGCACGGTGCGGGTGTGCGGCACCGATGTGCTGACGCTGTCCGATCGGGGCCTGCGCGAGGTCCGCGGCAAGCTCATCGGCTACGTGCCCCAGCAGCCATCCGCCGCCTTCAACCCGGTGATGACGATCGGACGGCAGGTCGCCGAGGCCCTCGTCATCCACGAGGGCGTCCGGTACAAGGACGCAGTCCCCGTGGTGATGCAGACGCTCGCGGAGATGGGACTCGAAGACCCTGGCCGGCTGGTGCAGTCCTATCCGCACCAGCTGTCCGGCGGCATGCTGCAGCGGGCGATGATCGCCAGCGCGATCATCGCCCGGCCCCGGCTGCTGCTCACCGACGAGCCCACCTCCGCGCTGGACGTCAGCATCCAGCGGCAGATCCTGGACCTGCTCAAGCGCGTCCGCGACGACCACGGCCTGACCATCGTGCTGATCACCCACGACTTCGGCGCGGTCACCCAGATCGCGGACCGCGTGCTGGTGCTCTACGCCGGCCGCAAGGTCGAGATCGGCCCTACCGCCCGGCTGCTGAGCGCGCCCCGGCACCCGTATACCCGCGGGCTGCTGACCAGCTACCCTGGCGCCGGGCCTGCAGCACAAGTCCCGGCTCGCCGCGCTGCCGGGCGCGCCGCTCGGCCCGGCCGAAGTCGACGCCGAGCAAGGTTGCCCGTTCCGCACCCGGTGCCCGCGGGTACTGCCGGTCTGCGCCGAGCAGTTCCCGGCGGCCAGCGGCGATGCCGGGCACGCCTGGCACTGCCACAACCCGGAGCCCGCGCCATGACCATCCGCGCCGAGGATGTCAGCAAGGTGTTCGCCAGCCGGGGCCGGACCGCTACCGAGACGCACGCCGTCCGCGGGGCCACCCTCGAGCTGGCGCCAGGTCAGACGCTCGGGCTGGTCGGCCAGAGCGGATCGGGGAAGTCCACCCTCGCCCGCATCATCCTCGGGCTGCTGCCCGCCACCAGCGGGCAGGTCCTGTTCGACGGGAGTCCCACCGGAAAGTTCGGCGCGGCGGACTGGGCCAAGTTCCGGCGCGAGGTGCAGGCGGTGTTCCAGGACCCGCGGCAGTCGCTGAACTGGCGGCTGGATATCGCGTCAATCGTGACCGAGCCGCTGCGCAACTACGGCATCGGCGACCGCGCCGGGCGCCGGTCCCGGGCCGCGGAGCTGCTCGAGCAGGTCAGTGTCAGCCCGAAGCTCCTCTCCCGCCGCCCGCCCGAGGTCAGCGGCGGCCAGCTGCAGCGCATCGCGATCGCGCGGGCGCTGGCGCTGGCGCCGAAGTACCTGATCTGCGACGAACCGCTGTCGGCGCTCGACGTCTCGGTCCAGGCCGGGATCGTCAACCTGCTGCTGGACCTGCAGGAGCGGCAGGGGCTGGCGATGCTGTTCATCTCCCACGACCTGGCCGTCGTACGGCACCTCAGCGATGAGGTTCTGGTCATGCAGCGCGGCGAGATCGTGGAGCGCGCCGCCGCGGACGACTTCTACCAGCGCCCCGATCATCCATACTCGCGTGAGCTCGTCGGCCTGGCCGCCGGCACGAGCCCGGTCACCGCGAGCCCAGCCGACGCGGACCACCAGGGGCAGACCGAAGCCAAGCAGGAGAAAGGCGACTGAGCAATGGACATGGCGGGCACCGCAGTTGCGGTGGACATCGGAGGCACGTTTACCGACCTGGCCATCCGGTACCCGGACGGCTCTACCGGCACCGCCAAGGCGCTGACCACACCCGGCGCGCTCGCCGACGGCGTCGTGGACGCCCTCCGGCTGTCGGGAGCGGACGGCGCGGAGATCACGTTCTTCGTGCACGGCACGACGGCCGGGCTGAACGCGCTGCTGGAACGCAAATACGCCACCGTCGGCCTGATCACGACCGCGGGCTTCCGCGACGTGTACGAGATCGGCCGGGCCAACCGGCCGGAAATGTATGACCTGCACTACCACCGGCCAGCCCCGCTGGTCCGGCGCGAGCTGCGGCTGGAGGTCCGGGAGCGGATGACCGCGACGGGCGAGGTGCTGATCCCGCTGGACGAGGATTCGCTGCGGGCCAGCGTCGGCCGGCTGGTCGACGCGGGCGTCGGCGCGCTCGCGATCGTGCTCCTGCACGCATACGTTAACCCGGCGCACGAGCTGCGCTGCGCGGAGCTGGTCCGGGAGTGGTACCCCGAGCTCACGGTCTCGCTGTCGCACCGGATCGCGAACGAGTGGCGCGAGTACGAGCGGACCAGCACCACGGTAGTGAACTCGGCGATCGCCGGCACGGTGGCGACCTACCTGGCCGGGCTCGAAGAGCAGCTGGGCGCGGCGGGCGTGCCGGCGAGCGTACACGTGATGCAGTCCAACGGCGGCATGACGACCGCGCGCAGGGCCAGGGAGCACCCGGTGAACACGCTGCTGTCGGGTCCGGTCGGCGGCGCGATCGCCGCGGCCCAGTCCGCGCGCCAGGAGCACTTCAGCCACGCGCTGGCGGTAGACATGGGCGGCACCAGCTTCGACGTCTCGCTGGTCGTCAGCGGTGAACCTCAGCTCGCCAGGGAGGCACAAATCGAGGGGCAGCCGCTCCTGCTGTCGGCCATCGACGTGCACACGATCGGGGCCGGCGGCGGCTCGGTCGCCTGGGCGTCGGCGGGGGGCCTGCGGGTCGGCCCGCGCAGCGCCGGGGCGCTCCCTGGTCCCGCGTGCTACGGCCGCGGCGGCACCGAGCCGACCGTGACCGACGCCAACGTGTTCCTGGACCGGGTTAACGCGGAGTATTTCCTCGGCGGCGCCATGCGGCTGCATCCCGACGAGTCGGCGCGGGCCATCGGGAATCTGGCCGCGGAGCTGGCCATAGAGCGGGAGACGCTGGCGTCCGGCATCCTCAGCGTCGTCAACGCCCGAATGGCCGGGCTGATGCGCCAGATCACCATCGGCCGCGGGCTGGACCCGCGCGAGTTCGCGCTCATCGCCTACGGCGGCGCCGGGCCCATGCACGCGGTCTTCCTGGCCGAGGAACTGGACATCCGGACCGTGCTGGTGCCCTACTCGCCGGGCACGTTCTCGGCGCAGGGCATGCTCGCCGCCGATGTCTCGCACGACATCGTCCGGCCGTTCTTCGTCCGCTGGGACCGGCTCGACTCCGCCGCCGCCGACGCGGTCATCGGCGAGATGAAGGCCGAGGGCGGCGCGCTGCTGGCCGAAGACGGGATCGCGACCCGCGATGTGCGCTTCCGGTGCAGCGCTGACCTGCGCTACGTCGGCCAGGAGCACTCGCTGACGCTGCCGTTCACCCGGGCCGACGCGGCCCTGCTGCGCCGGTTCCACCGGAACTACCGGCGCACGTTCGGGCACGCCAACCCGGAGGAGATGGTCGAGATGGTGAGCCTGCGGGTGACCGCGATCGGGCTGAATCGCCGCCCGGTCCGGGCCGCGGCCGTGCCCGGCGGCGAGGGCAAGCCGTACGAGTACCAGGAAATCCGGATGCGCGACAGCCGGGTCTCCACGCCGCGGTTCCGGCGCGAGGACCTGTACGCGGCCCAGCAGGTAGCCGGGCCGCTGGTCGTCGACGAGGCGTCCTGCACGACCGTCATCCCCGACGGCTGGGTGCTGACCGTGGACCAGTCTGGAGTGCTGCGCATCAACCGGGAGGGTGGACAGAAATGACAATCGCCGACACCGCGGTCATCGCGCAGGAGCGACCGCGACGCGCGTCGGCCAGCGGCCCGGCCGTGGACCCGGTCACCGTCGAGATCATCCGGAACGCTCTGGTCGCGGCCGCCGACGAGATGAGCGTCAACCTGGGCCGCAGCGCCTACACGCCGATCATCTACGAGGTCAAGGACTACAGCGTCGCGCTGTTCGACGAGGACTGCCAGCTGCTCGGCCAAGCGCCCGGCCTGCCGATCTTCCTCGGCGCGCTGGAAGACGCCATCCGGGTCACGCTGCGGCGCTATCCCCTGGATCAGATGGGTCCCGGCGACGTCTACCTGGTCAACGACTCCTACCTGGTCGGTAGCCACCTGAACGACATCTCACTGTTCAGCCCCGTGTTTCACGGCGGCTCGCTGATCGGGTTCGCCGCCACCAAGGCGCACTGGATCGACATCGGGTCCAAGGATCCGAGCCAGACGATGAGCTCCACCAACATCTACCAGGAGGGCTACCGGATCGGCCCGACCCGGATCATGCGGCGGGGCCGCCTGAACGAAGAAGTCCTCGACATCTTCATGATCAACAGTCGGATGCCGCACAGCATCCGCGGGGACTTCTACGCGATGGTGGCCGCGTGCCGCACCGGCGAGCAGCGGCTGCAGGCCCTGCACGGCCGGTTTGCCAAGGACATCATCGACGCCGCGGTCACCGAGATCTTCCGGCAGTGCGAGCAGGAGGACCGCGAGTTCATCGCCAGCCTGCCAGACGGCCGCTGGGACGCCGAGGGGTACATGGACTCCGACGGCAACGGCAGCGACCCGGTGCTGGTGAAGCTCGCGGTGACGATATCCGGCTCGGAGATCCACCTCGACCTAGACGGCTCCGCCAGCCAGACCGGCGGCTGCCTCAATTCCGGCTTCGCCCAGACGGTGTCCGCGGCGCGGCTCGCGTTCAAGTTCCTGGTCAACCCGGATACGCCCGCTACCGGCGGCACGTTCCGCTGTCTGCGCGTGACCGCGCCCGAGGGCAGCATCTTCGCGGCCAAGGAGCCCGCCGCCTGCCAGTACTACTACCCGCACTCCGGCCTGATGATCGACCTGTTCATCACGCTGCTGGCCGAGGCGCTGCCGAATCAGGCCACGGCCGCGCAGTGCGCCGACCCGATGAACGTCATGTTCGACGGGGTGAACCCGGACACCGAGGAGCCGTGGATGTTCGGCGAGGCGACGGCGATCGGCTGGGGCGCGTCGCGGACTCAAGACGGCGAGAACGGGCTAGCCAACTACGGTGGCGGCGACCTCAAGAACTACCCGGTCGAGGTGCTGGAATCCAAGCACCCGATCCGGATCGATTCGTACGGCCTGCTGCCCGACTCCGGCGGCGCCGGGCGGCGGCGCGGCGGGCTCGCCATCGTCCGCGACTTCACGGCGCTGGCCGACAGCTCGCTGTCGCTGTGGCTGGAGCGCACCGTGACCGGCCCGTGGGGCATCTTCGGCGGCCAGCAGGGCGGCACCGCGTCGGCGGAGCTGCGGCTCCCTGACGGCACGACCCGGATGCTGCTCAAGATCAGTCACACTGACTTCCCGGCCGGCAGCTCGCTGCGGGTGATCACCGGCGGCGGCGGTGGCTACGGCGACCCGCTCGAACGCGAGCCTGAGCTCATCGACGCGGACCTCGCCGACGGCTACGTCACCGCGGAAGCCGCCAGCGCGCAGTACCGCCGCGGCGGTAGCAGGTGACCGCGGGCACGTACATTGGTGCCCCGGCCCCGCTGGTCGCGGACGGCGAGTGGGTCATCCGGGGCGCGCAGGTCCTGGACGCCGGGACGGGCGAGTCGAGCCAGTCTGACCTCGGCATCGCCGGCGGAATGGTGGTCCGGCCGGAGGACGTGCCGGACGCCGCCGAGGTGGACGCCAGCGGGCTGACGGTCCTGTTCGGCTTGTGGGACTGCCACGCGCACCCCGGCGGCCTGATGTACGACCCGTCCGGCCAGGGTTACTTCGAAGGGCCGGCCGAGTGGGCGGTGCGGGCCGGCCACAACCTGATGGCGGCCGCGCAACTCGGGATCACCGGCGTCCGCGCGACGGCCGAGGCGAGCCGGGTCGACCTGGCCTGGTCCCGTGCGTTCGAGCGGGGCCAGTACGGCGGGCCGCGGCTGCGCTGCGCGGGCGCGGGAATCCGGACCACCGGCGGCCACGGAACCGCGTTTCCCCGCCGCGCGATCGAGGTGCAGTGGGAGATCGCCGCCGACGGTCCGGCCGAAATGCGGCGCGCGGTGCGCTCGCTGATCGAGCAGGGCGTGCACTGGATCAAGGTGATGCTGACCGGCGGCCTGTACAGCGCGCACGAGACCGTCGAGGACGCCCAGCTCACCGACGACGAGTTGGAGGCGGTGCTGGACATCGCCACCAAGCGCGGCGTCCCGGTCGCCGCGCACTGCGGCAGCGCCCGGGTGGCCGAGCGGTTCGCGCAGGCGGGCGGCCGCTCGGTGGAGCACGGCTACGCACTCGACGAAAAGGCGGCCGCGGCCATGGCCGCGGCCGGCACCTGGCTGGTGCCGACCATCGGGGTGACCCACGACGAGCAGATGATGCTAGCCGACGGATGGCCCGACCACGCCCGCCTGCGGGCCCGCAGCGCCGCCGCCACGCACGCGCAGGCGATGCTGGCCTGTGTCGAGGCGGGCGTACGGGTGGCGACGGGAGCGGACCTGAACCCGATCGGCCCGCGGCTGCACACCGAGCTGGTCATGCTGCAGCGGGCCGGGCTGACGCCGCTGCAGGTGCTCTACGCCGCCACCGTCGGCGGCCGGGCCCTCAACGGCCTAGGCGAGGCCACCGCGCCCGGGCCGGGCACGGCGGCCGACCTCATCTTCACCGAGGGCAACCCGCTCGAAAACTGGAGCGTGCTGCCGCAACCCCGCGGCGTCATGACCTTCGGCCGCTTCGTCCGCCCGCTCGCTTAGGAGGGAACGCGTGCCCGCATCCGCGGCTGACGCCAGCCCGCGGGCCGAGGACTATATCCCGGCCGCCTTCGACCGGATCTACGCGGCGTTCCTCGCCGGAGATACGGCCACGCTGGACTCGTACCTGGACGACGACATCACCATCTGGATCCCGCCCGAGCCGATGCTGTCGTTCGGCATCGCCGGGCTGGATGCGATCCGGGCCAGGCGGCCCGCCGACTCGGGCGTGAACACCGCGACCTCGGTCGCGGTGCACGACATGCTCGTGCACAGCCACCAGGACGTGGCCTGGGCGCGCCACGTCCTGGTGGTCGAGCTGGCCGGCGAGACCGAGGTCATGCGCGTGACCTCGGTCTGGCGCCGGGACGGGTCACGCTGGCTGCAGGTTCACAGCCATGAGGACCTGCTGGCCGGGGCCAGCTACCCGTTCGCCACCCGGGCCGGCTCGGCCTCGGCGTAGAGGTCCCGCACGCCGGACACGCCGCGCTGGCGGGTCCTGGTGAGGTAGACGGCGACCCCGATGCCAATCACGACCCAGGCGACCACGATCGGCGCGATGAGCGTCTCCGGCCAGGCCAGCGGCGTCACGAACCGGAACGCCTTGATGCCGAACGTGGCCAGGAACGCCGGCACGAAGCAGACGACGACCAGCAGGGCCGGCAGCCCGTGCCGCAGCCAGCCGAAGTCGGAGCGGTAGCGCTGCCAGTACAGCGTCACGCAGGTGATGGCGGCCACGATGTAGAGCACGATGATGATCCCGCTGGTGATCGTCAGCAGGAACGTAGCCGCCACACCGGGACCCCAGATGGCCGCCGTGATGATCGCCGCGGCGAAGGCCACGATCGTCGTCAGCCACTGCGCCGGGCCCGGCACCTTGTGCCGGTTGATGGCGGCGAGCTGATCCGGCAGCACACCGGCCCGCGACATCGCGAACAGCGTCCTGGTGGTGGTGATGTTGCACGCGTTCGCGCATGCGGTCACCGAGTTCACGATCGCCAGGAACACGATCACCCAGCCCACCCCCCACACGTCGCGGGCGAGCTGGTCCCAGGGCGCGCCGCCGCCGTAGGTGGCGAAGCCCGACGTCATCTTCGCGGGCCCGAAGTACACGCTGGAGGCGTAGGTAGCGAGGATGAAGTAGACCAGGATGCCCGCCACCGAGAACAGCATTCCGGACTTCACCGAGATCCTGGGGTGCTTGGCCTCCTCGCCGAGCGCGACGGCGCTCTCGAAGCCCTGGTAGGCCAGGATCGTGAGGACGGCGGCCGCGATGATGCCGGAGAACCCGTGGTAGCCGGGCGCGTTGGCGAAGTGCGTGGTGAACACCTGCAGCGTGTTCCGGCCGCCGGCCGCGAAGATGAGCCAGATCGACAAGATCGCGAACACCAGCACCTCGATCGTGCCGAGGATCGCGCCCAGCCGGGTGCCGCGATTGGCCCGCCGCAGGCCGTTGAAGGTCACGAACCCCGCGAGGGCGATCGTGACGACCACCCAGACGGCCGTGGTGTTCCAGTGCCAGCTTGCGTTCAGCTGATTGGCCACAAACCCCGCCAGCAGCAAGTAGATGCCCGCGACGTCGGCCAGCAGGCACATCAGGTAAGCCCAGCCCGCGACGAATCCCACGTTGGACCCGAGCCCGTTGGAGATGAAGGTCAGCATCCCGCCCGAGCTCGGCAGCTTGCTCGCCATCTCACCCAGCAGCCAGGCCGTGCTGAAGCATCCGATGAAGATGAAGATGACCACCAGCGGCAGCGCGCCGCCAGCGAAGAAGACGACGAACGGCAGCACCAGGGCCAGCGACGTGCCAGGGCTGATGAAGGTCAGCGACTGGAACAGGACCTCGGCGAAGCCCACGCTCTCGGCGTCGAGCGTGCTGACCTTTTCTGAGCCCGCCCTGACGTCTTGCGGGAGTGCGCTCATCGGATGTGCTCCCTCGGAGGTTATGAATGCGAAGTGGTCTGGATGGTGCCGAGGTCGACCGGCAGGCCGATGCCCGTGATGTACCGCGACGCGTCCGACGCGAGGAAGAGCACCGCCTCGCTGACGTCCTCCGGCTCGACGTACGGCATCGGCATCGCGTTGTGGTCGTAGAAGCCCGCCATCGCTTCCTCGCGCGTCGGGTTCTCCAGGTCCGGCCGGTAGAGCCGGTAGGACGGGTCGTTGTGGATCATCGGCGTGTTGACGGTCGACGGCAGGATGGCGTTCGCCCGCACGAAGTACGGCCCGAGATCAAGCGCCAGCGACCGGGTCAGCCCCATCACGCCGTGCTTGGCGGCGTTGTAGTGCGGCATGAAGCCGAGGGCCTTGACCCCGCAGGTCGAGCTGATCAGCACCAGCGAGCCGGACTTGCGCTCGATCATCTGCGGGATCGCGAACCGGACCGTGTTGAACGCTCCGGTCAGGTTGATGTCGATCATGTCGGCCCAGGTCTGGTCGTCCATCTCCCAGACCGAGCCGGGCGTCCAGATGCCCGCGTTGGCGACGACGATGTCGATCTTCCCGAACGTGCTGAGCGCCAGATCGGTGGCTGCGCGCATGTCCGCCGAGGACCGGACGTCGGCCACGACCGTCTCCACCCGGCGGCCCGCGTCGGTGACCAGCTTGGCCGTCTGGGCCAGGTCGTCCTGCGTGCTGAGCGGATACGCGACGGTGCCGACCGGGCCGCAGAGGTCGACGGCTACGATGTCCGCGCCCGCGCCCGCGAGCACGGCCGCGTGCGAGCGGCCCTGACCGCGCGCGGCCCCGGTGATCAGGGCTACCTTGCCCTCAAGTGTTCCTGCCACACCCACCTCGCATTGTCCTGCTCCACCCAGATACCTGCGAGCTGCGCAGTACGCCGCGTCTATCGCGTCCTGTACGGCATACGAGCATCTGACCGTATGATGTATAGTTCGCGGGAACGGTGTCAAGCATCTCGGTGATCCGGCAGCTCGCGGCCGATAGTGCTCGCGGCGTGCGCGCACTTACAATCAGCGCAGGCTGCGCTGTCGCCCGGAAGGAAGAACCCGCTCTTGGCACGGATCGCGAAGGTCAGGGACGCCGCGGATCCTGACGTACAGGGTGAGTTCGTCCAGTCCCTGGAGCGCGGGCTGGCGGTGATCCGCGCGTTCGGGTTCCGGCGGGTCAGCCTGACGATCACTGATGTCGCGGAGGCCACCGGACTGACCCGGGCCACCGCTCGACGGTTCCTGCTGACGCTGGTGCGCATGGGCTACGTGCGCAACGACGGGCGCGACTACTGGCTGCGGCCGCGAGTGCTGGAACTCGGCTACGCCTACCTGTCCGGGATCGAGTTGCCGGAGGCGGCCCGCCCGTTCATGGATGAGCTGGTGGACGACGTCGGAGAGTCAACCTCGATCGCGGTCAGGGACGACGACGACATCATCTACGTCGCGCACGTCGCGCCGCAGCGGGTGATGACGATCAACGTGCCGATCGGGGGCCGGGACCCGCTGTACTGCACGGCACTCGGCCGGGTGCTGCTCGCGGCGGAGCCCGCCGCCGAGATCGACCGGTACCTGCAGACGGCCGACCTGCGCGCCCACACCGCCGCGACGGTCACCGAGCCCGCCGGATTGCGGCTGGCGCTGGAGCGGGTCAGCGCCGACGGCTACTCGCTCATCGAGGATGAACTGGAGGACGGCCTCGTCGCGATGGCTGTGCCGGTCCGTGACCCCGAGGGCGCAGTGATCGCGGCGATGAACCTGTGCTCGTACTCGCTGCGCACCAGCCCGGCGGAACTGGCGGACCGCGGGCTGCCGCTGCTGCGCAAGGCCGTCGCCGGCATCGAGGCGGAGATGCGCGCCGCCCTCCAGCTCAGCCCCTGACCGGTGCCGCGACACTCGCGCGGGGCCCCGCGGACAATGTCAGTGCAGGCCGCGGTGCGCGGACCAGAGCGAGCCGGCTTCGGTGGCCGCGGCAGCGATCAGCGCGGCGACCGCCGGATCGTCCGGGACCGGGAACGAGACGTAGGTGCCACGGCCACCGCCGACCGGGCGGCCGTAGGCCCGAGCGGCGAGGTGACCGTCGCCGAGCAGCCGCACGTTCAGCGTCGTCAGCGTGAACGTCTCGCCGCGCCGGGTGTCCGTCCAGCGCAGCGGCCCGGGGATGGTCACGTTGATCGCGAGCGCGGTCACCTCGACCACGGGCTGACCGTTCATGACCTCCATCATCGCCGCCCCGCGCGAGGCTGCCTTACCGGGTCAGCGCGGCGCGTACCGGTGCAGGCTGATCTCGATGGCGGCGCCGCGCCTGTGCTCGCCGTCCGCGACGATCTGGCCGCCGGCCGATGCGGCCGGCGTCACCTGGACCGTTCTTGCCTACCGGCCGCGCTGGCTGAGCCCTAACTGCCGAGCGCTAGCCGTCAGACCCGGATGAGGATCTCGCCGTGCAGGACACTGATCCAGCCGTCCGGGTCGGCCGCCCAGTCGCGCCAGGCCGCGGCGATCTGCTCGAGCTCGGCCGGGGTGGCCAGTCCGGAGTCGGTCAGCTGCACGGCGATGTCCGAGCTGACGATCCGGTCAGCCCACATCCCGCCCCACCCGGCGCGGCTGGCCGGCTCGGCGTAACACCACGTAGCCGACGACACAAGCACGTCCCGGCAGCCCGCGGCGTTCGCCCACGCGAGCAGGTGCCGGCCCGCGTCGGGCTCGCCGCCGTTGGCTCGCGCGGCCGCGTGGTACAGCTCATTCCAGCGGTCCAGGCCGGGGCTGGCCGGATGCCAGACGAACCCGCCGTAATCGCCGTCGCGAACCGCGACCACCCCGCCGGGCCGGGCGACCCGGACCATCTCGCGCAGCGCCGCGACCGGGTCGGCGAGGTGTTGCAGCACCTGGTGCGCGTGCACGACGTCAAATGAGTCGGCCGGGAACTCGAGCGCGAGGACGTCACCGACGACGAAGTCGACTGTGGTGCAGCCGCGCCTGCGTCACCTCGTCCCTGGTGTACTGCAGCACCTGAGCGGAGGTCTCCAGCGCGGTCACCCGGCCGGGCGCCACGAGCGCGGCGAGGTCGGCCGTGATCGTGCCGGGTCCGCTCCCGACATCGAGTAGTGACAGCCCCGGACGCAGCTCAGGCAGCAGGTAGCCGGCCGAGTTCGCTGCGGTCCTGGTGCGGTGCGAGCGCAGAACGCTCTCGCCGTGGCCGTGCAGGTACCGGGGCGTGGACGCCATGAGACCGACCTTAGCGAGCGACATCTGCGGCCCGCGCCGCCGTCTCAGCCTGCCGCTAAGCCGACGGGCGGCACCGGGATGCGCTCCTGCGCGTGCGCCAGGGCCTCGTCCAGGCTCGTGAAGATCGGGATCACGCGGTCGATGCCGGTGACCACGAAGATGCGCAGCACGTCGGTCCCGGACATGACCAGGCGTACCTCGCAGCCCTCGGTTTCAGCCCGCTGGTGCGCGCGGACCAGCACGTTCAGGCCGGCCGAGTCGCAGAAGTGCGTGCCGGACATATCGACCACCAGCGTGCGGTGGCCGTCCGCGCCCGCCGCCAGCAACGTCGTGCGCAGCAGGCCAGCGGTGGTGATGTCGATTTCCTCGGGCGCGGCAACGACGGGAATGCCGCTTTCTAGCCTGACCGGGAAGCTGGCCACGGACATGTCGCTGCACCTCCTGCTACCAACAGACGGGCCCTGCCTGGGCGAGCGGACCAGGTGTCTCAAGGATCGGCGATGCACCTAAGTGGTGTCAATATTCTCCTGAAAAAAATCTCGCGTGAATACCTTCGCGATCATGTACTCAGGTGATTTTACTCGTGAGCCTGCCCTCTGGTGACGTTATACTAAGCCACATGAGCTTTCCCGACGAGCGCAGCGGGAGCTGGACGCTGCTCACTGGCCACGGGCACGTGCTCGTGGAGATTGCCAGAGATCCGGAGGCCCGGGTTCGTGACATCGCCGCGGCGGCCGGCGTCACCGAACGCACCGCTCAGGCGATCGTCGCCGATCTGGAGGCGGCCGGCTATATCACCAGGACCAGGACGGGCCGGCGGACCCGCTACGCGGTGAACACTGACAGCGTGTTCCGGCACCCGGCCCAGGAAGGGCTCCGCATCGGGCCGTTCCTGAGGCTGCTGGCGGCGGCCGGGGCGAGTTCTAGCGAGCCCGCCGGCGCCGCCGGGTCGGCCCCCGCTAGTAGCGGATAACGCCTGGCGTTCCGCCGCCGCAGCCAATCGCCTCGCCGTTGATGGCGACCGACAGCGGTGAGGCCAGAAACGTGATCACGGCCGCTACCTCGCTGGCGTCGATCAGCGTGCGGTCAGGCTGAGCCGGGCCATCCGGCGCTCGATCTCGGCTGCGTCCGTGCCCGCGGTCTGAGCCCGCGCCGCGACCACGGCGGGCGTGGCCTCGGTGCGGGTGACGCCAGGATGCACGGCCGTCACGTTGACCCCGGTGCCGGCGAGTTCGTCTGCGAGGTTCTTGGTCAGCGCCCCGACCGCGACGTTGCGGATCGAGCCGATGACCGAGCCGGTGCTGAACGCCGCCAGCCCGCTGACGCTGATGATCCGGCCCCAGCCGCGCTCCGCCATGCCGGGCGCGACGGCCTGCGCGCACCGCAGGTAACCCAGCACCTTGACGTTCACGTCGGACCAGAACGCGTCGGTCGTGACCTCGGGCAGGGACAGCGGCGGCGCCTGCCCGGCGGGGCTTGGCCGCGCAGTTGACCAGGATGTCGATGCCGCCGAGCAGTTCTTCCGCGGTGGCCGCCAGCCGCCGTACGGAGGCGTCGTCGCCCGTATCCACCTCGACCGCGTGCACTTCCCGGCCGGCCTGCGCGCCGAGGCTGGCGGCGGCGCCCGCCAGCCGGTCCGGGTCCCGCGCGGCGATGGCCACCTGGGCACCCTCCGCCAGCAGCGCGGCCGCCGTCGCCTTGCCGATGCCGCGGCTTCCGCCGGTCACGAGCGCACGCCGTCCGGCCAGTTGCAGATCCACTCGCACCACCCGCGATCACGCCGGACCACGGCGGCCCGGCTAGCTCCTGTCCGGTGCCATCATTCCAAGTCGGTCACCGCCGGCGGCTTCCGGCATGTCGGGCGCGGATACGCCGCCTGGCAATCGCGGCGGCCATGGATATCCTGCCGAAATGATCACTTGCGTCGTCGAGTACGTCATTGACCCGGCGAAGATCGACGCCTTCGAGTCCTTCGCCCGGCGCTGGATGGAGCTGGTGGACCGACATGGCGGCAGGCACCATGGCTACTTCCTGCCAGCGGAGGGCGCCAGTGACAAGGCACTCGCGCTGTTCAGCTTTCCGAGCCTGGCCGCCTACGAGCAGTATCGGGCGCTCTTCGGCACGAACCCGGATTTCGCGGCGGCTGACCGCATCAGGGACGAGAGCGGGTGCGTACTGCGGTACGAGCGGACGTTCATGCGTCCGCTGCTTCCCGGTGACTCGGCCGCTGGCGATCCGCCGTCTGCTCCGCCTCTGCCGGATTGACGAGGCGGGCGGTTTGTCGCTGCCGCGGCCGTCGGGAGATGATCCTGACGAGGTGGAATCGGAGGCTTGGTGGCGATAACTGACGCGGGCGGTGCGCTAGCTGGCGTGCGCGTACTGGACCTGACCTGCGGCGTGGCCGGACCGGTGGCCGGGATGTTGCTGTCCGACCTGGGTGCCGACGTGATCAAGGTGTACCCGCCAGGCGGCGGGCCGTCGCCGGCCGAGCCCGGCCTGCACATGTGGGACCGCGGCAAGCGGCCGGCCGTGCTCGATCCCGGCAGCGAGGCGGGCCTGCTGGCGCTGGACCGGCTGGTCGAGGAGGCCGACGTCGTCCTGGTCGGCACCAGCCGGCCGGCGGTGCGGTACACCGACCTGCTCGATCGCGGGCACGCGCCGGGTCAGCCGGGCTGCTGGGTCGTTATGCCGCCGTACCTGCTCGGCGAGACGCCGTGGGCGGGTGACCGGGAGTCGGCCGGCCTGCTGTTCGCCTGGCTCGGGCACGCGTGGAACCAGGCTTCATACGCCGACCTCCCGGTCGACTGCCTGTACCCGGTGGCCCTGTACATGCAGGGCATCTGGGCCGCGACGGTCGCGGTCGCGCTGCTGACGGGCCGGCAGCGCGGCCTGGACCTCGCGCCGCTGGCGGTGGCGGGCGGGGCGCACGGCGGCCAGCTCGTCTCGCCCGGCACGTTCGCGGCCGGCCGCGACGACCCGCACATTCACCGGCCCGGCGGGCCGGGCGGCACGCTGCCGAACTACCGCGACTACCGCTGCGCCGACGGCAGCTGGCTGTTCTTCGGCGCGTTCACGAACGCGTTCATCCGCCGCGGGCTCGACGCGATCGGCGCGGGCTGGGTGCTCGACGATCCGCGGGTCGGCGGCGAGCCGGGCAACCTGCGCGTGGCGAAGAACCTGGTCTGGATCGCGCGCGAGCTTGAGGACATCTTCATCACCCGGCCACGGGCGGAGTGGCTGGAGCTGCTGGACGCCGCCGACGTCCCGGCGGCGCCGTGCGCCGCCCCCGGCAGCTGGCTGGAGCACGACCAGGTAGCGGCCATGGGGCTGCGCCTGCAAGCGCGCAACGACCGCGGCGAGGACGTCGTCATGCCGGGCCCGCTGATCGGGCTGTCGCAGACGCCGGTCACCGTCCGCGGGGCCGGCCGCCACCGTCACCCCCGCGATCGAGGACCTGCAGGCACCCTGGCCCCAGCGCCCGGTGCCCCGGCATCCCGAGACACCGCATCCCGCGACACAACATCCCGAAACAAGGCGCGAAGCGGGGCGGCTGGCCGTCGGCCCGCAGCCGCCGCTGGCCGGGCTTCGCGTGCTTGACCTGGGCACGATCATCGCCGGTCCGTATGCCGCGACGCTGCTCGGCGATCTCGGCGCCGACGTCATCAAGATCGAGCGGCCGCCGCTGGGCGACGAGTTCCGGGTCGCGCACGGCGGCCGGGGCGGGGCCAGCTTCACCGTCTTCAACCGGGACCAGCGCAGCGCGCTGCTCGATCTGACCGCGGCACCCGGCCGGGACGCCTTCGACGGGCTCGTCGGGTCCGCGGACGTCGTGATCGACAACTACCGGGTTGGCGTCGTCGACCGGCTCGGCATCGGCCCCGACCAGCTCGCCGCCGTCAACCCGCAGATCGTGAGCCTGTCGATCAACGCGTTCGGCGGGCAGGGACCGCTGCGGCTGCGGCCGGGCTTCGACCCCGTCATCCAGGCGATGAGCGGCATCATGCGCGCGCAAGGCGGGCCGGACGAGGCAGACAGCCCGGCGTTCCTGGTAGTGCCGATCAATGACGTACTGGCGGCGTGCCTCGGCGCGCTGGGCGTCTGCGCCGCGTTGTTCGCCACCCGGCAGCTCGGGCGCGGCCAGCACGTCAGCGTCTCGCTGTGCGCCGCGTCCTGCCTGCTTCAGTCTGAGTACCTGGTGCGTTTCCCCGGCGCTGCCGCCGGTGCCTGCCGGCGGCCGGGACTTCGCCGGACCCGGTCCCCTCGATCGCCTCTACCAGGCCGCGGACGGCTGGGTCCGGCTCGACGCGACCGGCGCGCAGCTCGGCCGTCTCGTCTCGGCCGGCCTGGCGCCGCCAGCGGTGGCAGCGACGGCGAGCGGCCCGGAAGCCGACGCGGACCTGACGACGGGGATCGCGGCGCTGATCGCCGGACTGCCGGCGGCCGACGTGCTCGGCCGGGCCAGCGCGGCCGGGATCGCGGCGGTCCGGGCCCGCCAGGTGCCGGAGCTCGCCGCCGACGAGCAGCTCATCCGGCACGGCCTGCTGACCGTCACCGAGCAGGACGAGTCCGGCGTGGCGCGCGTCGGTCCTGGCCGCTGGCTGGAAATGCCCGGCCTGCCTCCGCGCCCGCCGGGGAACGCTCCAGACCCGGGCGAGCACACCGAGGCGGTACTGCGCGAGGCAAGCCGGGCGGCGGGACGGGGCGTGCCCACGGGCTGACCGCGTCCGCCCGGAGGTCAGCTCCCGGGTGCGGTGAGAACGTCAGGCCGGGATGGCCGAGACCACGTGCTCGGCGATGGCCAGGCTCGCCGTGGCCGCGGGCGACGGGGCGTTCCGCACGAGCAGCACCTGGCCGGACGCCTCGAGCACGAAGTCGTCCTCCAGACTGCCGTCCCGGCGGACGGCCTGCGCCCGCACGCCGGACTTGGACCGGATCAGGTCGTCCAGCTCCAGGTTCGGCAGGTAGGCCCGGACGAGGCTGAGGTAGCGGCGCTTGGACAGCGAGCCCCTGATCTCGCTGACCCCGGCCCGCCAGTGCTTCTTTGCCAGCTGCCAGGTCCCCGGCCAGCGCGCGATCCGGCTCAGGTCGGCCACGCTGACGTCCCGCCAGCGGTAGCCCTGCAGGGCGAGCGCGAGCACTGCGTTCGGGCCGACGGCGACGGTGTCGTCGACGTGCCGGGTGAGGTGCACGCCGAGGAACGGGTACCTGGGGTCGGGTACCGGGTAGACCATGCCGCGCACCTGGTGCCTGGCCTCCGGCCGCAGCTCGTAATACTCACCGCGGAACGGCACGATCTGCAGGCCCCCCGCGCGGCCCAGCTCGCGGGCGAACTGGTCGCCGGTCAGGCCGGCGCACACGATCACGTAGTCGAACGTCAGCTGCTGGCCGCCGGCCGTCAGCCGCACGCCGCTCGCCGTCTCCCTGATGCTCGTGACCGGGGTGCTGAGCAGGACCTTGCCGCCCCCGGCGGTGACCTCTGCGGCGAGCGCCTCGGTCATCGCGACGAAGTCGACGGCCGCGGTGCTCGGCGAGTGCACGGCCGCGACGCCCTGAATACACGGCTCGATCTCGGCGATCTGGCCGGCGGTCAGCCGCCGGATCCCCGGTACCTGATTGGCCGTCGCCCGCCGCTCGATCTCCGCCAGCGGCCCCAGCTCGGCGTCGCTGGCGGCGACGATCAGCTTGCCGAGCTCGCGGAGCGGGACGTCGTGCTGCTGGCAGAACTCGCGGGTGAGCGCGGCCCCGTGACGGCACAGCGTGGCCTTCAGGCTGCCCGGCGGATAGTAGACCCCGGCGTGCACGACGCCGCTGTTGTGCCCGGTCTGGTGCGCGGCGACGTGATCTTCCTTCTCCAGCACCGTGACCGCGGCCGCCGGGTACCGAAGCGTCAGCTCCCTGGCGACCGCGAGGCCCAGGATCCCGGCGCCGACCACGCACACTGAGTTCAGACCGCTAATCTCCGGCCAGCCAATCTGCCCGCTGTCAGCAAGGCCTCGAATCAAGGGACACGACGGCCCGCAGGCGCGCGACCGGCACACAGCCTACGGCGGGGCGAGCTGGCTGACTATCCGGCGCGAGCGCCTCTCTGCGAGTGAACTCGGGGCTTGAACCGTCACCTAGAGCCGCGCGAAGTTACTGATGTCCTGCTCGAACTGCAAGACCAAGTCGGGGGTCAGCGTCCGGCGGGTCTGCTGAATGCCGGCCAGCACGTCGGCCGTGGTCGTGATCTCGCGGCCGTGCTCGAATATGACGCGCTCGAAGACGAGCTGCGCCGTGCGCCGGGCGGCAAACTCGATGTCGGCCGGAGTGAACAGCCTGGATTGCTCGACGACGGCCGCCATGTCCACCCCGTCATGGGGCATGGACGCCAGGTAACGCTCCCAGATGGCTTGCCTGGCCTCATCGTCCGGCGGCCCGACCGGCAGCACATAGTCGAAACGGCCGTGCCGCAGGAACGCTGTATCCAGATCACGCACCGAGTTCGTCGCGCAGATGAGCAGTCGTTCCCCCTGCTCCCGGAACAGCGGGATCAGCTTGAGCATCTCGTTGGTGACACCCTGGTGCGCCGACGCGGCGCCGCCACGGCGCAGGCTGGCTATCTCCTCCACTTCGTCGATGAAAGCGACGACCTTGTCCAGCTCGGCAATCATCCCGAAGGCCTCGCGCAGCGCGGCCCCGAGACCGGCTGCCGAGTCGGCCGCCAGCCGGGACGGGAAGAGCTCCACGAACGGCCAGCCCAGCCTGGACGCCACTCCCTTCGCGAAGGTGGTCTTGCCGGTGCCGGGAGGTCCGAAGAGGATCACCGCCTGCGGCGGTATCAGGCCGAGCCGCCCGGCCGTCTCGGCATGGGCGAGCGGCAGGATGATGCGGCGCTCGATCAGCTCCTTCTCTCTGGTCATCCCGCTGAGCTGCGCCCACGCACCCGGCCTGATCATGCGCCCGCCAAGCTGAGCCAGGATTCCTACATCCCCCGGGTCCGACCGGCTCCAGCTTCTCGTACAGCCGCATGCCCGCGTGCACGGTGTAACCGGAATGCTCCAGCGCGAGTGCACCCACCTCATTCTCGTCGGTGAGCAGGCAGGCGACCCGGTGCACTCCCGCCACTACGAGCTGCCGTTCCAGCTCGGTGAGCATCGCGCTGCCGATGCCCTTCTGCCGCCAGCCCGAGGCCAGGCTGATCCGCATCAGCATCGCCCGCGCGCCGTTGACGTTCGCGATGACCGCCCCCACGACCTCGTCACCGACCACTGCCACCACGGCAGGGCTATCCGCCCGGACGGCGGCAATAAGGTCAGACACGCCGAATACTGGCGTCGCGCTACCCGCGGCCGGGTCATCCCAGAGCCGGATCGCGGCATCAAGGTCGTTTTCGTGAAAGTCGCGGATGCGCCAGGGCGTCATTCAGGCAAGTGTCCCCCGATACGGTGCGGGCTACGCGGCCAGCACGCTGTGCCGTCCGGTGGGGGGTGCCGCGCCGGGCTGCGCCGGCGCCTACAAGGTGACGGGGGCGCCGCCCGGCGCAGTGCCGGCGACCACCTCGCGGAGCGCGCGATCGCGAGCCGGAACTCCGAGCGCGAGACCGGTGAACTCGGCGGCCAGCCCGTGCCATAGCCGGGCCCGGCGCAGCATGGCGTGGTCACCGCCGTGCACGGCGATGGCCCCGACCGCCGCGAAGTCACTCGCCTCGCGCGCATACTGCCAGGTCATGGCCGGGCTGGTGATTCTGTCCGCGGTGCCGTGCACGAGCAGCAGCCGCACGGCCCGCGAGCTGCGCCATGGGTTCCTCGGCGGGCAGCCAGGGCGCGAGGCCGGCCGCCGCGATCACGGACGGATGGCCGGCCGCGCGCAGCGCTGCCCGGGCACCCAGGGAATGCCCGACGAGCACGACCGGCACCCGGCCGAAGCGACGGGGCAGCGCCCCCAGCAGTTCCTCGATGTCGGCCACCGGCGAGGCCTGCTGCACCATTCCAGCCCCGCAGCCGGAGCCTCGGCCGGATGACCGCCACCCCGCTCCCGCCCACGACGCGCCGGATCGCCCGGCGCACCGGAATCATCCGGAGCACTGCCAGCTGCGCGGGGCTGGTCGGCCGCAGACTCACCGACTCGCCGCCGTGGATCACCAGCACGACCGCACGCGCGGTCGCCGGCCCGCCTGGTCCCGTCACACCCGCGGCGGCCATGCCGGCGAGCATATCCGCCGGCCGAGCCGGTAGCCGGCGTCCGGACCGCCCGCCGCTATCACTGGCCGGCGAGCTGGCTGACTATCTGGGCCAGCGCGTCCGGCTCCCCGACGTTGCCCGGCACGACCACCTGCCGGACCGCCCCGGCCGGCGGATAACCCAGCTCCCAGACCGGGATCCCCGGCAGCACCTGACCGTGCACATACGCGACCGGGACCGCAAAGGCATCCCTGGCCAGCCGCGCCGAGGTGATCCCGCCCTTGCTCACGACGGCCGCGAAGTGGCCGTCCAGCCCGCGGGCCACCTGGACGACCGCGTCCATGATCTGCTCGCCGGTGGCGAGGTTGAGGTGCGCGGGCAGCGGCTGGCGCGGCGTCGACAAGACGCACACCCGCGTCGCCGGCAGGGACGCGGCGACGGCGGCGGCCAGCTCCGCGCGGTACCGGTCCGGCCCGCACGCGCCGGGCAGCGCGCGGGCCAGGTCCAGCTCGTGCCAGCCGACGTTGCCGAGCCCGGCCAGGGCGGCGAGCTGAGCCGTCGCCCCGGACGTGTACGACGCGCACACCACGAGCACCGGCCCGCCGGCCGGCGCGAGCGTGAGCCGGTGCGGCCGGGCGCCGGTGACCACGCTCGCCATGGTGGCAGCGCAGCGCAGCACGACCGGGCGCCCGCGCGACTGTGCCTGCGCCCAGGCGGCGGCGATGATCTCCAGGTCGCCGGCCGTTTCCGCGTCGGGTACGACGACGCACCGATCCGGCGCCGCGACCAGCAGGTCGGCCAGCGCGGCCGGGCCGGGCGCGCAGCACATCCAGCGGCATCCCGGCGGCAGGCCGGCCCGGCTCCCGGTCGGCGACCCACTCGACCAGGTCACTGGTGCGGTAGCCGAACTCGGGGTCGCGCGCGTACTCGGTCTGCGCGACCGGCACCCGGCGGCCACCGACCGTCACGTAATGCACGCCCGCCACGGTGACCCGGCCCTGGTCGAGGAACGCGGGCACGAACAGCGCCACCGCGCCCGCCGGTGACAGCGCGTCGATCTCGGCCAGCACGTGCCCGCGCAGGGTCGAGTCGCCGCGCAGCACCAGCTGAGTGCCGGGCCCGGCCGCGGCCCGGACGTCGGCGGCGATCTGCCGGACGAGTCCGACGGCGGCCGCCTCGGGCATCGCCCTGGTGTTGGTGAGCACCCACAGCGGGCCCGGCCACTGCCGGGTGGTGCGGCGCAGGGTGTCGGCGTCCGGGTTCAGCACGACCGGCAGGCCAGCGACGCCCTGCGTGCCGGTCGGGTCGTCGTCGAGGACGACGACCCGGCCGGCCGGCTGCCCCGCTCGAGCAGGCACCGTCATACGTACCGGCGCAGCCGGGATCCCGCGAACCGGTCCGGGCTGAAGTCCGCCAGCACCGGCTCGGCCTCGCCGGTGAGGATCAGCTGCGCCAGCGCCCGCCCGGAGCCGGGCGACAGGGATACCCCCTGCATGGCGTGCCCGTTGGCGAGGTAGGCGTTGGCGGTGCCCGGCGCCCGGCCGAGCACGGGCAGGCCATCCGGCGTGATCGGCCGCGGCCCGGTCCACACCTGGGTGATCTCGTTATCGGCGAATGGCTGGAAGCACTCCCGCGCGCCGGTCACGATCGTCTGCACCCGCCGCTCGTCGATGTCCCGGTTGACCCCGCTGAACTCCATCGTGCCGCCGATGCGCAGGAAGCCGTCGAACGGCGTGCACCCGACGTGCACGTCGGTGAGCAGCACGGCGTGCTTCGGCATCACCGTCGGCCGGACCGCGAAGCTGTATCCCTTGCCGGCCTGGACCGGGATCTTCGGACCCGGCAGCAGGTTCATCGCCGTCGTCCACGACCCAGTCGCGAACACGAAGTCGTCCGCCTCGTACCGCTGTACCGGCGTGCTGACCGCGCGGACCCGGCCGCCGGAGTCGATGTCGACGCCGGTGACCTCGGTGCCTTCGCAGATCGTGTGCCCGCGCTCGCGCAGCCACGCGACCAGCCCGGCGACCAGGGAGTCGGAGCGGACGTGCCAGTGCTCGCCGATGTAGAAGCCGGCCGTGACGGCCGGCGACAGGGACGGCTCGAACTCGTGCAGCTCGGTCCCGGTGAGCAGGCCGTCGGGCAGCTCGTAGCCGAACTCGCGCATCGGCTGCAGGCCGGCCAGCGCCGCGGCGGCGCTCGCCTCCGCCTTCGACGCGTACACCAGGCCCTGCTTGTGGATCTCGAAGCTGACGCCGGCCGCCTGCCACTCCTCGGCCAGCGTGAACGTGTCCAGGCCGAGCCGGGCGATGGCCGCCATGCCGTGGCGGAAGGCGTCGGCCGTGCAGAACCGGCGGAACTGCAGGAACCAGCCCGGCCGCGCTCGGCAGATGCGCGGGCTTGATGTACAGCGGCGAGTCGTGCTGCAGGAACGAGCGCATCGCGAACAGCGTCAGCCCCGGCTCGGCCAGCGGCCCGGCCTGCGCGGGGCAGAGCCAGCCGCCGTTCGCGAACGACGAGCCGCTGCCCACGGTGCGCGCTTCCAGCACGGTGACCTGCGCGCCGCCCTGGCTGAGGAACCACGCCGTGCTCAGCCCGATGATGCCGCCGCCGACGATGACGACCTGCCGGCCCGGCATCAGAAGACCGCGATCGGGTTAACGGGAGACCCCGTGCCCTTGTCCAGCCGCAGCGGGGCGATCGCCGTGAAGAACTCCCACCGCTGCTCCGCCTCGCAGGCGGCGGCGAGGTCCTCGAACTGCAGGCTGTCCATGAAGTGCAGGCCGATCGCGTTCACGCCGAGGACGTGGATCGGGTAGATCACCGCGTCGCAGTCGTTCGGCACGGCGTCGCCGTCCCCGTCCGCGCCGAACGCCGCGATCCGCCGGTCGTGCAGCAGTTGCATGGCGCTGGAGTGCAGCCCGGCCTTGGCCACGGCGGCATCCCACGGGCCGAGATCCAGCCGCCGCCGGTGGTGACCGGTGCGCAGGTACAGCACGTCGCCCTGGCGGAGTTGCACGCCGTGCGCTTCCTCGGCCGCGAGCAGATCCTCGGTCCACACGTAGTCGCCCGGCTCCAGCCACCGGACGCCGCGCACCTTCGCGATGTCCAGCAGTACGCCGCGGCCGACGATGCCGGCGGCCGCGACGTCGATCGACTGCACCAGCGCGCCGGTGGACAGCACCTTCGTCGCCGGCCAGCCGTTGTGCAGTTTGCCCTCGTAGACAACGTGGTTCAGGGCGTCGATGTGACTGTGCGCGTCCCCGTGGAACTCCATGCCGACGTAGTCGCAGGCCAGCCGCAGCTCGCCGGAACCGATGTCGGCGTCGGGCAGCATCGTCATGTAGTGCGCGACCGGCTTGGGGTTGTCCGGGCCGGCGACCGTGTTCAGCGGCAGCGCCAGGCTGACGCTGGTGCCCGAGCGGATCAGCGCCGCCGCGGCCGTGACCTGCTCGGCGGTGATGTAGTTCAGTGCGCCGCGCTGATCGTCGGCGCCCCACTGACCCCAGGTCCTGGCCGCCTCGAACATCGCCCGGAACTCATCCGCACTCACGTGCGGGTCGCGCTGTGCTGTCATGCTCCGTGCCCTTTCGGGAGTGTTGCGCGTCGCTACTCAGCGTTGGCGATCAGGCCGCCATCGACAAGCAGTTCGGCGGTAGTCATGTACTGCGCGTCGTCGCTGCACAGGAACGCGACGGCGCCGGCGATGTCGGCCGGCTGGCCGATCCGGTGCAGCGGGACCCGGTCGAGGTAGTAGGCCAGGCTCGGTGAGCCCGGCACGAGCAGGTCCGCAGCCATCGGGGTGGCGGTGGCGCCGGGCAGGACCGAGTTGCACCGGATGCCGTACGGTCCGAGCACGCAGCCCAGCGCCATCATGAGGTTCGAGACGCCGGCCTTGGACGGGCAGTACGCGACCTGCTCGGGCGCGCCGACCCTGGCCGAGATCGAGGACACCGCGACGATGGCCCCGCCGCGGCCCTGGGCGACCATGTGCTTGGCCGACTGATGCGCGAGCGCCCAGCAGCCGCGCAGGTTCGTCTCGTGAATCTCGTCCCAGATCTCGTCGGTGAGCTCGTCCCACGGGATCAGCGGGTTGACCGCCGCATTGCTGATGGCGAAGTCGAGCCCGCCCGGACTGGCCGCGACCGCGTCGACCATCGCCCGCACCGCGGCCGGGTCGCGCATGTCCGCGCCGTAGGCGGTCGCTGACCCGCCGGCCGCGGCGACCGCGGCGAGCGTCTCCTGGGCCGACTGGCCGGGCTTGTGCGCGACGGTGACCTGCGCGCCCTCGCTCGCCAGCCGCACCGCTATCGCCTGCCCGATGCCGGTGGCGGCGCCGGTGACAATCGCTGTCTTGCCAGTGAATCGCTGCATGCGACTCCTTTCGACCGGGTGCGTTACCGGCGCGGCGGAGAGCAGATCAATCGTTGACATCCGCTCCGATTCGTCGCTACGGTCGACCGGTAGACCAATTGGTCGACCGGTAGACCACCGTACTCATTGAGCCTGTTTGTGGCAACGGTCCCTCTAGTCCAGGAGCCAGGATGAGCACCGCGAAGGAAGCCTTCGGCGGCGTCGCGCTCGGCGCCAGTACCGAGCCGCTGTTCCCGGCCGCGACAAAGGCGGCCGGTCTGCTGTTCCTGTCCGGGCAGGCCCCCATCGACCCCGCTACCCGCGCCGTCTGCTCCGCCGACTTCGGCGAGCAGGCAGCCTTCGTGCTCGACCAGATCGCACAGACACTCGCGGCCGCCGGCGCCAGCATGGCGGACGTGCTGCGGGTCGAGTGCATCCTCGCCCGGGCCGAGGACTTCGCCGCGTGGAACGAGCTGTTCGCCGCGCGGTTCCCGGCCCCGCGCCCAGCCCGCACGACGTTCGTCGCCTCGTTCGTGATTCCCGGCATGCTCCTGGAGATCCAGGCGACCGCGAGTGCGTGACCGCGTGCCCGACCTACGCGACTGCCGCGGCGGCAGCCACGTTCCCAGCCTTAACGGTGATCCGCGAGAAGGGCGGACGTAATGACGACCGACAGCCAGCACAGCAGCTCGGGGGACTATTTTGTCGAACGGCCCGAGGGCGGGTTAATTGCCAGGAGCCAGCTCAAGAAAGACGCCATCGGCCTGCCCGGCGCGATCATGCAGAACGTCACCCACATCGCGCCCGCGATCGCGGCCTTCTTCTTCACCCCGCTCATAGTCAGCTTCGCGGGCGGGCACGCGCCGCTGGCCTACCTCATCGGCTTCGTCATCGTGCTGGCGCTGGGCATGTGCCTGGTCCAGCTGGCCAAGCGGTTCCCGTCGGCCGGCGGCTACTACACCTACGTGAGCCGCACGCTCGGCCCGCGGCTCGGCTTCCTCACCGGCTGGCTCTACGCGCTCTACTCGCCGATCGTGGCCGGCCCGGCGCTGGCGTTCCTCGGGGTCATCCTGCAGGGCGAGCTGAGCAGCTACTACCACGTGACCTGGTTCCAGTGGTGGATCCTGGTGGTAGTCGGCCTGCCGCTCATCGCGCTGGCCGGCTACCTCGGCATCACGCTGTCGGTCCGGACCATCGTGATCGTCGGCGCGCTGGAGTTCCTGATCGTGCTCGCGCTCGGCCTGTCCGGCCTCGTCTCACCCGGCCCGGGCGGCTTCACGTTCTCGTCCTTCAGCTACGGCTTCAATCCCGGCCACATCGCCACGACGTCCGGGTTCGCGCTCGCGGTCGTGTTCACGGTGCAGGGCCTGACCGGCTGGGAGGCAGCGGTCCCGCTGGCCGAGGAGACGAGGGCTCCCAAGCGCAATGTGCCGCGGGCGACGATGGCCTCCATCGCGATCATCGGCGCGATGCTCGTGATCGTCATCTGGGGCCAGGTCATCGGCTGGGGCACCAGCGACCTCGCCAAGCTGCCGACGTCGGCAGAATTGCCGGCCCTGACGATCGCGCACCGGGTCTGGGGCAGCCTGTGGTGCCTGGCCCTGATCGCGATGTTCACGTCCGTCTTCGGCGCGAGCCTGGCCTGCCAGAACGTCGCCACCCGGATGTGGTACGGCATGGGCCGCAGCGGGGTGCTGCCCGCGGCGTTCGGCCGCGTGCACCCGGTGCGCAAGACGCCGACCCTCGCGGTCACGACCCAGCTCGTCATCTCCGCGGTGCTCGGCCTGCCGCTGGTGTTCTGGCTCGGCGCCGCCGAGATCTTCAACCTGACCCTGGGCTTCGTGCTGGTGATCGCCGTCATCTTCATCTACGTCGTCGCCAACCTCGGCGTCGTCCGCTACTACTGGCGCGAGGAGCGGGCGAACTTCAACTGGCTGCTGCACTTCGTCTTCCCGATCGGCACCAGCGCCGTGCTCATCTACTCGCTGTACAAGTCGTTCAGCCCGGCGCCGGCGCGCCCGTACAACTGGTCGCCGGTGATCGTCGCCGTCTGGCTGCTGATCGGCATCGGCGTCACTCGGCTACCTGCGGCTGCGCGGCTCGGAGGACTGGCTGGCCAAGGCCAGCGCCGTGGTGGACGACAGCGCTCGACCTGGAGCCGGCCGACAGCCAGCCCGCCTGACCCGCAGCAAGGAGCGACACATGACCGATCAAGACGCCTCGCGGCCAGGCGCCGTGGTGCGCTCGTACGCGACCAGCTTCGAGCGCGACGAGGATCCGATCTCCGAAGGCGGGATGTGGATCAACGGCCGGGCCGACGGCATCGACTGGATCGACATCATCTCCGGGAACGGGGTCGGGTACGGCGCCGTCAGCCGGATGGGCGCGGCCGAACGGCGGGGCGAGCAGGGCAACCTGGGCGCGGACCCGGACGCGGAGCCCGAAGGCGACTACGACGACCCGACGGGAGTGCTCGCGGGCGACTGGGGTCCCGACCAGTACGCCAAGGGCGTGGTGTTCAGCCGGAACCAGACCGAGGACTACTTCCAGGAGGTCGAGCTCCGGCTGCGCAGCTCCATCACGCCGCACTCGTGCACCGGCTACGAGGTCTTCTGGCGCTGCCTGAAGACCGAGAACGCGTACGCCGAGATCGTCCGGTGGAACGGCAAGCGCGGCGATTTCACGTCGCTCGCCCGGGCGGTCGGGTCGCAGTACGGCGTGCAGGACGGCGATATCGTCGAGGCCAGCATCACCGGCAGCGTCATCAAGAGCTACATCAACGGCGTGCTGGTGCTGGAGGCAACCGATGACGTCTTCACCGAGGGCAGCCCCGGCATCGGGTTCAACTTCGGCGTCGGCGACACCAACGTCGATCACGGTTTCCGGCACTTCGAGGTCGAGACCCGGCATGGCTGAAACCGGGTGCGCGCTGAGGAGACGGACAGGGTGCTGCGGATAACTGCGGACGGCATCGGCTCCGGCGTCAGTCCCGACGGCGGGCCCGGCGAAGGCCCCGGTGTCCGTCCCGGTGCCGGGATCGGACACGGCGGGCCTGGCCGCCATCGCCAGCCTGGCCGGGTCCGTGCTGTGCGGCGTCGATCACGTGGCCGTGCTGGTCCCGGACGCCGACGCCGCGCGCAGCGAGCTCGGCCGCCGGTTCGGGCTGACGGCGGTTTCGGACGAACGGCTCGACGGACCGGGCGCGCGGCTGGTGCACCTGGACGCGGGCAACGTCGACCTGCAGCTGGTCCAGCCGCTGGGGCCGGGCCGGCTCGCCGACGACCTCGACCGCCAGGGTCCCGGCCTGCACCATCTGTGCTTCGGCGTGCCCGGCCTGCCCGCGGCGCTGGCCGGCCTCGGCGAGCCGGCCGACGGGACGTTCCGCGGCGGCCAGGGCCGCCCGGCCTGTTTTCTCACCAGGCCGGCCGGGTTGTACGTCGAGCTGATCGAGTTCGGCGGCGGGCAGGCCTTCGGCACGTTCGCGACCGCGCTGGGCCGGCTGCTGAGCTACTGGGCGGACGAGTGCAGCCGGGACCTGCCGCGGCTGCTGACCCACTTCGCCGCCGACGCCGAGGTGCTGACCCCGGACGGCCGGTACGCGGGCCAGGACGCGATCGCGGCGCTGTACGCCGAGAGCTTCGCCGCCTACCCGGGCCTGGAGGTGACCGTGACCGGCCGGTTCGCCGGCCGGGGCGAGCACGCGTTCGAGTACGCGGCCGTGCTGACCGATACCGCCGGCGTGCGCTGGCTGATCGAGGGCGTCAACCTGATCACGGTCAGGGACGGGCTGATCGCTAAGTTGCGGTCGTACGAAGACGCACCGAAGCGCATCATCCCAATGAACGGGGACACAGTTGAGTACCACTGAGCCGGTGCTCGCCCCGCTTGCGCCGGGCCAGGGAGCCGGTGTCGAACGAGGTCGCCCAGGTACTGCTCCGGCACCTGGTGAGCGGCGAGTACGAGCCGGGCCAGCGGCTGCCACCGGAGCGCGCGCTCGCCGACTCCCTGAACGTGGGCCGGTCGCTCATCCGGGAGGCGCTGAAGGCCCTGACGCTGCTCGGCCTCATCGAGGTGCGTCCTGGTGACGGCACCTACCTGCGCAGGCGGCCATCCGATCTGCTGCCGGCGTCGTTCGAGTGGGGCCTGCTGCTCGGCGAGAACCAGCTGGAAGACGTCATCGAGGCCAGGCGCGAGCTGGAGATCGTGCTGGCCGGGTTCGCGGCCGCAGCGGCGCACCGACGAGGACGTGGCCGAGCTGCGCGAGCTGCTGGTGCGGATGGAGACCGCCACCGAGTCGGACGAGTTCGTCGCCGCCGACGTCGCCTTCCACCTGCGGGTAGCGCGCAGCGCCAGGAACTCGGTGCTGCAGAGCATGCTCAGCGGGACCCAGTCCCTGCTGCACGCGTGGATCAGCCGCGTCATCGCCGCCGCCGACGACATGACGCCGTCCTACCTCGAGCACGTGCCGGTCTTTCACGCGATCGAGGCGGCGGACGTCGCCGCGGCGCAGGCCGCCATCCGGGACCACCTGGACCGGGCGGGCGCCCGGCTGAGCGACGCGCTGGCCGACTACCCGGGCCTGCGACGCCGCTAGCACAGCGGCGCCGCTAGCACCCGACAGGAGGATCAGATGGGTGCAGGAAGCCGCCTCCGGGTGGCGATCATCGGGACCGGCAATATCGGCACCGACCTCATGTTCAAGGTCGAGCGCAGCCCGCTGCTGGAGCTAGCCGGGGTGGCGGGCATCGACCCGTCCTCGCCCGGCCTGCGGCTCGCGCGCGAGCACGGGCACCCGGTTTCCGACACCGGGCTGGCCGGGCTCCTGGATCTCGTCCCGCACATCGACCTGGCGTTCGACGCGACGTCGGCGCGCACGCATCTCGAGCACGCACCGGTGCTGGCCGAGCGCGGCATCCGCAGCGTCGACCTGACCCCGGCCGCGCTCGGCCCCGCGATCGTGCCGCCGGTGAACCTGGCCGCCTACCCCGACGCCGCCGAGATCAACCTGGTCACCTGCGGCGCGCAGGCGACGGTGCCGATCGTGGCGGCCGTGAGCCGGCTGGCTGAGCTCCCGTACGCCGAGACGGTGTCGACGGTCGCGTCCCGCTCGGCCGGGCCCGGCACCAGGAACAACATCGACGAGTTCACCACGGCGACGGCGCGCAGCCTGGAGCGGATCGGCGGCGCGGCGAAGGCCAAGGCGATCATCATCCTGAACCCGGCCGACCCGCCGATCCGGATGCGCAACACCATCTACCTGGACGTCGGCGACCGGATCAGCCTGGACGCGCTCACCAGCGCGGTCACGGCCGCGGCGGCGGACGTCGCGGCCTACGTCCCCGGCTACCGGCTCGCCGCGGCGCCGCAGCTGGCGGACGGCATCGCCACCGTCATGGTCGAGGTCGAGGGCGCCGCGGACTTCCTGCCCGCCTTCGCCGGCAACCTGGACATCATGACCTCGGCCGCCGTCCGCGTGGCCGAGCTGTACGCGGCCGGACCGGAGGCTACTGGCATGAGCGGGCAGCCCGAACTGCGGATCGTCGACACGACGCTGCGGGACGGATCGCACGCGATCGCGCACCAGTTCACCGTCGATCAGGTCACCACGATCGCGGGCGCACTCGACCGGGCCGGCGTGTGGGCGATCGCGGTCGGGCACGGCGACGGCCTCGGCGCGAACTCGCTGCAGTACGGCCGGCCGCTGCACACCGACGAGGAACTGCTCAGCGCCGCCGCCGCGGTCAGCCAGCAGGCGGAGATCGCGATCGCGATCCTGCCGGGCATCGGCACCAAGGAAGACCTGGAGCGGGCCAGGGCGGCGGGAGCCACCGTCGCCCGGGTCTCCACCGTCGTCACCGAGGCCGACATCGGCGTGCAGCACCTCGGCCTGGCCCGTGAGCTCGGCATGACCGCCCACTCGCACCTGAATACCGCGCACCTGCTGGACCCGGACGGCCTGGTGGAGCAGTGCAAGATCGTGGCCGACGCCGGCAGTACCGGCATCTTCATCGTCGACTCGGCGGGCGCGCTGCTCACCGACGACGTCCGGCGCCGGGTCGCGGCGATGCGCGCCGCGCTGCCCGACGACGTGGCGATCGGCATGCACGAGCACAACAACCTGGCGCTCGGGGTGGCCAACACCGTCGCCGCCATCCAGGAGGGCGCGACCCTGGTCGACGTCTCGCTGGCCGGTCTCGGGGCCGGCGGCGGCAACTGCCAGACCGAGGCGCTGATCGCGGTGCTGGAAAAGATGGGCATCAAGACCGGCGTCGACCTGTGGCCGCTGCTCGACGTCGCCGACGACGTGGTGCGGGCGCAGGTGATGCGGCGCCGGATCGAGGTCGACCGGCTGACCATCACGATGGGATACGCGTCGGTCCCGGCCAGCTATCTGCTGCACGCGATCCGGGCGGCGGAGCGGTTCGGGCTGGACACCCGCGACATCATCGTGGAGCTTGGCCGCCGCAAGGTAGTCGTCGGCCAGGAGGACATGATCCTCGGACTCGCCGCCGAGATGGCCGGCGTCCAGGCGCAGGAGGAGAGATGACTGTCGACACCGACCGGATCAGCCCGGCCCGCCAGCTCATCGGCCACGACCGGACCGACGTACCGACCCCGGCGCTGATCCTGGACCTGCCGAAGGTCGAGCAGAACCTGCGGGAGATGGCCCGCCGGATGGCGCCGCTGCCCGCCGGGCTGCGGCCGCACGCCAAGATCCACAAGAGCCCGGTGCTCGGCCGGATGCAGCTCGACGCGGGCGCCATCGGCCTGACCACCGCGACGGTCTGGGAGGCCGCGGCCATGGCCGACGCCGGGCTGGACGACCTGCTGATCGCGAACCAGGTGGTCGGGCCGGTGAAGGCGGCCGAGCTGGCCAGGGTGGCAGGCCTCGCAACCGTCACCGCGGCGGTAGACAGCGCCGCCAACCTGGCCGAACTGTCCGCCGCGGCCAGCAGCGCGGGGACCGAGGTCGGCGTGATCATCGAGGTCGACGTCGGCCTGCACCGCTCGGGTGTCCGCACGGCGGCCGACGCGGTGGCGCTCGGCCGGCAGGCGAGCGAGGCGCCGGGGCTGGCGCTGCGCGGGCTGCTCGGCTACGAGGGCCACTGCATGCTGGAACCGGACCGCGCGCTGCGGATCGAGAAGGCGCGCGCGGCCAACGCGGTGCTGATCGCAGCCGCGGACGAGTTCGTCGCGGCGGGCCTTTGCACCGACACCGTGGCCGGCGGCGGGCTCGGCACCTGGGACATCACCGGGGCCAACCCGCGCATCACCGAGCTGCACGCCGGGTCCTACATCTTCAGCGACGCATTCCACCGCAACCTGGTGCCCGGCTTCGAGCCCGCGCTGACGGTGCTCGCCACCGTCATCTCCCGGTCCGGCGACACGGCCGTGCTCGACTGCGGCCGCAAGTCCATCGGCATCGACCGGACGCCGCCGGAGGTCGCCGGCGGGGCCGGGACCATCCGGTACGAGCACAACGAGTACTTCATTCACGAGGAGCACACGGTGCTCGACCTGCCGCCGGGCTCCGCCCTGGCCGTCGGTGACCGGGTAGAGCTGATGCCGGGCTACTCCCCCACGACCGTCAACTTCTACGACTTCTACTGCGTCGCCAGGGACGGCGTCATCATCGACGTCTGGCCGGTCTGCGCCCGATACGGGTCGGCCACCGTCAGCCTCGGTCCGGCGATCTGACCGGCCACGGCGCGACCGTCTGACAGCCGTACTCCTCGGGCGCCACGTCCCGGACCGACTCGGCGAACTGCCACTTGTACCCGTCCAGGTCGAGCACGGTGCAGTCGCGCTCGCCATAGGGCCGGTCGACGGGCGGCTCCAGCACCCGGGCGCCGTGCGCTCGGGCGCGCTCGAACTGCGCGTCGACGTCCTCCACCCGGACCCGGACGAGGTCGCGCGCCGCGGCGTCTGGCCCCGACTGCCCGTCCGGTCGTTCGGCCACGATCATCGCGCCGTCGGCACCGATGCTCAGCTGCGCCCGGTGGCTCTCGCCGATCCGGGTCCGCTCGGTGAAGCCGAACGCCGCGGTCAGCCACGCCACCGCCGCCCGCACATCACCGTAGGACAGCACCGGCACGACGGTGACCGGCGGAACCGACCTGTTCTCTCTCATCTACCCGACCTTGCCAGAACCAGCCGCCTCCGTCCCGGTCCTGAGCCGGTCCGGCGCCCGGCCCGCTCGATTGTTTCGCCGGGCGCGCCCGCCGGGGAAGCCATCGGCGAGACGGCCGGGGAACCGGGAACGGGGGCAGGCAGCGCGATGACGAGCGCGGTCATCAGCAGGCTCAGCGCCCAGGACGCGCAGATCCTCAGGCTCGAAGCCGGGCCCATCAGGGGCCATTCGGCCAAGGTGATCGTGCTGGAACCGGCCGCTCAGCACGCCCTGCCCAGCCTCGCGGAGCTGCGCGCCGCGATCGTGGCCCGGCTCGACGCCGCGCCGAGGCTGCGCCAGCGGCTCGTCCGCAGCCCGTTGCCCATGGCCCGGCCGGCCTGGGCCGACGATCCGCGATTCGACGTCACCCGGCACGTGGAACTCGTTCCGGTCAAAGGGCCGGTCAGCCGGTCCGGGCTGGAGCGCATCGTGGCCGGCCTGATGGCACGGCGGCTGGACCGGTCAAGGCCGCTCTGGCACCTCGACGTGGTGCCGGAGCTGGACGACGGGGCGATGGCGCTGATCTGGCGGCTGCATCACTGCATGGCCGACGGCGCGACCGCGATGGCGTTCGCCTCGGCCGTGCTGTGGCGTCCCGACCCGGCCGACGTCCCGGAGCCGGCCCGGCCCTGGACTCCGAGGCCGCTCCCGGCTCCGTCGGCGCTGCTGGTCAGCAGTCTGCGGGAGCGCGGCCGCAAGCTCCTGCACCCGGGCCTGCGATCCTCGGTCCGGGCACTGCTGTCCGCGCGCACGGCGGCGACCCGCGAGCTGTCGCGCACGGCGGCCGTGACCGGGCTCGCCGGACGGGCCGGACCGAACCGGAACGCCGCGCTCATCGCGCTGCCCCTGACCGCCTGCAAGCAGGCCGGGAAAGCGGTCAGCGAGTCGGCGACGCTGAACGACGTGCTGCTCGCCATCATCGCGGGCGGGCTGCGGGCCTGGCTCGCGCGCCGGGACGAGCCGGAGCGGGGCATCCGGGTCAAGGTGCCGGTCAGCCTGCATCAGCCCGGCGAGCACGGCGTCGCCGGGAACCGGGACTCGTACTTCTTCGTCGACCTGCCGGTGACCGAGCCAGATCCGGCCGCCAGGGTGGCGGCCATCGGCCGGCAGACGGCGGAGCGCAAGCGCAGCCACGACGCCGACGCGCTGTACGAGATCGGCCAGCGGCCGCTCGTGGCCCGGTGGGCCATGAGCCCGCGCGTCTTCACCGTCAACGTGTCCGACGTCCGCGGCCCCGGCCAGCCGGTCTACGTACTGGGCGGCCGGGTCCGCGAGCTGTACGCGCTCAGTGAGATCGCCCAGGGCCACGTCCTGCGGGTCGCGGCGATCTCGTCGGCCGACACGCTGTCGATCGGGCTGCTAGCCGACGCGCGCGCGGTTCCGGACCTGGACGGGCTGGCCGGCGACGTCCGGCAGGCGGCCGCCGACCTGCTGCGGGTTGCGGGCTAGCGCGGCGGCGCGGTCCGGTCCGTGCCTATGCTGGCCCGGCTGGGAGCTGCCTGATCAGGATGTGACCATGACTGAGTGGATCTTCCAGGGCAACGGCAAGCACTACGACCTGGACGCCGCGCTCGCGGCCTCGCCCGTGCGCCCGTGGCGGACACCGCGGTACCGGGACCGGACCGCGGCCGGGGACCCGGTCTGGCTGCAGGTCGCCGGGCGCGCCGAGGCCGGCATCTACTACCTGGCGACGATCACGGCGGCCACCTATGAGGATCCGGAGTGGCGCGACGGCGACTCGCCGTATGCGCGATGGCGGACCGATATCCGGTTCGAGTACCGGATCGACCCCCCGCTGCTGCGGGCTGAGCTGCTGGCGACCGCCGCGCTCGCCTCGTTCCGGCCGTTCCGCGGCTTCCAGGGCTCGACCGTGCCGCTGCCTCCGGATATAGCGGCCGCATTGCGGGAACGAGCTTCGCCGCGGCTGGACCCGTTGTGACCGCGGGGGCGAAGTGCCCGGACCCGAACCGGGATCCGGCCTTGGACTCGGCCGGGAGCGGGCTCTGGCGGCGTCGGCGCGGCGACCTGGTCCGGGTCAAGTTTTCCCCGTAATTTGGTGAGCTTTCAGGACAGTAGGTACCTTCACTGAGGTGAGCGGTACTCCGGATGATGGCGCGGTGTGGGACTCGTGGTTCCGTCCCGAGCCCGCGGCCGCTCAGCTGCCTCCGGTCACTGACCAGCGCCCGCAGCAGCACGGGCGGCATGGGCAACACGGGCGCCCGGCCGCCGGCCCGACCCGCAAGCGCCGCAAGCTCCCCTATCTGCTGGTCGCCGCCGTGCTGGTGGTGGCGGCCGGGATCACCGCGTTCTTCGTGCTGCCGCGTGGCCCGGCCACGCCGGCCACCGGCTACCTGCCGACTGGCTCATCGCCTGGTCAGGACGCCCGGCAGACGGCCAGCGCCTTCCTGCTGGCCTGGGACGCCGGGAACTTCAGGAAGGCGGCCAATTACACCAATCGCCCGGCTATCGCCAGGGCCGCGCTGAAGACCTTCGGGACCGGCATCCACCTCGGGCAGCTCACCAGCACCGCGGAAGCGGTGACCGCGGTCTCGCCGAGCTCTACGGCCCCGCGGGCGACGGTCCGGTACGCGGCCAGCGCGAGCGTGGCCGCCTCCGGCAGCGCCACGGCGGTCCGCGGCACCTGGCACTACCACGCCTCGCTGGTCGCCTACCGGGGCAAGCACACCCAGTACTGGTACATCGCCTGGGCGCCCGCCGACCTGGCGCCCAACCTCACGGCGGCCACTCACCTCGCCACCGTCTCGGTCCCGCCGCGGGTCACCTCGGTCACCGACGCCGGCGGAAACGATCTCACCAGCTACGGCGACGCGGGACTGAACCACATCACCACGAACCTGGAGGCAGGCGCACCCCCTGGCCACGGCTCCCCCGGCGTGACCGTCGAGATCCAGAACGCGACCGGCACGGCCGTCGCCCACACCCAGGCAGTCGTCGTCGCGCCGAAGAACGTCGCCGGGCTCGCCACCACAATCGACGGTTCGGCCGAGCAGGCCGCCCGGGCGGCCGTCGCGCAGCACAACAACAGCTCGATGATCGTCATCCAGCCGTCGACCGGCAAGATCCTGGCCGTCGCCAACAACGCGGGCTTCAACGACTTCGCGCTGACCGCGGCCGTCGCGCCCGGTTCCACGATGAAGACCGTGACCTCCACCGCGCTGTTCAACGCCGGGGTGCTGACCCCGAACAGCCAGGTCGCGTGCCCGAAGACGTTCACGATCCAGGGCATCACCTATCACAACGACAAGGGCGAGTCCGAGCCAGCCTCGACCCCGTTCATCACCGACTTCGCCCAGTCCTGCAACAACGCGTTCTCGACTCAGTGGGAGCATCTGACCGGCGGCCGGCTCGCCGCGACGGTCAGGGACTACTACGGCCTGGATCAGAAGTGGAACATCGGCCTCGGCAACCTGGCCGCGAGCTACTTCAACGCCCCGGCGTCGGCATCGGGCTCCGAGCTCGCGCAGGAGGCATTCGGCGAAGGGTCGCTGACCGCGTCACCGCTGGCCATGGCGTCGATCGCCGCCACCATCTCCACCGGCACGTTCCGGCAGCCGTACCTGGCCGCGGGGGGTCCGCGGGTCACCGCGAAGCCGCTGCCCGCCTCGACCGACTCCTGGCTGAGGGAGATGATGCGGGCGGTCGTCACGAGCGGCACGGCCGCGTCCGTCGGGTTCGGCCCGGATGTGTACGCCAAGACCGGCACCGCGGACGTCAACGGCCAGGGCCAGCCCAACAGCTGGCTCATCGCGTTCGAGCCGTCCAGGGACGTCGCGGTGGCCTGCCTGGTGGTCAGCGCCGGGTACGGCGCTCAGGTAGCCGGTCCCGAGGTAAAAGCCTTCCTTGACCGCTACTGATCTCGAATAAACTCCTAGAATCTTGTTCTAAGCACGCTGTGCGCGGGTGGCGGTGGCCCCGGGCCGGCAGGGCGGAGGACACATGGCGGAGCCGGCGCTGCGATCTGGCCGCACCAAGACCACGGTCAGCGCCTGGCAGTGGGCCCGCACCGCGGAGACCCGGCGAGCGCTGCTGGCCGCCGCCCGCGAGGTATTCGTCGAGCAGGGATTCGTCAACGCCAGCATCGCCGACGTCGTGCAGCGCGCCGACTCCAGCGTGGGCAGCCTCTACCACCACTTCGGCGGCAAGAGCGAGCTGTTCGTGGCGCTGTGGCAAGAGCATCAGCAGGCGCACGAGGAAGCCGCCAGCAGAGCGGTCGCGCAGGCCAGGCGGGCCGGCGTGACCGACCCGTTCGAGCTGTTCTCCGCGGGCGCGCGGGCTTTCCTTGAGGGCAGCTGGCAGCGCCGCGACCTGGCGATGCTGTTCGTCGCCGGCGACAGCCCGCCCGGCTTCGAGGTAATGAAGCGGCGCCGCAGCCACGAGTGGGTCGGCCAGAACGACGCGCTGCTGAAGCTGCCGGACACCTCGTTCAGTCGGCTGTACGCGGCGATCCTGACGTCGATGATCGCCGAAGGCGCCCGCGAGGTGGCGGCGGCCAAGACCCGGCGGCAGGCCACCGCGATCATCGACGCGGTGATCGAGTACGCCCGGCGGCTGATGACCGATGGTCCGTGGAAGCCGCCGGCCCGCCCGGCGGCGCGGCGCGACGGCGAGTAACCCGCGAGACCGCTCCGGCTGAGCCGGACGAGGTTGTGTCCTCGGCCGGACTACAACTGACTGCCCGCTCCCGAGGATGCCGGGACCGGCCGCCGAGCAGGGTCAGCCAGCCCGGCCGCCGCCGCCGCAGGTACCGCCGGACTGGCCGCGGGTACCGCCGGACTGGCCGCCAGAGCCGCAGGTGCCGCCGGAGCGGCAGTCCGGGCGCCTGCGCGCTCGGCGCCCACCCCGGCCGCGACCACCAGGACGACGCCGGCGATGGCCGCGGAGTCCGGTATCTGGCCCAGCGCCACCAGGCCGATGATCAGCGCGAAGGCCGGCTCCAGGCACATCAGCGTGCCGAACGCGGCCGCGTTCAGCCGCCGGAGCGAGAGCAGTTCGAGGCTGAACGGGATCACCGGCAGCAGCAGCGCCAGCCCGAGGCCCGCGATGACCAGCTGCCAGCTGAGGTGGCCGATCATGCCGGGCCCGGCGATGACCGTCGCCAGCACCGCGGCGACCGGCATCGAGATCGCGAGCGCGCTGAGGCCAGCCACCTCGTCACCGGCCCGCTGGGTCAGGCAGATGTAGGCAGCCCAGCAAACCGCGGCGCCGAGGGCCAGCAGGACACCCACCGGGTCCGCGCCACCGTGCCATGGCTGCGTGAGCAGCAGCACGCCGGCGGCGGCGGCCAGCGCCCACAGCCGGGCCAGGCCGCGGCCGCGCGCGAGCGCGACCCCGAGCGGTCCGAGGAACTCCAGCGCGCTCGCCGTGCCCATCGGCAGCCGGACTACCGCGGCCATGTAGAGCATGGTCACCCCGCCCGTCACGACCCCGAGCAGCACGCAGGTGAGCAGCGTCGCGCGGGTAAACCGCACCCGCCAGGGCCGGGCCACGATCAGCAGCACCACGCCGGCCCAGGCCAGCCGCAGCCACGCGACCCCTTCCGGGCCGATCCGGTTCGATAGCCCGACCGACGCCGCGATCCCCAGCTGGACGCACGACATGGAGCCGAGGGCCATCAGCGTGCCGGAACGGGCCGCGCCGCGGGTACCGCCGCGGTCGGCGGTGAGGCTGCTCATGCCAGCAGTAAATACTGCCTCATTCGTTCATGTCCACTTCAGATTCGTTGACATATCGTTCGTAGATCATGAATGATTGAGCAGATGGAGACGCGCCGCCTGCAGTTCCTGCTCGAACTGTCCCGGCTCGGCTCCATGCGCGCAGTGGCCGACCATCTGGGCGTCACGACGTCCACGGTGTCGCAGCAACTGGCGGCCCTGAGCCGGGAGTCCGGCGCCGACCTGATCGAGGCCGACGGGCGGAATGTGCGCCTGACCGCGGCCGGGCGCCGGCTGGCCGGGCACGCGGTGACGATTCTCGGTGCCGTGACGGCCGCCAGGGCCGACCTCGATCCGGGCGCTGAACCGACGGGCACGGTCCGGGTCGCTGGATTCGCGACCGCGATCCGGCAGGCGCTCATGCCCGTCATCCGCGACCTCGCCGCCAGCTATCCGGACGTCCGGCTGGTGGTGCGCGAGCACGAGCCGGCCGAGGCGCGGGCGTTGCTGGCCGCCGACGAGATTGATCTGGCCCTGACCTACGACTATGACCTCGCCCCGGCGATGGCCGACGATGCCATCGTCTCCGTGCCGCTGTGGTCCGCGCCCTGGGCCCTCGGCGTGCCGGCCGCTGACGGCGCCGGCCTGATCTGGCCGGGCCGCTGACGTGTTCAGTGTCTTCCGCGACCGGCGCTGGATCGGCAACTCGCGGAATGTGGCCGACGAGCGGGTCATCCGGCTGTTCGCCGCGATCGCCGGCTTCGAGCCCGAGTTCGCGCACGAGGCCGACAGCCTGGACCTGGTGGAGGACCTGATCCTGGCCGGTCTCGGGATCGGACTGCTGCCCGCCGACCGGCCGGCCAGGCCGGGGATCACCATGGTCCCGCTCCGCGAGCCTGGCCTTAACCTGCGCGCGTTCGCGGATACCGCGCGCGGTCGGACCGCCTGGCCGCCGCTGGCTCTGGTGCTGGGCCAGATCCGCGCACTCGGGCCGGAAGTGCCAGCGCGCGCCTGACGTCGAGCCAGTGCCTGGCCCGCGAACCATGGCCGCACGTCCGTTGACAGCCGGGATCATAGATCCTAAAGTCTTAGGGTATTAGTACTTTGAAGGGTGCGATGTGATCAGCTTCCGGCTCGACGGCCGTTCGGTTGTTCCGCCCTACTTGCAGATCGTCGAGCAGGTCCGGCAGGCGCTGCGGATGGGCGTGCTCGACGTCGGCGACAAGCTGCCGACGGTGCGGGAGGTCGTCGCGGCCACCGCGGTCAACCCCAATACCGTGCTCAAGGCCTACCGGGAGCTCGAGCGCGACGGCCTGGTCGAGCCGCGGGCCGGGCACGGCACGTTCGTGGTGGGCCGCCCGTCGGGTCCCCCGCCCGGCACCCACTCGCGGCTGGCCCGGAGCCTGGCGCAGTGGGTGCGCGGCGCCCGCGAGGCCGGGCTGGATGACGATTCGATCGAGTCGTTGCTGCGCATCACGCTGCGCGCGCCGGCCGCCGAGGAGACCGCGTGATGGCGGGCAGCGGCCGGGCCGTGATCGAGACCAGCGGGCTGTCGAAGCGCTACCGCCACGTCACCGCGCTGAGCGAGGCGACGATCACCGTTCCCGCCGGGCGGATATCGGCGCTGGTCGGCCCGAACGGGGCCGGCAAGACCACGCTGCTGCGGCTGCTGGCCGGGCTGGCCAGGCCGACCGCGGGCGAGATCGCGGTGCTCGGCGCGGTGCCGCGCCAGGACCCGGCCTTTCTGGCCGGCGTCGGCTTCCTGGCCCAGGAGATCCCGCTCTACCGGCGTTTCACCGCCACCGATCACATCCGCTTTGGCGCGCACCTCAACTCGCCCTGGGACGGGATCTCGGTGCGACGGCGGCTGGCGGGCCTGGGCATCCCGCTCGACCAGGCGGTGGGCACGCTGTCCGGGGGCCAGCGGGCCCAGCTGGCGCTGGCGCTGACGCTGGCCAAGCAACCCCGGCTGCTGCTGCTCGACGAGCCCGTCGCGGCGCTGGATCCGCTGGCCCGGCGGCAGTTCCTGGCGCACCTGGCCGAGGCCGTGGCCGACACCGGCCTCACCGTCGTGCTGTCCTCACATCTGATCGCTGACCTGGAACGCACCTGCGACCACCTGATCCTGCTGGCCGCGGCGCGAGTCCAGCTGTGCGGCGACATCGACACCTTGCTCGCCGAGCATCAGGTCCTGATCGGACCCCGCAAAGACACCACGGCGATCGAGCGCGACCACACGCTCGTGCATGCCGTGCGCACCGCGCGGCAGGCGACCCTGCTCATCCGCCGGCACGGGCCCGTCATTGACCCGGCCTACGAAGCCGCCGACGTCGGCCTGGAGGAACTCGTGCTCGGCTACATGGGCCAGCACGGCGATCCGGCGCCGGCCCGCCTGTCCGCGATCGGAGAAGGCCAATGACCTGGGTTGTCTGGCGCCAGCACCGCAGTCAGGCGTTCGTCGCTGCCGCCGCCTTCGCGGTGCTGGCGGTGGTGTTGCTGATCACCGGCCGGCAGATGGCGTCGCAGTATCAGTCCGCGCTCGCCTCCTGCTCGGCCAGCCATTCCTGCGGCAACCTCGCGAACACGCTGACCATCGGCAGCCCCGGCATGTTCTTGCTGGTCACCCTCACCGTGGTGGTGCCGTGCCTGCTGGGCGTGTTCTGGGGCGGCCCGCTGGTGGCCAGGGAGCTCGAAACCGGCACCAATCAGTTCGCCTGGATGCAGGGCGTCTCCCGCCGCCGCTGGCTCGCCACCCAGGTCGGCTGGGTCCTGCTCGCCGCGGCCGTCTGGGGCGGCGCCGTCTCGGCCCTGGTCACCTGGTGGTCCAGCCCGGTGAACGCCCTCAAGCAGCAGAACTTCCAGCCCAGCCAGTTCGACATCCAGGGCATCGTGCCGGTCGGCTACGCGGTGTTCGCGGTGGCGCTCGGCATCACCGCGGGCGCGCTGCTCCGCCGCACCCTGCCCGCCATGGCCGTCACGATCGGCGTCTTCACCCTCCTGCGCCTGGTGGTCGGCCAGGACCTGCGCTCGCACTACCTGCCGGCGGTCACCAAGACCTTCAGCTTCCTGCATCCCCCGGTGCCGCCGGCCGGCTCCTGACTGGCTCGTCTCCGCCGGCGTACTCGGCCCGGCCGGCCAGGTCGCGAGCGGCCACAGCCGGGGTGGCCCCGGCATCTCCTTCGACGGCGTGCCCATTCCACTCAGCAGCATGCCGTCCGCGTGCCAGACGCTCGCCTTCCAGAATCCGCGCGAGTTCGCGTCGTGCGTGGCCGGCCACGGCTACCGCGCGCTGATCAGCTACCAGCCCGCGAGCCGGTACTGGACGTTCCAGGGCATCGAGACCGCCATCTACCTGGTTCTCGCGGCCATCCTCGTCACCGTGGCCGCGATCGTCGTGGCCCGCCGCGACGCCTGACGCGCGTTCGCACCGCCAGGTTAGGAACGGGGCGTCGTCGTCCCGCGGGCGAGGGCCGCGTCCAGCAGCACCGCCGCGCCGTCGCGGGCCGCGGCGGCGACGGCGGATCGTGGTCCATCCGCGCGGACTGGCTGCTGCCGTCGTAGAGCAGGTGCAGCTGGCGAGCCGAGCATGTCCGGCTCGGGCGCCCCGGCCTCGGCGGCCAGGTCGGTCAGCAGCGCGCGCACCCAGTGCCGGTAGGCCCCGGCGGCCTGCTCGGCCTGGTCGCCCGGATGGGACTCCGCGCTGGCCCGGGCGAACGCGCAGCCGCGGTAGTCCGGGCCGGAGAACAGGTCCCCCTGGCCCTCGAACACCGCTAGCAGCCGCTCGCGCGGGGTGTCGTAGCGGTCCACCGCCTGCATGATGCGCTGGGTGACGCTCGCCTGGCGGGTCTCCAGGTAGGCGCGGACCAGTTCGTCCTTGCTGCCGAAGGTGTTGTAGAGCGACGCCTTGGCCACGCCGGCCTGCTCGATGATGCGGTCGATGCCGACCGTGTGCACGCCCTCGTTGTAGAAGAGCTCGTTGGCCGCGGCCAGCAGCCGGTCGCGCGCCGACTGCCGCGCCGCGGGCGCTTCCCTGACCGCCATCGCGATAGCCACCTTCCTAGACAGACTTGTCTATCGTAAGCCCGGATACTGGGCCGATCGCGACCGGTCGCGCGGCGCGTCCCGGTCCGCGCCGCAGCAGGCCGATCAGGGCCAGCGCGGCCAGCGCGATCACGGCGGCGCCGTAGTAGCGGGCGGTGTCGATCAGCCCGCCGCCGTGCACCACGCCGAACCCGGCGAGCACCGCGGGCACACCCAGCCCGAGGTAGGACACCAGGTAGAGCAGCGATACCAGGCCGGCCCGCTGGTGCGGCGCGGCCAGCGGGACCACGATCCGGATGCCGCCCTGGAAGCCGCTGCCGAAGCCAGCCCCCGCGATCGCGGAGCCGGCGAAGAACATCGCCACCGAGCCCAGGCTCACGCCGGCGACGGTCACCGCGACGCCGGTGATCAGGGCGATGATGCCGACGAGCATCACGGTCCGGGCCGCCGCCCGGCGGAGCACGACGATCGCGACGACGGCGGATGCCGCCAGGATGAACAGGCTCAGGCCGCCGAGCAGCACGTCACCCGAGCCAGTCAGCGCGTGCACCAGCGCCGGGCCGAGCGCGCCGTACAGGCCGGCCAGTGCCCACACCGCGAACAGGACCGGGATGGCGGTCAGCACCGGGGCTCGCAGTTCGCGCGGCAGCGTGATCTCCGGCCGCAGGCTGGCCAGCGCGCCGGGGTGCGGCTGACGGTCTCGCGCATCGCGGCGATCGCAATCGCCTGGACCACGAGCACGCCGATCAGGACCAGGTAGATGAGGTGGGTCGGGTCCGGCAGGAAGCGCACCGCCAGCGCGGACAGGATCGCACCGGTCGCGGTGCCCGAGCCGGGTGCCACCGCGTTGGCGTAGGTGCCAAGGTCGCGGTCTATGTCCAGCATGGCCGCTCCGATCGCGCCCAGGGCCGCGCCGGTCGACAGGCCCTGCACCACCCTGGCCGCGAGCAGCTCGGGCACTCCGGTCGCGGTCGCGAAGATCACCAGCGACGTCACGTGCACGGCGATGGCGCCGAGCAGCACCGGCCGCCGGCCGACGTGGTCAGACAGCCTGCCCACGGTCAGCAGGCCCGCCAGCACCGCGAGCGCGTACACGCCGAAGACCACCGTGGTCGTGATCGGCGTGAAGTGCCACCTGGCCTGGTAGATCGCGTACAGCGGGGTGGGCGCGGCGGACGACGCCAGCAGCGCCACGATCAGCGACGCCAGCATGAACACGGCTGGCCGGCCGCTGAGCCGGTAGCTCCCCGGTGCGCGCAGCCAGGACCGGCGCGCGAACGGGTCGGCCGGGAGCGCGGCCGCCTCGGCGCCGCGCTCGCGGACCAGCAGCGCCCGGTCAGCGGCGGCCTGCCCAGCCGGACGGGGACCGAGCGCTACCTGCCCGCGGCCATATCCGGAGCCTGCACCGTGGTCCGTCGTCATGTCTGGTCACTCGCCTTCGTTGAGTAGACAGGTCTGTTCAACTGATAGTCATAATAGACAGACAGGTCTACCTAGTCAAGCGGTTCTTGGCCAGAGTTAGGCGCCCAGGAGTGTCCGCAACAGCGTCATCGGCAACTACATCGGCCTGGATCGCTTCGGCCGGTGCCTGGCGAACACTGGCCGGGCCGTCGTCAATAACGGCCGGCACAACCTGATCCGGGGCAACCGGATCCGGCCTCGCGGCCGCCGGCGCAGCTGCTAGCCAGCCGCGCCGCCCCGCTAGGTCTGCTCGGCGGCCAGCAGCCAGGCACCGGCCGCAGGCAGCCTGATCTCGGCATAGACGGCGCGGTGATCGCTGCCCGGGAGCACGTGGGCGGAGGTCGCCAGGACCGCGCACTGCCGGCTGACGAGGAAATGGTCGATCGCGAGCAGCGCCTGGCCGCCGGTGTGGTCGCGGCCCCCAGGTCGCAGCTAGCCCGTTGCCGACCTGGCTGGCCGCGTCCGCGTAGCCGAGATCCAGCAGTCGCCGGAACGCCGCGTGGTCGAGGGTGGCGTTGAAATCCCCGGCCAGGATGACCGGGTCCGCGCCGGGGGGCGGCAGGGCGGACAGCTGACTGCGCCAGCGAGCGGTGGCGCTCGCGGGACCACGGCGGCTTCGGTGGCTGCGCGTGAATGCAGGCCAGCTCGCACCGACGCACCGGACGGAAGGGCCAGCCGGGCCGCGCATCGAGCGGCTGACATCGGCGCGGCGCACACCGGCGCAGAGTGCCATCCAGCGAGGTGCCCGGCACCGGGCAGGTCCGCGAGCAGCGGAAAGCGGGCATAGATGGCGCTCCCCAGCCTGCCCGGCTCCGTCGCCGGTCGCAGCGCGTGCGGGAACAGGTCGTTCATTCCGGCCCGCCGCAGCTTCCCGACCGCCTCGTCGGTGAGTTCCTGAACGAACACCGCGTCCGCGTGCTGGCGGGATGCGAGTTCGGTCAGCGCAGCTCCCGAGCCGCGGCCGACGAAGAGGTTCGCTGTCAGCAGGCGCACCACCGGTCCGGCCGCGGCGGCCGCCGGGCCGGGTATCGCGCGCGGGGTCACGACGGCGGTCATGGCGGCACCGGCCATGGCCGCCACGGCCGCCGGGCCTTTACCGCGCAGCAACAGCGCGCTCGCCCAGGCGCCCGCGGCCACCTGCGGGGTGGCCGAGAGCAACGGCACCGACCACGACTCGGCGAACCGAAGACGATCAGCACTAGTGAGCCGGGCGGCCGCCCAGCCGGCCAGAGTGCCCGCCACTGCCCACTCGATGCGTCGTGCGGCCACTCTCACCGGGTGATCTGCCCTTTCAGTCCGCCTTTGCCTCCGCGGCGGTCCAGCGCCCGAGCTCGTCGTCGAGAACGGTGAGCGGAATGGCACCGTTGCGCAGGACCGCGTGGTGGAAACGGCGCAGATCAAACTTGCTTCCGAGGGCGTGCTGCGCCCGTTCCCGCACACGCACGATCTCACGCTTGCCGGTCACGTAGGCGAGCGCCTGGCCGGGCCAGGCGATATAGCGGTCGACTTCGTTGCGCACGTTGGCGCGCGTGGTCGCCGTGTGCTCATACATGAAGTCGATCGCCTGCTGACGTGACCACCCCAGGTGGTGCATCCCGGTGTCCACGACGAGCCGGCAGGCCCGCAGCGAGGCGAAAGACAGCATCCCGAGCCGCGCGACCCCGCTGCTGTACAGGCCGATCTCGTCGGCGAGCCGCTCGGAATACAGGCCCCAGCCTTCGTTGAAGGCGCACAGCTCGGCGTCGAGGTGCCGCCGGTACCGGGGGATGTCGAGCGTCTGGGCGGTGGCGAGCTGCAGGTGGTGGCCGGGCACCGACTCGTGGAACGCGAGCGCCTCGTACTCGTACCGGAAGCGTTCGCCCGGATTGGTCGTCAGCAGGCAGTGCGCGCCGGGGCGGCTGCCATCGACGGCCGGGGGCCGGTAGTAGGCCAGCGCGGTGTCCTCCGCGTCGATCGGATTGATCTCCTCGATGACGCAGGCGGAAATGTCGTAGTGCTCAAAGTAGGTATCGCGGGCCGCCTCAGCGCGGTCGAGCGCGTCCTGGACGACCGCGAGTATCTCCTCGCGGGTGCGGAAGCGGAGCGCCGGATCGTCGCGCAGCCGCGCGGCGATGGTGGCGAAGTCACGCTCGCCGAGCACCTCCTGGCCGATCTGGGACCACAGCCCGGCCAGCTCGCCGAGCTCAGCCAGGCCGATGGCGTGGATCTCCTCAGGCGAGAGCGTGGTGGTGGTATGCCGGGCCACCGCGGCCAGGTAGCCCGCCTCACCGCCGGTGACCGCACGGATGCCGACCCGGTCGTCCGGCCGGGCACCCGGCGCCAGCTCGCGGCTCCAGCAGCTCGGCGAGCCGCTGCATGGCCGGCCTGATCGTCTCGGTGACATGAACGGTGGCCGCGTCCCGGACGGCGGGCTCCGCGGCCCGGGCCGGCTTGAGCAGGGCGTCGGCCGACACCGGCAGGGCGAGGTAGCCCTCCAGATGGCGGATGGCGTGATCGACGCCCACGGCGGTCGGCGTCCGCCCGGCCGCGGCCTCCCCCAGGTACCGCTGCCCGAGCGCGTCGAGCGTCGCCCCGATCTTCGACAGCCGGGCGAGGTAACGCCCGGCCGCCTCGGGACTGGCGACGGTCATGGCGGGCACTGCCTGGAAGATGAGCCCTTGCCGGCTGACATAACTCTTCGCCGACGCGTTCGCGGCCCACAGCGAGTGCTCGGCGTCGGCGCGGGCGCCCTCGACCAGGGCCGTCAGCACCCCGTGGTCGAGCCGCTGGTCACTGTTGAGGTCAGCCTGGTCGATATCGCGGACCTGGCGGCCGATGGCCGCGAGTTCCTGCTCAGCGCGTTCGCTCGCCTCCCGGCTCGGGTCGAAGGACAGCCCGTCGAACTCCTCGACGCCGAGCAGCGTGGCGTTGTACGGGTCGTAGGTGTGCTGCGCGCTGAAGTACGCCTCGCCGAGCCGGGCGAGCTCTGCGGCGGCGCTGGTGGTATCGGTCATGTCCCGTCCTCCGACCCGGCGGGCCTGCCAGCAGCGAAGGCCCGGTAGATGTGCATTGATCGCTCCCAGCTCGCCATCCGCTCGACCGCTGCCTCCCCGGCCCGGTGGAAGACGGCGTCCACCAGGCTCTCGGTGAGCACGAGCAGCGCGGCGAAGGAGTCAAACGGGACTCCGTCCACGGCCACCGGCAGCACGATGTCTGCCTCTTCCGCCGCCGGCGAAAGCGACTCGTCGGTGATCAGAATGACGCTGGCACCGCGGGCCTTCGCCATCGAGACAACCTCCCTGGCGGCCAGCTCAGGCCGGCGCACGTCAAAGACGATCGCCACGCAGTCGCGCCCGGCGCGAAGGTACTTCCCGACGTCGGCCCCGAGCGGCTCGTCGGCGTAGTCCACGTTGGGTATCAGCTGGTCGAGCTGCATCGCTAGCATCCGGGCGATCAACCGGGAGAAGTAGCCGCCCGAGACGACGACGTGCTTCGGGCGCCCGGCGAGCAGCGCGATCGCGCTCTCGATCTCCCCCGGTGGCACGGTGTCCTGCAGCCGGGCGACCAGCTGAGCGCGCAGCTCGATCGCGGTCAGGAAGACGCTGCCGTCGGACTCCGCCGCCCGCCCCGCCGCGGCGCCAGCCCTGGCCCGGCTCAGCGGGCTCCCGCTCATGGAGCGGGTAACCTCGGCCCGCAGGCGCTGCTGGAAATCCCGATAGCTGCCGAATCCGAGCCTGCCCAGCAACCGCAGCACGGTCGGCTTGCTCGTCCCCGCCGCGGCCGCCAGCGCGGCCGTGCTCTCAAGACCCGCGGCCGGATAGCGCGCGAGCAGGGCCCGCGCCACCTTCCGCTCGGCCGGCGTGAGCTCGTCCATCCGCTGAAAGATCACGTCCCGCAGCGGCAGTTCTCCGGGCGGCGGGTCGGTCAAGTCGTCAGCACCGGCTCGGGATCACTGCCGCGGGCGGAGAACATCGCCGGCGAATTGTGGGCCACGACGATCCGGCCGTCGCCGCCGACAGCGACGAGGCCGCCGGTGGCACCGCGCTGGTCGAGTTCCGCCTCGAACGTCCCCCGCACCGCCTCGGCGAGGCCCGTGCCGCAATAGCGAATCCGCGCGGCCACGTCATGGGCCACGACGCCGCAGATGAAAGCCTCACCGTCGCCGGTGCACGAGATCGCCACGACGTCATCGCGGGCATAGACGCCCGCGCCGACGATGGGGCTGTCGCCGACGCGCCCGTCGGCCTGACCGGTCATCCCGCCGGTCGACGTGGCGGCCGCTAGCCTGCCGCTGGCGTCGCGCGCGACCGCGCCGACCGTTCCGTGCCGGGCGGCGACCGCGCGGCCGGCGAGTACCCGGTCCAGTTGCTGCTGGCGCGGCTCGGTGTGGAAGTGGTCGCGCTCGACGACCGCGAGTCCGAGGCGCTCAAGGAACGCGGCATCGGGGTCGACGATGAGGACGTGCTCGGTGTGCTCCATCACGGCGCGGGCGAGCCGGACCGGGTTCCTGGCGTACTTGGACGCGGCCACGGCGCCCGCCCGCCCGGAGCCGGTCATCACCGACGCGTCCAGCTCGGCCTGTCCCGACTCGGTCAGCGCGGCACCGTAGCCCGCGTTGAACAGCGGGTCGTCCTCCAGGACCTGCACGCTGGCGCACACGGCGTCCAGGGCGTCGCCGCCCGCCGCCAGCACCTGCCAGCCAGCGTGGTAAGCCGCGAGCAGTCCGTGCTCGTACTGGGTGCGGGCGGCGGAAGTCAGGTCCGCCACCCGTGCTCCGGCCCCGCCGTGCAGAGCCAGGCTCGGCCCGCTGCCCGGCGACACCACCTGGAAGATCTCCATAACCACCGGCTCTCCTCACTCGGTCCGGCCGTACCTCGGGCCGCTCCTGCCGTTCGTAACTACATGTACCACTCCGGCGGAGTGTGTACCAGATGTTACAGAGTTCGCGTCCGATTTGGCGGCAGCCGGCCGCGCCGGGATCGGTCCCAGGCGGGCATCCGTCCGCCCCGCGGTGAGCCCCGCGTACCCCGGACATGGTCACGGCGAGGATGGCCGATTTGCACCCGTAAGCCAGTAACCCCGGCCATGCTGTGACCATCGCTGAACGCAGGCAGTGAGGAGCGGAGGAGCCATGGAGAGCTTGCACGGGCAGGTCGCGATCGTGACGGGCGCCGCGCGCGGCATCGGGCTCGGCATCGCCACCGTGCTCCGGGACGAGGGCGCGGATGTCGTGCTCGCCGATCTGGACGAGGCCGGGGCGCGGTCGGCGGCGGAGCAACTCTCCGGCGCGGGTGAGCACGCTGTCGGCCTGGGAGTAGACGTCACGAACGAAGCCGACACGGCCCGGATGGCAGCAGACGCGATCAGCCGCTGGGGCCGCATCGACATTCTCGTGGCCAACGCCGGGATCTACCCGCACATCCCGCTCGCCGAGCTGCGGGTCGCCGACTTTGACAAGATCATGGCGGTCAACGTCCGCGGCGCCCTGCTGGCCATGCAGGCCTGCCTGCCGCAGATGATCAGCCAGGGTTACGGGCGGATCGTGCTCATGTCGTCGATCACGGGCTCGGTGGTCGGACAGCCGGGCTATGCGCACTACGGCGCCACCAAGGCGGCCATGCTCGGCCTCATGCGCTCGGCGGCCCTGGAAGTCGCTGGCACCGGGATCACCGTCAACGCCGTGCTGCCCGGCAACATCGCCACCCCCGGCTTCGCCGAAGTCGGGCCTGAGCACGCCCGGCGCATGCTGGCGGCCATACCCTTGCGAAAGTTCGGCGAGCCCGAGGATGTCGGCTGGGCCGTCCGCTTCCTGGCCTCCAGGGAGGCGCAGTTCATTACGGGCCAGACCCTGATCGTCGACGGCGGCCAGGTACTGCCGGAAAGCGGGGACTGATCTGGGCCGAGAGCCCGGCCGGGCCTAGCTCGTGCTCGGCCGCTCCCGGATCGACGGTGCATTCGCCGCCTGGTCGGCTGGCCTGGTCTCTGTCTCGCCGCCGATGAGGTGGCTGTGGCTCAGCGCGGTGACGCCCCCGACGATGAGCCCCAGCGCCAGCGCCTCGACGGCGAGGGCCCCGGTAGTCTGCGCGACGTGCTCGTTGAACAGGAACATGCCGAGCAGACTGGCCGCGAGCGGATCGAGGATCGTGAAGCCCGGCTGGGAGGCGGCGAGCGGCCCGGCCGCCAGGGCGTGTGACGCCAGCAGCAGACTCGCGGCGCCAGCGCCGATCAGGACGTACACCGACCAGTTGGAGAAGATCCCGGCCGCGCCGCCGCCGAGATGGGAGCTGAATTCCTTGATGACCGCGGCGACGAAGCCCCAGGCGACGCCGGTCACGGCGCCGAGGATTGCCGCCTGCCTCGAAACGGACGATGCGGACCGGCGATGCAGCGTGAAGGCCAGCGCCAGCCCGCCCACGACGACCGCGAGGGTCAGCGCGCCGGCCACGAACCACAGGTAGCCGGGCGCGTGCTCCCGTCCGCCCGACGGGGCCGCGGCGAACAGCAGCAGGCCGAGCCCGGCTGACATCGCCGTGGCCGCCAGCCAGTCCCGCGCGGCCACCCGGCGGCGCGAACTGAGGACCGCCATGTAGCCGAAGACGAAGAGGAGCTCGAGCGCCAGGATGGGCTGGACCAGCGCCAGCGGTCCGTAGTGCAGTGCCTCAAGCTGGAAGACGAAGCCCAGGATCATGCTGAGGATGCCCAGCAGCCAGATGGGGCGGCGGGCCAGCCGGAATATGAGCCAGAAGTCAAAACCCGCCGGCATGCTGTCCCTGGCGCCGAGCCGCTGGCACACCGAGGACGTGGCCGTGCACACGCTCGCCGCAAGCGCGAACGGAATCGCCTTCTCCATCTACTCCTGCCCAGCCCCTTGCGGTGGCTCCACGCCTCAGGTGGCGCCGAAAAGATCAGCCGACCGCTACGAGTTGTACTCCCATCCCGGCCGCCAACTGGTTACAACAGCGGTTTGTGCTCATGATTCCCGAGTCAGCAGGCAAGTCCCGTCAAGATGGGCGGCCGCGGACTGCCGTCGCAGGGGCTGTCGGGTCAGAGCGTCTCGATCCACTCGTCGATGGTCTGGCTGTACAGCGCCGGATCGGCACCGTGCATCGAGTGCGCCATCGACGGGAACGAGCGGTAGGTGAATGGGTTGCCGGTGCCCTCGATGACCTTACGGACATGGCTGATCTGCTGATCGGAGATAGCGCCGAGCAGGTTCCCGGTCTCGGGATCGGTGACCCGGAAGTGGTGCGTGACCAGTACGGGCACCTTGACCTGGCCGAGCATGTTCTCGTGATCGCAGGTCAGCGCGACCCGGCCGGTGTAGAACGCCTCGGCCCATTCGGGGTCGTACTCGCGCAGCATGCGGTCGTCGCCCGGCGGCGGTGGCGGCACGTTGCCCGCGGCCACGGCCGCCTCGATCGCCGAGAAGATCCACGCGGGCGTCTCGGTGGTCATCGCGTTCCGCAGTCCGGCGATGTCCCCCACCGACCACTGCGGGCCCAGCCACTTGTGCAGCAGCCGGAACCGGTAGCCGATGGCCTGCCGGATCGACGCGCCGACGGCCGGATCGGCTTCGCTGCTGAACAGCGGCGGGTCTTCGAGCACGGCGGCCGTGACCTGACCCGGCGTGGCGAAGGCGGCCAGCCAGGCAGAGATCACGCCACCGGAAGACAGGCCGCTGACGATCACCGGCCGGCCGATCACGCGGTCGATGAAGCGGACGAGGTCAGTCCCGAACAGGTCGAGGCTGTACCGGCCGGGTGTCCAGGTCGACCGGCCCTGGCCGCGCAGGTCAACGGCGTAGACCTGGTAGCGCTCGGCGAGCAGGCGCATCGCCTCTTCGTAGCCCCACCATGATTCGGTCTGGCCAGGGACCAGAAGCAGCACCGGCAGGCCGGCCTCGCCGGCGACCGCGTAGTTCATCCGGATCTCACCAAGGTCGGCGATGTGCTCGTCGAAGGCGTGCGGACTGAAGAGTTCGGGGTGGTCGGTCCATTCGAGGTAGGTCACGGCGTCCTCCGGTTCAGGCCGGGCAGGTGGCTTGAGTCACTGGGTGACCTGACCCTCGGCCACCTCGATCCAGCGGTTTATCGTCACCGCCGCCAGCATCCGGCGGTCATGCGTGACCAGGAGCAGGGTGCCCGGATAGGCCTCAAGCGCGGATTCGAGCTGCTCGATGGCGGGCAGGTCGAGATGGTTGGTCGGTTCGTCGAGCACGAGCAGGTTGACGCCGCGAGCCTGCAGCAGCGCCAGCGCGGCTCTGGTCCGCTCCCCCGGCGACAGGGTGGCCGCCGGGCGCAGGACATGCGCCGCCCGCAGGCCGAACTTCGCCAGCAGGGTACGGACCTCCGCCGGCGCGAGGTCAGGGACCGCCGCGCTGAAAGCCTCGATGAGCGGCTCATCGGTCAGGAAGACGCCGCGGGCCTGGTCGACCTCGCCCACCACGACGCTGGCGCCCAGCGAGGCGTGCCCCTCAGCCAGCGGAATCCGGCCGAGCAGCGCGCCCAGCAGAGTCGTCTTGCCTGATCCGTTGCTCCCCGTGATCGCGACTCGATCGGCCCAGTCGATCTGGAGGTTGACCGGACCGAGCGTGAACCCGCCGCGCCGGACGACCGCGCCGCGCAGCGACGCGACGATCGCCCCGGCGCGGGGCGCGACGCCGATCTCCATCCGCAGTTCCCACTCTTTGCGCGGCTCGTCCACGGTCTCGAGCCGCTCGATCAGCCGCTCCGTCTGGCGTGCCTTCGCGGCCTGCTTCTCGGTGGCCTCGGTGCGGAACTTGCGCCCGATCTTGTCGTTGTCAGGCGCCTTGCGGCGCGCGTTCTTGACGCCCTTCTCCATCCAGGCGCGCTGGGTCCTGGCGCGTTCTTCGAGGCCCGAACGCGTGTCGGCATAGTCGTCGTAGGCCTCCCGCGCGTGCCGCCTGGCCACCTCGCGCTCGGCCAGGTAGGCGGCGTAGCTACCGCCGTAGGACCGGACCTGCCGCTGCGCCAGGTCGAGCTCGACGACCTGGGTCACGGTCCTGGTCAGGAACTCACGGTCATGGCTGACCAGGACGGTACCTGCCCGCAGTCCCCCGACGAACGACTCGAGCCGGGCCAGGCCATCCAGGTCCAGGTCATTGGTTGGCTCATCGAGCAGGAAGACGTCGTACCGGCTGAGCAGCAGCGAAGCCAGGCCAGCCCGCGCGGTCTGGCCGCCGGACAGGGCCGTCATCTCGTGGTCCAGATCTACCCGCAGACCAAGCCCGGCCGTCACGGCCTCGGCACGCTCGTCCAGATCCGCGCCGCCCAGCGCGAGCCAGCGGTCCAGCGCATGCGCGTAGTCGTCGTCGGCCCCGGCGGCGCCGTCGGCGAGGGCGTGGGCGGCCGCCTGCATTGCCTCGTCGGCCGCCCGGACCCCGGTGCGCCGGGCCAGGAACTGCCGCACCGTCTCCTGCGCGCGGCGGGCTGGCTCCTGCGGCAAGTAGCCGATCGTCGCCTCTTGCGGGCTCAGCGTGACGGTACCCGCGTCGCTGGCCGTCAGCCCGGCGAGCACGCGCAGCAGCGTCGACTTGCCCGCGCCGTTGGCGCCGACCAAGCCGATGACATCGCCGGGAGCCACGACGAGGTCGAGGCCGGTGAACAGGGACTGGTCGCCGTGCGCCACGGCCAGACCTCTGGCGACCAGGGTCGCGCTCATGGGCCGGCCTCGCGGCCGTCAAGTTCCCGCCCGATCGACGCCACCAGGTCGGGATGCCTGCTCAGCCTACGCAGGAAGTCAGGCGGAAGTCCCAGCTGCCGGCTGGCTTCCTCCAGTACCGGCCTGGTCATCTCCAGCGCATCGGCCAGCACATCGTCGCGCTGGTAGGACGGCGGCAGATCGGCCACGGCCAGCTCAGCCGGACGGCGGAACGTCCCGTCCGCAGCCGGAAGCCACGCCGCCGCCCTGGCCGCCGCGCCGATGGGTGATAGCAGGTGCTCGCGCCTGGAGTCGGCGAACTCCAGGCGATGAGACTGCTCCACTACGCCTGCGAGGAGGTGTCGGCTGGGAACGAGCAGGGCGTTCCAGATGTATTCCGACCGCTCGCGGTTCGGGTTGCCGAGCGCGTATTCCAGCCCGTCAATCGAGGCCGAGGGGTCGAACCCGGCGACTCCGCGCTCGTGCCGGGCGAACTCGTCGGCGATGCTCACGTAGCCCAGTTCATCCGCCGGGCGGGCCTCGATCCGGACGGCTTCCCTGACGCCCATCCGGCGTAGCTGGGTCAGCCAGGGCCCGTAGCCGTCGGCCGCCAGCCAGATCTCGGGGTTACCGTCGAAATAAGACTCCAGCGCCTTCGTCCGCTGATACAGATCACCCGGCCGCATCAGCCGCTGCTCGCCGGTCGCCGCGTTCTCCCCCACCAGGAAGGTTGTCTGCCGCAGCCGGTCCAGGAGTTGCTCCCGGCTGGCCAGCGAGGCCTCGTCGAGCGCGCGCGCGACCAGTTCGATGTCAGCGTCGTGCTGGGCCGCGTCCAGCGTCTCGGCCTCGGCGTCGGCGTAGCGGGGCAGCACGTGATCCAGGACCTCGGCGACGATGTCCGGCTCGCTGAACCCGATCGCGGTCAGGAACTGCCGCGCGTCAGGATGCTGCGCGACACCGCGCCGGACCGTTGCGAACTCCGTCTCGGCCGGGCCCGGCAGGTAAGCGGCTGGCCGGCCGCGCGGGTCGAACGGCACCACCTGACTGCCGTCTTCGAGCCGGATGATCGGGCTGGACCGGGCGAGGGCGGCCACATCACCTTCGCGCGCGGGCTCCGGCCAGAGCGCGGGATGCCGGTAGAGGAACCGGTAGAAGCTGACGATCCAGTCATCAGAGCGGCCCGCGAGGAACCCCGCGCTGAGGCGGGCCACGACCGCTTCCGGCGTCACCTCGTCCAGGCCCGCGTCCGCGCGCAGGTATCGCCACAGGACCGGGGTCTGGATCTCCGAGATCGCATCGGAGGCGAAAGTGATCGCCTCGTCCTCGCCGTAGAGGGGGCCGAGCAGATCTGGCATCAGCAAGTCCCGGACTCCGGCCTCGTCGGCCAGCTTCAGCTCCCGGACGCCGCGGTAGCCGCCGTCAGCGGCCGGAATCATCGCCTCCCGTTCGAGCGTCGCCCGCGCCTGCTCGAACAGCGCACGGAACATGCTGTCCGGGCCGAAATGGGCTACATCCAGCGGCAGCGCCTGCAGCACCTCGACGGTGAGCAGTCCCTCGTCCCGCAGCTCGGTCAGTACCTCCGCGAGCAGCGTGGCCGTCTCGCGGACCAGCGCCCGGTTCCACTCGTCGTGCTCAGGAACGTTGTCGCGCGCGGGCGTGGTCCGGTACGGGCCCTGGATGACAAAGCCGAGAAACGTCTCCTTCTGGGTCGGGAAGAACACGACCAGGGGCGAGGCCTCGCGCGCCGTGAGCCGCGATGAGTCCAGCGCGGCGCGGGCCATGAAGGCGATCTCGACCCGCTGATCCGGATACCCGAGTGTGGTGAGGCCCCGTTCCCATACGAACCATTCCTCGTCGGCACGGCCGCGGCGGCGCCCGCCCGAGAGTGACACCCGGCGGCTGGAGCCCGTGCGCGGGGCTGACGCCCGGGCCAGTACGCGGCTGGCGGCGGCCGGGCCGCCGACGGCGATCCGCTCGATGTTGCGCAGGAACAGGAGCGTCTCGGCGCCGATATTCGCCAGGGCCGCCGAGATTTCCGGCCCGGCGATGGCCGCGGGGACCTCCGCGCGGTCAAAGGGAAACACGAAGACGGTCTCGGCCGCCGGCTGCCCGAGCGGCTCGGCCGGATAGGGCCGGACATAATTCTCAATCCGGAAGTTCTCGGCGCCGCTGTGAATCCGCGGGCTGTCGGTGTACGCATAGACGGCCTTGAAGCCGATCCCGAACTGGCCGATCTGGGTCAGGTCGTCGGTCTTGGTGCCCTGACCGACCCCGCAGATGGCCCGCACGTCGGCGACCGTGAAGTCGCGCCCGTCGTGCCTGACCTCAAGCCGATCAGCGAAAAGGGTAAAGGTCAGGTCGGTCGCGCGGGCATCCTCGGCATTCTGGATGAGCTCGAAGATGAAGTGCGTGCGCTCGCTGTAGAGCTGGCCGAGCAGCTCAAGCACGGCCGTATCCCAGCCGTAGCGGGCGACATTCTCCGCCCGGATCTCGTCATAGTCAGCGGGCACAAATGATCTCCGAGAGTTAGCAGGCGGGGCGGGCGCCACCCGGATGCACCAGCGCCAACGCGGCTGAGCAATCGTATCCGGCCCTGATCACGCGAGGCATCCTCGCCCGCTCAGTCGATATTCTGGACGACATGGAGAGCCGGGCAAGTGACAAGCTGCCCGGCGCCAGGGTGCGCGTCAACCGGCGCGCGCCGGCCCCTTCCGGGTCAGATGGCAGGCCGCGCGAGTGGCTGGCGCTGGCCGGCGGAGCGGTCCAGGAAGCCAGGACCGAGGGGGTTGACCTCGCCCTCGTCGGACAGCCGCTGCCCTACCAGCCGGGCCGGGCCGAGCGGCGCAGCGGGGTGCCCGCCGAGGTCATAACCGCTGACCGCGTACCCAACTCCTGTACCTGCTCGTGGGCGTATAGCCAGGGAAAGCTGACGTTGAAGCACTACAACGCGGCTTGCGAGGTGCATTTGGAGCACCTCGGTGCCTGACGCCGGCCGGTGGGAGTCCAGGTTCGAGGCGCCTCAGCTGCTCACCGTCCGTCCCACCCCCGCTGATCCCGCCACTGCGCTCGTGGTGGTCGAGGACAGCGCGGGCGCGTACGGCGTCATTCTCGACGGCCACCTGGAGCAGTGCTCGCCGCGGCTGCCCGTTCCGGTGGGATATGACTCGCTGCTCACTAATGACCGCCGGTGGGTGGTGCAGCTCGCGGACGAAGGCGGCTCGGAGGTCGGCCACCTGTGCGCGTTCCCGGCCGGCGGCGGCGAGGTCGTCGACCTGACGCCCGAGCGTGATCCGTACGTGCTGCGCGGGGTCGGCTTCAGCGCCGACGGGTCGATCCTCGCGGCGTCGGTGGTCGATGAGGCCGGTTACCACCTGCTCGTTATCCCGGCGCTGCCCTGGGGTGCCGCCCGGGTCATCGCGTCCACGCCGAATGAGAGCTGGTGGCCGCGGCTCTCGGCCGACGGGCGCCTGGTCAGCGCGGATACGACCGACCACATTCCCGGTATTCGCCGGCCCGCGGTCACGGTGTACGACACCGCGGCCGCGGCGCCGGTGGCCGTCCTCGACGACTTGCCCGGCCGGGCCGGTGCGGGCCGTCCGGTTCTCACCAGTGCCCGGCGACAGCCGGCTGCTGGTGGCCACCGAGCGCTCCGGCTTCGCGCGGCCGGCCAGCTGGGACCCGCTGACGGGCGACCGCGTCGACTACCCGCTGGAGCATCTGCGCGGGGAGGTCATCCCGCTGGACTGGGACACAAGCCGCGGGCGCATCCTGGTGCTCCAGGTCGAGGACGGCATCCACCGTCTCGGCCTGCTCGACGCCGCGACCAGCGAGATCGAACCTTGTCCGGGCGGGCACCGGCAGCTACGCCGAGCCTGACGTCGCGTCGCCCGCGACCTACTACTCGGCGTCCTACCTTGCGGCTGACGGCTCCGTGCGCGCGTTCGAGCAGACGTGGGGGACGCCGCCGCCGGCTCCTCGCGCTCGATGCCCGCGGTGCCGCCCGCGAGCTGGTCACGGCCGGGTCAGGTGGAGGCGGGCCAGGCGACTCTGAGTCGGTCATGCTGGCCAGCCGCGACGGCACCGCGGTCCAGCTCTGGTGGGCCGCTCCGCCGGGCCGGGTCCGTCGGCACGGTGCTCGAGGTGCACGGCGGCCCCAACCTCGTGACCACCGACCACTACTCCCCGGAGGCGCAGGCCTGGCTGGCCGAGGGGTTCGCCTACGCCGCGCCTGAACTACCGGGGCTCGGTGACATTCGGGCGCGACTTCCGCGAGGGCTTCTGGGGCGGCGCGGGCGACCGGGAGATCGAAGACGTCCAGGCCGCCCTGGACTGGCTGCGCGGCGCCGGACTGGCCGATCCGGCCACGACGTTCATCACCGGCGAGTCCTACGGCGGGCATCTGTCCCTGCTGTCAGCCGGGCGGGCTGCCCGACGCCTTCGCCGGGGCGCTGGCGCGGGTGGCGATGGCGGACTGGTCGGCGGCGGTCGCGGAGATGAACCCGGCCGTGCGCGCCACCTGGATCAGCTTTCTCACCAGCCCGCAGGCTGGCACCGGACGGCGCATGACCCTCGACGCCGCCATCGCGAAGTTCAGCCCGATCAACTACGTGAGCGCGGTGAAAGCCTCCGTCTGGATGTTCCAGGGCACGCTCGATACCCGCACTCCCCCCGGCCAGGCCCGAAGCTACGCCAGCGCGCTGCGCGGCCGCGGCGGCGACGTGGTGCTGCGAGTGGTTCGACGCCGGGCACGAGCCCGTCGGCCGGGCCGGGCGCCTGCACGCGCAGCGGCGGATGCTGGCGCTCGCCCGCGCGAAGATCGCTGGTCGCCGCTGGGATCAGCTGGCGGGCTGACGCCAGGCCGCGCTACCAGGAAAGACCAGCGAGAAAGTCGCGCAGCGCAGCCCTCGGTGGCCGCAGGTGCCTCCTCGGCCAGGTAGTGGTCGGCATCGACAGCACGTCCGGAGACCGCGGTCGCGTACGAGCGCCAGACCGCGGCGACGTCGAAGCTGCGCCCGACGTAGCTCCTGGCGCCCCACAGCGCCAGCAGCGGCTGCCGCACCCGCAACCCGGCTGCGTAGTCCTCCTGGTCGAGCTTCAAGGTCCGGCCCCGCCGCTGCCCGGTAGTCCTCGCAGGTCGCGTGCACAGCGCGCGGATCGGTGAACACGCGCCGGTACTCGGCCAGCGCGGCGTCGTCGATCGGCAGACCCCCGCCGTGCCGTCCCGCGAACCGGCTGTCGATCCAGGCCTCCGGATTGCCGTTGATCAGCTTCTCGGGCAGGTCATCCGCCACGGTGAGAAAGAACCAGTGGAAGTACGCGGTCGCCATCGCGCGGTCGACGTGCGTGAACATGTGGCGAGTCGGAACGATGTCGAGCACCGCCAGCGCCGCGACCCGATCCCGGGCGTCCAGCGCCATCCGATGGGCCACCCGGCCGCCCCGGTCATGCCCGACGACCACGAACCGCTCGTGCCCCAGCCGCGTCATCAGGGTCACCATGTCCAGCGCCAGCGCGCGCTTGGTGTAGTTCCGGTGGCCGGGCCCGCCCGCGGGCTTGCTGCTTCCGCCGTACCCGCGCAGGTCGGCCACGACGACGGCGAAGTCGGCCGCCAGCGACGGGGCTATCCGGTGCCACATCACCATCGACTGCGGATACCCGTGCAGCAGCAGCAGCGGAGGCCCGGCGCCAGCCCGGCGGGCGTTGATCCGGACACCGTCGAGGTCGACCGGGCAGTCATCGAAGCCATCGAGCAGGTCAGCCACGATTGTCGCTCCCTCGGGGTGACGCTGTTTGCGCCGGATCGTAACCTGGGCTCGCAGCCGCCGGCTCGGCGGCGCCCAGGCGGACCTCCAGGCTCCCGGCCGTGCCGTCATGCAGTGAATGCACCCAGGTGCGGTCCGGCCAGTGATAGCGGGCGATCCCCTCGGCTGGCCGGTATTCGGCGGTGTAGAGCGTCCCGAAGCCCTCGTGGAAACGGCTGGCGTACAGGGGTGACCGCAGGCAGGCCGCGACGACGCCGCGCACATCGGTGTCGTTCGCTAGCAGTTCCGCGAGCTTCTCGGCCCGCTCGACGCTGTGGATGGCGGTGGTATACGGCTCCCATTCCACTGTGCCCTGGTGATTGGTGACGGCGGCCAGATCGGTGACCCGGGCGGGCCGGTCCGGGGCGATGTACACCGTTGCCCACCGGCCCGCGCGGTCCAGCACGGTGACGTTGTAGGACATGTGCACCGGGACCCGGCGGAGGACTCGCACGGCCTCGTCGGTGGTCCCGCAGACCTCGAGCACGTAGCGGATCACCATCGGAACGCCGAAGCCCTCGCCTACCTGCGGCCGGCCCTCGAACGTCAGCGAGACAGCCAGCCCGCTGTCGTTGACGCCGTCGAGCAGCCCCCATAGGCAATCCAGCATGCCCAGCACCGGGCGGCCGGTGTAAGCCGTCCTGGCCACGACGCCGTCGAAGAGGCGGTAATCCCAGTCGTAGTTGCGGACCAGCGCCGGACCGCCCGGAAGCACGGCGGCCTGGGAACACCCGGTGAGAAATGGCGGCGGATTCCACAGCGCCAGCGCCGCACCCGCATCGGATTCGCCCGGCAGCATGGCGGTCAGCCGCTCCCACGAAGGCACGAGCTCCGGCATGTGCTCAGCTAGCCGGGCCCGCGCTTCCATGCGGGTCGGCCGGACGTTGGCACCATCACGCCACCAGCGCTGGAAGGCCGGCCAGGTGGCCGCCAGGTGCTCGCGTATGCGGTTGCCGGGCTCTTCTTCCGCGAACGCCCGCAACGGCAAGGTGACAGTGTCGGCTCGGGGTGGCCCCGCCCACGGCAGGCCGGGAGTCTCGCCGGCCGACCAGTCAGTCGAGGCGACGCGCTGCAGCCAGCCGCGCCAGTCGGACCAGTCGACACCTTCCACCCACCGCTGCCATCCCTGCCAGTCGGCCGGGACAGCCTGGCGGCCGCCATCATCCGAATCGTCCGCCATAGCCGTTCTCCGCCCGCTCGCGTGCCCCGCAGGAACGGCCGCACCGGCCGGCCTGGCCGCCGCTTGCTGTGCCCGCGTTCCGGCTACCCGCAGCCATGAGTCTCAATCGATCCCCGGCCGCCCGCCCGAGGCCGCCAGCCAACCGCGCGGCGGCGTCATGCGTGAATGCCCCGACCCCGGGCAGTTGGCGCGGATGCCGATACGCGCGCTTCGCTGCCCCCCGACCGTCGCGGTTGTCGCGCACTCGGGCAAGAGCCTCGACGGCGGTTTGCCCGAGTTGCGCAGAGTGCTGGCGGCCAAGGGCATCGACGATCCGCTGTGGTACGAGGTGCCGAAGAGCCGCAAAGCTCCTAAGGCGGCCCGCCGGGCGCTGGCGCAGGGGGCCGAATTGGTGTTCGTCTGGGGTGGCGACGGAATGGTGCAGCGCTGCATCGACGCGCTAGCCGGGACCAAAGCCGTCATTGCCATCCTTCCGGCCGGAACGGCGAACCTCCTCGCGACGAACCTGCAGATCCCGGCCAATCTCGCGGCGGCGGTGCAGGTCGGCCTCTACGGCGACCGCCGCCCGCTGGACACCGGATCGGTTAACGGCGAGCACTTCGCGGTGATGGCAGGCGCGGGCTTCGACGCCCGGATGATCAAATCGGCCGGCCGGGAAATGAAGGACCACTTCGGCCGGGCCGCCTATCTGATCACGGGGACCAGAAGTCTCAACGCCGAACTCGCGAAGGCAGTCATCAAGGTCGACGGCAAGCGCTTCTTCAAGGGCCGGGTCTCGTGCGTCCTGGTGGGAAACGTGAGCAAGATTCTCGGCGGGATCGAGGTTTTCACCGGCGCGCAGCCCGACGACGGGCTGCTCGAACTCGGCGTGGTCACGGCCGAGAATCCCGTCGACTGGGTCCGCACGCTGGGGCGGGTCGCGCTCAGCGATGCCGAGAAATCCCCGTTCGTCCAGACCACGTGCGGGAAGCAGTTCCGGATCCGTTTCGACCAGCGGTTTCCGTACGAACTTGACGGCGGCGCGCGGCCCAGCGTCAAGAAGATCCGGATCAACGTCCATCCCGCGTCGATCAGGATCTGCGTCCCGCCGCTGCACCGCTAGCGGCAACGGCCCCGTAGGCCGGGCGACCGGACTTGGGCGTGCCGACCCGGCGGCCTCCTGCTCGAATACGTGGACAGCCTGCTCCACTGACAGGCCCTTGGTCTCCGGCAGGAACCGGTACACGAACCCGATCGCCACAATGCAGAGGACGGCGAAGGACACCATGACCCACCCGAGCCCGATGGCGTTGTGCCAGGCCGGGAACGCCTCGATGAGCGCATAGTTGGCCAGCCAGTCGACGCACGCGGCGATGGCTGCCGCCCGACCCCGGACGGCGGTCGGGAAGACCTCCCCCTGGATCAGCCAGCCAGTCCCGCCGACGCCGATCGCGAACGAGGTGATGAAGAACGAGAAGCCGACCATGACCACGACGGTTTTCGGGATGTCGGTCAGGAACGCGACCCCCGCCGCAGCGAGGAGGATGAACACGGCCATGCCCGCATAGCCAAAGACGGCCAGCGGCCGCCGGCCGAACTTGTCGATCCACCGGAAGGCGAAATAGGTGGCGATCACGTTGACGGCGCCCAGGATCGCCGTGACCTCGACTCCCGATACAGCGGCGCTGACCGCGTTATGCCCGCTCTGGAAGAACGGCCCCAGCAGCGTCGGACCGTAGTAGAACGGCACATTGATCCCGGTGATCTGCTGGAAGATGAAGAACACGCAGACGACGATCAGCGCGCGCCGGACACCAGCCGTCCACTGGGTTTTGCGCCTGCGCTGCCGCTCCTGGCCGGCGAGCTGATCGGCTGCCTGCCGCACCTCCTCATCGGTGACTTCCATCCCCAGGCGGCCGAAGGCTTTCCTGGTGTCGTCGTAGCGGCCGTGCAGCATGAGCCATCGCGGCGACTCGGGCATATGCGATCGCAATGCCACGGCGATGAGCGCTGGAATCCCGCCAAGTCCCAGAATGAGCCGCCAGTCACTGGTGCCAGCGCTGCCAGGCGCAGCCTTGAGGATGATCACTGCCACGAGATAAGCCACCAGGATCCCGACGGTGATCATCCACTGCTGGATGATGCTGAGCTGGCCGCGTCGACTGCGGGGCGCGAACTCCGCGATATAGGCGGTGGCGATCGCGGAGTCAGCGCCGATCGCGAGCCCGATCAGGGTGCGGGACGCGAGCAACATGCCCGCGTCGACCGTAACTGCCGACAAGATCGCGCCCGCAGCGTAAATGGCGGCATCGGTGATGAGGAGAACCTTGCGCCCGAACCGGTCGGTCACCGGCCCGGCTATGAGGGCGCCCGCTGCCGCGCCGAGGGACGCCCCGGCCACGAGGTAGCCCGTCGCGAAACTCGACAAGTGATAGGGAATGAAGGGCAACGCCGAGCCGATGTTGGACGTGTCGTATCCGAACAGGAACCCGCCGATGCACGCCAGCACGGCCAGGTACCAGTAGAAGCCCGTCGGGATCCGCGAGTCCAGATCCTCGAGCACGTTCCGCCCTGACGGCTGAGCCGCCCTCGTCTCCGTCACCTATTTCGACCTCCTTGTCGGCGCTGGCTACCCTTCGCCGCAGCGCAGCGAACACCAGGTAACGATGACCAGGAAGCCGACCGGTCAGTCGGGCGCGTCCTGTCGCCGCCTCGCCCGTCGCTGCCCGTGCGCCGAGAGCGCCGCCTTGGCCTGTCCCCGCCAGCCGTCGGCCCGGAGCACCGGCAGTTTCCGGCGGCACAACAGCTCAGCCGCTTGCGCAGCGGCCTTGTCGCGCTGACTGCGGCGCTCAGCTGGCCCACGCCGCCCAGGCTGTTGCGGTGGGCCAGCTGCTGATCTGGTCCGTGCCGCCAGGAACTGTCCTGCGGACTGCAGCCAGGGACAGGATGCGCTGCTCGCCAGCGCTATCGCTGGTTGCCTGCGTCCGTGCGGCCTGCCGCACGGCGAGGGCGACGACCAGCGGAAACAGGCCCTGAACCTCCGACGTCAGCCGCTCCAGCAAGCCGAGGTCACCGCTTCCGTCCTGAGCGGCGATCAGCAGCCAGCCGGACAACCCGGCAAAGAGCAGTGTCACGGTCCCGCAGCCGTAGACGCTGAGGATCCACGATCGCGCAGGGGCGCGTCTGGCGACCAGTACGGGCCAGACCGCTGTCGTGAATGCGCAGCTCACCGCGAAGGCAAGGTGCAGCGGCGTCGGGCCCGTGGCCGGTTCCGGGGAGGCGGCAACGCCGAGTGTGGAAACGCCCGTCACGATCAGCAGGATGCGGGCAGGCCTGCCGACGCCAGCCAGGCCTGCGCCCGTCGCGATCTGGCAGCCGCCCACCAGCAGCAGGGCCGCGGTCATCACCCACCGGTCAGTTCCGGATTGACCAGCCAGCACGCTCATCGTCTGCCGCACCGGGCTATACGAGTCCGGCTGCAGCGTGCCCGCCACCAGCCAGCCCCCGACCAGGACAACCGGCGCCAGCAAAGCCGTGCCGACCGTCCAGCCAGCCACCGGACCGGCCTGCCCGCAAAGGCCCGGCCGACATCGGTCCGGCGGTGACCGAAGCCAGGCCAGGACTGACGTACTCTCGTCCTGATCGGCTGCGCGCGAGGTCTGGACGCGCAGGCTGAGCCATGGCGCCTCCAGGGCCACATCGACTCGCGCTGCCACCGGGAGGCGCTAGTGGGTCCTTAGGCGGATTGCCTGCTCCGGACCGGGACAGACATCGCGGTAAGACCCGATATGTGGTGCTTGTAGCCCCTCGTTGGCAACGAGCCAGCGGTTAGGACAGCACGCCCGGGCTCCGGCCTATTCCGCCCGCCGTCAGTTCTCTGCCTCCGGCTCGGCCCGGCTACCGGGCTCGGTTGCGCCGATCGAGCTCTGGCGGGGATCTTGCCGTCCAGCAGAGCCGTGGAGCCCGCCGGTCGCGTCGTCGAATCCTCGGTGCGTTCGCGCAGCCGCGCTAGCGACTCGCTGTCGCCCAGCGGGGTGGCGGCCTCCAGCCGCTCGCTCTCCTGTACCTGCGGCAGGTCCATGACGGCGTCGACGAGGTCTAGCCCGGCGGCCGGGCGCAATGTGACCGCCCGCCGCGTGCAGCGACGCTCGCACTGTCCCCGCTGACTCGGGCGATGTCGTCACCTCGGCAGCGGCGACCGTCTCATCGCCGTCCTTGATTTCGACGTGGCGGTGCGAATCGGGGTCAGCCATGGAAGGCCTCCTCAGGGATAGCCGGTGGCACAGCCAGCCCGGCGTCCAGGCGGCTGTCATTCGGGCTTGTGGCCTTCGTCAGGAAATGACGGCGTCGACGGTCTTCTTCAGCGCGCTCGGCTGTGACGGCTTCCTGGGTGCCTTCTTCCGCGCCTCTTCAAGCCGCACCCCGAGTTCCTGAAGCTGTTTGCGGCTGAGCCCGGTCCGCACCTTCGGGAACCACTCCTGCTCTTCCTCCTCGATGTGGTGCGTCACGTTCTCGATCAGCACCGTCGTCTTGGCGGTGTAGCGCTCATCCTCTGGTTTCATGGCAGCCAGTTCGAGACAGAGCACGTCGGCGACGTGATGCTCTTCATACGACTCGAGCACGTCATCCTTCAGGTCCGGCAGGAGGGCGATGACCTCGGGATACATGACCTCGTTCTCCATATAGGTGTGGATAGTCAGCATCTTGATGATCTGACCGACGACCTTGGCCTTCTTCTTCGCGGCCTTCTCCCCTGTGGCCTCGAACTCCCGGAACAACTGCCGGATCTGCTTGTGGTCGGCTTTCAGCAACACGATGGCGTCAGATGACATGAGCCCGCTTTCAGATTGACCGGAGCCGTTCGCCCGTCGGTCTTCCTCTGCCCTACCCCCCACACCGCGGGCAAACGAAGACGCAGTCAGTTTCAGGCCGGCGGCCGCGGGTAGCCCCATGGTTCGGATGGCTGCCGTCCGCTGACCGGTCAGCGCCAGGCCTGAGCGGCCGTGGGCGCCGCGGCTCCCACCCCCGGTCCGGGAAGTGATGGGCGGCCCCGACTGCCGGGTCGCCGGCCATCCGCGCACACCATCCGCGCATAACCAAGCCGGGAGATGCTCGTGGCCTCGCCAACTGTTATGAAGACCGACGTCGATCTCAAGCTGGCGAGCGAGCTGGCCCAGCAGCTGCGGGTTGATTCGGTGCGGTCGAGCACGTCGGCCGGGTCGGGGCACCCGACGTCGAGCATGTCGGCCGCGGATTTGCTGGCCGTCCTGGTCGGCCGGCACCTTCGCTACGACTGGGATGATCCGGCGAACCGCGCCAACGATCATCTGATCTTCTCCAAGGGTCACGCGTCTCCCCTGCTCTACTCGGTCTACAAGGCGGTCGGGGTCGATCACTGACGACGAGCTCATGACCGGCTACCGGCCGCTTCGGGTCCCGGCTGGAGGGTCACCCGACTCCCGCGCTGCCCTGGGTCGACGTGGCGACCGGCTCGCTCGGCCAGGGACTCCCGATCGCGGTCGGGCGTCGCGCTGGCCGGCCAGTACCTCGACGAACTGCCCTTCCGACTGCTGGGTGCTCGTGCGGCGACAGCGAGATCGCCGAGGGCTCGATCTGGGAGGCGCATCGACAAGGCCGCGCTTCTACAAGCTCGCGAACCTGACCGCGATCGTCGACGTCAACCGGCTCGGGCAGCGCGGCCCGACCGAGCTGTCAGTGGGATGATCGAGGCCTACCAGCAGCCGCGCGGCCGCGTTCGGCGCCACGCGTCGATCGTCGATCGACGGCCACGACATGGCAGGCGATCGACACGCGCCCTGGCGCAGGCGCGGCGAGGCCACCGGACCAGCCCGACCGTGATCATCGCCCGGACGATCAAAGGGACGAGGCGTGTCCGGAGGTCGAGGACAAGGAGGGCTGGCACGGCAAGGCCGCTGCCCGCCGGAGATCGCCGAGCCGCGCGATCGCCGAGCTCGGTGGCACGCCGCGACGACGTGATCGGCCCGCCGCTCCCGGAGCCGGCCGAGCGGCCGCGCCCGGACGCGGGGCGGCGCGGCGCGTCGACGCTCCCGACGTACGAGGTCGGTGACAAGGTGGCGACCCGCAAGGCCTACGGCGACGCGCTGGCGCGCACTCGGCGCCCGCCACCGGGTCGTGGCGCTCGACGGCGAGGTCGAGCAACTCGACGTTCGCGGACGAGTTCGACAAGAAGTATCCCGGAGCGCTACTTCGAGATGTACATCGCCGAGCAGCATGCTGGTCGGCGGCGGCGGTCGGCTTCTGCGGTGCGCGGGTACTGTCCCGTTCGCCTCGACGTTCGCGGCCTTCTTCATCGCGGGCCTACGACTTCATCCGGATGGCCGGCATCTCCGCAGGCGAACATCCGCCTCGCCGGCTCGCACGCCGGCGTCGAGATCGGCGCGGACGGCCCGTCCCAGATGGCGCTCGAGGACCTGGCCATCGATGCGCGCCGATCCACGGCTCGACCGTCCTGTACCCCGGCGACGCCACCAGCTGCGGCCACGCTCGACCGAGGTGATGGCGGACACGCGAACGGCATCGTCTACATGCGCACCACGCGCGGCGCCGTACCCCGTCCTCTACGCGGCCAGCGAGCAGTTCCGGGTCGGCGGGGTCCAAGGTGGTCCGCCGTTCGGCCGACCGACCAGGTCACGCTGATCGGGGCTGGCGTGACCCTGCACGCCTGCCTCGATGCGGCCGACCAGCTCAAGGCCGACGGGATCAGCGCGCGGGTCATCGACGTGTACTCCGTCAAGCCGATCGACACCGACACGCTCGCCGCGGCTGCCGCCGCCACCGGCGGCAAGCTGGTGGTCGCCGAGGATCACCACCCCGAAGGCGGCCTCGGATCCGCGGTCGTCGACGCCCTCACCGGCGCCGGGCGCGCCGACCTGACCGTGCGGCACCTGGCCGTCGCCGAGCTGCCCGGGTCCGGGACCAGCGAGGAACTCCTCGACGCGGCCAGGTATCAGCGCCGGCCACATCGCGGCCGCTGCTCGGGATATGGCGCGCTAGACGCGCGGATATTCCGACAAAGCGTGTAGCGTGGTCACGTTGCTCTAGACCCAGGCAGCTTCGTCGCGCATGATCGGCGAAAGCGCCGCTGGTCTAGGGCCTTTCTTCGGGTCGTCCGCATGTTCTGCCTCCCGCCCGAAGGAGCCGCCAGTGGTTTCCGATCCTGCCGACGCCGGCTTCGGCTGCAGGCACTGGCCCGCTGTCGGCAATATCGTCGCAGGCCGGACTGCCCACAGCCGCGCCGGGTTTCCCCAGGATGGCGGGCGCCGCCCCATGCATCTACAGCTATGACTCTGACGGAGATCCGGTCCTCATCGATGCCGGCACTGAGACCCGATCTGGCCGCGGCCCCGGCGACGCCAGCCTAGGCGGGCCTACTGCTCTTCATCCGCCAACTGGGGGCGCGAAGAGCGGGCAGGCCTGCGAGAGCCAGGGGGCGCGCGAGTCAGCGGAGGGCCCTACTTCGCGCGCCCCCTGGCTTGTGCCGGCCCAGATCCCCGCCTTGCGAACACCGGGAACAGGACGAGCGCATGACCACGCCGCATGGAACTGTCGCAGCGGGCAACTGGCGGCCATGAAACACGAGGGAGCACGCCTGTTCACCGGCTGGCGCCAGTGCTGAACGTGCGCGACCTCACCGCCCGAGCGCACCTTCTATGAGGCGCTCGGCCTGCCGGTCATCTACGAGGGCCCGGAGTACCCGGATTTCATCGGGTTCGGCGACCGACACGGTGCACTTCGGCATCCAGAAAGCCGCCGCTGACAACGATCCTCCCAGCGTGCTCACCTGGCAGATCGGCGTTAGCAACATCGACGCCGCCATCCAGCGGTGCCGCTCGGCGGGCATCAGTTTCGAGCTCGAACGCAACAACCCGGCTCCCGGAGTGGACCTACCGGCGGCTGCTCATCCGCACTCCCAGCGGCTACCGGCTGGCGCTCGAAGGCCCTAACGAATAGCCCGGCCGAGCTTGGCCTGGAGCGTGCGGGCGTTGCGCACGGCGTTGCCCGCCGTCGTTGTTGAAGTAGGCGTAGACGTCGCGGCCGTCGCGCCCACTCGCGGATGCGGTCGGCCCACCAGCGCAGGTCGTCGTCGGAGTAGGAGCCGGCGTAGAGGTGGTCGTGGTCCGGGCCGTGCAGCCGGACGTAGACGAAAGGCGCGGTCGCCCGCAGGACGCACGGCAGTGCGCGCCGCTGATCACGCAGTAGGCGGCGCCGTGGGCCGCGAGAAGCGCGAACACGTCCTCGGGACTGCCAGCTCGGGTGGCGGAACTCGACGGCCACCCTGACCCAGCCGGGCAGCGCGCCGAGGAACCAGTCCAGCCGGGCGTCGTCGCGCACTGGTCGGGCCGCGAGCTGGACCAGCAGCACGCCGCGCCGCGTCGCCCAGCTCGTGCCACGACCGGCGGCGATGCGCTCGACCCAGGCCTCCGGCTCGTACAGCCGCTTGCGGGCGTGGGTCAGTCCGCGCGGGGCCTTGACCGAGATCCGGAAGCCGGCCGGCAGGCGGCGCCGCCAGGATGGCGAAGGCGGCGTCGCGCGGCCAGCGGTAGAAGCTGCGTTCAGCTCGACGGTGGCGAACGTCGCGCGTAGCGGGCCAGCCGGGCGCGGGGGCCGGCCCGCGGCGGGTAGAGCCCGTCCCAGTGGTCGTAGCTCCAGCCCGACGTGCCGATGTGTCGGTCGTCGACCCGGACGCAGCGGCGAGATCCCCCACCGTGAGCTGAACGTCTCGCCGGGCGCGAGCGTGCGCAATCCCTGACCGGTCTCAGCGCGTTTGGCGGGCAGGTCATCGGCTCAACTCCGAGGCCGCGGCGACGGCGGGCGGGATCGGCCAGGCTGTCGCAGGTGAACAGCATCAGGTAGCGATATCCCTCGTCCATCCACAGGCCGGCGACCGCCCCGGACGAGTCGTCCGTCAGCGTGACCCAGGCCATGCCATCGGGTTCCCGGTCCAAGTTCAGGTAGCCGGTATCCAGCTCGGCCGACCCGATGACTTTCCCCGCCCTGAAGTCGAAACTGGTCCCGTCGACCGGTTCGCTGCCGACCGGAATGCCCTGGTCGTCGAGGATCATCCGGACCGAGCCGGGCGATCGCAGCCGCAGGCCATCGATCGTGTTCGGGCCCAGCCGGAGATCGGGATCACCCCAGGCCCCGTACGGGCAGGGCCGAACACCGGCGTTGGTGGCGCTGGTGCCCACCGACAGGCCCGCCGGGCCAAGCTCGTAGTCAATGCGCAGGTCGAGCGTGAAGGGCCAGCCCGCCTGCGGGTTCAGGGTGCAGGTGAACGTAGCGCGGCTCGCCTCTTGATCGGCGATCTCCCAGGTCATCCACCGCACGAGGCCGTGAATGGCGTTGTGCTTGCCCGGCTCGGTGAGCGGTAGTTGATGGCTGACGCCGTCAAATTCATAGCGCCCGTCCCTGAGCCGGTTGGGCCACGGGATCAGGTGATGTCCGCGCGCGCCGCTGCAGCGCTCGTGCAACTCGTAGCCGTCGAACAGCGGGCCGCTCCCGCTTTGGTAGGACCCCCGGCCAGGCCCCGACCCCGACCACGGTGGCCGACTACGCAGGCGAACCTCAGCACGATCTGGGCACCCGACGGTGCCCTGGCCGGGTCCGCGGATGATCGGCTTGCGATAGCGCTGTCCGTGGCTGTCGGCCCTTCCTGGGTCGGACCCGCGCTGCTACCCGGCGGCCGCGACCGCAAACGGCCAGGCAGCGGGGAGAAAGCCAGCTGTTTAGGCCGGGAACGGGGGGTAGCTCGGGCTCGGGCGGCCGGTCGGCTGATCCCCCAATACAGCTGATCACCAGACAGGCGTGTACGCGAAGGGGAATAACCTTGGGCGCCGAGTCGCGGGAGGGACCATCGCGCTGGGCCGAGCATGGCATCGACAGGCTGGTCCGCAACGTTGAGACCGGGCGCTTCGAGCGCAGTCTGTCGGCGCTCACTGCGGCTGGAGCACTCATCACTGCGGCCGAGATCTTCTTCGCGCATGACAGCGCGAGCTTCGGAAACAAGATGATGTGGGTGCCGGTCGTGCTCGGGCCGCGGCGCCGCCGCGGGCTCGCGGGGTTTGTCAGCCGCCGGATGGCCAAGACGGCGCTTCCGGTCGCATCCGCGATCATCGTCGTCAACGGATTGCAGGGCACCTACCTGCATGCTCGCGGCATCGCGCAGAAGCCGGGCGGCTGGACCAACGCCCGCTACAACATGGAGATGGGACCGCCGGTACTTGCGCCGCTGCTGGTCACCCTGGTGGGCGGCATGGGCCTGCTCGCAGCGATCTTGCGACGGGAGAAGTGAACGGACGGCTGGCCCCGCGACCGCCGACGCAGGTTCCGTGGGTTCGAGGTGCGGACCAGGCGCTCGTGGGATCCGGCCACGGCGAGGGTCGTCATGTCCCGCCTAACATCCCGCCGGACATCCGGTTCTTCACGCCGGCTGAGGAAGCGGTCGCGAGAGCACTATGCGACCAGCTGCTGGCCCAGCACGGCGAGCGGCAGGTACCTGTCCTGGAGCTCATTGACGCGCGCCTAGCCGGGGAAGAGACGGACGGCTGGCGATATGCGGACATGCCAGAAGACGGGCAAGCCTGGCGGAAGTCGCTAGCTCACCTGGATGACGACGCGCAAGAGAAATTCGGGCAGCCGTTTGCCAGCTGCCCGGCGGCTGATCAGCGTGCGCTAATCCAGGCGGTGCAGGACGCCGGATCGGGGGACTGGCACAGCCTGAACGCGGCGCACGTCTGGAACTTGTGGACGCGGTATGCCTGCACGGCGTTTTATGCACACCCGTACGCCTGGTCTGAGATCGGCTTTCCCGGTCCTGCCTACCCGCGCGGATACAAGAATCCCGGCATCGACGCGCGCGAACCGTTCGAGGTCCGTGACACCGCACCGTCCGACGACCCGGTCAGGGGAGTCTGATGGCCAGTGTCCGGGACCGCAATGAGTCCGCTGGCTGCTGCCCAACGACGGCACCAGGACCAACCACCGGCTGCGCTCCAACATGCGCCGAAACGCAGATGCCGATGAGGTCGATCTCGTGGTGGTGGGCTGCGGAGCAGGGGGCTCGACCCTGCTGCAGCGGCTGGCCCGCAACGGATGGCGGGTAGTTGGCCTGGAGGCGGGCCCGTTCTGGGATCCCGACACCGACTGGTACAGCGATGAGGCCGGTTGCATCACCTGTACTGGACTGAGCCTCGGGTGATCTGCGGCGCGGACCCGGTTCCGCTGGGCTCGAACAACTCCGGCCGCGGCGTGGGCGGGTCGATGGTGCATTACGCCGGATACACTCCCCGCTTCCACCCGAGCGACTTCACCACCCAGTCGATCGACGGCGTGGGCGCCGACTGGCCGATCAGCTACGCAGACCTGAAACCTACTATCGCGCCCTCGAGGAGGAGCTTCCGGTCGCAGGGGAGCACTGGCCGTGGGGCGACCGCACTCCTACCCGCAGCGGCCGCACCCTGTCGGCGGCAACGGCGAGATCTTCCTCCGCGGCGCGCGCGCCGCCGGAGTGACCGCGAAGGTCGGACCGGTCGCGACCTCGAACGGGCGGTTCGGCAATCGCCCGCACTGTATTTACCGCGGGTTCTGCCTGCAGGGCTGCAAGGTGAACGCCAAGGCTTCGCCACTGATTACCCATATCCCGGACGCGCTCGCCCACGGCGCTGAGATCCGCGCCGACGCGATGGTCACCCGATCGAGGTCGATGAGCGGACTGGCCGAGCCTCGGGTGTGCACTATGTCCGGAATGGCGTTCCGCGTTTCCAGCGGGCGGCCGCCGTCGCGATCGCCGGCTACTCGATCGAAACGCCCCGGCTGCTGCTGAATTCAGCCTCCAGCCGCTTCCCAGACGGCCTGTGCAACGACTTCGACCAGGTCGGCCGGTACGTGATGGTGCAAGGCGCGCCGCAGACCGCCGGCTGCTTCGATGCCGAGATCCGGATGTACAAGGCTCCCCCCCCGGAGGTGAGCAGCGAGCAGTTCTACGAGACCGACCCCGCCAAGCCCTACCGCCGGGGCTTCTCCATCCAGACTGTTTCGCCGCTGCCCATTACCTGGGCCGAGCACGTCGCCGCGCAGGGCCACTGGGGCCGGACCCTGCGCCAGTACATGAGCGACTATGTGCACTGGTCCTGCCTGGGGGCACTGTGCGAGTTCCTGCCGCTGCCCGGGAACCGAGTCACGCTCGCCGCGGAAAAGGACAGGCATGGCCTGCGCGTCGCGCAGTTCACCTACTCGCAGTGCGACAACGACAGGCAGCTCATGCGGGCGGCCAGGATGTCATGGAGCGGATCCTGCGCGCGGCTGGCGCCGACGAGGTCATCACCATCAACCGTTACGCCCACCTGGTCGGCGGGGCGCGGATGGCCGCCGACGAGAACGGTGTGGTGGACGGCTTTGCCGGACCTTCGCCGTGCCCAACCTGTACATCACCGACGGCAGCGTCCTGCCGACCCAGGGCAGCGCCAATCCGGCTCTCACGATCATGGCGATCGCGGCCAGCGCCGCAGACCTCATGGCGCGCGCATCGCGCCCGCAGCAGCGCGACCGGCTGACTACCGAACTGGAGAAGTGACTATGTCCGCACCTACCGTGGCCGACTACCTGCTCGAGCGCTTGCGCACGTGGGACGTCGAGAAGGTCTTCGCATTTCCTGGCGACGGGATCAACGGCATCCTCGCGGCCTGGGGCCGGGCGGGCAACAAGCCCAAGTTCGTGCAGTCCCGGCACGAGGAGATGAGCGCCTTCGAGGCAGTGGGCTACGCCAAGTTCACCGGCAGGGTCGGCGTCTGCATGGCCACGTCCGGGCCCGGCGCCGTCCACCTGCTCAACGGCCTGTACGACGCGAAGCTTGACCACGTGCCGGTGGTGGCGATCGTCGGCCAGACCAGCCGGTCGGCGATGGGCGGTTCCTACCAGCAGGAAGTGGATCTCCTCAGCCTCTACAAGGACGTTGCCAGCGAGTACGTCCAGATGGTCACCGTTCCCGAGCAGTTGCCCAACGTCCTGGACCGGGCGATCCGGGTCGCGCTGGCCGAGCGGGCGCCGACCGCGATCATCATTCCCTCCGACGTGCAGGAACTCGAGTACTCAGCCCCGACGCACGCGTTCAAGATGGTTCCGTCCAGCACGGGGATGGACTGGCCCACCGCCGTTCCGGACGACGAAGCGATCATCCGGGCCGCCGACCTGCTGAACTCGGGCAGCAAGGTGGCCATCCTGGCCGGCCCGGGCGCACGCGGCGCCAGGGCCGAGCTCGAGCAGGTCGCTGAGCTCCTGGCCGCCGGCGTCGCCAAGCCGCTGCTCGGCAAGGATGTGCTCTCCGATGAGCTCCCGTACGTCACGGGCTCGATCGGGCTGCTGGGCACCCGGCCGAGCTACGAGATGATGCGGGAGTGCGACACGCTGCTGACGGTCGGCTCCAGCTTCCCCTACACCCAGTTCCTGCCGGCTTTTGATCAGGCGCGCGCCGTCCAGATCGACATTGACGGCAAGTACATCGGAATGCGCTATCCGTACGAGGTCAACCTGCTCGGCGACGCCGCGGCCACGCTCCGGGCGATGATCCCGCATCTGCAGCGCAAGGAGGACCGCTCGTGGCGGGCCGATCTTGAGTCCAAGATCGCGCGCTGGTGGGAGGTCATGGAGGCCGAAGCGATGGTGGAGGCCGACCCGGTCAATCCGATGCGGCTGTTCCACGAGCTCTCCGCCCGGTTGCCCGGTAACGCGATCATCACCGCCGATTCCGGTTCCTCCGCTAACTGGTACGCGCGCCAGCTCCGATTCCGCGGCGAGATGCGCGGCTCGCTGTCCGGCAACCTGGCCACCATGGGGCCCGGCGTGCCGTACGGCATCGGCGCGAAGTTCGGTCACCCTGGCCGCCCCGTCATCGTGTTCGCCGGCGACGGCGCCATGCAGATGAACGGCATGGCCGAGCTGATCACGATCAAGCACTACTGGCAGGAGTGGGAGGATCCCCGGCTGGTCATCGCGATCTTGCACAATGACGACCTGAATCAGGTCACCTGGGAGATGCGCGCGATGGAAGGCGCACCCAAGTTCGCCGAGTCGCAGACGCTGCCGGACGTCGACTACGCGGCCTTCGCCGCCAGCATCGGCCTGCAGGCAATCACGGTCGACAAGCCCGATCAGGTCGGACCGGCCTGGGACCGGGCGCTGGCCGCCGACCGGCCGACTGTGCTGGACGTCAGGACTGACCCGAACGTGCCCCCGATCCCGCCCCACGCCACCTTCGAGCAGGCCAAGGACGCAGCCGAGGCGCTGCTCAAGGGCGATGAGAACCGGTGGGGCGTGATCAAGGAGGGCGTCATGACGAAGGTGCAGGAATTCCTGCCGCACAGCGGGACGTAAGCACCTCGCCGACGTGATGAGCTAAGTTCGGCGAGTGCTGACCTATGACGTGGTGGTTCTCGGCGGCGGATCGGCCGGCGAATGGGTGGCCGGGGCGGTGGCCGACAGCGGCCGGACTGTTGCGCTCATCGAGAAGCTGCGGGTGGGCGGCGAGTGCCCGTACGTGTCGTGCATACCGAGCAAGTCGATGCTGCGCAGCGCGCACGCACGGCAGGAAGCACTTCGGCGGCTGACCAGGCTCGGCGGCGCCTCGGCCCTTCCGGTCCTGGATGACGACGAGGTCGCCTTCGGCGTCGCGGTCAGAAGGCGGGACAAGCTCGCCAGCCAGCGTGACGACGCTCGGGCGGCCGACGGCATCCAGGCGCGCGGCGTGACGCTGCTGCGCGGCCGCGGCCACATCGCCGGACCCGGCCTAGTCGACATCGGCGGACGTGAGATCGGCTACCGCGATCTTGTCGTGGCCACCGGTTCCCGGCCCGTCATCCCGCCGATCGAAGGCCTGGCCGACGTGCCCGCGTGGACCAGCGATCAGGCACTGTCGTCGCCGGAGTATCCCCGGTCGCTGATCGTCCTGGGCGGCGGGGCCGTCGGGTGCGAGCTCGCTCAGGCCTACGCGGGCTTCGGGGTTCAGGTAACCGTGATCGAGGCTGCGGACCAGCTAGCCAGCAGCGAGGATCCCGCGATTGCGGCCGAACTGGCGGCCGTGCTGGCAGCGGACGGAATCCGGCTGCTGATCGGATCCGGGGTAGTACGCACCGAGGCACCTGCGGGCGGCGGGGTGCGCTGTCTGCTCCGGGATGGCACAGCCGTCGAGGCCGACCGGCTCATCCTGGCCGTCGGCCGGGAGCCGGCGACGAGTGACCTGGGACTGTCGGCGCTCGGCATCCACACGCAGGACGACGGCGCGCTCAGCGTCGATGATCATTGCCGCGTCGCGGGACAGCAGCAGGTGTGGGCGGCCGGGGACGTGACCGGTCTAGCGCCGTACACGCACGGCGCGAATTACCAGGCTCGGGTGGTGAGCGAGAACCTGCTCGGCGGCGAACTGACGGCTGATTACCGGGCGATACCGCGGGTCATCTACACCGAGCCGCCGCTAGCCAGCGTCGGCATGACCGCTGGCGCCGCCAGGGCGGCCGGCCTTGACATCATCAGCGCGTCCGCGAAGATGTCCGATCAGGCCAGGGCGTCGACGGACGGATCACCCGCCGGACGCGTCGTCCTGGTCGCCGATCGCGCGCGAGGCCTCCTAGTCGGGGCAGCAGCGCTCGGATCCGGAGCCGACGACTGGATCGCCGAGGCCACCATTGCCATCCGCGCTAGCGTGCCGGTGGCCGCCCTCGCTCAGGTCGTGCACGCCTTCCCGACCTTTGGGGAAGCTTATGAGGTACCGCTGCGAGAGCTGGCCCGCCAGCTCAGCAGCCAGGCGTGACGCCCGCGGCCGCAAGACGGCGGCCAGCAGCAGCGGCCCGGAGGTACGGAACACTGGACGAACATCCCCGCAAATGAGGAGTGACCATGCCTGACGTCAATCACTACGGGATAGCTGAGCAATTGGTCGGAGAGTCGGTGCAAGGTGCCGGGACGATGTCCGGCCGAGAGGTCGCGAAGGCGCAGGTGCACGCTTCACTCGCAATTGCTGAGCTATTGCGTGATATCGCCGCTCAGCTGGCCGCGATCCGCGAGGCAGCGCAGTCCACCGCAGGTCCGCGCTGACGCCTCGGAGCGTCTCCCGGTGGCGTTGCCCTGTCCAGGCGTGGGCAACCGACCGCGACGGGCTGGCTGGAGGCCGCGATCGGCTGGTCGCGGCGCGGAGACGATATGGTCGCGTGGTGAGCTATACCGACGTCAGCGAGGCCCCCTCGGCTCCCGCCGGAGGCGAGCCGTGGAGCCTGCGTGCGGGGGCGACTGACCGTGACATCTGCTGACGATTGGGGCGCCGAGACCGAGGCCAGGTATGACGGAGCCGAGGGCCGACGCGAGCGCAGTGGGCAGGCAGACAGCCCGGCCGCCCAGCCTCCGACTCAGGACTCCCCGTGGGCCAAGGGCGATTATGACTTCGTGGTGGTCGCGTGCCGCCTGCCGGTCGATCGGGTGGAGGGACCTGGGGGCGACGCAGAGTGGCGGCCCAGCCCTGGCGGGCTGGTGAGCGCGCTCGAGCCCGTCATGCGCGAGGCTGGCGGTGCCTGGGTCGGCTGGCCCGGGCTCAGCGGACGACGCACCCGGCTCGTTCGACGTCTCCGGCATGCACCTAGTCGGGGTGGGACTGTCGGCGCAAGAGGTCAGCGACTATTACGAGGGGTTCTGCAACGCCACGCTGTGGCCCCTGTATCACGACGTGATCGCCCCGCCGGAGTTCCGCCGGCCGTGGTGGGACGCCTACGTCCGGGTCAATCGGCGATTCGCCCAGGCCGCGGCCGAGCAGGCGGCCGCGGGCGCGACTATCTGGGTAAATGACTATCAACTTCAGCTCGTGCCGCAGATGCTCCGCGAACAGCGCAGCGACCTGCGCATCGGGGTGTTCATCCATATCCCGTTCCCTGGTTACGAGATCTTCGCCCAGCTGCCGTGGCGACGGCAGATCGTCGTCGGCCTGCTCGGCGCGGACCTGATCGGGTTCCAGCGCGATAGCGACGCGACCAACTTCCGCCGCGCGTGCCGGCGGGCCGCAGGCTCGGTGACCAGCGGGTCGCTGGTGCGGGTACCGGCCGAAGAGCAAGCCCCGGCTGACGAGGACCGCCGGACGACTGGCGCGCACGGGGCGAGACCGCTTCCGCCAGCCGACAGGTGCGGACCGCGACGTTCCCGATCTCCATCGATTCGGCCGGCTTCGCCGAGATCGCGGGCCGGGACGAGGTGCGAGAGCGGGCGACCGGATTCCGCGATGCATTGGGAGAACCGGACGTCGTGCTGCTCGGCATCGACCGGCTCGACTACACCAAGGGCATTCTGCACCGGCTGACCGCTTACGGCGAACTGCTGACCGAGGGACGATTCGGATCCCTGCGGACAGCCCTGGTGCTGGTAGCCAGCCCGAGCCGGGAGCGAGTCGAGCAGTACCGGCTACTACGCGAAGAGGTCGAGGGCGCGGTGAGCCGGATTAACGGCGAGCACGCCGAGCTCGGCAGCCCGCCAATTCATTACCTGCACCAGACATACCTGGCCGAGGAAATGGCTGCCATGTACCTCGCAGCCGACGTAATGCTGGTGACGTCGCTGCGGGACGGGATGAACCTGGTCGCCAAGGAGTATGTCGCGTGCCGCCACGATGACACCGGCGCGCTAGTACTCAGCGAGTTCACTGGCGCGGCCGACGAGCTCAGCGGCGCGTTTCTCGTCAACCCGCACGATATCGAGGGCATGAAAGACGCCATCGTGCGTGCGGCCACCGTTCCGCCGGCCGAAGCCAGGCGCCGGATGCGCGCGATGCGGCGCCGGGTCCGCGAATTCGACGTAAACCACTGGGCAGCATCATTCCTCGGCGCCCTGGGGTCTGCTGACCCCAGTTGAGGGCGTAGATGTATCGGCGGCTGGGAGGGCGTCAGCTTCGCGGGCACTGCGGCCCCCGGCCGCGGCGGCCTGCTGGAGCGGTATCGTTCCTTGGAGACACCCCAAATGTAGGTATCGAGCATTGAGCCGTTGGGTCGAGTCCCCGCCTGGCTGCTGTGGCAGGAGGCGGCGCCCATGCGGGATCCGGCGCTCAAGACCCGCCTTTGTGCTGGTTGCGGCGGCCGGATGTGCGCATGACGGCTAGCCGGTCCGAGGTCGCTGTGGGGGCAACTGGCCGCTCATGCTGCGGCGCACGGTGCGCGGGTGTCTGTCGGTGATGTGTGCGCGGTCGCGGTCGGCTCAGGTCAGCTGGACGGGGCGTGGGTGGCCGCCGCCCGGAATGGCGAGCCAGATTTCGTCATGTTCGTGACGGATCCGGTCTGTGAGCGGCTTTCGGAACTTCAGCTGACCCTCGGTGAGGGGCCGTGTCATGACGTGCTGGCGTCGGCCGCGCCCGTCCTGGCCGCTGACCTGGGCGATGCCGAGTCCGGCCGCCGCTGGCCCGCGTTTACCCCCGAGGCGCAGGCACAAGGTGCCGGGGCGGTCTTTGTATTTCCGCTGGTCGTCGGCGCGATCCGGGCGGGCGTGATGGGCCTGTACCGCCGTCAGCTGGCCCGCTGACCGACGGCCAGCTCGGTGACCTGCTCCTTCTCGCCGACGCGGCCACCTTGCTGCTGCTCGACGCGCGGACGGCGAGGACGCGGACGGCGAGTGGGACGGCCGCTGGATGGACGGCCAGGCCCCCGATCTGGCGCTGCATCGCGCGGAGATCGACCAGGCTACCGGGATGCTGACGGTGCAACTCGGGGTCCCTGTCGCGGAGGCTTTTGCCCGGCTCCGGGCTTACGCTTATTGCAGAGGACCGGCGGCTTGCCGACGTGGCCAGCGACATCGTCGCCCGGCGGCTACGGCTCAGCCCGGACCCGGACCCGGACGGCGTCCCGTGATGCCCGCCAGCGCCGGCGATGCTCGCCTGCCGCTGCCACCAGCTTTCCTGCTGCCGACGAGAGGGTGACTCAGATGGACGCCGACCTGCTATCGGATACTTTCGTCGAGCTGGCTGACACGATGGTCGCCGACTTCGACGTGATCGATTTCCTGCAGCTGCTCACCGACCGCAGCGTCATGCTGCTGTCAGCGTCCGCGGCCGGGGTCATGCTGGCCGACCCGCGGGGTGAGCTGCGCGTCGCGGCGTCCTCGAATGAGGCCGCCGGGCTGCTGGAGTTGTTCCAGATCCAGAATGACCAGGGACCGTGCCTGGACTGTTTCCGCACCGGCCAGCCGGTCACCGCTAGACCTTTCTGGGCCGGGCCAGCGGTGGCCGCGGTTCGCCGCCGCCGCGACCGAGCACGGATTCCGCACGGTCGAGGCCTTGCCGATGCGGCTGCGCGACCAGGTGATCGGCGCGCTGAACCTGTTCCGGGCCGCCCCCGGGCCGTTTGACCCGGCCGACCTGCGGCTGGGCCAGGCACTCGCCGATGTCGCCACCATCGGTCTGCTGCATGAGCGGAACGTGCGTCGCAGCGAAACCGTCGCCGAGCAGCTCCAGGGCGCCCTCAACAGCCGGGTGATCATCGAGCAGGCCAAAGGCAAGCTCGCCGAGCGCCTCGGCATGGACATGGACCAATCCTTCGCCATGCTGCGCGATTACGCCCGCAACAGCAATCAGCGGCTCACCGACGTCGCCCGCAACTTCGTCACCAGCGCCACCGTGGACTTCCCCCTCCGTCACGCCAGGCCCCCGCATAGCCTGAGCGGCCGCCGATGGCTCCAGCTGGTCGGCGTTGCTACTGCGAATCGCGGAGTGCCGTGCTCAGGCGATGCTGCACCCGGTAGGTCAGCCCGCTGATCGCGAGCAGCGGAAGCGTTACGACGATTGCCAGCCCGGCCCACGTGCTGGCCCAGGCAAGCCCGGTCGCCAGCGCCAACCGCCGACCGGAACCGCGGTGAGCCGCCTGCTGACCGTGGTGAACTCAGGCGTCAAGCGCGCGGTCAGCCGTCCCCGCCCGGTCGCGTACAGCCAGGTGGCGGCGTCAAACACGGTGGCGATCAGCAGATTCACCGTGTAGATGGTGACGGCGAGCGGATCATGCAGGTGCGACGCGGCCAGACCGGTCGTCCAGGGCACCAGCGCGACGAACGCGAGCACGCCGAGGCTGAGCCAGGTATGCGGATGATCGGTCCGCTCCACATACTCGAATGCGTTCCGGTTGCCGAACCACAGGACGCCCAGCACGAGGACGCTGTCGAAGTAGAGCAGCAGATGCGGCCACGCCTGGCCCAGGACAGCCGAAGTCGAGTCGCCGCGAGCACCGCATCGGCACGTTCAGCACGAGCAGCGTCATGGCGACGGCGAAAAAGCCGTCGGTCAGCGCCTGCAGCCGACCTGTAGTGCCCTCGGAACGAGGATGGGAGCGCAGCTCTGCGCGCCTGCTCATCAATGGCCTCTTCGGTCATCCGGATGCGGACAAGGTAAACCCAGGGCGGCGATGAGCCCTGGGGATCCCCAGAATATGGCACCGACCAGCGGTTCCGTCCGGCAGCCTGCCGGACCGAACGAGCGGGCTCGCCCTCCACCAGCGAGCGCCGACCTTGAAGCTGGCCGCGGACTAGGCTGCAAGCGCCGCGTACCGGCCGTTATCTTCGAGCAGGCTGGCGTGCGAGCCGGCCTCGATGACGCGGCCGTGGTCGAGGACCGCGATCTGATCGGCGTTGCGCACGGTCGACAGCCGGTGCGCGATGGTGATGGTCGTGCGGCCGCGGGCGAGGCGGTCGAAGGCCTGCTGGACCGCGCGCTCGGTCTCGGTATCCAGCGCGCTGGTGGCCTCGTCCAGGACCAGCACGCGCGGGTCACGCAGCAGCGTCCGGGCGATGGCGATGCGCTGCTTCTCGCCACCGGAGAACCGGTGCCCGCGCGAGCCGACCATGGTGTCGTAGCCGTCGGGCAGGCTGGCGATCAGCTCATGGATCTGCGCGGCGCGGGCGGCGTCCTCGATCTCGGCGTCGGTCGCCTCCGGCCGGCGTAGCGGAGATTTTCCCGCACCGTGGCGTGCAGCAGGTAGGTCTCCTGGCTCACCACGCCGACGATCGAGGCGAGGTCGGTGAGCCGCAGATCACGCACGTCGATCCCGTCGATGCGGACACTCCCGCTGGCCGGGTCGTAGAGGCGGGAGATCAGCGACGCCAGGGTGGTCTTGCCGGAGCCGGTCTCGCCGACCAGCGCGACTGTGCTGCCCGCGGGAACGTCCAGGTTGATGCCGGTCAGGGCATCGCGGTCGGCGCCGGCGTACCGGAAGCTGACGCCGGAGAAGGTCACGTGGCCGGTGATGGCGGCCGGGTCTATCTCGACCGGGTGCACCGGGTCGCTGATCTCGACCGGCAGGTCGAGGTACTCGAAGATCCGGGCGAACAGCGCCAGCGAGCTGACGACCGAGACGCCGGTGCTGAGCAGGCCGGTCAAGGGCCGGAACAGCCCGTTCTGCAGGGTCGTGAACGCGATCAGCGTGCCGATCGTCATCGCGCCGGCGGTAATGGGCAGGCCGGCCGCGAGGTAGATGGCCGCCGGGATCGCGGCGAAGATCAGGCTGAGCGAGGCCATCCGCCAGCGCCCGGCGAGCTGGGACTGCAGTTCCAGGTCGATCAGCCGGGCCGAGGAGGCGGTGAAGCGGCGCACGAGCGAAGGCCCGGTACCCATCGTCTTGGCCAGCTGAATGCCGTTGATCGACAGGCCTTCCTCGATGGTGACGTTGAGGTCGGCCAGCTCCCGCTGCTGCTGCGTGGTGATCGCCCGGCGCATGCGCGCCACCTTGCGGGACAGGTAGATCGAGGGCGGCATGACGACCAGCGAGATGAGCGACAGGCGCCAGGAGAGCGCGACCATGGCGACCGCGGTCGCGACGGCCGTGGTGAGGTTCGAGGCGATCGAGGTCGCCGTCGACGTCACGACCGATTCCATGCCGCCGATGTCGTTGGTGATGCGGGACTGAACCTCGCCGGTCCGGGTCTTGGTGAAGAACGCGATCGACTGCTGCTGCAGGTGACCGAAGACGCTGGTGCGCAGCCCGTGCATCACCTGCTGGCCGACCTTGGTGCTGATCCAGGTCTGGATCACCCCGAACGCCGAGGTGACGGCGGCCACGCCCACCATGCCGATCACGAGCCAGGCGAGCAGCCGCACGTTGCGCTCGGGCAGGGCGTTGTCGATGACCGCCCGGAGCAGGAACGGGGATGCCAGCCCGACCACGGACGAGGCAGCGATGATGGCGGTGACAATGGCCAGCTGCCAGCGGTAAGGGGCGAAGAGCCGGCCGATGCGCCGCAGCGACACCTCGCGGGCCTGCGCCTTCTCGGCTGCGGTGACCGTCCGGGGTCCGCCGCCGCGGCCTGCTCTCCTGATTTCACGACTTGTTTCTGGCGATGCCAAATGCTTCTCGATTCTGCCGGGGGCTTGCTGTCGGGCGAGCCTGCGCGGCTCGCGGAGGTCGCCCGGTCACGGTACTTGCTGAGGTAACCTCAATGTGAGGGTACAACAAGCAATGCTGGTACGCTATTCCGGTGGTCCAGGATCGCGATCCGGAGCCGACGGCTGATGCCGGCGGCGAAGAGTCGCTGTCGGACGCCTTCTGGGCGGTCGCGCGCCAGCTGCGGGAGACCTCCCAGGAAACCCTGGCCCCCTGGGACATCACCCCGGCCCAGTTCCGCGCCCTGCGGGTGCTGCGCCGGTACGGTGTCATGCGGCTGTCGGAACTGTCGGACCGGCTGAAGATCGCGGCGCGGTCCACGACCGAGGTCATCGATGCCCTGCAGGCGCGCGACCTGGCCGGGCGCCGGCCGGATCCGGACGACCGGCGGGCCACGCTGGTCGAACTGACCGAGCACGGCCTGCAGGTCCTGCACGGCATCCGGGAGGCGCGCGGCAGCGAGGCTGAACGGGTCTTCGACCGGCTCACCCCGGCCGACCGGGTCGCGCTGGCCGCGATCCTGCGCAAGCTACGCGATTAGTCCGGTCCGGCGACGATGTTAGCGTCGGCGGAATGAGTTGCGCTGATACCGACGGACCGGGCGCGCCTGAGTCCGGCTCTCCGCTCAGCATCCGTCCCGTGGCGGATGATCAGTGGGCGATCGTGGCCTGGCTGTGGCAGGCGTTCCGGCATGATCTGGCGCCAATCGTCAACGGGCTTCCTTACGCCGACGGCCGCTACCAGGCGGCGCCGCTGGCGCGTTTTCCGTCCCCTGATGGCGCGGGCTACCTGGCCTGGCGGGCTCATCCCAACACCGGGGAGGACGCGCCGGTGGGATTCGCCGTGATTGACGGGCTCACCGGCGAGCGCCGGTCAGTGACGGGATTCTGGGTGGCCCCGGCCGTGCGAGGTGAGGGCATCGGGCGCCGGCTGGCGGTCGAGGTGCTGACCCGGCACAACGGCCCCTGGTCGATCGGCTTTCAGCACGACAACGCCGGGGCGGGCAGATTCTGGCGGGCGATAGCCGACCTGGTATTCGGGCCAGGAAGGTGGTCGGAGGTACAGCGCCCCGTGCCCGGGAAGCCGCAGGTCCCGCCCGACCATTTCATCGAGTCCCGCTGACCCCGCCAGCTCGTTACTTGCCGCTCGTGCACCGGCCGAGCCGGAGGTTTGCGCGAACCGGCGTGCCAGTGGCCGAGGTCCGCACGTCGATGGGGATGCAGCCCGGACCCGTGAGCGATAGGCCCGCTCCAGGAAAGCTGAAGCAGATCCTCGGCCGCAGCCTGATCGTTCCCGTTCAGGAGCAACGCCGTCCTGAACAGCCGTGCCGACGAGGCCTGCACGAACTCCTCGAAGGACACGGCTGCTCCCTGCGTTTGCTCTCCCACTCACCTAACGCTATGGCCGTATCCGAAGGTTGAGTGGGACAGCTCGCCACCTTAGAGGGCGACCACCAATTCGTGGTCGATCTCGACGAATTCGACGATCCGCTTCGCGAACTCGCCGGCGACCAGGTCCTGATATGCGGCTGAACTGGTGTGAGCGTCGTAGGCCGCCTGGTCCGCGAAGTGCTCGACGAATAGCAGGTAGTCCGGCTTCGCCGGGTCGCGATAGACCCGGAACGACAAGGTTCCGGCCTCGGTCCCCGGTCCCTTCGGCGCGAACTCCTGCACGATCGCTTCGGTCTCGGCCTGCATGCCGTCCTTCAGCTTGATGGGGAACACCTTCACCAACACCGGTATCTCCTTCACGAGCGGTTTGCTTACCGGCGCCAAGCCTCGCCGCCATGACCGCGCTGAGTCTGGCCACATCTGGACACCTTCATCCGCGCATGCGTCCGAATATGGCCGGAGGATTGTCATGCCCCGCACGTATATCTAGAACATGACCACGTACTCGGCCGTCGTCACCACCGGCATCTACTGTCGGCCCGGCTGCGGCGCGCGGCCCTTGGCACAGAACACCCGGACCTTCGAACTCGCTGCTACGGCGGAGGCGGCAGGTTTCCGGGCGTGTCATCGGTGCCGGCCGTACCGGGTGGCCGGACCAGTGGGATCGAACCCGCCCGAGATCGTGTGCGAGGCGGTGCAATTGATCATCGGTGGCGTCCTGGATAACGGCGGAACCGAGGTCGCGCTGGCAGCGCAGGTTGGCATGTCGCCCCGACATCTGCGGCGGCTGTTTCTCACCCACTTGGGCGCCACCCCTGACCAGTTCGCCCGGTCCCGGCGGGCCCACTTCGCCCGGCGGCTGCTGGATGACACCGACCTGACGATCCTCGACGTCGCGTTCGCGGCCGGGTTCGGCAGTTTGCGCCAGTTCAACCGGACGATGCACCAGGTATTTAAGGATTCACCGGCCAGTCTGCGCGGCCGACGCCATCAAGCGGACCGGCTCGCCGCCGACGGCGGGCTCGCGCTGCGGCTGCCGGTGGCGCCCGGCTACGACTGGGCCGCGGTGAGATCGTTCCTCGCCGCGCGCGCGATCCCTGGAGTGGAGGTCCTCGACGGTGACACCTACCGGCGCACGATCACCGTGGCCGGGTCACCCGGACTACTGGAAGTCTCACCAGGCGGCACCTTAGGCCCGGCAGGCGGATATCTGCTGCTGCGTGCTCACCTTCCCTACTGGGAGGGTCTGATTCATATCGTGGAACGCGTAGCCCGCGTGCTTGGAACTGACGCGGACCACGCCGCTGACGTTGCCGCCGTACGCGCCGATCCCGTACTTGGCGCGCTAGCCGCGACTTCTCCCGGATCGCCTGTCCCAGGAGCATGGGATCCATTCGAGGCTGGGGTATCGACGATCCTGTCGGGCCGGCCCGGCCGCGAGCAGCGGCTGGGGAAGTTCGTCGCGCAGTTGGGTACGCCGGTGCACGGTCTGCCGATCGGCTTGACCAACACATTCCCCGCCGTCACGACCGTGACGCCGGCGGCCCTTGCCCACGTCGGTTTGCCGGACGCCGACGCAGTAGCCATCGCGCTGCTCGCCGAGACTCTCTCAGCGGGCGGAGCAGTACGGATGGACCCCGGCCAGTGGCCGCCCCATCACCGCCGGCCTCTCGCGGCCAGCGGCATCAGCGGATGACTGGCCTTGCCCGCCCGGATTTAGAACCGGAAGCGAGTCAGGCCGCCGGGCTCCGCCCCCAAGGTCACGATGGCCGAGCGCGGCTCGATGCGATACACGTTCCACGGGGGTGGTCCTAGCGACGGTGCGTTGAACGGGGCAGTGATGCCCGACCCGCTCTCGTCGGGTTCGGCCGGCCAGCCGCCGTCCGCCCACGCCTTCGCGACCCGCGCCATCGCGCCCGGCTCGGTCACCCGGGCCGCGTCACCCTCGATGACGACGTCCGTGTCGAGGATCGACACCGCGATCGAACACCTCGGATCCCGCGCCACATTCCGTCCCTTCCGCGTACGCGCGCCTGTCTGGAACCAGAACGTGCCGTCGAGCCACAGGGCACCGACCGCGGTCACATGCGGGCTACCGTCCTCGTTGACGGTCGACAGCCAGGTCGTCCGAGAGTTCTCGCGCGTCCGGAGCTGGCGCCGACCCCGCGGCCAGCTGCTCAGCAACTGCGGCCCAGTCCACTGGCGGCAGCCCATCCGCCTGACCCAGATTGATGATCTCCACAACGCACCCCTTCGTTGTCCAGCCGACATCTCTGCTAACAGCATCCGCTAGAGACGACGCATGCGGTTGCCCATACGCGGCTAGAACAGAGCTCGGGCCGAACGCCGTCACTAGCCATGGCCGCGGGGTCAGGATAGTTCTTAGACAGTGCCGGCCTGTCAGCCCGCTATATGCCCGCAGGAGCGAGGAGTCAAGGTCAATGACCGCTTGGGAATACGGATACATCTACGTGGTACACACTGTCGGCCCCGCTCCTGCGATCTGCGTTCTGCTCGACGGCTCCGGGCTAAGAGTGCTGGATGGATGCCACGGTCTGTTCCGTGCGGCCAACCTTGTCGGCGCAGATGGCTGGCTCGTCAGCGGCCACGGCGAGAAGGTCCCGTGCACCCCGTCAATCAACGAACTGATCGGCCCAATTGAAGGAGTAGGCATCGGGGACACCATGATGTGCTACTTCATGCGCCGGCCGAAATAGGTCTCCCCGGCCGGCAGCTACATCCAGCCTGGCCAGCCGCGACGAAGCCTTGCAAGGCTTGCAGAGTCAGCTACCGCCTGGGATCGACGTGGATCTTCGGACCAGGGCCGGCCCCGCCGGGTCGGGCGCCGGCGAGGACGTCAGCGACCTCGTCGAGTCCGATGGTCACGGCGACCAGCGGCCGGGGATCCACTGCTGCGGAGGCGTACGCCTCGATAGTGGCGGCGAGACCAGCTGATCCGCCGAGGATGCCAACCACGGTGACGTCTTTGAGCGCGATGTCGCGGGAGTCGACAACGCTTGGCGTACTGGCAAGGCCGATGAATACGACGCGACGGCCGGGTTCGACCAGGTCGACGGCGAGCGCGGGCATTTCTGGTGCGTTCGTGGCGTCGATGACCGCGTGCCAAGGCCCGTCTGGAAGCGTGTCTCTGGTCCATCGGCCGGTGAATCCGAGCGTTGCGGCCAGGCTCAATTGGTCCGGGTCGCGGCCGAGCAGGTGTACGTCGGCCCCTTGCGCCCGCCCGAACATCGCGGCCAGCAGACCGATCGTGCCGGTTCCGAGTACCAACAGCCGATCGCCGCTCGCCAGCGCGGCGGCACGGACCGCCCGCAGTGCGTTGCCGCCAGGTTCGACCAGGGCACCTACCTGCCCATCGAGGTTTTCCGGCAGAGCGTGCAGCGATCGAACTGGGATGGCAACCTGCTCGGCCAGTGCGCCGGGCAGGCCGTCGCGGATGCCGAGTTCGAGTCGGTCCTGGCACACGTGGTGAGAGCCGGCGCGACACCGGCGGCAGTGCCCGCAGCCGATCATGGTGTCGCCGGTGACCCGCCGCCCGAGCCATGAATCGGCCACGCCGGCTCCGACCGCGGTGATGACGCCGGCCCACTCATGACCGGGACGCAGCGGGTAGGTCGACACGCCACTATGCAGGTATGGCATCTCGCCGGTGAACAGCTCAGCGTCTGTACCGCAGATGCCTGCCCGGTCGACGTCGACCACGACCTGCCTGTCGGCAGCAACGGGCGGCGGCACGTCCCTGACTTCTGCGTGGCCTGGACTGGTGAAGACCAGAGCACGCATGGGCGGCATTAGCGCGGGCCGTTCGGCATTGGCAGGTCACCCGATGATGGTGGATGGATCCCAGTACGGGACCGGCAACCCGCGTATCCCCGGTCGCACGGTGAACAGCTGACCGGCCGCCGGGTGCGCGACTCGCTCTGCCTCCGACAGGTCCTCGTAGGCGGTGGTGATGACGAGGATGTCGAGCTCAGGCCCGGCGAAGGTGACGCTGGAGGTATGCGGCGCAGCCACCGCGACCGTCGCCAGCAACTGTCCATCCGGGTTGCGGCACTCGACCCGGCCACGTCCCCAGACCGCAATCCACAGGTTGCCCTCCACGTCGGCGCACATGCCGTCGGGGAGTCCGTCCTCGATGGCAAACGCCAGGCGGCGTAGACCGGTCGCGCCCGTCGCCGCGTCGTAGTCGCGCACCCACACTGTTCGCGGGGTCGAGTCGATGCTGTACATCCGGTCGCCGTTCGGGCTCCAGGCCAGTCCGTTGGACAGAGTGAGATCGTCGTCCAGCACGGTCGGGCCACCCGGGTCGAGACGGACCAGCACCTGCCCGCCGGACGACCCGTCGAGAGCGAGGCTGCCGACCAGAAACCGGCCGGCCGGGTCGACAGCGCCGTCGTTAAGCCGGTGGCCGCCGGGTGCCAGGACCGTCGCGACTGGCATCCGGGCACCGTCCGGGGTAACCCGCAGCACCGTCTCCTTGCCGGCGACGAGCAGCTGCCCGTCGGCGGCCACGGCGACCGCGCCCACCGTACCCGCGAACGACCACGAGCCGTCAGCGATGACCGAGTCGTCCGCCGCCAGACGGCCGTTGTGGACGACGCCAGCGGGGATGTCGACCCACAGCAGCCGTCGCCGATCCGGATCCCAGACCGGCCCCTCGCCGAGCCGGTAGACGGCCGGGCCGGCGGCCAGGGCGACGAGCGCGGTCACCGCGCGCCCAGGATCGGGCTGAGAGGATTCATACGAATCTGAGAGTACCGACCGCTGGGCTGATATCGAGCAGTCGCGCCGAGTCCTTCCGGCGCCCGGGCGGAGCGGTTGTCACGTTCCTAGTGTGGCGCTAAATGCCGTCTGGTACTGCAATGTTACATAGTACATACTTATGAATCAGTCGCCGCCGTTGCGATGCCTGACTCGGATAGGCAGCAAAGGAGCATTGGCCATGACAGCTCCCGCCGAACCCGCACAGCCGCGACCTGCGAATGCCGAGGCAGGCCCCGGAAGTCCCACGCTGGAGAAGGACGCGATCGGCCTGGGCCGCTCGACGATCTTCGCCATGTCCGGCGCGGCGCCCGGCCAGACCGTCGCGATCACCCTTGCGATCCTCGTCGGGGCTAGCGCTTACGGGACGATCTTGCCAGTGATCATCACTACCGCTGGCCTGCTGTGCATTGCGCTAGCGTTTCACCGCCTGAACATGTGGCGCCAGAACGCTGGCGCCACCTACGAGTGGGTATCCCGCGCGTTCAATCCGTATGTCGGGTTCCTCGTCGGCTGGCTGATGCTCATCGCGTTCACCTTGTTCGTGCTCATCGACGTCATCACGATCGGGCCCAGCGTGCTGGCGTTTCTCGGTCTCTCACCCAGCAGCCAGTGGGGCGGCGCGATAGTCATCGTTGTCATCGGCTCGTTCCTGACGCTCACCGCTGTCCGTGGCATCAGGCTCAGCGCGCGCCTGCAGGTACTGGTCGCGCTCCTGGAGTACTCCATCGTCGTTGTCTTCGCGGTCTGGGCGTTCATCGCGGTATTCATCGTGCACGCGGCCGGGACACTGCACCCGACGACGCAATGGCTGTCATTCCATGGCACCGGCGCCGGAGCGTTCGGTGCCACGATGATCATCGCTGTCGCATCCTTGGCCGGCTGGGATGGCGGCATCTATCTCAATGAGGAGACCGAGGCACCGGAGAAGAATCCGGGCCGGGGTGCCGTCCTCGGCGTCGCCCTGACCGGGCTGCTGTTCGTGATCATGTACGGCACCTATCAGGGCGTCGGGTCCAGCAGCCAGCTCCAGGCACACTCCGCTAACGCCATCGCCTGGGTCGGCCAGCGCCTCGCAGGCACGGCGGGCGACCGGATCATGTCGTTCGCCGTCATGATCTCGGTGCTCGCGACGACCCAGGTAGCCATCATCGGCACCTCACGGGTCGCGTACTCGATGGCGAGGGACCGGGTCCTGCCGCGGCGCCTGGGCAGCATCAGCGAGCGCTACCGGACGCCCGCCCTGGCGACACTGCTGCTAGGCGGATCGATGATCGTGCTCGGGATCATCGACGTGTTCGCGACGTCCGTCGCCTCGGCGATGGACGTCATCATCAACACGAGCGGCGTGCTCTACTCGATCTTCTACGCGGTGACGGGCCTCGCAGCCGCGTGGTATTACCGCAGGCTTCTGGTGCAGTCGGTCAAGAACGCCATCATGCTGGGACTCTTGCCGCTCGCCGGCGCGGGATTGCTCATCTGGGTGACCGTGAAAGGGACGGAAGCGCTAACCGTGGCCGAGCGCAACGGCCTGATTGGCATCGCCGTGGCCGGTCTGATAATGATGGTCATTGCGGCCAAGGTCTACCGCGCGCCTATCTTCAACGGGAGGATCGAGACGGCTGAGTCGACCGACGCAGTGTCGAACTTCGGCGCCGACTAGGCGGGCGCGGTCCGGAGGCTTTAGAGACAACCGCGAATAGCCGGCGTAAGGTTCGCAGTGACCACAGGCGACACGAGCCGCAACGGGTCCAGACCCTGCCTTTGCTGCTGAAGCGGAAAGGCGACCCGGTAATGGTCAGCGTAGAACTGAGTACCCCCGTAGACGATCGCCAGATTGTCGCGGTGCTGCGGGGAGAACTTGACGTAACAGAAGCGGCGAGCGTGGCAGCCTCACTGGCCGTGATAGCGGACACCGGACGCGACGTGATTGTCGACCTGGAGGGCCTGGAGTACATCGACTCCAGCGGCCTGGCAGCGCTGGTGCTCGCGCGGCAGCACGCCCGGCGGGGCGGGTGTGACCTGCTGCTGGTCGCGCCGCAGCGGCAGGTGCTGCGAATGCTGGCCAGCACCCGCCTGCTCGACGTATTCGCGGTCCATGCCCGCGTCGACGAAGCAGTGGGCAATGCCGGAAGGGTCCCTGCACCGCGCGTGCCCGAGGCCGACAGCCCGGCGCTCCCGGCCATGACAACACAAACAGCTCACGAGGTACTCGCCACGGGCAACGCCGCCTGACCCGGCACCCATAACACCCAGTGCCGCGCCCGGGGCCGACAGTACGCAGTGCCAGCAAGCTGGGTTCAGTCGCTTCGCATGTGTTCAGCGAAGCCCGCGCGGATCAGCGCGCGTCGCAAGATTCGCTGAACCCGGCCGCGTTCCTGGCGGCGATGGACGGGTCGCTGGCAGCGGACTTCCGCTCGGCGTCGATCTCGCGCTGATACGCGGCAGCACCCTGCCGAGCGGCCCGCAGCCGCGCCGCGTCGAGTTTGTTGGCGAACGCGATGTAGGCCGCAAGTGCCCGGGCCTTGGCGGCTGCAGCCTGGGGCACGACGATCGCGGCGAGCTGGCGATCGAAGTCGCCGAGCAGCTTGGTGTGCCGAGGGAGCTGGGCGAGAAAGTCCTTCAACGGGATGTCGAACTGGCCGCCGTTCAGCGCGATGATCTTCTGCTCCAGCCCATCGCAGAGTGCATCGACCGCATTGACGTACTGCCGGACCGCGTCGCTGCTGCCGCTCGACGACACCGCGACCGGTCCGGGAACCGCCGAGGGATGGGTCGACGAGCAGGCCGTGACAAGGACGCAGCTGATCGCGGCGATTGCCGGTGTGCGCATCCGTCCCATGTCGCACATGATCGACGCAACGGATCTAACTCCGCGCCGTCGTAGCCAGTTTGTTGCGCAGCCGCTATACCGGCGAGATGGCGGCAGCGACTGTCTCGGTCGGGCGGCTAACCACCGGCGCTGCCCCGGCACTGGACATGGTGCGGCAGCCGGACCGGCGGACCTGATACCTGGACGCGCGTGTCTAGCCTGCCTTCCGATGCGTCGCTCCGTCCGCTGGCGCGGTGGGAGAACGGAAAGCCAGTTCGCTGTGATCGTCGCCGGACCGGCGCGTGGCCTGATGTCAGTCGCCGCTCTGCGGCGTTTGCGCCGGGCACGAACGACGACAGTGATCGCGACGACCACTAGCAGGACTGCCAGGCCGCCGACGGCGTATCCCGCTTCTTGCACCAGACCCGTCACGCGATGCCAGTTCGCGCCAGCCGCCCAGCCTGCCCACGCCAGGCCTGCAATCCACGGTATGCAGCCAGCCACCGTGTACAGGCCAAAGCGCACCGGGGACAGCCTGGCCAATCCGGCCGGCAGTGAGATGAACGTCCTGATCACGGGCAGGAGCCGGCCGATGAAGACGGAGCGCGCGCCGTATCTGTCGAACCATCGCTGTGCCCTCGCCACGCCATCGTCGCCCCCGGCGATGAACCTGGTCAGACGGCGCCAAGCTCTCTGACCGCTGTAGCGGCCGACCGCCCAGGCAATGTAGCTACCGACGAGGTTGCCGCCCACGCCGACCGCGATGACCAACGTGCAGGCTCAGGTGCACGCCGGGCACCGCACCCGCCGCCAGCGCCCCGCCCAGCGGCATCGTTAGTTCCGAGGGCACGGGGATGCACGCGGACTCCGCCACCATCAGAATGAAGATCGCGAAGTAGCCGTAAGCGCCGATGAAATGCTGCACCTGAGTGCCTCCGCTTGCCGGGTGACTTGCTTTCTGGCCGAGATGGCCGACGCCCCGAACTGCCCGTTGCCCGAGGCGGCAAACCGGCCGATGCCGGCGCCAGTTGTCCGTCGGCTTCTACTTTGGCTGGTGACCCCGATGCTGTTTCTTAGCCTGACCGGGCGGAACATGGCCCGTTGGCGGAGCCGACTTTGCCTGCGCGGATTGCCAGCGAGCTGCTGAGCCAGTGCGGCTGGCGCCGGGCCCGGGCCGCAGCCGGCGTGCGGCCCGGCGCTGGCTGCACCGAGGGCGGGCTCGAATGCGACTGCGCAGCTGGGTTGCTGCCGAGCGGCGGTGAGTTAGCCGGGATGCCCGGCCCGCGGCCGGCGGATAGGGACACTGTCAGCAAGATCGCTGCGATAAGGACCATCGTCGCCAGTCCGCTCAGGAACCAGGCGCCCGTTGCCCACCGGGATGGCCTCCGGCCGGGATTGTCAGGGAGACGATCGACTGAGACAGCGCCACCAGCGCCGTCAACGGCCACGTCGGCCGGGCTGAGGTCGGGCATCCAGCTGCGGTCGCGTGGCCCTTCATCCAGGGCCGGAGCACCGGCATCCAAAGCCGTCGCGGGTCCCGTCACGGCAGTCTCGGCCATCAGGCCGGCTGCGGACGCTAGCCTCCGCTCAGCATCCTCTGGCCCCAGCCGGGCTCGCGGATCTTTGCGGAGCAGTGCGCTGATTACCGGCCAGAGCGGGCCGCACAGTTCGGGTGGATCGGGCTCCTCGTGCACGACTGCCGTCAGAACGGCCATGGTGCTGCTTCGCGCGAACGGATCACGGCCCTCGACGGCCGCGTAGAGGGTCGCACCAAGTGACCACAAGTCACTAGCGAGGGTCGCCTGCTCACCGCGGGCTCGCTCTGGTGACATGTAGGCAGGCGACCCGACGACGGTTCCCGTCAGCGTGAGATGCGCTCCAGTATCGGCTGCCGCGAGGCCGAAATCGGTCAGCACCACGCCGCCATCCGGGCCTAGCAGGATATTGGCCGGCTTGATATCCCGGTGCAGCACTCCGGCCGCGAAGGCGGCCCGCATCCCGGCGAGCACGCACAATCCCATATGTGCGGCCTGCACGGAGCTCATCGGCCCGCTCGACCGCAGGACCTCCCGCAGCGACGGGTTGGGAACCAGTTGCATGACAATCCACGGCCGATCGTCGTGTCTGATGACGTCATACACCGACGCGATGTTCGGGTGATGCACCCGGGCAGCAGCCCGCGCCTCGTACAGCGAACGCTGGCGGAGCACGTGCCAGTCCTGCTCGTCCAGGCCGGGCGGCCGGGTAGCCTCCTTGATCGCCACGTCCCGGCGGAGCAATTCGTCGGCCGCCAGCCAGACGACGCCCATTCCGCCCTGGCCTATTACGCACTGCAGGCGGTACCTGCGGGCGAGGAGGTCTCCGGGCTGGCCAGGGTGCATCAGCTGGCGCTACCCGCGAGAAGCCGACCTCTAACTACAGCAACCCGGGTGGGATGCGATCCAAACGCGAAACGCGGGACGTGCGCCTGCTCGGGTCAGCAGACGACTCGAACGCGATCAGAGGAGTCGCCAGCCGATCTGTCGGGCGGGGCGTCGCCACCCCAGATCGCATCGCGGAGGAAGCTGGCCACCCCGTTAACGCTCGGAGCTGAGTCTGACCGGAAACTGCCGGATCCGCTCGGCAGGTGCGCGACCAGTTCCAGCCTTTCGTCCAGCGCAGACCCGTTAAACCAGGCCACAAGCGCCTTCGCTAGGGCGCGGACCACGCCGGGCGCCTGGACGAGGAACACGACCGACGACTCCCCATGGTGCCGGACTGTCAACGCGAGGAAAGTAGCGGTGCCCGCGGGAACCTCAGGGCTGGATGTCCGCACGTAGCCCTTGGCCCGTAGCGCTGCCGCTACCGACTCGGGTAGCTCGAAGCCATCCTGCTCACGATCCAACGGACTCCTCAATCAGTCCCGGCGTCTGGACGACACCAGCTGAGGCTAATCTCTCGCATGCAGCGCATGGCGGTGGTCACTTCCTTTAGCTAGCGGCGAGCATCACATTGACCTGCTTGTTCGCGCTTCTGCCAACGACACGAACGGCCGCAGTTGCTACCCGGTCACCGGACAAGGACCAGCGGCGCCCAGCCGGTCAGGCGCTCGCCGTCCAGCTGCTTTCGTCAGGCGAGCAGGCGGTTCCAGTCGTCTGGCCAGATGTTGCCGGTCTGGTGGTAGCCGATCGAGCGCTGGAAGCGCAGTACAGCCTCACGGGTGAGCTCCTCGTAGGTGCCATTGGCCCAGCCCGAATCCGGATCTGTGACACCGGGGACGAAGCCCTTGCGAATGAGGGCTTGCTGGATTTCGCGGATGTAGGGATGGTCGGCGGCGCGGCCGCCGCCGTGCGATTCGTTCGGGCCCGTGATCAGGCCGAAGTAGTTCTCCGGCGGCAACGGCCAGGGCGGGACGTGACCGCCCCCGCCGGTGACATGCGGCGCCCGCTCTCCGGCACGCAGCGCTTCAATTACGCCCGGGTAGGCCCAGTCGAGATCTACCGTCATCCCGCCGATCTCCAGCATGCCGTTGTTGTACTGGTAGATGTGCGGCCAGCCCTGGGCTACCTCAGCGGGGGCGGGAGCCGCGCCGGCCAGCCACAGCCATTCGGCGTGCCCGCCGAGCTTCGCACCCTGGATGAAGTCACGGAAGCCGTACGCACCGGTCCGCTTCTTCCCCAGAACCGACGCTGCGCCATCCAGGTAGTCCATCGCCGTGGCCACCGGGATGTTGCCTAGCCAGCCGTCAGCGGAGAAGAAGATTGGCAGGCTGTCCGGGTAGCCGATCGATTCTGCGTCGTTCAGAGCCAGTTCGGCCATCCTCACCCCGTTGGAGTGGCCGCCCGCCGGATCGTTCGTTTCATTCTCGTGGACCAGCAGCACGAGCCGGCCAGCCTGGACGTGCTCGTGGTAGGCACCGGGATAGTGGGAGATGCACTTAGGGTTGCCCGGATACCCGATGTAACGGATCAGGAATCGGATGTCGTAGTGGGTGTAGCTGTGCAGTTGGGCCGGCGACAACTCGTGGTCGGAGTAGTCGGCGCCATAGGTGAGGTTCATGTCACGTCAGTCCTTCCTCGGTAGCAACCGAGCAGTGGCTGGCGGAGGTAGTGGCGTCTCGACCTCCGCTCGACAGAGCGGTGATGACCGCGATTCCCCGGTCGGAGCGCTGTTTCCCCCCTTGGTCTTCATCCGGGCCCGCGGGCTCGGCTGAAACGTCCAGGATGGGGCGTTGCGCTTTAACTAACAATTACCGAGGGGATACCTTTCTATGACGTAATCGAGGCTGGCGCTATCGGCAGCAACCGGAAACTAAAACGGGCCGCCGACCGCCATGAGCCGGCCAGCAGTGTCGACACCGACCCGCCAGACCTTGCACGCATCCTGAGCACAATGCCAGTGCCCTCAAGGAGTGTGGACCAGTGACCGATCCAGCAAAGCGCGCCCCACGGTGACCTGAAGGCAGCGCGGCGACAGCGGGTCAGCACATCCCGGTGGCAGGGTGTGCTCACGTTGGACGGACGCCACCTAGTAGAAGATCTGGGCCATCTTGGACCAGCGCCTCAGATCGCAGCCGCCGTCGGCCACGAGCTCGTGCAGCCTGGTCCCCTGCCAGGTGCCGGTGATCGTGAAGGTCCGCGCGTTGGCGATGATCTTGGGGCACATGATGTGGGTAGTCCGCACCGGGTGCAGGATCATGGCATCCGTGCCCAGAAGCCGACATGCAGCGGCCGCGTTCGGCATCGTGCCCCCAGCCGGATTGCAGCGCAAGGACCATTGCCGGGTCTGACCGCCGGGCACGTTCTCGACCACCTGCAGTTTCGCGTTGGCGGCAGGGTCCATGACGACTTGGCCGTCGGTCGAGGGCGCCACGGTGCTGCCGCAGGCGGCGAGGAGACTGAGGCCGCCTGCCAGCGCCGCACTAGTCGCCGTCACCTTCAGGCTCTTTGGCTTCATGGCTATTGGACGCGGCTCTCCCTCCGTTCGTTCCCACTATGTAATCGAACGGCCGTTGCCCGTTCGGCAGCCACGTAGCTCCTGGTAGTGGGTCTATTACCGGGTGGGCCGGAGGCGCTCGGCCGGGCAGCGGGACCGGGATCAACGGCACCGCGCATAACGCCAGTGCGCGCGATCCGTTCTTCCTGTCCATTGCGAAGCCGTTCTGGCCGGTCGTAGGACAGCGAATCGTGCCCGCAGCTGGCCATGCCAAGCACGCGCACCCGCAGGTGGTCATACTCGCAGCGAGGTCGCGAGCCAACTTATGGGCCGCCCAGGTAGATCGCCTTAACCATGCGCGGTGCATAGCGGTCTAATACATGCCGAATCTGTCCGGTAATTTCTGTTGCTGCCCGACCTTAGAGGCATCGGGTGGCCTCCGCAATAAAATGCGCAATAGCGCACATGGCCAGTTAACCGGAATAGACGAAATACAGATTTACTAGAGATCTTGACGCTAGAAGTCATAAGAGAGACCGTATGTCCAGTCGAGCGCCTGAGGTCAGGCCTGCATCAGCACGCCCGGGCGCACCGAGCGCATGCGGAAGGACTCCTATGACAAGATCACTCAGTAAGCGGGGTCTACGGGTGACCCTCGTAGTCATCGCAGCCGGAGCTGCCTCGCTGACGTTGGCGACCACCGGGGCGTTCGCGCAATCCGGGTCGCCAACGCAGAGCAACTGCGCCACGACGACCAGGATTGGGACGCGGGTAGGCCACAAGGCCGGCATTGTGCCTGCGGTGCCCGTCAGCAGCAGCTGCAAGGCTAGCAACCCTGCCAGAGTGGTGCGGAACGCCAGCGCGAGCAAGAAGGCTGGCGTCGACGCCAACGGCCAGCCGCCACTGATCTGGCACGGCGGCGCGATGATGGGAACGAGCTTGACCGGGCGGCTGGTCATCACCCCGATCTTCTGGAACCCGCCCGGCTTCCAGATGGATGCCTCTTACAAGGGTCTGATCACCAAGTATCTATCGGACGTGGCCAAGGCGAGTGGCAGCAATAGCAACGTGTTCTCGGTAGCGACCGAGTATTCCGGTACCGACGGTCGAATCCGGTATGACATCAAGCTCGGCACCCCGATCAACGACACCGACCCGCTGCCGGCGAGCGGCTGCACGGTCGCCAGCACGGATACCACGGCCATCTACGCGGACGGCTCCGGCTATACCGCCTGCCTCGACGATTCCCAGGTCAACGGCGAGGCCCATGCCGTCGCGACCGCCAACGGCCTGCCGGAGAATCTCTCCCACATCTACGTGGTGTACCTGCCCAAGCACGTCGAGTCTTGCTTCAACCCGGGCTCGACAACCAGCACTGACGGCGGACAGGCCTGCACCATCAACTATCAGCCGACCGCTGCGTACTGCGCGTACCACAGCTTCGTAATGCCGGGGTTCTCGTTCAGCAACACCCCGTTTGAGCTGGTGTACGCGAACATGCCGTTCCCGGTCTACCTGTCAAAGACGGGGTTCACCTGCGGGACCGACATCAATTTCGCCGGAGTCATCGAATCGCCGAACAACAACCCCGACGCCGACACGGAGATCAGTCCCTCGAGCCACGAGATCAACGAGGCGTGGACCGACCCGGACACCAACTCCGGATATTTTGACCTGCAGGGCAATGAGAACGGCGACGAGTGCGCCTACCGCTTCGGCACGACCTCCGGCGCGCCTGGTGCGCTCTACAACCAGGTGATCAACGGCCATCACTACCTCACCCAGCTGGAGTTCAGCAACAATTCCTTCTTCAAGTCCGGCGGAGGATGCCTGCCGGGCGCGGATAGCCAGCATTAGCTCGCTCACCGAAGCGGCTTAGCGCAGGGGGCGGCCCCGGACAGTTGTCCGGGGCCGCCCCAGGCAGTGCTCGATGAGGCCGAGCCCGCGGAGCTGAGGGCCGTCCTAGCGACAGGAGGCCACCCGGGGCGAACCGGCCCTGACCAGAAGCATTGCCATTCAGCCAGTGCGCACCGCGGACGGACCGGCGCCCACCCGCAGCCACAACATGCACGCAAGTTACCGGTGCCGGGCCGGTGCCGCTGGGCACCGGCCAGCAGCAGCCAGACATGATCAGTCGTTGCATCTCGTCGCCGTCGCCGTCGACGTGCGGCGGGCGGGAGCGGTTGCGCAAGTAGGCGTGCTGTCGTGGTCTTGCCAGCACGCGCGTCGCGCCCACAGGAACCGCAGTGCGGGCGCCATGGTTACGGGTTCCCGGCAGGCACCCGGACGAACCGGGCGGTGACGGTTCCGGTGGCCTGCATCGCGGCCATCCGCAGCGGGCTCCAGGTCATCCCGAACCGGCTCCGGTCAACGGCCAGCTCAGCGCGCAGCGTTACCGCTTCCGCGCTGGCCTCGACGACGTCGGCGGTGACGGTCACCGGCTCAGTGGTGCCCCCCGCCTCCAGCGTGCCTTCCGCGGTGAGCCGGCCGTCAGCGGTCAGCGCGGCCTGGCGCACCGTCAGCACGACCTGAGGGTGCTTGTCCGCGTCAAAGAAGTCCGCCGAGCGCAGGTGCTTGTCCCGCTGCTTGTTCCTGGTGCTCAGCGACGCGGCGACCATAACCAGTTGGCCGGTGACCGTGCCGTCAGGTCCGACCGTGCCCTCGCCTTCGACCTGGTCGAACCAGCCGCGCACGGTGATCGCGTTCCAGAAATGCCGGACTCCGAACTCCACCCGCGACGCTCCGGGGTCCAGCTTCCAGCGCCCCGCCAGTCCTCCGTCCCGCGCCAGGGTCACCACGCCGGCCCCCGGCTGCCGCGGGTCGCCTGCTTCCGTTGTCATGATTGCCCTACCTTTCGTTTGTGGGTGAAGCTGGCCGTCGTAGGGTCAGTGGAGCCCAGGGGAACCGGGCGTGGCTTTCATGATTGTGCCGGTCGTGGCTCGAGGAGCTTGGCCGCCCGGTTCCCCGTGACGACCTGGCCGAATGCCGACCTCTATATGGTTCTTGGGTGGCGGTCGAGGCTATTCGCCACAGTGCAGACTATCTCCCCGCGCGGGATCCTCCCGGTTGCTGTTCGGGGCAACCCGGCCAAGCTCGCGTAACTGCATAGGGAGTCGGACCGCGGCAGTTCTGCGACTCTTGGCGGGCTTACCCGGCGCGAACTGCGAGAACGCCCTGGCGCTGACGCCACCTATCCAGTACCTCCTTGGCCAGCTCACGGTAGGAGTGAGCGCCGTTGCACGCAGGATCGAACCTGGTTATCGGCTCTCCAGCCACCGTAGAGTCAGGGAAGCGCACCGTGCGGCTGATGACGGTGTGGAAGACGAGGTCGCCGAACCCCTGGACGACCCCGGACAGCACTTCCCTTGTGTGCAAGGTACGGGAATCGTACATAGTCGCCAGCAGGCCGTCGATGGCAAGCTTCGGGCTCAGCCGACTGGACACTTTGTCGATGGTCTCCATCAGCAGCGCTACGCCGCGTAGCGCGAAATACTCGCATTCCAGCGGAACCAGCACGCCGTCGGCACAGGCGAGAGCATTCACGGTCAGCAGGCCAAGCGACGGCTGGCAGTCGATCAGGATCACGTCGTAGTCAGGGATTACCGGCTGCAGCACCCGGCCGAGCGCGAACTCGCGGCCGACCTCGTGCACAAGCTGGATCTCGGCACCGGACAGGTCGATATTGCTCGGCATCAGGTCCATGCCGTCAACGCGGGACTTGATTATCACGTCACGCGCGGTCAGGCGACGTTCCATCAGCAGGTTGTAGACGGTCGCGTCCAGGTCATGCGGTTCTATCCCGAGGCCCACCGACAGAGCGCCCTGGGGGTCGAAGTCGACCAGCAGGACACGGCGGCCTTGCTCGGCCAGCGCGGCACCGAGGTTGATGGTCGTCGTGGTCTTGCCAACGCCGCCCTTCTGATTGCAGACGGCGGCGATGCGCGCTGGCCCGTGCACGACGAGCGGCTCCGGTTCGGGGAACACCGGCAGTGGCCGCCTAGTCGGTCCCAGCAGACGGGCCCTAACCTCGAGGATTTGGGATGCTGACACAGCTACCGCACCTCCTGGCGGCGAGCGCGAACGCGCCCACTGGAACAGTGACTCTAGGCGCCGCACCCTGGCCCGCCAAGCCGCCGCACCGCAAAGCGGCAAAATGAACTGCATGCGCACATGAACGGAGGTCACCGGCTGCGGCTGCCCTCGGCCTGGTCCTTGTCGGCTGCTCGCATATGCTTGTCGGCTGCTCGCATATAGAGGGGCGTTCTGTTCTCTATCCGGCTCAAAGCCCGGCCCGGCCGAGCCGGCAAAGCTCGTCGCACGAAGCCGTCCGTAGCGTTCCCGGTCCCTGGCAGATGGCGCCATAGTCGCCGGCATGCCCGGCGCCACGCTCCTGCAGAAGATACCGGGGTCTTCGCCCGGCAGGCTCCCTGGGGACATCCAGCCGGCTGAGGCCAGGGCTGGTTGCGAGGACAACACCATGGGCCCTGCGGAGTTGTTCGCAAGTGCGGCCCGGAGATCACGGGCCAGAGAATAGGACGCGGCAGGGGAAGGCAGGAATAGCCCGCCGAAAATGCGGACATTGTGTCACCGTTATCGGACGCGCATTCGCCCGGCGCCGCTCCACGCATAAGAAGCCGGTCCTGGTGCGGTACCGACCTAAATGGCGCGGTTCAAGCTGCCTGGATCCGGGCGTTACTGAGCTGACACTGCGCGGCAGGGATGTTCCGCCGCAACCTTGCCCCTTGCGGTAACCGCGGAAGGTGCCGAATCCTCGACGTGGTCACAGCGCCGGTGCGCGGACCCCCGCCCGCGGCTGTGAGCATCGGACGGTGAGCAGAATAAAGGACGACTTGCTCTAAATGGTCGATCACAGGAATTTGTGAGCTTCCCGGATAACGCTCGGGAGCAGGAAGATTCGGCGTAGTGTGCATGCCAAAGGAATGAACCAACCGCCAGGGTCAAGACCCCGCCTTTGCTGCTTCAGCAGGAAGGCGCCGGCAATGTTCAATGTAAGCCTGATTGCGCGCGAATGCTCCGGTTGCGTAGTTGTCGCGTTGTACGGGGAGCTCGACATTGCTGATGCTGCGGACGTGGCGGCTGCGCTCGCGGCGGCAGCAGCCGGGCGAACCGGGATTGTCGTTGATCTGGCCGACATCACGTTCATCGACTGCAGCGGTGTGAGAGGCCTGGCTCGGGCTCGGGTTCGGGCTCGGAATGGGGGCGGTGTTGTGTTGCTGGCCGCGCCGCGCCGCGAGGTACTGCGTGTCATTGCCCTGACCGGCCTGATCGATATCTCCGATATCTGCGCCAGCATCGGCGAGGCGGTTGACATCGCTAACCGCGTCCGCAGGGTCGCCGTGGCCTAGCAGGTCATGCGAAGCGAGGATCGCGCTGGCCGAGGAGTTCCGCGATGGCGGGCGAGCCGGGGACCCGGGCCCGGACGTCACGGGCTATGGCCCGCATCTCGGCTTCGGCGTGCCGTGCGTGCCCGGCAAAGCAGAGTTCGCCCATCGGCGAGCGCATGGTCCGTGCCCAGTAGCGGACGGCAATCATTCTCAGCAGCGGCTTGTGCAGGACGGCGAGGTTGAGCGGCAGTCCTCCTGCGCCGCTTGCGCGCAGGGCGGCGAATGCCTCGGTGATGGCCTGGCACATGAGGGTGAGGGCTAGGCGATCTGCGGCGAGGCGGCGCGGGTCGGTTCCGCAGCGGTAGAGGGCCGCAGTGATGCATGCGACGAACGCGGCATGGTAGGCAAGCCAGCCGTCCATGTCGGTCACGCGCCGGACAGCGAAACCACAGTTCGACAGCGCCGATTCGAGCGCGGCCAGCCGCGGATCAGCTGCTTGTTGCAGGGCTGTCGGCTGCTGCCGTATGCGGACGTAGCTGGCGACCTCGCCGGCGAGGACGCCGCCGATGCCCGGAAACCCAAGATATACATCGCCCGGCAGGTTGTCGGGCACCGCGGATCGGCCCGCAGGATTGTTGCCGAAGAAAACGATCGCCGGCCTACCGGTCAGCGCCCCGAGCCGGGCGCACGCCGACGCCAGCCGATCGCGCCGCACGGCGACAAGGACTATGTCGTACTCCCCGCTGAGGTCCTGCACGACGGCGGCTGCGGCGTCAGTTCGCGTTCCCCCTTGCACATCGCGCGCGCGAAGGCCTCTGAGAGCCACTTCACCGGTTCGTGGCCCGTGGCTGAGAACGCAGACGCTGTTCCCGGCGGCGGCGAGGCGAGCCCCGTAAACGGTGCCGATGACTCCGGCACCGACGATCAGCATCTTCACAGTGACCTCGCGTCGTTTCCCGCCCGGCACTCCGGTTCTGGGTGGTGGCCCGGACCCACCGGGCACAACAGGGTCTCCTGCCGTCGCAGCGGAGTGTGACGGCAGGAGACGGCCTGTGCGCGGGGCCGGGCGGCGTGAGCCCAGCCGACCCGCGGTTACTAGGCGCCGTTATTGACGGCAGTGCTGGCTACCGCAGCCTTGCCCTTGCCGGCGCGCACCTGGATGCGCCTGGCGTGCGCTTCCTCCGCCTTGGGTACCAGTACCTGCAAGACGCCGTCCTGGGCGGACGCCTCGATCTTGTCCGCCTGGACATGCCTGGGCATCGTGATCGACCGGCGGAACATGCCGTAATGGCGTTCGGCCCGGTGGACCTTATCTCCGTCCGCGTCCGGCGTGTGCTGCCGCTCGCCCTGGATCGTCAGCACGTCGTCCTGGAACGTGAGCTCCACGTCGTCGATCCCGAAGCCAGGCAGTTCCGCGGTCACCACGTAGGCATCCTTGCGCTCGGTGATATCGACCGCGGGTGGCCACGCCTGACCGGCAGAACCGGCGACCGGCCGCTGACCGAAATGACCCGAGGCCAAGTGACCCGCCATCCTGCTCTGCCGCACAAGCTCATCCTGCGCGCTGTGCAGGTCATCGAATAGATCCCAGCTTGTCATGCCTGTCATGCCGTTCTCCCTCATGTCTCGCCCTAGGCCGAAGGCCCGGGCGACCCGGGAAAAAATGCAATTCGAGTGAACGACATTCGCTTCCGAGTAACACTGTTTACTATACGGTGGACAATGTTCACAGTCAATTCCCGGACCGGAGGCAGCCATGCCGAACTCGCGCCCGGGCGCGGGCGACCCGAACGCGCTGTGGTTCAGCCCGCCCGACGGCGAGCAGAGCCAGCGCCGGGCGCTGACCCGCGAGCGGGTCGTCGCCGAGGCACTCAGCGTCATCGCCGCTGACGGCGCAGCCGCCCTCAGCATGCGCGGCCTGGCCACGCGCCTGGGCGTAGTCCCCGGCGCGCTGTACCGGCACGTGCGCAACAAAGAGCAGCTCTGCGACCTGGCCGTGGACGGGGTCCTGGCCGAGGTCGACACGCAGTCAGGCCATCACCTGGGCTGGGCCGGGCAGGTCCAGGTCCTCGCCCGCCGGCTGCGCGCGGCACTGGAAGACCACCCCGGCATCGCCGCCCTGCTCAAGACCCGCGATCCTCTCGGGCCGCACTCCCTCGCTCTGGCCGAGGCGTTCCTGGCCGCCCTGCAGCACGCCGGCCTAACCGCGCGGGAAACCGCCCAGGCATTCTCCCTGGTCTACGACTACACCCTCGGCTTCGCGCTCAGCGACCGCACCACCGTCAACGAGCAGCGCGTCCAGGACCCCGCGACCCGCCGCCAGCTGCGCGAATTCTTCCGGTCACTGCCAGCCGACCGGTTCCCTGCCCTGGCTGCCCTCGGCGAGCACGTCTGGTCCGGCAACCGCGACCAGCGATTCGCCGCCGGCCTCGACACCATCCTGAGCGGACTGCAGGCAGCCAAGGCGCACCCGGCGACCGCGCGAGGCAGGCGCTGAGCACGCTGCAGGCGGCGCACGGTACACCCCGGCATGTGCGGCTGGCGCGGGCCCGATCAGCTGCGCGCATCCGCCGCATCGTGATGCTGCCACAGCGATCTGGCTGCGATCATGACCGGTAAGCCGAGCCCACGAGGTGCGGATTCAATCGATCGAATGTCACGTCCGGGGATGGAGGAAGGCATGCAGGCGACCGCGGCACCGCCGCAGGTCATGGCAACGAGTTTGGTCTACAAGCCGACCTCGGCGAGACGGCCCAGTTCCCAGCGGGCCGCGCGCAGGCCTTGGTCGACTCCGGTGACGTCGGAGGTGCGGAGGTGCACGCCCTCCCAGACGCGAGCGTTGATGACGTCGCCGGTGATCGTCTTCCAGTCGGTGTAGGTGCGGGTGATACCGGCGGCGTCCGGGCTGGTCAGCGGTATGGGGGCGGGCGGGCGCGGGCCGACGAAGGCGTCGAGGACTCCCTGCAGCGAGCCGATCTGGCCGCCGTGGCCGCTGGGGTACTCGGGGTGCTGCGGGGGCTGCCCAGAACGACGTCCAGGCTGGATCGTGGCGGTAGCCGCCGGTGGTAATCGCGGTGCAGGGCCGCCAGAACAGGTACTTGTACTTGGCGTTGTAGATCTGAGATCTGCGCGTCGGTGGTGATCACGTTGACCGCCGCGACGAACCGCGCCTGCCACGACAGCGGGCGGCTGGTGTCCGCCAGGATCACCCGGGTGATCTGGACGTAGGCGACGTTAAGCGCTGGATACCAGAAGTTGGCGACCTCGGCCTGCTCAGCGTTCCGCGGGGAATTGGCGGAGCCGATGTAGACCACCTCGGCGAGTGCCCGGTGGTACCTGAGTGAGTCGAGGCGCGGCGGGGGACCGGAGTCGAACTGGTCGTTGCGCTTCAGCAGGAACGGGCGGGCGTTGCCCTCCCCCGCCCGGATAGGCGGCCTGGAGACCGGCAGGGTGAGCTGGAAGACGCCGGGCGCGGGCGGCGGCGGCGTCCAGGGGATGTCGACCGAGGCGGTGTCGAGACCGTCGCCCGCGCGCTCGGCGAGGATGACCGACGCCTCGTGCGCGCCCGCCGTGATCCCGCGCGCCCTGGCCGGGCCGTCGGGCACGACGCGAGCGCGGCGGCCAGGCTCGCGTCGAGGCCCGCCTGCTGGCCGGGCACCTGGGCGGCCAGGGTGTCGTGCAGGGCCTGCGAGAAGGCGGCCACGGCGTAGTCGCCATCGTTCTTCCCGCGCAGTGCTCGCGCGGCCGCCAGCCAGCTCACCGTCCACGTGCGGCTCTGCGTGACCGGCTCGGCGAATCCCGCGGCGCTGACCGCCTGGCTGGTGATGTCGTGCCAGGCCAGCCCGGCGGCTGATGACCGCTTCTGCGCGGCGCGCGGGTGCGGCGCTGGCGACGCCGCCGGCGCCGACGGCCCAGGCCGCCGGCACCACGGCCGAGGCGGCAAGAAAGCCGCGCCTGGAGACGCGCCGTGAGGAGGGGGAAGGCGGTCGCTGCGGCAACGCGGACGTCCCTTCGGCAAGACGGCAGCCGGCCAGCATGGCTAGCCACAAGGAATTGTCTATTCCACCGACCGTTTTAATCAAGAATGACGGGGAGCCCCCAGCCTGGCGCTCAACGACCAGCCGGGAGACCAACCTGCTGGTCCTGGGATGATGCGGGCTCAGAACGCCAGGCCCGTCTCGGCGCGGATTCTGGGCGCCAGTTGTCGCAGCTCTGGGTGCTGCCTGTGACAGTGAGGCCGCCAGCCAGCGACTAGCAGCGGATGCAGACTGGACCGCGTGGCTCCAGGGCGCGCGCGCTGGGTGCCGCCTCCAGCTACTGAAGCCCGCCGCGGACAGAGGTAATGCGCTGGGTGTTGAAGCCGAGCCAGTGCATCCTGCCCACATAGCGCGCGTGCTCAACCTTGAGGCAGCGATCCATGATCACCGTCACGCTATCGTCCTCGGCGATCTGCGCGCCCTCCTCGTTGATGACACCGAACTGGCACCAGAGCGTGCCAGCGCGGATCGCTGCTGTTTCGCGCGCGATCCCGGGCAGCGCGTCCGGCGCCCGGAAAACGTTGACCATGTCGACCTGGCCTGGGACGTCCGTCAGGCTGGGGTAGCACTTCTCGCCGAGGATCTCGGTCTCGCGGGGGTTCACGGGGATGACCCGGTAGCCGTGCCGCTTCAGGTAATAGCCGACGAAGTAGCTGGCCCGCAGTTCGTTGCTCGACAGTCCCACGATCGCGATCGTCGAGGATGAGTGCAGCACTCGCTGGATCGTCAGTGGATCCTGATACCGCCGCAGATCGGTCACGCCTGTCCCGCCTTCTCCCCCGCCGTGGCCGCAACGTGCGCGAGCCCCTGCTCCAGATCCCAGACCAGATCCTCGACGGACTCGGTACCGACGGACAGCCGGATGCTGCCCGGCCCGACGCCCGCCGCCCGCAGCTCGTCGTCGCTCAACTGCCGGTGCGTGGTGCTGGCGGGGTGGATGATCAGGCTCTTCGCGTCGCCGACGTTCGCCAGGTGCGACCAGAGCGTCACGCCGGCGATCAGACTCTGCCCGCCGGCCCGGCCGCCGGCGCAGTCGAACGAGAAGACCGCCCCGGCCCCGCGTGGCAGGTACTTTTCCACTAGCGGCCGGTATTTGCTGCCCGGCAGGCCAGGGTAGGTCACCTGCGACGCCAGCTCGTGCGACTCCAGATATGCCGCGACGGCCCGTGCGTTCTCGACGTGCCGTTCCATCCGCAGCGACAGCGTCTCGAGTCCCTGCAGGAACAGGAATGCGTTGAAAGGGGAGAGCGCCGCGCCGAGGTCGCGCAGCGTCTCGGCCCGGAGCTTCATGAGATAGCCGTAGGTCCCGAACGTCTCGTGGAACTGCAGGCCGTGGTACGCGGGCGACGGATCCGCGACTACGGGAAAGCGGCCGTTGGACCAGTTGAACGTGCCGGCCTCGACAACGATGCCGCCGATGCTCGTGCCGTGGCCGCCGATGAACTTAGTCGCCGAGTGGATGACAATGTCAGCGCCCCACTCGATCGGCCGGCAGAGGTACGGGGTCGCGAATGTGTTGTCGACCACCAGCGGCAGGTCGTGCTCGTGCGCGATTGCCGCCAGGGCTTCGATGTCCAGCACGTTTCCCGCTGGGTTGCCGATGGTCTCGCCGAAAAAGGCCTTCGTGCTGGGACGGATAGCTTGCTTCCAGGCATCGGGATCGTCGGGATCGACCCAGGTGAGCTCGACGTTCATCTTCCGCAGCAGGTGCTTGAACTGGTTTACCGACCCGCCGTAGAGAGCGGAGGATGAGACTACGTGGTCCCCCGGCTGCAGAAGCGTGAAAAGCGCGGCGGCCTGGGCGGCGATGCCGCTGGCGAACGCGACGCCGCCCGCGCCGCCTTCCAGGTTCGCGACACGCTCCTCGAACACGGCGACGGTCGGGTTCATGATCCGCGAGTACGTATTCCCGTACTCCTGAAGGTTGAAGTAGGCAGCCGCGGACTCGGGGTCCTCGAATACATAACTGCTTGTCTGGAAGATCGGCACCGCGCGTGCGCCGGTGTTCGGATCCGGCCGCTGCCCGGCATGCAGCTGTCGGGTCTCGAAGCCAAATTCGCGGGCTTCCTCCGCCCGGCGCGAACTACCCATTGACCCCTCCAACGCCGACGACCGGTCCGGCATTTCTCGTGCCCAGGAACTGTCTGATGATCGGCGTCTGCCGGGCCTCCTCGAGCAGGAAGCAGTCGTGCCCGTACGGCGCCTCGATCACATGGCACTCAACCGGCTTGGCAAGAGACCGCAGCGCCCTGTCGATCTCGGCGGACGCCGACGGCGGGTACAGCCAGTCGGAGCTGAAGGCGATCAGCAGCGTCCGCGCCGAGATCCCCGCGAGCGCGCGGACGAGCGATCCGTCCCCGTACTGCCGCGCCAGGTCGAAATAGGTCAGCGCGCGGGAGGTATAGAGGTAGGTATTAGCGTCAAAGCGACGGACGAACGACTCGGCCTGGTGCCGCAGATAGCTCTCGACCTGGAACTCCGGCTCGGTCATCGTGTACCGGATATCGTCGGAGAACTGCAGCCGGCGGCCGAACTTGTCGCTCAGCGCCGCTGCCGACAGGTAGGTGACGTGGCCGACCATCCGCGCCACCCCCATGCCCGCCTCGGGCGCACGGCCCGAGCCGTAGTAGCGACCGCTCTGCCAGGCCGGGTCGCGCATGATCGCATCCCGCGCGATCGAGTTCCAGGCCACTCCCTGTGGGTGCAGTGCGTGCGTGCTCGCGATCGCCACGACGGCGTCTACCTGGCCGGGGAACAGGATCGCCCACTCGAACGCCTGCATCCCACCGAGTGACCCTCCCGCCACCGCGGCCAGCCGTTCGATGCCCAGTTCGGCAAGGAACGCGTGCTCCGTCCGCACCATGTCCGCCACGGTGATCACCGGGAAGTCCGGCCCGTACGGCCTGCCAGTCGCGGGATCGATCGACGACGGACCCGTGGTGCCCCGGCAGCCGCCGAGCAGGTTCGTCGAGACGACGAAGAAGTGGTCGGTATCGAACGCCTTGCCGGGCCCGATCATCCCGTCCCACCAGCCCAGTCCCCTCCCGGCCGAGCCGTCGCGGTCCTCGGCCCCGAACCCGTCGCGAGTGCTCTCCGCGGGCGGTGCCTTCGCGAAGCCCGCGGCGTGGGCGTCGCCACTGAGAGCGTGACACACCAGGATGACGTTGTCGCGGCCGGCCGATAGCGTGCCGTAGGTCTCATACGCGACGCGCACCGGATGCAGGTCGCGCCCGCAGTCCAGGCGGACTGGCCCCGGCAGGTCGAGATACTGCGTCTCGACGGTGCCCACAGAGCCGGCCGTGAGCATAGAGGCTGGCTCCGACATGGGGGCTATGATAACCCGCATCCTCCGGTATATTGTCAACCATCTAAATAGGGAAATAGGGCGAGGCGGAGGGGTATCCCGACATGACTACGGTCACCAACGGCGTCAACGTGCAGGCACTCTTGGATGCGCGCGAAGCGCTCAAGGGCGCGCCGGGGGCGGCGCAGTTCACCTGGCGAGCGTCCGCCAAGTGGTCAAGCGGCGTGCACAGCACGATCAAGGTCCAGAGCTTCTTCGGCCTCGGTCAGGAGCAGGCCCACAACGACGAATGGACGTTCGAGGCCGATCACCCGGAGATCTTCGGGGCAGTCGATGAGGGCATCACCCCGATCGAGTACCTACTCGTCGGCCTGGCCAGCTGCCTGACGGCGGGCGTGGCGTCGGTCGCCGAGAACCGCGGCATCCAGCTCCGGTCGGTCGAATCGACGGTCGAGGGCGGCCACGACATCCGCGGAATCCTCGGGGCCGACAGCGACGTACGCAACGGCTACAACGACATCAAGGTGACGTTCACGATCGACGCGGACGCATCCCGAGAGGACATCGAGGCGCTGGTGGCACAGTCGCAGAAGCGCTCGGCCGTGTTCGACGCGCTGACGAACCCGACGAACGTCACCGTCGAAGTCGCCTGAGGGGCCGATAATCGAACGCGCTACCGCGGTCGTCATCGGAGCAGGACACGCAGGCCTCGCCGCGAGCCACTTCCTCAGCGGTCATTCGGTTGACCACGTGGTGCTGGAGCGCGGCGAGGTCGCGAACTCCTGGCGGCATGAGCGCTGGGACTCGATGCGGCTGCTCACTCCCAACTGGCTCACGCGCCTGCCGGATTGTCGCTACGAGGGCCCGGACCCGGACGGCTACATGACCGCGGCGGAGGTAGCCGACTTCGTCGAGCGGTACGCGGCCGTCGTGCGCGCCCCAGTCCGGACCGGCGTGAACGTCACCTCGATCCGCGCGGCCGGCGACGGGTATCACGTGCTCACCGGCGCCGGCGAGTTCTTCGGGCGGACGGTGGTCATCGCGAGCGGAGCCTGCAACCGGCCGTCCCTGCCATCGTTCGCAGCTGCAGTCCCGGAGTCGGTCGAGCAGTTGACGGCGATGGACTACCGCGACCCGGCCAAGCTGCCGGACGGCGGCGTCCTCGTCGTGGGGGCGTCGGCCACCGGCGTCCAGCTGGCGGCGGAGCTGGCCCGGTCCGGCCGGCCGGTGACGCTCTCCGTGGGCGAGCACGTGCGCCTGCCGCGGACCTATCGCGGACGCGACGTGCTGTGGTGGATGGACGCATCAGGCCTCTGGGATCAGCGCTACGACGAGCTCGACGACCTCACCCGGGCCCGCCGGCTGCCCTCGCCCCAGCTCGTCGGGACACCCGATCGAGCGACGCTCGATCTCAACGCGCTGACGTCGATCGGCGTCGAACTCGTGGGTCGCTGGGCCGCCGTACGGGACGGCTGCGCGCTGTTCTCCGGCGGCCTGCGCAACGTGTTCGCGCTCGCCGACCTCAAGCTGGGGCGCCTCCTGGATACGTTTGACGAATGGGCTCGGGGGCGTGACGCCGGGCTGGAGCCGCCCGAGCGCTTCCCGGCGACCCAGGTACCCGAGTCGCCCCGGCTGCAACTCGACCTGGGCAGCGGCGAGATCCGCTCGGTGGTCTGGGCGACCGGCTACCGGCCCGACTACGACTGGCTCCAGGTGCCGGTCGTCGACGCCAAGGGCCAGCTAGCGCACGACGGCGGCGTGGTCGCCAGCCCGGGAATGTACGCGCTCGGCCTGCCCGTGCTGCGGCGGCGCCGGTCCACGTTCATGTGCGGTATCGAAGACGACGCGCGTGAATTGGTCGATCACCTGACCGGGCACCTGACCACGCGCTCGTAGTCCGGGCCCGCATCCGGTCAAGACCGGCCAGACGACGTGATCAGCGCGACCCGGTCAGACGAACAGCGGCTCGGCCTCCGTACGGTCTACCAGCGCGCTCATCGCCGCATCATCCGGTGCCCCGGTAAACCGGCTGGCCGCGTCAAGGACTTTCGGGAGCAAGTCCAGGTCCCCCACGCTGCAGAGGAACACCCCGGGGCGGCTCATCGCCCACCACACGGAGAGGTCGATGTCGTCCTGCCGCTCAAGCGGCTCGTACCAGGTCGCCCGGCTGTGCGGCCGACCTGCCCACGGGCGCAGCGCGATCGACTTGATCGTCTGCACCGCCACCCGCCGCTCGCGGCAGGTCTCGTACAGGGCGTTGAAGTTGCCGGCGTAGTACGGGTTCTGCATGGTGACGAAGTTGTACGGAAGCAGCACCGAGTCGAAGCCGAACCGCTCAAGACTGCGGCGGTGCGTCGCGGCGATCTGGCTGCCGTGACCGGTCACCCCAATCCACCGGATGAGGCCCTGCTCCCGGGCTTCCACGGCGGCCTCGAGCGCCCCGCCAGGACTCAGGGCCTCGTCCCACTCGATCGGATCAGCGAGGGCGTGCAACTGCCAGAGGTCAACGTGATCGACCCCCATTCGGTCCAGGGACCGGTGCAGTTCCTCGCGGGCCCCGGCTGCGGTGCGCTTGTCGCCCTTGGTGGCCAGGAAGAACCGCCCCGGTTCGCGCTGCAGCCACGGCCGGATGCGCACCTCCGCCTCGCCGTAGGACGAGGCCAGGTCCAGATGGTTCACCCCGTGGGCGAGCAGGAGGTCCAGGGTTTCGTCCGCGGCGCGCTGGGAGACCTGCGCGAGAGCCGCGCCCCCGAAGATCACCCGGCTGCTCTGGTGCCCGGCGCGGCCAAACTCTGCCTGTTCGATGGGCATTAGCCCTCCCGAAGTGCCGAAAGCTGGATCTGAGGTTACAGCGGATCGCCGCGGCCGGTCAGCGCAACCGCGCCCAAGCGCATCGTCCGAATCGCATGATCAGCTGCGCCAAGGGCGCGGTGACGGCGTGAGTCGTTCCGCACGAGGCGTCCGCGAGCCTGGCCGCGAAGCTCCTCTGCTACGGGCTAAGCACATCGCCTGGATCGGCCAGGGTGTGCGGTTGCTGCTCTGTGCGGCCGTCGTTAGGGTTGTCGGGTCCGCGCCGCGGCGGGATCAGTCCGTGGTGTCCCCGGTGGTGACCGGCAGCTAGAGCCATGGTGCTCTGCCTGGCCTGCGGCTGTTGCCAGGTTTGCCCGCCAGAGGAGCAGTCGGATGACACAACTGGATGATCGCCCGATTCGCTGGGGAATCCTCGCTACGGGCGGCATCGCCCATGCCTTCGCTCGCGATCTCGCGTTGCAGCCTGACTGTGAGGTTGTCGCCGTCGGGTCAAGGTCTCAGGCTTCGGCGGATGCGTTCGGGGACGAATTCGGCGTACCGCACCGACACGCGAGCTATCAGTCTCTCGTCCACGATCCGGATGTCGATGCCGTTTACGTGTCAACGCCTCACCCCGGCCATCACGACGCCGCGCTGCTCGCGATCAACGCGGGCAAGGCCGTGCTCGTCGAAAAGCCGTTCGCCATGGACGCCGCGCAGGCGCGCGAGATGATCGACGCCGCGCGCGCCCGCAAAACGTTCCTCATGGAAGCAATGTGGACGCGCTTCCTGCCGCATATTGCGCGGGTGCGTGAGATCCTCGCCGCGGGAACCCTCGGCGATGTCGTCTACCTGACCGCCGAGCACGGGCAGTGGTTCGCTCAGGATCCGCAGTTCCGCCTGTTCGCGCCGGAGCTGGGCGGCGGGGCCTTGCTGGACCTTGGCATATACCCGGTCTCGTTCGCGAGCCTGGTGCTGGGCGTGCCGACACGGATCACCGCCGTCAGCAATCCGGCCTTCACCGGCGTTGACGCCACGACGTCGATGATCTTCCAGTACGACAGCGGCGCCCACGCGGTACTGACGACCACCTTGCTGGCCGCATCGGGCAATCCGGCCGCCATCTACGGCACGGCAGCAAGAATAGAGATCGACGGCTGGTTCTACACGCCGACCGCGTTCCGCGTGATCGCGCGTGACGGCACCGAGCTGGAGCACTTCGAAGAACCGCATGAAGGGAACGGGCTGCGCGGCGAGGCCGCCGAGGTGGCGCGCTGTCTTCGCACGGGGCTGCTAGAGAGTCCGCTGCTCCCGCTGGAGGAGACCTACACGATCATGCAGGCAATGGACGAGGTCCGCCGGCAGATCGGCTTGTCTTACCCGTGATCATGACCGGTTTCCTGGACTTGGATCTGAGAAGCCGGTGCTCGGTTGCGGATGGTGTTCTGCCCTCCACGGTCGCGCTCGGCGGAGGTAACTCGCACTCCGCTGACCCTGCGCATGGATTCGGACCGGGCCTGGCGCATCGATGCGGTGCGCGAGCGAGTGGTCACAGTCGTTTGGGGCTGCTAGCGCGATTGTCCGGCGACAGCGCGGCGCCCAGCACAGGACCGCGCCCGCGGCCTCTCGTTGCGGTTGTTGCCCGATGAGCGCCTACTCCAGCGATCAACAAGACAATCAGGAACGGCGGCGCGTCGGCCCCCGTTAACGATCGCGGCAAGATCCCGTCGGCTGGCGATTATCAAACCGTAGCTGGTTCTGGAACGGGTTTTGCGCAAGACGCAGGAAAGCGTATAGTTAAGCTGCAGCTCCGGACCCAGGCAAGGGTGCGCGCGTAATTTCGCGACCACACCGGCAAGGGTCCGGTTTTCTTTTTCTCCCGGCACGGGGCCTGCCAGCGAGTCGCGATAGTACGGGCACGGAGAGCCTTTCTCTTATCGCGTTTATGCAGCGCGACCTACTACTGCGGATCTCTACCAATGACTGATCTGAGGAGTCGGTGTGGGCATCATCGCGCAGCCTGCGTGCAGGAATACCCGCCAGCGTGATACTCCCGGCAGCAGACGAAATGGCCACCCCCTGGACTGCGAGACCTCGCAGCGCGGCGACGCTGCGAGGCGGCCCGGCTGCCCCATGCTGTTCCGCCCTCGCTATGCGTTGAACGGGATCTCCAATCCCTGCATCTGGCTCACCGCCCCGGCGGCAGTCCCACCGCCTTCATGTCACCTGATCGCCGCGCCGCCCGGGCGGCACGATTACGCCACCGGGAGCTGGTCCACACACGGCTGGAGGCCCGCAAGCGGCACACCGGCCGACCCTGAGCAGGCTCGCCTGCCCACCAGCCGGCCGCCCGCGGGCGACGATAACCACGATTCTTCGAGTCTCCTGAAAGGAGACCAGCTGCTATGCCATCAATGACTTCGGCGCGCGTGTCCGCGAGCGCCAGGCGCGCATCCGACAGCCAGCCCGTCCGGATGCTGGCCAGGGCGGGTCTGGCCGCCCGCGGGGTGATCTACGTCCTGATCGGCTGGGTCGCGATCCTGGTGGCGCTGGGCAAGACCACGCAGGAGACCGATCAGCGGGGCGCGTTGCAGCTGCTGTCGGGGAAGCCCTATGGCATGGTCTCGCTGTGGTTGCTGTGTATCGGGTTCGCCGCTTACGCGCTGTGGCGGCTGAGCGAGGCTGCCTTCGGCGTCACCGTCGACGGGAAGGGCGCAGGCCCGCGGCTGAAGTCGCTGGCCCGCGCGGTGATCTACGCCAGCTTCGCGGTGACGACGTTCTCGGTGATCAGCGGTGCGAAGCGGAGCCAGTCCGGCCAGGAGCAGGACTGGTCCGCGAAGGTGATGAGTCACCCCGGCGGCCGGTGGGCCGTGGGCCTGGCCGGCGCCATTGTCGTCGTCGTCGGCGTGATCCTGGTGATGCAGGGAGTCAAGCGCAAGTTCGTCAAGTACCTGCGCACCGGGGAGATGAGCCCCCGGACGCAACATGTTGTCGTGCGGCTCGGCGTGATCGGTACCGTCGCCCGCGGCCTGGTGTTCGCCCTCACCGGGGCGCTGCTGATCGATGCCGCCGTGAAGTACCAGCCGTCCAAGGCCGGCGGTCTCGACACCGCGCTGAACACGCTGCGGAACCAGTCGTTCGGCGAATTCGCGCTCATCGCCGCCGCGATCGGCCTGATTATCTTCGGCCTGTACGGACTGTGCGAGGCCAGGTGGCGGAAGGTATGACAGCCACCACCAGCCCGCGGTTACGAGTTCCGGCCGCCCTGCCGGCCAGCGACCGCGCGAAGGGATCCGGCTGACCCGCATCGTGCACGGCGCTCCAATTGACAGCGAACTGGCGGGGCAGCCGCGCCGATGCTGCTGGTCCGGGCCCGGTACAGAGCCCGCAGCGGGCCTGACAGCACGCTGATCCCGATGGCTGACCAGAGCCACAGCCAGCGGGACTCGTGGGAGATCGCCGAAGGGGTCGCTCTCATCAGCGCCCTAACCCATGGCCCCTCGGGTCGTACCAGCTCCAGGCGGCGATCGCCGCCATCCATGACGGAGTCCGGCCGCCGCAGCCACTGACTGGCCGCCGATCGCCGCGTACATGCTGCGGCTGCTCGACCCAACCCTGTCGTCTCCCTCAACCGCCCCGTGGCCGCTGCAATGTTCAGGGTCCGCGGGCAGGCCACACTTCAAGATGCCAGCGGTGAAGGCCGACGACGATCGCCATGCGCACCTATGAGGTCGGCGAACGGCGCATGCACATGGGCGCTGGAATCACAGCCTGTCGATTTGCGGCTGGTAGCAGGGCCGGGAGGACGCCTTCACTGCAAGGCGCGCCAAGGAATTCGCCCTGCTCCGCAGGTCGCCTCGGCCGTGGCCGCCCACGATGGCGCCGCGGGACTCGGACGCGGCCACGACATCCTCCTCGAGGGACTCACCGCCGGGCTCACCCGGAGGCCGCCAGAGGCGGCGGAGGACCGGGCCGAGGAATGAAAGTGACCGGCCTCCGGGCAGCTATGAGCGTCTGGGTAGCTAGAGCGGATGGCAGGCGGCGGATATCGCTGCTAGTTGAGAAGGCATGGGCTTGGCTTGGCCGCCGCGAAGCAGCAGTGGTCGCGCGTTATTGTTGCGTCATTCAGATACATCAGGATGAGTCGAGGCTGCCGGCTGCGGCCGCGATCGTCGCCGCGATCGTGCTGTATGCGGCGCTGCCCAGTCAGCTGTTGATCGGGCCGCGGTTTGTCGTGCCGGTGCTGGAGACGGTCCTGTTCGTACCGCTGCTGTTGGCCAATCCGCGGCGGATGAGCAGGCAGAACGGTCTGCTGCGGCGGCTGTCGATTGCGCTGCTGCTGCTGATCGCGGTGTCGAATCTTGTGGCGCTTGTACTTTTGATCCGTTCGCTGGTCATGGGCCAGGCCACGGCCGGGGGGCATCTGCTCGGGGCCGCCGGCCAAGTCTGGTTCACCAATGTGCTGGTCTTCGCGCTTGCCTTCTGGGAGCTGGACCGGGGCGGCCCGATCAGCCGGGTCCGGGTGGAACGGCCGGGGCTGCCGTCGGCTGACTTCCGGTTCCCCCAGGACGAGGACCACGACGCGATCTCAGAGGTCTCGCGCCGCTCTGCGGCGAAGTCCGGGTGGACGCCCGTGTTCCACGACTATCTGTATGTCTCAGTCACCAACTCCTCCGCGTTCAGCCCCACTGACACGATGCCGTTGTCGGGACGAGCGAAGCTGCTGATGGCAGTCGAGTCGGTCTCAGCGCTGATCCTGTCCGTACTCGTCGTCGCGTTCGGCGTCGGCCTTCTCAAACACTGACCCAGGAGCGTCATCAGTTACCGGTCCGGGTACAAGGCACGCAGCTGACCGCCTCCACCGCGAGCCCTGGTGGTATCCGTCCGACAAAGCGTTCAGGAACGGCCGAAATATATCGGCAGGCGAGATGTCTCTGGACAGGGCCGGGATCGGCGCGACCCAGGTCCGGCATCACGCTCCGCGGATCCTCAGCCTCGCACCGGGCGGTCACCGGCGGGCCGGGATCTGGCCGGGCTGCCCGCGAGCATTGGGGCGGTGCCGCTGATAACGTCGGTGGCCAGCCGGGTGAGCGCGTGATTGTGATTGCGTGAGTAGGCCCGCAGCACAATGAATGCCTGGTCAGGGCTCACCCGCATCCGCTCGGCCAGGATGCCCTTGGCCTGCTCGATAATCACCCGGCTGTTCAAAGCCACCTGCAGCTGCCCGGTGACAAGCTCCTGCTCGCGGGTCGCGCGTTCCTGCAGGATCCCGATGGTAGCCACATCGACCAGCGCCTGAGCTGCCCGCGCGACCGCCGGGTCCAGGCCGACCCGCGCACTGCCGAACAGATTCAGCGTGCCGATGACCTGATCACGCAGCCGCATCGGGATGGCGTGCACCGCCGCGAAGCCCATCTCCCCCGCCGCGGCGGCGAACCGGGGCCAGCGAGCCGCGGCCGGGCCGGCGGTGATGTCCGGGACGATAACCGGCTGCCCGGTGCGATAGCTGTCCAGGCAGGGGCCCTCATCGTTTTGGATCTGGAACAGTTCCGCGACCCGCGCCTGTTCGGTGGAGGCCGCTACCAGCTGCAGCGCGCCGCGGGCATCAGCTAGCAGCAGCCCCGCCGCGTCGACCTCCAGCAGCTCCACGCACCGCTCGGTCAGCATGTGCAGGAACTCCATCAGGTCAAAGCCGCCGACCAGGGTGTCGGCCAGCTCGACGAACGTCTGCGCGAGGCGCTCGTCCATTATCGCTGCCATGCTGTCAGAGTAGCCCCCTGCACTATCACCGGATACCGCCGCAACCTGGCGATTCCGTCACCAGCCCGTAGGAGTCAGGCATCCGCCTCTGCGCCGGGCTCGAAGCGCAGCCGGCGGCTCACCACGTCACCCGCAATCTCGCCGAGAGCGGCGCCGCTGGTAAACGCGTGCGCCCGCAGCCGCGCCAGCGCCTCCTCCAGGCTCACTCCGAGCTGCACCGACATCATCCCGGTCGCCTGATACACCACGGCCCGGCGGTCCGACAGCCCCTCCAGCGGCGGCCGGTAGCCGGCCGATCCGCTGATCCCCGACGCCGCGTCCAGCAGCAGCTGCAGAGCGATATCGGCGAATACCAGCACGTCGGCCAGCTCACCGGCCGACAGCGGACCCGGCAGCACCCGGTGCAGGGACAGCACCCCGACCCGGATGGCACCGGCCTGCAGCGGCAGCGCGAACATCGCCCGTGCGCCTGCGGCCACCGCCTCGGGCACGAACCCGGGCCATCGCGCCGCAACCGAGTCCAGATCCGCTACTAGCACCGGCGACCCCAGCCAGAACTCATCGGCACCCGGACCCTCCCCGGTCGTGAACTGCAGCTCCTCCAGCACGGCACCCAGCTCGTCCGAGGCGAATACCGGCTCACGTGCGTCCGGCCCGCTCATCGCCGTCACGCTCGCGCCATCAACCCCCAGATGATGCGCCGCAGCCATACAGACCGCAGCGATCGACACCGGCCCCTTACCCTCGTGCAACGCGGCGATCCACGCCCACACCTTCGCCGCCCGGTCACCCACCACCCCACTATCCTGGCAGCAGACGGGGAGATGACCAGTTGCGCGCGGCCCGGTGAATCGCTGCCAGCCTTCTGCACTCCACACGTCGACCGCTGCCACCGGCGTCACGCTGAGCTCGCTGGATACCTACCTGCCCGCCAACCTGCCCCTGCTCGACGCCTACCTGTGGATCAAGACGCCGGGTCAGTCGGACGGTCAGTGTGACCCTGCAGGCGGCGTACGCAGCTGGGATGATGCCGCCTACACGCAGCCCATCCCCGGCTGGCCGAGCAGTTCCAGCCGCTTTCCAGACATTCGAGCCGCTGTGGAGCCTCCAGGCCGGCTCGGTCTTCACCGACCCTCCCGCGGGTACCTGGTACTCCCAGCAGGCACTCATGCTTGCTCAGAACGCGAGCCCCGTGCTGACACCGCGGCCCTCCCCCTGACCAGGCGGTTGCAGGTCCCCAGTAGCTCCGTACGGTCGCCTCGGCTGTGCTCTCAGCGGCATCGAGCTCCGCGGAACCCCGGAAATCGCTCACAGGTGTCAGGCGACGGCCGTCCTAGGTCGGGCGCGGCGTTCGCTCGGACCAGCGGCGTCACAGCTGGCGGGCCGATAAGTCGCCCGTAACCTCCGCGGCGTTTGAATCGTCCAGCACTACCTGCGCCGCGTTCCCGGCCATCTGCCTACCAGGAGCCCCAGGCCAGGCTCGAGGCTGGCAGCTCCGGCGGTGTGCTGAACGCGGGGGGCGCCCCGAGGTCAAGCGCCGCGAGCGGCGCTGTTGCTGCGGCGTCGCGGCGCGTCAGCGCAGGCAGGTTCCACTTCTCCTCGACGAGCTTCAGTACCGAGGTGTGGTCGAAGATCTCCGACAGCACGCAGTCAGCCCGGGCGTACGGCGAGATGATCACGGCCGGTACCCGGAACCCGTAGGTGTCGTACTGGAGCGGTTCGCACACAAGATCCTGCGCGTGCCGGACATAGCCAGGGAACAGTGGCTTCAGGATGGTGCGCAGCCAAGACGAGTGCGCGACCAGGCTGCGACCCTCGACGTCGTCGGGCGGCACGGCAGCGGGCGGTGCTACATGATCGTAGTAGCCGCCGTTCTCGTCATAGGTCCAGATCAGCAGCGTGTCCGCCCAGCCCCTGCCGTGCATGACCCGGTTGATGACCTCGGCGGCGAAGCTCTCTCCCTTGCGGACGTCCTGCGGGTTCTCCTCGGAGTACTGGCCGAAGTCGGGGTCGACGATGCAGAAGTCCGGCAGCGTGCCCGCGTCGGCGTCGGCGAAGAACTGATCGATGCCGCGGACATGCAGCATGTACCTGGCCATGCCGAGCGGGTACAGGCCCGCGGTGCACTGCAGGTCCCGCTTGACTCCGCTCTTTGCCCGCTGGAACGGCCGGCCGAGCGCGCGCAGGTGGTGCCGGGAACGACGCCGCTTGTAATGGAAGTAGCGCCGGAACTGAGACTGATCGCCGCCGTCCGGACGATAGTTGACCCAGGACTTGCCGTACCTCGTCAGCATGTCCAGGATGGTGCCGGCCGGCGGATAATCGAGAAGGTTGACCGGCAGGTCATCGATCAGCCCGTGCGCGGTTCCGGCCAGCAGGAATCGGCGATTGGGGAACGTCGGGCCCAGGCACGAGCTGAACCAGTGATCGGCCAGCGGGAACGTGCGGGCCAGGCCGTGGTAGAACGGCAGGTCCGCCTCGGTCCAGTAGCCCATGGCCGCCGTCTTGTCGCCCGATGGGGCCGCCTCCTGCGTGGCGGTGACGAAGCCGGTCATCTTGCCGCCGGCGAACTGCGCGTGCGAGGCGCTCCAGCTCTGGCAGGGCACGCCGGACTGCTGCACCGTCGACGGCATGTGGTAAGCGCGCACCGCCTCGCCGGAAGCGTCCGGATTCTCGGCGGCTGGGTGCCCGTCGTCTCCCGGCGTGAGTCCCTCGCCGCGCCCGAGAGTGCCCAGGTAGTTGTCGAAGGAGTGGTTCTCCATCATGAGGACCACGATGTGCCTGATCTGAGGCAGCCGGTCGGTCCCGGCGGGCTGCGACGGATCTGGTCTCTGGCCCGGCTGAGCCCGGTCCAGCCGCTGGCTGCGCCGCCGCAGCCCCTGGCGTTCGACGCCTTCCCACACGGCCGTGCCGCGCATGTCTAGCCTGCCTTCCGATTCCTCGGCCCGTCCGCTGTCACGCTGGGCGCACGGCGGTCCGGGTCGCCGTGATCGCCGGCACCGGCGCGTGCGGCCAGGAGCCGATCCGCTAACTGCCCGTCGCCCGAAGCTGCAAACGGCCGATGTCGGCGGCAGGTGATTGGCGGTGAAGCCGGGGCGCCGCCAGCGCGAGAGTTCGCCCGGCGCGAGAGTTCGCCCGGCGCGCCGCGTCTGCGACGAGCATCGGCTATCCCGAGCAGGTCAGCCGCGTGACCAAGTCGGCCGCGATACTCAGCTGGCCGGGCCTTCGCTCCGATGCGCCGTCCTGCAGTCCTGTTGAGATTCACGCCTTCCGCCGCATGGCCTCGCACGGCCCGTATTTGCCGAAGATGATCAGTCCGAGCGCCGCGGCGATCAGTAGAGCTGGCCGAAGCTGGCCAGGAAGTGCTGCCCATCAGGTAAAGCCGATTTTCAGGATGAAGTGACCGAGCCTGATATTCATGACGCCGCCGCCTGCCAAGTGCACAATCCAGGCCAACAGGATGATGACAAGGATGATCAGAACAAGCCATACAAAGAACAACACGATTCCGGGGATGGAGTGCCCGGCTATAGTCCTGTTTCTAGCCATGTCTCGCCAGTTACCCGTCAGTATCTGACTTAATCAACAAGTTCGATGGAAGCCGACAAGTAGCGGCCGCTGTGCCCGGCTTGCGCCGCTCATGTCATTGGCTGTCGTGCTCGTCGCGGGCGCCGCTGATGCGCCGGGTGGCGGTGGGCGGCCTGGCCGTCGATGCACCCGGCGCCGGTCTCGCTATCTGTCCACGACGCCCGCTCCGAAAGCCGCGCGCCAGGTGGAACGATGCGACTCTGGGCTCATAACCCAGGGTCGACGTTGCGGTCATCGCCCTGTGGCTCAGCCAAGGTTGATCGCGCCCGACTACCTCAGCCGACCGGGCCATCGTAGTTCCCAACCCCGTCCTTGCCGAGTCGCTGCTCGACCGGCTGCTCCGGCTCGGGGCGGCCGGATGCCGCGAGCCAGCCGGCCGGTTCAACCAGAATCGTGGCGATCTGGCCTCCGTTCCCGGTGTCCCCGTTCCAGTACGTGGAACTCACTGTCATGCCGCCGACTGAGCATTCGCGAAGTGGCTGTACCGGTGAAGGCCAATTAGTAGGCGCCGTGCGCGGTCCGTCACAGCGCGGCAGTCAGGACGCGCCGGTTGCATGCCTAGGGTTGTGCAGCGCCGACCAGCACCCGCATCCAGGCATCGTCGAACATGAGCCGAGCACTGGCCGGCGGCTGAGCTTCAGCGCGCAGGGGACCAGGCCATGCCAGGCCGACCTGGTCCGCTTCGGCGTTCACAGCCGCCTGACGACAGCGATGGCCAGGGCCTGCCTGAACTGCAGTGCACGGGCCATTGTCGGGGTGCCTCAGCACCAGCCACAGCGGGGCCCCCGCGACGGGAAGGACGAACGCTGCACCCACTGAGGCATTGAGCCACAACCAGTTCATGATCTCCTCCGCCACATGACGGCCGCGAACTCACACCAGTAGTCCCCCGCCATAGCGCAGATGCTAAGGGCTACAGGCCGGCTTCCCGATGAACCACTGCAGATGCCGCTGGGATGTCGTCAGCAAACGCGCAGCACTGCCAGAAATGTCGGCCGGCCTGACCCCCGAGCAGATCACCGCCGAGTACCCCTCAGTCAGCCTGGAAGGGGTCCGGGCTGCCGCCGCCTACGGCGCCGCCCTCGCCCGCGGGGAACTGCTCCCGATCCCGCAGACCCGGTGAACGTCAAGCTCGACGAGAACCTCCCGGCATCCTGCGCCGCGATCCTGCAGGCATCAGGACACGATGTGGACACCGTCGCAGCCGAGAGCCTCACCGGCGCGCCCGACCCGGACGTCGTCGCGGCCGCCACCAGCGCCCGGCCGATCCTGATCTCCCTCGACCGCGGACTCGGCAACATCCGCACCTACCCACCGGGCAGCCACGCAGGCATCATCATCCTGCATCTCGCCGACCAGTCCGCCGCCACCGTCAGCAAAGCCATCACCGACCTAGCCACCATCCCCGACCTCGGCGCTCTCACCGGAACCGTCGCCGTGCTCCAGCGCCGACTCCTCCGCATCCGTCACCCCTGAACGGTTCGCGAGCCGGGCCGCCATACCGCCGCGCCCCGGACGCCCGACATTGCCAAACTCTGCGAGCTCACCGATCTCGGCCGATCCCATGAAGGACCCCTCACCGTGCTTGGACGGTGGGTCGACGCCAACTGGAACCAACCGAAGCGGCGAGCTCTGCACTCTCCTGCCACGCCCCTTGGGTGAACGAGATAAGTCCGATTATCCGATTATCGTCGGTGCTGGTAGCGTGGATTGCTAACCGTCAATAGCCGCATTAGCTACATTACCGATTCTTATCATGCCTATTGTTCTCAAATTGAGGAGTTGAGTGGGATGAACGATTTCAAGGTAGGTGATCGAGTGGTGGTGCGACGGCTGAACAGTCACGAAATCGAATGCCACGGCAGCTACGCGGGCGAACGCGGTCATATTTTGTTCGTGCTGCCAGATGACGATGACCTGTTCGACCCGATCGAGGTAGGCACAGGCCGCGTTCTCCCCGAGAAAGGTTAGTGTTTTCCCTGACCGACCGAATTCACCCGCAGGTCCGAGCCGCCGCGCCGGCTGAGATCCAGACGTTGCACTCCTGCAAGGGCCATCGCTATGGAGCCCGGCAAACGTCGGCTGCCAGAACTGCCTGTTCGTTAGGAATCAGGCACTGGTCCGGGAATCGACCTGGTCGACCGCCGCGCCGCCGACCGTCGGCGTGGGTCACCCAGACGGACACGCGGACGACGTTGCCCGTGCCTTGAGGCGTACCAGGCCCCGTTGGCTGCCGACGGTGACCGGCCCGGCGATATCGGCATAATCACAAGGCTTTCGGGAGCAAGAAGTTGGTCGGGCGGGCGGCAGCGCCCCGAGGATCGTCGGCGTGGTCCGGCCGAGGGCTCGCTGCTTAAGGGCCATGTCGGCTTGCAGGCAGATCTGCGTGGTGGTCACATTCTCGTGGCCAGCCACAAGGCGATGGCGGTAATACCAACTCCGGCGTGCAGCATCCGCATCGCGGCTCTGTGATGCAAGACGTGCGGAGTGATGTTCTTGCCGACGATTGCCGGGCAGGCACGGACGGCTTGGGCGGCCTGGACGGCGAGACGCTGCCGCAGGGCGTCGTGGCCGAGTGCCCGCCGCGGCTGGTGACAAACAGCGGGTCGCCGGGTGGTCCGGATCGTTCGGTGAGTTAGGCCCGCAGCGTGGCAACAGTGCCGGAGAGTGATCAGGTTCTTGCGGCCTGTGGCGTGGCGGGCGACGTAGAGCCGGCGCCGAGGTGGATATCGCGGCAGGTCAGGCCAGCGAGGTGGTCGAGGAACGTGCTGATGACCGTCGCACCCAGGTCGGCGAAGCCGAGCCGACAGGCAGGGTCTCGGCCCGTTGGGAGGCGAAGCCGAGCAGCAACCGCAGCGTAGTCCCGGTAGGCGGCGATCATGCACGGGCTGGGCCGCCCAGGCAGAACCCGGCCAGAGCGAGCCGCTCGGCGGTCGTGAAGACCGGCGCCACGGGGACGAGGGATGCCCTGACCCGGTCGGGGCGTAGTGGTCCGCGGGTCGGCGTGGGATGCCGCTTCCTGGACGTCGCGCAGGTGCACGCGCGCGTCCGGCGCGGCGGTGATGAAAGCGCGCAGCAGGGTGTGCGGCCCGACCGGCTTTCCGATCCGGGCACGGCGGACGACCAGGCGGACGGTAGCGGTGATACCGGTTCGCCGGATCGCTCAGCCCTCGGACATGAGCCGGCTGGCGCCGGGGCGAGAATGCTGGCGATGGGGTTTGGCGTAGCGGAGGTGCAGCGCGATGGCGCCGCTGGACACTGCGGCCCATCCGCACCATACGGATGCGAACCCGGAGGCGGTCAGGCGGGCAATAATGACGACGGCGACGAGGTTAATGATGCCGAAGATCGTCACGTGACGGTAACCCGATAGCAGCAGCGGCCCGCACACCGCGATGACATACCCGGCGGTGATCAGGAAACCGTCGTGCAGCCGGACGCTGTAGGCGAGGTGGTAGGGAGCGAGCCTGGCGGCGATGGGGCCGCTGATCATCGCGGTGAGGAGCACCGCGGCGGTTACGGTGCCGAGCGCCGCGAACGGCATCATCATCAGCTTCCGCTGTTTCGTCGGCTCCAGCGCGATGACGGCGATGGGGACGAGCACGGGTAGCGCCACAAGGGCGATCAGCAGGTAGGCCCACAGTGCCAGACGGCCGGTGCCGCGCGGCACGTGGCCCTGCAGCCACAGCCAGACCACAGCCTCGATGAACTGGTGGGCGCCAAGCAGCAGGGGCAGCCACGCCAGCGCGATCAGCTCGCGGCGCTGGCGGACATGGCGGACGGCGTCAACGCCGATCACGGTGATCACCACTCCGCCCACCAGGTCAGCCTGCGGGGAGAAGCACATGTCGGGTCCTCAGGCCAACACACGGCGATGGACCGGGATCGGCATCGGGATCGGGATCGGCCGCTCCGTCGTCACCGCGCGGCGCCGGAGCCCATCAAGCAGAGCATGGCACCTGCGCCGAGAAAGGCACAGCGGCGCCCAGGCCCGGCTGGCGACATGTGACGTCCGAAAGCCGCGCCCGTCGAGCTGTCACCCGGGCAAAGCGGCGTCGGCGGTCCGCTGGCTGATCGAGCACGGCTTCGACCTGTGGCGACCGGGGTGCGAGGTCGACGTGCTCAGATCCCGGCTGTGAGGCCGCACGAGCCCGACGGCTACGAGTGCCGTCCTGCCGCCTCGAGCGGGCCATCTCCTGAAGCGCGTCCTCTTCCAAACCGGCGAGGTCATAGTTCTCGGAGATCCCGGCGAGTGGGTCAGCGACATGGGAAGCCGACGCACGACTCGAGTCGAAGATGCGGATCAGCTGAGGACCAGCAGTGCGTACGGCTGGCTGGCGAAGCTGCAGAGATTCACCCACGGCATCGAAGGGCGACTTCGCACGGCCGGCGTCCTCCAGCGGACCTTCAACCGGAAGGACCCGGTGGGCGAGCAGCTGGGTGTGCCGGTCGACGGTGGCGCGGCGGTCGGGTCGATGTCGTGGTTCCGGGAGAACCTCGCGCGGTTGCGGCCGCAGCGACGCCTGCCGATCCGGCGGACCGGCTGGAGTGGCATGGATCCGATTCGTCATCGGTTTGAGGTGCGGTAGCGGTGGGTCGCGAGAGGGGCAAATATGAGCGTGAGGCCGATGCCCCAGATCAGGGTGGCCAGGACGGGGTGCTGTAGCGGCCAGGGCAGGTTGTTCGCGGCGACGCTGGGGTTGCCGAAGAGGTGTCGGCAGGCGGCGACGAGCGCGCTGACGGGGTTCCAGTTCGCGATCACCCGCAGCCAGGTGGGCATGCCGGCAGTGGGGACGAAGGCGTTGGAGACCATGGCGATAGGGAAGGTCAACGGAAGCAGAGCGTCCGCGGTGGTGGGATTGCGCACGAGCAGCCCGAGGTAGACCCCGAGCCAGCCAAGGGCGTAGTCCATCAGTAGCAGCAGCCCGAAGGCGGCGGCGATGTCGGCCGGGCCGTGATGGGTGCGCCAGCCGATCGCGAGTCCGGCCGAGACGAGGACGGCCAGCTGCAGGGCGCTGGTGAACAGCGTCGCGCCGGCTCTCCCGAACGGGACGGCGGATCGGGCGATGGGCATCGACCGGAAACGATCCATGATCCCTCGGGCGGCGTCGGCGGCGGTGGACACGGCCGCCGTCCCGATGGCGGTGACCATCGCGAAGGCGAACAGGCCGGGGATGAGGTATTCGTGGTAGCTGCCGCCGGGGACGGAGATAGCGCTGCCGAAGATGTAACCGAACAGGACGACGAGGATGGCCGGGAACGCGAGGCCGGAGGCAAGTTCGGCCGGGGTGTAGCGCAGGTGGCCGACATCGCGGCCGACGATGGTCCAGCCGTCGGCCAGCATCCGGAGCAGGCGGGCCGGCGCGGAGGTCGCCGTGCCGGTGCCAGTCGTGGTGTCAGTCATGAGCTCGCCGCGCTCGGATCGGGCTGGCCGGTGGTTTGGTGGCCGGTCAGCCGGAGGAAGACGTCGTCAAGCGTGGACCGTCGCAGGCTGACGTCCTCGACTGCCAATCCGGAGTCTTCGATGTCAGCCGTGACCTTGGCAAGAGTCGGGAGTCCGCCCATGATGGGGACGCTGATCAAGCGCCTGACATGGTCGACGGTCATGTCCGTGCGGTCGGCGCTATCGGGACGGCCCAGGACGGCGGCCAGCCGGTCGAGTTCAGTGGCGTCGTGCACCACGATCTCGAGCCGATCGGATCCGACCTGCCGTTTGAGCTCCTCGGGCGTGCCTTCGGCGATCACGCGACCGCTCTCGGTGACGGCGACCCGTTGCGCGAGGTGATCGGCCTCGTCGAGGTACTGGGTGGTGAGTAGCACGGTTGTCCCGGTGTCGGACAGCTCGCGCACCGCGGCCCAGACCTCGTTGCGGCCGCGCGGATCCAGGCCGGTCGACGGCTCGTCGAGGAACAGGACGTCCGGCGCGATGATCATGCTGGTGGCGAGGTCGAGGCGCCGGCGCATCCCGCCGGAGTAGGTGCTGACCAGCCGATTGCCGGCGTCAGCGAGCCCGAATCGCTCGAGGACTTCGTCGGCCCGTTGTCGGGCCCGCCGCTGGCCGAGGTGGTACAGGCGCCCGAACATGACCAGGTTCACGCGTCCCGGCAGTCGTTCGTCGAGTGCCGGAAGCTGCCCGACCAGGCCGATGTGGCGGCGGACCTCCACCGGATCCTTGACCACGTCGAAGCCGGCGACTGATGCCCGGCCGCCGTCTGGCGCCGTGAGGGTGGCCAGGATCCGTACCGCGGTGGTCTTGCCCGACCCGTTCGGGCCCAGCAGCCCGTAGATGGTCCCGGCCGGCACCTCGAGGTCCAGGCCGTTGAGGGCCTTGGCGGCGCCGAAGACCTTGCGCAGCCCCTCGGCGATGATGGTGCCGTTGTTGGTGCCGCTCATAAATATGCCGTCGTTTCCTGGGTACAGTGATCGCAGTAGTTGGGACGCTACCACTACTGCGAACACTGCATGCAATGCCGGAGGGATATCCCATGGCTGAGACAGACGCACGCCGCGCCTACACAGTGATCTGGAGCCGGCCGGAACGAGCCGCCAAGGGCCCAGCCCCGTCGCACACCCGAACCGAGATCACCGCCAGCGCCATCAAGGTGGCCGACACCGAGGGCATCGAGGCAGTGTCCATGCGGCGCATCGCGAACGAGCTCGGGACCGGAACAGCCTCGCTCTACCGCTACCTTGCTTCCAAAGACGACCTGTACGACCTCATGATCGATGCCGTAGCCGGAGAAGACGGCGGCCCTCCGCCAGTCACCGGCGACTGGCGCGCCGACCTACGGACCCTCGCCTACCGGTCACGAGCCACCATCCACCGCCACCCGTGGATGGCATCGCTCGCGGCCGGGCGCCCGTCAATGGGCCCGAACTCCCTGGATGCCACCGAGCATGCCCTGATCGCGCTGGAGCCCCTTGGCTTCAACATCGATGTCATGCTCGTCGTCGTCGGCACCCTCGACGCATACGTCCGCGGCTACGCGATCGGCGAACTTGCCGAACAAGAAGCCGTCCGCCGATCCGGCATCAGCGTCCGGGAATGGATGGACGCCCACACCCCGTACTTTGAGAGCCTCATCAAGGCCGGTCGTCACCCGCACGTCACCCGCATCATCCTCGACGCCGAACTCCCACACGCAGCCGACAGCGCCGAACGCGGATTCGACCTCGGACTCGAACGCTTCCTCGACGGCTGGCAGGACAACCTGCCGTAGTACGGTCGAGCGGCCGCGACTGCCAGGCCGCCAGCTCGTCGGCGACCCAGGAGACCAGGTCCCTGGATACCTCTGCCAGCAACGCCCACCTAGAAGAGCTCTTCCGCGGGATCTCGCCCGGTGATATCCCGCAGGGCCCGATGGAGGGCATCGCGATCTTCGGGGCAGGCACCTGGATGGCCAGGCCGATCGCCATGCTGATACGCGAATTGGTGTAGCGGGGCAAGATCATCGATCCCAAGAGCCGGTACCTGACCAACCGGATGACGGCGTTCGACGTGCCCTCCGTAGTCGCCACCGTCGACATCGGACCCAGCTGGCTGGACGACAAGGACTGCATCGTCCTCGACTACTCCAAGACCTCCGTGGTCGCCGGCGGCGTGCGCGACGAGCTTCGCCAGCTGCGCCCCGACCTGTATCTGGGCCTGATCTGGCTATACGGACGCAGGATCGGCTGGTTCACGCTCAAGGCGCCCCAGCATGGAAGCGGGGCTACCGTAAGCCAGGCGACCAAGTCGGAGCAGGTCAAGTCGAACGCGTAGCCACAGCGATCCGCTTGCCGCGACCTCCTGGGTGTCCGGGGAGTGGCAATCGTCAGGTCTGCGTATGCGGAGAACAGCAGGCCTATCTGGCCGGGCCAGCTCGCCCAACCCCCGGCCTGCCAGAAAATGCTCGGTTGAGACGGGCCCACGTCGAGCAGCGAGTTCGGCATCCGGTCCCCGGCCGCACTGCGGCAGGTCAGCTAGCTCAGCGCATGTGGCCGTCGGGCGGAGCGGAGCACCGCCCCGCCACGTGAATATTCCGGCATGCAAAAGGGTCAGGCGTGCCATGCTGCTGCTCGGACTCGATTTCGGCTGCCTGCTAGCAGTCCTTCGGGCCACCGGCACCCATCCCCGGCACGCCCTAGTCCTACTGGCCTACGCCGCCGCCAACGTCATCGAGCTCGTTCCGATCACCCCTGGCGGGCTCGGCCTGGTCGAGGGTAGCCTGACCGGCCTGCTCGTCCTGGCCGGCGTCCGCGGCACTGACGCACTCTTGGCCACGCTGGCCTAGCGGCTCGCCTCCTACTGGCTTCCGCTGTGCGCCGGACCGTTCGCCTACCTGCTGTACCGGCACCGCTACGGACGCTGGTCACACCAGTCGCGGCACTGACAACACCGGCGCAAACCCTGGCCAGCATCCGGTAAACCGCCTCATCAGGCCCGTGCCGTGGGGGCGAGATGCCGACGGCGAGCAGTTGGCCCGCCGCCGGATTCGCGCACTATTCGCCTGCGCCCGCCCGACATGAGTCGTGCGGGAATGTCAGGGTCAGCCGGTGATTACCAGGTCGTCGCGGACGTTCTTCACGCCGATGCCCCTCCAGGCGGCGTCGATGACCGCGTCATGCTCGGCCCAGCTTTCGATATGTCCGGTGAGGGTGACGGTGCCGTCGCTGGCGCCTACCTGGACATCGTTGTCGAACGGCAGCACCAAGTACCGGTCGAGGGCTCCCTGCACCAGGTCGGCCACGTCGGCCGCCTCCAGGTCGCTGAAGATCTCGATGTCATCCGCGATGCCACGGACGCCGGTTAGCCCGGCGACGGCCTGCTCGGCCGCGTCCCGCTGGAAGCGGTTGCCCACCATTCCGGTCAGCCAGACGCCACCGTCGCTGGCGCTGGCCTCGACGCTGCGGGCACGGTGACGGTCTGGGCGAGGACGTTGTTGGCGGCGGTGGTCAGCATGGGGTCATCCCGGTAGTCGGCGGGCGGCAGGTCCACCATCAGGTGATTGTGCACCTTGGTGACACCTTGCACCCGTCTGGCCGCCGCGGCCGCCTGCAGGTACTGCGGATAGCTGGGCACGGTGCCGTTGAGCGCCACATCACCGTTCATGTTCTTGACGGTGATGTCCGATGCATCGACGAGCGGATCGAACTCCAGTTCCTTCTGAACTGCCGAGCGGATGTCCTTGGTCATCTGAGCCGCTTGGCGTGGGTTTTTCGGTGCCACGGCTAGTCCCCCTGTCAGCGCTCTGCTGTTCCGTCTCTTCTCCTCCGGGATACCCAGAGGCACCAGTCGTAGTCGTGATAGATGGCCGCCCGGCCCTGCGCCGGACGCGGTGCCAGCATCAGCGCCTGGTATCCCAGCAGCGGCCACGCGTGGCCGCGGCGCTCCGACCGCGCGCGTCGCAAGACCGCCCCCGTGCTCTCTGCCGCTCGGACCTAAGGTCCGGCTGGCTTAGGTTCGTCGGGCACTTGTGACCGGCACCCGGCGATGCCGGGGCCAGCGCGAGTCACTGATCCGACCGCGACAATGACCAGGAACCCTATGATGTTGAATCTTCGGTCCTGTAGGAGGTGCCCGGCTCAGCTGTGACTTTTGCCGGCGCCCGCCGCTGGCCTTACCCGGGCCGAGGGGAATTGCGGCCCCCGCCACGACCACGGGGAGCCGGCACAGGTGCCGGCCTCGCTGCCGCCAACCGCGCTGAAGGTGACGCGCCGGGGTGGCGGCGGGAGATCCGGACGCGCAGCGAGGCGGGCCGGATGACGAATCGCAACGGCCCGCTCAGATCGGCCGCTTCCCCGTCGATCCCGGCGTGCACCGTTGCCGGCGCTTCCACCTCCAGATATGCCGCGGTCCAGGCTCGCGCCGGTGGATGCGGCCGGTCGGCCGGCGCGTCGAGCACAAGGATCCCGAGCTTGCCGGAGTCGAGCGCCGGGCGGGTGCCGCGAGCAAGGGGCTGATCCAGCGCATAGGGGTTGTTCGAAACGAGCACCACAGCGGGCTGCCGGTGCTCGCGCCCGGCATCGTCGGTCAGAAGCAGGGCCGGCGCCCGCGCTCCAGAGCTCACTACCTGCCGCGCGGTTTCCAGCAGGGTGCGCACCTTTGCGTCGCGGTAAGCCGACTGCTGGACCGCATCGCCGTAGATGCCGAGCGAGACATTGTTGAGGAACAGCCTGCCGTTTACCTCGGCCATGTCGATCCGGCGCTCGACCCCTTGGCTGAACGCGTCCAGCGCGCCGGCCACGTCATGGCGGTCCACCCCGATGTCGAGCGCGAAATGATTGCGCGTCCCGGCCGGAATGCACACGAACGGGAGGTCGTGCGCAGCAGCGGCGGCGGCCACGACCGCCAGGGAACCGTCCCCGCCGGCCATTCCGAGGGCATCAGCGCCGTCGGCTGCCGCAGCCTCAGCCAGCGCTGCCAGGTCCTGGCCGGGCGCCAGGATGACGGCTTCAATACCCTGCTCGCGCGCTCGCTCAACGATCCCGCTGCGCTCGGCGGCACCCCCGCCGGACCTGGGATTGACAAACAGCACCGGCTGCCGCGGGCGGCCTGCGGGCCGCCAGCCACGACGCAGCAGCTGGCGTTCGGCCCCTTCCCGCGGTGACACGGGCTGTCCGGATGATCGGATCGGGCGTCACTCCCCCTCGGCCACAATCCCGGCGCGTACGCACAGTCAGATCGTTTCACAGGCCGGTCAGGCCGGTGAGAAGCGGACCCGCGCGGCGCCGGGCACGCGCAACGCAAGCCTCGCGGTAGCGAACGGGCACTTGCAATGGCGGTATGCCCGCGAGCACCGAATATGACGCTGACCGGCATGTTCGCGATACGAAAGACGATCGCCGCATAGATGGCCTGCCGCAGATCCGCGCCCACAGGGCGCGGCGGATGCGGGAGCGCCGACCGGGCCATGAACGGTCCAAAGCTTCCTATTTCCCTGTTAAGGGCGCTCCGCCGGATTGGCCCCGTTGGGTCAGCGCCGAAAAAGTCCCGCTCGCAAGGCGATCCGCTCAGCCTCACGTACTAGCTCGCCGGCTGCTGCCTCGTCCAATTCCATGTGATCTGCATGGCCCTTAGTCTGCCTCCATACGGACACCAGTGGCTGCTGTCCACGTGGGCCGAGGACGCGTCGTTCGCGCAGGTCGCGGTGCGGTTCCGGCCTGGCTGGCGGCCGGGTTCCCGGTGGAATGGCATCGTCGGATGGCTAGCGAGGCCGTGTTCTGTGAGCTCCGCTCGGGGCGGTGATCTCGGCGATCTGGACGGGCGGGTGGCGCTCGACATGGCGGAATTATCCCTCGGGCTGCGAGCATTCGGTGGTTCAGGTGTGGCCGAGGACCGGGCGGAGCGGTATGGCGCTTCCAGCCGGTTTGCTTCCTCAGCGGCCAGTGCAATGTCTACGGCGGCGAGGGGGTTGGCCGCGGGCGGGAAGGCCTGATCAGGCCGGACTCCAGGTCAGCCGAGGTCCTCGTGGGAAGATCTGGCTACCAGGCCGCCGGCTAGGGCGTCGTAGCCGGGTGAGTCAGTCTTCCAATGGCATTGAGGTGACGCAGCGCCTGCGCGTAGGAGCCGACCAGGCTGCTCTGACAGTACGGCACGCCTTTCTGCTGGCAGAACGCTGCGACCAGGGCTTGGGAGCGTCGCAGGTTGGGGCGCGGCATGGAGGGGAACAGGTGGTGCTCGATCTGGTAGTTCAGGCCGCCCAGCGCGAGGTCGGTCAGCCAGCCGCCGCGGACGTTGCGCGAGGTGAGCACCTGGCGGCGCAAGAAGTCGCTCTGCCCGGTGGCGCCCAGGATGGGCATGCCCTTGTGGTTGGGGGCGAAGGAGCAGCCCAGATACAAGCCGAACAGGCCCTGCTGCACCAGGATGAACACCACGGCCTTGACCGGTGAGAGCACTAGGAACACGGCGCTGAGATAGCCAGCGACATGAACGCCAAGCAATACCTGTTCCCAGGACCGGCGGCGACTGGCCGGGCTGGTCAGCGCGCTGATGCTCGCGACGTGCAGGCCGACCGCTTCGAGCAGCAGCAGCGGGAAGAACAGGTAGGCCTGGTAGCGGAACGCCAGCCGCGCCATGCCCCGGCTGGCGCGCGCGTGGGCGGCGGTGAAGGCCAGCGCGCCGAGGGCGATGTCAGGGTCCGCGCCTTCGGTGTTGGGATGGGCGTGGTGACGGTTGTGCTTATCGACCCACCAGTTGTAGCTCAGCCCGATGCCGAGGTTGCCGAGCAGGACGCCGAGGACGTAGCTGGCCCGCCTGGAGGCGAAGATCTGCCGGTGCCCGGCGTCGTGGCCAAGGAAGCCCACCTGGGTGAACATCACTGCCAGGAACACGGCCACCGCCAGCTGCCACCACGAGTCGCCCACCACGACGAAGGCGGCCCACCCTGCGGCCAGCAGCACGACGGTGGCCGAGATCTTCCAGATGTAATACCCGCAGCGCCGCTCCAGCAGCCCGGCCTGCCTTACCTGCCGGGACAGCTGGGCGTAATCGCTGCCGCGCTGCGTTGCAGGCAGCGACGGGATCGATCGAGGGTGCTGCCGGATCACGGCAGTGTGTGCTCGGGAAGTTCGCATCGTGGGGCCTCCTGGGATGCACACTGTGGTCTGGCTGGTGATACGCCGCAGGGTCCTGATCGGCGGCAGGCAGGCGAGTCGGAGCAGCCTGACCCGGCAGACCACGAAGCCCATATTCAGCGTCAGGTCGGCAGTGGCGAACGACAGGTCCGCGTCGCCCGTGAGCACAGCGGCGCTCGATCGAACCGGTGACCGGGCGCGACAACGAGAGCGAGCAGGCGCTCGAGGTGCAGTCGTTGCCGGACAAGTGCCTAGCGCGCGGAACCCTGCCATCGTGTAGCTCCCGGACGCGCGCGACAAGACAACAACGGCCGCCGAGGTCCGGAGCGACGACGTAATCGGTGCCGACCGTAACTTCCAGCCGGCTCAGGTGACATCTGCGGTTAACAGTACGCGGTGACCCATGCCTTAGCCGCCGGACTTACGAACAACTCGCACAGCGCAAGCTGCGGCTGCGGCTGTTCTCCGCAGCACGCGCGAATCGTCGGTGGCGGTCGGCGCATCCGGCTGCGCTTGCCGCCCGACAGTCCTGATCACCCCACCAGCGCGGCCATCAGCCAGCTCCAGGCCCTGGCGCCGGGCCGACTGCCCTGCACCACTCCCGCCGACCAGGAAACCCCAGCCGCGCCGCAGTTGGATGCCCGATCACCGCACATGGACCAGGACCGCCCAAGCGCCCCAGCCGATCAAGCCCTCTCCGTCCAGGTCGCGCCGGGTACGCGAGCATCACGATTCGCCGAACTTACGATCATGGCTCCCGTCTGTATCAAGGCGCGGTCAGGGCCCAAGGTTCTAGGCGACGCCTGTCTGACCGTCGGGAGTGGTGGATAACCTTGCGGGAACGCGTGAACCGATTTGACGCAGACGCCGCCAGCTCCGAGCTCGCCCCGACCACCGAACACAGGCGAGTTACGTCGCGAGCTCACGCGATCGGCTCTGCGCTGTGGTCGCGTATGCGGCAATGAAGATGGTCGCATGGTCGCTGCCACGTGGCCACCTGAAGGCGCGGCAGCGTGCGTCGGCAGGCAGCACCAGTACCTCGCCCACGCTGAGTACCCGGTCGCGCGCGGCCGGAGAGTCAAATTCGAGCTTGAGCTGACCCTGGACCACCATGATCAGGTCCACTTCCTTCATGCGGAACCAGTTCTCGTCGATGGGCTCGCCGTGCTTGCTCACCCACACGAATTCCATGTGCTGCCCGGAGAAGACAGTTCCCACGTCCCCGAATGGGGTAGTCCGGATGTGACTGGCCTCGCCTCCCAGCACGTTGTACACAAGGGGCGTGGCGTTGTCACCCACGGCGGCAGGTTCAGCGTGACGATAGTCCGGTACTGTCGCTTGCTCGGGGGCCGGTATGCGGCGCCCGGTCACGGAGCTGGGCCTGATCCGGACCCAGAAGGGGCGGTCCACTGCATCCGGCCATGGCGCGAGTTCAAGACGGCCGAGTGCCTGGATCTCGGTTTCGTCGTATACGGTCTCGGCGCGGCCGTTGACCAGCACGCTCCAGCCAGTCCGGGTCACGGCGTCATAGTCATCGGCCTCGAATACGACCGTGTGCAGCCCCTCGGCGGCTGAGAGCTTCGAGCCCGGCGCGGCGCGAAAGACCACGGTGTCGCCGTCGACGGCGTGGTTGACGGGCAGGATGACGACCTCGCCGTCGACATCGAAGCCCAGCCGTCCTACCGGAACCTCTGTGAGCAGTCGCAGGCATTCCGCAAGTGGCAGAATCTCCAGGCCAGCGTGATCAGTCGAATAACTAGGCATGCCCACCTCGCAAGATCACTCGGATCGGCGGCTGACATCACCAGCTCTGCTGCCAAGACTTGCCGGCCCAGGTTGCCTGCGCAGCATGCCAACGTCCCTGACGGCAGGGCCTTTCGGCCCTGACTTCGCGACCGCGGCCGGATAAGTCTGACCTTGCTGAGCCGGCACAGCCCATCAGTCGGTGTGCCGTTCGAGCGGTGATACTGCAGCTAGGAGGCAGGGCCATGAGCGACCCCGACAAGGTGCGCCGATTCGCCACCGCAATCATGACCATGATCAAGGAGGATCAGGACAGCGGACAGGTTCCGCGCGGCGCCTCGTCGCTGGCCGAACTAGATGACTGCGTCGACATCGAGGATTACTTCCGGCAGATCGGCCTGCCGTCCGGCGATCACGACGCCACCAGCTGCCGTGACGCCGTGACCGCAGAGGTCGGGCGCAAGCTGGAATCGGCCTCGGGCGGGCCCTGGCATGTCGTATGGAGGCCGGCCGGTGGCACCAGCGCGGAGATCGGCCGGACCGTCGGTTATGCGACGCAGGCGGAGGCCGAGGCCGTCGGCCGCGAGCACGTTCATGCCAGCGGCGGAGGTTTCAGCTTGCGCAGGGCGTGATGGCCGGGCACCTGGTGGCCCGGGCGCGGGCGGGCCGGTGGCGCTGACCGGCCGGGACGGGCCGCTGACCGGGGTGATCGGTCAGGTGCTGCAGGCGGGGCTGGCGCTGGACCTGGAGGACCACCTGGCCGACGGGGACGCCAACGGGCGGAACGAGTTCCGGGCCAAGACCCGCTGCTCTTGGGCGGACGCGGGTTCCGCGCGTACCTGTGAGCCCGCGGTCATCTGCGTCACTGCGGAGCTCGCGCGCTACCGGGCTGGACTGACCTGCTGCGCCAGGGCACTTGCAAGGCTGGCAGTATGTCGCGATCCGGCCCAGGCTGGTTGCCCGTGCGCGGCGCACATGCCCGACGGGCGCGTTCGGCGGGGCATTCAGGTGCGCGGGAGCGTGCTCGCGGATCCGTTTTGCTCCCCTGATCGCTCCCTGCCATTATCGCCGAATGGCGGACGTTTGCGCTCGTGCACTCTCATGCGGCGCAGAACTAATTCTTCACCGAGCACGGGTCGGGCACGCTTCGTTTGGTTCGTCCCAGTGTTGCGGGCCAGAGTCGTTTGGGGGCTCCTGCCAAGCTCGGGCGGCTCGATCTTTGCGTCGAGATCCGCCATGCTCGCGCGTTCAGCCGGAGTCGAGCGTGCCGTGCCCCGAGCACCGCGACTGCCAGCCCGCCGGAGTCACCTGGACAACCATCCGGCGCCGACATTGCAGGCAGTAGCGCGGCGGCTCGTGTGTCCGCGCTCTCTGGCACGCAATGTGCACGCCACTCGCCAGCAGCTCGCCGCAGCGGTCGCAGTACATACGGTCGTCGCATCAGCCGTAGCGCTTGTCACAGATTCCTGGCCAGCGCCTTGATCGGCATCTTGAGGTCCTTGAGCATCTCGAGGTCCACGTCGGCCGCGCGCCCGAGCGTGGTCAGGTAGTTGCCGACGATCAGAGCGTTAACTCCACCACGCACGCCCCGCTCGGCGAGATCGAGGAGCGTGACCTCGCGCCCGCCCGCAAATCGCAGGATGGCGCGCGGCATGACCAGCCGGAACGTCGCAGTCGCCCGCAGCGTCTGCGTCGTGCGCCGGGCGTGTATGCGCGTAACAGGCGTCGCCGCCGCCGACTGGCCGCTCATTTATCCCGGGCCAGCGCCGGCCACCGGGTCCCGGGTCCCATGATCAAGAATGGGACTCAGAACATCCTCGATCGTGGGAGACCCTTCAGCCTCCACGAGGTCGTACCGCACTCGGAGCACCGGTTTGCCGATCGTAATCAGCCGAGCAAGGTCGATCGGCGTCGCGACGACGATGACGTCGGCGTCGGCAGCGTTGATCATTTGCTCGAGCTCGCGCAGCTGCGTGCCGCTGTAGCCCATCGCGGGCAGCACTGGTCCGACGTCGTACTTGGCGTAGACGTCGCGCATCGTGCCGGTAGCCAGATCGCGGGGATCGACGATTGCAGCAGCGCCGCCGTTCCGTGCGGCCACGACACCGGCTCCGTACCGCATCCCGCCATGGGTCAGCGTGGGCCCGTCCTCGATCACCAGCGCCCGGCGTCCCGCGAGCAGCGCAGTGCCCTCGATACTCACAGTGCTGCGGGCACGTATCACGATGGCAGCCGGATTCAGTTCCACAATGGCCGCGTCAATCGCCGCTAGCTGCTCTGCGGTCGCTGAGTCGATCTTGTTGACGACCAGTACATCGGCGGCGCGGAAGTTGAGCTCGCCCGGGTAGTAGCCGCTCTCATGCCCGGCACGAAGTGGGTCGGCGACGGTGATCCACAGATCGGGGCGGTAGAAGGGGTAGTCATTGTTCCCGCCATCCCAGACGAGAATGTCGGCTTCGGCCTGCGCCTGCTCAAGGATTGCCTGGTAATCGACGCCCGCATACACCACTGTGCCTTCGGTCAGGTGCGATTCGTATTCCTCGCGCTCTTCCACCGTGACATCGGCGTCCCGCAGATCCTGATAGGTAGCGAACCGCTGGACCCGCTCGGCGGAGAGGTTGCCGTAGGGCATTGGATGGCGGATCACCACGGGCGTCTGGCCCGCAGCCCGGATCGCCCGGGCGACCCGCCGAGAGGTCTGGCTCTTGCCCGACCCGGTGCGCACGGCGCAGACGGCTACGACAGGAACTCCCGCGGTCAGCATGGTGTCATTGGGTCCGAGCAGGACGAACGAAGCTCCGGACGCCATCACCTGGCTCGCCTTGTGCATCACGTACTGGTACGACACGTCGCTGTAGCTGAAGGCCACCTCGTCGACGCCGAGATCCCGGATCAGCCGGTCGAGGTCGGTTTCGGGGTGAATCTTGATGCCGTCTGGGTACCGAGGACCCGATAGCTCTGCGGGGTATGTCCGGTCCTCGATGAATGGAATCTGCGCCGCCGTGAAGGCGACTACCTCGTAGTTTGCGCTGTCGCGGTACGCGATGTTGAAGTTATGGAAATCGCGGCCAGCAGCTCCCATAATGAGTATCCGCCGGGACATCAGGTTCACGCTCCTCACCTACCGTGGCGACCAGACTCAGTGGCCGGGCAGCCCAGCATCCGAAGCTTGCCTCCACCAGTACCTCAACCGGTAGGGACTAAGGCCCCAGAAGGCCACGGATCCTAGCGCTGGCGGTTACCGGACCTACGAGCCGGAGCGGGATCAGCCGACTGCCAAGGACCTCTTCCTCGCGCAGCCAAGTCGCGGTGCCGACTGCCAGTGGTGCGGCGTGATTGACCTGAGACCATTCCGCACCAGCACCGAGCCGTTCCGAACTGCAGAGGTCCACCGCTACCAGCAGGAAACCCCCGCCCAGACCGCCGCCGAGCATGACCCTTCACCATCGGGCGATACCGCCAGTTCGACCGCTACTCACCGCAAGCACCCGACGGCGGCTGCTGCACCGGCCGCGGCGGCACCGAATTCGCCAGACCGCTCCCCAGCGCCCAGATCTGGGGACTCGACGTCGTCCAGGAACGCCTCAGCGCCCTGCCCGACACCTACGCCCGCAAGATCAACGGACTGTCCACCGACATCCCGGTCGCCGACCGCGACGTCGACCTGGTCCTGGCCGGAGAATTCCTCGAGCACCTCACCCCCCGTAGACGTTGACACGGTGCATGGTCACCCTGGGAGTGGATGCGCACAAGCGGACCCACACGATCGTGGCAGTCGACGATTGCGGCCGGCGGCTCGCCGAGCGCACGGTCGGCACGACGACCCGGGATCATCTCGGGCTGCCGCCGTGGGCTCAGCAGCTGGGCGACGGCCATCGCAGGTGGGCGGTCGAGGATTGCCGGCATCTGTCCCGGCGGCTGGAGCGTGACCTGCTCGCGGCCGGGGAAGACGATCGTGCGGGTACCGCCGAAGCTGATGGCGCACGTCCGGGCCTCGGCACGCAACGCCGGCAAGTCCGACCCGATCGACGCGCTCGCTGTCGCGCGCGCTGCGCTGCGCGAGCCAGACCTGCCCGCCCGCGGCTGGACGGCCCGGACCGGGACGTGCGGCTGCTGGTGGACTACCGGGATCGCTGGTGGCAGAGCGAACCCGGGTGATCGCCCGCTCCGGCGGTAGCCGGGTTCGCACCACGCTGGAGCACAATGCCCTGCGCTCACGTCACGCGTTGCAGCAGTCCCCTGAGCGCTGGGACGTCGGTTAACCGCATCGGGCTGCTGCCCGGTCCGCGTGTCTTCGACCTGGGTAGTGGCGTCTCCGCGCAGTGCGGCGGGAGGGAGGCCAGCGCCCATTGCCAGGGCCGACGCCGGCCTCACTCGGCGTGGAGCGCCGCGACGGTGCGAGCCCGGGCGGCCCAGGCTGCCGGGAGCATCCCCCCGGCCGCGGCTATGACCAGGCCGGCGAGGGTCAGGATGGCGATTTCCCATGCCCGGTAGACAGTCAGGTAGCTGGCCGGAATCCCGGTTCCCGCGGCGTGCGCCATGACTGGCGTCACGTACCGATGTATTGCCATTCCGGCTGGGACCGCCAGGAGGCCTGCGACCAGGCCGGTCCCGGCGACCCAGCACACGACCATGGCGATGATCTGCCGCGGTGTCATCCCGACTGCCTTGAAGATGCCCAGGTCATGCGCGCGTTCGCGGGTGTGCAGCAGCGCCGTGTTCAAGACGCCAAGCCCGGCCACGACGGCCAGCAGCAGAGTAAGGGTGCCGATCAGGCCGATCAGAGTGAGAAAGAACGGATCCCTGCCGTTGATGCTGAGGTCAGCATAAGGACCGAGTGCTCTGCCGAGCGCTCTGCCCACCGCGTGGATGTACGCAAGTGCGGAGGTGCCGGGCCGTAGCGCGACGTCATACGTGCCGGGCGTGAGGCCGCGGTCCGCGGCGGCGAGCGTCGGCCAGTCGGTGAGCATGACCAGCCCGCGGTTGCTGGTGTCGAACACCTCGCCCACGATCCGGGCCGTGACCTGCGCGCCGCCGACACTGAACGTGACGGTGTCGCCGACCGCCTTGCCCGTGACGGTGAGGAAGTTGGTCGGCACGTCCACCTGCCCCGGACCGGTGTACCAGTGCCCGCTGATCACGTCGTAGCCGGTCCAGCTCGCGTTGCCGCGGAACGCGGTCACTGGGACTTGGCCGGACAGCCCGGCGACGCTGACGTCCTGGTCGGCCTGTGCGACGTAATGCAGCGTTCCCGGCTGCGCGCTCAGCGCCGCTTCGATGGCCCGCTGCTGCGCCGACAGTGACGGTTGCTGCCCGCCGGCCGGGCCGATGTGGTTCTCCAGCCCGCCAGGTTCCGCTAGGGCCACCTGAACGGGCTCGGTCCTGGCATGCGACAGGCCGTCGGCCACCATGTTGAGCGAAGAACTCAACCCGACGGCGAATGTCACGGAGATCGCGCCCAATCCGACGGCGGCTAGTGTGACCGCGGCGCGCGCTGGGCGCGCGAACGGCGCCGCCAGGCCGATGGTCACCGGGCGAGGCAGCGATAGCCTGCCCAGCAGCCGGTGTGCAGCGTAACCGCGTCCGGTGGCGGGCGCCCGGCCGGTAGCGACCGCCTGGACTGCGCTGAGCCGTCCGGCCCGGAGGGACGGCAGCAGGGCCGCGATACCCGCCAGACAGCACATCGCGCACGGGACGAGCACGTCCACCCACACCGGGATCGCCAGCGCTCCGACGCCGTACACGGTGGCGGTTTGGCTGAGCAGCGGCACCGACAGCGCATTGCCAAGCAGAACTCCGCCGACGCAGCCGGCTACGGCGGGAACGGTGATCAGCCCGGCGTAGCAGCTCACCACCTGGGCGGGGGTGAAGCCGATGCTCTTCAGGATGCCTATCCGGCGATAGCCGGCGACGACGGCGCCGCTTACGACGTTGATGACGATGAGCGCCGACATGATCAGCCCGATGATCCCGAACGCGACTACAAAAGGCGCGATCGGGGCAATCCCCGACGTCTCCTGCGCCCTGACCGTCAGGTAGGACTGCGTGCCGGTCACCGCGCCGGACGGCAGCGCGGCGCTCAGCAGGCCAACGTCAGTGCGCAGTGCCGCCGCGCTGCCCGCGCTGGCGAACCGGTACAACATCTGCGCGGTCGCCGGCGCCCTCGGTGCGCGCAGCGCCGCGATCTGGCTGGGCACCACCCAGCCGTCGGCTGAGCGGCTGATCGAGCTGGCGTAGCCCACCACGGTCAGCCGCGGCGTGCCCGGCACCCCGCTGACGGTGAGCTGCGTGCCCAGGTGCACGCCGTAGCCGAAATCGGAGGACAGAACGAGCTCACCAGGCCGCTGGGCCCAGCGGCCCTGCTGGATGACGAGGTCATCGAGCGGGCCGCCCGGCCCGCGCCCCGCCACCGTCATCGGCGGGAGGGTGGCCGTGGACTGGCCTGGCCCGCGAACCTGCGCGCTGATCATCGCCGCGGGATAGGGTCCGGCCGAGGCCGTGACCTCCGGCAGCGTCGCTGTCGCGGCTAGCTGCCCTGGCGTAGCCACCGCCCGGTCGACGGTCGCCACCACGTCCGCGCCGTGCTGAGCAGCGAAGGCCCGGTCGAACGGGGCGCTGGAATCGATAACGAGGCCGAGCGCTAGCGTGCATGCGCCGGTGGACACTAGCAGAACCAGGCCGATCACCAGCGTCTGCACCTTGCGCCCGGTCAGCCCGCCACGGACAGCCCTGGCAACGGGCCCGCTGCCGGGCATCACAGCTGTGTCCCGGTGAGCGCGTCGCTAGCTACCCGGCCGTCGACGAGCAGGACAGTCCGGCTTGCATAGCGGGCGGCCAGGTCCGGGTTGTGCGTGACCAGGACCATGGTCTGCCCGCTCCGGTTCAGGTCGAGCAGCAACTCGCCGATCTGCTCGCCGGTAGCGGTGTCCAGCGCCCCCGTCGGCTCGTCGGCGAGCAGCAGCGGGGGCCGGTTCATCAGCGCCCGCGCGATCGCCACCCGCTGCCGCTCTCCGCCGGACAGCCTGGCCGGATAGGCGTCGCGGTGCCGCTCGATCCGCAGCGCCGCCAGCAGCTCATCGAGCCTGGCCCGGGCGGGAGCCCGGCGGACGCCGGTCAGCTGCGCCGGCAGCAGCACGTTATCGGCGACGGTGAGATCGTCCAGCAGGTTGAAGAACTGGAAGATCATGCCGATCTGCTCCCGGCGGAACCGCGCCACGCCGGTCTCGCTGAGCGTGTCGATCCGCTGTCCGGCGACGGTGACCGTGCCACTGGTCGGCCGGTCCAGGCCGGCGATCAGGTTCAGCAGGGTCGACTTGCCACTGCCGGACGGGCCCATGACGGCCACGGCCTCGCCCGGGGCCACTTCCAGATGAATGCGGTCAACCGCGGGCTGGCCGTTGCCCTGGTAGCGCTTGGTCACATCGCTGAGGCTGATGAGGGAGTCCATGCGGGCACGTTAGGCGCGGCAGGCCGCCACGCGCGTCGGCCGCGAGCAGGATTTCGCATACCGTAGCGGGCTGAGCGCGGCGTCCCCTAGTCACTGCGACGGAGTTACCTAGCTCTTGTGGCCGATGGCCCAGCGCGTATTGCCGGTGACAATAGGATTGTGGGAGTGCATGACTGGCCGCGCCGGGCACTGGCGTTCTTGAGCAGCGCGACGCCGCGCACAGCGCTGGCCCGGAATGCGGTCATGGCCGACTCGTACCTGGCGCTAGCCGCCGTCCTGGCGGCACTGGCAGCGGTCCGCTTCGACACCCCCGCTGCCGGGGCCGCCGCGGTGCTGACCACGGCGCCGCTGGCCGCGCGCAGGCGCACGCCGCTCGCTGCCTTCTGGGTCATCCTTACCGCCATCATCATGATGAGGAACCACAACACGATCGTCAGCATGGCCGCGGCCGTGTTCGCCGCTTACTGCGCGGTCGTCTACAGCCGGTACCGCGGCCTGGCGTTGCTCAGTCTGCCCCTGGCCGGGCTGATCCTCACGGCGGCATTCCAGAACACGACGCCGCCGCTGCCGGGTCGGCTTTCGGCGCTGGTGATACTGCTCTCGATCACAGTTTTCGGCAACGCGGTCCGGGTTTGGCGTTCCCGTGCTGGGGACTCCGGCGCGCGCCTGCTGCGGGTGCAGGCCGAACACGCGGCTGCGACGCGGCGCGCGCTCGAGCTGGAGCGGGCGCGGATCGCGAGCGAGCTGCACGATGTGGTGACCCACAACGTCAGTGTGATGGTCGTGCAGGCCGGCGCCGCGCGGCAGGTGCTCGGCGCCGAACAGGACGAGGCCAGGTCGGCGCTGCTCGCCGTGGAGGCGAGCGGTCGGACGGCCATGACCGAACTGCAGCACATGCTGGGCCTGCTGACCGTGCCGGGCGAGCAGGAGCCCGACGCCCTGGCCGACGGCAGCGCCCGAGCGCGGCTGCGACCCCTGCCGGGTCTGGATCAGCTCGCGACGCTGACCGACCGGATGGCAGCCGCCGGGCTGAATATAGAGCTGCGCATCATGGGACCGCCGTGGAAGTTGCCTCCCGGCCGGGACCTGGCCGCCTACCGGGTGATTCAAGAGGCGCTCACCAACGTGCTCAAGCACACAGGCACCGCACGGACGGTGATAACGCTGGACTACCGACCTGACGGGCTGACGCTGGAGGTAGCGGACGACGGCTCGCGCAGTCCGGCCGAGCTGTCGCCCCATCAGCACGAGCCGGGCCGCCCAGCGGCCCTTCCCGGCAGCGGGCGCGGACTTATCGGCCTGCAGGAACGGGTCATCCTGCGCGGCGGCGATTTCGACGCGGGACGCCGACCCGGCGGCGGGTGGCGCGTCATGGCCCGGTTCCCGGCAGAGGAGCCGCCGATCGGCGGCGGGCCGGGGGCGGCCAGCCTGTCCATTCCGGCGCCGTCATGAGCGCCGCAGCCGCGAGCGTGGCGGAGGACTCCGAACCGCGAGTTCTGGTCGCGGACGATCAAGCCCTGGTCCGAACCGGCTTCCGGATGATCCTGCGGGAGGCCGGCATCCCCGTCATCGCCGAGGCGGCCACCGGCAGCGAGGCCGTCGCAGGGGTGCTGCGGCACCGGCCGGACGTGGTCCTGATGGACATCCGGATGCCCGAGATGGACGGCCTCGAAGCCACCAGGCGCATCGTTGTGGCGCAGGCCGGGAGCGGCTGCCGGATCATCATGCTGACCACTTTCGACCTTGACCGGTATGTCTATGAGGCGCTGGCCGCTGGCGCCAGCGGGTTCCTGCTCAAGCACGTCTCGCCGGAATACCTGGTGGCCGCGGTGCGGCTGGTGCGCTCGGGTGACGCTCTGCTCGCCCCGTCAATCACGCGCAGGCTCGTGGAGCGGTTCGCCCAGCCCGCGCCCGCACCGCCGGCGGTGCACCGTGACCTGTCGAGCCTGACGCCAAGGGAGCTGGAGGTGCTGCGACTTGTTGCCCGCGGCCTGAGTAACGCCGAGCTGGCTGCGAACCTGACGCTCAGCGAGGCCACCGTCAAGACCCATGTGGCGAATATCCTGGCGAAGCTGCAGCTCAGGGATCGCGTTCAGGCTGTCGTGCTGGCGTACGAGACGGGTCTGGCCAGTCCCACCCATCCCGGACGGTGAGCAGATCCGATGCTTGCGGCCTGGCAGAGGCACGTCGGGGTGACGGCTGTCTCATGCTGTCGCGCATCTTCGCTCCGGAGCATGGTGAGCGCCTCTGCCCTGAGGAGGACGCCGGCGCCGGTCCCTCTATCTTCCGGCGGAGATCCGGGAACTCTGGAGTGCTAGAGCTTCTCAGCCAGGCGGTGCGGCCGTATGGTGCCGTTCATGGAGGACCGGCTGGCGGTGGCCTGGGGGCGGATCCGGACGGCCAATCCATACGTCGTTGATGGCGCGCTCGCGGCTTTCTGCGGCGGCACGACTTACGCCGCGCTGGTCGGTGGGGCGCCGTTGCTGGCCGCCCACCCGCCCAACGGCGTGGCGTGGTCCCTCGCGGGCGCGCAGACGCTCGCGCTCGTCTGGCGCCGCCGCTGGCCGGTAGCCGTGTACGGAATAGTGGCGGCGACTGGGTTCGCTTATGACGCGTTCGGGTTTCCGGTCAACGGCGCGCTGGGATTCCTGCTGGCCCTGTACACCGTCGCCGCCTACGGCAGCAGGCGGGCTTCGGCAGCTTCGGCCGTGGTCGCGGGCGTCGGGCTGTTCATCATCCTGCTCCGCTTTTACCACATCACCAGCTGGGTGACTTTCCTGCAGGGCGCATTCCAGCTCGGTTTCGGCTGGGTCCTTGGGGAGGCTGTCCGGACGCGGCGCGCCTACGCTTCCGCGCTCCAGGAGCGTTCTGTCCGGCGCGAGCGAGAGCGCGAGGAGCAGACCAGCCGTGCCGTCGCTGATGAGCGCGCGAGCATAGCTCGGGAACTGCATGACGTGGTCGCGCACAATGTCAGCGTTATGGTGATCCAGGCGGGCGCCAATCGCGTCAGCCCGGCGATGGAGCCGAGCAAGGCGATTGAGGCGTTCGCATCGATCGAGAACATCGGACGGCAGGCGCTCACCGAGACCCGCAGACTACTGGGGCTGATGCGGCGGGAGGGCGAGCGGTTGCAGTCGCCATGCCCGCAGCCCGGCCTGGAGCATGTTGGGGCGCTGGTGGATCAGGTGCGCAGTGCTGGGCTGCCGGCGACGATGCTGGTGGAGGGGGACGCGCGGCCACTGCCGCCCGGGCTGAATCTGTCGGCCTATCGCATCGTGCAGGAGGCGCTCACCAACGTGCTCAAGCACGCCGGCCCCGCTCCGACACAGGTCCTGATTCACTACGGTGCGCGGGACCTCGAGGTCAGCGTGACCGACCAGGGACAATGCCTGCCAGCAGCGGGCGAGGCAGCCGGAACGGGGCACGGGCTGATTGGGATGCGCGAGCGGGTCATGCTGTACGGCGGACAGCTCGATGCAGGTCCTCTGCCGGGCGGCGGCTATGCGGTCCGAGCATGCCTGCCGCTGGAGGCCCGCCGATGAGCATCTCGGTGCTGATCTGCGACGACCAAAGCCTGGTCCGGGCGGGCTTCCGGATGATCGTCGACGCCCAGCCGGACCTGGACGTCGTGGGCGAGGCCCAGGACGGCATGGAGGCCGTGGCCGCGGTCAGGCAGCTGCGGCCAGATGTCGTGCTGATGGACATCCGGATGCCGCAGCTCGACGGGATCGAGGCGACGCGCCGGCTCACGGCCGATCCGGTCGGCCACCAGGCCAGGGTGGTGGTGCTCACGACTTATGACTCCGATGAGTTCGTATACGAGGCGCTGCGGGCGGGAGCCAGCGGGTTCCTGCTGAAGGACGCACCGGCGGAAGATCTGGTCTCCGCGATCAGGGTGGTTGCGGCCGGTGAAGCCCTCCTGTCGCCCTCGATCACGCGCCGGCTGATCGAGGAGTTCGCCCGGCGGCCCGGCCCCGCCAAGACCATCTCTGCCGGGCTCGCCAGCCTCACTGAGCGAGAGATCGAGGTACTCATGCTGGTGGCCCGCGGGCTGTCTAACGCGGAGATCGCCAGGAGGCTGTTCGTGTCGGAAGGAACGGTCAAGACGCACGTGTCGCACATGCTGGCCAAGCTCGGCCTCGCCGGACGGGTCCAGGCCGTCGTCGTCGCCTACGAGAGCGGCCTGGTCAAGCCCGGATCCTCCTGACCGCGGACCGCGCGGCAGCCAGCGGGATCCGGACCCTGCCATATGGCACCGGATAACACGCACACAGGCTGCCAGATCCTTTCCCCGCGGCGCCCGGGGCACTGCGAGCGCTTGCCCGCCTCTGCCTTGCGGCAGATGCCACAAGTCTGCCCGCGGACTGACGACAGCGCGGCTGATGGTCCGTAGCGTCGCAGCCGAGAAGTCTGAAGCGGCCCGGGAGGAAGCGATGCGGGAAGAGCAGCTTACGAGGATGACGCGATGGGCCAGGCCCTACCTTGAGCCGGGCGAGTCGCTGCGGCTCGCCGTATGGGGACCGGATAGCGGCGTGAGATTCATCCTGACAGGAATGGCCAGGGGACGGATCGTTGCCGTCACCGAACGGAACGTCTACGTTTTCGGCAGCAGCGCGTGGGGCCGGATGAGCAAGGCGACCAGCCTGCTCGCCAGGCACTCCCTCGGCTCGGTGCCGGTGCAGGTGCGGGGATGGGGCGTCAGGGTCGGCGGTGAGCATCTGCTGGTCCATCTGCACCACCGGAATCGGGCCCGGGAGCTGTCCGCGATGGCGAGCGCGGTCACGGATGTCCAGGCAACTGCGTGACCAGCCGGAACGTCAGGCGTGTGCGGTGAGCGTGCTGCCGGAACTGCGCGCGAGCCCGGCCGCCACCCGGCCCGGCTCTCTCGAGCTTGCTGGACTGGCGCGCCGCTACGGGGAGACCGCGGCGCTGGACGGGCTGTCCTTTTCCGTTCCAGCCGGAGCCATCTTCGGTCTCCTCGGCGCCAACGGCGCAGGCAAGACGACTTCGATGCGGATCATTCTCGGCATCGAGAGGGCCGACCGGGGAGCGGTCAGGTGGCGGGGCAGGCCCATCGGGGCGGCGGAGCGCCTCCAGTTCGGCTACATGCCCGAGCAGCGGGGCCTCTACCCGAAGATGCGGGTTCTCGACCAGCTGGCCTACCTGGGCAGGCTCCGCGGTCTGAGCCGGGGGCGAGCGCGCGCCAGCGCGCTGGGCTGGCTGCACCGCCTGGGCCTGGCCGAGCGGGCTAACGATCCAGTGGAGCGGCTCTCGCACGGCAATCAACAACGCGCTCAGCTCATCGCGGCGCTGGTCCACGAACCGGACCTGCTAATCCTGGACGAGCCGTTCGCCGGCCTGGATCAGGCCGGCGTCGGCGCACTCATCGAGGTACTGCGCGGACAGGCCGAAGGCGGCACCACGGTCGTGTTGTCCAGCCATCAGCTTGACCTGGTCGACGGCATCTGCGAGGAGGTGGCGATCATCAGCAACGGGACGCTCGCACTGGGCGGCTCGCTGCGGGGGCTCAAGGATGCGGCAACCAGGCGGCTGGTCATCGAGCTTAAGGACGCCGGACCGAACTGGCATGTGGGCCTGCCGGTGGCAGGCATCACTGGCGACGTCGACGGCCGGATCCGGATCGAAGTGGATGGCGTCGACCCGCAGGTGGTCCTGGACCGGGCCCGCGCAGCGGGACGGGTCGAGTACTTTGCCCTCGAGCGGCCCACTCTCGGCGAGCTGTTCCTTAAGGCAGTGACCCGGTGAACCGGGCGAGCGGCGGCGGGGCAGTGCTGGCAAGCGGGAGAATAGTCGGCCTTGTCGCTGCGCGAGAGGTGCGCGAGCGCGGACGCAGCAGGAGCTTCCTGATCTCGACTGTGATCCTCGTGCTCGGGGTGGCAGCGGCGGTCGTCGTTTCCAGCGTGCTCGGGCACAATGGCCGGCCGGTGTTCCGCGTCGAGATCGTCGGCCGGCCAACCCAGGTCATGACCTCAACGTTGCGGACATCGGCGGCCGCCCTCGGCGGCACGGCCCGCATCTCGGTCACGCGGTCGCGAGCCAGCGGCCAGAGCGCTCTCCGCGCGCAGCGAGCCGACGTCGTCGTCGTCCCGCCGGTTGGGCTGCTCATTCGCGGCGACAAGACCTCGAGCCAAGTGCACGAATACGCCGGGCTGCTCGCGCGCACGATACCGGCCGGGCGCGCCCTGCAGGGGGCCGGCTTGCCGTCTAACCGAGTCCAGGCGGTTCTATCACCAGTGCCGCTCCTGGTGCGGACAATGGTTCCGGCCAAGCCGGGCGCGGATACCAGTCGCGGCCTGATCCTGCTCGATACGCTCCTGTTGTATATGGGCCTAGCCACCTACGGCAGCTGGATCAGTTTCGGCGTCACCGAGGAAAAGGCCAGCCGCGTCGTCGAGATCATGATCTCGACGATCAAGCCGCGCCAGCTTCTGGCCGGGAAGGTCGCCGGGATCGGCAGCCTGGGCCTCGCGCAGCTCATGCTCGTCGCGGGCACGGGTCTCATCGCGGCGGCAACATCAGGGGAACGTCTGCCATCCGCAAGCCTGGGCGCCATTGCCCTGCCGCTGCTTCTCTTCGTGCTCGGGTTCACTTTCTACAGCTGCATCTTCGCCGCCGTCGGCGCCACCGTATCCAGGCAGGAGGACGTCCAGAATGCGATAGCTCCCATCAGCCTCCTGCTCGCGGTTGGCTACCTCATTTCCCTCAGTGGCCTGACCAGCCCGGACTCCGTGCTCATGCGCCTCGCATCGTTCGTTCCTCCCTTCGCCGTACTGACGCTGCCGGCCCGGGTGATCCTCGGGCATCCCGGCCCGTGGGAGCTGCCCGTCTCCCTTGCGCTCATAGCAGTGTCGGCATATGGCCTGATCCATTTCGGCGCCCGCACGTATTCGGGCGCACTGCTGCGGTTCGGTCAGCGCGTCAACCTGCGTCACGCCTACCGCCGCGGGCTCGCCAGCTAACCAGTCGCTACCATCCCGGCGCATCTGTTGGCTCCCGATGGCGATATCCGCCGCGGCCGTGACCGCGCTGGTATCGGCCGCCGCCAGCTGAGCGCCGCCCCCAAGGCAACGGCCTAGCTGCCTCGGTCCTCGTCCCGCGGAACTCCGGCAATTCCACGATCCGGCATGCTCGGCGGCGCTGCCTGCTAGCTGGTAGGTGAAGACGGGGGCTGGCTCGGTGGGACCGGCGCGAGCGCGGTGTGACAGTGAAGTCATTGCTTTCGAGTTCGTCACGGTGCCGTCCAACAGCACCCCTAGGAGAGTGAATGATCATGACTAACCTCGACATGCGACTTGCAGACATGTCAGCACCAGAACCTGCGGCCACGTGGCAGCGGCTCGGCTGGCGCCGGGCGTTAGCGCTGCATCTCGGACCGGCCGCGATCACGTTCGGCGTGGCTCTGGCGCTCGCTCCGGTAGCCGCGCGGCTCGGGCTGCCGCGCGGCTTCAGCCTCACCATCGCCTTCGCGTTCGTTCTGACGCCGATCGAGCTCGGGCTGCTGCTGCGCGCGGCGCACCGTGCGACCGGACGCTGGTCGCTGCGGGCGATACCCCAGGTGCTCGCCTACCGCAGGCCGCTTGGCCGGTGGTGGCTGCTGGTGCCGGCCCTGTTCGGCGTCGCGCTTGTCACCGCGGTCGTCCTGACGCCGGTGGGTAACACGGTCGGCGGCTGGCTGAGCGGTGTGTACCCGCACTGGCTGCTGCCCAGCTACAACTCGACTGCTGGTTTCTCCCGGTGGGTCCTGGTACCTACGCTGCTGGCGACGCTGGTAATCGATGGTGTGATTAACCCGGTCGTGGAAGAACTGTATTTCCGCGGCTACCTGCTGCCACGGCTGCCCGTGGCTGGCTGGGGAGCGGTCCCGGTATCGGCGTGCCTGTTCTCGATGCAGCATTACTGGCAGCCTTACAACTGGCTGCTGATTTTCGTGCTGGAGCTGATCCTGACCGCCCTTGTGGTGCGGTTGCGCTGTGTGCGGCTCGGCATAGTGATGCATGTGCTGACCAACAGCTTCGGCGTCCTGGTCGTGCTGCTCGGAGTGCTGACATGATCACGCCGCCTGGCAGCGGCCAGAGGAGGCTCGCGGTGACGGCCATGAACCAGCGCAGTCGCGGCGGCTGGCTCGCCAGTGCGTTCGGTGCCCGCTGCTGGCGCGGTCTCGGGTACCTCCTGCTGGGCATTCCAGTGACAGCAGTGGCGTGGGCGGTAGCCCTGGCCGCGATTATCAGCGGTGTCCTCGCGAGCGCGACGGTGGTCGGCGTGGCGGTCGTACCGCCGTTGCTCACGCTCGTCAAGTCCACTGCGTCGGTAGAACGACGCCGGTGTGCGCTGCTGCTGCCCACTCCTGAGCAGCAGCGGCCGCTTCGGCTGAGTTCACTGACCCGCCGCGACCGGCTGCGGGTCCGGCTGAGTGATCCAGGCGCCTGGCGTGAGCTCGGCTGGCTGCTGCTCGCGGCACCAGTCAACATCGCATGCACGGCGCTCGCCGCGTCGATGTGGGCACTGGCGATCGGCCTGGTGAGCATGCCGCTCTGGTATCGGTTCTTGCCCGGCGGCCAAGCCCGGTTTTACGACTCCGGCGGCGTCGCTCACATGGTGGTCGGCAGCGTTCCCGCTGCGCTGCCGTGGGCACTAGGCGGACTGGTGCTGCTGTGGGCCGCCGGCTGGTCGACCCGCGCGCTCGCCGTCGGACAGGCTCGCCTGGCCGCGGTACTCCTGGCTCCTAGCCGCACTTCCCGAATGCAGGCCCGCATCATCGCGCTGGCCTCAACCCGCGTTGCGGCGATCGAAGGTCAGCAGCGCGAACTGCATCGCATCGAGGCGGATCTGCATGATGGTGCTCAGGCCCGGCTTGTCGCGCTGTCCGCTGACCTCGGGCTGGCGAGCGAGACGTTCGACGACGACCCTCAGACGGCGCACCTCCTGGTCGACCAGGCCCGCGACGGAATAGTGACCGCGCTCGCCGAACTGCGTGATCTGGTGCGCGGCATCGGGCCGCCCGTGCTGCGCGACCGCGGGCTGGCCGCGGCACTTGAGTCCGTGGCCGCGCGTAGCGCGATACCCGTCACGCTCAACGTCACCTTGCCGCGCCGGCCTGCCGAGACTGCCGAAACCGCAGCGTACTTCGTGATCTGCGAGTGCCTCGCGAACGCGGCGAAGCACAGCGGGGCCCGGCGAGTTACCGTCGACGTCCGCGAGGAGTCTGGCAACTGCATCGTCGGGGTGTCCGACGACGGCGGCGGCGGCGCCAGCCCCGGCGGCGCGGGCATGCAAGGGCTCGCGGACCGGGTCGCGGCGCTGGACGGCAGGCTGACTGTGGACAGTCCGGCCGGAGGCCCGACAACCGTGCAGGCTGAGCTGCCATGCGGGTGGTAATCGCAGAAGACCACGTGCTGCTCGCCGACGGGCTGAGCAGGCTGCTGGCGGCGTATCACCACGAGGTAGTGGCCATTGTCGACACCGGCCCGGCACTGATCGCCGCGATCGAGATCCACTGCCCCGATGCTGCAGTCGTCGACATCCGGTTGCCGCCCACCTTCACAGATGAGGGACTGCGCGCCGCCGTGGAGATCCGCCGCCGCACCAAGATCGCGATTCTCGTTTTGTCGCAGTATGCCGAGGTCGCCTACGCCCGCGAGCTGCTCGTCACTGGCGGCGGGACGGGCTACCTTCTGAAGGACCGCATCAGCCGGCCCCGAGAATTCGTGGAGGCGCTCGTCACCGTCGCCTCGGGCGGAACGGTACTCGACCCGGAGGTGGTCAGCCAGATGTTCGCCCGCGACGATGCACGCCACGCGGTCGCGTCGCTCACCGGACGCGAGCACGATGTGCTCAAGCGCATGGCCGAGGGCATGTCCAATGCCGCAATTTCCGCGGCACTGGTCATCACCGAGGCGACCGTGGAGAAGCACATCAACAGCATCTTCGCGAAGCTCGGCCTGCCGCCCTGCAGCGGCGACCACCGGCGCGTCCGTGCTGTCCTGACCTATCTCAACCTTTAGCGTCAACCGGCGCGCTGACGACCTGGACCTGTAGCAGTGGCAGCATGCGACCGGGTATGGAGTCGGACGGCGTCGCACCAATGCGCTCCGCACCCATCGCACGGTAAAAGCCTTCGGCGGCTGGCTCCGCGCCGATGTGAAGCGTCGTGAACCCGACTTTCCCAGCTTCCCGAATGGCGTGCTCCCAGAGGCGGCGTCCCAGTCCGGTTCCGATCCAGTCGGGCTCGACCCACATGTTGCCCAGCTCGCCGACCGGCGGCTGTCCGTCAACGCTGTAGAAGCCGAGGACCTGGTCGGCAGACTCGGCCACCACGATGAAGCGGGCGGATATCTCCTCGGGCCGGAAAGTTAGCTCTGCCCGGCACGCGTCCAGGAACGCCTGGTCATATCCCCAGTGCCCCTTCGATCTCAGGGCCAGCTCGCTGAGCAGGTCGGCTTCATCTGCTCGCGCTCGCCGTAGCCGGATGTCCGTCACAGACTCATTTTCTCATATGGGAGGACACGCTCCCGGTACAGCGCTGAGTCGATCCGGCGTGTCCAGGGACTCCCGTCCCATCGCAGGCTGCGGCCCGGCCCGCCGCCCTGGTGCGGCGCCGGTTCAGCCCGGCGGCCCCGGCCCCGGCTGATCGTCACTTCGGCGAGCCCTTCTGCTGCGGTCAAGTTCTCGCCTTCGCGTGCAGTCGGCTCGACCTTTGCGCGAACATCGCGGCGGTGCCGCCGCCGCGACCGCGTTCGATAGCCGCCGGCATGCTCCGCCGGCGCCATCATTTGAGTTGTAGCATGCTCGGTGCCGAGCTAGGCGATCCGCTTTCGTGGCCGGGGAACCTGCTCGTGGCGGCCGGACAGTGAAGGTACATGGAGCCCAGTTTGCGTCCTGCTCGCTGTAGCCGAGGCACGTCGCCTGGGTGCGCTCGACACCTAAGATTTCCTGCCCGGGAAGCCGGAGCGCCCTAGCGTGCCGCAGCTCAACCGTCTCACCGAAAAGGTGAGCTCTCGCAGCAGCCGGCTGCATGATCAACAACGAGGAACTGTCCAAGATCCTTGACACAACTCAGTGCGAGTTCCACGACGCTGCATGCGCACAGATCGCCGAAATCGGCGTTGACGGCGACCGCACTTGATGCGCCATGCCCCTACGCAGGATGTCCAGTTCCGGCTAGTGCTCGGAGGTGGCGAACGTCCTTGTCGCCTGTTAGCTTCTCGCCTTAACCGCGGCCCCGGTGCGGGGCGCGCCAGTGCCCGATGCTGACTCGTTCCGTAATAGTGGCTGCCAGGAAGACCAGGGGAGCAACAACCGAGCTCAGGCACACCGCGATTAGAGGCATGCCTGCTTTGGGCTGGGCGTTCGTTCCGGCAATCGGAGGCGGAGGATTGAAGCGCAGCGACTTGGTCATATGATGCCAGCGAAAGATCTCCAGGTAGATCGTGTACCAGCTGAATACCCAGAGGATGCCGCTGATCCAGCGCAGCCACCTCGTTTTCATGGCCTTCACCACCGACTTTGCTACTGCATGGTCCCCGGCCTCTGCGCGGGCCACCGGACAGGTAAGGATCTCGGTAGAGCTTACTGGTGGAAACGCTGGAACCCAGCACCTGCGCCGGTTGCCGCGTGGCTGGTTTCCGTGCGTCCGCGTCGTCAGGTAAGGGCGATCGGTGAACGGCACTGTCCTGATGCGCGCACTCAGTAGCAGGCTGGACGATGGCATCGTCCCCACCTCAGGCGGACCCCGGTAGATGTGGCCCTGGCCAAAGCCCAGCATGCGGCGTACGCCGACGCAATGGCGGCCTGTGGCTCGATGATCCAGCAGGCGCCGACCGCTGAGGACTGCCCGGACTCGGTCTTCATCGAAGATACGGTCGTGGTCTGCGAGGAGCTGGCGGTGCTGGCCCGGCCGGGCCAGCACCGGCCCGCCGCGCCGAGGTACGGGGCTGGTCTTGGTGCTGGTGACAGGATTGACGGTGACGACGCCGCTAGTGAAGGCGGTTGCCGGGTACGAGGAGCCGCCACCGCCACCGGAGTAGCTGCCGCCCCCACCACCGCCGTAATAGCCGCCGCCCCGCCTCCGCCGCCGTCGGCGCTGCCGGGCGGCAGTTCGCGCCGTGGCCGCCCTGGCCGGCGGTGCCGCTGGTCGCCCCGCCGCAGAAGGTACCGGCCCGGGAGGCGGCGTCGGCCGGAACAGTGCTGCCGCCGCCACCGCCGGTCCAGAATGGCGGGTTGCAGCTCACGCCGTTAGCGCCGTTGGCCGCAGCCGGGTTGGTGGACGAACTCATGCCGGCGCTGCCGCCGAAGCCGAGATGCGCGTTCAGGCCTCCCGCCCCGCCACCGCCACCGCCAACGACGACCAAGGTGGTCGTGCCCGCACTGATGACGTTCGCGCCTCCCCCGCCGCCGGCGCTCGCGCGCAACCACGCGGTACATCAGCTGTGCCCCAGGCATTTGCGAGGACTGGCAGCATGCTGCGATCGGCCACCGGCTGCTTGCCCGTCCGCTGCTCAGGTGCCCGTCGGGCGCGCACGTGGCGCCGGGAGTGTGTTCAGGTGCGCTGTATCCGGGCCGAGCTCGCGGATCCGTTTTGCTCCCCAGTCTGCTCCCGGCTGTCATCGCGGTTCGATTATCGCTTCTGAGCTGCATTGACGTGACGTCCATTCGAAGCTCGCTTGCCTGCAATGCAAGAGATCTCGGAGCGTGGTCCGCGGAGCTATCGCGCTGGCATTGACCTGCTCATTTGCGCTCACGCCTGCCGCGGCTGACCACGGCACGGTCGCCCAAAACAAGAAAACCGCCTCGCGGCGGCTGTTCGAATTTGTTGTCTTTAGCTGGGAAGTGGAGCTACGGGGATTCGAACCCCGGACCTCTTGCATGCCATACACGCACCGCCCGTCGCGCGTCATCGCCCACGGTCGCCCGGAGGGGATCTGACCTGCGGCGATAATCGCCCGGCGTAGCCCGTCACTGCCTGGTTCCTGTGCACGTTGGCTCCCATCCTGGCTCCCCGTAGAAGCACGCTCGTGCCGACTGCCGGAACACCATCCTCGCCCCGGCCTTGGCGGATTCCGACTGCAACTCCCGCACCGCCCCGGCCACGGTGACGCGAACGTGGCCGCGCTGGCGTGCGAGCACCCAGACCTAGGCAATTGGCAGGTCATTGAGCAGCCTTGTTTCCTGCAGATTAGCAACGTCCGAGTTGGATCCCGAGCCTACGTAGTCAGGCCACGTCACGCTGCACTTCTACGACGGCAAGTACCTGCGCATGAACGCCTCGGAATTCGTCAAGGTGCATATCATCCACGCGAATTCCGGTCTCGGCGCGCGCTACTGGCACTGGGACGCTAGGGCCGATACATGGGAGGGATAGCTGGTCCAGGGCTTTGCCATGTACCAGAGTCTCGGCAAAAGTGAGCGGATCTGCCGGCAGGCTCATGGCGATCGCGCCCCAGGCCCAGCCGGAACTATCACGGCGACCTCACGCACTTTAAGCGGACCTATCTCCGCGCGAAGCAGCTCAGAGACTTGGTCGGCCATTCCCTGAACGTCACTAGTCCCGTTTACTCGGCGGGTAAGGCGCCGTGCGTGGCCTTGGCATCAACGGCCGAGCGCAACCTGTCCCGTACCCGCTGTTCGCATCCATGGCGAGGACGCTCACCCATCCGGAGGAGATCTTCCGGGCGCTGAACGATCAGCCGGTGAGCGAGCTTTAGCTCTGCCATCTACGACAATCCTGGCCGCGGTACGGGACGGTCCATAGGGCTGAACCCGCGAGCGGGTATCTGCCGAACCTGCCTACTATCGGGCATGACGGCCCGCGCCGATTAGGCCAGGATTTCGCGGGGAGAATGGCAGGCCATCATGGCCGACCCCGAGACCACGTGCGCCTGTCGGCCGCTGGCACAACCCGGCTCCGCCCCGTTGCCGAGGAGGTCGGCATGCTGAATGATCCGATAACCGCAGCGGTGACGCGCCTACGCATGGACCTAGAAACCGCCAGGGCTGCCCTGGCACGAGCCAACCAGCGGCTGCGTGACCTGGAGGACCAAGACCTCAGCCGTGAGCAGCTCTCGACCTTCATCGCCAACCACGGGGTGAACTCCCTAGTGAAGGACGTCATCGACCTCGGGCAGACGATCGCAGGAAAGACATCGTGACGACGGCGCGCCGCCGGCGACCCGGTCATCGCCGACGACATCCCGAAAGCCCGAGCCGCTGCCGAAGTTACGGTCCTGAGCTGGGTTGACCGCAAGCCAGCCGTGCCGCTTGGCATGTGAGGTGAGGGAGTCGGCGGACACCGCCAGCCGCGCTCAGATCACCCGTTCGCGTGCGCCCGCCCTCACCGTCCCTGCGGCCGTGGCGGCCAAGACCAGGCAGAAACACGACTACCCGTCAAGAGAGCACCGGATCTCCTACGCCCGGCGCACCGGATCCGAGCGGACCGTCTCCACCATCAAGGATCCCGCCACCACCGGCATCGCCCGCGGCTGGTGCCGGCTGCCGGCCTGACCCCGCTCTCGGCAGGAGCCGGCGACAGAGCGCGACGACGCCCGTCACGCAGCCGGTCGAGGATGGCCGTGGGCGCGGTGTTGGTCCCGGTCCGGGCGCGATCGCCGCAGCGTCTCAGCGAGGCCGTGGTCCAGCACCGCGGCGGCGGGCTGGCGGCGGCGGTGGCACGACCTTCCCGCCGAGGGCGCGCCCGACCGGGACAACGACCAACTCTCCGTCAGAGGTGCGCACTGCGAAGGATCCGGCGTCAGCCTCCTCAAGAATGCCGAGGACGTCGGTGACCACCTCGCCGCCACCTCCCGCGGGCCGGCGCCACCGGATCACGACCCGGTGGCCGACATCGGCGGGTGTGAGCCGGACCTCTAGCCGGTAACGCACCCTGGCTACCGCCTCGCAGGCTCGGCCACCTGCGCCGCCGGGCAGGGACGGGAGCGATGAACCCGGGCTCGCAGCTTGCGGCACAGGCCGTGCAATCGCGATCGCGCGGGCAGTTGACCACCCGCAGCCGAAACCGCGCGGGACGACGCCGTGCGTGACGGGCTGAACTCCGAGCAGGTCACTGCGAACCCGGCGCCGGCTCCGCACGACTTCCGCATGCAACCACGCGGAGGGCGCGAACACCGCCAGATCCTTCTGCTCTCCCGAGTGCTGCCGCTGAATGAGCAAGAAACCACCCGCGGTGACGCTGAAGGCGTCCGCGTCCTCGTAGGTCATCTCGCTACGCGCTGCCGGGGCACCGCCCAGGTAGACCTTGACCGCCATGACCGGGCACCCTTCGTCGGCGGCCGGATATCCACTACCTGCCACCGTACTCGCGAGTTCAGGCGGCCTTCTTGCCGAGCCCTTCGGCCAGGAAGTACTTCAGGAAGCTGGGCTGCCCGGACACCGTCGACACGGCCAGGGCCTTGGGCACGTTCTGCTCTTCGGCGAGCTGGCGGAGCATGCAGTCGGCCAGGTCTGTCCGTGAGGTGAACCGCCCGGATACGAATCCGTCCGTGACCTGGTAATCGGTGACCGAGGGTGCCTCGAACAGTCCCGATGCCCGGAGGATGGTCCAGTCCAGATCGCTTTCGGTGACCAGTTTCTCCGTCCGCCGCAGGTCGGCGTACATGGTCCGGCCGAGCGTGTGGCTGATGACCGGCACCAGCATTTTCTCGAAGATGAACCCGCCCTGGGTGTCATACCGGGGATCGACCGCCGTGCTGCTCACACAGACCACCCGCCGGACGCCGTGGTGCTGCAGCGCCTGCACAATATTGGCCATGCCGTGTGAATAGACGGTAATGGGCTTGAGGGTGAAGGGGACACCGAGGGACGACAGCACGGCTTCCAGCCCGGAGACAGCCTTATCTACCGACGAGGGGTCGAAGGCGTCTCCGCCCAGCAAGGTGCAGCCGGTCATCCCGGATCGGGAACGCCTCGGGGTGCCGGGTAAATGCCGTCACCGTGTGGCCCTCCGCGAGGGCTTGCTTGACCAGCAGCCGACCCGTGCCCTCGTTGGCGCCGAAACAGACGATGTTCATGGCTCGCCTCCGCTGCCGATCACTTTCGAGGGGTGCCGCGGCCGGGATCGGCCGCACTCATCATCAAGAATGCACGCTGCACCCGTGCACCGTCAGCGGGGACATACTGATCGGGTCTTGAGCCAGCGCGCCGCCGGACCGCCGATTACGAACTGCGGTCAGCGGATGGTTCGGTGCCAGCCGGCCTGCGCATAAGGACCACCCAGATCCAGATGGCACCACCCCCCAGCCCCCGCAAGAGCCGTTCACGTCGCAGGCTCTCATCTGGCGCGCCTTTCGGCCGAGCCCGTCCCCCATATCGGCAACTTGCTCAGCTCCGCCGCCGTAGGTTCGGCTCACAGGGCGGCCGCAGCCCAGTCTGCCTGTCCAACGCCTGAGACCGTCACGCGCATACGGCTTGCCGACCTGTGTCAGTCCGTGCGCCTAAGCGCCAACCTGGGGCGTCCGCCGCGACGGTCAACAGATGGTCAAGCGACCTTGAAAGCTCTCGGACTGTCCTTGAAACCCGTGTCTGACCTGGATTTTCGGGTGGAGCTACGGGGATTCGAACCCCGGACCTCTTGCATGCCATTGGGAATGCTGACGTTCAATACCGTCAGATGATAGCCAGATATCACCCGTGCGGCTCGATGCCGCACGAGTCGCCACCAGAGTCACGGTCAGGCCACGGTCCAAAAGATTTTGAAACTAGGCGGGATCACATGATCAGAAGCTAGTCAGCCCATGGAGCTCGGCCATCGACGCTACGCACGGCGATCACCGTACGCACCAAAACAAGGTGACGCCTCTGTATTGACGCTCGCGCAGATAACCCCGAATCCGTACTCGACCGGACCTGCCCCGACGGCTGCCCAGTCGCGCATCGAACATCAGGTTATGTGTTCGGGCGGGTACGCGGTTCGGCTGCTAAACCGTGGCTTGGCTTCTTTCCAGCGGCCTGGGCGGCAGGCAGCCGGTCGCCCGGTGGCGCATGTCGCCGCTATCCGACCGGGGAGAGCTCAGCGCCAGCCAGTTCCGCGTAGACCAGGAAGCCGAACGGATCCGACATCTGGCGCTGCTCCATCAGCCGGATCAGAACCGCTTGCCGGAGCTCGGCTAGCTCGCTGCTGTCGGGATGGCGGAGCAGGCCCGGGGTGAGGATTTCCAGCGCGAGGGCCAGGTCGCCCTGGTCGGCCAGGGTGGCCGCGGCGGTGACGAATGCGCCCGCCTTTCCCCCCGCTAGCAGGTCGAGGGCGGCTGCTGTTTCTTCCGGGCTCCGCGGGTCAAGACCGCGCCCGTCTGGCTGCCAGTATCCGGTGTGCTGGTGATAGAGCCTGGCGATGAAGTCGTCCCGGCAGACCAGGTACGGCACGACCGCGGCGGGGTGATCCCGCAGCACGGCTGGCAGATAACCGAGGTCCAGGATGTGCGGCAGCGTCATGTTCTCGCTGATCCTGGCCAGCGCGAACTCGTGCAGCTCGGTGAGAGCCGGCTCCAGGCCGGCCAGGGCCTCGATGGTGAAGTTCTGGGTCAGCGTTATGTGACCCTGGATGAGCTGCCGGGGTGCCAGCTCGCGGATGTACCGCAGGGTGTCCAGCAGTCCTTCCGGCGAGCCTTCTGCGGTGAACGGGGCGCCGAGGTAGGGCATCATCACGTCGCCGGTGAACAGCAGCCCGCTGGCGGGCAGGTGCACCATGAGTGCGTCGGGTGTTTCGCCGCCCCGGACCGGAATGAGCACGAACTCGGTGTCGCCGATGACAACAGAGGTCTGCTCGCTGATCAGCCGGTCCGGCTTCACGTCGGAGGCCGGGGTGGCGCCGGTGCCGGTGAAGTTGCGGAACGGGACGCGCCAGTGGCGCTGCCGCTCCGCTTCGGCGGGGAATCCTGCGGAGGCGATGACCTGGGTGTCCGGTCCGCGCAGGGCCGCGGTCCCGCCGATGTGGTCGAAGTGAGCGTGCGTGAGGATGAGGTGACTGACCGGCGCATCGCCGGGCAGGCCAAGGTCGGCCATTGCGGCCCGCACGCGGTCCGGGCTGGTGCCGGCGTCGATGGCGACGATTCCCGCGCTGGTCTGGATGAACGCGAAGTCGCCGAAGTCGTAGGACTGGGCGACGTGCACGTCGGGCGCAGGGCTGAGCGCGCTTGGTGCGGACATCCGCATCCCGTCCCGTGCGGTCACCGAGAAAGGCGTGAACATCGGCGGCCGGTCCGCCGCGGCCGGGCCGAGGCCTGACTGTCGCAGCGCCTCGGCAGCCTGCTGCTGCCGCCCGAGCACCCGGTAGGCACGGGCGAGGCCCTGGTAGGCGGCGCGGAGCAACCCGACCGGGAACTGGTCACGGACCGCGAGCACGAACTCCAGGTCGGCGACCACCTGGTCCGCCCGCCCGGTATCCGCGGCGGCAGGCCCCGCCTCGGACGGGCTCCCGCCGGGCAGCAGCTCCGCCAGGGCAAGGCCGCGGAAGTACTGCGGCGGGCCCAGGTCCATGGTCGCGGCCTTGTCCAGCTTGGCTATCCCCGCGGCCACGTCTTCGCCGGCCCGGACCTGGAAGAAGCCTGCCAGCGCGAGCGCAGTCGCGTCGGCGGGGTTCCGCTCGGACAAGTCCTGGAAGTAGCTACTCCCCTCCGCGTCGGCGCGTGCCGCTACCAGCGCAGTGGCCAGGACCACCACTGTGTTCCGGTCTGCACCCGGCCAGCTGGCCGCCTCCTTCAGCGATCCGAGCGAGCGATTGCGGGAAATTGGTCCGGTCACGGCGATTTCCTTTCTGCGCACGTCGAACCTCAGCCGAGAACGGCGCCAGCCTCAGCCAAGGCCGATTACGGTGCCTCAAACCGGACGCGGTGCCGATTGCGGCTCAGCAGCAGGCAGGCAACTGCGCCCGCCAGCAGGGACCGCAACCGGGATCGCCAGCGCCGTGGGTTACCGGTCCGCGAAACTCCGTCAGGTAACCGCCCGCAGCGCATCGTTCAAGTTAGGCCGCGGCCGGGTCGCGGAGAGATCACCCGGCCCGATGAGTCAGCCGCCGGCCGATCCGCCCCGGCTTCGCCGCATCCGCCGCCCCCAACAAGCGATCTGCCCCGCTAGCCGCATCATCCCCGCCTTAAAGAGGCTCTAATCACGGCTCGGCAGGCCCGGCGCCACGGACGGGCGAGGAGACGGCTGGTATTCAGGAAGCAGCGAGGTCCTCGGCCTGCGAAGTGCCATCACGGGCTAGCCTTTGGCCGACCCTTTCTTGCCCTTCTGACGCGGATGCTCGATGATCGCGTCCGGGCCGGGGAACACCAGCGCTGTGTGACCGTCGTCGAAATGCACCAGGTAGGGCGGCTCCCCGCCCGCTCCCCGGACCTCGACGATCTCGCCGGTCCGCCCCGGATGGCCCACGACGTTGGCGTGCACGTGGAGCCGATCGCCGACGGCTGCCTGCATGCGCCCACCTCCTCGTCCGCATTCGCTCACGGCGTGTCCGCATTCTCCGCGCCGCCCGAGCCGGAGGACACGTCCACGATGTACCCAGACTGGCACGGGCCAGTATCCACGTCCACGCTGCTGGCTGGTACCGGCCATGCGTGGCGTTTGCCTTCGGTTCTTGCGCAGTTCGGCATCCGCAACGCGACGGTCGGACTCGGCGCCGAACAGGAGCGCGGCGGACCAGTTTCCCCGCCCGGTGAACCGGGCGGGTAGCCGGGAGATTCCTGGCACATGCTGACGCTGCGGGACTTCGGGATGGTCCTTCCCGACTGGCGACGCAAACCCGGCCGTCCTGCCCAGCAGACGTGCCAGATAGCCCCTGCTCGAACACGGTTGCGGGGCGCGGAGTTGGCGGCTCCTCCGTGGTTCGCGCACCTGTGTGAGCTCTGAGCCGCTGGCCGTGTCCGCGCTACTGGTCTGTGTTGCCGGTGAACAGTAGGTGAACTAAGCAAAATGTGCGCATGATGGTCGCCAGCAGAACCAGCGCGGGAGGAGGTGCCGGGACATGACCGTGGGCGACCACTTCGACCGCGTAGCCGCGCGTCTACGAGTCACTGCGCACCACCGATGCGGCGCCGGTGCGCAGGATCGGCCAGTTCCTGCCGGACCGCCCCGTCACCGGCCTCGATGTGGGCTGCGGGACGGGACGGTACTCGCGGCTGCTGCGCGGGCTGTTGCCGGACGGCTCGAAGCTGGCCGGCAGCGACGTCTCAGCGGCCATGCTGGCACAGCTCAAGGCCGTCAACCACGGCCGCGCAGTGGTGGTGCCGCTGGTATCAGCCGCCGAAGAACTGCCGTTGCGCACCGCCAGCCTCGACCTGGTCACCGCGTTCAACTGCGTCCACCACTTCGACCTCGGCCGCTTCCTGACCGCCGTCGCCCGGGTGCTGCAGCCCGACGGCCAGCTCTTCATTTACACCCGCACCCCGGAGCAGAACGCGCGGACGATCTGGGGCCGCTACTTCCCGGGCTTCACCGAGCACGAGCAGCGCCTGCACAGCGAGGCCGCATTCCGGGACGCCATCCCGCGGACCGACGGGCTCACGGTGATCGCGACGCAGACCTTCAGGCATCCGCGCTCGAGTACCGCTGAGCGACTCAGAGCCCAGGCCGAAGGCCACCACTACTCGACGTTCTCCCTCTACACGCCAGGCGAGTTGCGCGCGTCCATCGCGACGTTCCTGGCCCGCCTGCCCAGCCCCGAGGTCTCCTGGACCGACGAGCACCTCCTGATCGTCGTCGGCGGCAGCCGCCGCCACCACCAGGAGGCACCTGACAGTCCGGGCAGCCCGGCGAGCCGGGCGATCACCAATCAGCCCTCCAGATCAGCGCCGGGCACGCCGGTGACGGCTCACACAGGCGTCTAAATCGCTGTGAAGTCAGAGGACGACCGGGCCGTTCGGCCCGGGCGGGCTGTGCGGAGGCTGTGGTGAGGCTTGCGGGGCTTTCCTGCCTCGGCTGATGCAGCGATGGTCCTCCTGCGGACGCGCTGGCTGTTTCTCTGATTCATAGGCCGAGTCAACGCTGTCTGCTGGCGGCTGTTGAGGGTCGCTGCGGACGGTGAGCGCTGCTGGACTTCAGGGCTGTGCGGCCAGGGGCGGGACGGTGGCTGCATGGCAAGTCTGGGCCGGCGTACGGTGTCCGGGCGGACGTCCGAATAGGGCCATATGGAGGCGCCCCCGTTACCGGGGGCGCCGTCTGCCATAACGGAGTGGGGGCCGCGCATTCGCTGCAATTTGGGACTTACGCCTTGTGTACTGCCGGGCTGCTGGCCGCGCTAGCTGTTAGGCCCGTTCGTCATGTAGCCGCAGTCATACCACGTACCGTGAATTACTAATTACCCAGAGACGTGTGTGCAGTTCAGAGCAGCCCAGAGTCCTCTCCGTGCCTGATCGGCCGCCGCGCAGGTCGGAACCACATCGCGGCAGAGAGGGTGCCCAGGACCTGCCAAGACCAACAGCGGAACGACCGTCGAATCGCAGGCAGGCTATTGGCCGCGCCGATCAGCCAGATCTGCCTGCGGCCTGGGCTGTGCGGCCAACTTCTAGTCAGCGTGCAGAACGGCGGCTCGGCGTGCGTTCTCCCTACCCCTCCTGCGTCACTGAATGTAGCGGCGGGTATCGACGTAGCCTGCTGCCGGCTTGTCGGCTCGCTGCGGCGTGCTGGCTATCGAGCCGCCGTTTTCCCGGGTCTCCGACATGCCGACTCGACTCCGCGGCGTTGTCCTGCGACTAGCAGAACTCGGCGGCGAGCTCACGCGCCCACGCAGCCGCAACAGCGAGTCGCGTCGCGGGATCTGAGGTGCCCCAAGGTTTCCGGACAGTCCATCTAATAGGATGGGCAGTCTGGAAAGGTGAAGCAATTGCCTCGACCGAAGAAAAGCTTCTCTCCCGAATACAGGGATGAGGCCGTGAAGATGGTGATCGACGTCGCGTCGATCGCGCGCGTGGCTAAGGAGCTTGGAATCAACGAAGGTACCCTTGGTAACTGGGTGGCCGCTTACCGCCGTGATCATGCCGGCGAAGAGCCGCCGCTGGCCCTGAGCGAGCGAGCGCGTTTGCGCGAGCTCGAAAGGGAAACCCGCGAGCTGAAGATGGAGAATGAGTTCCTGAAAAAA